>OY970232.1:0-3748080 GCA_963714115.1 uncultured Solirubrobacterales bacterium
ACTGCGGTCTGAGAGGGCATGAGATGACTCAAACGCAAACCACCGCAGGAAAGACAATCCTTATCACTGGCGCCAATACCGGCCTTGGTAAGGAGATGGCGAGGCAGCTGGCGCTGCGCGAGGATTTCGAGCGGATCTATCTCGGCTGCCGCAACCCGGACAAGGCGGAGCGGGCAAAGCAGGACCTGGAGAAGGTCACCGGGCACAAGATCTTCGAGGTAGTGATCATCGACCTGGAAGACCTTGCGTCGGTACATGCTGCGGTGGCCGCGATCACCGCTCCGTTGAACGCGCTCGCAATGATCGCCGGCGGCATCGGCGGCCCCACGCCCGCATCGTTGACGCAAGACGGGGTGACTGAGCTATTCGCCCAGAACCTGCTCGGTCACGTGGTTCTGCTCGAGAATCTACTGGCAGCCGGGCTGCTCACCGATGTCGCGGTCCTCGCAGGCAGCGAGGGGGCGCGCGGAATCCCGAAGCTGCGGATCGCCCGACCAACGTTCACCGATCAAAGCTCGCAGGAGTTCGCGTCGGTGATCGACGGCTCGTTCTTCCAAGGCGGCAAGTTCGACGTGATGCTCTCCTACAGCCAGATCAAGTACCTCGGCGCGCTGTGGATGGGCGCGATGGCCCGCATGCACCCCGAGCTCAGGTCCATCACGATGTCGCCGGGAAACACCGCGGGAACCGACGTGCTGCGCGACCAGCCCGCGCCCGTGCGGATCATCGCCAGCCGGATCCTGCTCCCATACGTCGCGCCTGCCCTTCGCATCGGGCACAAGCTGGACGTTGGGGCCGAGCGATTCGTCAAAGCCGTCACAGACGCGTCACTGCAGAGCGGCGTCTTCTACGCAAGCGCCGCCAAGACGATCACCGGACCGGTCATCGACCAGGCCGAGATCCTTCCCGACTTCCGCGACCCTGAGATCCAGGACCACGCATACGAGGCGATTCAGCGGTTCGTACCGAGGGTCGCCGCGACTTGACCGCTCTGCGCACGGGTGCCACTCCAATCACCACGCCACCCGTCGCTACCGCATTGCACTGCATAGCAAGTGCGACGACGGAAGCCGGCGAGACCGCTGGTGCAGACGACGAGCAGCAGCCCGCATCGCCGTCCGGCTGGCTCCTGCTTTTGGGCAGGAGTAGGCGTCTTGATCGGCAGGACCGCGCAGCCTGGCACTGCAAAAGAATCCCGCCCTCGCTGCAATAGATCTGCAACACCGATAGCCGCCCGCGTGCACGCCTGGATGCACAGCGACCCCGAAAAAGCACGGAATTTGCGGGCTTTTCGAGCCCAGAACCGGTATTTAAACCGGGGACCCCACCGCTCCCCAAAGCAACAAAAAAACCCTGCAAATACAGGGTTCTCCAGACCTACCAAACAAACCCAAAATCGGGGCGCCCAGATTCGAACTGGGGACCTCACCGACCCAAACGGTGCGCGCTACCAGGCTGCGCCACGCCCCGACGCGCACTCAAGTCTACCGCCGCCCACCGCCTTCCATACCCGGGCGAAATATCTACCCCAGGCGCGGCCCCTCCCGTTCCCAAACCAAAACACCCACTTCCGCGCCCGCTGCTAGGGTCCCGCCCCGCAATGGCCGACGTCCAACCCCTGCGCGCGCTGCACTATGACCTCTCCGTGGCCGGAGCCCTCGGCGACGTGGTAGCCCCTCCCTACGACGTGATCGACGCCGCACAGCGGGCCGCGCTGATCGCGCGCTCCCCGTTCAACGTGGTCGCGGTGGATCTCCCCCGGGCCCCCACCGCCGGCAAGGGCGGCGCCGACGGGCAGGAGAGCGTTGAGAGCGAGCTGGCCGATCCCTACCAGACCGCCGGCGAGCTGTTCGAGAGCTGGCAGCTTCAGGGCGCCGTGGCGCGCGACCCGGAGCCCGCGATCTGGGCGCACACGCAGCGCTACACGGGCCCCGACGGGGTCGAGCAGACCCGGCTGGGGTTCTTCTGCCGGGTGCGCATCGAGGAGTACGGGCCGGGGCGGGTGCGACCGCACGAGCGCACGCACCCGGGTCCCCGGGAGGACCGGCTGCGCCTGACGCGCGCCACACGGGCGAACATGTCGCCGATCTTCTCGCTCTACTCCGACCCCGCGGGCGCCGCGTGGAGAGCGCTCGAGCCCGCCACCGCCCAGGCTCCCTGGGGGGAGGCGAGCGACGCTGAGGGCACCCTCCATCGCCTGTGGCGCGTCGCGGACCCTCGAGCGATCGCCGCGGTGCAGACCGCGACGCGCGATGCTGAGCTCCTGATCGCGGACGGCCACCACCGCTATGAGACCGCGCGCGTCTACGCGGAGGAGGTGGGCGGGGAGGGCGATCACCGCTATGTGCTGATGTGCCTGGTGGCGCTGGAGGACCCCGGCCTCACCGTGTTCCCCACCCACCGCCTCGTGCGGGGGCTCGACGCCGCACGCCGGGAGGCGCTGGCCGCGGCGCTGCGCCGCGACTTCGAGCTCGCCGAGGTGCCGGTTGAGGAGCTCGCGCCGGCCCCCGGGGAGGGCCCCCTGGAGCTCGGCTACATCGACTCCGACTCCAAGCGCCCCATGCGCTTGAGGCTGAGGGACCAGGCGATCGCGGACGCCGCCCTAGCGGGGCACTCCGAGCCCTACCGGCGCCTCGACACCGGGGTCCTCGAGGCGCTGCTGCTGAAGGGCGCCCTGGGGCTCTCCGACGAGGACATCTCCCATCTGCACGACTTCCGCTACGCCCGCGACGCCAGCGAAGCGCTGGAGCTCGTGCAGGGAGGGGAGTACGACGTCGCCTTCCTGATGCGCCCCACCCCGGTCGCCCAGGTCAGAGACGTTGCGGGCGCCGGCGAGAACATGCCCCCGAAGTCCACCTACTTCTTTCCCAAGCTGCTCACGGGGCTGCTGTTCAACCCCCTCTAGAGCCACGGACGATCGCCACACTCGACCTTGGGAAAAGCGGCTTACATAACTACCATCTCTTGTAGGAGCTCATAACCGCTATCTGTTGCAGAGCTATCGGTGTTCGTAGAGCTATCGGCTGTAGAGCAGTCTGCAGGTAGGCGATTCGGATCGGAAAGGCACAAGGATGAAGGCCACAGCGAAGCGCAGCGATGGAACGTTCAAGCACGCCGTGCGGGTGCGCAACCACCAGCTCACGGTCGACGAGCGCACGGACGCGGGGGGCAGCGACGCCGGTCCCGACCCCCAGGAGCTGCTGGCGGCGAGCCTCGCGTCGTGCACGGCGATCACGATGGAGATGTACGCGGCCCGCAAGGGCTGGGAGATCGGGGAGGTGGAGGTCGGCGTCGAGTACACCCCCGCCGAGCGGGGCTGCCCCACGCGATTCGAGCTCGTGGTGCGCATCCCCGAGGATCTGCCCGCCGAGCAGGCGGAGCGCCTGCGGGTGATCGCCGCCAAGTGCCCCGTGCACCGCACGCTCGACGGAGAGGTCATGTTCGAGGAACGCCTCGAGCGGATCGCCGCGCTGCGGGCGGCATCCTGAGCGGGGCCACGGATCTCCTCTCGGCGGCGGTGCTAGTACCGCTGTTGCTCGCCCCCGAGGGTGAGCCCCACGTGGTGCTCACCCGCCGCCGCGCCGACCTGCGCCGCCACGCGGGGGAGATCTCCTTTCCCGGGGGGCGCCGCGACCCGGAGGACTCCGACCTGTTGGAGACCGCGCTGCGCGAGGCGGAGGAGGAGATCGGCCTGGCGCGCGCCGAGGTGAGGGTGCTCGGCGAGCTGCCCCCGGTCTCGACTTTCGTGACGGGCTATCTGATCCACCCCTTCGTTGGGTTGATCCCGCCGGGGCAGCGCTGGCGGGCCTCCCCCCGTGAGGTGGACGCCGTCCTAGAGCTCCCGCTGCGCGCCCTGAGGGAGAGCCGGACGCGCACGCAGATAGAGCGCCGCGGGATCTCCTTCGAGACCGATGCCTACATCCTCGGGGAGCACCTCATCTGGGGTGCCACGGCACGGATCCTCGACGACCTCTATGAGCACATCGACGCCATCCTGCCCTCCGGCGCCATGTCGCCTGCTGTCGAATCCCGAGCACCTCAGGACCCCAGTCCGCCCCCCGGCGCCATGTCGCCCGCTGTCGAATCCCGAGCACCTCAGGACCCCAGTCCGCCCCCCGGCGCCATGTCGCCCGCTGTCGAATCCCGAGCACCTCAGGACCCCAGTCCGCCCTCCGGCGCCCTGTCGCCTGCGGTCGAATCCTGACCTCCCCAGAACCTCAGCCTGCCCTCCGGCGCCGTCGCCCGCCGTCGATCCCGCCGCCGCCTCAGGACCCCAGCATCGAGGCCAGCGCCGCGCCCGCCTGCTCCAGCCAGCCGGGCAGATCGGCGGGGTCGGCGCGTAGGATCGCCAGCGGGATCGAGTTGCGCGAGGCGATCTCCCGCGCGATCCGCTCCCCCGAGGTGAGCGCATCGGCGGGCACCGTGGATCCGGCGGCCTCGTAGAGGAAGCCCCGCACGGTCGTGTCCACCGCGCTCGTGAGGAAGGCGCGCAGGCGCGCGCCGTGCAGCGCCCGCAGCCGATCCTCGGGGCCGGTGGCGCCAGCCAGCAGCCAGCAGGCGATGGCGACCCCCTCCAGGGCCCCGCGCAGCGTGCCGAGGCGATCGGGGTCACCGATCCAGCACTCCGCCCCCGCCGCCTCGATCTCGCCGCGGCGGGCCTCGCTGCGGGTGACGATGCGCACGGCGTGCCCCTCGCGCCCGGCCTCCTGCGCGAACCGCAGGCCACGGCAGCCGCCCCCGACGATCAGCAGTCGCGCCACCGCGGCAGCGTACTCCACGGGCCCCCAAGGATTGGACGCCGCGGCCCGTCCTGACCGCGGCGTCCCGTGAGGAGACCAGCGCTGAGCTGCCCTTCGCACATGCCGAGGCTTCCCCAGGCGCCGCGGGAGAGGTATGGGGCGACGCCCGAGCAAAGCTCGCGACAGTTCGGGGACTCGGGCTTCCCTGCCCTTGCCTGCCTGTCCTCGTCTGTAGATGAAAACACAACAGGCGGGTTATGTCAAGGTGGATATGTCAAGAGCAGTTTTTTTGGAGTCCCGGCCGCCTCTCCCCACCCTCGAATAGCATCCTCCGCCTATGGCCGAGCGGGCAGATGTGACGAGCATGGAGAAGATCGTGGCGCTGTGCAAGCGCCGCGGCTTCATCTTCCCCTCCTCGGAGATCTACGGGGGGGTGGGCTCGACCTACGACTTCGGCCACTACGGGGTGCTGCTGAAGGGCAACGTCAAGAACGAGTGGTGGCGCGCGATGCTCTCCGAGCGCGAGGACATCGTGGCGCTCGACTCCGCGATCCTCCAGCACCCCCGCGTGTGGGAGGCCTCGGGCCACCTCGCGGGCTTCACCGACCCCCTGGTGGACTGCCGCACCTGCGGGCAGCGCTTCCGCGCCGACCACCTCGGGACACTCGCCTGCGGGCGCAAACCCTCCAAGCACCCCGGCGAAGCCGAGGAGTGCGACCTCACCGAGGCGCGCGACTTCAACCTGATGTTCGAGACCACGGTCGGCCCCGTCAAGGAGTCCGGCTCCACCGCCTACCTGCGCCCCGAGACCGCGCAGGGGATCTTCATCAACTTCAAGAACGTCCTGCAGTTCTCCCGCAAGAAGCCCCCCTTCGGGATCGCCCAGATCGGCAAGTCCTTCCGCAACGAGATCACCCCCGGCAACTTCATCTTCCGCACGCGCGAGTTCGAGCAGATGGAGATGGAGTTCTTCGTGCCCCCCGCCGAGGCGCAGCAGTGGTTCGAGCACTGGCTCGCCGAGCGGATGCGCTGGTACACCGAGCTCGGCCTTCGCCCCGACCACCTGCATCTGCGCGCGCACGACCCCGACGAGCTCTCCCACTACTCCTCGGGCACCTCCGACGTGGAGTACCTCTTCCCGATCGGCTGGTTGGAGCTGGAGGGGATCGCCAACCGCGGGGACTTCGACCTCACCCAGCACGCGAAGTTCTCCGGGGAGAAGCTCGAGTACTTCGACCAGGCCACCGGCGAGCGCTACGTGCCCCACGTGATCGAGCCCGCCGCGGGCGCGGACCGGGCGACGCTGGCGTTCATGGTGGACGCCTACGACGAGGAAGTCGTCGAGCGCGCCGGGGCGGGCGCGGGGGAGCGCCGCACGGTGCTGCGCCTGCACCCCCGCCTGGCGCCCGTGAAGGCGGCGGTGCTGCCGCTCGTCAACAAGGACGGCCAGCCCGAGCTCGCCCACAAGGTCTACCGCGCCGTGCGGGCGCTCCTGCAGGCCGAGTACGACGACGGGGGCGCGATCGGCAAGCGCTACCGCCGCCAGGACGAGATCGGCACGCCCTTCTGCGTGACCATCGACCACGGGAGCTCGCAGGATGGCACCGTCACCTTGCGCGAGCGCGACTCCCTCACGCAGGAGCGCCTGCCGATCGAGGGACTCGCACAGGAGTTGCAGCGGCGCGTGCAGGCGCCATGGACCACACCCAAGTTGAAAACCGGATAGGAGCGACATGGACTTCGATTTGACCGACGAGCAGCGCCTGATCCGCGACACCGCCCGCGAGTTCACCGACAAGGAGATCGTGGAGCGCGCGCGCGAAAACGCCCGCAACCACCACTTCGACCTCGACCTGGTCAAGAAGATCGCCGACCAGGGCTACCTCGGGGCGATCGTCCCCCGCGAGTACGGCGGGGCGGGCCTCGGCTATCTCGACTACGGCCTCGTGGTGGAGGAGATCGGCCGCGGCTGCTCCTCCGTGCGCACCGTGATCTCCGTGCAGACCTCGCTCGTGTGCTCCGCGATCCTCAAGTGGGGCACCGAGGAGCAGAAGCGGCGCTACCTGCCCAAACTCTGCTCCGGGGAGTGGCTGGGCTGCTTCGGCCTCACCGAGCCCGACACCGGCTCGGACGCCGCCAACCAGCGCACCCGCGCCACCAGGACCGACTCCGGCTGGCGGATCAACGGGGCGAAGATGTGGATCTCGATGGGCAACTACGCCAAGCTCGCGCTGATCTTCGCCCAGACCGACCCCGAGAAGGGCCACCGCGGCCTTGCCTGCTTCCTCGTGGAGACCGACCAGCCCGGCTACCAGCCCCAGACGATCGAGCACAAGATGGGCCTCCACGCCTCCGACACCGCCTCGATCTCCCTCGACGACGTGGAGGTCGGCGAGGACGGCGTGCTCGGAGAGATCGGCGACGGCTTCAAAGTCGCCATGTCTGCCCTGGACTCCGGGCGCTACTCCGTCGCCGCCGGCTGCGTCGGAATCTGCCAGGGGTGCGTCGATGAGTCGGTCAAGTACGCCAAGGAGCGCCAGCAGTTCGGGCGCCCGATCGCCTCCTTCCAGCTCGTGCAGGCGATGATCGCCGACATGGCGGTGAAGACGGAGGCCTCCAGGATGCTCGTGTGGCGCGCGGGGTTCCTCAAGGACAAGGGGCGCCCCAACACCACCGAGACCTCGATCGCCAAGCTCCACGCCACCGAGGCCGCCGTGGAGTGCTCCAACACCGCGATCCAGGTCCACGGCGGCGCGGGCTATGTGGACGACCACCCCGTGGAGCGCTACTTCCGCGACGTGCGCGTCACCACCCTCTACGAGGGCACCTCCCAGATCCAGAAACTGATCATCGGGCGCGCCCTCACCGGCATCAACGCGCTGGTGCCCTCCTGAGATGAGCGCCAAGCCTGCGCAGGTCATTGGCGTACTGGGAGCCGGCACGATGGGAGCCGGCATCGCCCAGCTCGCCTGCCGTGCGGGCGCGCGGACGCTGCTGCACGACCCCATCCCCGAGGCCCTGGAGCGGGGAGCCGAGAAGGTGCGGGGAGGCCTGGAGAAGGAAGCCGCCAAAGGGCGCATGACCGCCGCGGAGGCGCAGGCCGCCGCGGAGCGACTGGAGGTCGTCGCGGACATGGAGGCGCTGGCCCCCTGCGACCTCGTGATCGAGGCCGCACCTGAGCTCCCCGAGCTCAAGCGCGAGCTCTACGGGCGGCTCTCGGAGATCGTGAGCGCGGAGTGCGTGCTCGCCACCAACACCTCCTCCCTGCCCGTCACCGGGATCGCCGCGGGCGCCACCTTCCCCGAGCGGGTGGTGGGGATGCACTTCTTCAACCCCGCCCCCCTGATGAAGCTGGTGGAGGTGATCGCGGGGCTGCGCTCCAGCGAGGTCGCGCTTGCGCTGGCCGACGCTACGGGCCTGGCGATGGGCAAGACCGTGATCCGCGCCACCGACGGCCCCGGGTTCCTCGTCAACCGCTGCAACCGCCCCTTCGGCCTGGAGGCCCTGCGGCTGCTCGGCGAGGGGATCGCGGACATCCCCACCATCGATCGCATCGTGCGCCTCGGCGGCGGCTTTCGCATGGGGCCCTTCGAGCTCTCGGACCTCGTCGGCGTGGACACCGGCTTCGACGTCTCCCGCAGCTTCTACGAGCTCTCCTTCGGCGAGCCCCGCTGGCGGCCCTCCCCGATCCAGGCCCAGCGGGTCGCCGCCGGGCTGCACGGACGCAAGACGGGGCGCGGCTACTACGACTATTCAGGCGAGGGCCCCCACCGGCCCCCCGACCCCGAGCCGCCTCCCGGCGGTGGCGATGCCGTGGTGCGGGGCTCCGGTCCCGTCGCGGAGGCACTGCGCGAGCTCGCGCCCGGCCGAACCGGGCCCGAGATCCACGTCGAGGGGCTCGGCGGCACCGTGGAGGGTGAGCCTTTTTACGCGCTCGTGCCCCTGGCGCTCGCCGAGGTCACCGGCGAGGCCGGCGAGCGGGCCTTTCAGGGGCTCGGCCTGCACACCGCGCGCGTGGCGCCCTCCGCTGTCGGGGCGCTCCCCCGGATCGTCTGCCAGGTGATCAACGAGTGCGCCTTTGCATTCGGGGAAGGTGTGGGCTCCGCCGAGGACATCGACGCGGGCATGACGCTCGGCATGAACTACCCCCGCGGCCCGCTCGCGTGGGCGCAGGAGATCGGCCGCGAGCACGTGGTCGCGACGCTCGATGCGCTGTGGGAGGCCTATCGCGAGGAGCGCTACCGCCTGGCCCCCGTGCTGCGCAGATCGGCGCTGTAGCGCAAGGGCCCTTTTGGTCAGCTTGGCACTGCTAAGCGAGCTATCCTTGCGTCATGGCCACGGTGGTGCTCGACCCGTACGCCTACGAGCTGGATGCGCTCAAGGAGCGTCGGCGGGTCTCCGGTCTTGATCGCCTGGATGAGGTGTGGGAGGGTGCTCTGCACATGGTCCCCGCCCCCAACTACCGACACGCCGCAGTCGAAGTTCAGCTGATGCGGCTCCTGGGACCTCACGCCGACACGGCCGGTCTGGAGTTGATCGGCCAGTCCAACCTCGGTAAGGGTGAACACGACTTCCGCGTCCCCGACGGCGCCCTGCACCGTCCTGGCGCCTCCGGTACGTGGCACCCAACTGCGGCGCTCGTCATCGAGATCGTCTCACCTGGCGAGGAGACCTGGCAGAAGCTCTCTTTTTACGCCGCCCACGACGTCGAGGAGGTACTGATCCTCGATCCGGAGGAGCGCGCAGTGCACTGGCTCGGACTCACCGGCGGCAAGTACGGCCCGATCGAGCGCAGCGGCCTGATCGACCTCGGCGCCGGCGAGCTGGCCAAGCGGATCGACTGGCCGCGCTGAGCTTCGCGGCCCAGGCCCTCAACGCTACTCGCGGCTCCTACTCGCCCCCGCCCGCCGTCTGGACCGTGGCCGGCGAGGCCCACTGCCCTTCGGCGAGATCCCCGATTGGGATCCCCGCAGGCGTGGGCACCTCGGGGGTGTCGCGCAGGTACCACTCGGCATCGAGCGCCGCCTGGCAGCCGGAGCCCGCGGCGGTGACGGCCTGGCGGTAGGTGTGGTCGACGAGGTCCCCCGCGGCGAACACCCCGGGGCGGTTGGTGCGGGTGGAGCGGCCCTCCACGATCACGTAGCCGTTCTCGTCCACGTCGATCTGCCCCCGCACGAGCTCGGACTGGGGCTCGTGGCCGATCGCGATGAAGGCCCCGCAGATCTCGAGCTCGCGCTCCTCGCCGCTGTCGGTGTCCACCAGCAGCGCGCGGTCGAGCGCCCCGCTCTCGCCGGGCAGGAAGGCCTTGATGGAGTAGGGGGTGAGGAATTCGATGTTCTCCTGGGCGCGCGCGCGCTCGAGCATGATCTTGGAGGCGCGGAACTCCGGCCGGCGGTGCACGACGGCGACCTTGGAGGCGAACTTGGAGAGGAAGATGGCCTCCTCCATCGCGGAGTCCCCACCGCCGACGATCATCGTGGGGGCGCCCTTGAAGAAGGCGGCGTCGCAGGTGGCGCAGTAGCTCACGCCCCTCCCCCCCAGCTCCTCCTCACCGGGCACCCCGAGGCGCTTGTGCTCGGCGCCCATCGCGAGGATCACGGTGCGGGCGCGGTGCTCGGTGTCCCCCACCCACACGCTGTGCACGCCGCCGGGCTCGGTGGCCAGCTGCACGCGCTCGGCCTGGTCTGTCTCCAGGCGCGCCCCGAAGCGCTCGGCCTGCTCGCGCATCTTGCCCATCAGCTCGGGGCCCATCATCCCCTCGGGGAAGCCGGGGTAGTTCTCGACGTCGGTGGTCTGCTGCAACAGCCCCCCCCAGGCGAAGCCCTCGATCACCAGCGGCTTCAGGTTGGCGCGCGCGGTGTAGAGGGCGGCGGTGTACCCGGCGGGGCCGCTGCCGACGATGATGGTGTTCTCGATCTCTGGCATCTGGGTATCCTCGCATGCAAACGCGGGTGAGGTCTGTGCCGGTCTGCATCGACGCCTCGGTGCACGCCGCACGGCAGGGGTACCGGCCCCGCATCGCTTTACTTTGTAAAGTATAGCAACGAAAGGGGCTGGAGAATGGCTGCAGCGGTAGGAGCCAACACGCGCACGAAGGCCGTTGGACGGAACCCCAGCGGCGCGACCCCCGCGGACGTGTTCGTCGTCTTCGGCATCACCGGCGACCTCGCGAAGGTGATGACCTTCCACTCCCTCTACCGCCTGGAGCGTCGCGGCCTGCTGAACTGCCCGATCGTCGGGGTCGCCGGCGACGATTGGACCGTCGAGCACCTGCGCGAACACGCCCGCAAGTGCATCGAGGGGACCGGCGAAACCGTGGACGACGCCGTCTTCGCGCGCTTCGCCGCGCGCCTGGACTTCCTCAGCGGCGACTTCACCGACGCCGCCACCTACGAGCGCCTCGCCAAGGCGGTGGGCGAGGCGAGCAGCCCCGTCTTCTACCTGGAGATCCCCCCCTTCCTGTTCGGGCCCGTGATCAAACAGCTCGCCGCCGCCGGCCTCACCAAGGGCGGGCGCGTCGTGGTCGAGAAGCCCTTCGGCCACGACCGCGCCTCCGCGCGCCAGCTCGCCGCCGAAATCCACGAGTCGATCGAGGAGTCACAGCTCTACCGGATCGACCACTTCCTCGGGAAGATGGGCACCGACGAGTTCCTCTACCTGCGCTTCGCCAACACCATGATCGAGCCGATCTGGAACCGCAACCACATCGCCTGCGTGCAGATCACGATGGCCGAGAGCTTCGGCGTGGAGGACCGCGGGCACTTCTATGACCCCGTGGGCGCCGTGCGCGACGTGGTCGTCAACCACCTCATGCAGGTGCTCGCGGTCGCCGCGATGGAGGCCCCCGCGGGCAACGACGCGGAGACCTTCAAGGACGCCAAGTACGCCGTCTTCCGCTCCACCGCAGACGCCGACCCCGCCCACTACGTGCGGGGGCAGTACGAGGGCTACCTCGACATCGACGGGGTCGCCAAGGACTCCACCACCGAGACCTACGCGGCGCTGCGCCTGGAGATCGACAACTGGCGCTGGTCGGGGGTCCCCTGGTTCATCCGCACGGGCAAGAAGCTCCCCGTCACCCAGACCGAGCTGCGCGTGGTCTTCCGCCATCCCCCCCGCCTCGGCTTCATGGAGCACGGCCACCGCCGCCCCGAGCCCGACCAGCTCGTGGTCAAGCTCGACCCCACCACGGGCACCCAGGTGATCCTCGACGCCCACCGCGCCGACCGCGGGGGGCCGCAGGCGATCACCCTGGACATGGAGTTCGCGCAGGAGGGCGGCGAGGCCCCCACCCCCTACGAGGTGCTGCTGCTCGACGCGATGAACGGCGACTCCACCCGCTTCACCCGCCAGGACAGCGTCGAGGAGGCGTGGCGCATCTTCGAACCGCTGCTGAACGCCCCCCCGCCCGTGCACCCCTACGCACCGGGGTCCTGGGGCCCCGAGAAGGCCGAGCGGCTCCTGGCGGGCCACGGCGCCTGGCACGGCCCCTGGGTGGCGAGGTGAGGGCTCGTCTCACAGTCCGCGGCGGCATCATGAGGGCCCATCTCACAGCCCGCGGCGGCGTGAGGGCTCGTCTCACATGTTCCGCAGCGGCGTGAGGGGTGGCGGCGTGAGGAGAGGCGACGTGACCCCCCTCACGCGGCATCCCCGTCGGCCCGAGGGGAACCACCGAGGCCCTCGGGACTGACGGCGCCCGCCGCCGGGGCGAGCGCGTCGATCCGGTCGAGGATCGCCTTCAGGCCACCCTGGGTACGTATGTCGAGACGGTCGAGGATCGTCTCCGCGTCTTTGAAGGTGTTTTCAGAGCGCGCATCGGCGGCCAGGCTCTGCACGTTCTGCCCGACCATGATGACCGACAGCAGGACGAGCTGCAGGAAGGTCTGGGCGATCCAGGAGACGATGCCCTCGCCCCCCGGCTTCAACGCCGGCGGCAGGCCGACCAGCGCCACGACGGTGAACAGATAGGCGCACCACATCGTGCCGACGAGGCGGGTGATGAGCACGGCGATCTTCGCGTTCAAGCCTTCCGCCTCGCCCATCGCCTCCTTGAGCACGCGTGGACTCGGGTGCAGAGCCTTCGCGAGATGATGCTCGGTCTTCACAGGTTTGTGTTGGGTCATCGATCCTCCTTGCCACATCGCGGGAACCTCGCTATCTCGAGGCGTCCCGCGAGTCTATTTGCGCCGCATTCCGCCAGCCGAGACTGTGCCGTCTCACACCGTCCGCAACGCCTCGGTGGGCGAGAGGCGAGCGGCGCGCAGGGCGGGGAGCAGCCCGGCGACGGCGCCGATCGAGAGTGCCGCGCCGAACCCGCCGGCCCAGGCGAGCGTGGGGATGACGACGGCCCAGCCCTTGGTGGAGGCGTAGAGCGCGGTCGCGAGCGCCCCCGCGATGACCCCCACGGCCCCGCCGCCGAGCGCCAGCAGGATCGCCTCGGAGAGGAACTGCGTGCGGATCTGCCCCCGGGTGGCCCCGAGCGCGCGGCGCAAACCGATCTCCGAGCGCCGTTCGAGCACGGAGATGACCATGATGTTCGCGACCCCCACCGCGCCGACCAGCAGCGCCACGGCCCCGAGGCCGAGGAAGAGGCCGTTGAGCGCGCTCTGCGCGTCGGCGCGCGCGACGAGCGTGTCGGAGGGCTGACTGACGTCGACTTCGTTGGGCGCTTCGGGGTCGGCGGTCTGGGCGAGCACGGAGTCGACCGCGTCGACCTGGTTGTCCTGGGCGCGCAGGTAGACCGTGTTGGGGTGCCCGTTGGCGGCGAGGTAGCGCTCGGCGGCGGGGAAGCCGACGAGCACGGAGCTTTCGATTTCGGGGGTGAGCGGGGCGGGGCCGAGGATGCCGGCGAGGTAGAACCACTGCTCGTCGAGCCAGATCCGCTCGCCGGGGTAGATGTGGTCGATGCCGAGGCGCTGCGCGGCGGCGGAGCCGAGCACCGCGACGGGCTCCTGGGCGGTGGCGGCGTTCAGGTAGCGGCCCTGGACGACGGCGACGTCGAGCGTGTGCAGCAGATCGAGGCTCGCCGACTGGACGGAGATGGCGCCGGTGTCGACCGCGGGGATCAGCTGGGTGCGGTAGACGTCGGCCGTGACCTTCCCGGTCTCCGCGACGTTTTCGACGGGGTCGATGCGGCCGATCATCGCGGGCGCGGCGAGCGGCAGCTCGGCGGTCTTGCCGGTGAAGCCCTGGCCGTTGGTGACCATCAGCAGGTTCGTACCCAGCCGGTCGATCTCCGAGAGCAGCCCGGCCTGGCTGGAGGAGGAGAGTCCGAGCACCGCCACGATCGCGGCGACGCCAATCGCGATCCCCAGCGCGGAGAGCCCCGCTCGCATCCGCCGGGTGCGCAGCCCCACGCTCGCCACGCGGGCGAGATCGGAGGGGCGCAGTCGGCGGGGGGCGAGGCCGGCGGTCGCGCTCACGGGGACTGCCCGGGGAAGGTGTTCACGAGCGCGAAGGCGGCGGGCCTCGCGTGCCCGAGGGTCGCCTTGACGATGTAGCCGCCCTCGTCACGATTGGCGGTGAGGACCGGCGCGAGGGCGATCCCGCAGGCGTTGCTCCTCACCTTGGCCTCGTTGGAGTGGGGGGAGGAGGGGGGGTGGGTTGCGAAGCCACCGCCCGCTCCGCGGAGGGGACCGGCGAACGTGACCAGCGCGCCGGGGACGGGGTTGCGCTCGGCGTCGGTGACGGTCACGGCGAGGCGAATCGGAAAGCGGGACCCCGCGGGAGTGGACTGGGTGGCGGCGAGCCCCGCGGTGAGCTTGGCGGGCCTCCCGGGGAGGTTGCGCAGCGAGAAGCTCGCCGCGGTCGCGGCGGACGCGCTCCCGGCGGCGCCCGCGGTGGGGCCTTCCTTGCTGGAGATCGCGGCGGTCGCGGTGAGCGGACCCGCGGCGCTGCCCGCGGCAAACGGGGGCGAGGTGGCCACCCCGGATTCGCCGGTCACGGCGCTCGCCTGGGTGCCCCCGCCGATGAAGCCGGCGCCGGCGCTGGAGCTCACGCCGCATGGGCTCGGGCCGGCGGGGCCGAGCGTGAACGCGACCGTCACCCCCGCAACGGGATTGAGGCTGGAGTCCAGCACCTTCACCTGCAGCGGCTGGCGGTAGCGGCCGGTGACCGCAGCCGACCGACTCGCCGGCCCGATCGCCACGATCCTCGCCGGGATGCCCGCGGCGGTGTTGGTCAGCGAGAAGGAGGCCGAGCCGTAGGGGGAGCTGGCCTCGACGGTGTAGCTGCCGGGGGTGGCGTTGGCGGTGAACGCCGGCGCCGCCGCGGTGCCCGAGGCGTCGCTGCCGACCGTGACGCTCCTCGCTGCGCTGCCAGCGAACACGCCGCTGGGGCCGCCGAGGGGCGCGCTGAACGTGACCGCCACACCGGCGGCGCCCGTCACCGGACAGCCATCGCTGTTGGCGAGGGCGACCTGAAGCCCGGTCGCGAACGCGGTGTCGAGCGTCGTGGTCTGGGGGGTGCCCGCGAGCAGCGTCAGCTCGTTGGGGGGATTGGAGGAGGGACAGCTTGAAGTCCCCCCCGGGGAGTTCCCCGTTTCGGTGGGCGAGCCCCCGGTTTCCCCGAGGGCCGAAGCCCGAGCACCCACGAGCGTTCCACCGATGGCCAAACCCGCTGTTTCCCTGAGAGCCAAGGCCTGGGCGCCAACGGGCGTTCCACCGAAGAGGACCAAACCCAGGATGAGGATTGGCCCGAGCAGCACCCGGGGCACGCCGCGCGGTAACCACGCCATCCCAGTCATCAACGTTCTCCCTCCTCTGAGGAGATGTCGGTCACGATCCGCCCGTCGAGCACCTGCACCTGCCGCGGCAGGCGCGCGGCGAGGTCGTGGTCGTGGGTGATCACGAGGATCGTGGCCCCTTCGGCGTTCAGCTCCCGCAGCAGCTCCAGGAGCGCGGCGCCCGCGGCGCTGTCGAGGTTGCCGGTGGGCTCGTCGGCCAGCAGGATCGCGGGGCGGCCCACGAGCGCGCGCGCGATCGCCACGCGCTGGCGCTCGCCACCGGAGAGCTTGCTCGGGCGGAAGTGGGCCCGATCGGCCAGGCCCACCCGGGCGAGCGTCTCGGCCGCCCGCAGCCGACGCTCGGCGGCGGCGACCCCGGCGTAGAGCAGCCCGTCGGCGACGTTCTCCAGGGCGGTGGAGTGCTCGGCGAGGAAGAACTGCTGAAAGACGAAGCCGATGCGGGTGGCGCGCAGCGCGGCGAGCTCTCGGTCCGAGAGCCCCGCGGCGTCCAGGCCCGTGATCGAGACCACCCCCGAGCTGGGGCGCTCGAGGGTGCCCATCACGTGCAGGAGCGTCGTCTTGCCCGAGCCCGAGGGGCCGACGATCGCCACCAGCTCCCCCGCCCGCACGAGGAGGCTCACCTCGCGCAGCGCGTACACGGGGGGCTCGGCGCCGTAGGTCTTGCTCACCGCCTCCAGCTCCAGCACCGGCGGGGCCTCCCCGTCCTCGGCCCACCCTCCCCCCACCTCCCGGGGGCCGTCCGCCCGATCTCGCCCAGCGCCCGCGAGGGGCGCCCGCAGCGGAACCGCGAAGCGGGGATCGGCGAGGTCGTTCATGTCGCGGGCACCACCACGCGCTGCCCGACCCGCAGGCCCGAGCCGCTCACCTGCACGAGGCCGTCGGCGTCGTCGAAGAGGCCGAGCGTGACCGCCACGAGGTGGTGCACGCCGTCTTCGGCGGCCTCGACCGCATAGCCCCCGCCGGCGAGCGCGAGCAGCGCGTCGACGGGCACCACCAGCGCGCTGGGGACGCTCGCGGAGGTGATCGACACGCTCACCGGCGCCTGGTCCAGACGCCCCGTCGCCGCGGGATCGCTCGGCGCGATGTCCACTTCGATCGCGGGTGCGCCTTCTTCGCCCCCGCCCGGTTCGCCGCCTTTCGCGGGCGTGCTCGCGACGGTCCCGACCGAGGTGACCGCCCCGGGCGTGGTTTCGTTGGTGGGCAGCGTGATCGTGACCGCATCCCCCACCTTGACGCTCGACTGCTGCGCGGCGTCGAGCTCGACCTTGACCTGGCGAGCGGTGGAGGTGACACCGAGCACCGGACCGGGCATCACGGGCTGGCCGACGGTGGGCGTCACGCTGGTGACGCGCACGGGCCCCGGCTCGAACACCACCGATCCCAGCAGCAGTTCGCCGGTGACGGCCAGTCCGTGGGCCACCTGCAGTGCCCGTATCGCCGCGGCGGTGGCGGCCGTGAAGGCGTCGCCCGCGAGCCCCCGCCCGTAGCCGAGAGCTTCCAGGTTCGCGTTCAGCTCGGCCACGTCGAGCCCGGCGGACATCCCCGCGATGAAGGCCCGCGTCGGGGGTTGCGATCCAAACATCAGCACCACCGACTGGTCACCGATCTGGTAGAGGTTCTGCCCGCGGGCGATCACCTGTCCGACGGCGGGCAGCATCGTGAAGGTCGAGCTCTGCCCGTAGAGGGCGGCAGAGGAGCGCGCGGTCGAGAGACTCGCCTGGGCGCCCGCCAGCGCCCGCCCGGCCGAGGCGACCGAGGAGCCGTCGCCCTTGACCTTCATCGCGCCGGAGTTCGCGCCCTGCTGCGCGGTCGAGACCGCCTGCATGTCGCTCGCGCACGGTCCCGAGCCCCCTCCGTCGGAGGAGGAGGCGGCGGCAGCCGCGGGCGTGCCTTCGCCGCCCGGCGAGGAGGCGGCTTCCGCGGCGCCGTCCCCCGCGCAGTCGACCGACTCCTTCGCCCGCGCCGCCGCGAGGGTCGCCCGTTGAGTGGCCAGCGCCTCGCCGTCGGCCGCCAGCGAGGCGCTGGCCATCTGCAGCATTCCCTGAGCGCTCGTGAGGGACTGCTGATCCTGCTGCACGACCGAGGGCGCCATCCCCGCGGGGACGCGAATGCTCGAGGAGCCCGCATAGCCGAGCGTCCCGTTCACCTGCGTCTGGGAGGCGAGCGGCTGGCGGGTGACGCTGACCAGCGTGATCGCGCTCGCGTTGTCGGCAACGCTTGCGCTGGGGCTGGCGGAGCCGGCGAAGGGTTCGCTCACCACAGCCGCGACGACGCCCGCAGCGAGTACCAGCAGCGCGCCGGCGAGAGCGCGCCGGCCATTAACCTTCACCGTGTAGGCCACCTGGGATCAGGGACTTGCAGGCCTGTACGGCTGCCTTGAACACGGGCGAGCTCTGATCGATCGCCTGATGTTCGATGTGCACTCCCCCGTTCGAGAACGTCGGGTCTGGGAAGCTCGGAACGCCGTGCGAGCGGATGCATGCGGCCGCCTTCAGGTACTGCGTCTGTTCGGCCGGGCTCAGACTGGAATGGGTGGGCACGCCCCCATTGGGCAGCAGTTTGCTGCAAGTCTGCTGGGCGGACTTGAACTTGGGGTTGCTCCCCTGGGAGGCGCTCACACGGATTGCGACCTTCACGCTGGTGCCGCCCGCGGAAGTGGAGATCTTCGGGTCGGGGAAGTTGGCGACCCCGTGGGAGCGCATGCAGGCCGAGAACGCGATGGCCTTGCTGCCCGGCGAGGCTTCGCCACTACCCGGCGCTTCGCTACCGCTCGGCGCCCCACCCCCGCTCGACGCCCCACTGCCGCTCGAGCCGACCGCCGCGGAGCTCGTGCCGTGCGTGTGCGACCCGAGGCTCGCCACGCCGCCGCTCGGCGAGCCACCTCCGCAACCAGCCAGGAACGCGCCCACGACGGCCAGCGCCACGGCCATGCTGGCCGCCCCGCGGAGGCGGACTGTCCCCACTTGCCCCCGAACATCGGCTCGTTTCCGAGCGTCGGTGTGTTTCGCGTGACCTTGGATGTCGTCCCCTTTTCAAGCTCGAGAGATCCTGCGCTGAGCTCCTTCTACGACATCGGGGGTTTCGGGAAGGTTTCACCGGCGTGGCGAAACCGTCATGAAACCACCGGGAAGTACCCTGGACCGAACCGTGCGTGTGCTTGTGATCGAGGACGACGAGGAGATGGCCGAGGCGATCGCGTTCGGGCTGCGGCAGACGGGCACGGCCGTGGATGTGGCGTTCGACGGCCCGGCGGGGCTGCAGCGCTCGCTCGTCAACGACTACGACGTGATCGTGCTCGACCGCGACCTGCCGGGGCTCCACGGCGATCGGGTGTGCGCCAAGCTCGTCGCCAGCGAGTGCCGCAGCCGGGTGCTGATGCTCACGGCCGCGGCGGGCATCGAGGACCTGGTGGACGGCCTCGCCCTCGGCGCCGACGACTACCTGCCGAAGCCCTTCGACTTCGCCGTGCTCGTCGCGAGGATCGGCGCGTTGACGCGCCGCGCCCAGCCCGCGATCCCGCCCGTGCTCCGCCACGCGGACCTCGTCCTCGACACGGCTCAGCACCGCGCCTTCCGGGCCGACAGGCAGCTCGAGCTCGCGCCGAAGGAGTTCGGCGTGCTCGAGCTGCTGCTCGCCTCGGGCGGGCGCAGCGTCTCCGCGGAGGAGCTCCTCGCAAGGGTGTGGGACGAGGCGGCGGACCCGTTCTCCAACGCAGTCAAGATCACGGTCAGCCGCCTGCGCGCCAAGCTCGGGGACCCCCCGATCATCGAGACGGTCGCCAAGTCCGGCTACCGGATCTGATGATGCCCCGGGCCTCGCGATCTCGATGACTCGCCTGCTGCCGCGCCCCCGTCTGCCGCGGCGCACCCTGCGCCTGCGACTCACCCTGCTCTACGGGGGCGTCTTCTTCATCTCGGGTGTCACGCTGCTCGCGATCACCTACGGGCTCCTCATACAGACCACGGTCACGAGCACGCGCGTGGGCGAACAGGCCGTCATCCGCTCCGTCCTGGGTCCGGGACCGCCACTCTCAATCGAAACTCGGGTGCGGCGTGGCTCCTCGCTTCCCGAACCGTCGGTCCGAGTCGAAAGGCGGTCTCGAGGGGTCGCCCCAGTCCCTAGTCCGGGAGCACATCCGAGCGCGAGCCAGCTCAAGGAACTGCTCCGCTCGCGGCCCGCCCAGGCCCCCATCGCGACCCTCGTCTCCCACCAGCACGTCGCGGATCTCCACGAGCTGTTGACCGTGTCCCTGATCGCGCTCGCGATCATGGCCGCGGCCTCGATGGCGCTCGGGTGGCTGATCGCCGGCCGCGTGCTGCGTCCGCTGCGGACGATCACGGCCGCCGCCCGCGACATCTCCGCCACGAACCTGCACGAGCGTCTCGCGCTCGAGGGGCCCAACGACGAGCTCAAGGAGCTCGGGGACACCTTCGACGGCCTGCTCGGGAGGCTCGACGCGTCCTTCCAGTCCCAGCGCCAGTTCGTCGCCAACGCCTCCCACGAGCTGCGCACCCCGCTCGCCCGGCTGAAGACCCTGATTCAGGTCGCCCTGTCGGATCCCAACGCCACCGAGGAGTCGCTGCGCGCCACCCACGAACGGGTGCTCGCCTCCGAGGAGCAGCTGGAGCGGCTGATCGAGTCGCTCCTCAGCCTGGCGAGCAGCGAGCGCAGCCTCGACCGCCGCGAGGCGCTGGACCTGAGGGCGGTGACCGAGGAGGCACTCAGCGGCCGCCGCCCCGAGATCGAGCGGCGGGGCCTGCAGCTGAACGCCACGCTCGAGCCCGCCAGCACCACGGGCAACCCGCAACTCGTGGAGCGTCTCGTGGCGAACCTCATCGACAACGCCATCCTCCACAACACGGCGCCGGGGGGTCGCATCGACCTCGCCACTGCAACGACGGCGGAGCAGGCGGTGCTGTCGATCGCCAACAGCGGCCCGGTGATCCCCCCGGAGGAGCTGGAGCGCCTCCAGCGGCCCTTCCAGCGACTCGGCGCCGACCGCACCTCCAGCGGCGAGGGCCACGGCCTCGGGCTCTCGATCGTCCACGCAATCGCGGAGGCCCACGGGGCCACCATCAGCACACGAGCCCGCCCGGATGGGGGCCTGGAGGTGGAGGTGAGCTTCCCGGCTTCGGGCGGATGAAACTCAGGTTGGAGGAGACGGTCCGGATAACGCAAACCCACCCCTGACAGCGACCGCGGCTATGGGGGAGACTGTGTTGACGTGGATCTGGATGCCATTCAGGATCGCCCCGTCGAGCTCCTCCAGCGACTGCTGCGCTTCGACACGAGCAACCCTCCGGGCAACGAGCGTGAGTGCATCGACTGGATCAGGGGACTGCTGGAGGATCTCGGCTGTGAGGTGCGCATCGTCGCGAGTGAGGCCGAGCGCCCGAACCTGATTGCGCGGTTGGCCGGCCGTGGCGAGTGCGCTCCACTGCTGCTGCAGGGCCACGTCGATGTTGTTGCGGCGCGCGGGCAATGGCGGCATGAGCCGTTTGCCGGCGAGTTGCACGACGGCTACGTGTGGGGTCGCGGCGCGCTGGACATGAAGGGCGGCGTGGCGATGATGCTCGCCGCGTTCATGCGCGCGAAGGCCAGCGGAACGCCGCCGCCGGGCGATGTGATCCTGTGCCTGATGGCCGACGAGGAGGCCGGCAGCGAGCTCGGCGCCGAATTCCTCGTACGTGAGCACCCGGAGCTGTTCACGGGCGTGCGCTATGCGATCGGCGAGTTCGGTGGGTTCACAATGGACGTCGCCGGACGGAGGTTCTATCCGATCATGGTCGCTGAGAAGCAGGTCTGCTGGTCGCGCGCGATCCTGCGTGGCCCGGCCGGGCACAGCTCGATGCCGATCAAGGGCGGGGCGATGGGCCGGCTCGGCAGGCTGCTGGAGCGCCTCGACCGTCGCCGGCTGCCGGTGCACGTGACGGCGGTCGCGCGCGCGATGATCGAGGCGACCGCCGCTGACATGCCGCCGGCGCTTGCGCTGCCGCTCAAGGGCCTGCTCGTGCCGCGTCTCACCGATCGCCTGCTCGATGTCATGGGCGAGCGCGGGCGGGTATTCGACCCGCTGCTGCACAACACCGTCAGCGCGACGATCGTGGGGGGCGGGGAGAAGGTCAACGTGATCCCCGATGCGATCTCGCTGACGCTCGATGGCCGTCTGCTGCCGGGGTTCGCTCCAGAGCAGCTGTTCGCCGAGTTGCGCACGCTCACCGGCGTGGAGATGGAGTTCGAGGTCCTGCGCCACGACCCCGTCGCGGCCGAGCCCGACTTGGGGCTGTTCGGCGTGCTCGCCGGGGTGCTGGCAGAGCTCGACCCTCAGGCCAAGGCGATACCGATGCTGCTTCCCGGCATCACCGATGGGCGATTCTTCTCCCGGCTCGGGATCCAGACGTACGGGTTCCTGCCGATGCAACTGCCGGCAGAGATGCCCTTCATGCGGCTGATCCATGCCGAGAACGAGCGCCTCCCGGCCAATGCCGTCGAGTTCGGTGCCACGGCGATCGGACGCGTGCTCGAACGCATCGGTTAGCCAGAAGCTCGGCAACTGCGTCCGTCGATAGTGCCACTTCTACGTACACGCCGGCACCGGCCGCCAAGGCGATTCGAACCCCGCCTTCCATGGCGCATTGGACGGCGTATCCCGGCATGGAACCTCCCGCGCTAGGGCAAGCGGCGCACGAAGGCGTCAGTGGGCGCCCGCTCGGGCACGTGCTGCTCTTGGCGGGGACGGCCGAGGTGCAGCAGCCCGATCGGGGTCTCGAGCGGGTCGAGGTCGAGCGCCTCGCGACCCGCGGGGGAGTCCAGGAAGGGCACGGTCCGCCAGTAGCCGGCGAGTCCCTCGCCGTGGGCGCCGAGCAGAACTAGATAGGCGGCGATGGCCCCCGCGAGCAGGTCCTCCGCCTGCTGGACGCCGTCGCCCTGCCGGAGCACCGAGGCGACGACGAGGGTGGGCGCGCGATCGAGCTTGCTCCCGGAGCCCGGGGTGACGGCCTCTGCGATCAGCTTGAGCCGCTCTACGGTGAGCGGGCCGAGCACCCGAAAGCGCCAGGGGTTGGTGAGATGGTGGTTGGGGGCCCAACGGGCGAGCTCGAACAGCCGCTCCAGCAGCTCCGGAGCAACCGGCTCTGGGGCGAACACCTTGTGGGTGCGCCGGGTTCGGATCGCGTGCTCGAGCTCCATACCGTCCCGAACCTACTCGATCTGACCGGCGGGCTCATCGCTCGCTTCCGCGGGCCACCGAAGGCACTCCGTGGGCCGCCGAGGACACTCCCGCGGCCTGTCCAGGGCATTCCGACCACGGCGATTCAGCGTAGAATCATCCCAACACATGGGCTGCTTGGCATATCTGAGATGGTGCTCGTCCCACGGAACCGCTCGCACAGGCGGGGGCATGTCCATCGAAGTAGCGCGCGCGTGCTCGGGCGTCACCCCATGAGCGAGGACGAGCAGCGACTCGTCGATTATCTGAGGCGTGTGACGAGCGAGCTCTACGACGCGCGAGTGCGGCTGAAAGAGCTCGAAGGGCAGGGCGAGGAGCCCATTGCGATCGTGGGCATGAGCTGCCGGTTCCCCGGTGGCGTGCGCTCTCCCGAGGATCTGTGGAAGCTCCTCGCCGAGGGTCGCGATGGGGTTTCGGAGTTCCCCACGGATCGCGACTGGGATCTGGAGGGGCTGTGCGATCCCGATCCCGGCGCGCGGTGGACGAGCTGTGCGCGGGAGGGTGGGTTCCTGGAGGACGCCGCCGAGTTCGACGCGGAGTTCTTCGGGATCAACCCGCGGGAGGCGCTCGCGACGGATCCCCAGCAGCGGCTGCTGCTGGAAATGGCATGGGAGACGTTCGAGGACGCCGGGATCGATCCCGCCTCGCTGCGCGGCAGCCGCACCGGCGTGTTCGCGGGCGTGATGTCGCACGACTATGGCGGGGAGCTCTCCTCGGTGCCGGAGAGCGTGGCCGTCTATCTGGGCACCGGCCTCGCCGGGAGTGTCGTGTCGGGGCGGGTGGCCTATGCGTTTGGGCTGGAGGGGCCGGCGGTGACGGTGGACACCGCGTGCTCCTCCTCGCTCGTGGCGCTGCACCTGGCGTGTCAGTCGCTGCGCGCGGGGGAGTGCCCGTTGACCCTGGCCGGCGGGGTGACGGTGCTCGCCTCACCCGCCGTGTTCGTCCAGTTCACCCGCCTGCGCGGGCTTGCGGCCGATGGACGGTGCAAGTCCTTTGCCGAGGCCGCCGACGGCGCCGGGTTCTCCGAGGGCGTGGGCCTCCTGCTTTTGGAGAGGCTCTCCGACGCACGGCGCAACGGGCATCGCGTAGTGGGTGTGATCCGCGGCAGCGCGGTGAATCAGGACGGCGCGACCAACGGGCTCTCGGCCCCCAACGGCCCCTCCCAGCAGCGCGTGATCGGACAGGCGCTGGCGAATGCGTGCCTCTCGGCGCGGCAGATCGACGCCGTCGACGGACACGGGACCGGCACGGCGCTCGGCGATCCGATCGAGGCGCAGGCGCTGCTGGCCACCTACGGGCAGGGTCGCGAGGAGGGACGGCCGCTGTGGCTCGGGTCGATCAAGTCGAACATCGGGCACGCCCAGGCCGCCGCGGGAGTGGCGGGGGTGATCAAGATGGTGATGGCGATGCGCCACGGCGTGCTGCCGCGAACGCTGCACGTGGATCGCCCCTCGAGCAAGGTGGACTGGTCGAGCGGCGCCGTGTCCCTGCTCGAGGAGGAGCTGCCGTGGGAGAGCGGCGGGGAGCCGCGCCGCGCCGGGGTCTCCTCCTTTGGGATCAGTGGCACGAACGCGCATCTCATCCTCGAGGAGGTGCCGGCGCCCGGGGAGATCGATCCTGACGAAAGCGGGAGCGATCTGGGCTTCACACCGTGGGTGCTCTCGGGCAGGAGCGCCGCTGCGCTGCGCGCGCAGGCAAGCCGGCTGTTGGAGCGTGTCGAGGGAGACCCCGAGGTGGGGGTGGGCGATGTGGGCCTCTCTTTGGCCGGTCGATCGGTGTTCGCGCATCGGGCGGTGGTGTTGGGGCGTGAGAGGGAGGAGTTGCTGGAGGGCTTGAAGGCGTTGGCGCAAGGGGATCGGACGTCTGGTGTGCTCGAGGGCGTGAGCGGCAGTGGGGATGACAGGTTGACGGCCCTGGCGGAGAGGTGGGTGAGTGGTGTCGAGGTGGACTGGCGGAGGATCTTCGATGGATCTGGCGCGCGTGTGGTCAGCCTTCCGACCTATGCGTTTCAGCGCAAGCGCTACTGGCTCAGGTCAAGTCCAGCTGTCCATCGATGAAGTCGATGATCTCCTCGATCGACGCCGACTGGAGCTTCTCGGCGGCCTCGCTCCGCTGCGGCCGATGCTCCTCGGCCAATCCCGTCAGCATGCCGTGGAGGCGGCCGGTGACCCTCACTCGATCGGACTCCTCCAGGGCCGCCGTGGAGAGCAGCGCCTCCAACTTGTCCAACTCCGCATCCACGGGCACAGTAATCGCGCCCTCCCGGCCCATCTGCTCCAGGAGATGCCCGGCGCTCGCCGCCGGGGTGGGGTAGTCGAAGATGAGGGTGGCGGGCAGGCGCAGACCTGTGAGCGAGTTGAGCCGGTTGCGCAGCTCGACCGCCCCCAGCGAGTCGAACCCCAGATCCTTGAACGTACGCTGCGCATCGACGGCGCCGGCAGGCCCGAGGCCCAAGATCGTGGCGATCTCGCCGCGGACCAACTCGACGAGGATGCCCTCGCGCTCCTCCTCGGACACCGCGGCGAGGCGGGCGGCAAGCGATCCTCCAGCGCCGCCGTCCTCGCGACGAGCCGGGGCTCGCACCAGCCCGCGCAGCAGTGGGGGGATGACGCCCGCTACCGCCTGGGCACGCAGCACCGCCAGGTCGAGGTGCATCGGGATCGCCACGGCATCCCCGAGCGTGCTCGCGACGTCGAAGAGCTCCAGGCCCTCCTCGGAGCTCAGCGCCGCCATGCCCTGGCGCGCCAGCCGAGCCAGGTCTCGCTCGCCCAGGTGCCCCGTCATGCCTCCCGCGTCGGCCCACTGCCCCCAGGCCAGCGAGCTGGCGGTGAGACCCCGCGCCCGGCGGTGGCCCGCCAGCGCGTCGAGGAAGGCGTTGGCCGCGGAGTAGTTCCCCTGGCCCGGCGCCCCCAACGTGGCGGCGGCCGAGGAGAACAGCACGAACGCGTCCAGCTCCATGTGCTCGGTCAACTCGTGCAGGTTCCACGCGGCGTCGACCTTCGGCGTGAGCACCCGCTCGAGGGCCTCCGCGCTCAGCGACTCGATCACGCCGTCCTCGAGCACGCCCGCGGCATGCACCACGCCGCGCAGGGGCGCCTCCTCCGGGATATCCGCGAGCAGGCCGGCGAGCTGGCGGCGGTCGGCGACATCGCAGGTTGCGACCGTCACCCGGGCGCCGAGCGCGGCGAGCTCGCTCTCCAACTCCCCCACGCCCGGGGCGTCGGCACCTCGCCTGCTCACCAGGAGCAGGCTCGAGACCCCATACCGGGCAGCGAGATGGCGCGCCACCAGCGCACCCAGTCCGTGCGTGGCGCCAGTGATCAGGATCGTGCCGCCGGGAGCAAACCGCGGCGCGGCACCCGCTGGCGACTCCTCGATGGCCTCACCGGCCGAGCTCGCCGCCACACCACCCGCGTTCGCCGCCACACCGGCCATGCTCACCGCGACGCCAGCCGAGCTCGCCTCCACACGGGCAAGGCGGGGGGCGAACAGGTCTCCACCGCGTATCGCGACCTGCGGCTCATCCGCGGCCAGGGCACGGGGCAGCGCACTCCACGAAGCCTCCCCCCCATCGACGTCGACCAGCACGAAGCGCCCCGGGTGCTCGGACTGGGCGGAGCGCATCAGACCCCACACGGGAGCGCTGGCGATGCCCCTCATGTCCTCCCCCTCGTTCACCGCCACCGCCCCGCTCGTCACGAGCACCAGCCGCGATTCGGCGAAGCGGTCGTCGGCCAGCCACGCCTGCACCATGCCCAGCACACCCCGCGTCGTTGCGTGCGTGGTCTCGATCGTGCCGCCGGCTTCACCGTGCACCCCGCCGGCTTCGCCACTGTCGATCGTCTCTCCCCGGGAGACCTGCACCGGGTCGGTGGCGCAGTCGACGAAAACGATGTCGGGTGTGCCGGCGGAGTCGCCTGCCTCAGAGGTGAGGCCCTCCAGATCGGGGTGCCACCGGACGTCGATTCCCAGTGCCCGCAGGGAGTCGGCCAGCCCGGAGGCGCATGGCCCGAGGAGCGCCCAAGGTGCCGCGGTGCTCGCCCGCGTGGGCGTTGGCGCGGTGCTGAGCGCCGTCCAGCGCAGATGGAACAGGGATCGGTGGATCGCGGCGTTCGGCGTCAGCTGCTTCGGTTCCACGGGGCGCATGGTCAGTGCTCGCACGCTGGCCAGGGGCGCCCCGGTGTGATCGGCGATCTGCAGCGCCACGCCGCCACTGAGTGGTGAGTGGTCATCGCTGGTGTTGGGCGGCAAATGGGCATCGGTGACGCTGTGAGTGCCGAGCCGCGTGAGCTTCACCCGCAGCCGCTGGGGACGCGAGGTGCCCGCGGAGCCCCGGGTGACGCCCTCCCAGCAGAACGGCAACCGCACCGCGTCCTCCTGCGTGGGGGGGTCGCGAAGATGGGAGTACAGCGCGCCAGCGTGGAGCGCGGCGTCGAGCAGCGCGGGGTGAATCGCGTAATCGTTGGCGCCGAGCAGGACATCGGACTGGCCTTCGGGAAGCGAGACCTCCGCGTAGATGTCCTCACCCTCGCGCCACGCACCAGTGAGACCCTGGAAGGTGGGACCGTATTCCAGGCCCCCCTCGAGCAGGGCGTCGTAGAGGCCCGCCGTGTCGATGGGGGTGGCGGTGGGTGGTGGCCACTGCCCCTGCAGGGAGGCAGTCGAGGTCGTGAGCTCTCCGGCGCCAACGCTGCCGGTGGCGTGGCAGACCCACCGCGACTCCTCCTCGTCCTCCTGCACGGGGTCATCGGGACGGGAGTAGATCGCAACCGTGCGCGCCCCCTCGGCGTCGGGGGGCCCGAGGGACACCTGCAGCTGCACGCCGCCCTCCTCGGGGAGAACGAGCGGCGCCTGCAACGTGAGCTCCCCTATCGTCGGGCAGCCCACGTGCTCCCCCGCGTACAGCGCGAGCTCCAAGAGCGCCGTCCCCGGCAGCAGCGCGACGCCCAGCACCCGGTGGTCGGCGAGCCACCCCTGCAACTCCAACCCCACACGGCCCGTGAACAGGACGCCCTCCCCGCCCGCGAGCGCGACCACCGCACCGAGCAGCGGGTGCGCCACGCCACCGAGCCCCGCACCCCTCAGATCCCCCACCCCACCAGAGGCAGCGAGCCAGTAGCGCACGCGCTGGAACGCATAGGTCGGCAGATCGACCCGCCGCCCGCCAGACCCCGCGAACACCCTCCCCCAGTCGACCTCCACGCCGCGCACCCACACCTCCCCCAGGGACCTCGAGAACCGCTCCAGGCCACCCTCCCCACGCCGCAGCGAGCCACCGATGACGACACCCCCCGCGTCCCCCAACACGTCCTCGGCCACCTCCCCCACCCCGCCCGCCAGCACCGGGTGCGGCGAAACCTCCACGAACACCCGCCGGCCCTCACCCAACAGACCCCTCACCGCACCATCGAACTCCACCCGCTCCCGCAGATTCCGAAACCAGTGCTCCCCGTCGAGCCCAGCCATGTCCACGACCCCACCCGTCACCGAGGAGACGAACGGCACCTCACCCGACACGGGCTCGATCCCACGGCATCCCTCCAACAACTCCCCACGGATCTCCTCGACGCTCGCGGAATGCGCCGCGTAGTCGACCTCGATCACCCGCGCCCGCACACCCCGCCCCTCGCAGAACTCGACAAATCCCTCAACCCCCTCCACGCCCCCCGACACCACGACCGACCCGGGACCGTTCACTGCCGCCACACCAACCCCGCCACCAGCGCCACCCCGCTCGAACTCCCCCAACAACCCCTCCGCCACACCCGCGCCACACGCCACGGACGCCATCCCCCCACGCCCCGACAGCCCCACCAACGCCCGCGAACGCGCGACGATCACCCGCGCACCGTCCTCCAAGGACAGACCACCCGCCACACACGCCGCGGCCACCTCACCCTGCGAATGCCCCACCACCACCGCGGGCTCGACACCACACGCACGCCACATCCCCCCCAACGCCACCATCAGGGCCCACAGCACCGGCTGCACCACATCGACCCGCCCCAAATCCGGCGCACCCTCCACACCCCGCAACACAGCCTCCACAGACCACCCCACCAACGGCGACAACGCCCGCTCGCACTCCCCCACCAACCCCCTGAACGCGGGCGACTCGTCCAACAACCCGACCCCCATCCCCAACCACTGACCGCCCTGGCCTGGAAACACGAACACCACGCCACCGGCGGCGGCCCTGCCAACACCATCCCCTACGAGGACCCCACGACCCTCACTCCCAGCAGCCAACTCGCCCAAACCCCCCAACAGCTCCTCGCGACCCGAGCCCACCACCACCCCACGACAGTCCAGCGCCGCCCGCCCAGCCAAGGAGAAGCCGACAGCCACCACGCCGCCGTCCCCGGCGAGCCCGCCCTCCACGGCCTTCGACAGCGCGGCCGCCTGACCCCGCAAGCCCCCCACATCCCGACCAGACAGCACCCACGGCACAGCACCGCCACCCAACACGCCACCGGCCACACCGGGACCACCGGGACCAACCCCAGCCTCCACCGACTCACCCTCCACCGCCCCCCCGACCGAGGAGCCTCCCATCGAGGGCTCCTCCACGGGCGCCTCCTCGAGGATCACATGCGCGTTCGTGCCGCTGATCCCAAACGACGACACCCCTGCGCGGCGGCGCCGATCGCCGGGCTCCCAGGGCTGGGGCTCGGTGAGCAGCGAGACCGCGCCGCGGGACCAGTCCACCTGGGTGGAGGGACGATCCACGTGCAGAGTCGCTGGCAGCACGCCGTGGCGCATCGCCATCACCATCTTGATCACGCCCGCCACGCCCGCCGCCGCCTGGGTGTGGCCGATGTTCGACTTCACCGACCCCAGCCACAGCGGGCGCGTGCGCTCCTGCCCATAGGTCTCGAGCAGCGCCTGCGCCTCGATCGGATCGCCGAGCGTCGTGCCCGTACCGTGACCCTCCACCACGTCGACCTGCTCCGCCGTGCACCCCGCGCTCGCCAGCGCCTGCGCGATCACGCGCTGCTGAGAGGGACCGTTCGGCGCGGTCAACCCGTTGCTTGCACCGTCCTGGTTGATCGCGCTGCCGCGCACCACCCCCAACACCCGGCGGCCGTTGCGACGCGCGTCGGAGAGGCGCTCCAGTGCCAGCAGGCCCACCCCCTCGCCCCAGCCGACGCCGTCGGCCGCGTCCGCGAAGGCCTTGCAGCGTCCATCGCTCGCCAGGCCGCGCTGCAGGCTGAAGCCCAGGAACACCCCGGGCGTCGCCAGCACCGTGACCCCGCCGGCCAGCGCCAGCGAGCACTCGCCGGCACGCAGCGACTGACACGCCAGGTGCAACGCCACCAGCGAGGATGAACACGCCGTGTCCACCGTCACCGCGGGGCCCTCCAACCCGAACACATAGGACACCCGGCCGGAGAGCACGCTGCCCGACACGCCGGTGCTCAAGTAGCCCGCGACGCCCTCCGGCAGCGACTCCGGCACCGGCCCCATTCCGCTCATCGCGTAGTCGTGGTAGATCGATCCCGCGAACACGCCGGTGTCGCTGCCCGCGAGCGAATGTGGGTCGATCGCGCCGTCTTCGAGGGCCTCCCACGCGGCTTCCAAGAGGAGTCGCTGCTGCGGGTCCATCGCCAGCGCCTCGCTGGGGCCGATCCCGAAGAAGGAGGCGTCGAACTCGCCGGCGTCCGGGACGAACCCGCCCTCGCGCGTGTAGCTCGTCCCATAGTGATCCGGGTCGGGGTGATACAGGCCCGCCAGATCCCAGCCGCGATCCCGCGGGAATCCCGAGACCGCATCCCCGCCGCGAGACACCAGCTCCCACAACCCCTCCGGCGAGGACACGCCACCCGGGTAGCGGCAGCTCATGCCCACGATCGCGACCGGCTCGTCGACCGCCACGAGCGCACGCGCGGACACGGCAGCGCCAGCCTGCTGACCCCCCAGCCGATCCACCAGGTAGCTGGTGAGCGCGGCGGGTGTGGGGTAGTCGAAGACGAGGGTCGCCGGGAGCGTGAGTGCGGTGGCCGCGGCGAGGCGGTTGCGAAGCTCGACGGCGGCGAGCGAATCGAACCCGAGGTCCTTGAACGCCCGGTGCGCATCGATCTCCGTCGAGGAGCCGTGACCGAGCACGCCGGCGCTCTCGCCGAGCACGACCCCGAGCGCGAGCGCCTCCCGCTCGGCGCCGGAGAGGCCCGCCATGCGCGCCGCCAGAGCACCCTTGGCCTTTGCGGCCGGGCGCATGCGGGCCGCGCCCGCCAGCCCTGAGAGGAGGGGCGCAAGCGTCCCCTCGTTGGCTCGCGCGCGCAACGCCCGCGCGTTCAAAGCGGCGCAGACCAGCAGCGCATCGCCCTGCTCCAGCGCCCTGTCGAAGAGTCCCAGCGCACGGTCGGGGGCGAGCGCGTCCACGCCCGCGCGCGCCAGCCGCCGCAGCTCGCCGTCACTCAAGGCGCCGCCCATGCCCGGCGCGTCCCACAGGCCCCACGCCAGGGAGACGCCGGCGAGCCCCTGGGCCTGCCGGTGGACCGCCAGGGCGTCCAGGAACGCATTCGCGGCCGAGTACGCGGCCTGCCCCGGGCTGCCCAGGACACCCGCGGCCGAGGAGAACAGCACGAACAGCCCCAGGTCCAGATCCCTGGTCAGCTCGTGCAGATGCCACGCGCCGTCCGCCTTCGCGGCCCACACGCCCGCTAGGTCCTCCGCGCGAAGCCCCTCGAGCACGCTGTCGCTGAGGACCCCCGCGGCGTGCACGACACCCCGCAGCTCCCCTCGCAGACCCCTCAGCAGCCCCTCCACCTGGGCGCGATCCGACACATCGCAGCGCTCGACCCGTACCCGCGCGCCCAGCGCCTCGAGCTCGCCGACAAGCCGATCGGCACCCTCCGCGCCGGGACCGCTGCGACTCGCGAGCACCACGCTCCGCACGCCCCAGCGGGCCACCAGATGCCGCGCCACGAGTCCCCCCAAGCCCCCCGTGCCACCCGTCACCAGCACCGTCTCACGCTCCTGCGGCCTTTGGCTCTCGATGCTGGGGATCTTCTCGGGGATCCGCAGCACGATCTTCCCGACATGCCGCGCCTGGCTCATGAACCGGAAGGCCTCCCCCGCACGACGGATGTCCCACACCCGCAGCGGCAGCGGCTCGAGCACGCCCCGCTCGAACAGGCCGACGATCTCGCGAAGCATCTCCTGGATCCGCTCGTGACCCGCTTCCATCAAATCAAACGCGCGGTATGCCACGCCCGGATGCGCGCGCGCCACCTCCTCGGGGTCGCGCACATCGGTCTTGCCCATCTCGATGAAGCGCCCACCCCTGCACAACAGACCCAGCGACACGTCGATGAACTCGCCCGCCAGAGAGTCCAGCACGACATCGACGCCCTCCCCGCCGGTCCCCCGCATGAAACGCTCCCCGAACTCCAACGACCTCGAGGACGCCACCCGCGAAGCGTCCAACCCCAACCCCTCCAACACCCCCCACTTCCCGGGGCTCGCCGTCGCCCACACCTCGGCGCCCAGATACCCCGCCAACTGCACCGCCGCCATCCCGACGCCACCGGCCGCGGCGTGCACCAACAACCTCTCCCCCCTGCGCACCCCCGCGAGATCGACCAGCGCATAGAACGCCGTCAAGAACACGGTGGGCACGGATGCCGCTCGCGCAAACGACCACCCCTCGGGCACCCCCACGAGCAGCCGCCGATCCACGACCGCGACCGAACCGAACGCTCCCTCGAACAGCCCCATCACACGATCCCCCACGGCCAACCCCTCGACGCCCGGTCCGACCCCCAACACCACACCCGCACCCTCACTGCCGATCTGGGCCGCACCCGGGTACATGCCCAGCGCGATCATCACGTCGCGAAAATTCAGGCCCGCCGCTCGCACGCCGACACGCACCTCACCCACGCCGAGCGCGCGGACCTCACCATTCGCCCGGGCCGCCCCTGCGCCACCAGCCGCCTCACCATTCACCCCAGCCGCACTCGCGCCACCAGCCGCCTCACCATTCACCCCAGCCGCACTCGCGCCACCAGCCGCCTCACCATTCACCCCAGCCGCACTCGCGCCACCAGCCGCCTCACCATTCACCCCAGCCGCACTCGCGCCACCAGCCGCCTCACCATTCACCCCAGCCGCCCCTGCGCCACCAACCGCCCCCGCACCACCAGCCACCTCAGCCGCGGGCGCCAGCCGAAAGTCCTCAAACGAACCAGCCTCCCCAGCTTCCAAACGCCACTCCCCATTGCCTGCGGGCACCTCGAGACCACCCCCGGCACCCACCAGCCGTCCAACCAGACAGGCACCCCCACGCACAGCCACCTGCCCCTCGCCCATTCCAACCAAACCACCCAGTGCACCCCAGGGCACCGCACCGTCATCCACATCCACCAACACCACACGCCCGGGGAACTCCGCCTGCGCTGAGCGCACCAGCCCCCACACACCCGCACTGAGCAAGCCATCGACTCCCGCTGCGTCCCCCGCACCATCCACATCCACGGCGCCGCGCGAAACCAGCGCCAAGCACGCATCCCCGAACCGAGGGTCCCCCACCCACGACCGCAACAGCTCGCCCACCTCCAACACCACCCCACGTGCAACGCCACTCACACCGCCAACACCCGCATCCTCAGCACCCGCACCACCCGCACCATGCGCACCACCCGCACCACCCGCACCACCCGCACCACCCGCACCACCCGCACCCACGAACCCATCCACATCGACGCACACCATCCCGGGCACCACCCCGCCCTCGTCAACCGCCCGTCCCAACGATGCGAGATCCCTGTGAACGACCAGCCCCGGAGCGATCTCCCTGAGGGACGCCTCGAGCCCATTCCCCTCACCGCCCAACAAGACCCACCCGCCATCTGGCGGGCGCTCCGGCGAGACGGCCGGCGCGGGCACCCAGTCCACACAGAACAACGAGTCGCTCCGAGTGCCACCGGCCACACCCAACCCTGCCACCGAGACCTCGCGCACGGCCAACGACCCCACCCGGACGACAACCCCCCCTTCATCATCAACGGCCACGACCGACATACCGCCCTCCCCGCCGCCAGACAGGCACACCCGCAGGGCACTGGCACCCTCGGCGAGCAGAGTCACGTCCCTCCACGCAAACGGAAGGCTGACACCGCCTCCAGCGCCGGACTCGCCATCCCCCAGCCGTGCGGCGAACCCGTGCAGAGCGGCGTCGAGCAGCGCGGGATGGATCGCGTAGCGGTCGATGGACCGCTGGCGGTACTCGGGCAGCGACACCTCGGCGTAGAGCTCCTCCCCCTGCCGCCAGGCGTTGGTGAGCCCCTGAAAGACGGGGCCGTATTCGAGGCCGTGCCCGGCGAGCGCGTCATAGAGCACCTCGACGTCCAGGGCCTGGGCGCCCGGAGGCGGCCAGAGATCCCCGAGCCCGCGCTCCAGCTCCCCGGAGGCCAGCGACGAGTCGCCGGGGGCCGTGAGCGTGCCGGTGGCGTGGAGGGTCCACTCCTCCCCGTCGGGATCCTGCTCGGCCGTGTCCGCGCGGGAGGAGATACCGATCTCGCGCGCCCCGCCCCCGTCGGGCTCCCCGACCGCGACCTGCAACTGCCGCACCCCGGTGGCCGGGATGAGGAGCGGTGCGTGCAGCGTCAGCTCCCCCACCGTGGACGCCCCCGTGCGCTGCCCGGCGTACAGCGCGAGCTCCACGAACGCCGTCCCCGGCAGCAGCACGACACCCAGGACCCGATGGTCGGCGAGCCACGCGTGGGACTCCAACGACACCGTGCCCGTGAACAGCCAACCGCCGTCGGCGACCGCCACCGCCGCACCGAGCAGCGGATGCCCCGCCGGGCGCTGCCCCACCGCCCGCAGATCACCGCCGCCAGCTCCCGGTGAAAGCCAGTAGCGCTCTCGCTGAAACGCATACGAGGGCAGGTCCACCCGCACCGCACCGCTGCCCTCGAACACCGCCCCCCAATCGACCCCCACACCACCAACCCACGACCGCGCCAACCCCCCCAACAGACCCTCCACCTCGGAGCTGCCCTCCCGCAGCAGCGGCGCCGCCACGACCGAGCCCAGCCCGCCACCGCTCTCCGAGGCGCCCCCGTGCTTGCGCGCACTCCCGCTTGCCGGGGCGCTCTCGCTCTGCGCTTCGGCGAGACAGTCGAGCGCCATTGCGCTCAACACCCCACCGGGCCCAACCTCGAGGAAGCTCTCCACCCCCAGCCGGCGCACGCTGCGCACACCATCCATGAACCTCACTGCCTCGCGCACATGACGCACCCAGTAACCCGCCGACGCCATCGCTCCCGCAGATGCCAATCCCCCCGACACATTCGACACGATCGGGATCGTGGGCTCACCAAACTCGATACCCCCCACCACCTCCCCGAACTCCTGGAGCATCCCCTCCATCAGGGGAGAGTGAAATGCGTGCGATACGCGCAACCGCTTCACCCTCCGCCCCCGCTCCCGGAAATTCTCCATCACGGCCCCCACCACATCCTCACCACCGGACACCACCACCGATCGAGGACCATTCACCGCCGCGATCGACAGCCCCTCCAACCCCACGAGCGCCTCTCCCACCTCCTCCTCGTCGGCCTCCACGGACACCATCGCCCCACCGGCGGGCAGCGCCGCCATCAACCTGCCACGAGCCGCGACCAGTCGGCAGGCATCCCCAAGCGAGAAGAGACCGGCCACGAAGGCCGCGGCGACCTCGCCAATCGAATGACCCACCAGCACGGCCGGTCGCACACCCCACGCCTGCAGCAGACCACACATCGCCACCTCGACGGCGAACAGCCCCGCCTGCGCGAACAACGTGCCATCCAACACACCCAAATCCCTCTCGACACCGCCGTTCCCACCTCTCCCTCCAGCATCCCCTTCGCCAAAAACCACCTCCGCCAACGAACGCCCCAGCAGCCGATCGAGCTCTACACACACCTCGTCGAACACAGCCCGAAATACGGGGAAAGCCAGATGCAGCTCACGCCCCATGCCCACACGCTGGGAGCCCTGGCCACTGAACAACAACCCCACGCGCCCGCCGCCCGGCGCCACCACACCCTCGAACACGCCAGCCCCACCGGCATCGGCGTCGCCGTCCCCAGCCAGCACGCCCAAACCCGCCGTCAACTGCTCCCTGCCACCGCCCAACACCACCCCGCGAAACTCGAGCGCCGCCCGGCCGGCAAGTGAAAACCCGACATCGAGGACGCCGCCCGCGACGGTCCCATCCTCCACCGCCTCCCGCAGGCGCGTCGCCTGCCCCCGCCGACTCGCCATACTGCGGCCAGAGAGCACCCACGGCACAGCACCGTACGCGAGCAGCGACGCCGGCCCCCTTACAGGCCCGCCTTCCACCGCCCGCCCCCGCACAAGGCCGACCGCCAGCGCCGGCCCCCGCACAGGCCCGCCCTCGACCGCCGCCCCCCGCACAGATCCGCCTTCCACAGTGGCCCCCCGCATGGACCCGCCCGCCACCGCAGTCCCCCGCACGGGTGGCTCTCGCGCCGGCGCCTCCTCGACGATCATGTGCGCGTTCGTGCCACTGATCCCAAACGAGGACACACCCGCGCGGCGCAGCCCATCGCCCGCCTCCCAGGGACGCTCCTCGGTCAGCAGCGACACCCCGCCGCCCGACCAATCCACCCGACTCGACGGGCGATCCACGTGCAGGGTCCGCGGCAGCACACCGTGGCGCATCGCCATCACCATCTTGATCACGCCCGCCACCCCCGCCGCCGCCGCCGTGTGACCGATGTTCGACTTCACCGACCCCAGCCACAGCGGACGCGAGCGGTCCCGCCCATAGGCCGCCACCAACGCCTGCGCCTCCATCGGGTCGCCGAGCACGGTTCCCGTCCCGTGCCCCTCAACGGCATCGACCTGCTGCGCCGTGCACCCCGCGCTCGCCAGCGCCTGCGCGATCACACGCTGCTGGGAGGGCCCACTCGGCGCCGAGAGCCCGTTGCTCGCGCCATCCTGATTCACCGCGCTGCCACGCACCACACCCAACACCCGGCGGCCACCGCGCTGCGCATCGGAGAGACGCTCCAGCACCAGCACGCCCATGCCCTCTGAAAATCCCACACCGTCGGCGGCCTCGGCGAACGACTTGCACCGCCCATCCGCAGCCAAACCGCGCTGACGCGCGAACTCCATGAACAGAAAAGGTGAAGAGAGCACTGTCACCCCACCGGCCAACGCCAGCGAGCACTCTCCCCCACGCAACGACTGACACGCCAGGTGCAACGCCACGAGCGAGGACGAGCAGGCCGTGTCCACCGACACCGCCGGACCCTCGAACCCGAACACGTAGGCGACACGACCGGACACCACGCTGCCCGTCGTACCCGTCAGCAGATAACCCTCCACACCCGCCGCCACACCCGCGCCCGTCCCATACTCCGAACCGCTCACTCCCGCAAACACCCCCGTCCGACTGCCCCGCAGCGAAGCTGGATCGATGCGAGCGGATTCCAGGGCCTCCCAGGCACCTTCCAACAGCACACGCTGCTGCGGATCCATCGCCAACGCCTCCCGCGCGCCGATCCCAAAGAACCCCGCATCGAACTCCGTCGCATCCGCAATGAATCCCCCCTCGCGCGCATAACACGTACCCGGAGCGCCGGGGTCGGGGTCATACAAACCCTCCAGATCCCAACCCCGATCCCGCGGGAAGAGGGACACCCCGTCACCGCCGTGGGACACCAGCTCCCACAACTCCTCCGCAGAGCGCACACCACCCGGCAGACGGCAGCTCATGCCCACGATCGCGATCGGCTCATCCAGCGGGGAGTGCAGTCGCCGGTTCTGGTGGCGCAGCCGCCCGGCCTCCCCCGGGGACACTCGCAGGGCCCTGCCGACGATGTCATCTGCCTGCGCCACGAGGTCCTCCCGCCGATCCAGAGGGATGGAATTGATGGGATAGTACCATTTACTTGGGCTGGCGGATCGTATATGCTGCCCCCGTGAGAGGTCCGGAATCCGTGGGGTACGTGGAATCGGACGCCGGTGGAGCGTCCGGCGCTCACGATCCGTCGACCACGCCGCCCGCCCCGGTCGACGAGGCCACGCTGCGGCGCGATTACGGGGTCACGCCAGAGTCCCTGGCGATATTGCGCACCGCCGTGGACGCGATCGCGCCCGGCGTGGAGGGATGCCCGGCGGCGAGTGCCAGGCAGGTGCACCTGCGCGTGGCGCAGAGCCTGGAGATGCTGCAGCGCGGCTCGATCACGCTGCTCGGCCGCCTGCTCGACATGTACTCGCGGGTGGAGCGCGACCACGCCTGCTTCCTGGACCTTGACGCCTCGGGGCGTGAGCGCGTGCTGCGCACGCTCGCGTCCGAAGAGCTCGAGGAGATCCGGGACCTCCTGGAGGGACTCCACACGTTCACCCTCAACGGCTGCCTCGCGGGTTGGAGCCCCCGCGCAGGGCAGGAGCCCTCTGAGGTGTGGAGCGCCATGGGCTTCCACGGACCCGCCCTCGGCCACCTCGAGAAGACTGAGCGCGGCGGGGTCGCGCCCCCAACCGTAGCGGTCGTCGATGCGTGACGCCGACGTGATCGTCGTCGGGGCCGGCGCGGGCGGCCCGGTCGCGGCGCGGGCCCTCAGCGAGGCCGGCGTCTCCGTGCTGATGCTCGACGCCGGACCCTGGCTCGACCCCGACCGCGACTACAGCCGGGACGAGAACGACATGGTCGCGATGCCCGACGGCAGGCTGCGCTGGGGGCCGGCGGACCGCGCTCGCGACCCCTGGCAGCGCAAGCGCGTGGGTGTCAGCATCCTCCTGCAGTCCGCGGGCGTCGGCGGATGCACGCGGCACTACAACGGCATCGCCTCGCGCGCCCTCTCCACCTCGGTTGACGGCCACTGGCCGCTCGCCTACGAGGAGCTCGCCGCCTCCTACGAGCTCCTCGAACGGCTCCTTCCGGTGCATCGCGTGAGCACCCTGGCGCCCAAGGACGCGCGCTTCGCGGAGGGCTGCCGCGCCCTGGAGATCCCCGAACGACTCACCCCGGACATCACCGCTGAGTCGTGGGGGCACAGCCACAACGCGATCCTTCCGATCGCCCCCTCCGAGGATGGCGAGGGCTGCACGCTCTGCGGCCACTGCCTGATCGGCTGCGGCATGCCCGCGAGCGCACCGCGCACCGCCAAGGCCAAGCGCGCGACCGACGTCAGCATGGTGCCCGCCGCCATCGCGACCGGCAGATGCGAGGTGGTCGCCGATGCGTTCGCCACGAGGATCCTCGTGCAGGCCGGCCGCACCCGCCCGCGTGCCGCCGGAGTGCGCTGGCGGGAGACCCGCAGCGGCACCGTCCGCGAGGCCTACTGCGCGGCCGTCGTGCTCGCCGCTGGCGCGATCGAGTCGCCCCGGCTGTGGCTGAACTCGGGGCTCCCCGACAGCGGCGCCGTCGGGCGCTACCTGACCTGCCACTACCAGGATGTGGTGACGGGGTTCTTCGACGATGCGACCCACCCCGACGTGGGCCAGGTGACGATGGCCAAGGCCGACTTCCCCGGCAGCGGGGTGATCTGGTCGGAGGGGTTCGCTCCCTGGGGCTTCGGCATGGCGCTCGCCGCCGGCGGGGGGAGCTTCTGCGACGAGGCCCCCGCGACGGCCGCGGAGCCGTGGGACACGTGCGGGCGCGCGTGGGGCGCCGAGGCCATGCGCCAGATTCTCCGCTACCAGCACGCGGTCCCGGTAGCGATCTCGACCGACGACGAGGCGCTCGCCGAGAACCGCGTGCGGCTGGCCGAGGACTGGCCCGAGGACGAGCACGGGCCCGTGGCCTGCGTCGAGTACCGGCCCAGCCGCCTGACACGCGACCGGCGCGACTCGCTCGCTCGCAAGGCCGCCGCGGTGCTGCGCGCCGCCGGGGCGAGGGATATCCACCGCGCCGGGACCGGACGTGCGGCGATCGCCCACGCCATCGGCACGATGCGCATGAGCGCCGACCCCCGCGGTGGCGTGGTCGCTCCCACCGGCGAGGCGCACGATGTCGAGCGGCTCTTCCTTGCCGACGCCTCGGTGCTCAGCAACGGGATCGGCGGGGCGCCGCCGTCGCTGACCACGCAGGCGCTCTCGTGGCGCACCGCGGGTCAGATGCTCGACCTCTACGCGGACGAGCTATGAGCGCAGATGCCCGCGTGGCGCTCGTCATCGGCGGAGCGGGTGCGCTGGGCAGTGCCATCGCCACCCTGCTGGCCGAGCACGGCGCGCGCGTGGCGGTCGGCTACAGCAGCCGCGCCGACGCGGCGCAGAGCCTCGCGGGGCAACTGCCCGACGCGATCCCGGTCGAGCTCGACGTCGCCGACGGCGAGAGTATCCAGGCGGCGTTCCGCGCCGTGGCCGAGGGGCTTGGGACCACCACGATCCTCGTCAACTGCGCGGGCATCGTGCGCGACCGTCCCTCCGTGCGGATGCACGCGAGCGATTGGCAGGAGGTGATCGACACGAACCTCTCCGGGGCGTTCCACTGCGCCAAGCGCGCGCTGCCCGGGATGTTCTCGGAGCGCTTCGGGCGCATCGTGACGATCGGCTCGATCAGCGGAACGATCGGGCCGGTGGGACAGGCCAACTACGCCGCCGCCAAGGCGGGGCTCACCGGGATGACCAAGGCGCTCTCACGCGAGGTCGCGCGTCGCGGCGTCACGGTCAACGTGATCGCGCCCGGCCTGGTGCGCTCCCCGCTCTCCGAGCGGCTGGATCCGCGCCTGCGGGAGCTCTACGCGAGCATGTCCGCGACCCGCCGCGAGGTCGATCCCCGCGACGTCGCACGCGCGGTCCTGTTCTGCGTGGAGTGCCCCAGCCTGACCGGTCAGGTGATCAACGTCGATGGTGGCATCACATGAGGAGGCTGGGTTGAGCGCCGATCGTGAGCGCCTCCTGGAAGAGCTCGAGGACCTCCTCGTCAACGAGTACCTGGTCGAGCGCGAGAGCATCACTCCGCAGGCGCACCTCCTGGAGGACTTGATGCTCGACTCGCTGGATCTCATGAGCGCCGTCGCGATCCTCGAGGAGCGCTACGGGCTCTCGATCCCCGACGAGCAGCTCGTGGAAATGGTCACCGTCGAGAAATGCCTCGACCGACTCGTCGCGCATTTGGAAGGAGCGGGCATGACCGCGGAGGAACAGGCATGACCGCGGATGCTCGGAAGCTGCTCCTCACCGGCGCCAGCGGGGTGCTGGGGCCCAGCCTGATCGCCGCCCTGGGGCCCTCGCGCTGCCTCGTGCTGCGCCACCGCACGCCCCTCGCGGATGCCACCGTGGAGGCCGTCGACGGCGATCTGACCCAGGAGCGCCTCGGCCTGGACATCGCCACCTACGAGCGGCTGCTGGGGAGGATCGACGGGGTTCTGCACGCCGGCGCGCTCACCAGCTCCTTCCGGCCCTCCGCGGAGATCGAGCGCGTGAACGTCGAGGGCACCCGGCACGTGCTGAGGCTGGCCGAGCGGGCCGGCGTCCCCCTGCACCACATCAGCACCTTCTACGTGCGCGGGCGCGACGGCACGCACACCGCCCCGCCGGTGGACGCCTACCAGTCCTCCAAGCGCACCGCCGAGTCGGTGGTGGCGAATGCGACGGTACCGACCGCGATCTACCGTCTGCCGGCGCTGATCGGGGATGCGCAGACCGGCGTCATCAGCCGCTTCAGCGGGCAGGCGTTCTACCTCGGCGCCAAGGCGATCGTCTCGGGCAACGCGCATCTCATGCCGGTGCCCCCGAACTCGTTCCTGGACTTCCTGCCGCGCGACCACGTCGCACAGTGCCTGCGGGCGGGCATCGACGGCGGCGTGCGCGGCACGCGCTGGATCACCGCGGGCCGCCGCGCACTCCCGTTCGGCGATTTCGTGGATGCGTGCGTCGAGCTCTCCGTGGAGCTCGGACGACCCGTCGTGCAGCCGAAGCTCGTCGCCCCGGAGGTGGTCGAGCGGCTGGTCCTCCCCGCCTTCGGCGACACCATCCCCGCGCAGCTGCGCCAGCAGCTGCGCGTCGCCAAGCAGGTGGTGCTCGGCATCGCGAACGAGAGCCACCTCCCCGACTCGCGCGATGAGCTCCCCGAGGGGGTGCAGTTTCCGCCGCTCCCCGACCTGCGCGCGAGCCTGGAGAACTCCCTGCGCTACTGGGCCGCCAACGTGAAGCTCCCGCCCCCCATCAAAGTCTCGGAGGGGGCCCAGCAGGTCCCGGAGGGGGTCCAGCCATGATCTCCACCAAGGAGCTGCTCGAGCAGTACGCCAAGCACATCAGCAGCGGCGGGGCCCGCCTCTTCCGCCTGCTCTGCGCGCCGGTGATCGAGCGGGCCGAGGGCAGCCACCTCTACTCGAGCACGGGCGAGCGCTACCTCTCCTGCGGCGGGTTCGCCGTCTTCCTGATGGGCCACCAGCATCCCGAGATCGTGGAGCCCGTGGCCGAGCAGTTGCACAGGATGGCGCTGTGCGGCCCCGGGATCCTGCACGAGGGCCAGGTCCGTGCCGCGGAGGCCCTGGCCGGCATCTGCGACGAGGGCATGGAGTACGCCTTCTTCCTCAACTCCGGCGCCGAGGCGACGGAGCTCGGCATCAAGCTCGCCCGACTCAACGGCAAGCGCCGCCTGATCTCCACCGAGGGCGGGTACCACGGCAAGACCATCGGCGCGCTGAGCGCAACCGGACGGGAGATCTTCCGCGCCCCCTTCGAGCCGCTGCTCGCCGACGTGACGTTCGTGCCCTACGACGACCTCGACGCGCTCGCCGCCGAGGTGAGCGAAGACAGCTGCGTAGTGCTCGAGTCGATCCAGGGGGAGGGTGGCGTGCGCGTGCCCGCCGCGGGCTATCTGCGCGAGGTCGCCCGTCTCTGCGCCGCGCGCGGGGCGCTGCTGATGCTCGATGAGATCCAGACCGGGCTGGGCCGCACGGGGTACATGTGGGACTCCCAGGCCGAGGGCGTCTGCCCGGACATCCTGCTCACCGGCAAGGCGCTCGGCGGGGGCGTGGTCCCCGTCTCGGCGGTGGTCACCAACGAGCGCGTGTTCGCGCCGCTCGGGCGCGATCCGATCCTGCACTCCTCCACGAGCGGCGGCAACCCGATCGCCGCGGCCGCTGTCACCGCGGCAATCGACGTGATCCGCCGCCATGACCTGCCGGCGCGGGCGGCGCAGCTGGGGGATCGGCTGCAGGGGATGATCCGGGAGGTGCTGCAGGAGGGCTGCCCGCAGCTGCTCGCGGACGTCCGCGGCCGGGGCCTCTTGATCGGCGTCGAGATGCGCGATCCCGCCTACGCCGCCGAGCTGATCCTGGAGCTGCTCGAACGTCGCGTGGTGATCTCGAGCACGCTCAACTCCTACAGCACCGTGCGCCTCACGCCCTCGGCGTTCTTCGACGAGGAGGACATCGCCTGGCTGCGGGGGGCCCTCGAAGAGACCGCGCAGGCACTGGCGGCGCGCCATCCCCACGTCCCGGGTGAGCCGGAACGGCAGACCACGACCGCGAAAGGAGGCTAGCGATGCGCAACGTCGGACTCACCGTCTCTGCGCCCGGCACCGATCCCGACGAGGCATTCAGGTGCCTCCACGACTACGAGCGCTACCCCGAGCTGACGGACGCCGTGCTGCGGGTGACCCTCTCGGAGGGGGAGGGCGGTCGCGAGCGCTGCACCTGGGAGGTGAAGTTCCGCCGCGGCGTGCTCATCTGGACCGAGGACGGCCTCGCCGATCCACAGCGTCGGCGGATCGAGTTCTCACTCGTCGAGGGCGACCTCGACGCGCTCGAGGGCAGCTGGCAGGTGGAGGCGGCGGCCGATGGCAGCCTGATCCGCTTCGCCTGCACGTTCGACATGGGCATCCCCACGCTCGCCCACCTGCTCGAGCCGGTCGCCGCGGACACGCTGCGCGAGAACGTCGTGAGCATGTGCGAGGGGCTCTTCGGCACAACGCACGTGGTGGACGACCAGGCGCAGACGGGCAGCTAGCGATGTCCACCCCACCCGCAAGAGGACCACTCGCGATGTCCGCCCCACCCGCAAGAGGACCACTCGCGATGTCCCCCCCACCCGCAAGAGGACCCCTCGCGATGTCCGCCCTCCCGCAGGAGGATCACTAGCGATGTCCGTCTTCCTGCAAGAAGACCGGGAGCTGCTCGACAAGCACCTGCCGGGCCTCGACCAGCAGCTCGCGGCCGCCGGGCTGCAGCAGCTCGAGCGCCCGCGCTCCCCGGCGATCGAGTGGTTCCGCGAAGCCGGCGGCCCCTCGCTGTTCGTGCCGAGCGACCTCGGCGGCCAGGGCGTGGGCCTCGCGGCGGGCGTGCGCCTGCAGCGGGCGCTCGCCAGTCGCGCGCCCTCGCTCGGGGTGGCGACCACAATGCACCACTTCTCGGTCGCCAGCATGCTCGACCTGGAGGACGCGGGCACCGGCGTGGAGTGGATGCTCGCGGAGGCCGTCGCGCGCAACTCCCTGCTGATCGCCTCCGGCGCCGGCGAGGGGGCCGGCGGCGGTCAGCTCGTGCGCCCCCAGATGACCGCCAGCGCGACCGAGGATGGGCTGCTGCTCAGCGGCGTCAAGAAGCCCTGCAGTCTGAGCGGCTCGATGGACCTGCTGTTCGCCACCGTGCGCGTCGTTGCCCCCGAGGGAGAGGACCAGTTGGCGCTCGCGGTGGTCCCGAAGGACTCCCCCGGGCTCTCGGTGCGGCCCTTCTGGGCCACCCCCGTGCTCGCGGGAGCGCAGAGCGAGGAGGTGGTGCTCGAGGACGTGTTCGTGCCCACCCGCGCGGTGAGCGAGCTGGGGCCGATCGGGACCACCACCGACTCGCTGCGCGCCGCACTCGTGTGGTTCGAGCTCCTGATCGCCGCCACCTACCTCGGCATCTGCGGGGCCCTGCTGGAGCGCGCGCTCTCCTCGCGTCGCGCGCCCACGGCGCTGGGGGACGTGATCGCCGACCTCGAGGGAGCCACCTACGCGCTCGAGGCCCTGGGGATGAAGGTCGACACCGCGGGCCGCGCCTCCCGGCTGGTGGGTCCCGCGCTCATCGTCCGCTACGGGGCCGAGCGCGCCGTCACGCGCGCCTGCACCACGGCGCTCGAGGCGCTCGGGGGCGGCGCGTTCATCACCTCACCCGACGTCGCCTACCTGCACTCGGCCTCGTGCTGTCTGATGTTCCACCCCCCCGCGCGCCAGGCCGCCGCGGAGTCGATCATCGACTCCATGCGCGGCGAGCAGGTGAACATCGGCAGCGGGCAGCCCTAGCTCGACCTCGACATCGTTCCCCGGGAAAAAGGGAAGGAGGAGGGGGAGGGTCAATAGGCGCCGACCGCGTGCACGCCGCCATCCACATGGACGATCTCACCCGAGATCCCCCGCGCCATGTCGGAGAGCAGGAAACAGACCGCGTCCGCGACCGGGCCCGCGTCGCGCATGTCCCAGGCGAGGGGCGCCCGCTCACCCCAGGATCCGGCAAGTCCGGCGAAGCCCTCGAAGGCGCTGGCGGCAGGGGTCTGGATCGGTCCCGCCGAGACCAGGTTGGCGCGTATCCCCTCCCCGCCAAGGTCGCGCGCGAGATACCGGTTGATGCTCTCGAGCGCCGCCTTGGCCACGCCCATCCAGTCATACGCCGGCCACGCCACCGAGGCGTCGAAGTCGAGCGCCACGAGACCCCCTCCGCCGTCGCGCATCAGCGGGCGTAGGGCCTGTGCGAGATCCCGGAAGGAGAGCGCGCTGACGCGGAAGGCCTGCATCGCGCTCTCGCCCGGCGCGGACATGAAGGCCCCGCCGAGGGCATCCATGGGCGCGTGCGCGATCGCGTGAAGCGCGCCGTCGACGCCACCCCAGCGCTCGCGCAGGGCGTCGTGCAAGCTCTGGAAGTGCCCCGGCTGGGTGACGTCGAGCTCGAGGACCTCGACCTCGCCCGAAAGCGTCCCGGCGGCTCGCTCGGTCATCCGCCGCACCCTGCCGAAGCTCGTCAGGACCACCTCCGCGCCGAGCTGCTGGGCGCGATCGGCCACGGCGTAGGCGATCGAGTGGTTGGTCAGCACACCCGTCACGACTATTCGCTTTCCCTCGAGCATCATCGCCTGGGCCTCATCGCTCGGGGCTCGCCTGGCTGTCGTCGTGAGTGGCTCCCTGGCCCTCATCCCCAGAAGCTCCCTGGCCCCCACCATCCGGTCTCCCCACCCGCCGCCACACCACGTCGGCGAGGAAGACGCAGGCCGCCGGGTGCTCCTTGGGGCCGACGGCCATGCGCATGCTGACGAGCCCCGTGCCCGCGTCGATATCGACCTTGCGATTGATCTGGCCGGTCAATTTGATCGTGTCCCCCAGCCGCACTGGCTTGCGAAAGATCACCTGGCGCAAAGCCCGCAGCGCAAGCGCATATTCGGGGCTGAAGGGCACCAGGCCCAGGCCGTATGACAACACGAGCGCGCCGTGGGCGATCCGCTCGCCGAACTGGCTCTGCGCGGCCCATTCCGCGTCCACGTGCAGCGGATGGCGATCTCCGGTGAGCGCCGCGAAGGCGACGAGGTCGGCCTCGGTGATCGTCCTGCCCGGGCTCTCGAAGCGGTCGCCCACCTCGAGCTCGTCGTAGGGCTTGGTGAGTAGATCGCTGGAGGGCATGGGAACGGGGCTCAACTCGTGGCGAAGCCGATCGCGCTGTTATGGCCCCCCAGGCCGAAGGAGAAGGCGAGCGCCAGCCGGTAGCCCTTGGCGCTGCGGTCGGCAATCGCCGCCGCCCGTTCCGGCACGTACCAGAGGTCGAGCTCCGGGTCGGGCTCCTGCAAGCCCAGCGTCGGCGGAGCGCTCCCGTGGCGGATCGCTTCGATGGCCGAGATCGCCTCGACCGCGCCGGCGGCGCCCATCAGGTGCCCGATCGCGGACTTGGTCGAGGAGACGGGCACCGCGAAGGCCTGCTCGCCCAGCACTTCCTTGATCGCAATCGTCTCGACCCTGTCGCCGAGCGGCGAGGAGGCGCCGTGGGGGTTGATGTAGTCGATGTCGCCCGCGGCGATCCCTCCGCTGCGCAGAGCTCCGCGCAGCGCGCGCACGAGGCCCCTGCCGTCGGGCGGCGGCGTGGCCATGTGGTGGGCGTCGGCCGTGCTCGCGTAGCCGCGCACTCTGGCGAGGACCTGGGCGCCCCTCGCGCGCGCGATCGATTCGCGCTCGAGCAGGATCACCCCGGCCCCTTCGCCGAAGACGAAGCCGTCGCGCCGGCGATCGTAGGGGCAGCAGGAGCCCGTCGCGGAGACCGCCCCCATGATCGTGAATGCCGCCCGGGTGTAGTCGGTGTAGCCCGCGTCGGAGCCGCCGACGGCGACCGCGTCCACGGCGCCCGATTCGAGCATCCGCAGGCCCGCGCCGATCGCCTGCACGCCACCCGAGCAGGCCGCGACCAGTGCGTAGCTCTCCCCTTCCCAGCCGTGCTTCAGCGCGATCGACGCGGCGACCGCGTTGGACATGAAGCGGGTTATGCCAGTTGGAGAGACCCGTGTGGGCCCCAGCGCGCGAAAGGTGTCGATCTCCTGCTCCAGCGCGAGCAGTCCCCCGATCCCGGTGCCGATCACGCAGCCGATCCGCTCGCTCGGGCAGGGTGGCCGCTGCTCCCACCCAGCCTGCTCGATGGCCTCCTGCGCCGCCACGAGCGCGAGCTGCGTGAAGCGGTCGGTGGCGCGGATCTCCTTGCGCGAGAGGTGCTCCTCGGGGTGGTAGTCGCCACAGTGGCCCATGCCGTCCTCCAGGCCGCACTCCCCGTCCCGCCAGCGCTCGAACAGGGTCGGCGCTCCGAGACCCATGGGGGTCACTGCGCCCAATCCGGTGACCACGATCGGCTCCATCTAGGCCCCCGGCACACTCGCCCGCTGGAGATCGCCGCCGGCCTCGGCCAGGACCTCGAAGCGCCCGCGGAGCAGCTCGCGGCGCAGCAGCTTGCCGGCGCTGCTCTTGGGCAGCGACTCGACGACCACCACGCGCTTGGGGCGCTGGTGGGCCGCCAGCGCGCTGGAGTGGCGCGCCGTCCGCACGATCGCCTCGGCGAGCGCCCGCGGCTCTCCCTCCCCCGCCGCGGTGACGAACGCGGTGACCGCACAGCCCCACCGCTCGTCCTCGACTCCAGCCACGCAGACCTCGCCCACGCCCTCCACCTTGCAGAGGCACTCCTCGATCTCTATGGGGTACACGTTCTCCCCGCCGGTGATGATCATGTCGTCGGTGCGCCCATGCAGGCGGAGGTCTCCGCGCGCGTCGAGGTACCCGAGATCGCCCGTCCGGTACCAGCCGCCGAGGAGCGCGCGCGCGTCGGCGTCCGCTCGCCGCCAGTAGCCCGCGAACGCCTCCGGCGAGGAGAGCGAGACGAGCACCTCGCCCGTCTCCCCGGCGGCGAGCGGCTCGAGCGAGCCGGCCTCGAGCGCGCCTGCCTCGGGCACGACGATCCTCACCTCGGCGAACAGACCCGGACGGCCCACGCTGCCGGGCCGCAGCGCCGCGTCGGGCTCGACCGCGATGGTGTAGACCTCGGTGCAGCCGTAGTGGTTGACGAACCTCTCCGGGCGCAGCCACTCGCTCAGCCGATCGCTCAGGGCGGCCAGCATCGGGGCCCCCGCATAGCCGATCTTGCGGACGCTCGCGAGCGACTCCGTCGTGGACTGCGCCAGTGCGTAGAAGGCCGTCGGCACGAGATAGAGGCTGCTCACCCCATGGGTGGCAATGGCCTCCAGCGCGACCTGCGCGTTCCACTCCGGGATGAACACCACGCTTGCCCCGATGCAGATGCAGGCCAGCAGCGTCCGCAGACCCATCGTGTGGTGCATCGGCATCGCGGCGAGCACCACGTCATCGGGCCCGTAGCCGGCCTGCACGACGTGGGCGAGCGCGGCGAGCGTCTCGCTCGACTGGCTGCGCGGCACCCCCTTCGGCTCCCCGGTCGTACCGGCCGTGTAGAGGATCACGCTGAGGCGGCTGCCCGGCGACGCGCCCTCGCCGGCCCCTCCCCCGCCCCCACCCGCGCCCGCCTCACCCACGCCCCCGACCACACCCGCTTCGCCCGCCGTGGCGCCAACACCGCGCCTGACGAGGCGGGGCGCGCTCGGAGGCCGATCGGCGAGCAGCACGGCCGGGGGCTGCTCCAAGCTCAACCCGAGCACCCCCTCGAGGCAGGCTTGGTCGCAGACGACCGCCCCAGCCCGGGAGTCGGCGATGCAGAAGGCAAGCTGGTTCGAGGTGGCCGCTCGGCTCAGAGGCACCACCACCGCCCCGAGCGACTGCAGCGCCAGGTATGAGTTCGCGAAGGTCGCGCCGTCGCTCACGACTGTCGCGACGTGATCGCCGCCCCCGATCCCCAAAGCCGCATACTGCCCCGCCAGCTCACGAACGAGCGCATGCCATGCCCTATAGGTGAGCGGACTGCCCGCGACACATCCGATCCGCTCCGGATAGCGGCGTGAGGTGCGTGCGAACATGTCGGCCACCGTCAACATGCGCGCTCACACCTCGAAGGAGGGAAGCAGGCGCGCCAGCGGCTCCGGCAGCCACCAGCACTTCTCACCCACCATCATCATCATCGACGGCAGCAGCACCAGCCGCACCACGGTGGCATCGAGAAAGACCGCCACCGCGAGCCCCACCCCGACCTCGCGGATCGCGATGTAGGAGGAGGAGGCGAAGGCCAGGAAGACCCCCACCATGATCGCCGCGGCACCCGTGACCACGCTGGCGGTGGCCCCGATGCCGTTCATGACAGCCTTCGTGTGATCTCCACTGCGCAGCATCTCTTCGCGCATGCGCGAGAGGAGGAAGACCTGGTAGTCGATGGACAGGGCGAAGACGACCGTGAAGGTCCCCAGCAGCGAGACGATGTCCACGTACCCCGGACCGGAGAGCAGCGGACGGTTGCCCTGGAAGCCGATGCTCATCACGCCAAAGGCGACCCCCGCGGTGAGAGCGTTCAGCAGCACGCAGATGATCGGCAGGACGAGCGCCCGCAGGATCACCATGAGCACCACGAACGACACCGCCGCCAGGCAGATCACGAGGATGGGCAGCCGGCGGCTCGTCACTTCGGTGTACCCGGAGACGATCCCGGCGGGCCCGCCGACCGCCGCTTCCAACCCCTGCGCGCGCGCGAACCGCCCCACCTGAGCGGCCACGCGGTGAACCAGCGCGCTCACGCGGGGATCGTTGGGGCCGTACTTGGGCACGATCACGATGCGCGCGTACTGACCGCCCCCGGCGGCGTTCACGACGAAGGACGCCTGCTGGCGACTCGCCAGCGTCGAGCCTTCGATCGCCGCCAGCAGCAGATAGCCCGACCGCGCGAAGGCCGGCGACGTGGCTTCACCCTGCTTGGCGGCGGCTGCCTGTTCCTCCGCGGCCGCGCTGTAGCTTCGCAGCGCCCGCGAGCCTCGCGCCAGTTCCGAGCGAGTCGTGCCGATGCCCGCACTCGCGCCCGCGAGCGTTCCGGCGACACCCGCCGCGGCGGAACCCGCGGCCGCCGCCGGGGAACCCACTGCCGCCGCAGTGGAACCCACGGCCGCCGCAGGAGAATCGGCAGCTGTCCCCGCGGCAGCCGCCGGAGAATCCGCAGCTGTCCCCGCGGCAGCCGCCTGGGCACCGAGCTCGCCCTGTGCGGTCTGCAAGTTGGACTGGAGCGTCTGCAGCCCCCGCCCCGCCCGCGCCAGGTTTCCTTCGAGGCTGCGCAGTGAACGCGCGGCCCGCGACGCCCTCCGCGATTCGCTGGAGCGCGCGGACTCGAGCACCTGCAGCCGCCTGGCCTGTGCCAGGAGCGGTTCCGGCCCAATCGTGAAATCCACGTCCGGGTCGCCGTTCAGGCGCCTCTGCAAGGCGGTGAGGGCCACCAGTCGCTGCGTCGTGGTGATCGGGCCGTCACTGGAGCGAAACAGGACCTCCAGGGTGGCCGCGAAGCCCGTTCCAACCGACTTGGCGAAATCGGAGTATGCCAGCCGCGCGGGGGTGCCGGGCGGCAGTTCGCGCACGTCCGGCGCTCCGGTCCGCAGGCCAACCGTTGGCGCTGCCAGTGCTAGCAGGCCCACCAGCGCAAGCGCCGGGATGATCACCCGGTGGCGCAGGGCCCCGGCGATGACGCGCGTCACGGAGCCGATGCCCGCACGCGTGTCACGCAACTGCCAGCGGTCGAGGTGGGGCGCCACCATGAACAGCAGGCAGGGTGTGACGCACAGGCTGATCAGCGCGGCGACGAGCGTCACGACGATGACCGAGATGGCCACCGAGTACAGCACGTCGCCAGGTGAGAGCAGCGCGGCCGCGGTCATCTCGGCGATCAGGAGGGTGGCCGCGAAGACGATGGTTCTCCCGGCGGTCATGTTGGCGGCCCGCAGCAGGACGGTGACGTCCCCATCGGAGTCACCATCCTCAAGCGCACTCCTGCGAAGTTCACGGAACCGGGAGACCAGCAGCAGCGAGTAGTCGACACCGAGCGCCAGTCCCATCATCGACTCGAGGCTGACCGCGACCGGGTCGAGCTTCGTGGTCGCCGCCAGCGAGGCCACGATGCCCGATCCCGCGATCACGGTCGCCAAGCCGACCACCCCTGGGATCGCGGCCGCGACGGGGGAGCCGAACACGAACAGCAGCACGAGCACGAGCACCGGCACAGCGATGTACTCGGCGTCGCGGGTCGCTTTGTAGGCGACTTCGTTGAGTCCCGCGGCCGTCGCCGACTGGCCCGCGACCTCGGCGCCGACGGGCGGCCGAATGGTCGCATCGATGGCCCTGTTGACCGGCGTGACCGCGTCGTAGATCGCCGCGCTCTTGCGCTGCTGGACGTCGACGATGAGAATCGCGCTCTCCCTCGACGGTCGCAGCTCGCGCTGGTCGGCGCCTGGATCGAATGGCGAGAGGACGTGGACGCTCCCACGCCGGCGCAGCCGGGTCACGAGCGCTTCCCCCTGGCTGCGCAGTTGCGCGGCGGGCCCCCTCAGCAGCACGTTCACGTTCGTGCCGAAGCCGCCGGCATACTGCATCCCGTCCCAGCGACTGCTTTCGGTACCCGGGATCACGAGATCGGTGGGCGTGAACGGTTTGGGGAAGACCAGGCTGAGACTGCCCAGGCCAACGACGAGCACGATCGCGACCGCCACGACCGCCCGTCGCCTGCCAACCAACGTCGCCGTCATCCTCCCCATCAAGCCTCAAGCTCCCAAACGTTGATTGGATGCAACGGGCTCGAAAGATATCGCTATCGCGGTGTCCGCGCCGAACAGTCCCTTCAGGACGCTTTCCATCACCTCGGCGAGGGTGCGCTCGGCGAGCGGCTCGATGATGTCGGCAAAGGTGGGAATGCCGAGATCGAACTCCGCCACGAGCTCGACCTGAGTGCCGGCCTGCTCGGTCGTGACCCTCCACTCCCCGGCGAAGTGCTCGGGGTCGCCGCGCACGAACGCGAAGCGGATCACGCCCGCCTGCGCATCCAGCTCGTCGCGCTCGGTCCACCGCAACCGTCCCCTGCGGAACCGCACCTCCCAGTCGCTCACCGTCGATCCGTCGTCGTCGGTGCGCACAGTCACGCTCTTGACGGCGTCGCTGTATTTCATGTATGCGCCGAAGTCGCCGAGTAGCTCGAACGCCTCCCCGGCGGGCACCGCGATGCTGCTGGCACACAGGCGGATCTGTCGCACTGCCATCCCCTTCCACTAGTGAACCGCCGCGTGACGGTCCGCGATCGTGCGCGCCGATCGGCGCACGGCTGATAGGAACCACTCGATGTCCTCCTCGCTCGCGCAGACGGGAGGCGTGATACGGGTGACCTCATGCGCGTTGAAGGTGTGATTCGTCAGCACCCTCTCCATCACGAGATCGACCGAGAACTCGCCGTTGAGCGCGCTGCTCTCCCACTCGATTCCCAGCATCAGGCCGGATCCCCGAATCTCCCTCACGGGCCCCCCGAGGTATGGGGCGAGCTCCTCGCGCAGACGCCCCAGAATCAGCTCGCCGAGCTCCCCGGCCCGGCGCGGCACGTCCTCCTCGCGCGTGACCTCGATCGTCGCCCGCGCCGCCGCCGCGCCCAGCGGGAAGCCCGAGAAGGTCGAGCTGTGGAGCATCGGGTCCGCGCCGAAGGGGCGATAGAGCTCCGGGGTCGCCACGAGCCCCGAGATCGGCACCACCCCCCCGCTGAGGGGCTTGCCGACGATCATCATGTCGGGCTCGATGCCGGCCTTCGTCGCCCCCCACCACGCACCCAGCCGTCCGAGGCCCGTCTGCACCTCATCCGATACGAGCAGCGCGCCGTGCTCCCGGCACAGGCGAGCCACCTCCTGGAGGTATCCCTCGGGCGGGATGTTCACTCCGCCCTCGGACTGAACGGGCTCCAGGATCACGGTCGCCTGCGGGCCGTGCTCGCCCAGGACGACTGCGAGTGGCTCGATCTCCCCGAACGGCACGAACGTGACGTCGAACAGCGGGTGGAACGGCGCGCGGTACTTCTCCCGTCCCGTCAAGCTCAGGGCTCCCAGGGTCTTGCCGTGGTAGCTGCCGGTGGCGGCGATGAAGTGGCCGTGATCGTTGATCCGCGAGAGCTTCATCATCGTCTCGATCGCCTCGGCGCCGGACTGTGTGAAGAAGGTGAAGCGCAGATCCCCGGGACACACCGACGCAAGCGCCTGCGCGGCCGTCGCGAGGGTCTCCTCGGGCAGCATCCTGGTGGCGATCGGATTGCGCAACAGCTGATCCTGCACGGCCGCGAGAATCCGCGGATGGCGGTGGCCGAGGGTGAAGATCCCGAAGCCGTTGAAATCGAGATACTCCTCGCCCGTGGAGGTCGTGATCCGGCTTCCCAGACCCGAGACCTCCACATCGCCGCCCGACATCGACAGCAGCTTGGCCGTTCCGGGACTCACATATTCACGGTAGAGATCGAGTACGTCATCGGCTTCCAATGTGGTGCTCCTCTCGACTCTCGAGTCTTGTAGTGAAATGCTTCACGTTGCTGCGAATCGCCTCGTCGAGGTCGAAGTCGGGCGCATAGCCGCTCAGGCGCTCGACCTCCTCCCACGAGGAGGGGAAGATTTTGTCGGAGAAGAAGATTCCCGTCATCTTGTCCAGCTGCTCCAGGCGCCTGCGCGCTCGCGGGGGAAGCTCTGGCAAGATGGCCGGCCTGATCAGGCGCTCCATGATCTCTGGGTCCACCAGCCGCGGTCGCGGCAGGTCGTAGCCGAGCTCCCGCGCCGCTTCGATCCCGATGTCCAGCAGCGAGCTCGCGGTGGGAGCCTGCGCACCGGCGGTGCACCACAGGCTCGCCTCCCGTACCTCCCCATCGACCAGCGCCGCGACGGTGTGCGCCAGGATGTCCTGAGGTATCACGTCGATGTGCGAGTCTCCCAGCACCGGCATCACGGTCAGCTGTCCCTCGAAGAGGAACTTCAGCAATGTGTGAATGCCCTGGAGCCTCGCGATCTCGCCTGTGACGCTGTCGCCGATCACGATCGAGGGGCGAATGAGGACCACCGGCGTGCCACTCTGTTCGAGCTCGGCTTCCGCGGCGCGCTTGGAGAGCACATAGAACTCGGGTCCGACCGACCGAGCATCCGTGGGCTCCTCTACCTCGGCCAGTACGAAAGAGGTGCCCAGGTAGTAGAGGGGGGCCTGCGCAAGCTGCGCGAGCTCGAGCATCTGCCTCGTGCCCTGCAGGTTGACGTCGAAGACGGTGCTGCGACTGCTCGTCCAGTCGGTGATGGCGGCGCAGTGGACGATCGCGTCCGTCCTCGCCGCCAGCGCCCGGTAGGACGCCGCGGAGAGGCCGAGCCGCGGCCTGCCAACGTCCCCCTGCACGACCTCGCAGTCGGCCGCCGTCGTCTGGGCGTGGTGGCAGAGCGCCACCATCCGTCCCTGCGGGCGGTACCTCAGGATGGCTTCGCCGACGAGTCCCGTGGCGCCCGTCAGGAGAATCGTCTTGTCGGTTCGATCACTCATCGAGTTGCTCGATCCCGCCGATTGCCTCGACGCTGCCCGTCGATCCAGTCCGCTCACCCATCGATTGCCCCGTCGGTCGCGGGCCACGCGCGAATCGCCAGCACGGAGTTGTGCCCGCCGAAGCCGAAGGAGTTGCTGAGGGCGATCGGGCGCCAGGCCTCGCCCCTGTCCTCGAGTGGAGTCGGCGTCCGCGGGGAGTAATTCAGGTCCAGACCCTCCTCGGGGAACTCAAGGCCGAGCGTCGGCGGCGCGACACGGTTGCGCAGCGCGAGGAGCGTCGCAATCGCCTCCACCGCGCCCGCGGCGCCCACCAGGTGGCCGATGGCGGACTTCGTGGAGGTGACTGGGATCTCGTGGGCCCTCGGGCCCATGGCTTTCTTGATCGCCAGCGTCTCCGAGCGGTCGTTCAGCTCGGTGGAGGTGCCGTGGGCGTTGATGTAGCTGATGTCCGCCGGCTCGAGACCCGAGTTGACCAGCGCACTTGCGATAGCGGCCGCCGCGCCGCCCCCGTCGGGGGAGGGCGCGGTCACGTGGAAGGCATCCGAGGAGGCCCCGTGTCCGAGGAACTCCCCGAGCACCTCCGCCTTGCGGGCGCGCGCGATCTCGGCGCGCTCGACCAGCAGGATCCCCGCGCCCTCCCCCAGCACGAACCCATCTCGCCGCCGATCGAACGGCCGGGAGATGCCCAGCCGCGAGGTCGCACCCGTGACCGCGAAGGAGCCCAGCGCGATCTTGGTCGTGCACGCCTCCGCCCCGCCCACCACGAGCGCGTCGAGCTCCCCGCTCCTGAGCAGCCGCAGCCCGGCCGCGATGCCCTGGGAGCCGGAGGCGCAGGCGGACATCACCCCGAAGCTCTCGCCCCGCAGCCCGTAGCGGATCGCGATGTTGACCGCGGCGGCGTTGCCCATGATCATCGGCGTGGCCAGCGGCGCGATCTGATTCATCCCCCGATCGCGGATCGTGTCGTAGGATTCCTCGATCGTTTTCAAACCTCCGATGCCCGTGCCGATCACACACCCGATCCGCTCGGCGGGCGCCGGCAGCCCCTCCCCCCAACCGGCCTGGGCGATCGCCTCGCTGCAGGCGACCAGGGCCATCTGGGCGAAGCGGTCGGTCCGCCTGATCTCCTTGCGGCTCAGGTGCTCGGTGGCGTCGAAGTCGCGACAGACCGCCTGGCCGTCGGCGATCCCGCATTCGCCGGCCCGCCAGCGCTCGTAGAGCACCTCCGCACCGACGCCCAGGGGCGTCACGGCACCGAGGCCGGTGATGCAGAGTGCTTCACCCATCGAGCTGCTTCCGGATTACCTCCAGCGCGTCCCCCACTGTCTTGACGCCCTTGAACTCCTCCGCGGCGAGGCGCACGCCATAGCGTTCTTCGATCACCTGGCCGAGCTCGACGAGGTCCAGCGAATCGATGTCCAGACCCTCGAGGGTGGCCTGCAGCGCGATGTTCTCCCCCTCCGCGCCAAAGTCTTCCAGCGTCTTGAAGACGAACTGCTGAAGGTCGGCTGTATCTATACTCTGAGGCATGGGTTTTCTCCTACCTTGAGGTTCGTAGTACGGGCAAAGCCCCATCCAACTAGGCGCTGAGCCCACCGTCGACGACGAGCGTGGTCCCCGTCACATAACTTGCTCCCGGCGAGGCCAGGAACCTGACACATTCGGCTACCTCCTCGGGCGTGCCGGCCCGCCGCGCCGGTATGTGGCGCTCCATTTCGTCGGCCACATCGGCCGTCAGCCGGGTGCGCACCAGACCGGGGGCGACCGCGTTGACGGTGATGTTCCGCTTCGCCACCTCCACCGCGGTGCACTTGGTGAATCCGATCAGGCCGGCCTTCGAAGCGGCGTAGTTCGCCTGCCCGGGGTTTGCCCGAATGCCCACGATCGAGGCGATGTTGACGATGCGCCCAAAGCGGACCCGCAGCATTTGGCGGATCGCGTGGCGCGTCACCCTGTAGGCGGCCGTGAGGTTCGTGTCCAGGACCGCCTGCCACTCATCCTCGTGGATCTGGGGCAGCAACCCATCCGCTCTGGTGCCCGCGTTGTTGACCACCACGAGCGCCGGCCCGTGACTGGCCCGCAGATCGTCCATCATCGCCTCGACCGCCCCGCCGTCGGCGATGTCGCAGGCAACCGCGAACGCGCGCCCGTCCCTGGCCTGGATCTCCGCGACCACCTCCTGGGCGCCCTGGCCGTCGGCGCGGTAGTTCACCGCCACGTTCCAGCCATCCTCGGCCAGCACCCGCGCGATCGCCGCCCCGATGCCGCGCGAGGCGCCCGTGACCAGGGCATAGCCCTCGCTGCTCGGCTGCTCGAGAGCTGCGGCGCGCTCAGCCACCGGCGGGCCCGGTTCGCAGGTTCACACGAGGTGAGGACCAGCTAGACCCGCTCATCATGCCCCCGTCCCCGCCGCGAGCAGCTGCCCGAAGCGTTTGATCTCGACGGTCCCGTCGATCCGCTTGATGAGCCCGCTCAGCACCTTGCCAGGAGCGGCCTCGAGGAAGCGCTCGACGCCGAGCGCCCGCACGTTCCGCACGACCTCTTCCCAGAGCACCGGCTCGGTCAGGCTCGAGGCGAGCTGCGCACGGACATCCTCGAACGGCCGGGCGGTGGCCCCACAGAAGACGGGCGCGCTGCCCTCGTCCACCTCGACGTCCTCCAACTCATCGCGAAACGCACGCGCCGCCTCACGCATCGCGGGGGAGTGAAATGCGCCGGTGATCTCCAGGACCACCGTCGAGCCGCCCAGGCTGCGAACCTCCTCCCCGGCGCGCTCCAGCGCACCGTGCTCGCCGGCCAGCACCTGCTGGCGGGGGGAGTTGTAGTTGGCGACGTGCGTGGAGTGCCTCTCGGCCAGATCGCGGATCACATCCGCGGTGAGGCCCATGACCGCCAGCATGCCCTCGCCGGCCTGCGCGGCTGCGGCGGTGAGGCGGGCCCGCGCGGCGACCAGGCGGACGCCATCCTCGAGGTCGATCGCATCGGCCGCGACCAGCGCCGCAAGCTCTCCCAGCGAGTGGCCGGCGAAGGCGATCGGACTCAGCTCATCGCGGACGCTGCGCCAGCTCGCGATGCTGCAGCAGAAGATCGCAGGCTGGACGTAGCGGGTGCCATCGCTCAGGCGTGTGAACGGATCCTCCCCGACCGCTGCCACGAGCGCCTCCAGCACGTCGGGCGCGAAGCTCTCCACGAGCTCGCGCATGTCATCCGACTGGCTCCCCTGGCCCGGGAAGACCACGGCGGTCGCCTCCGCTGAATCGGCCCTACCCACGCGAGGCCCCCACAGAGGCGGACTGCCCGCCATGTTTCGCGCCGAGGGGAACTGGGCTGGTCTGCTCCATCCCCTCCGCCCCGACAGTCCGCGTCACCCCATCCAAGCTCGTATCCGTCCCCGCCATTCCCTCCGGGCCGCCAGCCGTCTGCGCCATCCGCTCCAGGCTGGCGGCCATGAGCTCGAGCAGCTGCTCGCACTGCTCGGTCGCGGCGCGGTCGCCGAGGATCACCACGTTCATGTCCCCCTCGAAGGAGAGCGCGGTGATGACGAAGCGGTGATCGTGCGGCAGGTAGTTGACGATCCAGGGATTCACGAGCCGCCCCTCGCCCAGCCTGAAGTCCCCGGCCGCCCCGCGGATGTTGGACACGACGATGTGAAAGAACCTGGTGGTGGTGTGCGAGTCCACACACCACTTCAACAGGCGCTCGGGCACCCAGCCCTCCAGGCGCAGCACCACCAGGGCGCCCCTGGCCTGATGGGAGGCCTTGGCGTCCTTGGTGCGGCGGGCGACCTCGCTGTGGATCTTGCTCAGATCGGCCTTCGCCATGGGCAGGCGCACTCTCATCAGCGACATCCGATTCCCCATCGCGCCCGCCTGCGCCATGGTGCGCGTGGTGACGGGCACGAGCGCGTGGACGTCCCGCCCGCCGTGGTCGTCCACCACCTGGCGCAGCGCGTCGGCCGCAACCGTGAGATAGACGTCGTTGACGGTTCCCCCGCGGCGCCCGCGTGCGAGCTTGAACTTGTCGAGCTCGAGCGCCCTCCAGCGCAGCACCCGCTCAGAGCTGTGCGGTCGCGTCAGTCCACGTATGCGCCCCGCCGGCCGCAGGAGCTCGAGCAGCGCGTTGCGCAGGCCGAGTGCGGCGATCCGCCACCCGCCGTCGGATTCGGGCCCCCCGCCGGGAGGAGCGTAGGGGTACTCATCCGCGCGTGCCCCGAAGAGCGCGGGGGTGAGGTACTGACCGAGCGTGACGCCGTCGGCGAGCGCGTGGTGGATCTTCAGCGCGACCGCGAAGCGCGCGCACCCGGCCTGGCGCACCAGCCATGCCTCCCAGACGGGGCGCTCGCGACGCAGCCGCTCGCTGTAGAGCGTGCCCGCGAAGGCCTGGAGCAGCGTGTCGAAATCGCCGGCGGGAAGATCGTGCGCCCGCAGATGCTCGCTCAGGCGGAAGTCGAGATCCTCGGCCCAGACCGGGCGCAGGATCCGGCCGGGCCGGTGGGCGACACGCTGGCGCAGACGCGGGATGCCCGGCACCCTGGCCTGGAAGTGCTCGATGAACTGCTCCCACGTCGGCGTGGGCCCCTCGAACACGTAGACCATCCCGACACCGGCCCGCAGATTCGGGTGCAGATCCTCCTCGAGGAACATCGCGGAGTCGGAGGAGGAGAGCCGATCCCCCGCCAGCTGTGCCGCCCCAGCCATCAGCTCAGACCGTTTCCCGCACAGAAGGCGGCGGCGAGGCGGTCGGCCAGCGCCAGCACGCTCAGGTGGATGTTGGCGGAGGGCAGCGCGGGCATCGCCGCCGCATCCATCACATACACGTTCGCCGTGCCCCGCACGCGACCGTCGGGGTCGGCCGCCGCGGCCTGACCCGGTCCTCCGATCGGGCAGCTGCCGGCAAGGTGGAAGAACGATCCGAGCCGCTCCTCGATCGCCGCGCCGGCATCGATCTCCTCGATCATCGACTCCAGGGGAGGCGTGCGCAGCAGGGTCCTGACGTAGTCGAGAGCCTGCTGGGCGAAACGCCGCTCGCCCGGCTCCCGCAGCCCCGCCAGCACGACGTCATCGCCCGGGGCCCCGGGCTGGCGCGGGGCGAGGCCGGTGTCGGCTCCCGCGTCGGGGTCCAGAAGCTGGATGTGCACCACGGTCGTCCCCCGCAGGTGCCTCTGCGGATCTTCGCAGTAGGGGAGAACCTGCAGGTAGCGCGTGCGATCGTCGACGGTCAGGGTGCTCGACAGGGCGACCTGGTAGGGGGCCCACCACGCCGCCGGCGCGGCGGGCTCGCGCAGCTTGAATCTCAGCGTGAGCCGTGCGTGATCGAGCATCTGCGCTCCGACCGCCTCGTTCTCGGCAACCGCCTCGACCCCCTCACTGCGCAGCCGCCACCGGGGTCCCACACCCGAGTGCAGCAGCAGGCGGGGCGTCTCGACCGCGCCCAGGGTCGCGATCACCGCGTCGGCGTCGAGGAACCGCTCCGCGCCGGCGGACCTGACGCGCACTCCGATCGCCCGCGGCCCCTCGAAGACGATCCGCTGCGCATCGTGGCCGGTCAGCAGGCGGATCCGTCTGCGGCTCGCGTCGGGCAGGTACGCCTCGGCCGCCGTCTGACGCACCCCCCCGCGGGCCGTCAGGGGGATCGGCCCCACCCCCAGGGCTCCGGGAGCGTTGTGGTCCTCGATCCACTCGTGTCCGCAACCGACCGCCGCTTCGGCGAAGGCGTGCTGAAGCGGACGCAGCCTGAGCGCGTTCTCCCTGCTGATGAGCGTGGGCCCCTCGCTGCCGTGCCAGGGATCGAGCCCGAAGTCGCAGTCGCGCTCGCCGGCGATGAACCAGGGCAGCCATGTGTCCCACCCAAAGCCGGCTACGTGGGCCTCCCACGCGTCGAAGTGCTCGGGATGGCCGCGCAGGGCGACCGTGCCGTTGATGGTCGACGAGCCGCCGAGCGCGCGGCCGCCCGGAACGCTCACCGGATGCGGGCGGCCACCGATGCGAGCGCTGTAGGAGCGGGAGTCCCCGTCGAAGATGGGACGCAGACGCCGCGCCAGCGAGGCGGGCAGCGCACCGGCGCCGTGGGTGCCACCGGACTCCACCAGCGTCACCTCGCAATCGCTCCTCGCCAGGCGGGCACTGACCGCGCAGCCGGCGCTGCCCCCTCCACACACGAGCACCCGCATGCTCATTTGGCCGTCGTCGTCGCCAGCTGCTCCATCGCGGCTCCCATGCGGGCCAGACCTTCATCCAGCTGCTCGTCGGGAAGCGCATAGGTGATCCGCACGTGCCCGTCGCCCTGGCTGCCGAACGCGGCGCCGGACACCACCGCGATCGAGTGCTCCTCCACGAGATTGTCCGCCAGCTCCTGCGCGCTGAGACCGGTCTCGCGGATGTTGGGGAACACGTAGAAGGAGCCATCGGGCGTGGGGCAGTCGATGCCCGGCATCGCGTTCAGCGCTCGCACCGTTCTGTCGCGCTTGGCTTCGAGCACGCTCGTGCGCTCCGCGACGGCGCTCTGATCCCCGGTCAGCGCCGCCAGCGCGGCCAGCTGGACGAAGACGGGCACGTTCGTGACCGAGTTCTGCTGAAAGGTGTCCAGCGTCTCGATCAGCTCACGGGGGCCGACGCACCAGCCGATGCGAAAGCCCGTCATCGCATAGGTCTTGGAGAGCGTGTCCACCACGACCGTCTGGTCGGCCATGCCCTCGATGGCCGCGATCGTGGAGTGCACGGCCGGGCTGTAGACCATGCGGCTGAAGATCTCGTCGCTCAGCACCATCACGCCCTTGGCCTGCGCGATCTCCGCGATCTCCTGGAGACCCTGGACGACCATGCCGTTGGGCCGCTGCGGGGTGTTGATGACCACGAGCTTCGTCCGAGGCGATATGGCCTGCTCCAGCCTGTCGAGATCGAAGCCGTAGTCCGGCTCCATCAGCGGCGTGTAGCGGACTTTGCCCCCCGCATACCTGATCCAGAACTCGTCGGGCGGATAGCCGGGATTGGGGAAGACCACCTCGTCTTCCACGTCCACCAGCGAGAGCAGGCTCTGCATCAGCGCATGCTTGGCGCCCATCGTGATGAGCACTTCATCGGGGGCGGTCGCGCGCCCGCGCCCCGACATCTCAGCCGCGACGGCCTCCCGGAGCTCCGGCAGGCCCGGTCCCGGGGAGTAGCGCACGTACCCTTCGCGCAGCGCCCGCTCGCACGCCTCCAGGATGTGCTGGGCCGGCTGGAACTCCGGCCCCTGGAAGTCGCCCTTCTCGAAGTGCACGATCCGGCGGCCGTCATCGCGCTCCAGGGCCACCGCCTTGCGCATCGCCGCCCACTGGGGCGGGGGCTCAAAGTGCGAGGTGCGACTAGAGAGAGCATCCGATAGTGAAAGCATCCCAACCTTTCCAGTCGTCCGAGAGAATCACACACGCATGGGTGCGTACCGGCGCATGGATACTACACAGTTTATTCGGACGATGGTCCCTGAATCGAATTAGCCCAGTTCTCAATACTTTGACTAACCCTAAAAGTCCTGCTATCCGCGATAAACGATTCGCAATAAATAAGGGGGGCACTCCGTAGTCATCAGGGTGGCACAGCCCTCCTCTACGCGACGGATCTAGGGGTACCAACAAATCCCATATATTCGACAGAGTTTGGGATGATAGACCAGGCTATGCGCGGAGAGCTCAACGCCGTGGGCGCAGCGGTGGTGCCCTGACGCTCGCGACGCGCCTAGCGGACGTAGTCGCCGAGGCGGATCCGGCCGATCATCGGATTCGTGTACCGCTCGGTGCGAGCGCGACCGCTCGGCGGCTGGGTCGCGTCGAGCCCGACCTTCGCCACCCTGCCCGCACTGGCCGTCGGATCGAGCGAGCTCGCCGGCTGGCCGCCGAGCACGACGGTGTCCCGCTCGGGCCGGAAACGGGTCGCCAGAGCCCACTCGAGCTGCTCGACGCTGAAGACGTCGACATCCTCGTCCACCACCAGCACGACCTTCAGCGTGCGGTCGTAGGCCAGGGCGACCCGAATGATGTCCCGCGCGGAGACCGACCCCTCGCGCCGCTGCACGGCGGCGTGAAACCGCCGTGAGCCGCCCGGCGTGAAGTGGACGCCCGCCACCGGGCATCCCGCATCCCGGAGCGCGGCGAAGAGTCCGGCCTCACGGGCCGCGGCCCCCAGCAGCAGATGCTCGTTTCCGCCCGGCAGGATCGTCTGTGCGATCGCCTCCGGGCGCGCGTAGACCGCCCGCACCTCGATGACCGGCCCGGGAGCGGCGGGACCATAGAGCTTGGCGAACTCCCCGAAGGGCCCCTCTAGCTCCAGGCGACCGGGCGGTATGGCCCCCTCGATCGCGATCTCCGTGTCCGCCGGGATGGCGAGCTCCACGCCGGGTAGTCGCACGACCCCGACCTCTCCGCCCACCAGCCGCGCATACGTGGAGAGGCCGTCCACCGCTCGCTCGCTCCCGCGGATCTGGCTCGCCAGCAGCGCCAGCGGGTCGACCCCGATCAGCACGGCCACCTGCAGCTCTTCATCGCGCCGCCGGGCGCTCGCTAGCAGCGTGGCGAGGTTCCCCGGGAGGACGAGCATGCGAAAGCGCCGCGCGCCGACCACCTGCAGGCGGTTGATCGACCAGTTCTCCCGCTCGCCCTCCGGCTCCCGCGCCACGAGCACGCCGGAGGTCAGATAGCGCCCGGCGTCGCCCTCGTGGTGCTTGCAGATCGGGATCCCCCCGAGGTCGGTGGATCGCTGCGAGAGCCCACTCTGCGCCAGGGCGAGGTGGCGGAGCGACGGCGGGCGCGACTGCAGGCCGGCGAGGACCGGCGCCAGCTCGCGCGTCTCGCAGCCCACCGCCAGCGCCAGGCTCGGACGGTCGACGATCGTGTTCCCCGCGAGCTGGTGGTCGCTGTCCTGCACCCTCTGGAAGAGCGCGGCCCGCTCGCCGTCGAGCGCGCTGAGCACCGCCGCGACCTCATAGGTGCAGTCCACCGCGCGGGCGATGCGAGCGAGCAGGTCGCGCTCCTCCAGCGCGGCGAGCCAGTTGCGCAGGCCGGCCCTGGTCCCCCGCGAGCGCCCTGCGTGCGACCCCGCGTCGATCTCCCCCACGCCCCGTGCCGGCAATCCAGTCTCGGCCCCCCGCGAGCGCCCCGCCCGCGACCCCGCGTCGGCCTCCTGCGAGCCCTCCACGTGCGATTCACCCAACGGAGCCCTCCACGTAGATGTGCTTGAGCTCCGTGAAGGCCGCGATGCCCTCCCTGCCGCGCGAGCGCCCGAGACCGGACGCTCCGACTCCACCCGAGGGCAAGTCCGCGCTGTGAGCGCCATAGCGGTTGATCCAGACCGTGCCCGCCGGGATCTCCTCGGCCAGTCGCTGGGCTCGTCGCAGGTCCCTCGACCAGACCGCGGCGCACAGGCCGGGGGGGCGAGCCCTCAGATCCGCCATGAGGGCGGCCTCCTCCTCGAACACATCGAGCTGGAGGATCGGCCCGAAGACCTCCTCCGCCGCCGCGGGCGAATCCGGCGGAACGCCCTCCACGAGCGTCGGCTGCATGAACGCCGCACGGGGAAAGCCCGCCACGTCGACCCTGCGGCCGCCATGGACGACCCGCGCTCCCGCCTCGACAGCCCGAGCGAGCCATCCCAGCAGCGCCTCCAGGCGCTCCGCTGAGATCAGCGGGCCCAGATCGCTGCCCTGCTCCAGGGGCGCACCCGGCCGCAGCTCGCCAAGCCGCCGGAGCAGGGTCTCGCGCACGGCGTCCACGCAGGCGCGCTCGGCCACGACGCGCCGACAGGCCAGGCACATCTGCCCCGCGGTGGCGATCGCGCTCGCGACGATCGCCTCCGCCGCCGCAGCCACATCCCCATCGGCGAGCACGACCGCGGTGCCCAGCCCCCCGAGCTCCAGCAGGAGCCGCTTGCACCCCTCGGCGGCCAGTCCGTAGACCTCGCGTCCCGCGGCGCAGGAGCCGGTGAACGCGACCATCTGCACGTCTGGGTGAGAGATCAGCCGACGGGCCACCGCGACCCCGCCCGGGGCGAGCCCGAGCACGTCCCCGGGAACGCCCGCCTCATGCAGGACAGCCACCAGCTCCCGGGCAACCGAGGTGCCGACCGGCGCCGGCTTGAGGAGCACCACCGCACCAGCCGCGAGCGCGGGGGCGAGATCCCTGGCCACCAGCAGCAGGGGCCAGTTCCAGGGTGTGATCAGGACCGCGACCCCCACCGGCAGGTGGCGAATCTGCGAGCCCGAGCCGTCTGGGTGCGCTCGATACTCATCGCGCCACACACCGATCGCGTGCGCGGCGCAGCGGAACTCCTCGATCGTCCGATCGATCTCCAGATCGGCCTCCCGGCCGGTCTTCCCGGTCGCCTGAACGAGCATCCGAGAGAACGCGACGCGACGCGCGGCGATCCTCTCGGCCGCCCCCTCCAGGCAGTCCGCGCGCCAGCGGCCGTCTCTGGGCCACCTGGAGCGGCGCGCGCGGCTGGCGCGGTCGATGAGTCCATCGACCACCTCGCCCGAGGCATCCACGACGGTATCGATCAGCTCCCCCGAGAGAGGGTCGAGGACGTAGGTCGCTGAGCGCTCGCCCACCCGCTGCTCAGGCACGATCATCGGCCTTTCCTGCACAAGCGACCCGCGAGGACCTCATCCCGCCCCGACCCGAGGCGCATCCGAAAAGGCGCGCGGCCAGCGGGCGGAGAGCTCGTTGGCCACACCGAACTGGTCGAGGACGCGCGAGACGAACTGGGCCACCACCTGGTCGAGCGAGCTGGGGTTCGCGTAGAACGCGGGGACGGGGGGCATGATGGTCGCTCCCATCTCCGCCAGCGCGAGCATGTTGCGCAGATGCAGGGTGCTCAGCGGGGTCTCGCGTACGGCGAGCACCAGCGGCCGGCGCTCCTTCAGGGTGACGTCGGCGGCCCTGCTCAGCAGGTTGTCCGCGAACCCGCCGGCGATGGCGGCGAGCGTGTTCACGGTGCAGGGCACGATCGCCATCCCCTGTGTCAGGTAGGAGCCACTGGCGATCGGCGCGGCCAGGTTGTCGTAGCGATGGGCGTGAGTGGCGAGCGACTTGACCTCCTCGATCTTGCGCGAGGTCTCCACCCGCAGCGTCTTCTCTCCCCAGGGGGTGATGACGAGATGAGTATCGATCTCGAGCGCCCGCGCGGCCTCGAGCAGACCCACGCCATACCTGACACCCGACGCGCCGGTGATACCAACGATCAGATCCATTTGGCTCCGGACACGGGGCCATGGCCGGCCCTCCCCGGGGCGCGCAGGCCGGCCTTCCACGGGGCGCGAGGAGAGCGAGGCCGCGAGCGCCGATCCTCGCCACCACACCGCGGCGCCCTCGCCAGGAGCACGATCCGACCGGTCACAAGGAAATACATCATACGGCACCGTTCCGATATACGGTCCCGAACCGCAGGGCTACCAGATCCAGTCTCTTGGGATCGTCTAGCGGTGCAGGATCGGCCCGCTGCTCACCGCTTCGAACGCCGATCCGGGAACCTGCTCGAGCTGGTCGAGATCGGCTTCGTTCCAGTGCGGGCTGGGGGCGCCGGTGATGAACCAACTCGAGCCGTTGTCGGCGACGATCAACCCATAGCGCTCGAGGGCACGCAGGATGACGAGCGCCTGCCCGTGGTAGTGGGCGAGGTCGAAGTGGGCGTTCAGGCGCAGGCGCAGGCCCATCGGGGGGAGATCGGGATCGGTGCTGCTGGAGGCGTAGTGGGTGGCCGGATGGATGTAGCCGGCCTGGGTGCTGGGCACGGTGACACGCAGCGCGTGGTCGATGCGCCCGGCACGGACTTCCCCGTAGCGTGCGAGCAGCGGGAAGATGGGCAGTCCCGCGGCGTCGGCCGACGTCCAGCCTTCGGGGCGCAGGGCGTTGCTTCGCAGGTCGAAGACGGCGCCGGAGTCCGCCTCCCAGCCGCGGCCGGCGCGGCGCGCGTCGTAGAGCTCATACAGCTTGCAGGTCCCCTCCTGCAGGACGAGCACGTGGCGGTCGCCGGCTTCGCCCGCCCCCTCGACGGGGGCATCGAGCGGAATCGGGTAGGGGCCGGGGTTCGATTCGGCGCCGTAAGCGGTGAACGCAATCGGAACCTCGGGCTGGCGTGCTGAAACGACGGTATAGGGAATCCCATAGGCGGGGTTCGCGCCGAAGTCGGCGTGCAGGTGCAGGGAGGCGCCGATGCTCGCGATGTACTGGGCCGATCTCGGATCGACGGGCGCGTGGGCGATTTCCTGGTTGATGGGATTGTCGCGCGGGAAGATCGGGCAGCTCCGCGCGGTGGGCACCACATGCGAGCCCCTGGGCACCCCCACGCGCGAACGAGCCGCAGGGGCTCCGGGCGCAGACGCGAGGACCGTGAGCGGCCCCAACAGCGCCGTGCCGGGGAGCGCCGCGGCGAGTACAAGGAGCAGGAGCATCGATCCACGCGATCGGCGCACCGAGCGGACTCTACGTCACCAGCGCCGACGGCTCGGCAATGGCCTCGCTCAGGGCTTGCTCGAAGGATCTCGGTTGGAAGTCGAACAAGGCCATTCCCGACGGGTCGGTGATGGTGGTGTCGGTGGAGAGCCCCTCGATCAACGGCCTGGCCACGCCTGCATCGACTGGTGTGATGAGCCCGATCCAGTGCGAGGAGAGCCACGGCGTGAGCAGCGGCACCGGGATGCGGGGACGCCGGCGCAGTCCCAGCGCATGGGCCATCTCATCGAGCATCTGGCCATATGTGAGTATCTCGGCCGAACCGATCTGAACCTCGCGGGAACGCGTCTGCGGAATCCGGGGAGCCTCGATGAGATAGCGGAGCACGTCGCCGATCCCGATCGCCTGGGTGGGTGTGGACAGCCACGAGGGTGCGAGCATCACCGGGAGCCGTTCGACCAGAGAGCGAAGCGTGCGATAGCTCTCGGAGCCCGCCCCCACCACCATGCCGGCACGAAACCATGTCAGCGGGGGTCCCCCATCGCGCAGGATCTCTCCGACACGCAGACGCGAGCGCAGATGCTGGGATCCGGGACGATCGCCCAGGCCGCCGAGATAGACGATCCGATCGATACCGCTGGCACAGGCGAAGCGGGCGAAGTTGGAGGCGGCGCTTGCGTCGCGCTCCTCATAGTCGGTGTCGCCTCCGCGACCCATCGAGTGAACGAGGTAGTAGGCCGTCGTGTAACCGTCGCCGATGGCACTCAGGGAGCTCGGATCGAGCATGTCGGCACGGTGCACGGTGACGTCCTGCTCGAAGTGAACCCGGCTCGGGTTGCGCACCGCGCACCCAACCGGCTCGCCAAGCGCGTGCAGTTCGCGCACCAGCCGACTGCCTACGTATCCAGAGGCTCCGGTGACGAGCGCGCGGGCCATACCGAACAAACGAGCATACGCTCCTCGATCGACCCGGGCATTGCATACCGGGCAATAGCGCGGCGTGAGCTCAGCGCCCGTGGAAGGTCGCCTGGCCGGAGCCTTTCGCGAGGAGGGACTCCAGGTCGAGGCCGAAAAGGTTCAGTGGCGGATCGGAGATCGTGATGACCCCGACGTCGCCGTCCTGCTCGAATCGGACTTTCGGCATCAGTCGAGGTTGATCGGGTCGCGAACGAAGACGGGCTTGAACCCCGCGGTGGGCAGGGCCTCGGCGGCTTCCTCGAAGGGCAGGACCGCCGTCTGCACGCGCCGCGGGCTGATCCGCCCGCTGGCCACGAGCGCGAGGACCTCGGGTATGAGGGGCCTGGCGTTGGACAGCGCGGAGCGGAAGGTGAGGCACTTGAAGTGCATGGCGCTCACCGGGAGCGGGACTTCGGCGAAGTGGAAACCGAGGTTCTCGACCTGGCCCCCCGGACCGGTGGCGAGAATCGCGCCTCGCAGCGCCGCGGCGCTCCCGTGGGTGACAACCGAGATCGCGTACTGGTGCTCGGCCGGGTCGAAGTCCTCGAGCGCGGACACCTCCGCGCCGAGCTCCGCGGCAAGCTCGCGCCGCCGCGCGCTCGCGTCGACGTAGCGCACACGGCCGGCTCCGCAGGCGTGGGCGATGTCGGCGCCGTAGAGCCCGATCGAGCCGCCGCTCATGATCAGCACGTCGCTCCCGGGGCACGCCCGCAGCCGCGGCGCGAGCGCGCGATAGGCGTCGGTGAGGTTGTCACCGACCGACACCGCGTCCAGCGGGGAGACGCTCGGCGGCAGCTTCACCAGGCCGTGATCGGCGAACGGCACCCGCACCAGCTCGGAGAACAGACCGCCGTACTCGGCGCCGACGGGGATCCCATAGACGGCGAGCGCCTCCGCGGCGGTCTCGCGGCAGAACAGCGGCAGATCCTCACGGCAGCGGTCGCACGCTCCGCAGGAGAGGTGGTAGGGAATGACGACGAGGTCGCCCACCCGGACGCGCGTCAGCGCTCCTCCGATCTCGACGACCTCGCCCACGGCCTCGTGGCCGATCGCAAACGGCTGCTCGGCTCCCGGGACGGTGCTGTGCACGATCGCCTGATCGAGGTCGCACGTGGAGGCCGCGATCGGGCGCACGAGCGCGTCCGAGGGGGCGAGGATCTCGGGCGCCGGGTCATCCCGCCACTCCAGGCCACCCGCGCTGCCGCGATAGTAGAGCGCTTTCACGACCCGCACGCTACACCCCGCCGCGGTGGCAGTTGCTCGCGGGCGTCAGCGACGCGTCAGGACCGGGAGATCGGCGCCACTGATCTGCCAGCGAACACCAGGACCAAACTCGAGAACGATCCCAGCGGGGCTGATCAGCTCCCAATTGGGCGGGTCATCCTCCGCTTCGGAGGCACCGGGCTCGACATTGAGCATCGAGCCATCCGACAGCCCGCAACGCAACGCGCCGGTCTTCTTGTCGATGTCGGCGTCCTCGATGGAACGTCCGACCAGCTGAGCTGGGTCGGACGGCGACCACACGGCATCCTGCGTGGCAAGACGCCAGATGTCTCCCCGCGCATCGCGAACTTCGACGTGGAGGTTACTACCTGGCCCGGAGAGCCGCTTCCGCATCCGCCCCAGCAAGCGCAGATGCGCTGCCGACTCACCGATGGCGGAATGATCGTTCCCGATTGGGAGGGTGGCCTGGTTCCACTGTCGCCTCGATGGTCAGAGGAGAGCTACCTCGAGCTCATCGCGGTAGACCTGGATGATTCCGCGGCAATCTTGGAGTTCGTTGCGATCTTTGGCCCACTCGGCATGAGATCGGGTCGTGCAGCAAGACACAGCCCGAATGGTTTGGCGGGTCTTTCCCATCTCCACGCGTCGGATGAGATTGCCGAGAGGCTGTCGGACGGCCATGGGAAGCTGGTCCAAGCGGACAATCCACGCTTGGTAATGGGCGAAACTCTCGATGAATTCAGGTGGGGCGCTCTTTGCATGCGCGATCTCGTATCGGCCTGGCGAATCATCAGCAAGGAGATCGATGCGGATGCACATTGGTGGGAGGCCCCCGTCTGGCAGATCGCAGAATCTCCCATGGATGAATTGCCGTGGGAGTCAGAGACCGGCGCAGTGCATGTCTTGACCTCCGGCCTCTCATTCGACCTCGCATGCTTCGCTCCCACCGTACGGGGCGTCGGGGAAGAGACGGCCCCGGTCTTCGACGATCACTGGGCCTATGAAATCTGCTGCCTCGAGCTTTTCAATCACATCGTGGAAGAGGCTTCATACAACCGCTGCGCGAACGAGACCTGCAGACGGCTATTCGTTCGCCAACGGGGGCGAGCCGTCCACGGCCAGCACCGGACACGCGGTGTCAAGTATTGCTCGCATGAATGTGCCCGCGCTCAAGCCCAGCGGCAATACAGGCGCCGGAGAGCCAAGGCACATCGCGCCTGACCACTCGCTCATCTGTACCCCAAACCCGCGACGGGCGCTTCGGCGGCGCACACCACGAGGGCGTTCCCGGAGGGATCGCGCACAAGCGGCCCCTCAGCGGTGTCCTGTATGTCGCAGCCGTGGTTGGAGAGACGAGCGAGCACACGCAGGCACTCCTGCTCGTCGGGCAGCAGGATCGTGGCGTGGCGCAGAGCCGCGGCGGCGGGCGGGGGCGGAGGCGCGCCGGCACTCTCCCAGGTGTTGGCACCGACGTGGTGGTGGTAGCCGCCAGCGCTGAGAAAGGCGGCGTGGGACCCCAGGGCGGCCATCAGGGCGAAGCCGAGGACGTCGCGGTAGAACTCGACCGCGGGCGCGATCGCGGCGACCTTGAGGTGGACGTGGCCCATCACGGTCCCCTCGGGCAGGCCGCCGAAGCCGGGGTCGGGGTCTGAGCGATCGGGCAGCTCGGCGAGCAGGCTGTCGACGTCGAGCGGCAGGGTGGTCATCCGCTGCACCTGCCCCTCCCAGTGCTCGCGGGGCCGGTCGCAGTAGATCTCGATCCCGTGGCCATCGGGGTCGCTGAGGTAGATGGCCTCGCTGACGAAGTGATCGGAGAGGCCGACGAGCGGGACGCGCTCACGCGCGGCGCGGGCCAGCCAGCGCGCTAGGTCGAGGCGCCGGGGGACGAGCAGGGCGAAGTGGTAGAGACCGGTGGCGCGCGGGACGGGGCGGGCGCCGGGCTGCTCGACGAGCACGAGCAGGGTGCGCCCGCCGGCGCCGAGCACGGCCCGTCGCCCCGCGCGGGGCGCGCCCTGCGGCGGCGCCTGCCGCAGGGCGAGGCCGACGGCCTGCTCGTAGTAGGAGATCGAGCGCGCCAGATCGGCGACGGTGAGATGGACGGCGCCGACGCCAGCGCCAGGCGAGATCACGCCGCTCGCCGGAGCGCCACTCAGCTCGAGCTCCTCGGGGTCGCGCACTCCAGGCGGTCTGGCCATCCTCGACCATGCTAGACCGCACGCCCGCGGGCAGTCGGCAGCGGCCCCTGACTCGCCGGTCGCGGGCGACTTCGCCGATCGGCCACGACCGCCGCCGCGTCGGATGTGGAGCGCTCAGCCCCCGGCCGGGGTGAGCACGATCACGGGAATCGTGCGCGCGGTCTTCTCGGCGTACTCGGCAAACTGCGGCATGACCTCGGCCTGGGCGCTGTACAGGCGCTCGCGCTCCTCGCCGGTCGCCTCGCCGGCGCGCACCGGCAGGGTCTGGGTGCCGACCTCGATCGTGGTGTCGGGGTGGGCCACGAGGTTGTGGTACCAGGCGGGGTGGCTCGGCGCGCCGCCCTTGGAGGCGATGATCACGTAGCGCTCGCCGTCGCGGCGGTAGGCGAGAGGATTGACGCGCTCGGCGCCCGACTTGGCGCCGGTGTGGTGCAGCAGCAGGATCGGCATGCTCGCGAACATGCCCCCCACGCGCCCCTCGTTGGCGCGGAACTCCTCGATGACCTTGACGTTGAAGTCGGCGGGCGACGTGGACATGGCGCTCCTCGCTTTGACCGGGATCTACACGACTGGCGGATCAGTCTAGAACCCCAGGTCATGGGTGCTGTTCCGGTCGGCGCATGCGCCGACCGGCGGGGCCGCGCATGCGCGGCCCCGGGCAGCGCCGCATGCGGCGCTGCCTGAAGATCGAAAGAGAGTCGCCACCTCCCACACGGCTCTCAAGCAGCCGGCGCGCGGCCCCGATACCGAGTGGGTGAGGCAAGGGGACGACGGCGGCAGCCGATCGACGGACCGGCCAGAGGTGGCCCTCGGCGCACACGGGACCGCCCTGCCCTGGTGGGCCAACCGCCATCTGCGCCTGGGCCTCCTGCTCGCCGGGCTGCTCGCGGCGGTGCTGGCGCTGCTCGGCACCCGCGGCTCCTGGTTCGGCCTCGACGGCGCCGCCACCGCGCAGGCCGGCCTGCCGGCGATCCCCGCGGACTGCCCCGGCCACGACGCACCGGCGCCGCGGACGGTCGCGGCGGGCGAGCTGGGCGCCCTGGGGAGGCCCCTCGCGGCGATCATGCCAGCCCGCGTGGGGCGGATCTATGAAAGCGGCTCCATCGCCACCGGCGAGCTGTGGTCCGACGACACACCCCAGCGGCTGCCCTCCGGCGGCGATGCGCCGACGCCGGCGGGCTACGAGATCCGCTGGTGGGCGCTCGACCGGGAGGGCGCCGAAGACGACGTCGCCGCCGACGCCCTCGAATACTCGAGCGCGGGGCAGGCCGAGCAGGCGTTGAGGCTCGCCGCCAGCCCGCGCTGCCGCCGCGACGGCGCGAGCAGCGCGCCCCGCTACCCCGGGGGCGCGCGGGAGCTGACCTGGGTCAACCCCGACGATGCGCGGGAGTGGGACGTGCTGTTCGCCCGCGGCCCGCGCCTGTACCGAGTGACGGACGTGCCGCCGGAATACCTCCTCACCACCACCGGGCCGCGGCAGGACCGGCGCGAACGGCTGCGCGACGGCGCGACCCCGGAGGCCCTGGCCTGTGCGCTTCCCGGCGCGGGCTGCCCGCACGGCGCGGGGTCGCTCGGCGCGAGCAGCCTGGCGCCGCTGCCGCGCTCGCCTCGCGCCGCCGCGCTCGGCCCACCGCCGAGCGCCACCGCCGCGGCGGCCTATGGGCACGCGGTCAACCTGCGCGGCTACCTCCTGCCGGGCGCGAGCGCGATCGCGCCGGAAGCCCCCGCGGTGGACCGCGGGTACTGGCAGGTGTTCGCCCGCTGCAGCGGTCCGGCGGGCTCGCCAGGGGTGCTCGCCTCGATCCGCTCCCCGCTGTTCCGCACGCGGAGGGCCGATCGCTACAACCTGGTCTACTCGGTGGTCTACTCGGCGGTCCTCGTCTTTCCCGGCGATGTTCCCGCGGCGCGCTATCTGACCGCGCTCGCAAGCCCGCGCGCACGCGACTGCCTCGCGGGCTCCTTCCGGCGCCTCGCGCGGAGGCTCGCGTCGAAAAGCGCCGCGCCGAGCGGGGATCGGGTGCGCCTCGGCCACATCGCCGCCACCGCGCCCGCGACGCCCACGCCGCGCAGCTACCGGGGCGGCGCGCCGTACCGCGCCACGGCGCTGCGCCTGTCCATGCAGGCCACCTACCGCACCCGCCGCGGCCGGCTGGTGCAGGTGCCGTTCTATCTGGAGGACTTCCTCTTCGCCGACGGCCCCGCCGTCGTCGAGTTGGTCTCGCAGTCGCTGTGGCACCCGGCTTGGCGGGCTGAGGAGCGTTTCCTGGAAGCCTCACTGGTCGGCCGCGCCGAGGCCCACGAAGCGGAATTGTGAGCCGCGCGAGGCCTCGCCTCAGCCCGCGCTCAGGCCCTGCAGCGCGGTTTCGGTGGCGTCGTAGACTTCGACTTCTGCTGGCGGGCTCACGCTCGCGCTCGCACCAAAATCGAAGTATTCGGACTGCATCGTGGTCTGCACGTCGTGCCCACCGGCGGCGGAGGCGATCGCCAGCGACATCCGCCGGACACGGCCCTGAGCGTCGAGCCAGACTTCGATGGGAAGGCTGTTCTGACCGGTCTCGGCGACGAGCTTCTGAAACGCGGCGCGCGCCTGGGAGCGGTTGGTGCCGGGCTGGGCTTCGGCGGCCTTCAGCAGGTTGAGCTCGCCCTTGTAGTGGGTGGTGGGGACGCCGCGCACGGCTTCGTGGCCGACAACGGTGGCGGTCCCGGCGCCGTCCTTGAGGTAGCTGAGGTACTGGACGGGGTTGGCGCCGCTGCTGGTCAGCGAGCTGGGGTCGAGGCCCATCGCCTCGCTCACGCTGGCGAGGTCGAGCTTCATCCAGCGTGCCCCACCAGGGAGCTTGCCGGCGAGGAGCGAGGATTCCATGTAGAGCGTGGCGGACTTGTAGATCTCGTTCATCGTCAGCGTCCCCCCCGGGATCTCGGCCTGCACGGTGGCGGGGAACCCGCTCATCGTGAACGTGAGCTGGGCTTCGCTGGGATCGAAGTTGACATGACCGGTACCGCTCAGCGTGAGGGGAGTCGACAGTTCGGGTGCGCTGACGCTGCCCGCGATCACCACCTGAGCGCCGCCCGCATGGGTGGTCACGTCGGCGGCCTCTGCAAACGTCCCCGGTGCGACCTTCGCGAGGCTCGAGCCCCCCGAGCCGCCGCCGGCGAGGAGGAGCGCCACGACGGCGATGATCGCCACCGCGCACAGAGCCGCGATCGTGGAGCGGGCCTTCATGGTGTCGCTAGTCGGCCGCCGTCGTGCAGGCCTTGAGAATCGGACGGGTTCGTGGCCTCATGCACCGAGCCCCAGCTCAGCTCGGCGGCTCGTCGGTGAGCGCCCTATCGGGTGAGCAACTCCAGGGCCAGCTCCAGCACCTCCGCCCGGCTGCGCCCGCCGTGATCGACACTGACGAAGTGGCCGCCCATGAACAGCGAGAAGGCCAGCAGGCAGCGGGCCTCGACATCGTCGTCGTCCTCGCAGATGGTTCCGAACAGGGAGCGCATGTAGTCCATTCGCCTGTTGTCGACCTGCCGCAAGCGCTCGGCCACCGCCTCCTCGCGCCGGGCCCAGCTGCGGATCGCCAGCTCGATCTTCAACAGCTCGCCGCCCGAGGCGCCAGCCAGCGCGAACAGCCGCCTCAACCTCGACCTCGAGTCCCCGTCCTCGGCCTCCACGGCCTCGATCACCTCGTCGACCCAGGTGCGCTCCCATGCGTCCAGCATCTCCTCGAGCAGCGCCTGGCGGTCTTTGAAGTGCCAGTAGAAGCCGCCCTTGCTGACGCCCAATACCTGGGCCAGGGCCTCGATCCGGACGGCGTCCGGGCCACCGGCGGCAAGGGCAGTCAGCCCCTCCTCGATCCACCTGTTGCGGGGCGTTCGGGTCGCGGGCGCCATCGCCTCCCTATCGCGTTCGGTTCGGTGTTGACACTCCCGACGATGATGCTAGCATTCAACTATACGCTGCCGTATGGATGGACACCCGGCGGAGTCTCTGGTGAGGGGCTCGAAGTCACGGACACCGGCACATGGAGACCTGAGATGAAACTCCCGAACACAGCGCACACCTCCCGGCCCTGGCGGATCCACGAGATCGTCCCCGACTTTCGGCTCGAGGACGTCTGGGCGCTGCCGACGCCCGGTCGAGCGGAGGAGTTCCCGTTCTTCGTCGAGGGGTTCGCCGCAGCCGATCCGGAGAAGACCGCGTCCCGTGCGACGCGGGCGCTGTTGTCGCTGCGGTGGAAGCTCGGCGACCTGTTCGGCCTGGACGACCCGGGCTCGGGACTCGGGTCGCGGGTGACGACGCTGCGCGAGCGGTTGCCCGACGACCTGCGCGCCGCGCCCGGGCCGGTATTCGAGGGTCTCCCACTCACCTCGCTCTTCCTGACCGACGACGAGTTCGCCGCCGAGATCGCCAACCAGACGATGCACGGCGTTCTGCACTTCGGCTGGGTCGCCGAGGGCAGCGGCGGCTACCGGGGCCAGATGGCGATCTACGTGAAGCCCAACGGCCTGTTCGGGAACGCCTACATGGCCGCGATCAAGCCGTTCCGCTACCTGATCGTCTACCCCCAGATGCTCCGCACGATGGAGCGGCGCTGGCAGGACCGGCCGGACCGTGAACCACCCGCCTGACAGCGCGAACGGCGGGACCGCCGCCGCCGCCGCCAGCCGCCGCCGCGCGGCGGTGGAGCAGGTCGACGTGGTGGTCGTGGGAGCGCGCTTGGCGGGCTGCGCGGTGGCTGCTGCGCTTGCGCGGGCGGGGCGCAGGGTGGTGGTGCTCGACAGGATGGGGTTCCCCTCCGACCAGCTCTCGACCCACGCGCTGATGCCCGCGGGCACCAGCGAGCTGGCGAAGCTCGGGGCGCTGCCGCGGATCCTCGAGCTGCAGCCATCGCGGGTGCGCTGGGCGCGCATCGTGGTCGAGGGCATCGGCGTGCTGGAGCGGCTGCGGCCGGCGGCGGACGGCATCGACTACGGCGTCTGCGTCCCGCGCAACCTGCAGGACGTGCAGCTAGTGCGGGCGGCGCGCGAGCAGGGCGCGGACGTGCGCGAGCACTGCACGGTGCAGTCGCTGCGCTGGCGCGGCGGGCGCGTCGCCGGCGTGCGCTACCGCGACGGCGAGGGCGCCGAGCACGAGCTCGCCTGCACGCTGCTCGTCGGCGCCGACGGCCGGCGCTCGACGGTCGCCGCGCTGGTGGGCGCGTGGACGCCCTACCGGATCTCGCGCAACGGCCGCGGCCTGGTGTTCCGCTACCTCGAGGACCCGCTGGCGGGTGGGATCGAGGCCGAGACCTACTACCAGTGGCGCGAGGGGAACTCGTTCGCCTTCGCCTTTCCGAGCACGCCCGTGGGACGCCTGCTGGTCCTGCTGATGGGCCACCGCGACGAGGCGAGCGCTGCGCGCGCGGACCCCGAGGGCTACTGGCAGCGCAAGCTCGCCGAGCACCCGGGCCTCGCGGCGCGCGTGGCGGGCGCGCCGGCGGGGACGAAGCTGCGCTCGACGGGGCAGACGCCGGCGTTCTTCCGCGCCTCCTCCGGTCCCGGCTGGGCGCTGGCGGGAGACGCGGGGCACTTCAAGGACCCCGTCACGGGGCAGGGCATGCGCGATGCGATGTTCGCGGGACGCACGCTCGCAGAGCAGGTGCTGGGAGTGCTCGAGGACGCCGATGCGGTCGACCGCGCAACCCGCGCGTGGGAGGCGGCCCGCGATCGCGAGTGCCTGCCGGCCTACCACTTCGCGAACTCGGACACGCGCGTCGAGCGCCAGTCGGCGGTCATCTGCGAGCTGATGCGCGACGCGGCGCGCACGACCGACCCGGACATCAGCGACCTGTTCGGGCGCGCGCGCACGCCGCAGCAGATCGTGACCGCGCCGCGCATGGCGCGCGCGCTCGGGGCCGCCATGTGGCGCGGCGAGCAGCCGCGCCTGCAGACGCTGCGCCGCCTGCTCCCGGAGCTGCGCACGGGGCTTGAGATCCACCTCGAGCAGCGCGCCGGGCGCTTCCGCTCGACCCGCACGATCACGGGCTCCGAGCACCCCGGAGCCGACTGGCCGGCGCCGCCGCAGCCGGCGCAGCAGGCGCCCTTCACGGCCCCAACCCCGACTCCGACCGTGACGGCGGACGACCTCGCCGAAGCCGGCACAGCAGGTGCCCCCACAGCCGCAACCACGACCGTGACTGCGAATGAGCTCGTCGGCCGGGAGTGATCGCATGACGCGCATCGCGGTCGTCCAGCCGGCCCTCGCGCTGGGGCAGGTCGCGCGCAACCTCGAGCGGATCGAGGACCTGATCCGCGACGCCCACCGCGAGCACTCGCCCGAGGTGATCCTCGTCCCGGAGGCGTGCACCACCCCGAACGTCTTCGCGAAGATGCTCAGGGGCGCGGCGCGGCCGGTGGACGGTCAGCCGTTTCAGCTGCTGACACGGCTCGCGCGCGAGCTGGGCTGTGTGATCGGCGGCGGCTTCCTCGCCGTGCGCGGCAAGCATGCCTACGGCACGTTCGTGCTCGCCGAGCCGAATGGCGCGGTGCACCTGCACGACAAGGACATCCCGACGGCGTGGGAGCAGCATTTCTACGTCGGCGGCGACGACCCGGGGGTGACACGCAGCGAGACGCTCGGCTGCGCGGTCGGGCTGATGTCGGGTTGGGAGTGGGCGCGCTTTCGCACCTCCGCACGCGTGCGCGCGAGCGGCGCGCACGTGGTGCTGGGCGGGATGTGCTGGCCCTCGATGCCGCTCGGGTGGCCCGGCCCGCTGCACTGGTGGGCCGAGCGCGAGCACGCGATCTGGCGCGCGCAGGCACGTGCGCTCCCCGGCCAGGTGGCGCGGCTGACGGGCGCCCCGGTCGCCCATGCCTCCCACGTCGGGGCGATCGAGGGCGAAACGCCGCTCGGCCCGGGCATCCCGTGGAGGACGCAGATGCTCGGCGAGTCCCAGATCTGCGACCGCGATGGCGCGGTCCTCGCGCGCCTGACGCTCGAGGACGGCGAGGGCCACGTCGCCGCCGACGTCGACCTGGCGCCGGCGCCGGCGCCGCTCGACCCGATCGAGGAGCGCTTCTGGATCCCCAGGTTCACCCTCACCACGCAGGCCGCTTGGCACACGATGAACGCCCACGGCGCGCTCTCCTACCGGCTGCGTCACGCGCGCGGGGGGTTCCCCTGGCAGTCGTCGCCGAGCGGCGACCTGCCCGACGAGATCCCGCCATCGGACCCGAGCGACGCCGCCACGGCGAGGAGCACTTGAGGGCCGAGCGCATATGCTGGCGCACATGGGGAACGCGTCCAAGGCGGTGCTCGTCACCGGCTGCTCATCGGGCATCGGCGAGGCCACCGCGCTGCGCCTGGCCCGGGGCGGCTGGACCGTCTACGCGACCGCGCGCCGGCCCGAGTCGATCGAGCACCTCGCCGGCGAGGGCTGCCGCACGCTCGCGCTGGACGTCACCGACGAGGACTCGATGCAGGCCGCCGTGGAGGAGGTCACGCGGGCGGAGGGCGCGGTGGGCGTGCTGGTCAACAACGCCGGCTACAGCCAGGGCGGCGCGCTCGAGCAGATTCCCCCCGAGGCTGTGCGCCGCCAGTTCGAGACCAACGTGTTCGGCGCGATCCGCATGGCCCAGCTCGTGCTGCCCGGAATGCGTGCGCAGCGCTGGGGCAAGATCGTCAACGTCGGCTCGATGGGCGGGCGCCTCACCCTCCCCGGCGGGGGCCTCTACCACGCCACGAAGTACGCGCTGGAGGCGATCAGCGACGCGCTGCGCTTCGAGGTCAGGGGCTTCGGCGTGGACGTCGTGCTGATCGAGCCGGGGCTGATCGTCACGGAGTTCGCCAAGAACGCGGTGGCGGCCTCCTCGCAGACGCTCGTGGAGGGCCCCTACGGGGAGTTCGACGCCAAGGTCGCGGCGCTGACGGTGGAGGTGTACAGGGGCCCGATGCGCCACCTCGGCGGCGGCCCCGAGACGGTGGCGAAGGCGATCGAGAAGGCGCTCAAGCGCCGGCGCGCACCCACGCGGGTGACGGTGACGCCCTCGGCGAAGCTGACGATCCTGCAGCGCCGGCTGACGACAGATCGGATGTGGGACGCGATGATGCGCATGCAGTTCCCGCAGCCGCGGTAGTTGGGGACCGGCCCGGGCGCCCCAGAGCTTCCAGAGCCCTCAGCCCCTCAGCGCGCCCTCGCCTCAGCGCCCTCAGAGCTTGCCCCCACGAATAGGACGAGAGTCGAAACTGATCCGATGAACGGGATCATCGGGTAGGCTGGTGGCGACGTGGCGACGCGCTCGAGCGGACAGAGGAATCGCTCGAGCGGCCCTGCCGCCAAACTACCCATGCAAAGGAGGAGTGTGCTCCATGTCCCTTAGAAGCCTTGCTCGTATGCGCCTGCTCGTGGGCCTGATCGCCGTGATTGGATCGCTCGCATTCACCGGGGCGGCCGGCGCGGCCAACATCGGCAGCACCTATCTCGCGCTCGGCGACTCGCTCGCCTACGGCTATCACGCAGCGCAGTTCAAGCACGAGTTGGAAACAAAAGGGTATGTCGAACCCTCGACGTTCGATGCAGGCTACGTCGACGACTTCGCGGCGGCGCTGAAGATCTTCAATCCCCGGCTGCAGGTGATCGACGACGGCTGCCCCGGCGAGACGACCGAAACCTTCATCGACGGCTCTGGCGTGGCCGGCTACTGCGCCGGGGGACCGACGGGCACGCCCTTCCCCTACGCGTTCCTGCACCACCCCTACACGCCATACAGCTCGCAGCTGGCCGACGCGCTGGCGATCCTCAAAGAAAACCCGAACGTGAGCCCGATCACGCTCGACATCGGGGCCAACGACGTGCTCCAGTTCCTCGCCAGCACGTGCGGGTTCCCGGCGACATTCACGTGCACGCCAGCCCAGATCGAAGCCGAGTTCGCACACATCGGGGCGAACGTCTATTCGATCCTGACGCAGCTGCGGGCAGCCGCGCCGCACGCGCAGATCGTGCTCGTCGGCCTCTACAACCCGTACCCGCTGGTGCTGCCGGCGCCGGGCGGCGACAAGACGACCGCCGGGCTCGACTCGGTGCTGGCGGGCGTCGCGGCGAAAGTCTCGAACACGAGCTTCGCCAATCCCGAGCCGCTGTTCAACCCGTACATCGTGTTCGGCGGCTCCGAAGAGATCGACCTGCCGACGATCTGCACGCTCACGGCGATGTGCCCGGGTGGAACGTACAACCCGACCAGCCCCGAAGCGGACATTCACCCCACGACGGTCGGCTACGCCACGATGGCGACGGTCCTGGGCGCTGAGTTCTTCAGCCACTGAAAGGTCGCCAGACGAACGTGGGGATGGCCCCGTCGGCCTTGACGGCGACGGGGCCATCGCGTCCCGGACGAGTTGAGCGCTCATCATCCCCGGCGAGTGATGGTCACTCACCCGCTGTGCGCGTAGCTTGAAGGCGTGCGCCTCCCCCACCCCTACGTGGCTGTGCTGGCCGCGCTGGTGCCATTCGCAATGATGAGCGGCTGCGGCGAATCCGAACAGGCGAAGGCCGAAAAGACGGTGTGCGAAGGCAAGCAGGAAGTCAACCACGGCGTCAACAGCCTCAAAAGCATTACGCTCGCCACCGCCAGCGCCAGCACCGTGCAGAGCGACATCAAGTCGATCGAAGCGGGGCTCGAAAAGGTCAAAGGCGCCGAGGGCAAACTGAGCGGCAAGCGTAAGGAAGAGGTCGAAAAGGCCAACGCCCAGCTGTCCTCCGAACTGAGCACGATCAAGCACGAACTCTCCACGTTGACACTGCCGCAGGCGCTCACCAAGCTGCTGACGGCGGCCGAAAAGCTGGCCTCCAGCTACAAACAGACGTTTGCCGCGATCGAATGCTGAGCCGGGCATGTTCCTGGGCCATCGTGCGGCGTCGCCGCCGCGCTTGACAGGCCACCAGCACGCCGATGCCGGTAACTCAGCTGCCGCGACTCAGCGCCTGCGGAAGCTCGACACGCCCGCCCCGCCCGCCGCGCGCGACCGGCGCCGAGGGCGGCGGCACGACCGGGCCGATGTCCCCGTCAGGCGCCTCATCGAGGTCAACGATCACGGGTGCGTGATCGCTCGGCCCGCTGCCCTTGCGTGCTTGGCGGTCGACCCACGCAGCGCGCACACGGCCCGCGACGGCGTCGCTCGCGAGCACGAGGTCGATGCGCATACCCAGGTCACGGTGGAACATCCCGGCGCGGTAGTCCCAGTAGGTGAAGACGCGCTCGCGCGGCCAACGCTCGCGCACGACGTCACGCAACCCCAGCGCCTGCAACTCGGCCAGCGCCGCGCGCTCGGGCGCCGTGACATGCGTCTGCCCAACGTAGGCCTGCGGGTCGAAGACATCGCGGTCGGTCGGTGCGATGTTGATGTCGCCGCACACCAGCGCGTCGTCGGTGCCAGTCGCGACGGCGGTGCGCAGCGCCTGCAGCCAGGCGAGCTTGTAGCGATAGTGCTCGGAGTTGGGAGCGCGCCCGTTGGGGACGTACACCGAGTACACCCTGATCCCGCCGCAACTCGCCGCTACGGCGCGCGCCTCCACGTGCGGGAAGCCCGGGGCGCCAGCGATCCCGCGCACGACGTCCTCGACGCCGGCGCGCGAGAGGATCGCGACACCGTTCCAGGTCGCCTCGCCGTGGAGGGCGAGCGTGTATCCGCGTCCGCGCAGCTCCTCCCCGAGCAACTGCTCGAAGGCGTCGTCGGCGAGCTTGGTCTCCTGCAGACAAACGACGTCAGGCTGGCGTTCGTCCAGCCACGGCAGCAGTCGCGGCAGACGTTGCTTCACCGAGTTGACGTTCCAGGTCGCGACGCGCACGGGCATACGCTAGCGGCACGCGCACCGCGGGATCGTGGCCGAGCGCGCCGCCGATCTCATCCGCCACGACCCGGGGTTGCGGCTCAGTCTGGAGCGAGCGGGTTCAGGTCGTGTTGACTCGCTGCGGTGTTCAGGTCCGTGTCATAGACGAACATCGCGCCGAGCTCCTCACGGACGGACAGCGCGCTCGCCAGGTGGAGTGCGTCCACTGCACGAAGCGCTGGCCGATACTCGCCAGTGGCAAGATCGACGATCTCAGCAGTCAGGGGCAGCAAGGTCAGACGGGTGAGCGCCGTCTTCGCGCGCTCGAGTATGGCCGGGTCGCCCAGTCGCCGTGCCGTGCAGATCGCCTCGACGCGGATCAGCTCGCTTGCGACCCGTACCGGCCAGCGCGCGAGTGCTTGGCGCAGAGCCTCGGTCTCAGGCTCCTCCTTGAACAGCTTGACCAAAGCGGATGCGTCGAGGTAGGCGGCGCTCACTCGCCGCGAACCCACTGCAAGGCGTCGCTCGCCGGCGTCGCACTTGCCTCATGCGGGTCCGCCGCCGGCGTATCGAGATCCAGCAGATCGCCTTGGGCGGGTGTCGCTCCGTAGCGCTCGACGAGTCGCGCCTGCAGTCGGGAGGGCTCGTCGGCGGTAGCCAGTACCGACCGTGCACCGCGCAGCGTCAGCGCCCTGATCTGGGCGGCAGCCGACCGGGTCTCAGCGGGGTCCAGCAACGGTTGCGTGAGCGCAAGCGCGCGCTCCATCTCTGGGTCGCGCTCAACGCCAAGGCGAGGATGACGTGCAGCCATGAGACGACGGTAGCACTCGTTGGTAGCACTGCGGGGGGGCTTCCGGGTAGCTCTACGCCAGATCACCCGCGAGGCTCTCATCACCGAAGCCTGCGCGCGATCCCCATCCCAATCGAACCCGCGTCCCACGACCTACAGATCGTGGAAGGTCTTCTACCGGGGCCGCGCGTCTGTCGAGCGGGCGTTCGGGCGGCTGAGGAACGAATGGGCCTCCCTCACGCCGCCGCGCTGCCCCCTCCGATCGAGCGTGTGGCTTCACGCGAACCTCACGGTTCTTTCGCAGTTGACGTGCGTGTTGAATCGAGAGCGGGTGGCCGTGGCGATGGCGGCGTAGAAATGGGAACCAACCGCGCCCTCCGAAAGATGGGAGGAGGGTAGTTCTGGGGATCGTAGCTTTCGAGTCTGAACCGCTGTTCGGCGGCTCGAACCGTGCACCCGTCCCTCTCGCGTGTCGCCCACACGCGGACCCCAACCGTATGGACCACAGCTTCCCCCGACATGCTGCTCTGACGCAGGTAGTCGTCGGCGAACTCGGGATAAAGCTGGCCCTAGTCGTTCATAAATGCAACATCGAAGTAGAGAGCATAGGCGTCGTCGGCCGGAAGAACCTCACCCTCAACAATGGAGCGATGGTATGGGGCGGCATTGTCGTGCTGGAGCCGTAGCCAATGGCTATAGCCACCCTCAAGGTCGAGACGCGCTCGAACGCGGTTGAGTCCGAAACGTCCCATATTCCGAACTCGTATCCGCAGCTCCGTATCACCCTCTTTTGCCCTTATCTGCACGCATTGAGGGTCGTCCGTGTCATGTTCGATACGGAGCGGCGCCAAACGCATTTCGTACCCCTGACGGAAGCTCTCGACGCCGCCCCACATAATCGAAAGCACGCCTATCCCGAGCGCACCGAGGGCGACCTTGTACCATAGCGTCGTTTCGGGGTGATGCGGGCGAGCGATCTGCCCAAGAAGCAGGAGGCTGGCAGCAGCGCCCATCAGGCCGATCCCCACAAGGAAATACACGGAGGGGTCAGCCACGGGAAACCCCAGCGTCGCCCAAGCTTGAGGTCCATCGGACGCGCCTAGCGCGTGGGGAGCAAGTCGCGTTTAGCCATCTGCGCAGCCTACACTCCCTGCATTCCCGTGGGTAGCGACAAGTTGGAGTGGAATGGCTTCCCTTTCGCGGACACCTGAGGGCTTTAGTGGCTTGGACGCGAGCCGCAAACGAGACCGCCGCGCCAAAGGCCGAGGCTGTCCGCCAAGCCGGAGCCACTCCAGAGGCTCTTGAGTTGCGCTCACTTTGGACCCCAGCACGCGGCGCATCACGATCGCTCCTCATCCGACCACCAGTAGGCCCGTCCCGTCGCCTCAGCAGGTGGCGCGGAACGTGCAGCGAGCGGTGCAGGTGTACCTGACAGTTGAGGCGGTAGGCGTGACGGTGTTAGTCTCAGAACTTGCAGTGGTTGCGCTGCCGCCATGCAGCTGGCCAGCCACCTTCACGATGCCAGCGCTCGACTTGAAACTCGCAGAGAGGCGACCATGTCGAACTCGTCGGGGACTACAGGGCCTTCGCCGGCGCAAGTCTCGGGGAGGTCCGGTTCACAGCGAACTTCCCGGCGGCAACTTCGAGCCACAGACCGGGCTTGAGTGTTCCGCTTGGTGTCAGAAAACCAGGTACTGCTGGGAAAGGGGCGCAAGCTGGGTGCCGAACAGCAGAGCAAGGATTGCGCGCTCAAATTCGGCACCAATATCCATGATGTCCTGAAATAGCTCGGACTGTCGCCGGTTCTTGTGGGTCAGTGTCTTGAGCTCGTCCCGTGACTCCTTATCCAGCTGAATCGCGAGCCAGCGGTCGTACGCCTGCAAGGCGCGTGTCCCTTCCGGCTGCGCGTCAGCCCACAAAAGGCCGCGGCGAGGCGATCGAGTGGGACGGCTTGTAGCCAGCAATCGAGGAACGGCTCCATTGCCTCTGGCTCGTGGAGGTGGCAAAGCAGTATCGGTATCAGGCCACCCACGAAAAGCAGCTTGCGCGAGATCCGCAGCTTGGCGTTCCGCGAAACCCGCTTTGGGTCGGCGCCCTCATTGTCTGCGTGCTTGCCCTCGAAATCGACGCAGATCGTCCGCCAATAACGCGTCAAATCATTCAACAGGAACCTAGGTGGACGAAAAGGCTTGATCCCATAGTTCATATAGCGGTGAAGCACCGCGTGGCGAGCTTCGTCGTGGATACCACCCATAACCTCGTGTGACTCCAGAAGAAGGAGCATCCGGCGGGTAAGATTGGTATTGGTGTCCGCGTCCAACCCAACGTGCTTGACTAGGGTTTCAAGATCGAACGGAACGCCGAAGATTTTCTGGGACCCAGGTGCACGATCCTCGGCTCCGAGATGCCGCTGGGCGATCTCAACTGCCGAGACGACGGTTGAGTCATAGGCGTTGAACGGCTCGGTGGCGAGCACTGCCCAGTCGTCGTCGCTCTCGGGTGTCAGCTCCTCCCTCGCCCATGAGCCAAAGACGCAGATCGAGAGTTTGGGCGCGAGAGCCTCATTACCGAGCTGCTCACGGATCCCACCCATGCGTTCACGCGTGTGATCGCGCGCACTAACGATGTGGGGAACCTCAATCCCGACCTCCGCGACGAGAGCCTCCCAAGCCCCCCCTGGATTTGCTAGGAAGGGGGTGGTGCCTCGAGAATCCATGGCACGTCACGACAGCTTCCGAGCAAGGGCCAAAAGAGTCGCTGGTCGTCCTGCGTGAGCATAACGTGGTGGTCCTCAGCGTCTAGAGAACTCAGGTGGACATGCCGCAGGCGGCTAGCATAGCGACGGAGGATCCGTGTGCCCTCCGCCATCGTCTCATTGATCGACTTTGCATGAGCCACGTCAAAGCAAAGTCCGGCCTCCGGAAGGGCTTCGAAGAATCGCTCAAGCTCAAACGCAGTACGGCCGTCGGTCTTCCTACTATCCATGTTCTCCAGAAGCAGCCGTCGTCCGAGTGGGCGATAAGCGGCGACATCCACAAGTGTGTCGGGATGCATAACGACCGCATCCACCCAACGAGGAAGGGCGACAAGCCGGTCGACGAGATCGTGCTCTGAAAGCTCGCGTGCCTTCGAGGGTCCATGGACACTCACGTAGCGGAAGGGCAGCCTGGGCGCATGGCTGAGATAGGCGACCAAGCCGTCAAGCTCGGGCTCTGAAATAACGGACAGCTCAACAGCGAGGCTTGAGACGGACGCTGCCTTATGAAGTAGCCGCGGCCAGTCCCCGCGATCATCCTCCATAAAGCCAGTGGAGCATCCGACAAGCGAGTGGCTGCCGAACACCGGAGAGCGCGTGGACAAAAGGGCGGGGACCATGGGTCCAAGGCTACTCGCACGAGCGGAGGGATTCGTCGCATAGCGGATCCACGGCCCCCACGCTCGAGACTCTCAAAGCAAGCCCAGCCATTGCAGCCCAGACCCTGGGTGAGATCACTCTGAGCGGCGTCCGCCGACATGAGGCGGACATGTGTTCCTCCGATCGCTGGCCGATGCCCCACGACACCGAATTTGGAACCTGCGACCACCAGCCTCTCCAGACAACTTCCAGTGTTGAGAGGACTTTGGACCCCAAATTGGGACCCTAACCCCAAAAACACTAGCTATCTAGCCAAGAGTCCCAAAACTACTGATTTGCAGGAATTTTCAATCGGGGAGACAGGATTTGAACCTGCGACCGCCCGGCCCCCAGCCTGAGCGTTCTGGTGTGGCTGAGTCCTCGGAGCCCGGGTTTACTGGGTTTCAGTGCGTCTGAGTGCTCCTGAGTAACGCTCACTTTGGACCCCAAATTGGACCCCAGGTCGCGTCGCCGAGCCACCCGAGTCGCGAAGCACGTTCCGACAGGCTTGCCAGAAACCAACGTCGGGCATACGATCGACAGTTGACGTCATGTTCAACACCATCGCCATGAGCAGTCCGCGGCGGCGAACCGCGCCCAGGCGACAGGGCGCTCGACAGCGTGGGTTGGAACGACTGCGTCCCGTGCCTGACCCATTCGACATCGGGGAGACACCCGGACCGCCCCTGCACTACGCCGCGGCCGAAGGAGTTGCCGAGTCGATCTCCAGCACGATCGGCACCCACCACCCGGCGATCGACGAGTATCTGGCTTGGCTCGGCTATGCACCTGTGGAGCACCTCAGCGGCCTCGCGGCACGTGGCGCACGCATCTTCTTCGCGCCCACCGTCGCGCACTATCTCCTAAGTAGCGAGGCCGATGATCGCCGACTGAAGCGCGGCTACCAACCCGTCAACGCACGCGAACACACCACGATCGAGGAGGGCTACGGCGCCAGGAGCGGCGTGCTCGCTGCCTATGACGCCGAGACCGACGTGCTCGTGCTGCCCTACATGCTGCACGGCCCGGACAAGCTCCAAGCGGCCCTGCACGAGCTCGGACATGCCGTGACCCACCTTCAGCTGCGCGGACGCGAGGATCGCTACGCTCACGTGCTCGGAAAACTGCCGTCACGGATCCGCCGGCACCTGGACGCGGGCTACCCCGCCGAGATGCCAGTCCTCGTACATGAGACGTTCGCCGAGGCCTACGCGATGCTGGTCACTGGGCGGGTAGACGAGCTCGGTTCGATCGCGTCCGAGCTGATCGGCATTCTCACCCAAATGGAAGACTCTCAGGAGCGACGCGATGCAACTACGTGGAAGATGGACCTGGCGAGCGGCCGAAGCGCGAGCCTCGTCGACCCCGGGAGCGTCCTCATAGTAGGGCCGATTCCAGACCCGCGCCAGCCGCTGCCGGTCCAGCCGACCGGGCAGGCAAGGGCAGCCGCTGCACAACAGCGGCGCGCCGCTTGAACGGCTCAGGGCAGCGACCCAGCGATGCCTGCACAGTCCGCGTTCCAGAGCAGCCGCTACCGATTGCCGCGGCGTGGCGGCGCCGGTTGGTCCGTGGCGGATACATCAGCGGACTGAGCGGCGTGTGCGGCAGACAGGCGTTCCGGACGCAGATAGCCTCAAGGTGCATACCCGCAGCCGCGACACGCGCGGAGACGACGGCCCTCCGACGCTCGCCACTACGCTCCGATACGAGGGGTGCGAGGCGTGGCGGTCGGCCTGGGCTGCTGATTGCGGAGACTTCGGTGACCTCAGCGCAGCGCCGTCAGCGCGGGGGTCAAGCGAAGTGCCGCCCCGCCCGTGCGGGCGCCTCGCGCGGCCTACAGCCGCACCTTGGCGTTCCCGCCGATGAGAATCACTTTGCGCTTGCCGCGCTCGCTGCGGGGCCGAGAGATCAACACCAGAAGGTTGTAGCTGTTGCACGCGATCTCGACATCGAGTCGCTGGCACTCGTTGTTTCGGTCGGGGAGGAGCAGCTGCGCGCTAACCGAGCCGCTGGAGCGGCGCGCGTTCTCCGCCTCGATTAGAAACGTATAGGGCGGGGAGCACAGGATCTGTGGCCAGGAGGTGGCTTGTCCGAACTGCGCCGCGAACGCGCTGGAGAGGACGACCTCGCGGCGGCGGTAGGCGAGCACGCCAGCCTGGATCGGTGAGATATCGAGCACGATCGCCGCGACCTGGCTGCGGTGGGTCTCGGCGTAGCGGTGAAGGCCTGCTCGTCGCGAGCCACCGAATGTCTTGGCTAGATCGAACGCGGTCGCCAATCCGATCGTCGAGTCGTGGGCCATGTCGGCGAACAGGTCCCGCTGAAAGAGGAGCTCGGCACCGCCGAAATTGGCCTGCCACTCGAACAGCTTCCGTGTCGAAGGCGACATCGAGGCGTCGTCGTCGGCGTAGCCGAGCTCCCGCTGCCACGGCAGGATGTCGTGGGTCACCTCGTGCAGCGTCTTGAAGGCACGCTGGGCCGGGTGATCCATAGCCGGATCGAGATGGATCTCGCGCTCCTCGCGATCGAGCAGCGCGCGTACCTTCAGCCGCAGGCGCCGCATCGGCCGGCGCAGACGCTCGGGAGCCTCATTCAGCACCAGGTCGGCCAGCATCGAGTGCTTCGGCTGGCTGAGGCCGGCCGCCTCCACGAGGCGATTGACCGGCGTGGGCAGCTCCCCCTTGACCTCCGCGCATCTCAGCAACCGCTGGGCCTCCTTGCAGATGTCGCTCGCGCCCGGGACCGTCTGCGCCATCAGCCGTCTCGCTTCTTTCCTTCGCGGTACCACTCGAGGTAGCGCGCGAGTTCCCGAGCCTCCTCATCGGTCAAGGGCTCGCTGCTGAGGGCGTAGGTCAGCTCGTTCTTGCGCTTTTTCGCTCGTGAGTCGGTGGGTGTCACGTATCCGGCTAGTCGCATCAGCTCGGCGTACTGGACCTTCAGCGCGTTCGCGAGCTTGTAGAGAATGTTCGGCGAGGGCTGCTTGACGCCGCCCGCCTCGAGCTTCTGGAGGTAGGCCGGCGAGATCTCCGCCTCAGTGGCGACGTCTGAGAGCGATCGCCCGCGCCGGTCGCGCATTTCGCGCAGTTGCGGACCCAGCTCGGCTTGTGCCATTGAAACCTCCTGTACATCTCGGTGGTGGACATCTACCTCAGTGTTGCAGATGCAGTCACCGCTGCTATAGTGATTCACCACCACTATAGTGGTCATCTACAAACCGCGACTCCGGAGGACCGATGAGCACAGCTGGACCAATCACCACTGTCAAGACGAAGGTCAGCTTCCCAATCTCCAAGGAGGGCCCGTATCACGAGACCTACCCGCAGGACACCATCGTCGAGGTCGTCCGCGTCGCGGCGATGGCGCACTTCAAAGTCACTGACGACGCCGAGTTCTCCTACGTCCTGACCCACCGCGGCGAGCGGGAGGACCCCGAGCGCACACTCGAGTCGATCGACGACGGAGCCCACGCGCTGAACTTCCGCCTCGTCAAGGCCATCACCCAGGGCTGATGGCTGACGCCGAGACACTGCTCAACCTCACCGCCGACGAGGCGGCCGTCGTGGAGTTCCTCGCCGAACACGACGGCCGCCTCCAGGCGGACACTGAGGATCCGAGCATCTACTGGCTGGACATGCGCCCACGCAGCGCACCACAGGAGCGCTACTACCCGCGCCTCGCCTGGCAGAGCTACCCGCACGCTGCCGCGTCGGTGCTGTTCGCCGACGCCATCGAAGGCAAGCTCGGAATATCCCGCGCTTGGCCGCAAATCCCGGGCTACCGAGCACCCAACGATATCTGCAAGCCGTTCACCGCCGAGGGCTACTCACTGCACGGCGAGTGGGCCACCGGTCCAGACGCCTGGCCGGTCGAGGGCAACCCGTTCCTGTGGGTGGTCGAGATGATCCAATACGGGCTGGACAACGAATACAACGGGAGCTGCGGATGAGCGCGAACGAGCTGACCCTCCCCCGCGCCGGAGCCAACGCGGTGATCGAGGAGGCGCGCCGCTACGGCACGTTGAGCCTCGAGACCGGCGGGTTCCTGCTGGCCCCACGCGGTAGCGAGCAGATCACCAGCGTCGCCTGCGCCGGGAGCACCGGCATCGCTCGCCGACCCGAACTCTTTCAGGTCAGCGAGCGTGCGCTCGATTGCCTGTTCGAGCACGCCGAGGAGCGCGACCTTTGGATCCCAGCCCAGTTCCACTCCCACATGTTCGAGGCCTCGCTCTCGCTCTGCGATCTCCAGCACGGGCTCTCCGTCGAGGGCTTTCAGACGACGATCGTCCCTTTCTTCCACTCACCGCCCAGTGACCCCGTCCGCTGGGGCTGGTGGCAATACCGCACCGCGTGGGAGCCTGTGAACGCACCGGCCAGCTCTGACGCCGCCGTCCAAGTCGTCTCCTTCGACGCGGATGGTGTCCGCGATGCTTGAACATTCGCGCGGCCTAGCGCTCGGCGCGAACGCCTCGGGTATGAATGCCAGCGCCCTGCAGCAGGCGATGGAGACCACCGAGGTCGCGCTCAGCATCGACCCCGTCGTGCCCGGGGGAACGCTGAGCGCCCGGGTGCTGCTGAGCACGCTGCGTCGCATGCCCGGCCGCCTGCTGCTGGAAGCGGACGGCCTGAGAACCGGCGAGGTCGATGAGCTCGCCGCGGCCGTCGCCGCCATCGATCCGAAGCGCCCGCTCCGGATCGGACGCGCAAGTGATCCGACGGTGCGGCTTCACATCGGCACGGGTCGGGCCGATCAGGCGATTCGACTCTTCCCCGACGCTCACGGCGCCCACGTTGCTTCTCAGCGCAGTGCCGTGATCCGCCCGGTCGCGGCGGCGAGCGCACTCGGCTCGATCTACACCGCAGCGCTCGGAGCCGCCGAGGCGTTCAAGTACACCGCCAGAGTCCAGACGCAGCGGCGAGTCCTTCACCGCCACCTGCGCTTCTGCCCCGTGAGCATGTGTAGCGACCTGTCACGCGCCGCGGTGCTCACCCTGCCCGGTGAGCTAGAGCTGACGCTCGTCGGGATCGGGGCGATCGGCACCGGCGTCGTGCTGATCCTCGCCGAGCTCCAGGGCTCTGGGCTGATCGTCCTCGTCGATTACGAGCGCTTCAAACGCGAGAACCGCGGCACCTACGCCATCGGCGGGGAGGCCGAGGCGGCCAGCGAGCCCGACAAGGTCGCGCTCGCCCAGGCTGCGCTCACGGGATACGACGTGATTCCGTTTGGGCACCCCGTGGAGGAGCTGCCGGGCTTGATCGACGCCGGCACCGTCCCCGCAACGGCAACCGTGATCGCCGGGCTCGACTCCGCAGAGGCCCGGCGAGCCACACAGCGCCTGTGGCCCGAGCGGCTGATCGACGCCGGCACCGGGGAGACGATGCTCGGCCTGCACGAGCACCTTGCGGGCAAAGGGCCCTGCATGATGTGCTTCTTCCCGCAAGAGCGCTCCGGTCCCTCGGGCGCGACCCGGGTGTCCCAGTTGACTGGACTGCCAGTCGATCTGCTCGCAGACGGCGAGCAGATCCTCACAAGGGAGCATCTGCGCGAGGTCTCACCAGCACAACGGGAGCTGCTTCGCGAGCAGGTCGGTAAGCCCGTCTGCGGACTCGCTCACGCGGTCGGCCTGAGCACACTCGATTCCGGCGGCTTTCGCCCGTCGGTGCCGTTCATCTCGCTGCAGGCCGCGGCGCTCGCCATCGGAGCGGTGATGGCGCGGAGACCGGCCGGCCAGAGCGCACCTAACCTCGTCCAGTACGACGGCCTATTCGGCCCGCAGGCGGCGACACTCGAAACCCGCGCGGTCACGAGCGGGTGCTACTGCCAGACCCACGCGAAGACGATCAGGTCGGTGCAAGCCCTACGGAGGCGCTCGTTCGCCTGGGCAGACGGTGGCCAAGACGACGTCGAGTGAAGTACAGCCACCGCGGGCGAGCCGGAGGTCCCTCTGAGACGAGCCTCTCTAGCGATAGCCACGGTGGCAAGGAAGCCCATCTGGCGCCGAGACCCAGCTAGACCGACAGCCCGCATCTATCTCTGTTCGTAGATAAATGCTTATAGACCTCGGACAGCTACTCGTCGTCGAAGCTCGACAGCGGATGCTGGCGTCGCAGATACCCACCAAACAGCGGGACGGTGAAATCGATCAGTCCTCGCCGCGGGCTGTAGACGAGGTCCTTCCGCAGCAACGCGTCCCGTACGACCGACGCGCCGGCACTGTCCTTGTAGCCGGCGAGCGACGCGACCTTAGCCGTTCGAACCGGGCCCTCTCCCACCTCGGCCATTGCGGCCAAGTAGCGCTGCTCTGCATCAGAGGCCATCTCGAAGCGATCCTTGAAGAAGCGGCGATCGAGCGCCTCGTTTATGAGTGCCCGAGCACCTTCAACGTCGCCAGCGGTGATCGGCGAACGCTCCACCTCATTCCAGAGCACTCGCCCGTACTCCTGGATGAAGTGCGGATACCCGGACGACGCTTTGACGATCAGCTGGACCGCCTCAGGCTCGTATTGGACATCGTGCTGCCCGGCGGGCGCGACGAGAGCGGTTCGCGCCTCTGCATCCGACAGCCGGTCGAGTTCGTGGTAGGCAAACATGCGCTCGGCGTAAGGCCTCGCCGTGCGAAGCAGCCGTGGCAGCGGCGGCAGGCCGGCTCCGACGAGGGCCACAGGTAGTTCCCGTTGGCCGACCCGGTTCATCGCCATGCACACTGCAGCCAAAGCAGACTCGTTGAGCCCCTGCATCTCGTCGAGGAAGAACACGGCGCCCGTGCCACCGCTCTTTGCAACCTGACCGACCTCAACGAGAAGAACCGCCAGATCGCGCTCAGGATCGCCGCTGTCCGCTGTGCCGGTCGCAGCCTCGACATCGATCCGCGCGCTCAAGCCACCCGGGATACCCACCGAGAACGCCTTCAGCACGCCGAATGCCTTGCCGGCACGCCTCTGCATCCGCTCACGAAGGCTCATCGAGAGGAGCAGCTGATAGGCGAGCTCCGCGAAGATCTGGCGGAAGTCGCCCGAGCCCACCTCCTCGACGTCATTGCAAACCCAGCCGCTCTCCCGGGTGAGCGTCTCAAACTCGAGAAGCAGCACCGTCTTCCCCACGCCGCGCAGGCCGGAATAGATCAGGCTTCGCTCCGGCCGGCCGTCAGCCAAGCGCTCGAGAAGCACTCGAAACGCCTCGAGATCTGGATCTCGGCCCGCAAGCTTGACCGGTCTCACACCGGACCCGGGGGTGTAGGGATTTAGACGTTGATCCATCTCTATCTGCGAATGCAAAGAAAAGCAGATAGAGCCGACAGAACGCCAGCAGTGTAACTCGGGGAGATGCCTGAACCTGCGACCACCCGGTCCTCGCAGAGCAAGTGGCTTGCCTCCTAGGCGTTGGACCCCAAATTGGACCCCAAGCCCAACTGCTACCGAGCCGCCATGTCCTCAAAACATGACCTTTTGCAGGACTTTTTTGATCGGGGAGACAGGATTTGAACCTGCGACCGCCCGGCCCCCAGCCCGCGCGCTCCAGTGTAGCTGAGTGATTGGAGCCCATTCTTGCTGGGTTTCTAGGCGCTCAGTTGCTCTCGCTTTCGCTCAATTTGTTCCCCGTATTGTTCCCCGTCGCGTCCGTCGTGGTGCCTGGAGCCTGCGCCTCGGGGTCTCCCCCGGCGCTGGCTTCGACGCGCGGATCAGATGCGGGAGGATCGCGTTCGGCCTTGCCGGCCGGCTTGGGGGCGAAGGCGTCGTTGACGACCTGGACCTCGTGCTCTGAGGGGGCGTAGTGCGAGTAGATCTGTGTCGTCTCGCTGTCGGCGTGCCCCATGAACTCCTGGATCAGCCGCAGCGGCTGCCCGGAGGCGGCGAGCCGAGTTGCGAAGGTGTGGCGCAGATCGTGGAACTTGATGACCTGCACGCCAGCGTCCCCGCAGGCCGTCTGGAAGCGTCTTGTGACCTTGGATCGGTCGATCGGATTGCCGGTCTGTGGGTGGGCGAACACGAGATGGCGCTCGGCGCGATAGGCGGTGCGCTTTGACCAGCGATCGAGCTCGCCGGCGAGTCGGTCGGCCATCGGCACGGATCGCTTGGTGGAGAGGTCGGACTTGCCATCGCCGGAGTGCTCGCCGCGAACATAGGTGTTGCGCACGCGGATTCGCTGGGCGATCCAGTCGACGTCTCGCCAGCGCAGGCCGAGTAGCTCGGATTGGCGCAGGCCGGTCATCGCCGCGGCGAGAACCACGACTCGCAGGACTGGCCCGAGGACATCGGGCGGCGGCGGCGGCGCCGGCCCGCGGCGTCCGCGCCGAGTGGGTTTCGGCTGTCGGATGACGGTCTCGTCGGGGATCGCCCGCAGCACGGCGTCGAGCTCTGCGACCGTGAGGAACTGTAGGTCAGGGTCGGCGTCGCCGGTGCGCTTACGGCCTGGGCGGGTCGCCTCGCTCACCGGGTTGTCGCTGATGAACTTCCCTTTTTTCGCGTGCTCGAAGATCGAGTGCAGGAACGAGAGCACGTTGCGAACGGTCTTCGGGGCGCTGCCGTCGTTGAGCATTTCGCTCGCAAGCCGGTCGATGTGGGCTGTCTCGATCTCGGTGACGGGAAGGGCGCCGATGCGCGGGGAGATGTGGATGCGCTGCATCGACTCGCAGCCCTGGCGGTAGGAGAGCCGAGCGCCCGCGATCGTTTGGCGCTGGCGCAGCGAGTCGGCGATCGCGTCGACGGTTGGGATCTCAGATCCCGGTGCGGGACGCGGCGCGTTGTCCTCCTCCTCGCGTCTGCGCGCCATCTCGCGCTCGGCCTGAACGCGCGTGAGGCCGCCGCTGCGCTGACCGACCGGGCGCACCTTGCCGAGCTTGCGGTTGACCAGTCGCCCGTCAAGCGTCCGCCAGCGCCCGTAGTAGGAGCCCCACTTGATGTAGACGTGGCCGGTGCCGTAGTCGCGCTTGCCCATGTTCAAGGGTTATACGCCCCAGGTACGTCGTTACGCTCGCATGGCGGGCCGCCTGGCGGATGCGGCCCTTCGAGCGCCGAGAGACACCATCGGGGCGAGCGTCCTTCCCGTCTCGATCTCCCCCATCCACTGTTCGATCGCAGAGCGCCGGTAGCGCACGTAGCGCCCGAGTCGCAGATGCGGGATACGTTTCGCGCGGGTCTCGGCGTAGACCCAGCCTGAAGTCATGCGCAGTAGCGCCGCGACCTCGGCCGCAGTGAGCAGATCCTCGCCTGAGTCAGCTGTGGGAGCAATCATGGCCAACTTCCTTTCGATGCGAACAAAATTGGTGGTGGGACGTGGGTTTGCCGTTCATGTGGGGTACTGACCCCCAGGCACGTCAAGCGGCCAACGAGTTCGCCGGCGTCCTACAGTCCAGGGTCCGATGTCTGGTCAACCGTGTTCAGTCCACCCGTGTCGCGGGCAGGGCGTTGCGTGAGCGGGCAGGGCACTCTCAGATCGGGGGCGGCGGGCCTCTACTTCAGCGACCCGGCGTGTCTTGAGCATGATCCGCGGGTGCTCATGCCCGAGCACCCGGACACGCCTGAGCGCCTTGAGGCAATCGAGCGGATGCTGGCCGAGCATGACTGGCTGGGCTGGGAGTGCCGTGCTGCACCGCCTGCGAAGGAGATCGAGCTCGAGCTCATCCACAGCGCGAGGCACGTGCAGAGGATCAAGGAGATGTCGCTGGCCGGTGGCGGCGCGATCGACCCGGACACATTCGTCGGAGAGCCCTCCTACCGGGCGGCGCTGCACGCCGCCGGGGGCGCTTGCGAGATGACGAGGGCGCTGATGACGGGCGAGGCGAGGCTCGGATTCTGTGGCGTGCGTCCCTCGGGCCACCATGCCGAGCCGGATCGCGCGATGGGCTTCTGCTTGTTCAACAACGTGGCGATCGCCGCGGAGCTGGCGATCCGCGAGCTGGGCGTCCGGCGAGTGTTGATCCTCGATTGGGATGTGCACCACGGCAACGGGACCGCGGAGGCGTTCCGGCGCCACTCGGATGTCTTGTTCGTCAGCATCCACCAGGCGGGGATCTATCCGGGCACGGGCTCGATCAGCGACGTTGGCTCGGGTCCGGGCGAGGGCTACACGATCAACTTGCCTGTTCCGGCGGGCTCTGAGGAGGATCTGTGGCTGTCGCTCTTGGAGCACATCGTGGTCCCGGTCGCTGAGAGCTTCGCGCCGGAGCTCGTGCTGATCTCCGCCGGTTTTGATGCGCACCGTGAGGACCCGCTGGCTGGGTGTCGCCTGGAGACGGGCTCGTTCGCGGAGATGGCCCGCCATGTGCGCGGGCTCGCCGTATCGCTCGGTGTGCCTCTCGGCGCTGTGCTGGAGGGTGGCTATCAGCCGGCGGTGCTGGCGGAGTGTGTGCGGGATACGCTTGCCGCGCTCGCCTCTGAGGAGCCGGCGCAATCTGCCGCGCCGGAGCCGCTTTTGACCTCGCGCGCCGCCGCTCACGTGGGCCACTACTGGCCCTTGTAGATGCGTGCCCGGCACGGGCACTGAGCGTCTTCCGGCGCCACGAGGGAGCAACTGAAGGGTGGGTAGTTTCCACGTCGCGGGTGGGTATTGATGACCGATGCTCCGCTTCTGCCTGGATGATCTGATCTGCGTGGCCAATGTCCCACGATCGAGATATCTCCGCGGCTTGTGCCGGCGACTGGCTTGAGGTCAGGGGTATCGCCGAGCGCCCGTCGAGGCGTGGGGAAATCAAGGAGGTGCTCGGTACTCCTGAGCATCCCCACTTCCGCGTCCGATGGGATGAAGGACACGAGTCGATCGTCTACCCCGCCGATCACGAAGCAATCGTGCACCACCCAGCCCGACAGGCCGACCCGGCATGAGCACAGCGCACGCATCGAGGTCGGTCGGTTTTCGCCGCCCGCGTAGTTTCTCCCCGCCACCGCCAGGGACGGCAACGGATGCACCGGGCGGCGCCGGGCGCGAGACTGCGAACACCATGACGATTCCTTCACTGTCACAGGCACCCAGCGCTGTCGCAGATGTAGACGAGCCCGAGCTTGTCCGGCTGCGCGATGGGTCGCTGGTCACGCTGCGTCCCACCACGGCTGCTGATGAGCCCGCGCTGCGCTCGTTCCTGGCGGGACTGTGCCTGGAGGCGCGGCGTCTGCGGTTCTTCAGCGGTGCCGTGGACATAGACTGTGCTGCTCATTTGGCGGCGGACACCAGGACGGGTCGCTTCGGGCTGGTTGCCCATGACGAGATGGGGGCGATGGTCGCTCACGCCCTGTATATCCAGCTGGATGGCACGCGGGCGGAAGTCGCGGTCGAGGTCGCCGATCATCTCCACGGCCGCGGCCTCGGGACGATCCTCATCGAACAGCTGGCGATCGTCGCCGAGCAGCGTGGGATCACGCATTTCGTAGCCGAGGTTCTCTGTGAAAACCGGGCGATGCTGGATGTCTTTCGAGAGGGCTTCGATGGGCGTGTGGTACGCCACGATGGGCCGGAGCAGAGAGTCGAGTTCCTCACCGCGGGCTGGCGGCTGGCTCACAAACGCTTCGCATCGGATGCTCGGGCGTAGTGCCGAGCCCGAGCAGCGCGGCTTGCTCGCGTAGCTGCTCGCGGGCGTCGGGATGCGCGGCGTGCTCGATGATGAGGCGGGCCTGGGCGCGCTGGCTGCGTCCGAAGATGTGCGCGGCGCCGTGCTCGGTGATGACTGCGGAGTGCTGGAAGGAGGTGACGGGTCCATCCAGGCGGGGCACGATCGTTGAGGTGTCGCTGCGTTCGTGCCAGGAGCGCAGCCCGATCACGGCCTGCCCGCCGGGCGAGTGTAGGGCGCCCTCTACGAAGTCGGGCTGGCCACCGAAACCGGAGTACACGCGCTCGCCGATGTGGCTGGCGCCGGCCTGGTCGTGAAGGTCGACCTTCAGCGCCGTGTTGACCGAGATCATCTGCGCTCTGGCCGCGATCCTGGAGGGATCGTTGGTCGTCTCGGTGCGCGTCATGCGCAGCCTGGGGTTGTGGTGAACCCACTCGTATAGCTCCCTGGAGCCGAACATGAAGGAGCACACGATCTGCCGATGGTGGTCAAGCGCCCCGGCGTGCTCAAGGCGCATTACTCCATCGGAGATCATCTCCGAGTAGATCGCCAGGTCGCGTCGGCTGGCGAGTGCGCGCAGCGTGGCGTCGGGGACCTGACCGATCCCGAGCTGCAGGGTGGCGGCGTCTCCCACCAGGCCGGCGACGTGCTCGGCGATGGTCTCTGCGTGGTCGTGGCTGGCGCTGATGGCGGTGGTCGGGAGGTCTTGCTGGGCTTCGATTGCGAGGTCGATGAGGTCTTCGCCCAGCTCGCCGTCGCCGAGCGTGTAGGGCATCTCGGGGTTCAGCTGGGCGATGACGAGCCCGCCGCGGGCGCGCACATGCTCGACGGCCGCCGGCAGGATGTTCACCTCGATCCCAAGCGAGACCTTCCCGTTGCAGGGTGTGGAGGTGTGCAGCAGCACGACCTCGGGCGGGCGCAGCGTGCTGAACAGCCTTGGCACGAGCGAGAGGCGCATCGGTAGGTAGTCCAGCCGCTCACCTGCATCACGCATTCCGGGACCGACGAACGGCGTCTCGAAGATGACGCCCTCGCGGGCGGGCAGCGGGGACTGCGCGGCGAGCATGAACAGCCGGTAGCGCTCCACCTCGCTCTCCAGGGCATCAAGCAGGAGGCGCGGGGTGCCGAGGTTCCCGCTGGCGACGACCCGCGGCTCGCCGACGCTCAGCGCGGCGAGCGCCGTGTGCAACTCGCGCTCACTGATGACCTTCATCTGGCGCTCAACACTACGCGCCGGGCGCGAGCACGGTCATGGGTGGTAACTACCGAGCCCGTTCCGCAAGGAGTGCGGTGGGCGCCCGCACTGGTAGCGAGTTGACTTGATAGCGGTCATAGCGACCGTGATCGAGCATCCGCGACACAGGGAGTCGGTAGATACATGAGCGTCTCGCCCGTAGCATCTGTCGTGTCCGGCCTAGAGGCGGTGCGGTCGTTCGCGCAGCTCGGCCGCGAGGATGTCCAGTTCGCCGGCGGCAAGGGCGCGAACCTGGGCGAGCTGACCCGTGCTGGGCTGCCTGTACCAGACGGCTTTGTGGTCGGCGCCCCGGCCTACGCGGCGTTCTGCGCGGAGAGCGGGCTACGCGAGCGCCTGGCGGAGCTGCTTGACGGAGTGGATGTCGAGGACACCAAGGCTTTGCAGGCGGCGAGCGTTGCCGCGCGGGAGATGCTCGACGCCGCCCCGATGCCGCCGGCGCTGGCGCAGGAGATCCGCTTGCGCTATGAGCAGCTCGTCGGCGAGGACACGGAGGCGCCTGTGGCGGTGCGCTCCTCAGCGACGGCGGAGGACACCGCCGAGACCTCGTTTGCGGGAATGAACGAGACCTTCCTGAACGTCCGTGGCGCCGAGGCGGTGATCGACGCGGTGCGCCGGTGCTGGCGATCGCTGTTTGGGACGCGCACGATCTACTACCGCGGCGTGAACGGATTTGGGCAGGCCGAAATGGATATCGCGGTCGTCGTGCAGCGCCAGGTGGCTTCGACGCGCGCCGGTGTGATGTTCACCGTCAACCCAGCGACGGGCGAGCGCGACCAGCTCGTAGTTGAGGCTTCGTTCGGGCTCGGTGAGGCCGTCGTCTCAGGCTCCGTGTCACCCGATCGTTATCTGATCGAGAAGGACCCGCTCTGGTTGCGCGAGCGCGACGTTCACTGCAAGGAGCTGGTGATCGAGTATGACCCGCAGGGCGGCACCTGCCAGCGGTCCCTTTCGCGCGAGGAGGGTTTCCGGCCGACGCTCGATGAGCGTGAGGTCATGGCCGTGGCCGCGCTCGGCCTGCGGATCGAGCAGCACTATGGCTCCCCGCAGGACACCGAGTGGGCATTTGACCCCGATGGGGTGCTGTGGATGCTGCAGAGTCGTCCGATCACCACGCTTCACGACGAGCACCCGGATGACACCAGCGAGTCTGTGGCCAGCGCCCCGGAGGCTAGCTCTGCGCAGCCGCAGACTGTGCTGTTGCGTGGGCTGGGTGGAGCACCGGGCAGCGCGAGCGGCGCCGCCCGAGTGCTCACCTCGCTCGCGGACGCCGCTGCGCTCGGCGATGGGGATGTGCTCGTCACCCACATGACCTCCCCCGACTGGCTGCCGTTGCTGCGACGGGCGGCCGGCGTCGTCACCGACTCGGGCGGCATGACCTGCCATGCCGCGATTGTCTCGCGCGAGCTTGGCATCCCGTGCGTTGTCGGGACGCGCGAGGCGACCAAGCGGCTGCGCGACGGCGAGGTCGTGACCGTCGATGCGACCCGAGGGCTCGTATTGGAGGGCGCCTGCGCACCCGAGCCCGCGCGGGCGCCCTCTGCTGGCAGGCAGGCCGCAGGCGTGAGCCCGGCCGCACCCTCGGCGGTGACGGTGACGGCGACGCAGATCCTGGTGAACCTGTCTGAGCCCTCGCAGGTACAGCGTGTCAAGGACCTGCCGGTCGACGGTGTTGGCTTGCTGCGCGCGGAGATGATGGTGCTGGAGGCGCTGGCCGGCGATCATCCACGCACGCTGCTGGAGGAGGGCCGTGGCGAGGAGCTCGTCGCCCGTATGGCGGAGGGGCTGAGCACGTTCGCAACCGGGTTCGCGCCGCGGCCGGTGACTTACCGCACGATCGACTTTCGCACCAACGAGTTCGCGGGTCTGCGCGGCGGAGAGCGCTTTGAGCCAGTGGAGGCCAATCCGATGATCGGCTACCGCGGCGCGCTGCGCTACACCCGCGAGCCAGATGTCTTCGCTCTGGAGCTTGAGGCGGTGCGCAGGGTGTGGGATCAAGGTCAGCGCAACCTGCACGTGATGCTGCCGTTCGTGCGTACCGCCCGCGAGCTGCGCCGCTGCCGTGAGCTGATCGCAGAGTCGGGACTGCTTGACCGTCCCGGTTTCGAGCTGTGGGTAATGGCGGAGGTTCCCTCGGTGCTGTTCAACCTCTCCGAGTACGCCGCGCTCGGCGTGGCCGGCATCTCGATCGGCTCGAACGACCTCACCCAGCTGCTGCTTGGCGCCGACCGTGACAACGAGGTGCTGGCGGAAACCTTCGACGAGCGCGACCCTGCCGTCACGACCTACCTGCGGGAGCTGATCCCGCGCGCCCGCGCGCTGGGTTTGCGTACCTCGATCTGCGGGCAGGCGCCGTCGGTGCACCCGGAGTACGCCGAGCTTTTGGTGCGCGCGGGGATCGACGCGATCTCTGTCAACGTCGATGTGATCGACCGGACGCGGGCGCTGGTGGCTGCGGCGGAGCAGCGTGTGATGCTCGACTTCGCACGCGCGCACGACAGCGCTGCCGAGCGGGCTGTCGGCACTGGCGCCGCTTGAGGGCCTGTGATGTTGCAGGTGCGTATCCACGGGCGCGGCGGGCAGGGTGTCGTGACCGCCGCGGAGTTGCTGGCGCTCGCGGCGTTTGATGAGGGCCGCTACGCGCAGGCGTTTCCGAGCTTTGGCTCGGAGCGTATGGGCGCCCCGGTGGTGTCGTTCTGCCGGATCGACGAGCGTGAGATCCGTGTGCGAGAGCCCGTGATGGAGCCCGATGTCCTGATCGTGATCGACCCGACGCTGCTTCACCAGGTGGACGTGTTCGGTGGCCTGCGCCCCGAGGGGTTCATCCTTATCAACACCACCAGGACCTTCGATGAGCTCGGCCTCGGCGAGTTCGCCGCGGGGTTCCGTCACGAGCGGCTGCTGACGGTGCCTGCCGGCGAGCTGGCGCGCGAACATGCTGGGCGGCCGGTTGCCAATGCCGCGTTGCTCGGCGGTTTCGCGGCGCTCAGCGGGTTGGTTTCGTTGGACGCCGTTGTGAAGGCGATCCGTGAGCGCTTCACCGGGAAGGTCGGCGAGGGCAATGTGGCGGCGGCGATGGCGGCCTACGCCTGGGTCGCGGACGAGCGCAGGGAGCTGAGCGGTGCTGCGCCAGGTTGAGGGCTCGCGTGCGGTAGCGGAGGCGGTGGCGTTGTGCCGGCCGGAGGTGATCTGTGCGTACCCGATCTCGCCGCAGACGCACATTGTGGAGAACCTTTCCCAGCTGGTGAAGACGGGCGAGCTTTCGCCGTGCGAGTTCGTGAACGTGGAGTCGGAGTTCGCCGCGATGTCGGTGGCGATCGGCGCCTCGGCGACCGGCGCGCGTGCGTACACGGCGACGGCCAGCCAGGGGCTCTTGTATATGACAGAGGCGCTCTACAACGCTTCGGGGCTGGGTCTGCCGATCGTGATGACGGTCGCCAACCGCGCGATCGGCGCCCCGATCAACATCTGGAACGACCACTCGGATTCGATGTCCCAGCGCGACTCGGGCTGGATACAGCTCTACGCCGAGACCAACCAGGAGGCGCTTGACCTACACATCCAGGCGTTCCGGCTTGCCGAGGAGCTCTCGGCGCCGGTGATGGTCTGCATGGACGGGTTCATCCTCACGCACGCGGTCGAGCGTCTGGAGATCCCCACACAGGAGCAGGTCGATGGGTTCCTGCCGGCGTTCTCACCGCGGCAGGTACTCGACCCGGACGAGCCGGTGACGATCGGCGCGATGGTCGGCCCGGAGGCGTTCATGGAGGTGAAGTACCTCGCACACGCCAAGCAGATGCGAGCGCTTGAGCTGATCCCCGAGATCGCCGCGGACTTCCAGCAGGCATTTGGGCGCGAGTCCGGCGGTCTGATCCGCTCCTATCGCGTCGAGGATGCGCAGACGATCGTGGTGGCGCTGGGGTCGGTGCTCGGCACGATCAAGGACACGATCGACGAGCTGCGTGAGCAGGGCGTGAAGATCGGGGCGGTCGGGATCTGCTCGTTCAGGCCGTTCCCGCTGGATGCGCTGCGGGCGGCTGTGGGTCCTGCCGAGCGTGTGGTGGTGTTGGAGAAGGCGCTCGCGGTTGGGATCGGCGGGATCGTCTCGGCGAACGTGCGCATGGCGCTCGCCGGGATTTACCTGCACGGCTACACGGTGATCGCGGGCCTCGGCGGACGGCCGATCACCAAGGCGTCACTTCACAGTCTGTTCACTGAAGCGGCAGCCGATCGGCTGGAGGCGTTGACGTTCCTGGACATGGACTGGGATGTAGTGAACCGGGAGCTTGAGCGGATGGGCGCCTCGCGGGCCTCGGGTCCGCACGCCGAGAACATTCTGCGGGACCTCGGCACGGTCGCCGCGGGGCCGGTGTGAGGAGCTGGCCAGCATGACCGCGCCCGCGATTCGCTTCTACCAGACCGGCAGTTTCGCCGTGGGCAACCGGCTGCTCGATCCTGAGCAGCGCTCGGTGCAGGCCGGTGAGCAGCGCACCAACTCGATCACGTGTGGGCACCGTGCTTGCCAGGGCTGCGGGGAGGCGCTTGGCGCACGGTATGCACTCGACGCCGCGATGCGGGCCACGGGCGGACGGATGATCGCCGCGAACGCGACCGGCTGCTTGGAGGTGTTCTCTACGCCCTACCCGGAGAGCTCGTGGCGGATACCGTGGATTCACTCGCTGTTCGCCAACGCGCCCGCCGTCTCGACAGGCATCGCCGCCGCACTGCGCGCCAAGGGCCGTGAGGACATACGAGTCGTTGGCCAGGGCGGTGACGGCGGCACCGTCGATATCGGGATGGCGTGTCTGTCGGGGATGTTCGAGCGAAACGATGACGTGCTCTACATCTGTTACGACAACGAGGCGTACATGAACACGGGCGTGCAGCGCTCGGGCGCCACCCCGCCCGCGGCGCGCACGGCGACCACGCAGGCCGTCGGCCCGGAGCCTGGCAATGTGTTCGGGCAGGGCAAGAGCGCGCCGCTGATAGCGATGGCGCACGAGATCCCCTACGTGGCGACTGCGACCGTCGCCGAGCTGCGCGACCTAGAGGCGAAGGTCAGGACCGCGATGGAGCTACGCGGCGCCCGCTACCTGCACGTGTTCGTCCCCTGCCCGCTGGGCTGGGGCAGCGCCTCGGCGGACACGATCAGGATTGCCCGTTTGGCGAAGGAGTCCGGCATCTTCCCGGTGTTCGAGGCCCGCGACGGCGAGCTGTGCGGTGTCTCTGAGATTCGCCGGCAGGTGCCCGTCGAGGAGTACCTGCGCCCACAGAAGCGCTTCGCGCACCTATTCGAGCCCGAGCTGCACAGCGAGGTGATCGCGCGCATCCAGGCTGGCGCGGATCGCAACATCCGCCGCTTCGGCCTGCTCGGCGAGCGGCCCAGCCTGGGTGAGCGCCGCGGCGAGCAAGGGGCGGTGAGCAACGATGGATAAGCCGTTTGCGATCACACTCGATGTCGGTTCGAGCCTTGCCAACAAGACGGGCTCCTGGCGGCAGGAGCGGCCCGTGTATGTGCACAGGCTGCCGCCGTGCAATCACGGCTGCCCGGCCGGCGAGAACATCCAGCAGTGGCTCTACCACGCCGAGTCCGGCGACTATGAGACCGCGTGGCACGAGCTGGTCAAGGACAACCCGCTGCCCGCTGTGATGGGCCGCGTCTGCTACCACCCATGCGAGACCGCCTGCAACCGCGCGCAGCTGGACGACCCCGTAGGCATCCACGGCGTCGAGCGCTTCCTCGGCGACGAGGCGATCCGCCAGGGCTGGCGACTGACCGTGGACGCCGAGCCGACCGGCAAGCGTGTGCTCGTCGTCGGCGCCGGTCCCTCCGGTCTGTCCGCGGCCTACCAGCTCGCGCGGCGCGGGCACACGGTCACGATCCGCGACGCGGGGCCGATCGCCGGCGGCATGATGCGCTTCGGCATCCCCCGGTATCGCCTGCCGCGCGATGTACTGGACGCCGAGATCGCGCGCATCCTCGACCTCGGGGTCACGCTCGAACTGGACAGCAAGGTCACGAGCATCCTCGACGCCATGCGAGACGGCAGCTTCGACGCGGCGTTCCTGGCGGTCGGCGCGCACATCGGCAAGCGCGCATACATTCCCGCCGGGGAGGCCGCGCACATCCTCGACGCGGTGACGCTGCTAGCAAGCATGGAGGGCCAGGAGCGCCCGCTGCTCGGTCGGCGCGTCGTCGTCTACGGCGGCGGGAACACCGCGATGGACGCGGCCCGTACCGCCAAGCGCCTCGGGGCGAGCGACGCGATCGTCGTCTACCGCCGCACACGCGAGCGGATGCCTGCGCACGACTTCGAGGTGCAGGAGGCGCTCGAGGAGGGCGTGATGATGCGGTGGCTCTCCACGATCAAGCACGCTGATGCAGGCAAGCTGCTGTTGGAGCGGATGGAGTTGGACGAGACGGGCTTTCCCCAGCCGACCGGCGAGACTGAGGAGCTGCAGGCTGACTCGCTGGTGCTCGCCCTCGGCCAGGAAGCCGACCTCTCGCTGCTCGACGGCGTGCCGGGCCTACAGGTCGAGGATGGTGTCGTTCAGGTCGACGCGGGCATGATGACCGGCTACCCCGGCATCTTCGCCGGCGGGGACATGGTGCCTGCGGAGCGCACTGTGACCGTCGGTGTCGGCCACGGTAAGCAGGCTGCACGGAACATCGACGCCTGGCTGCGCGGCGGCGAGTTCACGCACCCTGCGGTCGGAGAGCTCGCAGACTTCCCGACGCTGAACACCTGGTACTACAGCGATGCGCCGCCGACCGTCGCGCCGCAGTTGGACATCATCCGCCGGCAGTCCAGCTTCGATGAGGTCACGCAGGGCCTGGATGAGACCAACGCGCTGTTTGAGGCGCGTCGCTGCCTGTCCTGCGGCAACTGCTTCGGCTGTGACAACTGCTATGGCGTGTGCCCCGACAATGCAGTCCTCAAGGTCGATGAGGGCGATGGCTATGCGTTCGACCTGGACTACTGCAAGGGCTGCGGGATCTGCGTCACCGAGTGCCCCTGCGGCGCGATCGAAATGATCCCCGAGGAGATATGAACATGCGACGAGACAGACTGTGAGAGACCTGTCGGGCAGTAGAGTGGAACGATGGAAAGGCAGGCAGGCGTTGTGCTTTACGTGCTCGCGCTGGTAGCCGTCGTGGTCGCCGTGGACGTCTTGTTCTTCAGGCATTGGTTCTGGGAGCGCCTGATGGTGAACGTCGGGATTGTCCTGGTGTTCGCGGCGTTCTATTTGAGGTTCGTGAAGCGAGCGTGAGCGGGAGGCCCCCGATGCACGCAGCCGACGACAACGCCGCCCGGACGGGTCTTCGTGGGTGGTGGGCATCCCCTCCGCGATCCGGCTTGCAACGCCTGATCAATCCGTGGGAGTATCGCCACCTCCGCGCTTTTGGGGTCACGCGCATTGCCGGTAGCTTCGTTGCGGCCACCGCGGGCGTCGTGTGCCTCTCCTACGCCGCCTACGGATGGGGAGCCTTCTTCCTGGTTGTTGGCGTGCTGAACCTCGCGGGTGGCTACTGGTACATCACTATCGCTCGCTCCTCACCTCCGCGAGCCTGAGCCCGTTGGGGAATGCCTCAACCGGCGGTTGCGTGCGCGCGTCCACGATCGTTGGAGCCGGTGAGCTTGTAGGCGCGTAGTGAGCGCTGTACGTCGGTGATCGAGACCAGTCCGACGGGTCGGCCGTCGGCGTCGATGACCACAGCACGCCCGAACCTGGAGAACGCGGGCCGCTCAAGCAGTCGTGCCACGTCCTCCTCGGTATGCACGATCAATGCGGGGTCGCAGTCGGCTACCGCGCGGATCTCTGCCGGGGAGCGCCGCCCGCGCAAGCACGCCTCGACCTGGGCGATGCTGACCAGCCCGATCGCGTGGCCCTGCTCGTCGGTGACGGGAAATGCGTTGTAACGGTAGGGGCGAAAGTATGCCTCGGCGGCGTGAGCGAGAGAGGCGTGCTCGGGGATGCTCACGGCCGGCGTGGACATCAGCTCACCCGCTGTCACGCCAGAGAGGGCCGCCTGGACCTGTGCGCCGACGGCCTGCGCACCGGCGGCCATCACGATGAAGAAGCCGATCAGCGCCAGCCACAGCCCCTCGGGTGCGCCTCCCAGGAACTCGAGGCCGCCGAGCACAATCATCAGGTAGCCGAACGCGCGACCGACGCTCGCGGCGGTGTCTGTGGACTTTCCGATATCGCCGCTGCGGCGCCACAGCAGCGAGCGCAGCACCCGCCCACCGTCGAGCGGGAACGCGGGCAGCAGGTTGAAGACGAGAATCAGCCCGTTGACGAACACCTGGTATTCAACGAGCGCACGAATGGCCGCCGGCGTGGAGGACGGCAACAGCAGCGCCACCACGCCGAAGCAGGCGGCGATCACCGCTGTGACGGCGGGACCCGCCAGGGCGTAGCGCAGCTCATCGCGCGGGTCATGTGCCTCCCCGCGCATACGCGAGACGCCGCCGAGCAGCCACAGGTCGATCTCCTCGACTTCGATGCCGTGCCGCCGCGCGACGATGGCGTGGCCGAACTCGTGCGCGAGGATGCTCGCAAACAAGAGCAGCGCGCTTGAGAGGCCCAGCGCGTAGGACGCGGCCGGGCTAATGCCGTGTATCACTTCGGGGAAGTAGGAGGCGCCCAGCGACCAGGTGATCAACGCGACGATCACCAGCCACCAGGGGCTGACCCCGACGGGGATTCCGGCGATGCGCGCTATGCGGAGGCTGCGACCAGGCATTGCTCACACCGTAGATGCCCATAGCGGCGCCCGTCATCAGTGCTGGCCCCGGTAATCCTCCGTAGTGAGCACTGAGTGCTCCAGGTGGGAGCAGCGGATACGGCGGTGTGACGGGCGGGGCGAAGATGGCCCTCGGATCAACACACAAGCCGGGAGGATCGAAACAGTGCCAGCAACAAGCGCCATCCCATCCGTATCGCCCGAGCCGGCGGTGAGTGCCGTTGGACTGCTGAGCGGTCGGCGTATCACTGCCGGTGGGGTTGAGCGCGAGCAGCTTCTGGACCGGCTGGCTCAGCTTCGCGCGATCCTCCCGGCGTTCGCCGAGGAGCTGGCGACCGCTCGCCGTCAGACGGCCGCGCTGCGGGTGGAGAACCGCGGGCTGCTGGCCGAGGTGCGCAGGCTACGGCGCCAGCGTGGAGAGACCCATGCGCGCTCCTGAGCACGTAGAAAAGCGCAACGCGGCGGGTGCAGGCCACCGATGTGTCGGCCCTGAGCCGCTTCTAGCGTCCGCTGCGCTGAGCGTCCGTTCTTGCACACAAACCGACCAAAGGTGGAACCCAAGATGAAGGCCCTCGTTTATCACGGCCCCGGCGAGCGAGGCTGGGACACGGTGGATGATCCAACGATCATCGACCCGACCGACGCGATCGTGAGGATCGACACCTCCACGATCTGCGGCACCGACCTGCACATTCTCAAGGGAGACGTGCCCGAGACGACACCGGGCACGATCCTCGGTCACGAGGCCGTCGGCACCATCCAGGAGGTCGGAGCCGGCGTCAGCACCGTCGCCCCTGGTGATCGTGTGCTGATGTCCTGCGTGAGCTCCTGTGGACGCTGCCGCTTCTGCAAGGAGGGCCGCTACGGACAGTGCCTCGGCGGCGGGGGCTGGATCTTCGGGCATCTGATCAACGGGCTGCAGGCCGAATACGCCCGCGTCCCGTTCGCCGATAACTCCGTCTACAAGGTGCCCGCGCAGCTCACCGACGAGCAGGTGCTGTTCCTCGCGGACATCCTCCCCACCTCCTTCGAGGTCGGGGTGCTCAACGGCATGGTCTCACCGGGCGATACGGTGGCGATCGTCGGCGCGGGACCGATCGGCCTGGCGGCGATCCTCACCGCACGCCTCTACACGCCGGGGCGCATCGTCGCAATCGACCTCGCCGACAGCCGCCTTGAGAGCGCCACACGGTTCGGGGCGGATGAGACGATCAACAACTCGCGCGAGGATGCTCTCGCCAAGATCATGGAGCTGACCGACGGCCTCGGCGCAGATGTGGCCTTCGAGGCGGTTGGCGTGCCGGACACGTTCGAGCTCGCGGCCGATCTGATCCGTCCGGGTGGGCGAGTGGCGAACATCGGCGTTCACGGCAAGGCGGCAAGCCTGCATCTGGAGAAGCTGTGGATTCGAGATGTGACGATCACGACCGGGCTAGTTGACACGTTCAGCATCCCGCAGCTGATGCGGCTGATCGCCAGTGGCCGCTTGGACCCCTCGCTGTTCGCTACGCATCGCTTCCCGCTCGGCGACACGATGAGCGCCTACGACACGTTCGCCGACGCCGCGAACACGGGGGCGCTCAAGGTCGTCCTGCAGGGCGCGAACGGTGACGGGCAGATGGCTGTGGCTGAGCGGAGCGTGGCCGTCGCATGAGCAAGCTCGCAGACAGCATCGGGGAAAAGTACGGATACCCTGGCTTGTGGGATAGCTATAGGCTGACCGACGAGATGCACGCGCCGACGCGAGGAGGCTTGTCGTGATCCCCGCGGGCGTGCTGGGTGCGATTGTTAACCTCAACCATCCGGCGCATACGGTGGATTGGAGCTTCGTCCATCTGTCGGTTGCGAACGTGGTAGTGATCGTGCTGATGCTGGTCGTGTTCGTTCTGGCGATCGTCCTTCCGTTCCCTGGAGCAGCGCGCCGGCGTGGCGGGGCATCGTGAGCGTCGCACCCCCTCCCTCCGGTGAGGGTGCGCCGGCGCACCCCGATACCTGGACGGTGCGCGTCAGGGAAGCGGCCGTCGACGCGCTGCCTCCCGAGAAGCTACTCCCTGACGGTCAGCCGACGTATGTCGCCTCGTGGATCTACGTGTTCGGGGTCGCCTCGATCGCGTCGCTGATCGTGATCATCGCCTCCGGCTGCATCCTTGCGTTGAAGGGTCCCGCGTGGTGGCACGAGACAGGCGTAGGGCACTTCTTCAACAGCATCCATATGTGGAGCGTCGAGCTGTTCTTCTTCGTGATGGTCGTGCACCTGTGGGGCAAGTTCTGGATGGCCGCGTGGCGCGGCGGCCGTGCGCGTGTGTGGATGACCGGCGCGGTCACGTTCTTGGTCGCCGTGCCGTGCGCGCTGACCGGCTACGTCTCCCAGCAGAACTTTGACGCGCAGTGGATTTCCACCCAGGCCAAGGACGGGTTGAACTCGGTGGGCGTCGGTGCGTTCTTCAACGTCACGAACTTTGGGCAGATGTATAGCTATCACGTGCTGTTGCTGCCCGTGGCGGTGGTCGCACTCGTCAGCGCGCACGTACTGCTCGTGCGCCGTCACGGAGTTGTGCCGCCGTTCGAGCTGGACAAGCGGAGGCTCGCGCTCGCCGCGAGCGCTCCCCACGACGCTGAGCGCTCTCACGAACCATCGAGCGGGGTGCAGTCGTGAGCCTCCTACATCCCAAGGACGACACCCAGCCTTGGAAAGGCGGCTACGCGCCGTATGACCTGATCAAGGAGCTGTGCATCGCGGTTGGCGTGATCGGGCTGCTGGCGGTGGTGCTTACCGTGCTGTTCTCCTCACCTGATGACAAGCCGAGCACGATCGCGCAGTGGTCGCGCGAACAGCCTGTGAACTTCATCGCCACTGCCGCGAAGGAGCTCGATGGCACGAGCGACACGGCGGAATACGGCCCCCCGTATAACCACAACAGCGGGAGCGTGCAGCACTTCCTATTCCTTCACCCGCAGCGCTGGCTCGGCGTCAGTCACCCGATCAATACCGCTGACGATTATGTGATTGATCCGCTGCGGACGATCCCCGGCGACCCGGCCTTGGCGAGCGCCGTCTCGGAATATCAGGCCGCGCCTGAAAAGATGAAAAAGGAATGGGGCGAAGCCTACGCAAAGCCGCTGGAAGAATATGAAACTGCGATCGAAGAAAAGAAGGCGCCGCCCAAGACGGTGGCGCTCGACCCGAGCACCGGCGCGGTGACGGTGCAGGCGAGCGGCACGGGTCCAGTGCCGGCGATGATGGCCGGTCTGCTCGGCCTTGCCAAGAGCGGTGGCCTTGACGGGAGCCTGTTGACGAGCAACCAGTTCTTCCAGACCGACTACACCAAGCCGCTGCTGTTCATGGCCGACGGTGGCCTGCTCGGCGAACGCGCGGAAGCTCAGCACCTGCTTGGGGAGCAGTGGGGCATGATGAACGAGACGGGCAGCTACCCCGGCCAGGCGTGGCTGTGGCTGTATGCGCTGTGGTATCAGGTGGAACCGATTAAGTCCTCATCCAACGCGGACATTCAGGTGATGCTCATCATGGGCCTGCTGAGCCTCGCGTTCGTCTGTGTCCCCTTCCTGCCGGGTATCCGCAGTCTTCCTCGCAAGGTCCCGATCTACAAGCTGATCTGGAAGGAGCACTACCGCTCGCAGCAGAGCGTGTAGGTCAGCTGCTGGACTCGCGCTCGGTGCTGATCAGCCCGCGGTCGATCGCGTAGGCGACGAGATCGGCGCGGCTTTGGAGCCTGAGCTTCTGCTGGATGTGCGAGCGGTGGGTCTCCACCGTTCGCACCGAAAGGTAGAGCTGTTCGCCGATCTCGGTGTTGGTGTTCCCCAGCGCGATCAGGCGCAGCACGTCGACCTCGCGCGGGGAGAGATCATCGGGCGGGCCGGGCGGCGGCTCTGAGGCCATGCGGGCGCCGAGCCTTGGGTTCAGGTAGCTCTCGCCGATGGCGGCGCGTCTGACTGCTTCGACCAGCTCTGCGTGGGCGGCCTCCTTGAGCACGTAGCCAAGGGCGCCGGCGCTGAGCGCCTCGCGTGCGAACGCGGGCTCCTTCTGCATCGTCAGCACGACGATCTGCGTGTCGGGGAACTCCTCGCGCATCGCGGGGATCGCCTCAAGGCTTGAGCCGCCGGGCATGTTGAGGTCGAGCACGAGCACCTTGGGGTGGTGGCCGAGCACGTAGCGGCGAGCGCCTTCGGCATCGCTGGCCTCGGCGACGACCTCGAAGTCGGGCTGGCTGTCGAGCAGCATCCGCAGGCCGGTGCGCACGACCTCGTGGTCGTCTGCGAGCACGATGCGGATCGTCTGCTCGGGGGCTCCCTCGCCGCCGCTCTGATCCTCGATCGACACGGTGTCTTGTTCGTTCATCGACCACCAAGATACCGGGCGGGCGGCGGCTGCATATCACGCGCGCTGTACGCTTCGGCGGTGGAAGGGCTGTCGCTGTGGTCGGAGTCTTCATTCCTGTCGATCGGCTCGCGGGGGTCGTTCGCCTCGATCGGCTCGGTGGGCTCTGCGTTCTCGATCGGCTCGGTGGGCTCGGTCGCGTCGGCATTCTCGATCGGCTCGGCCGCATCGTTCGGGTCGGTGCTGTCGGCTGCCTCGCAGGGGTCTGTGCTCTCCCACGCCGCCGAGGGAGCACTGCTGGATGACCAGGACCGTGGACGCGCGGGGATGCTGCTGGCCAGCACGCTGGTGGCGCTGACAGCTGGGCTGCTGGTGTGGCTTGGCCGTGGGCCTTCGCGGCGCGGCGGGTAGCGTTAGACGGGCATGAGCCCGGAGCGCTTCACTCTCAGCGAGGGCGCCGTCAGGGATCTGGTGAGGCTTGCGGGCGAGCTTCACGAGGAGGCACGGCGATGCGCGAGCGCGGGGTGCTGGCGCGCGGCGCTCGTCCTCATCGGGTCTGCACTGGAGGCGGGAATCGTGGCGAGTGCGTGCTGCCTGGAGCCGGAGCTGCGAGCGCGGGAGCTGTGGCCGTCGCGGGACCCGTCGCGTTGGACGCTGGGGCAGGCCGTGGAGCTGGCGATCGGCGCGGGCTGGCTGCCCTGTGGGCGGCCCGGTGAGGGCTTGACCGGCAAGCTCGACGGCGAGGTTGGCGACGCGATCGCCTTTCTCGTGGGCGTGCGCAACATGGCGACGCATCCGGTGTCTGTCATGCGCCACGAGCTGGCCCCGGACTTCGCTGACGCTACCCACATGCGAGCTACCTATGAGGTGTGCGAGGGGATCATGGGCGCGGTGTTCGAGCGGCTGAATGCCGCCGTCCGCACGGTGCCCGTTGGCTGTGGAGGGTCGGTGCCGGCCCGGTAGAGGCTGCGTGGCTGCGCGGGCCGGGCACGTACTCGTGCTGCGGGAAACCACCGAGCTGGTGCGCGCGTTTGTTGGGATACCTGCAAGGCGCGCAAAAGGCAGGCTTCGATCAGGCACAAACCACCTACAAGGAGTGACTGATCATGCGCACACGCAAAGCATTTGAGATAGCAGGGATGGTCGCAGCGGTCGTGTTGGTCGCGTTCGGGATCGCCACGATCGTGATCGGCGCCAACGGCCAGAGCACCGTCCACAACAGCCTCGCCGAACAGAAGATCGTCGGCACGCCGGACATGACACCGGCGGGAATCAAGGCCGAGGCAACGAAGTCCGGCCTGAGTGTGAGCACGCTCAGCATCCCCAGCTGCTCGGTGGCGAACAAGGCGATCACCAGCGGCTCTGACGCACGCTGCTTCGCGCAGTACATGACGATCCACGCGCTGGAGGCGACGGGCGGCAAGTATTACTCGCAGATGCCGCGCTATGCCACCGCCAACGGTGAAGGCACGAACGTCGAAACGGCCGCGTTGAAGGGCAAGAACGGCCAGCCGGTGGACAACCCTGCGCGTGAAGTGTGGATTCAGGAGACCGCTCTCTCGACGGGCCTGAACACGAGCTACATGGCGGGCCAGGTGTCGCTGTTCGGAATCGTCGTCGGGATCGCGCTGCTGCTCAGCGGCCTCGGCTTCGGGGTGCTGTCGCTCGGCGGTGCGCTTCGTAACCGAGACAGCGCTGTAGCGGGGGCTCGGAGGGCGCGGCACAGCACAACGGTCTCGCCGACGGGGGCCTGAGACACGGAGCTGACGCGGGTCCGTGCTCGATTTGCCAGGCCCGCGTCCGTAGGGTGATGAGTGCCTGCGGCCCGGACGGGAAGTTCACCGTCCGGGCCGCGTCGCTGTGTGCGCCCTCGCCTGCGTGCTCACGCCGAGGCATGGTGTTCTCTCCTGGTCGTGCCTCGGCTGTGCCTAGATGGGTAGCTCGGGGAACTCCTCGTCCTCGAGCTCGGCTTCGCGCAGGTGGACTTCGGCTCTGGTGACGACGGCCTCGTAGAACTCGCGAGCGGGTGTTCCGGGCGCGAATGCCTCTGCGTGCTTTCGGCCCTCATCGCGCAGTTTGATGTGGCGCTCGGGTGGTTGGCCCATCGTGCGGCTCTGGTTGCCTGTGACGACGGTGACGGACAGCAGCGAGCGGGCGACCTTGGCGAGGCTTTCTGCGCCTCGCGCGTGCGCGGCGTCGAGGGTCTCTTGTACGAACTGCGGGTGCGCGAGTGCGACCTGCCACGGCATTGCTCCGATTAGTTCCACGGCGGCGTCGATTCTCGATTCCTCGCTCGTCGTGAGCCACTCGAGGAGTACGGCGAGCGCAGCGTCTTGGTTGGTGGCGAGCCGCCAGTAGAGACCGGGTGCTTCGTAGCGCAGCCGTGGGCTTGGGTCGAGCATTGCGTCGCGGACGCGCCGCAGCAGCGCGAGCAGCTCCTCGCCGGTGGCGCCCCCGAGGAGGTCGACGTTGAACTCGTCATAGGAGATCGCGCGGATCTCACCGCCGGCGGCAGCGCGAGCGAGTAGGAAGCCGAGGATTTCATCGCGGTGCTCCGGTGCGAGCTTGGCGAGGACCTCGTTGGCGAAGTATTCGAGCGTCGGCGCGGAGCGGAGCTTGTCCAGCAGCACGTGGACCTCGCCGTCTTCAACGTGGTCGATCACCAGGGCGATCAGGGCGCACAGCGAGTCGGCGAGGTGGCTGTTTGCGTGGATGTCGCTGGCGAGCGCGATCTCGAGGGCCAACGGGGCGTTGACCTGCGCGAGGCGGCGGGTAGCGTGCAGGGCGACGTTGACGATGTTGAGATCGCTGTCGGCGACGAGCTCGCGTAGCATCGCGGCCTCGGGAGCGTCGGGGTCGGCGAACCAGTTGCCGTTGAACAGGTAGTCGGCGAGCTGGCGCCGCGCCGAAGTGGGGCCGGCGCGCAGCCCTTCGAGCAGCCCGTAGGTCGCCTGGCGGCTGTGTGAACCGAGGACGGCGAGCAGCGTCCCTCCGAACTGCGCGAGCGGCCGGTCGGGGTTGGTAGCGCACCAGCGGGCCAGCGCCTCGCCGAGCTGAGGGTGCGCTTCGCTGAGCGCGATCAGCAGCGGGCTGGCGTTCGCCGCCGTGTCTTCTGACAGGTCATTGATCGCCGCTATCTGTATGTCCAGGCGCTCAGCGAGCGCGTCGGCCGCGCCTGCACTACTGGCGACGAGGGCGTTTGCGACGGTGTAGAGCTTGGCTTTCGAGGCGTCCTGGTCGAGCACGTCGATCGGGTTGAGCAGTGCGCCGGCGAGGCTCTCGTCTTCTGTCTCGGGTTGCTCGCCGATCTGGCGAGCGCGATCGCGGACGTCGTTCCACGCGCTGCGCTGCGAGTGCCATCCCAGGGCGGTGCGCAGCTTCAGCCGCACGTGCGGGTCCTCGGTGTTGTTCATCACGGTCTCGATCGCGTCGAGGACTGCGAGCTGGTCGTCGTGCCACTGCTCTATCTCGGTGTCGGTGATCTCGCGGCCGAACGCACCGAGTGGCGGGCGCAGCGCGTCACCGAGGAGTCGGGCGGCTAGTGCGCGCTCGCGGGCGCGGCCGCCCGTTGCTTGGGCGATGAGGATCGTCCTGATCGTGGCGCGGATGTCAGCGGTCGCTTTCGCGGCGACCGGGAAGACCCTGATCTGGAAGCCTGTTTCGGCTGCGTGTGTGGTCTCGCCTTCGCGTGCGAGCAGCGGCGCGAGCAGCTCGAGCGGCGAGTACGCGGATGCGCCGGCGTCGTCTTGGAGGGTGCGCTCGACCAGCTGCAGCACGCCACGTGCGAACAGCAGCGGTAGCTCGTAGCCTGCGAGGCTCTGGATTTGGCGTATTGGGTGGTCGGTGTTCGAGTTCAGGGGCCGCGAGTCATCGCGGGCGAGCTGCCAGAGGAGGTCGAGCGCCTCGGGCAGGAAGCTCGGCGTCAAGGCGATCGAGGCGAGCAGCTCGGGCAGCCGGCGGCGCACGTCGGCATCGGTGAGCTGGCTGGCGAACAGGTTGTCGGTGGCCGGCGCGGCGGGGTTGGCGAGCTCGCAGGTGACAATCTCGAACACGGCGGCGGGTGCGAGCCGGGCGACGGGCTTGATCAGCTGGATGATCCGCAGTCGTTCTTCGGCGTGCCCGCGCAGGAACAAGGTATGCAGGTCGCGCCAGAACTTGTCGAGTAGTGCGCTGTCTGTCTGCTCCTCCTGGCCGATGCGCCAGTCGAGCTCGGCGAGGTTGCGTAGCAGCCCGACGATCGCAATGTCGGCGTAGCGGTTGAGAAGCGCTTGCGCGCGTCCGGTGGGTCGACCCTGCTGGTCTACACAGGCGCGGTGCAGGATGTGGTCCGCGAGCACGTCGGGGACGATGCGGCGCAGCCGCCCGCGGGCGGTCAGGACCCCCGCCTGCTCAAGTTGGGAGAGCAGCGAGCGCAGCTGGTGATCCTCGACCTGTAGGTCGGCGGCTAGCCGCTCGATGAGGGCGGTGTTCTCGATGAACAGTGGGCCGAGCGCGGAGAACAGGACAAGCGCGTCGCGTGCGGCCTGCGCGTCAACTTCGTCGCCGAGTTTGCCGAGCATCTCGTCGCGGAAGCGGTCCAGCACGGTCATGCGGAACTCGGCGTGGCGCTCGAGTAGCTCTGGCGCGACTGCCTGCTGCGCGAGCAGCTGACCACCGATGACGGTCACGAGCGGACAGTCGGCGGTAGCGTCGGCGAGGTGCTCGGCGAGGTGCTCGTGCTCGGCGCCGAGGGCTTGGGCGGCGAGTGCGCGCACATCTTTGGCTGCCAGGTCGCCGAGCGGCGTTGAGATCCAGACCTGCTCCGGTGAGAGGCCGGCGAGCGATAGATGCGAGCGAAGCTCCTCCGCGCGGTGTGGCCTGGTGGCGAGCACGAGCGTCGGCGCGCTGGGCTGGCGGGTTGCGGCGCCGATCAGCGCGGCGAGATCCTCGCGCCGGTGCGCGTCGTCAACGATCACGAGCGGCGCGGTCCACGGAAGCTCCTCAACCGACTCTGCCGTGAGCGCGAGCTGGTCGTCGGCGAACAGGACGGTTCGGCTCGCCTGGTGGGCTTCGGCGAGCGCGCGCAGGATGCGGGTCTTGCCGATGCCGCCGCGACCGACGAGTACGAGTACGCGAATCTCCTGGTCGGCTAGCTGCTCGTCGATCGTGGCGAGCAGCTCGTCGCGGCCTACGAGCGCCCAGGTGTGACGGAACAGATGATCCTCGTCCAGTAGAGGCCGGAAATACTCGTCGGTCTCGTGAAAGCACAACGGCCCGCGTGGCCCGAGGAACGCACGGCGCCAGTGGACGGTGAAGGTGTCCTCGATCAGCCGCCGGGCACGCTCGCGTGGCTCGATCGCACGAACGCCTTGGGAGAGATCCTCCTTGTCGAGCAGCGTCCAGCCGTCGATGCCGGCGATGTAGTCGCGCACGGTAGTCCCGACCTCGCAGGCGACGAGGATCACGTGCTCGTCGGCCTCGAACTCGGTCTCCGCGACGGTGCTTTTCGCGTGCGTCTTGGTGTACTTCCGCCACTTGCGGCACTGGTAGGTGCGTGTGCGTCCGTCGATGAGCTTGGCGGCGATGTCGATGCCGAGCTGACCCTGGCCGCGGGTGCCGTACTTGTGTGCGCTGGCGACCTCGGGCTGCGCGTTGACGTAGGCGAGGCAGAACCGCTCGAAGGCATCCCACTCCCACTGCGGGTCATCGAGCGGCAGCAGGTCTACGTGGTCTGCGGGCGGTAGCGGCAGCGGCATTCGTGTTCGAGGGTAGCCCGGCCCTCAGCAGGCTCCTGGCGGCCGACTGGATACTCGTGCACGCTGGACTCGCGCCGGGCGACCGTCTCGCCGGCGGCGATCAGTTCACGCAACTCGCGCTCACCGAGATCGGCGAGCGCGAGTCCTCGCAGTTGGCTGACGTCCACGGCACGCCAGCATAGGCGCGAGGGTGGGCGTCAGACGGCGCCCACGGTCTCGCGGGCCGTGTGCTCGCCGTCCTCGTCGTGATCGACGGCGGCTGGCCGGGGCAGCACCAGCAGCGCGCAGCGCGCGTGGCGCTGCAGGTAGTCGGAGGTGCTGCCGAGCACGAGGCGCTTGAGCGGGCCATAGCTGCGCGAGCCGACGATCAGTAGGTCGACTTGATCGCCGAAGATGGCGAGCTCCTCGCCGGCGAGCCCGTACACGGCTCGGCCGTCGATGCCGGTGAGCTTCTGCATCCGAACGTTGGCCTCTTGGAGCATCACGTCGATGCTCTCGCCGAGCGCTGGGGCGACGATGCCGGTGTAGGCGACGGTCGGGATCGAGACGACTTCCAGCGCGTGCAGGCTCGCGCCGATCTGCTCGGCGAGCTCGCGGGCGAGCGCGAGGGCAGCTGCGGCCTCGGGCGTGCTGTTGTAGGCGATACCGATCCGTGCCAGGGGCGCTGGGTGCTCGGCGTAGCCGACGGGCGCGATCGCCACGGCGCACGGGGCGCCGTTGAGCGCGGCGCGGGTGTCGTCCCCGAGCATCGCGCGGCCGAGCGCGCCGTGGCTGCAGGACCCGACGACGAGCAGGTCGGCGCCCTGGGCTTCTGCGTGCTCGTGCAGGCCGCGGCCGGGGCTGAGCGCTTCGATGTTGATCAGCTGCGCCTGCACGCCGGCGCTGTCGCGCTCGCTCTCGAGCAGGGTGCTGGCGGCCTCGCGCTCCTCGCGGATCAGTCCTGGGGAGATCGCGTGCGAGGGGCGCAGACGGCCTGGGTGTATGTGCGCGAGCGTGAGCGTGCCATCGGGGTTTGTCAGGCGTGAGGCGAGGGCGATGCCGTCACGGCCGCCTGCCCTGCCGTCAACTCCTACGAGCGTGCTGTTGAACATCGTCATCTCCTTTGCTGGGCTTGCTGAGCAGACTAGGTTTCGTGCGCCGCTGTCGCCTCCGGGGCGGGCACTTCAGCTCGTGCGGGTTTCTACGGAGCGATGCTTCAGGATGGCGCGGAGCCGTCGGTGAGCGTCGTGAACGACAATCCCGGCATGGTTCCTCATGCGATAGCTGGAGTGCCGGCGTGCCCGAGGGCGTTGTGAGCGCCGCGCCGTTGTCGGAGCGGCAGCTCGCGGCGTTGGACGCCTACTGGCGGGCGGCGAACTACCTGTCGGTCGGCCAGATATACCTGCTCGACAATCCGCTGCTGCGCGAGCCGCTGCGAATCGAGCACGTCAAGCCGCGCCTGCTCGGGCATTGGGGCACGACCCCTGGCTTGAACTTCCTCTACGCGCACATGAACCAGGTTATCCGCGAGCGTGACCTGAACGCCCTCTATGTCACAGGGCCTGGCCACGGCGGGCCGGGTGTGGTTGCGAACGTGTATTTGGAGGGCACCTACAGCGAGGTCTACCCCCACATCGGCCACGACGAGGAGGGCCTGCGCAGGCTGTTTCGCCAGTTCTCCTTTCCTGGCGGCATCCCAAGCCATGTGGCGCCAGAGACGCCGGGGTCGATCCACGAGGGCGGCGAGCTTGGCTACTCCCTCGCGCACGCCTACGGCGCGGCGTTCGACAACCCCGACCTCCTGGTCTGCTGCGTGGTCGGCGACGGCGAGGCCGAGACGGGACCGCTGGCGACCAGCTGGCACTCCAACAAGTTCCTGAACCCGGCCCGTGACGGTGCGGTGCTCCCGGTCCTGCATCTAAACGGCTACAAGATCGCCAACCCGACTGTGCTGGCGCGCATCTCCCACGGGGAGCTGTGCAGCCTGCTGGAGGGCTACGGCTACGCGCCGCGGTTCGTGGAGGGCGATGAGCCTGCGGCGATGCACCAGTTGATGGCCGTGACCTTGGATGAGGTCACGGCGGAGATCGCGGAGATCCAGCGCCGCGCCCGCGAGGATGGCGACTCGGGGCGTCCGCGCTGGCCGATGATCGTGCTGCGCACTCCCAAGGGCTGGACCGGGCCGAAGGTGGTCGACGGGCTGCCAGCGGAGGGGTCGTTTCGCTCCCATCAGGTTCCGCTCGCCGACCTTGCTGGGAATCCCGAGCACCTGCGTCAGCTCGAGGAGTGGCTTCGCTCCTACCGTCCCGAGGAGCTGTTCGACGAGGATGGTGCTCTCCGGGCGGAGCTGGCGGCGCTCGCGCCCGAGGGTGCGCGGCGCATGGGCGCGAACCCGCACGCCAACGGCGGTGCGCTGCTGCGCGATCTTGAGCTGCCCGACTTCCGTGACTACGCCGTCGATGTGCCCGCGCCGACGGCGAGCATCAGCGAGCCGACGCGGGTGCTCGGCGCGTTCTTGCGCGATGCGATCGGTACCAACCCGGCGAACCTGCGCATCATGGGTCCTGACGAGACGGCATCCAACCGCTTGGGTGCCGTGTTCGAGGTCACGAACCGCGCGTGGGACGCCGAACGTCTGGACAGCGACGATCACCTTGCGCCCGACGGGCGTGTGATGGAGGTCTTGAGCGAGCATCTCTGCCAGGGCTGGCTTGAGGGCTACTTGTTGACGGGTCGGCATGGTCTGCTGAACAGTTACGAGGCGTTCATCCACATCGTGGACTCGATGTTCAATCAGCACGCGAAGTGGTTGAAGGTGACTCGCGGCATCCCGTGGCGCGCGCCGGTGGCATCGCTGAACTATCTGCTCTCCTCGCACGTTTGGCGCCAGGATCACAACGGGTTCTCACACCAGGACCCAGGGTTCATCGACCACGTGATCAACAAGAAGGCAGAGGTCGTGCGCGTTTACCTGCCGCCGGACACGAATTGTCTGCTGTCTGTCGCTGACCATTGCCTGCGCAGCCGCAACTATGTGAATGTGATCGTCGCCGGCAAGCAGCCCTCACTCAACTATCTGACGATGGACGAGGCGGTCGCGCATTGCACGCGGGGGGTCGGGATGTGGGATTGGGCGTGCAGCGACGGCGAGCTGGAGCCCGATGTGGTGCTCGGCTGCGCCGGGGATATCCCGACCCTTGAGAGCATCGCCGCGGTGGCGATCCTGCGCGAGCGTCTGCCTGAGCTCAAGGTGAGGCTGGTCAATGTTGTTGATCTGATGCGACTGGAGCCCGACACCGAGCATCCCCACGGGCTGCCCGACGCGGAGTTCGACGCGCTGTTCACGACCGAGCGGCCGGTGATCTTCGCCTACCACGGCTACCCCTGGCTGATTCACCGTCTCACCTATCAGCGCACCAACCATGCCAACTTCCACGTCCGTGGCTACAAGGAGGAGGGCACCACCACGACGCCGTTTGACATGGTGATGCTCAACGACCTCGACCGCTTTCATCTCGTGATGGATGTGATCGACAGGGTGCCCGGCTTGGCCGAGCACGCAGCTCATATCCGCCAGGAGATGGTGGACGAGCGGCTGCGCCACAGGGCTTACACACGCGAGCATGGGCAGGACCCGCCCGATGTCACAGACTGGTGCTGGCCCGGCCCGAGCGAGGCTCGATCAACATAGCCTCGGCGATGCGGGTCCTGGTCGTCAACGCGGGCTCCAGCAGCCTGAAGTTGACGCTGATCGACGGCGATGACACTGTGATCGCCGCGCGGGAGCTCGATGCTCCTCGCGCGCAGGTGGACCCGGATCAGCTCCGGGCCGCGCTGGACACGGTGCTGCGCGAAACGGACGCTGTTGGGCATCGCATCGTCCACGGAGGCGCGCGCTTCCGCGAGGCGGTGAGGATCGACGCCGATGTGGAGGCGGGGATGCGCGAGCTGTGCGACCTTGCGCCGCTTCACCAACCTAAGTCGCTCGCGGCGCTGGATGCAGTGACGGAGATGCTTCCAGGGCTGCCAGCGGTCGCGTGCTTTGACACAGCTTTTCACGCTTCTCTACCGGATGCCGCCGCGACCTATGCGCTGCCTGGGGTGTGGCGGGAGCGCTGGGGGCTTCGCCGCTACGGCTTCCACGGCCTCTCGCACTCGTGGGTAGCGCGGCGCACACCTGAGCTACTCAAACGGCACGCTTCGGGGCTGCGGATCGTCAGCTGTCACCTCGGGGCGGGAGCTTCGCTGTGCGCGATCGAGGACGGCCGCTCGCTCGACACGACAATGGGTTTCACCCCGCTTGAGGGCCTGGTGATGGCGACCCGCTCGGGCAGCGTCGATCCGGGGATGCTGTTGTGGCTCATGGACCACGAGCAGCTCTCCGCGCACGAGCTCGCCGACGCGCTGGAGCATCGCTCCGGGATGCTTGGCCTGGCGGGCAGCGCAGACATGCGTGAGATCGTCGCCGGTGCTTGTGCTGGTGAGCCCGCGCCGCGCCTGGCCTTGGATGTGTATGTCCATCGGCTGCGCGCTGGAATCGCAGCGATGGCGGCGGCGCTCGCCGGCCTTGACGCACTCGTTTTCACGGGCGGTGTTGGCGAGCACTCGCCGGCGGTGCGCTCTCTCGCCGCCGACGGTCTTGGGTTTCTGGGTGTGAGCCTCGATGAGACTGGCAACCGGCAGGCGTCCGGGGACGCTGAGATTGGCACGGGTGCAACGGGCGTCAGCGTGCTCGTGCTGGCCAGCCGGGAGGATCTTGAGATCGCCCGGCAGGTCAGGAATGTGCTTGCAGAGCGATCGCAGGCATGACTTGGCTCTTACTAACTCTATGCTGGGCCGGTGAGCTATCGGCCCTATGACGAGGAGTTCGCGGCTGGCCTGGATGAGATAGCGACCGCGTTCTATGCCTGCAGGTCTTCGTTTCGGTCTGTTGCGGAAGACACACAATGGCGGCCAGCCGAGGGCTCGCCGGCGCAGCGCGACACGCAGCGGCTTGCCGAGCATCAGCCGCCGTACCCGGCGCAGACGTCCTTTCTCATCAGTTTGCTGACCTACTTCTACGTGTCGGTCGCTGCCGAGCATCTTGGTGCGCTTGGTGCTCTCTACAGTCAACGAGAGGTGTTGATCCCTCCGCCGGCGCTCATCCGCTGTGTAGTGGAGCACTGCGCCCAGGTGTTCTGGCTGCTTGGTGACGAGAAGCAGTCAGTCGAGGACCGACTGGCCCGCGCACTCCTTGAGTTGCTGTTCAGCGCCGAGGAGCAAAAGAAGACGACAAAGCATCTGCTCGGCACTGACAACGATGGTTACAAGGACGCGGCCGCCGCATACTCGCGGCTCAAGGAACAAGTGCGCCAGGTCTTCGGCGAGCCGATAGAAGACAAGCATGGGCGATTCGTTCTTCGCAAACAGACCAGACCGGGACCGATTGACTGCGTGGCTTCGATCTTCACTCATCTGAGGTCGGACCCGCCCGTCGCAGACGACCGGGGTGTCTACGATTATGTCTCAAACATCTCCCATCCGACGATGTATCCCCACGCCGAAATGTGGGTGAAGGACGAGATCGAGGGACAGGAGACGCTCATCTCGCGTGTCACGCTCGAGGAGCATCGAAACCGTGCGCGGTTTGCGATTGTGGCTTACTGCGAGACGCTCAGCTACGTGTTGTCCTACAACGGGTGGCCGCGTGATCGGCATCAGCAGCTCGTCGCCGCGATAGATGAGGTACTGCCTGGAGCTGTCAGCACTTAGCCCGTGTCGAGCACACAGCCTACGCTCGGGCGTGGCGGCGTAGCAGCCAGCGGCGCAGCTCATCGGCGCCCCACACGATGAACGGGTATGGGAGCAGGAACAGGAGATCGTGTACGGGCAGCGCCGCGGTTCCGAGCAGCGACTGCATCAGCGGCGTGTAGATGAAGATGGCGGCGAGCGCCAGCTCGGCGATGATCGCGCCGAGCAGGTAGCGGTTGCTGAGGACGCCGATGGATAGCAGCGAGGCGCGTCGGGTTCGCACGGCGAACGCGGTGCCGATCTGCCCGGCGATCATCCCCAGGAACGTCATCGTGGTGGCCTGCAGGTAGGCGTGGTGAAGCGGTGTGCCGGCGCCGACGGGGGCGCCTGTGTGCCAGCCGGCACGGTCAAGGACGTAGAAGAAGCCGGTGAGTGAGAGTCCGGCGACCATGACGCCGAGGAACAGCCAGGCGCGCAGGAGCATCGGTGGCTGGATCACTCCCTCTGAGCGTGGTCGTGGCGGACGCTCCATGCTGCCGGGCTCGATCGGGTCGCGGCCGAGCGCGAGCGATGGCAGCGTCTCTGAGCCGACATCGAAGGCGAGCAGTTGCAGCACGGTGAGCGGCAGCGGGATCGCTCCGCCGCTGAGCGCGAACACGAGGAACGGCGCGACCTCGGGGGTGGCGTGAGCGAAGATGTACTGGATGAACTTGCGAACGTTGTCGTAGACCTGGCGGCCCGCCTCGACCGCCGTGACGATCGTGGCGAAGTTGTCGTCGGTGAGGATCATTGTCGATGCCTCGCGGGCAACGTCGGTGCCCGAGCGGCCCATCGCCACACCGATATCGGCAGTGCGCAGCGCAGGCGCGTCGTTGACGCCATCGCCGGTCATTGCGACCACGTGACCCTGGCCGCGCAGGGCCTCGGCGATCTGCAGCTTGGTCTCCGGTGAAGCGCGGGCGAAGATCACCTCGCGTCCGGTGGCGAGGATGTCCTTGACCTCCTGCTCGTGCAGGTGATCGAACTCCTGCGCATTGACGATCAGTGGCTCGGTGCCGCCAATCCCGACCTGGCCAGCGATCGCTGCCGCGGTCAGGGGGTGGTCGCCGGTGATCAGCACGATGCGGATGCCGGCGCGATGGCAGCGGTCCACCGCCTCGGCAACCTCGGGGCGGGGTGGGTCGCGCATCGTGACCAGGCCGAGCAGGCACAGCTCACGCTCGGCGTCCTCGCGGCGGAGCGACGGCCCGCCGTGCGCGAGGGGCTTGCGTGCGAGCGCCAGCACGCGCAGGCCCTGGCGGGCGAAGCTCTCCACCTGGCTGGTTACGCGCTCACGCTCAGTGGGCTGCATCGGGTGCTGCTCACCATCGGGCTGGAGCACGGTGGTGCACCTTGGCAGCACTGACTCGGGGGCGCCCTTGTTGTGCAGCCAGTCGTGGTCTTCGCCGGTGTCGATGGTGGACATCAGCTTGCGTTGCGCGTCGAAGTTGTACTGGTGAGCGCGTGTGTGCTCGCGGCTGGCCGCGTCGACGCCGGCACCGAGCGTCTGCGCCGCGATGAGCAGCGCGATCTCGGTTGGGTCTCCGCTGCTATTGCCGTCGGTGTTCAGGTGAGCGTTGTTGCAGGCGGCGGCGGTCTCGGCCAGGGCTGTGAGAGCGGCATCGCTGCCACTCGGCGGCTGGCCTGATGTCCGGTCGGGGTCGAGCGAGATTTCGTTTGCGAGCGTCCAGGCCGCGACGGGCCGCATCTGGTTCTGGGTCAGGGTGCCGGTCTTATCAGTGCAGATCACATCGGTGGAGCCGAGGGTCTCCACGGCGCTGAGACGCTTGACGAGCGCGCCGCGGCGGGCAAGCAGGCGCACCGCGACCGCCAGCGCCAGCGTGATGACCGGCAGCAGCCCCTCGGGCACGTTGCCGGCCAGCAGGCCGACCGCGAAAACGACGCTGTTGGTGAAGGACAGGCCGGCTCCGAAGATTGCGACCGGGACGAAGGCGACGGCCATCGCAATGGCGATTCCGGCAATCAGCCAGGCGACCTTGCGAACTTGGCGCTCAAGCGGGCTCGGCTCCTCCTTGACTCGCTCTGAGAGCGCGGCGATGCGCCCCAGTTCGGTGTGCATCCCGGTGGCGAACACGAGGCCCTGGGCCTCTCCGCCGGTGGCGCTCGTGCCGCTGAACAGCAGGTCCCGCGCCTCGATCCGCGGGACGCCGGTGTCGATCAGCTCGACGGAGCGCAGCACCGGAGCGGACTCGCCGGTGAGCGTCGAGATGTCGACCTCCACGCCACCGGAGATCAGGCGCATGTCGGCGGCGATGCGGTCGCCCTCCTCGACAAGCACGATGTCGCCCGGCACCAGCTCGGCGGCCAGGATGGAGGCTGGTGCTCCGTCGCGCAGGACGGTGACGTGCTGGGGTAGGAACTGCGCCAGGGCCTCCACGGCGCGCTCTGCCTGCATCTCCTGGATGAACGCGAACAGCGCGTTGAGCAGGATCACGAGCAGCACCGCGACCGCGATCGTTTGGCTGCCCACGGCGAATGACAGGGCCGCGGCCAGCCACAGCAAAAGCGCCAACGGGTGGGTCAGCTGACGCGCGAGCTCGCCCGGCCACTTCACCCCGCCGCGGCGGCGCAGCTCGTTGGGGCCGTACTGCAGCAGCCGTCGCTGCGCCTCGCTCGTGGAGAGGCCCGTGCGCGAGCTGCGCAGGTCGCGCAGCAGCAGCTCGGCGCTCTCGGTCGCGTCGAACTCGACCGAGGGCTCGGTGGACCCGCGATCGGCCGTATCAGCAGGCAGGGGCACTGGTTCTTCTCCCCCGGTCAGGGCGGGCCGCCGCCCGCGGAGTCGAGCGTTGCGAGCAGCCGCAGCTCCTCCATCAGCAGTCTTGGCAGCAGGAAGTGCTCGCGCACGTGCTCGCGTCCGCTCTGGCCGAGGCGATCGCGCAGCTGTTGATCGTCCAGTAGCTTGAGCAGCGCCTGCGCGCATTCCTCGGTGCTACCGACGAGCAGGCCGCCGACGCCCTCGGGGACCTGCAGCGGGATGCCACCGGCATGACCGGCGACCACGGGCGTGCCCTTCCACAGCGACTCTGAGACGACGAGCCCGAAGCCCTCGCGGATCGACTTCTGCACGACCACCTCCGAGAGCCGCTGGAAGGCGTTGACCTCGACGTTGCCGACGCCGGTGAGGTTGGTGTAGACGTGGATCAGCGGATCGTGGTTGGCGGCGTCTGAGACCTGCCGGTAGACATCCCAGCCCTCGGGGTCATCGAGCGCCATCGACCCGACGAGCGCGAGCTGCAGGTCTGGGATCTGCTCGCGCACGAGCCGGTAGGCGTCGATCACGCCGAGCGGGTCCTTCCACTGGTCAAAGCGCGAGACCTGCGTTATCAGCCTGCCTGGGATCTCCATGCCGATCCAGTCGAGGATCTGGCTGGCGAGGAGCGGGTCGAGGTCGATGTTCTTGGGACTCAGCGGGTCGATCGCTGGCGCGATCACCTCCACGCGCCCCACGGGCAGGTCGGGCGGCGCGAACTCGCTCATCGTGAACACCGCGGCGTCAAAGCCCTCCAGGAATGGGGCGAGGAACCGCCAGGCGTCGGGGTTGGGCTCGCTGGTGTCGATGTGACAGCGCCACACCCAGCGCGCGTCCTTCTTGCCGTGCGCGCGTAGCAGCCCGGCGGGCTGTGGGTCGTGGATGATGATGAAGTCATAGCCGCCGTCCAGGGTGGCGGCGTTCTCCTCGATGCACCTGCGGTATGCGTTCTGCTCATCGACGGTGAGTGCGTGCGGGTCTCCCTGCAGCGCGTTGTGCAGCGCCTTGGTGGCGTGGAAGAAGTCCTGGTCGCCGCCGATCACCTTCCAGTCGACCGTCAGGCCGAGGTCGCGCAGCAGCGGCACGCACGAGCGCAGCAGCTCGGAGACGCCGCCGCCGTATGGGGTGGCGTTGACGTGCAGGATGCGCGCGCCGCGCAGTGTGCGTGCGTGCTCGCGCAGCTCCTCGAGGATCGGGGCCGGCGCGATGCCCTCATAGGCGTCCAGCGACCAGCGCCCGACGGCTACCTTCTGCAACACGGGCTCATCCTCCTCACGCGCCTGTCAGGTCGCGTCGGGCGAAGACCCATGCTGCTGCGAGCGCGCAGGCCGCGGCGATGGCGAGCATGATCGCGGCGTCACCGATGCGGAAAGGCTGTGCGGGCACCAGCCCGATGTGCGTGAACGGAGTCAGTTCGACGAGCCATTTCGGGACGCCGAGCAGCGAGCCGACGAGATCCCACAGGAACGCGACGGTCAGCAGTCCGTATGCGATCGCGGAGCTTGCTCGCGGCACGATCGCGTAGGCAAGCGCCGCGAGCCCAAGGAACAGCAGGGCGACGGGCAGGCAGTTCGCGCCAGCCTCGATCATCTTGACGAGCGAGAGGCTGACCCCACCGGACTCGGCGCCGACCCACGCCAGCAGCCCCGCCGTCAGGGAGATCGCGGCGGCGGCACACGCCGCGAGTGCCATGCGCCCGCCGAGCCAGCGGCGGCGAGCGACCGGGAGCGAGAGCAGCGTCTCCAATCGTTGCTCTGCCTCCTCGTGGCGTGCCATGCCGATCTGCGCGCACGCGAACACGCTGATGACCAGGACGAAGAAGATGAACGTGAAGCCGAGATACCCGGTGGGTGTGACGATCGAGCCGGTGCCGAGCTTGCCGAGCTCACGGTTGAGGTTCTTCGAGATCCCCGCGGAGGAGCTGCTCTTGGCGACCACGCCGAGGATGTAGGCGAACGCTCCGACACTGGCGAGCCACACGATCAGGCTGCTGCGCTCAGAGCGCAGCGCCTGCGCCATCGGCGAGGACAGGAGCCCAAGGCGCGGCTCGGCGCGCTCGCGTGCGGGCAGGACCCCTGTGCCGATGTCACGGCTGGCATTGATCCGTGCCGCGAGCCAGAGCAGCAGTGCGGCACTGGCAACCGGGAGGACGAGCACGAGCGGCTTTGCGCCGGCGAACGGGCGCAACTGCTCGGCCCATCCAAGCGGCGTCAACCAGCGCAGCCAGGTCACGCCGCTGGCGGTGTCGGCGATCACGCGCAGCAGAAACCACACGCCGAGGACCGCGCCGCCCAGCTCCAGCGCCATCCTCCGCGTCGGCGCAAGCTGGCTTGCCAGCGCGCCCGCGCCCGCGCACACCGGCACGATCGACACCGTGGCCAGCGCGAGATACATCGAGCCGCCGGCCGGCAGCCCGGCCACGATGAACCCCGCCGACTCACCGGCCCACAACAGCACGGTGCCAGCCGCAATCGCGGCGATCGAGGACAGGTATGACGTGCGCCGCGCGACGATCCCAGCGAGCACCAGCTCCTGGCGGCCTGCGTCCTCCTCGGTGCGCAACGCTCTCACGGCGGCGAACAAACCGAAGATCGCGGCGAAGATCGCAAGCGTCCCGCCGACCCGCCACGCGGTGTAGCCGCTCACGCTCAACAGGTTGTGCGGTTCGCCGTAGAACAGGCGCACCGCCTTGTTGTTCGAGAAGCTGTGGGCAAACCCGACACGCTCGGCGAGCGTGGGGAACCCGTCGCGGTAGCCGATCGGCTGGATGTAGGCGTAGAGCGCGAACAGGTACACGAAGGAGATCGTGCGCACACGCGCGTCACGGAACGCCCGCCGCGCCAACGCAAGCACAGGCGCGCGACCGGCGGGTGCCGCTCGCGGCAGACTGCGCACGAGCGCTCTGCTATTCGCCGCCACGGTCCTTGGAACCGTCGTAGTGGTGAATGAATATCTCCTCGAGTGAAGGCTCGCGGCTGGTCAGCGTGGCCACCGGATGCTCGGCGAGCGCCGCGATCAACGGGCCGACGCTGCCTGAGACCTCAAAGCGCAGCGCGTTCGGCCCTGCACTCTGGACCTGCACGCCCGCCAGCGGCGGGAGCGTGGGCGCCTGGCCGGTGAACGTGACCTCCACCGTCTGCGCGGCGAGGTGGCGCAGCTCCTGCAAGGTGCCCTCGTCCACGAGCTTGCCCTCTCGCAGGATGCCTACGCGGTCGCACAGCGCCTCGACCTCACTGAGGATATGCGAGGAGAGGAAGATGGTCTGCCCGCGCTCCTTGGCTTCCTTCACGCAGTCGCGGAACGCAACCTCCATCAATGGGTCAAGACCACTCGTGGGCTCGTCCAGCAGCAGCAGCTCGGCGCGGCTGGCGAGTGCCGCGATCAACTGCACCTTCTGGCGGTTGCCCTTCGACAGCGCCCTGATCTTCTTGTGCGGGTCTAGCTGGAAGCGTTCTACGAGCATCTCGCGGTAGGCGGCATCGACGCCGCCGTGCAGTTGCGCAAAGAACTCGAACGTCTCGGCGCTCGTCAGCCCAGGCCAGAGGAATGGCTCTCCCGCGACGTATGCGACATGGCGGTGCGCGGCCACCGGGTCACGCCAGGCGTCGCAGCCGTACAACTGCGCCCGTCCCGCGCTGGGCCGGTGCAACCCCAGCAGCAGCCGGATCGTGGTGGTCTTGCCCGACCCGTTGGGGCCGAGATACCCATACACCTCTCCCCTGCCGACGGTCAGGTCAAGCGCGTCCAGCGCGAGGGTGCTCCCGTAGCGCTTGGAGAGCCCCTCGGTATGGATTGCTGGGTCGGGCGAGCCTTGCTGTGGAAGGGTTGCCGGCTGGTTGGGTTCAAGGGCGATCACGGACATGCAACAAGCATCTGGCGTTCCCGTAGGCTGGGCATCCGGGGTTTTCCCTGACGTGTCGGCGGGAGCGCCGCACCGCTGCGGATGCCTCTGGCGGGGTCCGTGGAATGCCGCGTAACGAGCGCAGGGGATTACCGATGGAGATGATCTTCGTGCGCCTTTACCGTTGCGGGCTGGATATAAGCGAACTGTGTGAAAGGGGCCTAGCCGTGTTGGAAAAGATCGTAGTGGGCTACTCAGACGACGAGGCTGGGCATGACGCGGTAAAGCTGTGTGGGCAGATCGTGGCTGCGCTGGGCAGCGAGGTGACGGTCGTCTACCCCTACAGCCCGCTGCTTTCCTCTGAGCCTGCGCAGGCGGCCGAGGAGGCTATCCGTGCGGAGCTGAGGGCGCTCATGCCGGATAGCGAGATGCTGGCGCACGCGACTTATCACTGGAGCAGCTCGTCGTGGCCGATCCACGCTCTGCACAGCATGGCCAGCTATGAGAACGCGCAGCTGATCGTGATCGGTGCGGCGCGCGAGGGGATCGCCGGACATCTGCACGTCGATCTGATGGAGCGCATGGTGCACGGTGCGCCGTGCGCGGTGCTGGTGGCGCCCGCCGGCTACGCCGACCGCGATACCGGCAGGCTGCGGCGTGTCGGCGTGGGCTATACCGACTCCGCCGAGGGCAAGGCGGCGTTGCGGTCGGGCGATGAGCTGGCTCAGGTCTTCGATGGGGAGCTGAGCGTGATCGCCGCGTCCGGGCTGAGCCTGTTCGTCAGGAGCTATGCGGCGCAGGCGGCGATGGTTTCAGAGCTCGAAGCCGAAACGTATGCCGCGACGAAGGCGAGCCTGCAGGGCGCGGTGACGGAGCTTGCCGGTGGCGTACCCGTCCATACGCAGACCGTCGAAGGCAACGCCGCTGATGTGCTGGTGGAGCGCTCCCGTGAGTTGGATCTTCTTGTGCTCGGCTCCCGCGCCTATGGGCCGGTGCGTCACGCGCTGCTGGGCAGCGTGTCCGCAGCGGTGATGCGGGAGGCTCACTGTCCGGTGCTGGTGATGCCACGCGGCTGCGAGCCGGTCGCAGGCGAGCCAGCCAGCCTTGAAGGCGCGTCGGCGAGCGTCGCCGCCGACTGACAGCAGTGCTTGGCGTATGAGCACCGTGCGCCACCCCGAGCATGATGCTGGCGTTGAGCGCGACGGAGCGGCCAGCTTGTCGGTCGTGCAAGCCCTGGGCGATCCGGCGATGTATCCAGGGCGCCCGGCGGTGCAGGTGCACGAGACCCATGCTTCTTGGGTGTTCGTGGCCGGCGAGCGTGCCTACAAGATCAAGAAGCCTGTGCGGCTCGCCTTCCTCGACTACGGCACACTCGCGCGCAGGCGCGCGGCGTGCCGTGAGGAGGTTGCCGTCAACCGCGAGCTGGCTCCCGGCATCTATCTCGGGGTGCGGGCGATCCTCTACGGCCCCGGAGGGTTTCGCTTCGCACCGGAGGAGAGCCCTGGCGCGGTGGAGTATGCGGTCGTGATGCGCCGCTTCGAGGAGGCGCACACGCTGCTGGGCGCGATCCAGGCGAGTTCTCTCACGCGCTCGCATATACAGCAGGTCGCTGAGTGCCTGGCCGAGTTTCACCAGCGCTCACCCGCACTTGCCGCGGACAGGCCAGAGCAGTTGCTGGACAGTTGGAGGCTGAATATGCGGGAGATCGAACGCCTGCCGTTCCCTTCCCGCTGGCAGGTGGAGACGATGCGCGGGTTCGGCGAGACGTTCGTGGCTGCTCATACCCGTGAGCTTGAGCGGCGCGTCGAGCGGGGGCTGGTGCGCGACGGGCACGGGGACCTGCGCTGCGAGCACGTACTACTCGGCCCGCAGGTCCGTGTGGTTGATCGGATCGAGTTCGACCCGGCGCTGCGCCAGATGGACGTTGCACGCGATCTGGCGTTCTTGGCGATGGACCTGGAAGCTCACGGCCGGCGCTGGGCCGCGCGGGAGCTGGCGCGCGCCTACCGGCACGCGGGGGCTGATCCGGGCAGCGAGCGGCTTGGCTGCTTCTACAGCGCCTATTGGGCGCTCGTGCGCGCCAAGGTGGCGTTGATTGCAGCCGGTACGCATCACGGCGCGCTGCGGCGCCGGGAGCGGGCACAGGCCGAGCGTCTGTGGGGGTTGGCGGAGCGGTTGTGCTGGCGGGCTCGCGGCCCGGTAGTGATCGTGGTCTGTGGGCCGGCAGCGAGCGGCAAGTCGACGCTGGCCAGCCACCTCGCTCGTCACTCACGGCTGCCGGTCGTCTCCTCCGATGTGCTGCGAAAGCGTCTCGCGGGGGTGGAACTCAGCGAGCGTGCGAGACCCGAGCACTACACCCAGGAGTTCACCCGAGCGGTGTACCTGTCGTTGGCCCGCGAGGCGCTCGCGCGCCTGGAGGGCCGTGGTGGCGTGATTGTCGATGCCACCTGCCACACGCGCCGCGAGCGTGCGGCGCTCTTTGCCGTGCTGCGCCGCGACGGTGTGAGCTTCCTGGCCGTCCAGTGCCAGGTGACGCTGCAGACGGCGCTCGCGCGGGCCGCCAGGCGGATGCAGAGCCCCGAGCGGGTTTCAGACGCGACGCCCGAGGTTGTCGCTGCGCAGTTTGATCGTTTCCAGGCGTTGGATGAGCTACCCGAGGAGTGCGTGCTCGCGGTCGATTGCGAACAGAGCATCGAGGCGCAGACGGCGGCGCTGACGCGCGCCGTCGACCGGCAGATTGCTCTACACACGGGAAGCCGGTGTGCTTGTAGCACTGTCTCTAGTCCGTGCTTTCCCGCCACGTGTAAGGGCGTTTCCCCCGTGGGCACGGCACCGGCGAGCACATAGGGTCGGAGCATGTCTGGACACTTGCAGCTGGCTCCGACTGTCTCTGTGGATGCGGCGCCGGCGTCGGCGACTGCCCCAATCCGGGTCGTGGTGGCCGACGATCACGCCTTGATGCGCCGTAGCTTGCGTCTGCTGCTGGAGAGCGAGCAGAACATCGAGGTGGTCGCCGAAGCCGACGACCTGACGGGCGCTGCTGCCCATGTGCATGACAAGCAGCCGCATGTGCTGGTGCTCGACCTGGGTATGTCCGGCATGACGAGCCTGCAGACGATCGGCCAGCTGCGCGAGCGCGTCCCCGACACGCAGATCGTGGTCGTCACGATGGAGGAGAACCCCGCCTTCGCGCAGCGTGCGATTGCAGCCGGCGCGCTGGGGTTCGTCTGGAAGGATTGCGCCGATACCGATCTGCTCGAGGCCGTGCGTTCCGCGGCCCGCGGCGAGGAATATCTGAGCCCCAGCGTCGCGGCTCGCCTGGCTGCGCTTCACCGCTCGCTGACGACCGACGACTTGACGGTGCGCGAGGTCGAAGTGCTCAGGCTGATCGTGCTCGGCTACACCACTGTGGAGATCGCCCGCAAACTGCACATCTCGCCGCGCACGATCGAGACCCACCGGGCACACATCCACAGCAAGCTCGGCCTGCGGACCCGCGCGGAGCTGGTGCGCTACGCGCTACGACGCGGCCTGCTGGGCACCTGAGATTCCCATAGCGGCGGCAGCCCGCAGCGGCACACGCGCTGCCAGGAGCGTCCCGCCGGAGTCCGAGCTGATGCTGAGCGTGCCGCCGGCCAAGCCGACCCGCTCGTGCATTCCGAGGAGCCCGAAGCCGCTGCTCTGAGCGCTGGTGTCGAATCCTTGACCGTCGTCCTGCACTTCGATCGACAGTTCGCCGTCGCTCTGTTTGAGCGTTACGCGGACGGTGTTGGCGCGGGCGTGCTTGGTGATGTTCGTGAGCGCCTCCTGCAGCAGCCGGTAGACAGTGGTCTGCATCTCAGGGTCTATGTTCTCGTGATCGCCCGCACGAGCGGGTAGGTCAAGGTCGCTGTCGATGGTGGCTCCGCTCTGCTCGCGGTGGCGGTCTAGCAGCGCCTCAATTGCTGCTCTGAGACCGAGCTCGTCCAGCGCGGCGGGCCGCAGCTCGGTGATGATCGCGCGGAGGTTTTCGATCTCCCGCTCGATGTGCTCGGCAGCTTCGCCGATCGCGTCCCGTGTCGGGTTGAGGTCGTCCTGCGCGAGCACGGTGGCGAGCAGCAGGCGAAGTCCGCCGAGGCTCTGCAGCGTCTCGTCGTGCAGCTCCCTGGCCCAGTGGCGCCGCTCCGCGTCGGCAGCGGCTAGCGAGCTGCGCAGCCGGTCGGCCTGCACACTCTGCGCGAGCGCCACCGCCGTCGCGGCACTGAGCGCGAACAGGCGCAGCATCTGCTCGTCGTCCTCGCTGAACACGTCCTGGTCTGCGCCGTGATCGAAGGCCGCGAGGATGCCAAGCGCCTCGCCGCGATGAACCATCGGCACCAGCAGCGCGGTCTGCGCGTCGGGCACCCCGAACTCGCGTGGAGCAATCCGTAGGCGAGCGGCCACGTCCGTGATCCGCTCGGGACGACCGCGTTGAAGTACCTGCCCGGAGGTCGAGCTGGCGACCGGCAGGCGGACCCCTCGCATGTCCTCGGCGTGCCCGGCGCTGGAGTGCACGACTAGCTCCTCTGCCTCGCGCAGCATGATCACGAGGCTACGCGCACCGACGAGCGCGCGGCCCCGCTTGACGATCAGCTCAAGCACGCGCCCGAGCGATACCTCGCCGCCGACCGCGACGGCGATGTCGCGCGTGGCCTCCAGCCCGCGGATCGCCTTCTTCGAGCTCGTGGCGGCGCCGCTCGCTGACCTCATACAGCCGGGCGTTCTCGATCGCCACAGCCGCCCACCGCGCGAGCATCACGACAGCCTGCTCGTCGGTCTCGGTGAACTCGCCGTCCTGCTTGTCGGTGAGGTACAGGTTGCCCCATGCCTGCCCGCGAACGAGGACGGGCACGCCGAGAAAAGAGTGCATCGGCGGATGCCCTGCTGGGAACCCGTAGCTAGAGGGGTGCTGGCCGACATCGGTCAAGCGCAGCGGCTCGGGGTGTTCGATCAGCGTCCCGAGTACCCCGCGGCCGCGAGGCAGCGCGCCGATGGTGCGGTGGGTCGCCTCGTCGATTCCAACGGTCAGGAACTGCTCAAGCTCAGAGCGGTCCTCGTTGAGGACGCCGATCGCGGCGTAGCGCGCTCCGGTGATCTCCCTTGCGGCCGCAAGGACACGATCGAGCACAGCCTGCTGGTCGAGCTCGGTGACAAGCGCCTGCCCGACATCGAGTAGCTGTCGATGCCATCGCTCGTCGGAATCCTCGGCCATCCTCGGAGCTTACCCGTAGTCCGCCCCACCGGATTGCGGGATTCCCCTGATAGAGCGGGCCGCACAGAACCTACGCTCGGCATCGGCGCCGATCAAGCCAAAAGGCACCGTCCGAGCGTATGCCCCAGCCCCTGAGCCCTTCTGAGAAACCGAACCCCACGCCGGAGAAGCCACATTGCGTGCACTGCGGTGACGTGATCGGCGCGTATGAGTCGATGATCCTCGTTGAGGACGGCAAGCCACGCAAGACCTCCACCTCCGCAGACCAAGACAGAGGCCCGCACGCTGGCGAGTGCTACCACGCGGCCTGCTACCCGCAGTGAACGCCAGTCGCGCTATCCGAGGAAAACCTCAGCCCTTGCGCGCGGCTACTGCGGATGGCACATCGCGTGCGTGGTGAAAACCTCAGATCACACCAATCCCACTCACAAGGAGAAAGTCAATGCCGCTCCCAGCCCATTTCAGTGAACTCGCCGTCGCTGAGGTCATGCACTCCGAGGTGATCGACTGCTCGCCTGAGACACCGCTACATGAGGTCGCGTCGTTGATGGCCGAGAACAGTGTCCACTTTGTGATCGTCGACGGCCTCGCGCCTGGCCCTCATCACACCGAGCAGCTGGTGTGGGGCGCCATCTCCGATATCGACCTCATGCGCGCCGTCGGCGCGGGCGGCATGGACGGCAAAGCGGGCGAGATCGCCGCGACCGAGATCGTCACGATCGAGCGCGTCGAGGAAGTTCAGCGCGCCGCGCAGCTGATGGGCGAGCACGAGTGCTCGCATCTGATCGTCACCGACCCTGACTCGGGCCGCCCGCTCGGCGTCGTCTCAAGCCTGGACGTGGCCCGCGCGCTCGTGTGGGGGGTGCGTCCGTCGAACAAGGTCCCAGCTGCGTAGTTTCCACCGATCGCGCACACGGATTTACTCGACTGCCACAGCCAACACCCGACCGTAACCTGCAGAGCATGACCACTCAAACCACCAACACCAACAGGCAGCGAGTGCTAATCGCCGGCGGCGGCGTAGCGGCGCTGGAGACCGTCCTTGCGCTGCACGAGCTCGCGCCGGAGCTGACCGACGTGACCGTGATCGCACCAAACCCCGACTTCCACTACCGGCCAATGACTGTGCGTGAGCCGTTCGCCCAGGGACAGGCACGCCGCTACCAACTCGCGCCGATCATCAGCGACGCCGGCGCGCGGCTCGTGACCGACGAGCTCGCATGGGTGGACCCGGACAAGCAGGTCGCCCACACCAAGGGAGACGTAGAGCTGGAGTACGACCGGCTCGTGCTCGCGCTCGGCGCGAAGGCCGTCCCGCGCTATCAGCACGCGGTCACGATCGACGCGGCGCACATGGATGAGATCCTGCACGGCGTGATTCAGGATGTCGAGGGCGGCTACATCAAGAGCCTCGCATTCCTGGCACCTGGCAGGATGGCCTGGCCGCTGCCGCTGTATGAGCTGGCGCTGATGACCGCCGGTCGCGCCTATGACATGGGCGTCGAGCTCGCGGTCACGCTCGTCACCCCCGAGGACGCTCCGCTGGCGATCTTCGGGCAGAACGTGAGCGGCACCGTCGCGGGGCTGCTCGGCCGCGCGGGCATCCAGACGATCCACTCCGCCTACGCCGAAGTCCCTAGTGCCGGCGAGCTGGTGATCAACCCCGGCGACCGGCGCCTGCACGTAAACCGCGTGATCGCGCTGCCCGAGCTGTACGGCCCGAGCGTGCGCGGCATCCCGTTGAGCGAACACGGTTTCTTGCGCGTGGACCCCTACGGGCATGTTCTCGATGTCGAGCACATCTACGCGGCCGGTGACTGCACCGAGTTCCCGGTCAAGCACGGCGGCGTCAGCTCCCAGCAGGCCGATACGGTCGCGCTGTCGATCGCTGCGGGCGCCGGTGCCCAGGTGACACCCGAGCGGTTTCACCCCGTGATCCACGGGATGCTGCTGACAGGCGATAAGCCGCTGTATCTGACGGCGCAGATCACCGGCGGGCACGGGTTCAGCTCACAGATCAGCGACACCCCGGCGTGGGAGCCGCCGAGCAAGATCGCCACGAAGTACCTGGCGCCCTACCTGGACGCCCTGGACCGCGAGACGACGCCGGCATGACCCGCTCAGCCGCCACTGGCAGCGACGCGGGAGGGCCGTGCCTCGTGCTCGGCTATGACCGCAGCGAGGGCTCGCGCAACGCCGCCCGCTGGGCAGCAAACGAGCTGCTCTCGGGCGGCAAGCTCGTGATCGTGTACGCCTGCCGAGCGCAGCACATGCCGCCCACGCCGCTGAGCAGCAGCGGCGTGCGCCACGACGAAGGCCGCGCGATCCTCGATGAGCTGATGCTCGACGGCGACCCAGCGCTGTTTGACATCGAGCTGGAGACGGAGGTCTCAGACCGAGACCCCGCCGCCGCTTTGATCGACACCGCTGACCGCCACCGTGCTCGCGCGATCGTGCTCGGCGCCAAGCCGCACTCGCGGCTGCACGAGGCGATTGGCACGGTCACTACCGAGCTGCTGCGAAGCTCGCCGGTGCCCGTGATCACCGTGCCGCTGAGCGCCGAGCCGCAAGTTGGTGCGCCGCTCATGCAGTCCGTCGCCGCAGAGTGAGCGCGCCGAGCGCGAGCGCGATCAGCGTCGCACCGACGATCACGGCGACATCGAGCGCGACCCGGCCGCCGAGCGGCTGGGGATGGGTAGCGCGCGCCAGCGCGTCGTAGGCGTAGGTGAGCGGCAGCACGCTTGAGAGCCCGTAGAGCACACTGGCCATCTCGTGCCGGTCTACGAACAGCCCGCATAGCAGTAGCTGGGGGAAGATGATCGCGGGCATGAACTGGACGGCCTGGAACTCGGTGCGCGCGAACGCGCTGACGAACAGGCCGAGGGCCATGCCGAGCACAGCGTTGCCGATGGCGAGCAACCCGATCAGCCATGCGCCGTGCGGGGCGTGCAGGCCGAGCAGCAGAAACCCGACGAGGCACACGACGAGCGCCTGCAGCGCGGCGAGCAGACCGAAGGCGATGCCGTAGCCGGCGAGCAGGTCGGTCTTGGCGAGTGGGAGGCTCATCAGCCGCTCAAGCGTGCCGCTGGTGCGCTCGCGCAGCATGGCGATCGAGGTGACGAGGAACATGATGATGAACGGAAACAGGCCACACATCGGCGCCCCGATCGCCTGGAAGGTGCTGGGTTGCCCGTCGAAGACGTAGCGCATCAGCACGAGCAGCCCGACAGGCACGACGAGCAGCAGCGCGATCGTGCGCCGGTCGCGGCGTATCTGCCAGAGCACACGCCTGGCCGTGGCGAGTGTGATGTGGGCGCTCACCTGGACGCCTGCTTGATGATCGTCAGGAAAGCCCGGCCGAGGTCCTGCTCGCCGGTGCGCTCGCGCAACTGCTCGGGCGTGCTCTGCTCAAGCAGCGTCCCCTCGCGCATCAGCAGCAACTCATCGCACTCGCTGGCCTCATCCATTACGTGACTTGAGATCAGCAGAGTGCTGCCGGCCTGGGCGAGCTGGCGAAAGGTGCTCCACAGTTCGGCGCGCAGTACGGGGTCAAGGCCGACGGTCGGCTCGTCGAGCACCAGCAACTCGGGGTCGCCCAACAGAGCAGTGGCAAGCGACACCCGCGAGCGCTCCCCGCCAGAGAGCGAGGCGACGACCTGGTGCTCACGACCGGCTAGGCCGACCGTCTGGACGACCTCGCCGATCCGCTGCTCGCCGACATCGAGGATCGCGGCGAAGTAGCGCAGGTTCTCGCCGATGCTGAGATCGGTGTAGACGGACGGGGCCTGTGTCAGATACCCCACGCGCCGGCGCAGCTTTGGGGAGCCGGCGTGTTCGCCGAGCACGTCCACCTGGCCAGCCTGGATGATCTGCACGCCGACAATCGCGCGCATCAGCGTGGACTTGCCGCACCCGCTTGGGCCGAGCAGACCCGTCACCGACCCGCTGGCGACCTGCAGGTTGAGACCTTGGAGCACGGGGCGTCCGCCGCGCACGACATGCAGATCCTCGATCTTGATGGCCGTGTCGGGCATCTGGCCGCACAAGCTATCCGCTGGGTTCTGCCTGCGCTTAGAATCGGGCGGGTGCAGGTTTGGGAGCTAGATCGTCTGCGTGTCGCGGCGCACCGTCCACAGATCCTTCGCTCCGACGAGGACGCGAATCGTGTGATCGCGCTGCTGCTGCCCCAGGGTGAGGCTCTGCAGGAGCACCAAGTCCATGAGCACGCGCTTGTGTTCGTCCTACGCGGCGAGCTGCTGGTGAGCGCGGGCGCGAGCGAGCGAACGCTGTCCGCGCCGAGCCTGATCCATTTCGACCCTGGCGAGCGCCACGAGGTACGCGCGATCAGCGAGTGCCAACTCGTTCTGTGCTTGGCGCCGTGGCCCGGCCCCGGACATCCGAGCCACACCGCCGCGGCATAGGGGTCTGCGTCAGTTGAGCCATGTTTGGTTCATCGTGCGTTGGTTGCACGTGCTGGCGATGGCGTTCTTTGTGGGCGGCCAGATGATGCTCGCGGCCGTGGTGGTGCCGGTTGGACGGCGCTCAGGCGATCGTGAGAGCTTGCGCCTGATCGCGCGGAGGTTCGGCTATGGCACGCTCGTCGCGCTGCTCGTCCTGGTGGCGACCGGCACCGCGATGGCGTTCCATCTTGACCTGTGGGGCGACTCGACATTTCACGTCAAGCTCGCGCTCGTCCTTGCTGTCGGGGTACTGCTGGTGTGGCACATCCGCCGGCCAAACTGGCATGTCCTTGAGGCTGTCATCTTTCTTTTGTCGCTGGCAATCGTGTGGCTTGGTCTGTATCTCTCAAATGGTTACTCCTGAGTGGGCGATGATACGCCCCAGGCGGTAGGCTGCTCGCGGGTGACTGCCGTGGTCGACTTCCGTGGTTTGCCAGCGCCGATCGTTCAAGCGGGGATGGGCACTGTGGCTCGTCATCAGCTCGCTGCGGCAGTATCGGAGGCCGGCGGTCTGGGGACGATCGGGGGCGCCCGCGCACCGATCGCTGAGGAGCTCGCTGCGGCCCGAAGGCTCACCGGCCGACCAATCGCGGTCAATCTCGTGCTGCCGCTTCTTCGGCCAGGCGATGTGCAGGCCGCGGCGGAGGCCGACGCGATCGTCACCTTTTGGGGGGAGCCACGGAGGCTTGCTGGGGGCACGTGGGTCCACCAGTGCGGCTCAGTCGATGAGGCAAGAGTCGCGGAGGCGGCGGGAGCAGACGCGGTGATAGCCCAGGGCGTCGAGGCCGGCGGGCACGTTCGCGGTACGACGCCGGTGCTCGAATTGGTCGAGCGGATTCGGGCCGCGGTCAAGGTCCCGGTTCTGGCGGCCGGAGGGATCGTTGACCAATCAGGTGTGGGCCAGGCACTCGATGCCGGCGCGATCGCTGCCGTCTTGGGCACGCGCTTTCTTCTCAGCGAGGAGAGCCGAGCGCATCCTGAGTACAAGCGCCGCTGCCTGGAGGCCGACAGCACGGTGCTGACCGAGCTGTTCGGGCTCGGGTGGGCCGACGCGCCGCATCGGGTGATCCCGAACGCTGCGACCCGCCGCTGGCTCGGCCACGACCCGCAGGGACCGGCCTGGATCAGGCTCGTCAACCGGCTTACCGCGCCAGTCGTGCTGCGTATCCCGGAAGGGCTCCAGGATCGCGGGCTTGCGATCCAGCGACCATCACTACCGTTCCTTGGCCCACCGATGGCGCTGGACGATGGACCCCGCAGTCTCCTTGATTCGGGACCGCTGTACGCGGGCGCGAACGTGACCCGAATATCCGACATCCGCCCAGCCGCGCAAATAGTCAACGACCTCACCCCGTAGCCAAACCAACCGCCGCCGACTTGCCATTCGCGGGAGTCCAGTTAGGCCGTCCCGACGGCCCGATGCGACTGACGAAGCGCACCGAGCGGACTGTGCTTGAACGCCCTTAGATTTAGGTAGCGCAATGCTGGCGGTAGGCGTTTAGGACGCGGCGGTGGGTGAGCCATCCGATCAGCCGGTCGTCTTCGGGGGCGAGGACCGGCAATGCCTCGTCGTCGGTGGCGCCGAGTGCGAGGATGGCTTGCTCTAGGGAGTCGTCCGCGTGCAGGGTGGGCGCCTCACGCATGAGTGTCGAGGCGGTGCTCCGCTGGCCGTTTGTGTCTCGCGCGATCGTGCGCTCCAGGTCGCCTGCCGCGACGATGCCGAGCAGCCTGCCGTCCGGGTCGGTGACGGGCAGGGCGTTTGTTCGCTCAGAGCCGAATCGCGCGACTATCTCGCCTAGCCGCTGTTGTGGCCGCAGCGGGGGTGGAGGGTTGTCCATCGCCTCGCCGACTGTGATGTGCGTCATCGGGTTGGCTGTGTGCGAGGCGTCCAGGTTTATGCCGCGGCGGCGGAGCTTGAGCGTGTAGATGGTGTCGCGTGTGATCGCGTTTGAGAGGGCGGTGGCGACGACGATGGCGAACATCAGTGGCAGGATCACGTGGTAGTCGCCGGTCAGCTCGAAGATGATGATGACCGCCGTGATCGGGGCGCGCGAGGCGGAGGCGAACACTGCGCCCATCCCGACTAGCCCGTAGGCCCCGGCGGCGGGGGCGAGGTGCGGTGTGAGGTGGTGGAAGATGGCGCCGTAGGCGGAGCCGAGCATGGCGCCCATGAACAGCGATGGGGCGAACACGCCGCCTGAGCCGCCGATCCACATTGTCAGGCTCGTGGCAAGCACCTTCGCCGCAAGCAGGCCGAGCAACGCGAGGAGCAGGTAGTGGCCGGCGACCGCGTTCTGCAAGACCGGGTAGCCGACGCCGTACATCTGCGGGACGGCGAGCAGCAGCAGCCCGAGCAGCACACCGCCGACCGCGGGCCGCAGCCAGTCCGGGCGATGCCCCCACAGCCGGTCTGAGATGTCCTCGCCTGTGTACAGGACGCGCACGAAACCGAGCCCGACGCCTGCGGCGAGCACGCCGAGGCCCGCATAAAGGACAAGCTCAAGCGGGGAGTTGAAGTTGAACGTGGGCAGCGACAGAAATGGGTGTGAGCCGAAAGCTGCTCGTCCGATCGCGTCTGCGGCGACCGAGCTGAGGACGACGAGCCCGAACGATTGGGTCTCGAAGTTGCGCAAGATCAGCTCCAACGCGAAGAACACTCCTGCGATCGGAGCGTTGAACGTCGCTGAGATGCCACCGGCAGCCCCGCACGCGACCAGCAGCCGCAGCTCTGACTCCGGGACGCGCATGATCTGGCCGGCCAGCGACCCGAGCGCAGAGCCGATCTGCACGATCGGCCCCTCCCGCCCAACCGAGCCTCCCGAGCCTATGCAGACCGCCGAGGCAAGCGACTTGACGATCGGCACCTGTGGGCGCATCCGCCCGCCGAGCTTGTTGACGGCGAGCATCACCTCTGGCACGCCGTGACCGCGTGCCTCCGGTGCGAAGCGCGAGACGAGCGGCCCGTAGATCAGGCCACCGATGACGGGCACGATCAGCACGAACCACATGCCGAGACCCGGTATCAACGGGTTGGCGGCGTGCCCGGCGGCGCTGTAGTCACGATGGCCGGTCAACAGGTAGGTGACGCCGAGGATCATGTACCTGAACGCGACTGCTCCCACACCGGCGCCCACGCCCACAAGCAGCGCCAACACAGTCAGTCCCGTCGAGCCATTGAGGACCGAACGCCGCAAGCGCACTCGCCAACGCAATCCACCCGTTCCTGCCTCTCGCGCGGCGGGCATCCCCGGTGTCATTCGGCCTCGAGGCCGGCTAGCATCACGTCGATCGCGCGGCGGATGTTGCGCCAGCGAAACCCGCTGGGGTCAAGCGCGCCGTGCAGCATCAGCCCGTCGGTCAGCGCGAGCAGGATCGACGCGAGTGCGTTCGTTGGGATCGACACCAGCTCGCCGCTCTGCACCGCTTCCTCAATCCACGAGCGCACAAGTTCCCGTCTGCGCTGGGTCGCCTCGGCAAGCCGGCCCCGCACCGTATCGTCGGTCAACAGCTCAGCCCAAAGATCGGCGCGAACCTGCACACGCGCCGGATCGTCACCACGCGCAAGCATCACCTGCGCAAAGCGTCGCACCCGCTCGATCCCCGAGGAGCTGTTGTGCGTTATCTGCGCAAGCTCACCATCGAGCGCAGCCGCGTCGTCCTCGAGCAGCGCGAGCAACAGGTCCTGCTTCTGCCTGAAGTACCCATAGAACGCGCCCTTGCTCGCACCGGCCGCAGCGCAAACGTCATCGACAGTGAGGTCTCGAAAGCCACGCATTGCTGCGCACCGCCACGCCGCGTCAACCAGCAGCTGGCGACGCTCAACGCGGGTCTCGGGACGGATCTTGGGCATCGGCTCTCCTAAGTAAAACCGACTCGTCGGTTTTTATGTAAGTTTAGTGCATCACGGTCGGTCGCCGAGCTCCAATGAAACGCTCGCAGTGCGGCTCCCGGCCAGGCGGACCCGACGACCTATGGTTATGCCGACAAGCCTGGTTGGCGTTACGTTGATCCCACCAATGAGGAGCTCCCTTGCTTCAGTTGCCGCGGTTCCGTTACTGTGAGCCGTCTCGTCGCCGCGTAAGCAAGAGCGCCACGATTATCGCCCCGGCGGCGAGAAGCACCCGGCCAGCAATCGAGCTGAGCGCTGCCCAGGCTGTGCCGGCCGCCAAGCCAGCAGCGATGAAGCCGGCCGCCCAAAGCGCCGAGCCGAGCGTGGTCATCGTGATGAACGCCGGCAGGGGCACGCGCTGCGCTCCCGCTGGCAGTGAGACGAACGTGCGCGCCAGCGGCAGCAGCCGCGCGATCAGTACCCCCCGCGCTCCGTGTCGCTTGAGCAGGCCCTCAGAGCGAGTCAACAGCCTGCTGGCGACGGGCACGCGCTCCGGTAGGCGTGAGGCGCCCAGCCCGTAGGCGATCATGGAGCCGACGAGGTTGCCGGCCGTCGCAGCGAGGATCGCGCCGGTGAAGGTCATCCATCCCTCGCGCACGGAGAAGCCCGAGAACAGCAACGTGATCTCGCTTGGGATTGGGATGCACGCACTCTCGGGCACCATCAAGGCGAACACGCCGAGCGTTCCGTAGCGGGTGATCAGGCTGGTCATGGCCGATCGTTTTTGTGGGGTGGTCGGGGCGGGTGTCCGCCAGGCCCTCCCCGCGCGTGTGGTCCCGGCGCTCGCCGGTCGGGTCCGCGCTCACGCGGCCCGGCTGGTGGCTTGCGTGCGCCCGGCTCTTTCGTGGCGCGCGGTGCTGCTAGCGGCAGCGGCGGGCCTGGTGGTGGCCTTCGGTATCCCAGCGTGGCCTGGACGCTCGACGGGCGCCAATGTCTCCCGCCGCGCGGTGTAGGCACTCTATCGGCGTTCAGCGCGTCGGCTATCGCTTGCAGGCTGAGTCCCTGCTCGCGCAGCGCGGAGATTCGTCCGCTCAGCTCGGGCGCGTGGGAAGCCAGTCCTGGCCGGCCGCGCGGCGGACGATTTGGACCCGGCTCGTGCTCCCATCGCGCGGTCTCTCTCAACGCCGCGACGGTTAGCTGGCCGGGAGCTGAGCCAGTATCCAGACCCACGTCTAGCGCGACTAGCCGAGCGCCGACGCGCTCCAGCCAGTCGAGCAGCGCGATCAGCTCGCGCAGCGACCCGGCGATCGCGGCCAGTCGCACCACCAGCAGCGCAGAGAACTCCCCGGCCGAGATCCGTTCGAGCGCTCTCTCCAATGAGTCATCGCGCACCACCTCGCGGCCGTGTAGGTGTTTTGCTTCGTCTCGGCCCCGAATGTAAGCCACAGTGTTTCGCGGCATGTACCATACGCTAACACTTTGCGTATGCGCGTGGACCGGGCGTAGCCTAAGCCGCTCTACTCGGTCAGCCGCCCAGAGTGATGCCCATCAGCTCAGAGGGCGTCGAGGGGAACGCCCGATCTTCAATCTGCGGGTCAGGCCGTCGAGGGCGAAGGCGCGCAGATCATCGGCCGAGGCGCCTAAGACGGAGGTGTCGGCACCTGCGCGATCGGCTTGCGGGCGCGGATGATCGCCGATGCTGCCTGCGGGTGTACGCGGTGGGTCTCGCGTATCTCAACGTCGACCATGCCCGCGTTGGCGAGCGCCTGGGTGAACTCGGCGTGGGTGAGCGCTCCGGCGATGCAGCCGGTGTATGCCTGCATGTCGGTGCGGGTCGCGTCGTCCATGTCCTCGTCGGCGATCACATCGGAGACCGCGAAGCGCCCACCCGGCCGCAGAACCCTGGCGACCTCGCGCAGCACCTTCGGCTTGTCGCCGGAGAGGTTGATGACGCAGTTTGAGATCACCACGTCCACGCTCGCGTCAGGGAGCGGTATCTCCTCGATGTAGCCCTTGTGGAACTCAACGTTCTCTACGCCGGCCTTCTGTGCGTTCTCGCGGGCGAGGGCAAGCATCTCCTCAGTCATGTCGAGACCGTGTGCTTCGCCGGTCGGGCCGACCCGCTTGGCTGAGAGCAGAACGTCGATGCCGCCGCCGGAGCCGAGGTCGAGGACCGTCTCGCCCTCGTGCAGTTCGGCGACGGCGGTGGGGTTGCCGCAGCCGAGGGACGCGAGCTTGGCGGTGTCGGGTAGCTGCTCGTGGTCGCCGAGCGCGTAGAGCGCGGCGCCGAAGACCTCGCTGCCGCCATCGAAGGTCTCACTCGGTGCGCAGCAACCGGCGCCGGGGTCGATGCTTGTGACCTGGACGGCAGCGGCGGCGTAGCGCTCGCGCACCTGCTCGCGCATGTCGCCCGCTTGCGTCGCGGTGGTGGTGGTGCCGGCGGCGCAGCCGCAGCCCTCGCCGTGGGTGGGGTCGCAGCAGTCGGTCTCGGTGCTCGGCTCACAGCAATCGGCCTGCTGCTCGGGGGCGCAGCAGGCCTCGGCGGTCGTCTCGGCAGCGGTCAGCTCAGCCATGCGGATAGCTCCTTTAGTGCGTCGGGGATGACGTAGTAGTAGGCCCATAGGCCCTGTCGCTCGGAGTCCACGATCCCGGCGTCGCGTAGCTTCTTGAGATGGTGGGAGAGCGTTGGCTGGGCGATGTCGAACAGCGGCACGAGCTCGCAGACGCAGACCTTTCCGGCGTGCCTGCGCAGAACGTCCACGAGCTGTAGGCGGATCGGGTCGCCGAGCGCCTTGGCGACTTCGGCCATGCGCAGCGCGTGGTCGCGCTGTACGTCGGGGTAGACGACAGGCTCGCAACAGCGCTCACCTGCTGGGCGCTTCTGCTTTGGGGACAGCTCCAAATCGACTGGCATCAATCTACTTATATCAATAACACTTATGTCTGTCGATGCAATACGATTCGCTGCATGACCACCGAGGACGCGACCAGCAAGGAGCAGCGAGACGAGCAGCCGATTCGCTACGTGCTGTTCGTCTGCAATCACAACGCCGGGCGTTCGCAGATGGCGCAGGCGTTCTTCGAGCGCTACGGCCCCGAGGACGTTCGCGCCGAGTCAGCGGGCAACCAGCCAGCAGCAGAGATATGGCCCACGGTGATTGAGGCGATGCACGAGGTCGGGATTGACCTGGCCGGACGCAAGCCGAAGAAACTCACGGTCGAGATGCAATTGCACGCCGATTGGGCGATCACGATGGGCTGCGGGGACTCCTGCCCATACGTGCCGGCTACCGTCGAAGATTGGGATATCCCCGACCCGGCTGGCAGGCCGATAGCTGAGGTCCGAGCGATCCGCGACGGCATCCAGGCCCGCGTGCGCGAGTTGATCGCCACGCGACTCGGGGAGATACGCACCGACCAGACCGCACACGATCAGCGTCTCGGGATGCTCGTAACGATGCTCGATGGCGAGTTCGGCAGCATCAAGCCCCCCGGCGAAATACGCGCCTGCGCGGAGGCTGTGCTCGACAGCTTCAGCGGCGCGCGGGTGCGCTCCCACGTCCTTGCGCTCGCCTACCGGCAAGCCCGCGACTGCCTGCGCCCTGAGACGTGTGAGCTGATCGCCACGAGAGGAACGACATGAGCACCGACTCTGTTGCGGTCATCACCGACATCCACGGCAACCTCCCGGCGCTGCAAGCTGCGCTCGCGCGGATCGAGGAGCTTGGCATCGAGAGCTCGTTCTGTGGCGGCGACCTCGTTGGCTACGGCCCGCACCCCAACGAGGTCTGCGCCCTGATCGCCGAGCACGACATCCCCACGATCTACGGCAACTATGACTACGCCATCGCACGCGATCTCGAGGATTGCGGCTGCGCGTATGTCACGCAGCATGACCGCGAGCTTGGACAGCGCTCGGTGGACTGGACACTCGCGCACACAACCCAGCAGTCCAAGGACTTCATGCGTGACCTGCCGTTCGACCTGCACTTTCCGGTCGGCAGCGTCGATGTTCACCTAGTCCACGGCTCGCCGCGGAAGGTGAACGAGTATCTGTTCGAGGACAAGCCCGCGCGGCTGTATGAACGGCTCGCGGCAGCCGAGAGCGATCCGGTGCTCGTGTTCGGGCACACGCATATGCCTTGGGTCCACGAGTACGGCGGGGTGCTGTTCGTCAACTGCGGCTCGGTCGGCAAGCCCAAGGACGGCGACCCACGCGGAGCCTTCGCCGTCCTTGAGCCGCACGCCGGCAGCGTGGCCGTGAGCATCGAGCGCATCGAGTACGACGCTGATGCCGTGGCGGCCGAGGTCCGTAAGGCCGGGCTTCCCGGCGAGTTCGCCGACAAGCTCCTGGTCGCAGCATGACGGACACGCCGCCGCTCGCCCGCCGTCTGTTCGCCGAGCTGCTTGGCTCGGCTTTCCTCGCCGCGCTCGTGATCGGCTCGGGCATCGCAGCGCAGACGCTCTCCCCGAACGATGTGGGCCTGGAGCTGTTCGAGAACGCCGCTGCCACCGCAGCGGGCCTATTCACGATCATCCTCATGTTCGGCCCCGTGTCCGGCGGACACTTCAACCCTGTCGTCTCGCTCGCCGACGCGACCTTTGGCGGCATCCGCTGGCGCGACGCAGCCGCCTACGTTCCCGCCCAGGTGGGAGGCTGCGTACTCGGCGCCGTCGTGGCGAACGGCATGTTCTCGTTGGCCGCCATCAGCATCTCCGCTCATCACCGCGCCTCGCCCGCACACCTGTTCTCTGAGGTGATCGCCACCGCCGGCCTGTTGCTCGTGATCTTCTCGCTCGCGCGCACCAAACGCGCGCACATCGCTCCGGCCGCCGTCGGCGCGTACATCGGCGCCGCGTACTTCTTCACCAGCTCCGCGAGCTTCGCCAACCCGGCGATCAGCGTTGGGCGCATGTTCTCCAACACATTCGCCGGGATCGCGCCCGCGTCCGTCCCCGGCTACATCGTGGCGCAGCTCGTCGGCTGTGGCTGCGCGATCCTCGTGGTCAGGGTGCTCTACCCCGACCTGACGCCAGAGGATGCGGCCGAGGCAGTCATGCCGCACTACGAGGGGCAGCCGAGCGTCGATGGCGCGCTCAGCCAGCGAGTGTGAGCCAGCTGATAACCCGATCGACGCTGTGCCTCAGACCAAGCGGTAGCCAACTCCCCACTCGTTGATGATCCAGTGTTCGCCTGCGACGCGCAGCTTGCAGCGTAGGCGACTGGCGTGGCTGTCGAGTGTCCGTGTCGTGCAGGACGAGTGGTATCCCCATATGGCTTTCAGTAGCTCGTGCTTGTGGAACACGCGGTTTGGCTTTCGGGCTAGGTACAGCAGCAACTCGTATTCCAGGCGACGCAGCTCTAGCCGCTTGCCGTGGAGGCTCACTGCGTGGTTGGCCGGGTCGATCGTCAGGGCACCTATGCGTAGCGGCTTGTCTTCGGGCCTGCTCTCGGCGCGGCGCAGCAGCGCCCGCAGACGCGCTCGCAGCTCCAGGTAGCCGGCACTGCGCCCCAGGAAGTCATCGGCGCCCGCCTCGAACGCTCGCAGCAGGTCGGCCTGCGTGGTCCGAGCACTGAGGACGATCACCGGCAGCCTGTCGGGCCACGGCGAGGGCGTCTGTCCATTGTCACGCTCGGGCGGGTCTGCGCGGATGCTCTCCAGCAGGTCGATCGTGCCTCTTGGCCCGTCAAGTTCGCCGAGCACCAGCAGCCGCGGCAGGCGCGCTCCAGCCATCCAACGGGCGTGACCTGCAGTGCGAGCAAGCTCTGTTGGATGGCCGTCTGCGGCGAGCTGTTCGACTAGCACCCGCCCCAGGTCTGCGTCGGCCTCGACGACGAGGATCGGCTCGCGGCTGCCCTCTGTTGTCAGCGGCGTGTCGGGCACGTCGGTGTTGGTGGGGCTCGCGGCGATGGCTTGCGTGCTCATTCGCAGTCCTGTTGTTCGAGGCGTTCCAGGCGCTTTTCGAGGCGGCGTTTACGGATGCGGATGACCATAAGCACGGCCCGCAGACCGACGAGCACACCCACTGCTAGGGCGTCGATGATGTGGTTCACGGTGAGCAGCGAGCCGATCATGCGGTGATCGCCTCCCTTGGCTCCTGGCATCCTGCCTGGCGGGATCGGGCGCGGTACGTCGAGGGTGAGACCCGGTAGCGGCGCCGGAAGGCGCGAGCGAAGTGGCCGGACTGGCGGTAGCCGACCCTTCGCGCCACGTCGGACACGGGGATCGAAGCTCCCTGCAGAAGCCGCGCAGCGGCGTCAAGGCGCCTGCGGGTGAGGTCGTCGTGGAAGGTGCTTTTGCCGAACTCGGCGTAGGCGCGCTGTACCTGGCGAGGGGAAGCGGCGACAGTCCTGGCGACTTCCTCCAAGGTCAAGGGCCGGTGGTAGCTGCGCATGACCGTCAGCCGCGCGAGCCGGTACATGCGGCGCCGTTCGCTGGTTGTCAGTGGCCGGGGCTTGACGGGCGGTCGTCTTTTTGCGGCGGGCGGTACGCCGCCGAGGCCGAAGTGCAGTTTGAGCAGTTGGCGCACCCGCTCGCCCTTGATGTCGAACTGCGCGCCGATCTGCGCGAGGGTCAGCCCCTCGACCGCGCGCAGACGGAACATCTCCAGCTCACGCTCGGTCTGGACGTGACTGCCGCGGGCGGCGAACGGTGCCAGGCCGCGGCGGTGAAGCTCGCGGATCAGCTCGTACAGCTCGACGCCGCTTCTGAACTCGGGCTGGCGGAGCAGCTCGCCGAGGTCGTGCTCGGCGAGCTGCTCTACCGTGTGGATGCCGGCCTTGGCCAGGCTCGGGAGGAAAGCCTGGCTCAAGGCCAGCTCGTTGACGCGCATGTGGGGGAATGAGCTCGCGCGTCAGACGGTCATCAGTTCGTCAAGGCGCAGCGCGACCTCCGAGGCGATCGAGCGGCCTGCGCGACGTTCGATCAGCCCGGCCGCGTCCAGACGATCGAGCGCGTCGGTGATCGCCAGTCGCTGTTTGCGCTTGCGCGCGCCGTGGGCGTCGAAGATCTGCTCCTCCGTCCGCGGCCCTTCGCCGTCTGCGGCGCGCACGAGCAGTCCTTCGAGTACGGCTTTCTCGTGGTGGCGCTCGTCGGCGTCGTTTGGATTCTCAGCGCCGCCTTCGGTGATCTCGCAGTAGCGCACGGCGGCGTGCGCTGCGACGGCGAGGTCGTTCCAGCGCTGGATGAGTTTGCAGGCGCGCAGTCGCCGCAGACTTTCGCGGACATCGCCTGGGACCTTCAGTGCGCGGGCGATCTCGTCTTCGGCCCACGGTCGCTGGCGCTCGGAGTCCAGCATGAGGTTGAGTACGGCTCGGTCGAGGAGCGCGTGCTCCTTCAACCCCTCTGGGGTACGGTGTGCGTGCATGGGGAGTTACTGCTCCTTGTGCCACGGCGTCGGGGGCAGTTACTGCTGTCCGCCGGCGCCAAATGTGTAGTTGTGGACGACAGTACATAGTCTGTGTCAGCTTGCGAGCCCGTGACGCAAAGCTGACACAGAGCGAGTTGAAGATGTAACTCTCGGGTTGGCGGGCGGGTGCTACTCGCCGGCCCACTCGGGCGGGGTGGCGCCGGGCTTCCATGCCTTGGTGACGCCGCCGCCTTGCTGGCGCAGCACCTGGGAGTAGTCGGCGAGCTGGTTCTGGAAGGCAAGCTCGTCGCGCGGGTCCTGCCCGGTGTCGTCGAGTTCGGCTCGCCACACGGCGAGCGCGCACAGGGTCTCGGTGGTTGATTCGTCGGTCCACCATTTGTCTTTGAGCGTGCCGAGCTGGACGGGGTAGCGGCCGTGCAGCGCGACGATCGCGCCCCACATCTGCCGGCGCCACTCGCTGTCGCCACCGTAGGGCTCAAGCCAGGGCGCGCGCTCGCCGTTCTCGCCGCCTACGAGCACGGCGGTTGAGCGCAGGGGTCGGACCCTGCCGTCCTTGGCTGCCTGGGCGACGCCGCCTTGCACCATCTGCGCGGCGAGCGTGGAGGGTGGCGTGTCGGCGCCGGCGGCGAGCTCGCGGAGCTGCTGGTCTACGGGGTCGGGGAGGACGATCTGGCGTCGTTGGCTCATCGTGTTCGCTCCTGTGCTGGTGGGTTGACGATCCGGTTGATCGCGCGGACGATCCCCGGTATGCGGCTGGTGCGGCTGGGTGCGATCGAGCGGTGAAAGTGGGTGCCGTAGTCGCGGTCAGGTAGCTCGGGGTGCGCGAGCGATGGCGTCTGTGCGTGGCTGCGGCGCATGTTCTGCGCGAGGCGCTGGATGCGGTCGGTGTCGTGCCCTTCGACGCCGAGGTCCTCGCGGGAGACGAACCACTCGGTGCCCTGGCGGGCACGGGACGCCTCGACGTAGGCGGGCTCCTTGCTGGTCTGCCAGCCGCCGGTCACGACGAGGGTCCTTGTGACTGTCGCGCCCTGGGCGCGGTGGATGTGCTGGGCGTAGCCGAGGCGTAGGCGGCCGAGGTCATCGCCGGCCAATGTTCGCTTGCGGCCGGTCACGTCGAACTCGACCAGCACGTCGCCGGCCTGGGTGATGTCGAGGACTTCGCCGCGGCTGCCGTTCTCGATCCGCTCGACGCCGGGCTCGTGGTGCTGGTCGATGAGCGCCACGCGGTCGCCCTGGCGGATGCCGTAGTGGACGCCGGGCACCGGGACTTCGAGGTCGCCGAGTTCGCCGCGCTCTGAGCGGAAGTGCTGGGCGCGGGCGTTGAGCCGGTTGATCTCCTGGTTTGAGGCGTCTGAGATGAGGGCGACCTCGCTCGGGTCGTGGGTCTCGGTCAGCGCCGCCCAGCTCTGCGCGGCCTGCTCGACAGCCTCATCGCGGGTGTCCTCCATGTGCAGCTGCCCGCGGCGTAGGTAGTGGGCCATCGCTCGATCGGAGCGTCCGGCCCGCAGGTCTGCCCACGCGCGCTGTTCGTCGGGGTCGAGGGTCCGGCGGATGTTCGAGAGCTCAGCGCTTGGGGCAATGTCGCCGAGGCGCGCGAACATGCCGCCAGCGCCGATCGAGGGGAGCTGCGCGGCGTCACCGATCGCCACGAGCTTTGATCCTGCTTGCTCCACGACTTCGGTGAGCCGCTCAAGCCGGTCGGTGTCGGCCATGCCCGCCTCATCGAAGTAGATCGTGGTGTCCTGGCCGACGGCGAGCTGGCCGCGCTCGACACGGGAGACGAGCGCGTCGAGCGTGAGGGTGTGCCCGGCGAGCGCGGGGCTGTCTTGGCCGAGGCGCTGCGCGGTGGACCCGGACACCGCGATGCCGAGCGTCTGGTGGCCGCCGTACTGCTCGGCGCGGGCGGCGGCGTCGATGACGACGCCCTTGCCGGTGCCGGCGGGGCCGACGAGGATCGCGGCGCGCTCGGAGCCGGTGATGACCTGAAGGGCGTGGGCCTGCTCGCCTGAGAGGCGTCCGCCGATCCGCTCGGCGATCTGATCGCCGGCAAGCGTGCGGGCCTGCTCGCCGACGTCTCGGCCGCCGCCGGCCGCGAGCGCGGTGAAGCGGCGCTCGATCGCCTGCTCGCGCGCACGCACGGCGAGCGTGGTCATCAGACCGCCCTCCAGGGGGAGCACGCGGCGTTCGGCGATCATCGCCCGCGAGAGGTCGAGGGCCTCGCGGGGTGAGAGTTCGCCGACGGACTGCTCAAGCAGGACTGCCCGGAACTCGCCGGGCTCGAAGGTCGCGGTGCGCTCGGTGAGGCGCTGCTCGACGCGATCCTCAAGCGGCGCCTGCACCGCCGGCGCCGCCTCCGCGATGGAGCGCTGTCCGGGCTGCTGGGCGGTGAAGTCGAAGCGTGCCGCAGTGTCGTTCCATGCCTGCTGCAGGTCGGTGCGGGTGACGAGCACCTTGGCCTTGCGGTTCTCCAGCTTGAGTGCTCGTAGCTCGCCGCGCTCGGGTGCGCGGCCCCACTGTGCGCGGAAGCGCTCGGCGGCTCTGGCGACCTCGCGGCTGCGGGCGCTGAAGGAGTCCAGCAGGCCGCGCGGCACACCGGCTATCTCGAAGTAGCGGCCATGTTTGCCGGTGCCCCGCTCGATCGCATACCCGCGCTGCTGGAGTTGGTGCGCGAGCGCCGAGCGGTAGTAGCCGCCAAGCTCGCGGGCCGAGCGAAAGACGGGACGCGATGCGACCGCGACGATGCGACCGTCCTCACGAATGGCGCTGGTGATGACCACATGGCTGTGGAGCTGTGGGTCGGGTACATCACCCTCGAGGACGCCGCGGGCGGTGGTGTGGCGGTACTCGGCGGCCACCACGTCGCGGGCCGGCTCCTCGACCACCTGCCCGCCATAGCGGCGGCGCACGGTCGGCACCGTCTCGGTCAGGTGGCCGATCGTCTCGCTGACAGCGGCGGCGTGCGCAGCTTCGATCTCGCGGCGCTGGGTCTCCCCCGCGAGCGCCCACACGGCGGACACCGACTTCGGCGCGGAGAACGTCAGGTCGATCCCGCCAGCGCGGCTGCCGTCGGCACCGGCACGGCGAAGCCACCGGCCAGTTCGGGGATGCTTGCCTTCCATCAGCGCGATGAAGTCCCGCCCGTCGACCGTGGCGCCCTCGATCCCGAGTTTGGCGAGCGCGTCGGGGGTGGCGAGCCACCGGCCGGGGGCCTGGGTGGGCTCCCCCTCGGGGGAGAGGTAGTAGTCGCCGCGCTCGGGCTCGATGGTCTTTGACTCCAGGTAGCGGGCGTAGCCGCCGCCCTTGGCGGCGCCGATGCTGGCTGCGGTCATCACAAGGGGTACTGACCCCCAGGCCCTCAGACCGGCCAACGAATTACATGGCACGGGCACAGCGCCGGCACGGCTGTGCATCTACGGATGAAAAGTCAAGGGCTGGGGGGGACTTTTTTCGTTGGGGGTGGTGTGGCTGCGCTGAAGGTGATGGTGGGAGCCGGGGTCAAGGCCGGCCGGAGGCCGCCCGTAGGGCTTGGCCTTGACGCCGGCGGCGCTTGACTCTTTGGGGCAGATAATGGGGATTGGCCGCCCATCGGGCGGCCTTGGGTGCGGCGCTTTGATCGTTGGCGCCCTTTGTATGCGCGGGAGCGTTGCCGCCCCCTCGTCTTGGGCGCTGGTCGGGTCGTGGGTGGCACAGTGATCGCACAGCGCCCGGAGGGTTGTGCATCTGGTCTATACGGCCGTTCTGTTGCGTCGGGGCCTGCTCGTGGCGCAGGGAGACGCGTCGACGGCGGGGTCGTCGCGTCGGGGGCTGTGGGGTGCGATGATTGTGGGTGGTGCGGGTGACTGACGTAGCGAAGCGCAGGCGTCAGGGGCTTGTGGCCTGCCGCGCGGCTTTGCCCTTCGAGGGCCTGTTGGATGCGCGCCCCGGTGTCGCACCCGCACCACCCTTCGGTGCCGTGGTGCGCCAGTCGTCGATGAGGCGCCGGTAGGCGAGCTCTGCCTGAGCTTGCAGTTCGCGCTCGGCCGCACGCTGGCTGCTGGTCGGACTGACTGGCGGCCCGCCGTGGCGGCGCGGTAGCGGCGGAGCGCCGGCCAAGAGTTCCAGGCGACGCGTCTTCTGCCGGGTCAGCGACGGCCGCGCGAACGCGTAGTCCTGGTCCTTTGTGAGCAGATGCCAGCAGAGAACGACGAGCTTGCGTGCGACGGCGACCGCCGCGATCTGCGCGCCGCGACGCGCGCGGACGCGCTCACCGAATGCCCTGAGTGGGCCGGGGCTTCGGATCGAGATCCACGCGGCCTCGACCAGCATCGAGCGGGCCTGCGGGTCACCGCGCTTTGAGATGTGCCCATAGCGCGCCGGCTCTGACCCGGACTGGCGAACCTTCGGGTCCAGGCCGAGATAGGCGACGAGCTGCCCCGGGCTCTGGAAGCGCGTGATATCCCCGATCGCCGCGATCACTGCCGCCGCGGTCCCGACGTCGACCCCGGGGATCGTCAGCAGCCGCTGAAACCCAGGGAACACGAGGGCCTGTTGGGCGACCCGCTGGTCAAGTCCGGTGATCTCGCCGCCCAGGAAATCGATGTGGCGCAGACAGCTCCTCACCGTCTCGGCCTCCTCCTCGGGTAGCTGCTGCTCGAGCAGCCACACACGTCCCTTCTTCCCGAAGAGGTCGCTCACCGGGGGACGGCCGATCAGACACCTTGCGAGGACCGCATGCACCTCGTTCTTCACTCGTGTGCGTGCCCGCACGAGCCCCGCCCGGCGAGCGACACGCCGACGCAACGAGCTCGTCGCCTCGTCGGGCACCCACACCGCTTTGAGCATCCCGGCCGACAGCAGCTTGGCCAGCATCGCCGCGTCAAAGCGATCGGACTTCACGCGCGCATGAGAGATCGCTCGCGTCTCCGCCGCATTGCACACCACGACCCGGCCGACATCGCCCTCTTCCAGCAGCCGGGCGATCATCATCGCGCCGCAGCTGGCCTCCAACACCACCTGGTCGCTGCTCTGCAGACCAGCCGCGAACTCCCGGATCGCCTCTGGGGTACTCGCGATCCGACCGACCCGCGAGACCCGGCCGCCCTCGGCGACCGCGACCTCGCAGAAATCGAGGTGAACATCCAAACCAAAGAACCGCACGAGAAAACCGCCTCCTTTCACGAACTGGACATATGAATGGAAGGCACCGCGGGCAGCGACAACTACGGATTCGGGCTCTCAGCCCAACCGGGCGAGTCGCAGGGGCGGCCATCTAGTCATTGACGGGCTCTCAGCCCAGATGCACGGCGGCCTGCCCACAAGCGTCCTTCCCACGAAGCCCCTGTCCCGGTCAAACGACCCTACGAACACGACCGGACAGCAGGCCACCCGGTATTTCATACCCGTAGTCTGTCCGGGCTTGGTGGTGTGCCGCCGGCCGCGTGAGCTTGCGAGCGTCAGCGAGCGGCGAGCGAGCAGCCCGCAGGGCTGCAAGGCCGGCGTGTCACGCCGCCGGGGTCGGTAGAGAGCCGACCTTGGGAGGCTCGGTTACAGCCGGCGCAGCCGGCGTGCGGTATCTGGCCGTTCGGGTGTTGGGGCCGCGCCGTCGGCGGTCGCCGGCGCGGCGATCGAGGAGCCGGGCGCAAGCCCGCGCGGGACGATCCCGCGAAGCGGGGAGCGAGCGCAGTGGCGCCGCCAGCTCGTTGGTGTGGGCCGGCGAGCCGGTCAGCGAACCGACTGCCTAGCGCCCACGCTGGGCGTCGCGCCGCGCCGTGCACGCGGCGATGTCCGCGCAGCGCGGAGACCTCCACGCCCAGGCGGTCGGCGACTTGCGGCGACCGACACGGTGCTTGGTGGGCTGGCCGCAGACGACGCACGGCCGTAGGCCTTGTGCTCGCTGGCGAGCAGCCCGTTGGCTCCTGGCTCGATCAAGGCGCTCATCGCACGTACACCTGATCGGGTGATTCGATGCGCCGGCCGTGGGTGCGCTTGCCCTTCGGCAAGATGCCGCTCGGGCGATGCTGCTCGTCGGGGATCACGCGAGCGTCCTCGAAGCGCTGGACGGCGCTGAAGCCGTCGAAGACAGCGACGCTCAAGAAGCGCTCGCGCGTGGCGAGCTCGGTCAGGCGCCGGTATCCGTCGGCGAGGACCTGCGCCAGCAGCTCGTGTCCCTCCACGAGACGGCGCAGCCCCTGGAGCAGGAAGATCGGCGTTTCCTCTCGCGGGAGCGCATCCTCAAGACCAAGGATGCGGCCCTCGAAGTCCGCGTTGTACGGGTACTTGCCGGCGGCCTTGATCTGCTCGTAGATCGTCCAGTAGGGCTCGATGAACGGGATGATCTGCGCGAGGTCGTGGTAGTCGCCGTTGAAGACCCACACACCGAGCTGTGAGAGTTGGGCGCCGATCGCGCGGGCCTGGGCGCCGGCGGCACGCCGCGCGGCGCGATCGTGGCCGTGGTCGCGCTCGTGCGCGGCGGCGCGGTACTCGCGCAGCAGCTCCTCGCGGGCGGGCACGCGATCGTCCTCGTTGGCGATCTCGGCGTTGTGTACTTGGGTGGTGGTGCTCATGCCGCTCCCTTCAGGGTTGGGCTCGCCGGGGCGCGGGCCGTTGCCCGACCTCCACGCATGCGCAGCGTGCGAAGATCAGGAGGGCGAGGTCCGCGCCGACGCACACCGACATCCCATTCTGGCTTCGGGCAGGCGTGTCGGACGGTCAGGGAGCTGTCGTGCACAGGGGCGAGTCGCTCTCGCCGTCGGCGCGCTGGTGAAGCTCGATTGGCCACCAGTCGCTGTCCTCCCAGCATGATGCGCGGGCCTCGGCTGCGTCCTGGCTTGGGAACGGGCCGATCACGGAGAAGCCGCCGCGCGGGTCGCCGACGAGCAGCACCCATCCCTTGAGGTTTTGGCGAGCCTCGCTTGCGCCAGCGACGACGCCCGCCTCGAACGCCTCGAAGCGGTCCATCGCTTCTATCTCCCGGTAGTTGTAGCCGTATGCCCACGACTCGTCTCGATCTTGCTCTGCGCCTGTTGTCGTCATGCGTGATCCTCTCTGTGGGTCGTCGGCCTCACCCGTTGCGGCCGTGGAGCCCGACCCGGCACACCCGCAGGGTGTGCGAGCCTGGGAGAGGCGACGGCCGCAACGGAGGAGCGTTCAAGGCGCTGGCGTAGTCACCACTTGCTCGACCGCTGCCTCTAGCTGGCGAGCGTGGCAGGGCAGCTCGGCGAGTGCTCGATGACGCCGGGGAGCTTCCGCCAGGGCTGGGAGAGCTTCCTGCGCATCATGCGCTCGTGCTCGTCGATCGCCGGGCCTCGTATTGCCTCGTGGTGCTCAGCGGAGACGCCAGCCCCGGTGTCCGGCAGACCAGCTGCCTGCCACATGCGCATGTAGGTCCCAACGCCTGCCACCGTCAACGGAGCGATCTGGCTTGTCTCACAGCAGACGATGCAGCACTCGGCCGCGGTCCTAGGCCGGGTGTCAGCGCCGTCGATGATGCGCTGCAGGATCTCTCGGCAATGGGATCGGTAGATCATGTCCGTCTTGTGCATGAGGCTGTGCGTGGGACGCAGCAGGCTCATGCTGTGCCAGATCAGGTCAGCGCTCTCTGGGTGCTGCTGACCGAGTTCTTCGATCAGGCCCTCGGCGATCTCCATGCTGCTCATCGCGGCATCGAAAGCCTCCATGAACCCGCCAGGGAGCAGGTCATCGAGGCCGCCGGGAACATCTCCGTTGATCGGTATAGCTGGACCGCTTCCGGCACCGTCCCGGCTGTCTGAGACGCGAAGCATTTGCTGACTGGCTTCGTGTGGCGTAGGTGAAAGTGCAGAGTCCATTGAGGTCCCGTCCCTTCGTGGGTTGAGGCCCGCCGTGTGCGGGCCGTTGCCCGACTCCCGCGCACGCGCAGCGTGCGAAAATCGGAAGGGCGAGGTCCGCGCCGGCTACACGCGCATCAGGCGGCACCCCGCTCGAGATCGCAGAGGGTGAGCTGCTGGTGAGTGGACGCAGCGGCGGCGCGCGATGCCGTGGCGGGTGCCGGCCTTTCGCGGTAGGGCAGCTCGCGGGTGGCGTCCCGGTCGAAACCGGGGAGCGCCCGCCGTGGTGGTGCGCTGGCGGCCTGCAAGCCTTCGGGCAGGCGGATGTTGCGCCAGCACACCCAGCCGGTGCCGTCGATGCTGTCGCAGCCGATCTCGGTCGCGTAGGCGATTCGCTTGACGCTGTTGACGCGCCCCATGTGAACCCACAGGTTTCGACGCTTGGCCTCGCGCACGAGCGCGCGTGCGGCCGGGCCGAGCTTCCAGCTGGTCGAGCCGCCGATGAACAGCGCGTCGATGCGCGGCCAGGCCATGCCCACCCACTGCGCCATGTGCTCAAGGCCGTCCTGTGCTACCAGGGCGATCGGCAGGCCGCGGCGCGCGGGGCCGGTCCACCAGCGCTCGAACTGGCGTGCGGTCTGGTGCGCGTCGCCCACCACGTCGGGCACGGCCACGAACAAGCAGCGGCCGCCGACGTGATGCAGACGATCGAGCATCGCGTAGTAGGCGTGAGAGTCGAGGCCCTGGTAACAGTCGTTGTCGGCCGCCCACGGGATGCCACGCTCGATCGTCGCCGCCAAGGCGTTGCAGTGGCGCGGCTGGATCAGGCGTCCGAGATTCGGGTGGGCGTGCTCGATCATCTGCGGCTCGGCCTGGGTTGCGAGCAACAGCATTAGCTCTCCCGAAGCGTCAGCTGCTCGTTGCCGCGTGCGTGGCCGCTGCTTTCGAGGATCGCGCCGGCGCCGATCTCGATCGGGTCGAGGCTGCCGATGTGATGCGCTACGTCGGCGAGCCAGTCGAGCGCCGCGGGTGATCTCAGGTCCCGGCCGCAGTCCAGACCGGCGCGCATCAGTCGGCTGGCGGCCTTGCGGGCGGCGTTTCGGCGTTCGTCGAGAGTGCTCAAAGTTCGACCTCGCGTGGGCAGATGCCGAGCCCGTCTCGCGCGATCAGCGCGAGCACGTCGATGTGAACCCACGGGCAGGGCTTCTCCTCGCCTGCCTCCGGCATCTCGCCGATCCGGCGTGCAAGCCAGCTCGATTCGCCGGTACGACCGCCGGGAGGGTCACGCCTGAGCCGGCCGCAGCGCGCGGCGATGCCGCTCATCGTCACCACGCCGAAACGGAGCTCCCGCTTGACCGCTTCGCGCAGGCCGCGGTTGAGCACGATCGCGCTGTCGGCGAGCCGCTGTGCCTCCTCTCGCAGGCGCCGCGTGGAGATGTGTTCACCGCAGCGGGCGATCGCTTCGCGCGTCAGCGTTCGGGCCGGCTCGTAGGCTTCGAGGCTGCCGACGACCTCGCGGAGAGTGAGAGCTTCGCAGTCATCCTCCCGACCTGGATCGTGAGCGCGCGTCCAGCGAAGCTCGGGCGCGTGGCCGGGCACCTGCACTTCGCTGATGCGGTAGACGTGACCGGCGGCGTCCTGCAGTCGGCTGACCGCCTGCGGCCCGTGGTTGCGGGACGAAGCTGGCGTGGCGTGACGGGTGGCCTGGAAGTCCTCGGGTGTCACCGCGCGGCAGCGACCCCGGCGCTCATCATCGGCGAGGTACAGCTCGCTGACGATCTGAGCGTTCTCAGGCGGCTCGTCCGGCGAGAGATGGGCGACCAGGCGCCCGTCGCTGAGGGTGCCGAGTTCGTAGTCGACGACGAGCGCGCTGCCGTCGGGGCGCTGGACGCGCAGCACCTCGCGCTCCTGTCCAGTCTCGGGCGCGTGGTATCTGCCAAGGCTTTGGGTGCGCGCGGTCGCGTTGGCTTGCGGCGCTGGCGTGGTCGGAGGATTTGCGGGTGCTGCGGTGGTCGTGCTCACGGTTCTCCCTTCGCACGGGTCTGAGCCCGCCGGGCGCGGGCCGTTGCCCGACTCCCGCGCACGCGCAGCGTGCGATCATCGGGAGGGCGAGGCCCGTCGTCCGCGCTCAGGCGCTACGTCGCCCCGGCAGCAGATGCAGCTCGCCGTGCCCGTCGGGCGCGAGGCGATAGCCGACGCCGCGCACGGCGATCAGCCAGCCGGACGCGCCAGCGTCCACGAGCGCGCGCCGCAGGCGACAGGCGTGCGTGTCAACCGTCCGCGTGGAGCCGGTGCCCTGATAACCCCACAGTTCGCGTAGCAGGTCCTGCTTGGTGTAGACGCGGCCAGGATCGCGTGCGAGGTGAGCGAGCAGTGCGTACTCGAGGCGGCGCAGGTGCACGGGCGTGGATGCGAACGTGGCTGCGTGAGCGTTGGTGTCGATCCGAAGCGCCCCGAACTGGATCACCCCGGCGGAGCTGAGGATGCCGCGGCGCAGGAGCGCGCGCACGCGGGCAAGCAGCTCTGCGTGCAGGAACGGTGAGCGAATCACATCGTCGGCGCCGGCCTCGAACGCGCGCAGCACCTCGGCAACCTCCTCGCTGGCGCCGACCCACAGGACGCGCACGCCGGGGTTGATCTCGGGATCGAGCTCGCCCGCGCGCAGCGCGCGTACTGAGTGAAGCCGGCTGGCCTGCTGTGGAGTTGGGGTGAGGATGATGAGGTCGATCTCGTCGGGTTCGGCGAGCACTCGGCAGAGTCGAAGAACGCGAGGGGCGCGCAGCACCCGGTAGCCGTCGAGGACAAGCTCGCGTGCGAGTGGATCGCTCGACGGTCTTTCACCAACGATGAGGACGACCTCGGGGTCGTTAGCCATTGCCGGGCCTCCGATCTGGAGTGTGGCCCCGCCGGGTGCGGAGCCGCGGAGCCCAAGCCCAGGCACGCCCGGACGGGTGTGCCACAATCCCGAGGGCGACGGCCTTCGCCGCCCCCGTCGATCGAGTGACCAACGGGGGCGCGCTGGACACCGCGCAGGTGTTAGGCATCCGCACCCACCGACTCGCGCCGCGGCGCTGGGGCCATCGGGATGCGCCCCAGCTCACCGGCCTGCTCCAGATAGTCAGCTACCAGCGCCTTGACTTCGCCATAGCCGCCTTTGTCCCGCAGCTCCTGCTCTACGGTGTAGATGCGCCCTGTCCCCTCTGTGGCAGCGTCGATGATCCTCGGCTTGCCGTCCACGCGGATGCCGTACAGAGCGCGGTGTTCCCCTGAGCGTGTCACGTAGCGCCCCAGCTCGAACGGCTCGTCTGTCCGTCGTGGCACTGGCGCTGCACCCCGCGGGGCCGGGTCCGCGCGCCTTGCGCTCGCACCGTAGCCAATGACCTCGCCGGGCTTCTGCTCAGTCGCGTAGGGCTGCTCCACCGGGTCCAGCTCCAGCCGGGGGGTTTCCAGACAACGCCCGCGCCTCGCCTTGAGCGCCCTCAGCCGTTCGATTTCACGCCCAGCCCGGTAGCCGCTGCGTGGCATGGTGAACGTCGTGCCCGTCTGTGAGGCAAGGTCCTTGAGGTAGGAGAGCTGCTTGGGGGATGCGCCGGATGCTTTTGTGAGAGGGCTCATAGTGTGAAAGTCCTTTCTGTGGTGAACTTGTGAACTTGCCCTCTGTTCATCACGCCCCGGAAGGCGAGTCAAGCAATTGATAATGTGAAATCTCTGCGCCCCCGCCAGGGGGCGATTCTCAATTGCTTGAAGGCGTAAGCCGATCTCGCAGGGAGGGGTGTGATAGGACTCTCGTGTTAACTCTCCGACGACCGGCTGGCACGGATGCCCAGGGCTGCGTTTAGCTCACCGGCCACGAACTGCAGTGCTTCTTTGACGAGTCGGCGATCGTTGTCGGGCCGTGGGTCGCCCTCGGGACATACGATGTTTTCGACATCACGCCAACCGCAGGTGACGCCCGCGCTTCCACAGATCGGGGAGATGGTGAGAATGAAGCCGCCGCCGTCGGCGTCGCTGTCGCCGTAGCACTCGGCGCCCAGCTCGCTGGGGATCACCAGAGCGCGCGCCGCGGTAGCCTGCTCGAACAGGCGCACAGCGACTTCGCCGGGGTTCTGGTCGGCTTGCAGCGGATCGTTGCGGCCGAGATTGGGGACCCACATCTCGCGCGTGATCCGTCGCCCGTCGACCTTCACAGGTGCACCGCTGTAGCTGATCGTTATTGGTGAAGCGGACGTGCTCATACGCGGACCCCGCTTGTGTGGGAGATGGCTTTGCTGTCGAGGACTTCCTGTGAGAGCGCCTCGGCGTCGCTGGCATCGTCGAGCAGGTAGCCGCAGCCGGTGAACGACTCTCGACAGTGCTCGCAGCGGGACGGGAGCTGGTTACGGCGCACTGGCTGGATGTGGCCGCAGCACATGCAGACAAGATTTGTGTGACTGTCGGTCTGCTCGGCGGCCGCTGTACTGGTAATGGTCACGCTTCACCTTCTTTCTTGCTGGCCCGTGGCGCCCGCCGTTTGCGGATGCCGGTGGCAGCCGCCACGCACCCCGCAGGGGTGCGATCATTTGCGGCTGCCGGCAGCCGAGCTGTGCCGCTAGCGCCTACGCGGCGAGCGCCAGCCAACGCTCGCGCTCTGCCGTGTTCGCGTTTGCCAAGTGCACCAGCACATCGCCGTGGCAAGCGCGCGGCGCGCACCAGCATCCGAGTACCAGCCCTCGCAGCTCATCCAGCGCTGCGAACAGCGCCGTGTTCTCGCGCAGCCACGCTTCATACAGCGCGATGCACTCGCCCCGCGCGCCGTGCTTGCCAACCACGAATGGGTTGCCCCACTTCGAGGGGGGCATCCACTTCGGGTTGCGCCCCACATATACATGGTGGCGCTCGCACTTGCAGTGCACCGCGCGTGGCTTGCCGAGCTGCACACGCGCTGGGACGAGTAGACCGCTGGGTCGCCGGGTGGGCTTGTTCATCGCTGTCTCCTTGAGGTCGGGGTCGGGCACGTTCCGGCCTTGAGCGGGCCGGCGGGGCGGGTCAAGCCCTGTCCCGGAGGGATCGCCGCAGGCGACGCGCAGCGCAGGGCTTTACGCGCCCTGTAAGCCGGTCTGCTGGCCTTCAGGGATGTGCTTGAACCCGGCCTGGAGTAGCGACTTCTAGCTCTCTTGCGAGTCAGCGGGCTGCGTTCACTGCGCTACGGTGAAGTCAAGCTCTCGCCAGCGCGTGATGCGACACAGGCAGCCGTCGTCGGTGCGAAAGCGCGAGCCGCCCTGGTAGGTGAAGGTGTTGTGCGTTTGGCCGTTGGTGAACGTGATCGCCTCCGAGAAGGTGACGGTCTGACCATCGCGCGGCCGTGGCTTGGCCAGGCGGGCGCGGCAGCGTTCGCGCCACTGGCGTGCCCAATCGTTGCTGGGCTCGGTCAGCAGATCGAGAATGCGAGCTGGGCAGTGATCCTCGCTGGGTCCCATGTCCTCGCTGATCGGCTTGGTGTAGAGAACGCCGCCCCGACGCTCGGCGAGCAGCACGAGGCCCCATATCTGTTGTTCGTCGCGTGCGCGCACGGCGGCGTAGATGACGGTGCCGTAGCGCGCGGTGTCGATCACGCGCGTCAGGAACTCCGCGCCGAGCTCGAACTCGATTGCCGCGCGTGCGGTGAACGGACCTTGTAGTGCTCCGCCGGTCCAGCCCATGATGCCTCCTGTTGGTAGGTAGCCCGCCCCTGGTAGGCGGGCGATTCCCCGCCCTCAAGCGCGCCCGCAGGGCGTGCCAGGCTGGGGCGGGATCGACCGCCCTACTCGCCGGCGTGCGCCAGGCACGCGCTGGGCGGGTCCTCGACGGCGCCGATGATCTCCACGCGGTCGTCGTCTTCGTCTTCCTCCTCGGGCACGATCGGGATGCTCAGCTCGTCCAGGCCGAGGTCGGTGAGATCCTCGGGTGTGGGCAGGCGCAGCCATCCGCGGATGCTGTTGAGGAGCGTCTCGGCGGTGCCGAAGCGGCCCTCGAACTCCTCGAGGTCGCTGGCGGTGAGGATCGGTTCGCCGTCGGCCATCACGCTGAAGTACCGCTCGATGCCCCGCTCAGGCTGGAACTCGCGGCCGGTGCCGGCGATCTCGCCCTCGCGCACGTCCCAGGCGACGTAGGAGATGCGGGCGAGGCGCAGCGTGGCGAGCACCGCTTCCATGCCGTCGAGCCCCCACTGGCGGGACTCGAACGTCAGGTCGAGGACGACGGTGCCCTCGGGTGAGCACTTGGCGGCGAGCCTGCCGCCGTTCACCTTCTTTGCGGTGAGGTCGACGCCGGCGTTGTGCAGCTCGGCTGCGACGTTGGCGGGTAGTGGCGTGGCGGGCCAGAGGATGATTGCGGCGTTGTAGGACTCGTACACGGCGAGCGTCCTTTCACTGACAGGGCTCCCGCTTGGTGCGGGTGCCGGTAGGCGGCCCTACGCACCCCGGCAGGGGTGCGACAATGGGGCTGCCGGCGCCCCACCATTCACACTTACCTTTTTGAATGTGTGACTCCGCAAACGAGCTGAGTGTCACGACATCGCTGCGGTGAGCCGCTTCACGTGCTCCAGTCGAGCGAGGTTGAAGACGGGGATGCCGCGGTGGTGGGCGATGCGCAGCGCCTGGCCGGTCCCGCCGACACGCCGCCCACGGCCGTCGAGGCTGCCGTCAGGGGTCCAGCACAAGACGAAGCGTGCCGGGCTTTGCAGATCGGCGCCGAGCACCTGATGACAGTTGCGTGCGTGTAGAGCGCGAACGGCCCGCGGCAGCCGAGACCAGGCAGGGTGAAACGTTGCCGCCAGCTCGTAGGCCGCCGGCGTGGGCTGCCCGAGCACGAACTGCTCTGAGCCTCGGCTCGGCGCCTGGGCATCCGCCTCGAAGGTCGGCCAGGGCAGGTAAAGCTCCAACGGCCCGCGCGTGCTGGCGCCACGGCAGAACGCCTGGTCGGCGCCGGTGGCCATGCCCGTGCGCAGCACCCATCCCGTGGTCGAGAGCCAGCGCGCCGCGCCGGCCATCACGTCAAGCACGGCGGGCGGCGTGGCGCGTGAGCCGATGCCGGCGTAGGTGGGGAGCGGCTGTGCGGACGAGCTGACAGCGTTGTGTGGCATCACGCTTTCCTTTCGGTAGGCGGCCCTGCCGGTGCGGAGCCGATCCCCGATCAACCCGCACGCGCAGCGTGCGATCATCGGAGGGGACCTCGGCTCGACGCCCGGAGCTGTTGGGTCGCTCGAAAGGGTCGGCGCGTGCCGCGCAGGCGTCAGCGGGGCTCTACGCGCTCCAGATCCTCAAAGGCATCGTCGGGCACCTCGATCGCCGCCTCGTATCCGAGCTGCTTAAGCGTCTCAAGCACGATCTGGACGTGCTCGTAGGCACACTCCCTGGGCCTGAGCACCGGGTCGAGGCTTGCGTGAGGGTGCTCGACTTGGGCGATCACGGGATCGTGGTTGACGGGTCCGAGCGTCAGGTGCGTAACGCACGTCGGCACGCCCTGGTGGCCGACGAAAGTGGAGTGAACCTCCAGCGCGAGCCCGTGGTCGGGCAGGGTTGTGGCGATCGTCAGCACGTAGGCTCCTGCACAAATGCAGGTCGTCTCGCTGGCGACTTGGCGACCGTCGAGGGTGACTCTCAGTGGAACTTTGCGCCGCCCGCTCATAGTCACCGAACCGTAGCGCGACGATGCGACCGAGGCTTCGGGAGCGCTGGAGGCCAGCTCTCAGGCTAGCCGAGGCTGTGCGCTACGCGCCTAGCCGCCGGGCGTGTAGGCCCGCAGGACGCGCTCGCCGCCGGCGGCGCGGTAGAGCGCGATCCAGTCCCTTGCCATCTCGTGCTGCAGGCGAGCCAGAGGTATGCGTCCGGCGCAGGCCATCCGCGCTACCCAGGTCTCGAGCTGGTCCTTTTGCTCGGCGTTGTTGGGGCCGGTGCGCAGCTCAGGCCAGAGGTTGCGGGGGTCACGTGGCGCCCCGCCGATCGAGAGCGGTACGAGGTGGTCCTCCTCGTAATCGCTCGGAGGACCTGGTAGGCCGTAGGCGCGCATCTGAGCGAGCTTCAGCGGCTCGGTGAAACTCTCGGGCGGTCGCACGGAGCGGCTGTACCCGAACGCGCAGATTGTGGCCAGCGGCACCCCGGAATGGACGGCTCCGGGCGTGCAGCGAGAATCGGGCAGGCCGTCATGCTGGACGCACCGAGACGGCGGCCGGTCAACGCTCGACCATCCGGTTTCGCTGGGCGGCGCGCAGCCGACGAGCAGCACTGCTGCGAGCAGGTAGAGCGGCATGGCGAGCTGCCCTCGCAGCCGCGCGAGTGCAGTTGACCTGGGGCTCACCGGGACACCTCGCTGGCGGGTTCTGTGAGCCGGAAAGTGCGCGCGAGGCGGCGGCGCAGCTTCAGGAAGTCGCGTTCGCGGGTGCCGCTGTCCCACAAAAGCGCCGCGAAGTCGAAGATGGTGCCGCCCCTTTTGCAGTGCGCGCCGAAGCAGTAGAAGGTGCCGTCAGGGTAGAGCTGAAGGCTCGGCTGGGTCTCCTCATGAAACGGGCAGAGCACCTTGCCGGCACGGTTGGGCTCTCGTCCCGTCAGGACGCGCACATAGTCGGCTGCGGGGATGGCGAGCAGCTCTCGGTCAAGAGCGGTGCGCCCAACGCGGCGGCTCGCCGACCACGCCGGCCGCTCATGGTGAGGCTGTGGATCATGGGGAAGCCGGGTGAGGACATCGGCGAGCGCGTAGCGCGCGCCGGCATCGTGCTCGAGGAGCCTGACTGGTGCCGGCGGTGTGTGCTTGTGGTTGAGGCTTTCGGGCGGCCTGAGCATCCGTACGATGTCGGCGCATCCGGGCTCACCGTGCAGGCCGAGCGCGAGCCTGCGGTTGGCGCTCTCGATCGTGGCGGGGCTCGCGCGCTCACGCAGCCGCCAGTAGATGTGCAGGTGCCCTGGTGAGCCGGAGGCGATCACCATTGAGGGTGGGCAGGCGAAGCCTTCAAGCCGCTCGCGGGCGGCTGGGTCGTCGCACTCGATATAGAGCAGATGAGAGCCGCTGATCGCGGTCTTGTCTCCGCGGGCGCGGTCGCGCAGCGCCGCCCCGACATACACGTCGGCGCCAGCCGCTAGCTCCGTGATCCGCTCGGCGATCTGCTGCAGGCGCAGAACCGAGACGTAGCGCCGGCGCATCACTCCTGCGGGCGGGCTGTAGCGCAGGTCAAAGAACTGGGTGGCCCGCGAGTCTTCCGCGAGGATGCGGAGGTAGGTCAGCAGTTCGTCGGGGTGGCATTCAGGGAGGCTCAATCGCGGACCTCCGGGGTGAAGGCCGCGAGGTACTCGAACTCGCCGTTGAGCAGCGGCATCTGATCGGGGTGGCGCGCGGCCCACGCGGCGCACTGCTCGAGCGTGAGCTCGCCGCGGCGCATCGCGGCGATTCGCTGAGCTGGGGTTAGCTCCCACATCGCGCGCAGGCGGGCATCGCGCGCTCGAACTGCCTCGAGGGCTTGGTCGAAAGCGGTGGTCTGGTTCATGGTCGTGTCCCGTTGGCTGTGAGCTTGCGGCCCGCGCCCCGGTGGGGGGCGCGGGCCGCCTTGAGCCCTAGAACGGGGTGTCCTCCTCTGCGCCGGCGCCGACCGTGGCCAGCTCGCGCTCCTCGCCGCCGTTCCCCGCGCCGTTGCCCGCGCCGTTCCCGCTGTTCAGGAACTGCACGGAGTCGGCGATGATGTCCACGGCCTGACGCTTGTCGCCCTCCTGGGTCTCCCACTCGCGCCACTCCAGGCGCCCGTCGACCGCGACGGGACGGCCCTTGGAGAGATACCGGGCGGCGTTCTCGCCCTGTCCGCCCCACACGGTGACGTTGAAGTAGTTGGGCTTGTCCACCCACTCCTCGCCGCTCTTGCGGCGCGTGTTGCAGGCGATCCGCAGACTGCAGACCGGAGTTCCGCTCGGCGTCGAGCGCAGCTCGGGGTCGGCGGTCAGGTTGCCGGTGATGACGACTCGGTTGATGTTGTTCATTGCTGTTCCTCCTGTTTGGTGGTTGTTGGTGCTAGTGACGCAGCCCAAAAAAGACGCCGACCGGCGCGCGGAGCCGAAGCCCGTAAGGGCGAAGGGGAGCCCCCGTAAGGGGGCCGAAGCGCTAGTCCGGCGGTGTCCAAAATGGGGCAAGACACGACGTGCCGACAACCAACGAGGACTGCTTGAACAGCCAGTCGGTTCATCTCTTTGCAGCTGAGCGTGACCCGTTCTTGATCGTCGGCTGGACGGCATTGTCTGTTTCTCCTTGCGTATCCCGGCCGCGTCAGATACGGCGGCCTGTGTGGGTACTGACCACAAGCCCTCGCCAACGGCCAACGAGTTTTCGCGGCGGCGACCGTCCGCGAGCAACGAGCACAAGGTCTAACCGTCGCGCTGAGGTTGAGCTGACCGTGTAGCTGAGGGTGAAGGTGCCGAAGTCGTTGGCCGGTGTGGGCCGCTGGAGGTCAGTAGCAGCGATGACCGACACCAGACCAGCGCGCGCAGCGCAACTGGATGTGCCTGGCTGCCATGCGAAGGCGGGCACCGCATGAGGATTCACACCGTTGGGCGGCGCCCGGCGACGAGGATGCTCACCTCGGCCATCGCCGTGCTCGCGCTTGCCGGTCTTGTCAGTGGCGTGGTGCCGTGGTGCTGGACACAGGCGGCGTGCCTGGTGTCGCTGCGAGCACCGATGCGGCTGCCGGCCGGCGACGCCGCGACTGCGATGTGGCGGCTTGTCATCCGCGGTGGCTGGAGCACGCCGTGTCGTGCGTTTCCGAGGGCAGCCGAGAGAGCGGCTGCGCCGGGGGCGCCCGCCTACGCGCTCGTCACCTTCTTCTCGCTGGCGTTGCTCTGCTGGGCGGCGTGGAAGGTCTATCGCCGTGTGCGCTCGTGGCGGGCCGGCTCCCCGTTGGGGAAGGAGCAGCGCACCATCGCGCGGCGTGCCGTGGATCGCGGCTGGGTGCGCTCGCGCACGTGGGCGGTGCCGACAGACCTGCGCCGGCTATGGGTGCAGGGGCCAGCCTCGGGCCGCCCCTACCTCGGCGTGATCGGACGGGTGCCGGCACGGACGTTGGCGGCTGAGCTTGAGGTGCAGCCGATGGTCGTCGCGCCGCCGCGGGCGGGCAAGTCCAGCGGCTATGTGGTGCCCTGGCTTTTGGATCACCGCGGGCCGGCGCTGGTTCTCTCCACCAAGCGCGACATCTATGACGCGACGGCGCCCTATCGTCGAAGCCTCGGCCGCGTGTGGGTCTATGACCCCTTCGGCGACCGTTCAAGCGCTGGCTTTACACCTTTGATCCCGGCGCGTAGTTGGCCTGGCGCGATCCGTGCAGGTGAAGCGCTTGCGTCGGCGGCGCACCCGGATAGCAGCAACGCCGCCAACGAGTTTTGGGACAAGGAGGCCGCGAGCATGTTGGCGCCCTTGCTCCACGCCGCCGCGATCGCCGGTGAGAGCATGAGCGAGCTGGTCAGGTGGTTGGATGCGCGTGACTTCACAGGCGCGATCGCCTGCTTGAAGGCAGCGGGCGCCTCGGCGGCGGCAGACCAGCTTGAGGGCGTGAGCCGCCGCGACGAGCGAAACCGCGAGACGACGGTGATGAGCGCGCTCAATTTGTTGCGTGCCTACCGCTACCCGCAGGTCGCGGCGTGCGCCGTCGGCGATCTCACCCCCGAGCGGTTTCTCGATGGGCAGGCCAACACGATCTATGTGGTGGCGGCCGGACACGACCAGGATGCGCTGCGGCCGGTGATCCTGGCGCTGGTGGCCGCGATGTACGAGGCGGCGATCGTCAAGGCCCGCGTGAGCGGTGTGCTTGACCCGCGGTTGTTCATCCTCATGGATGAGGCGGCGAACATCGCGCCTGTCCGCAACCTCGCGCCGTGGCTGTCGCAGTGCGGAGACCACGGCATCGTGATCGCAACGATCTGGCAGTCGATCGCGCAGATCGACCAGCGCTACGGTCGCGCAGCCCGCGACGCGATCTGCGCTGCGTCGACCGCGCAGGTGTTCATCCCGCCTTTGGCCGAGCCGACAAGCGCCGGATACCTCACGGAACTGCTCGGCGAGGAGCCGGTCGCCAATGCGTCCACGTCAACGGGCTTGGCGCGGCACACGCTGAGCATTGGTCATCAGAAGGCGGCGCCGTCACCGTGGCTTCGGCAGATCGGCCGCGGGCGCGCGGTGCTCGTCTACCGCGACCTGCCGCCCGCGGTCGTCCGCGCACCAGGCTGGTTTGAGGACCCGCGGTTCGCGCGCTACGCGCAACTGCTGGCTGGTCGCAGCTAAACGTCTGCCACTTGTCTGTCTGCCACTCGTTCGTCTGACAGTTGGCTGTCAGCGGGGCGCGTGCATTTTGGGCGCCTCGCCGGGTGCGTGAGAAATTCGTTGGCCGGTCTGGGGCGCTTGAGGTCAGTAACGCCGATGACCGATAGAACAGCAGTACCCGAGCGCGTGAGCCAGCGCGCGAAGACCGCTCGCCGCGGCGGCGGCTCTGGCAGCCAGGCGGTCGGCGACTACGTGGGCCAGCCAGCCGGCGAGGCGGCTCAGGCGGTGCGTCGTGCCGGGTTGCGTCCTGGTCTTGATCGCTCGTTTGGCTGCCCGGCGGAGCTGGTCGGTCTCGTCGTCGCGCAGGACCCTGCGGCAGGCAGCGGCCTGGCTCGCAACGGGATGGTGACGCTGTACGTGGCGGCTCCCGGAGGCGAGCCGCTTGACGGCGACGCGGAGGCCCCCACGGCTGCCGGCAGCGCGTCGGATGACGAGCTGCTCTTGGCGGAGCCGGCGGGCGATTCACTGAGCACGCCGACGGTGCCGGTGCGGGCGCGGCGGCGCAAGCGCGGCCGCGCTCAACGCTTGCCGGCGCCAGTGGAGCCCCCGCCCTTTGTCCCCGATGCAGCGGCGAGTCTGCACGCGCTTGCGCAGGCCGCCGCTCAGCCGTTGGGCGAGTGGCCACCGGAGCTCGACGCGCCAGCTGGCGCGCTCGAGGACGAACTCGCGGGCGAGCTTGGCGAGCGCGAGTTCCCGCACGAGGACTTCGTGGTGCATGTCGAGGATGTGCTGGCCGGGCGTAGCGGCCCCGGCTGGCGCCGCGCTTATCCGCGTCGGCGCGTGGTGCGTGGACTCGGCGATCGGGGCCGTGTGCGTGGATGGCTGGGCGAGCATCGGGTGCTCGCGGGCACTGTCGGCGCGGCGCTCGCCTTGTGGATGGTCGTCGGCGCCGCCTCGGTACTGGACGGCCGCCACGCGCGTCCTGCGGCGGCCGGCGTGGTTGCGCCGAGCCATGCGCTTGGCGCGAGGGATCGCGCTCCCGCTCTGAAACCGCCAGCAGCACAGAGGTCGAACGCGCCTAGTACGGCGGCGGCGCGATCCCCGCGCCCATACACCGTCCAGCATCGGGCTTCGCGCGCTGGGCCATCTCGACCAGTCCAGCACCGTGCGCCGCGGCTTGTGCATCCGGTGGCGCCTGCCGTCAGGGAAACGGTCGCGCCGTCTCCAAGGCAAGCGCCAGCGCCGCAGCCCTCAGCAGGTGTGCCGCCGCAGGCGAGCGCGCCGCCTGCCCCAGCGCCTGAACAGAGCAGAGGGGGCCTGTTCTCGCCGTGAGCTTGCAACCCACCACAAAGGAGGTGAGGCCAGTGATGGCGCTCACATTCAGACAGGCGCTCGCCTGTCGAGATCGGAGGCGAGCGGCTCTGCTGCTGGCCTTGGGGACGCTGACGGGGACCGTGCTCACGGTTGCGGTTCTGGTGGCGTTCCCGGATTCCCACGCTCACGCTCTGAACGCCGCGGGTGCGTTTAAAGGCACGCCGATCACCGGGGTTCAGAACTTCGTTGAAAAGCTGAAGGGCAGCCTGGTGTGGCTCGGCGGCACGGCGATGAGCCTCGTGATCGCGGTCGTCGGGATCATGTTCATGGCCGGGCACTCCCGCGCGCATGACGTGGCGATCAAGACGCTCGTGGGTTTGGCGATCCTCGCCTCGATCAGCGGGATCGTCGCGTAAAGGGCGTGTGCGGTGCTCTTTCGCGGACACGCACGGTTGCTGCCGGCGGCGGTCACGGGCTCGCTCTGTTTGATGCTCGTGTGCGCGCCGGCAGCCTCCGCCGCTACGGGCGGCGGAGGGCAGTTCGCGCCGCTGGCGTTCCTCGGCCTGCCGAGCTTGCACGAAATCATCGAAGCGATCGCCAAGGGGTTCTTTTCGGCGCTCGCGGGTGCCTTGGTTCCTGGGTTTCTCAAGCACGGCACCGTCGCCACGATCCAGCATCTCGTCGCGCTGCCGGACCCTGCGACTTGGGGGCATGTAGACGAATTGGAGAGCGACATGACCTACCTGGGCATGTCGCTGATGCCGGTGACGTTGGCGGTCTGCACGCTGCGCTACTGGATGATGGGTCTCACCGGGGCCGCGCATCCGGTGAGCGCGCTGGGCCGGTGCGCGTGGGCGACCGGCGTGCTGGTGATCTACCGCTGGCTGGTCGAGCAGGTAGTCGACGCCACGAACACGTTGACGCACGCGATCCTCGGCTTCCCGGTTGTCGCTAACGGCTTGGCGAGCATCATCACCGTCCTGTTTGGTGGTGCGCTGCTGTTGGGCGCCGGCGGCGTGTTCGGAGCGTTCCTGGTGATTGTCGGCGTCGTCTTCGCCGCCTCCTTGTTCGCGTCCTCGGAGGCGTTGACCGTGCTGTTGGCGCTGGTGTTCTGCGCAGGGCCTCCGTTCATCGCGCTGGCGCCGATCCCTGAGCTCTCTCATCTGGCGCGGGTGTGGGGCCACGCGCTGACGGCGATCGTGCTTGTGCCGATCGGCTGGACGCTCCTGTTCGCCACCGCTGGCGCGCTGACCTTGGATGCGACCAGCGTCACGCACGGCGCCGGTGGGCTGCCTGGGCATATCGCGGCGGCGTTTGCGGGGCTGATCACCTTCATCCTCGCGGTGAAGCTGCCGCTGATGCTGTTCGGGGAGCTGCGGCACATCCTCGGTGGCGCGCTGCGCGGTGGAGGCGCGGCGGGTGGCTCGCAGAGCCAGAGCGCGATGCCGGGAGCCGAGCGGATGCGCGCCGCGCACGCGCGGCTGCGCAGCTTCGGATTGGAGGGGATGCCTGCGCTGGGACGAAGCGCGGGTCGCGCCGCTGGCGCGATGGGCGCCCCGGAGGGAGGACCGCTCGGCGCGGCTCGTCGGGGCTTGGCCGGCGCAGCACGACGCACCGGCTTGGTGTCGGCGATAACCCCGGCTGCTGCCGGCGCTGGCGCTGTGGGCGGCATGGCAGCCGGCGCGGCGGGCCGTGGTGGCGGGCGAGCAGCCACGCGCTCAGGCGGGGTGCGCGAACGCCTCTCGCGGGCGGGAACGATTCTCGCCAACGCTCCGCGCGAGGCGCGGGCGGCGATGACGGCAAGCTCGCGCTCCGGCGTTCGTCGCCCGGCACATGGGCCTCGGGCTGGTGCGAGCAACGCGACGGGCAGGGCACCGGCGCGCGGCAGCGGCACAAAGACGCCCGGCACGCGGCCTGGCGGGCGAGCTGGGTCAGGCAGCGCGGGCGCGACTGCGGGCTCGCGCACGAGCGCTCCGAAGGTGGTGGTCAGGCCGGCGGCGGGGCCGCCGCCGAACGGGCCGGCAGCGGCAAAGTCAGCTCAAGCTGGGGGCGCTCATCCGGGGCGCAAAGTCGCTGCGAACGCGCGTAGCGAAGCGACGCCCCCAGGCAAACGGGCAAACACGCCTCCAAGCAAGCGCGGCCCTGCACCGGGCGCGGGGCGCCAGGCGGCCAAGCCGGCCGGGCCTGCCCCGCCCTCGCAGGCTCGCAAGCGTAGGCCGCGTCCTCGGAGCGGGCCGTGATTCACCGCACTTTCCGTTCGCTGGATGAGGCGCCGAAGCTCGTCGGGTTCACCGTCAAGCAGTGGGCGGTGCTGATCGCGGGCAGCGCCGTGCTGCTGGGCGTGATCCATCTCGCGCACGTGCCCACGAAGCCCGCGATCACGCTCTGCGTGTTCGTTATTGGGCTGCCGGCCGCGCTGACCTATGTGTCTGAGAGCGGCGGCCTGCAGCTCACTGTGCTGTTGCGCGCGATGTGGCGCTGGCGCTTTAGCGCTCACACCTTGCCGGTCAGCTCGGCGGGAGAAGCGTGCCGTGCTCGGGGAGTGGTGATTCTCACCGAACAGCAGCAGTTGGAGGAGCCTGTCGGGCAGGGCTCGCCGGTGGAGCCTCTGGATGATGTGGCTTGGGAGCGCTGGGGCTGATGGGCCGCAAGCGTCGCGTATGTGACCTGCTGGGTGTGGCCGCGATTGAGCCTGACGGGCTGCTCATCAGGGAGGACGGCACGTATGTCCGCTACCTGGAAGTGGAGACGGTCAACCCGCTCGCGGTCGAGCAATCCGAGGGCGAGCAGATCTCAGGCGCGTTTGCGCAGATCGCCGCACGGTTGCCCGATCGCCAGTCCCTGCAGCTGTATGTGCAGGGCAGCACGCTGGACGTTGAGGCGCTTTTGGCGGAGGAGACCTACCGCTGCGAGCGCGCGGCTGGCGCCGCGGAGGACGCTGGCGAGACGGAGCGCGCGACGGCGATCCGCCGGCTTGGGATCGCCCAGGAGCAGTCGATCCGCAAGACCGCCAGGGCGATCAACCCGCTGCGGCTTCGCTACCTGGTGGTCTGCCCGTGGCAGCCGACGCGCCGGCCGGTGCTCGGCACTCGGCGCGGACGGGCGCTGCGCATCCGCGAGTCGGTGCATCTGCGGGCGATCCGTGACTCGCTGCGCCACACCGAAGGCATACGCACAGACCTCGACGCGATGGGCCTATCGGCACGGCCGCTGTCGGGCCACGAGGTGCTGGACCTGCTGCACAGCCGCTTTGACCCCGACGCGCAGAGCTCGGGGTCGTTGCCGGCGAGCTTCATGCAGGGCGAGGTCGTGCAGCCCGCGAGGGTCGGCGAGAGCGAGGATGAGGCGGACGCTCGCGCGCAGGCGCTGAGCGAGGCGATCTGCACCGCGGAGATCGACCTGTCTGATCGCAACCGCGTGCGGATTGGCTCCTCGCTCGAGCAGATCTTCTATGTCTCGCTGGCACCGGAGCAGACGTGGCTTGGCTGGCTGCTTCACATGATGCAGTCGCCCAGCCCGTTCGTGCTGAGCGTGCATATCGAGGCGACCGAGCGCTACCGCGAGCGGATGGCGCAGAAGCGCCGCTACAAGCGCCTGTATGGGGTCAACCGCGGCGTGGAGAGTAATGGCCGTCCGCTTGACCCCGATGCGCGGGTGCGCGAGCAGGAGGCGGCCGAGCTGGTCGACGAACTCGCTGCGAGCGTCGGCGCTGGCATCTACCGCGTGAGCATCTACCACGCCGTCAGCGAGCGCGACCCCGAGCGGCTGGCGGAGCTGTGCCAGGCCACCGCGCGGGAGGTGACGATGGCAAGCGACGCGCGGGTCAACCACGGCCTGTTCGCCCAAGAGCAGCTGTGGCAGTCCACGCTGCCGCTCGGCAGGGACGTGGCTGCCCGTAAGCGCAAGTACGTCAGCCGCAACGTCGGGGACACCTTCTCGCTGGTGGGGACGAGCTGCAGCAGTCCCGGCGGCATCCCGCTCGGCTATGCGCTGCCGGGTCGCACGTTGGAGCGCATCGACCCGTTCGATGCGGCGCACACCAACCATCTGATGCTGGTCGCGGGGATCACGGGGTCGGGCAAGACGATGGCGACGATCATCCTGTTGATCCGCGCGCTGGCGCAGGGCGCGACCGGGTTCATCATCGACAGGGCAGGTCACTTCGCGTTCCTCGCCTCTTTGATCCCCGGTGCAGCGTCGGTTGAGATCGGCGCTGACGCGCACGCGATCAACTCGTGGGATGTCGAGGACTCAGGCGATGTGTCGCCGGAGAAGGTCGACTATCTGCTCGCGCTGCACGCGCAGCTGCTCGGCGAGCACCATCCAGGCCAGGATTCATACGGGCTCACAGACCTGGAGAGCAACCTGCTCGGGCTGGCGATCGCCGAGGTGTATGAGCGCTGCGCGCTGACGGGTGAGGAACCGCGCGAGCTGCTGTTGCAGGAGGAGCTTGAGCGTCACTACCAAGTTGAACGCGACGAGGGCTCGGCGGGGATCGCGGAGGCGCTTCGCAACCTCTCGATGCGCCTGAACAACTACGTCGGGGACGGCCCCTATGCCTATCTCACGGATCGCCCGACGACGATCCTGCCCGACGCGCCGCTGATCGTCTTTGACACGCAGAGCGTGCCGGAAGCGAAGGCCGCCGCAGTGTTGTTCGTGCTTTGTGAGCACGTCAAGCGCCGGATCGAGAGCACCCGAGCCGAGTACCTCGCAGGCGAAGGTCCCAAGCACGCCTGGGCCGGCCGGACGATCTTGGCGGTCGATGAGTGCTGGAAGCTGACCGAGCGGCCCGCCACGGGCCGCTGGTTCAACGAGTTCTGTAGGCGTAGCCGCCATTGGGCGGTGTGGGTGATCGCCATCAGTCAGCAGATCACCGACTTCGACAACGAGTACGGCAAGGCGCTGGTCGCCAACGCGAGGATGCGCGTCACCGGCCGCCAGGAGGCCAGGGAGCTGGCACGAATGCGCGAGGCGCTGAGCAACACCGAGGAGCGCGAGGCCGCGATGTCCCAGCTACGCACCGTCCCCGGCGAGTACGCGCTCGTGTATGTCGAGAACGGCACCCGCGGCGAGGCGATCGTCCAGGTGATCGTCTCCGAGCTCGAGTATTGGATCGCCACCTCGAACCCTGCGCGCGATGACCCTGTGCGGCGTCTGGCTCTGCGCCAGACCGGCGATGAGACCTGGGAGGAACGCTGGCAGGCGCTTTTGCTGTGTGCGGATGAGGGCTGGCGCACACAGGCGCTCGCCGAGCTGGAGCTGACCGCGTGATGCAGGCGCGCATAGCGATAGCGCTGCTAAAAAACCGGCAGGTGCAGACGGTGCTGCTGATCGCCGCGCTGATGGTGGTGATGCTGCCCGTGCTCGTGGCCGCTGGGGTCGCGGGCTTGTTCTCCCAGGAAGCCGAAAACGCCTGTGGTGGCGCCGGGAGCGTCGGCCAGGTCAATCAGCCGGCCGGCGGCGGGCCGCTGTCCCAAGGACTCTATGCGGTGCCCTTGGGACTGGCACAGGGGCGCTGGTATGAAGTCGGCGCGACAGAGTACGGCGGGCCGGGCGACCCGACTTCTGGCGACTACGGCTCTATCCCGAATCCCGGCGAGTCATATCTCCCGTCGCATCCTGATTCGTTCGCGGAGCTGTCGGTGCTCGACAGCAACCCAGCGAATACCGGGGGCTTCACATTCGCCGACGCGAACGCGCTGAGCAACCTTCCGTATCTCACCGGGCTTCGCGTCGCTCACGACGGACGCGACAGCCTGCTGCTCAAGCGCGACACTGGCTACGGACAAGGACCTGGCCAGTTCATCTCAAGCGGCCAGCCCTACCGCCTTGACGTTTGGTGGCAGGCCGCCCAGCAGCTTCAGATCACCAAGAGCGCGGTCGAGATTCAGCTTGCGCCGAGCACCGGGGCAGCGCCAACGCTCGGCGCGATCCCAGCGTCCACCGAAGCCGGCGGCTCCGGCGAAGCGGGCGCGGCCTGTCCGGTAGTCGAAGGCGCGGGCAGCATTCCGCTGCCGCTCACGCCGGGCGCGCAGACGAAGATGCTGCGGAGTGGGCTGGCTGCGGCTGGCGAAGAAGCCCCCGTGGCGGTGAAGCGCATGGTGGCCGCCGGCAACCGCCTGTTCCACGCGGTTTACCTTTGGGGCGGAGCGCACGGCACCTCGCTGAACACGTTGCAGCCTGGCTATGACTGCTCCTCGGCGGTCTCCTATGTGCTGCACGCTGGCGGCGTATTTGGCGAATACGCCGAGGACTCCACCGAACTTGAGTCCTACGGCGAACCTGGCCCCGGCCGTTATGTCTCGATCTACGCCAACGCCGCGCACGCCTTCATGTACGTGGGCGGTCTGCGCTTCGACACGGTGGAAAAGCCCGAATACGACACGGGGCCGAACTCCGGCAAGCCCGGCCCGAAGTGGCGCGTCTCGGCCTCGGTGCCCAACTGGTCGACCTGGACCGTCCGACACCCACGCGGCCTATGAACAGGCGCAGCATCAGAGCAGCGAGCGCAGCGTGCCTGGCAGCACTTGTGGTTGCGCTGGCTGGGTGCAGCAATCCCGACGCGCCGAGCGCAGGACCGACCACGAGCTCGCCGAGCTCGCCACAGAACGCCGGTGAACCATCGGCTCCGGCGCCCGCCTCGCCAGCGTCGCAGGCGCCGATGGACATGCAGAGCACACCGTCGGCCGCGCTCGCGGCGTTCAGCCACTCCTACTCGAACTGGACCTACCGCACGTTGACGAGCAATCAGCGCGGGCTGGCGGAGATGTCGGTCGGCTCAGCAAGGCTGGCCGAGCAGCAGGCCGCCGCATCGAGCCAGGCGGACACCACGATCGTCCGTGGGCGCATCTGGAACAGCGGGCAGATCGTGAGCATCGCCGGCGACCAGGCACAGCCTGGGATGTGGGCGATCGTCACCCGCGAACAGACCGGCGGCTCCTCGCAGTACGAAGGGCTGCCCGCCTCCTTTCACGTCACCCTGGCGCGGCTGGCGCGCGTGCCCGGCGGTTATGCGGTGAGCGAATGGCTGCCGCAGAACTGAGTAACGCTCGCTTTGCGGGACGGTGGCTGCCGGCGGGTCTGCCAGCGATATGGCTTTCTGCGTATCTCGTGGTCTGGACGTTGACGTTGGCTCCAGCGGCGCTGGTGGCTCTCCTCGGCAATCCGCTGACGCCCCCCGCGCATCCAGCGCAGCACAACGCGCCGCCAAATGCCGGGCATGTGCTCTGGCTCGCAGCTCACAACATCCCGATGGTGTCCTGGCCGCTGCTGCTCGGCGTGCTGGGTGTTCACCGCAACTGGGTGGCCCGGCATGTCACCGACGGCGTTCTGCTGTTCTTGGTCATTGCGACCACCCTCCCGGTGGGTGCCAAGCTCGGCGCCTACGGCGTAGCGCTGCTGCCTTATCTCCCCCATCTGCCTCTGGAGTGGGGCGGCCTTGCGCTGGGCGCGAGCGCGTGGCTCGTGCAACGCCGCCATGCGCTCACCGTCAGGGAAGGGTTCGGCCTGTTCGCGCTGATCCTGTGCGTGATGGTCGGCGCGGCCGTTGTGGAGACCGTCGCGGTGCCGCACCGATGAGCACGCGAACCGCGTATGCGGCACGTTTGGACTGCCGAGACTGGACGGTGCCCGATGGTTGACGCTTGAATGAAATGTTGCAAGTAGAATGGGGTCCGCAGAACTGTCCCGAATTGCTGGGACTTTCCGGCTGGGTCAGGACTGACCTGGAGATAGATGTATGGACACGGTAGACGCCAACGCAGGGGCTGGATGCCCTCGTGACCCACCGGGGGAAGGGGTCGCAGTTGTGCCTCAAGCCGGGAGTCGGCGTGCGTTTGGGTCTGAGCGCGTCGGCCAGCTCCTTGGCGAATGGCAGAAGGTGGAGCTGCGCATCGCCCGCGGTTTTGCGGAGTGTCGTGGGCTGAACGAAGCGCAACTCGAGGACATCTACCAGAACACGGCGCTGGCGCTCTACCGGCGCCCCTATGCCGGCGAGGAGCATCTGCGAAACGCGCTGCGCGACGGGATCAAGCGGCGGGCACTGCGCGAACACCGCGACGCGCACCGGCACACGAAGATCCTGGCACGCAACGCTCCCAGCTTCCGGCTCATGGCCGAGGCACAGGAGGGGCAGAGCGCACCCGAACCGGCCGTCCTTGCGCACGAGGATCGTCTGATCGCCAGCGAGTTCTTGACGGAACTGACCGAGCGCGAGCGACGGGTCTTTGGCTGGCTGGTTGAGGGTCTTGCGTACCGGGCGATCGCCACAGTGCTTGAGATCCCTCTCAACGAGGCGCGCAATACCGCGCGGGTGTGCGCACGCAAGCGGGAGCGCTTCCAGCTGCTCTACGACACGGGCCGACTGTGCGGATACCGGGCGCAGACGATCGAAGCGTTGCAGAACGGCGAAAGCACGAGCGAGGAGTTGGCCGAGCGCGCATTCGCCCATCTTGAGAGCTGCGCCCACTGTCGCCTTGAGCACAAGACGAACGCCAAGCGGCTGCGGCGTAGCTTCCGTGACCAGGCCGCCGCGCTGCTGCCGCCCGTACTCATCGGTCATCTTGGCTGGCTTTCGAGGCTCGGCGTTCGAGCCAGGCTGCTGGCGCACCGCCTCGGGATCGAGACGGCGCCGTATGGGCAGGGTGGTGTGCGCGAACGCGCGGTCGCCATGCTGGCCGGCGCCGGCGCCGGCGCAAAGATCGCCGTCGGCGTGGTCACGATCGGCGTGCTGGCAGGTGGAGCTGTCGCCACACACGTCCTCGAACAGAGTCCCGCGCAACGGCACCGCCACCCCGCGCACAGCGCATCCGCAGCGTTCCCGTCATCAGCGCCGATCCCACGGCCGCTCAGCGCGACTGCGCTCACCCCGTCACTGAGGGCTAGCGACCACCGCGGCGTGCATACCTCTAGCCGTCCGCGCAAGCGGCACGCCGGGGTACGCCATCAGGCGAGCGTGACGCATGGCGCCGCGCGGTCGAGCGCCGCCGGGCAGCACGAACCCGGTGGCTTCGCCTACTTGGGCGTACCCGCGAGCACGAGCGCTCCCGTCGCGCCAGCCCGTGCAGCCAGCAGCTCCGAAGACCAGCACGGCGGAGGAGCGTTCAGCCCATGAGTAAGCCCGGAAAAAATTTGTTGGCCGGTTCGCGGCGGTTGGGGTCATAGACCCGCGAAGCCCCACAAAACGGGGGCCTGACCACGGAATGAACGCGATGACGAACAAGCAGAAGGAAAGGCTCGCCCGCCGCGCGCTGACGCTGGCGCTTGTGGTGCTGGGCGGGTTGGTGGCTGCGAGCAGCGCATACGCGGGAAGCTGGATGGAGGTCTCCTGTGTGAACCCGAGCCAGTCGGCGGCGCCGAGCGAAGGATGGTCGAGCTTTGCCGCAGGCGGCGGCTACGGGTCGAACGTCGGGACCGGGTGCGCGCCGGGCAGCCCGATGTACGCGATCCTGAGCACAGACGCCGCCGTCGGCGTCGGCTCCAACGAGACCCTTCAGTACACCCCGCCCGGCGGCTCACGGCTGATCGGTGGCTCGGTTGATGTGAGCTTCTTTGCCGATGGCGGTGGCTACAACGCCTCGGGTACAGCGGTGGCCTACACGCCCGAATATGCCTACAACGGCTCCAACGTCTTCTACCAGTGCGCTTCGGGCTTGCCGCCCTGTGCGAACGGCACATACGACTTCTCGGGCGTCCTTGGGATTCCCAGCGACCGTGGCGGCAACCTCTACCTGAGCGCTGGATGCGGAGGTCACGAAGGCTATGCGTGCAACTCGGGCGGTAGCGAAGGCGCATGGTCGCTTGTGCGCGTGTGGTGGGCGAACCTGCTCCTCGCAAACGAAGCGACACCGACCGGCAGCGGCATCACCGGAACGCTGCTGAACCCGAACGCCGAAGGCACCGCCGAACTGACCCTCAATGCGGCTGATCCGGGCGGCCCCGGCGTGTACCTCGTGATCGTCCAGATCGACGGCAAAACGGTCTACTCCGGCACGCCGAACAGCAACGGCGGCAAGTGCATCCCTGTCGGCACGAGCGGCGGCGCGCTGATGTTCGACTACAGCCAGCCGTGCCCGGCGAGCGAGTCGGTGGACCTGCCGATCAACACGACGAGCTTGCCGAACGGCCAGCACACCTTGAAGGTGCTCGTGCAGGACGCGGCTGGCAACTCGGCGGTCGTCTACGACGGCAGCATCTCGACCAAGCAGCCGGCGAGCAACTCGCTGGGGGCGCTACCAGGCCCCGGCACGAGCGGCGGCGGATCGCCGGCCGCCGCCGCAGTTGGGGCACCGAACGGCTCGACTGCGAGCCGGCAGTCGAAGCTCACGCTGGGACTGAAACGCAGGATCACCCGTGCCTACGCGCACCGGGCGCTGCGCGTGAGCGGGCGCCTGCTCGACGGGCGGGGCCACCCGATCGCCGGCGCGACGCTGGACGTGCTCCAGCAGATCAGCGGCTCGCCGAACCTCAGTGTGATCGGACATGCTCGCACCCGCGCCAACGGCACGTTCATCGCCGCGGTGCCGGGCGGGCCGACACGGACGGTCGAGATTGGCTACCGCGCGTTCTCAACGGACACGGGCTACGCGGCCGTGGCGAAGATCGCCGAGGCAGTCGGCGCAGGCGTGAGGCTCGATGTGAGCCCTCACTCGACTGGCTCGGAAGGCACGATCACGCTCAAAGGACGAGTGCTCGGGCCGGTGCCACCGGGCGGCGTCGTGGTGGAGCTGCTCGTCCACTATCGCGGTCGCTGGGAGCCGTTCCGTGCTCCGCGCACCGATTCGCGCGGCCGGTTCCAGGTCGTCTACCAGTTCGAGGGCGGTGTTGGGCGCTTCCCGTTCAAGGCGATGGTGTTCGGCGGGCAGGGCAGCTTCCCATTCACCATCGGCGAAAGCAGGACGGTCGATGTCACCACGCGCTGACGGCATCCTTGGTCTGTCCTGTCGCAGCGTCGGCGAGCTGCTGATCGCGGCCCTGGCGTGCTTGCTGATGGTGCTGGCGCTGTCAGCCACGAGCGCCCAGGCCGGTACATGGACGCTGCTCTCGTGCAGGCAACCCGATGGGCAGCCGGCACCCACGGACGGATGGAGCACAAGCGCAACGGGCGCCGTCGGCCCTTACAGCGGCGACACGAACTCCTGCGCAGAAGGCGGGAATCTGAGTGCGGTCGAGAGCGGTGAAGCGCCGCAGGGCGCATACGAAGGCCCCGAGTGGGTGTTCACCGCGCCGTCGGGGTCGACGATCGCCGGCGGCACGATCGCGGCGACGTTGACCTCACCACACGGGCAGGCGTGGCTGGCGACACCGAACGCGACCCACGACGCCGCGGACGTAATCGCAACCTGCCAATACAACCTGGCCTGCGGCCAGGACGGCACGCTCACCGGTGCGTTTCCGATTACGCATGTCGGCGGTAGCAACCTGTACGCCGTGGCGGTGTGCGTCGGCCCCTATGAAGGCGCGACCACCTGCCCGGCCAGCGGAGGTCTCGATGCGGCCGTGTACGTCAGCAGCGCGGCCGTCGAACTCGCCAACAACGCCACACCGACGGCGGGCGGCTTCGGCGGGACCCTGCTGAATCCGAACGTCCAGGGCACGCAGGAACTGACCTTCCAAGCCAGCGACCCCGGCGGCCCCGGCATTTACCTCGTGGTCGTGCAGATCGACGGTAAGACCGTCTACTCGGGCACGCCCAACAACAACGAAGGGCGGTGCGTCCCGATCGGGCAGAGCGGAGACGCACTGATGTTCGACCATAGCCAGCCGTGCCGCACGAGCGAGTCGGTGGCCGTGCCGGTCAACACTGCCACGCTGTCCAACGGCGCCCACACCCTCAAGGTCACGGTCGAGGATGCGGCGCAGAACGCAAGCGTCGTCTATGACGGCCAGATAACGACGCTGCAACCGGCGAATGACTCCCTCGGCGCTCTACCTGGAGGCGGTGCTGCCGGGATCGCGCAAGTCGCGCAGCCCAACGGGGTCGGCGCGAGCGAGGGAGCGCACCTGGAGCTGGGTCAGCACCGCCAGCTCACGCGCTCGTTCGCCAAGCGCGCGCTGCGCGTCTCGGGGCGTCTGCTGAGCGCTCAAGGCCAGCCGATTAGCGGCGCGACTCTCGATGTGCTGCAGCAAGTCGGCGGCTCATCGACGCTCGCTCTGGTCGGGCACGCGAAGACGGCCGCGAACGGGACCTTTCTGGCGAGCGTGCGGGGCGGCCCGTCACGGACCATCGAGGTCGCTTATCGCGCCTTCTCGACGGACGCGGGCTATGCCGCCGTGGCAAAGCTCACCGAGCAGGTCGAGGCGGGCATCCAGCTTTATGTGAGCCCGCGCAGGACGGGATCGGAAGGCACGATCACACTGATCGGGCGCGTGCTCGGCCCGGTCCCGCGCCAGGGTGTCAGTGTCAATCTGCTCGTCCATTACCGGGGTCGGTGGGAGCCGTTTCGTACGCCGAGGACGGACGCTGCCGGGCGCTTCTCGGTCGTCTATCAGTTCGAGGGCGCGCTGGGACGATTCCCGTTCCGAGCCGAAGTGCCATCAAGCCAAGCGGATTTCGCCTTTGGCCGCGGGTTGAGCAAGGTGGTCGACGTTGCTACCAACTAAGACACTCACCAAGCCGCCTGGTGTATTCGGACTCGCCGTGGCGATCGTGCTGCTCACCGCGAGCTTCATGCTCGCGCCGGCTGCGAGCGCAGGCACATATCCGATGTATCAGTGCGCCGCCGGTGTGCCGGCCGTCTCTCCGGGTTGGAGCGTATTTGGCAATAACACGCAGGCCGACACTGTGCTGTCTGACACCTGCTCGGCTGGCGGCAGCATCGGCGTCTACGTCTTCACCGAAGAACACGGCGGCATCGTGACCGAGAACGGGCACAGCGGCAGCCAGGTCGGGCTCCAGATCGACGTTCCGGGCAGCGTGCCCGCAGTCACGATCCACTCGATCAGCGCAGAGGTCATCGGGTCGCCTGTCACCGGCGATGACGCCTTCCTCGGGTTCACCTCCGCCGGCCAGTCTCTGCCCGGCGGCGCTGAGCTGCCCTACGGCGGCGGAAGCCCCTACACGGCAAGCGAAAGCTGGACCCTTCCGCAGGGAGCCCGCGACTTCGAGGCATACGTCAACTGCTCTACCGACAAGAGCTCGACGTCGTGCGACTTCGCCGATGCGACCGACGTACCAGCCCTTACCGACATCACGCTGAGCCTGGAAGACGACACACCGCCGAAGGTGGCGAGCGTGAGCGGCCCACTTTTCACGGCCGCTGCCTCCGGTGCATCAGTGATGGGCTCACAGCCGATCAGCTTCATCGGCAGCGACGCCCAAAGCGGTGTTCGCAGCGCAGCTTTGACGCTCAGCCCGTTGAATGGCGGCACGCCCTACGTTCACACGTTCAACTTTGCAGGCGAATGTGCCTATGACTCTTGGAACGCCTGCCCGCTCACACAGACCATCAGCGGCTTCTCGGTCAACACCGATGCACTTGCCAATGGAGCCTACGCTGCGAGCCTGACGATCACTGACGCTGCGGGCAATGTGACCAACGACGCGCTCGGCTCGGTCACGGTGAGCAACCCTACCGCCGTGGCCAGCTCGCTCGGAGCGCTACCAGGCCCCGGCGCAGGATCATCCTCTGATTCGATCGGCGTAGGCAGTCCAAACGGCGCCGGCGCCAGCGAGGGCGCTCACCTGCAGCTTGGCGTGCGCGCGGCGATTTCTCGCAGCTACGGCAGGCGAGCCCTGCGGGTATCAGGGCGGCTTCTGAACGTTCAGGGCTTGCCGATCGTAGGCGCGACCCTGGATGTCCTGCAACAGGACAACGGCGCGACCCTGGAACTGATCGGCCATGCGCGCACGAGAGCGGATGGCACGTTCGTCGCCGCTGTGCCGGCAGGACCGTCGCGCATGATCGAGATTGGCTACCGCGCGTTCTCGGCCGATAGCGGCTACGCGGCAACCGCCAGGCTGCACGAGTCGGTGCGCGCGGGCGTGCGACTGGCAGTGAACCCGCGTAGGACCAGCTCAGAAGGCACGATCACGCTCACCGGCAGGGTCCTCGGCCCGATCCCGTCACAGGGCGTCGTGGTCGAGCTGCTCGTGCACTACCGCGGGCGTTGGGAGCCCTTCCGTGACCCGCGCACAGACGGCCGCGGCCGGTTCCGCGTCGCCTACCAATTCCAGGGCGGCGTCGGGCGCTTCCCTTTCCGGGCCTTGGTGTTCGGCAGCCAAGGCGGCTTTCCGTTTGCACTAGGAGAAAGCAGGACGGTTAATGTCACCACGGGCTGAGATGACCTTACTCGCCGCGGCCGAGCGCATCCCTCGACTGTTGCGCAGGTTCGCCCTGCTCTCGCTCACCGCCGGTACTCTGGCGTTGACGCTCGCCTCGGGTGCGAGCGCGGGAACGTATGTGATCGACAACTGCCCGTCGACAGGGTCTGATGACGCTGGCTCGTGGACCGTGTTCGGCAGCCCTCAGAACGTGAAGGGAACATGCAGCGGCGGCCCCGGCGACTACATCGGACCCAGGGGCGGCAGCATGAGCCCTGGCAACACCGCAGGAGTTCAGATCGGGGTGCCGGCAGGGAGCGGCATCACGATCATCGAAGCGAAGGTGTGGTGGCAGGCTTCGCATCAGATCGGCGGTGCCGACACGTTTGGGATCGCCGCCGACAATGACGGCGCAGTCGGTGAAAGCACGACGCCGATAACGGGTAGTGAACCCAGCACCTACGTGCTGCCGTCGACCACCACTGAGATCACGCTGGCGAACTACTGCTCCAACGACGACGCCGGTGCTGGCTGCACGTTCGGGTCGGGCGAGAACAACATCCTCGAGCTGTACGGCTCGCGGCTGACGCTGCAGGACGCGACCCTGCCGAGCGGCACGGTGACGGGCGGCGCACTGGCGAGCTCGGGGACGGTTTCGGGCACGTCCTCGATCAGCTACCAGGCGGCGGACACGAGCTCGGGCGTCCGGCTGGTGCAGCTGCGCGTCGACGGCGAACCCGTCGCCGTCAAGGACTACCTGGCGAGCTGCTCCTACACGAACTTCCAGGCGTGCCCGCCGAGCGTGTCGGACACCGTGAGCTGGAACACTGCCACGGTGGCCAACGGCCAGCACCGAGTCGAACTCGTCGTCGAGGACGCAGCGCAGAACACGAGCGTCATCTATAGCGGCGAGGTCACGGTCCAGAACGCCGCGCAGACAGCATCGTTGGGTGCGCTTCCTGGCCCCGGTGGCACCGGCTCGCAGGCGCTGGGCATCGGCAGCGCCAACGGGATCGGGTCAAGCGAGCAAGCGCAGCTGAGGCTCGGTTTGCCGGCCGCGATCACCCGCAGCTACGCGCACCGTGCGATCGTGGTCTCCGGGCGACTGCTCGATGGGCAGGGCCATCCGATCGCGCACGCCAGCCTGGATGTGCTTCAGCAAGTCGACGGCACGGCGACGCCGATGGTTGTAGCGCACGCTGCGACTGGCGTCGATGGCACGTTCAGCGTGCGTCTGCGAGGGGGGCCTTCGCGGCTGATCGAGGTCGGCTACCGCGCGTTCTCCCGTGACGCGAACTACGCGGCTATCGGGCGCATCAGGGAGACGGTGGCCGCTGGGGTGCGGCTGCGGATAAGCCCGACGCGCACGGGCTCGGAAGGGATGATCGTTCTCTCGGGGACCGTCGAGGGACCGATCCCGCGGCAGGGAACGATCGTGGACTTGCTGGTGCATTACCGTGGCCGCTGGGAGCCGTTCAGGACTCCTCGCACGAACCGGCGTGGCCGCTTTCGTGTGCTCTACCAGTTCGAGGGCGGCGTTGGGCATTTCCCGTTCCGCGCCGAAGTGCCTGGCGGTCAGGTGGGCTTCCCGTTCGGCATCGGCGAGAGCCGGGTGGTGAATGTCAGCACGAGCTAAGCGCGATCTTCGAGCATCGGCGATGCTCTCTCGCTGGACGTGCATCGTCGCGGCGCTTGCCCCGCTGATGCTGTTGTCGCCGTCGATGGCGAGGGCTGAGACCGCGATCACAACGCAGGCCGTCGCCGATGACGGTGCCTTCCTTCCCTACGATCCCGCGCCAGCGCAGCTTGCCGGCCTTTGCCTTGTTGATACTGGCGTGAACCTGAACCCCGACACGGAAGGCGTTGTAGTAGAACGAACGGCGCTCGACGGTGGCTCTGGCGGAGATGTGTCGCCGACGCTGCATGGGACCGTGCTCGCCATGATGGCAGGGGCGCCCGCGAACGGCTGGGGCATGGTCGGCACGGCCCCGCACGCAATCCAAATTGTCTCGGTGCGCATCCTCGAGTCCGGTCATACGACATTCTCGTACAGCGCCTACGCATCGGGAATCACAGAATGCCTTGAACTGCAGCACAAGTACAACATCCGCGTCATCAACCTCTCGCTCGGCACCTCGGAAGGACGCTCAGCGGAAGCCACTGAACTGGTGGGAAACGCGGTCGAACGCGCCACCAACAACGGCGTCGCAGTAGTCGCGGCGGCGGGAAACGATGACGGTGGCCCCGTTGAGTACCCCGCGGCTTACCCCGACGTGCTGTCGGTAGGTGCGACTGACACGCAGGGCGGCGGTTTCTGCTCCTTCAGCAACCGCGGAGAAGGGCTGCGACTGCTCGCGCCTGGCTGCGACCTCGACGGAGCCGAACCGACGAGCGGCGCCCCGAACTACAACTACTGGCAAGGCACGAGCGAGGCGTCGGTGATCGCCGCGGCGGCGTTGGACGCACTTGACTCCTATCAGCCGGGCCTCTCGCCGGAAGCTGGCGAGAAGGACTTGACCGAAGCCGACAAAGGCGTGCTCAACATCGCGCAGACCTTCCGCAACGCGGGCCTCGGAGCCATCGTTTCGGCGGGCGAAGCAGCCGAGCCAGGCGCACAGCTAAGCCCGCCCGCGGGATCGTCTCCTCAGCCATTGGCACCATTGACGGCGATGAGGCGACCATTTGCACGCCCGAAGGCGCAGCTTAGGCGAGTCAAGCACCGGCTCGTGCTCGCGTTGATCGGCCGCCCCAGGGAAGCTGAGGCGCAGGTGCGCTACCTCGGCCACCACGGACGCTCTCGCCGGTTGCGTGTCTTGCGCACGCTCCACGGCGTCTTCACGAATCTGACGCTCCCGACCTCCGGCGTTGCGGAGGTATCGGTGCGCTACGTCGACCCCTACGATGTCGAACGCGCGAGCCCGTGGATGACGCTTCGCCTCCCAGCCCCGGCGAGCACAGCGAGAAAGGCGCGGCAAAAACGATGAGAGCATGGAGCGCCGCAATCGGCGTCATGCTCGCCTTGGCGACTTGGGCGTTGCCAACCCCTGCGACTGCGGCGGGGAGCTATCAGGTCAGTGCGTGCAACTTCGCGTCGGAAGCTGCCAATAACTCATGGATGTGGGCGACGAACGATCCGGCCCAGCCCTCCCACTATGCCGAGCACGTCAACTGCCCGTATGAGCTGGGAGGTTCAGGCGGCAAGGCCGACCAGGAAGGCGGACTCTCGACAACCGACGCGCTCGACCTCACGAGCGACGCCGCGCCTGGCACGAGCGCGGGCTGGACGTTCATCGCGCCAGCAGGCACGACGATCACGGGGCTCACCTACGAACGCTATATCGGCCACTCCCTCGATCCCAAGAACTCTTGGTCCCCGGCGCTGCGGGTCGACGGCAGCATCGTGCCCGGCGAAACCTGCCTGGATACAGTCGAAAACGAAGAGACGTGTTCCGTTGGTGGGCCGCCGGGTACAGGAGGCGAACCAGCGAGGATCACGGACCTCTCTGCGCACGAACTGTCGCTTGGCATTGTGTGTCAGCCGCCCGCAGGACGGGAATGCGTTACAGGGGCAACGCAGCACGCCGTTTGGGCGACGATGTATGGAGCGACGGTGACTCTCTCCGACCCGACGCCGCCAACGCTAAGCACCCCCTCGGGCGCTCTGTGGGGAGCGGGCGAAGCAGGCGGGTTTCACAAGGGCACAGAAAGCGTCGCCGTCTCCGCTCAGGATGTCGGCGGCGGCGTAGCGAGCATCGTTCTCTCGGCAGACGGCCGAACGATGGAGACCTACACGGCACCGTGCAACTTCACATTTGCCCAGCCGTGCCCGTCCTCGACGGGCACGCAGACGCTCACACTGCCAACAACGCAGCTCTCAGACGGAAGGCACACGCTCACCCTTGTTGCGATCGACGCCGCCGGCAATCAATCGGCCGTCGCCTCGGAGGAAATCACCGTGGACAACAGCGCGCCAGCGGCGCCCGTTGGTCTCTCGGCTACCCCGACGCAGACTGGCAGCTCCACGTTCACGGTCACTTGGAGCGAGCCGCAAGGCCAGCTCGCACCGATTACGAGCGCGCTTTACCAAGTATGCCCTGCGAGCGGATCGGGCTCGTGCAGCGCGCCCGCTGCGGCTCCGGCGACAGGGCCAGCGACCGTGACCGTCCCTGGCCCTGGGAGCTGGAGCATCGCCGTGTGGCTGAGCAACGCGGCGGGCAACGCGAACCCGGCCAACGGCGCGCGCACAAATGTCGTGGTGCCGTCCTCAAAACCGGGGGGCTCGGGCCACGTCTCCACAACGACTGCGCCGAAACTCCATGTCACGGAGACGTTGCGCGGACGCGAGCTGATCGTGCATGTGACTGGCCCGGCGAGTGGAAGTGTCCGCGTGGGCTTCACCGGCCGGCTGGACGGAAGGACCGTCGCCTCTGGCGCCAAGACCGTCCTCCTCAAGCACGGGTGGCTGACGGTGATGTTCAGGCTCGGCCCTCGGACGGCGGCGCACGCGCTGATTGGCGTGAGCGCGAAGCTCGACCACGAGGCAGTGGTAACGAGCACACTGAGCCGTCATCACCGCCATGCTCGGTGAACCGTTGCTGAGCAGGGCAGAGGTGGAACACACCCGATCGTCGGAGGCGGGAGCCGTTCTGCCCCAGCCTCCGACTGTTCGGGTAGCGGGTTAGGCCGCAGCCTCGGCGAGCTCGCGCTCGTCGGCAGGCTCAACCTCGTCGCTTGCGTTCTCGCGGCGCTCGCGCTCTGTCGTGACGGCGCTCTCGACCTCGTAGCGCTTGAGGCTGTACTGGCCCCAGGCGGTCTCAGCGTCAGCGAGCAACTGCTCCAGATCCTCCTCGGAGAGCTCGCTGATGCGTGCGGACGCATCCTGCACCCGCACACGCGCCTGCTCGGCCTCGGCTTCGCGCTCGGCCTGGCGTTCATCGTTGGCGACCCGCTCAGCCAGCAGTTCGTCCAGAGCTGCGCACTGCCCCTCCTTGATGCGTTCCCGCACGATCGCGTTCAGATCGCGGGCTGCCTGCGTGGCCCACGGACCCTCGAAGGCGAGCGTGTAGAAGCTGCGGTTGGACTGTGCCACCGCATCCTCGTTGGTCAGCGCGGCGAGCGCGATCAGCGTAAACGTGCGGCCTGAGATGTCGGCAGCACTCTCGGCGTCTTCGAGGAACGTCTTTGCCCTGCGCTCAGCGTCTGAGGCGTCGAAATAGACGGTCTTCGTCTTGCCGCTTTTCTGCTGGACCTGCTCGACCCACGTAGGCAGAGAAAGCCGCGGGCCGCGCATGGCGATCTTGCTCAGCGACCCGCCGAGATCGACACTCGCCAGGATGCGCAACACCCGCTCATCGACCTTGAGCTTCGGCAGGTGCTTGAACATGAGCAGACCGAGCTCGAGGTTGAACTTCGTTGCGTCCTCGCGCCTCTGCTGCTGCTCGGCGCGCTTGGTTTTCGACTCGTCTGCTTCACGCTGCGCACGCTCGGCCTCGCTCTCCGGCTCGCCGGCCGCAGCACCGTCCACGGACGAGTCGCCGGTTGCGCTCGCGGAGCCTGCGGTGCTCGTGCGCTGGGCGTCGCGTTGACGACGCTGACGTGCACGCGCCTCCTTGACGACAGCAGCGATGTAGTCCTCGGCGAGCCGACTGGCCACGTCGTCTCCGAGGATGATCGAGAACCAGCTTGCCTCGTGAGTCGCGCCCAGCAGCCGTGCCTGCTCGACGAGATCCGCGCCGAAGCGGACGTGCGTGATCTGCCCGCCATCGGTGAGCTTGGTGTAGGTGGCGAGGTCCTTCTGCGCCTTCTCGCTCAACGTGAACTGGTCGACCGGATAGGAGCTGCGGCTCGAGTAGACACCTGCGGGCAGGTCGTCCATGTACCTCATTGCGATGTCGATCGGGTCCTCGATCAGATCCTGCCACGTGTACGGTTCGCTTTCGTCGTCGTCAGGAGTGACCGCACGCACCGCCGCGTATGCGAACTCCTCGTGGATCTCGGCGAGCGCGACGAGCGTCTTGACGCCGAGCAGAGGGATCACCTGCTCGGCTACGAGCGTCCTGAGCCGCTCAGGGAGCGCGAGGATCGCCAGGTGCTCCTTGATGCGCTTTTCGCGCGAGGAGCGCTTGGTCTTGCCGCCGAGGCGTTCGGCGACCGCGCGGACGCCCAGCCCGCCGTCGATCATGGCCTGGTAGCCGCGGGCGCGCTGGAGCGGGTCCAGATCGCTGCGCAGCTCGTTCTCGATCATCGCGTCGGTCAGCAGGTCCAGATACTCACCCTCGTCGCCAGCGCCAGCCGTCAGCACAACTGCGGGAAGCGTGGCCAACTCGGCGAGCCCTGCGGCGCGGTAGCGCCGCTCGCCGGCGATCAGGGCGAAGTCGCCAGTCTCAGTCGCGCGCACGCGGATCGGCTGCAGGCAACCGCGCTCGCGCATCGTGGCAGCCATCGCCTGCAGCTCGTCGTCCTCCATCACTTCGCCGCGAGGGTTGAAGCCCTCGGCGACGACGATCCGCGAGAGCGGGATGTCCTTGAGCTGCACCTTGGCAGCGCCGTGGCCGTTGCCGTTTTGGGTTGCGTTAGTCGTACTAGCCATGTGGCCTTCCTTTTCAGACAGGGCTCCCACCGGACGGGGAGCCGACCCCGACCAACCGCACGCGCAAGCGTGCGACCATCGGGAGGGACGGCACCCCGGCCAGCGGTAAGCCCTCACGTCACCAGCCGCGGCGATCAGAGCAGTGACGAGCTCAAGAGCACGTGTTGCCCACACGGCTGTCGAGTGCGCGCGCCAACCCGCTCGCTGTCGGTGCACTGGACCGCAGATGTCCGGCTGCCGTATCGTCAGCAACCAATGGCTCGCGGCCGCGATATCGTCGCTCGGCTATCGCGGAGTGCAGCCTCACCCAGCACACAGGAGCAGGCGGACACGGTGGCTTATGCCCGCCAGCATCCCGAGGGTGCGGTCCCGCTGCGGATCGTCGCACAGGAGTGGACGCGGATCGGACTCACAGGGTTCGGCGGCCCGCCGGCGCACATTGCGATGCTGCGGCGGCTGGTCATCGACCGCTACGAGTGGATGGACGCCCGCGCGTTCGAGGACGCCAACGCCGCGTGTGGCCTGTTGCCTGGCCCGGCTTCGACGCAGCTTGCGATCTACTGCGCCTATCGCGTGGCCGGGCCGTGGGGTGCGATCGTCGGCGGACTTGGGTTCGTGGTGCCCGCCGTGATGATGGTCCTGGCGCTGTCGCTGTTGTTCCTCTCAAGCGCGCCGCCGCAGTGGGTGATCGGCGTCGGAGCTGGCGCGGGCGCCGCGGTCGCACCCGTGGCCGTGCACGCCGCGCTGGGTCTGCTTTCTCCGAGCTTTCTACGGGTGCGGGCTGCGCGCGGGCGAGCGCTACGCTGGCTGGCCTATCTGCTCGTTGCGGCGGGCGCGGCGGCGACGGTCGGCGGCTATCTCGTCCTCGTGCTGCTGGCGTGCGGGGTTCTCGAGCTGGCCTGGCAGCGGCGCGCGGCGGCAGCGCTCTCGTTGAACCCCGTGCTGCTTGGGGCCGTGACGGGCGTTGGCGGGATTGGCGCGCTGGTGTGGACCGCGTTGAAGGTGGGCGCGCTCTCCTACGGTGGTGGCTTCGTGATCGTGCCGCTGATGCAGACCGATGCCGTCCATGTCTACCACTGGATGAGCGGCGGGCAGTTCCTGAACGCTGTTGCGTTGGGGCAGGTTACTCCCGGCCCCGTCGTCGCCACGGTCGCCGCGGTGGGCTATGCCGCGCACGGCATCGCTGGCGGCGTACTCGCGGCGAGCGTCGCTTTCGCTCCGTCCTTTTCGTTCATCCTGCTCGGCGGCCAGCGCTTCGAGCGCCTGCGCCAAAACGCTGCCGCCAGGGCGTTCCTCGACGGTGCCGGACCAGCGGCGATCGGTGCGATTTTCGGTGCTGCAATCCCATTGGCGGGCGCACTGCAGGAGCAGTGGCAGTACCTCGTGCTGGTGGCTGCCGCAGTGGCGCTCCTGGTTCTACGGCGTGGGATCGTGCAGACGCTGCTCGCTGCAGGCGCCACAGGATGGTTGGCAACGGTGGTGGGCGCTCCGCTCCCCCATTGACGAGGCTGAGCGTTCCAGGCAAGCGTCAGCGGGCGGCGGCCTCGGCGATCAGTCGTTCCCAATCGTCGCGGAGCGGCTCGACGCCGAGCTCGACGATGGCGAGCGCGATGACTTGCTCGAGGCCGACCACGCCGGTGGGCAGATGAACCTTTCCGAGCCACCGATCACCGATCTGGACGGCGGCGCCGACGTGCATGTGCGGCTGGGTGATCGTGCTCTTGCCGCTCGGATGCCAGTGGTAGGACACGAGCTCGTGGTCTTCGTATCCGATGGCGTAGAGGTAGCCGATGATCTCGACGTGCCAGCCTGCGGTGCTCTGGCGAACCTCGTACTGCTCGGTGACGAGGAGCGTGAGACGTGGCTCGGCGTGCAGCCGCGCAGCGTCGCCGCGGGCCAGCAGCAGGCGGTGCGGATGATCGGCCGCGTGGTAGCCGCTGACGGTGGTGTGCGCACTGGTCAAGCAAGACAGCAGCCGCACCGTTCGGCCGCGATAGTGCTCGACGGCCTCGGCGGGATCTTTACTTGGAGGCGCCATTGAGCGGGAGCATCATTGCGACGCGCGTGATCTCGGGGCTGTCGTCTATGTCGATCTCACCCGAGTTCAGGCGTCGCTCGAACTCCTCGCCGCTCATGCCCAGCAGGGCGCGGGCCTTCTCATCAACGAGCTGCGCCCATTCCTCGGGGCCTAGCTCGCGGATTTCGTTGTCGGTTCGAGTAGCCATTGCAAATGCTCCTTGGAGGATCGGCCGCGTGGGCCGGCTCCTTGATCTTGATTGTAGGCGAGAATGCGGGCGAGCTTCGACGGCGAGGTCTTTGGGGGCTCGGCGAGCTTGGACGGCCCGCCGAACCCCCACTTTTCAGGCAGCTGCGACGAGCTGCAGGGCACGGGTCTTCTCGGGTCCGTCATCGAGCGCGCGGGCGAAGCGCTGGCCGCTTGAGCGCAGCGGGCGCAGCCAGTCGCCGTACTCCACGATGGCGTTTACCGCGGCCCACTTTGAGCCGGGCGCGTTGCCCTGCGTGTCGCCGGACAGGAACAGGTCAGCGATGCGGTCCTTAGTCTGCTGGCGTGAGCTGCGTGTGCGGCTGCTCACGGAGTCACTCGTGCCGTTCGGGTAGAGCTTGTCGAGGACGGCGCGGAGCTGGCGTTCGGTGCAGCGCTCTGAGGCGAGCCGGTCGCCGAGGCGCTTGAACTGGACGTAGTAGTCGATGGACAGATCGAGGACCCGGCGAGCCTCGTGGACGCGCTGCGTAACCGCTTCGGTGTGGCGGATCGAGAACTTCTGCCGGGCGTTGGTAAGACCCCAGTTAAGGGTGTTCTGGCAGACCACGCGAATCGGGGTGGTGGCCGCGATCACGGCCGTCGAGCCGTCATGGCTGTTCATCAGCAGCACGTATGGGCGCACGTCGTCGCCCCCGACCTCGACGTGATCGGGCAGCGTCGCCAGCACCCATACGCGGCGGCCGCCGTGCAGGCTGCCGGCCGTCTCGAAGTGGATCGAGCTGCCGAGCAGCTGGTCGACGAACGCAAACGCTTCGTGGTTCTGCACGATCCGGTAGCGCTCGCCGACGACGCCAAGCACCTCATCATTGTCTTGCCGGACAGTGGCGTAATGACCAGTGAAGCCCCGATAGCGCAGCACATCGGGCAGATCAGCACCGCAGTCGATCGCCAGGCGCCGCTTTGCGACGCTCCAGCCGAGACCCGACGCCTCGATCGCCTCACCGACTGTCGCCGGCGGCCGATCGAGTACGGCCCCGAGACCGTGCCAGGGCGTCTCGCGCACCGAGAACATGGTGTCCGAATCTGTGATTCCTGCAGACATTTGAGCCTCCTTTGGCTGTAAAGCCCCGCTCGCCGCGGGGCCGGTCGCAGCTCCGGCCGCATCCCCTTTTGGGGATGCGAAAATGGCCGGGCAAGCCGGCTCCCGCTACGTGCGCTCAGCCATCGAGCGCGCTACCGCGACGCCTTTCTCGGCGCCTCGACGATAGGGGCCTTTAGTCGCCGGCAGGCGAGGGATTGACCATGACCTGCCGGACCTGCGCTGCGCGCAGTCCCGCGCGAATCTCCTTGTCGAGCTCGGCGACGAGCACGGCGACTTCCCATGCGCGCAGCGCCTCGGCGAGCCAGCTCGTGCCCGTCACGCACGCGGCGGCATCAGGATCACCGAAAGCGAGGACGAGCTGCGCCGCCGGTCGGGTGCGCTTCAGGGTGATGAGCTTGAGCGCGTCTCGCGCGACCTTGTGGAACTGGCCGCCTCGGAGGCGCCCTTGATGCGCGAAGACCTCCACGAGGACAGACTCGTCGGGCGCGACGCCATCGACATCGACACGGGCACCATGCTCAAGGCGCAGTGATCGGGGTGCAAGCTCGACGCGCAGATCCTTTCCGACGCTGGCGAGTATCAGCGGCTCGGCGAGCTGCTGCTCGTGCGAATCGCTCGCGTGCCCGCTACCGGCTGGCATATGCCGGGTCGCAGTCCGGCTGCTTGTGGCGATCAAGGAGACCGAGGGATGCGAGGCGGTCGAGTTCCTGCTCCAGTCCCGCGCCCCTCCACTGCGCCTCGTCGGCGACCATCTCCCGTGGCGCCGGGCTACAACTTCGCTGCTCGACCGCAATAACCGCGGAGATGAGCTTGTCGTTGTTCATTTGTGTGGCCTCCATTCGATCCCGCTATCGGGGGGATCGAACACCGTCAACAGGTTTGTTTGACAAGACGGTAGACCGCACAGGTGTGGGCCCCCGCCTGCCGTCCGCCGTGTCGATCACTACGGAGGCTGTGCAGCTGCTCGATCAGGCCCCGTCAGGAGTTGCACGGACAGCCAAGAACAAGCCTGGCGGCTCCATGATCTGCGCGAGGTCAAGACCGTATTGGGCTGCCACCTGTGTGATCGCGTCCCGCGCACGGCGGTTGCTCGACCAGTGCAAGCGCAGGTGCATGGTCGCCTCGTACTCCATCTTGCTGGCGGGCTTGGCATCGACGCGCTTGTACTCGCCGGCGTAGTGTTCGGCAAACGAGTCCTCGGAGAACTGGTCGCGCGTCGGATCGAGCAGCAGACCCTCGGCCTCTACCCACCAGTGTTCTTGCTCGGGCGAGCCCGAGTAGTACCCCCGCACATACTCCGCTTGTACTCCTTGGCGATCCAGGTCGAGCGTGAGCAAGGATGCACCCAGCTGGCAGCCCGTGCACTGGATCACGAGGCGGGTCGCTGCATGTGCGCGTTCGACCGCTGGGAGAAGGTCGACGAAGCGCACGCTGCGATGCTAGAGGACTGGCACCGTCCGCCGCCGATCTGGGCTGCACGGGATTGTTGGGCTTGTAGCCGCGCGCCTACGATGCACTGACGATGAGCATGGTCGACCCCAACCGCTACCGGGCCGTGCTGGTGCTACTGGCGAGCCTCAACGACGACGGCTTGGAGGATCTCGTGTTGCGCTTGGTGCGCCCGGACTACCCGGATGCCTACCGTACCGGGCCGGGACAGGACGATGGGATCGACGTGTTCTCCGATCTCAACGTCCAGCCCGAACGCGCTTGGCAGGCGAAGAACTGCGGCGACAGGATCGACTGGCCGGAATGCCGGAAATCGCTGAAGGCCGCGATGGCTCTCCAGTCACCGCCGCCGCATTACACGTTCGTGTTCCCGCGCAAGCTGAAGAAGGGCGAGCTGAAGTTCTGGCGCGAGAAGTTTGTGCCCGAGCAGAAGGCGCTCTATCCCCAGCTTGACGCGCTCGACCAATGGGACAACCTGGCTGAGCGCCTAGAGACTCGACCAGACCTAATCGACCTCTTGAACGATGGCGCGCTGGCGAGCTATCTCCGTCCGACGATTCAACAGATCGCCGAGACCGGCACGAGCCCGCTCGCGCCGGGGACCGAACTGCTTAATGACAAGACCAGGATGGCCGAGCCGACTGCGGCGGAGATCGGCCGCCACGATCCGTATTTCACGTACACGCGCAGCGAAAGTGAGGTCGGCGAGCAGGAGCCACCGCACGAGCGTCGTCTGGCGTTCACGATGCGGCGAGATCAGCGTGACAGGCTGCCGCGCTATGAGTTGAGGGTGCGCGATGGCGAGTCAGTGAGGGGACTGACGGCAGAGCCGCGCCCGCGAGCAGTGATTACGCATCCCAAGCCGTGGTTCGCCAATGACGAGGCGGGCGAGAAGGCACGCATACGGGCACGGGTTACGCTCGCCAAGGGCCAGAGCATTGTGCTCGACGACGACGCGGTGGGTCTGCAGCCTGGCTCGGTGCCGGATCGGTTTCGATCGCTGCTCGATCCGAACGGGCTGCTGCGCAACGGTCGCCTCGAGCTCGGCCTCTCCGAGCCTCTGGTGCTTACCGTGAGGATGTCCCTCGCCGGCGAGGAAGTGATCCAGCCGCTGACGCTCTACCGGGTGCCTGAGCTGCCTGGCGATGCCCTCTCCTATGCAGGCGCTTACCACGGGACCGTGCTCGCGCTAAACCTTGCGGGCGAGCGCGACGCAGATCGGGAGGATGTTCACTTCGACGGCGGGATCGACGTGACGCTCTTTATGGAAACCGAGAGTGCGGCCGATGCCGTGCGAGGGCTCGGCTTCGCTCGCGCGTTCGGTCAGGCTGACCGAGTGCTGTTCGAGTGTCCGGGGCTACTTCCCGAGGGCGGCGTCGGATCGGCGGGCCGCACGCCGCCGGCTCCGGGGGCTGAGAAGGTCTGGCAGGTAGCCGCGATTGTGGCCGGCGCGCTCGCCGAGCTGGAAAAACGCGACGGTCGCGGGCGGACGATCCCGAGCACGACCAACAACCGAGAGCTGGTGCTGGCCGAAACGGTGCTGCAGTTGCTGCACGACGGCGAGCTGCGTATCCCGTGCGTGGGCACGTTCGAGGCTCCGCTGCCTGCTGACACCGATCCACAGACCAACCCAGGCTCCCTGCTGCGCTTCACGGCGCCCTTGCCTGACCTCTGTGGCCATCCAACGCTGACAGTCGAACAGAGGATCGAGGGAGCTACTGCGATAGAGGTCGTTCAGGCCGACGGCCGCGCCCCACGACTGCGCTGCCAGGCGTGCGAAGGCCAAGCGCTGCTCCTCACACGCCGAGTCGACCACCAGGCCAACGAGCGCGACGAGGGATAGCTGCTAGGAAGGCCAGATGCGTCGCCCGGCGGCCTTGAACTGCGAGACGCTGAGCTGACCTCGCTCGTTGCGTGCCTTCGAGCCAGGGCGCTGAAGTGCGTCGGTGACAGTCGGGCGATCCGCTTCATAGATCGCGGTCGGATCGAACTTCTCGTCGAGCAGAATCAGGAGCACCGCGTCCCACTCGCGTTCTAGGTTGATCGCACCGACACGTTGAGAGCCACCGCCGACAGGAACACGGCGACCCTTGACCTGTAGAAGCTGGTCTCCATTTGGGGTCTTGCGGATGGCGTCATATCCCCTCTGTCGAACAGGAGCCAGGTTCAACCCCAAGATCCGCGCTGCTTCGTACTCAGCTATTTCAGCCGTAACGCCGAGCGGGCGGCCTGTCAGGCGGTAATACTCGTGCGCGAACAGCTTCACCTCACCGATCAACTTGTGCAGCCGCACAGCGTTCGAGCTACGCGACATGATCCTGGTGGCTGTTGTCGGCGTGCATGAGCGCTACGGCTAGGACTGGTGCCGGGCATCGTTGGCGATCGCCACCGCTTGCTCGGTTGGTACACGCCTCGCGGTGATCTGGACACAGCACTCCGGGCAGAAGTCCGTGCCGCCAGCCACGTCGGGCTCGTGGTCCCTCACGTGCACCCAAGCATCCAGAGGCGCGTCGGCCGTCACCGCATACCACTGGCCGCGAGGCTGCTCCTCGAGCGCCAGCAAGTCAGCGGGCGAGCGCGCCAGGTCGATCTGGCCTTGACCGACACGTATGAGAAAGAGGCGATCGAGATGGTCGATGCTGTCGTCCAGCCCAGAGAAGACGCCCTGCTCGATCGCCTCCCTCAGCTCCTCCCAGCTTCCCTGCCAGATCATCTCGCAGGGAAACCGGGTGGTCTGAAAACCGGGTCGATGTGTGAAGCCAATGCCCCCGCGACCGGGCGCGATCAGCCGATCGTCGCCGAAGGCGAGGAATACGGCGTAGTTGTATGCCCGCTCACACTCGTCGGCTTCGGGGACTTGCTCGAGACGCATTTCGCAGCCACCGTTGCCCTCTGGCTCCACCGCGGCGACCCTCGGCTGGCGAGCTACCGGGCCGGGAAAGAGGCGTCCGCCTGGCGTGTCGTGTCCCCACAGCTTGTTGATCGTCTCGGCGACATCGCGGAGCGTGCGAGCGGAGTCCACCGGCATGTTGATCCTGTGCCCGACGGGATGGGCAGCGTGGTTGCGCCGTTCGGACAGGACGCCCTCGATGATCTTGGCTCGCGTGCCGGCGAGCAGCTGCTCGCGTCGGGCCCAGGCGAGCAGAGCGTCTGCGCTCAGCGGCAGCCGGTGCGTCGTACCGTCAGCTCCGCGCAGCCGGGCACGACGCGCGGCGAGCACGTCCTCAAACGTACTCGCGCACAGCAGCTCGTCGGCCTCTCCGCGTACCAGCGGGATGCCGTCGCTGTAGAAGGCGAGGAAGCGCGCCCGGAGGGCGCCCTCCAGCACCAGCAGCGCGTAGTCGCCGGCAGCCGTGAAGAACTCGTACTCCAGAACGCCGTAGAGGTGGAGCTTGCGTGCCCGCTCGAAGTTGTCGCGCACGTCGTCGGGCACGTTCTCGGCCAATACGGCGCGAGCGATGGTGGCGGCTTGAAAGTCGGCGGCATCCTCGGGCTGCAAACGACCTCCGAGGCCGAAGCTGTTGAAGGCCAGCGTCGCCTCGTCAGGCGTCCGAAGCTCTCGAAGGATGGCTGAGCGCGGCGACTCCATCGGTGTATTGAAGCGGGCCGGCGTCACGCCGTCCCAGCCGACTCAAAGCGCTCTGCGCACCACTGCGCAAGAGCTGTATTTGTCGCGCGATGGATCGCCGCAGATCGCTGCACTTGCAAGTTGTCCGAGAAATTGTTCCCCGTTTGTTCCCCGTGGGCTTCTTTCTCAAAAGAGCCAATCGGCGGATTTTGGCTCTAGCACTTGCTTTTCCTCTAGTCGGGGAGACAGGATTTGAACCTGCGACCGCCCGGCCCCCAGCCGGGTGCGCTACCAGACTGCGCCACTCCCCGTGGCAATGCATCAGGAGCCTAGCGCGGAGCCGGCTCCAAGCGGGCGACGGGAATTGAACCCGCCCTTGAAGCTTGGAAGGCTTCCGTGCAACCACAACACTTCGCCCGCGGGCTCCCGCCATCTTACCGGCCCAGATCGGCCTCGTGTGGTCCGTTGCAGATCGACTGTGGTCCGCGACGATCCTGCCGAGACCGCCCTCGTGGCCACCGACACCAGGTGCAGCTAGCGCGATCCGATCCAATCCGGCCGTCACGTCTGCCCGGCCCTCGCAGTTATCCCCGCCCCCGCCGCTCCTCCGTGGGCACCTCCCCCTCGGCGTCCGTGAGGCCCGGCGGGGGCCAGGGGCCGAACCAGTTGTCGCGGGCGCCGTCGAGAGTCACCGTCGAACCGTTGAACGCGGCCCCCAGGGGCGAGGCCAGCAGCGCGATCAGCCAGGCGTGCTCCTGCTCGGTACCCAGGCGCTGCATCGGGACCGAGCGCGCCATGCCCGCGCGCACCGCGTCGGGGTACTTCGCCATCGCCTCCGTTTCGAAGTGGCCCGCCGCCACCGCACAGACCGTCGCCTCCGCTGGCCTCCAGCGGCGCGCGAGCTCCCGCGTCAGCTCCTCCACCGCCGCGCGGGCGGCGCCGGAGTGCGCCATTCCCGGCATTCCGTGGTGGGGGGAAAGGGTCACGTTGATCACCCGCAGCCCCCTCCTCTGCAGCCCCTCCCGTCCCGCGCTCGGCCGGCCCAGCGCCTGCGGGCCCGCTTGGCCGAGGGCCTCCTGGTCGAGGGCGGCGTGGTCGAACGCCTCCTGGGCCATGTTGAGCATCCCGTCCACGTTGAGGCGCCACACCGCGGCCCACCCCTTCGCCACGATCCCCTCCGCCGGGGTGAAGTACTGGCCGCCCGCGTTGTTCACGAGCACATCCAGGCGTCCCCACCGCTCCAGCACGCCCGCCACCAGCGCGCGGGCCTGCTCGCGCTCGCGCACGTCCCCCGTCGCCCAGTGTGCTCCGCACGCCTCGGCCTGCTCTCCGCGCGGCCCGGCCTGCTCGCGCGGCGGCACCGACCCGCTCGCCCTGCCTGCCTGTATGCGCTCGATCGCGGCGACCGTCTCCCGCAGGGGCTCCTCGCGGCGGCCCACCACCGCCACCGCCGCCCCGCAGCGCGCCAGCTCCAGCGCGCTCGCCCTGCCGAGGCCGGTGCCCCCGCCGGTCACCAGCGCCACACGGCCTCCCAGCAGCCCCCGCGCGAAGATCTCCGACCCCTCGATCCCGGTCTCCGCCGCCCTTCCGATCCCCGTCTCCGCCGCCCCTCCGATCCCGGTCTCCGCCGCCCCTCCGACCCTGGTCTCCTTTACCCCCCCGCTCCCCGTTGCCTTCGACCTCCCGATCCCGGTCTCTGCGGTGCTCATCGCGCACGATCATACGGGCGGGCCCCCTCCGTCCCCGCTCCACGCTACGGTTCAGGTGTGCCCCGTCGGCCCCTTCGGCCCCTGGCCTGTGTTCTGCTGCTCTCCCTCGGCGACTACGCCCTGTGGAACTGGTCGCTCAGCGCCAACCGCGACATCGTGGCGCTCGTCTCCGGCATGATCCTGATCCCGCTGCTCATCGCCTCCGTGTGGCTGCTCGCGCTCGCGGGCGCCCAGATCCTCGCTCGCGCCGCCCGGCGCCCCGGGGAGAGCGCTCGTGCCCGTGCGCGGCACCCCACCACCAAGCACGCTCCCACGCTCCGTGAACCCGCCGCGGCGGGCGCAGGCGAGGTCCGCGCGACCGCCTCCCCCTCCTCGAAGATCGCCGCGTGAAGCACCGCTGGATCGCGCTCGTCGCACTCCTTCTGCTCGCCGGCCTCGCACTCGGGGGCTACGTCTACGCGCACAACCGCACCGGCTCCATCTACCACCCCCACGCGCGCTTCCTGCCCCAGGCCAACCCCACGTTGCCCACCCGCGGCCCCGAACGCTTCGCGTGGCCCATCTACGGCTACACCAAGAACCACACCCGCTACTACCCCGCACCCGCGAGCCTGCACCCCCCCTTCAGGCGCGTCTGGGCCCGCGGCGGGACCTCCCTGCGGGAGTTCCCGCCGGTGCTCTCGGAAAACCGCATCCTCCAACTCACCGACGACGGGGTCCTCACCGCGGTGGACAAGTGGGACGGCAAGATCCTCTGGAGCCGCACCCTCGGGGCGCTCTCCGCCTCCGCCCCCGCGGTCGGCGGCAACACCGTCTACGCCACCCTGCTCGCCCGCACCACCGGCTCCGAAGAAGGTCGTGTCGTGGCTCTCGACGTCACCGACGGCGCGATCCGCTGGTCGCGCAACCTGCCCTCCCGCACCGAGTCCTCCCCCCTGCTGGACCGCGGCAGGCTCTACTTCGGCTCCGAAGACGGCACCGTCTACGCGCTCGAAGCCAAGAACGGACGCACCGTGTGGACCTACCACGCCGCCGGGGCCGTCAAGGCCAGCCCCACCCTCCAGGACGGGGTGCTCTACTTCGGCGACTACTCCGGCCACGTCCAAGCGATCAGCGAGCAGACCGGACGGCGGCTGTGGCTCGCCGGCTCCGAAGGCGCCCTGTTCGGGAGCGGCACCTTCTACTCCACCGCCGCCGTCGTCTACGGCCGCGTGTTCCTCGGCAACACCGACGGGCGCGTCTACGCCTACGACGCCGCCAGCGGCCGGCTCGACTGGGCCTACCAGACCGGCGCCTACGTCTACGCCTCCCCCGCCGTCACCGACGCCCCCGGACTGGGCCCCACCATCTACCTGGGCTCCTACGACGGCAACTTCTACGCGCTCAACGCCCGCACCGGGCAGGTCGACTGGACCTACGACGCCGAAGGCAAGATCTCCGGATCCGCCACCATTCTCGGGCGCGTCGTCTACTTCTCCGACCTCGGCACCCACCGCACCTACGGGCTGGGGATCTCCACCGGGAAGGTGGAGTTCACGATGGGCACCGGCGCCTTCGACCCCGTGATCAGCGACGGCAAACGCGTCTATCTCACCGGCTACACCGGCCTCTACGACCTCGCCCCCATGAGCTGACTACCTCCGGCAGGAGGAGCCCCCCAACCCCAGCGCGCGGCCAAGGGAGAAGCGCGCCGCCACGCTCACCCTGCCCGCCCGCGCGGCGCTCACCTCCGTCCAGCCCCCCCGCGCCCGACCCACACACGCCGCGCCCGCGGTGACAGTCCAGTAGCGGGTGTAGCGCACCCGCACCAGGAAGCTCCCCCCGGTGCGCGCCCGCAGCGAGAACCAGTCGTGGCCCATGCCGCTCAGCGCGCCCGGCCCCTGCGCGATAGGGGTGGGGTCCAGCACCGCGTAGATCCGCCAATGCCGCGTGCGCCACACCTCCCGCAGGTAGGGCAGCCCCGCCTCGATCAGACGGCCCTCCATCGCGCTCGAGGGGTCCAGGGGAGCGTCCGGCAGCGCCACGTAGCGCACCGCGTTCTGATCGAGCCACGCCCGGTACCGCGCCGCCGTGAGCGTTCTCGAGAGCAGCACGCCGTCGTAGCGCTCGTCCAGCTGCTTCTCCCAGCCCCGCGCCAGCGACACCCGCTGCGCCAGCCACGCCGCCTCCCAGTGGCCACGCGTGAACGGCACCTCCACCCGCGCCAGGGGACCCCCGTGGGTGGCCACGAAGCGCTCCACCGACACGTAGTACGCGGCGCTCGTCGAGAGGTTCCCCGCCACCGCCGCCGTTTCCCGCACCGGCCCCCACACCGTCCACACCCCGATGCCGAGCAGGGCCGCCACCGCTGCCACCGAGAGACGGCCCCCGAGGGCCGGCGGACGCAGCCGCCACCCGGGGAGGACGCGAGCTCGCTCCGCGGCCGTACCCCCGGCGACTTCGGCCAGGGCCGGATCGGCGGGAGCGCGGCCGCCGCGGTCGCGGGCCAGCAGCTCGCACAGCAGCAGGGGCCCCGCGAGCAGCACGCCGTAGCGCTCCACGTTCGCCCCCATCGGGGTGTGCACCGCCACGCACGCCACACACGCCGCGAGGTACACCACGCCCCCGGTCCACGCCAGCCGCCGCTGCGCTGGGAGCGCCCACAGGAACCCGACCATCGCCGCGGCGCTCGCGAGGAAGGAGAGCAGCGGGTAGGGCTCCCACCCCCCCTCCGGGAAGAGCGCCGCGAGCGCCGCCACCACCACCGCGGGCGGAGCGCCCAGCACGATCAGGCTGCGCGGCGAGCGCACCGTAAGCGAGTACGTGAGGCCGGCGAGCGCCAGCAGCACCCCCGCCACCGGGCTGCACGCGGCGCACAACCCCGCGAGGATCCCCGCCGCGAGCACCCGGCCCCGCGTCAGCGCCAGCACCGCCCCCAGCGCCACGCTCACCCCCAACGCGAACGTGACCCGCCCACTCCACACGTCCCCCAGCGCCGCCACCGCGAACCACGCCGCCGCCCATCTCGCGCGCGCCCCGTAGGCCGCCACCACCACCCCCTCGAACAGGGCCGCCGAGGCCAGCACCGCCGCTGCGCCGACCGCCCGCACCCCGAGGAGCGCCCCGAGCGGCGGGAACAGGAGGCTGTAGCCCGGCATGTCGTGGCCCCCGTACCAGCGCCCGTCCCACACCACGAAGCCCGCTTCCCGGAAGAGGTTCGCCCGGTACACCTGGCCCGCCAGGTCCGGCGTGCGGGGATCCACGATCAGCCACACCGCCACCCCCACCGCCGCCGTCACGAGACCCCAGGGCACCCGCCTCCTCGCGCCTGCGCTCAGCACCCCCGGCGTGGGTGCCCTCGCCACGTGCGTGCCCATCCGCGGCACCCTATGGCAAGATCGGCTGGGGTTCGGTGTGCTACCCCACCGAACCCCAGCCTCCGCGAGCTGAACCGCTGCCTGTCCCGCGGTCCTATGCCCTCTCTCAACAGCTCAGCCACCGGAAAGTCGCTGTCATGAGCCCGTCCCCCATACCCCCCGACCCCATTCGCCGCTCTTCGATCGCCCGCCTCCCCGCCGTGCTGCTCGCAGCCCTCGCCTGCGTGCTCGCCGGCGGCTGCGCCAACGACCAGCCGGCGCCGCTGACCGTGCGCGAGCTCGCCGAAGCCCAGACCTTCCCCTTCTACCGCGTCTACTGGGTGGGCCCCCGCTTCGGCTCCTACGGGCTCGTCGCCGCCGACGGGCGCAACAACTACGTCAGCACCTCCGGCGACGGCGTCTACTACGGCAACTGCCTCGCCGGCAAGAGCTCCGCCTTCGGCAGCGGCTGCGTGCTTCCCCTCCAGATCACCACCGTGATCTACAGCCGCCACGCCAACGCCCCCCTGGGGCACCAACGCAACGTCCTGCTGCGCGGCGTGCCCGCGGTGATCTACGACGGCGGGAGCTCGATCGAGCTCTACAGCGGGCGCGTGGCGATCGACGTCTTCGCCGACGGCCTCTCCGAAGGGCTGCGCGCCGTCCGCGCCCTGCGCCCCCTCAACGCTCCCGGCTCCGCCGAGCAGACGCTGCCGCCGCCCGTCTACTGCCCCGGCCTCTCCGGCCCCCGCCCCGCCGCCGTGGCGGCCGCCCTGCGCGCCCTGCCCGGACACGCCTGCCAGAGGCTCTCAGCCACGCTCACGATCGACAGGGCCCTCTTCGGCAAAGGCTAGACCCGCCGCACGGCGCCCCGGCGCACCGCAAGGGGAGGTCCCGGCGGTGCAGATCCGCTGGCACGGCAAGGCCCCTCCGACGGCTAGGCCCCTCCGGCGCCCTCCGGCCGTGGACGCAGCGGCTTGCCGATCTCCCCCCGCAGGCTCATGAAGGCGGCGGTGCCGATCAGCGCCGGGATCCACAGCGAGATCGCACGGTACGTGATCACCGCCGCCAGCACCATCGATGCGGGGCGCACCCCGAACAGCAGCAGCATCCCCACGAGGCCCCCTTCGACCGCGACGAAGCCCCCCGGGATGGGGATCGAGTTGGCGAGCATCCCCACGAGGTAGGACATCGCCACCACCCAGAAGGTGGGCGTGGGGCCGTACGCGGCGATGCACGCCAGCAGGCACACCGTGTCCCACAGCCAGTACCCCACGGCCCCCAGCAGGCGCCAGTCGTGGCGGCGGATCAGCTCGACCGCGTCCCCCACCCCGCCTCCGACCGCGATCAGCGCCACGAGCATGCGGCCCCGCTCGCCGCTGCGCCGCTGCGCCGCCCCCCGCGCCCAGCGGGCCGCCGCGAGCGTGCCGAGGATCGTCGCAAGGCCCGCCGCCGCGGGCAGCAGCGTCAGCAGGGGGTTGCGCGAGCCCGGCAGCAGCCCCAGCCACATCGGCACTCCGATCACGACCACCGCAGAGACGTTCACGGCGCTGGTCAGCACGAACAGCAGCACCGAGCGCTTCGCGATCCGCTCCACCGAGACCCCCTTGGTGCTCAGCACCCACGCGCCCAGCGCGATCCCCCCCAGCCCGCTCGCCGACACCACCGAGTTGACCGCGAGCTCCGCCAACGACAGGCGCGAGCTCAACCGGCGCCCCAGCCGTTTGAACACAAGCCCGAACAACACCACGAAGGACGCGCACGAGAGCACCTCCAGCACCACCCCCACCAACACCCAGCCCACCTTCGCGTCGGTGATCCGCTCACCCGCCGCCCTCAGGCCCGGCACCGCCAGCAGGAGGCCCACGACGACGATGAAGAACACCGCCAGGCTGACGATGCTGTTGCGCAGCCTCCTCGACTGCGCCGCCAAGCCCTGCGCGGCGTCCTCGTCGAGCCCCTCTTCGTTGATTCTTCGAGTTCTCTTCACCACGTATTAGTCCCAGTGCCCTCAATTGCTTTCGGAGAGCCACATATACCCACCCGTAATTCGACCCCGGCCCTCTGCTACACCCCCATCATGGCCGAACACGCGCGCATCCTCGTGGTTGACGACGAGCCCGCCGTCCAGCACGCGCTCGCGCGGGCGCTCACCCTCGAACGCTACGACGTCCTCCAGGCCGCCGACGGGCCCCAGGCGCTGGAGCGCCTCGGCGCCGATCCCTGCGACGCGGTGATCCTCGACGTCTCCATGCCCCACCTCGACGGTCTCGAGGTCTGCCGGCGCCTGCGCCAAAGAGGCGACCGCACGCCGGTGCTGATGCTCACCGCGCGCGGGGAGATCGACGACCGCGTCGCGGGCCTCGACGCGGGCGCCGACGACTACCTCGTCAAGCCCTTCGCGCTGCGCGAGCTGATGGCGCGCCTGCGCGCCCTGCTGCGCCGCACCGGCGAGGACGAGCAGGAGCAGACGCTCACCTTCGAGGACCTGCGCCTGGACCGCCTCGCCCACGAGGCCTTTCGCGGGGAGCGAGCGCTGCAGCTCACCCGCACCGAGTTCCTGCTGCTGGAGCTCTTCCTGCGACACCCCCGCCAGGTGCTCACCCGCTCGGTGATCTTCGAGCACGTGTGGGGGTACGACTTCGGGGCCACCTCCAACTCGCTCGGTGTCTACATGGGCTATCTGCGCCGCAAGACCGAGGCCGCAGGGGAGCCACGGCTGCTGCACACCGTGCGCGGGGTCGGCTACATCCTGCGCGGATCGTGAGCCCCGCAGGCCCCACCTGGCCGGCGACCCGGACGCGCGCGCGGCGGCCGGCGGGGCCGGCCGGAGCGAGGCGATGAGCTTCCGCCGGCGGATCGCGCTGCTGGCGGCGGCCGCCGTCGCGGTCGCGGTGGTGCTCGCCTCCGCGCTCACCTACCTGCTGGTCGCCCACCAGCTGCGCGGGCAGATCGACACCCAGCTGCGCGACCGCTCCCACAACGTGCCCTTCCTCGTCCGGCGCGAGGCCGCCAAAGCGCTGCGCGGCGCTTTCACGCCCCGCAGCAACCCCCTCGGCAACCTACCGCCCCGCCCCAACCAGGTGCGGGGCTACCAGCAGCTCGTGAGCTCCACCGGCAGCGTGCTGTTCCGCTCGGCGGGGGTGACGCTGCCCGTGGGCGCCGCCACGCGCGCGCTGGCCGCGAGGGGCAGCGGCTCGTTCTTCGAGGACACCCACGCGGGGGGCATCCACATGCGCATCCTCACGGAGGGAGTGCGCCCCACGGCGGCAGGACGCCCCGGCCTGGCGGTCCAGTTCGCCCAGCCGCTCACCGAAGACGACCACCTGCTGCACCGCCTGCGCCTGATCCTCCTGCTGATCGCGCTCGGGGGCGTCGCCCTCGCCGCGCTGCTCGGGCGGCTCGTCGCGGATGCCGTGGTGGCTCCCGTCGGGCGCCTCACCCGCGCCGCCGAGCACGTCGCGCAAACCCGGGACCTCTCCCGGCGCATCGCGGGACCGGACGGCGCCAAGGCGCTCGCCCGCGCCGATGAGATCGGCCGCCTCGCGGTGAGCTTCGACGCCATGCTCGATGCCCTGGAGCGCTCCGTGGGGGCGCTCGACGCCTCGGTGCACGCCCAGCGCCAGCTCGTCGCCGACGCCTCCCACGAGCTGCGCACCCCCCTCACGAGCCTGCGCACCAACATCGAGATCCTCCAGCAGGCCCCCCACATCCACCCCGACGAGCGCGAGCAGCTGTTCGCGGAGGTGGTGGAGCAGATCGAGGAGCTCACGCTGCTGGTGGGCGACCTCATCGACCTCGCCCGCGGCGAGGAGCCCCCCGCGGAGACCGAGGACGTGCGCCTCGACCAGGTCGTGCAGGAGGCCGCCGAGCGCGCCCAGCGCCACGCCGGTTGGACAGGCCCCGGGAGCCCCCTGCGGACCGAGCTGCACCCCACGGTGCTTCCCGGCGTCCCCGCGCGCCTGGGGCGCGCGGTCACCAACTTGATCGACAACGCCATCAAGTACAGCCCCCCCGGCCTGCCCGTGGAGGTGCGCCTGGAGGGCGCCGAGCTCACCGTGCGCGACCACGGGCCCGGGATCGCCGCGGAGGACCTCCCCCACATCTTCGACCGCTTCTACCGCGGCGCCGAGGCTCGCGGGCGGCCCGGCTCAGGGCTGGGTCTCGCGATCGTGCGCCAGGTGGTGGAGCAGCACGGTGGGAGCATCGCCGCCGAGGCCGCCCCCGGCGGGGGCACGCTGATGCGGGTGCGCCTCCCCGGCGCCGAGGCCGTCGCGGGGGACGCCGCCGCGGTCCGAGTAACCGCGCAGGGTGCCGTCACGGGGTGAACCGGCTGGGGCTCACTCCCGTGGGACCACGGCTGGACGCCCGCGCGCCCGCTCGCGAAAGCGCGCCGGCGCGAGCCCGTAGCGGCGGCGGAAGGCGCTCGCGAAGTGGGAGCCCCCGCTGTAGCCCACCAGGCGCGCCACGTCCGCCACGGGGATCGACTGGCCCGCCAGCAGCTCCGCGGCGGCGGCCATGCGACGCGCGGTGAGGTCCTCCTGGAAGGTGGCCTCCCCGAAGTGGGCGTATACGCGCTGCAGCTGGCGGGGCGAGCAGGAGAGCGCGCGGGCCACCGCCGTGAGCGTCAGCTCCCGGCGGTAGTGGCGTGCCACCAGCACGCGCGCCAACAGGTACAGCCGCCTGCGTTCGCTGAGGGTGCCCGGGCGCACATGCCTCTACTCCGACCGCCCCACCCGGGCGGGACGCTCAGCCCGCGTAGCGGCGCGCGACCCGTTCGGCCGCCCCGGTGTAGGAGCCGCCGAAGAGCACGGCGTGCACGAGCAGGGGCAGCAGCTGCCACAGCTCCACGCGCTCCTCCCAGCCCTCCGCGAGGGGCGCGGCCTCGGCGTAGGCCGCGAAGACCCGCTCGGAGGGAGCGCCAAAGAGCCTCAACATCGCCAGGTCCACCTCGCGATGGCCCCCGTAGGCCGAGGGGTCGATCAGCAGCGGGCGGCCTTCAACCTCATCGGCCATCACGTTGCCGCTCCACAGATCCCCGTGCAGCCGCGCCGGCGGCTCGGGCGGCCCACTGAGCTCGGGCAGGCGCTCGCACACCCCCTCGACCGCCCTCGCGCCCGCCTGCGAGAGGATGCCGCCCTCGCGAGCCTCGCGGGCGAGGGGGAGCAGGCGGCGCTGCGCGTAGAAGCTCGGCCAATCCGGGGTGGGATCGTTGGGGAGTCGCAGAGAGCCGAAGCTCGACGTCGCGGCCTCGCCCGCTCCGCCGGATTGGGGACGCCCGGCGGGGGCAGCCGCCCCGGGGACCCCGAACGCGGGGGCGCCCGCGGCGTGGGTGAGGGCCAGACCGCGGCCCAGCTCCTCGGCGCCCGCCGCGCTCAGAGACCCCGGCTGCACCCACTCCAGCACGAGGTAGTCGGGGGCGACCTCCAGCACCCGCGGCGTGCGCAGCGCCCCGGGCTCGGCGAGCCATCGCAGGCCCCGGGCCTCCGCCGCGTACTCTCCCGGGGCCGCGTCCGGGCGCGTCTTCACAAACGCGTCGCACCCGTTGGGGAGCGTGATGCGCCACGCCTCGTTGATGTCCCCGCCGCCCACCCGCCGGAGGGCGCTCGCGCCGGGCGGGAGACTCACCGCGGCGGAACCGTCTCGATGTCGGCCACGAGCCGCTCCAGCAGTGAGACGCAGGCGGCGTGCACGAGGTCGAGCACCTCCTCGAAGCCCCCCGGCCCCCCGTAGTAGGGGTCCGGCACGTCGAGGTCCCCCTCGGCGGCGGGGTCGAACTCGCGCAGCAGCCGTACCTGCGCGCGGGCGCCCTCCCGAGGCGTGAGCCGGCGCAGGTTGCGCAGATTGCTCCCGTCCATCGCAAGGATCAGGTCGAACTCCTCGAAGTCCTCCTCGCGCACCTGACGGGCGGCGCCCTCCAGGGCGATCCCGCGCGCTCGCGCGAACTGGGTGGCCCGTGCGTCGGGGGGCTCGCCCACGTGCCAGGCCCCGGTGCCCGCGCTGTCGAGCTCGATCTGTTCCTCCAGGCCCGCCTCGCGCACCAGTGCACGCATCACCCCCTCCGCGGTGGGGGAGCGGCAGATGTTCCCCAGGCACACGAACAGCACCCTCACCCGCGGGGGGTCTTGAGCGCCGCGTGCGTAGCGCACTCCACCTGCGGGGGCCTCGCGCAACGTACCCCTCTCCCCCTCCCCCAACTCGCCCATCCTCACTCCCCGCCCAACTCCAGCACCGCGAGGAAGGCCTCCTGGGGGACCTCCACGCGGCCCACCTGCTTCATCCGCTTCTTGCCCTCCTTCTGCTTCTCCAGGAGCTTTTTCTTGCGCGTTATGTCCCCCCCGTAGCACTTCGCGATCACGTCCTTGCGGAACGCCTTCACGGTCTCGCGGGCGATGATGTGGGAGCCCACCGCCGCCTGGATCGGCACGTCGTACTGCTGGCGGGGGATGCGCTTGCGCAGCCGCTCCGCCAGCGCGCGCCCCACGTCGTAGGCCTTCTCGCGGTGCACTACCATCGAGAGCGCGTCCACGGGGTCCCCCGCGAGCAGCACGTCGAGCTTGACGAGGTTCGAGGGCCTCATCCCGTTGAGCTCGTAGTCCAGCGAGGCGTACCCCCGGGTGCGCGACTTGAGCTGGTCGAAGAAGTCCAGCACGATTTCCACCAGCGGCAGGTCGTAGGTGAGCTGGATGCGCTCGGGGGAGAGGTAGTGCATCCCCGCGTGCTCCCCCCGCCGTTCCTGGCAGAGCTCCATGATCGCCCCCACGTGCTCCCGGGGGGCGATGATCTGGGCCTTGATGAAGGGCTCCCGGATCTCCGCGATCGTGCCCGGATCGGGCATGTCCGAGGGGTTGTGCACCTCGAGCTCCTCCCCGTTGCTCAGCGTCAGGTCGAACTCCACCGATGGCATCGTCGCCATCAGCTCCAGGTCGTACTCCCGCTCCAACCGCTCCCGCACGATGTCCATGTGCAGCAGGCCCAGGAAGCCACAGCGGAAGCCGAAGCCCAGCGCGTCCGAGGTCTCCGGCTCCCACGAGAGCGCCGCGTCGTTGAGCGTGAGCTTTTCCAGCGCGTCACGCAGATCCGGGTAGCTGTCGGACTCGATCGGGAAGAGGCCGCAGAAGACCATCGGCTTGACCTCCCGGTAACCCGGGAGGGCCTCGGTGGCTTCGGCCGCGCGCGGGCGAGCGCCGCCTGCGCCCCCGGCGGCGCCGGGCATCGAGGCCCCCGGGGAGCCCCCGACGGCGCCGACGCGCGCGGTCGGCCCCGCAGCCCCGGAGCGCCTGCGCGTGGTGAGGGTGTCTCCCACGCGCAGCTGCGTGACGTCCTTCACGCCCGTGATCAGGTACCCCACCTCCCCCGCGGCGAGCTGGTCGGTGGGCATCATCTGGGGGGAGAAGCAGCCGATGTCGTCGATGTCCGCCGTCAGGCCGCTCGCCATCGCTCTGATCGGCTCCCCCTTGCGGAAGACCCCGTCGACCACCCGGATGTAGGCGATCACCCCTCTGTACTGGTCGAACTCCGAGTCGAAGATCAGCGCCCGCGGCGGCGCCTGGGGGTCCCCCGCCGGCGGGGGCACGCGGGTGACGAGCTCCTCCAGCACCTCCACCACGCCCGCCCCCGTCTTGCCCGAGATCCGCAGGATCGACTCCGCGGGCTCCCCGATCAGCTCCGCCACCTCCCCCGCCACCCGCTCGGGCTCGGCGCCCGGGAGGTCGAGCTTGTTCAGGCAGGGGATCAGCTCCAACCCCGCCTCCACCGCCAGGTAGGTGTTGGCGACCGTCTGCGCCTCCACCCCCTGGGAGGCGTCCACCACCAGCAGCGCCCCCTCGCACGCCGCCAGCGAGCGGGAGACCTCGTAGGTGAAGTCTACGTGCCCCGGGGTGTCGATCAGGTGCAGCTGGTAGGTCTGCCCGCCCCTGCTCTCGTAGAAGACCCGTACCGCCTGCGCCTTGATCGTGATGCCCCGCTCGCGCTCCAGGTCCATCGAGTCGAGCACCTGCGCGCGCATCTCCCGCTGGTCCACCGTGTGGGTCAGCTCGAGGATGCGGTCCGCCAGCGTCGACTTGCCGTGGTCGATGTGCGCGATGATCGAGAAGTTGCGGATGTACGCCTGGTCCATTGCCGTCCCATGGGAGACCGCCCCCGGGAGGGCGGAGGGTTGTCGAGGTTGCGGAGGTCTAGGACTCTAGATTGGCACGCCCCCGAATGTGCCCTATCCTTGGTGGTCCGGCGGATCGCCTACTCGGCCGGGGTCGCGAGACCCAAGCTGGGCAACGCGCCGGCCTTCGGGCCGGCGGCCAGTCCCGGTGGTCGGGAGTGTCATGCCGCCCAGGCAAAGACACAAAGTCCTGGGACGTAGTAGTTAAGCGGCGATCTCTGACCGGCTGCCACCGGGCGGGCCTCGAGCCCGCCCGGTCGCATTTCCGCCCCCCTGTTTGCCCCGCTGAAATAACGTTTCGCCGGGCCGAATGCTTACGCCCGGAGGGCGGATGCACCCACGCAGGCAGCTACGCCCGGCCAAGCTGGGTGCGGATCAGGCGGCTGACCTGGTGGGCCTCGGGGACGCGCATCGCGAGGACCGCGCGCATGTACACCAGCAGGCCCGCTGTGCCGGCCCCGCCGACGCTCACGATCTGCGCGGGCAGCGAGCGGCCCAGCAGGGCGTCGAGCGCGTACCACACCACCCACGACACCCCCCCCAGGAGGGTCGAGGCGACGAGGATGCGCGCGGTGATCATCGTCGTCTGGCGGCCCTCCAGGCGCCCGTTGAAGCCGATCCGCAGACGGCGCACCTGCAGCGCGGTCATCACCACGTTGGCCGCCACCGTGCCGATGATCAGCCCCGCGATCCCCAGCGGCTTGTAGAGGGAGAGCGAGACGATGACGTCCACAATCATGTTGAGCGCCGCCAGGCGCGTGGGGATCCAGGGGCGCTGGACGGCGAAGAAGGTGCGGGTCAGCAGCAGGTTCAGCCCCCCGAAGGGCAGCGAGAAGGCGAACCAGAACAGCGCGATCGAGACGAGGTGGGTCGCTTCGGCGTCGAAGGCCCCCCGTTCGAAGACCAGCCGCACGATCGGGGTGCTGAGCACGATCATGAACACCGCCGCGGGGATCAGCAGGAGGTTGATCTGGCGCATCCCGATCCCCACCGCGCGGCGCATCCCGCCGGGGTCCCGCCGCGAGGCCATGCGGCTGAGGGTGGGGAAGAGCACGGTGGCCACCGCCACGCTGAAGATCCCCTGGGGGAGCATGTAGATGCGAAAGGCGTTTTCGATCGCCCGGGGGGCGTGTTCGGAGACGAGCGTGCCGAACGCCGCGTTGATCAACTGGTCGAGGTTGATGATGCCCAGTCCGATCGTCACCGGAAGCATCAGCACGAAGACCCTGCGCACCCGGGGGTCGTGCCAGTCGATGGAGAACTGCAGGCGGAAGTCGATGCGCGCGAGCGCCCCCAGCGCCATCACGAACTGCACGCCGGTGGCGATCAGGATGCCCACGGCGTAGGCGTACACCTCGTCTTCCCCATGGAAGTGGGGGCGCAGCAGGACGAGCGCCACGACGATCACCACGTTCCACACCGCGGGGGCCAGGGCGGGGATCGTGAAGTGTTCGTAGGACTGCAGGATCCCCACCAGCAGGCCCGTCAGCCCGAGCAGGAGCACCACGGGGAACAGCACCTGCGAGAGCCCCACGGTGAGGGAGTCCAGGGCGCCGCTGAAGTGGGGGCCGGTGAACAGCGGCATCACCACCCCCGCCGCGAGCACGAAGAACGCGGTGATCGCCCCCAGCGCGATCAGCATGATCCAGAAGAGCGTCGAGGCCAGCCGCAGCGCCTCGCGCCGCCGGCCCTGCTGGAGCAGGTCGGTGAAGACCGGCACGAACGCCGCGGAGAGCGCAGCCTGGGCGAAGAGGTTGGCGATCAGGTTGGGGACGAGGAAGGCGAGCGTGAACGCCGATGCCGGACCGGTGACGCCGAAGTAGCTCGCCGCCACCACCTCCCGCCCGAGGCCCGCCACCCGGGAGAAGGCCGTGAGGATCGAGAAGAGCGCGGTGTTGCGCGCGATGCGCCCCCCGCCGGAGCCGCCGCCCCCTCGCTGTCCTGCGTCGCCTCCCTCCCCGCCGGAGCCCGCGCCGCCGCCCCCCTCATCCCCGACCGGGCCTCCCTCCAGGCCCAGCTGCTGCGTCGGGGGCTCTTCGGTCGCGGACAAGGCCGCTATAGTACGGCGCTCCGCGATGGCCAATATCGACTCCCAGAAGAAGCGGATCCTGCGCTCCGAGCGCGAGCGCCTGGAGAACCGCCTCTACACCTCGACGATCAAGACCTGTTTCCGGCGCCTGGAGGCGGCGGTTCAGAGCGGCGACGAGCAGACCGCTGAGGCCGAGCACCGTGGGCTGGTGAGCAAGATCGACACCGCGGTCAAGCGCGGCGCGCTACACCGCAACACGGGCGCCCGCAAGAAGAGTCGCGCGGCGCGTGTCCGCGCATCTGTCGGCGCCTAGCCGGTAATCGAGGCGATCGCGCGCAACGCGAGGGTGTCCTCGTGCAGGCCCGAGCGCCGGGCGCTGTGGGCGCGAAGCTGGGCCCCTCCGCGCGTGTCGAGCTCGAGGTCCGCGAGCACACACAGCGCGGCCCGCAGCCGCTCGGGATCGCTGCGGGCGACGTCCGCCACGAAACGCTCCGCCGCGCGCGCGGGCATGCGCAGGCCGCGCTTGACCTCCGCGGCCGACTCCCCCGCCTGCAGGCGCACCGCGACGGCGAGCGCCTCGCGCAGCCGGGAGGCCATCAGGTAGGCGAGCCCCCCCAGGCGCTCGCCCTGACGGCGCAGGCGCAGGTAGGCGAGCGTCGCCTCGCGGGGGTCCCCCCCCACGAGCGCGTCGGCGAGGACGAAGACGCGCCGCTCGGCGGAGTGGGCGGCGAGCTGTTCGATCTGCTGCGCGCTCACCCGGATCGGCTTGGGGTCCGCTGCGGCGCCCGCCGGCTCCTCGAGCTCCAGGGCGAGCTTCTCGAGCTCGCGCAGGATCCGCTGCTGGCGCTCCCCCACCTGGGCGACCAGCGCCTTCGCCGCAGCCTGGTCGAGCGTCAAACCGAGGCGGGCCGCCTGCTCGCGGGCCCACTTGGGTAACTCCCACGGCTTGACGGTCCCCTGCTCCACGATCTGGCCCCCCGCGGCCTTGACGGCCTTGTGTGCCCCCGGGGGCGCCTTCGCGCGACCCTCCTCGCGGGCGAACAGCGCGAGGGTGGTGTCGGGCGGAAGCGCACGCATCGCGGGGAGCAGGTGCTTCTCCACCTCCGCCTCCTTCCAGCGCTCCACCCCATCGACGATAATCACCCGCCGGCCCAGCGCGAAGGTCATCGCCGCCAGCGCCAGCGCCGCCCCAGTGGGGGTGGCGGCCTCCCCGGTGAGCACCTCCACGCTGCCCGCGTCGCCCTCCTGGAGCGCCAGCGCGTGCAGTCCGGCGCGGCGCTCGGCGATCGCCCCGTGGTCGTCCCCGTGGATCAGGTAGGCGGGCTTCAGCGAGGGCATCAGCGCACCACGAAGTTCACCAGTTTGCCCGGCACCACGATCTCCTTGACCACCTCTTTGCCGTCCAGGTGCGCCCGCACGTTGGGGGCCGCACGGCAGAGCTCCTTGAGCTGCTCCGGGGTGGCGTCGGCGGGCGCCTGCACGCGGTCGCGGAGCTTGCCGTTGACCTGGCAGACCAGCTCGTAGACCTCGCGCTCCAGCAGCGCCGGGTCGGCCCGCGGCCAGGGCTGCTCCCACACCCGCTGCCCGTCGGCGAGGCGGTCGTAGATGTCCGAGCAGACGTGGGGGGCGAACGGGAAGAGCACCGAGGCCGCGGTCGAGAGGGCGAAGCGCAGCGTCTGCGTCGATGCCTGCCCGCGCAGCCGCGAGCATTCGTTGAGCAGCTCCATCACCGCGGCGATGGCGGTGTTGAAGGCGAACCGGCGCAGGTCCGTGGAGACCTTGTCGATCGCCCAGTGCGCCTTTCGCAGCAGCTCCAGGTCCGGACCCTCGCCCTCCGGGAGGATCCCCTCACCCTCCCCCCCCTCCTCCTCCCCCTTCCCTTTGCGCTCGGCGACCTCCGCGGCCAGGCGCCAGAGGCGCCCGAGGAAGCGGTGCATCCCCTCGACGCCGTCGTCGGACCAGTCGGCGTCCTGGTCGGGGGGGGCGATGAAGAGGATGTAGCAGCGCGCGGTGTCCGCCCCGTAGCGCTCCACGATCGAGGCGGGCGAGACCACGTTGCCCCGGGACTTGCTCATCTTCGCGCCGTCCTTGGTGACCATCCCCTGGGTGAAGAGCGCCCGGAAGGGCTCCTGGAAGTCGAGGTGTCCGAGGTCGGCGAGCGCCTTGGTGAAGAAGCGCGCGTACATCAGGTGCAGGATCGCGTGCTCCACGCCGCCGATGTACTGGTCCACCGGCATCCACCGCGCCAGCACCGCGGGGTCCCAGGCCGCCTCGTCGTTGCCCGCGTCGCAGTAGCGCAGGAAGTACCACGAGGAGTCCACGAAGGTGTCCATCGTGTCGGTCTCCCGCCGCGCCGCGCCGCCGCAGGCGGGACACTGCGTGGAGACCCACTCCTCCGCGGCCGCCAGCGGGGAGCGCCCGCGGGGGGCGTAGTCCTCGATCTCGGGCAGCCTCACGGGGAGCTGCTCCTCCGGCACCGCCACCATCCCGCACTGCTCGCAGTAGATGACCGGGATCGGGCAGCCCCAGTAGCGCTGGCGGGATACGAGCCAGTCGCGCAGGCGGTAGTTGACCGAGGCGTGGCCCTTGCCCTCGCGGTCCAGCCACTGCACGATCTCCGCCAGCGCCTCGCGGTTGCCCTTCCCGTCGAAGCGCGGGTCGGAGTCCACCAGCGGGCCGTCGCCGGTGTAGGGGAGGCTCTCCTCGCTGCGCTGCCAGCGCTCACGGGGCTCGCCCGCCTCGGAGGCGCCGAGCTCCTCCCCGCCGAGCGGGGGCTCCGAGGCCCCCACGATCACCCGCCGGATCGGCAGGCCGTGGGCACGCGCGAAGGCGTGGTCGCGCTCGTCGTGGGCGGGGACCGCCATGATCGCTCCCGTGCCGTACTCCATCAGCACGTAGTCCGCCACGTACATCGGGAGCTGCTCGCCGTTGACGGGGTTCGTCACCGTGCGCCCCAGTGCCACCCCCGTCTTCGGCCGCTCCGCGTCGCCGCGCTCCTCGTTGGACTCTGTGAGCACGTGGTTGACGTACTCCCGCACCGCCCCCTCGTGCTCGGTGCCCTCGGCGAGGCGCAGCACGTCGGGGTGCTCGGGGGCCATCACGAAGAAGGTCGCGCCGAACAGGGTGTCGGGGCGGGTCGTGAAGACCGGGTAGTCCACCCCGAGCTGCTCGCAGCGGAAGGTCACCTCCGCGCCCTCCGAGCGCCCGATCCAGTTGCGCTGCATCGTCTTCACGTGCTCCGGCCAGGCGATCCCGTCGAGGTCGTTCAGCAGCCGCTCGGCGTAGTCGGTGATCCGCAGGAACCACTGCTCGAGCTGGCGCAGCTCAACCTCCGCGCCGCAGCGCTCGCAGCAGCCGTCCACCACCTGCTCGTTGGCGAGCACCGTCTGGTCGTTGGGGCACCACTTGACCGCCGCCTCCTTGCGGTAGGCGAGGCCCGCGTGCAGCAGCTGCAGGAAGATCCACTGCGTCCAGCGGTAGTAGCTCGGTTCGCTGGTGGCGAGCTCCCGCGACCAGTCGATCGAGATCCCCCATTCGCGGAACTGGCGCTGGAAGGAGGCGATCGAGGCGACGGTGGAGTCGCGCGGGTTCACCCCCGTCTTGATCGCGTGGTTCTCCGCGGGCAGGCCGAAGGCGTCATAACCCATCGGGTGCAGCACCCGGCGGCCCAGGCGCCGGTGGAAGTGCGCGATCGCGTCCCCCACCGAGTACACCTTCAGGTGCCCGATGTGGGGCTCCCCGCTGGGGTAGGGGAGCATCTCGAGCACGTAGGACTTCGGATGCTCTGCGCCACCCGGAGCATCGCTCCCGCCGCCCGCGGGGACGGCGCCCTCCGCTCCGCGCCCCGGGGGGTCGTTGGAGACCTCCCAGGTGCGCTCGGCCGCCCACACCGCCTGCCAGCGGGGCTCGATCTCCTGCGGGTCGTAGCGCTGCTCGCTCATCTGCGCCGCAGGTTATCGGGCACCCCCAGACGGAACGCTCGCGGGGAACCCCCGCCGGGCTGCTCGCGGCGGCTCTCAGGCCGTCATCGACGCGTCAGACCAGTTCCTCCGACACCGACTGGAAGCGGCCCATCACTTCGCCGAGGGACTCGCCCGTGAAGGCGTTGATCACGCCGACGTTGTCGACGACGGTGGCGGCGCGCACCACGGCCCGCTCGAACTCCGCGCTGGAGCGGACCTCATCGAGCTTGCCGCGCTCGCCGCGCAGCAGCACGAAGCCGCCGAGGTCGCCCCCGTGCGGAGCGATCAGCACGGGCTCGAAGCTGTCGATCTTGCCCTCCTGCTGCAGCCGGCCGTAGTATTCGATGGTCTCCTGGAAGACCTGAAAGGCCTTCTGCTCGCGGCCCCTCACGACGGGGCCCCAACCCAGGAACAGCGCTTCTCCAGCCATCTTGCATCCTCCTCGTGTTGGGTTCTTCGAGATTACTCCGATCCCCCCAACCGCGACCACTGGCCGGAGCGCGGCCCCACGCCGCGGCTACTGCCCGCTCGTGACGGCGCGCACCAGCTCGAGGACCTCCGTCGGGGCCTTCCGCGGGGAGCCGGCATCGAAGGGAGGGTGGGGGTCGTACTCGATGCCCAGCTGGATCGCCTGTGCCACCTGATCTCCGGCGATCCTCGCGGCGAGTGCGAGCGCCATGTCGATCCCCGCGGAGACCCCGGCGCCCGTAACGAGCTTTCCGTCGAACACCACCCGCTCCGGGGTGGGCACGGCGCCCAGCTGACCCAGCTCCTCGAGCGCGTTCCAATGGCTGGTGGCCCGCTTGCCGGCGAGCAGACCGGCGGCGGCGAGGACCAGCGAGCCGGTGCACACCGAGGCGGTCCACGTCGAGGTCTCGTGCGCGGCGCGCAGCCACTCGTGCACGGGACCGTCCTCCATCAACGCCCGCCGGCCGGGTCCCCCGGGCACGAGCACGATGTCCGGATGGGGAAGCTCCCCCAGGGATGCGTCGGCGAGCAGCGCGAGCTGGCCCGTGTCGGTGCGCTTGGGGCCCGGCTCCTGCGCCACGAACGTGAGCTCCGTGTCGGGCAGGCGGCTGAGGACCTCGTAGGGCCCCACCGCGTCCAGTGCGGTGAGACGGTCGAAGATGAGGATGGCGATCTGCATGGGCTGCGCTCCTTGGTTGTCTTGGTCTTCCGGCTGCGGCGCTGGGCACCGCGGTGGTCGGTCGTTGTCCCCAGGCCGCGGACTGGGGCAACCTGGGTGCTTTGGTGTGGCTCTCACGTCGCGGACGTGGGCACCTGGGTGGGTGGTGGTCCTTGGGTGGGTGGGTGGTGATCCTCAGGCCGCGGCGTGGGCACCGCCGCGGCCTGAGTGAAAGCGACGGCGGTACTCCGCGGGGCCCACTTCGAGCGCGCGCAGGAAGACCCGGCGCATCGTCTCGGCCGTGCCGAAGCCGCACGCGGCGGCGACCGCGGCCACGGGCTCCTCGCTCTCCTCCAGCCACCGCCGCGCGGCCTCCAGGCGCAGACGCTCCACGTAGCGCGCGGGCGTGAGCCCCACCTCCGCGCGGAAGCTGCGCGCGAAGTGGCGGGGGCTCATGTGGGCACGCCGGGCGAGCGACTCCACCGAGAGCTCCCCCGCGAGGTTCTCCACCGCGAAGCGCTGCACCTCCCGCAGGCCCGAGCGCCCCGGCGCGCGCGCGGCGAGGGTGGCGCTGAACTGCGACTGGTTGCCCGGGCGGCGCAGGAAGAGCACCAGGTGGCGGGCGATCGTGAGCGCGGCCTCGCGGTCGAGATCCTCCTCGACCAGTGCCAGCGCGAGGTCCATGCCGGCGCTCACCCCCGCCGAGGTCCACACCGGACCGTCGCGCACGAAGATCGGCTCCGGATCGACGCTCACCAGCGGGTGGCGGCGCGCGAGCTCGGCGGCGGCCGCCCAGTGGGTGGTCGCGCGGCGCCCCTCGAGCACTCCCGCGGCCGCGAGCAGGAAGGCACCCGTGCACACCGATGCCACCCGTCGCGCCCGCACGGCCCGCGCGGCGATCCACTCCAGCAGCGCCGGGTCCGCGCACGCCTGCTCCGCTCCGGTGCCGCCCGCCACGAGCAGCGTGTCGATCCTCCCCGGCGCGTGGGCGAGGTCTGTGTGCGGGACGATCGTCAGGCCGCTGGACGTCGCCAGGGGGGCGCCGTCGGGGCTGACGATGCTCACGCGGTAGCCGCGGTCCTGGCCCCCGCCGCCGCGCCTGCCCCCCGCGAGACCTCCCGCGGGCGCTTCCTTGGCGGGCCCGCTGGGAGCGCTATCGAGAAGCTGCTGCGCCCCGCTGAACACCTCCAGCGGACCGGTCACGTCCAGGCTCTGCACGCCGGGGTAGACGAGGATCACGACGTTGCGTGGGGAGCCAAGGCGGGGCACCGCACGATCGTGACCGATATCGTCTCTGTCCGCAAGGACAGATTTCCAACGATTCCTGCCATGCTCCGGTGCGCACCCGGGCACGCCGACGCGGTTTCCCGGGGTCCTCGCCAGCTCGCCCCTGGCCCGCTCACCCCGCCGGTTCGAGTCCGCTGTCGGCCTTAAGTGACGACACATATTGCCCGATCAGGGCAGATAGTTGGATCACCAGACCGACATCGCGTATGACCCTCGGGGTGGCCCTTTCGGTTGTTCGTCCAACACCCCTGGTAATTGCCAGCAGAGAGTGCATCCTTGCCCTCTTCCCACGCTTGTCGCACATTCAAGTGTGCGTCCTCGCGAAAAAGTGAATCGACACCGCACCCTCGTCGACGAGCGACGACAGAGTCAGGAGACTGTTACATGCGACCGCTTCAAACTCTTAGGCACTCACTGCAGCACGCTTCATCGACCCCCCACCCCGCAGAGCCGCAGAACCTCGAACTGACCGTACACGACCGCCGGAGCCAGACCGCGAGCCGTCATGATGCGCAGATGCTCACCGGGCGCAGCGTACCCTCCGACCCCTACACGGTGTGGTTGGAACAGCGCGAAGCCGATCGCGAACGAGAAGCACACCGTCTGAACCCCCGCGATGCCTGGGACGATCTGAGGACCCAGAGCTTCTGCGCGTTCGGGCGCGGGTGAGGGTGGCGCCGAGCCGGGGCTGCGCAGGTTCGCAGTCGTAGACCGCGAACTCCACCTCCCGTTTGCGCCTGAAGGCCGGGGTGGTGAGCGTGCAGTGCGTTCGAATCCACACGATACGCTGGTCGTGGCTGGACGGCTTGATCGCAATCAGGAAGGCTCGAACGTCGCCGGCCGCCACGTCGTGCTGCAGTCGAGTCAGGCCGGGTGCGGGCACACCGCCGGCGAAGCCACCGATTGGAAGGATCTCCTTTCCGGTGTAGTAGATGAACGGAGCCGCGAGGAACGAGGTGTCCGTGGAGAGCGCGATCGGTGTTCGATAGGGATCGCGGCGGCCGGCTCGCCGGCGTCCTCGCAGCGCGGCGGCCGCGCCGATCAGCGCCGCGGGCAGCAGCCATCCGTCATCGCGCCCGAGCGGTCCGGTGAGCAGCCTGTGCCAGCTCGGCCCGATCCGCGCGGTCAGGTTTCCTATCTCTCCCAGCTCGCTCTGCTTCACGAGGAACGGCGCGGGCGGTCCGGCGGCCAAGAGAGACTGCCCGCCGCTGAGGCGGGCGATCCCGTTGTAGTCGAACACCTGACTGAAGAGGGAGTCGTTGCGGCTGCCGTCGACATAGGGACGCTCATCGGCGGGCACCAGCGAGACGACGCTCATCCAGCTCAGGGAGACCACGACCGTCACCGCGCCGGCGAGCAGGACGTGACCGAAGCGCAGGCGCGGGGACCCCGGTGCCGCGAGGAGATAAGCCCCAGCCAGAGCGGGGAGAACGAGCCACGCCTGCACCATCTTCGCCTGGAACGCGAGACCGACCCACACGCCCGCCAGCAGGAGAGAGCGCAGGCGCCCGCTCAGCAGAGCCGCACTGGCGGCGTCGGCGGCCAGCACCGTCAGCAGGATCAGCAGGGAGTCCGAGACGTTGCCCCGATTCAACGCGACCGTGACCGGGCTCGCTGCCAGGATCACCGCGCCCGCGATGCCCGCCACGGGACCGGCGAGGCGCCGCACCGCCCGGTAGAGCACGAGGATCGTGAGGACCCCCTCGACGATCTGGGGCAGCACGAGAGCCCACACGTGGAATCCGAGGACCCGCAGGGAAAGCGCCTGCATCCACAGCGCCCCGGGCAGCTTGTCCACCGTGACCGTGCCGGCTGGATCGAAGGCCCCGAAGAGGAAGTCATGCCAGCTCGCGGACATGCTTCGGGCGGCCGCCCCGTAAAACGGCTCGAGGTAGGCGCCATTGGCGCCAAGGGCGTAGGCAACGGCGGCCACCGCAGCGGTCGCCAGCAGCGCCGGACGCGCAAAGCGCGGCTGGTCAGCCGGCGAGCGCCAGATCCGAAAGCGCCTCGGCAGGGCTGGCAGCGAGACATCGCGCACCCCCTTTCCCGGGGCGACCTTCTCCTCGATCGTGGGCACTCCAGGACCCCCATATAGCGCAGCTGACTACTTCCGTCAGCTGGAACAGTAGCTAGCGCGCCGGGAGAACGCCCTCGGCCGGGCGCCCGGCGCCGGGGCCCAGCTCGGCGCGCACGTCGAGCGCGCCGAGCGGCTCGCCGCAGCGCGCGCAGATGCGCCGCTCGCCGAGCTCGCCACCGCAGCCGTTGTGGCGAATTACGATGGGCGGTCCGTTGGGGGCGGCGTGGCGGTCGCCCCACAGCAGCAGCTCGACGATCACGGGCCACAGGTCGAGGCCCTTGTCAGTCAGCCGGTACTCGTGACGCAGCGGGCGCTCGCTGTAGGGGACCTTCGCCAGGACCCCCTCGCCCACGAGCCGCTCCAGGCGGGCGGCGAGCACGTTGCGGGCGACTCCGAGATCTCGCTGCAGCGCGTCGAAGCGGCGAATCCCCAGGAACACGTCGCGCAGGACCAGGAAGGTCCAGCGATCGCCCACCAGCTCCAGCGTGCGAGCGATCGAGCAGTTCTGAGTGCCGTAGTCGGAGCCGAGCATCTGCTTCACGATAACACCGTGAGTTGCGTCATGAAACTCAAAGTGGTATCGTGGCCGTCAGTGGGTTTTGTCATGCAACTGATACAGGGCGTGGTGCCGATCACCGTCGTCCGACCTCGTGAGGGGAGCCTCTGATGGAGCGCAAGTGGCAGGTGCTGCTGGTCGTCGTGGTGGGCGTGTTCATGGCGGGCCTGGACGTGTTCATCGTCAACATCGCCTTCCCCCAGATCCACGCCGACTTCCCCTCGACGAGCCTGGGCTCGCTCTCGTGGATCCTCAACTCCTACACGATCGTCTTCGCGGCATTCCTCATCCCCGCGGGCCGCTGGTCGGACGCGTTCGGGCGCAAGCGCGCGTTCCTGCTCGGGGTGGGCCTGTTCGTCGCCGCCTCCGCCGCCAGCGCCGCCGCTCCCACGATCCCCCTGCTCGTGGGCGCCCGCGCGATCCAGGGCCTCGGCGCGGCGCTGCTGATGCCCGCCTCGCTCGGCCTGCTGCTACCCGAGTTCCCCCTCTCGCAGCGGCACATCGCAATCGGCGCGTGGGCCGCGGTCGGCGGCGTCGCGGCCGCCGCCGGGCCGCCGCTGGGGGGCCTGCTCGTGCAGGCGGGCTGGCGCTGGGTGTTCATCGTCAACGTCCCCGTCGGCATCGCCGGCCTCCTCGCCGGGCGGCGCGTGCTGCGCGAGATCCGCCACCCCGACACGGTGGCCCCCGACCTGCCGGGTGCGGTGCTGCTCGCCACCGGCGTGGCCGCGCTCACCGTCGCGATCGTGCAGGGCTCCGCGTGGGGCTGGTCCAGCGCCCGCATCCTCGCCCTGCTCGCGCTCGCCGCGCTGCTGCTGGTGCTCCTCGCCCGGCGCATCGCGCGCAACCCAGCGCCGATCGTCGAGCCCGCGCTGCTGAGGGTGCGCGCCTTCAGCGCCGCCACGCTGGGGTCGCTGCTGTTCTTCGCGGGCTTCGCGGGGATGCTGCTCGCCACCGTGCTGTTCCTGACGGGCATCTGGCACGAGGAAATCCTCGAGGCCGGCCTGATGATCGCGCCCGGCCCCGCGATGGCCGCGCTCACCGCGGTGCCCGCCGCGCGCCTGGGAAGTCGCTTCGGCCCCGGCCGCATCGGCGCGCTCGGCACGGTGCTCTACGCGCTCGGCGGCGTGTGGTGGCTGCAGCGGCTCGGCGCTCAGCCCCACTACGCGCTCGACTTCCTCCCCGGCATGCTGATCGGCGGGATCGGCGTCGGATTCGTGATCCCCTCGCTCACCGGCGCCGTCGCGGCGACGCTGCCGCCCGCCCGCCTTGCGACCGGGATCGCCGTCCAGACCACCGGCCGCCAGCTCGGCTCGGCGCTCGGGTTCGCGATCGTGGTCGCCGTGCTCGGTACACCACACTCCGCCGCGGACTTCGCGGGCGCCTGGAGGTTCATGATGCTTGCCTCCCTGCTCGCCGGTGTCCTGCTCACCCTCGTAGGACGCGCGCCGGCGCTCGCCTCGGTCGGTCACGACGGCGAGTGGTCACCTGACTCGCCCGCCGTGCAACCCGAGCGGGGGATCGCGGCGGTCGCGCCACTGGCCCTGGCGGTCGGTGACGATGGGCCAGAACCCGCTCTGTGAGTGTATATTGAGAGGCGCCAGGGGCTATAGCTCAGCTGGGAGAGCGCTTGCATGGCATGCAAGAGGTCGTCGGTTCGATCCCGACTAGCTCCATTGTCAGAACCCGCTGGGAATGATGAGTTTTCCGTGGAGGCGGTTAGCGCCGCCGGGAGCTTCGGTAGGGCCGCGTCCTTCTAGCGTCCTCCACCGCTCGGGCTACTTTGCCTCGCCTTGCACGAGATTCAGCGCGTCTCGGTAGAGAAACGGGACCCAGTAGGCCGGATCTTGCTTGGTCCCACGACGCTCAAAGAAGCCAACATCCATCAGCTGTTCTGCGATACGGCGCGCCTCCTCTGGGGTGACCTCCCAGATGCCGCTGAGCGTTTCGGGGGTTTGCTGTGTCTTCTCGCCTTCGAGCCGCTCGACGTGCGGCTTGAGATCCGGATACTCGGCATACAGTGTCGTGGTCAGTCGAGTGTCGGAGACTGCTTTGAGCGCGTCCTTGAAGGCTGGCCTATCGACCAGCTGCTGGGCCGGGGGAGGGTCATGACCTACCTCGAAGCGCTTCAGTTGGCTCTCCCTCAGACTCGACAGAAGATGGATTAGCTCTCGCGGGGCAGTCTTCGTGCTCCCATCCTGGGTCCGGCTGACCATCCAGTCGAATGTCTCCGGGTTGCGTCCCAGGTCAACCTGCTCCGGAAACATGCGTTTGAGTAGATTCTCCTGCTCGGGAACGCTGGCGAGCACCTGCGCGGCATCAACATCGTAGTAGTCGCATATCTCGGAGTTCCGAAGCGTGCGGCGCATAACGAGGTTGAGGAGCGACTGACGCTCCCACGAAATTGTCAAGGCTCGTGTGATGTGACTCGCCTCGCGGAAGCCGCTTTCGGTAATGCTTCGCCAAATGTCTGTTCGCAAGAAAATCTTGACTGCGATCCGATCTAGCCCTTGCAGATCAAGGTAAACCTTGAACAGGGCTCGCAGGGCATTCTGCTCAAGCTCCTCCTGCGTGACAAACGCCACGTCAAGCCGGTCCAGGATTAGCCACACGCTGAAGTCGAGGGCCTTGAGAGCTTCGTCTGCACACTCCAACAATTCGTCGATTGAAATGATTCCAGCAGCCCGCAACTCAGGCTGCGGCTGACCCAGTGTGATCTTGCCAGTGATACCGACTGGCATACCGGTGCCTGGATCGAGGAGTAGACCGCCCTCGACTGACTCCGCCCGAGCCACGTGCCGGACATAGTTGCGGGTTGCGTGCAAACGAGATCGCAGGCTGGTTTTGGCCTCGAACAGCCCTGCCTCAAGCAGTGCGACATAGACGCGTTTGGCATTATTTGTCTCGACACCCCACTCCTTCAAGACCATGGCTACAAGTCCCAGAAAGTAGACCTTCCAAAGACCAACAAACTCAGCCTCGCTGGTTGGCGGATCTTCCGCGACATCCTGGAACGCGGGCGCTCCGCTCGGGTTCTCGGCGGGAACGATCAGGATGCCACGGTCGAATAGCTCCTGCTGCTTCGTAACAAGCAGCGAATAGAGGGCACTCTTCCCCGAACCCTTCGGTCCATACACGACATCAACGTCGCCAGCATATAGCCGCCGCCACTGGTCGGTCTCAACGAAATACTCGGCCAGCTCGTTGATCTCTTGCTCGGCGATACGCTCGCCGAATGAGGCTTCTTGCAGCACCTCTCGCAGATCCATCGGCGCAGTCTAGCGGCTGTTTTCATAGGCTTGGCGGGCGATCCTAGCCAGCGTCGGGCGGGGTCATTGTGGACCACACCCTGCACCGCTGACGGTCAACGAGCCAAACGTACCGCCCTCGCCACGCGCACGAATCGACCGCTGCGTGGACCTCTAGGAGGGGTTGGCGAAACCGTTGGCGAAAGGGCTTGTGGGCATCGCTGAGGGAGTCTAGCTTCGGCTGATCCCTACAGATTGGCCCCGGCGGTGCGCAAACACCCCGGGGCCGTGACACCAGGAGGTCAGTCCTGATGCAGCCCAAGCGTAGTGAGTGGATGGCGCAGCGTGCCGTCGTGTTGCAGGTCCTCCGCGATGACCACCCGGAGGGATGGACACGCGCAGAGCTTGAGCGGCAGCTATCGGACTTCCTGCCCGAAGAAGTCGAGACAGCTATCGAGGACCTCGCAGCCGAGGGCGTCGTGACGGTCGGCGATGACGAGACGGTCAGCGCGTCATTGTGCGCCCGCACGCTGGATGCCTTGGGCTTGGTGTCGATCTGATGCCCAAGGGACGAGCATGACACCGCCCGAAGTCTTGAGAGACCGGCTTGCCACCGCGCGGCAGGGTGGCGTGGGCTTCGATGAGGCGTGGCCCGTGGCGCTCGCGGCAGCAGTGAGCACCGTGCAGTGGGAGCGCGAGGAGTGGATCGATGCGCTCTCGGGCACTATCGAGGCGTGGCGCGCGGCGTGGGAGCGCCGGGACGCCACAAGGCCGGAGCAGGCATTGGTCGTGCTCGTGAGGCCCGGCGGGGAGCAGCTACCCGAACGCGCGTGCGAGAACTGCGGCGTGGAGATCCCCGCCGACCGCCACCGCAACGCCCGGTTCTGCTCAGACCCATGCCGCCGCCACGCCACCTACCTACGCGAACGCACAGCAGCGTAGAAGCAGACCGGGGCGCCACGTCGCAGGGCTGGGCTTGACGCGTGACCGCCTGAGAAGTGTTGCGGCACCGCCTCCGAGTGCTTTGCGTGGCGAAGGAGGCGGTGCCGCTGCCGCTCAGAAAGGGCACGGCAAACCTACCCGAGAGCGAGGACGTCCGAGCCGTTTCGTAAATTGCCGGGCGCTGCTTTGCTGATCTATTTGCGTGGCGAGGCGAGCAGCCAATTCATAAGCTCAGAAACGGAGGATCGCATGACACCAGCGCTCATCATCACCCACCGCCGGATGGCCAGATCGCCGAGCGGTCATCTACATGTGGCTGCGGTGCTGCTCCAGGATGGTCGGGCTATCAGCCGCGATGAAGCTTTCCGGCTGATAGCAGCGGGCGTGACGTTCAGGACGCTTTCACCGCGCGGCGAGTCAGCCAAAGTGGTTCGCATCCATTGCAGGCTCTGTCGGCACGACTATCTCAGGACTGACCGTGACCGGTCGAGGGAAGACAATCTCGATGAGCTTCCCGAGTTCTAGAGTGCGTCTGAGTCGAACCCGGCGATCGCCATAACCCGCTGAGGCTTGGGGTGTGGCGACCGAGCGGGTGCTAGGTCGTCGTCTGCGCTCGGGTGCGCGTTGTACCCGAGCGCAATGGCGATCGCGTCCGCCACGAACGGCACAACACGCTCTGCCTCGGCGACCGTCAGCTCGATCCCGAAGCGGTCATCGAGCACCACCGTCATCATGCCGCCGTCATGGACCTGAGCGTGCAGAAACGGCACGCTCCAGCCCGAGACGACGACCCCGTGCTGAGAGAACGGGCCAGGGAAAGTGACCCGCGACTCGGGCAGCTCGATAGCGTCTGAATCCATGAGCCCTCCTTGAGTTTCGCTTCCAGAGGCCAAATCCTGCCCCCTGGCGTGGGTTTGCAAGCTACGCTGCGAGCGCCACGGCTCGCTCCCGGTTGAGCGCGCAGGAAAGCTGCGAGAGGATCGTGAGATCCGCGTGGAGCCGCACACGCTCGATCCTGCGGACCCGGAGCGGCGCGAGGCCCCATTCGTTCTTGGAGCGGCCGAACGCGCGCTCGACGGAGGCGCGGCCCCGGTAGAGCGCCTTCCAGCGCAGCGTCTCGCGCGGAATGAGGGGGTGCAGGCGGTCGGCCTTGATCCACCGGGAGGCAGGCTTGCACTCGCCCGTGGGGCAGCGCCACTTGCAGGCCCCGCGCTTGTGGTCCGCTCCAGCGAACCTCCACTCCCCATGCTCACACGTCGGCGGCTTGTGGTCCCCGCGCTTCACGGCCGGGGTCTCGCGCAGCGGGATCACCGGGGCGATCCCCCGCTCGGCGCAAGCGTCGTAGACCGCCTTGCCGTCGTAGCCCTTGTCCAGCGCGCACGTCTCCGGGTTGATCCCGAGACCGTGGAGCTTGTCGAGCAGCGGCGCGACTGTCGGGGATTCGTTCATCTTGGCCGTCTCGACCTTCCACGCCAGCGGCAGATCGGTTCGGGCGCACACGGCCATGTGGACGCGGTATCCGTAGAAGCCGCCGCCCTTGCGCGTCGAGACTGCGGAGCGGTGGCCCCAGGACGCATCGGGGTCGCTGTACTCCTCCGGCGCGCGTTCCCTTCCGCCCTTCGAGACGAACCGCTGCCCGTTTGCGTAGGCTGGCATGTCCGAGGCGTCTATCGCCACGTCCCAGCCGAGGAGCGGGTTGCGCTTCTTCAGCTCCTTCAGGACTCCGGCGATGCACTCCTCCAGCATGTCTGTGTGGGCGCGGAGCTTCGCCCTGAAGCGGTAGCACGCCCACTGAGACGGCACGTTGCCGTCGGGGGCGATCACGGCCGCGAGCGCCGGGTGCTCGCGCACGAGTGCGACTGTGCGCGTCCAGGTCGGCAGGGCGTACATGCTCTTGGCGAGCATCATCGCCACCATGCCGCGGGTCGAGTAGCCGGGTCGGCCCGTCAAGCGGGTCCGCTCCAGGTCTTCTATGAGGCGGGCAACCTCCCGCGAGGCGAGGATTCCCGAGAGGTCAGCGACGACGGATCGCCGGTGATACGTTGGGCGTGGTCATGGAGGCTTCGACTCCTTGATCCCGGTCCCCGGAGACTGCAATCTCGCGGGGACCTTTTTTGTTTGTAGGACAAGGAAAACTACAGGTCGAGTAGGACGGAAAAACGGGGCTTAGCAGCCCTCATTTAGCGTCGTGCTCGTGACTCTCCATGTTCTTTGAGATGCTGTCCAGCTTGGCGTTATGGTCGCGGCGGAAGCATAACCACGCCGCACCACACACCACGAAAAGCAATGCCGCGCCGATGACACCCAGCGAGAGATTGCTATGCAGCGAAGAGGGAAGGTGTGGGTCCGTCGCGGGGAGCGTGACGAACGCCAGGGCTGCCGAGGCGGCGATGCCCAGGAAGGTAAAGGCTGCCCCCAGCCAAAGCTCCGTCCACCCCATCTTCGCTTCCTCGATTTGCTCTTGGAGGCGATCCCAGTGCTTGCGGCTCAGCGACATGGCCGGGACCTCAAAGGATTCGGGCTTCAGTCGAGGCCCGATTGCAGCAACGTTGTCGGCCAAGCCCCCCGCCTCGACCTCCTGCGACGACGACTCGGGGAGGGCCGTCACCCGCTTCCCTCGGCCACTCTATCGGCCGCGAGGTCGAATGCGCTGGGCTCCGGTATCTCTGGCGGTCTGAGGATGCCAGCCACCAAAGCGTTGATCTGGATGGTGTAGCCGCATTTGGTGCAGTAGACGAGCAGCATCGGAACCACGTTGGCGCCAAACGGGGTGCCCAACGGGGCGAAGTTCGGAATCTGGCCAAGCCGGGCGTTTGGCGCCCATGCATTTGCTTCGCATACTGGGCAGGCTCCGTGTTTCCAGTGCTCCCCGAACCACGCTGCAACCCGCTGAAGTTCCTCGGCCTCCACGCGAGTATCCTATGGGTTTCGACTCTTGGGACGCATCCTCCTACCCACATACATGCCATAGCCGCTACTCCTTCCACGGGGGATTCCCGCTCTTTGCGGGGCTTTCTTTGCGGGGGCCGAGTGGGGTACGAATCAGCCGATCCTGGGGTAGCGGCGTGATGGCGGGTCTATGATCCCCTGCGAGTGAGCGGCCTAGCGAGTTTCGCCAAACCCTCCTAGGGCCTGCATCGGCTCCTGCCGATCCGCCAACGACCAGGCTTGCGGCGTCCCCAGCCGACCGGCGGGACTTGGGCACCGTTCGACGCCCACTCAAGCAAAGCCTTCAGGGATCCATTCTCGGAGGGAATGGCAGCGATAAGTGCTCAGAGTTCGCGGGGTCTCACGGCGATCTTCAGCCGGGCGACTCCTCGGAGCAGCCGCTCGTCAATCGTGACCAGCCGGCATTTGAGCAGCTGCGCCAGCGCGACGTAATGAGCGTCGTATGTCTTCGCCCACCCAAGCTCGTCGGCGACGTTCCACGCAGCCTGAACCAGGCCATCGGGCGTGCGGATCTCCACCGGAGCCTTGAGGAGGCGTTCCAGCATCGTCTTGGCGCGAGGCTTGGTGATCTCTCCCCGCCAGGCCATCTCGTGCAGCGCCGAACTCGCCTCCGTGACCATGAGCTGCGGTGCGAGGAGCTTGTGCCCGCGCAGGCTGGCGAAGCCCACAGGCGTATGGCACGCGGCGACCGCCACCGACGCGTCAACAACCAGGAACTTCGTCAATGGCAGCTGCGTGAGCGATGGAGCGCGGCGACCCAATTGAGCGCCGGGGTGCCGTCATCCCCGACGCGCCACTCCTCGGGCAGCTCGGACATCGGGTGCAGCTCGTCCTCGATCACGCGCAGGTCACGGTCATCGATCGCGTGTCGGGCACCGACGCGTCGTGCCGGCAGGCGCCCCGACCGAATCCACCGGCGGACAGTCTCGGGGTTCCTACCCAGCCGATCGGCAGCCTCAGCGACAGTCAGCATGCGGGAGATGGTACGCCAAGCCCCGGACCCCAGAGTCCGAGACTGAGCAGCGTATGGCGATCAGGAGCGGCCCGCCATGACACCCCGTCCACTCGAAGCTTGGGCCGATTCAGCAGCCCGCCAGCACGTACCGCCCCCTCGCCACCCGCACGAACCGTTGCGAGGAGCCCGAGACGTTGGAGGCCAAAGCGCCCTTGACGGAACTCCACGCCACGGCCTCCCCCAGCATCGCTTCGACCGCCGCATGGATCTCCCGAGCCCGCATCGGCTCCCCCCGGCTACACAAGACCTGGACCAAAGCATCGACCACCCACCCTGGCCGTCGACATCGAAGCCGCCGCCTCGCAACCACCCGCGGCTGCGCTCCACCGTCCCGAACCACCCCCAGCTTCTCGGCCAGACGGCCCAACGACCCCTGTAGATCATGGTTCGATAGAACTCCGGCTGGCTCCATTGCGCACGAGATTTTGGTTCTTGTGTGAACCCACCCGCGGGCCGAATCGATACTCCAGCTCGACCGATGGATACGGGTGCTACACCGGGGTGTTACTATCGACTTTATGCCGACTCGATTTGTCCGCATACCAGTCACCAAGGATCAAGCGCTAGCAGAGGCGCTGGACCGAGTGGCGCCCCTCGTCGAGCCTGACCGACCGGCTGCATCTCTCGTGCACGACCTCGCGATCCGGGGCGCCGAGGCAATGATCGCTGAGCGCCAGTTGGACACTGAGGGCATCGAGCGCCTGATCGCGCACTCGACCTCGAGCGACCCTGGGTTCGATGTCGACGTCGCGCGGCGCATCGACGAGCTTGCCTGGGGTCAGTAGCATTGGGAGACGAGACCCCGTTTGGGGGCAAGGTGCTGATCGCGGACACGTCCGCCCGGGCTCGTGTATCGCACCCGCTTGTCCGCGATTTGTGGGCCACCGCGCTACGTGGCAGGCAGATCGCGACCTGCTCGATCGTGACACTTGAGCTGCTGTACTCGGCGCGCGATGAGCGGGAGCTCACGACCATTGAGGCGGAGCAAGCTCTTCTGCGCGACGTATCAGTTGCTGCCTCTGCGCAGCGAGCCGCAATCGGAGCGCTGCGGGACCTCGCCTCTGATGGACCTGGGCAACACCGAGTTCCCCTCGCAGATGCGTTGATCGCAGCCGCAGCGCAAGAGGCTGGCGTTGACGTACTGCACTACGACCACCACTACGAACGCCTTGCACAGGTACTTCACTTTACAAGCGTCTGGATCGCACCCCCCGGTGCCCTCGAGAAATAAACGCCCCCTGGCTCACCATCTACCCTGACATATGCCCACCTACTCAGAGTCAAAGCTGGCGCCTGAGCACTACGGATTTGCGATCTTCTACGAACTCCTTCCACTGCGTGTGGGACTCGCCCATGAAGGTGCTCGTTTGCCTTCGAAAGGAGGAGCCCGTCGTGCCCTGTCTTTGCCGCCATCGAGACGACCCCGAGCAGCTGTGACTAACTGGCGGCAGCTCATCTCGGGTTGCAGGAGTTCATCGAGACGCACCGTCCCACGCTGTGCCCCGCGGTACGACATCTGGCCATTTCCTGCTCTCGCGCTGGGTGGCGGTCGACCGCGTGCCGTCGTCTGGGTGCAGGACTGGCCGGGATCGCGGTGCCCTGACGAGCTTGGCGGCGCCCCAACGATGGAGGAGATGATGAGCGGCGGCATAGACGGGCCTCGTGGTGTAGCAGCAAACCGTGTCCGTGAGAAGACGAGGATGCGTGCGGGGCTCCTCGCCGCGGCGGTGCTGGGAGTTGCGTTGGCGCTGCCGGCAGCGGCGTTCGCGACTTCTGCGGAGACCTGGGTCTCCGGCACCGGTAAAGACACGGGCACGTGCACAGTCGCTGCTCCGTGCGCGTCGTTTGCCTACGCGATCACGCAGACATCGTCGGGTGGCGAGGTGGACGTCCTGACCTCTGGCAGCTATGGGCCGATGACGATCACCGAGCCGATCACGATCTACGCGAGCGGGGTGACGGCTGCGGTCGACTTCGCCGGGGACGGAGAGGGTGTCGACATCGATCTTCCCGACACCGCGGCAGGACCGGTGGTGCTGGACGGGCTTGACATCGACGGTGGCGGGACGGGGAGCGACGGCGTCTTTTACGCGCTCGGCACAGCCGGGACGCTGCCCGCCGGCTTGGTCATCAACAACTGCAACATCTACGGCTTCGAGGACATCGGGGTTGGTGACGGCGACGAGGGCGCCACTGCCGCCTCGAACGCGATCACAATCAACAACTCGACGATCAACGGCGGGGAGCTCGGCGTACGCACCTTCCAAAACGGAACCACGCCTACCCAAAACCCAGCGGGGCCTGACGAGGTCAACCTCGATAACGACATCGTCGAGGGCGCGTCGGGAGCCGGGGTTTTCACCCGTGATGAGGGCGGCACGCTTGAGATCGACAACACGGCGATCGAGAACAACGTCGGGAGCGGCGCCGTCGGCGTCGAGGCGGACACGTACGTCAAGAGCATCACGCTTGTTTCGGACACGATCGACAACAACACCACGGGAACGCTGTTCTACACCGGCACGCCAACCCAGCTGGTGATCGACAACACCGAGGTGGACAACAACGCCATGGACGGGATGGAGAACGGCGGGAGTACCGCCAACACCACCCTGACCAACGACAACTTCGACGACAACACCGGCTATGGCGCGCAGCTGGCGTCGGCGAATGTGACGGACACCTCGTTCTCCGGCAACAGCGGCGACGGCCTTGACCTTGGGGCCGGTAGCGTCACGGGCAGCACGTCGTCCGGCAACGGCGGGACCGGCTTTGACGGCACCAGTGGCGCCGTGAGCGTTTCAAACAGCACCCTTTCCGACAACTTCGCTGATGGCGTGTTGGCCGATACGGGCGCGGTTGCGATCGCCAGCGACACGGTCACGCAGAACGCAACGGGACTGGAAACAACAGGTGGTGGCACGATCGTGTCCTACGGCGCCAACAACTCGGTGTTCGGGAACACCACTAACGGGGTGCCGAGCTCGACGGTGTCCGATGGCGCGGTCGGCCCAATCGGCCCCGCAGGCGCGGATGGCACAAACGGCACGAACGGTGAGATCGGCGCCACGGGCCCCGCGGGCACGAACGGAGCGCAGGGACCAGCCGACACAAACGGCGGGATCGGAGCCACCGGCCCAGCCGGGACAAACGGCTCCCCGGGACCGGCGGGCGAGATCGAGCTGGTGACGTGTACCACTGTGAAGAAGAAGGTCAAGAAGTCAAAGAAGACCGTCACGCAGAAGAAGTGCACGTCGAAGCTGACCTCCTCACCGGTGAGCTTCAAGGCGAGTGCGGCGAGCGCGACCATCTCGCGCGCGGGTCACGTCGATGCAACCGGTTCGCTATATAACGGCAAGCTCACGCTGCACGCCTCGAAAACGCTGCAGTCAGGGCTCTACACGCTGAAGCTGACGACCGGGGCAGGCAAGGACGAGCACACGAACTCGGACGCGATCACCATCACCTGAAGTGGACGCATCAGCTATCGCGTAACGACCGGGAGCGAGCACCTCACCGGCGGTCGAGCTGCCGGCGCTCCACGGCTCCTACGCGATCACCGTCACGGGACTGGCGGCCGACGCACACCAGGGCCGCCGCTGGCGAGGAAGCTGATGATCAGGTGAGGCGGCTGCGCGCGACGGGGCAAGCACGCCGGCCTAACGACTCGGATTCGAACACGTATCGCCGCCGAGGTGCCCGATAGGGTGGTGTCGTGGTAGGGCACTATGAGAGCTTCTTCATGGCAAGCGCGGGCGCGTCCGCTGCCATCTTGGGGTTGTTGGTAGTCGCCGTATCGGTCGTCAACGCAGATGACACGGACCCCACAACTCGGGAGTTGCGAACCGTGTTGGCCGGGAGCGCGTTTGTTGTCCTGGTAGACATCTTCTTTGTCTCGATCGTGGCATTGACCGGGGGCGCAGTCGTTCTCGGGCTATCGAGCATCGCGATGGCAATCGCCGGCCTGCTGGCCACCAGACAGCTGATACCGAGGGCGAAGCGGGCTGGAAATTTCTCCTCCAGCTTTCGAACCAGAAAGCTGAATATCGCGTTCGCGTCAATCTCGGTTGGGGGCTACTCGGTGCAGCTTGGCCTCGCCGCTGCGCTCCTGGCGAACACTCAGAGCGCCGCGCTGCAACGCGCTTTGGTCCTTGTCATTGTGGTGTTTTATGGCAGCGCCCTTGGCCGGGCATGGGAGGTCACCGGGATAACCCGGCGGGGATGAGAAGGCTTGAAGCTCAACACCCGCTTGGTGGCCCCGCATTCGATCTGCCGTTCGACCTCCACCTCGACGACCGGCCAGGCCAGTGGAACCACGATCTTGCCAGCCGCCGCCTCGGCCCCATATGCTGCATCGGTGCCCGATGAGACCGGCCTCACCACGCCGAGCCTGCACCGGCTGATGCCCTTCGCGAGGACGCTCGGGATCGAGCTGCTCGCCGCCACGCCCGATCAGGTCCGCTGTCGCCTGCAGTGGTCGGAGGGCCTCGAAGGCGCGGGAGTCGGCTTGCACGGCGGAGCGATCATGGGCCTCGCCGACACCGGCGGTGGGATCTGCGCCGCGCTCAACCTGCCCGCTGGCGCCACGGGCACCACCACGATCGAGTCGAAGACCAACTTCCTCCGCGCCATCCGCTCTGGGACGATCGAGGCCGTCTCGCGACCCCTGCACAAGGGACGCTCCGTGATCGTCGTCGAGACCGACGTGACCGACGCCGAGCACCGCCTCGCCGCGCGCGTCACGCAGTCACAGATCGTGCTGCGGGGCGGCGGATGATTGCTGCGGAGGAGGGCTTGGCATCCAATGAGAACGCGCTGCGCAGCGTCGCGCTCTGGCTCAGGCCGGCGGGGTGGCCGCTCCTGCCCCATGCGGCGCGCCGTCGGGTGTGGCTGCTGGCGTGGGCGGGCATCCTCGCACAGGCCGTGTTCGTCGGCGGATGGGTGCTTGCCGGCGCGCTGGAACCCCACTACTCGCAGGTTCGCCAGTACATAAGCGAACTCGGCCGCCACGGCGCGGCCCACCCCTGGATCTTCACGATCTTCGTCGGGATCTGGGGCCTGGGGTTCATTGCGCTCGCAGTCGCGATCGTCCCGGCGCTGCGCACGCAGCCGTGGCCGCTGGCGATGCCGTTGTTCTTCGTACTCGCCGGCCTGTGTGCGATTCTCGTCGGCCAGCTGCAGATGGCGTGCCCACCGACGCTGAGCGCCGTGTGCAGGTCACGCGAAGCCGCGGGCGCGCTCCCATGGCATCACTACGCGCACGAGTGGGTGAGCCTCGCCATCAAGGTCTCGCTTCTGCTGACGGGCTTCGCCTTTGCCCGCTCGGCGTGGCCGAGCCGGCTCGCGCGACTCGTGTTGAGCGGCGCCCTGGTGCTCCTGGCAGTGGGGATCCTCACATTTGTGCTGCACGACTCGTTCGCCGGCTACCAGGGGCTCGAAGAGCGCCTGTGGTCGCTCATCGCCCACCTCTGGGCCCTGCTGTGCGCGACCGTGCTGATCCTCGAGGCGACGCTCGAGCCAGGCCTCCTGCGGGCGCACGAGGCCTCCCTGCAGCATGTTCCAGGCAAGCGCGCCGCCGTCGGCGGCAATCGGGCGTAGCCCGCGCGGGCGTGAGGCTATGTCCCGGCGGCCTGCTCGCGCCTGCGCGGCACCTCGGGACCGTCCGACAGCGTCTGGCCACTCTCCAGCAGGGTCTTGAGGCTCGCGAGGATCATCGGCCAGCCTCCGCTGATGCTCTCCAGCATCGCGCTGCCGGGCTCGAAGTCGTCATGGATCACAGTCAGCTTCACCGCTGCTCCGTGCGGCTCGATCTCGAAGCTGACCTTGGATCGACGCTCGGCGGCCACCCTGGCGAGGTACTCCTCGCTGAAGCCAACGACCTTGGCGAACTCCGGTGTGACGGTCTGCCAGGTGTAGGCCAACCTGCGGTAGGGGTCTGACTCGAGCACGACCTGGGCGGGGTCGGCAATGCTCACGCCACGGTACTCCCAGATCATCGGCGAGCCGGCCCTCCAGTCCGAGACGAAGGTGGCGCCCCAGTAGCGTCGCGTGAACGCCGGGTCGGTCAGTGCCTGCCAGAGCTGCTCGGGGGTGGTCTTGATGTAGGTCGTGTAAACGAACTCGGGTCTCTGCATGGGGGTCTCCTCCAGTGCTCTCTTGAGGTCGGCGAGCGCGTGCACTCGCCCACGGTCGTACCGCCTGATCCAGCGCTCGCCGATGGCGTTGATCGGCTCGGCGTTGAGGTGGTGAAGCTTCTCCCGGCCGCGCCAAACCGCGGTCACGAGGTTGGCGGCTTCCAGAACGGCTAGGTGCTTGCTGACGGACTGCCGGGCCATCTCCATCTCGCCGCAAAGCTCACGCAGACTCTGTCCATCGTGGGCGTTCAAGCTGTCCAGCAGCCGACGGCGACCGGGGTCGGCCAGTGCTTTGAAGACCTTGTCCATGTCGTCGTCCTGGATGAGAAGCATCGCCTTTGGGAAAAGCAGCCGTTTAGCTGCCTAAACTATATGCAACCAGATAGCTGCATGTCAAGGGACCCCATCTGAGGTCGAGAGCAGCTGCGCCAAGGACGAGACCCTGCCAAGACCGAGGTGTGGTGCGCCAGCACTGTCCTGCGCCTCCGCGGCGTGCCCTCAGCCGGGGCAGTCGATCCAGCGGTACATCAGCCCGTCGCGTACCTCGTGGTAGGAGGGAGGGGCCGGCGGGGGATCGTTGGAGAGCCGCGCGATCACCTCGCCAGCGCCGTGCAGATGCTCCTCGACGGCGGTGGTCCAGTGAACTTCGGGATGCAGCAGCCGCCGCAGACGCGTCCAGTTGCGACGCTCGATCGCATCGAGCACATCGCTCACCGCGGGGACCTGCTCCGCCACGCCGAGAACGTTAGGGCACCCGCGCCCTGGCCCCTCCGCTGGGTGCGCCTACAGTCAGGGTCATGCGAATCGTCAGCCTCGTCCCCCACGCCACCGAGCTGCTGTTCGCGCTCGAGCTTGGCCCCGAGGTGGTCGCGGTCACGCACGAGTGCGACCACCCGCCCGCCGCCCAAGCGGCCCAGCGGATCACGCGCGATGTGCTGCCGGCCGGTCTGAGCGCCGCGGAGATCGACGCGGCGGTGCGTGAGCGCACGCAGCGTGGCGAGGCCATCTACGAGCTCGACCGGGAGGCCCTCGCCGCTCTGCACCCCGACCTGATCGTCACGCAGGCGCTGTGCCCGGTGTGCGCGGTCTCCTACCCCGAGGTGGCGAAGCTCGCGCAGGAGATCCCCTCCCGGCCCCCCGTCGTCTCGCTGGACCCGCACACCCTGAGCGAGATTCTCGAGGATGTTCACACGCTCGCCGAAGCGACCGATCGCCCCGAGCGGGGCGCCGAGCTGGTGGGGGAGCTGACCGCACGGATCGACCGCATACAGCTCGCCGTGCGCGGTCGGCCGCGCCCGCGCGTAGCGGCCCTGGAGTGGCTCGACCCGGTCTACATCGCCGGACACTGGACACCGGAGCTCATCGAGCTGGCCGGCGGACAGGACGCGTTGGGATCCACCGGCGGGCCCTCGGTCAGGGCCTCCTGGGAGATGGTTGCCGCGGCGGAGCCCGAGATCGTGGTGGCGATGCCCTGCGGTTATGACGCCGCACGCGCACACACCGAGGCCCTGGCTCATGCGGGCCAGCTCGCTGCCCTTGGCGCCCGACGGGTCGTGGCGGTCAACGCCTCAGCGTACTTCTCCCGACCCGGCCCGCGCCTAGTCGACGGGCTGGAGCTGCTCGCTCACATCCTGCACCCCGAGGTCGTCCCCGATGCACCCGATATCGCCCTCCCCCTAGCGTTCCCGCAACCGCGCTAGCGGCTGTGAGCGCGGCGGCTCGACCAACCCCAATCCCCACCGTGGTGGCGAGAACGTCCGCGGGAATCGCGTCCGCAGCAGCGCCCGCGATCCCCCCTTCCATCGTGACCCCGCCCGCAGCAGCGGCGCCGTCCAGATGAGCAGCGGCCGCAGCCGTGACCCCCGTGCGGGGTGCAGGCCGCAGCGGCGATCACAAGCGTGACCGGAGTGCTTTCGGCCCTGACACCTTCGGCGTCGGTTGCGATGAGCGTCACCGTCGAGCTGCCGGATGCGGTTGGGGTGCCGCTGATCTGCCCGGTGGAGGATCCGATCGACAATCCACTGGGCAGGCCGGTGGCGCTCCACTTCAGCGGCGGGGTGCCTCCCGTCGCGGTGGCGGTGGCGGAGTAGGCAGTGCCCTGCTTGCCTTCGGGCAGAGTTGTCGTGGTCACGTCCAGCGGCGGCGGGGCGGCTGAGACGAGCGCCAGCACGTGATTCGCCGATGACCCCACGGCTACGCTCGTCACATTTGCAAGCGGCACGAGCGTGGGAGTGGTGTACGGGGCTTCTTCGGCTTTGCCGTTCCCGAGCTGCCCGTACTGGTCGCTGCCGAACCCGTAGAGCTGGCCGCTGGAGGTCGACACCAGGCTATGGTTCTTGCCGGCGGCGATCTGCACGATCGATCCCGTGAGTCCCGGAATCGTGATCGCCTCGGGAGTTGGGTGCGGCGCAGTGTTGGCTTCACCGTTGCCGAGCTGGCCGTCTTCGTCGTTGCCGAAGGAGTAGAGCTGGCCGGTCGAGGTCAACGCCAGGCTGAATTCCCAGCCCGCGGCGACCTGGACGACCGGCCCCGTGGCGCCGGGGAGCGAGATCGCTTCGGGAGTCGGGTGCGCGGAGTTGTCGCTCGTGCCTTTCCCGAGCTGCCCAGAGTGGTTGTTGCCGAAGGTGTAGAGCTGACCGGTCGAGGTCACCACGAGGCTGTGATACTCGCCCGCGGCGATCTGCACAGCCGGTCCCGTGGCGCCCGGGAGCGCGATCAATTCAGGAGTCAGGACACCTTCGTAGTTCTCTTCGCCATTCCCGTTTTCGCCCTGGGTGTTGCCGCCAAACGAGTAGAGCTGTCCGGTCGAGGTTAGGACGAGGCTGAATTCGCGCCCAGCGGCGACCTGCGCGGGCGCTCCCGTGGCGCCGGGCAGCACGATCGCTTCGGGGGTCGGGTTTTCTTCATAGCTGCGTTTGCCGTCCCCGAGCTGGCCGGTGGCGTCGTAGCCGAATGTGAAGAGCTGTCCGCTCGCGGTCACCACGAGGCTGAAGGAGACCCCGGCGGCAGCCTGCACCGGCGCTCCCGTGGCGCCGGGGAGTTCGATCGCCACGGGAGTCCGGAATTCGGAGAAGCGATTCCCGCTTCCGAGGCCGCCGGTGCCAAAGGTGTAGATCTGCCCGCCCGAGGTCAACACGATGCTGTGATCCTCGCCCACGGCGACCTGCACGGGCGACCCCGTGGCGCCGGGGAGCGTCACCACGGTGGGAGTCGGGTTGTCCTCCGCGAGGCCCTCGTTTCCGAGCTGACCCCAGATGTTTTCGCCGAAGCTCATCACCTGCGAGTTGGCGGCCGCCTGTGGCAGGCAGATCGCTAGCGGCGCCAGCATGACAGCCAAGACAACGCCGATCCTGCTGCGTTTGATCACTCGCATCGTTCGCTCCCTCCTCATATTTCAGATGATCATACATACTCCGTTCATTCGTGCAGTCCATGTTTCCGACTCGCACGACGTAGCGATCAAATGGCGGTCCTCGCGATCGCAGGCGGTATGCGCAGGGGAGCCCAGAAGAGCCGCCGTCGGCATGCACGGAGGTCGGTTTGGCCGCTACTGTTGGCCCCGTGGCCACGACCAAACCGAGGGTGAGACTGCGCCAGGCGGTGCTCGTGGCGGCGGCGCTCGAGCCCGCAGCAGCGGCGCTGCGCTCGACGCTGAACCTGGAGGAGCCCTTCCGCGACCCGGGGGTGGGCGCCTTCGGCCTCGCGAACGTGGTGTTCGCGCTGGGGGACCGCTTCGTGGAGGTGGTCTCGCCGATTCAGCCGGACACCACCGCCGGGCGCTACCTGGAGCGTCGCGGCGACGGCGGATACATGGTGATCTTTGACCTCGAGGATCTGGAGGGCGCGCGCGAGCGCGCGCGGGAGTTGGGGGTGCGGGTGGCCTGGGAGATCGACCTGCCCGACATCTCCACCACCCACCTGCACCCAGCGGACATGCGCGCAGCGATCGTCTCGCTCGACCGCTCGGAGCCCTACGGCACGTGGCGCTGGGGCGGGCCCCAGTGGACCGGGCAGATCGGCACCGGCGCGCCCGGGCGCCTCGCAGGAGTGACACTCGCAGTGGCCGATCCGGCCGCGGTGGCGGCGCGGTGGGGAGCGGTGCTGGATCTCGAGGTGAGTGGCGAGACCCAGCCCATGCTGCGCCTGGACGACGGCGAGGTTCGCTTCGAGACGGCCCCGAACGAGCTCGCGGAGGGGCTCGTGGAGATCGCCCTGGAGCTCCCGCACGAGCTGCCCGGCGGGCAGGAGGCAATCGAGCTAGGGGGAGTGCGCCTGCGGCGGGTCGGCGCGAGCTGACGAAGCGGCGCCCCGCGTCAATCGGAGCCGACGCGCAGCACGAGCTTGCCCGTGTTCTCACCGGCGAACAGCTTGAGCAGGGCCTCGGGGAAGGCGCTCACGCCACCCTCGAGCACCTCCTCGCGGGCGATCAGCCGGCCTTCGCGCATCCATCCGCCGATCTCGGCGGCCGCCTCCCCATAGCGCGCGGCGTAGTCGAAGACGACCATCCCGGTCATCGACGCGCGGGCGACCAGCAGCGAGAGGTAGTTCGCCGGGCCGCGCACGCCCTCGGTGGCGTTGTACTGCGAGATCGCCCCGCAGATCACGATCCGCGCGCCACGCGCCAAGCGGGTCAGCACCGCGTCGAGGATCTCGCCGCCGACGTTGTCGAAGTACACGTCGACGCCGCTGGGCGCCGCCTCGCGCAGCGCTCGGCGCACATCCTGCGTCTTGTAGTCGATCGCCGCGTCGAAGCCCAGGTCCTCGACGATCCAGCGGCACTTCTCCTCGCCACCGGCGATGCCGATCACGCGAGCGGGGGAGCGGGTGCGGATCTTGGCGATCTGTCCCGCCACACTGCCCACGGCACCCGCGGCGCCCGAGACGACGACGGTGTCCCCCTCGCCGAGCTTGGCCACGTCGAGCAGCCCGAAGTAGGCAGTCATGCCGGTCATCCCCAGCGTGCCGAGGTAGGTCGGCAGCGGCGCCAGCGAGGGATCGACCTTGAGCACCCCGTGGCCCTCGGAAAGCGCGTACTCCTGGACCCCGAGAGCGCCGTACACGTGCTCGCCGACGGCGAAGCCGGGGTGCTCGGAGGCGATCACGCGCCCCACCGCGCCCGCGCGCATCACCGCGCCGACCTCGACCGGATCGATGTAGGAGGCACCCTCGTTCATCCAGCCGCGCATCGCGGGGTCGAGTGAGATGTGGGAGATCGCCACGAGGAGCTCCCCCGCGCCCGGAGTGGGCGCCGGCTCCTCGACCAGGCTCCAGTCGGAGTCCTTGGGCAGGCCGGACGGGCGGGCGGCCAGTCGCACCTGATGGTTGAGCGGGCTCATCTGCGTGCCTCCAGGCGTTGGTGTCGTGGGCGCGGGCAAGGCGGCTGGGAGGACTCCGTGCGTCCCTCGGGGGTGCGCCCGCTCATGCGTACCGCGGCTCCTTGCGCCCGGGGAACAGGTCGGGCAGGTCCTCGCTCACGCGGTCGGGGAACTGCGGCGCGCGCTTCTCGAGAAACGAGGTGATCCCCTCGTGCGCATCCCGCGAGCGTCCGCGGGCGAACATCGCGCGCGAGTCCGCGCGGTGGGCCTCCATGGGGTGCTCCGCGCCCAGCATCCCCCACATCAGCCGGCGCGCCAGCGCCACCGAGACGGGGGCGGTGTTCTGCACGATCTCCTGCGCCAACGCCTGCGCCGCGCCGAGCAGCTCCTCCGGCGGGTGCACGCTGCGCACGAGGCCGCCCCGCAGGGCCTCCTCGGCGGAGAACACCCGCCCGCTCGCCACCCACTCCATCGCCTGGCTGATCCCCACGATGCGCGGCAGGAACCAGCTCGAGCACGCCTCCGGCACGATCCCGCGGCGGGTGAACACGAAGCCGATGCGCGCCCCCTCCGCGGCCAGGCGGATGTCCATGGGCAGCGTCATCGTGATGCCCACTCCCACCGCCGGGCCGTTGATCGCCGCGATCACCGGCTTGGTGGCGGCGAAGATCCGCAACACCACCTGCCCGCCGCCGTCGCGCGGGATCTCGCCCTCCGCCAGCCCCTCGCCCCGGTCGAACGTGCTGCCGCCCTCCACGAGGTCCGACCCGGCGGAGAACCCCCGGCCCTCGCCGGTCACGACGATCGCGCGCACCTCGTCGTCGCGGTCGGCGCGCTCGAACGCCTCGATCAGCTCCACCCCCATCCCGGCGGTGAACGCGTTCAGGCGCTCGGGCCGGTTCAGCGTGATCGTGAGCACGCGATCGGCGACCTCGTAGCGGATGGTCTCGAACTCCATGGCGGTGATCCCTCCAAGTCGTATGGCGGACGGCGTGGCGGCTCAGACTACCCGCCCGGCACCACCGGGGCGAGGGAGCCCTCAGCTCCCGTGGGCGAGCGCGGGAGGGCGCATGCCGGCGTCCTCGCAGCGGGACGCCGGGCGCCTGCCCGTGACGATCACCCGCCCGCCGCGCGCGGGGACCAGCGTGATGTGGTGCACCTTCACCCGCTCGTCCCTCGCGCTGGGGGCGCGCAGCTGCACCCGTTCGAGCACGGTGCGCACGATCGCCCGCATCTCCATCATCGCGAAGCTCGCCCCGATGCAGCGCCGGGCACCGCCGCCGAAGGGTATGAACGTGTACGGCGGTGGGCTCCCCTCGAGGAAGCGCTCCGGGCGAAACGCCTGGGCATCGGGGAACGCCTCGGAGTTCTGCACCAGCACGATCGAGGGCATCACCGTCGCACCCGCCGGCAGCAGCCGGCCCGCGACCTCGACAGGGGCCGCGAGCTTGCGCCACACCGCGTCGATCACCGGTCTCACCCGCAGGGTCTCGCTGAGCACCGCATCCAGGTAGACCTCCTCCTCGCCATCGGCCACCTCCCGCTCCAGGCGCGCCAGTGCCGCGGGGTGGCGCAGCAGCCGCTCGAAGCACCAGGCAAGCGCCGTGGTGGTCGTCTCGTGGCCCGCCACCAGCAGCGTGAGCAGGTGGTCGCGCAGCTCCTCGTCGCTGAGCCCCTCCCCCTGCTCGTCGCGCGCGGCGAGCAGCAGCGTGAGCACGTCCTCGCGATGCATCGAACCCGCCTGCCCGGCGCGGTGGGCGGCGATCTCCTCGTAGAGCAGCCGATCGACCTCAGGCAGGGCCCGCAGCGTCGAGAGCCGGCGCACCGCGCGGCTGTCCAGCAGCTGCGGGTAGGCCCACACCAGCCACATCTCCGCGACACCCACCCGCGTCAGCCTGCGCAGCAGCACCCGCAGGCGCTCCAGGCGCCGCTCGTCGCTGACCCCGATCACCGTCCGCAGGATCACCTCCAGCGTGATCGCCTGCATCCGCGGGCGGATCGCGAACTCCTCGCCCGCCGGCCAGCGCTCGACCTCCTGCGCGGCGATCGCCGCGATCCGCTCGCCGTAGGCGCGCACGGCCTCGCCGTGGAATGGAGCGCTCAGCATCCGCCGGTGGCGCAGGTGGCGCTCCCCGTCGAGCAGCAGCAGCGAGTTCCTGCCCACCATCGGTCCCATCACCGCGTTCGCCTCCCCCGCGCGGAACACCTCGAGGTCGCCGGTGAACACCTCCCGGATCGCCTCCGGGCGCGTGAGCACCACCACGTCGCCGATGCCGAGCGGCCGCAGCGTGAAGACCTCCCCGAAGCGGCGCTGGCAGTAGCGGGAGAGGGCGCCGGGACTGAGCGCCCACAGGGCCGACTGCGCCAGCCGCGGCAAGCGCGGGCCGGGAGGCAGGCTGGGGCGGAGGATCGGTGCGGTGGACGCCGTGGCAGCCACCCCCACATCTTGGCAGAGGCGAACGCGGTCTCACCCACCAGCGGTAGTCGCGCCCCAACACCGGCCAGGGTCGCCGTCCGACCCAGTCGGTGCACCCACGTCAGCCGACGCCGCAACCGCGGCCCCACCCCCGTCGAAGTCGCGCCCTACCCCACCAGCTCCAGCAGCGGCCCACACAGCTCGGGCGCTGCGACGAGGATGCCCCAGGGGAGGTCCTCGTGCACGGGCAGCTCCACGACCCGCAGGCCGGCCGCTTCGCAGAGCAGCGCTCCGGCAGCGATGTCCCACGGCTTGACGGTGCGCTCGTAGTAGGCGTCGTAACGCCCCGCAGCGGTCCATGCGAGGTCGAGCGCGGCGCTGCCGAAGCGGCGGATGTCGCGCACCAGGGGGATCGCGCGGGCGAACACCTTCGCCTGGGCGGCCCGCACGCGGGCGTCGTAGGCGAAGCCGGTCGCGACCATCGCGCGCGGGAGCTCCTGCGCGCGCGCCGCGCCCCTCAGGGTCAGCTGCACGTACTCGCGCTCTGCGCTCCCCGGTCCAGACGGATTCATCGGATCGCTCGCCGGGGACCTCATCCGCGCCTCGCCCCCGCGCGCAGCTTCGAAGAGCTCCTCTCGAATCGGGTCGTAGATCGCGCCCGCCAGCGCGCCTCGCTCGTCCCGCACGGCGACGCTGACGCACCACTGGGGTATCCCGAAGAGGAAGTTGACCGTCCCGTCGAGCGGGTCCACCACCCAGCAGAGCCCGCTCGTGCCGGCCTCCTGCTCGTCCTCGTCCTCCTCCCCCAGGAACCCGTCCCGGGGGCGGCGCAGCGCGATCTCCTCGCGGATGTGCCGCTGGGAGGCGCGGTCGGCCTCGCTCACCAGATCCGTGGGGGTGCTCTTGCTCTCGACCTCCCGCTCCTCGCCGCCCAGGAAGCGCTCGCGCAGCAGCAGCCCCGCGGTGAGGGCCAGGTCGGCCGCCAAGTCCAGCAGCTCCGCACCGGAGTCGCCCACCAGGGATCCCTCCCCGGAGCGCGCGCCCGCGCCCATGGCGCCTCGGCCAGGATCGCTCCCGGAGGGCCCGCTCACGCGAACTCGGGCGGGCGGTGCTGCGCCCAGGGGCGCTCGGCCTCGACCTGCCCCGCGAGCGAGAGCAGCGTCGCCTCGTCGTCGGGCCGGCCGACGAGCTGCACGGCGAGCGGCAGCCCGTCGCTGTCCTCGGTGCGGCCCATGGGGATCGACGCCGCGGGCTGGCCGGTCGCGTTCCAGGTGCCGAGGAAGGGGATCAGGCGCGTGCCGCCGTTCATCGTCCGCAGCATCCCGCGCCCCTCGTACTCGCCGATGCGCAGCGCCGGGCGGGCGGTGCAGGGCAGCAGCAGGGCGTCGTGGTCGGCGAACACGCGCCCAACGCGCGCGTTCAGAGTCGCTTCGGAGGCGAGTGCGCGCCCAATGCCTCGCTCGCCCACCAGCTCGCCGCCGCGGACGATGTGGCGGCTGCGCAGCTCCATGCGCTCGACGTGGCCGATGTCGCTCGCCGACTCGTAGGCCCCGCGCAGGTAGCGCGCCACGAGATGGGGGCCCAGCCACGGGGGGTAGTCGGGGTTGCACTCCACGAGCTCGTGGCCGAGCGAGCGCAACAGCTCGACCGCCTGCTGGTGCGCGCTCAGCACACGCGCGTCGATCGGCTGCGGCAGGATCGGCTTGGTGGAGAACGCGATCCGCAGGCGACCGGGTGCGCGCGCGGCGGCCTCGCTGAAGCTGCCCTGCGCGGGGGGTGTCTGCGCGGTGAGGTCGAGGAACAGGGCGGCGTCGCGGACGCTGCGGGCGATCGGCCCGTACACGGCGAGGCCGTGCCAGCCGTAGAGCTGCTCGGTGTGGGGAGCGAGCGAGATGCGGTGGCGCTGGGGCTTGATCCCGAACAGGCCGCAGAAGCTCGAGGGGATGCGAATCGAGCCGAGGCCGTCGGAACCGAGCGCGGCGCCGACCAGGCCCGCGGCGACCGCGGCGCCCGACCCACCCGAGGAGCCCCCCGGGGTGTGCTCGAGGTTCCAGGGGTTGCGCGTGATGCCGAAGGTGGGGGTCTCGGTGAACGGCCACAGCGTGAGCTCGGGGACGTTGGTCTTGCCGAGGATGACCGCGCCGGCCTCGCGCAGGCGGCGCACCACCTCCTGATCGGCGCTCGCGACCCGCTCGGCCGCGCGCGTTCCGTAGCAGGTGACGTCGCCGGCCACGTCGGTGTCGTCCTTGATCGCGATCGGCACCCCGAGCAGCGGCCGTCGATCCCCGGCCCGCTGGCGCGCGTCGGCCTGATCGGCTTCCATGCGGGCGCGCTCGCGATAGACCACGCGGAAGGCGTTCAGCTTCGAGTCCAGGCGCTGGATGCGCTCCAGGTAGACCTCGAGCAGGTCCCGCGCCGAGAGATCCCCGGAGGCGATCAGCTCGGCCTGCCTGGCAATTCCGGTGTAGGCGAGATCGGCGGGGTCCATTGGCGCAACGCTAGCGGATGTCGTCCGCATCGGTCCCAGGCTCCCCCTCGGCGAGCGTACGGCCGAGCGCACTCGACCGTTTCCCGCTCACCGCGTCCCTTGGCGCCGCCGCCGGAGACCGTAAGATTGTTGCAAAGCGCTCAAATTGCGCTTCTCGGAGGAGCCCGCAGCGATCACGAAAGGGGAGCATCCTTGCACTATCCCGTCACCTTCGAAGCCGACTACGCCGAGCGGCGCAACCGGCTGACGACGTTCTTCCGTCTCATCCTCGCCATCCCGCTCGCGATCTGGCTGTACCTGTACGCAATCGTCGCCTCCGTGGCGCTCCTGATCGCGTGGTTCGCGATCGTCTTCACCGCCCGCTACCCACGGGGCCTGTACGACTTCGTGGCGGGGTACACCCGCTTCATCACGCGATTCACCGCGTACATCTCGCTGCTCTGCGACCCCTACCCCGCCTTCGGCGGCTCCGAGGATGCCTCCTACCCGGTGCGCCTGGAGTTCGCCGGCCCCCTGGAGCGCTACAGCCGCCTGAAGACGCTCTTTCGCATCGTCCTCGCGATCCCGATCCTGATCCTGCGCTACGTGATGGAACTGCTGCTCAAAATCGGTGCGTTCGCTGCCTGGGTCGTGATCCTCGTGACCGGAAAGATGCCCCGGGGGCTGTTCGACGTGATGGTGCTGGCCAACTCCTACATGGCGCGCAGCGACGCCTACATCTACCTGCTGAGCGAGACCTACCCTCCCTTCCAGGACGAGCAGACCCGCGCCGCTGGCAGGCCCGGGGAGGCCTACCCGGCTTGACGGGCAATGGCACCCGCGTCGCGCGATTCATCCGCAGGGGTGCCGCGGCGCCGTCATCCCGCGGGCGGCTTCGGGCTCTGCCCGTTGGGCAGCGTTGCCCTGCTCAGGGTCACGGTGCCGACGATGACCGATTCGTGGGGTGCACCGGCTGAGGGGGCCTGCCGGTTCAGGTAGGTGACTTCGAACCCCTCGCCCGATAGACAAGACGGTGTGAGCACGAAGAGCCCCAGCGAGACGGTTTTGACTGCTTCGTGCGCCCTGACGTTGTCGTGGAGTCTCCAGCTGGTTTCGGGGCGGCCACCGGCCTTGCACGTGGCGAACCCGTCGATGGAGTATTCGGTGGCCCTGGGGTAGCCGGCGGCCGGGGGGGTGAGCGCATAGGGAGCCGTGAATCCGACCTCGCCCTTGTAGCACGGGTAGAGCAGGAAGGCAGCGTTGCAGGCTGCGCGGGGCTGGGGCAGCAACGTGAGATGAATCGTCGCGTGCAAGCTGCGTGTCGGGTTGGATCGTCTCTCCTGTTCGACAAAGCGCCTCGGCAATGGCACGGGGTGTGTTCCGGGCGGCTCGTGGATCGTGATGCTGCCGAGGGGCGTGGGCTGCGGCAGGCCGCCCGCCGAGCTGACGTATTCGACGGTGAACTTCACCGCCCGGCCGCTGCATGTCTCGGAGAGAACTCCCCCGACGGGTATGGCCACGAGCGCGCCGCGCGCGATGTCGGCGCGAGAGCCCACGCCGGCGAGACCGTGGCGGCAGACCGGCACCCTCGCCGAGTAGTCCTCATCGGCGTTCGTGACCGGGTAGGGCGCGTGGAAGCTGATCTGCGCGCCCGTGATCACGTGGTCGTGGATGTCCAGGTGTGCGCGCAGAGGCTCGTGCACGATGGGCAGCGCAGCCGGGCGTGGTGGCGGCACTTCCGAGAGTCCGCACGAGGCCAGGTGCAGGTCGCCCCGGTCGACGCACCGCCGTCCCGCGTAGCTGTAGGTGATCGCGCTCAGCGCTCCGTTCGGGCTCGCCGGTCCGCTGTAGTTGCCCGGTTCGTCTCTGCCGTCGGTCTCGCTGACGCTTCCCAGCGGCCTGCCGCTGGTGTAGCGCTGCACGATCAGATACGCGCCCAAACCTGGGAGCACTGACCGGGTGCGTGTCTGCGAGCCTTCGCGGTAGGTGATGCTCACCGCGTGCACCCCGAGCAGCCCGAAGGAGATCTCGCGGCGGTCGGCGGGCACCCCAGCGCCCGGGCGAGGGCTGGTGGCCGCGCTGAGCTCGAGCCCCACGCTGTCGCCCGCGTAGATTGCTCCCGGGCTCGCGCAGTTCCCGGTCGTCCATCCGGCTGCGTTCGCGAGGACGTCCGGGAGCGCGTCTGCAGGCAGCGGGTGGAAGCGCCCGTCGTTGTGAAACGCGCCGTCGATGCCGAGCTGTCCGAGCTGGCCGTCGTAGACGCGGCCGAGCTGCACGCAGATGAGGCCGCGCGTGGTGTGGACGACCCGCATTCCCCACGGCAGGCCACCCGCCGGGTCCGGCGCTCGCAGGGGGAGCAGTTGCGCGCCGCCCGCCACCGGGATGCCCTCGCCGACGGTGGCGATCGGAGCACTCGCCGTGCCGACCGGCGAGCCCGTGAGGATCACTCCAGTCGCCGCGAGCGTGATCGCGGCGGTGGCGAGCACGAGCGCGAGCGCGAGGAGTGCGACGCGCACCTGCATGGGTGCGCGGTGTCGCGGCGATGCACGCGCGAAGCGTGGTGTGCCGAAGAGCGCCGAGAGCGGCCGCCGCCTGGCGTGTCGGCGCCGCCCGGCGCGCACCAGCTCCTGCCCGAACCTGTCCATCGCGTCCATCCTCAGGCCTCCCTCATCCTCGTGCGAAGCTCGGCGAGCCCGCGGCTCACGCGCTTGCGGACCACCGACTCCGAGCACCTCAGGCGCCGGGCCAGCTCGTCGTATTCGGTTTCGTGGAGCACCCGTCCTTCGATCGCGCCACGCTGCTCAGCCGACAGCCGCTCGAGCTCCAGCAGCGCAGCGCCGCCGTGCGCCGCCGCCGCCCGCTGCTCCACCTGCTCGATGTCCTCGTCGCTGAACACCAGCGGCTCGAGGCCCAGGCGCCTGCGCGCCCGGTCCTCGACCTGTCCGCGGCGGATCGAGTCCGCCAGCTTGTGGTTTGCGATCGTGAACAGCCACGCGAGCGCCGAGCTGCGCTGCGGGCTGTAACGCGGCAGCGAGGACAGCGCCGCCGCGAACGTCTCCGCGGTCAGGTCAGCGGCGAGCTCGCGGTCGCCCGTGCGCCGCAGGAAGAAGGCGAGCACGGCGTCCACGCGCCGTGCGTAGAAGAGCCCAAACGCCTCCGCGTCGCTCCTGCCCGCAACAAGCAGTGCCTCGTCGGCATGGTCATCGTCGATGCCCACAACCAGTACATCGTGCAGGCCCCCGGCTTGTGACGCGAGAGCGAGGCAGCGGCTACCGTGGGAGCATGACCGCTCTCGGACGCACCGACCTCGACGTGTTCCCCATCTGCCTCGGCGGCAACGTGTTCGGCTGGACCGCCGAGGAGGCGCAGTCTCACGCCATCCTCGACGCGTACGCCGGCGCGGGCGGCAACTTCATCGACACCGCGAACTCCTACCTGGTCGAACACGGCCGCTCGGAGACGATCATCGGGCGCTGGATCGCCGCTCGCGGGAACCGTGAGCAGATCGTCCTGGCCACGAAGGTCGGCGGCGGCCACGGAGCGCTCCGCAACCTGCGGGCGGACACGATCGAGCACGAGGCGCACGCCTCGCTGGAGCGCCTGCAGACCGACCGCATCGACCTCTACTACGCGCACTTCGACGACCTCCAGACGCCGCTGGAGGAGTCGCTGCGCGCCTTCGACGCACTCGTCAGGGCGGGCACGGTCCGCCACATCGGCGCCTCCAACTACACGCCGCAGCGGCTCGCCGCGGCACTCGATTTCCAGCGCACGCACGGGCTTGCGCAGTTCACCGTCCTGCAGCCGCACTACAACCTCCTCGAGCGCGACTTCGAGCGCACGCTGCTGCCCGTCGCCGAGGCCTGGGACCTTGCCGTGCTGCCTTACTTCGCGCTGGCCAAGGGCTTTCTGAGCGGCAAGTACCGGCCTGGCGGCGAGGCCGTGGAGTCCGAGCGCGCCGAGGCCGCCCGCGCTTACCTCGACAGCGGAGGGGCGGCAGTGCTGGAGGCGCTCGACGAGGTCGCGGCGGCGCACGTGACGACGGTGGCCGCCGTCGCGCTCGCCTGGCTGCTCGCCCAGCCGCGGGTCCTCGCCCCGATCGCCAGCGCGCGGACGACGGAGCAGCTCGAGCAGATCCTGCCCGCCGCCACGCTGAAGCTGACGCCCGCAGAGGTCGACCGGCTGTCGGCCACCACGCAATTGGCGTAACTAACTCGTCCAAGGTGCGGTCGCGAGGCGAGTGTCGCTCGTGACGTGCCAAGCTGCGGATGTGTCGGACATCCGACGAGTGGCCACGCCGCGGGAGAAGCAGCTGACCCTGCTCGCAGCCGTGCTGGGGACGAGCGTGGTGTTCCTCGACGCGACCGTGACCAGCGTCGCGTTGCCGGCGATTCGAGGCGACCTTGGTGGTGGTCTGGCCGGCCAGCAGTGGGTGACGAACGCGTACTTGCTGACGCTCGGTGCGCTGTTGCTGATCGGCGGCTCGCTTGGAGATGTGTTCGGTCAGAAGCGTGTGTTCCTGATCGGCGTTGCCGGGTTCGGCCTCGCGTCGACTCTCTGCGCGGTCGCATCGTCCATCACCGAGCTGTGCGTGTTCCGTTCGATGCAGGGGGCATGCGCGGCGCTGGTGACGCCCACCACCTTGGCGGTGATCGTCCACGTGTTCCCCGAAGACGAGCGGGCCGGGGCGATCGGGACATGGACCGCGCTCAGCTCGATCGTCGGGCTGATCGGACCGGTCATCGGGGGAGTGTTGATCGCTGCCGGCTCGTGGCGCCTGATCTTTCTGCTCAATGCACCGCTCGTCCTCGTCACGCTGACGCTGATTGCTCGCGGTGTGCCCGAGGACACTGGCGTGCCGGCAGGCGGACGTCTGGACTTCCTTGGCGCCCTCTTGGCGGCGGTCGCGCTCGCGGGTCCGGTGTTCGCTGTCACCGAGGAGCCGCTGCGCGGATGGAGCAGCGTCGTGGTCGGCTCGCTCGCGGCAGGGGTCCTCGGAGCGATCGCGTTCGTTGCGCACGAGGCGCGAGCCCGGACGCCGATGCTCCCACTGAGCCTCTTTCGCGAGCGCAACTTCACGGTCGGAAACCTGGCGACGTCGACCACCTACCTTGGGCTCGGGGGCGTGATCTTTCTGCTGCCCGTGTTTCTGCAGGAGGTCAGCGGCTACAGCCCCGTTCAGGCAGGGTTGGCGCTGCTTCCGGTCACCGCGCTGATGATCCTGCTCTCCCCCCGCTTCGGCGCGCTTGCCGACCGCATCGGGTCACGAGCGCTGCTGAGCCTCGGACCTCTGGTGGCTGGCTGCGGCGTAGGGCTGTTGACGCGGGTCGATATGCGCGGCGATTACCTCACCGACGTCCTCCCGGCACTGATCGTGTTCGGGCTGGGACTCTCGATGCTCGTCGCGCCGTTGACCGCCACGGTCCTCGGGGGAGTGGAGGAAGCTCACGCAGGGGCCGCCGCCGCGGTGAATACGGCGCTCTCACGCGTCGCACAGCTCTTCGCGGTCGCCGTGCTGGGAGCCATCGTATCTCTAGCCTTTGCCAGTCGGGTCGATGCGACGCTGCGACGGTCCGCGATCGATCCCGCTGGCCGCTCGGCGATCGGCCGAGCCAAGCGACAGCCTCTCGGCGCAGCGAGCTTGGTGGGAGTACCCCCCGGCGAGCGACATCTCCTGAGGGCGGCCTTCGACGATGCGTCGGTACACGCCTTCCGCGTGGCGGACGCAATCGCAGCCGTGCTCGTCGCCAGCGGAGGTCTCATTGCGTTCGCCGGGATCCGCAATCCCCGTCGCTCCGTGGCCGCCGAGCTGTGCCCAGCCGGGGCGCTCTGCGGAGCCAGCCAAGAACTCGTTCATGCTCGCCAGGATCGACGCTCGGACACGATCGCAATCCCATCGCCGCAGGCCACCTCGTGATCGTCGCTCAGCCGCCGATTCTCCGGCAACGGCTCGCGGCTGCGCTAGCGTGGAGCGATGCTCACTCAAGCAGATCGCGCGGCCGAGCGCCGACGCGTGAAGCTGGGGGTGCTCCAGCGCCCGGTCCACGACGGCTCGCTGAGGGGATCCGCAAGATGACCGCCGAGGGGCGCTCTGTCGCCGTGCTGGCCAAGGCTCGGCGCAGGTGACGAGCTTCTTCGTCGGTGGCATCGAGTCCGATGGAGTGCGCGCCGAGAAGGTCTACGGCGAGCTGCGCGAGCGTTCGCTGCTCGCAGTCGGTTGCCCTGCGCGAGCTCGGCGGATCTTCAAGTTGAGCTGTCGCTTCGATGGGCAGGACCAGGAGATCGAGGTCGGCAGGCCGCTGTCCGGGGGCAGCAATGTCGTGGTCGCGATCCTCGACCACGGGCGCTTGGAGGACTTCTGCGTGCATACCGACGACCGCAGCGAGAGCGCACCCGCTCGCGTCAGTCACCCTGTCTACTCGGTGACGGAGTTCTCGTGAGTGCAGAGCAAGCAGCCGGCGACGCCGAGATCCGCGCCATCTTGAAGCGGCTGGCACGCCCTCACTCCTCCGGCGGAGATGTCGTCGAGCGCGCGGCCCTGCTCGCGTCGGGAGGCGACTTCCCGGCCGTGATGGCGTGGATCGTCGATCACGCCGGGGTGGCCGAGGCGGTGGCTCCCGAAGCTCCCAGGCGCGGCCTGCACGGCCAGCGCCTCGGTCTCTCAGACGGCACCGAGCCACGGACCCCGCTGCGCTTCGTACTGCCAGCCGGGGCGCTGGCCTGAGCGCTCGTTTGCAGGCCACAGGGAAACGCGAAGCTGGTTCACGGCAACTTGGTCTTCGGGTTTCATAACACCGGATGGCCCTGCCGTGAACGCACTGGGTTACTCACAACAAGGAGCTGACAGACATGGCCTCAAGCGGCAAGAAGAAGACCACGATGGCAAAGCTCACCCGTGAAAGCCGACTCCGCGAGCGCCGCCTGGACAAGCAGGCCAAGAAGGACGCGCGGAAGCTGGCGCCGGCACGTTCTTCAGAGTGGCCCGGCGAGCCAATCGACGCCACTACCGGCGAGTCCTCCCCGATAGGTGCCAGGGAGCATGCCCCGGAAGCCGTCGTTGAGGCGCTCGCAGACGCCTGATCCACAAGAAGAAAGTCCGAAAGCAGCTCGCGCAGCTTGTAGGTCCCGAAACGCGCGCAGCTTGTAGGTCCCGAAATGCGCGCAGCTTGTCGGTCCCGGAACGCAGAGCTAGGTGTGGTCCTGCTAGGTGTGGCCCTTCATGTCGGCGCTCCTCGCCGCCGCGGTGCGCGCCCGGGCGGCTGTCCAGGGGTCTCGCGCGGGGGTGCCGGAGGGATGGGACAGGTCTGCGGCGCTCGCGGGTCAACCGTCGCCTTCTCACCGTGATGGACGATCTCGAGCGGGGGCCCATGACGCAGCGAGTACACCGCCTGCTCGGGAGCGACCTCCACCAGCAGCCTGCGCCCACGGAAGCAGAGGCGGAACGTGAGCCGGGTGAGCGCCTGCGGGAGGCGGGGGCTGAAGCTCAGGATCCCGTTGTGGTCTCGCATGCCTCCAAACCCCGCGACGGCGGCGATCCATGTCCCCGCCAGCGACGCGATGTGCAGGCCGTCGCGTGTGTTGTGCTGGAGGTCGTCGAGATCGATGAGAGCGGCCTCGCTGAGGTAGTCGTAGGCGAGCTCGAGGTGCCCGACCTCCGCGGCAACGACCGCCTGGGTGCAGGCCGACAGCGAGGAGTCGCGAACCGTCAGTCCCTCGTAGTAGGCGAAGTCGCGCGCCTTCTCCTCGTCACTGAAGACGTCCCCGCGCAGATGCAGCGCGAGCACCAGGTCGACCTGCTTGACGACCTGCTTGCGATAGAGGTCGAAGTAGGGGAAGTGCAGCAGCAGCGGATACTGCTCGGGGGCGGTCGCGCCGAAGTCCCAGAGCTCGTGCTCCGTGAACGCCTCCGCTTGAGGGTGGACTCCCAGCTCCCTGTCGTAGGGAATGAGCATCGCCTGGGCGGCGTCACGCCAGGCGGCCGCCTCCTCGTCGTCGACTCCGAGCTCGGCGGCGCGCTGGGGATAGCGCTTTGCGCCCGCGAAGGCCTCGCGCAGGTTTCGCTCGGCCATCAGGTTCGTGTAGAGGTTGTTGTCGGCGATTGCGCTGTACTCGTCGGGACCGGTCACACCGTCGATCCGGAAGTGGCCAGCAGCGTCGTGGTGCCCCAACGAGCGCCACAGCCGAGCCGTCTCGACGAGCAGCTCCAGTCCGACGCCGCGCGCGAACTCCTCGTCGTGATCGCTGGCCGCCGCATAGCGGACGACGGCATCGGCGATGTCGGCATTGACGTGGAACGCCGCTGTCCCTGCTGGCCAGTAACCGGAGCACTCCTGCCCCCGGATCGTCCGCCAGGGAAATGCGGCGCCCTCCAGCCCCAGCGAGGTCGCTCGCTCCCGTGCGAGATCGAGCGTGTGATGGCGCCAGCGCAGGGCATCGCGCGCGGCGTGCGGAGCCGTATACGTCAGGACCGGCAGGACGAAGCTCTCCGTATCCCAGAACGCATGCCCGTCGTACCCCGGTCCGGTCAGCCCCTTGGCTGCGATCGCCCGCCGCTCGGCCCTGGCGCCGGCCTGAAGCGTGTGGAAGAGGCCGAAGCGAACCGCCAGCTGCAGCTCGGCGTCACCCTCGATCTCGACGTCGGCACGATCCCAGAAGTCGTCCAGGTAAGCGCGTTGGTCGGCGAGGAGACCGTCCCAGCCACGGTGTCGCGCCTCCGCCAGCGCGGCTGCAACCTGATCGACGATCGCCGGCGCCGAGCGCCTGCGCGACCATCCGTAGCTGATGAGCTTGACGATTCGAAGAGGCTTCTTGGGCATGAGGTCGGCCGTCACGAGCAGGCGACCGAGGTCCTCGAAGCTTTCCGAGGTGGCCGTCGTGTCCGCCGGCCCGTCGATGACGTGATCCATCGCCGCGGCCATCGTCAGGCCGCTCGCGCGTGTGGAATGCTCCAGGATCACGCGGGTGTCATGCGCGGCAAAGAGCTCGGATTGCAATGGTGAGGCGAGCGCCGACGCGGCGCGGGGATCGCGCTCGGCGACCGGCAGCTTCTCATTGGCGACGAGCTCAGACTGCACGACCACCGACGTCTGACCGTCGAGCGCCTCGACTTCGTAGAGGACGGCCGCGACCGCCCGCTGCGTGAACGACACGAGGCGCGTGGAGGCCACCCGCACCGAGCGCCCCGTCGGAGACACCCATTCGACCGTGCGACGCAGCACTCCGGCGCACAGGTCCAGCACCCGTTCGTGGCGGCGCAGCTCGCCGTAGCGGATGTCGAACGGCTCGTCCTCCACCAGCAGGCGAATGATCTTGCCGTTGGTCACGTTGATGACGGTCTGGCCGGCCTCCGGATCGCCGTAGCCAGCCTCGGCGTAGGGAAGCGGCCGCACCTCGTAGACACCGGCCAGGTAGGTGCCCGGCAAGCCATAGGGCTCCCCCTCGTCGAGGTTTCCGCGCAGGCCGATGTGACCGTTGGCAAGCGCGAACACCGACTCCGTCTGCGCGAGCCTGTCGAGGTCCAGGGCGGTCTCGTGCACCGCCCAGGGCTCGACCGCGAAGCCGGGATGCTGGATCATGGCGTTCCCAACAGCTCGGCCAGATCGCCCACGACGAGGTCGGCGCCGTGGGCCCTCAACGCCTCGGCCTGGCCGACTCGGTCGACGCCGACCACGAAGCCGAAGCGCCCCGCCCGACCGGCCTCGACACCCGCCAGCGCGTCCTCGAACACGACCGCCTCAGCGGGCTCGACGCCCAAGGTCCGCGCCCCTGCGAGGAAGGTGTCCGGCGCGGGCTTGCCCTGGAGGTGCTCGCGTTCTGCCACGACTCCGTCGACGATCTCTTCGAACAGGCCCCGAATGCCAGCGGCGGCGAGAACGTCGCGGCAGTTGGTGCTGGAGGAGACGACGGCGCGTCGCAACCCGGCCGCTTGGGCCGCTTCGACGTAGCGGACCGAGCCCTCATATGGCTGCACACCCTGCTCGCGGATCAGCCTGAGCACGATCTCGTTCTTGCGGTTGCCGAGACCGTCGATCGTCTCCGCCGCTGGCGTGTCATCCGGGTCGCCCTCCGGCAGCTCCACCCCGCGCGAGGCGAGAAACGCGCGTACGCCGTCGTAGCGAGGCCTGCCGTCGACGTACTGGTCGTACTCGCGAACCGGATCGAAGGGGACGAAGGCTTCGCCGGTCCGTCGGGCGCGCTCGCGCAGGTAGTCGTCGAACATCTGCTTCCAGGCGGCGGAATGCACCTTGGCTGTCTGCGTCAGCACCCCGTCGAGGTCGAATAGGCACGCGGTCACACCGCTGGGCACGCCAAGCACGCCCCAGAGCTAATCAGCTTGGGCTCTGTGGGGCCGGCCCGGCCTGCCGGCGGTGGTTCCGCCCCTCAAGTCGACGGTATTGCATCTAAACCGGCGTTATCGCGTTGTGCTTGGCCGGCCACTCCCGGCGGCGGCCAGCGGCGAGCGCGAAGCGACGGATCAGCTCGGAGCGCAGGTCCTCGGGCTGGATCACCGCGTCCACCACCAGCTCCGAGGCGAGGTGCAGGATGTCGATGTCCGCGGCGTACTCCCCGCGCAGGCGCTCGGTCTCCGCGGCGCGCTCGGCCTCGTCCTCGATCGCGTGCAGCTGGTTGTAGTAAACCGCGTTGATCGCCGCTTGGGGACCCATCACCGCGATCGAGGCGCTCGGCAGCGCCAGGCAGCAGTCGGGGTCGAACGCCGGCCCCGCCATCGCGTAGAGGCCCGCGCCGTAGGCCTTGCGCACGATCACCGAGATCTTCGGGACCGTGGCCTCGGAGACCGCGCTGATCATCTTCGCGCCGTGGCGGATGATGCCCTGGCGCTCCACCTGGGTGCCGATCATGAAGCCGGGCACGTCGGCGAGGAACAGCAGGGGGACGTTGAAGGCGTTGCACGTCCAGATGAACCGCGCCGCCTTGTCGGCGGAGTCGCCGAACAGCACGCCGCCCTTGAACTTCGGCTGGTTGGCCACGATCCCCACAGCCCGCCCCTCCAGGCGCGCGAAGCCGACGATCAGCTCCTTCGCCCAGCGCGCGTGGATCTCCATGAAGGAGCCCCCGTCCAGGAGTGCCTCGAGCAGCAGCTTCATGTCGAACGGCTTGTTCTCGTCCGCCGGGATCAGCTCGCCGATCGGGGTCTGGGAGGCAGGGGCGAGGGGCGAATCCTCTGTGGGCGAGCCCTCCTCGCAGTTGCCCGGCAGGTAGGAGAGGTAGCGCTTGGCCTCCTCGATCCCCTCCTCGTCGCTTCCCACCAGCATGTGCGCGCAGCCGGAGACGCCGGTGTGCATCCGCGCGCCCCCCATCTCCTCCAGGGTCACGTCCTCCCCGATCACCATCTGCGCCATCCGCGGCGAGCCCAGGTACATCGAGGCGTTGCCCTCGCGCATGATCACGATGTCGCAGAACGCCGGGATGTACGCGCCGCCGGCGGCGGAGGGGCCGAACAGCACGCACACCTGGGGCACGAGACCGGAGAGCTTCACCTGGTTGTGGAAGATCCTCCCCGCCCCCCGCCGGCCGGGGAACATCTGCACCTGCTCGGTGATGCGCGCCCCCGCGGAGTCCACGAGGTAGACCATCGGGACCCGCAGCTCCAGGGCGCGCTCCTGGACGCGGAGGATCTTCTCCACCGTCTTCGGCCCCCACGAGCCCGCCTTCACGGTGGGGTCGTTGGCCATCAGCGCCACCGGACGGGCGCCGATCCGCCCGAGGCCCGTGACCACCCCGTCCGCGCCGAGGCCCTCCTCCTGCCAGTTCGCCAGCAGCGACTCCTCCGCGAAGGAGTCCGGGTCGAGCAGCAGCCGCACGCGCCCGCGCACCGGCAGCTTGCCCTGCTCGGAAGCCTTCTCGTGGTGGCGCTCGGGGCCGCCCCGCAGGGCGCGCTCGGTGGCGCCGCTCAGGGCGCTCACAGGCGGGGGCGCCCTCGATGACGAGGGGGCGCTCCGCAACCGAGCCCTCCGCGATGGGCGAGCCCCGGGCTCACGGACGCGGCAGCCCCCGGTAGCGGTGGCGCCGGCGGCCCCGCGTGAGCTGGCGTTCGTGGCGCGCCTGCAGCCGCGCTTCCACGAGCTCGAGGTCCGAGGCCGGCCCGAGCAGGCGCCAGGCGTCGCGCACCACCGGCAGGAGGGTCACCCCGATCACCCAGCCCGGCCAGAAGTCCCCGGGCGGTCCGCTGGCGACCCAGACGCCCACGCTCAGCAGCGAGACCCCCACCGACCCGCCCGCCTCCTGGACGAGGCGGCGTCGCAGGTGGGCCTTGCGCTTGCTCAGCGCCCGCTTCACCGAGGTCGAGCTGACCGGCAGGTCCGCTCGCACCGCGTCGAGGTCGGCGCGCGTGGACGCCCGGTAGGCATCCCCGATGCGATCCTCGAGCTCCTCCGAGGTGAGCCTGCCCGCCCCCGCGTGCTCGCGCAGCTCATCGATCAGCTGCTCGCGGTCGGCGTCCGCAACGCGCAGGCTCGAGAGGTCGCTCATTGCAGGAAGGTTACGACACCCTCCCGCTCCTCCCAGCCCGACGCGGATCTGGCCCACCGAGGCTCTGCCGGCCGCTCGCGCGACCCGCCCACCGCGACCCCCAACCGACCGGCGAGCGTCTACAGCGCCGGGTTCGGGCGGGGCTCCTCTACCGAGTAGTCGTAGAAGCCCGTTCCCGACTTGCGCCCCAGCCAGCCCGCGGAGAGCATCCTGCGCAGCATCGGCGGGCACGCGAAGCGCCGTTCGCCGAACTCCTGGAGCAGCACGTCGCAGATCGCGCGGAGGGTGTCCAGGCCGATGAGGTCCGCGAGCAGCAGCGGCCCCATGGGGTGCCCCGCGCCGCCCTTCATCGCCTCGTCGATCTCCGCCACCGAGCCCACCTGCTCTTCCAGGGCGCGGATCGCGTCGAGCAGGTAGGGGACGAGCAGGCGGTTGACGATGAACCCGGCTTTGTCGCGCGTGGGGATCGCGAGCTTGCCCTCCGAGCGGACGAACTGCAGGGCCTCCTCGAGCGTCTCCCCCGAGGTGGTCACGCAGCGCACCACCTCCACCAGCTTCATGACCTGGGCGGGGTTGAAGTAGTGCAGCCCCACGAACTGCGAGGAGCGCGAGGTCTGGGCGGCCTGGTCGATCACCGCCAGCGAGGAGGTGTTGGTCGCGAACAGCGCCTGCGGCTTGACGATCTCATCGACCTCCCGCCACATCGCGAGCTTCAGCTCGAGGCTCTCAGTGATCGCCTCGATCACCAGGTCGCAGTCGGCGAGGTCGCGGTAGTGGACCGTCCCCTGGATGCGGCCCCTCACCGCGTCGGCGTCCTCCTGGGAGCTCTTGCCCTTCTCCACCGCCCGCGCGAGCTGCTTCTCGATTTTGGCGAGCCCCTTCGCAAGCGTGGGCTCGTCGACCTCGCGCACCACCACCCCGTAGCCGGCGTGCGCAGCGACCTGCGCGATGCCGTGGCCCATCAGCCCGGCTCCGAGCACCCCCACCTTCTCGATCTGCTGCGCCATCGCGAAACCTCCGCTCCGTTTTTCCAGTTTGAGGGGGCGGAAGCCTACCGCCTGCATGGAGAGCACGGGAAGGTTGGCCCCCCGATGGGGTCTTTTATGTAAAGCCCCGACACGAGGAGACGTTGCCCCATGTTCCGCCTCAAACGACTGTTGACCCCCCTCGGCGCCGTGCTCGCATGCGCGGCCCTCTCGCCGGGCCTGGCCTCGGCGTTCGACCATCCCTTCATCGGGCAGTTCCACACGATCGCCTCACTGGGCGAAACGGTGCCCGCCAACGGGGACGTGAACCCCTACGGGATCGCGGTGGTGCCCTTCAGCGAGGGAGCGCTGGTGCGCGGCGACACCCTCGTGAGCAACTTCAACAACAGAGAAAACCTCCAGGGGACCGGCACCACGATCGTGCAGATGACCCCCTCGGGGAGCCTCTCGCTGTTCGCCCGGATCAAGGCCTCCTCGCTCCCCGGCCCCTGCCCGGGCGGAGTGGGCCTGACGACCGCCCTGGCCGTGCTCCCGCAGGGGTTCGTGGTCGTGGGCAGCCTGCCCACGAGCGACGGCTCGGCCGCGACCGCGCAGGCGGGCTGTCTGATCGTGCTCGACAGCTCCGGACAGGTCCTCCAGACGATCTCCGGCCCGGCGATCGACGGCCCCTGGGACATGACCGCGGTCGCGGCGGGCGACGGCGCGACGCTGTTCGTCACCAACGTCCTGAACGGGACCGTCGCCTCGGGCGAAACCCCGATCGACGAAGGCACGGTCGTGCGCATTCGCGTGCGCCCCCGCTTTCGCCGCGGCCTTCAGGTCGGTCCTGTGGAAACGATCGCCACCGGCTTCCCCGAGCGCACCGACCCCGCCGCGCTCGTGGTCGGTCCGACCGGCGTGGGGCTCGGCGAAGAAGACACGCTGTACGTGGCCGACACCCAGGGCAACCGGATCGCCGCGGTCCCCGACGCCCTGTTCCGCCAGACGCCACTCGGCGAAGGCGGGACCACGGTCGCGGAGGGGGGCTACCTCAACAGCCCGCTGGGGCTCGCGATCGCCCCCAACGGGGACATCCTCACCGCCAACGCCGCCGACGGGAACATCGTCGAGACGACCCCCGTGGGCGCGGAGTTCCAGCCCCTTGACACCGGCGCCGGCGCAGGTGGGCTGTTCGGGCTCGCCGTCGCGCCCCACGACCAGGGGGTGCTGTTCGTGAACGACTCCAACAACACGCTGGACCTCCTGCACTGAGCGTCCACGCCCAGAGCGGCGGGGTGGGGCCCATCGGCGCCTGCACCCCGCCGCCCTCGGTGTCCGCCGCCCTCGGGTATCCGCCGCCCGCTGGTATCCGCCGCCCGCTGGTATCCGCCGCCCGCTGGTATCCGCCGCCCGCTGGTATCCGCCGCCCGCTGGTATCCGCCGCCCGCGGGTGCCTTACGCAAAAGGCACCCGCGCACCGAGGCGATGGCGTCGGGGCCCGGCCGGTGGGAGTACGCTTCCGAGCATGCCCACCGAGCAGGACTTCGACCTCTCCGCCGCGGGCCTGCGCGCGGACGGTACCGATCTTCGGATCTCGGTGGAGGTGCTGGCGAGCAAGCTCGAAGAGTCCCTCCCCGGACACGCGCGCGTGGAGCGCCGCGGCGGCGGCCTGCTGGGGCGCGGACCCAAGCGCGTGCGCGAGGTGCGCATCGAGCTGGGCGGCAACGACTACCGGCTGGCGGTCTCCGACGAGCGCGTCGAGGGCTTCCGCGAGCGCCAGGTCGGGGGCATCTCGATCAAGCGCGAGACGCTCACACCCGAGGAGTGGGTCTCCGCGCTCACCGCCGACCTGCGGGCCGAAGCCGAGCGCAGCGCCGAGGCGCGCACCGCGCTCGAGAGGCTGTTGGGCTGATGGCGCGGCGGCGGGGCAAGGAGACCGCAGGGTCACCAGGCGGCGGATCGGAAGACGCCGAAGGCCAGGAAGTGGACGAGGCCGCCGGCGCCGAGATGGCGGACCCCGGGGCCACCGCCGCGGAGCAGCAGGAATCCCTCGAGCGGATCGAACGTGGTGGGATCACGGTCGCGGCCGAGCGGCGCCTGAGCGAGCTGCGCGAGAAGGGCGGCCTCTTCACCTCCGACCTCTCCGTCAACGGGTGGGCGCTTGCCCACCAACTCGGGTTGCGTCCGCTCTCGCAGGTGATGGGCAGCTCGATCTACCAGATGGGCTACCAGGGCGCCTGGGGCCAGGGCGAATGGGGCGGCATGGGCCTCGCCCAGACCTACATGGTCGAGCTCACAACGCTCTCGCGGGCGCTCAACGAGGTGCGCACACGCGCGCTCGGGCGGCTGGCCGAGGAGGCAAAGCACGTGGGTGCCGACGCGGTCGTGGAAGTGAACACGCGCGCCGGCGAAAGCAGTTTGGAAACCGGAACGGTCTCGCTCGAACACACCGTCTTCGGCACCGCCGTCAGCCGCGGTGACGCTTCCAGTGGCGGCTCACCAGGTGACGGCCAGCACCGGAGCAGCCGGCACGGAAACGGGCGGCCGGTGCTCACCGAGCTGTCGGTCGCCGACTTCTCCAAGCTGGTGCGGGGCGGCTTCGAGCCGCTCGGGATCGTCGCTTGGAGCTCGGTGTTCTTCGCCAGCTACAGCTACGGTCCGGGTATGGTCGGTGGGGGCATGATGTCGGCGGGGGCGACACAGAACTTCGAGCTGCGCGAGTTCACGCAGGCCTTCTACAACGCGCGCGAGAGCGTGATGTCCCAACTGAATGCACAGGCCTCTACGCTCGACGCCTCGGGAATTGTCGGCATGCGGATCGGCCACCGGGCGGTGCCCCACACGCTGCAGGGCGGGATGGGCACACGTGAGCGCAGCGGCCTGATGGTGACGTTCAATGCGATCGGCACTGCGATCCGCCAGACCAGTGAGGCCACCCTGTATCCGCCCGAGACGACGATCGACCTGACAGCTTGAGCAGCCCTCGAAACGACAACCACAGCACCCCTCCCCCCTCCTCCTCTCTTCCCCTCCCCACCAAGATCGACCTGACATCCTGAACATGAGCCCGGGAGCCCCAAACGAATGAGTGACAGCGAGCAGCAGACAGAGACCTACGATCCCTCCTCACTGGAGGGCGTCCCCGAGGCGGGCCGTGCGCGCCTGCAGCAGAATCGCGCGGGCCTCTTCACCTCCGACCTCAGCGTCAACGAGTTCCTGCTGATCAAGCAGGCCGGCTTCGATCCCGTCGGCCTCGTGGTGGGCAGCTCGATCTACCACATCGGCATCCAGATGGCCGGTTGGAAGAAAAGCCAGGAGTTGACGGTGCTCTCGCAGGCGATGTACAGCGCGCGTCAGCTGGCGATGACGCGCATGGAGGAGGAGGCCGACCAGCTCGGCGCGGACGGTGTCGTCGGCGTGCGCCTGGACATCGGCCGCTACGAGTGGGGCCAGGACATGGCCGAGTTCATCGCGATCGGCACCGCCGTCAAGCACCGCTCGGGCGAGATGCACCGCGCCCCCAACGGCCGCCCCTTCACCAGCGATCTGTCGGGCCAGGACTTCTGGACGCTGCTGCGCACCGGACACCGCCCCGTCGGGATGGTGATGGGCAGCTGCGTCTATCACGTCGCCCACCGCGGCATGCTCCAGTCGATGGCCCAGACCGGGCGCAACGTCGAGTTGCCCAACTTCACCCAGGCGCTGTACGACGCGCGCGAGCTCGCGATGGAGCGGATGCAGACCGAGGCGCAGACGCTCACCGCGGAGGGGATCGTCGGCGTGAAACTGAACGAGACCAGCCACGGTTGGGGCAGCCACACGATCGAGTTCTTCGCGCTCGGCACCGCGATCGTGCCGCGCGAGGGCCACGATGAGGCGATCGAGCCGCCCACGCCGGTCCTGGATCTGAGCTAGGTCGGGGGAGGGCAGGCCCTCCACCGAAGCCCCTCCCATTGAAGAAGGTCCAAAGGAGAAGAGCATGAGCATCGTCACCACCGAGGACCGCGGCGCCGTCCGCCACATCGTCCTGAACCGCCCCGAGAAGCGCAACGCGATGAGCCAGGAGCTGCTGCGCGCGCTCGCCCACGAGCTGCGCGAGGCGGCCGCCGAGGAGTCCGTCCACTGCGTGGTGCTGCGCGGCGAGGGCCCCGTGTTCTCGGCCGGGGTCGACCTGGTCGAGCTGGGCGCCTCCGCGGGCACCCCCGGGCGCCTGCGCCCCTTCCGGGAGACCTTCCTGGAGTGCGCCAACCTCTGCGAAGAGATGGCCAAGCCGGTCGTCTGCCAGATTCATCGCACCTGCGTGGGGGGCGCCCTGGAGGTCGCGCTCGGCTGCGACCTGCGGATCGCCTCCAGCGACTCCCAGCTCGGGCTGCCCGAGGTGAAGTTTGGGATCATCCCCGACGTCGGCGGCTCCAGCCGCCTGCCCGCCGTCGTGGGCCTCGGCCGCGCCAAGGAGCTGATCATGACCGCCCGCACGATCGACGCCGCGGAGGCCGAGCGCATCGGCCTGCTCAACCGCGTCGTCGCCCCCGAGGAGCTCGAGGAGGCAGTCGGGGCGCTGGTGGATGAACTGCTCGCCAACTCCCACGTGGCCGTCGGCCGCGCCAAGCGCGTGATCGACGCCTCAGCCCGCCCCGCCCTCGCGGCGACCCTGGAGATGGAGGTCTCCGTGCAGGAGTACTGCGTGGCCGCGGCGCGCGAGAGCGCGCGGATGACCAGCGAGACCCAGGAGGCGCCGGCGGAGCAGCGCCAGCCACAGCTGGTGGAACGCTGAACGCCCTAACCTCCCACATACCCGCCACCCGCGGGCCGTGCTTGGGCATCGTCTCACGGATGCGCAAAGATTACGCGCATGAGCACGTCTGATCTCGGAACCATCGGGAGCACCTCATCGAGTCCTGCGTTCCTCGAGGAGCTTCGCCTCACACGCTTCAAGTCATTTCGCGATGCGGTGCTACCGCTCGGCGATCTGACACTCCTCATTGGACGTAACGGCAGCGGAAAGTCCAATGCCCTAGAGGCTCTTGAGACGCTGGCGCTGCTCGCGCAGGGCGAGGACATCCGAGATTCGATCGACGGCAGCCGGCTCGGCGGGACAGCGATCCGGGGGGGCGTGTCTGGCTGTGCGCCTTACGGCGAGAGCAGTTTCGAGATTGGGTGCACAGTGCGATTCGGCAAAGAGGTTTTGCGCTTCGATGTCGCTATTCAAGCTGAGCCTGATGTCCAGATCCTGTCTGAGCGTCTGATCCGTGAGGAGCACAATGGCGAGCGAGAGCTGATCGCAACCGACCCACCGCAGCCTGACCGTGCTGATATCACGGCGCGCTATGACTCTGGGCGGCGTGGAAAGAACCCGCCAGAGACGTTCCGGGCGAGCCGGCTGCTCATTACTCAGGTCGGCGCCCGAGTTCCGACATCGACCAAGTCGATGCGCGCTGTGCATGAGTCGGCCGAAGCGGTAATCGCGGCACTGCGGGCAGTGTTCGTACTGGACCCAGTCCCAACGCTCATGCGAGGCTATGTACCAGTCAAGGACTCAGTACTGCGTCGAGACGCTGACAACATCTCAGCTGTTGTCGCTCGACTGCGTGACGGCGAGGTGGTATGGAAGAGCCTCCAGGACCTTATACGGTCACTGCCAGAGCAGCCAATCGAGGACATAACGATCGAGAAGTCGACCCTCGATGACGTGATCATTGCGCTGCACGAGCACATCGGCAGCGGCAGCTACCCCGTCTCGGCGCGCCAGATGAGCGACGGGATGCTCCGATTCATCGCGTTCACGGCGGCGCTGCTGGAGGCGCCACTTACCGACGAAGCCACCGCCGAGGCGCAGACGATGCTCGTGATCGAGGAGCTTGAGAATGGCCTGCACCCTTCACAGGCCGCGCGGGTGGTGCGACTCATCAAGGCAGAGTCGGCTCGACGGCGAATCCGCGCTCTGGCCACCACACACAGCCCGGCGATGTTGACGGCCTTGGATCGCGAGGATCATCCCTACGTGATCGTCTGCGATCGTGATCCGGGCGGTGGCGGCAGCCGCCTCCGTAGGCTCACGGACCTCCCGGCCTATCCCCGCGCCATGGCCCAGGGCTCCCTCGGGGACGCCGTGACCAAGGGTCGCCTCGCGATCGAACCGCCGGCTCCAGGCACCAGCGATCTCGATCGGTTGCTTGCGGAGCTGTAGGCGGTGGCCATCGTTTTCATCGACACCTCGGTGCTGTGCAACCTCTTGCGAATCCCTGGTAAGGCGCAGCAGCAGGACGAGGTGCGCGAAGACCTGCGCCATCACACCGAAGCGAGGGATACGTTCGTTCTCCCAATGGCCGCGATCATCGAGACCGGCAACCACATCGAGCATCTCCCAACAGGAGATGAGCGTCGGCGTTGCGCACAAGGTCTCACAGACATCCTTCGCCTTGTCGCTCAGGAGACCCAGCCCTGGGTGCTCGTCGAGACGGAGTGGAACAGCGAGTTGCTCAAGCAGTTTTGCGATGGCGGTGATGGTGGGTCGACACCACCGTTCATCGAAGTCGCAACCCAGGGCGCCCTAGGAGGCGGAGACCTCGCGATCCTGATCGAGCGCGACCGCTACGAAAAGCGTGTGATGGCGCAGGCAGTCATCTGGACCTACGACCAGCAATTGGAAGCCCGGGCATGACCCGCCTTGCTTACCCGCGAATACCGCATCTGGCTCCCGGGCCGGGGATTACACGTGATGACTTCGTGCTGTCCAAAGCCGCGCGCGAGCGACTGCTGGGCGGCGGGGTCCAAATCGAGGAGAAGCTCGACGGCGCGAATATGAGCTTCGCCTTGTGCGACGGATGCGTTGAGGTTGCATCGCGGGGGGGACCGGGGGCAATCGATCGCGGCGACCATCTCGGTCGAGCACGCGCATGGGCCGCCGAGCACTCCGACGACCTCCGCGATCTGCTTGCCAATGGGTGCATTCTCTACGGCGAGTGGCTTCTCACCCGCCACGGGGTCAGTTATGACGCGCTCCCTGACTTGCTCGTGGGCTTCGACCTGTTCGATCCAAAAGCCGGCTGGATTCCGATTCAGGACCGAGACGAGCGCCTACATCAAGCGAGCGTTGCTACTCCACACGTTCTCGGAGAGTTTGATGGAGTGGACCTTGGTTCTGTCGACGCATTGATGGGTCAATCGACATTCGGCAGCCCACGTATGGAGGGACTGATCGTGCGAGCGCTTGACGCCCACGCCGACGTGCCACGGCTCGCAAAGCGGATGACCGAGGGCGTGTCGCGAGTGACCGACGAGGCATTTGGACGAGCACGCAAGACGAATCGCGTTGCGCGGCAGGTCGGACAGGCTTGAGGTCCCTGCCGGAACACGCCGACGACCGTCTCCACTGACCGTGTGGACTGCAACGTCCGAACATAAACGCCGTCGGATAGCGATCCGTGCCTGCGTCATGTTGCTCGAGCCCGTCCACGGCCTCTCTCCGACAAGACACTGTATCCCAGGGCACTCAAAGGCGATCCTGCGGCTACTGCTCGGCCCCCAACGAACACATCGTCGCTCGTGCACGCGGCGGCGCGGACAGCTGGAGAACCTGACCGCCTCCTGCGAGCCGTGCAACACCGTAAGGGCTCGCGCCCTCTCTTAAGGTTCCTTCGACGTCGTCACGCCCCCCCGTCGCGAACCCCGAGAAGCCGACCCCCTCTGAAGCTTGCCTGGGAGTTCCCGTCGAGAAAAACCGGACTCCGGTTGTCATCAGATGGCACAAACCGGCCAGCGGGCCTCTGGCAGTGCGATGGCACCACGGCTGTCGCTCGAGCAGTATCCGGAGTTCAAGCGGTTTGACGAGCAGGTGGCAATGGCCCTACTGGGCAGGCTCCGGAGCAGTCCCGAAGGGATAGTCGCCCTCGTGGAGACGGCCGCGATCGCGCAGATGCCGACATGCTCGGCCCCAACCGAGGGTCGGGTGCGGACCGTGAGGGAAAGCGTGGGACGCCTCTGCTCGGTGCCGATCCATATTGGTGAACTGGACGATCTCCTTTCGCTTGACGCACCGATGTTCCTCGCCAAAGACGAGTTCGACCGACAACCGCTGCTACTCGCACCTCATGAGAGATTGCTGCGCGTCTTCGGCCGGCGCGTCACGTGAGCGCTGGCAGACGAGCTCCCACCCCTCCAGCGGGGCCCTCGCATCGCTAGCGGTGGGCGCATCATCAGCCCCACGCCACCCGCAGGCCCGAGCATCACTGGCCCCACTCCACCGGCCCAGCCACCAGCGTGTGGCTGCCCAGGGGCCGGCCAAGGGTCTCCTGAACGCGCCGCGCACAGGCAAGCAGCGCGGGGAGGTCGATCCCGGTGGAGACCTCCATCTCGTGCAGCATCGAGACGAGGTCCTCGGTGGCGATGTTGCCGGTGGCACCGGCGGGGACGGGGCAGCCGCCTAGCTCGCCGAAACTCGACTCGAAGCTGGTGATCCCGGCCTGCAGCGCGGCGAGCGCGTTGGCGAGGCCGGCGCCGCGCGTGTTGTGGAAGTGCGCGGTCAGCTCGACGCCGTCATCCTCGCCCGTGTCGCCCGACCCGAGACGCTCTCGTGCGAGCGCGAAGAACTCGCCCACCTGGCGAGGATTCGCCATCCCCGTGGTGTCCCCGAAGCCGATCTCCTGCGCCCCCGCGTCGCGCAGGCGCGCGGCGATGTCGAGCACGCGCTCCGGGGGCACGCGGCCCTCGTAGGGGCAGCCGAAGCAGGTCGAGAGGACCGCCTCGCAGCGCAGGCCCTCCGCGCGGGCACGCGCCAGCACGACCTCCAGGCCCGCGAGGGTCTCCGCGATCGAGCGGTTCACGTTCCTGCGGTTGTGGGTCTCCGAGGCGGAGACGATCACGTTGATCTCCTGGAAGCGCTCGCGGTGGTGAAGCGCGTTCTCGAGGCCCCGCTCGTTGGGGATCAGCACGCTCGCCGAGACCCCCTCGGGGATGTCCACCCGCTCGAGCACCTCCGCGGCGTCGGCGAGCTGGGGGATCACGTCGGGGCGCACGAAGCTCGTCACCTCCAGGCGCCGCAGGCCGGTGCGGGCGAGCGCATCGATCAGCTCCACCTTGCGCTCAGTGGGGATCGTCTCGGGCTCGTTCTGAAAGCCGTCGCGCGGACCGACCTCCCTGATGCGGACGGCGCCCGTCACCGCTTACTCCCCTCGGCTGTTGTGCGGTCGGCGCATGCGCCGACCGCGAGGTCGCACATGTGCGACCTCGTTCCGCACCGCGCATGCGCGGTGCGGCCTACCGGCGCATGCGCCGGTAGGGGCCACGCCGCATGCGGCGTGGCCCACATCACCACATCGACAGTCCCCCACTGACCCCCAGGGTCTGCCCGGTGACGTAGGAGGCGTCCTCGCAGGCGAGGAAGGCGATCGCCGCCGCGACCTCCTCGGGCTGGCCCGCGCGGCGCAGCTGGGTGGCGTCGATCATGCCCCGCTGCAGGCGTTCCCCGATCTCGCCGTAGACCTTCGCGGCGGCGTCGAACAGGGGGGTCTCGATGGGCCCGGGGGCGACCGCGTTGACGCGCACCCGGTAGCGCGCCGCCTCGCGGGCGATCGCCTTGGCGATTGACAATTTCAATCTAAACACCAGCATCAAGAATGTCAACGGAAAGTATAGGCTTCGGGGGATGAGGCTTGAGGGCAGGATCGCACTCGTGACCGGCGGCGCGTCCGGAATCGGGGCCGCCACCGCGCGGCGGCTCGCCGCCGAGGGCGCGCGCGTGGCCGTGGGAGACCTCAACGAGGAGGGCGCAAAGGCGGTCGCGGGCGAGCTGGACGGCGTCGGCCTTGCGATGGACGTGACCGACCTCGACTCGATCGCCGCGGCGGTGGGAGCGACCGAGGAGCAACTGGGGCCGATCGATGTGCTCGTGAACAACGCCGGCACCGACCTCTTCTCGTTCTTCGTGAAGACCGACCCGGGGTTGTGGGACTTCGTGCTCGGCGTCAACCTGCGCGGGACGATCGCCGTCACCCACGCCGTACTGCCGGGGATGCAGGAGCGCAAGCGGGGCGCGATCGTCAACGTCTCCTCGGAGGCCGGGCGCGTCGGCTCGCAGGGCTCCGCTATCTACAGCGCCGCGAAGGCGGGCGTGATTGGGTTCACAAAGGCTGTAGCGCGGGAGGCAGCGCGCTACCGCGTGCGCGTCAACGCCGTCGCCCCCGGACCGATCGAGACGCCGCTGCTGAACGCCGCGCCGAAGGTGTACGGGGAGATCGGCGAGCGACTGAAGCAGGGGATGGTGGATGCCACCCAGCTCAAACGGGCGGGCGAGCCCGAGGAGGTCGCCGCCGCGATCGCCTTCCTCGCCAGCGACGACGCCTCCTACATCACGGGCCAGACGCTCGGCGTGAGCGGCGGGCTGTCGATGTGGTGAGCGCAACAGCCGGCAGCACTCCGCCCTGTAGACGTCGCTCGGTCTCATGGATCGAATCACGTCAGCCGATAGCCGATGCTGCGCACGTTGACGACGTACCCGCCGCCCAGCTTGCGGCGTAGGCGGCTGGCGTGGCTGTCCAGTGTACGTGTGTTGATGACCTGCGGGTAGCCCCACACGGCGCGCATGAGCTCGTGCTTGGTGAACACGCGGCCAGGGTCGTGGGCGAGGCACAGCAGCAGCTCGTACTCCAGGCGGCGAAGCTCCAGCGTGCGGCCGTGCAGGCTCACAGCGTGGGCGCGGGCGTCGATCACCAGCGGGCCGACCTGGATGCGCCTTGCGTCCGGGGTGGTGCGGCGCAGCAGCGCACGCAGGCGTGCCCGTAGCTCCAGGTAGCCCGCTGGCCGCGCGAGGAAGTCGTCCGCGCCCGCGTCGAAGGCCCGTAGCAGGTCGGGCTCCTGCGCCCGAGAGCCGACCACGATCACGGGCAGGCTCTCGGGCCAAGGGTCCTCGCCTTCGCGGACCTCCGCGAGCAGGCCAAGCGCGGCGCACGGCTGCTCCAGGTCGCACAGCACCACGGCCACAGGCGGCGAGCTGCGGGCCGTGACCCGCGCGTGTTCGGCCGTGCGTGCGAGTCGGGCCGCGTAGCCGTCCGCTTCGAGCTGGTCAACGAGCGGGCGGCCTATTGCAGCGTCGTGCTCGACGACCAGGATCATTCGTCCGATGCCAGCCGGCGCGCGTACCCTTTGAGCGCGTCGCGCGTCGGGAAGACCCACAGCTTTACGTCGCCTTCGATGAGCAGCAAGAGCGCCGGTTCGTCCTCGCGCGTCCACGCGAGGTAGATCACGAGCGGCCAGTCGCCCATCGAGGGGAGCGCCGTCCATCCACGGCTCACGAGGTCGGCCAGCGTCGCGTACCCGTCGTCGTAGGGAGCGTGCCCGGCGTAGAGGGTCGAGCCCGATGCGCTCGGCTCGCCACGCCCGCAGAACTTGGCGGCGAGGGCAGCGGGCGGGAACGGGTCGGACGGGTTGCGCCCGGCGAGTGCTGCGGTTGCGTCAATCACTTCTTCCTCCTCCTTGCCTTCGCTGCGGGTGGCACCCCTCGGACGCCGAAGTAGTGGCTCAGGAGGTGCATGACGGTGGTGCCGGTGACGCCCGTCTGCTCACCGACCTCGCGCAGCGTCAGGCCCTCGATCAGCCGCAAGCGCAGCATCTCCAGGTGCCGACGTTCCGGTGGCACCGCCGATACAAGTGCCTCGTCGTGCGCTACGCGCTCCGCGGCGAAGTAGTAGAAGTCCTCCGCGTCGGTCAGGTCCGCGCCCGCCTTCAGTAACCGCTTGCGGTCGTAGGGGCTCCAGATGTCGAGCTCTCCCTTCGGGATCGGCGGCTCTGAACTCTCTCGTGGCGCGTCTTCCACCAGCGCACGAGGCGGCAGATCCAGGCCACGAGCGAGTCGTTCGATTGCTGAAAGCCGGGGCTCGCGTGCGCCTCGTTCGTAGCGCCGGATCGCCGTGTTATGCAGACCCGTCCGGCGCGCAAGCTCGTCTTTCGAGACGCCGTGCTCTGCTCGCAGCTGGTGGAGCCGCTGGCCGAACGCGACACTCGCGGCGCGTGCGTCCATCATTCGATCACGCCGCTCTTGGAGTGCGTCGGCGGCTTGCGCTCCATCGGCACCGGAAGCCCTTCGAGCAGGACGTTCGGCCTGGCCCTCAGCGCGTCCGCGAGGATCAGCAGCATCGACAGGCGCGGGTCACGCTTCCCCAGCTCAAGGGCGCCGATGTGGGTCCGGTGGACTTCGGCCACCTGCGCCAACGTTTCCTGCGAGACGTTCCGGTACTCGCGCACGGTGCGCAGTCTCACCCCGAACGCCCGCAGCAATCGTGCGCGCTCGACTTCATAGGCATCCATCACGACCTACGCCGATTCACGCCGAAGTAGTTGTGAAGGATCTGGTGGATGCGGGTATTCGACAGACCCACCTCCCGACCGATCGCCGCATAGTTCATTCGCTCCACGAGTCTCAGGCGGAGGATGTCGAGGTTGCGCTCGATGAACTCGTCCCTCGGTAGCCGACCTTCCCGACCGGGATAGTAGGCGAACGCCTGCCGCTGACCGGCCAATGCGACCGCCAACTCGTACACGAGTCGATCGCCGATGACCTCCCGCAGGTCGTCGCCGGTCATCAGCAGTACCTCATCGACAGACAGTCCGTAGGCAACGAGCGCCGCCTGCACGTAGTTGGGCAGGCTCATATCGACACCAGTTCAAGCTCGTCAAGGTGGCGGATGGGCCTCGACGCTTTCACACTCTGCTCGCCGTCGAGCACGACGCATGTCTCATCTTCTAGTCGCTCCAGCGCGGTGTCGAACACGCGGCGGCTGAAGTCGGGAATCTCGTCCTTCAGTTCGCTCCGAGTCCACAGCGGGTCGTGGTCGTTGCGGAGTAGTTGCAGCACGATCGCGCGCTGGACTATCCTGATTTTGAGTGCAGGTGAAAGGCGCTTTGACAATGTGACCTCCCGGGTTTTCCTCCTGCCGAGGAATGGCAGCCTGTCGAACAAATTGACAGGCGGGCACGGGACTTGTAACCTCGTCGAAAACACACAGTGCGTAGATCACCCGAGATCGACCCGTTCGACGGCGCAGCTACAACCACCAGTCCAGTTGCGGAAGTCGATCCCAGCACGGCGAGACCACGCCCAGATACAGCACGAGCGCCGGATTGCTCCGGCGCTCGTTGAGGAACTGCTATGTGGATGGTGGTGACGGTTCTCACGCCTCCCCTGCAAGTAGGACCAGCAGACCGTTCACCGAATCGCGGTACGACTTGTTACCTGGAACTTCCGTGAGGCGTTCCACGAGGTCTACCGTCGTAGTGCGGTCGATCTGGTAGCTTCGCTCCCACGTCTCGATCGCCTTGACGACGGCGTGCGTTGTTGTGGCGCTTATCACGACTTGACCTTGGTGACGTGCGTACAATCGGCGGCGACTGCACTCTGCCGGTTGCCCACTTTGAGGCCACCCTTGTCGGTGCTGGCGGCACCCGTGGGCAGGGACACAATGTGACCCGTGACCATCGGGACGTTGCCCTTCGCGGTCTTCTTCGTCCAGCGCCCGATCACGTCGATCACGATGCCCGAGGACGTGCGCACGCGGTCTTTCACCTTCACGTCCTTCTTGTCCTTCCCGGTCCACTCAGCGGTGAGCCGCGCGGCGGGTCCGCTGCCGTTGCCGCGCGTTTTCGCGGCGGCTTTGGTTTTACCTTTCGCGGCTTTGGCCTTCGGCGCTTTGGTTGCTTTGGGACGGACGTTCTTCGGAACCGTGGCGTCGTCACCCTTCGCCTCGGCGTGGGCCTGGACCTCTGCGCTCGGAGGGGGGATGACCTTCGCCATGCTGGTGTCCACGACTTCGCCGGGCTTGCTCGGCTGGCCCTGCTTGATGGTGATTGTGTTGCTCATGCTGGTGGTTCCTTTCTCGGTTGTTGGGTCCTGCATGGCCTCCGACCGGATTCGACTCCGACCGGGGCAGTAGGCGAAGCGGTGCAATTTCTCGTCGCAGTCCGGGCACTCCGGCAGCGCGGCGATGAACTCCTCAAGCGAGGGCTTCATCAGTTGCGTCCCTCACCGAGCGCGCGGTCGTATGCCGCGAGGCTCCGGTCGTGCTCGATCTGTCGGTCACGCGGGAGCGGCAGGGGCAGATCGTCTTCACGCTGTTCCCGCTCGCGGTCGGCGGCTTCGTCAGCCAGCAGCCGCTCGTGCGTCATTTGCTCCGTGTTGTACCTGCCTACTTCGATCATCTCGGTTTTCCCTTTCTCGGTTTCTCACCAGTCCGGTGATCTACTGAGATAATCGACGGCGGGACGATCGATGTCAACCGAAAGTATGAAGTCTTCGGGAAAGATGAAGTTGGGCGGCGAGAACGTCATCTATCGCCGCATGTGACCCGGACGGCCAAATCGACACAGGTGCAATCCCGTCCCGTCTCGGGCGGGTGAGCGTGCCGAGCGGGGAGGATTACCTAGCTGCGGGAGCGCAGGGGCGGAGCGAACTCACGAAGCTACGACGCCCCTGCTTGACCGGGTAGTTCAGGTCCGGTCGTTCCCGCCTTCCCTGCCTACGGGCACCTGGCCTCGCAGGTTGCACACCGTCGCGTGCAGGAAGATAGGTACGGGCGGCACATTGGAGACGAGGCCAACGTGCCGCCCGCCGCGCTTGCGCGCGTCTCCCGTCCGCGCCGGGCGCGACGGGAAAGAAGTAGGCGGCACGACCTCCCGACCGTGCCGCCTCTGCCCCGGCTGGCAGACCCGGAGGTACCGGGGCAAGTCAAGATGTGAGGTCCTTCAGGCAGTGCCGGTACTCCCTGGTGAACGCCTTGCGGGCGGCCTTCGCGGTCATGCCGGGAGGCGCTGCGCCGTGGCTGCCGGTTTCGACTTCGAGCGCCCACGTGTCCGCAGCCTTCACCACCGGCCCGTGCATCACGCCGCGCAGCTCGCCGGGCAGGCAGAGGGCGGCGAGGATCGCCGCGTCCAGACCCTCCTCCATCTTCCGGTGCCCGCGGATCATCGCCTTCACAGGCTTGATGAGGTCCCCGGTGAACGCCTCGGCCGCGTCGTGGAGCAGCCCGGCGAGGACCGTCTCGGCGGGGGCTCCCTGCTCGCGCAAGCGCCGACACACGATGACGCTGTGCTCGGCCACGCTGATGCCGGTCCCTGCGAACCGGCGGCACCACGCCAGCCCGTATGACACGTCCTCGAGGTGGATCAGCGTCGGGTCCGGGTCGCGCAGGTCGAGCCGCTTCCCGGAGTGCGTGAGGACGCACCGGCTCAGCCGCTCGCGCTCGCGCCTGCGGCGCTGACCTTCGCTGCGTCGGTTTGTCGCTGTCCCGGTCAACCTCACAGCCGCCCCCGCGCAGCCTCAGCCCGACGCCGCGCCGACGCTGCCGCTTCACGGTCCTCCCGCGCCTGCACGCGGAGCGCCGCGAGGTCGGCGTCCTCCGGCTCCGGCTCGCGCTGCTTGAAGAACCGGGCCTGCCGCTCCTCCGTCCGCCGGTCGCGCGCTCCCTTCTGGCCGCGCATCAGCTCGTTCATGGGACTGTCGGGCCGCAGGCGGACGCGGCGGTTGTCGGTGGGCGGGCCACCCTCGATGCGCGTCATGCCGCCACCCGCGCCCGTCGATGCGCTGCCCGCTCCTCGGGCGGGAGGTCGTCATACGATCTGCTGATCGGTTTCGCGTCGGGAGCCGCTGCGGGAGGCAGGCCGGCTATCTCGCGCTTGCGGAGCTCCAGCGCCTCGTTGACGGGCTCCGGCTCCGCGGCGGGCTCATTCTGCGCAGGTTCGTGGGATGGCAGCCGGTACTCACGGGCTCTCTGGAAGGGCGAGCGGTCGATCGGCTGCTCGAACTCCGCGAGGTGCTCGGGTTTGATGATGTCGGGGTAGCTGTTCAGGCGGAACGACCCGGCGGGGAGCCCGCGTCGTTTGTGCTCCGACTTCGCCCGCTCCACGGCCGCGACCGCATCGCGCCCGCGCTGCTTCTTCGCCTGGCGCTCGTAGCCGTCCGCTGCCGCCCTGTCCTCGGCCTCGTATGCGGCCTCCACCCACGCGATCAGGTCCGCCGGGCGCTCGGTCAGTCGGGGCAGCCTGCGGTCGAGCGATATCTCGCGCTGCCGGTGCGCCTCGGCCACGATGCTCTCGGCGTCCCCGTGGCGCCCGATCTGGCGCTCGATGCGGGCCGTGTAGTCCTCGTCGGACTCGCCGTCCTCGCCCGCTCTCATGGCCTTCAGTTCGGCCACCGCCTCGGCGCGGGACGGCACGGTCGGGGGCACGAAGATCGGGAAGTCCCGGCCCTCGCCGACAACCCGCCTGGCCTCCTGCTGGAGGTGCCACACGGCGGCGTCGATCCCGTCGAGCAGGACCGACAGGTCATCGACCCTGTGGCGCAGGGCGACCTCCGTGCGCTTGGGTGCGGCCTCGCCTGCGAGGGCCGCCTGAGCAAGCGCCTCCACATCGGCGCCGCGCGCCGTCTCCAACTGCTCCTGCGCCTCGCGCAGTTTCACCCTCGTGTCCTGCTCGCGTTCGAGCAGCCTCTTGTACTTCCTGCGGATGTCATCCGTCGGGTTCACGTCGTGTTTCCCCTTCGTCGTTGATGTGTAAGTCCTACGCGGCTGCAAGCTCCGCTTCCACGCCGGGCAGCGTCTCGCCGTCCGGCTGCGTCCGTCTGCGTCCAAATGCGGGCTTCTCCTTGAAGCCGATGCGGTGCTTCACGGGCTCCGCGATGATGCGGTCGAGCGCTGCGTGCAGATCGTCAGCGCTGCCGCTGTCGGCCTCGATCCGGTGGAAGTGATCTTTCAGGCGCTTCGCTCCGGCGTCGGGGAGCTGCACGGTGATGACCGGCTTACGCTTGGCCTTCACTGCCCACGCCTCCCGCCGGCACGGGCGCGGAACCGGCCGGTCGCCTGGTGCCGTGGCGTCGGCTGCGGGCGCGTGCCGGCTCGGCGGTCTATGACTTTCACCTTCACATCGGGCGCTGCGGGTCCGGTCGTGCTCGGTGGCGTCGGGTTGCGCGTGTCAGCAGGCATTCCCGCCCCGCCTGCTCGGGTGGACGTAGGTGTCCGTCAGACCTTCCGGGCCGCGTCCGGGCGAGCGCTGGCCTTCGATGGAGCGCGGGACGACGGCGCGGTCCTGCTGGCCTTCGGCGCCGGGCGTGCGTTCCTGGCCCTCGCGGGATGGGTTCTGTGCGGGTGGCTGTTCACCTGCCATCGTCAGACCTCGGGCGCGTAGTTGTGCGGGTGGCCGACCTGTGCCGTCTCGTGGTCGGGATCGGGCGGAAGGTCGTCGTGCGCGCGCTCGTGCGGGTCGCGGCCACGGTGCGTCTCGGGACGGGTGCCCGTCACGGTCTTCGCCGTCTGTGCATCGCGCCATGCGTCGCGTCGTGCTGTGTCGTCACTCATCTCGTCGTCCTCCGTCATTCGCTGGTGTGCAAGTTGCTCGGCCAGGTTCACGTTGAGGACGCTCCGTATGCACCCTGCACGCTGGTCACTTTGGGCAGCCGCTTCGGGGTGCCGGGTAGGCCGTGGTTGTCGTTGGCGACCTGTGGCCTACCCTTCTTCCGCGAGGTGCCCGCGACGCTGGCTTGCTGGTTCGCCCGCTTTCCGGGTTTCATCCTCAGCTTCGCCGTCCTATGTTCGCCTGCCATCCCTGCCTCCGTGAACCTCCCAAGGAGGTTCATCCTATTTTTCTCACTCTATCCCGTGACCCGCATCATTCACACAGGCCACGGTCCTACGCGCGCGCGTATGCGCGCGCGTGGCAAACACCCAAACCCGTATGAGAAAAGAAGTTCCTGCCTACGCGCCTGCGCAGCGCACCACGAGCAGTCCCCGCCCTCCCCGTGTCACACATCATCGTCATGCCTGCCCGCTCGCACGGGCTCTCACCTGCGGACACGTGCGTCGCTGTCCTCCCGGTCGGGCGGGTAGACCATACGGACGTGATGGGTGAATCGGGTCGGCGCTGACCGTCCATCCACGGGATCGCTTCCCACGGTGTAACACCTGTAACACCCGTTACACCCGGACAAGCGCCATCTCCGTGGCTGCGCACACCCTACGTCACCGGATCGCGGATCGCCACACCGCGTCCCGCCGCATCGCCACCGTCGGCCGGCACCTACGCGCGCGCGCCGGATGGCCGTACACGCTTCACATCATCTCATCATCACAAGAGCTTGTCGTCGTATCATGTACCCGACGCCTGCATCGGCTTCGTAGCTCGGGCAAAACGGCCTGACGACTACCCCAACAAAGTTGGGGGTAGTCAGGCGGGTACCAGTTCGACCGCGGCCGGTGGTACCCGCGAAAACCCCGATGTTTGTTGGGGTTTTCGTGGTTTTCGTCCTCTGATACTTTGGGCCGGTACCGGCGTGGTGGTACCGGGTACGGGTACCACCTAATCGTCCGCTGGACCGAACCTGCCGTCCGGCGTTTCCATGATGCCGGAGTCCGGGTCCTCGGCCCACTGGTCGAGCAGCTTCAGCAGGCGCGCACGCTGGACCTTGATGCCCTTCACTTTCGCCTGCGTGGCGATCCAGTTCTTCGACTGGGGCGACGGCAGGATGCCGAGCACTTCATCGAGCAGCTTCACGCCGCTGTCGTCCGCGACGATGCTGCCGTACTCGCCCCCGCCGAATGTGAGCGAGAGGTTCACGTGCTCGTCGCCGTCGCGCTTCCGCTTGCGGACGAGCGTGATCGTGCCGCGATCCTGCTTCGAGCAAGTCTGCCCGCCCGCCACGAGGTACCCGAGTTCGAAAAGGTCTTCCTTGGAGGACGCGCCGCGAGGGCGCTTCGTCGCCGTGTGCCCCGTGTTGTCCAGCGCGAGCACGGACGCGCCCGTGCCGATCAGCGGGTCGATGTAGCTGTGGACGAGCCGCGTGCAGTGGGACGGTTCGTTCTCGTTCAGGTTGAGCTGCGCGAAGATGCGCGGCAGGCTGTCGATCACGAGCAAATCCACGTCACCGAGGAAGAGGTGCATCTCCTTCATCACGACCGGATCGTCCAGCAGCGCGAAGTTGAAGCCGTCGAAGTAGATGAAATCCTCCGCCGCGAACGTGCCGTCCGGCCTGCACCCCAGGATGCACGCGCGGCGCTCGGCCATGCGCGCCGCGCCGTTCTCCACGTCTATGTAGACGGCCCGACCACCAGCCGCGACCACATCGACGCACGCCGTCAGGGCGGCGTCGGTCTTGCCGCAGCCTCGCGGCCCGAACCACATCGCGCGTCCGGGTCGCATGTACCCAGGCATCCCCCGCGTCCAGGGTCGCGGCTTCGACGTGTCCACCTTCGAGAGGTTCACACACGTCGTCATCAGCTTCTCGAACGCCTCGTCGGGCGTCAGCTCGTCGTCAAAGTCCTCCGGCATGGCTTGTTCTCCTGTCTCAGGGTTCATCTCGAATCCGACGGTAGCCCGACCACCGCTTCACCTATGGGTGAGGCGCCGTCCCGATGGGCAAAGGGACGGCGCCTCTGAGATGAGTCCCCAGGAGGAACGTAAGCGGATACGAAAATGCCGGGCTGCACTTCTAGTCACCAACACTCCGTGCTGATTGCCAATTTATCCCGCCTTTCGCTTTGTGGGCGCGGCCGACCCGGCCGCCCGATGCTCAGCGGCGCGACGTAAGGTGCCACCACCCACAGTGCGGGCAGCGGTACATCCGCGTCGGTGCGACGCCCTTCCGGCACAGGTGGTCCGGCACGCAGCCGAGGGCCGCGAGCTTCCGGCGCGCGTAACCCTCGTCCGCGTACGCGAACTTGCCTGTGACGCAGAGCCTCACAGCCCCGCCAACGCCGCAGCCCTTGCGGTGGCCGCGTGGCCGAGGTCTTCGAGGACCGTGAAGATGCTCGGCCTTTCGCCCTCGTAGCAGATCAGTGCCTCTGCGAGGTGGCCGAACGCACCCATGCACTCCGGGTGCGAGGCGTCGATGGCCCGTGAGACTTCGAGCGCGAGCCCGGCCGGGCTGTACGACTCCCGGTCCTCGATGATGCGGTGGAGCGCTGCGTGCAGCGCATCCTCTTGTATGGGTGAAGCCTCCATCGGCTTCTCCTTTCGATCAAACAGCGCAGCAGTGACCATCGACGCCGCCGCGCTGCTTCACGGTCGTCGTGGTCGCTCTGCGTTCCGCTTGACTCCCGGTCCCCGTGAGCGGTTGGGGCTTGTGTTCCACCGGGCTCGCTGCGATCGCTTGCGTCCATTGTGGCACAGGCCGGTGCGGCCTTCAAGTTGGCACATTTGCCACAGGTGTGCTATACACGCGGGCGCGTGTGAAGCAGTTAGGTGACGGCGGAGCGGAAGGTGTGCACGAGCGTGACCGCCATGTTGACGGCCAGTTCGACCTGCGCCTGGGTAATCGGTTCGACTGGCGCGTGCCTGTCCGTCTGGTTGCTCCACAAGGAGTCCGCGAGGGTGATCACGACTTCGAGCGGCGACAGGGTCGTGCTCTTGGTAGGGGATGCGCCCCGCGAGAACACCACCGTGTATTTCTGTGGGTTCGCCCGCAACTCGGCGAGGACCTTGCCGAGCGTCGCACGCGGATCATTCGGCAGCACGACGGGGATCGCTGCGGCCTCGACCGCCTTGACCGCCTCGCTGTACGCCGTGCTCTGGTTGGGTTCGCGGCCGAATGCTGCGATCCATGCTTTGTCCAGGTGCTCCGAGGCGTCGCCAGACTGCGCCGTCTGGGCACGCACGGCGGTCGCTGCCGCCGGGATCGTACGACGCTCCAGCCGGTAACGACCCCATCCAGGATCGGGCTGGACGACGACGTAGTTGGCTCCAGCCTGCTGCAAGGCCCTATTCAACTCCCTCACGGCTGGCTCAATCCCTTGAGCGTCGTAGCCGAGCATCATCTCGCCGAGGGCGTAGTCGATCACCCTGATGGCGAGGGCTCGATCCCTCCACATCTGTTGCCATACGCCATTCGCTGCTCCCACGGGACCGTTCTGTCGGGGCACGGGGATCTGGCAAGTGCGCTCTATCTCCCGCAGGAAGTCGCGTCCCTGCCCTTCCCCGTAGCCATATCCCATCCCGTATGCCAGTGGGCCATTGCCAGCGAAGAACGGTTCCAAGAAACCCTGCACCGACGACATCACCCAATTGGGAAGCTCCTCCTCCGGCGTCGGCCCGGCGGGCTTTGGGCGGGGCGCCACACTCACGGCACCATGCGCGAGGATCGGGTGCGGGCGGTTGGGATCGCGGCGGAAGATCGGCACGGCCATCCACTGTAGGACGGTGCGCGGCGCCGTGACCCTGACTTACGTTCGGTTCAGCCTCCGCCGGTGCCGAGCACGCGTTTCTCCGCCTCGGCGTCAGACTCGCCAGGACGCGGCAAGAATGACGATAGTGGCGGCTTCGAGCGGACCTTCTCGCCGTCTATCTCGGCGAGCACGCCGGTCGCGGAGACATGGGCGCGCTCGACGCCACCGTGCTTGACGGTCATCTCCCCGTTCTCGTCCACGCGAACATGCACGCCTTTGACGACCGCTTTGCGGAAGGCATCGACCAAGTTCGTGATCAAGACATCTACATCATTCAGATCGATGGTCATCGGCGTAGCATAGCGACATTGAGGGCGCTCCAGGCCGGCTGAGCCGTGCTCTCGCGCCCGCTCGCGTGATCCTGGCGCGCCTGTGGCTATTTGACCGTTCGGCTGCGGACGCCCGTCTTGCGCCCGCCCTGCACGCTGGCGTGGGCCGTCACGACGGCGGCTCCCATCCTGTTTCGTGGTAGGTGCCCCTACGGCCACGGAAGGTGCCGTGATCTTCGAGGGCCACGTAGGTTTCCGACTTCGGCTCAGCTTCGTTGTTCGCAAAGAGCCGACCGACGCAGCGGTTGCGGTGGCACGATACGTGCAGCCACGCTGGCCGCCACGACCGATATGAGCCTTCCCGTGTCGTGACTTCTTCCAAGAAGACGAGGCCGCTGGCCGGGTCCGCGATGGATTTGTATGTGACCGAAGGCGAGCTGCTTTCTGGACCCCATTCAGAGAACAACTGGGCGGTCATGCGCCGAACCGCGACCGACCTGTTGCTTGCCTCCGCCGCGACTGGAAGCAGCGCGGCGGTCACCGTAACCACGACGCTGACAATCGTCTTCATCATGCGATCCTATCGGCCCGGCGACGCCTGGCCTTTAGGCTGACGCTCTCGTCGCCCGAGCGACGATCCGGCGGCACGGACGGGCTGCTCGCCGACCAGCGAGCGATCGGCGAGCAGGAGCCCGTCTAGTCGCGCGGAGCGATCTCGATGATGAGGTCGCGTTCGTTACCCGTCAGGTATGCCTGACGGATGACACCCGGCGTTGCGCGCGGAATGGTGATCTTCAGACGACCGCGGTCATACCACGCCAAATCGACCTCACCGAACGGATGGGATTCCCCGTGCTCGATCGGAAAGTCGATGGCCTGATCGTCGGCCGTCACCTTCGCTTTGGCAACCCACGTCGCGTTGACGGGCTTGCTTTTCGTACTGGCGGACATGAGCGTCCTCCGTTTTTCCTTGCCCTTGCCTGACGTACAGGGCGGAGTTCAGAACTTCACGGGCCAGGCACCGTACGGCCATCGTAGCAAAAGTCGACCTGTCGTGTATCTACGCTGCCACAGTGTGCAGTACGCCTCAGCTTGAGGTCATCGGACTTTGGCTGATCGGCATCGGTGCCGCCGTGGCGATGGTCGGCCTGGCGATCCAGACGCCGCGGGGGCCGGACGGCACGCCAATGGGTATCGCCTCCCGACGTGCGCGAGTCGGCTACGCCGCGTCGGCGGGCGGAGCGGTGTGGTCCGCCGTTGGCGGTGTATTCGTCGCTGCTGAGAACGTGCCGACGTGGAGCGGTTGGGTGGCGCTGTCCCTGTTCGTCATCGTGGCGACCGCGTGGCTAGCGGGAGCAGCCATCTACCACCGCGACGCGTGCAAGCTGCTTGATGAGGTCAAGACAGCAAACGACCTGGACCCCGACCTACTAGCCGCCCGCACCGAACAGGCAGGCTGGCGAAGCGCACTGCGCTGGCCGTTCGGCTGTTTCGGAGCGGACTAGATCAGCCCGACAGGGTATTGCAGGAGGTACGGTCGCACCCTGAGCGCCTGCGCGATCCAGCCGCCGATGGTGCCGCCTCCGATCGCGCCCTCGGTCGTGCTCATGCCGTACTTGTCGCGCAGCGCGTGAGCGACCTTGAGATCGTCCCGTAGTTCTTCATCAGAGAACGTGTTGATGAGGGGCCACGGGCCGCAGCCCGGCACCTCCTGCGGGTACTTCCTGAGCAGATAGAGGTAGCACTGATCGGCCATGCTCGTCCCGAGTATAGGACCGCGGGGACGCCCTCAGTTGGCGATGAGCTCGAAGATCGCAACTGCAACGCAAGCGACGGCCGCGACCTCCGCGATCAAGGCAGCGAACAGCAGCTTCCCCTTGCGTCCGTTCTGCTTCTGCGCGGACGCGAGGATCGTGAGCCGAACATCCGCGACTGCGTAGACCGCTCCGGCGTAGCTATCTTCCGGGTCCGCGTTCAGCCGGTCCCCAAAGCTCGGCTTCTCGGGCTTCTTGGCATCGGGAAGATCGGGACCTGCATAGCCGAGCGGGATGTTCGTCAGCAGCGCCAGCAGACCGGCTACAAAGAACAGCACAAGCGCGACGGCGAGGAACACGCTTTCTTCGTGGTGCAGCGGGTTGCCTTTCGCGGACGAGGTCGAAAGCGCAGCGAGCCCGAACAGCAGCGTGACCAGTGTGCCCGCCGTCGTGACGACTGCTATGCCGCGCTGTTCAAAGGAGGACTGGCGCGCATCTTGGCGCGCGACTTCGTCCTTCAGGTATTCCCCGTAGACCGACGTCGCTGCCGGCGCACTATCCGGCGTCCTACTGCTCCTTCGGCTTGGGACGCGGCGGAGCAGGCCGAGGAACCATGATTTCTCGGTCGCTCTCCCTGATGGAGCGCTGTTCGATTTTCGTAGGGATTTTCGGCCGGTCCTTCGACCCCTCATTCGACATGGATTGCACCGTAGCAGCCGACGAGGACGGCTTCTCGGGAGGCGGCGTCAACGTCGATCGGTCCCGTAAGGGCGGCGGGATTCGACCTCTCTTCGATGGGCTGGGTATCCCATCAGCCGGTGAAGGCTGGGAGGCCGAGCGTGCCGTCCTCGGCAAGCGAGGGAACGGTCGCATCCGCCGGTATACCGGCCTCGCGCAGCGCGCGGCGGGCAGCCGCGACGCTCAGGTACGGAACGGCCATGAAGCCGTCGCCGTTGTGTCGAAGCTCGAAGCGGTCGAACGTCTCGCGTAGCGCGGCGTTGAGGACCTTCACGTCCTCGCCGGCCTCGGCCACGGCGCCGGAAAGCGTCGCCCACAGGCGCGCCATCACGTCCTTGTCGCTGGCTTCGGGCGAGGGTTGGTTCAGCGCGTCGAGCGCGGCGTCCGCCCGCGCGCGCTCGCGCTTGGCCTCATCACGCTTCAGCCGTGCGGCGTCCTTCAGCAGCGCGCGCTCGTCGGCGTCTTCTGCGTCCGCGAATTCCGCCGTCGCGCGCTCGGCCGATGCCTCGGCTAGCTGCGCGGACTTGCTGGCCTCCGCGGCGACGCGCTCAAGCTCGGCGCGTTCAGCGACGCGCCCGGCGTCGAGTTGCTCCCGAAGGGAGTCGGCGTCCGTCAGCAGCGTCCCGATGTTTGCGAGGACCGTGCCGTCCACCCTGACGCCGTCGAAGGCCGTCACGTAGCACCACTCGTCGCTGTCCTTGTGGAACTCCCGGTGCGCGGCGCAGGCGTAGTTGCGCGTCCCTTTGCCCCGATCGCTGCACCCTTGCATCGGGCCGCCGCAGACGCCGCATCGCGCCAGCCCGCTCAGGAGGTAGTCGCGCGGGGGCCGCCCCGGACGCCGCTTCTCCGCGTGCGAGCGGTGCGCGCGTTGGGCCTTCAACCGCTCGAACGTCTCGATGTCCACGTAGGTCGGCCAGCCGCCCTCGAAGGTCTCGCCCTTGTAGGTCTGCTGCCCGGCGTAGAAGGGATTGGTAAGTACCTGCGAGACGCGGTTGGCCGTGAACGGCTGCGGCGTGTACTCGACCTCCCGGCCGGCTTTCGGCCCGTGCTTGTGTTTCATCCGCTTGCGGACCGGGCGCGTCGTCGCGCCCCGGCGCCCAAGCTCAAGCGCGATTCGCTGCACGGAAGCGCCGTCTTCCGCGAGTCGCCAGATGAGGTCGTAGAACGGCCCGTCCTCGGGGTGCTTGACCAAGTGCCGCGACACACGGCCGCGCTCGTCCACCTCGCGCACGACTTCGTACCCACCCGGCAGGATGCCGCCGCGCCACTTGCCACTCTGGACCGTCCGGCTCAGGCCCGCTTTCGTGTGGGCTGACTTCGCTGCGCTGTCCTGCGTGTTGCGCTCGCCGCGCAGCACCGCGCGGATCGGGTCCTTCAGGTCGTCGTCGCCGTTGACCGCGCGTATCTTGACGCCGGCCTCCAGCAGGTCGAAGTACAGCTTTCCCAAGTGCCGCGCCTCCACCCCGTTCCCGCGCGCGAGACGATCCGGGTCGAAGCACCACAGCTCGGACGGCGCCGCCGCCATTGCCAGCGTGATCGCTGCCTCAAGTTCGGGGCCGCGCGACTTGCGAAAGCCCGAGATGTTCTCGTCGCTGTGCTCGCCGAGGACCTCGCGGTTGCCCTCGGCGTCGATCGCTTTCCTGATGGCATCGAGCTGGCCGACGATGGAGCCCTTCTCGTCCTCCGAACTCTTGGCCGCGTAGATGATGGTCTTCACTGTCTGGCCTCGATCGATTGTATTGCGGTGGCTGCGTACAACGATCAATCGCCTTGGTGAAGCCGATCACCCCCGCCTTCGCCGCGGAGTAGACCGCGGAGCCCTGCGAGCCCACGCGGCCCGCCTCGGAGGCCACGTTGACGATCGCCCCGCTGCCGCGCTCCTGCATCCCCGGGAGCACCGCGTGGGTGACCGCGAGCACGCCCCGGAGGTTGACCCCGAGCACGAAGTCCCACAGGCCGGGGTCGGATTTCACGAAGAACGAGAAGAGGTCCGTGCCGGCGTTGTTGACGAGCACGTCGATCGGCCCCAGCCGATCCTCCGTGGCGGCCACGGCGGCCGCGATCGAGTCGAGGTCGGTCACGTCCATGCTCAAGCCGACCCCGTCGAGCTCCCCCGCAACCGCGCGGGCGCCCTCCTCGTTGAGATCCCCCACCGCCACCCGCGCCCCCTCGGCCGCGAGCCGGCGGACGGTGGCGGCCCCGATCCCCGAGGCCCCCCCGGTGACGAGCGCGATCTTGTTCTCCAGCCGCATCGCGGCAAAGCGTAGTGGGTCCTGGTGCGCAACGGAGAGCCGCTCATATACTCACCCCCCGTGCCGACACCCGCCCCCGTGTGCATCATCGGCGCCTCGGGCGCCCTGGGCTTTGGACTGGCGCTGAGGCTGGGAGGCACCGGCGTCCCCATCGCGATCGGCTCGCGCGAGGCCGAGCGCGCCGTGGAGACCGCGGAGCGCGCGCGGGCCCTCCTCCCGGAGGGGTCCTTCGCGGGATACGACAACCCCGGGGCGGTCGCCCAGGCAGAGACTGTGATCCTGAGCGTGCCCTTCCGCAACCAGTCGGAGACCCTCACCAACCTCAAGGGGGTCCTGCGCCCGGGGCAGCTGCTGATCGACGCGAGCGTCCCCCTGGCGGCCGCCGTGAGCGGCAAGGCCACGCGCATGCTGGGCGTGTGGCAGGGCTCCGCCGCCCAGCAGGCCCAGGAGATGGCGGGCGAGGGGGTGCGGGTGGTCTCGGCGCTTCACACCGTCAGCGCCGCCTCGCTGAGCGACCTCGGGCACGCCCTCGCCGAGGACGTGCTCCTCTGCGGGGACTCCCGCGCGGACAAGCGCGAGGCAGCGGCGCTGATCGAGCGGATCGAGGGGCTGCGCTGCGTGGACTGCGGGCGCCTGGAGATGGCGCGCGTCACCGAGTCCCTCACGGCGCTGCTGATCGCTGTCAACTCCCGCTACAAGGCCCACGCGGGCATCCGCCTCACCGGCCTGCCGGAGAAGCTGTGGGAGTAGACGGGCTCACGGGCCGCCACCACCGAGCGGCAGCGGCGCGCTCGCCGGCTCGGGGACGGTCGCGAGCATGAGCCCCCCCGGCAGCCAAGCAGCCGAGGCCGTCGGAGACGTGGTCGTCCTGGCGGGGGGCACCGGCGGGGCGAAGCTGGCGCGGGGGATGCTCGACGTGGTGGGGCCCAAGCGCCTGGCGGTGATCGCCAACCCGGGCGACGACATCGAGATCCACGGTGCCCACGTCTCCCCCGACCCCGACCTCGTCTCCTTCTGGCTGGCCGACCTCATCGATGCGCGCGGGTGGGGCCTGGAGGGCGACACCTTCAACGTGATGGACGGCCTGCGCGCGCTGGGGGTGGAGGTGTGGTTCAACCTCGGCGACCGCGACCTCGCGTGGTGCGCCGAGCGGGCGCGGCTGCTCGCCGAGGGCCTCTCCCCCACCGCGGCGCTCGAGCGCCTGAACCGCGCGATCGGGGTGCACGCACGGGTGCTGCCCGCGAGCGACGATCCCGTGCGCACGTGGGTCCGCACGGAGGCCGGGTGGCGCTCCTTCCAGGAGTTCATGATCCGCCAGGGCGCCGCGGGGCTCGTGGAGGGCCTCGAGTTCCGGGGCGCCGAGGAGGCCGCGCCCAGCCCCGCGGCGCTGGCCGCCATCGCCGGCGCCCGCGCGATCGTGATCGGGCCCTCCAACCCGCTCGCCTCGATCGCCCCGATCCTCGCGGTGCCGGGGATCCGTGAGGCGCTCGCCGCGGCCGACGCCCCCGTGGTGGCCGTCAGCCCGATCGTGGGCGGGGCGGTGCTGAAGGGGCCCACGGCCTCCTTCATGGCCTTCGCGGCGCTGGAGTGCAGCGCCAAGGGGGTCGCGGACTTCTACGGGGATCTGCTCCAGGGGATCGTCGCCGACGAACCCGTGTCCGAGCTTGCCAGCCAGGAGCCCGCCACCCCGGAGCTTGCGACTCGTGCGCTCGCCACCCTGGAGATCGACACCCGCATGTCCGACGCCCCCTCGCGGGCGCGAGTGGCCGAGCAGACGCTCGCATTCGCGGACTCGCTCGCGAGCTGAGACGGCGTGCGCACCGCCGCGGTACTCCCCGTCAAGCAGTTCTCCCGCGCCAAGCAGCGCCTTGGGCAGAGCGTGGCGGACCCGCTGCGGCGGGACCTCGCGCGGGCGATGGTGGGGGATGTTCTGAGCGCTCTGCGCGACTGCCCCGCGATCGAGCGCACGATTGTCGTGACCAGCGAGGAGTCGGTCGCCGCCGCGGCCGGCTATATCGATGCGCTCGTCGTCCCGGACACCGTGGAGGAGAGCCAGAGCGCCGCGGTCACCCAGGGCATCGCACGCGCGGTGGCCGAGGGCTTCGAGCGGGTGCTCTGCGTCCCCGGAGACTGCCCCGCGCTCGATCCCCTGGAGCTGCGGGGGCTGTTGGAGGCAGAGGCCGACGCGCCGAGCGCCAGCGTGGTGATCCTGCCCGACCGCCACGGGACGGGCACCAACGGGCTGCTGCTCACCCCCCCGGGGGCGATCGCCCCCAGCTTCGGGCCCGACAGCTGCGAGCGCCACATCCGGCTCGCCCAGGCCGCGGGGGTCGCGTGCCGGGTGCAGCGGCTCGCCTCGCTGCTGCTCGACATCGACACCGGCGAGGATCTCGCCGTCCTGCGCGAGCGCCTGGCGGGGGAGGCGCGTGGGCTCCCATCCCGAGCGCGCCGCACCCGCATCGTGCTCGGCGCGGGGTGAGCGCCAGCCGGAGCGCCGCACCCCATCGTGCTCCGCGGAGAGCCTCGGCCCGGGGCGCCGCACCCAACGCACTCGGCGTCCGCCGGCCTCAGCCGGTCGCGGCGGCCCTGCTCTCGTGCCACTCGTGCAGGGCCCCGATCGCGCCGCCGATGACGCGATCGAGGAAGGTCTCGCGGTCGTTCTCGTGCGGCAGCGGCTCGGAGGGGACCCCGACTTCGAGGAACTCGCACAGCGGCTCCCAGCCTTCGGTCACGTTCCAGACGAGCAGCCGCTCCGCGGGGACGATGCGCTTGACGGCCTCGTTGTGGCGCTCGAACTGCTCGATCAGCTGCGCCGGCTCGGCCCAACCTTCGGAGAAGGTGCCCTGGGGGCCCCAGAACATGCGATCCACCAGGTTCAGGTAGCGCCGCCAGCGGGGGTCGATCTCGCCCCGAGCGCTCGCGAGCAGGCGCATCAGCGCCTCGCCGTGGCTGAGGCCGACGATCGTTTCGCGGAAGCTGGGCTCCCAGGACTCGGGGTTGCGCACGCTCAGCAGCACCTTGGCCTCGGGGTAGACGTCGATCAGCTCCTTGTAGAAGTAGCCCCCCGGCCAGTCCACGGTCGCCTGGCAGCCCGCGAAGACCTCCTCCCAGGGCCCCTCCCCGTCCATCGCACGGTCCCACAGCTCGACCTGGTCGAGGTCCGCGAGCACGTTGACCCAGTGGTAGCACGGGCTGAAGCCGAGCTGTTCGAGCGCCAGTTTCTGCGTGAGGGTACCCGTGCGGGGCAGTCCCGCTCCGATCAGCTTCATATACTCATCCGCTCCTCATCGTGGTGGTCGCTGGTGGTCGCGCCGCATTGCAGCGTGCACTCTGCGCAACTGCCGCGTGGCTCGCCGGTTCTGACGGTATCCTGTTGCTCTGTTGTGATTTCCAACGTGACCTAACACAACGCTAACGCTCACACCGAAGCCCCTGTCTTGAACGCAATCGATACCACAACCGTACGCACGGCGACGGTCGAACAACCGGCGGACGGGCACCTGCTCCGTACCGGCCCGCGGATCTCCGGGCTCACGGTCTCCGACAGCGAGAGCGTCCTCTCCCAGGAGGAGGTCCTCGACCGGTTGGGGCTCAGGGGCGACGAGTTCGCCGAGCGCATCTTCGCCCACAGCGGCGTCAAGCGGCGCCATCTGAACCTGGAGGACGACTTCCTGGCGCGCACCCTCCAAGGGCGCACCCCCGAGGTCGAGGAGGAGCTGCTGCGCCGCTCGATCCGCGCCGTGGACGCGCTTGAGCTCGAGAACCCCCACAAAATCGGCACCGTCGTCAGCTCCAGCCTCTACTCGCTCGGCCTGCCCACCATCGCCCACCGGCTCGTGGAGCACTACGAGATGGACCCCACCACCGACAGGTACCACATCACCGGAGTGGCCTGCGCGAGCGCAGTGCCGCTGATGCGGATGGCCGCGGGGACGCTGCTTCAACACCCCGGCAGGGACACCCTGATCGTGGCGGCGGAGAGCATGAGCAGCATCCTCACGCGCGCCACCCCCGGGGATCCCCGGGCCAAGACGGTCGGCTCCGCGCTCTTCGGGGATGGCTGCGCCGCCGCGCTGCTCTCCACCGATCCCGAGGCCGAGGGGCCGATGATCCTCGCCACCCAGGTCCACCAGATCGGCGGCACCCTGGGGGCCGTGGGCCTCGCCTGCACCGAGCAGGACAGCTTCCTGCAGCTCGCGCGCGAGCTGCCCGACCTCGCCGGCGCGGGCCTCCCCGGCGTGGCGGAGAAGTTCCTGCGCCAGCACCGCGTGGAGCACTCGGAGATCGACCACTGGATGGTGCACCCCGGCGGGCGGCGCATCATCGAGAACGTGCAGAGCGCCCTGGAGCTCTCCGACGAGCAGACCGCGACGAGCTGGGACGCCCTCGCCAATCACGGCAACGTGGGCACCCCCTCGATCTTCTATGTCCTCGAGGACACCATCGAGCGCTACCGCCCCCAGCCGGGCGAGCGCGGCCTCGCGGTCACGATCGGCCCCGGCGTCACCGTCGGGCTGATGCTGCTGCAGTGGTGATATCGGCCAGCGCGCTGAGCGACATACCCGAGGTGGGCGCCGGGGAGGACCTGGCAGCGCTGATCGTGGGGTCCACGGGCGCCGAGCTCGGCGACGGGCAGGTTCTGGCGATCGCCCACAAGATCGTTTCGAAGGCCGAGGGCGCAATCGTCGCCCTGGCCGGAGTCGTGCCATCCGTCAGGGCACGTGAGATCGCCGAGGAACAGGACAAGGACCCCCGCGCCGTGCAGGTCGTGCTCGACCAGTCGCAGGAGGTCCTGCGCGCGGCGGGCGGTGTGCTGATCTGCCGCACCCACCACGGCTTCGTCTGCGCCAACGCCGGGGTCGACGCCTCCAACTCTGCCGACCCCGACACCCTGATCGTGCTGCCCGCCGACCCCGACGCCTCCGCGCGGCGCCTGCGCGCGCGCCTGCGCGAGTTGACCGGAGCCCAGGTCGGGGTGCTGATCAGCGACAGCTTCGGCCGCGCCTGGCGCCACGGGCAGTGCGACATCGCAATCGGCTGCGCCGGTCTGACCCCGCTCGAGGACTGGCGTGGACGCGCCGACAGCGTTGGACGCGAGCTGCGCGCCACTTGGCTCGCGGTAGCCGACGCGATCGCGGCCACCGCCGACCTCGCGCGCGCCAAGGACTCCCGCGAGCCCGTCGTGATCCTCGACGGGCTGGAGCGCTTCGTCACCGCCCAGGACGGGCCCGGGGCCGGCGCGCTGCTGCGCCCCCTGGACGAGGATCTGTTTCGCTGATCGCAGGAGGCACGGCCCACACCAACGCGGCACTCCCCCACCGCGACGCCATCCGCGAAAGCGGCGCCGGCCGCGGCTCGCGATCGCTTACGCCTTCTCTTCCTCGACCGAAGCCGGGAGACACTCGCCTTCGGCTCGCGTCCCCGTTTCGGCCAGCTGCGACCAGAAGCGGATGAACTCGCGCTCGTGGCCGATGCCGCATTCGAGCGTGAGCCGCCACCCGCGCGGCGCGTCGGCGAGATTGGCGAGCAGCGCCTCGCAGCTCTGCAGCCGCTGTTCGTGCACCTTGACCTGGGCGGCGGCGAGCTCGGCCGGGTCCGCGCCCACGAACAGCTTGAGCGTGGCCACGTCGCGCAGTTCATAGATGTCGCGGGCCGGCTCGGATCGCCAGCGCTCGAGCGCCTCCCGCCCGTCGTCGGTGAGGCGGTAGATCCGCCGCCGCCGTCCGGTCTGCTCGCGCTGCTCTGAGAGCAGGCCCTCCTCGGCGAGCCGCGCGCACTCGGTGTAGAGCTGTGTGTGGGGCACGCTCCAGAAGTTGGCCGTGCTCATCTGCGCGAGCTGCTTGAGGTCGTAGGGGGTGGCCGGCTGGGCCTTCTCGAGCAGGCCCAGCACGATGTAGGAGGTCTCGGTGAGACGGGGGCTTGACATGCGCCGCAGACTATACTACGGTACGCATCATTCGGTTCGAACCATACAGGAGGAACCATGCCCCCGGAGACCCTCACCCCCGCCCCCTCGACCGTCACCCCGCCATCTGCCGCCGCAGAGCACTCGAGCGCCGCGGCGCTTGGGTTCTCCACGCTGGAGCGGGAGGTGGTCGCCGATGAGCTCCCGCTGAGCGGCGAGCTGCCCTCCTGGCTTCAGGGCTCGCTGCTGCGCACCGGCCCCGCGAAGTTCGAGGTGGGGGGCCAGCAGATGAGGCACTGGTTCGACGGGCTCGCGATGCTGCACCGCTTCACGATCGACGGCGGGCGCGTCTCCTATGGCAGCCGCTTCCTCGAGAGCCGCTCCTACAAGGCGGCGCGCGCGCAGGGGAAGATGGTCTACGGCGAGTTCGCGACCGACCCCTGCCGCTCCCTCTTCAAGCGCGTTCACACCCTGTTCTCCCAGAAGGCGCTGAGCGAGGCCCTCCCCGACAACGCCAACATCAACGTGACGAAGCTGGGGGAGCGCTTCATCGCCATGACCGAGACCCCGCTGCCAGTCCAGTTCGACGCGCACACCCTGGAGGCGGCCGACGTGCGCCCCTACCGGGCGCCGGGACAGCTCACGACCGCCCACCCACACGTGGATCGCGCGAGCGGCTCGATGCTCAACTACGCCGCCAACCTCGGCCCCCGCAGCAGCTACAGGTTCTTCCGCGTCGGCCCCCAGGACACCGAGGCCCAGGCGATCGCCTCGCTGCCCGTGAGGCACCCCGCCTACATGCACTCCTTCGGGCTGACCGAGCGCTGGATCGTGCTCGCCGAGTTCCCGCTCGTCGTCAACCCGCTGGCGCTGGCGCTGTCTGGTCGCCCCTACATCGAGAACTACCGCTGGAAGCCCGAGCTGGGCACGCGCTTCACGCTGATCGACCGCGCCAGCGGCCAGACGATCGCGGGCTTCAAGACAGAGGCCTGCTTCGCCTTCCACCACGTCAACGCCTACGAGGAGGAGGGCGAGGTCGTCGTCGACATGTGCGCCTTCCCGGATGCGGGCGTCATCGAGGACCTCTACCTCGATCGCCTGCGCGCCGGCAAGCCCATGGCGCAGGCCGCGCTGACTCGTTTTCGCCTGCGTCTGCACGACCGCTCCGTGAGCCGCCGGCGCCTGGCGGAGGGCGACCTCGAGCTCCCGCGCATCAACTACGGGCGCTGCAACGAGCGCCCCTACCGCTACGTCTGGGGCAACGGCACCGGCCGCAACGGGTGGCTGGAGCAGATCGCCAAGGTGGACACCGCCGATGGCTCCAGGCTCTCCTGGGCGCAGCCCGACTGCTACCCGGGAGAGCCCGTGTTCGTGGCGCGCCCCGACGCGGAGAACGAGGACGACGGCGTCCTGCTCTCGGTCGTGCTCGACGCCCGCGCCGGCACCTCCTTCCTGCTCGTGCTCGACGCCTGCGACCTGAGCGAGCTGGCACGGGCACAGGCCCCCCACCACATCCCCTTCGGCTTCCACGGCCAGTTCGCGCGGGATCGGACAGACTCATGAGCGGCGAGGAGACGAAGGTCGAGCTCATCGAGCGCGTCGAGCGCAAGCGCAATCTCTTCACGAAATCCGCCGGCGGCGGTCGCATGCTCAGCGCGCTGATGTTCCCGCTCGCGGTGCGAGCACCCCGCAGCTTCGGTGTGCTCACCACCAAAGGTCGCAGGACCGGCAAATGGCGGCGCAAATGCGTTCACCCGGTGCGCGATGGCGAAAAGGCCTACATCCTCATGCTGCGCCCCACCGCCACCGCGGTCGCCGAAAACCACATCGCCGCTTGGTTGCTGAACATCCGCGCCGAACCGCGGGTGCGGCTGCGCATGCACGGCGGCAACTTCGCCGGGCTCGCGCGAGAGCTGCACGATCCCGTGGAGATCGAGCGGGCGAGGACCGTCTACTGCGGGACCGTCAACCCCTTCGACTACGTGGAGTGCGCCTTCCACCGTTCCGGCCTGCCCACCCGCGCGAAGATCGAAGAGTTGCACCGCAGCTGGTTCGCCACCGGCGTGCCGCTGGTCGTGGAACTGCAGTAGTAGGGGCGGCGCGGTTCGCGGCGCCGCCTGATCCATCTTCACCCACGAGGCCTGCACGCTGCGCCCGAGGGCCGTCAGCCGCCTTCCGCGAGGGGCGCGAGATCGTCGTAGGCAACCGAGCAGGCACCGCTCACGCGGGCGAGCGTTTCCCGTTCTTCGAGGTCGATCGAGCCCTCGCCGTGGTGGGCTTCCAGGGCGCCCTCGACTTCTTCGATGCCGCGTGAGGCCTTCGCCACCGCGACCCAGTCGGTCTCGCTCAGGCGGCTGGCCAGCAGCTTGCGGTCTTCCAGGCCCAGCTGGCTGACGAATATCCGCTCGTGATAGCTGGCGGGTTCGTATTCGTGTTCGGCGAGCATCCCGCCCAGCCGCACGTGCTCGGCGCTGTACTCCCCCATCAGGATGCGCGCCACCGCTCGCGCCGCCGTCGTCTGCCGCGCTTCTTCGCGGGCCACCTCGCGGGTCTGCAGATGTTCGTTGCTCAGGTAGCTGATGGCCCCGCCGACGGCCGTGCCCACGAGCGCCGAGACGGCCGCGATGACCGCCACCGCTATGCCTTCGCCCATGCGCGACATCGACTCAGTATTCGCAGAGCTTGCGCTCGCGGCGTCTGGCGGTGCGCTTGCGGGCTTCGGCGGCCCGCAGCGCCGCGTCGCCGGCGCGGTGGCGCCTGACGAGGGCGCGCTCGCGTTCGAGCGCGACCGTCGCGTGGCTGAGTGCGTACTGGGCGGCGCTGCAGAAACGCGGCTCGAACAGCGGCGCCGGAGCGTAGGCGGGACACCTGCGCTGCTCACACGGAGCGGGCTCGAAGGGCGAGGAGAGCGTGAAGCTGTAGGCGGCGGCCGCACAGGCCCTGTAGGGGTCGGCGTCGATCCGCAGGTAGTCGGTTTCGGACGCCGGATGGGCCGGCAGCGGCGCCGCGAACGGCAGCGTTTCGCCGGCTGCGACGATGATTTCGCCCAGCACCCGCCTGCGCGCGTCGAGCACCGCCGCGCGCACGGGACAGGATCGAGTCTGTCCGGACATTTCAAACAGCACTCGTTCCTCGCCCTCGCCGCTGAACCTGTACCACAGCGCTTCCACCGGCGCCCGGCCCGCCGTCCCACTGTAGGCCTGAAACGAATACACCGAGGTCGCGGACGCCATCGACGTGCCGCCGGAGTGCGCCTGCTGGGTCGCGGCGCCGGCGCCGGCAGGGTCTTCGGCCGCTCCTCCGGGGGGCGCCACACCGGCGAGCAGGCCGAATGCCGCGCACACCAAGCACAGCAACGTCCCAACTCGCACCAGACGGCCGCTCGTCCCGTACATAGGCCCAAGTCTACCCCTCGACACAATTCCATGCATTCACGCCGGGGGGCGACGGCGTGCGGCGACGGCCGGCGATTGGTTGCAGGCGCTACGCCGCCACCGGCAGCTCGTAGCGCCGCCGGATCCCGTACAGCGTCGTGCGCTCCGCGGCCGGACGCCCCGCGGCGTGCGCGGCGGCCACGAGCTGCTCGGGATCCAGGCGCGTGCCGTGGTAGGAGCCCGCGAGGCGGCTGATCGACTCCTCCATCAACGTCCCCCCCAAGTCGTTCACGCCCCAGCGCAGCGACTCCGTGGCGGCCTCCAGGCCCATCTTCACCCACGAGGCCTGCACGCTGCGCACGCTGCGCCCCAGCGCCAGACGGAAGACGGCGGTGTGCTTGAGGTTCTCCTCGCGCGATATCTCCTCCACGCCGTGCGTGCGTCCCAGCAGCGTCTGGAAGGGGATGAAGGAGAGGGGCACGAACTCGGTGATCCCCCCCGTGCGCTCCTGCAGCTCGCGCACCACGCGCATGTGCTCGGCCAGCTCCCAGGGCTCCTCGATGTGCCCGAACATCACCGTCGCCGTCGAGCGCAGCCCCGCCGCGTGGGAGGCCTCGATGATCTCCACCCAGCGCGCCACGGGGAGCTTGTTGGGGCTGATCCGTTCGCGCACCCCGTCGTGCAGCACCTCCGCCGCCGTCCCCGGCGTGGAGCCGAGGCCGGCGTCGCGCAGACGCACGAACACCTCACTCGGGGGCAGCCCGGAGATGTCGCACATGTGCGCGATCTCCATGGGGCTGTAGGCGTGCAGGTGGATGTCGCACCCCTCCCCCGCCGCGGTGCGCTTGGCGAAGCGCAGCCACCCCAGGTAGTCCTCCAGGCTCCAGTCGGGGTGGATGCCCGACTGGATGCACAGCTCCGTGGCCCCGTACGCCACCGCCTCGCGCACCCGGCGCGCGAACTCCTCCTCGCCGTGCTCGTAGGCGTCGGGGGAGCGCTTGCCCTGGCCGAAGCCGCAGAAGGCGCACCCCACGGTGCAGACGTTGGAGACGTTGATGTTGCGGTTCACCACGAACGTCACCGTCTCCCCCGCGAGCTCCGCCCGCAGCTCGTCCGCGGCCGCGCGCAGCTCCTCGATCGCATCCGGCCGCGTCTCGGCGAACATCGCCGTCAGCTCCTCGGCGCTCAGCGCCAGCCCCTCGCGGCCACGCTCGGTCGCCCCGGCGACCAGGTCCGGGCGGATCGGCGGGGCGCCGCTCGCGGCCGGGTCGGTGCGACCGGAGCCGCGCCGCGGGATGAAGCTCCAGTACTTGACCTTGATCGTGTCCAGCACGCCCCGAGAGATCCACTCGGGGTCGATGTACTGGGGATACACGCACAGGCGCTCGGTCAGCGCGTACCCGTCCTGCTGCAACCGCCGCCGCACCCGGTGGGGGGAGGGGAAGGGGTGCTCGGGGGAGATGTGATCGCCGTTCGCGGAGAGCCCCCCGAGGTCGGTCGCCCCCGCGGCCACCAGCTCCGGCCACCAGTCGGCGAGGTTCGGGGGCACCTGGATGCCCACGTCCGGCATCAGCCGCCGGGTCTCCGCGATCAGTCGCTTCATGTCCTCGATCGAGACCGGACAGGCCCACTCGGGCAGCGGCAGGCCGGGGCGGTCGAAGCTCTCCTCCTCGACTCCCGTGCGCCAATACAGCCGCGCCGCCTCCTCGGCGATCTGCGCCGGCTCCTGGCCGTAGTAGCGCTGGTGGGGCACGAAGTTCTGGAGGATCACCTCCTGGATGTGGCCGTACTCGGCGTGCACCGCCGCGAGCGCCTCCAGCGAGGCGACGCGCTCCTCCTCGCTCTCGCCGATCCCCACGAGGATCCCCGAGGTGAACGGGATCCGTAGCTCCCCCGCCGCGCGGATCGTCTCCAGGCGCCGCTGGGGATGCTTGGTGGGGGAGCCCGCGTGCACCGTCTCCATCAGCCGCTCGGAGATCGACTCCAGCATCAGCCCCTGCGAGGCGCTCACCTCGCGCAGCCGCCCCAGGTCCTCCCGAGAGAGGACGCCGAGGTTGGTGTGCGGCAGGATCCCCCGCTCCAGCGCCCGCTCGCAGGCCCACGCCACGTAGGCGGTGAAGTCCTCGTGCCCGTACTCGGTGAGGCGCCGCGCCACCTCCGCGTTGACCTCGGGGCGCTCGCCGGTGAGCACCAGGAGCTCCTTGATCCCCCGCCGCGCCGCGCCGTCGAGGATCCCCAGCACCTCCTCGGGCGCGTGCAGGTGTGCCGTGTGCGTCGCGAACGCGCAGTACTTGCAGTAGCACTGGCACGTCCGCGAGAGCGACAGCGTCAGGTTGCGCGAGAAGGTGACGCGGCGGCGCATGCCATGAGTCTATGACCCCGGCCAATGCTGTTCGGTCAGCGCCGATGCTGTTCCGGTTGGCGCATGCGCTGGCCGATAGGGGATCGCATCTGATCCCCTATCGGTCGGCCGAGCGGTGCATGCACCGCTCGGGGAACCCGCACATGTGCGGGTTCCAGCCAGGGCCGCATGCGGCCCTGGCGCCCACGTCGCATGCGACGTGGGCCTAAATCCGTCCGACCGGGATCGTAACTTTTCGTGCATGTCCGAAGATACCCTCCGTCGCGCCGTGGCCGAGATGGTCGGCGCGTTCACGCTCACCTTCATCGGCGCCGGCGCGGCCGCGGCGTCCGGGGCCATCTCCGACCCCTCGCTGATCGGCGTCGCGATCGCCAACGGCCTCGCCATCGGCGTGATGGTCTGCGCGCTGGGGCACATCTCCGGCGGGCACTTCAACCCGGCGATCACCTTCGGGTTCCTGATCACCCGCAAGATCAAGCCCGCGCTCGCCGGCGTCTACTGGGTCGCGCAGTTCGGCGGCGCCGCGCTGGCGGCGCTGTTCGTCAAGGAGCTGCTGCCGCGGGCCACCACCGAAACGGTCAACCTCGGGGTGCCCGCGCTCGGCCACGGGGTCGACGCGAGCTCCGGCTTCCTGCTCGAGGCGGTCCTCACGTTCTTCCTCGTGTTCGTCGTCTTCGGCGCGGCGGTGGACACGCGCGGGCCGTTCAACGCCGTCGCCGGCCTGGCGATCGGCCTGACGATCTCGATCGACGTGCTCTTCGGCGGCCCCTTCACCGGCGCGGCGATGAACCCCTCGCGCGCCTTCGGCCCCCAGCTCGTGGGCGACCACTGGAGCAACGGCTGGGTCTGGTATGCCGGGCCAGTGCTCGGCGCCACGGTCGCCGCCTGTCTCTACACGTTCCTGTATCTGCGCAAGGGCTCGACCGACACACCGCCCCCGGCCGAGGCCGAGCCACAGGCGACCTGAGGGCCACGAGCAGCAGGGCCAGGAGGCCGCGCTCGCGACGTGCGCCGGTGATGTGCGCGGCGAGGCGTTCCCATGCCGGCCTCCCAGGCGGAGGTCCAGCGAAGTCGGGGGCGGCTATATGCTCGGGCCGTCGTGTCTGCACCAGCCCGCGTCTACCTCGCCCGCCACGGCCAGACCGCGTACAACGCCGAGGGCCGCTTCCAGGGCCAGGGCGCGGTGCCGCTCGATGAGACCGGCCGTGCCCAGGCGGCCGCCCTGGCCGAGCGGGCGCTCCCCTACGAGTTCGCGGTGCTCTGGTGCAGCCCCCTGCTGCGCGCCCGCGAAACCGCCGACGCGGTCGCGCGCCGCATCGGCCTGACGCCCCGCGAGGACGCGCGCCTGATGGAGACCGACGCGGGCGCCTGGACCGATCGCAGCTTCGCCGAGGTGCAGGCCGAGGACCCCGATGGGTTCGCCCGCTTCGCCGCGGGGGACCCCACCTTCGGTTTCCCCGGCGGCGAGTCCTTCGCCCACCAGGGGGAGCGGGTGGCCGCCGCGCTGCACGACATCGAGCGCGCCGAGGAGCCCGCGCTGGTGGTCTGCCACGGCGGGGTGATCCGCATCGCCCTCTTCCTGCGCACCAAAGATCCCGCGGCGGCGGGCGTGCGCGTCGCCAATGCGGCGATCGTCCCGCTCGACGCTACTGCGCGCGCAGGCGGCGAAACTCCTCGCGCGCCGAGTACGGGCGACCCCACATCTGCGTGACCTCCGCGCGGCCCGCGCGCAGCTCGCGAACCGCCAGCTCCCCCCCGATGCCCGCGTCGTCGAGGAGACCCAGCGTGCCGTGCACCGTCGGCGCCGAGGCGGCGTGGCCGAAGCGGTGGGCGACCAGCAGCCGCCAGTGCCAGTCGTGTTTGGAGTAGGGCCTCGCGTTGCAGGTCGCCAGGTAGACGGCCGCTTCCACGTAGCGCGACTCGTCCGCGATCCGCAGATCGAGCTCCAGGTCGGTCCAGTCGTCGGGCAGCGAGTCCACGATCTGCTGGAAGGTGTCGGCCAGGCCCATTGCCGGAAGCCTAGCGGGAGACTCGGCTGCGCCACCCTCTACCCTCGGTCCATGGCCGCCACCGACACACTGCGCGCCGCGTACGAGGCGCTGACCGAGCACTGCGGGCTGGTGGACCGCTCCGAGCGCGGCAAGCTCGCGCTGAGGGGCTCCGGGGCGGTCGAGTTCCTCAACGGGCAGGTCACCAACGAGCTCACCGACCTGCGCCCCGGCGAGGGACGGTATGCGGCCTTCCTGACCAACAAGGGCAAGATGCTCGGCGACCTGCGCATCCTCGCCGTCGGGGGGGCCGATGCTGGGGGACCCGATTCGAGCGGGCCACCCACCGAGCTGCTGCTCGACACCGAGCGCGTGGCGCTGCAGGCGCTGTTCGACATGATCCGCCGCTACACGATCGGCTACGAGGTCGAGCTGCACAAGCGCACCCTGGAGTGCGGCCTGCTCTCGCTGATCGGGCCGCGCAGTCGCGACGTGGCGCGACGGGCCGCCGCGCCACCGACGGCCGATCGATCCGAGGCCAGCCGATCCGCGACAGGCGGGCACACGCGGGAGCCTTCGGGGGCCGATCCCTCCAGCCAACCGCTCGCCGCCGAGCACGCCCACGCGCCCGCCCAGATCGCCGGGGCGCCCGTGCGGCTGATCGCCACCGCCGAGGGCATCGACGTGCTCTGCGCCACCGCCGACCTCGATGCGGTGCGCGCAGCCCTGCTGGACGCCGGCGCCCGGGCGGTCGAGGAGGCCACCGCGGAGATCCTCCGCATCGAGCGCGGGCGGCCGCGCTACGGCGTGGACCTCGACGAGAGCGTCATCCCCCAGGAGGCGGGCCTCAACGAGCGCGCGGTGAGCTTCACCAAGGGCTGCTACGTCGGCCAGGAGACGGTGGCGCGCCTGCACTACAGGGGCAAGCCCAACCGCCACCTGCGCGGCCTGCGGCTGTCCGAGCCGGCGGGCACCGGCGCGGAGCTGCGCCTGGGCGAGCGCGCTGTCGGACACCTCGGCAGCATCGCGCTCTCCCCGAGCCTCGGCCCGATCGCCCTGGCGCTTGTGCGCCGCGAGGCACAGCCGGGCGCCAGCCTGCGCGTCGGCGAGCACGGGGCGGCGGCCGAGGTGGTCGAGCTGCCGTTCGCCGTGTAGCGCGACCTGGCCAGGCACATGGCGCAGCGCGCAAAAGCGCCCTCCTCGCGACTCAGTCGACACTGCATACCCTGCGGCAGTGCCGCGCGACTCACGACATCTCTGACGCATTGCGACGCACGTCAGGCAGTCTGTTGCATCGCACGACACGACTGTCCTGGGCGTGATATGGTGCGTCAATGGCACGCGACGTCCTCCGAACAATCGAATCGCCCTCGGTGCAAGAGATCGAGCGGCAACTCAGCGAGATGGAGGAGCAGCGGGAGCAGATCGAAGTTGGCGAAGCGGTGCTCAAGCAGTTGCTCGTGCTGAAGGCAAAGAGCAGCCCCGCCCACCAGCAGGAGCGCTCCGCGGCCAAGCCAGCCGCGGCGCTACCACCTGGTCGTGCCGGCCCCCAGCACGAGAGCCGCCCTCGGCAGGCCCCCGCACAGGACTCGCAAGCGGCGAGGCGACGGCGACTGATCGTCGCACTCATAGCCTCCAAGCCGAGCGGAACGGCCTCGCCACGAGACGCCTGGCACGAGCTGCTCGATCAGGGAGACGAGACCAGGCTCGACAACGTACGCACCATCATGCAGCGAATGGCCAAAAAGGGCGAATTGGTGCGCCTCGACCTGGGAGTCTACGGACTCCCATCCGACGATCCCACCACGCTCGAGCCCCTCAGACTTGCGCCCAACGGCCCTCTTCCAAAGGGCACAGGGACAAGAACACCCTTGGCCGTGGTGCACCACGGCCAAGGGGAGCCACCGAGAAGCTGGCGATAACCACAGTCAGTGTACCCCGCTCGGCCCGTAATGGCCGAGCGGGGCGGAGGCTTGCAGCCGGGACGCGCACCTCCTCCGGCGTCCCAGGACGAACCGCCACGCCTCACACGACCCGCCGCGAGCACCAGACGCCGCCGCAGCGGCTCCGCCTCACAAGCAGCGCCGCGAGTCAGGAGGCGCCCGGGCGCCAACCACCGGGGCGGCGCTCGTGCAGGTGCTTGCGGATCGCGGCCATCTGCACCCTGAGCGCGTGGGGACGCAGGGGGGTGTCGAGGGTGTTGCTCACGTTCGGCCCCCGCAGGCTCACTTTGGTGCGCTCTGGCTTCCTGCGGGCATCCTCGAAGGGGTTGCGTTCAGTCATCACTACCGTCTTCGGTCGGTACTCCCGATTCATGAGTGTACGCCTGCCACTGCTCATTCAGCAGATCCACGAGCTGGCTCGCCAGCAGCGGCGAGAAGGAGACGCGCGAGACCACGATCCCCTGCTGCCCCTGGGGGCCGATGCGCAGGAAGTCGAGCGTGAACTCGTGCGGGGTGCGCGCGATCGACGCCGCGTTGGCCCACCGGCCCGCGAACTCCTCCGGGGGCATGATGATGTTGGGGCCCTGCTGGGACTCCTCGGGGGGGCTCTCGTCGGGCACTGAGGTGCAGCGTAGCGCGAGGGGGGCCCCGCCGCAGTAGGATTGGCCTCCGTTTCCCACCCCACACGCGAGGTTCAGATATACCGTGGCAATCGATTTGAAGCAGATCTCAGAGGTCGACGCCGAGCCGGGCGAGCTGCCCAAGACGATGGCCGCGTGGGTCATCCGCGAGGAGCGCTTCGGCGAGCCCAAGGACGCCTTCCAGCTCGAGGAGATCGAGGTCCCCGAGCCCGGCGCATTCGAGGTGATCGTGCGCGTGATGGCCGCGGGGGTCAACTACAACAACGTGTGGGCCGCCCTCGGCGAGCCGGTGTCGGTGATGAAATACGGCGACCACCCCCAGTACGGCCACCACATCGGCGGCTCCGACGCCTCCGGAGTCGTGTGGAAGGTCGGCGCCGGCGTGACCCGCTGGAAGCCCGGCGACGAGGTGGTGGTGCACTGCAACCAGGCCTCCTATGAGGACCTCGAGGTCCACGGCCTGGACCCGATGGCCGCGCCCTCGCAGAAGATCTGGGGCTATGAGACCACCTGGGGCTCCTTCGCGCAGTTCACGAAGGTCCAGGCCCAGCAGCTGCTGCCCAAGCCCCCCGCGCTCAACTGGGAGGAGGCCGCCTCCTACGGCCTCGTGTACTTCACCGCCTACCGCATGCTGATCACCCGCTGCAAGCTGCAGGCCGGCGCCAACGTGCTGATCTGGGGTGCCGCCGGCGGCCTCGGCGTGTTCGCCACCCAGCTCTGCGCCGCCGCCGGCGCCAACTGCGTCGGCGTGGTCTCCTCCGCCGAGAAGGGCGAGCTCGTCAAGCGCCTCGGCGCGGTGGACTACATCGACCGCGGAGAATTTGCGGGGATGATGCGCAAAGGCGGCGAGAGCCCCGAGGAGGAGAAGGCGCGCTTCAAGGTCTCCCGCGGCTTCGCCAAGCGCGTCAAGGAGATCCTCGGCGACGCCCCCGACATCGTCTTCGAGCACGTCGGCAAAGCCACCTTCCCCACATCGGTGTTCACCGCGAAGACGTTCGGCAAAATCGTGATCTGCGCCGGCACCACCGGCATCGACCTCGACTTCAACGTCGCCTACCTGTGGATGCGCCAGAAGGAGATCCTCGGCTCGCACTTCGCCAACGCCTATGAGTGCATGAAGGCCAACGAGCTGATCGAATCGGGCCAGATCCGTCCCGTGCTGTGGCGCACGCTGGGCTTCGAGGGCGTCGCCGAGGCCCACCAGCTGATGCTCGAAAACAAGCACCTCGGCAAGATCTCGATCCTCGTGGGCGCCGAGTCCGAGGGGCTCGGCAAGACCGCGGAGGGCCCCGGCGCGATCCGCGCCGAGGTGGGTGCCTGAGATGGCCGGCGTTGGCAACGGCACGGTGATCGTGCCCTGGTACGCCACCGGCTTCCGCGCCGAGGGCTTCGAGGACGCGCTGAACGAGGTCGCGGCGGTCGCGCTGCGCTACAGGGCGAGCTCCTACGCGGTCTACCGCCAGCGCGATGACCGCTACCGCTTCCAGCAGCTCGCCCACTTCGAGCGCTACGTCGACTGGGAGCACTACTGGGAAGGCCCCGAGATGATCGACTTCCGCGTCCAGCACTCCAGCTGGTACCAGGTGCCGGTGCTCTACGGCTGGTGGGACCTCACCGCCTCCGGGGCGATCTCAGAGGAGATCGAGTGGAGCACCCCCGCCCCGCCCGAGCCCGAGGGCAACGGTCACGCGGGCAACGGCGTGGGCACGCCTGCACGCCACGTTTGAGCGCTCCGCCCGGACTCACGGACTGATTAGCACAAGCGCGGGAAGCAGATCCCTGTAGCGAGTCGCGTCGCGAGTCAGCAACGCCCGACCGCTCACGGCTGCGTGCGCCCCGATGTAGAAGTCCGGAAGCGGTGAGCGCCTCAGCCCGCCCCGGCGTCGATACTCGCGAAAGCACTTCCCCGCCAAGAAGGCGGCCTGCCAGGGCAGGGCCTCGCGCCGCAGTTGCGCCGGCAAAGCGTCCTCCAGATCCTCGATCCGCTCGAAGCCGACCGAGACCTCGGCGTAGACGATCGGGTTGACGATCACCGCGCCGGTGTCGAACGCCTCCGCCAACGCATCCCTCGACCAATCCATCCACGTCGGGTCGCAGGTGAAGAGGTCAAGCAGGACGTTGGCATCAACGAGCGTGCCACCGGATGCGGACTCAGTCCTCGCCACGCGTGAGCGCCATGATCTCGTCGGTGCTCATCGCCACCGTTCCGCGTCCAAGCATCCGCTCGACCAGCTCCCTGCCGCCACTCGTCCGGCCACGCACCAAGCGCGCCCCACGATCGTCGATCTCGAAGTTGACCTCACCGCCCGGCTCGATACCGAGCCGCTCGCGGACCGCCCGAGGGATCGTCACCTGGCCCTTGCTGGTTACTCGCATTGGCATAGCCTACCACCATGTAATACCCAGGTGTATTACGCGCGAGGAGCCGCGGCTGAGGAGAAACTCAGCAGCGTTCCAGGGGCGCCATCGTCAACCCCGCGCCCTTTAGCTGCTCCCAGTAGTGCTCGGCGATCTCCTTGTGCCCGTTGTAGACAATCGCCTGCCCGCTGTTGTGGATCTGGTTGGCGAGCTGGTGTCCCCGCTCGAGCGTGACCCCGGGGATGAAGCGCGCGAGCGTGCGGGCGACGTGATCGAAAGTGTTGTGGTCGTCGTTGCGCACGATCACCCGCCAGGCGCCCCCCAGCCCGCCGCCCGGCCCGCCCGTGCGCGGAAGCTCGATCGTCTCGGTCATCTACCCGGAGGATAAAGGTCCGCTGCTCTGCGTAACCCTACAATTGCGGATATGAGCGGCGAGGAGCCCCACCGCCTGCCAGAGCGCGACCGCCCGTGGATGATGCGCACCTACGCGGGGCACTCCACCGCGAGGGCCTCCAACGAGCTCTACCGGCGCAACCTCGAAAAGGGCCAGACGGGGCTCTCGGTCGCGTTCGACCTGCCGACCCAGACCGGCTACGACCCCGACGACGAGCTCGCGCGCGGGGAGGTGGGCAAGGTCGGGGTGCCGGTCTCCCACCGCGGCGACATGGAAGCCCTGATGGGGGGCATCCCGCTGGGGGAGATGAACACCTCGATGACGATCAACGCCACCGCGGCGTGGCTGCTGGCGCTCTACATCGTCGCCGCCGAGGCCCAGGGCGTGCCCCAGGAGCGCCTGCAGGGCACGACGCAGAACGACATCATCAAGGAGTTCCTCGCGCGCGGCACCTACGCCTTCCCACCGGCGCCCTCGATGCGGCTGATCGCGGACACGATTGTCTACACCGTCGAGCACGTCCCGAAGTGGAACCCGATCAACATCTGCTCCTACCACCTCCAGGAGGCGGGCGCCACCCCCGTGCAGGAGATCGCCTACGCGATGAGCAACGCGATCGCCGTGCTCGATGCGGTACGGGAGAGGATCGATGGTGGCGCAGCCGCCGACAGGCCCGGGAGCCCGGCCCCTCTTGCTCGGTCGTCGGGCGCAGGCGCATCCGAGCAGGGAGCACACGACGCCCCCACGGGCATCGCCGAGGTCTTCGGCCGAATCTCTTTCTTCGTCAACGCGGGCGTGCGCTTCGTCGAGGAGCACGCCAAGCTCCGCGCGATGGGGATCCTGTGGGAGGAGCTCGGCCGCGAGCGCTACGGCGTCGAGGACCCGCGCCTGCTGCGGCTGCGCTACGGGGTGCAGGTCAACTCGCTGGGCCTCACCGAGGCGCAGCCGGAGAACAACGTGCAGCGCATCGTGCTGGAGGCGCTCGCGGTCACGATCGGCCGCAACGCGCGCGCGCGGGCGATCCAGCTGCCAGCGTGGAACGAGGCGCTCGGCCTGCCGCGCCCGTGGGACCAGCAGTGGTCGCTGCGCATCCAGCAGGTGCTGGCCTACGAGACCGACATCCTCGAGTACCCCGACATCTTCGAGGGCTCCAAGGTGATGGAGGGCCTCGTGGCGGAGCTCCTGGCGGGCGCGCGCGCGGAGATGGCGGTGGTCGCCGAGCACGGTGGCGCGGTCGAGGCGGTCTCATACATGAAGGGGGCACTCGTGGACTCCCACCGCGAGCGCCTGCGCCGGATCGAGTCCGGCGAGCAGACCGTGGTCGGCCAGAACCGCTTCGCCGCGAGCGAGGAGTCCCCGCTCACCGCCGACGCCGAGGGCGGCATCCTCGTGGTGGACCCCGCGGTGGAAGCCGAGCAGATCGAGGAGCTGCGCCGGTGGCGCTCCGAGCGCGACCAGGCCGCGGTGGACAGCGCCCTGGCGGAGCTCGCCCGGACTGCGCGGGAGAGCGATGAGAACCTGATGGTCCCGACGATCGCCGCCGCGCGCGCGGGCGCCACCACCGGCGAGTGGGCGGCGACGCTGCGCGAGGTCTTCGGCAGCTACCGCGCCCCCACCGGCGTCGGCGAGGCGAGCGCCGCGGCACAGGAGGGCGACGCGGAGGCCGACGGCAGCGCCGACGGCGGTGCGGCGGCCCGAGAGCTCGGGGAGCTGCGCGAGCAGGTGGCCACGCTCACCGAGCGGCTCGGGCGCCGGCCGAAGATCCTCGTCGGCAAGCCCGGCCTCGACGGCCACTCCAACGGCGCCGAGCAGATCGCTGTGCGCGCCCGCGACGCCGGCATGGACGTGGTCTACGAAGGGATCCGCCTCACCCCCGCCCAGATCGCTGCCTCCGCGCTGCAGGAGGGGGTGCACGTGATCGGCCTCTCGATCCTCTCCGGATCGCACCGCGAGCTGATCCCCGCGGTGATCGACGCGCTGCGCGAGGCCGGCGTCAGCGCCCCGGTGGTCGTCGGCGGGATCATCCCCGAGCAGGACGTCGCCCCGCTCAAGCAGGCGGGCGTGGCGGCTGTCTACACGCCTAAGGACTTCGACCTCACGCGCATCATCGCCGACGTCGTGGAGCTGGTGGGCGAGCCGGGCGGCGCCGTCGCCGCGTCGGTGTAGGCGCTTGTCGGACGGCGCGCAACTCGGGGCGCGGCTGCGCGAGCGCGACCTGAGTGCCGCGCCCGCGACGCTCAACCTGCTGGAGAGCACCGCCCCCGCCGACCGCGAGCAGGCGGCGGCGCTGCTGGGAGAGGTCTCCCCCGCGGCGCTCGGGGGCGAGGCGCGGGGACACATAATCGGTGTCACGGGCCCCCCCGGAGCGGGCAAGTCCACGCTGCTCTCCGCGCTGCTGCACGAGTGGCGGGGCAGTGACGGGGACCCCACCGTGGCGATGCTCGCGGTGGACCCCTCCTCGCGCCGCTCCGGGGGCTCGCTGCTCGGCGACCGCGCCAGGATCGAGTTCGACCCCGCCGACCGCGGCGTGTTCATCCGCTCGACCGCCGCCGGGGAGCGGCTGGGCGGCCTCGCGCGGGGGACTCGCGCGGCGGCCCAGGCGCTGGCGGCCGCCTTCGACGTGGTGGTGGTGGAGACGGTGGGCGTGGGCCAGGCGGAGACCGAGGTGGCGGAGGTCGCAGACACGGTCGTCGTGGTGGTGCAGCCGGGCAGCGGCGACGTGCTGCAGTTCCTGAAGTCGGGGATCATGGAGATCCCCGACGTGCTGGTCGTCACCAAGGCCGACCTCGGCCGGCCGGCAACGAGCGCTCGGCGCGACCTGAGCGCGGCGCTGCGCTCGCTGGGCAGGCGCTCCACGCAGGTGCTCGTGGTCTCCTCGCTGCCCCCGCCGAGCGGGATCGAGGAGCTGATCCGCGCCGTCGAGGCCCACCGCGCGAGCATCGACCTCCCCGCCCGGCGCCTGCGCGCACGCCACGCGGGCGCGCTGACGGACTTCGTCGTCGAGCACGGCCTGCGCGGGCTGCGCACGCTCGGCGGGCGGCGTGCGGCGGAGCGGTGGCTGGCCGAGCAGGACCCCGCGCTCGACGAGGCGGCGCTCGTGGCCGCTCTCGAAGGCAAGATGTCCGGCTGAGATGGCACGCAACCTGCTGATCCTGCTCGGGGCGTTCGCCGCCGCCGCCGCCCTGGCGGGGGCGCTCGGCGCGGTCAACCTCGGCACCGCGCTGGCGTTTGGGCAGATCGGGTTCGCGATCAGCCTCGTGTACGTGCTCCTTCGCCGCTGACGGCGCTCTCTCATTCCAGGCAGGGCGGTTATGCTGCGCCACGTGGGCACCGGCTGCTTCATCTCTCCGACCCGCTCCCTCCAGAGCGCGATCGAGCGGGTCAAGCTGGCCGAGTCGCTGGGCTACGAGTCGGTATACGTGACCCACATCGCGGGCTGGGAGTCGCTGACGGTGCTGACCGCATACGCCGGCGCCACCAGCAGCATCAGGGTGGGCAGCGGGGTCGTGCCGATCTACACCCGCACCCCCGCCACGATGGCGCAGACGGCCGCCACGATCGACACGTTCTCGGGGGGACGCCTGACGCTCGGACTGGGAGTCTCCCACCGCCCCGTGGTGGAGGGTTGGCATGGCCAGACCATCGACCGCCCGGCGGCCGAGATGCGCGAGTACACCTCGATCGTGCGCGCGATCCTGCGCGGCGAGGACCCGCCCGCCGGTGAGAAGTGGCGCACCGGCTTTCGCCTCTTCGGCCTCGACCACCGCCCCGAGCTGCCGATCTACATCGCCGCGCTCTCCCCCGCGATGCTGCGGCTCGCCGGCGAGATCGCCGACGGGGTGATCCTGTGGCTGTGCTGCCCGGACTACATCCGCGACGTGGTCATTCCCGAGGTGAGGAAGGGCCGCGAACGCGCGGGCAAGACGCTGGAGGGCTTCGACGTGGTCCCTGCGGTCCCCGCCGCGGTGGTCGAGGACCCCGCCGAGCCTCACGCGGCGATGCGCAGAGACCTGCTCCCCTACTTCGGCCTGCCCTTCTACCGCGCGATGCTGGAGCGCTCCGGCTTCGGCGCCGAGATCGAGAAGTTCGACGCCGCCGCCGGGGATTTCGACGCGATGCAGGCCGCGATCTCCGAGCGCTTCCTCGGAGAGCTCACTGCGGTCGGCGACGCCTCCGCGGTGAGCGCCGGGATCGAGCGCTACCGCGCCGCCGGGGCGAGCACCCCGTGCGTCGGGCCGATCCCGCGGACCGACTTCGAGGCGACGCTGCGGGCGGGGATCGCGTAGCCGAAGCGACACTTCTGGTCAGCGCCGTGCAATCGAAGTGACGGACATTCGTTGTCGGCGGCGCCGACAGCCGAGCAGCCAGATAGACTCGCCCGACAAAGCGCCGGTCGCGGCGGCGGGTGGACACGACCAGATGGAGGACGCATGCCTCACATCCATTGGCTTCGGCCTACGCACGGAGAGCGAGTGAGGGCGGCGCGCCCCACTCTTCGCCGCGCCGCGCCGCTCGGTGCGCTGGCGGTGGCGCTCGCCTGTGGCGTCCTGACCTGGGTCGCAGTGCTCGCAGCTTCGGCTCCGGCGTCGGCGGCCACGCCGATGGCGCTCGACGCCCCGGAAAACGGGACTGGGGCCGCGCCGCTGATCGCCTACGACCCCACGACGCAGACGACATATGTCGTATGGGCGGACCCGACCAAGTCCGCCATCGACCTGTGCATCCTGCCGGCAAGCGCCGCGGCCTGCGAGGGCGGCACGCCGGTGCTGCTCGAGGACTCGCTCTTCGAAGGCGACAACTTCGCCGGTCCCGGAGGGCTGGTGGTACTGCCGGGCGGCGAGGTGGCGGTCATCGGCGACACTGGCAACAGCGGCAGCATCGCTTGGATCTCGCCGGCGGGCGGTAGCGGCTTCCTCTCAAAAGGAGGTGGCCTGCAGAACAAAGGCGAGCCAGTCAGCCCCGTAGAGCTCTACCACACCCTCGGCAACGCCGCGGCGCTCAGCAGCAGCGATGTGGGCCTGCTGGACAACTACGGCAACTTCTTCGCCGACACCTCGCTCACCAGCCTGTCTCCCGAACCCCCGGCCACCACCAACCCCGGTGGCAAGTTCCCGAGGAAGGCCCTCGAGACCGCCGGACCGGAGATCGCCGCCGAGCCCGCCCCCCCGCCCGCGCCCGCGGGCACCGACGTCGTGGTCGGCGTGGGTGACAACTACGCCGGACCGCCCGAAGCCCTCCCGGGGTGCCTCAACAAAGAAGGCACCGGCTTCGGCGTCTCCGCCGGCAAGGTGGACGGCACCTCCAAGACGGCGGGCACGCTGAACGCCGAGGGTCTGCCGGCCTACGGGGTGCTGGCCTGCTCCGCCGAGACGCCGGTGCTGGCACAGGGCGGCACCGAGGGGATCGGCCTGGTCGAGCAGGAAGGCGACGGGTTCGAAGGGACTGGTCCGCTGTACACCGTCGACTACCGCCCGTTCCTCGCCACCTCCACCGGAGGCGCATTTGGCGCCCCCGTAGAACTCGCGGACGTGACCCACCAGTCACTCGGCGGGGTCATCAATCTCGACCTCTCCGAGGACTCCGGCACCGGCGTATACGCCACCTGGCAGGACGAGCAGGGTCTCCTGCTCGACTACAGCGCCAACGGGGGCGCCGGCTGGGAAGGAGCGACGGTCGTCCCGGAACAGGGGAGCGGCCAGGACAACCCGGTGATCGTCGGCACCGGCGACGGCAACGCCGAGATCGCATACGTCGGCAACCCCGGCACCGGACCGCAGGTCTTCCTGCAGTCCGTCAACTACGCGGCACTCGTGGCCGCGAACGAGACGCCGCCCACGCCGGCTGCCGACACGCTCACGACATCCCAGACCTCCGGCGCGACAACGGGCGCGACGATCACGATCTCCGCCGGCACGATCGGGGAGACCGATCGGGCGACGCTCAGCGGGGTGAACGCCGCGAGCGCGACGGGCACCGTCACCTACGGCCTCTACTCCAACCCCTCCTGCACCTCCTCCAGCGAGGTAGCAAAGAGCGCCGCCACCGTCACAGGCGGTGTCGCGGCGGCGTCGGGCGCAGTCTCCACCGCGCTAGCCCCTGGGTCCTACTACTGGCAGGCGATCTACAGCGGTGACGCCAACAACGCGGCCAGCGTTAGCGCCTGCGGCTCGGAGGTGCTGAAGGTCGTCCCCGCCACCACCGTCGAAGGCGGCGGCACCACCAGCGGCACCACGGTGACCGTCACGATCACCTGCGCCTCGACACCGTGCACCGTCACGATCACGATCACGACAGGCTCAGGCGCATCCAAGGCCAGCGTGGCCCGCAAGAAAGGGAAGGCCAAAGGCCCGAAGACCATCGTCCTCGCCACCGGCACGTTCACGATCACGACTCCCGGAGCGAAGAAGCTCACGGTTCGCCTGACCAAGGCGGGCAAGCAGCAGCTGCGTCGCGATCACGGTCACCTCAAGGCGAACATCAGCGTCAGCGAGAAGACAGCCGGTGGCCTGGAGCTGACGACGAAGACGATCGACATCGTCACGGTCAAACCGAAGCACAAGCACAAGAAGTAGCGGCCACGGGCCACCCGGCATCCGACGATGCCTTGACTGGCAGGGTTCTGAGAGCAGGCGTTTTCGATTGGAGACACGAACGATGAATGAAGGCAGGCGGGGCTCGACAGCAGGCTGGCAAAGAAGGATCCTTGCCCTGATCGGCGCATCGGCGCTCGCGCTGGCGGTCTCGCTGGCGGCGTCGGCCGCGCGCGCAAGCGCGGTGGTGCCTGAAAAGACAGACGTCATGTTCATCTTCGACACGAGCGGCTCGATGCAGGGAGTGCTCGAAGAAGCCAAAGAAGAAATCAAGGCCCTCGTGACCGACACCGAGGCCAGCCTCCCCAACGCGGAGTTCGGCATCGCGAACGTGGAAGATCTCCCCGGGTACTACAGCGGTGCCGCCGCCGCGGAAGCAAAAACCGAACAGGAATTCGAAGAAGACGCCGAAAAACCCTGGCACCTGTGGCAACCGCTGACCGCTGAAGAGCCCAAGGTCGAAGAAGCGATCGACAACCTCTCGGGAGACGAGGTGGCGCACGCCGGTGGCGACCTGCCCGAAGCCTACGGCCGCGCTCTCTGGGAGACAGCGACCAATCCGCTCGTAGGCTGGCGACCGGGGGCGCGTCACGAGATAGTCCTGATCGCCGACAACGTGCCGCACACGCCCAACGTCAACGAAGGGATCCCGAGCGAATTCCAATTCACGGAACCGTTCAATGACGGGTCCGAAGCGTGGCCAGACACGGGCGAAGAACTTCCCGGCAAATGGGGCATCCCAGGAACCATTTGGAAGGAAGGCGAATCGCTGGAGTTCCACAAAACCCTCGCGCGACTGGCCGCCGAAGAAAAGCCGCTGGCGATGGTCGACTACTTCCACACGGAAGAGTTGGAAACCTCAAACTACGTCCACTACTGGGAATACTGGGCCGCGACCACGGGCGGACAGGCGATCGTCGCCGACGAAGGCGCCAAATCGCTCGACGCGAAGCTCGGGGAGATCATCAAGGAAAGCGCCGAAGGCGTCCCGCCCTGCGCTCCCGGCTACGAACGCACCGCGACGACGCCCTGCCTGAAAAAGAAGCCGCCCGCTCCGGTCCCCGCACCCCCGCCACCAGCCCCGGTGCCCAACAGCGGCTTCACTGTCCAGAGCATCGCCGACAACTCGGGCGGCACGGTCACGATCACGCTCCTGCCCATCCAGTCGGGCGAGGCGAGCGTGGCGATGACGGTACCGACGGCCTCGATCGCCAGCACCTCGGCCGTGGACGCCAAGGCCAAGAAGTGCAAGAAAGGCCAGGTCAAGATCAAAGGCAAGTGCCTTCCCCCCACGACCGCGGCCGGCACGATCTCCGCGAGTGGGACGGCGGGCGTGCCGCTGACGCTGACGGTCGACCTGATCGGCAAGATCAAAGCGCTGCTGAAGAAGGGCAAGACGATCCACCTCACCGCGACCCTGACCTACACCTCGGCGCTCGGGGGAACCCCCACCGTGCAGAGCGAGTCGGTGACGTTCAAAGGCAAACGAGTGCACCGCCACAAGTAGCGCTTGCGCCCCACTCCCGGCTCTCGCCGCTCGACGCATACAATGGGTCCCATGGAGAGTTCGGCCTCGGAGACTACCGCTCGCAGCTGGCTGCGCTGCTACCGCTGCTGGTCGCAGGAGCTCGAGGTCCAGGTCCACTACGAGGGGATCCACAAGATCGACCCCGACACCGGCGAGCGCTCGGAGGTCGTGGACGAGTTGCAGGAGGCGGTGGTGCAGTGTCTGGACTGCATGCACGACCAGCCCCACCTGGGCTTCAACAACGGCCGGGTGGAGCCGATCGAGGACCGCTGGGAACGGATGATCGCGGGCACCCCCTGGGTCGCCTCGTGCACCGTGGCGGTGGACGCCGAAGACGTCGAGACCTGCTCGGGCCCGGAGGCCGGGGATGCGCTCTCCTACGCCGCCTTCGGCGACCACGGGGTCAGGGAGTTCTTCACCCACGTGCGCTTCCACAAGCACGAGGACGACGCCCGGATCATCGTGCACCTGCTCGTCGAGCTCTACGCGCGCTCGCTGGAGGAGGCCACCGAGGTGCTCGAGTCCTCCGCACGCGGAGCGCTCACGATCACCTCGCTGGCCGAGGAGTCCCGCCCTCCCGCCGCCGCGGGCGGCGAGGCCCACTCGCACGACTAGGGGACCACCCCGACCTTCGACTGCACGAAGTCGAGGAACACGCGCGCGATCCGCGGGTCGAACTGAGTGCCGGCGCACCGCTGCACCTCCGCGCGGGCCTGTCGCTCGCTCAGCGCATCCCAGTAGCCCCGGTTGCTCGTCATCGCCTGATAGGCGTCGCAGATCGCGATGATTCGTGCGGCGAGGGGGATCTGCTCGCCGGCCAGCCCGTCGGGATAGCCGTGCCCGTCGTAGCGCTCGTGCGTGGCGCGCACGATTGTGGCGATTCCTCGCAGCGAGGGAGCCGACGCGATGATCCGCTCGCCGATGATCGTGTGACGCTCGATGAACGCCCGCTCTTCGCGATCGAGCGCCTCCGGCTTGTCCAAGATCGCGTCGGGGATCGCCGCCTTGCCGATGTCGTGCAGCTCCGCCGCGGCCACCAGGTCCGCGAGGTCCCCGGCCGCCAGGCCGAGCCGCTCGCCGACGCCCTGGGCGAGCGCGGCGACCTCGTGCACGTGGGTGTCGAGCTCGGGGTCGCGTTCCCGCAGCAGCCCGAGCAGCACGTCGCGCCACTCGCGGCTCACGGGCGCTCGCAGGGAGAGCAGCTTCTGCGCGTAGAGACGCTGATCGGCGATGCGCAGCGCCTCCTCCGCGCTTTGCGCCTCCAGGCCCAGCAGAACCTCGCCGTAGCAGGCCCCGATCGTGAAGTGCTCCCCGCTCTCGAGCAGCGCGCCAGCGAGGTCGGCGGCGAGCTCCGCCGGATCGCCCGTCACCCACAGCAGCGCGCAGAACTCATCCCCGCCGAGCCGGTAGGTGAGCCCCCCGGGGCCGGCCCGCTGCTCGAGCTTGCAGCCAAGGCGCTGCAGCAGTGCGTCCCCGGCCGGGTGCCCGAAGGTGTCGTTGTAGTTCTTGAAGCCGTTGAGGTCGAACAGCAGGAACAGCCTCGGACTCGACGCCGTGGCCTGCGCGACCGCCAGCTGGAGATCCTCTAACAGCGCCCGGCGGTTGCCGAGGCCGGTGAGCGCGTCGCGGTTGGCAAGCTCGCTGCTGGAGGCGATCAGACGGATGTTCTCGGCCGAGGTTATGAACAGCCGCAGCAGGACCGCCACGAGCGCTGCCACGGCAAGCCAGATCGACACGCCCACGGCGCCTTCCACGCCCCCCTCCACCAGCACCCCGATCGCGACCGCCCCGGCCACCACCGGCGCCGCCACGACCGCCGCCAGGGTGTAGCGCTCGCGCACCCGCCCGCTGTCGGGCTGCCACGCGGCACACGCCAGGATCAGCGCTCCCAGCAGCCACAGCGTGTCCAGCGGGGTCCCCGCCGTGTAGCCTCCGTGAGCTTCCATGTAGAGGAAGAAGCCATCGGCAATCGCCGTCACCGCGAACCCCAGGGCGATCAGTGCGAACGGACGGTCCACCTGCCAGCCGGCGACGATCAGCATCCCGACGACCACCGCGACGAGCAGCACGTCCGCAAGCGGATAGGCGAGGTTGAACGCCGCCTCGACCGAACCGCCGTGTGTCGCCGCCAGCACCGGGGCGAACAGCGCACTGCAGCCGAGCGCGCCCACCGCGAGCATGCCGCCGAGCCCATCGAGCCACAGGCTGGCCCGCGGCTGACTGAGGCGCCGGCGCCCAAGCAGCACGATCGCGACGTACGCGCCCAGATAGAAGCAGAGATAGAGCCCGCGCTGAACGTTCGGCGCGAGCGATTCGCTGATCGAGGACATCACTTCCCCGGCGGCGTCGCAGGCGAGGCTGAACCCCAGCGCCAGCCAGGCGACCCTCGCGGTGGCGAGCGTCAATCCGCGCCCTAGGCACACCGCCGCGCAGCCCACCATGACCGCGTCGTACAGCCAATCGTCGAACAGCCGGTCGCTCGCTCCCCAGCCGAGCACGCTGTGCGCGAGATGCGCGAGCACCATGCAGGCGAGCAGGGCCATGGCGCCCCTTATCCAAGCTGGCGTGTCTGGGCGCGGCAGCACCAGCCTCAGATAGCTCACCCATGGAGTATCGGCCAGCAAGCGAATCCGATTGAGGCGAAGTGCGACTCGCCTCGTGAAACTCGGATCGTTGTCCAGACGTCGCCCAGCTCAGGCGAGACGCGCTTCGAGCGCCTTCAGCTGCTCATGCAGCTCGGGCGGAAGCCGCTCGAACTTGCCGAAGTGCTCGTGGAAGTGGGGCAGCTGCGAGCGCCACTCCGCAACGTCCACGCGCAGCAGCTCGGCGATATCGGCTTCGGAGACATCCACGCCGCGGGTATCGATGCCCTCCGGCCCCACCGGCGGGACGATCCCGATCGGGGTCTGCTGCGCGGCGCCGTGGCCGGCACAGCGCGCGAACACCCACGAGAGCACCCGTGAGTTCTCGCCGAAGCCCGGCCACAGGAAGCGGCCCGACTCGTCCTTGCGAAACCAGTTGACGTAGAAGATCTTCGGCAGCTTCGCCCCCGGGGTGCGGCCGATCTCCAGCCAGTGCGCGAAGTAGTCGGCCATGTTGTAGCCGCAGAACGGCAGCATCGCGAACGGGTCGAAGCGCAGTTCGCCGACCGTGCCGGCGGCCGCCGCCGTCTTCTCCGAGCTCATCGTCGCGCCGAGGAACACCCCGTGCTCCCAGCCGAGCGCCTCGGTCACCAGCGGTACCACCGTCGAGCGGCGTCCACCGAACAGCATCGCGTCGATCGGCACGCCGGCGGGGTCCTCCCACTCCGATGCGATCGCCGGCGTCTGGTCGGCGCTGACGGTGAAGCGCGCATTCGGGTGCGCCGCAGGCGTCTCGGAGGCGGGCGTCCAATCGTTGCCGTGCCAGTCGGTGAGGTGCGCGGGCGGATCGGGCGTCATCCCCTCCCACCACACGTCGCCGTCGTCGGTGAGCGCGCAGTTTGTGAAGACGGTGTCGTGGGCGACCATCCGGATCGCGTTGGGGTTGGTGTGCTCGCCCGTGCCGGGGGCCACGCCGAAGAAGCCGGCCTCCGGATTGATCGCGTACAGGCGGCCGTCCTCGCCGAACTTCATCCACGCGATGTCGTCGCCGATCGTCTGCACCGTCCAGCCCTCGAGCGTCGGGATCAGCATCGCGAGGTTGGTCTTGCCGCAGGCCGAGGGGAACGCGGCGGCGATGTACTTGACCTCCCCCTCGGGCGACGTCAGCTTGAGGATCAACATGTGCTCGGCCATCCAGCCCTCATCGCGCGCCATCACCGAGGCGATCCGCAGCGCGAAGCACTTCTTTCCGAGCAGCGCGTTGCCGCCGTAGCCGGAGCCGTAGGACCAGATTTCGCGCGTCTCGGGGTAGTGCACGATGTACTTGTTCTCGGCGTTGCACGGCCACGACACGTCCTCCTCGCCCTCGCCGAGCGGCATGCCGACGGAGTGCAGACAGGGCACGAAGCGCCCGTCGTCGCCGAGCACCTCGAGCGCCCGCTGGCCCATGCGCGTCATGACGCGCATGCTCACCGCCACGTAGGCGGAGTCGGTCAGCTGCACGCCGATGTGGCTCTTGTCCGAGCCCAGCGGCCCCATCGAGAAGGGCACCACGTACATCGTGCGTCCCCGCATCGAGCCCGCGAACAGCTCGCCGAGGGCCTCCCGCATCTCGTCGGGGTCGCACCAGTTGTTGGTGGGACCCGCCTGCTCCTCGGTGGCCGAGCAGATGAAGGTGCGGTCCTCCACCCGCGCCACGTCCCCGGGGTCCGAGAAGGCCAGGTAGGAGCTCGGGCGCTTGGCGTCTGCGAGGCGGCGGAAGGTGCCGGCCTTCACCAGCTGAGCACAGAGGGCGTTGTACTCCTCGGCGGAGCCGTCGCACCAATGAATCGCCTGCGGTTCGGTGAGGGCTGCGATCTCCTCGACCCACGCCAGCAGGGGCTTGTTTTCGGTGGGGGCATCTGGGATGGCGGTGGTCTCCATGACGATTGGCTGCTCCTCGGGTCTCGCGATGGACGGGCGATGGATGGGGTCTCTGGCGCTCCGCACGCGCTACAAGGCTCCATGCCGGCGGCGCACGCGATGCGCGTCGCGCATCGCGAAAAGCGGTCCAGGGAGCCTATCGCACGGCTCCAGGACGCTCTACCCAATACTCAACGTATGGGCCCGCCCAACCTTCCACGTAGGCGCGAGCGGTGCTGGCGCCCATTCGCGAGCCCGCTGGGCGAAGCCTGGGGCTCGTCAGCTACTCGGCGCCGTCCGCAGGACCCGAGCCGGGATTCCTGCGCGGCACCAGCACCAAGCGCTTGAACTCCGCCACCAGCACCCCATCCTGGTTGAGCACGCGGGTGTGAACCTTGACGGTGCCGCGGTCGGGCTTGGACTGGGACTCCTTCTTCTCCAGCACCTCCGACTCGCAGTAGAGCGTGTCTCCGTGGAAGACCGGCGCGGGGTGCTTGAGCTCTTCGGTGGCGAGGTTCGCGATCGCCTTGCCGCTCACGTCGCTCACGGACATGCCCAGCGCCAGCGAGTAGACCAGGGGGCCCACCACCACGTTGCGTCCCTGCTGAGATTTGTGCGCATACACGTCGTTGATGTGCAGCGGGTGGTGGTTCATCGTGATCAGGCAGAAGAGATGGTCGTCGGCCTCGGTCACGGTCTTCGCCGGCCAGTGCTTGTAGACGGCGCCGACCTCGAACTCCTCCAGGTAGCGGCCGTAGGGGTGGGAGCCGCTCGCCTCGCGGGCGGCCTGGTCGGTCTCGAAGGTCTCGCTCATGGATCTCGGTGGTCTCCTTGGATGCTTTCTCGGTGTTCTCGGGCCCGGCAACTCTATTGGGCGACGCCGAGCAGGTACCGTTCAGGCTAGGCCCATGGCCGGAGCGCCTGGACAGGCCTGGGCGCACGCCCCGAGAGCCGCTCGCAGAACGACAGCCCCGCCGACGTCCCGCCGGACGCCACGATCCAAGAACGAGACCCAGGAGAACCCACTTGCGCAACCCCCGCGACTTCTTCAAGCCCCTCGCGATCGACGCCCCCGAGCCGGCGCGAGAGATCCCCTTCAAGCCCTCCCGGATGATCCACTTCCTGGACTTCTCCAACGAGAAGATGGTGGCGAAGGTCCCCGACATCGCCCCCACCGTGGACATCCTGCTCGGCAACCTCGAGGACGCCGTGCCGCTGGACCGCAAGGAGGCCGCACGCGCCGGGCTGATCAAGGTGGGCCGCGAAATGGAGCTCGGGGACACCGCCCTGTGGACGCGCGTCAACGAACTCGCCTCCCCCTACTTCCTCGACGACATCACCCAGATCGTCGGCGAGATCGGCGAGAAGATCGAGGTGGTGATGATCCCGAAGGTGGAGGGCCCGTGGGACATCCACTACGCCGACCGCCTGCTCGCCCAGCTGGAGGCGAAAGCGGGACTCACGCGCCCGATCCTCATCCACTGCGTGCTGGAGACCCACCTCGGCGTCGCCAACCTGGAGGAGATCGCGGCCGCCTCGCCGCGCATCCAGGGGATGTCCTTCGGCCCCGCCGACCTCGCTGCCTCGCGGCGCATGAAGACCACGCGCGTCGGCGGTGGGCACCCCGGCTACCGCACGATCGCCGACCCCGACCCCGAGCACCCCGACGCCCCACGGCCCTCCTACCAGCAGGATCCCTGGCACTACTCGATCGCCCGCATGGTCGACGCCTGCACGGCGGTCGGCGCGCTGCCCTTCTACGGCCCCTACGGCGACATCAAGGACGTCGAGGGTTGCGAAACCCAGTTCCGCGCCGCCTTCCTGCTCGGCTGCGTCGGCGCCTGGTCGCTGCACCCCGTGCAGATCGGCATCGCCAAGAAGGTCTTCTCGCCAGCACCCGACGAGGTCGCGTTCGCCAAAAAGGTCATCGAGGCGATCCCCGACGGCCGCGGCGTGCACATGATCGACGGCAAGATGCAGGACGACGCCACCTGGAAGCAGTGCCAGGTGATGGTCAACCTCGCCGAAATGCTCGCCCGCAAGGATCCCGAGCTGGCGGAGGCATACGGACTCCTCAGTGCCGAAGCGGACACCGCCGAACAGCCAGCACCGGCGGCGGTGTAGGGCGCGCGGCGAACGTCGCCGAACAGTCCGCAGCGGTGTAGGGACATCCGGCGGGCGCCGATAATAGGTTGGTGCGCCGTCCGCTTCTGATCGCTGCTCTTGCGCTCGCGTCGTTCGGCGCGCCACTCGGCCTAACCGCCGTCGCCGCGCGCGCCGCTGGCCCGGCGTGGCTGCCCGATGCGCCCGCCACCACCAACGCGAACGACGAGAGCGTCGCCGTCGATGCCGCCGGCGACACCTTCATCGCCTACCAGGTCAGCGGCAGCCTCGAAATCGACCTCGTCGTGCGCCCCGCCGGCGGCAGCTTCGGCGCCCCGCTGAAACTCTCCGAAAATGGCGCGCTGGCGGCTGACCCTTCGATTGCCGTCGACGCAGCCGGCGACGCCGTGATCGCCTGGACACAGATCAGCCTCGACAACAAATCGGAAGTCGTGTACAACCCGGCCGCCGCGACGCGGTCCTCCTCGGGGGTGGTGAGCTCGCTCGGCGTGCTCGACAGCACCGGGGTCAAAAGCATGACGGTCTACCCGACCGTCGCCGAGAACGCGAGCGGCGCGGCGGTGATCGCCTGGGTCCCATCGAGTACCGGCGCGGTCGAGGCGGTCACCCGCGGCTCCGCCGGAGGAGCGTTCGGCTCGGAGACCGGCGATCTCGGGGAAGCCGCCGCGCCGATCGGCCACATGTCGGACGCGGTCGACAGCGCCGGCAACGACGTGCTCGCGTTCGAAGGAGCGGGCCAAGCCTGGGTCCTCAGCGGGCGCGACGGCTCGTGGAACACCTCGGCCCAGCAGGTCTCAAACGGCGCGGCCAAGCTGACCGGCCGGGTCGGCCTCGCTGTGGCCGGCACCCAGGTTCTGCTTGCCTGGAGCCAGGGCGAACCCGCCGAGGTGTTCGCATCCAGAGGCACGATCGCCGGTGGGCTGACCCTGCCCGTGGACCTTTCCGACGCGTCGCAGAGCTCGGTCGAACCCTCCGTGGCGACCGACCCGGCCGGAGATGCGCTCGTAGCGTGGCAGGCGCCGCCAGCCGAGGGCAGCATCTCCGACATCCGCGCCTCGGTGTCCCTCGCAGGCGCGTCGTTCCCGCTCCCCACCCAGACCGCCAAGCTCGCCGAAGTGGCCGACTTCGGCGGTTACACGACCTCGGCGATGGGGCCGACCGGCCAGGCGATCGTCACCTGGACCCGCCCAGCGGCCAGTTACGAGATCGCCGAAGGGACGTCGTGGACCCCCGCCGACGGCTTCACTGAAGTCAAGACGCTCTCGGCGCCCGGCGAGGAGGATCTACTCTTCCAAAGCGACGCCGCTGACCCGCTCGGAGACGATCTCGCGACCTGGCTCAACCATGCGGGCACGGTCGAGGTCGCCGTCTACGATGCGGCGCCGCCGTCACTCGGCACGGCGACGATCCCGGCAAGCGCCACGGTCGGGGTTCCCGCGTCGTTCTCGGCCGCGAACCCCTTCGACGTCTGGTCGCTCCCCGTGATCGTCAGCTGGAGCTTTGGCGACGGGAGCAGCGCGACGGGCGAAGCGGTGACGCACACCTACGCACACGCCGGCAGCTTTCCCGTGACGCTCACAGCCACAGACACGCTCGGCAACGCCACCAGTCAGAGTGGCTCGGTCACCGTCGCAGCGAGCACGTCCGCCCCCGGCGGGGCCGCGGGCGGGAGCGGGACCTCAGGTGGCGCCACGAGCGGGAATGGAACCTCGGACGGGACCCCGACCGTGACAAACCTGAAGCTGTCCCCCACGCGCTTTCGCCGCGGCACCCGCGTCGCGACCATCTCGGCGGCCAAGGCCAAGAGGAAAGCCAGGGCCCTCCCCACGGCCACGACGATCTCCTTCCAGCTCTCCCAGGCGGCCACGGTGGCCCTCGGCTTCGAAAAGGCGCAAACCGGCGTACTCGTCGGCCACAAGTGCGCCGCGGCCACAAAGACCCACCACAGGGGTAAGCGCTGCACGCTCTACGCCGCGGTGCACGGCAGCGTAAGCATCGCCGCGCCCGCCGGCGCCGACCGCGTTGGCTTCGATGGTGTGCTCGACGGCGGCGCCAAGCTCCCACCGGGCAGCTACCGGCTCCTGCTCAGAGCGAGCGACGCGACCGGGACGGCCACCGCCGCGCAGCACCCGACGTTCACGCTGCTGGCGTAGTCCGTGTAGGCTTCCGCGCCGCATGAGGTTCTTCGAGTTCGAGGCGCGCGAGATCGTCAAGCGCGCCGGCATCCCCGTCACCGACTACGGCTTCACCACCGACCCCGCCGAGGCCGGCGAGATCGCGCGGCGGATCGGGGGGCCCGTGGTGATCAAGTCCCAGGTGCTCACCGGCGGGCGCATGAAGGCCGGGGGGGTCAAGTTCGCCGACACTCCCGAGGAGGCGCAGGAGCACGCGCGCGACATCCTTGCGCTGGAGATCGGCGGGCACATGCCGCGCGGGGTGCTGGTCGATCCGAAGGCCGAGGTCGAGCAGGAGTACTACGCCGGGGTTGTCTGGGATGGGATCCGCAAGCAGCCCGTGATGATCTTCTCCCCCGTCGGGGGCATCGACATCGAGCAGGTCGCCGAGGAGCAGCCCGAGAAGGTGGGGCGGCGGCACTTCTCCAACATCCTCCCCCTCTCCGACTTCCTCGCCAAGGAGGCGATCGCCGCCTCCGGGGTCACCGGCCCCGCGCTGAACAAGCTCGTGCCGATCCTCACCCGGCTGGCCAGGCTGTTCGTCGAGAACGACATGGTGCTCGCCGAGATCAACCCCCTCGGGCGACTCGCCGACGGCTCCTTCATCGCGCTCGACGCCCACATGGACATGGAGAACGAGGCCCGCGGGCGCCACAAGAAGCTGCTCGCGGAGCTCGGCGTCGGTGAGGAGGAGACCCGCCAGGCGCGCGAGGCCACCCCCTTCGAGATCGCCGGCGAGGCCGTTGATGCGCAGGATCACCGCGGGGTCGCCGGCAACGTCACTGAGTTCGACGGCAACCTCGGCCTCGTGATCGGCGCAGGCGGTGGCTCCCTCACGCTGTTCGATGCCGTCCGCGCCCACGGCGGCAAGCCCGCCAACTACTGCGAGATCGGCGGCAACCCCTCCGTCGCCAAGGCCTGCGGCCTCGCCAAGCTCGTGCTCTCCAAGCCCGGCGTGGACAAGATCGCCGTGATGATGTCGATCGTCTCCAACACCCGCGTCGACATCGTCGCCCGCGGGGTCATCAAAGCGTGCCTGGAGCTCGGCCACGACCCCGCCGAGAAGATCGCGATCTTCCGCATCCCCGGCGCCTGGGAGGAGGAGGGCTTCAAGATCCTCCAGAAGTACGGCGTCGACTACGCCGACCGCTCCGTGTCGCTGAACGAGGCCGCCCGGCGCGCCGTCGAGAAGATTCCGTCATGAGCATCCTGATCGACGCAGAGACGACCTTCATCGTCCAGGGCATCACCGGCCGCGAGGCCGTCAACTTGACGCGAGAGTGCCTCGACTACGGCGCCGGCGCCAAGGTCGTCGGGGGCGTCACCCCCGGACGCCTCGGGCGCGAGGTGCACGGCGTGCCCGTGTTCGACACCGTCGCCCAGGCCGTCGCCCACCACGGCGCGCCGATCCACGGCTCCGTCGTGACCGTCCCCCCCGCCTTCACCAAGGACGCCGTCTTCGAGGCAGTCGAGAACGGCGTCAAGCTGATCGTGATCGTCACCGAGCGCATCCCCCGCGCCGACGTCGCGCAGATGGTCGAGCTCGCCACCCTGCGCGGGGCGCGCATCATCGGACCCAACTGCCTCGGCATCATCGTTCCCGACGTCGTCAAGATGGGCGGCATCGGCGGCCCCGCCAAAAACGCAGCCCAGGCCTACACCCCCGGGTCGATCGGCGTGATCTCGCGCTCCGGGGGCATGACCACCGAGATGTCCTCCACCCTCTCCGCCGCCGGCCTCGGGCAGTCCACCGCGGTCTCGATCGGCGGCGACGCGATCATCGGCTCCACCTATGCCGAGCTGATGCCCCTCTTCGAGGCCGACGAGCAGACGCAGGGCATCGTGATCTACACCGAGCCCGGCGGGCGCATGGAGGCCGAGCTCGCGCGCTGGGTCACCGAGAACGACTCGCGCCTGCCGATCGTGGCCTTCATGGCGGGGCGCTTCATGGACGAGATGCCCGGCATGTCCTTCGGCCACGCCGGCACCATCGTCGAAGGCAAGGAGGACACCGCCTCCGAGAAGATCGCCCGCCTCGCCGCCGCCGGCATCACCGTGGCGGAGCGCATCGAGGAGATCCCCGGGCTGATCCAGGAGAAGATCGCCGCGCGCTCCGGTGCCGCCGCAGGAGGCCCCGCATGAGAGCCGACGGGACGTTCATCGCCGTCGAGGTCGACGACGCCGCCGCGGCCGACGTCGAGCTCGCGCGCAAGCTCACCGAGGCCTGCCCCGTGGACATCTTCTCCCAGGACGACGCCGGCAAGCTCGAGATCGTCGCGCGCAACCTGGACGAGTGCGTGCTCTGCCGCCTCTGTCTCGACGCCGCGGGCGGGGGTCCGGATGCGCCGGTCAAGGTGATCAAGCTCTACGACGACGGCGCCCTGCTCGCCTGAGGCGGCGCACCCCACCCGGGCCAGGCACTATGCTGTGCCCAACAGCACAGCTACAGGAGCGAGCGCAGCAGCCATGAACGAAAACCTTTCCCTGATCGTGATGTGCTTCTTCCTGGTCGCCTCGATCGCATTCCTGGCCGACCAGATCATCTCCTACCACTAGCCGCCCGCCCGCGGGAGGGCGGCTTCCGGTTGTGCCTGCGTAATCTGCGACAGGGTCGACACGCCTAGTGCTGCTTTGCCCGTCTGGTGCGCTGCCGCTCCTGCTGGCGCTCCACCACGTTCACGATCAGCTTCAGGAACTGCTCCGGGCCCGACGCCTTCGCCTGCCCGTAGGTGAACGCCTCGATCCAGTCCTCCACCTTCGCTTCGCGCGCCATCACGTTGAAGAACTCCCGCCGCATGTCCAGCCGCAGGCGCGCGTCCGCCGCCGGACCCTTGGTCACCTTGATCTCGGGCATCTCCAGGCGGAAGTGCTGCACGTCCCCCCGCCCCCGCAGTTCGATCCCCACCACCAGCTTGATTGGCTCGAGCGCCGGCACCTCCCGGGTGAATCTGCGCACCGCCAGCTCGATCAACGCCTTGGCGTCATCTGCCATACAGCTCCTCCAGTCTGCCGATCCCGCTTGCCCATAGCCTACCGCGCGACCAATTATCGTCACGATTGGACTCCTCGTACCCGCTGGGGCGCAGACCTAGACAGCGAGCCCAGCGGGGCCCGCCCCAGCTCGGTGGCCAGTCGGGGGGGCGGGGGCGAGAGGGGACGAGCCCTCCCACCGCGCGCCTCGCCGGCGCCTAGATCTTGTGGCGCTGCAAAAGCTTGCGCCCGATCACCATCCGCTGGATCTCCGAGGTGCCCTCCCCGATCAGCAGCAGTGGGGCGTCGCGATAGAGGCGCTCGATCTCGTACTCCTTGGAGTACCCGTACCCGCCGTGGATCCGCAGCGACTCCTCCACGCAGAAGCGCCCCGCCTCGGAGGCGAACAGCTTCGCCATCCCCGCCTCCAGATCCGAGCGCTCGCCCGCGTCCTTCATCCGCGCGGCGCGCAGCGTGAGCAGGCGCGCCGCGTCGACCTGCGTGGCCATGTCGGCGAGCTTGAACTGGATCGCCTGGTGCTCGGCGATCGGCTTGCCGAACGTCTTGCGCTCCTGTGAGTATTTCAGCGCCAGCTCGAGCGCCCGCTGCGCGATTCCCACCCCACGCGCCGCGACGTTCACGCGGCCGACCTCGAGCGCGTCCATCATCTGCACGAAGCCCCTGTTCAGGCCCGCCTGCTCCCCGCCCAGCACGTTCTCGGCCGGGCAGCGATACCCGTCGAACACGAGCTCGGTGGACTCCACGCCCTTGTAGCCCATCTTCTTGATCTGCGGCGGCACCGTCAGACCCGCGTACTCGCCCGAGTTCTCGCCCGCGCCCGGCTCTTTTTCGGCGATGAAGCACGTGAAGCCCCGGTGGCGCGGCTCTGCGTCGGGGTCGGTCTTGACCAGCACGAACACGAGCGTCGAGCGCAGGCCGTTGGTCACCCACATCTTCTGGCCGTTGATCTCGTACTTCCCGTCCTCGCCCTTCTTCGCGGAGGTCTTGATCGCCTGCACGTCGCTGCCCAGCTCCGGCTCGGAGAGCGAGAACGCCGCCCGGATCTCCCCCGTGGCCATCCGCGGCAGGTACTTCTGGCGCTGCTCCTCGCTGCCGAACTTCATCAGCAGGTAGCTGCCGATGAAATGCGTGTTGATCACCCCCGAGATCGAGATCCACCCGCGCGAGAGCTCCTCGACGATCATCGCGTAGGTCGTCAAGTCCAGCCCCATCCCCCCGTACTCCTCGGGGATCATCACCCCGAACAGCCCGAGCTCCTTCATCTGCTCCACGATCGGCTCGGGGAAGGAGTCCTCGTGGTCGAAGTGCTCCGCGTGCGGGAGGATCTGCTCGTCGGCGAACTGGCGCACCATCTCGGTGATCGCCTTCTGATCGTCGGGGTCGGTCGGCGTGGTGGTGGTGGCTACGGCCATCTGTGGGGCGCTCCAAGGTCGGGGGTTCAAGATCCGGGCCGGGCTCGGCGGGGGCCGGTGCTCGGTGCGGGCTGCGGCGCGACCCCGCTCGGCGCGGGCGCGACAGCTACAGGGAGAATACCTGCGTGAACTTCGCCCGCGACATCCTCGACCGGCTCCCTGGCGATCGGCTCGCCCTGGTCGAGCTCGCCCGCGATGGCACGCGCCGCGAGTGGAGCTTCGCCGAGGTCTCCGAGCGCAGCGCGCAGCTTGCCGGCACGCTCGCCCACCGCGGGGTGCGCCGCGGGGACGTCGTGATGACCCTGATCGGCAACCGCCCCGAGTGGGTCCTCACGATGCTCGCGTGCTTCCGTCTCGGCGCCGTCGTGCTGCCCTGCACCGAGCAGCTGCGCGCCAAGGACCTCCGCCTGCGCCTCGCGGTCGCGCAGCCCCGGCTGGTGGTGGCCGACGAGCGCAACAGCGCGGAGCTGCGCGCGGCGCTGGAGGGGGCCTCGCCACGGCCGCAGGCACCGCAGGACGTGGTGCTCGTGCCCGACGCCGCCCTCTTCGACGCCGCGCCGGCCGCACCCGTGGAGCTCGCCCCGGATGACCCCTGCCTGATCACCTTCACCAGCGGGACCGCAGGCGAGCCCAAGGCGGTGCTGCACGGCCAGCGCTACCTGCTCGGCCAGCGTCTGCAGGCCACCCATTGGCTGGGGGCGCGCGCGGGGGAGCTCGTGTGGTGCACCGCCGCCTCGGGGTGGTCCAAGTCCGCGCGCAACGTCTTCATCGCCCCCTGGATCGACGGTGCCACCGCGCTGCTGCACGACGCTCGCTTCGACCCCGCCGAGCGTTTGGAGGTGCTCGCGCGCGAGCGCGTCAACGTGCTCTGCATGGCCCCCACCGAGTACCGCGTGATCGCCAAGCGCGCCACGCTGAAACCGCTGCCGGACCTGCGCGGGATGGTGGCCGCCGGGGAGGCGCTCAACCCCGAGGTGCTCCGCGCCTGGCGCGAGGTCACCGGCCTTGGCATCCGCGACGGGTATGGGCAGACGGAGACCGGGCAGCTCACCGCGATGCCCCTCGCCGAGGAGCCCCGCCCCGGCTCGATGGGGCGCGCGCTGCCCGGGGTGCGGCTCAGCGTCGAGGACGGCGAGCTCGTCGCGGACCCCGCGAGCGTGCCCACGTTCTTCCTCGGGTACCTCGGCGAGGAGGTCCAGCGGGTCCAGCGCGAGCAGCGAGACGGACAGCCCGCCGTCCGCGGAGGGCTCGATTCGCAGATCGTCTCGACGTGGAGCATCGCCGACCGCGGCGCCGGCGGGCTCTGGCGCACCGGCGACCGCGTGAGCGAAGACGAAGATGGATACCTCCACTTCGAGGGGCGCACCGACGACGTGATCGTCTCCGCCGGCTACCGCATCGGCCCCTTCGAGGTGGAGTCCGCGCTGGTGGCCCACCCCGCCGTAGCCGAGGCCGCCGCGGTGTCCGCCCCCGACGAGGAGCGCGGCGCGGTGGTGCGCGCGGTGGTCGTCCTGCGCGACGGCCACGCCCCCTCTCCAGCGCTTGCGCGCGAGCTGCAGGAGCACGTCAAGCGCGAGACCGCCCCCTACAAGTACCCCCGGATCGTGGACTTCGTGCCCGAGCTGCCCAAGACCGCGAGCGGGAAGGTCAGGCGGGCGCAGCTGCGGGGTGGGTGAGGTCTGGGCGGGACCTCCGACGCGAGAGCTCGCGGGTGCCAGAGAAGCGCTCAGGCCGACGCGGGCACGGGGAGGACATCGAGCCTGAGCGCGTGCTCGATGAACGGCCCGAGCAGCTCCGCGATCGAGGAGGCCGTCATGCCCGCGGGGTCGATCGGCAGGGTGGTGTAGCTGATCGCCAGACGCACCAGGCACTCCGCGAGCAGCGCCGTGTCGTGCGCCGCCGCCTGCGGCCAGCGCTCCGCGATCGCCGCGCCCAGTCGTTCCGCGGCGCCCTCCACCAGCGGCTGGCCCTGGGTGGTGACGAACGGCAGCATCTCCCCGGAGCCCGCGATCGCCGCGCGGATCAGCGGGTCCTCTCCGGCGGCGGTGAGGAACAGGCCGAACGCCGCCGCGAGCGCCGCCTTGGGATCCTCCAGATGGGCGTCCAGCGCCCCCTCGACCGCTCCGATGAAGCGCTGCGCTTCACGCAGCACGAACACCTGGGCGAACTCCTCCCGGGACCCGAACTCCTTGTAGAGGGTCTGGCGGCTCACGCCGGCTTTGGCTGCCACCTCCGCCATCGTGACCTCGCTCCACGGGCGGTGCTCCAGCTCCGCCCGCGCCGCATCGAGGAGCGTGTCGCGCAGCAGCGCCCGCGCGGCCACCGCATAGGGCGCGGGCGCGCTCACTCGGCCTCCTCGAAGTCGACCTTGTCGCACACCCCGCAGTCCGGGCAGGCCCAATCGTCGGGGACCTCGCTCCACGCGGTGCCCGCGGGAAAGCCCTCGTGGGGATGGCCGTGCTGCTCGTCGTAGAGGTAGCCGCAGCCGGGGCAGCGGTAGGAGCTCACGAGGCCGCCCTGTACCGCGCGAGCACCCGGGCGCGCTTGCGCGGGGCGATGTTCGCGCGGGCGAGATCCCCCCCGTAGTGCTCGAGCAGCCGCCGGTCCATCACCCTGCGCCACAGCGGGGGCATCGTCGCCAGCAGGATCATCCCCGCGTAGCCCGTCGGCAGCTGCGGTGCCTCCTCCATGTGGCGCAGCGCCTGATAGCGGCGGACCGGGTTGGCGTGGTGATCGGAGTGGCGCTGCAGGTGGTAGAGCAGCACGTTGGAGGCCACGCTGTTGCTGTTCCAGCTGTGCTCCGGGCGCGTGCGCTCGTAGCGCCCGTCCTCGCGGCGTCCGCGCAGCAGGCCGTAGTGCTCCAGGTAGTTGACCACCTCCAGCAGAGCGAAGCCCAGGGCCGCCTGGAGGAGCAGGTAGGGGAGCACGACCACCCCGAAGGCCACCGTGAGGGCGGCGAACAGCACGACGGTCATCGCCCACGCCCCCAGGATGTCGTTGCCGGGCGTCCACGGCGAGCGGCCCAGACGCTGGAGGCGCGTGCGCTCGAGCTCCCAGGCCGAGAGCAGGCTGCCCACGACGGTGCGGGGCAGGAACGCATAGAAGCTCTCCCCCAGCCGCGCGCTCGCGGGATCCTCGGGTGTGGCCACGCGCACGTGGTGCCCCCGGTTGTGCTCGATGAAGAAGTGCCCGTAGGCGCTCTGCGCGAGCGCCACCCTGCTCAGCCACCGCTCCAGGCTCGCCCGCTTGTGCCCGAGCTCGTGCGCGGTGTTGATCGCGATCCCGCTCACCATCCCCACCGTCAGCGCCAGCCCGAGATCGTCGACGGTCGAGAGCTTCCCGCTGGACCACAACCAGCACGCGAACACCAGGCCCGCGTACTGGATCGGGATGAACAGGTAGGTGCACCAGCGGTAGTAGCGATCCTGTTCCAGCCACTTGATCACGCTGTCCGGGGGGTTCCTCGCGTCGCCGCCGATCAGCAGATCGAGCAGCGGGAAGACCCCGAAGACCAGGAACGGCCCGTAGAACCAGAAGACCCCCAGCCCGGTGAGGTGGACCAGGCCGAAGGCGAGAAAGGGCAGCGTCGGCACGATCAGTCCGAGCAGCCACGCGTAGCGCTTGGGATCCCGCCACCGAGTGGGGGTCGTGGTCGGAGCCTGCGCGACGGCCGCGGGGGACGGCTCCGCGGCCGTCTGCACGGGATCCCCCCCCGCGCCAGCGCCCGCGGGGCGTACCCTCGTTGCGGCTTGTGCACCGTTCAACGGCGCTGGGGCAGCTGACATGGGGTTTGTCTCCTTCTCGGCCTAGCGAACAATGATTGTGAGGATAGTTTACACAACTCCGGGTTGCTGTCAAGCTCGCTGACGACTACCCGCCCTGGTGTTTGAGCGAGCCCCTGCGCCGTGCGATCCGTCCGCTGCATGCCGCAGGATGCCGGGCTCTTTGACGCCCTCCCATTCGACATCTCTGCGCACATGGCAACACCGTGCGCTCGACCGCATGGCCGACTGGCGAGAGGGCCCCTTCCTGATCTCCGCCGCGCCGGGCGCAGGCAAGACACGCCCTGCGCTGGAGTTCGCGAAGGATCTGCTGTCGAAGGGGATCGTCGGGCGCGTGGCGGTGCTCTGTCCGACGACGCCGCTCACCCGTCAGTGGGCGAGCGCCGCGGCGATTCTCGGGGTGCAACTGCAGCCCGACGCCAAGGGCCCGAAACCCCCACGCGACTTCGATGGCGTCGCGGTCACCTATGCGCGCGTGGCGAGCGACCCGCGCGGCTGGGCGGCCAAGGTGCCCGCGGACACGCTCGTGATCGTCGACGAGGCGCACCATCTCGGCGAGGACCTGGCGTGGGGCACCGGCTTTCAACGGGCGTTCGCCTCGGCACCGCGTTGGCTGCTGCTGTCCGGAACGCCGTTTCGCTCCGACGCCACCCCGATCCCGGGCGTGCGCTACGACCACGACGGGTTGGTCGTGCCCGACGTCTCCTACACCTATGCGGAGGCCGTCGCCGAGGGAATCTGCCGCCCGGTGGCGTTTGTCACGTTCGACGGGACCCTGTCGTGGCGCAGCGGCGAGGACGTGGTCGAATCCTCCTTCGAGACGGTGCTGAGCGCACGTGAGGCAAGCCGCCGTTATCGCACCGCGATCTCGACCGAGCTGCCGGAGGGGCTGCCGCGGATCCTGCGTGAGGCGAACGCCAAGCTCGGGGCGCTGCGCGCGGAGGGCCACCGCGACGCGGGCGGCCTCGCGGTCGCGGCGGACGCGACGCATGCCCGGCGGATCGCGAAGCTGCTGGGCGAGACGACGGGGCGCCCGCCGGTGGTCGTGCTGCACACCGAGGCCAATGCCGCGCGCAAGCTCGCGGACTTCCGCGGCTCGCGCGAGCCGTGGGTCGTGGCGGTGAACATGGTCTCTGAGGGCGTGGACATCCCGCGGCTGCGCGTGGGGGTATATGCAACGGCCGCCAAGACGCCGCTGATCTTTCGTCAGATCGTCGGACGGTTCGTGCGCACGATCCCAACCGATCGAAGATCGGCCAGCACAGCCGAGCCGAGCTGGCTGTACCTGCCCGCCGATCCCACCCTGCGTGCACACGCCTCGGAAGTCGAAACCGAGCTGCGCCACGCACTCCACCGCGACGAGCCCGAGGAGGGCTTGGACGAGCCGCTCGAGCGGCGCGCGAGCGAGCCGTCCGTGACCGCGGAGTTCGTGCCCCTGAGCGCCGAGTTCGCCGCCCAGATGACCCTGTTCGGCGCGCCCCAGAGAGCGCAGCACTCGCCTTCCCCCGCCAGCGCCACTGAGGCGGCTCCCGAGCCGGCCCCGGTGGCCGCGTTCGAGCGTCAAGCTCAGCTGCGCCAGGAGCGCAGCCGTCTGGTGGCGGAACTGCACCGCCACGACGGGCGCAGCCACCGCGAGATCAACGCCTGGGTCAATCGCACGGTCGGACTGGACCGGGTCGAGACCGCCAGCATCAAGCAGCTCGAGCGATCGATCCACGCGCTGGCGCGGGAGCTGACGCGTGGGAGCCGACCGCGAACATGACCCCGTGAGCAACCCCTCGAGCTCGCGCGTTCGTAGAGAGAATCCCCCGTTGGATCGCGTCCCCGCGCGCGCCTCTCGTTCGACGACCAGCTTTTCGGCCCAGCGGGCGGGCGAGCTAGGAGCCCCCGGCAGGACTCGAACCTGCGACCCTCGGATTAGAAATCCGATGCTCTATCCAACTGAGCTACGGAGGCTGGATGTTTCTATCTCCACAGTGTGGCGATCATCGCCGCGATACGCCGGCTGGGTCAGGACAGAGGGCCCTCGAGCGGGGCCCCGAGGCAAGCGGCCTTAAGCAAACTTGATCCAGAAGCTGTAAAAAGTACGTCCATGCCCCCCGTATCCGGAACCGACCCCGACCTCACCCGCAAGGAGCGCCGCGAGCAGGCCCGCGCGGAGCGCAAGGCCCTCGAGGCCTCCGCCGCCCAGTCCGCGCGGCGCACCCGCATGATGCAGCTCGGCGGCGTGATCGGCGCCATCGTGGTGATCATCGTCGTGATCGTCCTCGCGACCCAGGGGGGTAGCAAAGGTGGGCTCGTCACCGGCTCCAAGAAGAACGCGACGGTCGCCCTGGTGCACTCGATCATCGGCGGCATCCCCCAGTCGGGCAACGTTCTCGGCCACCCCAACGCGCCCGTGACCCTGCAGTACTTCGGCGATCTGGAGTGCCCGATCTGCAGGGAGTTCACGCTCGGCGCGCTGCCCAGCGTGATCAAGAAGTATGTGCGGACCGGGAAGCTGAAGATCGAATACAACTCCCTCGAGACCGCGACCCGCGAACAGGAAACATTCCGCGACCAGCAGATCGCCGCCTACGCCGCCGGCAAGCAGAACCTCGCGTGGTACTTCATCGAGCTCTTCTACCACGAGCAGGGCCAGGAGGACAGCGGCTACGCCACGGAAAGCTACTTCCAGGGTCTCGCACAGCAGGTGCCCGGGCTGAACCTCCCGGATTGGAGCGCCGCCCGCAACGACCCGGTGTACGCCGAACAGGTCGTGCACGACGCCCAGGCCGCCAACGCGCAGGGCTTCACGGGCACGCCCTCCTTCCTGATCGGCAAGACCGGCAGTGGGCACTTCGAAAAGATCGAAAACCCCAACCTCGAAGAACCTACGACCTTCGAAGCGGCGATCAACAAGCTGCTCGCCTAGGAGATGTGCGGCGGCGATGTCACAGCCCCCTCTCCCCCACCGCCCCGCTCCCGGCGTCGCCGGTAGGCCACTCCTGCACCCGGTGCCCGGCGTCGCCGTTCGGCCATGAGCGACCGTGCGATCCGCACCACGATGATCGTGCTCACCGCGATCGGCCTGGGGGTCGCGAGCTACCTGACCTACGTCCATTACTCCGGCGTCCCCCCCCTGTGCAGCACCACGCACAACACCTGCCTGAAAGTGCAGACCTCGATCTACTCCGAGCTCGCCGGCGTGCCGGTCGCGCTGATCGGCCTGATCGGCTATGTGGCGATCTTCACCTCGCTGCTCGCGCCCCAGCGCGAAGAGACGCGCTTCGCCACGATGGCGTTGACGCTGGGGGGCTTCGGCTTCTCCGCCTACCTGACCTCTCGCGAGCTGTTCTCACTCCACGAGATCTGTGAGTGGTGCGTGTCGAGCGCGGCGATAATGACCCTGCTCGCGGGCCTCGGCGTCTGGCGCTTCCTGCGGGGCGAGGCCCCTCCGGTCGCGACCTCCTCCTCCGCGGCCGCCGAGCCGGACTCCGCCGCGCCGCTCGCGACGGGCTCTTGAGCCGCAGCTCGGGCATCGCGCCGGGCGCCGTCGAACGCCAGAAGCGCGCCGCCGCGCACGCCGCCGCCGAGCTCGTCCCCGAGGGTGCGCGCGTGGGGTTGGGAACAGGATCGACCGTCGCCCATCTGCTGCCCGCGTTGGCCGCACGCGGTCTGAGGGAGCTGCGCTGCGTGGCGACCTCTCCGACCACCGCCCAGGCCGCAGAATCCCTCGGCCTGAGGGTGGTGGAGCTCGACGAGCTGGGTGCACTCGACATCGCGATCGACGGGGCCGATCAGGTCGATCCCCAGGGGTGGCTGATCAAGGGCGGGGGCGGAGCCCACACGCGTGAGAAGATCGTCGCCGCCGCGGCCCGGCGCTTCGTCGTGATCGCCTCCGCCGAGAAGGCCGTCGCACAACTCTCCCCACCCGTGCCCGTGGAGATCCTGAGCTTTGGGGCTCACACCACGCTGCTCGCGATCCCCCCCGCGCAGCTGCGCGACGCGCCACGCAGCCCGGACGGCAACCTGATCGCGGACTACCTTGGAGCGATCGGGAATCCCGAGCGTCTTGCCGAGCGTCTCGCCGCCACTCCCGGGATCGTCGAGCACGGCCTGTTCGCGCCGAGCCTCGTGAGCGACATCCTGATCGCCCACGACAGCGGGGTCGAGCATCGCCGCGGCGCCGCGGGCTCCTGAGCACCACCGCCGAGCCCGGCCACGCCCACGTGCGAGCAGATGGGTAATTCGTGGGGACGCCGATTCAGATGCTGATCAACTCGAGCTCGTCCAGGCGTCGCGCGGCGCGCGCGGCCCACACCGAGCCCTCCTCCCGATGCAGAACGCCCTCGCGCTCCAGTCGCATGAGGGCCTCCTCGAGCACCGCCGGCTCGAAGTCCGAGATCTCACCCGCCAACTCCGCCGAAGCCCAGCGCTCCTCGCGATCGTCCCTGAGGATCTGCAGGACGATCGCTCGTTCGGCCATCCACAGGTCCCTGCCATGTTCCCGCTCTTCTGGCTGCCCCCGCATGGGATTCACCTCCTCGTCCGCCGCCTCACCCGTGAGCTGCGGCTCCGGGCCACTCGATTTCAGATCGCGAGGGAAACTACTCAGCGCTTGAGACGGGAGGCTCGCTCGGGGGAGGCTCGCTCGGCCCGAGAGAGGTCGAGGCCCGCCCTCGCGTGCGACGCCTCTGCGCGGGAGCGGCCCCTGCCGGTCCCCCTCCCTGCTCGCCGGTCTCCGCCGGCCGCGAGGGCCGGTGTACCTTTGAGCCATCGCCCCCCGCTCGCGCATCCTCAGCTTTGGGTCTGCCCTCGCGCTCGTCCTCGCCGGCGGTGCCTGCGCCGTCCTCGTCGGGGGGGTGGCGGGACAGGTCCTCACCATCGTCCTGATATCGGCCGGGCTGGGGGGTGCCGTGCTCCTCGTGTTCCTCGAGGTCGGCCTGAGCGAGGATCGCGAGCGCGCCAGGGACGAGGAGCGCCGGCGCCGGCGGACGATGTGGGCGGCGCGTGCGCGTCGGGGCCAGTGGCTGCTGCGCCGGCCGCGGCGCCCAGGCTGAACCCAGCTCCGCCCCGGGGCGATCAGGGGGTGAGCATGTAGGCGAATTCCAGCCGCCCCCGCTGGCAGTCGAAGCTCGCCGAGTCCCCGCCCCGCGTTCCTTCGGTGCCACACCGGAACCCGGACTGCATGAAGCGCCCGCCGCTCACCACGTACTGCGCCGCGGGCGCTTGGGCGATCAACCGGCGCGCGGCTGCGCAGGAGATCGCGCTCACGTCGATGAAGGCTGCCGTCCCGGCACCATCCGCGAGCCGGACATTCTTTGGGCAGGAGACCACATTGGGGGTACCCACGGTTGCGCCCGTGCACGTATCGAGGTACTCGTGCGGGTCGAACACCTGCCCGTACTTCGGGAAGTACCACTCGAGGGCGTTGTAGGAGGGCCGCCCACGACAGGTGCCGAGCTGGAAGGCGACGACACGCGCTCCCGGGGTGGGGCCATTGTCCGCCACGGCCGTTCCGGGCCAGTCGTACTCGGCGTCGCCGTAGCCGATGGCGCGATCGCCGCCCCAACCGCTCCAGCGAATGCCATCCACGAGCCCCGTGGGATCCCCGCCGAGGAAGATCCTCTGCGGCCGAACATCCCCGAAGCCGGACTGCCACCCGACTGGGCCCTGCCAAGACGCGGGGCAGCCCGCGCGCCGGCACCGGCGGTGGCCGCGGGAGCGAGTGCGCTCATGCCCAGTGCGCACCCCGCGGTGGCGAGCAGCGCGATCGCCGCTGCGACCCACGCTGCGCGCGCGTTGGGGCTCCGTCGGCTCATCTCGAGCCTCCTCGACTGCGCCGGCATCCAGGGCACGGGGGGCCTTGCACCTCATTTGACATGGATTGGGGGAGGCTATCCCAGCGAGCGTGGAGACCATCCCACCCCCAGCAAGGCCGCACCGGGCCTCCTCTTTCTTCAAGCCCTCCCCGGCAGCCTTCTTTGGGACACATCGGCTTTGTGTTCAGTGACTCCTTGACTAATCTTTTGGCGTGCCATATTATATTTCCATGGCAAGCAACGAACTGCTTCGCTCCCAGGCGGTGGAGGACTACGCGAAGGCCATCTACTCCCTGCAATCCCGTAGCGAGGAGCCGGTGTCGACCAACGCGCTGGCCGAGCGGCTGGGCATCACGCCGGGCTCGGTCTCGGCGATGCTGGGCAAGCTCGACGAGCTCGGCCTCGCCACCCACGTGCCCTATCGGGGGGTGCGCCTCACCGCCGACGGGCAGCGCGTCGCGCTGGAGGTGATCCGCCACCACCGGCTGCTGGAGAGCTTTCTCGCCAACGCGCTGGGGATGCCCTGGGATCGGGTGCACGCCGAGGCCGAGGTACTGGAGCACGTGCTCTCGGAGGATCTGGAGCAGTTGATCGCGGACAAGCTGGGGAACCCCACCGTGGACCCCCATGGCGACCCGATCCCCAGCGCCGACCTCGAGCTCGAGGAGCGCCCCACGCGCAGCATGGAGAGCCTGCAGGAGGGCGAGGAGGGAGTGTTCGTGCGCGTCTCGGACTCCGACCCCGAGATGCTGCGCTACCTGGGCAGCTGCGGGATCTCGCCGGGAGACCGCTTCGCGGTCCGCGGGCGCCAGCCCTTCGGCGGCCCGCTGTTCGTGCGTTTCGGAGAGCAGGAGCACGCGATCGGCGGCCAGCTCGCCGGCGCGATGCGAGTGGAGGTCAGCCAGACGCCCACGGAGCCGGTGGCGGCAACCGGCAAGGAGCGGGTCGATGGCCGCGACTGAAGCCGCCGCCTCCGCCGGCCTGCTCCTGCCGCCGCTGAGCGGCGAGGACGCCGCCCGCTCGCGGGACCGCTCGCGCGTCCATCACGCCCGCCGCAACCGCAGGCGCTGGCGGCTGCTGTGGCTGCTCGCCGGCCCCGGGATCCTCGCGATGCTCGGGGAGAACGACGGGCCGAGCATGATCGCCTACGCCTCCGACGGGGCGCAGTATGGGCTGGGGTTCTTCGTGCCCTTCATCCCCGTGCTGTTCGCGATGGCGTTCGTGTGCCAGGAGATGTGCATGCGCGTCGGCGCGGTCACCCACCGCGGCTACGGCGAGCTCGTCCTGCAGCGCTACGGCAAGGTCTGGGGGTGGTTCGGCGCCGGCGATCTCACGCTCACGAACCTGGTCACGCTCGTCGCCGAGTTCGTCGCGATCCGCGTGGGGCTGGCCTACTTCCATCTCGGCTCCGGCGTCGCCGTCGCACTCGGGGTGGCGCTCGTCGTGTTCACCCTCAGCGGCGGGCGCTACTGGCGCTGGGAGCGGATCGTGCTCGGACTGGCCCTCTTCAACGGCCTCTTCCTCGCCGCGGCGGTCCTCGTCAAACCCCACCTTGGAGCCATCGGGGGCTCCCTCGACTTCAGGCCCTTCCCGGGCGGGGGCTTCAACACGCTGCTCCTGCTGCTGGCCTCCACTATCGGCGCGACGGTGACGCCATGGATGATCTTCTTCCAGCAGAGCGCCTCCGCCGACAAGGGCATGACCCCCGCCGACGTCAAGCACGGCCGCTACGACACCGCGCTCGGCGCGGTGCTGGCCGCGATCTTCGGGATCGGCGCGCTGATCGCGGGCGCGGCGCTGCTCACACACCACGGCGCGGGCATCCAGGGCTTCGCCGGCGCGGGCTTCCCCCAGGCGCTCGCCCACGTCGCGGGCGCCGGCGCGGGGACCGTGTTCGCGCTGGGGCTGATCGAGGCGGGAGCGGTCGCGATCCTCACGATCTCAGCCAGCACGGCCTACGTCGCCGGGGAATGTATCGGGGTGTCCCACAGCTTCAACACCTCACCCCGCCACGCCGCGGTCTTCTACGCCGCGAACATCGGGGTCGCTCTGCTCGCCGCGGTCGTGATCCTCATCCCGGGCGCCCCGCTCCTGTCGATCGCGCTCAACGCCAACGTGCTCGCCACCGTGCTGCTCCCCGTCAGCCTCGTCTTCATGGTGATGCTCGCCAACGACAGGGGGCTGATGGGAGCGTGGGCGAACAAGCGCTCCACCAACGTGCTCGGGATCGCCGTGATCGCGTTCGTGGGGCTCTGCGGGGCCGCCTACGGCATCGACTCCTTCCTCCAGACCGTCCACCTCGTAGGCTCATGAAGGCGGCCGCGCTCCCCATCGACGGCATCGTCTGCCGCCCCGCCCCCGAGGAGCTGGGCCGCTCGCCACAGGAGTCCCCAGAGGACGAGCTGATCATGCACCTCGAGCGCGACCAGTTCGTCGCCGAGACCTCCCGTCCCGTCCCCCGGGCCGCGCTCAGCGCTCCCGCCACAGCGGGACTCTGGGCGCTGCGAGTCTTCGTGATCGTCGTCAGCCTGATGGTCATCTACACCTTCTTCGCCCAGCTGCACTGAGCGTGGCCACCAGCCGCGAGCGCCACATCGCAGCCGCCTGTCACGTCGAGCGCTAGAGCGCGACCACCGCGAGCGTCGCGAGCCCGAGTGCCACCGCAGCCGCGGTGAGCCACATGATCAGCGATGAGGAGATCTCGTCATAGTCGCCTCGGCGCAGTGCAGCCGCGACGCGGTTCTGGCGTATCGCGCCGATCACCAGAACCGCCACGGCGAGCACGCCATAGCCAAAGCCCAGCAACCTCAGAGGCCAACGGGACTCTCCGGTCAGGCCCGGCAGGATGCGGCCGACGGCCAGCGCGACGGCCGTGGCGCCGAGTCCAGTGCGCCACCAAGCCAGCCACGTCCGCTCGGCAGCCAGCGAGGTGCGCCGGGGGGTGGCGGCAGTCTCCGAGTCGCCGCCGGTGGGCCCGGGCGTAAGTGTCATTCAGGCAAACGTAGCGGCTTGGGTGCGCAGGCCGCAGCCTGAGACGCGGTTCAGCACATGAGACAGCGGTTGAGCGGAGCGAGTGCCTTCTTCCAGCCGGCGGCGGACTGCACAACGTCGCTTCGAACTCAGCTGCGACCGCCGAAGATCCTGAGGAAGAACAGGAAGATGTTGAGGATGTCCAGGAAGATGCCGGCCGCGAGCGGCACCGTTTCTTCCATACCCGCGCGACGCATGCGATTGAAGTCCAGAACCGTGTAGCCCCCGAACACGACCAGGCCGGCGAGTGCGTAGATGAGGCTGGCGCCCGGGATCGAGACCAGGAGCCCGATGAAACCGAACACGATCAGGGCGAGCAGCAGGACGAACAGCAGGCGGTAGCCACCGGAGAGGTCCCTGCGGATCGAGTAGCCGACGCTGCCCAGCGCGGCCACGAACAGGGCGGTCGCGGCGGCGGCCTGCCAGACCGCATCCGGAGCCGTTTCGGCGTACTGGTCCAGAACTCCGCCCATCCCCAGACCGAGCGCCAGACCCGCGATGAACAGCAGACTGATGGCGAGCATCTCCGAGCGGCGCGCAAAGTTCAGCCCGATGATGCACACGAAGCCCACGATGAAGCAGACGATCGACATGCCGCCGACGAGTTCGCGGCCAAGATAGGCACCCAGGGTGAAGAAGCCCAGCGTCACGGCGACGAGGCCCATCACCTGACCAAACACCCCCGCGGCGCCGACGCTCTGGACCGACCCGAACATCCCACGGTCGCTGCTGTAGGAGGCCTGTGGTGAGGACATGTCGCCCATCCTAGCTCCGTCTCCCGAGTGGAAGACAGCGACCCCGGTCAGGCGGTCGTGGGCTCGCCAATCACCACGAGGTAGAGCGCCGCTGACTCGGGGAGCCTCAGAGGCGCCTGGCGCGCCGCCGCGAACGCCGCCGCACGCCCATCACAGACACCGGGCTCAGTGGCCGGCCGACCGGGTCGATGAACAGTGAGCAGGGGCCGGTCGCGTTGGGCATCTCGCCCTCGATGACCGTGGCGCTGTAGGTGAGATCCTCCCCTTCCAGGAGCGGGTTCGTGAGCGTGAGCACCACATCCTCGGGGGTCTCATCCCCGGCCGCGAGGAACGAGAGCACGGCGTTCGGCGGATCGGCGAGGAAGCTGTTCTCACCGTGCCCCCAACCATCCACGAACTGCTCTGCGCTGAGATGCCCAGCGATGCGCTCGGGCCGGTCGGAGAACATGAGTGTCGAGGGCGCGAGACCGTGCAGCGTGAACGCGCCATCTGCGCTTGTCGCCCGCCGGGCGCTCTGCACGAACAGCGCCTCGAACTCATCGGGCTGAACTGCCGGTTCTGAAGACATCTGGATCTCCTTGATCTCGGTTTAGAGGCCTGTTTGGGCCGTGACCTGGCCCGCCTTGACGGCCTTGGCGAGAGTCTTGTAGTCGCGCTCGTTCTGCTCGGCGTAGGCGCTCGAGAACTGGACGATGGCGCGGTCGAAACTTGACCCACGGCCGAGATAGGCCGCGATCGCGATACGGTCGCCGCTGCGGGCGTGCGCACGCGCGAGCGTCCACCCGCACAGCCGCCCGTAGGCGGACAGGCCCGAGGGGACCATCTGCTCGACTTCCGCCGAGCCCTTCCAGTCCTTCAGCTGGCGTCCGTAGAAGTCGCGCTCCTGACCGTCGATTCCGGACTTGACGTGCAGCCAGCCAAGGAAGATGTCGCTCGAGGCCTGCATCAGCCGCTGGCCGGTCACGACCCGCTCGCCGTGGTTCTCGAACTCGCTGGGGCCGAGGAACTCCTCGAGCACCGACGCCTCGGCCTCCTTCATCTGCAGGAACAGGGGGTCCTGACCGTCGCGGCCCAGCATCAGCGCGATCCAGGCGCGCGTGCCGACGCTGCCCACGCCGACGACCTTGCGCGCGAAGTCGGCAAGGCGGAACTCCTCGAGCAGCACGCGGCGGTCGTGCTCCAGCGTGGCACGGTAGGAGCGCACCAGTGCGTGCAGGGCCTCGAACATTTCATCGCGTTCGGGGCCCTTGACAAGATCGTCGATCGGCACGATCAAAGGCGGTTCGGCGACGATCCGCGCTTCGCCGTCCACCACGTGCGTCAGCTTGGAGAAGGCCGACATGCTGTCCTTGGTGCGGGCCTTGGTGAGCGCCTTCTCGGTCCGCTTGTACTGCCTCGGCTTGAGCTGCGACCCCAGTTCCTTCAGGGCGTTCTCAATGTCCAGGTGGGCATACCAGACGTCGAGGTTCTTCATCGCCGCGAAGCCCGTCATCGCGATGCGGTACTCCTCGACGGTGTCCAGCACGACCTGCTCCTGATCCTTCACGGGGAAGCCGTTGTAGCTCGCGGCGATCAGCATGCTCGCGGCTAGGCGCTTGACGTCCCACTCCCACGGTCCGGGGAGCGTCTCGTCGAAGTCGTTGACGTCGAACATCAGCCGCCGCTCGGGCGAGGCGAACACACCGAAGTTCGACAGGTGCGCATCGCCGCAGCACTGCACCGTCAGCCCCGAGCGCGGCGTCGCCGCCAGGTCGCTGGCCATGATCAGCGCCGCCCCCCGGTAGAACGTGAACGGCGACACCAGCATGCGGCCGTAGCGGATCGGCACGAGCTCCGGCACCCGTGTCTTCGCCTGGCGCTGCAGCAGCCCGATCGGGTCGCGGTGAGCACCCGGCTCGAAGACCGCGTGGCTCGAGCGCGGCACCTCGGCCCGCGCTGCCTTGCCGCGCGCCGCACGCTCGGCCACCGTCAGGTGCGCCACCGTGGGCGGCGCCTGCCCCGTCGTCGCTCGCTCTGAGCCCGACGTTGTGTCGCTCGGATCGGCGCGCGGGGTCGTGGAAGAGGCCATCGTGGACGGGGACATTGCCTACTCATCTAGATAGTGCGCTCGGGTGTGTTTGGATCACTCCAGTTCGCGCGCAGCTTGCTCAGACCGAGTCGCATCCGGCCCTTGACGGTGCCCGGCGGGAGAGCGAGCCGGCCCGCGATCTCCTGGTGTGTGAGGCCGTCGAAGAAGGCGAGTCGGATCACCTCTTGCTGTGCGGGCGGCAGCCGTGCGAGGAGCAGCGTCAACTTGCGGGCTTCGGCGCGGGCGTCGAATTCGGTGGGCACGTCATCCTGGGCGGGCTGCTCCTCGATCGGAGCCGTCCCCTCGTCGAGTCTCGCGGCAGCCGACTGGCTGCGCGCCAGGTGGATCGCGCGGTGACGGACGATCGTCATCGCCCACCGCACCACCGGTCCACGTGCCGGCTGGTAGGTCATGCGCGAGCGCCACATCGATAGGAAGGCGTCCTGCACGGCGTCCTGCGCGCAATCGCGGTCGTGGCAGACCGAGAAGGCGGTGCGATATGCGCGGGATGAGAAGCGGTCGTAGAGCTCCCCCAGCGCAAAGTGCTCCCCGGCTTGGACCTCCTGCATGAGCGCGGCGTCCGTCGGCTTGGCGCAGATGAGCGTCATGAGACAGCCCCGACGGGTTGAGGAAGAACAGCTCGCACGCAACGTCGGGCGAGGCACGTCATCTGTGTCTTCACTATACGCATGGCGGCCCTCAGGCCCAGTGATTGCGGCGAGCAGCACGGTAGTCGCCAAAGGGCAAGGCGGCCGGTCAAGGGGACCCGGAGTGATCCAAACCCGCCCGACAGGACTAGGCATGGTGGGCAGAGCCGCTCTGAGTGTATGTCCAGCCGACAAGGAGGATGCGTGATGGGGAAGGACTCATGAGTGAGAGCGCGGATCGAGCCCCCGCGGATGTCACGCCGAGCGCAAGCGCCGGATCGGATCTCGCGGCGGGGATCCTGCCGCTCGTGCCTCGCACGCATCACCTGCTGACGCTGGAGTTCGGCAACCTTGAGGACTTCGACGATCCACGCCTGGAGTGGCGCAGGCTCTTCTCCGAGCTGCTCGGCACGTTCATGTTGGTGCTGGTCGCCGCGGGCGGGGGAATCCTGCATGGCGAGGGTCAGATCACGCTTTCCGCAGCCGTCGTAGCGCCAGGGCTGATGGTGCTGGCGATCATCCTTTTCATGGGAGCGATCTCCGGAGCCCACCTGAACCCCGCCGTCTCGCTCGCGTTCGCGCTCCGCGGCGACTTCCCCTGGAGGCGCGTCCCGGGCTACATCCTCATCCAGCTCGTCGGCGCAAGCCTCGCATGCGTGTTTCTGCTGGCGGTGTTCGGCAACATCCAGCATCTCGGCGCCACGCTGCCCGGCCCCGGGTACGCGAACTGGCAGGCGCTCTTGATGGAGATCGTCCTCACCGCGACTCTGGTGAGCGTCATCCTGGGGACCGCCTCGGCCGCCCAGAACGTCGGGGCGATCGCCGCGCTGGGGGTCGGTGGCTACATCGCCCTGGCCGGCCTGTGGTCGGCGCCGGTGAGCGGCACCTCGATGAACCCGGCGCGCTCCTTCGGACCGGCACTCGTTAGCGGTGACTTCTCGAGCTACTGGGTGTACGTCGTTGGGCCACTCGCCGGGGCGCTGATAGCCGTTGGGATTGCCTCTGTCCTGCGCGGGAGGGGCGGAGATGCGATCGCTCGCGCGGCGGGCTCGGGCGTCCTCGACGAGGGCAGCCTCGCCGCGAAACAGCGCCTCTCGGAAGCCATCGACCGTGGCGAGGTCCTGCCTCCGGGCATCGCCGACAACGACACACGACCGAAGGGCTGAACGTGCCCGACACCGCACCCCCCTGATCAGAACAGACTGAGGTGACCGGTGGAGATCTTGAAGCCGTGGCCACTCCCGTTCGTGCAGCGAACAGAGGACGCGCTCAGACTGCACGCGATGCCGTAGCGCTTCCACGTCGAGCCCGGTGCGAGCGCCACGGGGTAAGCGGACGAGATGAGGTCGTCCTGGCTCTCGTCGACGAGCCTGGCGCGACCGGCGTGCCCCTGCCCGAGCTGAACGAAGGGGTCACCGAAGCCGTGCTTGGGCTTGGGAATGCCCACCGCCGAACACTGCAGGCCCGGGTAGTCGCCGTTGAGCGGAGCACCTGTGCCGGGGTCGAGCTCCGTCCCGGGAACCGAGGCGGCTATGCCGCATGTCACGTCCGCGGCCTTTGTCTGGAAGTTGACCGCGTGCGAGGACGCCATGGCATCCGCCGGCAGGGCCAGCAGCGCGACAGCCGCGGCGAGGGCAGAACGTCTCATCCAGCGGAGCGTAGCGATGCAGACCCGGTCCGTCCCTCGACCGTGCGCTGCACTCTCGCTGGTGCTCAGTCGGTGGTGCGACGCCGATAGAGCCTGCTCGCCAGGGGAGCGAATATCGCTATCAGCGCGAGTGACCAGATCAGCGAGGCGAGGACCGCGTGCTGCATCGGCCAGGTCTGGATGCTCGCCGAGGGGTTGGGGTTGCCGAACAGTTCACGGCAGGCGGTGGTGAGTGCGCTCACCGGATTCCAGTCGGCGATCGTCCGCAGCAGCGACGGCATGCGCTCGGTCGGGACCAGCGCGTTGGAGACGATCGCAAGGGGAAAGAGGATCACGAGACCAACCCCCTGAGCTGACTCCGGGCTCTTGCTGACCATTCCCAGGCATGCGCAGCCCCACGAGAGCGCGTAGCTGAACAGCAGGAAGATGGCAAAGCCGGCGATCACGGACGCGGCGCTCGCATCGGGCCGCCAGCCGATCAGAAGCCCGGTCGCCGCGACGAACGCGGCGCAGATCGCGGCGGTCATGACATCCGCGAGCGAGCGCCCGACCAGCACCGCCGGCCGCCACATCGACAGGGTCCTGAAGCGGTCGATCACGCCGCTGCCGAGGTCGGCGCTCAACCCGACGGCGGTCCCCATCGCCGAGGTGGTGAGGTTCATCGCGAGCAGACCGGCGATCGCGAAGTCCTTGTAGGAGCCCCCGCCGGGCAGCACGACCCCGGAGCCGAACACGTAGACGAACAGCAGCGTGAACAGCACCGGCTGGACCGTGACGTCCGAGAGCTGCAGCGGCTCACGCCTGATGTGCAGCAGGTTGCGCCCGGTGAGCACCGCGACGTCGCGCAGCCGCTGCGTGAGCCGGCGGGACCTCGACGGCCTTCCCGCAAGCGCGACAGACGCGGGGGTGCTGGTGGTGGGCCCGAGGGGCGTGGGCGTGGATGTGGTTGTCGTGCTCATCGGCGGGCGACCTCCAGGTCTGGATCGGCTTGTTCGGGGCGTGCGTTCTCGGTCTCCTCGGCGGGACGGCCGGTGAGGGCGAAGAACACGTCATCGAGGGAGGGCTGGTGGACCTCGACGTCATCGACGGTGATCCCCGCCTCGTCGAGGGCGCGCACGACGGTGCTCGCCAAGCCGCCGGTGCTGCGCACGGGCGCACGCAGGCGACGCCCGTCGTGGCTGACGTGCACGCCACCCGCGAGGAACGGTTCGAGCGCGACGGCGGCGGCGGGGTTGGGCTCGCTGAGCGTCAGCTCGAGGCGCGCCCCGCCGACCTGGGTCTTCAGCTCCGCGGCGGTGCCGCTCGCTATGACCCGTCCGTGGTCGATCACGACGATACTGTCGGCGAGCTCGTCCGCCTCGTCCAGGTACTGCGTGGTCAGGAGCAGCGTCACCCCGTCGGCGACGAGCCCCCTGATCACACCCCACATCCGCACCCTGCTCGTGGGGTCGAGGCCCGTCGTCGGCTCGTCCAGGAACAGCACCGGCGGCCTGCGCACCAGCCCGGCGGCGAGGTCGAGGCGCCGGCGCATCCCACCCGAGTACTCCTTGAGGATGCGGTCGGCTGCGTCGGCGAGGTCGAACTGCCCGAGCAGCTCACCCGCCCGCACCCGTGCCTGCGCGCGGCGCAGGCCGCTGAGGCGTCCGATCATCACGAGGTTCTCACGGCCGGTCAGGACCTCGTCGAGGGTCGCGTCCTGTGCGGTGACGCCGATGTTGCGCTGCACCTCCTCCGCTTCGCCGACCACGTCGTGGCCCGCGACCCGCGCGGAGCCATCGTCCGGGATCGAGAGTGTGGTCAGGATGCGCACCGCGGTCGTCTTGCCCGCGCCATTGGGACCCAGCACCCCGAGGATCGACCCTGCTGGCACCTCCAGGTCGATCCCGTCCAGCGCGACCGTCGGGCCGAATCGCTTGCGCAGGCCGTAGGCCTGGATCATCAAATCGTGTGTCACGGCAGCTCCTATGGGTCTACTTACCGGTCGGCAAGCAAGCGAACAGAATACACATTACTTGCCGGCCGTCAAGTAAGCTACCAATATGCCCATCGCCAGCGCCAAGTCAAGCAGGAGCCAAACACGAGCGGACGCGCCTGCAGCAGCACGGCCCCACGGTGGCGAGGGCGCCCGCTCGACACGGGAGCGCATCCTCGACGTCGCGCTCGAGCTGTTCACCAGGCAGGGGTACGACAAGACCTCGCTGCGCGACATCGCCGAACGGCTCGGCATCACGAAGGCCGCGCTCTACTACCACTTCGAGCGCAAGCAGGACATCCTGCTCGAGTTGCACCTGCGCCTGCACGCACTCGGCCGGGAGGCGCTCGAGCAGCTCGAGCGCCTCGAGGACGGACAACAGCGCGCGGACGCGTGGCCCGGGCTCGTCGACCACTTCATCGATCGGGTGCTCGAGAATCGCGAGCTTGTGCTGTTGCACCAGCGCAACTACGGCGCACTCGAGGAGCTCACGAACAACGAGCGCCACCGCGCCGAGAACGACGACATCGAGCAGCTGTTTCGTCGCATCCTGCAGAGCCCCGCCATTCCCCTCGCCCAGCGCGTCCGCATGGTCTGCTCAGTCAGCGCAATCGTGGGCGCGCTCGTCGGCGCGGAGGGACTGCTGGGCGACGTGCCCATCGACGAGCTCGCCGAGCTCGTGCGCGAGGCGATGCGAGACCTGCTGGGATCGCAGGAGACAGCCGCATCGGGAGCCGCGGCCACCATGTGATCCATGGTGGCCGCCCGAGCCCGCTTAGATCTGTTGCACGGAGGCCTTCAAGGCCTCGCCTCGAGAATCAGGTTGAACGGTGTTTCGGTCGCACGGCGCACGCGGGTGAATCCGCCCTCCTTGAGCACATCGGTCAGTCGCGCCTCGCCGGCCTGAGCGCCGAGCGCGAGGCCGACCTCCTGGTCGAGCGACGCCGGTGTGCAGATCACGGTCGAGGCGCCGTAGAAGACACGCCCGACCGGGTTGAGGTTCTCCTCGAGGCGATCGTTTGCGAACGGCTCGACGACCATCCAAGTGCCGTCTGAGCCAAGCTTCTCGAGAACATGCGCGGAGGCGCCCACCGGGTCGCCCATGTCGTGCAGGCAGTCGAATACGCACACGAGGTCATAGTCCTCACCCGGAAAGTCCTTGGCAGAGGCGACCTCAAAGGTGATGCGCTCCGCGATGCCCGCCTCCTTCGCCGCCTCGCGTGCACGCTCAATCGACGCATCGTGGTAGTCGAATCCGAAGAACTGCGAGTTCGGGAACGCCTCCGCCATGATGATCGTCGACGCTCCGTGGCCGCAGCCTATGTCAGCGACCTTGGCGCCGCGCTGCAGCTTCTCCTGGACTCCGTCCAGGGCCGGAATCCACTCAGCGACGAGGTGGGCGCGGTAGCCAGGCCGGAAGAATCGCTCGGTGCCACGAAACAGGCGATGGTCGTGCTCATGCCAGCCCATCCCCTCACCGCTGCGAAATGCCTCGATGATCCGATCTTCGTCGGCATACAACGATGCGATCAGGTCATAGACACCCAGGATGTAAAACGGGCTGTCTTCGTCCGCCAGCGCAAGCGCGTGCTCGTCCGGCAGCGTGTAGCGGTCGCTCTCGAGGTCGTAGATGACATAGCCCCCCGCGGCCTGGTTTCCCAGCCACTCGCGAACGTATCGCTCAGCCGCGCCCGAACGCTCCGCGACTTCCTGCGAGGTCAGCGGCCCCGCATGAGCCATCGCTTTGTAGAGGCCAAGCTTCTCGCCGATCAGCATCAGCGGCCCGCTGATGATCGCGCCCATATCCGTCACCGCCTGCCCCATGAAGGCTTCGAGCTTGCCCGCGTCAATCTCCGTTGCGCTCATCAGAACACCTCCAAATCTCGTGACGACCGCCGGGTTTGGGCCGTCGGTACACCAAGGAAACCACAGCGGCCGCCTGCACGTCGTGCCGTCGTCGAGAGCGACCAAACAGCACAATCCTTCGATCTGCTCGTCAAGCTCAGTCACAGGCTCGGCGTCAGCACCGATTACCTGCTCACCGAGCAAGACACCGCGACCGCGGACATAACCGGGGCGATCCGCGGGGAGCCGCGCCTGAGCCCCGCAGCCAAGGGACATCTGATCGGGCTCGTCAGCGAGCTGTGCGGCGCGTCCTGAGCTGGGCGAGGCCATTGCCTCTCGATGGTCCGCGACCCGTGCGAGAATGACGGCATGACCAAGACGGAGCTGCACGAGCTGGTAGAGGGCCTGCCCGAGAACACACTCGACGGCGCCGCCGTGCTGCTGCGCAGCCTCTCGGACGGCCGGATCGATCCCAATCAGGCGTGGTTCTGGACTCCCGACTGGCTCGCTGGCGAGCTGGAAGCAGACCGCGAGGGAAAGACCGACCCCGGCGAGGTCTACGAGGACGCCGACGCCTTCAAGGCGGCGCTGCACGCCGTCCGCAGCGATTAGTGCCCACCTACCAAGCGCGGCCCCGGTTCCTGCGCGACTACAAAAACCTGACCCGCGAGCAGGCAGCCGCCTGGGAAAGCGCACTCGATCTGTTCATCGCGTGCCTGCGGCGCGGACGGTTCGAGCCGGGCCTACGGGTCAAGAGAGTGCAGGGATATCCCGGCGTATGGGAGCTGACCTGGGCTCCCAACGGCCGTGCCACCTTCGAGTACGGCGACGAGCTGCGCCCCGGCGACCCGCACATCGTCTGGCGACGGATTGGCACGCACGGCATTTTCCGCAAGCCATAAGCCGCCAGCGACTTGAGGACACAAATCCTCGCATGTTGCAGGGTCTATGCCCTGACGCTCTTGGCGGAGCACAGAAGCACTGGCCCGAACCTCGGTCTGCAAAGAGCCACTCGGATGGCCCAGGAGAGTCTCCAAAGAGGGTGAGCGAGGGGACTCGAACCCTCGACCGCCGGGACCACAACCCGCTGGTCCGGGTGCCGATCAGGCTACAGACCCCGTGATTACTGGGTCTTGGTGCTTCTGAGTGCTCTTGAGTTCGTCTCAATTTGTTCCCCAAATTGTTCCCCAGCCGAGGACGGTGCCCGGCCTTCGACGCCGGGGCACCGGGCGCAGACGCTTCGTCAGGTCGTCAAACGGACCAGCCAGCTCGGTCGGCTTTCTTCGCCGCCGCCTCGGGTGGCTCCGGTCCGACCACGATGATGCATAGTCGTGAGCTTTGCCGCCTTCGCCCAGCCCCGCTTGACCGGCTGATCGCCGACGCAGCGACCGCGCAGCGGTTGACGCTCATGCTGGTCGCCGGCGCCTCAATCGAGGCTGGCTTGCCGAGCTGGCCCGCGCTCATCGAGCGCCTGCTCGTCAGGGCTGGTACTGAGCGAGGGCTTCTGCGTGACACCGATGAGGCCGGGCGGACGCGCTGGGTGGCCGAGGCCGTGCGCCGCGACGGCTACCTCGGCGCTGCGGCTATCGTCGACACACTCACCAACGGCGATGTGCTCGGCGCATGGATCCCGAAGGCGCTCTACGGCGTGGGGCGCACCGCCGCTGACTTCTTCCCCGGCCCGATCTGCCGCCAGCTCCCGCGACTGGTCGACGCGTTCGGTCCCGCCTTCGAGCTGATGACCACCAACTACGACGACGCAGGCCGTTCCAAGCGTCGTCCAGCATGGCGCACAGATCACCAGCGCGTGGTAGTACGCGGCAAGCGCCAAAACCTGAGCCCTGCGGCCAAGCGGGCGAGCTCTCGCACCAGCCACTATCGTGCCGTCCATGATGCGCCTCTATCACCGAGAGCACGCGGGGCGCCCGATCCGCGTCGCATGGATGCTCGAGGAGCTCGGCGAACCGTATGAGATCACGGTGATGACCCGCGAGGAGAGCAAGGGCGAGGAGCATCGCGCCCGCCATCCCCTGGGCCGCGTGCCCGTACTCGAGGACGAGGAAGGGTTCGTATTCGAATCAGCGGCGATCTGCCTGCACCTCGCAGACCTACACCCCGGTGCCGGCCTCGCGCCGGCACCGGGGACCCACGAACGAGCGCTGCTTTACCAGTGGGCGATCTTCGCCCCAGCCGAGCTCGAGCCGCCGCTGATCGAGTCCGCCGTGCACGCTCAGCGCGACCCCGACCGCTCCGCCGCTGCACGACAGCGCTTTGACGAGGCCGCGCACGCGGTGTCCAGCGCCCTGGACGGCAGCGACTATCTCGTCGGTGAGCGCTTCACGGTGGCTGACGTACTTATCGGAAGCACGCTGGCTTTCACGGAGCGCATCGGCTTTCGGGATGAGCTCCCGGCGAACCTGAGGGACTACTTAGCGCGTCTCACGCAGCGACCCGCCCACCAGCGCGCCCTCGAGCGCACGATGTCCGGCTGACGGGCGGGAGCCCTTCGAGTGAGGCGCCTCACGCCTGCTTACGCGACACGATCCGGAAGTGTCCCTGTTAGCGCGCGCCAGTGCCCGTGCTCGTCCTGAGCATGAGCGCACGGCGTCGTGATTTGCGCTCCCGCATCCCGGGCTGAAGCGAGAGTAGACGCAGGCTGATACCACATTGGTAGGTTGCGAGCTCAATGGCAGGCCTCGGCCCCTCCAAGCTGGCGAAACTTCACGTGACCGAGCGCTTCAACGCCGGGAATGCGAGCGTTTTGGATTTCTGGTGTTGGGCGCTGGGGGCCTGCGCATGAAGGCTCGCGGGATCCCTTACGGGCTCCCGACGGTCGAAGCAATCTAATGCCTTCGGGTATCGAGCTTGCGCTCTAGCCCGACTACGAGTGCGTCGATCACGCCGTCGCAGATCTCGCGGATCGCATTCCCTGGTTCGCGAGAGACTGCGTCGGCGACGATCTCCTTCGCGCGCATTTCAACTCTATCGTTCCAAGGCTTGCCACTAGCTTGGAACTGCAAGGCCATGCGATTCGACCACTTACCCTTGGTCTTGGGTCCGGCGCCAAGCACAACACCAAACTCATCTTCGAACGTGGGGGTGTAGATGGCCGGCTGCGCCATGTCCTCGAACTCGGATTCCTTCGCGCCGAGACAGATCGTCATGGTGATATCGGCGACCGAAAGTAGCCCCGCTCCTTCTGCGCTAGCTGCCGCTTCGCGACCCGCTGAGTCATTATCGAGGAACGCGTGCACGGCCGCAAGCGAATCGCGAAGCTGGACCAATACGTACTTGATCTTGCCAGCGCCGGTAAGTGGCACGATTCCAACAACCCCGTCCGCGAGCGCCCGTGCCAGTCGCTCGGAACGGCCGGACAACACGGCCCGGAGTGCTCGCTCGTCATCCAAGCCCTCAACGACGAGTACCACCTCCGCGCCCTCAAGGTTATCGGCCACTTGGACGCCAAGGACATCACGCAATTCCTGAACCGAGGTAGCAGGCGCCGCGCGATTCTTGGTGACTATGATATTGCCAGCTAGTTCGAGTCGATTCACGAACAGAGGCGAGTGCGTTGTCACCACGACCTGCTGAGTCTCCGACGTCTCACGGAGCGTGTCGCGCAGCGCATGAATAGCACTGGGATGCAGGTGTGCCTCAGGCTCCTCCACAGCGAGGATAAATTCGCGAGCACGAGCGTTTTCACGAGAATAGTGTTGCATCATCGCCAACGCTGCCAGGCTTTGGACGCCGTCGCCCTTGAGGCTCAGATCGGTCGCGGTACCATCATCGAGGATAACGACCAAGCCTCTCGCCATCGTGCGATCCGCCTCTTGGTCGAATTGAACTGATCGTACGTCCGGCAGCAAGGCCTGTAGTCGCGCCGTGATTGCGGCGGCCAGCTTGTCAAGGACGGGCTCCTGAAGTCGTTGCACCTCCGCCAGCGCCTTCGCATACTCCGGACCGCTCGCGACAGCCGCCAGCTCTTTCGTGAGCATGCGTTTCACGATCCTTGTTACGCGATCTCCGGTTCGCACGGCAGGCACATACTGGACCTGCACACGCGAAGAGACGAACTTAGCGATCTCAAGCCTCTTGGTCGAAAGGAGCTGTTGGGCCTTGCCTTGCTTCCGAACACGAAAGCTCGGCGAGCCGGTGCGACCAAAGGTCAAGCTGATAGGAAGCGAGTCGTTGAATCTACTCCCGACCTCCTTGTAGAACTCGTCGACTTCCTCAGGGGTGAGTTCAAAGTCGAAGTTCAGGGACGTCCGGCCGTCTCCGTTGCTTTGTAGCGTCTGTGGAAAATCGCGCTCCCAGTTGTATATAAGGTCTTCGTTACGCTCATATCCGGGGCGATATCTGCGCGGTCCAGCGGCGTATCGCGGCCGAGTGGTCGGGTTTGACAACTCCTGCATACCGAGCGCCAACGCCTCGAGGATATTCGACTTTCCTTCATTATTGGGTCCGACGAGCACCGTGAAATCTCCCAGAGGAAGCTTCTCGGCGTTCGTGATGCTGCGGAAGTTCTTGACGGAAAAGAGGCCCAGTCGCATCATGCGACTTTTACCACGCTCTGCGGCGATACGATGGAGGCGGAGTCTTGGCCTTATTTGTACGGTTTGTTACAAGGGGAGGTTACGCGTTCCGTGGGACCTCGATACCAACTCGCAGGGCTGGAAGGTCTTTGCTGCTTAACACAAGCAACACGGGCGTCTCGATCAGCTCTCGCAGACTGTCGCTCCGGACGAGGACGAGCGACCGGCGGTGCTCACCGGATCACGCTTGCTCTTGTAGACGATTGCGGTGGCGCGATGGCCTACACGTGATCAGGCCTGACGCGCAGCGCCGGCCCGCGCCGCAGTGATCATTGCTGCTGGCCAATCCAGGAGAGGATGGCGCGGGAGTGGGTGATGACCGTCCCGTTGGGCAGCTTGAGCGCCGGCAGCCTTCGTCGCTCCGGTCACATCGCGCAACTCCTCACGCGAGCCTTTGCGCAGGAAGGGGAACGGACTGCCGTGGCCCGCAATCACCTTGTCGTACTCGATGCCCGCAGCGCGGAGCGCTTCCTGCATGCAGCGACACAGATGCATCCGCGGGCCGCCGTCATCGCCGCTCGACCCGCCGCAAGCAAAAGTCGCATTCGAGCTCAGCGCCATGAGCTGATATGGAGGGCACGTTGGGAGAGCTATAGACGGCGCCGCGCGTGGCGCCGACCCGTTGACCGGGGACCATGCCGGCCGGTGCTTACGGGAAGCGCTACCGACAGTTCGATCGCGTAGCGGGGCGTGAAGGCCCGGTCGGTGATGCGTACGCCTTCGATGCGGTCGACTCGGTAGGCCCTGACTTCTCCTGTCTGGGCCTTGATTGCGTAGACAAGGAGGTCGCCGGCCTTGGAGCGCCGCAGGGCGTATGGCTCGATCAGGCGCGTGGATGCCTGGTAGTCGAGTTCAACGAGAAGGTGGTTGGCGCCGGCGAATCGGATCTGCTCGAGGGGAGCGCCGCCGGGCCATCTGGTCAGCGTGGGCGGAACGACCCATGCCGCGTCGATCTCCTCACCGACGGCCGGCGTCGGCCCCGGCTGAACGGGCTCCTCGCCGCTGAGCCATGCAAACACATCTTCAAGAGCATCTATGAACTCCTCCACCGGCGGGAGCACGGGTAGCTGGTGGGCGAGCATCGCGCCCCAGTCAGCCCGTAGATCAGCTGACTTCTCGGTTGCGGTGACCGCTGCGAGCGTCGGGACGGGCACGTCCTTGTAGGCGCACTTGCGTTCGAGGACCGCCAGGACGACGTCGCGGTTCTCGCGTAGGTAGGCGCGGCGGTAGAGGTTGACGACGTCGTAGAGGTCGCGCGGTCGAGTGCGTTGTCCGAGCGCTCGCAACTTCTCGGCAAAGACCTCGACGAACGCGTAGCACTGCACCGCGCCGTCGCCAGGAAGCGTCTCCTCGAATGCGTGAGCGATCTCTCGGCGAACCGGGGTCTCGACGATCGTCTCGTCGTAGGTGAGATCGAGTTTTACCCTTGCCTCGCCGGGGGTCGCGCGGGGTCCGCGGTAGTAGATGCGGCCCTCTGCTGAGCGGCCGTCGGGTCGCAGCCTGACAGCCGGCGGACGACTGGACAGCGTGATGCCGGTCTCCTGTTCCACGAGATCGAGCATCTCGGCGAGAACTGGCAGCAGATCGTCGGGCTTCAGCGGACCGTCGTCGAGCACGGTGAAGTCGAGATCCTCGGAGAACCTGTACGTCTCCACGAAGCACTTCTTCAGGCAGGTCCCGCCCTTGAACACCCACTTATCGCGCAGAGCGGGCTGGGTGCCGATGCCCCAGAGAAGCCAGCCGAGCACGTAGTCCTTCTCGACGACCTCTTCGGCCAGTCCCCACTCCTTTGCCCGCACCTGCAGCGCCGCACGGGGAATCAAGCGTTGATCCTCGCGTTGATCCGCAGACCCCAACGTGCCGTGATCGCCCCCTCATCCGAGCGGCCGGGATCAAGCCGGCCGATGCCTGCGCTCACACGTCCCAGGCACCCGTCGATCAGCTCGTCGTCCCCGAACCCAAGCGTCTCGGCTATATACCCGAGACGCTTGAACACAGTTCGGTTGCCGAGCCGATCACCGTATTCGACGAGCCGCTGCCATGAGATGTCTGGCCTCTCGGTATAGCTCGCGAGCGCCTCGGTCGTATGGCGCAGGCCACCTCCGAGCGACGGATCGTCAAGGCAGTCCACCAGAGTTCGCTCTCGGTCAGAGGCCTCGACCGGCATCCCCTCACGCCAAACCCGACGCGTGCCGAACAAGGCAGACTCCGAGCGATGGCGAAGCTCGAACTGGACGCCGCCGATCGTGCGTCGGCGGCGGGGCACAGGCCGCGCCGTGACGAAGACCGTCGTCGAGAAGATCTGGTCGGTGAGATCCCAGTGATGCAGCGCCGTCCAGCCCCCCACGTACCCTGGGGCGAGAGCAGCCATCGCCACCGCCCACGGGTCCGCACCCCAGCTCTCCGGATCCTCGGCTTCCAACGGCACGGTCGTGTAAAGGCCTCGCTGCAACCGAGCGACCCAACCCTCCGCAGCGAGATGCCGCAGCAGCCGCACAGCCCGTGCATGATCAACACCGGTCGCCGCCGCAGCGTCCGCTGGCGTGAAAGGACCTCGCAGATCACGATTGAGCTTCGCAACAAACGCGCGATTCGCACCGGAGAGGCCGGCCACAGCCATCATGGCCATATATCATAGCTATAGCAACGACGGTCTCAGCGGCGCTGATCGAGTCACGATGTATCAGGATAATGGCCGCCTGACCAACCTACGACCGCCGGGATTCCCACCCAAGTTCGCCCGATGCGCTCGGCGAGGCGCAACCTCCCCTACAACCCTCGACACGTCGCCGCCAGAGACGAATACCGCTCTGGTCCTCGCATTACGGCCCCAGGCAAGCGACCCACGCATCTCATCGCACGCCGCCGGCAACCGCCATCGAGCGAAGAAATCGGGAAATTTGTGCCCTAAATTGTTCCCCAGAGTCAAATTCCATTCACTGGACTCTTGAAAAGATGCCTATTTGCAGGTACTTTGAGGGTGAGCGAGGGGACTCGAACCCCCGACCGCCGGGACCACAACCCGGAGCTCTACCAGCTGAGCTACGCCCACCACGGGGCTCCGAAGTGTAGCGGCGGGTCTGCGCCGCCCTGGGCACCGCCTCGCCGGGCACTTCAGGCCCGGCGAATCGAGAGCTGCGAGCCGGTCCAGCTCTCAAGCGCCCGGAGGATGGCGAGGGCCTCCCGCTCCCCCATCGCCCCAGGGGCGGAACCGGGCTCGGTGGCGCGCAGCAGCACGATCAGGCGCATGCCCAGCAGCGAGGCGACCGCGCGTTCGGCGATCGCCAGGGTCTCGCTCGCGGGGCGCTCGGGATTCTCCGCGGATGCCAGCTCCCAGGCGTGGCGAAGAGGGGTCGGGTCATCCCCGATCTGTGCGAGCAGCCGCAGACCGAGCGAGTCGGCGATCGGATCCGCAGACCGGGTGGGTCCGGCCGCTCGATCCGCCTCTCCGGCGCTCCCCGGTCCCGGCGCGGGCGCCTCCCCGACGGCGGCGAGCATCTCGGCGGTGACATCCCTGCCCGCGCGCTGCGCGGCGCGCCAGCCCCGGCCCATCGAGAGCTGCTCCAGCGGCATCCGGGGGCCCTCGATGACCGTGATCTGTGCGTGTCGGGGGTCCCACCTGAGCTCCCCCAGATCGAAGGGCCTGTCGGCCACCCAGGGCCCGAGCACCGTGGCCCGCAGCTCCTCCCCGCTCAGGTTGAAGCGACACATGTTGCGCGGAAAATGGCGCAGCTGCAGATGGTAGACGCGCTCGGAGGCGGTGGATGGGGATTGCGGGCTCGACATGGGACCTCCAGTGACATCCTCCTCGCCGGGACACTAGCCGGGCCTGAGTGTGGGCCTGGTGTGTCGGGAGAGCTCGAAGCCGGCCCGGCCCACCCCAGGTGGCCCTACCCGAGCCCCACCACCGCGTCGATCTCCACCTGCGCGCCTCGCGGCAGCGCCGCCACCCCCACCGTCACCCGCGCGGGGGGGTCCGCGGCGAAGAACTCGGCGTACACCTCGTTCACCTCCCCGAAGCGCTCCAGGTCGGTCATGTAGATCGTCATCCGCACCGCGCGCCCGAGCGTGGTCCCCGCCGCGGCGCACACCGCCTGGAGGTTCTCCAGGCAGCGGCGTGCCTGTTCGGCCGCGCTCGCTCCGATGAGCTCGCCGCTCGCGGGGTCCAGGGGGATCTGGCCCGAGCAGAACAGCAGCTCCCCCGCCGCTCGAAGGTCGACCAGCACCGCGTGGCTGTAGGGGCCGATCGCCGCGGGGGCACCCGGGGCGTCGACGATCTGGCGAGAGCCCTCCATGTTGCGAGACCCTACACGCACCGCTTTCTCCGGGCGAGCGCAGGAACCACCGAGGGACCCGCCGTGCTCCACGAGACGCGCAGGCGCAGGCCCTGCACCAAATGTGTGGCGCGCCGCGGCCCGCGATCGGCTAGATTCCAACTAGTGCGACCCTCCGTCAGGAAGCTCGCCGTCGCATTCCTGACGGCCCCGATCCTCGCCGCCTGCGCGCTCCCCGCCTCCGCCGGGGCCCAGATCGCGTGGGGGCCGTGCGGCAGCAGCAACTCTCTCGCGTGCGCCCACCTCGCCGTGCCGCTCGACCCCAGCGGGGTCACGCCGGGGAGCATCACGCTCGCCCTCCGCCGCCACCGCGCCCCGGTGGGGGAAGCGCGCACCGCGGTGATCGCGCTCGCGGGCGGCCCCGGGCAGGCGGCGATCCCGTTCGCCGAAGACTTCAGCGAAATCCTCGGGCCGATCCTCGCCACGCGCGATCTGATCGTCTTCGACCAACGCGGCACCGGCAAATCGCACCCGCTCTCCTGCCACGGCTTCGAACACCCCCACTCCTACCACTCCTTCGGGTCGCTGCTCGTCGCCTGCGCCAACCAGATCGGGCCCGAACGCGCCTTCTACACGACCCCCGACAGCGTGGCCGACATCGAGGCGATCCGGATCGCGGGGGGCTATGAAAAGCTCGTGCTCTACGGCACCTCCTACGGCACCAAGGTCGCCGAGGAGTACGCCCAGCAGTACCCCCAGTACGTCGAAGGGCTGATCCTCGACTCCGTCGTGCCCCCCCAGGGGCCCGACCCCCTCGACCGCGCGACCTTCGCCGCGATCCCCCGCATCCTGCGCCAGCTCTGCGCCTACCGCCAGTGCGCCCATATCACCCGCAACCCCGTGGGCGACCTCGCGCGGCTGGTGCGGCACATGGACCACGGGGGGCTGCGGGGGCGCTACATCGACGGCCACGGGCACCCCCACACCTTCCCCATCTCCTCCGACGATCTCGCCGCGACCCTGCTCGCGGGCGACCTCGACCCGATCCTGCGCGCCGAATTCCCCGCCGCGGTGCACGCCGCCGACGAAGGCGACAGCGCCCCGCTCGCGCGGCTGCTCGAGCGCGGGGAAGGAGGCGGGGGCGAAGAAGGCGAAGGGATCGACGCGCCGCTCTACTACGCCACCACCTGCGAAGAGGAGGACTTCCCCTGGAGCCGCAGCGCGAGCCCCCACGAACGGATCGCGCAGGCCACCTCCCAGATCGACGCCCTCCCCGCGGGCTCGCTCGCGCCGTTCACCCCGGCGAACATGCTCGACTTCGACGAGCTCCGGGAGTGCGCCTTCTGGCCCTTCGCCACACCCGCCCCTCCCGCGGTGCCTGCCACGATGCCCGATGTCCCCACGCTGATCCTCAGCGGCGCCGACGACCTGCGCACCCCCACCGCCAACGCGCGCGAAGTCGCCGCCCAGATCCCCGGCGCGCACCTGCTGGTGGTGCCCAACACCGGGCACTCCGTGCTCGGGACGGAGCCCACCGCATGCGCCCGCAAGGCGCTGCTGGCGATGTTCGCCGGGGGGCTGGGCGAACATCCGATCGCACCCTGCCGCCCAGGGCCACCGGCGCCCCTCCTGCGCCCCGACCCGCTCGCCCCCCGGCGGCTCTCCGACGTCGCCCCCGCGCACGGCTACCGCGGTCGGGCGGGGCGAACGCTGAGGGCGGTCGAGCTCACGCTCGCCGACTACTCCCGCCAGCTCGTGATCCAGCTGCTCGAAGCGAGCGGCTCCATCTCGGCGAGCTCCCTCAACCTCGCCTCCCTCGACAGCGGCGGCCTGCGGGCCGGCTGGGTGCAGCCCACCAAGGGGGGGGTGCTCTTCCACGGCTACTCCTACGTGCCCGGCGTCACCCTCTCGGGCGCGATCAAGGCGGAAAGCACCACGCTGCGCATCGGCGGCGCCGCGGCCGCCCACGGCGTCCTTCGCCTCGGGCCCCACAAGAAATCGTTGATCGGCGAGCTGGGGGGTGAGCCGGTGCTGGCCGATCTCCAATCGGTGAACCGCAGCGGCCCCTCCGCGAGTGCCGCTATTGTCGAGCCCGATGCGTATGCGAGCTCAGGTCTCGGCCTTCGCGGCTCTGCTTTGCGCACTGCTGCTGGCAGGCTTGCCGGCCTCCTCGGCCGGCTCCCCTGGTAGCGATCTCAGCTTCTCCGCCTGTCCCCACGAACCAAGCTTCGCCTGCACCACCCTCGCCGTCCCGCTCGACCGCAGCGAACCCGCCGTGGGGGGCACGATCTCGCTGAGCGTGGAGCGCCTGCAGGCGGGGCTCACCCCCAGCACGAGCGCGGTGATCGGCCTCGCCGGCGGGCCCGGGCAGGCGGCGAACCCGCTCGGGAGCTTCATGGCGAAGGCGATCGCTCCCGCGCTGCGCACCCGCGACCTGATCGTCTACGACCAACGCGGCACCGGGCGCTCGAACCCGCTCAACTGCGAGGCCCTGCAGAACCCGCTGGCGCTCGAAGGCGCCGGTTCGGACGTCGGGCACCTCGCCGAACAGTGCGCCCTGCAGCTCGGACCCGCGCGGGGGGCGTACACGAGCGAGGAATCGGTCCAGGACATCGAGGCGATCCGCCAGGCGCTGGGCTACGAAAAGCTCGTGCTCTACGGCACCTCCTACGGCACCAAGGTGGCGCTGGAGTACGCCGAACGCTACCCCGAACACGTGGAAGCGCTGGTGCTCGACTCCGTCGTGCTCCCCGGCGGCCCCGAACCCCTGGGTCTGTCCACCCTGCAGGCGGTGCGAGGAGTGCTCGAAGAGCTCTGCTCGGAAGGGGCCTGCGCGCACATCACCTCCGACCCCCTCGGCGACCTGGCGCGCCTGGCGGTGCGCCTGCGCCGCCACTCGCTCAGTGGGTCGGTGTACGACGGCTCCGGGCACCGCCACTCCGCCACGCTCGGCGAGGCCGACCTGCTGGGCATCCTGGAGGCGGGCGATCTCAACCCGGCGCTGCGCGCGCTGCTGCCCGCCGCGGTGCGATCGGCGCTGAGCGGCAACCCCGACCCGCTGCTGCGCTTGAAGGCGCTCTCGGAAGGGCTGATCCCCAACGTGCCCGTGCCCCGGCGGGTCGCGAGCGCCGAACGGGAAGCAAGCGAAGAAGAAGACAGCGCCCTGTTCCTCGCGACCTCCTGCGAGGAGAAGCCCTTCCCCTGGCAGCGCACCGCCTCTCCCACCACCCGCGACGCCGAAGCGCTCGCCGCGCTGCACGCGCTGCCGAGCGCGGACTTCTACCCCTTCGACGCCGCCACCGCGTGGGCCAACAGCCTGGTGGCGGCCTGCATGGACTGGCCCGACGCCTCCCCCCCGCCCCCCGCGCCGGGCCCGCTGCCGAACGTGCCCACGCTGATCCTCTCCGGCGCACAGGATCTGCGCACCCCCACCGCCAATGCGCGGGAGATCGCCGCGGAGATCCCCGACGCCCAGCTGCTCGTCGTCCCCTACACGGGGCACTCCGTCCTCGGCAGCGACCTCAGTGGCTGCGCGGAAACGGCCGTGAGCGCCTTCTTCGTGGGGACTCCCGTGCAGGCCTGCAAGCCCACCCCGGACCCCTTCGCACCCACCCCCATCACCCCCACGAGCCTCGCCTCGATCCAGCCGGTTCCCGGTCTGGGGGGCAACCGCGGCCGCACCCTGACCGCGGTGCTCGACACGCTGGTGGATCTCGAGCGCCAGGTGATCGGGGCCACGTTGCAGGTCAACCAGGAACTCCCCAGCGGATCGAGCTTCGGGGGTCTGCACGGCGGCTACGCGAGGCTGAGCTCCTCCTCGGTGCGCCTCACCGGGTTCACCTTCGTGCCCGGGGTCGCGATCAGCGGCACCCTCCCCTCCAGCTCCAGCAAGCTCCACACCATCACGCTCCACATCAGCGGACCCGCCGCGGCCCACGGGACCGTCGCGATTGCCGCCGGGCAGCGCGCCAGCGGCACCCTCGGCGGCAGGTCCTTCGACGTGAGCACCGCCAAGGCCCAGCTCTCGCGCGCCGGCTCGCGGTCGGCGTGGGATGCCGCCGCGGGGTGGTCCCAACTGCCGATCCATCTCTCGCTGGCGCCCCTGGCGCAGCTACGCTGAAGGCGTGCCCAACGCACTCGCGCTCCAGACCTCCCCCTACCTGCGCCAGCACGCCTCCAACCCCGTGGACTGGCTGCCCTGGGGGCCCACGGCGCTGAGCGCGGCGCGCGAGCGCGACGTGCCGCTGCTGGTCTCGATCGGCTACTCCTCCTGCCACTGGTGCCACGTGATGGAGCACGAGTCCTTCGAGGACCCCCGCGTGGCGGCGCTGATGAACGAGGAGTTCGTGTGCGTGAAGGTGGACCGCGAGGAGCGCCCCGACGTGGACGCCCTCTACATGGAGGCCGTGCAGGGGATGACCGGCCAGGGGGGGTGGCCGTTGAACGTCTTCCTCACCCCCGAGCAGCTCCCCTTCTACGGCGGCACCTACTTCCCGCCGGAGCCCCGCCACGGGCTGCCCTCGTGGACGCAGGTGCTCCACGCGATCGCCGAGACCTGGCGCGAGCAGGCCGCGGAGATCCGCGCGGGGGGCGAGCAGATCCGCGCGCAGCTCTCCGGCGGCGCGCGCCTGGAGCCCTCCGGGGAGCCCTTCGACGCGGGCGCCCTGGACGCCGCGGTGGCGCGGCTGGCGAAGTCCTTCGACACCGCCCGCGGCGGCTTCGGCGGGGCGCCGAAGTTCCCGCAGACCCCCACGATCGAGTTCCTGCTGCGCCATGGGGAGCGCGAGATGTCGCTCGCCACGCTGCGCGCGATGGCGCGCGGGGGCATTCACGACCAGCTCGGCGGTGGCTTTCACCGCTACTCCGTGGACGCCTCCTGGACGGTGCCCCACTTCGAGAAGATGCTCTACGACAACGCCCTGCTCGCGCGCGCCTACCTGCACGGGTACCGCCTCGCGCGGGAGGATGGGGAGGAGGAGGGGGAGGGGTACGCTCGGGTCTGTCGCGCCGCACTGGACTGGGCCCTGCGCGAGATGCGCGGAGACGAGGGGGGCTTCTACTCGGCGCTCGACGCCGACTCCGAGGGCGTGGAGGGCCGCTTCTACGTGTGGCGCGTGGGGGAGCTCGAGGAGCTCCTCGGCGCGGACGCCGACGCCGCGATCCGCTGGCTGGGCGTCAGCGAGGAGGGCAACTTCGTGGATCCCCACCATCCCGAGCCCGGCCTGAACGTGCTCACGGATCGCACTCCCCCCGCCTCACGGCCCGACGCGGACGCCCGCGAGCGCATTCGTGCGCGGCTGCTGGAGGCCCGCGAGGGCCGCACCCGGCCGGGCCTCGACGACAAGCGCCTGACGAGCTGGAACGCGCTGATGATCGCCGCGCTCGCCGACGCGGGGGCGGTGCTCGACGAGCCGCGCTACCTCGACGCGGCGGAGCGCTGCGCGGAGTTCGTCCTGCGCGACCTGCGCGAGCCCTCCCCAGCGGGCAGCACCGAGCCCGGCCGCCAGCACGAACCCACCGCCCACGGCGGCACCGAGCCCAGCCGACGGCACGAACCCACCGCCCACGGCGGCACCGAGCCCAGCCGACGGCACGAACCCACCGCCCACGGCGGCACCGAGCCCAGCCGACGGCACGAGCCCGAGCCGAGGCGGCTGCTGCGCACCTACTCCGAGGGCCAGGCTCGCATCGGCGGCTACCTGGAGGACCACGCCTTCCTGCTGGAGGCCCTGATCGTGCTCTTCGAGGCGACCTGCGAGGAGCGCTGGCTCGCCGAGGCGCGCGCGCTCGCGGAGCAGACGATCGAGCGCTTCGCCGACCCCGAGCGCGGGGGCTTCTTCTCGACGCCCTCCGACGGCGAGGCGCTGATCGCGCGGCGCAAGGACCTCGAGGACAGCCCGATTCCCTCGGGGGCCTCCTCGGCCGCGATGGGCCTCTTGCGCCTCGCGCAGATCACGGGCGAGGAGTCCTATGAACGCCACGCGCTCGGGGTGCTGCGCCTCCTGCACGAGATCGCTCCCCGCCACCCCGGGGCGTTCGGGCACCTCCTTCAGGCGCTGGAGTTGCATCTCTCGCCCGCCGCGGGGCTCGCGTGCGCCGTACCACCCGCTCGGCCCGCCGCCGAGGGCTCCATGCAGACACCGCCGGCCTGACACCTGCTCGCCAGCCGCCGCCCGCAAGCCCCACCACGACGCCGCCCGCCGCAGCCCCTTTAGGGGCGGAGGCCCATCCCTACAAGATCGAGAGGTAGCGGTCGAGCTCCCACTGGGAGACCTGCACGCGGTAGTCCTCCCACTCCTGGCGCTTGATCTCCACGTAGCGGTTGAACATGTACTCCCCCAGGGTGCGCAGCGCGAGCTCCGACTGGGCGGTCAGCTCGATCGCGTCCCCCAGGGTCTCCGGGAGCTGCTCCACCCCCAGGCGCCGGCGCTCCTCGCCGGAGAGGTGGTAGAGGTTCTGATCCATCGGCTCCGGCAGCTCGTAGCCCTTCTCGATCCCCTCCAGGCCCGCCTGCAGCAGCACCGCGAAGGTCAGGTAGGGGTTGCAGGCGGGATCCGGGCAGCGCAACTCCATGCGCGTCGCGCGCTCCCGGCCGGGGTGGTAGAGCGGCACGCGCACCAGCGCCGAGCGGTTGCGCCGCGACCACGCCACGTACACCGGCGCCTCGTAGCCGGGGACCAGGCGCTTGTAGGAGTTCACCCACTGCGCGAAGATCGCGCAGATCTCCCGCGCGTGCCTGAGCTGGCCCGCGATGAAGGCCTTGCCCACGTCCGAGAGGAAGTACTGGTCCTCGGGGTCGAAGAACGCGTTTTTGCCCTCCCTGAAAAGCGACTGGTGGGTGTGCATCCCCGAGCCGTTCTCCCCGAACAGGGGCTTGGGCATGAAGGTGGCGTGCCACCCGTACTTCAGCGCGTACTCCTTCACCGTGATGCGGTAGGTCATGCAGTCGTCCGCCATCTTCATCGCGTCGGCGTAGCGCATGTCGATCTCGTGCTGGGAGGGGCCCACCTCGTGGTGGGTGTACTCCACGTGGATCCCCAGCTGCTCCAGCGCGAGCACCGTCTCGCGGCGCACGTCCGAGCCGGCGTCCAGGGTGGTGAGGTCGAAGTACCCGCCCCGGTCCAGCGGCTCGGTGGAGCGGTTGTCGCGGAACAGGAAGTACTCAAGCTCCGGCCCCACGTTGAAGGTGTCGAAGCCCATCCCCCTGGCGCGCTCCACCGCGCGGCGCAGTACATGGCGGGGGTCCCCCTCGTAGGGGGTGCGCTCGGGGGTGATGATGTCGCAGAACATCCTCCCCACCCCCTGCTCCTCGGGGCGCCAGGGGAGCACCGCGAAGGTGGTGGGGTCCGGGAGCGCGATCATGTCGGACTCCTCGATCGCGTTGAAGCCCGTGATCGAGCTGCCGTCGAAGCCCATCCCCGCCTCGAAGGCGTCCTCGAGCTCCGCGGCGTTGATCGAGAAGGACTTCAGCTGGCCCAGGATGTCGGTGAACCAGAAGCGGATGAAGCGGATCTGGCGCTCCTCGACGAGCGCCCTCACGTCCGCGGCGGTCTGCGGCAGGTCGGACATCGAGCCGGACCTTAGTCGATGGCCCGCACGCTCGGTATCGACTGGTGTCCTAACCGTGTGCGCTGAGCAGCGCGGCGAGCACCAGCGCGAAGCCCATGATCACCGCCCACGAGGCGATGCGGTCGGGGTGCGACCCCACCCACTCCGTCGGTGTGCGGCGGGGCCGACGCCGGTGACGCATGGTCCTCTCGACCATGCCCCTGATGCTGACATCGCCCTCGGACGGCCCTTTGAAGGCAGGCCCTTTTGAGGGCAGGCCCTCGAAGGCAGGCCCTTGGAGGCAGGCCCATGGAGGCTTAGCGGCCCAAGCTCAGGCGGCGGGGGTTCAGCGACCTGGGCTCAGCGACCCAGGCTCAGCGACCCGGGCTCAGCGGCCCGCCACCGCGGCCACGAAATTGGCCACGTCCTGCGCTTCCCTGCCCTGGTAGAGCAGCGCCGGCATCTGGCCGTGGCCGCGCGCGCGGCCTTCGAGGATCGCGCTCAGCACGAACGCCTCGCGGTCCGCGTGCGCTTCCTTTTCGGGCGCGGTCGCGGCGATCGCCGGGATCAGCACATCGAGGTCCGGGCCCGTCCGGCCCACCGCGTTGACGGCCGCCAGGGTGTGGCAGAGATTGCAGGCGTGCGAGAACAGTTCCCGGCCCTTCTGCTGCCCCGCGTTGAGATGGATGCCCCCCGGCCCCACGCTCGCCTTGTGCTCCCCGTTGAAGGCCAGCACCAGCCCGGGCACCACCAGGCCGAATGCGCACAGCAGCACGATCACCGCCGTCAGCCCGCGCTGGGTGGCCCTCGATTCGCTGTGCAGCGCGTTGCGCGCCCCCCGGGGGCCGCCGCGCATCGCGACGAAGAGCACGCCCACGGCGAGGGCCACGATGAGGATGACGATGATGAGCGCCACTGCCGGCGGCACGATATCGGTTGGCGGCGTCGGAGTGCGCCTCCGATCCAAGATGAGAATCTCCCCACTCGATCTTCAGGATCCCTTGATCGAGCGCGCTAGCCTTGGTGTGGAGGTCCGGCCACATCCGACTGCGACCCCAAAAAACCGCGACCCCGAGGCCAGAGGGGACCCATGAGCTACTTCCTGCGCCGCCTACCGCTCTCCCGCCTGCTGCTCCTCTGTGGAGTTCTGATCGGGGTGGGCATCGGCGCGACCGCGCTCGCCACCGCGCTGGGCGTCGGTCCCACGCCCCCGCCCAAGCCGCTGGCGGACGCCGTCCACGACGCGCTCGCCACGCAGCCCGTGGAAGGCGTCAGCGCTCAGATTCAGCTCACCGACCACCTGCTCGAAGGGGCCAACCTCGCCAGCGGCGGCGGCGAAGCCAGCCAGCTGACCTCGAGCCCCCTGCTCTCCGGCGCCTCCGGGCGGCTGTGGATCTCCAAGGATGGGCGCGTGCGCCTGGAGTTGCAGTCCGAAAAGGGAGACACCCAGGTCTACTACGACGGGCACACCCTCTCGATGTACGACGCCTCCTCCAACACGCTCTACCGCTATACCCCACCTGCGCGGGAAGGCGGCTGGAGCAACGACGATCAGAAAGCGAGCGCCGAACCCGACCGCAATGCACCCGGGCACCCCGCCGATGCACCCGGCGAGCCTCACGAAGCTCCGAGCGTCGCCAAGATCGAAGAAGCCATCGCCCACCTCGAAGAGCACGCGAACGTGTCGGACGCCACGCCCACCAACGTCGCGGGCCAGGCCGCCTACACCGTGCGGGTCTCCCCCAAGGAAGGCGGCAGCCTGCTGGCCGGCGCCGAGCTCTCCTGGGATGCCGTGCACGGAGTCCCGCTGCGCGCGGCGATCTACTCCACCGAGAGCTCCGCCCCGGTGCTCGAACTGGCCGCCACCTCGATCTCCTACGGCCCCGTCGAACCGTCCGTGTTCGAATTCACGCCCCCCGCCAACGCCAAGGTCGAAGAAGTCGTGCTCCCCAAGCACGGCGAACACCAGGGCGACTCCGCGCAGACCGGAGAACACGAACACCCCAACGTCACCACCCACGGCAGCGGGCCCGGGACGATCGCGGTGCTCGAAGGCAAGGCCAAGGCCGGCTCCTCGCCCACCTCCTCGCTGCCGGAAGGGCTGCAGCAGGTCAAGATCGACGGGGTCACGGCCAGCGAGCTGCCCACGGAGCTCGGCACGCTGCTCAGCTTCGAGCGCTCCGGCGTGCGCTACCTGATCGCCGGCGCGGTCCCCCCCAGCGCCGTCGAAGCGGTGGCCAAGGGCCTGTAGTCGTGAGCGGGGCTCCGGCGAGCGGCGATCCGCCGCCGGTTCGCGCCCGGGGGCTGGTCAAGCGCTACAAGGAGATCCTCGCGGTCGACCACATCGACCTGAACGTCCACGCGGGCGACGTGTACGGGTTCCTCGGTCCCAACGGCGCCGGCAAGACGACGACGCTGCGCATGGCGCTCGGCCTGATCATGCCCACGGAGGGCACCGTAGAGCTGTTCGGCCGCGACCCCCTCCGCGAGGGCGCGCGGGCGCTGGAGGGCGTCGCGGGGTTCGTGGAGGCGCCGCGCTTCTATCCCTACCTGAGCGCCCGCAAGAACCTCGAGCTGCTCGCGGCGCTCGACGGGGGCGGCGCCCGAGAGCGGATCGCCGAGGTGCTCGAGACCGTCGATCTGAGCCCCCGCGCGGAGCACCGCGTGGGGGGCTACTCCCACGGCATGCGCCAGCGCCTGGGCATCGCCGCCGCGCTGCTGCGCCGCCCGCGCCTGCTGATCCTCGACGAGCCCGCCACGGGCCTCGACCCGGCGGGGATGCGCGACATGCGCGCCCTGATTCGCCGGCTGGCGGACCAGGGGATCACCGTCCTGCTCTCCAGCCACCAGCTGCCCGAGGTGCAGGAACTGTGCGATCGCGTGGCGATCGTGGACCGTGGCCGCGTGGTCTACGAGGGGGCGCTCGCCGACCTGCGCCGCCAGGGCGGGGCGGGCTACCGATTGCGCACGACCGATGACGCCCGCGCGCTCTCGCTGCTGCGCGCCCAGCCCGGCGTCGAGCACGTGAGCGATGCCCACCTGCCCGAGCACGGCCTCTCCTTCCAGGCGCAGGAGCCCGACGTGGGCGCCCTGTCGATCGCGCTCGGCGCCGCGGGGGTCGGCATCCTCGCCCTCACTCCCGAGCTGGCGACGCTCGAGGATCTCTTCTTCCGGCTCACCGAGGGCAGCTCCGAGAACGGCGCCAGCGCCCCCGATCCCCCAGCCGGGGAGTCGAGCGACGCCACCGCCCTGTCCACGGGGCGCCCGGGGGCCGCCGTGTCGGGACTGGCCGCAACCGCGCGCGCGCTCGAGGAGACCCGATGAGCAGCACAGCCCTCGGCGCTCCGCACGCGGCACCGGTGGGCACGGCCCGCGCGCGGCGGCCGTCCACCGCGACCGCCTACCGCTGGGAGCTGCGCAAGCTCGTCTCCCAGAAGCGCACCTACCTTGGCCTGGCGCTGGCGGCGATCCTGCCGATCGTCTTCGTGATCGCCCAGAACCTGCGCAGCGACCGCGGCCATGACCAGGGCAACATCTTCGCCTCCCACATCACCCAGTCCGGTCTCGCCACGCCGGTGCTGATGCTGCTGTTCCTGTCGGTGTTCATGCTGCCGCTGATCGCCGCCCTGGTGGCCGGCGACATCGTCGCGGCCGAGGACGGCAACGGCACGCTCAAGACGATCCTCACGCGCTCGGTCGACCGCGGGCAGGTGTTCGCCGCCAAGGCGCTCGCCGCGATGACCTACGGCGCCATCGCGGTCTTCCTGTCGGCCACCGTGGCGACAGTCGCCGGCGTGGCCTCGTGGGGCTTCAACCACGTCGTCACGTTCTCGGGCAGCGTGGTGTCCGCGCCCGAAGGACTGCTGCTGGTGTTCGCCTCGAACGCCGTGTACCTGATCCCGCTGCTGAGCGTGGTGTGCATCGGGGTGCTGCTCTCGACCGCCACCCGCAACAGCGCCGCATCCGTTGTCGGCACCGTGGGATTCACGATCCTGCTCTTCATCGTCGGCCAGATCCCCGGCCTGGAAGGGGTCAAGCCCTACCTGCTCACCGAACAGTACGAGAACTGGCACGGCCTCCTGCGCACCCCCACCGACTGGGCGCCGATTGGGCACTCCGCCTGGGTCTGCGCGCTGTACGCAGCGCCCGCGCTCCTCGCCGCCTACCTCGTCTTCCTGCGGCGGGACGTGGCCGGGGGCTGAGCGTCCCACAGTCTCATGAATACCCGCTGAGGCTCACCCCTTCGCCGCCGCCGGCAGCTCCACCGGCTCCAGCTCCACCTCGTGCGCGAGGCGGTGCACCTCGCGGCGCTCGATCAGGCCCGCGCCGAGACGCCCGGTGGACTCCGCGCCGCAGGCCACGCCGAAGCGCAGGCACTCCTCGGGGGAGCTGCCGGCGTAGCGCGCCGAGACGTAGCCCGCCAGGAAGGCGTCGCCGGAGCCGCGTTTGGCGACCGGCTCGCGCGGCTCGATGCGCGCACGCAGCAGCACGGGGTGGCCGTCGATCTGCACCTGCGCGAAGCAGCCATCGGGCAGCGTCATGATCGCCTCCCGCGCCCCCAGCGCGACCAGCTCCTGGACCGCGAGGGAGCGCTCCTGCTCGTCGGCGAACTCGTGGCCCACGAGCTCCTCCGCCTCCAGCACGTTCGGGGAGACCACGTCCGGCTCGGCGCGCATCGCGTGACGCAGGGGGTCACCGTCGGTGTCGATCACCGTCGTGACCCCCGTGCGCTGCAGCTCGCGGATCAGGGCGGCATACACGTCGGGCTCCATCCCCCGGGGGATCGAGCCCGCGAACACCACGATCGCCGCGCCCCGCGCGAGGTAGAGGAGCTTGTCGCGGAACAGCTCCACCTCGCGCTCCCCCACCCGGGGACCGCGCTCGTTGATCTCGGTCTGCGCCCCCGTGGTGGGGTCCAGCACGGAGGTGTTGGTGCGCGACTCCTCGCGGATGCGCACGAAGTCGTTGAGGATCGACTCCTCGGTGAGCTGCTCCACGATGTGGGTGCCGGTCGCCCCGCCCGCCAGGCCGGTCGCGATCACGGGCTGTCCCAGCGCCTTCAGCGCGCGGGCGATGTTGACGCCCTTGCCCCCCGCCATCGTGCGCTGTTCGACGGTGCGGTGCCGGCGCCCCAAACGGAAGTTGGGGACCGAGAGCGACTTGTCGATTGCCGCATTGAGCGTGACCGTGATGATCATCCCGAATGCCCCATCCGCGTTCGCGCCGCCTGCGACCCCTGGGTGGGCTCGCCGCGCGCCCGCCTAGCGTATCGGACCTCCCCCAAACGCTCCCTAAATGTTCTCCCCCACCGCCAATCTCCCGGGCGACCACGTGGCCGTGTGGTCAGGCCCGCACGCAGGCGCATCCCATCGCCGTGCGAGAATGCCCGCCGATGGACCTCCCCCACGTTGCGTGGATCGTGACCGTGCTGATCGCACTGCTGACCGCCGCGCTCCTGCTGCTCGCCGGCTATACCGGCTATGCCGTGCTGTCGGTCGCCGTGGGGGCCTCCGCGGCGATCAACCTCTTCTGAGCCACTCCTCCAGCGCGCGCGCCGCACGGCCGCGGTGGCTGATCGCATCCTTCTGGTCCGCGCTCAGCTGCGCCATCGTCAGACCGGGCGGGACCGCATCCCCCTCATCGGGCAGGAAGGCGGGGTCGTAGCCGAAGCCCCCCTCCCCCCGCGGCTCGGCGGCCAGGAGACCGGCGCAGCGACCCTCGAAGAGCCGCTGCACCTTCCCCACGGGGTCCACGTAGACGAGCGCGCACACATACTCGAGCGCGCTGCCCGCGGGGGCCTCGTGGAGCAGCTTGTGGAGGTTCTCCTCGTCGGTGGCATCCTCCCCCGCGTAGCGCGCCGAGCGCACACCCGGCGCCCCTCCGAGGGCCGCGGCCTCGATCCCGGAGTCGTCGGCGATCGTCACCTCGCCGGTGGCGGCGGCCGCCGCCAGAGCCTTGCCGAGCGCGTTCTCCGCGAACGTCTCCCCATCCTCTGGGGGAAGCTGCACCGTGTCGGGCAGCAGCGCGATCTCGTGGCCCGCCAGCAGACGCCCCAGCTCGCGGCGCTTGTGCTCGTTGTGGGTCGCCAGCAGCAGCCTCACGGGTGCAGCGCCCAGACCTCCGACGCGCGGGTGCGAGCGCCTGCCGGCATGGCGGTGCACGGGACAGCCACCGGGAGCCTCACCCCGGCGGTGAGGCGATCGCCTGCTCCTGCGCGGCGCGCAGCTCCTCGATCCCGCGCGCCGCGAGCGCCAACAGCTCATCGAGGCTGGCGCGCGAGAGCGGGGTGCGCTCCGCCGTGGCCTGCACCTCCAGCAGATCCCCCTCGCCGGTCATCACCACGTTGGCGTCGACCTCCGCCGTGGAGTCCTCGGCGTAGTCGAGATCGAGCAGCGCGGTCCCCTCGACCATCCCACACGAGACCGCCGCCACCGAGCCGCTCAGCGGGGAGCGCTCGAACGCCTCCTGCGCCCGCAGACGCTCACAGGCCAGCGCAAGCGCCACATAGGCCCCGGTGATCGACGCGCAGCGGGTGCCCCCGTCGGCTTGGAGCACGTCGCAGTCGAGGTAGATGGTGCGTTCCCCCAGCGCCTCGAAGTCGACCACTCCCCGCAGCGCGCGCCCGATCAGGCGCTGGATCTCGACCGAGCGCCCGTCGAGGCGCCCGCGGGTGGCGTCGCGCTGCTTGCGCTCGCCGGTGGAGGCGGGCAGCATCCCGTACTCCGCCGTCACCCACCCCCGGCCCTTGCCGGCAAGCCAGCGCGGCACGCTCTCCTGCGCGGAGGCGGTGCAGATCACGCGCGTCTCCCCCATCGAGATCAGCGCGGAGCCCGTGGCGGTGCGCACGAACCCAGGCTCGATCGCCACCGGGCGCAGCCCGTCGGGGGCGCGCTCGTAGCTGCGCGCGAGGCTCACAGAACCGCCTCCGCGGCGGCGAGCCGCACCTGCTCGATCGCACCGAGCGGCATCTGCAGGAAGCGCGTGCCCTGCTCCTGGAACGCCTCCACGTCGCCGGTGCAGAGGAAGCGGTAGTCGCCCTCCTCGCCCGTGTGGCGGGTGGTGCGCAGGCCGCGCGTCGAGAGCGCGTGCTCGACCTGACGCGCAAGCGCCGCGCCGGAGCTGACGAGCGTCACCCCCGGGCCGAGCATTCGCTGGAGCATCGGCGCGATCAACGGGTAGTGGGTGCAGCCGAGGATCACCGTGTCCACCTCCGCCTCCTTCAGGGGAGCGCACGCCTCGCGCACGCTGCGCACCGCACGATCGTCGAACTGCTGGCCGGCCTGGATGATCGGCGCGAGGGTCGGGCACGCGACCGCGGTCAACGTGACGTGGGGGTCGACCGCGAGCACCGCGCGCTCGTAGGCACGGCTGGAGACGGTGGTGGGCGTCGCCAGCAGCCCGATGCGCCCGGTGCGCGTGCTCGCAACCGCCTGCACCGCCTCGGGACGCACCACCCCGAGCACGTCCACCCCCAGCGTGGTCTGCATCATCCTCCGCTGCAGCGCCTCGAGCGCCGCGGCGGTCGCGGAGTTGCAGGCCACCACCAGCAGCTTCACCCGCCGCTCGAGCAGCTCCTCGGCGATCTCCACCGAGAAGCGCTCGAGCTCCTCCGCGCTGCGCTCGCCGTAGGGAAAGCGGGCGGTGTCGCCGAGGTAGACGAAGTCCTCCTGCGGCAGCGCGACGAGCAGCTCGTGCAGCACCGTGAGCCCCCCGACCCCCGAGTCGAACACCCCGACAGGGCGCGCGCGGTGATCTGCCGAGTGGTTCGCCACGCGGGCCATCATCTCAGAGGAGGGGGCGCGGAGCGCCCCCGGTCAAGGACGGCCGGAGGCCGTCCCACTCCATCAGACCGCGGGGCAGGATGCCCCGCGGAGCACTACCGTCCGCTGTCTTGCGGGCGCTGGTGGTCTCCAACATGCTTCCCGACGCCGCCCATCCCGAGCGCGGGCGCTTCGTGCGCGACCAGGTGCGGGAGCTGCGCCGGCTGCCCGGGGTGGAGGTCGAGCTGTACGAGCTCCCCCCCGGGGCCCCCGCGCTGCTGGCCGGGGCCCGCGAGCTGCACCGCCGCCACGGCGGCCGGACGCGGCGTCTGGACGTGGTGCACGCCCACTTCGGCCTCACCGCGTGGCCGGCGCTCGCGGCGCGGGGGCGCGTGCGCGGGCTGACGGTGCACGGGACCGACGTGCGCCACCCCCGTACGCGCCTGGCCACGGGCGCAGCCCTGCCCCTGATGGACCTCATCGCCGCCCCCACCGCGGAGCTTGCGCGAGAGCTGCCGAACCGCGCCGCGCGCGAGCGCGCGCTCGTGCTCCCGTGCGGAGTGGATCTGGAGCGCTTCCGGTCCCTCCCCCGCGCGGCGGCCCGGGCGGAGCTGGGTCTCGATCAGCGGCGCCCCCGCCTGCTGTTCCCCGCGGATCCGGCGCGCCCCGGCAAGCGCCACGACCGCGCGCTCGCGCTCGCCCGGGAGCTCGGGGTCCCGCTGGACACTCTCGTCGGAGTCGCGCCGGAGCTGGTGCCGCTGTGGGTGAACGCGGTCAACGCCGTGGTGGTCCCCTCCGACGCGGAGGGCTTCGGGCTGGCGGTGCTGGAGGCCCTGGCGTGCGACGTACCGGTGCTGGCGACCCCGGTGGGCGTGCACCCGCAGGCGCTCGAGGGCGTTGAGGGCGCGCTGTGCGCACCCTTCGGGATGGAGCCCTGGCGCGCCGCTGTGGAGCCCCACCTGCGCGAGGTGGATCCCCGGATCGCGGGCCGCTCCCACGCCGAGCGGTTCTCCGCGGCGCGGATGGCGGAGCGCCTCGCGCATGCCTGGCGGACGCTGCTCGCGGGCCAGGGGGTGCGTGGCGGGGAGCACGATGGGTAGCATGAGATGGTCGATGGACGCTCAAGCAACGAGTACCGCTGAGGACTCGGCGACCGTGGGAGCGGGTTCCGGATCGCCGGCGCCGACGGCGCAGGGCCAAGCCTGGGAGCCCCCTGCCGGCATCGATCCTCCCGCGGAGTCATCTGAGGCCGACCAGCGCCCCCCCGGCTTTCGCGAGCGCGGGGGCATGCGCAGGCGGGTGCGCTTCCTGCGCAAGGCCAGGGAGCTCGCCTACCGCGACCTGGGGGGGCTGGTGTTCGAGATGCACCGCCTCGGCCAGCGCAACGACGAGCTGGTGGCGGCGAAGCTGAGCGTGCTGGCGAGCTTCGATGGGGAGCTGCGCGCGCTGGAGGCGGCCCTGGGCGCACGTCAGCCGGTCACGGTGCTGCATGAGAGCGGTATCGCGGCGTGCCCCCGGTGCGCGGCGATCCATGGCGGCGAGGACCGCTTCTGCCCGGCTTGCGGGATGCCGTTGGGCCGCCACGCGGACAGGCCGCTCGCGGCGACCCCCGCAGTCGTGACCGCCGCTCCCGCTGCGGCAGCGATCGCCCCTGCGCCCACGATCTCGCCCGCGCAGCTGCCGCTGAGCGCTCCCCCCGCGGCCTCCCCACAGGCGACCCCCACGCCGGTCACGCGGGAGGACCGCCCGACGGAGATCATCCGCCCTCCGGACAACGCCTGATGGGCGTCGCGACGGCCCCGCCGCCCGAGTCCGCCCCCGCGGGTCCGATCGCGGAGGGCTGCCCGCTCTGTGGAGCGCCGATCGGCGCCGAGCAGGAGTGGTGCCTGCGCTGTGGTGCCGCGGCGCGCACCCGCCTGGCGGCGACCCCGCGCTGGCAGGGCCCCGTGATCGCCCTGGGAGTCGTGATCGTGCTCTCGCTGGGAGCGCTGGCGGCGGCGCTGGTCTCGCTCGCCGGCGACTCCAGCAGCCCGGCGAGCACGGTCGCGGTGACGAGAACGATCATCGCGCCCACCACGGGGACCCCCGCCACAGCCAGCGGAGCGGCACCCGCGGCCGGAACGCCCTCCACCGCCAGCGGAGCGGCACCCACGGCGGGAACGCCCACGGCGAGCAGCGTAGCCCCATCCACAACGGGAACACCCACCATCGCGAGCGGCGCAAAACCGGCCGCCGGGACACCCACCGCCGCCAGCGGCACGAAACCTCCAGCGGGGACACCCAGCACAGCCAGCGCCACCACCCCCCTCACGGGAACGCCAACCGTGACGAGCGGAGCAGCGCCCACGACGGGAAGCACTCCCGCGACCCCCGGCGCAGCGGCGAAATAGCGTGCAGGCAACGCGGGGGGGTGCGGACCTGGAGGTGGATGTGGCCGTCGTCGGGGCGGGCGCCGCGGGCCTGTACACGGCGCTCTGCGCGGCCCGCGCGGGCGCGATGGTCGCGCTGGTGTCAGCGGCCCCGCTGGCGCAGACCGCCAGCTACTGGGCGCAGGGCGGCCTCGCGGCAGCGCTCGCGGAGGACGACAGCGCGGAGCTGCACCTGGCGGACACCGAGCGCGCGGGGCGGGGCGCCGTGCGCCGCAGCGCCGCCGAGGTGCTGGTGGCGGAGGCGCCGGAGTGCGTGGCGGAGCTGCAGGCGCTGGGGGTGCGCTTCGACGCAGACCGCTTCGGGCGCCTGGCGCTGGGCTTGGAGGGGGGGCACTCGGTGCGCAGGGTGGTGCACGCGGGGGGCAGCGCCACGGGCAGGCGCATGCTGCGCGCCCTCTCGGCGCTGACGGTGGAGGAGCAGCGGATCAGGGTGCTCGAGAACGTGCGCGCGGGGGCGCTGCTGGCGGTGGAGGATGACGGGGAGCGTCGCTGCGGGGGCCTGGTGTGCTGGCCGATCGAAGATCCCGTCGATCCCCGCTCGACCGGGCGCACGATCGCTGCGCGCGCGGTGGTGCTGAGCACGGGGGGCGCGGCGGCGCTGTGGGCGCGCACGACGAACCCCCCGGGCTCGCAGGGCGCGGGACTGCTGCTGGCGCACGCCCTGGGGGCACGACTGGCGGACCTCGAGTTCGTGCAGTTCCACCCCACCGCAGTGATCGGCGTGCGGGGTCGCGAAGGCTTCCTGATCACCGAGGCGATCCGCGGGGAGGGGGCGACACTGCACGACGCGCAGGGGGAGCGCTTCGTGGACGAGCTCGCCCCGCGGGATGAGGTCTCCCGCGCGATCTGGGCACGTCTGCGGGAGACCGGGGCAAGGTCGGTGGGCCTCGACATGCGGGGGATCGACCCCGCGCTGTTCCCCAATGTGATGGGGGCCCTGCGCGAGGCGGGCGTGGATCCCGCGAAAGAGCTGGTGCCGGTGGCCCCGGCGGCGCACTACACGATGGGGGGGGTCGTCACGGACCTGCACGCGCGCTCCTCGGTGAGGGGGCTGTACGCGGTGGGCGAGACCTCGTGCACGGGCCTGCACGGAGCGAACCGGCTGGCGTCGAACTCGCTGAGCGAGTGCTTCGTGTTCGCGCGCCGCGCCGCGCGCAGCGCGCTGGAGGAGTCGGCCCCTGGCGGGGAGCTGGGAGCACCTAAGGCGCCGGCCCAGCTCGGGAGGCCCGCAGGGGCAAACGTCGAGGGCCCACTCGTGGCAAACGTCGAGGCCTCCCTGGGGGGAAACATCGAGGCCTCCCTGAAGACAAGCGTCGAGGCCCCCCCCAGGGCAAGCGCTCAGACGCGCGAGGCGCTGTGGCGGGACGCCGGCATCGAGCGCTCCGCTGAGGGCCTGGAGCGTCTGGCGGAGGAGGGCGGGCGGGCCTACCATCCACTGGCACGGATGATCGCGGCGAGCGCGCTGGAGCGCAGAGAGAGCCGCGGGGCCCACCGGCGGCTGGAGTACCCCGAGGCGGATCCGGCCCTGGAGCGCCGCCACATCGTGGTGGGGGCCGAGGGGGAGCTCACCTGGGAGACCTGGGAGTAGGGGTCCCAAGTTAATCAGCCCTTAACCCTCCCTTTTCCCCAGCTTCATGTGCCACATAGATACTCGGGATCCACGCTTGACACGTGAAGATTTATGGAAGATTTTCGGTCCTTCGGGGTGGGAGACGTGTTGAATCAGGGTGAGGGTCTCAAGACAAGAGAATCCTGAGACCGGCGGAGATGCGTTACGGCGGCGGTCGCGTCGGAGCACCTTGGGCGATACGAAGAAGAGAGAAGGAGGCGAGGGGGCGCCATGTATCAGTTCAGTCGAGCTATCTACAGGGAGCTGGCCCCCTACATCGCCGCTCCCCACCCCGGCAGCGCGGCTGCGGCGGCGGGTGAGAGCAACCATGAGCACGTGCTGCGCGCGTGCGAGGGGGCGATCGAACGCATGGCCACAGACCGCCACTACTTCGCGCGGCCCGCGAGAACGCTGTTCTGGGACATCCGCATGTACTTCCCGATGAGCGCCCAGGCGCGGGTGCACAGCGTGGTGGTCCGCTACATCGGACTGGCGCAGCGCTACATGGCCGAGAACCCGCAGGCGGCGTATGCGTCGGTGAGCGACAAGCCGCTGCAGTGCCGGGCCACGACGCGCAAGGGCGCGGCGTGCCAGCGCACCCCGCTGCCGCACAACGGCTACTGCCCGTCCCACCAGCACCTCGCGGACACCGAGAACCGGGAGCAAATCGCGGCCTAGGTCCAGGCTTGGCAGCTTCGGCCTGAGATCCACGCCGGGGCAACCTCAGCCTGAGATCTACGCTGGGGCAGCCTCGGCCTGAGATCTACGCTGGGGCAACCCGTAGGCTGAGAGGATGCTGCTGGGCGTGGACGTCGGGGGAACCTTCACCGATGCAGTGCTGGTCACGGGCGGGGGATCCGCGATGTACACCGCAAAGGTCCCCACCACCCCCGCCGAGCAGTCCCGCGGCGTGATGGAGGCGGTGCGCGCCGTGCTCGCCGCCGCGGCGGCCCGCCCGAGCGAGGTGCGGCGTTTCGCCCACGGGATGACGGTGGCGACCAACGCCCTGCTCGAGGGGAGGGGAGCACGCACGGCGCTGATCGCCACCGAGGGCTTCACCGACATCGTGGCCCTCGGCCGCCAGGCGCGGGCGCACCTCTACCGGCTGTGCGAGCCCGGTCCCACCCCACTGGTGGGAGCGGAGCTGCGCTTTGGGGCGCCCGAGCGCATGACACCCGACGGTCCCCTGCGGGCGCTCGACCCCGACGAGGCCCGAGCGTTGGTCGAGGAGCTCGTGCGCAGCTCGGGGCGGGCGGGCATCGAATCCGTGGCGGTGGCACTGCTGCACGCATACGCCCACCCCGCCCACGAGCGCCTCCTGGGAGAGCTGATCGCCGAGCGCCTACCCGAGGTTCATGTCTCGCTCTCGCACGAGCTGGTGGGGACCTTCCGCGAGTACGAGCGGGCCGCAACCACCGAGGTGGACGCGGCGCTCTCCCCGCTGCTGGGCGCCTACCTGCGCCGCCTCGGCGCGGAGACCGGCGCGCTTGGCCTCCTCCAGCCCGCGGTGATGCAGTCCTCGGGGGGGCTGACAGACGCGGCGGGCGCCGCCGCACACGCGGCGCTGACCGTGCTCTCGGGTCCCGCCGGAGGCGTCCGTGGCGCACTGGCCCTGGCGGAGCTCGCGGGGGAGCGCAGCGTTCTGTGCTTCGACATGGGGGGCACCTCGTGCGATGTCTGCCTGATCGAGGGGGGTCGCGTGGCGGAGACCGCCGAGGGGATCGTGGCGGGCCGCCCGCTGGCGCTTGCGATGCTCGACATCCACACCGTCGGCGCCGGAGGCGGTTCGATCGCATGGCGAGACCCCGGAGGGGCGCTGCGAGTGGGACCGCGCTCCGCGGGCGCCGACCCCGGCCCCGCGTGCTACGGGCGCGGCGGGGAGCATCCCACCGTGACCGACGCCAACCTGCTGCTGGGGCGCCTGCCCGCGGACACCCCGCTCGCGAGCGGCCTGGAACTGGACCGGGACGCCGCGGAGCGCGCGATCGCGAGGCTCGCCGGGGAGCTCGGCATGACCGCAGAAGCATGGTCCGGTCAGCCGGGCGCACACAGCCCGAAGGGCGGGGTCGGCCGGCTGCGCCACGGTCCTGGCGTCCTGCGCTGCGCGGAGGGGATCGTGCGCGTCGCGGAGGCGGAGATGCTGCGCGCGCTGCGCACCATGACCGTGGAGCGCGGCATCGACCCGCGTGAGTTCGCGCTGATGCCCTTCGGCGGCGCTGGACCCCTGCATGCGGCGGCGCTCGCCAGGGCGCTGGGGATACGACGCATCCTCTGCCCCCGCGCCTCCGGGGTGCTCTGCGCGCTCGGCCTCGCCGCCGCGGCGCCCCGCCGGGACGCGGCGCGCACGGTGATGCTCGCCGGGGAGTCCCTCGACGCCGAGCGCCTCGCCGCGGCGCGCGAGGCGCTCGTGAGGCGCGCGTGCACCGAGCTCGGCGAGGCGGCCGCACGCGTCGCCGTCCGCTACGAGCTGCGCTATCGCGGACAGTCCTTCGAGCTGGCGGTGGAGGAGGAGGATGCGCGGGCAAAGGGGCGGGCAAAGGGAGGCGGGCCGTCCGATCCGGACGCCGTGCACGAGGACTTCGTGCAGCATGAGGGCTTCCTGCAGCACGAGGACTTCGTGCAGCAGGCCGACGACGGCGCAACGCCAGATCCCGGGGCGCTGCGCGAGGCGTTCGCCCGAGCCCACGAGCGGCGCTACGGCTACCGCGACGACGGGGTCGAGGTGGAGCTGGTGACGATCCGCGTCTCGGCGTGGGGCGCCGCCCCGTGCTTGGAGCTGACGGCCGCGGAGGGCGAGCCTGCACCGGGCACCGCGATCGAGGGACCGGCGGTGTGCGCCCTGCCGGGCTCCACCCTGTATGTGCCCGACGGCTGGCGCGGCACGGTCGACGGCTGCGGCACCGTGCACCTGCACGACCGCGGAGCCGGCGCGTGACCCTCGACCCGATCGAGCTGCAGATTCTCACCGGGGCGCTGCGGGCCGCCTGCGAGGAGATGGGCGCCACCCTGATTCGGGCCGCCCACTCCCCCAACATCAAGGAGCGCCGCGACGCCTCCACCGCGCTGTTCGACGCCCGCGGGGAGATGGTGATGCAGGCCGAGCACATCCCCGTGCACCTCGGCTCGATGCCCGCCGCGGTGGCGGCCGTCATCGGCGAGGAGCACTCACGGGGCCTCTCCTGGGTGCTCAACGACCCCTTCGCGGGGGGCACCCACCTGCCCGACATCACCCTCGTCACCCCCGTGTTCGCCGACGCCCCCGCCCGCCCCGGTCCGCGTGGGGGCCCCGGGGTCCAGGGGCCGGGCGGGCGGGCTCCAAGACCAATCGGCTTCGCCGCCTCCCGCGCTCACCACGCCGACGTGGGGGGGCGCGTGCCGGGGTCGATGCCCGCTGACTCCCGCACCCTCGAGGAGGAGGGCGTGGTGATCTCGCCCCGCCCCGCCACCCCGGAGGCGATCGGGGAGATCGTCAGCCGGATGCGCCAGCCCGAGGAGCGCCGCGCGGACCTGCGCGCACAGCTCGCCGCCAACCGCATCGGCGCGCTGCGCCTGGCAGAGATCGCGGGGAGGTTCGGGGATGGCGAGGGCTACTCCCTGCGGGAGGCGCTCGACGCGGTGCTCGACTACACCGAGCGGCGCACCCGCGCCTGCATCGCCGCGCTCCCCGACGGCGAACACCGCGCAGAGGACGTCCTGGAGGCACGCGAGGGCGACCTGGTGCTGCGCTTGCGCGCCACCGTGGAGGCGGAGCGCCTGGTCCTCGACTTCGCCGGCAGCGCCCCCCAGCACTCCGGCAACCTCAACTGCCCCCTGGCGGTCACCCGCTCGGCGTGCTACTTCGCGGTGCGCGTACTCACCGACCCCGACATTCCCCCCTCGGCCGGCGCCTACCGGCCCGTGGAGGTGCGGGCCCCGGAGGGCTCCCTGCTCAACGCGTTGCCCGCCGGCGGCCATCTCCCCGCGGTGGCGGCGGGCAACGTCGAGACCTCCTCGCGCGTCGCCGACCTCGTGCTCGCCGCCTTCGGGCGCGCGCTGGGGCAGGGAACGATGAACAACCTGACCCTCGGCGCGGAGCCCGACGCCCCCTCCCACGGCGGGGTCGGCTGCCGCGAGCGCGCCGAGGCATGCGGCAACCGGGCGCAGGAGGGCTTCTCCTACTACGAGACGCTGGGGGGCGGCCAGGGCGCATGCCCCGACGCGGACGGCCCCAGCGGGGTGCACGTGGCGATGAGCAACACCCTCAACACCCCGATCGAGGCGCTCGAGCGCGAGCTCCCCCTGCGGGTCACCCGCTACGCCTTGCGCCGCGGCTCCGGGGGCGCGGGCGCACATCGCGGCGGCGAGGGGGTGGTGCGCGAGATCGAGGCCCTGCGCGAGATGACCTTCTCGCTCATCACCGAGCGCCGCCGCCACGCCCCTCCCGGCGCACACGGCGGCAAGCCCGGCGCGCACGGGCGCAACCTGCTGATCGAGGCCCCCGAGGCAGCGGATCGCGACACCGGCCACGGACGGCGGGCTGGCCTCGCCGCCTCCGCCGAGGCGATCCAGACAGCGGTCGGCCGTGAGCTGCCCGGCAAGGCTACAGGCATCCTGCGCCCCGGGGAGCGCCTGCGGATCGAGACTCCCGGTGGAGGCGGCCACGGCGCCCCCGAGCGGGCTCAAACGTGAGATCTCGTGCGAGAAACCCCCAAAAAGATGCCGATTTGCAGGCGATTTGGGATTTCCGCTAGGATTTCGTATCTTAATAGGCAGCAGGTCGCTGACCTGTCGCCCGTTTCCCCCGGGCGGCCCGCATCCGCGGGCATCGTCATCGAGAACCCCTTCCCCCCCACACTCGCCATGCCAATTGCTTTGAAGGAATGGGCGGTCACCGTCCGCGCCCTCGCCGAAGGCGAGCAGCTCATCACCCTGCGCAAGGGCGGCATCCGGGAGGCCGAGAGGCACTTCCGCTTGGAGCACGAGCGCTTCTTCCTCTACCCCACCTTCGACCACCAACGCAACGACTTGGTGCGCGAGTCCCACCAACCCGAGCTGCGTCGCGCACTCGAGGAGGGCGTGTGGAGCGAGGGGGAGCCCTCCCTGCAGGAGCTCGCCCTCGACGGCGGCCTCCAGCAACCGGACCGCGTTCGCATCCGCGCATGGGCCGAAGTCGCGGGCCACTTCACGATCACCGACCCCCGCTGCGTGGACGCCCTCTCCCCCTTCTACGTGTGGCGCCCCGACTACGCCGAGAAGCGCCTCGCCTGGAAGCCCCGCCACCCCCTGCACGTGCTGCTCCTGCGCACCTACCGAATCCCCCGGCCCGTCACTGTGAAGGTCCGCGAGGAGTACCTCGGCTGCCACTCCTGGCTGGAGCTCCAGCGCGAGCTGCCCTTCGAGGGCACCCCCGTGCTCTCCGACGACGAGTTCGAGCGCGCCTCCGAGGAAATCGAGACCATCACCCGCGAGGTCGGCGCGCCCCAGCCGGTTTTGGCGTAGCACCTGCGGGTGCCGCCAGGCGAGGAATGACCCGCAGCACCTACGGGTGCCGCGGTAAGCGAGGGCTGACCTACGGGTGCAGCCACGCCAAGACCGCGAGCAGGGCGAGGCCGGCCAGCAGAAACGCCAGCACCCGCCACGCGGCGGGCGCCCACTGAGGGGCCTGCTCGCCGGGGAGGATCTCACTCTGCAGCAGCACGTCCCGCGCAGCCGGGACCCCCGAGGCGGGGACGAGCACGTCACGCGGGCCCGCCGCGAGGAAGTCCGGCACGTCGAAGCCCCGCGCGCGGCGCTGCATCGATGGGATCCCCTCCTCCATCAGGAGGCCCTGGATGAAGTCCGCCTCCACCTGATTGCGCGCCCCCGCCACCCGCACGAGCGCACCCTCGGAGTACTGCGGCTTGATCCTCCGCGCCCGCTCCCACAGCTCCCCCAGCGGCTGGCGAGCCTCGGCGCCCCCCTCCCCCTCGGCGTACACCAGCGGCATCCCACAGCGCGGGCAGAATCGCTCGCTCGCGGGTTGGGCGGGGAGGGCGGGTCCGCATCCCGGGCAGACGAGGGGCTGCGCCTCGGCCATCACCGCGCCTCCAGCGCGACCTCCCGGACCTCTCCATCCTCGATCAGATAGGAGCGCACCTCCGGGCTCTCGCCATCGGCGAGACCCACGATGATCCACTCCACCCCCGGCCAGTGGGCCGCGAAGTTGATATCGGTCTGGGAGGGGTAGGGCGCGGTGCGGGTGTGGGAGTGGTAGATCGCCCCCAGCTCCAGATCCACGCCCTCGATCGCCTCGATCAGGCCCAGCACCTCGCGACCGTCGATCTCGAAGCGCAGCGGGCTCGCCGCGGTGTTGACCGCGCGGTGCACGCGCACCGCGCGAGCCGCGCCGGCGGCTCCGTCTGCCTGTACCGCGACCACCCCGCAGCACTCGTTGGGGGCCTCCTCGCGGGCATGCGCCACGAGTTGCTCGAGCAGCTCCGCGGAGATGTCCATCGGGTCAGCCGCGGCGTCGAAGCCGCTCGTGGGCTCGTGGGGGAGCGTCCCGCCACCCTCCTCCCAGCGGCATCGCGCTCACCACCACACGGTGGAGTCGAGGTTCTCGATCTCATCCACCGGCAGCGTGTAGATGCCGCTGGAGAGGTACTTCCAGCCGTCGTCCGCGACGACGAACACCACGTTGCCCTCCTCGAGCTCCCCCGCGATGCGCACCGCCACGCGCGCGATCGCGCCGCTGGAGACGCCCGCGAAGACGCTCTCCTCGTCGAGCAGCTTGCGCGTCCAGAGGATCGCGTCGCGGTTGGTCACGAAGATCTTGCGGTCCAGCAGGGAGAGGTCGATGATCGGCGGGATGAAGCCGTCGTCGAGCGAGCGCAGACCCTGCACCGGCTCCCCCTGCATCGGCTCCGCCGCCACGATCTTCACGGCGTCCCCGAAGGTCTCCTTCAGGCGCCTGCCGTTGCCCATCAGCGTGCCCCCCGTGCCGAGGCCCGCCACGAACGCGGAGACCTCGTCGAGCTCCTCCAGGATCTCCAGGGCGGTGCCGTTGTAGTGGGCGCCCGGGTTAGCGGGGTTGCCGTACTGGTAGGGCATGTAGTAGGAGGAGTCCGCCTGCGCCATGTCCAGCGCCTTCTCGACCGCGCCGTTGGATCCCTTGGAGCCCTCGGAGTAGACGATCTGCGCGCCGTACATCTTCAGCAGCTGGGTGCGCTCGGGGGTCACGTTCTCGGGCATCACCACCTTCAGGCGGTAGCCCTTGCGCGAGCAGATCATCGCCAGCGAGATCCCCGTGTTGCCCGAGGTGGGCTCCAGGATCGTCTGCCCGGAGCTGAGCGCCCCCCGGCTCTCGGCGTCTTCGATCAGCGCCCGCGCGACCCGGTCCTTGACCGAGCCCGTGGGGTTGCGCGACTCGAGCTTCGCCCAGATCCGCACCCCCGGCTTCGGGGAGAGGCGCGGCAGCTCGATCAGCGGGGTGTTGCCGATCGACTGCACGATGTCGCCGTAGCGACCCCCGCAGGGCTTGTTGCGCAGACCCTCAGCCGCCATTACTTCACGGAATATAGCGGCACTGGCCAGTTGGCTGGGCAACCAGTACGATGGGGGCGTGGGGCGCAGCTACGACTACGACTGGCTCGTGATCGGCTCCGGCTTCGGCGGCAGCGTCTCCGCGCTGCGCCTCTCCGAGAAGGGCCACCGCGTGGGGGTGCTCGAGTGCGGGCGGCGCTTCGCCGACCACGAGTTCGCCAAGAACACCGCCGACGTGCGCCGCTACACCTGGCGCCCCCATCTGGGGATGAAGGGCATCTTCCGCCTGACCATCTTCCGCGACGTCGCCGTCGTCTCCGGCTGCGGCGTGGGCGGGGGCAGCCTCGGCTACGCCAACACCCTCTACGTCCCCCCCGCTCAGTTCTTCGAGGACCGCCAGTGGGCGGAGATGGACGAGTGGGAGAGTGCGCTCGCGCCGCACTACGCGGAGGCGCAGCGGATGCTGGGGGTCGTGCAGAACCCCCACGACGACCCCGCCGACCAGCTCCTGCGCGAGCTCGGCGAACACCTCGGTGTCTCCGACACCTACCAGAAGACCCCCGTCGGGATCTTCTTCGGCGAGGAGGGCGAGGCCGGCAAGACGGTCCCCGACCCCTTCTTCGGCGGGGAGGGCCCCGAGCGCACCGCCTGCAAGCTGTGCGGGCGCTGCATGGTCGGCTGCCCCCACGGCGCCAAGAACACGCTCGTGAAGAACTACCTCTACCTCGCCGAGCGCCGCGGGGCGCAGGTGATGCCCGAGCGGACCGTGATCGACATCCGCCCGCTGGGCCCCCCAGACGGCAGCGAGGGCTACGAGGTCGAAAGCGTGCGCTCCGGCGCCTGGGTTCGCAAGGAACGGCGCGTGCACCGCGCGCGCGGAGTCGTCCTCGCCGCGGGGCCCCTGGGCACCAACACGCTGCTCCAGCGCTGTCGCCTCGGCGGCTCGCTGCCGCGCATCTCCTCCCGCCTGGGGGAGCTTGTGCGCACCAACAGCGAGGCGATCCTCACCGTGACCGTCCCCGAGGAGCAGGCCGCGGGCTTCACCAAGCGGGTGGCGATCACCTCGAGCATCTACCCCGACCCCCACACCCACATCGAGACCGTCAGCTACGGCGAGGACGGCGACTCGATGCGGATGTTCTACACCCTGCTGGTCGGCGACGGCACCCGCCTGACGCGCCCCCTGAAGCTGCTCGGGCAGATCCTGCTGCACCCCGGGCGCTTCGCGAAGCTGCTCCTCGCCAAGCGCTGGTCGCGGCGCACGATCATCCTGCTCGTGATGCAGACCCTCGACAACGCGATCGCCCTGCGCCCCCGCAAGGGCCCCTTCGGCACGCTGTGGCTGCGCACCGAACAGGACCCCGAGCGCCCCAACCCCACCTTCATCCCCGTCGCCAACCAGGCCGCCGAATGGATGGCCCGGCGCACCGGGGGGGTCGCCCAGAGCTCGGTGATGGAGGCTCTCTTCAACATCCCCACCACCGCCCACATCCTCGGCGGCGCGGTGATCGCCCCGGACCCCGAGCGTGGCGTCGTGGACGCCCACCAGCGCCTCTTCGGCTACGAGAACCTGCTCGTCTGCGACGGCTCGGTGATCCCCGCCAACGTCGGCGTCAACCCCTCGCTCACGATCACCGCGCTGGCCGAGCACGCGATGAGCTTCGTGCCGGCGGCGGGGACCGGCGACTTGGCCGGCGAGGGTGGGGCCACCGCGGAGCCCGCGGGCGAGCGCACCGCCGCGTAGCGTCCGCTCAGGCCGCCTGTGTAGCGCGCTCGGCGTTCTCGGCGTCGCTGATCGCCCAGCTCAAGCGCTCGATGAGCTGTGCCGCGGAGTGGTTGTCGGTGATATGAGCTGAGCAGACGCGCTCGTCTAGCAATACCGGGGCGTCGGGCTGCTCGGTCGGATCGGCCATCACGATTATCCGGGCCATGAGGTCTCCTAGTCGGATTCGAGGGGTGGGTGTCGCATCCATATCGGAACGCTCCCCCAACTCCTTGAGAGCCAGGTAAAGCTCGTGTGAGACCGTCCACACCTGCACACCTCACAGGCGGCTCCGATTCCGAGACACCGGCGCCGAGGCGCTGACCAGTGCCCCGCTGAGCACGCGCAGGTTCATGGCGCCCCGCAACCGCAGGAGCGTGTTGAGCACCGCGTTGGCGCCCGCGTGCAGGCGGGCGATCGTCCGCCACGCCCCGCCGCGCATCTCGCGTTGCAGCAGGACCGGCCGCTCGGGTCCCATCAGCAGCGCCCATACGCGCACGTGCCCGGAGTCCACCCGCAGCGGGTCGAACGGGAGGGTGAAGCCGCGCAGGAAGGGCTTGGGCCGCGCCCCCGTGAGCCCTCCGCCGGGGCCCGGGCTGTAGAGGCCGGCGGGTCGCGAGACCGTGACCGTGCCGCCGGTCGGGGTCGCGAGCGTCAGATCGGGGTAGGGATCGAGGAGAAACTGCCAGTCGGCCACTCCCACCCCCGCGACCCACAGCCGGTGCAGCGCACGCGAGATCCAGCCCGCCTGCAACCGGCCGGGCACGCCATGCGCGGCCGGGGGGTCGCTTTCCCAGTTGAGCTCCGTCACCCACAGCGGCTTGGAGCCCCGTGGCAGCACGTTGCGCATCCGCTCGGCCGCCCCGAGCAGGTCGGTGACCTTGGCGATGTCCGCGATCGCAACGTCCTCGGAGGAGTGCGCGGGGAGGTCGGGGGATTCGAAGGAGAGCGGGTGGAAGGAGAGCACGTCGAAGTGCGGCGGGTCGGGGCACGTCGTTCGCCTCCCGCCTCGAGCAGCGCCTTCCAGGCACAGCATCCCCTGCAGGAACCGGACCGGGGTCATGCGCCCGATCCCCGCGGGTTCCCCATTGGGGGCCAGGCCGGCCCCGATCACGGTATCGGTGGGCTCGACCGCCTTGACGGAGGCGTAGAACGCGTTCAGCAGCTCGCGGTAGAGCAGCGGTGAGAAGGCGCGCCAGCGCCCGCCCTCGGCGACCCACTGGGGCTCCAGGTAGCGGGCGAGGTTGGGCTCGTTCCACGCTTCGAGCAGCCGCACGCGCGGCAGCGCCCGGCCCGCCAGCAGCGGATCGGGAAAGGAGCCGTCGTAGCGGCGGGCGACGGCCGTCGCGAACTCCCCGAAGGCGACCGGGTTGGGGGCCCAGCTGCCTGGATAGGCGTGGGGCCAGCGGCTGGGAGCTTCCGCGAAGGCCGGCGCGCGTGTCACCACGAGCAGCGGGGTCAGACCGGCCGCGACGGTGTCGCGCACCGCGGCGTCGACCGCGGTGAAGTCGTAGGCGGGGCTCCCCGGGTCGCTCGCGTCGAACCCGGCGGGCGGGTCGGCGCTGACGATGTAGCGCCATTCGACCGGGATCCGCACCACGTTCGCGCCGGTGGCGCGGATGCGCGCCAGTGCCTGTTCGCGCACACTCGCATCGGGGCTCATGATCAGCGTGGGATCGGAGATGCCGCGGATCAGTCCTCCCCGTGGGAAGGGGCCGTAGAGCAGCGCGTGGTTCTGCGCGCGCACGAAGCGAGGGCTGGTGGGCGGCGGCGAGACCCCGGGCGACGGTTCGACGCCGTAGGGCCGGGGCGGACCTTCCGGGCCGTTGGCCGACGGGATCGGCAGGACCGCCGGGGGGTGCAGCCAGGCGACCGCGGTCAGGGCGAGTGCGAGCGCCGATCTAGCGATCGAGCGTGACCGCGCGCGTCTGGAGGTCCAGCTTTGCGCCGGAGCCGGTCTTCAACGTGGTGACCAACTCAGCCCGCACCTTGTGGCTGTGGCCGAGGGCGTGCCGCCCCTGGGTGGTGACCCGCAGTCGCACCGTCAAGGTGCCCGCGGCGGCGGCCGACGCCGACCCGCGCGCCAGGAGCAGCGCCGGCGGCTTGCGCCTGTGAGCATGCCCACTCCTGCGCGCCGACGCGGACGCAGGCACCGCGCCTCCCACCTGGTAGAGGTCTTGGATCACCATGCCCGGCTGGTTGATCGTCACCTGATCGGTCCAACCAGACCTCAACAGCCTCTTGATGGTGGTGCCCACGAGCTTGAAGATCGAGCCCTGCAGTGCGGGCGGTGGCGGCGGTGGCGGCGGTGGCGGCGGCGGTAGCGGACACGCCCCCACCGGCCGATCGTTCCTGCTGGAGTAGGTGAAGGTCGCTCCCCCGGCCAGGGGCGTCTGCAACTGCTCGACGGCCTGGACCGTTTCCCCGAGCGCAAGCGGCATCAGGAAGCTGCCCCCGAAGGCCGGGCCGGACAGTGCTGTGACCTGCGCCTCTTCGCCGGGGCGATTCGCGACGTAGGTGGGATGAGGCACAAGTGTGAAGGCGCCACCCCTCACTTCCATGCCCGCGGAGCGCTGACCGGAGAAGTTGGTGGAGCCGGCACAGACCGTCGGGTCAAGCGTTGGTAGGCCGTCGTAAACCACCGAGCCCACCACGTGCCCGGCGGGACTTTCGAGGTTGACGACGTCACCCACCTGGGGCACCTGCGAGAACCCGACGTTCCCGTTCGACTCTTTGTCCTTTGCCACGACCACGCCGTCATGGACCAATGTCAGAACGGTTTCCGCCCGTGGCCGCACGGAGCCGCTGGTGTAGAGGATCGGGTCTTCGGGGAGCGTGGTCACTCCCTCGACGATCGAGAGGGAGTATTCGGGAGTCTTGGATTCTTCTTCCCACGCCGCGGCGGGGGCGGCGAACACCGCGCTCGCCCCGAACACCAGCATCGCCACGCACGATGCGCGCTTGAACCCGGGTATGGAAATGCCGCTGACCCTCATGGCGTCGCGATCCAATCGTTCGCCAAGCCGAGACGATTGAGCTTTGCAAGGAAACTTGGACGCGGAGCGTAGAGGAGGCCGCGGCGGAAAGACCCCCCGCGAGCCTATCGCCAGCGAGTCCTACCGCCGGAGAGTCCCACCGGCCATGAGCCGACTGCCCGCGAGCCTACGACCCGCCGGCCATCGCGGGCAGGATCACCAACGTGTCCCCGCCGCCAACCGCGGTGTCCAACCCATCCAGCACCCGCACGTCCTCGTCGTTGAGGTAGACGTTGACGTAGCGGTTGAGCTCCCCCTCGGCGGAGAAGAGCTGACTCTGCGTGGCGGGGTGGTTGGAGGCGAGATCGCGCAGCACGTCGCCGACGTTCTCGCCGGAGGCGCTCACCTCCTTCTCACCGCCCACCGAGGCGCGCAGGACCGGGGGAATCTTGATCGTCGCCATCGGCGTGCAGACTACCCGGCCGCGGCGCAGAACGCCTCGTAGTCTGGGAACACGCCCATCTCCTCGTCGCGGATCTCATCGGGGGCGCGCGAGCAGATCGGGCACTCGGGGTCGCGGTGGACTTTGACCTCGGTGAGCGTCGCCCCCAGCGCGTCGTAGAGCAGCAGGCGCCCGATCGCGGGGTCGCCGATGCCGAGGAGCAGCTTGACCACCTCGGTGGCCTGCAAGAGGCCCATCGTGCCCGGGAGCACGCCGAGCACGCCGTTGGCCCCGCAGGAGGGCGCGAGCTCCGCGGGCGGGGGCTCGCGGAAGAGGCAGCGGTAGCAGGGGCCCTCGTAGGGCTTGAAGATCGAGAGCTGCCCGTCGAAGCCGAGGATCGAGGCGGAGACCACGGGGATCCGCAGGCGCACGGTGGCGTCGTTGAGCAGGTAGCGCGTGGGGAAGTTGTCGACCCCGTCCACGATCACGTCCCACCCCTCGATGATCTCCATGATGTTCGACGCGTCCAGCCGGACCGGGTACTTGACGACCTCCACGTCGGGGTTCAGGCCGTGGATCGTCTCCTCCGCGGAGTCCACCTTGGGGATCCCGATGCGCTGCGTGGAGTGGATCACCTGGCGCTGGAGGTTGGAGAGGTCGACCTCGTCGTCGTCCACGATCCCCAGCGTGCCCACCCCCGCGGCGGCGAGGTACAGCGCGGTGGGGGAGCCCAGGCCACCCGCGCCGAGCAGGAGGACCTTGGCGTCGAGCAGCTTCCGCTGGCCCTCCTCGCCGATCTCGGGGATCAGCAGGTGGCGCGAGTAGCGCTCGCGCTGCTCGGCGCTGAGCGCGCGGGGGATCTCGATCTCGTAGCCGCGATCCTTCCAGAGGGTGATCCCGCCGGTCATCGAGCGCACGTGCTCGTAGCCCATGTCCTCGATCATCGTGCGCGCCGCGTAGGCCGAGCGGATGCCGGAGGCGCAGTAGAGAATCACCTCGGCGGAGCGATCACGCACCGCGCTCTCGATCCGCGACTCCAGATGACCCCGGGGGATGCTCTTGGCGCCGGGGAGGTGCCCGGTGGCGAACTCTTCGCTCCCGCGCACGTCCACGATCGCCACCCCCTCTCCGATCAGCTCCTTGACCTCGGAGGGGTCGATCTCCTCGATCCTGCTCTTGATCTGGCGGAGCAGCTCCGCCGAGGACACGCTCATCTGGAAACTCCCGAACTGTGGTCGGATTTCATGGACTTCAAAAAGTATAGCGCCGATTGGGAGCAGTTCAAGGCCGGCCACGCCTCCCTCGACCGAGGAACGAGGGGCCGGCTGCCCAACCCCCGACCGAGGAACGAGTGGCCCGGCTGCGCAACCCCCGACCGAAGCACGGGGACCCGGCTGCGCAACCCCGACCGAAGCACGGGGACCCGGCTGCGCAACCCCGACCGAAGCACGGGGACCCTGCCGAGCAACCTCTGAGCCCACCGCTGGCGGCGCCCACCGAGCCAGGTCTCGGCAACCCTCTAAGCCCACCGCTGGCGGCGCCCACCGAGCCAGGTCTCGAGCACCCGCAGCTCGTGCAGCCGTTCGGGCGCCACCTCCCGGGGGTCGCGGTCGAGCACGACCAGATCCGCGAGCATCCCGGGACGCAGCGAGCCGACGCGGTCGCCGAGCAGGACCTGGCGCGCGGGGTTGCAGGTGATCGTGCGCAGCGCCTCCTCGAGCTTCAGCTGCTGAAAGGGGCCGAGCACGTCGTCGCTGTCGCGCATCAGGCGAGTGGTCGCGGTGCGCAGGGCCAGGCAGGGGTCGACCGGGCAGACGGGGGAGTCGCTGTGGCACGAGCTCGAGATGCCGTACTCGAGGTCGCGGCGCAGCGAGTGGATGCGCGCGGCGCGCTCGGGGCCGAGCAGGTGGTCGCGAACGCTTTCGCCCCGGTAGTAGATCTGGTTGATCGTGTGGCTCACCGACAGACCCAGCGCCGCGGCCTTGGCGATCTGCTCATCGCGGGGCACCGTGAAGTGCTCGATGCGATGGAGCCCCCTCGCCGGGCTCCCCCCCGCCGGGCCCCCCGCCGGGGGGTCCTCCGTCAGGATCGCCTCGTAGCAGCGGAGCACCTGGTCGGTGGCGCGGTCGCCGTTGGAGTGCACCACCAGCTGCCACCCCGCCCCGTGCCAAGCGCGCATCTGCTCGCGCAGCGCCTCCTCCTCGTGGTTGAGCTTCCCCGCCCCATGCCCGTTCAGGTAGGGCTCCCCCAGCGCGGCGGTGCAGTCCTCGAGCGAGCCGTCCGCCTGGTAGGCGATCCCGATCACGTCGTAGCGCTCGTCGCCGGCTCCGGGGGCCGCGCCAAGCGACGCGGCGAGCTCCGGGGTGAACGCCCCCCGTAAGCGCACCGGGGCGTCCGGCGAACGGGCCAGGGCGCCTAGCAGCTCGTGCTCGGCCGCACCCGCGAGCAGGCCGATCCCGGCGTCGTAGACGGTGGTGCAGCCGCGCATGGCGAAGTCGCTGAGCGTCTGGGCGCCCATCTCTGCGAGGCGCTCGGGCGTGTCCCGCAAGAGACCCGCGGTGGCCTCCGGAGCGATGCCGGCATCGGCCAGCGCGCTCTGCAGCACGTGCACGTGGGGCTCCACGAACCCGGGTAGAACCGCGTGCCCCTGGAGGTCGACGATCTCGGCTCCCGGCACGTAGTGGCGTTTGACCTCGGTCAGGGAGCCCACCCCGAGGATCGTGGAGCCGCGAATCGCAAGCGCCTCGCCGACCGAGTTGGCCTCATCCACCGTGAGGATCGGCCCACCGCGCAGGATCACGACGCGCTCGGACTCCGCCGCACCGGCCCCCGGCGCGCCGTCGGCGGGGACGGGCGCCGGTGCGTACCAGGGGACCGTCAGGTTGCCCAGCACGCCCTGTGCAAGGGCAGCGATGCCAGTGCAGCATGCGACGCACATATGGTTCGGAGCACCTCTTCCATGAGTCAGTCTGCCAGGTGTTCTAACGATACAGCGCTTCGGGTCAGGCGAACTCCCTACCCTCCCCTTGCTCTCGATGCCCCGCTCCGCGCGCCTCTGGAACGCCACCTCCATCGCCGCCGCCGCCACGCTGGCGCTCGCGGCGCTGCCGGGATGCTCCTCTCCGGCCGGGCCGCCGAGCGCCTCCACGGAAGCAGCCTCCGCAAGCGCCCCCTCCTCGACCGGGTTCGACGGGGCGCTGCTGCCCGCGCAGGCGCCCCGGCACGAGTTCACGCTGACCGACCAGCACGGCAGGCGCATCGCGCTGAGCGCCCTGCGCGGACGGGTGACGATCCTCGCGTTCCTGTACACCGGCTCGAGGACCACGGCACCGCTGATCGCCCAGCAGATTCGCGGGGCCCTCGATGAACTGGAGTTGGGATCCCACCCACCCGGGCCCGTGCCCGCGCTGGCGGTCAGCGTCGACCCCGAGGGGGACACGCCTGCGCACATCCGAGCGTTCCTGCGCGAGAACTCGCTGAGCGGGCGCATGGAGTACCTGACGGGCACCCCCGCCCAGCTGCGCGCGGTGTGGCGCGCCTATGCGGTGGTGCCCGCCAGCGCGGGCCCGGCCGGCTACGAACGCTCCGCGTTCGTGCTGCTGCTCGACAGGTCGGGAAGGCCGCGCGTGGAGTTCCCCCTGGAAGAGCTCACCCCGGAAGCGCTCGCACACGACATCCGCAAGCTGCAGGCCGAATAGGCCCTGATATCCTACCCGCCAGGTAGGTATTCGAGCGATGAGTGATCTGAGCGTGAGGGGGCAGGCCCCCCTCCCGACCGCCCCCCAAAAAACAGGCATCTAAGATGATGTTCTCAACCAAGGCCGAGTACGGCATACGCGTGATGGTCGCCCTGGCGCAGCGGGCGGCGGAGGCCACCTCCGAGGAGGAGCCCGTGGTGCCGCTCGCGGAGATCGCCGAGCGCGACGGGCTGCCGCTGGCCTACCTGGAGCACCTGGTGGCGCGGCTGCGCAGGTCGGGGCTGATCGAGAGCCGACGGGGCTCGCGGGGCGGCTACATGCTCGCGCGGGCACCCACGCAGATCACGATGGCCGAGGTGGTGGAGGCGCTGGAGGGATCGATCGCGCCGATCGAGTGCATCTCCCAGAACCCCGACGGGAGCATCGTGTGCTCGCGGGAGTCCGATCCCACCCACGTGTGCCCCACCAAGCTGCTGTGGACGCGGGTGCGCTTCGCGATCGTGAGCACCCTCGTGCAGACCACGCTCGCGGACCTGCTCACGGGCTCAGCCGACCCAGCGCCCATGCGCCCTGCGACGGCGGCCGAGCTGCCGGCCGAAACGGGGACGCGAGCCGAAGGCGAGTGTCTCCCGGCTTCGGTGCTCCCCACTCAGGCGCCCATCGCCACCGGCGCCAACCGCTCGACCAAGCCGCGAGTTGCGGCCCCGACAACCATCTGACCGAAGGAGACCATGGCCGACCTGGAGATACGCAACCTGCACGTGCGCATCGAGGAGCGCGAGATCCTCAGAGGCGTCGATCTGAGCGTCGACCGGGGGGAGGTCCACGCGCTGATGGGCCCCAACGGCTCCGGCAAGTCGACGCTCGCCAACACCCTGCTGGGACACCCCGCCTACGAGGTGACGGAGGGGTCGATCCGCTTCAAGGGGGAGGAGCTGATCGAGGCCGAGCCGCACGAGCGCGCGAAGGCGGGGCTGTTCCTGGCCTTCCAGTACCCCGTGTCGATCCCGGGGGTCTCGGTGGCGAACTTCCTGCGCATGGCGATCAACGCCAAGCGCGAGGAGCCGATCAACGTCAAAGAGTTCCGGGGCGAGCTGCAGCACGCGATCGAGCTGCTCGACGTGGACCGCGCCTTCACCTCCCGGCACCTCAACGACGGCTTCTCGGGGGGGGAGAAGAAGCGGGCGGAGATCCTCCAGATGGCGATGCTCAAACCTGACGTGGCGATCCTCGACGAGACCGACTCGGGCCTTGACATCGACGCGCTGCGCACGGTGGCGGAGGGCGTCGAGCGGCTGCACTCCGAGCAGGGCCTGGGGGCGCTGATCATCACCCACTACCAGCGCATCCTGCACTACGTGAGGCCGCAGTTCGTGCACATCATGCTCGACGGGCGCATCGTGCTGGAGGGCGGGGTGGAGCTGGTGGAGCGCCTGGAGCGCGAGGGGTACGACGAGATCCGCCAGCAGTTCGGCGGAGCGAACGGGAACGGGCACGTGAACGGGGACGGAAATGGCTGAGGGGAGCACGGGCCGCGAGGCGAACCCGAGCGGCGACGCGAACCCAGGCGGCGACGCGAACCCGGGCGGCGGCGTGGCGGTCAAGCCGGGGCGCCACCGCGAGGCGACCCTCTACCACGCCCTGCACGGAGCCGGCGCGGGCGACGGGCGCACGCTGGAGCAGCTGCGCGAGGCCGCACTGGGGGTGTACGAGTCCGCGCAGTTGCCGGTGTGGCGGCGCTCGGGCTTCTGGACCACGAGCTTCGAGGGGCTGGACCTCGACGCCCTGGAGGTGCGCCACCACAGCCCCGACGAGGGCATCCCCGCGATCGTCCGCGAGACGCTCCCCGAGCGCCCCCGCGCCGGGCGGATCGTGCAGTGGGACGGCTCGGTGGTGAGCGTGGAGCTGGACCCGGAGCTGGCGGCGCGCGGGGTGATCCTCTGCTCGCTGGAGGACGCCGCGCGGGAGCACGCGGAGCTGTTCGGCGAGTGGTACTCCAGGCGCCTCACCTACGACCGCAACAAGCTGGAGGCGGCCAACGCGGCGCTGTGGACGGGCGGGGCCTTCCTGCACGTCCCCGCGGGCCTCGCGATCGAGGAGCCGTTCGAGATCGTCTACGCGATCGACGGTCCGGGTGTGGCGCAGTACGGGCGCACCCTGATCGTGGGGGGACCCACGGCGGAGTTCCGCGTGCACGAGTACGACCTCGCGGGCGACTTCGAGGGCCAGGCGCTGCACGCGGGTGCGTTCGAGCTCTACCTCCAGGAGGGCGCGCGCTGCCGCCTCGCACAGGTGCAGGATTGGGGCTCCGGAGAGGTCTTCGACGCCTCCACCCGCTTCGTGGGGGTGGGCCGCGACGCCCACTGCCACTGGCTGCCGGCGCTCCTGGGGGGCCACCTGGTGCGCCAGCACCTGGAGCTCGCCGTGAGCGAGCCCGGCGGGGACATGGCCTTCCGGGGCCTCTTCTTCGCGGAGGAGCAGGAGCTGCTGGACGTGTTCGCGGTGGACCTCCACGAGACCGGCCCCTCGGGGGGGACGTGCACTGGCGCGGGGCCGCGACGGGCACCAGCCGGGCGAGCTTCGAGGGGTTGATCCAGATCGACCCGGGGGCCCAGCAGACCCACACCTACCTGCAGATCCACACGATGATGCTCTCCCCGAGGGCCCGCCTGGACGCGATCCCCTCGGTGCTGGTCTCCGCGGACGATGTCTCCGCCTCCCACGGGGGCACCGTGGGGGAGCTCGACGAGGACGCGATCTTCTACATGCAAACCCGCGGCCTGGACCGCGCGAGCGCGGTGCGGGTGATTGTGGAGGGCTTCTTCGAGCCGCTGATCTCCCAGCTGCAGGACGAGCCGCTGGAAGAGGTAGTGCGCGCCAAGATCGCCGCGAAGTTGGCGGCGGCGCGCGAGGACATCGAGGCATACGCGGCGAGCAGGTAGAGCGACGATGGCGGGCACAGCCACAGCCACTGAGACGAAGACACAGGGCGGCGTCATGGCACTCGACGTGCGCGGGGACTTCCCGATCCTGAAGCGCCAGTTCGACGGCAACCCGCTGGTGTACCTCGACTCGGCCTCCACAGCGCAGAAGCCGCAGGTGGTGATCGACGCGCTCGCCGAGCACCTGCGTCAGCACAATGCGAACGTGCACCGCGGCGTGTACGCACTCGCGCAGGAGGCCGACGCCGCTTACGAGCAGGCGCGCGCGCGGGTCGCCGCGTTCACCGGCGCGGAAGCGAAGACAACGATCTTCACGAAGAACGTCACCGAGGCGATCAACCTCGTCGCCTACGCGTGGGGCCGCCCGAACGTGGACGCGGGGGACGCGGTGCTCATCACCCAGATGGAGCACCACGCCAACATCGTGCCCTGGCAGCAGCTGTGCAAAGAGCGCGGCGCGCAGCTGCGCTACCTGGAGGTCGACGAAACCGGCCTGCTCGACCCCGGGCAGCTGGAGCGGGAGCTCGAACGGGGGGACGTGAAGCTGGTGGCGTTCACCCACGTCTCCAACGTGCTGGGAACGATCAACCCGGTGGCGCAGATGACCGCGCGGATCCGCGCCGCGGGAGCGCTCTCGCTGGTGGACGGCGCGCAGGCGGTCCCGCACATGCCCGTGGACGTCGGCGCGCTGGGGGCGGACTTCTACGCGTGGACCGGCCACAAGGCGCTGGGGCCCACGGGGATCGGCGTGCTGCACGGCCGCCGCGAGCTGCTCGAGGAGATGCCCCCGTTCCTCACCGGCGGGGACATGATCGCCTCGGTGGACTTCGACGGCGCCACCTGGAACGAGCTGCCCTACAAGTTCGAGGCCGGCACCCCCCCGGTCGCCGAGGCGGTCGGGCTGGGCGTGGCGGTCGAGTACCTGCGCGCGCTGGGGATGGAGCGCGTGCGCGAGCACGAGGAAGCCCTGACCGCGCACCTGCTGACGCGCCTGGCGGAAGTGCCCGGCCTGCGCGTCGCCGGCCCCGCGCGCGCGGAGGAACGGGGCGGCCTCGCGTCGTTCACGATCCAGGGGATGCACCCCCACGACATCGCCGAGATCGCCAACCGCGGCGGCGTGTGCATCCGCGCCGGGCATCACTGCGCGCAGCCGCTGATGCGCTGCCTGCACGTGTCGGCCACCGCCAGGGCGAGCGTGGGGGTCTACAACACCCCCGCGGAGATCGACGCGCTGCTCGACACGCTGCTGGCCGGGCGCGAGGTGTTCGGGCTGTGAGGCAACCATCCACGTTCCGTTCCGGTGGGCGCATGCGCCCACCGGCCGGGCGGCGCATGCGCCGCCCGGGACCTCGCCGCATGCGGCGAGGTCTTCCAAGTGATGAGGAGGGATAGCCGCCCCGATGGACGACCTCTACCGCGACTACATCCTCGACCACTACAAGCGCCCCCGCAACTTCGGCGCGCTGGAGCCCCACGACCTGGAGGCCGAGGAGCACAACCCCCTCTGCGGGGACGAGCTCAGCGTGCAGATCCGCGTCAAGGACGGGCGCATCGAGGATCTGCGCTTCAACGGCCACGGCTGCGCGATCTCCCAGGCGGCCGCCTCGATCGCCTCAGAGGAGCTGAAGGGCATGGAGCTCCAGGAAGTCGAGGGCCTGGGCGCCGACTGGATGCTCGACCTGCTCGGCATCCCCGTCTCCGCGACCCGGCGCAAGTGCGCCCTGCTGAATCTCAAGGTCGTGCGTGGGGCGGTCAGCGGAGATCACGACTGGCCGGTCTGAACCCGCCGTCTGCAATCCCGGGTCTCCGGCGAACCCGATAGAATCCCTACCACAGAGCACGGGATTCAAGCGAAGGAGCACCAATGGCCGCAACGGACACAGTCAGGATCGCCAAGCCCTCCCCGATCGTCGAGGACGAGCAGGGGCAGTTGCGCGCGCGCCAGGGGATCTCTCGAGAGGTCGTCACCGAGCTCTCGAAGATCAAGGGCGAGCCCGACTGGATGGCCGAGAAACGGATCAAGGCGCTGGAAATCTTCGAACGCAAGCCCATGCCCACCTGGAGCATCGATCTGTCGGGGCTGAACCTCGATGACCTCGTGCTCTACTCCCCCCCCACCGCCGGGCGCTTCAACTCATGGGACGACGTCCCCGCCGAGATGAAGCAGACCTACGAGGACCTCGGCATCCCCCAGGCCGAGCGCGAGCACCTCGCCGGCGTCGTCGGGGTGTGGCGCCAGGAGCCCGTGTACGAGGGGCTCAAGGAGGAGTACTCCAAGCAGGGGATCCTCTTCTGCTCGATGGACACCGCCATCACCGAGTACCCCGAGCTGGTGCAGAAGTACTTCATGAACAAATGCGTCCCCGCCCAGGACAACAAGTTCTCCGCGCTCCACGGCGCCGTGTGGTCGGGCGGGGCCTTCTGCTACATCCCCAAGGGCGTCAAGTGCGACCTGCCGCTGCAGTCCTACTTCCGCATGGAGGGCGCCGGGGAGGGCACCTTCGAGCACACCCTGATCGTCGCCGACGAGGGCTCCGAGGTGAACTACATCGAGGGCTGCACCGCCCAGACCTACTCCGTCAACTCGATGCACTCCGCCGTGGTCGAGATCTTCGTGCACGAGGGCGCCAAGGCCCGCTACACCACCGTGCAGAACTGGAGCAAGGACGTCTACAACCTCAACACCAAGCGCGCCATCGTCGACGCGGGCGGGACCGTCGAGTGGGTCGGCGGCTCGATGGGCGCCAAGTACGTGATGCTCTACCCCGGCTCCTACCTGATGGGCGAGGGCGCCCGTGCGGACCACCTCAACGTCGGCGTGGCCTCCGGGGGCGTCCACAAGGACACCGGCGCCAAGGTCGTCCACCTCGCGCCCAACACCACCTCCAACATCCTCGCCAAGTCGATCTCCAAGGACGGCGGCATCATGGGCTACCGGGGCCTCGTCAAGATGGGACCCCACTCCGCGGGCTCCAAAGCCCGCGTGCAGTGCGACGGCCTGATGATGGACGGCATCTCCCGCTCGGACACCTGGCCGGACATCCAGATCCAGAACCCCCACGTCTCCGTCGCCCACGAGGCCACCGTGGGGCGCATCTCCGACGACCAGCTCTTCTACATGGGCTCCCGCGGCTTCACCGAGGACGAGGCCGCCGCGATGATCGTCAACGGCTTCATCGAGCCCGTCACCAAGGAGCTCCCGATGGAGTACGCCGTGGAGCTCAACCGGTTGATACAGCTGGAGATGGTCGGCAGCATCGGCTGAGCCGTGCGATGAGCTGCGCGTGACTGCGTCCTCGATCGCTCGTGTGCAGAGCACACTTCGCTCACTGCGTCCTTGTCACGCTTGCCCCTCACACGGCTCAGTGGCGTAGTGAGTTCAGATGCGCACTCCCGTTGACACGATCCCGGCTCCCCCGTTCCTCACCCACCTGCGCTGGGTGAACGTCAAGTCGCTGCGCATGGACCGCCTGCTCGGGCGGCCCGTGATGATCGAGTTCTGGGACTTCTGCCGGCCCAACTCAATGCGCACCCTGCCCTATTTGAAGGCCTGGCACGAGCGCTACGCCGGCGACGCCGACGGCGGGCTGCAGGTGGTCGGCATCCACTCCCCCGGCTTCGAGCCCGCGCGCGAGCGTGGCGCCGTGGAAGCGGCCGTCGCGCGCCTCGGGGTCGAGTACCCCGTGCTGCTCGACCCCGACCTGGAGATGTGGCGCGAGTACGAGAACGCCGGCTGGCCCGCGCGCTACCTGTTCGACGGGCGCAGCAGGCTGTTCGACTACCACTACGGGGAGGGCGCCTACGAGGAGACCGAGCTCGCGATCCAGGAGCTGCTGGGGATCGAGCGCGAGCCGCTCCCCCCGCTGCGCCCCGAGGACGATCCGGACGCCCAACTCGTGCCCCAGAGCGAGGACCAGGAGGGCCCCTACAGCGGGCCCTACGAGGCGGGTGGGGTGTGGGGCGTGTTCGACGGCTCGGGCACGGTGCGCGTCGGCGACAGCGGGCCGGGCGGGGGCTCGCCGGCCTCCCGCGAGCTGACGATCGCCGACCCCGGCGCCTACCCGTTGGTCGAGCACGAGCGCCACACCGCGGGCGCGCTCGAGCTCGAGGTCGGCCCCGGCGTGCAGTGCCTGGCGACCTGCTTCACGCCGGGCTTGGCATGAGCTCCGAGTGACCCCAGGTCCTCAGCAGTCCCCGTAGGAGCGGGGGACCCTGGTCCTCGACCAGCACGCAGCACCCCGGCCAGTAGGGGCTCTCGCCCGGGGCGCTCGTGAGGAAGTAGGAGTCGTAGGTCCAGCAGCCCGTGTTCATCAGGCGCGCCCCGGAGGGGGCACGCCATTGCGCCACATCGTCGCCCGGCAGCGGCCCCGCGCGGTGGGTGTGGCCGAACACCACCCACCCCGGGCGGGCGTGGCTCAAATCGAGGCGCTCGGCGACCTCCCCCATCGCGCGCAGGCCCGCGCGGCGCAGCTCCCCGCTCGATAAGTCGGCGTGCAGGGGGCCGAGTCCCGCGCGATTGAGCGCCGCCACCCCCGCCATGAAGCCCCCGGCGAGGGCGCGCGTGCGCAGCGCCCGGCCGAGCTCTACCGCTCTGCGCCGGGAGCGGGTGGGCCCGCGACCGTTCGCGTGGGCAGGCTCCCGCTCGCCGTGGGTGGGCTCGCCGTGGGCAGCGTCCCACTTGCCCTGCCCCGGAGCGCCTCCCCCACCCCCCAGCGCGCGCCACGCGCGAACCGTGGTTCCCCCGTTGAGCGTCTCGCCCGTCGGCGCCTGACGGGCCACCGCGTCGATCCACTGGAACACCGGCGTCATCACCGCCTCGTAGTCCTCCGGGCTCGAGAACGTCCCCGCTGGACGGCGCAGCATTCGGCCCATCGCGCCGATGCCCAGCCGCTCCAGCGTGGGGATCGTGAGGTGGCAGTCCAGGTAGTGACCGTGGGTGGCGTACACGTCGGGGCGCACCCACAGACCGGGGTAGGCAGCCGTGAGGCGCGCCGGCGCCGCCCACTCGGCGAGCTGCGCCATCATCGCCGAGACGCCCGGGCCGGGGTCCTGCACGGGGAGGCGCTGCTCCACGCCGAGCGGCTCCGCGCGGGGCAGTTCGCTGCGCCGCTCGAGGTAGGGCTCGACCAGCGCATGGTCGTGGTTGCCCGCCACCACCACCACCTCGCGGGCGGGCGGGCCTCCCATCACACGGCCGAGCTCCTCGAAGAAGGGGCGCGCGGCTCCCAGCGCCTCGCGGCGCGGGCCGTGGCGCAGCTCCAGCACGTCGCCGAGCAGCACCAGGCGCTCCACGTCGCGCAGCTCCTCGAACAGCGCCGACCGCGGCCCGGGGGCGCGCAGCACATCCGTCCCGCGCGCGCTGCCCAGGTGCAGGTCCGAGACGATCAGCGTGCGCACGGCGCCACCCCCCAACGACAGCGACCGCGGGGCGCCGTCGCGCCGCGGGTGCGGGAGCCCCCAACCGTCCGCCGCGGGGCAGGCAACGCGGCTACGAGGCTCCGCCGGCCGCGAGCGCCTCGCGGATCGGCTTGGGGAGCATGAAGCGGACGTCCTCGCGAATCACGTGGAACTCGGAGAAGTCCTCCTCGCGCACCCCCCGGGCGCGGAAGAGGTCGAGCAGGTCCTGCACGAGGACGTCGGGGGCGCTCGCCCCCGAGGAGACCCCCACGACCCGCTTGCCCTCCAACCACTCCTCGCGCACCTCCTGGCGGTTGTCGATCAGGTGGGCCTCGGTGCCACACTCGCGCGCCACCTCCACGAGGCGCACCGAGTTGGAGGAGTTGCGCGAGCCGATCACCAGCACCAGATCGCACTCGCCCGCCATCTGCTTGACGGCGGCCTGCCGGTTGGTGGTGGCGTAGCAGATGTCCTCCGTGCGGGGCCCCGTCATGCTCGGAAAGCGCTCCCGCAGGCGCCCCACGATCGCGGCGGTTTCGTCCACGGAGAGAGTGGTCTGGGTGATGAAGGCGACGCGCTCGGGGTCCCCCACCTCCAGGGCGTCCACGTCGCGCTCGTTCTGGACCAGCACGATCTGCTCGGGCGCCTCCCCCATCGTCCCTTCGACCTCCTCGTGGCCCGCGTGGCCGACGAGCACGACCGTGTAGCCCTGCTCCGCGAAGCGCCTCGCCTCGACGTGCACCTTCGTCACCAGCGGGCAGGTCGCGTCGATCGTCTGCAGGGCGCGCGCCCGCGCGTTGGCGCGCACGCTGGGCGCCACGCCGTGCGCGGAGAAGACCGTCACCGCCCCCTCGGGGACCTCGGTCTCCTCCTCGACGAAGATCGCCCCCCGGGCGCGCAGTTGCTCGACGACGTGCTTGTTGTGCACGATCTCCTTGCGCACGTACACCGGCGGACCGTGCAGCTCCAGGGCGCGTTCCACCGTCTGCACCGCGCGGTCCACCCCCGCGCAGTAACCGCGCGGCGCCGCCAGCAGGATCTTCTCCACCGTGTTGGCCACCAGACTTATTGTAAGGGCGCGTTCGAAGTACCCTGAGCAGTCATGCCCCAGCGCCACCTCGACCGTCTCACCGCAGTGGACGCCTCCTTCCTGCACCAGGAGGGCCCGAGCTCGCACATGCACGTGGGCGGGCTCACGCTGCTGGAGGGCCCCCCGCCCGCGCACGAGGAGTTCCTGGAACAGATCCGCCGGCGCCTGCATCTGGTGCCCCGCTACCGCCACAAGCTCGCGCACACCCACACGGCGCTCGACAGCGGACGCCCGGTGTGGGTGGACGACCCGAGCTTCAACCTCGAGTACCACGTGCGCCACACCGCGCTGCCCGCCCCGGGCGACTGGGAGCAGCTGTGCAGCCTGACCGCGCGCGTCTTCTCCCAGCAGCTCGACCGCTCCAAGCCCCTGTGGGAGATGTGGCTGGTGGAGGGTCTGCAGGATGACCGCTTCGCGCTGATCTCCAAGACCCACCACTCGCTGATCGACGGGATCGCGGGGATCGACCTGGCGACCGTGCTCTTCGACCTCTCCCCCGAACCCCCGCCGGTCCGCCACTCCGGACGGGCGTGGCAGCCCCACCGCGAACCGGGCACCCTGGAGCTGCTGGCGGCGGGAGCGCGGGGGGCGCTGCGCGCGGGAGTAGAGCTGGCGGCCGGTGCGGCCGACGCGCTGGCGCACCCCGACCACGCGCTGGCGAGCGCACGCGAGGCCGCGGAGGGCGTGGGGGAGATCGTCTGGGCCGTGCTCAACCCCGCGCCGCCGACACCCCTGAACGTCGACATCGGGCCGCACCGGCGCTTCGCCGGAGTGGGGAGCGCGCTGGAGGACTTCAAGCTCGTCAAGAACGCCTTCGGCTGCACCGTCAACGACGTCGTGCTCGCCACCGTGGCGGGCGCGCTGCGCGAGTTCCTGATCTCCCGGGGAGTCCGCACGGAGGGCCTGGAGATGCGGGCGCTGGTGCCGGTGTCGGTGCGCGCCGAGGACGAGCACCAGCAGTTGGGCAACCGCATCGTGGTGATGCGCGGGCCGCTCCCCGTCTACATGCCGGACCCCGTGCAGCGGCTGCGGTTCGTCAAACACGAGATGGACGGGCTGAAGGAGTCCAAGCAGGCGCTCGGAGCGGAGGTGATCGCGGGGGCGCAGAACTTCGCTCCCCCCACGATCCTCGCGCAGGCCTCGCGCCTGAACTTCTCCACGCGCCTCTTCAACCTGATCGTCACCAACGTCCCCGGTCCCCAGTTCCCGCTGTACGTCCTGGGGCGCAAGATGCTCGAGGTCTACCCCGTGGCCTTCCTGCCCCAGCGTCACGCGCTGGCGATCGCGATCATGTCCTACAACGGGCAGATGAACTTCGGCCTGCTCGGCGACCTCGACGCGATGTCCGACCTGGACCAGCTCGGGGAGAGCATCGCCAGGGAACTCGCCACCCTGGTCGCGCTCGCGCGCAAGGCCACCATGGCGCAGCCGGCTTGAGAGCCACCCCCCGCCGGGGTCGCCTCAGAAGCCCAGCGCGAACTTCGCGTCCTCGCTCATCCGCTCCGGCGACCACGGGGGCACGAAGACCATCTCGCACTCCACCGAATCCACCCCTTCGAGCTCCCCCACGAACTCTTCCATCTGTTCAGTCACCTGCGGGCCGATCGGGCACGCGGGGGTGGTGAGCGTGAAGGTGATGCTCACGGCGCCGCCGTCGATCTCCACCCCATAGACCAGGCCCAGTTCGACGAAGTCGAGGCCCAGCTCCGGGTCGATCACGTTGGAGAGCGCGTCGAAGACGTCGTCCACCTCGACGGAGGGTGCCGCGCCTGGGGATGGGGGAAGCGGCTCGGACATGTGGCAAGTCTAGCTCCCGGTCGGCCGAGGACCCCCCGAGGACCCCGTCGGCGCCGCCCCCGCGAGCGCTTGCACGCCGCCGCATCGGGCCCCACCACGGATATCACCGCGAGTGTCCTCGCTACTGGCGAGGCGGTGTGGGTGTCAGGCCGAGGATCAGCGCCAGCGCACGCTCGATCTCCGCGAGCGTCGCCGGTGGGAGCACCCCCAGACTGCGCAGCAGGCGCCCGCGCGCCACGCCCCTGACGGCTCGGCAAATCGCGCGGCTCGGCCGATCGACGCCCTCCATGTCGGTGACTTCGGGACGCAGCGCCGAGGGCGCGCTGGAGCTGGACAGCGGCACGACCACAACAAGCTCGTCCGGCGCGCCGGTGCTCAGATCATCGACCGAAACAATGACCGCCGGCCGATTCTTGCCCGGCTCGCCGCGTCTGGCCGCACCAAACGACATGAGCCACACCTCGCCACGGCGGGGCTCAGTCGATGCCATCGCCCAGAGTCGCCTCCAATAGACGCATCTCCTGCACTGCGCTCGGGTTCTGAGCGTCAGCGCGAGTGGCCTGCCGCTCGGACGCCCAGATCGCCTCGATCTCCCGCTCGTGCGCCATCTCCGCCAGCATGGCCGCAAGTGACACGCCACGTGCACGCGCCTGCTCGGCGAGCAAGTCACGCGTGTAGCGCGCAACACGAATCGTCGCCGTATCCGTCGCCATAGTAGCCATAGGATAGCGCTATCGGATAGCGCCTCCTATACTGCCCACTTGTGAGCGGGCTTACATGCGATCCGTTCGGGGAGAAGCCGGTGCCCTGGTGGGCGCGAGCGCCAGCGAGCAGAACGGCTGCTGGTGCTCCCCGACTGAACGCGAGCGACGAGGCACCCGCGGACGAGCGCTAGTTATCGCACCCCAGGCGGTCCCACATGTACAGCTGGATGCACTCGGTGGCAAGCTCGCCGGCGCGGGCGCGGGAGAGGCGGGGGAGCACGGTGTCCAGCGCCTGGTCCTCGGCGACGCCCTCCTGGAAGGCCTCCTCCCCGCGGAAGCCCGCCGCGATCTTCAGCGCCTCGCGGCGGTTCTCGCCGAGGCTGTGGAAGACGCCCTGCAGGAATTCTGTGTTGGCGATCGGCTGGCCCACCTCCAGCGAGGCGTGCCACGCGGCGAGCAGCTGCAGGTCGTCGTCGTCGAGGTCCGCGATCGTTTTGGCGTAGTGGACCGAGAGCTCCTGGTCGGGGATGTCGTCGACCCAGGCTCTCACGACCTCCCCCACGAGCTGTCTGCGGGCCTCGCGTCCGATCGACTCCGCGATCACCCTGATCGCGTCTTGGGGTTCGATGAAGCAGAGCGGCATCGACGCAGACTGTAGGCGGAGGTGTGGACGGCATTTTTCATGTCTCCCAGAGCGGCCCCGTGGCCATGCGTCCCGCCCCCGAATCGACCGGCCGCCGGCTCCCGTCGTCAGAGATCCGGGCCGCCCCGACGCGCAGGTCGCAGGCCTCTCTCGTCAGAGATCGAGGGCCCGCCGGGCGCGCTCCAATGCGTCGGGGTCCAACGCCTCGGGCGGGACCCCCAGCGTCGCCCGCTCCCCGACTCCCCAGTTGGCGAGCGCGAGATCGAGCGCTTCGACCGGGACCGACACCGCCTCCGCCAGCTCCCGCGCGCGGTGCTCCAGGTGCAGGGGCTCCCCGATCCCGAAGACGCGCTTGGCGGCGAGCGTGGCGAGGTCGCCCTGCGCGGCGCCGGGGGCGCTCGTGAAGTGCAGGGCCTCCGCGCGCAGCTCGCAGAGCCCGGTGCGTCCCAGCGTCAGGAGCAGCTCATAGCGGCCCATCCGTGCGAGGCCCGGGAGGGTTAGCCGCTCGAAGAGCCGCTCGAAGCGCCGCGTCGCGCTCCACGTGGGGTCGCCCTCGAACGCAAGCGCCTGCTGGCCGAGCTCCGATCGGTCGAGCTCCGATCGGTCGATCCGCGATCGCTCGCCGCGCGCCACCCACTGCAGATAGGCGCGCAGCGTGGCGTCGCCCCGCGCGGGGTCGTGGGAGCTGCGGGGGCCGAGCGGGATCGAGTCGAGGTTGGGCAACTCCCCCGCGCGCCAGTCCGCCTCGAGCGCCTGACGGATGCCGGCGAAGGGATCCGATCCCCGCTCACCCTCCAGCGGGCAGAGGTACGCGCTCAGAAAGCACATCCAGATGGCCTGCTCGGCATCCTCGAGCTCGCGCATCTCACCGTAGAGGCCCGGCGGCGCGGTGGTGAGCGTCAGCAGACGACCCTGCGCAAACGCGATCTCCTCGGCCAGGCGCGAGGCATCCCCGGAGGCGCGCAGGCCCCGGACCAGCGGAGAGCTGTAGCCATCGTCCTCGGCGCGGCGTTCGCGGCTGACGTGCAGCCCGGTACTCCGGCGGATCCTTGGAGATCCGCCGCGACCCGCACCCCCACTCGAGGAGCGTCCGCTCCCCTCGGCCCCCACCGGCCGGCGATCGCTCCGCGAGCGGCGTCCGGAGCCCTCGGGCGGCGCGAGCCCCGGCACGCTCTCCCGGCAGATCGGGCAGCGCTCGATGAAGCGGTTGTGGCGGCAGAACCTCGGCACCCCGCAAGTTTAGTTGTCCATGCCTGCCCCCAGCGGGCACCGACGGGCGGCAATCGGCGCGGGCGCGTACCTCCCAGTGAGCGCAAGCGCGCCCCGCGACGGCCCGGCCCGCATGGCCGCGGAAGCACGGGAAACGCAGGAGCGCGCGGCGAGCTCGCTAAGAGACAGCCTGCAAGGCCCGCGGGGGCAGCGGCAACGCGAAGCCCCCCTCGCGCGCCCGGGCGAGCCCGGCGCGGCGCTCGTCCTCGAGCTCGACCACGTAGTTGGAGGAGTCCACCTGGATCGTGTGCCGCTTGGAGGCCCGGTAGCGGCGGTCCTGGCGGCGCAGCATCGCTCGCATGTCGTGCTGCATCTGCGTCGACGTGGGCAGAGCGTAGGTGCCCGTCAGATGCTCCGCCACGAGCCGGCTCTGAATCTCGGCGACCGGCATGATCGCGCCCCACGGCTGGACGAAGCCGATGAAGTACAGCCCCAGATGCTCGGGCGAGAAGATCCGCTTGTAGAGCACCAGCCGGTTATCGGGCGCCGAGACCACCCGCTCGTCGAGGAAGGGGAAGCTGATCTTGTAGCCCGTGCAGTACACGATCATGTCGGCCTCCTCCTCGCTTCCGTCCGCGTAGCGCACGCGAGCGCCCGCGAGCTCGGCGATCTCCGGCTTGACCGAGATGGCGCCGTGGGCGAGGCGGTCGAGGATGCGCGAGGAGACCGTCGGGTGGGCCTCTCCGAGGCGGTGATCGGGTCGCGGCAGCCCGTAGCGTTCCATCGGCCCCACCGTCAGGCGGTTGATGAGCTGAATCCCGCGCAGCAGCCACGGGAATGGCACACGGCTGGGCCGCACCCCCGCGTCGAGCGGCCTGCCGAGGATGTACTTGGGCACGACATGCACCCCGCGCCGCGCCACCAGCGTGGTGGAGAGCGCGTGGTAGGAGGCGTCGACCGCGATGTCCATCGCGGAGTTGCCCATTCCCACCACCACCACCCGCCGGCCCGCGAGCTGGCTGGGTTCCTTGTAGTCGTGGGCGTGGATCTGCTCGCCGTCGAAGCTCCCCGGGATCGGCGGTTCGGGCCAGCGGGGGTTCCAGTGGTGGCCGTTGGCGACCAGCAGCGCGTCGTAGCGGCGGACCTCACGGCCGCCCGCGGCCCCCTCGCCCTCGATCGTCACCTCCCACCCGCCATCCTCGCATGGGCGCGCGTGCTCCACGCCGGTGTTGAAGGTGATCCGCTCGTGCAGGCCGAAGTGCTCGACGTAGTCATCGAAGTAGCGCGCGATCTGGTCGTGGCGAGGGAAGTCGGGATAGGAGGCGGGCATCGGGAAGTCGGCGTACTCCATGCGCTCGCGTGAGGTGTTGATGTGCAGCGTCGAGTACGACGAGGACATCCCGTTGCGATTGCCGAACACCCAGTTGCCGCCCACCTTGTCGGACTTCTCGAAGCAGTCGAAGGGGATCCCCCGATCGGCCAGAGCCTTGGCGGCGGTGATCCCCGAGGAGCCCGCGCCGATGATGCAGGCGCGGGGCAGGGCATCGGTTGCGCTCATCCTACGGCCAGGTGAGCTGCTCGGCCAGCTCGGCGGGCCCGAGCTCGATCAGCGCGCTCCGCTGCACCGGCTCGTACTCGCCGTCCCGGAGCCTGAACCAGTGGACGTGATGCTCTTTGTGATCGATGATCAACACCTCGTCCACATCGTGGGCGGCGTAGAAGTCGAACTTCTTCCACGACTCGTCCCCCGGCGAGACGACCTCGATCACGAGCGCGGCAGTCGTCTGATAGACGCCTCGGGGCAGCGCGCGGTGCAGGCCGCCGTCGGGCACCCGGAAGTTGCTTTTGCCCTGCCGCCCGAGCCCGAACTCGTTGATGAGCGGCACGAGACCGGCGCGGCGCGCCAGCGGACTCAGCAACTCGGCAAGTTGCTGAAGGATGTACTGGTGTTCACCGGTGGGTATGGGGTTCGTGTGCAGCACACCCTCCCACACCTCATCCCAGTGGTCGAGGTCGTGCCGTTCGCGATACTCGCGCAGCTCCTGAAGCTCGACGGGCTCGGGGTCGCGGACGAACGTGGCCATCGTCTAAAGCGTAGCGCGAGGTCACGGGCGTGCTCGTGAGCCGGGACGTGCGCGGCATACGGTGCGAACAGCCTCACTCCCGCTCACCGCGCCGCTGATACGACCCGCGGACCCTAGGGCCTCCGCCTCCCGCTCGCCGCGCCACCTAGCAGCAACGGCGGACCCATCAGGGTATTCGTCTCACTCCACGCTCGCCGCGCCGCTGACGTGCGACGGCGGGCCCTCGGGGCCCTCATCGGCGTCGGCACGGCCGAGCAGGGCACCGTCTTCGGGCTGCAGGCCGGTTGGGGTGACGTTCCCGTTGCGTTTGGCGGCAAGGAAGCGGTCTACCATGCGGGCGCACTGGCGGCCCTCGTTGATCGCCCACACGATCAGGGACTGCCCGCGGCGCGCGTCACCCGCGGCGAAGACGCCCTCCGCGGAGGTGGTGTAGGGCTTGATGGCCTTGACGTTGCCGCGTGGGTCCTTTTCCACGCCGAGCTGGTCGAGGAGCTCCTGTTCGGGGTGCAGGAAGCCCATCGCCAGCAGCACGAGCTGAGCGGGCAGCTCGTGCTCGGTGCCCTCGATCGGCGCGAACGGCGGGGCGGACTCGGCCCGGGCGATGTGCAGGGCCGCCACCCGGCCATCGTCGTCGCCGCTGAAGCGCGTGGTCGTCAACGAGTAGTCCTGCTCCCCCACGCCCTCCTCCCTCGCCTCCTCCATCGCATAGCTGAGGCGGTACTTCAGCGGCCACTGCGGCCAGGGGGTGCGCTCGTCGGGGCGGTGCGCGGGGGGCTCGGGCAGGAGCTCCAGCTGCACGATCGACGCCGCGCCCTCGCGCAGCGCGTTGCCCACGCAGTCCGCGCCGGTGTCCCCCCCGCCGATCACCACCACGTGCTTGCCGGCCGCGGTGATCTCCTCAGCGGCCTGGGGCTGGGAGGCGGTGGGCGCCGGGCCATCCTCCCGCGCGACGAAGCGGTTGCGCTGGTAGAGGTAGTCCATCGCGAAGTGGACCCCCTCCAGGTCCCGCCCCGGGACGGGCAGGTCGCGGGGAACGCGCGAGCCGGTGGCGAGCACCACCGCGTCGAAGCCCTCGCGCAGCTCCTGGGCGGTGAGGTCGCGGCCGACCTCCACGCCGCAGCGCAGCTCCACGCCCTCCTCCACCAGTTGGCGCACGCGCCGCTCCACGATGCGCTTCTCGATCTTGAAGTCGGGCACCCCGAAGCGCACCAGGCCACCCGCGGCCTCGTCGCGCTCCAACAGAACCACCCGGTGGCCCGCGCGGCGCAGCTGCTGGGCGGCGGCCATCCCCGCCGGGCCGGAGCCCACGACGGCGACCGCCTGGCCGGTCTCGCGGCGCGGGGGCTCGGGCTTGATCCAGCCCTCCGCGAAGGCGTGCTCGACGATCGCGTGCTCGATCTGTTTGATCGTCACCGCGTCCCCCTCGCGGATCTCCAGCACGCACGCCGCCTCGCACGGGGCGGGGCAGAGGCGCCCGGTGAAGTCGGGGAAGTTGTTGGTGGCGTGCAGCTGCACGATCGCCTCCCGCCAGCGGTCGCGGTAGACGAGGTCGTTCCAATCGGGGATCAGGTTCCCCAGAGGGCAGCCGTTGTGGCAGAAGGGGACCCCGCAGTCCATGCAGCGGGCGCCCTGCTCGCGCAGCTCCGGCTCCGGACGCAGCACCATGAACTCCCGGTAGTCCCGCGCGCGCTCGTGGGGATCGCGGTAGGGGACACCGTGGCGCTCGATCTGCAGGAAACCGCCGAGCTTGCCCATCAGGAACCGCCTCGCCCTTCCATCGAGCTCCCGAGCTTGCCCATCAGGAACCGCCTCGCCCTTCCATCGAGCTCCCGAGCTTGCCCACCAGGAACCGCCTCGCCCTTCCCATCGAGCCTCCGAGCTTGCCCATCAGGCCGCCGCTACTCCCTCGGCCTGTTCCTCTTCCTCGGCGAGCTCCGCCAGCACCCGCTTGTAGTCGGTGGGCATCACCTTCACGAACGCTCCCCCCGCCAGCAGCTGCTCCCACTCGGCGAGCACGCGCCGCGCGACGGGGGAGTCGGTGCGCTGCTCGTGCTCGGAGATCATCGCCCGCAGCTCGAGCGCATCCGCGGGGGCGAGCTCCTCGAAGTCGACCATCCCCATGTTGCAGCGCGCGGGGAAGGCTCCCTGCTCGTCGAGCACGTAGGCGATCCCGCCGCTCATGCCGGCCGCGAAGTTGCGCCCGGTGGGACCGAGCACCACCACGCGTCCGCCGGTCATGTACTCGCAGCCGTGGTCCCCCACGCCCTCCACCACCGTCCACGCACCGGAGTTGCGCACCCCGAAGCGCTCCCCCGCGAGGCCACGGAAGAACGCCCTCCCGGAGGTCGCCCCGTAGAGCACCGTGTTGCCGACGATCACGTTGCGCTCGGCGGCGAACTCGCCGTTCATGCCCGCGCGCGGGCGGATCGCGATCACCCCGCCGGAGAGGCCCTTGCCGGCGTAGTCGTTGGCGTCCCCATGCAACGTGAAGGTCACCCCGGGCGCGAGCCAGCCGCCGAAGCTCTGGCCCGCGGAGCCCTCGAAGTCGACCGTGATCGAGTCCGGGGCCAGCCCCTCGGCTCCGTGCGCGCGCGCGATGTGGCTCGAAAGGATCCCCCCCACGCAGCGGTTGACGTTGCGGATCGGCAGCTGCAGGGTCACCCGCTCGCCGCGTTCGATCGCCGGCCCCGCGCGCTCCACGAGCTGCCAGTCGAGCGCGTCCTCGAGCACCTGCGGGGGCGGCTGCACCCGGTGGCGGGGTTCGCCGTCGGACAGCTCCACGTGGGTGAGGATGTGGGTGAGGTCCACCCCGCGGGCCTTCCAGTGGTCGATCGCGGGGCCCGCCTCGAGCAGGTCCACGCGGCCGATCGCCTCGTCGAGCGAGCGCAGCCCCAGCGAGGCCAGCAGCTCGCGGACTTCCTCGGCGACGAAGAAGAAGTAGTTCACCACCTGCTCGGGGGTCCCCTTGAAGCGCTTGCGCAGCTCCGGGTCCTGCGTGGCGATCCCCACCGGGCAGGTGTTGAGGTGGCAGGCGCGCATCATGATGCAGCCCGTCGCGATCAGCGGGCCCGTGGAGAAGCCCATCTCATCGGCCCCCAGCAGCGCCGCGATCAACACGTCGCGGCCGGTCTTCAGCTGCCCGTCGGTCTGCACCACGATCCGCGAGCGCAGCTCATTGAGCAGAAGCGTCTGCTGGGTCTCCGCGAGGCCGATCTCCCACGGGACCCCCGCAGACTGGATCGAGGAGAGCGGAGAGGCTCCCGTGCCCCCATCGTGGCCGGCGATCAGCACGCGGTCGGCGTTGGCCTTGGAGACGCCCGCAGCGACCGTGCCCACACCAACCTCGGAGACGAGCTTGACCGAGACCTGCGCCTGGGGGTTGGCGCAGCGCAGATCGTAGATCAGCTGCTTGAGGTCCTCGATCGAGTAGATGTCGTGGTGGGGGGGCGGGGAGATCAGTCCCACGCCGGGGGTGGTATGGCGGATCGAGCCGATGTACTTGTCCACCTTGTGGCCCGGAAGCTGGCCCCCCTCGCCGGGCTTGGCGCCCTGGGCCATCTTGATCTGCAGCTCGTCCGCGTTCACGAGGTAGTGGATCGTCACCCCGAAGCGCCCCGAGGCGACCTGCTTGATCGCCGAGCGCCGCCGGTCGCCGTTGGGGTCGGGGGCGAAGCGCACCGGGTCCTCGCCGCCCTCGCCCGTGTTGGAGCGCCCGCCGAGGCGGTTCATCGCGATCGCGAGCGTCTCGTGCGCCTCACGCGAGATCGAGCCAAGGCTCATCGCGCCGGTGCAGAAGCGCCGCACGATCTCCTTCGCCGGCTCGACCTCCCCGAGCGGAATCCCTCCCCCTCCTCCCCCATCCAATCCCCGCCCGAGCGCCCCCGGCGACGACCCCTGCTCGCCCGCCCCCGGCCCGCCGGCGCCCGCAGCGCCATCTCCGGCGTGAGCCTCCGCCTCGCTGCGCAGCCGCAGCAGCCCGCGCAGCGTCGCCCTCCGCGCGGCATCCTCGTTGACGGTGCGGGCGTACTCGCGGTACTTGGCGTAGGCGGGGCTCTCGCGCACCGACTCGTGCGCCCCCGCGTCCCCGGCGAGCGCGGCGCCCACCTGGGCGTCCTCGGCGGCGCGCACCGCGTGCTGCACCAGCGCGATCGTCTCGGGGTTCCAGATGTGGTGCTCCCCGTCGCGCCGCCACGCATACACCCCGCCCACCGGCAGCAGGTCGTCGTGCGGCGCGGGATATGCACGGGCGTGGCGCTCCAGCGCCTCCACCGCGAGCTCCCCGAGGCCCACCCCTCCGATTCGCGAGGCGGTGCCGGTGAAGTGGCGGTCGATCAGCTCGCGGGAGAGGCCCACCGCCTCGAAGATCTGCGCGCTGCGGTAGGACTGGATCGTGGAGATCCCCATCTTGGAGATCGTCTTCAGGAGCCCTTTGCCGATCGCCTTCACGACGTTCTGCGCAGCCTCCTCGAAGCTGAGCGTGGTAGCTGCGGATCCGTTTGCTGGACGCTCGATCGACCCATGGAAGACGAGCTCCGCCAGCGTCTCGATCAGCAGGTAGGGGTTGATCGCGCTCACCCCGTAGCCGATCAGCGTGGCGAAGTGGTGCACCTCGCGGGGCTCCCCCGACTCCAGCACGATCCCCGCCCGCAGGCGGGTGCCTTCGCGCACGAGGTGGTGGTGCACCGAGGAGACCGCCAGCAGCGAGGGGATCGGCGCACGCAGCGGCCCCAGCGAGCGGTCGGAGAGGATCAGGATGTTCACGCCCTCCGCGATCGCCTCCTGCGAGCGTTCGCAGAGGCGCTCCAGCGCCCGCTCCATGCCCGCGGCGCCCTCGGCGATCGGCCAGGTGATGTCGAGGGTGCGCGCGGAGAACTCCTCGTGGGCCACGTGGCGCAACGTCTCCAGCTCCCGGTTGAGCAGGATCGGTTGACGCAGGATCAGCTTGTGCGCGTGCTCGGGGGTCTCGTCGAAGAGGTTGCGCTCGGTGCCGAGGCTGGTCGCGAGGCTCATCACGATCTCCTCGCGGATCGGGTCGATCGGCGGGTTGGTGACCTGCGCGAAGAGCTGCTTGAAGTAGGAGAACAGCGGCGGCGCCTGGTCGGAGAGCACCGCGAGCGCGAGGTCGTTGCCCATCGATCCCACCGGCTCCATCCCGTCGCGCGCCATCGGCGTGAGCAGCACGCGCAGGTCCTCCTGGGTGTAGCCGAACGCGCGCTGGCGGGCGTGCAGCGGCTGGTCGGAGATCGTCACCGCCTCCGACGGGGGAAGATCGTCGAAGTGCACCGAGTTGCGCACGAACCACTCCCCGTAGGGCCGGCGCGTGGAGATCGCGCGCTTGACCTCCCCGTCCTCCACGATGCAGCCCCGCTCGAGGTCCACGAGGAACAGCTTGCCGGGCTGCAGGCGCCCCAGGCGCCTGATGCGCTCGGCCGGGATGTCGAGCAGGCCGATCTCCGAGCCCAGCACCACGAGGCCGTCGACGGTCTCCACCCAGCGCCCCGGGCGCAGGCCGTTGCGGTCGAGCGTGGCCCCGATCACGCGCCCGTCGGTGAACGCCACCGAGGCGGGGCCGTCCCAGGGCTCCATCAAGCAGGAGTGGAACGCGTAGAAGCCCTTCAGCGCCTGCGGGAGGTCCTCGCGTTCGCGGTAGGCCTCGGGGATCATCATCATCACCGCGTGCGGCAGCGAGCGGCCGGCGAGCAGCAGCAGCTCGAGCACGCGGTCGAAGGTCGCGGAGTCCGAGTCGCCAGCCTTGACGACCGGCAGGATCTTGGGCAGGTCCTCCCCGAACAGCTCGCTCTGCAGCTCCGACTCGCGAGCGCGCATCCAGCTGACGTTGCCCATCACCGTGTTGAACTCCCCGTTGTGGCAGACAACCCGATAGGGGTGGGCAAGCTCCCAGCTCGGGAAGGTGTTGGTGGAGAAGCGCGAGTGCACCAGCGCCACCGCGCTCTTGGCGCGGGGGTCGCGCAGGTCGGGGTAGAAGCCTGCGAGCTGGTTGGAGATCAGCATCCCCTTGTAGTTGATCGTCCGCGAGGAGCTCGAGGCCACGTACAGGCCGTCCGGGTGGGCGGGGAATTCAGACAACTCGCAGACACGGCGGATCACGTAGAGCTTGCGCTCGAAGGCGTCCTGGTCAAAGGCGCCGGAGGGGGGCCCCACGAACAGCTGCCAGACCGCCGGGCGGCAGGCCCCCGCGGTGCGCCCGACGTGGGCGGGATCGACGGGCACCTCGCGCCAGCCGAGCACGCGCTGGCCCTCCGCGCGGGTGGTGCGCTCGAGCAGCTCGCGCAGGCGCGCGCACTCCTGCTCCTCAAGCGGGAGGAAGCACATCAGCACCCCGTAGTGGCCCCGCGCGGGCAGCTCGAAGTCGACGACGGCTCGCAGCAGCTCGTCGGGCATCTGCATGAGGATCCCCGCGCCGTCCCCCGTCGTGGGGTCGGCTCCGGAGGCACCGCGGTGCTCGAGGTTCTCCAGGGCCTCGATCGCCTGCGCAATCACCTCGTGGGTAGGTCGATTGTCCAGGCGCGCGACCATGCCCACGCCGCATGCGTCATGCTCGAAGCGGGGGTCGTAGAGGCCGACGGCCTTGGGCGGCTGCTTGATGTGCGAAGTCATGGCAGTGCTCCCGGGAGGGCGGTGCCTCCCGCACGGGCGGGACCTTCCGTGCAGGCGGTGAGGGCACCTGAGGCGGAGGCTGAAGCGTAGCAGTGGACAGGGGTGGCGAACCAGTCGTCCGTCCACATCCAAACGTCTGCCCGCCGCCTCGCGTATGCTCACTCCTTGACAAGTGCATCCGGACCCTCGGGTGCGGTGCATACCACGGCAGCCGGGGCTTTCGATGTGTGAAAACTGCCCCGGCAGGGCACCATCACCCAAGACACAGCTCCACGGCCCCACTCCGCTGGGAGAAGCACACCGACGATGACTCCCGACATGCAGATCGCACTCCCGGCGCGGGCAGAGAACATCGCGGTCGTGCGTCACGCCTTCGGGGCTCTGGAAGATGCGTACGCGCTCGACGGCCAGACCCTTGCGGACATCCGCCTGGCGGTCACCGAGGCGTGCACGAACGTGGTCGTCCACGCCTACCCGGACGGCAGGGAGGGGCCGATGGAGGTGCTCGCGACGCTGCTGGGAGACGAGCTGACGGTGGTCGTGCGCGACGAGGGCAGAGGCATCGGCCCGCGGCCGGACAGCCCAGGACTGGGTCTCGGGCTGCCCCTGATCGCCTCGCTCACCGAGAGCGTGCAACTGGGGCGCGACGATGCGGAACGCACGGAGGTGCGCATGACCTTCTCGCTGACCGACGCCCCCCACCACTACGACGCCGACATCCACCAGGTGGCCTCCAGCGTGGCCGACCCTCGAGGGAGTCGATGATCGAGGAGGAGCCGCCGTACGAGTGCTCCGCCTCGCTACGGCTCGCGCAGGGGCCACTCGCAGGACCGGCGCTGTGCAGGATGGTCTCGATGGTGCTCGCACGCGCCAACTGCCCGATGGACCGCCTCGAGGACGCGATGCTGATCTGCGATGCGCTCAGCGCCCACGCGCCCACCCATGCCGCGAACGGACAGCTCGCCTTTGCGGTGAGCGTATGGCGAGGAGAGTTCCAGCTGCGCGTGAGCGAGCTCCCCGAGCATGCAGCAGGCCGGCTGGTGAAGGACGCGGTGCTCCCCGGCGTGGGAAACGTGCTGGAGCGCATGACCGACGAGCTGCGAATCGAGCCCTCCGCGGACGGCGCCGGCGAGGAGTTGGTGCTGGGGCTCGTGTTCTAGGTCCGAGCTTTCTTGCGACCCCCCGCCGTCGCGGGGGAGCGAGGCGAGGACTCCTTGGGGGCAGCCTTGGCCTTCTTGGGCGCAGCCTTGGCCTTGGGCGCAGCGTTGGCGCGCTTGCGGGCCACTGGGGGCGCACCGTCGCGCTCGCGGCGGGCGCGCACCTGCTCGATGCTGGCCTCCAGGGCGCTCATCAGGTCGGGGGCCTGGAGCAGCTCCCGGCGAGCGGGGGGTTCGAGCGCGATCTGCTCGCCGCCGACCTTGCGATCGATCAGGTCCAGCACCGCCTCGCGGTAGGTGTCGCGGTAGGCGGCGATGTCGAAGGGCCGGACGACCGCCTCCACGAGGCTATGCGCGATCTCGAGCTCGCGCTCGCCGAGCTGCACCTCCTCCTCGTGAAGCTCGGGAAGCTCGGCGGTCCGCTGAATCTCGTCGGCGAAGTTCATGGTGGTCATCCGCAGCACCTCCTCGTGGGGGTAGATCGCCACGAGCTGCTGACGCGAGCGCAACACCACGCGAGCGATCGCGACCTTCTCGGTGTCCTGCATCGCCTGGAGCAGCAGCCGGTAGGGGCGGGCGCCACCGGCGCCGGGGACGAGGAAGTAGGGGCGGTCGAGGTAGATGGGATCGATTTCCTGCATCCCCACGAAGTCCTCGATCTCGATGGTGCCGGTGAAGGCCGGCTCCAGCGCGGCGATCTCCTCGGCCTCGATCACCACATGCCGTCCCGGGGCGACCTCGTAGCCTTTGACGATCTCCTCGTAGGGGACCTCCTCACCCTCGGCGGAGCAGACCCTCCGCTGCACGATGCGCGCATGGTCGGTGGCGTGCAGCTGGTGAAAGTGCAGGCTGCGGTCGACGACCGCGCTGTAGAGCTTGACCGGCACGCTCACCAAGCCGAAGGCCAGGGTACCCTTCCAGATCGAGCGGGGCATCGGGACAGTGTGAGGCGCAAAACCGGCGATGTCAAGACGTGGGCGACTCCTCCCCGGCCCCAGCGCGCATCCGCGCGAGGGCCTGGCGGATGAGGCGCGAGACCTGCATCTGGGAGACGCCGATGCGCTCGCCGATCTCGGCCTGGGTGAGGTCCTCGCCAAAGCGCAGTTGCAGCACCAGGCGCTCGCGGGCGGAGACGCGGGCCAGCAGCGGCTCGAGCGTCGCATGCTCCTCGGCGCGCCGGAAGCCGCTCTCCTCCACTCCGAGGGTGTCGGCGATGCTTTCCGCCGCCTCGGCGCCCTGGGCCGCGGAGCGCGGCGCGTCGAGCGACGCCGCCCGATAGGCGGCGGCGGCCTCCAGCGCATCGAGCACCTGCTCGTGCGAGGCCCCCACGGCGATCGCGATCTCGCCGACCGACGGGGAGCGGCGCTCGCCCACCGAGAGGCGCGTGACGGCGCGATCCACACGCAGCGCGAGCTCCTGCAGGTCGCGGGGGACGCGGACCGACCAGGTGCGGTCGCGGAAGTGGCGCTTGAGCTCCCCCAGGATCGTGGGCACGGCGTAGCTGGAGAAGACCACCTCGCGGCCCACGTCGAAGCGGTCGATCGCCTTGATGAGCCCCAGGGACGCCACCTGCACGAGGTCCTCCAGAGGCTCCTCGGCGTGCTGGTAGCGACGCGCGAGACGGCGCACGAGCGGGAGGTAGCGTTCGATCAGCAGCTCACGGGCACGCGTGTCGCCCTGTTGGCGCACCCGCGCGAACAGCTCCACGTCCGAGGACTCCACCCGGGCGCCCTCAGGACTCGCCGCTGGGGGTTGATGAGCCACCGATCCCGGGGGGCCGCTCGCGGAGCGTGTCGGCCGCATTCCACGAGCATAGCCGCGTGCGTCCCGGGCAGGTAAGGCAAAGGCCCCGATGGGGCGCCGCGCTGACCGCGAAGCCGCGCGCACGGGCGCGCTCCAAGCGGGCGAGCAGCTGCTCCTGCAAGCCCGCCCGCTGCTCGGCGCCGAAGCTGGCGCGAGCCCACTCGTGGGGACGCTCCAGAAACCAGTGGACGACCTCGACCCGCGGCGCCCCCGCATGGAGCGCGGCCAGCGCGTAGAGCATCCGCTGCGCGCCGTACTCCCGCTGGACCAGCGCCTCCAGGTCCTCGCCGGGTGCGACGCGATCGCTCTTGTAATCCACCACCAGCCAGCCCCCCCGGGACTCGCGCGCGAGCAGGTCGAGGACCCCCGCCATCAGCTGCTCGCCGGGGAGCAGCAACGCGAAGGGGTGCTCGCGACGCACGGATTCCGCCGCGGCGATGCGCTGCGCGAGCGCGGTCCCGGCCGCCGAGCGCACGAGCTGCGCGATCTCCTCCCGCTCGGGCGCGGATGTCGCGATGCCGAGCTCGCGCGCGGCCGCCGAGACCTCCCGCGGTGTCGGGCGCTCCTCGAGCGGGAGTCTGGCGGGGGCGAAGTCGAAGGACTCCAGCAGACGGTGCACCAGCACGCCCCGCGCGCGGGCGCGCAGGCCATCTCCATGATGGGCGTCGCCGCGACCTGCCGCATGGTCCTCTGGCATTCGCAGGACGCGTTCCAGGTAGTACCTGTACCCGCATCGCTCCAGCTCGCCCAGCGCGGTGTAGCTGAGCGGCGATGGCACCGGTACGGGTGCTGATTCCCGAGGGACAGACGGACTCGCTGGCGCGTCCCATCTCTCGGCCGCGGCTGCTCGCGCTGAGCGCAGAGACTCCTCACGGAGAACCTCACCGACGGTGGCGGGGCTGTTCAGCCAGCAGAGGACACCCTCTCCACCTCCTCCACCCATGTCGAGCTCCGCCACCGGCCGCTCCAGCGTGCGGGCAAGCGCGGGCAGCTCGGGTGCAAGCGCTGCAGCCAACCAGACGATTGGCGCCCCGCCTGCCCCATTCGCCGCGGGCCAGCGCGCGAAGTCGCAGGCTCCGCTCAGCAGCAGGCGCTCGCGTGCGCGGGTCATCCCGACGTAGAGGATCCGCTCCTCCTCCGCCGCCTCCAAGCGGCGGCGCTCCCCATGGAGCTGCTCGTACCGCAGGCACCCGACCGGCGGGGAGCCGTCGAGGCTCGCCAGTCGCAGGCCGATGCGATCCCCGTCCACGAGCAGGTCCGGCGGCCTTCCGTTACCGCCGCGACCGAGGTCCGCGAGGCAGACCACGGGGAACTCGAGGCCCTTGGCGGCGTGAATCGTCATCAGGCGGACCGCGTCGGGCTCGGAGCCGATCGGGGCGTGTGGCTCGGAGCTCTCGGAGAGCGCCTGGCGGTGCTCGACGTAATCCAGGAAGCCCCTCAGGTCGCGGCCCTCCGCGGCCTCGAAGCGGCGCGCGAGGCGCAGCAGCTTGTGGATGTTCGCCAGGCGCCGATCGCCCCACTCGAGGGAGAGCACGTGCCGTTCGTAGCCGCTCAGGGCGATCTCACGCAGCAGCAGCTCCGCCGCGCCCAGCTCGGAGGCGGAGCCCCGCTCGGCGGCGAAGCGCTCGGCGAAGCGCGCGAGACGCTCGCGGTCGGGAGCGGGCAGGTTCGCGTACAGCTCGCTCTCCGCGTCGACGCGCTCACTGGCCGTACCCTCCCCACCCTCGACCGCCGCGCCCCTCGCGCCCTCGATGGTCGCCCACGCGCCGGCCCCCGCGGCGCGGGCGTGCAGCGCGAGCAGGGCGAGGCCATCGCTCGAGATCCCCACGAGCGGGGAGGCGAGCACGGAGTAGAGCGCGAGCTCGTCCAGGGGGTTGGCGAGCGCGCGCAGCCACGCCAGCAGGTCGCCGACCTGCTGGTGGCCCCAGAAGCTCCCCACGGCGGCGAGCGTGCGCAGGCCGCGCTCCTCCAGCGCGCGCTCGTACACCGGCAGGTCCCCCGCGGCGCGCAACAGCACCGCCACATCTCCCGCCGCGGCCTTCCCGGCCGCGATGAGCTCCGCGACGCGCTGGGCCAGCAGGCGCGCTTCGGCCTGACGCCAGAGGGTGGCGGGCGGCAGCGCCCCGGCGACATCATGCGCAAGGGAGTGCGTGGGCGGGGTCCGCTCCCCGCACTCCGACCAGGCGCCCTTGTCGGTGAGCAGCAGCTCGATCAGCGGCCCCTCGGCCTCCCCGCCAACGTCCCTGCCGGCTGCCCCAGCCCCCCGGCCAGCCTCACGCGTCTCCCCGCCGGCCTCGCCGCCCTCGACCTCCCCCGTCGGCGCCGGGTCTCCCCGGCCGCCCTGCTCGCGGGCGGCGATCAGCGGGGTGTAGGCATCCCCGAAGCGCTCCCCGAAGACGCCGTTCACGGCGGCGATCAGCGGGGGGCGGGCGCGGAAGTTGTGGGCCAGCGCAATCGCCGCCCCCTCCGCGTGGAGCCTGCGACGGCGTTCGCGAAAGATCTCCACCTCCGCGTGGCGGAAGCCGTAGATCGATTGCAGCTCGTCGCCGACGGTGAACAGGTTCTCGCGCTCCAGCAGCTCCAGCAGCGCGAGCTGGCGGCGGTTGGTGTCCTGGAACTCGTCCACCATCAGCAGCTCGATGCGCTCCCTCCACGCCCGGCGCACCCCCTCGTTGCCCGCCAGGAGGTCGCGCGCGCACAGCTCCAGATCGTCGAAGTCGAGCGCCGCGCGCGCGCGCTTGAGCTTGGCGTAGCCGCGTCCGAACTCCTCCATGACCGCGCCCAGCAGCGTGCACGCGCGGATCGCCTCGCGCTCCCGCTGCGCCGGCTGCAGGGCAGGTGGCAGCCCCTCCGAGGAGGACTCCGACTCGCAAGAAGCGGGCTCCGAGCGCTCTGAGGGCTCCGCCACCGAGAGCATCGGGTCGGGCAGGGTGGGCAGGCTCGCGCCGCGGCTGCGCTGCTCGGCGTACACCCCGAGCACCATCCGCCGTACCCGGTCGGCGCCGTAGGCGGCGAGCAGATCGATGGCCTCCTCGCGGCGCGCCCCCGCCAACAGCGCCGCCAGCGCACGGCGGAAGGCGAGCAGGCGCAGCCGTCCCGCGTCGGCCTCGTCGAGGATCGCGAACTCGGGATCGAGGCCCGCGGTGAGCGCGTGGACGCGCAGCAGGCGCGCGCAGAAGCCGTGGAAGGTGCCAATCGTGGCGCTCTCGGGTCGCTCGGAGACCGGCCACCGCGCGTCCTGCACCCCCCCCAGCTCGAGCAGCCGCGCCCGCACCCGCTCGCGCAGCTCCGCGGCGGCACGCTCGGTGAAGGTGATCGCGAGGATCCGGCCCGGGGCGATGCCGTCCTCGCGCACCGCCCGCACGAAGCGCTCCACCAGCACCGAGGTCTTTCCGCTGCCCGCCCCGGCGGCCAGCAGCAGCGGCTCGCGCCGGCGCGCCACGGCCTCCTCCTGCTCGGGGGTCAGGACCGATCGCAGATCGGCCGGGGTCCCGGGGATCTCCGGGCTCAGGGCTCTCGCCTCAATAGATGGCGGATCTGGGGTGGTCGATCCGTGGATGGGATGCGACGCACGCGAGCGCAGGCGTGCTGGTGGCACGCCGAGCATCGCGGGTGGCGCAGACCGCCGCTGGCCGAACCGGGGATGCGAGCGAAGCGAGTGTCTCCCTGTTCGGTCGGCCACACCAGGCCGGCAGATATTGAGGCGAGAGCCCTCAGCGCTCGCACCTGCAGATCGACGGGTACATGCACCCGCCCTCCCCGAACCCGCAGGTGCCGGGCCGGGCCTCAAGCTCCCCCGCGCGCGCCTGCTCGGCGGCCTCCCGCGCCACGCCCACGACCTCCTCCACGAGCCCCCGCACCTCCGCGGGCTCGCGCGCGTCTCCCCGCACACATCGCAGCTCCACTCCCTCCCCCTCCTCGAGCACCCCCCGCGCGCGCAGGTCGCGGCCGGAGAGCGGCTGGTAGAAGCCGCCGACCGCCCGCCCGCCGAGCAGCTCCTCCACGGCGCGCATGTAGAGCGCAACCTGGAAGCTGCGCTCCCCCACCCATCTGTCGGGTGGTGGGGCGTAGCTGCTCTTGTAGTCGTACACCACCGCCTCCCCCCCCGGCGCGAGGTCGACGCGGTCGATGTAGCCGCGCACCAGGACCCCGCCGCCGAGGTCCAGCGCGGGCAGCCCCCCGGGCCGACCGGCTTGGCCGCCCTCGGCCGCCTGCGCCACCCGACCGAAAACGAGGGGCCCGGCTTGGCCGCCCTCGGCCGCCTGCGCCACCCTCTCCGCGGGGAAGCCGAAGGAGAGCTCGAGATGGGTGGGCTCCAGTGGGGTCTCGGGCCGCTCGGACTCTTCCGCACACGTGGCGGCGTGCTCGAGGTATCGCTCCAGATCTGCCTCCAGCCTCCGGCGTACCCCGGGCACCCGCTCGGGGGCCGTTGAGAGCGGGTGCTCGCGGGCGTGCTCCTCCAGGGCGGCGTGCAGCAGCTCGCGTGCTCGGGGCAGGCGCTCGGGTGTCAGGCGCGCGGAGCCCGTCTCCCGCCTCAGACCCTCCAGCACGTCGCGCAGCACCGCATGCGCGAGACCCCCGCGCGCCAGCGGCTCGGCCTCGGGCTCGAGGTCCTCCGCGCCCAGCAGCCTCTCCACGAACCACCGCACCGGGCAGCCCGCCCACGCCTGCAAGCCGGAGGCCGACCACAGCCGTCGCTCGCGCAGGTCCGCGAGCACACGTGGATCGCGCAGGGGGCGGATCCCGCCTTGGGGAGCCCCCGCCTTGTCCTGTGGGGCTGCTGCAACGCCCGCAGGAGCCCCTCCTCCTCCTCCTCCTCCTCCTGAGTCGGGCGGAGTCACCTCGCCCAGCGCCCGCCGTGTCCTCGCCGCGTGCAGATCACACGAGAAGAGGTCGCACACATCGTCCACGAACGAGGAGCGCGCGCTCGCCAGGCCGTCGTCGTCCGCGGTGTGCCAGCTCAGCACCAGCAGCTCCTCCGGGCGCGAGACCGCCGCGTACAGCAGGTAGCGCTCCGCCGCGAGCGCGTCCCCCGGCCGGCCGAGCCGCAGGCCCGAAGCCTGCGCCAACCCGCGGCGCTCCTCTTCGGAGAGGTAGGGCTCCGGCCGCGCGGGCGCCGGGAAGAGACCCTCCTGCAGGCCGCACAGGAACAACGCCCGCACCCTGCGCGCACGCAGGGAAAGGGGATCGAGGACACTCACCGCGGTAGGGGAAGACGGTGCGCAGGCGCCCTCCCGAGACGCCGCCGGGCCCCCGCGGGACTCCTCGCCCACCACCAGCTCCAGCCCGCGCAGAGTTGCGATCAGATCGCCCGCGTCGGGGGCCAGATCGGGTGCGCGGCGGGCCAGCTCGCGCAGCTCCTCGAGCGCCGCCCGGCCGACCGCCAGCGCGCGGGCCTCCTGCAGCTCGGCCGGCGCCAGCACCCGCGCCCCGTGCAGCCGCGGTGCACAGAACAGCCGCTCGAGCTCGTGCGCCGCACGCTCGATCAGCGCCACGGAGCCCCCCTCGGCGGCCTCCCGCAGCCGATCGAGAGTCTGAAGCGGCCAGTGCTCGGCCTCCCACAGGGCGCGCGCCTGGGCCGCCGTGCTTGCACCCGCCCGTCGCGCCTGCCGCTCCAACGTGTCCGCAAACTCCACCTGCCTCAGCACCCCGGGGGCGCGCAGCCACGCCAGCAGGGCTCCCAGACCGCCCTGTCCCACACCGCCCTCCCCCAGACCAAGCTGTCCCACACCGCCCTGTCCCACACCGCCCTGTCCCACACCGCCCTGTCCCACACCGCCCTGTCCCACACCGCCCTCCCCCAAACCAACCTGTCGTGGGCCGCCCTCCCCGAGACCGTCCTCCCCACGCTCGAAGGCCGCCTCCAACAGGCCCAGCAGCGCGCGGCCGATCGCCGTATGCGCGAAGGGCAGGCGGCGCTCCAGCGTGTGAGGGATGCCGTGGGCGGCGAAGACCTCCCCCAGGAGCTCTGCGATCGTCCCCGGGGAGCGGTGCGCCACCGCGATCTCCTCCGGCTGCATCCCGCGCCTCAACAGTCCCCCGATCTCCTCCGCCACCAGCTCCAGCTCGGCGCGCTCCCCCCCGCCCTCCAGCAGCCGCACGGCCTCCCCCGCGCTCACCGGGGAGGGCTGGTCCGACTCGAAGAGGTTGCGCTCCAGGTGGTGCAGGGCGGGACGGGAACCGGGCGCGTAGTACTCCGCCCGGGGGCCCAGGCTGCGGTGCTCGGCCGCGAGGGGAAGCAGGCGCTGGAAGGTGTCCCCGCGCCCCGCGAACGCCACACGGCCGGGCTCGTAGGTGAGCGAGACCGTCACCGCGGCCCCCACCACCGCGCCCAGGGTCTCGATCGTGTCGAGCTGCAGTCCCGTGAAGTCGTCGAAGCCATACAGCAGCACCGGCGTAGATCCCCACAGTGCGGGGGCCCGGCGCAGAGAGTCAAGCGCCCGCGCCGCCCGCCGCTCGGGGTCGGCCCGCCCCAGCCGATCGAGCGCGCCGCGGTACTCCTCGAAGAGCCCCCCCAGTGCGCGCGCGTGGGGGGCGTGCGCGGGATCCGTGGCGGCCCACGCCTCCAGCGCCCCCCGCAGGCGCGCGGGCGTTACGCGCTCCACCTCCAGCTCCCCCACCAGCGACGCCAGGGCGCGCACCACGCCGGGGCTGGCGCGCTCCCCGACGGCGCGCCCCAGCACCGCGGCGAGCACCCGCTCACGGGCGAGGCGGCCGAGGGGCCGCTCGGCCGAGCCGGCGCGGCGGAGCACCTCGGCGAGCAGGCCCCCGAAGCGCTCCACCCGCACCCCCAGCACGAGTCCCCCCACGGCCAGCTCGCGCCGGTAGTGCTCCACGTCGGCGCGAGTGGGCACCACCAGCAGCGGCTCCTCCTCGCGCGTGTGGTGGGCGCGCAGAGCGTCCAGCACCACCTTCGCCTTGCCCGCGTTGGCGGGCCCCGTGACGAGCGTGATCGGCATGGCCGCCCATAGTGGCGCACCCCCCCGACGTTGCGGCGGCACTCCCGCCGCAGTCTCGCCTGCGCACCCTGCGCACCTCAGAGAGCCGACCCACTGCCGGCAGCGGCTTCACCGCCGGCGGTAGCTCCACCCCTGGCGTTGCTGCAGCGCTCGCCGGGCGATCAGCGATCGGCCACAGCGGCCACAGCCTCAGCGGCTTGCTCGGCCTCGGCGGCAGCAGCGGCAGCAGCCTCGGCGACAGTCTCCTGGTCGGGCGGCTTGGCGCCCTCCTTGGCCCACGCCTCGTTGAACTCCACGCGCCATTTGCCATCCTCGGTCTGCTGCAGGGCGAGGTGGGCGCGAAAGCTGCGCCCCGAGCGTCCCCGGAAGCCGGTGACGACGCCGGCGGTGTAGCCGGTCTTGATCAGCTCCCGCGCGATCGCCACGGGGAGCTGCTTGCCGGCTTTGGCCTTCCAGATCACGAAGCCGCACCCCGGGTCTGTGCGCGCCCAGCAGGAGTAGCCCTTGCGGTTTTCGAGGATCGGGTGCCCGCAGACCGGGCAGGGCCCGAGGTTGGCTTTGGGGATGCGCACGTCCTTGAGGGCCTGGTCGAGCATCTTCACGGTCTCCCCCGCGAAGCCCGCGATGTCGCCCATGAAGCGCTCCCGGGAGTCCTCCCCGCGCTCGATCGCGTCCAGGCGGCTCTCCCACTGGCCGGTGAGTTCGGGCGAGGTGAGGGGGTGGCTGCCGAGCAGGCGCACCACGTTGAGACCCTTCTCGGTGGCCACCAGCGAACGTCCGTCGCGCTCGATGTAACCCACGGAGATGAGCCGCTCGATGATCGCCGCGCGGGTCGCGGGAGTGCCGATCCCGGAGTCCTTCATCGCCTCCCGCAGCTCGTCGTCGTCGACGAGCTTGCCCGCGGTCTCCATCGCGCCCAGCAGCGAGGCGTCGGAGTAGCGGCGGGGGGGCTTGGTTTCCTTGGAGAGGCTCGTGATCTTGCGCGTCTGCACCTGCTCGCCCTCGATCAGGCGGGGAAGCTGCTGATCGGCCTCCTCATCCTCCTCCTGGCCCGGGCGCTGGCCCTCGCTGGAGGCCGCGGCGCTCTCCCCGTAGACGCCCCGCCAGCCGGGGACGATCAGCAGCTTGCCGCGGGTGCGGAACACGTACTTGCCGGCCTTCCCCGAGGTCGCCTCCCCGCTTGCCTCGCCCTGCGCCGAGGAGGCGTCGCCACCCCCGCCCGCAGGCGCGGTGACGGTGGTCTCCACGCGGGTGTTCTCGAAGACCGCCTCGGGATGGAAGACCGCCAGGAAGCGGCGGGCGGCGAGATCGTAGACGCGGCGGTCGTCCTCGCTCATGCGCTCCACGTTGTGCTCCGAGCGGGTGGGGATGATCGCGTGGTGGTCGGTGACCTTGGCGTCGTCGACCACCCGCCCGAGGGGAAGCACGTCGAGGCCGGCGACGTAGGCCGCGGCCTTCGCGTACTCCCTCTGAGAGCCCACCAGCTCCGCGGTGGGCTTGATCTCGGGGATCATGTCTTTCGTCAGGTAGCGCGAGTTGGTGCGCGGGTAGGTGAGCGCCTTGTGCTCCTCGTAGAGGCGCTGCGCCGCGGAGAGGGTGCGCCGCGCGGAGAAGCCGAAGCGGGTGTTGGCGTCGCGCTGCAGCGAGGTCAGGTCGTAGAGCATGGGGGCGCGCTCGCGCTGCTCTTTGACCTCGAGCTTGGTGACCGTGGCCTCCCGGCCCGTGCAGGCCGCGACGATCGCCGTGGCCTCCTCTTCAGTGGCTAGGCGGGGTTTGGCCCCCGCGTGGAAGCGGCCGATATACACGCGCTCGCCGGGGAGGCCACCCCCGCCGTCCTCGTCCGATCCCATGTCCTCAACCCCCCTCTCCCCCTCCCCCTCCAACGGGGGTGCGGCGAAGACGGCGTCCACCAGCCAGTAGGGCTCGGGCACGAATGCTTTGATCTCCTCCTCCCGCCGCGCCACGATCGCGAGGGTGGGGGTCTGCACGCGCCCCAGGGACACCGCCCCGTCGAAGGAGGTGCGCAGGCGGATCGTGGCGGCGCGGGTGGCGTTCATGCCCACGATCCAGTCCGACTCCGAGCGCGAGCGCGCGGCCTGCTCGAGCAGCGCGAGCTCCTTGCCGGGGCGCAGCGAGGCGAAGGCGGCCTTCATCGCGGAGGTGGTCATGGAGTTCAGCCACAGGCGCTGCACCGGCTTGCTGGAGGCGGCCTTCTCGTAGATGTAGGCGAAGATCAGCTCCCCCTCGCGCCCCGCGTCGCAGGCGTTGACGACCTCCCCCACGTCCTCCCGCGAGAGCTGGCGGGTGACGACCGACATCTGCTTGCGCGAGCGCTCGTCGCGCACCACGAGCTTGAAGTGCTCGGGCACGATCGGGAGGTCCTCCATGCGCCAGCGCTTGAACTTGGGGTCGTATTCGTCGGGCTCCGCGAGTTGCACCAGATGGCCCACCGCCCAGGTGACCACGTACTCCTCGGACTCCAGCCACTCCTTCTCGTTCTTGAAGGTCCCCGGGAGCACGCGCGCGAGGTCGCGCCCCACGGAGGGCTTCTCGGCGATCACCAGAGTCTTGGGCATGGGGCCAGACTAGCGGTTGGCCCCCCTCACTGGGTGTCGCACGGCCCCGTCCCCACCGCCGCGCCCGCGTGTTCGAGCACGCCGGTCACGGTGGCGTTGGCGACGCCGTAGCCGCCCGGGGGCCCCCCGCCGGTGGTGCCGGCGAACACCGTGGTGAGGACCTCCCCCGCGCTGTCCACCACCGGGCCCCCCGAGTTCCCAGGGCGCACCAGGCCGCGCAGGGGGGTCAGCAGGCGGGTGACCGGCCCCTGGCCATAGGCGTTCTGGGTGACCACGTCCGCGGTCTGCCCGATGCGCGCGGACTGCACGTCGAAGGGGCCGTTTTCGGGGTAGCCGAGGATCGCCCCCGGGCGGCCCGAGGGGGGGCTCGAGGCCAGGCTCAGCACGGGGAGGCCCAGGCCGGGGACGCGCAGCACCGCCAGATCGACCTCGGGATCGAAGGCCATCGCCTGCGCGGAGAGTCCGGGGGGGCGGCCTTCGACCTCCACCGTGGTGTCGCTCTCGCCCGCCACCACGTGGGCGTTGGTGAGGATCTCTTCCGGGCCCACCACCCAGCCCGAGCCCTCGATCGCGAGACCGCAGGCGGTGCCGATCACCCGCACCACGCTGCGCGAGGCCCCGAGCACCCCGGGGTCGTGGGCGATCCGCGGCGGGGGCGTCGCGAGCTCCGGCAGGGGGCCCGGGATCGAGGGGATCGGGTCCAGGCGCGCGAGCGCGCCCAGGACCGGGCCCGAGGGGGGCAGCAGCTGGTTGAGCTCGCCGAGGATCGCCGAGCGCTGGATGTCGGCGCGCAGCTGGGTCGCCGTGGGGATCTGGGCGGCCACCGCGGCGACGATCCACACGATCCCCAGGCCCACCCCGGCGCTGAGCAGCGCCCCGAGCGCGCCGTCGAGCAGGCCCACGCCGGGGATCAGCATCGTCGTGCGGCGCAGCCGCCAGCCCAGCCCCTCCAGACCCGTCGCGAGGATCGCCCCCGCGAGCAGGGCGCCGACGAGCCCGAAGGCGGGGGCGTAGGGGGAGGCAGCTCCCTGGGGCAGCAGCAGCGGACCGAGCCGGGTCCCCACGAACGCCCCCAGGGCGAACCCCCCGAAGGAGAGCACCCCCACGATGAAGCCCTGGCGCAGCCCGAAGATGGCGAGGAGCAGGACGAACAGGAGGATCCCCCAGTCGAGCGTCGTCATAGCCATGTTCTACCGTTCCCCAGCGTGAGAACCCGCAATGGAGATGGACAGTGACTGCTCCATCCTCCTACCCTCGGGGCGGGGAGACGTGTAGCACCCCCAGCGCAGGCAACAGGAGGCGCAGCGCACGCCGCCGGCGCGCGCTCCCGGTGATCGCGCTGGCGGCGCTGGCCTTCCTCGTGGGGGCCCTCGCTGGAGCGGAGCACTCCTCCTCCTCACCCGCCCCCGCCCTGGCGGCACGCTTCACCGCGGCGTGGGCGCGCGGGAACTACGCGAGCATGTACGGCGAGATCGCCCCCTCCTCCCAGCGGGAGGTCTCGGCGAGCGAATTCGCAGGGGACTACCGGGAAGCGCTCATGACCGCGACCGCGAGCGGCGAGCGGGTGACGGGCGCCCCGCGGGGGGCGGCGGGGAGCGTGGAGATGGTGCCCGTGCGGGTACGCACCCGCCTGTTCGGCGTCGTCTCGGAGAGCTTCGCCCTGCCGATCGTCTCCGGTCCCGGGGAAGGGGAAGGGGAGGTGCGCGTTGCGTGGTCCCCCTCGCTCGCCTTCCCCGGCCTGCGTCCCGGCGAGCTGCTGCACAGGCGCACCACGCTGCCCCCGCGCGCGGCGCTGCTGGCACGCGACGGCTCGGTCCTCGCGGACGGCCCCGCGAGCGCGGCGGGGGCGCGCAGCTCACCCCTTGGGGCCGCCGCGAGCGCGGTGGTGGGGGAAGTTGGGCCGATCCCCGCGAGCAGCCGCCAGGCGCTGGAGGCCCAGGGAGTTCCGGCGAACGCAATCGTGGGGGTGAGCGGCCTCGAGCTCGCGCAGGACGAACGCTTGCGGGGCACCCCCGGGGGCGTGCTGTTCGCCGGTCCCGCCAACCCCGCCGCCGGGGGCGCCGAACGGGTGCTGGCGCACGCGAGCCCCCACGCGGGGAGCGCCGTGCGGACCACGATCTCCCCCGCGGTGCAGAGCGCGGCGGTCGCCGCGCTGGGCGGCCAGTACGGTGGGGTGATCGCGCTGGAACCCGCCAGCGGCCAGATCCTGGGGGTGGCGGGGATCGGCCTGGAAGCCCTGCAGCCGCCAGGGTCGACGTTCAAGATGATCACCGTGAGCGGGGTGCTGGGAGCCGGGATCGCGACCCCCCAGAGCACCTTCCCCTACCAGACCGCCGCCACGCTCGACGGGGTGCAGCTGCACAACGCCAACGGGGAGGAATGCGGGGGCTCGCTGGTGGAGGCCTTCGCGGTGTCCTGCAACTCGGTGTTCGCCCCCCTGGGTGTGAAGCTTGGCGCGGCGCGCCTCGTGGCGACCGCGGAACGGTTCGGCTTCAACCAGCCCCCCGGGGTCCCCGGGGCCGCCGAGAGCACGATCCCGGAGGCCTCCGACATCCAGGGCGAACTCGCCGTCGGCTCCACCGCAATCGGGCAGGATCAGGTGCTCGCGACCCCCCTGGAGATGGCGACCGTGGCTGCGACGATCGCCGACGGGGGGCGCCGCCCAGCGCCGAGCCTCACCGCCTCCGCGGGCACCGCCGGGGCAGGCGGTAGCGCCGCCGGCGAAGGCAGGGGTGCCGGCGAAGGCAGGGGCGCCGGCGGCGCGGCAGGAGCAGCGGCGCCGACGGGCACCCGCGCGATCAGCGCCGCGACGGCGCGCACCGTGCGGGGCCTGATGATCGACGTGGTGCGCTTCGGCACCGGCACCGCGGCGGCGATCCCCGGGGTCGTGGTGGCGGGCAAGACCGGCACCGCGGAACTGGGAACCCCCTCCACCCAGTCCGCAGGATCCCCCTGCGGCTCGAGCGACTCCGAACCCGAACAGAAGCCCGCGGATGCCGAAGCGCACGCCTCCGGAGAACACGCCTCCGAAGCGAACTGCGCCGCCGAACAGGCCGAACAGAGCAACCCGCGCAACACCGATGCGTGGTTCGCGGCATTCGCCCCGGCGCTGCACCCGCGGATCGCCGTCGGGGTCCTGATGGTGCGCGACGGCGCCGGCGGAGCGACCGCGGCGCCGGTGGCGCGGCAGGTGATCGAAGCGGCCCTTCAGGCCAGCGGCTGACTGCAAGAAGAGGGGCCCGGCTCGGCGGCCTACGGCCGCCTACGCCACCCACGACTGCAAGAAGAGGGGCCCGGCTCGGCGGCCTACGGCCGCCTACGCCACCCTCTAGACGTCCAGTTCCGCGGAGGCCGTCTGGGCGGGATCGCGGGGATCGACGATCTTCAGCGTGAGCGGGCGGTTGTTCAGCGAGAGGACTTTGATCTTGAAGAGCAGCAGCGCCCCCTGCGTGGGCCCGTCGGCGGCGACGGTGTCGGGGGCGGGGATCTGGCTCTTGGGGGGCACCGCCCCCGCGCGGTAGGCGAACAGGTTGGCCGGGCCCAGGGCGAGCGGGTAGTAGGTGTTTTCCTGGGTGTCCGTGATCGTGTAGTCCGTCGCCGCCGGATGCGGGAGGCTGCTTTCGTTGTAGACCTGCATGAACACCCCGAACCACTCTTCGCCTGGGTGCAGCTGGCGTTGGGCGGGGGTGAGGCCGAGCAGGTAGTTGGCGTCCTCTGTGTCGTAGGGGTTGAGCTGGCGGGAGAGCTGGACCTCGTAGACGAGGGGCCCCACGTTCAGGTAGGGAGCGTTTTTGCCGGACCCCCCGGCGTAGCTGCCGGTCGTGACCCGCGTATGGGATTCCCCGCAGGCGCCGAGCGCCAGCGCCGCCAACACTGCAAGCGCGGCGAAGATCGCGGCCGGCCGCAGCCTGGTCCGCGGGGGCAGCGAGGGGACGCGGCGGGGCCCAGAATCGGCCTTCGAGGGCTGCGAGCGGAGGGCGTCGTTGGGGAGGCTGTGCATGCGACGCGGGAGTCTATCCGCCGGCGACCGTGACGCGCCGGCCGCGACCCTCCCCGCTCTCGATGATCGAGCGCAGACGGCGCATGGCCTTCATGTTCTTGCGCCGCAGCCACCCCCGCGCCCCGAACGACTCCATGAGGCGATCGGAGAGCGTGCTGGGCTGGGTCTCCAGCGTGAACTGCACGCGCGTGGTGCCCCCCGCGCCCGGAGCGAGCTCGTAGACCCCGAGGGTGCGCACGCGGTTGCACTTGCCCCCGCGGCCCACCTCGACGATGCGGTGCGGGGGGAGCACCTCCGCGAACGTCACGTCGCCCCAGCTGAAGCGGTTGCCGGGGATCGCCACGCGGAAGCGCGCGCCCGCTCCCCGGCCCACGGAGTCCACCCGGGTGAGGTGCCAGTCCTGAAGGTAGTGGTCGGTGAACTCGGAGTGGTTGGCGATGTCCTGCAGGTACTCGAAGATCCGCTCGCGGGGAGCGTTGATGAGGATCGAGACGGTCACCGGGTCCATCGCGACCGGCAGTCTACAAGCGCGGGCGGCCCCAGCGCCGCATCCGACCGGGAGCAGCGCTCGACACCGCGTCCCACACGGCCCTGCGAGCTGGGCCCCTGAGCCCCCTACGCGACCGATCGGAGATCGGCCAGCGCGGCAAGGCGCACGCCGTGGCCCCGTTCGGAGTGGCGCACCGTCTCGGTCGCCGTCGGGTCCTCGCGGCGCAGCGGGCGGCACAGCTCGCAGACCACCGCGCCGCGGTGCTCGTAGAGGTGCACCCGCTCCCCCACCAGCGGAGTGCGTCCGCAGTCGCAGCAGCGGTTGCGATCCGACGTCAGGACCCCCACCGCGCGCCGTAGGAGCAGGCGCTCGAAGCGTTCGATGTCGGTGACCGTCGCGGGGGACATGCCATGGACTTCGCCGCGCCGCCATGGACTCCTTCCCCAACCCCCGCCCCGTTTGGAGGAGACCGAGCGGGGGTAGAAGAGTTGGGCCGCCCCAGTCCAGGATCCCCGCCCCGGATGGAGACTGTGAAGCCCCCAACTACGGGTCTCCAGAAAATTACAAGCCTTTTAGACCCGCTTGGGCAAGTCTCGATATGATCGCGCAGGGTTCGGCCGGTGGGTGAGCGCAGGACGTGACCCCAACAGGAGAAGAGGAGCTGCGTGATGATGGAGTCTCTGACCTCGGGCACCATGGCGGGAGCGGGATCCTTTCGCTGTCAGCGCTGCGGCTACGTGCTGACCCTTGCGGCCTGCGACTCGCTGAGCGACTGCCCCGGCTGCGGGGGGGCGAGCTTCGTGCGCGCCTCGCTGTTCAGCGCCGGACGGCTCGAGCGGGAAACCGCAGACGGGGCGCACGCCCCGGAGGACACCGCCGAGCGTGAGGCTGCTTGGCTCGCGGAGGTCGCCGAGCGCATCGAGCAGCCCGGGGAGTACCTCGCCTACGAGGAGGATGGGGAGACCACGGTGGTGGCCCTGACCCAGGAGTGGACGCGGGTGGGGCGCAGCCTTGCCGCGGACGTGCGCTTCGATGACCCCACCGTCTCGCGCCGGCACGCCCTGCTGGTGCGCCAACCCGACGGGGTCCGGGTGCTCGACGATCGCAGCCTCAACGGCGTGTTCGTCAATGGCGAGCGGATCGAATGGCGAATGCTCGAGGACGGCGATGAGATCGTGGTGGGCCGCTACCGGCTGCGCTTTCTCAGCTTCCTCAGTCTCCCGGAGCTCTCCGGGCCCGAACCCCTCGCGGGGGATCGTCACCGGGCCGGGATCGCCTGAGCGGTCGCACAGCCGGCGGCGCTCGATCCCACTGCGGCTCGAGCGACTCCGAACCTGAACCTCTAGATCGATCGGCCGCTTGGTCGTCGACCAGTCGCTGGTCGTCGATCAGCCGCTCGGCCGCCAGCCCTGCCTATTTGGCCGCCGCAGTGTGCGGGAACTGACTGGTCACGCCTTCCCACGTGAAGGGCGACTGCTGGGTGCAGGCGGGCGCGCCGACCGCGTTGGTCGTGCTTTCGGGCGTGTTGGCGACGGGCGGCTGGTGCTGTTCGGGCTTCCCGGGTTCGTTCCAGCTCCCGGTCAGCTGTTCGATGACGATCTGCGGCACCGCGGTGTTGGCCGGTCCGCTGACCGAGGGCGAGGAGTCGGCGCAGGCGGCGTTGCTGAAGACCTGCAGGCCGCCGCTGCCGAGCAGGCGGAAGGCGCCCGAGTGGAAGTAGGGGTTCGCACGATTCGTGCCGACCCGCTGGCTGTACACCGCGAGACCCTGGGGGTTGATCGTGGGCAGGCCCCTCAGGTAGTGCTCATTCTGGTGGTCTGCGACGTCGGGGTTCCCGTCGTGCGCCTCGGTGGCGGCGGCCACATTGCCGAGGAACCCCTGCAGCTCCGGGACGTAGTCGCCGAGGTACTTCAGGAACGGGTCGAAGTTGCGCAGCGTCGGGGTGACGTCGCCGAGCAGCGGCTTGAGCAGACCGAGCGAGCTTTCGAACGCGGGCAGACCCCGCTTGGAGGCGCTCGTCAACGTGCCGGTGTCGGTGACCAGGTCGTTGAAGGAGGGCGTGAACGTCCTAACGCCCTGCAGCAGCGGGGTGAGCGCGCGCTCCCACGCACGTGACTCGTCGAGCACGGGGCTCGCGACGGTCGCCAGGCGGTCGAATTCACGCAGCGTTTTAGTCCCGCGCTGCTCGAAGGCGGGAAGCGCACGGAAGGCGTCGGCGAACTGCTGGCTGCTGTGGGCGAGCGCGTGGAAGGTGCGCTCGCCGTTTTCGATGAGCCCGCGGAACTGGTGGTCGCGTTCGGTGAGCGCGTCGAACACCACTCCAGTGTTGTGAACCACCGCGCGCACGGCCCCTTCCTGGGAGGCGAGGATGCCCAACAGCTTGTTGGCGTGTTCCGCAAACGGTTCGAGCTCGGCGAAGTCCGAGTTGAGCTGTTCCCCGCGCCCGTTGTATGCGGCCGCAACTGACTGCTGCCACAGTTTGAAGGCGGCGCGCGTTTTGGGATCGAGCAGGGAGAACACGTCTTCGAGTGTCAGCGCCGGTTCGACCTGGTCGGCCGGGATCCGCCCGCCATCGGACAGTGGAGCTCCTCGCTGGCGCTGGGGGAACATTTCGATGTAGGTCTCCCCCAGCAGCGTCTTCTGGCGCAGGATCATGCGGTCGCTGGAGGCCACCGGAGCGTACTGGTGGTTCATTTCGACGGTCACGTCGGTCAGGCCGCTGCGGTGCGTGGCGAGACTGACGACGTGACCGACGTTGACGCCGCTGATGCGCACGTCGGACTCTTCCGCAAGCGAGAGGGTGTGCGAGAGTTCGACCGTGAAGCGGTAGCCCTTGGGCTTCAACGGCACCGGGCCACCGAAGGAGTCCCACAGGAACAGCAGCAGGCCGAAGCAGCTCAGGGCGAAGAGCACGATCACCAGGATGTTCGCCAGCGTGGGGGCGCGCTTCTGCATCTCAGCCTCCCCCCCCGCCCGCCTTCGACGCAAGCGCCGCGGCGTCGGGGCCCTGGCCGAAGACGCGGTCCGCGAGCCGGGCCAGCTTGCTGACGCCGCCGTGCAGGCTTGCGGCGCTGGCCGCGGGGGCCGCTTTGCTCGCCGAGGCGCACTCCGCAGTGCTCGGCGGGTTGAGCAGGCCCAGGGCCAGTTTCGCCGTTGGGTCGACCGCCGCCACGCCGGTCAGGATCGGCACCACTTCGCAGTTGAAGTACAGCAGCGCCTGACCGACCGCCCCATTGGCTTCGCCCTGGGAGACGACGCTGTTGAGGTCGTGGGCGCCCCAGTCCGCGAAGAACAGGAAACCGGCCTGGTTGGGGCCGGGGTTGTAGGCGAGCTCGTTGAAGAGTTCGTTGAGCACCGTGAAGCCCGTCGTCAACTGGGGCGAGGCCTGCGCGAAGTCCTGCAGCGAAGGCTGAAGCTGGCTGATGACCGGCAGTATCTGACGGAAGAGCGGCCGGACCTCGTTCGCGAGGATCGGTGTCGTCTTCCTGAAGAACGGCACCGAGGCGCGCTCGGCCGGCGCCACGTTCTTGGCGAAGGGCTCGAGCGCGTGCAGCGTGGTGCCGGCCACGTGGGCAGCGGTGGTGAGTTTGCCGAAGCTGTGGTTGGCCTGCGTGAGCACCCCGGGCAGCTCGTGCAGGGTTGCCTGCACCGCGCGGTCCTGCGCCGCGAAGGTGGCGAAGACGGCGTTCGAGGAGTCCACGAACTGGGCGAGCTTGGCGTTCTTGCTGCCGAGCGCCTCCAGCAGCAGGCGGAAGTTGTGGATCCCGTGTTCCACGTAGTACTGGCGCTTGGCGACCTCGCGGCCGATTTCCTGGAACTCGCGGGCCAGCGGGTCGAAGCGCTTGAAGGTGGCGGCGAGGTTGGCGCTGTTGCCCTGCAGACCCTGGGCGGCCCCCGCCAGCAGCTCCTGCAGGTAGACGCGCGTTTCGCCGTCGAGCGCGGCGAGGAATTCGTCGAGGTTGCCGTCCGGGCTGGTCTGGGATACCGGGATCGTGTAGCCGCCGGTCACCCGCCCGGTGGCCGGGTTGCCGGGGGAGATCTCGACCGTCTCGTCCTTGAGCCCCGTCTTGGGACGCAGCAGCATTGTCGCGTCGCGATAGATGTAGTGGGCGTACTTGGGCGTCAGGTGCATGCTCACCACCGCTCTGCCTTCATGCAGTTCGACGCTCGAGATTTCGCCGACCTTGGCGCCCGCGATCGTGACCGACTGGCCCTGGCCGGGGGTGACCGCCTGGGCGGTCTCGAATTCGCCCTTCAGCACGAAGGTTTCGCGGCCGATGACCGGCACCCACGCGGGCACCGAGAGGCGCTCGTGGGCGAGGATGTAGCCGGCGCTCCCCGCGGCGACCACGACCATCGTCACGACGGCGATGAAGGCGGTGCGGTAGCGCTCGATCTGGTCGCGGATCCCCCGCCCGCCGTCGTTTGCCTCCGGCGCCATCATCCACCCCCGTCCGCGGGGCCCGAGGCGAGCGGCCCGTTGAAGTTGGGCAGTGTCTGCGTGTCGCAGGGCACGAGCGGCCGATAGGGCGGCTCGCTGCCGGGGAAGCGCGGACGTGTCCCTTCCGGGGCGAGAGCCGTCTGGGCGATCAGCGGTTTGGTGCCTGCAACCGACCCCGGCTTCACGATCGAGGCGGGCGGCGAGAGGACCGCGTTGCCACTGCCTCCAGCGATGAAGCGGCCCCCGCCGCCATTGCCGTCGAAGTTCTGACCGAGGCTGGCGAGGCCCGCCATCGCGTACCAGAACTCCTTGTAGACTTCGACGCCCGAGGTATTGGATCCGTCCTGAAGTTCGGTTTTGATGGCCGGGAAGAACACCTTGGTCAAGCACTGGTTGAACTGGGCGAACTGGTGCTGGAATGGGACCTGGCTGGCGAGCAGTCCAGCGATCGCCGGAGCCGCGGTCTTCAGGTTCGCGGCGACTCCCCCGAGCTCGCTCGGCTTCAGGGCCGCATCGATCTGTTCGATGAAGGGGAAGGCGGCGGCTGCGGCGGCGGGGATCCCTTCCACCCCCGGGACCAGCTCCAGCGCGAATGTCCGGATCGACGGCGCGGCGCGTTCCAGTTCGACGAGGCCCCGACCGGTGCTGTGCAGCGCGCCCGGCAACTCGGCGATCGTCGTGCGCAGGCTCGGGGACTGCGCGGCGAGGGAGTGCAGGAAGGTGCTGAAGTGGCCGAGCAGTTCACCGAGCTGCTGTTCGTGCACGTCGAGCTGGGCGCTCAGCATTTCGGCGCCGGCGAGCAGCTTCGAGAGGTCGTGGGGTTCGGTCCCGCCGAGCGCCTGGCCGACGATCGCCCCGTCGCGCAGCGCTTCCGGTCCGCGCTGGAAGGCTTTGTTGAGCGCCTGCGAGGCGTTCACGCCGCGAACTTCGGGCGCCTGTTCGGCGTCCTCTTCCGGGGTCGGCTTGGCGGTGAGCGCGGCGCCGTATTCGGCCAGGAAGGTCTGCAGGTTGCTGCGCGTGTCGGTGTTGAGCGCATCGAGCACCTGGTCGAGCTGGACAGGGTCGGAGGTCTGGGCGACCGGGATCGTCGCGCCCGAGGAGAGCACCCGGGCGGAGGGGCTGCCCGGCTGCAGTTCGACGAAGAAGTTGCCTTCCAGGAAGATCCGCGGGCGGATCTTGAGCGTCGCGTCTTCGTGGATCGGCAGGCCCTTGCTTTCGATTTCCATGCTCACGAGCCCGGTGCTGCCCTCGCGCCGGATGGAGGTGACCTTGCCGACGTTGACACCCGCGATCCGGACCGGCCCCTTGGGACGAATGTTGACCGCCGAGTTGAACACCGCGTTCAGGCGGTAGCCGTGTTTGAACGGGACGTGCTTGGTGAAGCCGAAGTACACCGCGAGCGCCACCACGACCAGGAAGATGGCTCCGACGCGCACGGGGTTGGAGCGCTTCTGCAGCTCCGAGACCGCAACCTCGTTACGGCGCCACCAGCGAGCACGACTCATTTCCCGCTCCCCCCGCTCTTGCTCTTGCCCTTCCCCTTGCTCTTGCCGGTGCTCGCCGCGGGCCCTTCCTTGGGGAAGTACTTCTGCGTGGAGGCGGGGTAGGTTTCCCCGAACAGGCTTTCGCTGCGCTTGGTCGATTCGTGGGCCGTCCCGAGGGTGGTGGAGGTGTTGCCGATCACCATCTGGCCGGCGGTGTAGTGCTGGTTGCCCGCTTCGCACTCCTGGGGCTGGCCGGGTCCGGCGACGTAGGGGTAGGGGTTGTAGTGCAGGTAGTTGTCCGCAATGACCTGCCCGGTGCCGTTCTTGTCCTGCGAGCCCCCGTTGGCCGGCGCCGCAGACTGCAGGCCCTCGTCGTTGGGGCCAGCGGGGCTGAGGACCGGCGCGACGCGCGCCAGCGTGCCGTTGCCGATGCTCTCGGCCAGCAGGTTGGCGACGTTGCGGAACGCCAGCGTGGCGTAGTTGCAGGTGGTCTGCGCGGGCGCGATGCCTTCCAGCAGCGGGACCCCGAGCTGCGCGGTGCTGGTGAATTCTTCAAGGCCCAAGGACACGACGGGGTCCTTCGCGAAGACCTCGAGCGCCTGCAGCGAGCTGGCCAGCTGCTTGTTCAGCGAGACGGCGGCGCGCAGATTGACCGCGCCGAGCGCGAAGGCGTGACCGAGGGGCGCCGCAACGGTCCGCAGGATCCGCGCGCTCGGTCGCAGCAGGCTCAGGAACGTGGCGGTCTTCTCGATCACAGGTTCCTCGAAGGGCAGCGAGTGAATCGCCTGGCGCAGCGCCGCCGGCCCTCCTTCGATCGTCCGTTCGAGCGATGGGGAGGCGCTCGCGAAGGCCGTGAAGAAGGTGTCGAGGTACCTGTAGAAGGACGCCTGGGTCTCGGCCACCGGCGCCACCTCTTTGGCGGCTTTGTCGAGCGCGATGAACAGCTCGCCGAAACCTGTCTGCGGAGAGGCGAGGTTGTGCAGCACGGGAACCGCATTGCGTACGAGCGGGCGCAGCGTGGAGATCGTGTTGTTCAGCCCGAGCCCGCGCCCAGCGAGGGCGTCGCCGTAGGTGTCCGTGTTCTGCGCGATCGCGATCCTCGTCCGCTTGTCGAACATATTGAAGAAGTTCTGTATCTGCACCGGTTCGCCCGACTGCGACGCAGGGATCGTGGCTCCTTCGGGGAGCATCGCGTGGGAGTGCCCCCGGGTCAGTTCCAGATACTTCAGGCCGATCGCCGAGACCGACTCCACGCGTGTGCTCGTGTCTACCGGCAGCGGCCCCGCGTGCTTTTCGAGCTTGAGGTCGATGACCGCGGTCACCCTGCCGGTGGCGTGGTTCTCCTCGGGGGTGAGCCCGCTCACGATCCCCACCCGATTGCCGGCGAGCCGCACCTCGTTGCCCTTCTGCAGACCGTAAGCTTCGGGCAGTTCCGCTTTGATCTGATACGTCGGCGTGAACGGCAGCCCGTTGTTGGCGTTGTAGGAGATGTACACCGCCACGGCCGCGATCAGCACGGTGATCCCGCCGATCAGCAGTGGGCTCGCTGCGAGGGAGCTGCGGCGACGGGGGTTCATCACGGCACCTGCGAGGGGTTGCAGCCGAGCTGGCCGTTGTCGGTGAAGGGCGCCGAGCCATCCGACGGGGACGGCGTGGCGGCCGCGCCGGGGCAGCGACGCAGTTCGCGGGTGTGCAGGCCCTGCAGGCCCTGCGGCGGGGTCACCGGAGTGAGCGTGTTGCCCGCGCCGAGCTTGAAGTTGTCGAAAACGGGGCTCAGGCGCGCGTAGTTGCCGTTGCCGTCGTAGTAGCCCGCGCTCGCGCCGAAGCCGCCGAGCGCGGCCACGAGATCGGGGGCGTAGGGTCCAAAGTAGGAGGTCACCGGCCCCGATTCCTGCAGTGCCTTGAGGGTTGCAGGCGAGCTGCCCGCCAAGGTCTGGGCAAGCGCGGGCAGCGCGAGCGCGGCGTCGGTGAGATCGTTGCTCGGTCCCGGGCGGTTGAACGCCAGGCTGAGGTTGTGCAGCACCGGCCCCGCCGCGACCACCAGCGGCTCCAGCTTCTTGAAGAGGGGCGCGAGCGGCTTGATGTTGGGGCCCGCAGCGCTCGCCAGCCGACGCAATGCGGCGAATGTGGAGGGCAATTGCGCGAAGGTGCGGTTGCCCTGCTCGATCGTGCCCGGCAGCTCCGCCACCCCCCGCTGGAGGCTTGCCTGGTTGGCACCGAGCGCCTGGAGGGCCTGATCGCCGTTGCCGACCAGGCTCGTCAGTTCTCCGCGGTGCTGGGCGATCGTGGTGACCGCCTTGGAGGTCTGCACGAGGAAGTTGGTGAAGGTCCGCTGGTCGCGAGTCAGCTCCGCGAAGATGTGATCGGCCGAGGCGAGGGCGGGGCTGAAGTATTCCGCGGAGATGCCCGCCACCTGCGAGACGCCCGCGTACTGTTCGGAGGTGCCCTGGAAGAGCTCCTGCAAACCCTTGCGGGTACGCGGGGTGAAGGTGTCGAACAGCTGGTCGAGATCGGTCGTTCCCTGCGCGGACCCGGGGGGCAGCGTCGCGCCGGGGGGCAGCGCCGGCGCGTTGTTGGGGCCCGGGGAGAGCGCCACATAGCGCCCCGCGACGGTCGTCAGCGAGGGCACCCTGATCTGCGCGGTCGTGCCCCGGTGCAGCGGCACCAGCGAGCCTTCCACGTGGATCGTGATCAGCGCTTTGTACGCGGGGGTGAGCGTGATGCCGGTGACGCTGCCCACGGGCACGCCGCCGACCTGCACCTGATCGCCGAGCACGATCTGACTGGAGTTTTCGAGTTCGAAGCGGTAGGTGGCCCCGCTCCCCCCGGAGAACACGAGGTAGGCGACGATCGCCACCACCAGCGCCAGCCCGCCGACCGCCAGCCAGCGGCCCGCGCTCCGTGACGGCGGCGAGACTGGCCGCAACGGTCCCGGGGGACCTCCCGGCGGCGGGAGCGGCCCGGATGGGACCCCACCCGTCCGCGGAGGTGGCGTGGTCGTGGCCATCCTCACCCACCGCCCACGCTGCTGGAAGGGGCCCCGCTGGCGGTCGGGGAGCCGCTAGTGCTGCTCGGGTCCGGGATCGCGGCCACGGAGGGCTTGCCGGACACTTCCGGCTCGGGGATCTCGCCGATCTGGGCGATCAGCTGCAGCCACTGGCTGGGGGTGAGCGGCGAGCTCGCCACGGTGGCCGCCCGGGCGCCGCGACGGGAGCGGCTCGCCGAGAGCGGCGACGCGAAGGCAACGTGGATCAGGCCGTGATAGCCGGGCAGCGTCAACGTGTTGTCGGTCCCCGGATAGCTGCTCGCGCTGACGATCTCGGCGGGCTTCATCGTGCCCTGCAGCCGCAGCAGCCTGCGCACCGCGATATCGGTGACCGATCCCGGCCCTTCGTGTCCGGCGATCGGGGTGCCGTTGATCGCGGAGATGTCGAGCTGCCCGCCGGTGGAGCCGACGGCGTTGCCCGTGCCGGCGCTACCCGCCTTGTGCCCGCAGCCGGCAGCCGAGACGGTGGGGCTCAGCCCGGAGACGGAGAGGAACTCCAGCGTCGCGAGCACCCGCCGATCGACCTCCCCGGCGCGCACCGCGCCGCGCTCGCACGCGGGGAGATGGACGCCGGGGTCGCGTAGGACCTGCTGCTCGAGCTGGGGCTTGGACTCGAGCAGCACCTGCCCGACGGTGGGGGAGGTCGCGAGGAACGGGTTCTCCCCCTTGGCCCTGAAGACCGAGGTCTCTTCCAGGCGCACCCAGCCATCGAGGATCGGCTTGGGATCGATCAGCGGCGCTCCCGCGCCGGCGGGGCGGATCTGGAAGAGCATGTGCGGGTCCCCCCCGGCCACGCCGCTCTGAGCAGCCGTGGAGGCGCCGGTGGCCGAGGTTTCCACTTCGCCGGCCGCACCGATGTGGCCGAGCACGGTTCCCGCGAGCACCTGCACGCCGGGAACCAGCGCATGCAGGTAGACCTCGTTGGGGCCCGCGCGGAAGACCCGCGGCGCCGCGGAGGCGGAGGCCGGGGCGGGAAGCGTGGGCGGCGGCGTCACGGGAGCCGGAGCGGGGGGCGTTTCCAGCGCGCTCGCCGCCCCCATCGCCAGGCCCGAGCTGATGGCTCCCTGCGAGAGCGGGGAGTGCGGCTGAACTCCCGCGCTTGCGGGGGCACTCGGCGCGAGCGCAGCGACGGCGCCATGAGAACCGCCTTCCTCGCCGGGCCGTCTGATCCGCGCGCTGACGGCGCTGTCCACGCGCGGCTCCAGCACCGGATAGAGCGCGGCGACGCTGCCCAGCTGGGCGTAGGTGTAGGTGTTGCCGTAGGCGTCCCGCAGGGAGATGTAGCGACCCAGCGTGGGCGATTCGCCGGCGGCGGTTATCTGGCCATCCTGGACCGCGATCACGGGCGCTCCCGCCTGGGCGTATATCACGGTCCCCGCGAGCGTCTTGGAGGGGTCCCCCGGACTCCCGCCAACGGTGGGGAAGCCGTCGGCAAAGTGCGCTTCGGCGTGCACGGGGAAGCGCGATTCGGTCAGGCCGGAGATTGCGCTCAGCAGTTCCGGCGGCGTACCTCCGAGCAGTTGCGCGCGCAGCATCACCGATTCGACGTAGGCCGCGGAGTGGTTGTAGGCGTAGACCGCCGCGCGGATGTCGTGGGCGCCGCCGGCGGCCTGGAGATAGCGGGCGGCGGCGAAGATCGCGTCGGCCGGGTTGTAGGGGTCCTCGTAGCCCGCGCCGGTGGCGTCCACCCCGTACTGCGCCCAGGAGGAGGGCAGGAACTGCATCCAGCCCTCGGCGCCGGCGCTGGAGAGGTTGAGGTCGCGCCCGTAGTCGGTCTCGACCTCGTTGATCGCCGCCAGCACCTGCCAGGGGATGTCGTAGGCGGTGCCCGCCGCCTGGTAGATCGGCAGCAGGAAGGGGGGGACGCGAAAGCTTTCGATGAAGAAGTCCGGGATCCCCGAGATCGGCGTGCCGAGTGATCCGGGGAGCGCTGGAGTGAGCGTCGAGGGCGCCGGAGCGAGCGAGCCCGCGGACTTGCCGGTGGAGGAGCCCCCTGTGCCCTGCTTCCCCTTGCCGGCCCCGTTCGCGGGTGTGCCGCGCCGGCCGGCGCCGTGGAGTTTCGAAGACCCGCCCGCCCCGCCGGGTGTCGCCTGGGCCTGCGGGCTCTGGGTGCGCACTTCGGGCGCGGCGCTCGTCGTCGTCGTCGTTTGCGTGCCCTCCGGAGGGGAGGGCTGCGGGACTTCGGCTTCGGTTTCTGCTTCCGCGCTCGGAGCCGCCGTCTGACCGTGAACGCCCACGGGCGCTTCGGCTTCAGGAGCCGGCACGGTGGTGGTCGTGGTGGAGGTGGAGGTGTTGCTCGACGAGCCCGAGGTGGATGTTTCCCCCGTTGCGGAGGACCCTCCCGCCGCGGGGGCGCCGGTGGTTTCGCCCTGGGCCGTGACGGTGCCCGCCGCCAGCAGCGCCAGCGCGAGCATCCCCGCGAGCAGGAGCCGCACGCGAGCGCGCGGAGCGCGGGGGCGGCGTGGTGGGGTCGAGCCGTGGTTGTGGCGTGGTTCGAGCATCAGTTGCCGAGCAGGTAGTTGAGCAACAGCCCGCCGGCTTCGGAGCTTTCGCTCGGCGGGGTGTAGTAGGTGGTGCCGGCGCTCGCCCCTCCAACCGGCTTGGTGGCGGCGGGGGTGCTCGCCGCGGAGGATGTCCCGGCGGCGAACGGGTTGGCGGTCCCTTCCGAGCCTGGGTACTGGGCCATCGCCTGGGCGACGCTGTCGCCTTTGAGCAGGTCCTCGACGCGATCCATCGTAAGGCTCGTGTCGCTCGCGCTCGAAGCGGCGCTCGCCGTCGCGGGCGAGCTCGTGCTGGTCGCGAAGCTCGCTTCGCAGCCGCCGGTGGGGGCGATTTTGTACGCGATGCACTCGGCGGCGGGCACGGCAGCGGCGCGCAGGAAGTGGCCGAGGGAGTTGTAGCCGTTGGCGGCGTTGGTGCCGAGGAAGATGAAGTCGAGCAGACGCTCCAGCCCTCCCGTGGAGCGGAAGTTCGAGAACAGCGCCGAGAAGTTGCTCGCGAACGGCTTCGCCGCGCTGCCGAGCGCCTCCAGGCGGTTGAACAGCGGCTGCGAGTCGGCCAGCCCTGACCCGATGCCCTTGGAGGCCTGACCGAGGCTCTGGAAGAACTGGGTCGAGCTCGTGGAGAACGGCCCCAAGCTCTCGAACGTGCGGTTGATGCCGGGCGCCGCGACGCCGAGGTCGGTGAGGGTGGGCGTGGCCTGTTCGGCGAACTGGTCGAGGCGCTTGAGGTAGGGGCCGAGCTTGCTCACGAAGGCGGGGAAGTTGGCGAGGTTTTCCGCGAGCGCGCCGCGGTGGCGGGCGGCGGCGGTCTGCACGGTGGCGCTCTGGGCGAAGAATTCGGTGAGCTCCTTGTGTTCGCGAGCGATCGGGGCGAGCGCCCGGTTGCCTTCGACGGCGAGATCGCCGAGCACCTTGTTCTCGGAGGCGAGCATGCCGAACACCTTTTCCAGTTCGCGCAGCGCGGGGTTGGAGCGATGCAGGACCGCGTTCAGGTCGCTGCCGCGCGCCGCAAGGCCGGTGCCGAGTTCGTTGAGGATGATCGTCAGGCGCTGGTTCTGGGGCAGGTGGGTGATGTCGCTGAGCTGGTCCACTCCTACGGGGCTGGAGGTGTTGGTCACCGGCAGCAGCCACTCCCCCGCGCCTTCCTGTCCCGCGGGGATCCGGTGCAGCGGCGGTGGCAGCGGGGTGCCTTCGGGGCGCGGCTGGGTGGGCAGGCAGTTGACGTACTTCTCCCCGATCAGCGCCTGCGGTTCGATCGTGCAGCTGGCGTCCGTGCGGAAGTCCTGGAAGCCGGGGTTTTCGATCTTCAGCGTGACGGCCGCCTTGCCTTCCGGGGTAGGCGAGACCGCTCCGACGGTGCCGACCTTGACGCCGTCGATCTTGACGTCCTCGCTGGTGACGAGGTTGGCGGCGTCGTCGAAGACCGCGTGGACCGTGTAGCCCCCGCTCGAACCCCCAGCCGCTGTGGCCAGCAAGATCGCGGCGAGCACCAGCGCGGTGGCCAGCAGCCCCCCCACGATCCCAGCTCTCAGACCCCTCCTCGACGACCCGACGGTACTCAAACCGATCCTTCCTCCTTCGTCCTGACCGATCGAAGATCGGTCAGCGGACGAGGGCGGCCCATCATCGGGTCGCCCCCCATCTGCGCTCGTTTCAGTAGGGCGCCCGCCGTTATGCGGGCGCCCTCGCTCCTTGCTTTGTCTAGCTCCCCGCCATCAACCTACTTCTTGTGTTTGGGGCAGGGGACGCTGTATTCGGCCGGGACCACTTCTCCGCTGAGGAATTTGACTTCCACCTTGAGCGGGAAGCCGCCCTTCGGGCACGTCTTGGGGACGGTCCCATAGGAGACGAGCTTCTTGCCCTTCTTGTACGCAGCGCCGATCTTGACCTTGAAGAATTCGGCGGACCCGTCGAGCGCCCCGGGGACCGATTCGATCAGGGGCACTTCGGCTGTGAACACCAAGCCGCCACCGGGCGCCGGGCTGAAGGTCCCGTGGGGATAGAGTTCGATCGAGGCCGGGGTGTACCCGAAGACGCCGAACAGCAGGCCGCCGCCTTCGGCGAAGAACGCCTGCACAGTCACGTTCTCATGGACGCGTTCGGCACCGAAGCTGACAAAGCCTCCGGCTTCGCCCAGCGGGCTGGCAAACGATTTCTTGGGGCACTTCGAGGGGCCTTCCTTCTTGAGGACGGTTTCCGAGCAGGTGGCGAAGCCCTTCGTCGTCAGTTTCACGCCGGCGGGAAGGTAGCTCTTGATTTCCGTGATCGGGGAGGGGCCGGCCGTGGAGCCGGTGCCGTATTCGCTCCCGGTGATCTTGGCTTCGACTTCGAACGCCGCGCCCGCGCCGAGGATGTCGCCGGTCCCGGGATAGGTCGCGCTGTGCGGGTTGGACGGGTTGATGGGGATGGGGACGGCGGCCGCTTTGAGCGTGATCGTGGGCGTTGCCGAGGCGACTGCCGGCAGGCTGACGATCAGCCCGACGACAGCAAGACCAAGCAAGCCCCTTCTAGTGGATGCGATGCGCATCATCAGCTTCTCTCTCCTCTGTGCGTTGACGTAGGCAGGTCGCCTCGATCCGGGTAGCTCCGAACCCTTTGCGGCCCGGCGACATCGAGTTCTCCGAGCCTCCCAGCCCGGAGAGCGGTGGCGATTCTCTATCAGACTGTACCTGTCGCGGGCGACGGCTTCAAGCTCGAACGTACCCAAGGACCCATCTGGAGCTTCTGAGCTTGGCAACACGAGCGTCTCGTGTCTTTATTATCCGAACGCACGATCCACCCCCCGGAAAACTAAGGCTCAAGTATAGGCTTAGATCTGGTGGGCGGACACGCCCAGACGCTCCAAGTCGATATACAGATCGATACCCCACCCCAGGAGGAGACCGATGGACTTCCAGCCCAGCGCCCGCTGCCTCGAGTTCAGGGAGCGACTCATCGCGTTCATGGACGAGCACGTCCACCCCGCCGAGCCCGTCTACGAGCGTCAGCTGCGCGAGTCCGGCGACCCCCACCATCAGCCCGCCGCGATGGAGGAGCTCAAGGCGCTGGCGCGGGAGCGGGGACTGTGGAACATGTTCCTGCCCGACCCCGAGCGCGGGGCGGGGCTCTCCAACGGCGACTACGCCCCGCTCGCGGAGATCCTCGGGCGCAGCCACATCGCCTCGGAGGCCTGCAACTGCTCGGCGCCAGACACCGGCAACATGGAGGTGCTGCACCTCTTCGCCACCGAGGAGCAGCGCGAGCGCTGGCTGGACCCCCTGCTCGCCGGGGAGATCCGCTCGGCGTTCGCGATGACCGAGCCCGACGTCGCTTCCTCGGACGCCACCAACATCTCGTTGCGGATCGAGCGCGACGGCGAGGAGTACGTCCTGAACGGGCGCAAGTGGTGGATCTCCGGGGTCATGCACCCCCACTGCCGGATCATGATCGTGATGGGCAAGACGCGCACCGACGGGCCGCGCCACAACCAGCAGAGCATGATCCTCGTGCCCCTGGACACCCCCGGGGTGCAGATCCTGCGCGCGCTGCCGGTGTTCGGCTACCAGGACCACGAGGGCCACGCCGAAATCCTCTTCGAGGACGTGCGCGTCCCCGCCGCCAACCTGATCGCCCGCGAGGGCGACGGCTTCATGATCGCCCAGGCCCGCCTCGGGCCGGGGCGCATCCACCACTGCATGCGCTCCCTCGGAGCCGCCGAGCGGGCCCTGGAGGCGATGTGCCGCCGCGCGGTCTCCCGCGTCACCTTCGGCCAGCCGCTCGCCGCGCGCGCCAACATCCAGGACTGGATCGCGGAGTCCCGCGTCGAGATCGAGATGGCCCGCCTGCTGACGCTCAAGGCCGCGTGGCTGATGGACACCGCGGGCAACCGCAATGCCCGCACCGAGATCGCCGCGATCAAGATCGCCGCCCCCAACATCGCCCTGAAGGTGATCGACCGCGCGATCCAGGTCCACGGAGGCGGCGGCGTCAGCGACGACTTCACGCTCGCCTGGGCCTACGCCCACCTGCGCACCCTGCGCCTCGCCGACGGGCCCGACGAGGTCCACAAGCTCTCGATCGCCCGCCGCGAGCTCGCGCCCTACATGCCGCAGGAGTGAGCGGCCACGACGGTGGGCGCCCCCGGCTCGCACACCGCACGCCCTCCCGACGAGCCCCCGCCGGGGCAGGCCGGGTGCCCGGCCCCGGCTGACGCCAAGGCTCCCACCGCCCTCGAGCACGCCGCGCTCGAGGCGCCCGCTAGATCGCTGCGCAGCGGGCTCGCGCGTCGCCTGCCTCGCCTGCGCCCCTCCCTTGCTCGACTGCGCCCCTCCCTTGCTGGACTGCGCCGCTCCCTTGCTCGACTGCGCCCCTCCCTGCCGGGCGTCGCGAGCCGGCTGGGCCAAGCCCTGCTCACGCTCGCCGCCGGGCTCGCCGCCGCGATCCCGGTGATCGCCGCGACCGTCGAAGCGGTGCAGGCCGGCTGGGTGCCGGTGGCCGACCGCGGGATCATCGCCACGCGCGCCCACGACGTCCTCACCTCGCACATGCCGCTGGTGGGCCAGTACTCGCTCGCCGGCGAAGTCACCGGCCGCGTGACCCACAGCCTCGGGCCGATGCTCTTCTGGCTGCTCGCCCCCACCGCCTACAGCGGCAGCGACGTGGGCATGACGGTGACGATGGGGGCGCTCAACACGCTCTGCATCCTCGGCGCCGTCGCGCTCGCCCGCCGGCGCGGGGGCCGCTTGCTGATGGTGATGAGCGCCGTGGCGATCGCGCTGATGTGCCAGTCGCTGGCGGCGGAGACCTTCCACGACGTGTGGAACCCCTCCGCCGGGCTGTTCCCCTTCACGCTGCTGATCTTCCTCTGCTGGTCACTCGCCTGCGGGGAGCACCGTCTGGCGCCGCTGACGGTGCTGGTGGCGAGCTTCACCGTGCAGACCCACCTCACCTACCTCCCCCCCACCCTCGCGCTGCTCGCCGTCGGGATCGGCGGCCTCGCGGTGGGGTCGCTTGCGCGGCGGCGACGCGGAGCCCCCGGCCTGCGACGACGCGCACTGGTGGGGTGGGGCCTCGCGACGCTGCTGGTCGCCGCGTTCTGCTGGAGCGCGACGATCGATGGGCAGCTCACCGAACACCCCGGCAACCTCACGCTCGTCCTCGAAAGCGCCACCAAGCCCAAGGCCACGCTCGGCGAGGAGGTGGGCTGGCATGCCGTGGTGCACGCCGTTGGCATCGCCCCCTGGTGGCTGCAGACTCCCAGGAGCCGCTGGCAGCGCAAGTACGAAGTCCGCTCGACCCCCTCCGCGCTCGCGAGGAGCTCCACGATCGCAATGCTCACGGTGCTCGCGCTCGTCGCGATCCTCGCGCTCGTGCGCCGCCGCCGCGACGTGGCGACGCTGGCGCTGACCGCGCTGGTGCTCTGCCCGGCACTCGGGGCCGTGGCCGCGTCCACCCCCACTCCGCGGCGGCTGTCGGCCACCCTCGGCTACACGATGTGGTGGGGCTCGCAGGCGGGCATGGTCGTGTGGCTGGCGCTCGCGTGGACACTGGCGCTGGTGCTCTCGTGGACGGTACGCAGGCTCGCGCGCGGTGCGCCCCGCCCTGCCGGCCGCCTCCTCGCGCTCGGCTCGGTACTCCTCACGCTCCTCGGAACCGCCACCGCCGCGGCGGTGGGCGACGCGGTCGCTGCGCAGGGCACGCCCGACGAACACGCCGCTCTCTACAGGCCGATCAAAGCGATCGACGCGCGTCTCGCTCCGCTGGTGCCCCGCGGGGGCAGCGTCTTGTTGGAAGGACCGCTCGACGGCGCCACCGAACCGGTCAAACCGTCGGTGCGCTACTTCCTCGTCACACGCGGCACCCGCGTGCTGGCCCCGGGCTCCTCCTTGCGGCTGGGGGCCTGGTATGAGCTCTACCACCGCCCCTACCGCGAAGCGATCTACCTCAGCGACGTCCCCCGCGCGCCGGTGAAGCACGTGCCGCTGGCGTTCGCCGTCAGCTTCCGCGAAGGGGCAAAGGTGAGCACTGTGTACGTGTGGATCTCACACCGGGCGAGGCGGTGAATGCCACCCGACGCCGGTTCCGGCAGATGCCGAACGGAGCCGGCGATCAGAGTGTCAGCTGCCGCTCGTAGGGCCCCCGGCCGGCGAGGCAGACCGCCCCGCAACGCGCGGCCAAGGCGAGCGCGTCGGGCACCCTCATGCCCGCACCCAAACCGTAGGTGAGCCCCGCGGCGAAGGAGTCCCCGCAGCCATAGGAATCCACCGGCGCGCCGGGCGGCGGGACAGCGCTCCACGTGCCCGCACCGCCGGAGCGCTCGCGGTAGGAGCCGCCGCGCGCGCCCTCGGTCAGCACCAGCAGCTCGGCATCCTTCTGCACGCGCGTGGCCTCCTCGCGCTCGCTCCCGTCCTCGCCGCTGAACACCAGCGCGTCCAGTCGAACGCCGTGCCCGAGGGCGTGCAGCGCGCGCGGGCTGGCGAGGAGCACCCGGGCCGCGCGCGCGGCACGCAGCGCGCCCACGTCACCGGCGGTGAAGTACACGGCGTCCATCTCCGCGAGCGTGCCCCAGGGGACCCGGGTGTCCTCCCCCATCGGCTCCAGGCGCGCTCCGAAGGTGGTGATCGTGCGCTCCCCCGAGTCGTCCACCAGCGTCACCGCGCTCCTCGTGGGCTCCGCACGCGGCGCCGCCACCACATGCACGCCGAGCTCGCTCAGGCGCGCCATCGAGCGGCGGCCGAGCTCGTCCTCGCCGAGGGCGGTGAAGAGCGTCGCCTCGCCCGCGAGGCGGGCCAACTGCACGGCGGCGACCGCTCCACCGCCGGCGGGCTCCTCGAAGGGGTCACGCGCGTGCGCCACCTCGCCGGCCGCGGGAATGTGGGAGACGCGCGCGAAGCGCACCCACTCGACGTGTCCCACCACCGCCACCCGCGGCGCACCTGCTCGCATGCGCCGCAGTCTTCCACAGGCTCCGCGGGTGGATCCTCGGCACCCACCTGCGCGGCCCAGCCGAAGCCGCTACTCCTGCGCGAGCGCGAGCAGCTTGGTGACCGTGTTCCAGTTGCGGGCGGTGGCCACCACCCCGAAGCGTTTCTCGAAGAAGGCGTGGGAGAGCTTGATCGTGCGCACCCCCTCGGGACACCACACATAGATCTCGCGCTCCCCGAAACCGAAGAGGTCGGGCTCGTAGTCAACCGGGTCGAGCTCCCGCAGTCGCTCGGGGTCGGGTGGCGCGGAGAGGAAGGTGACGAGCAGCCGCGAGGGCTCGGCGACCGCCTCGGGCAGCGGGTTGGCGCTCACCACCCGATCGAGCTCCTCGGCGGTGCGCACCAGCACCCGCACGCCCAGCCCGAGCGATCGCTCGAGCTGGCCTTCGATCTCGCGCGCCGCCCGCTCCGGGGAGGTGCCGGGGGCTGTGAAGACGGCGTTGCCACTCTGCAGGTGGGTGCGCACGTCCTCGTAGCCGAGCTCCTGCATGAGCTCGCGCAGGTGGGCCATCGGCACCCTGTTGTTGCCGCCCACATTCACCCCGCGCAGCAGTGCGATCTGGCGGGGCGTCCCCCCGCTGTCAACCTCACTCGCGCACATGGCGACACGGTAGCGACCTCGGTCACCGCCCGGCAGATCGGGGCACGCCCATGGGCCGGCCACCGATCACCCGGCGATCGAGACATCCGACCAACGACCGGCCCACCGCAGCAGCAGCAGCAGCAGGATCGTCTCAGCCCACGGCGAGCTCGGCGAGCAGCGCGCCGACGGCGCCCTCGTCGAGCTGTGAGCCCGCGACCCGGCGCAGCTCCTCGGCGGCCTGGGCGGGCGTGCGCGCGGAGCGGTAGGGGCGGTCGGTGACGATCGCGTCGTAGGTGTCGCAGGCCGCGATGATGCGCGCCGCCAGCGGGATCTGCTCGCCGGCGAGACCATCGGGGTAGCCGCCCCCGTCCCAGCGCTCGTGGCTGGCACGCACGGCGGGCGCGAGATGGGCGAAGGCATCGATGCGCCCGACCAGTTCGCCGCCGACGGCGGCGTGGCTGCGCATCACCGCCCACTCCTCGTCGGTGAGCGGAGCCGGCTTCAACAGGATCTCGGAGGGCACGGCGATCTTGCCGACATCGTGCAGCATCGCCGCGTAGCGCACGTCGCGCGCCTGCGCGCGGGAGAGCCCGATGCGCAGGGCGACCCGCTCGGCGAGGTCGGCGACGTCCTCGCCGTGGCAGGCGGTGTAGTCGTCCTTCGCTTCCACAGTCGAGGTGAGTGCCGCCAGCGTGGTGGTGAAGGTGCGCTCGAGGTCGGCCACCAGCCCGGCGCGGTGCACGGCGGCGCCGAAGGAGGCCGCGACCGCCTCCACGAGCACCGCGTCGGCCTGGCCGAAGGCGGAGGCGGCGACGGCCTCGATGTTGAGCACCCCCCACACGGTGCCATCGACGAAAATCGGCGCGCTCAGCTCCGAGCGCGGGTCGGTGGTGGGATCGCGCGCGATGTAGTCGGAGTCCAGGCCAGTGTCATGCACGAGCGCGGTGCTGCCGGAGCGGGCGACGCGCCCGTTGACGCCCTCGTGCACAGGCTGCTCGACGAGCAGGAACTCGGTCATCACCTCCGCGAGCGGACCGGCGCCGGCGATCAGCCGCAGCATCCCGTCCCGGTCGAGACGCTGGATCGCGGCGAGGTAGAAGGCGAACGTGCAATGCAGCTCGTCCACCACCAGGCGCGCCATCTCCTCGATCTCCTGGGTGGCGGCCAGCCGCGCGGTGAGCTGGGAGGCGACGCGCAGCTGCGTGCGCAGGTAGGCGAGCTCGCCGGCGCTGGCCAGCTTCTGCACGCGCTCGTCGGCGCGTTGGCGACGCAGCGCCTCGGCGCGCCGCTCGCGCTCGCGCGTGCTCGCACCACCGGAGGAGCGATTCTCGGCCGGCTTGCGACCTATCGGTTGTAAGGACAGCTCGGGCATCGCAGACGCATCGGCTACTTGGATTCTCCGCTTGAGCGCATGTCTGCGGCGGTGGCCAACATCGGAATGGGCCGTCCGAGCGGTCAATGGCAGAAGTTCGGATACGACAAACGGACCACACGGAAGCATGGGAGGAGGGCCCACCATGACGGCAAAACCACCGATCACCCCTCATTCAAAACCTCTCTGGGCGGGCGGCTAGCCTCGAAGCCGCGCAGGGGCTCGCCCAGCTCGAGTTCCAGGGCGACGTGAGCGTCACAGGCCATCTCACCGTGCAGGACCCGAGCACGGGCACGATCGAACTCGAACCAGGGTGGTCGGCGTCGGCGCCGCCGACCATGATCAAGGACCCCGTCGGCATGGTCCAACTGGAAGATGCAGTGGAATCCACGGAAACCTTGCGGATCGGCGTGATCCCGTCCGAATTCCTGCCGAGCGCCTCGCTCAACGGAATCTCCCTCGGCATGATGGCGGTCGAGTGCTACAAGGCGCAGTGCGTCCAGGAGCCGATCTCGATTGACACCGCCACAGGTGTGATCGCACTCGCGACGAGCACCAAGGTACCTACGAGCCACACACTGTTCCTCACGGGCTTGAGCTACCTCTCCTAAATCAGCGACATCGCGTTTGTGCTGTGCCCCCAGGTCGGCCCGGGGGCACAGCCTGATCAGACGGCTCCGTGTGGCGAACTCAGCTCCCGGGATCGACGGCCTGCACGATGAAGCCCTCACGTCGTGCGGCCGCAGCGAGCCGCTCGTCGAGGGTCACGATGTTCAGCGAGGCAGGCAGTCCCTCTGAGGCGATGACGGCGGCGGCAAGCTGCAGCGAGTCGGCACCGCGAAGCGCGTGTACTCGAAGGAGCCGGCGTGCGGTGCCTCGTAGAGCCGTAGTCGGCTGCACCTCATTCCAGCTCTCGGCGAGACGGTCTAGGCGCTCGAGCGCGACCGTTATCGCAGCATCCGCCAACGCCCCTTCCCGCTCCAGCCTGGACAATGCGGACGCGCACTCGACTTCAGTTGCCCACCATACGCACATCACCGGATCCTGCGCGGCACTCGCCAGCAACCCCTCCGTGCTGGCCTCGGCGACAATCAGCGGCACGATCGCTGAGCTGTCCCAGAACCTCAACGACCCTCGCGCCTCTCCTCGATCAGTGCCGCAACAGCGCTTACTGAAGCCCTCAGACTCGGCGGGCTCGTGCTCAGCAACTCCTCCACGGGTAGCTTGCGCGCCGCGCGGACTGCCCCGGCACGCTCCAGCCTCGCGATCCTCCCCTCAGCGTCAGGAGAGGCACTGATCGCAGACTCCAATCGCGCGACCGGTGTGCCCCGGTCCATGATCAGCACCGACTCGCCAGCACGCACCTGATCGATCAGCGCACTGAGCCTGTTCTTTGCTTCGGTAATCGTCGCGACAACCATCAGGCTAGAATAGCGTGATAGCCCTAGCTACTCAAGCCTCCTACTGTGCAATATCGTCGAGCGAAGGATCACCCGCAAGACTACAGACAAAGCGCTACATTGCGTTTTCGGTGCAGAGCCAGCAAAGTAATTGCGAATCGAGCACAGACTCAGCGCCGAGGGATGAGTTCGAGGCGTTCGAAAGTGGCCGCTTCGAACGCTGTCTGAGCACGTGCGGATGGACGATGCCTTCGCACATGAACAGCATCCAGCATACGAGCGGGTCGTAGCAATCCGATAGGCGAAAATACGGAGCCGGGCCCTCTAGACGACTTGGTTACGCGATACTCCGCGTGTGGATCGACGACACCAAGTCTTCGTGAGCAGCACTTTCCTTGATCTCAAGCCCGAGCGCGCGGCCGTGGTATCGGCGCTGCTTCAGCTCGAAGCTTTTCCGGCCGGCATGGAGCTCTTCCCCGCAGCCGACGACGATGCGTGGACGCTGATCAAGCGTGTTATCGACTCAAGCGACTACTACCTGCTCGTCATCGGCGGCAAGTATGGCTCTGTCGATCAGAACACCGAGCTTAGCTATACCGAGAAGGAGTACGACTACGCGATCGCGCAAGGAAAGCCGGTAATGGCGTTTCTTCACGCCCGACCCCGAGAAGATCGAAATGGGCAAGTCCGAGAAGGACGCGGAGGCGCGGCGGAAACTCGAAGCTTTCCGAGACAAGGTGAAGGACGCGAAGCACGTTAAGTATTGGGACTCAGCGGACGATCTCTCGGGGAAGGTCGCCCTCAGCTTCGCCAGCTTCCGGCAGTCATATCCAGCTCCAGGTTGGATTCGCGGCAACGAGGCTACCAACGCTGAGGCGCTGGGGGAAATCAATGAGCTTCGCAAGAAGCTGGCGGAGGCGAACCAGCAGATCGATTCCGCCCGCGGTCGCCCTCCAGTTGGATCGGAGGAACTAGCGCAAGACCAAGACGAGGTGCAGTTCGACGTCAGAATCTCGGTCTCTATTCAGGAGCTTGACAGACCGCTGCGGCGCAAACTCACGCGCACTTCAGCAGCTTTGGTCAGCTGGGACGCGCTGTTCTCAGCCGTCGGCCCTGCGCTCCTCGACGAGGCTACGCAGCGAGACCTGCGCCCCTATCTCGACGAGATGCTTGTGGCCCGCATCCAGGATCAGGTGCGCCAAGAGGTCCGTGACTGGGCAGCAGACAACAAGATCTCTCTTGAGGGCGCGATCCGGCTAGAAGGATCGATCTCTGAGGACGACCTCGCGACGATCCTGCTCCAACTCAGAGCGCTCGGACTCGTAGCCAAGAGCGAGCGGCGGCGGAGCGTGTCGGACAAAGCGACCTACTGGACCCTAACGCCATACGGCGACTCGCACTTGACAGCGCTACGCGCGATCAAGCGCACAGCGGCCAGTCCGCCAAAGCCTTCGCGCACCCCCGGCGAGCGCCATACTACGCTTGGGGGCGCCGACCACCAGAGAGCCATGGCAAAGCCCGACGGTTCCTCGGAGGCGACGACCGCCGAGACCGAATCGCGTCCACAGCAATCATCTCAATGACCGACTCCATCGACCTAGACTCCTTTGGGCGCCGAATCCTTCTCGCTACGCGATCCGGCAAGGTTGCGTGGTCAAGGACCGACGGCGATCCAAGGGCATTCGTGGCATCCGCCGCTGGCGGCTCGATACGCATCTCGGAGTACGAAGTTGACGACGCTCCCGATGCGACCCTCTTGGAGGTGTTGGATCCAGACGGCCAAGTAATTGCGTCGAGGGTCACGGACCCCCATCGCCCTGGCCCTTGGTTGGACTGGGAGCAGATCCTTAAACAGCTCTATGGGGTCGCCAGCTTCGCTGGGTCCGGCGCCGCAAAAGTTCTCGAAGACCTAACCCAGCAATGGGACTTGCCCGCAGACCCTGCGGACGAGGATATCCCGTTCTAGTCTTCTAGCCTGAGTCGGTGCGCCGTAGGGCGGATGCCGATCAGCTCTCCAAGCGGGCGAGAAGCTGAATGCCCCCTAAGCAGCGTGATCGGCGTGACCGCCGCCTCAGGCTGCTCGACCGTGGCACCGAGCCAACCAGGCGGCTACGCGAGAGGGCCGAGGCATACGCGCACATCCTGCCTACCAACTCGCCGCGCAAACCTCGACCCGCTCGTGTTGCTCCTCGTCCAACTGCAAGGCGCGCGGAGGGCGTCACGGCCGCGTTCGCATACAGCACCGCACCGATCACCGTGGCCGTATGGAGCAAGGCCAGCACAAGCTCCGTGATCGCCGAACTGCGCGTAACAGCAAGACCAACATCCAGCCGACCTACGGCATCGTCACGTCAGGGGTTTGCGCAACGTCCGAAAAAATGGAGACGGTGGGAGTCGAACCCACGTCCGCAGTCGCGTGATGAGATGGCCTCTACGAGCGTAGCCGGCGCTCTGGTCTCGCCCCCCACTCGCCTCGCCGGCGGGGTTGCGGGGGACCAGCTCCCTGAGATGTCCCCGGCTCGGCGGGAGCGGACCTTGCCGGGTGAGCCTGCTATCTGATCCCGGCTATCCCCGCCGCAGGCTTGCGGGGGCCGAGACCTCAGGCCTGGTTTCTAATCAGGCCGCGAGGGCGTACTCATGAGAGTCCGCACTTATGGTTTTCCGGGTGATTTACGAGGCCTCCCGGAACCTCGGCTCGCCACCACCCCCACGAACCGACCGCGTCGAAGCCTGTCGTCCCCGGGGATGCCTTGCCTCATCAGTGTAGCGCTGACACTGGGCTTTAACGAAAACGACGCGGTCCCGGGCCACCTTCGAGGAACCCGCCCCTTCCGGCCCTGGGGGCCCTCCGGCTTGGGTGGCGCGGCCTCACACCTCGATGGCCTCGCTCTTTGGCGGCTCGGTTCCGCGTCTGAATCAAAGCTACGCCTCCCCAGCGCGGAAAGCAAGTCTTTTTTGGGGCTCCCCCGCATCTTCCGAGAAAAACACGCGCGGCCCCGGGGGCGCCGCTCGCGGGAACCCATTTGGGGCTCCCAAACCCGCTCTTAGGCGACGCTTATCGCGCCTGCCACAATGGAGATGCGATGGATGAGTCCCCACTCGTGCCCGCGGGCCACCCCCCACTCGGCACCTATCCCTCACACAGCGCCCAGCCCCTGCCGGGCGACACTCCCGCGCTCGATGCGACGCCGTCGAACGGGGGCACCGCGGGGACGACCGCAACGCTGAACGGTGCCCCCCCGGGGCATCCCACCACCACGTTGAACGGCGTCCCCCTCGCCCACCCCACCCCCACCGCGCGGGGCGCGGGCGGCACGGGGGGCGAGCCGTTCGGCGCCGAACGCAGGGGCCTGCGCAAGCGCATCGGGAGCGCATTCGCGGCGCTCGCCGCGCTGGTGGCCAAGTTCGGCGCCGCGCTCAAGGCGCTGTTCTTGGCGCTCCCCAACCTGAAGCTGCTCACCACCGCGGGCACCGCGCTGATCTCCGTCGCCGCCTACAGCCTCTTCTGGGGGTGGGAGTTCGCGGCGGGCTTCGTGGTGCTGCTGTTCATCCATGAGATGGGCCACGTGATCGCGCTGCGCCGCGAGGGGATCCGGGCGAGCGCGCCAATGTTCGTCCCCTTCATGGGGGCCCTCATAACCGCCAGATCGCTTGGCGACAACGCCCTCGCCGAGGCGCGCGTGGGGCTGGCCGGGCCGATTCTCGGCAGCCTCGCCGCCGCCGCCGTCGCGGTCGTCGGGGAGCTCCTGCACAGCGACATGCTGATCGCCCTCGCCTACGTGGGCTTTCTCATCAACCTCTTCAACCTGCTGCCCATCGTGCCCCTCGACGGGGGTCGCGCGATGGCAGCGATGGCGCCCTGGATGTGGTTCCTCGGCTTCGGCGCGCTGCTGGTGATGCTCTTCACCCTTCCCGCCAACCCGATCCTGCTGGTCATCGTGCTCTTCGGCGGCTTCGAGCTCTACCGCCGCTGGAAGCTGCGCAAAACGCGCTCCCCCGCGCAGGAGGCCTACTACCGCGTCGCCCCCCGCCACCGGCTGATGGTGGGCGTCGTCTACATCGGCCTCGCCGTCGGGCTCGCCCTCGGGATGGCCGAGACCCACGTGCTCGCGAGCGCGGGCCACAACTTCGGCCGACTCTGACCTCGAACCCCCGGCCCAGACCCCCCGGCCCCAGACCCCCGGCCCTGGCGGCCCGGCCATCTCCGATGAGGGCGAGGAGGAGGAGGAGGAGGAGGAGGAGGAGGAGGGTTGCTAGCGCCGGGCCCGCGTGACGCGTTCCATGTCGCGCTTCATCTCCCGCTCGCGGATCGCCTCGCGCTTGTCGTAGAGATCCTTGCCCCGCGCCAGCGCGATCTCCACCTTCGCGAGGCCCTCCCGGAAGTAGATCCTGGTGGGCACCAGCGTGAGGCCGCGCTCGCTCACTTTCGCCGCCAGCCGCTCGATCTCGGCGCGGTGGGCTAGCAGCTTGCGGTCGCGCTCGGGCTCGTGGTTCTCCCGGGCCGCGGGGGCGTAGGGGGGAATGTGCACGCTGTGCAGCCACAGCTCCCCCTCGCGGATCGCCACGTATCCCTCTTTCAGCTGTGCCCCGGAGTCACGCAGCGCCTTGACCTCGGTTCCCCGCAGCTCGATCCCGCACTCCAATCGCTCCAGCAGCTCGTAGCGATAGGAGGCGTAGCGATTGCTCGCCACGTCCCCCGCCCCCACCTTGCGCTTGCCGCTCCGCGTCTTCGCCATCGTCCACCGAGCCTATCCGAGCGCCGCTGGCGCATCGGCTCAGCGCGAGCGCCGGCGGCCTGTCTGCCCCCGGGGGCCCACCCGGCCCTCGCGGCCAGCCGCCTGCTCTTTGTCCCCAGGCGGTGGGAGGTCGAGGTCCACCCGGCCCCGCCGCGGGTCCACGCGCCCCACTTGCACCTCGATGGGGTCCCCCAGCCGCAGCGTCATCCCGGAGCGCTCGCCCCGCAGGATGGTGCCCTGCTCATTGAGCTCCCACCACTCGCGGCCCTCGTTGTCTGGGCGCGACGCCGCGAGGCGTCTCACGGGGAGCATTCCCTCGAACCGATAGCCCCCCTCCTCGGGCCCCTGCCCCACGGTGGGACCGAACGCCACGAAGGCGCCCGCGCCGATCACGCCCACCACCTCCCCCCGGAAGGTCTGCTCCCAGCCCTCCCCCAGCAGCTCGCGCTCGAGCGCGAAGCAGCGCGCCACGTCGTCAGCGTCGCGCTCGATCTCCATCGCCGCGCGCTCCCGTTGGGAGGTCCACTCCCCCAGCTCCTCCAGGATGCCGGCGCGCGGCGCGCGCTCGGGGCCGCCCAGCGTGGAGAGCAGCGCGCGGTGGCACACCAGGTCGGGGTAGCGGCGGATGGGGGAGGTGAAGTGGCAGTAGCACGCCGAGCCCAGCCCGGCGTGGCCGAGGTTGCGCGGGGAGTAGAAGGCCTGCTGCAGGGAGCGCAGCACCAGGCCCGTCAGCGCCCGCCTGCCCCCCGACGGCGGCGCTGTCGCGTCGCCCGCCCGGGCACGCGCGAGGGTGCGCTGCACGTGGGCCTCCACCCGCCGCGATATCTCCCCCACCAGCTCCGCCGCCTGCGTCGGGGACATCTGCTCCGGCACCGGCGGCGTCGCCACCCCCAGCGAGGCGAGTTGGCCCACCAGGCGCTCCACGCTCGCCGCCCGGGGACGCTCGTGCACGCGGTAGAGACATGGCACGCCCCGCCGCTGCAGCTCCCGTGCGACCGCCTCGTTGGCGGCGATCATCAGGTGCTCGATCAGGCGGTGCGACTCCGTCTGTGCGCGGCCGGAGATCTCGCTCACTTCGCCGTCGGCGTCGAACGCGAACTCGGGCTCCTCGGAGTCCACCGTGAGCGCGCTGCCGTGACCCGCGCGCGCTCGCCCCAGCGCCGCCGCCGCCTCGCGCGCGGCCCGCAGTGGCTCGCCCCACGGCTCCCGTGCGGCCTCGAGTCCCGCGAAGATGCGGTCCACCCGGTCGTAGTCCAGGCGCTCGTCGGAGCGGATGGTCGAGCGGTAGAACGCGCACCGGCTCACCTCCGCGCCGTGGAGCTCGAGCTCCACCGTCACCGCCGCCCGCTCGCGGCCCGGCACCAGCGAGCAGGCGTCACCCGAGAGCGCATCCGGCAGCATCGGCTCCACCGCGCCCGGCACGTACACCGAGGTGCCCCGCTCCCGCGCCTCCACGTCCACGGGGGAGCCCTCGGGCACGTAGGCGGCCACGTCCGCGATGTGAACCCACACCCGCACCCTCGGGTGGACGGGATCTGAGTCCAGGCGCTCGGCCGAGATCGCGTCGTCGAAGTCGCGCGCGGAGACGGGGTCGATCGTGAACGTCGCCAGCTCCCGCAGGTCCCGCCGCGCAGGCGCGCCCACCGTGACCCGGGGACCGCGCTCGCGGGCGGAGCGGGCGGCGCGCTCGACCCCCTGCTCGAAACGCCGCGCGAGGCCGCGCTCGCGCATCAGCTCCTCGATCGCCTCGCGCGCGCTCTCGCGCTGCTGGGGCGGCCACACCGTGCGCGCGCCGCGGGACGACCCACGGCCGCCGCCCGATCGCCGGGCGCCCTCGGCGCGACCGCCACCCGGCCCGCGCGACCCGCCACGGGGAGGTCCACCCTGCCCAGACGCTCCATCCCCCCGTCCGCCCTGCTCGCCCCGACCCCCGCGGGGAGGCTTCTTCACTTGACTTTGGCGGCGAGCGTTTCGAGCGCCACCTGGAGGCCGTGAGGGGTGTCCACGCCGTGGGGCACCCGCACTTCGGGGGCGATCCCCGCGCCCTCGCGCACCCCGCCGCCCCCGAGGTTGTGACCGTTGGGAGTGAAGTACTCACCCACGGTGATGTCCAGCGCGCCCCCATTGGAGAGGGACTGCTCCTCCTGGAAGACTCCCTTGCCAAAGGTGTGGGTGCCCACCACCGTCGCCCGGTGGTTGTCCTGCAGCGCCCCCGTGACGATCTCCGCGGCGGAGGCGGTGTTGCGGTCCACGAGCACCACCACCGGCACCGAGGAGTCGATCGCGCCCCCCTGCGCCCGCAGCACCTGAGTCGGCTGGACACGCCCCCGCGTGGTGACCACGACGGCCCCGCGGGGCAGGAAGACGGAGGCGATGAGCTGCGCTTCTTCCACCAGCCCCCCCGGGTTGGAGCGCAGGTCGAGCACGATCCCCCGGGCGTGGTCCCGTTGCAGCTCGTTCTCGACGGCTTCCAGCACTTCCTCGTGGGCGCCCGCGCTGAACTCCGCGAGCGCCACCACCCCGAGCTTCGTGCCGTGCACGGTGCGCGTGATCGAGGCCACCACGGGCTCGGAGATCGTGGCGCGGGTCACCCTCACCGTGTGCGTGCTCGTCCTGGCGCCGGATGCTCTCCCACCTCCCCGGGCCGGGCTTGCGCTCGCGCGTTGCTCGATGCGCAGCGTCACGGTGGTGTCGGGGGCCCCTTTCACGAGGCTCGCCGCCGCATCCTCCGGCAGTCCCGCGAGGCTGCGGCCGTTGACGGCCACGATCACGTCTTCGGTCTTCAGGCCCGCGCGGGCGGCGGGGGAGTCGTTGAAGACCTGCACGATCCGCAGCCCCCGGGGGTCCGGGTCGACCTCCACCCCGATCCCGCTGAAGCTCCCCGGACGGTCGAATTCGCGCAGTTCAGCGGCGGTGAGATAGTGGGAGAAGGGGTCCCCGAGGCTCGCCACGGCGCCCGCGATCGAGGCGTTGGCGAGCTGCCCCACGCCCACACGGCGGTAGTAGTCGCTGTGAATCCGCGCGAGCGCCTCGTCCACGACGCGCGTACCGCGGTTGGCCACGAACGTCCGCTGCATGAAGCCGGGGAGGTCTTCGGGGTGCCCGCCCCACCAGACTCCGAGCACCACGAGCGCGAGCACCAGCACGAGCAGCGCCACGAGCGCGGCGATCGCGGCGGGCAGGGACTGTCCTCGGCGGGGGCTCACGCCCCCAGCCTACGAGGTCCCATCTCCTTGTGGCGGCCCAACCTCGGGCTCGCCCGCCGGCTGGGGGCCTGGGTTCACTAAGGTGGAGGGCGATGGCGAGCGTCACAACCACCACCGTCCCCACCAACGGCCTGCCCGTGCACCGCGTCGCGGTTCCGGGAACCCGCGCACTGACCGTGCTGGTCGCCTTCGACGCGGGCGCGCGCACGGAGCGCGCGGAGGAGAACGGGATGGCCCACTTCCTCGAGCACCTGGTGTTCAAGGGGGGCGAGAAGTACCCCACCTACACCGACGTCAACGAGACCGCGGAGCGGCTGGGGGGGATGCTGAACGCGTACACCTCCCACGACCTCGTGGCCTTCCACATCACCGTGCGCGCGGAGTCCGCACCGGCGGCGATCGACCTGCTGAGCGACTTCGTGGGGCGTCCCCGCATCGACGCCGAGGAGCTCGACCGCGAGCGGGGGGTGGTGATCCAGGAGATCAACCGCGCCTACGACCAGCCCTCCACGGTCGCGGAGTACCTGATCGACCGCGCCGCCTTCGGGGAGCACCCGCTGGGGCGCACGGTGCTGGGCCCGGAGGAGAACCTGCGCAGCTTCACGCGCGAGGCGATCGTCGCCTTCCGCGAGCGCCGCTGGGCGGGCGCGCGCGGGGGGGCGTTCCTGGTGGGCAACCTCGACCACCTGCCCGCAGACGAGGAGCTGCACGAGTGCTTCGCGCGCTTCCCCACGCTGGGGGCGCCCGAGCCCTACGTGCCCGCGCCGGCGTTCGCGCCGCAGACGCTGGTGGAGCAGCGGGACACCAACCAGTCGCACCTGCGCATGATCTACCGCCCCGCGGTGAGGGTCACCGAGCGCCGCCAGCGCGCGGCGCTGACGATCTACTCGACGCTGCTCGGCGGCTCGATGGGCTCGCGGCTGTTCGACGAGATCCGCGAGAAACGGGGCCTCTGCTACTCGGTGTACGCCATCGACCACACCTTCGCGGACGTCCCCATCCTGCAGCTCGGCTCGGGCCTGGATTCGAGCAAGTGCATCGAGGCCTACACCCGGATGCGCGAGATCGTAGAAGAGCTGCGCGATCAGGGCCCCACCGAGGATGAGGTCGCCCGCGCGCGCGCCTACGCCGCGGGGAGGGTGGTGCTGACGTTCGAGAACACCAACGCCGTCGCGCGCTACGCCGCGGGGCAGTCAATCGTCTTCGGGGAGGAGATCGACCCCGACGCCGCGATCGCCGCGCTCGACGCGGTCACCTACGAGGAGGTCCGCGAGGTCGCCGCCGGCATCACCGAGGATCTGGCGGTGGCCTGCGTGGGGCCGCACGCGGCGGAGGAGTTTTAGTCGGCCTCGTTCGTTGATGCCAACCGGATCAACGGTGGATACGCCAGCTCGCCGCGAGGCTTCGTGGGCATACGGTCGGCAAGCTTGAGCACTTCGATCAGGATCCTGCCGGCCCGCTCCAGAGCGTCGGCATCGGCAAGCGGGGTGATCGCGAGGTCCAATCCGGCCGCATGTGCGATTCGCGCCAGCGCCGCGACGGATGGCTGGCGACGACCATGCGCATACGCACTCAACACCGAGGGCTGCAGCCCAGAGCGACGCGCCAGCTCGGCTTGGGTCAAGCCCGAGGTGCGCTGGACCTGTGCGATCAGATCGCCCGCTACGCGATCATTGCTGCCAGACATGGCGACAAGATAGCACTTCCGCTAACCACATCGAAAATATATTAGCGGATTAGTTATGCTATCCGATCGCTACCATCCGGTCGATCGGCACCCGCGCGCGCTCCGCGACCTCAGGCGGGACTCGCACCTCGTACCGCATGTCCCTGAGCGAGTCGCGCAGCTTGGGGAGGGTGATCATCTTCATGTACACGCAGCTCGCCTCGGGGTTGGCGGGGATGAAGTCGACGTCAGGCGCCACCATGCGCAGCGGGTAGAGCATCCCCGTCTCGGTGGCCACCACGACCTCCCGGCGCCCGTTGCTCTGGGCGCTCACGCTCTCGGCGGATCCCTGGGCGCTCTCGCCGTCGACCCACCGCTCGACGCCCGCGCCCTCGGGCACATCGGCCGCCGCCATGTGCTCGGCCTCCTCGGCGTACTTGAGCATCCCGCCGGTGGAGAGCATGTGCACGCCCTCCGATGAGATGTCCCCCGCGGCGACATACTCCATCACGCTCGTGGAGCACCCGCACTCGGGGTGGATCAGGAAGTCCGCGCCGGGGTGCGCGGCGCGCGTGGCCTCGATGTCGGCGGGGCGGATCCCGGCGTGGACGTGGCACTCGCCGTCCCACACGTGCATGCGCCGGCCGAGCTCCTTCTCGACGTAGGCGCCCAGCCACATGTCGGGGCCGAACAGGATCTCGGTGTCGGCGCCTCGGGTCTCGTAGATGTGGCGCACCACCTCCACCGCGTTGGCCGAGGTGCAGCAGAAGTCGGTCAGCGCCTTCACCTCGGCGGTGGTGTTCACATACATCACGACGACGCCCCTCGGATACCGCTCGCGCCACTGCGCCAGCTGCTCGGCGTCGATCGAGGCCGCCAGTGAGCAGCCGGCGTCGAGGTCGGGGATCAGCACGGTCTTCTCCGGGCACAGGATCGAGGCGGTCTCGGCCATGAAGTGCACGCCGCAGAAGACGATCGTCTCGCCCTCCGCGAGGGCGGCTCTGCGCGAGAGCCCGAGCGAGTCCCCGACATAGTCGGCCACGTCCTGGACCTCGGGCACCTGGTAGTTGTGGGCGAGGATCACCGCGCAGCGCTCGGCCGCCAGGGCGCGCACCTCGCTCTGCAGATCCACGATCTCTCCCGGGGTGAGCGCGGGGATCTCGACCTGTGAGGGGACCATTGGGAGTGTGGGCGACGCCGCCGATGAAGCGAGCAGCGGCGAAGCGGAGGCCTTGGGGGAGGACCGAGATGGGGCCATGGGCAGGTTCATGGCAGTGCCTCCAGGATCATCGAAAGGTCGAGCGCCGGCGCCGAATGAGTGAGGGCGCCCATCGAGATCAATTCTACCCCGGTCTCCGCGCGCCCCCGGAGCGTCTGCAGGGTGATTTCGCCACTGGCCTCGAGCTGCGCGCGTCCGGCGACCTGCGCGACCGCGGCGCGCAACTGCGCGTCGTCCATGTTGTCCAGCAGGATGCGCGGGGCACCCGCGGCGAGCGCCTGCTCGATCTCCTCGGGGTTGCGGACTTCCACCTCCAGGGTCTGCGCAAGCTCGGGCGCCTGCGCACGCGCGCGCGCCACCGCCTGCGCGATCCCCCCGGCGGCGGCGATGTGGTTCTCCTTGATGAGGATCGCGTCATACAGCCCCACACGGTGGTTGTGCGCCCCGCCTGCCGCAACCGCCGCCTTCTCCAGCGCGCGCAGCCCCGGAGTGGTCTTGCGCGTGTCGAGCACCCGCGCCCCCGTGCCCTGCACCGCACGCGCGGCGCGCGCCGAGAGCGTGGCGATGCCGGACAGGCGCCCGAGGAAGTTCAGGGCCGTGCGCTCGCCTGTGAGCAGCGCCTGCGCGCGTGCCGAGATCGACAGCACCGGCCCTCCCTGCTCGCGCCACACCCCCTCATCCACGAGCCGCTCGAAGCTGGCGTCGGGGTCGAGCAGCGCGAAGGTCGCCTCCGCTGCGTCCAGGCCGTAGATCGCGCCGGGCGCCTTCTGCGTGATCAGCGCCTCAGCCCGCGCCTCGGCATTCACCGTCGCGTGCGTCGTCACGTCTCCGGCGCCCACGTCCTCCTCGAGCGCCGCGCGCACGAGCGCTGCGAGGTCGACGTCCAAAGTGGCGCTCACCGCCCTCAGCATATAGGGCATAGGATCAGCGACATGGACGCGCGCCCCGCCGCAGACTCGCACGCCACGCTGGCCCACTGGATGGGACCGCTGGACGCCAACGGCGCCGGCTTCGTGCACGGCGGCACGGTCATGAAGCTGTGCGACGAGGCCGGCGGGCTGGCCTCCGTCAAGCACTGCCGCAGCAGGGTGGTGACCGCCAGCATGGATCGCATGACCTTCAGGGTCCCGATCCACGTCGGCGAGCTCGTCACGTTCCAGGCCAGCGTCAACGCCGTCTGGCACACCTCGATGGAGGTCGGGGTGCGAGTCGACACGGAGAACCCGCGCACCGGCGAGCGGCGGCACAGCAACAGCGCCTATCTGACGATGGTGGCCGTCGACGAGCAGGGCAACCCGATGGCGGTGCCACCGCTGCTAACCAGCACCGACGAGGAGCGCCGGCGCGAGAGCGAGGCCCAGCTGCGCCGCCGCAACCGCTTGGCCGAGCGCGAGCAGATCCAGGCAGGCCGCTGAACGCTGTTCGGGCGACGACGCCGCGCGCACACCAGTGCGGTCAGCTCTGTCCCGTCCCCTAGCCCGTCGACGCAGCCGTCAGCTCTCTCCTGTCCCCTAGCCCGTCGATGCAGCCTTGAGCAGATAGGCCCGCACGAATCCGTCGAGGTCGCCGTCGAGCACGCGCTGAACGTCGCCGACCTCGTGGCCGGTGCGGTGGTCCTTGACGAGGGAGTAGGGGTGCAGCACGTAGGAGCGGATCTGGGAGCCGAAGTTGACGTCCTGGGCCTCGCCCTTCTCGCGAGCGATCTCCGCCTGGCGTTCGCGCTCCTGGCGTTCGAGCAGCTTGGCGCGCAGCATCGCCATCGCGGTGGCGCGGTTGGAGGACTGGGAGCGCTCGTTCTGGCACTGCACCACGATCCCCGAGGGCCTGTGCGTGATGCGCACCGCGGAGTCGGTCTTGTTGACGTGCTGGCCGCCCGCCCCAGAGGCGCGGTAGGTGTCCACCTGGAGGTCGTCGTCTGAGATCTCGATCTCCCCGGTCTCCTCCACGACGGGGGCGACCTCCACGCCGGCGAAGCTCGTCTGGCGCCGGTGGGCGGAGTCGAACGGGGAGAGGCGCACCAGGCGGTGCACCCCCCGCTCGGCCCCGAACAGGCCGTAGGCGTTCTCGCCGGCGGCGCGGAAGGTGGCGGACTTGATGCCCGCTTCCTCCCCCGCGCTCGCCTCCAGGAGCTCGACCTGGAAGCCCCGCGACTCCGCCCAGCGCATCTCCATGCGCAGCACCATCTCCGCCCAGTCCTGCGCGTCGGTGCCCCCCGCCCCCGCGTTCACGCTCACGAGCGCATCGCCCACATCGTAGGGGCCTGAGAAGAGCCGCTGCTCCTCGAGGTCCTGCAGGCGCGACTCGGCGGAGGCCAGGTGCTCGTCCACTTCCGCCGCGATCGACTCGTCCTCCTGGGCCAGCTCCGCGAGGCCGTCCAGTTCCTCGACGTCGCTCTCCAGCGCTCTGAACGTCTCCAGACGCCGCGTCAGGCGCGCATGCTCCGCGGAGACCTTCCCCGCGTGCTCTGAGTCATCCCAGAAACCCTGGGCCTGCATCTCCCCCTCGAGCGCACTCGCGCGCTCGCCCAGCGCAGCCGGGTCAAAGATAGTCCGCGAGCAGCTTCAGCTGGTCGCGAATCGCGGCGAGGCGCTGCGGGGTGGACTCGGGGGTAGCGGTAGTGGCCATGCACCCACGCTATCAGCGTCCACGGCGCTCCTATGAGCCGTGGCACTTCTTGAACTTCTTGCCCGAGCCGCACCAGCAGGGGTCGTTGCGCCCCACCTGGTGCTCTGAGTCGACGACGCGCTGCTCGACGGCTGGCACCAGCTCCATTTCCTCCTCGCCCCCCCCGTTGGGGGCGTATCCCTGGGCCGATCCGTTCCCGGCCGCACCGGCGTTCGCGGCGGCGGCTGCGATCGCTCCCGCGCCCATCGCGGCGCTGCCGCCGGAGTAGGAGACGCGCGCGGGACGGGTGGTGTTGCCGGCTGCGGGGAATGGAGTCCCGCCCGCCGGTGCACCCTGAGGAGCCCCAAATCCGCCGCCGCCGTTCTGGCCGTCGAGGACGACCTGCACGTTGAAGATCAGGCGCGCGTAGTCCGCCCAGATGCTGTTGACGAGGTCGCCGAAGAGGTTGAAGGCCTCGTTCTTGTACTCCACCAGGGGGTCCCTCTGCAGGAAGCCGCGCAGGTGGATGCCTTCGCGCAGGTAGTCCACGTCGAACAGGTGCTCGCGCCAGCGTTCGTCGATGATCTGCAGCAGCAGATAGCGCTCCAGCTGGCCCAGCAGCTCCTCCCCGAGCTCCTCCTCGCGCGCGTCGTAGCGCTTCATCGCGGCCTCCACGACGCGTCCGCCGAGGTGGGCGCGGTCGATCGCCTCGGGGTTCATGTCCTGCGGCCCGATGTCCAGCGGGAAGAACTGGGAGAGCGCGGTGAAGAGGCCCTCGACATCCCAGTCCTCCAGGTAGTCGCCCTGGGTGTACTCCTCGATCGTGCGCTCGATCACGTTCCCGATCTCCGTGCGGGCCTGCTCGCCCATCGCCTCGCCTTTGAGCACCTGGTCGCGGTAGGAGTAGATCACGCGCCGCTGCTCGTTCATCACGTCGTCGTATTCGAGCACGCGCTTGCGGATCAGGAAGTTCTGCTCCTCGACCTTGCGCTGGGCTTTTTCGATCTGCTTGGAGAGCATCCCCGCCTCGATCGGTTCCTCGTTGCCCTCCTCGTCGACCCCGCCGAGTTTGTCGAGGATGCGGTAGATGCGGTCGCCCGCGAAGAGCCGCACGAGGTCGTCCTCGGCGGAGAGGAAGAAGCGCGACTCGCCCTGGTCGCCCTGGCGCCCGGAGCGCCCGCGCAGCTGGTTGTCGATGCGCCGGGACTCGTGGCGCTCGGTGCCGCAGATGTAGAGCCCCCCGGCGGCCGCCACGCGCTCGCGGTTGGCGGCGACGCGTTCCTCGATGCCGGGGAGCACCTCGGCGAAACGCTGCTCGTAGCCCTCCGCCCCCGATTTCAGGCCCTCCTTGGCGAGCTCCAGCCGGGCGAGGTGCTCGGGGTTGCCGCCAAGCTTGATGTCCACGCCGCGGCCCGCCATGTTGGTGGCAATCGTCACGGCGCCCGGCTGGCCGGCCTCGGCGACGGTCTCCGCCTCGCGCGCGGCGTGCTCGGGCTTGGCGTTCAGCACCGTGTGCGGGATCCCGCGCTCCTTGAGGCGCTGGCCGAGCAGCTCGGAGACCTCCACGGAGATCGTGCCGACCAGCACCGGCTGGCCGTCGGCGTGGCGCGCCTCGATCTCGCGCACCACCGCGCTCCACTTGCCCTCCTTGGTCTTGTAGACCTGATCGTTGCGATCTGCGCGCAACATCGGCACGTTGGTGGGGATCTGCACGACGGCGAGCTCGTAGATCTTCATGAACTCCGTGGCCTCCGTCAGCGCGGTGCCGGTCATCCCGGAGAGCTTCTCGTAGAGGCGGAAGAAGTTCTGGTAGGTGATCGTGGCGAGCGTCTGGTTCTCCTCCTGGACGCGCACCCCCTCCTTCGCCTCGATCGCCTGGTGCAGGCCTTCCGACCAGCGCCGCCCGTCGAGGATGCGCCCGGTGAACTCGTCGATGATCTTCACCTCGTTGTCGATCACCGCGTAGTCCACGTCGCGCTTGTAGAGGGACTCCGCGCGCAGCGCCTGGTTGAGGTGGTTGACGAGGTGGCCGTTCTCGGCGCGGTAGAGGTGGTCGATGCCGAGGAAGCGCTCGGCCTTGGCGACCCCCTGCTCGGTGACGGCCACGGTCTTGTGCTTCTCCTCGAACTCGTAGTCGAAGTCGGCGAGGTATTTCTTCTTGGAGCCCGGGTCCATCCCTTCGGGGGTCTTGCCGGGAACCAATTTGGGCGCGAGGCGCGCGAACTTGACGTACAGGTCGGCGGCCTGTTCGGGGGCGCCGGAGATGATCAGCGGCGTGCGGGCCTCGTCGATCAGGATGTTGTCGACCTCGTCCACGATCGCGAAGGCGTGGCTGCGCTGGACCTTTTCGGAGAGGTCCTTGGCCATGTTGTCGCGCAGGTAGTCGAAGCCGAGCTCGGAGTTGGTCCCATACACCACGTCGCTGGCATATGCACGGTGCTTCTCCTCGTAGGGCTGCATGTTCTGCAGCACCCCCACCGAGATCCCCAGGGCCTCGTAGATCGGGCTCATCCATTCCGCGTCGCGGCGCGCGAGGTAGTCGTTGACGGTGACCACGTGCACGCCCTTGCGCTCGGTGCGGACGCCCGCCTGCCCGGCTGGGTCTCGATCGGCGGGGTCCTCGCCGTTCTGCGCAGCGTCGCTCGCGGCCCCGCCGTCGCCCTGCTCCACCCGCACCTCGCGCACCGCCAGCGCGTTGAGCGCCACCGCGAGGGTCGCCGTGAGCGTCTTGCCCTCGCCGGTCTTCATCTCCGCGATGCAGCCCTCGTGCAGCGCCATGCCGCCGATCAGCTGCACGTCGAAGTGGCGCATCCCCATCTGGCGCTTGCCCGTCTCGCGCACCAGCGCGAAGCACTCGGGTAGCAGGTCATCGAGGGCCTCGCCGGCGGCGGCGCGCTCGCGCAGGGCGTCCATCCGCTCGCGCAACTCCGCGTCGGTGTCGTGTTCGAGCTCGGGCTCGAACGCACCGATCAGCGCGACCCGCTTCTCGTACTGTCTGAACTTCTTCGCCTCGCCCACGTTGAGGGCGCGATCCAGGAGGGACACGCCTCCAGGGTAGCGCCTGGGGGCATGTCGGGTGGGCCCTACGGGGGGCCGGGACGGGCCCGCCATCCCGTGAGGGCGGAGCGCCCCCACGGTCGGGCTGGGCCAGCCGTGCGGGTGGGTGGAGCGCCTTAGGGCACAGCCGGGGCGGGCGGGATTCCAGGAGTGGGTGGGACTCCAATCAGCGATGCGTGCTCGGCGAGGGCCGCCCGCGTCTGGCGCCGGCGGCGGCGTCTGTCGCGGTGGCGCTTGACCTGGCGGGCGAGCTCGTCGACCACGAGGTTCAGCGAGTGCAGCATCTGCGGGGAGGCGTCGCGGGCCCGCAGCGTGACCCCCTTGAGGTAGAGCGTGGCCTCGGCCACCTGATGGTCGGCGACCCGCGGGTTGGGCTCGCGCAGGAGCTCGATCTCCAGGCGCGCGAACTCGGACACCTGCCGCGAGACTTTCTCCAGGCGGCGCTCCGCGTGCCTGCGCAAATCGTCGGGGACCGGCACGTTGCGGCCCTTGATCTCGATCTGCATGCGTGCCTCCTTTCGGTTGGGGAGACTGTGTGTCTGAAAGAAGAGGGACCCGGTTCGCCGGCCTGCGGCCGGCTGCACCACCCTCTGCATCGATGCTACGCCCCCCGGCGGCGGTTGTCCATCGGCTGTTCCGCGGATATATGACCGGCTGAACCATCCCCGGCGAGGGGTGGGGTCATGGAATGTTCATTTTTGCGCAAGGTCCGTGTAAGGAGTGGGGGGCACAGTGGATCGTGGTCGGGGAATATCCCCCGCCGCATCCAGGAGGTTCACAACATGAAGCTGCCTCGCCTCGTCATCTTGCTCGCGCTGGCCCTCGCGGGAGCGGCCATCTCATCGAGCAGCGCCCTTGCCGCGCCCGGCTTCTTCGGTCATCACTGGTCTTTCGTCGTGGGCCATGCCTACGTCGACGACAACACCGCGGTATCGAACACCGTGGCCGGCTTCGATCGGCACGCCGACGGCTCGCTCACGCCGATACCCGGCTCCCCATTTCCCACAGGGGGCGCCGGATCCGGCGCCGGCTTGGCCTCCCAGGGCGCCATTCAGCTCTCCAGCGACGGGCGCTACCTGCTGGCGGTCGACGCCTCGAGCAACCAGATATCGGTGCTGCGACTCGGCTTCAATGGCGTGCCGCAGCCGGTCGGCAGTCCGGTGCCCTCCGGAGGCAGCGACCCCGTCAGCATTGCGGTCTCGGGCAACCTGGTCTACGTCGCCAACGCCGGGAGCGGCGAAACGGATGTCACGGGTTTCCGCCTGGCAGCGAACGGCGCTCTCTACCCCCTGCCAAACTCGACCGTCCCGCTGCCCGCTGGTTCCGGTCCGGCCGACGTGCTGTTCGATCCCACCGGTCAGCGGCTCGTGGTCACGCTCGCGGGCAGCTCGACGATCGCGAGCTTCCGCGTCGGTTGGGATGGGCGTCTCCTCGCGGCGCCGGGCTCGCCGATCGCGGCGCAGGGACCGGGACCGTTCGGGTCGGAGTTCAGCCCGACGAATCCCTCGCAGCTGTTCGTCAGCAATGCCCACGGCGGAGAAGGCAACGGAACGGTCTCGGCCTTCGATGTGAGCCCCTGGGGCCAACTGACCTCGATCGGGGCATCCCCGTTCGCCGATCTCCAGACGGCGCCCTGCTGGATCGAGATCAGCCACGATGGGCGGTTCCTGTTCGCAGTCAACACCGGATCGGGAGAGATCTCCAGCTACGCGATCGACCCCGACGGCTCGCTGATCCTGCTTGGCAGCACGCCATTTGGCTCGGCCGGGGCGGGTGCCGTCGATGCCCGCCTGTCCCCCGATGGCAGGACGCTGCTGGTGAACGGAAGCAAGGCCAACGTCGTCGCGTCCTTTGCGGTGAACGGCGGCACCCTCACCGAGCTGGCAAGCTCGCCCACCCCACTGCCTGCGGGCGCAGTCGCCTCGGGCATCGTCGTCAACTGACGACCGGCGTCGCCGCCGGCCCGGACAGTCCCATACCGGGCCGGCGCGCCATGCCACGGTCAAGCCATCATCGCTGAGCGACTGCTAGGCCAGTCCAGTGAGGAGGGCCCGCCTCGGCGGGCCCTCCTTTCAGCCTCGCGGCCGCATGCTCTGAAGGATCCCGGCGTGCCCAGCGATCGCGCCGATCACGATCGCCCCGGGGGCGACCTCGGTGCCCGGGAAGAGGATGCTCTCGCGCAGTTGCGCGCCGGCGCCGACGTTGGCCCCGTCGCCCAGCACGAGCGGGCCGGTGAGACGCACGCCCGCTCCGATCTGAACGTTCCGTCCAATCCACACGGGCCCTTCGACCTCGGCGCCCTCGGGTAGCGGCGAACCTCCGTCCTCCCCCGCGAGCGTCACCCCGGGCGCGATCTCGCGCCCGGGGAGCTGCAGGCGCAGCTCCCCGCGCAGCGCGTCGAAGGTGCCCTGGCGCAGCTCCGCGAGGGAGCCCACGTCGTTCCAGTAGTCGCGGATCTCGTGGATGTGAAAGGGGACGTCGTGCTCCAGCAGCGCGGGGAACACATCCTGGGCCCAGTCCGCGAAGGGGCGCTCGGGGAAGTAGTCGAAGATCGCGGGGTCGAACACGTAGATGCCGCAGTTGCCGAGGTCCGAGAGCGCCTCCTCGGGCTGGGGCTTCTCCTGGAAGCCCGTGATGCGCCCCGCGCGGTCGTGCAGCACCACCCCGTACTCGCGCGTGTCGGAGACCTGCTTGACCGCGAGCGTCGCGATCCCGCCGGCCTCGCGGTGGCGCGCGGCGAGCGCGGTGAGGTCGATGTCGGTGAGGGCATCCCCGGAGATCACCAGGAAGGGCTCCTCGCCGAAGAACTCCGCGCAGGCGCGCACCCCTCCCGCGGTGCCGAGCAGTTCCTCCTCGTAGCGGTAGGAGAGGGGACCCCCCTCCCCGAAGTAGGCGCGGATCGAGTCGGGGAAGTAGTGCAGGTTGGCGATCACCTCCTCGAAGCCGTGACGTTCGAGCAGGTCGAGGATGTGCGCCATCACCGGCCGGTCCAGCACCGGCACCATCGGCTTGGTGATCTCGTAGGTGAGGGGGCGCAGCCGGGTTCCGAGCCCCGCCGCGAGGACCATCGCTCTCATCGCGGCGGCAGGCTATCGGATCGCCGCTGCTGGAGAGCCCATCGCCGCTGGGGGTGGCGGCAGCGCGGGCCGAAACAGGGACTCTCCCGGCTTCGGCCAGCGGCCGACCCGGCTCAGTAGCGGTAGTGATCGGGCTTGTAGGGCCCCTCGACGGGCACGCCGATGTAGGCGGCCTGCTCGGCGCTGAGCGTGGTGAGCTTGACCCCGAGCGCATCGAGGTGCAGGCGGGCGACCTTCTCGTCGAGGTGCTTGGGGAGCACGTAGACGCGCCGCTCGTACTCCTCGTTCTTGGTGAACAGCTCGATCTGGGCGATGGTCTGATTGGTGAAGGAGTTGCTCATCACGAAGCTCGGGTGGCCGGTGGCGTTGCCGAGGTTCAGCAGGCGCCCCTCGGAGAGCAGGATGATGGCGTGGCCGTCGGGGAAGCGCCACTCGTCCACCTGGGGCTTGATGTTGATGCGCTCCACGCCCGCCACCTTGGTGAGGCCGGCGATGTCGATCTCGTTGTCGAAGTGCCCGATGTTGCCCACGATCGCCTGGTGCTTCATGCGCGCCATGTGCTCCGCGCGGATGATGTCGCGGTTGCCGGTGCAGGTGACGAAGATGTCGCCCTCCCCCACCACTTCCTCCAGGGTGCGGATCGTGTACCCCTGCATCGCCGCCTGCAGCGCACAGATGGGGTCAACCTCGGTGACCACCACGCGCGCGCCCTGGCCGCGCAGCGATTCCGCGCAGCCCTTGCCGACGTCGCCGAAGCCGCAGATCACCGCCATCTTGCCGGCGATCATCACGTCGGTGGCGCGGTTGATGCCGTCCACGAGCGAGTGGCGGCAGCCGTAGAGGTTGTCGAACTTCGACTTGGTCACGGAGTCGTTGACGTTGATCGCGGGGAACAGCAGGGTGCCGGCCTCGGTCATCTCGTAGAGCCGGTGCACGCCCGTGGTGGTCTCCTCGGTGACGCCTTTGATGCCCTGACCGATCCGCGTCCAGCGCTGGGGGTCCTCGCCGAGCGAGCGCTGCAGGAGGGAGAGGATCACGCTGAGCTCCTCCGAGTCCGCCCCCGCCGGATCGGGCACGACGCCGGCGGCCTCGTACTCGGTGCCCTTGTGCACCAGCAGCGTGGCGTCGCCGCCGTCGTCCAGGATCATGTTGGGGCCACTCGCTCCCGGCGTTCCGTCCTCGCCGGGCCAGCGCAGCGCCTGATCGGTGCACCACCAGTACTCCTCCAGGGTCTCCCCCTTCCAGGCGTACACCGGCACGCCCCGGGGCTCCTCGGGGGTCCCCTCGGGGCCGACGGCGACCGCCGCGGCGGCGGCGTCCTGGGTGGAGAAGATGTTGCAGCTGCACCACCGCACCTGCGCTCCGAGCGCCGTGAGCGTCTCGATCAGCACGGCGGTCTGCACGGTCATGTGCAGGGAGCCCGTGATCCGCGCGCCCCGCAGCGGCTGGGCCTGCGCGAACTCCGCGCGAGTGGACATCAGTCCGGGCATCTCGTGCTCGGCGAGCGTGATTTCCTTGCGCCCGAGCTCCGCGAGGGAGAGGTCGGCGACCTTGAAGTCGGTGCTGGGGGCGGCTGTGGCGAGAGTCGAAGCGGACATGACGAGTCCTCCTGTCCGGTCAGGTGAGCGCCCTTGCTACAGAGAGATGCCGAGCGTGGCGGTTCACAGCCCGTCGCAGCGCTCCTCGGCCGTCCCGGAAGGTATCACACACTCCCGGGCGCTCAGGGGGCAGCCGAGCGCTCGGCCAGGGCGGCCTTCAGCTCGTCCAGGATCTTCACGGGCCCGGGATCGACCCCGCGGAGCGTCGCGAGGTAGATCGAGACGAGGTCGCCGAGCAGCACCAGCGAGAAGACCCGCTCGATCGCTGTCTGCCCGCGTGTCTCCAGGCGGAAGCTGGCCGCGGCGTTGTCGGCGATCAGGCGCTCGGTCAGGTCCATCCGCTCCTTCACGCGCGGGTGGGCGTCGGAGTCGTCGAGGAAGACCGCGGAGAAGCGCCCGAGCTCGCGCGCGCTCTCCCAACCCACGATCTCGTTGTGATCGAGCTCGGGCAGGTCGCTGGCGAAGCTCAGCTGCTTGGCGTTCTCGTTGATCTGTGTCTTCCAGCGGTAGGCGATCGGGTTGGTGAGCCCGGCTCCGGCGATCACCGGCGTGGTGCCCTGCAGGCCGCGCGCGATCGTCTTCGCCAGTGACTCCTCCGGCGCGTCGGGGCCCCACTCGGCGACGAGCTGCTCGGCGTGGGAGGCGGCGACGTCGATCTCCGAGGTGAGGCGGGGGCCGGCTCCGCAGAGGGCGGCGACCTCCAGCGAGGCCACCGTCATGTAGGCGACCGCCGCGCGCGGTTGGAAGCCGCCGGGAAGCGGGATCACCGGCACCTTGTCCGCACGCGCCAGCTCCGCCAGGCGACCGCCGGTGGTGACGACCACGCGCTGGGCCCCCAACGCGCCCGCCGACTCGTAGCAGGCGAGCGTCTCCTCGGTGTTGCCCGAGTAGCTGGCGCACAGCACGGTGGTGTCGGGCGTCGTCCACGGCGGCAGCCCGTAGGCGCGCGTGACGAGAATCGGCCGCGAGGCGTGGTCGCCCAGCGCCGCGGCCGCCAGCGCGCCGCCGATCGCGGAGCCGCCCATGCCGGCCACCACCAGCCCGCCGGGGGTGTCCCACTCGTTCATGATCGCGGACTCCACGCGCCACATCGCGTCGCGCAGGTGCTCGGGCAGCGTGAGCACGTCGTCCAGCTGCCCGGAGCTGTCCACCTCGGCGATCGCCTCGCGGGAGAGGGTGGCCATCGTGCTCTCGCTCATGAGAATCTCAACGCTTCGTCGGGCAGGGTCACGCCCGGGAAGATACGCGCACCGCGGGACACGATGTTGCGCGCCCCCAGGGTGACCCCCTCGCCGAGCACCGCGCCGTCGGTGACCTGGGTGCCCTCCCCCACGCGGCAGCCCGCGGCGACGATGCAGTCGCGCAGGGTGCATCCCGCGCCGATCTCGCTGCCGTTCATGATCACCGCGCGCTCCACCGTGGAGCCGGCGCCGACGGTGACGCCCTGGCCGAGCACCACGAGGCTGCCGACGTGCGCGCCGGGCGCCACGTGCACGCCGGGCTCCAGCACCGCGGGGGGGATCGCGCGGCCCTCCACCCGTGCGTCGGGGGCGATTGCGAGGTAGCCGCTGCCGAGGCGCTCCTGCACCGCGGTGGCGACGTTGCCCTCGATGATGTCGAAGGTGCCCTGCAGGTAGCGCTCGGGGGTGCCGATGTCCAGCCAGTAGCTCTCCGAGGGGAACCCGTAGAGGCCGTGGCCGATCAGCAGCGGCCAGACTTCGCGCTCGATCGAGACGTTGCGCTCCGCGGGCACCAGCTCGAGCACGTCGCGCTCCAGCACATAGGCCCCAGCGCTGATCATCCGCGTGTCGATCTGATCGGAGGAGGGCTTCTCCACGAAGTCGCTGACGGCGTTGTCCTCGTGGAGGCGCACGAGGCCGTAGGCGGTGGGGTCCTCGACGGGGACCAGCGCGAGCGTGGCCCGCGCGCCGGTGCGCTCGTGCTGGGCGATCTGCGCGGTTAGGTCGATGTCGGTGAGCACGTCGCCGTTGAGCAGCAGGAAGCGCTCGTCGAGCATCGACTCCGCGAACTTCAGTGCCCCGGCGGTGCCGCGGGGGTCGGGCTCCTCCACGTAGCGCAGGCGGATCCCGAGCGCGGAGCCGTCCCCGAGCACGTTGCGCACGGAGGTGGCGAGGAAGCCGCAGGACATGATCACGTCCTCGATCCCGTGCCGGCGCAGCCATTCGATCATGAAGGCGATGAAGGGGCGGTCCACCAGCGGAACCACCGGCTTGGGCACGGTGGAGGTGAGGGGGCGCAGGCGCGTGCCCTCTCCGCCGACGAGGATCACGGCTTGCATCTTCTAGGCGTCCTCGCGCCGGCGCCCGCTCGGCGGGTCGGGGGAGCCTCTGCCGATCCCCTCGTACAGCAGCCCCGCGGCCCGCACCGCGCCGCTGTCGAGCGCGTTGCGACCGTCGATCACGACCCTGCCCCGCATCGCCTCGGCGACCTGCACCCAGTCCAGGGCCACGCACTGGGGCCACTCGGTGACGAGCACCACCGCGTCGGCCCCGCGCAGCGCGTCCATCGGGCTGTCGGACAGCTCGATGCCGCCGATCAGTCCGCGGGCCTGCTCCTCGGCGACGGGGTCGTACCCGCAGACGGTGGCCCCGTCGGCGTTCAGCCGCGCGGCCAGCACCAGCGAGGAGGCCTCGCGCATGTCGTCGGTGTTGGGCTTGAACGCGAGGCCCAGCAGCCCCACGCGCTTGCCCACGAGGCTGCCGAGGTGCTTCTGCAGCTTGCCGATCACGCGGCGCTTCTGCAGTTCGTTGACCTCGATCACGGCGGTGAGCAGCTGGAAGTGGTAGCCGGAGTTGCCGGCGAGCTGCTTGAGGGCGTCGACGTCCTTGGGGAAGCAGCTACCCCCGAAGCCGATCCCGGCCTGCAGGAACTTCGGCCCGATGCGCTCGTCCAGGCCCATGCCGCGCGCCACCTCGACCACGTCCGCCCCGGTCTCCTCGCAGACGTTGGCGATCTCGTTGATGAAGGAGATCTTGGTCGCCAGGAAGGCGTTGGAGGCGAGCTTGACCATCTCCGCGGAGGCCACGTCGGTGCGCACGAGCTCCCCCGAGCCGCCACCGCCGTGCTCGGCGGCGAGCAGGGGGCGGTAGAGCTCGACCACCGCGTCCCCCGCCCAGTCCCCCTGGTCCCCCACCACCACGCGGTCGGGGTTCAGGAAGTCGGGCACGGCGGAGCCCTCCTTGAGGAACTCGGGGCAGGAGACATACTTCAGGCCCCCCTTGCCCTGCTCGGCGAAGGTGCGCACGATCGAGGCGCCGGTCCCGCAGGGCACGGTGGACTTCATCACCAGCGCGTGGTCCTTGGAGGCGGGGATCGCCTCCACGACGGCGTGCACCGCCGAGAGGTCGGCGTCGCCGGAGTAGGTGGGGGGGGTGCCCACGGCGACGAACAGCAGGCGGGTGTGCTCGAGCGCATCGGCGAGCTCGGTGGAGAAGTGCAGGCGCCCCGCGTGCCTGGCGAGCAGCTCCTCCAGGCCGGGCTCGTAGATCGGGGCCTCGCCACGGCGCAGACGCGCGATCTTCTCGGCGTCGATGTCCACGCACCACACCTCGTTGCCCAGCTCCGCGAAGCCGGCGGCGCTGACCAGGCCGACGTAGCCGGTGCCGATGACGCCGACGGGCTCGCGCTGGGTGCTCATTGGAGGGGATCTCGATTGGGGCTCATGGGAGGCGGTGCGGGAAGGCTAGCCGCTGCGCGAACACGACGACGGGCGCCCCACCTACCAGAGCACCGGCACGCCGTAGGCGGCGATCCGCTCGTCGCGGGTGACCACCGTGAGACCCTCGCTCTGGGCCTGGGCGACGATCATGCGGTCGAAGGGGTCGCCGTGGTGGGGCGGTAGAGCGCCAGCCCTGAGCGCGTCGCGCGAAAGGATCGGTAGTTCAACGAACCCACGCTGCTCCATGGTGTCCAGCAGGTTCCCCGGAACGCCGAGTTTGCCTTTTGCTCGCTTGATCGCTATCTCCCATATCGACGCGGCGCTGAAAAACAGGTCGACATCTGGGTTCGCCATTGCCTCTTGCGCACGAACTCCGAGACGGAGGTAGTCACTCCGCCACCAGAGCAGAGCGTGCGTGTCCGCCAGTAGAGAGTTCAATCCCGCATGCCGAAGAGGCGCTCGATTTCCTCGTCGGGCTCGTCGAAGTCGTCGCTCATCCAGATCTGCCCACGCAAATCGCCGGGTTTGCGCGGCTTGCGCTGAGCAGCGGTGTAGCCCACCAGCTTCGCCATCGGCCGCTGTCCCCGGCGAATCACGATCTCCTCGCCGTCCGCAGCACGCTCGATCAGACGCGAGAGCTGTGTTTTGGCCTCTGTGACCGTCACCATCTCAGACATACAGAGAACCATATCAGACCTGGTTGACCTGGTCTGATTGACGACGGCCCCGGGACGCTCAGCCGCCATCCAGCGCGGTGGCCTCCTGGACCAGCACGAGCGCGTGGTTGTCCTCGAACTGCAGGTAACCCTCGGACTGCTGGAAGCGCAGGATCTCCGACTCGCTGCGGTACAGGCGCAGCTCGGTGGGCTTGAGGATCGCGAGCACGGGCTGGTGGTTGGCGAGGATGCCGATCGAGCCCACCTCGGTGACCGTGGAGAGCATCTCGACCTCCCCCGAGAACACGGGCCCCTCGGGGGTGAGGACTTCGACTGGGAACTTGGCGTGGGCCATCAGGCCATCCTCTCAGCTATGCGACAGCGGCGCATGCGCCGCTGTCCCGACGGGCGCATGCGCCCGTCGGCGGGAGCGCGCATGCGCGCTCCCGTTCCACTTGATTTGGAGGGTGTCCCCACCACCCGCGCTACTGCTTCTTGGCCGCCTCGACGACCTCGTCGATGGTGCCCTTCAGGAAGAAGGCGCTCTCGGGGACCTCGTCGTGCTTGCCCTCGATGATCTCGTCGAAGCCGCGGATCGTCTCCGCGATCGAGACGTAGGCCCCGGGGGTGCCGGTGAACTCTTCGGCGACGAAGAACGGCTGGGAGAGGAAGCGCTCGATCCGCCGCGCGCGCTGCACGGTGAGCTTGTCCTCGTCGGAGAGCTCGTCGATGCCGAGGATCGCGATGATGTCCTGCAGCTCCTTGTAGCGCTGCAGGATCTCCTTGACGCGGTTGGCCACGCGGAAGTGCTCCTCCCCGAGGATGTCCGCCTTGAGGATCGTCGAGGTGGAGTCCAGGGGATCCACCGCGGGGTAGATGCCTTTCTCGGAGATCGCCCGGGAGAGCACGGTGGTGGCGTTGAGGTGCGCGAACACCGAGGCCGGCGCCGGGTCGGTGAGGTCGTCGGCGGGGACGTAGATCGCCTGCACCGAGGTGACCGAGCCCTCGCGTGTGGAGGTGATGCGCTCCTGCAACTGCCCCATCTCGGTCTCCAGCGTCGGCTGGTAGCCCACCTGGGAGGGCATCCGCCCGAGCAGCGCGCTCACCTCGGAGCCGGCCTGCACGAAGCGGAAGATGTTGTCGATGAACAGCAGCACGTCCTGGCCCTGGTCGCGGAAGTATTCCGCCATCGTGAGACCCGAGAGCGCCACGCGCATGCGCGCCCCGGGCGGCTCGTTCATCTGCCCGAACACCAGCATCGTCTTGTCGAGGACGCCGGACTCCTTCATCTCCAGCCACAGGTCGTTGCCCTCGCGCGAGCGCTCCCCCACCCCGCAGAACGCGGAGAGGCCGCCGTGCTCCTTGGCGAGGTTGTGGATGAGCTCCTGGATCAGCACCGTCTTGCCCACGCCCGCGCCGCCGAACAGCCCCACCTTGCCGCCCTTGGCGTAGGGGGCCAGCAGGTCGATGACCTTGATGCCGGTCTCGAACATCTCGGTCGTCGGCGTGAGGTCCTCCACGCGGGGGGCGTCCTGGTGGATACCGCGGCGCTCGGTGCCCGCGGGCAGCTCCGCGCCGAGGTCGATCGGCTCGCCGAGTAGGTTGAAGATGCGCCCCAGCGTGGCCTCCCCCACGGGGACCGTGATCGGGCCGCCGGTGTCCACCACCTCGACGCCGCGCGCGAGGCCGTCGGTGGTGTCCATCGCCACCGCGCGGATGCGGTCGTCGCCGAGGTGCTGCTGCACCTCGCACACCAGCACGCTCTCCCGTGCGGCCGCGATGTCCTCCTCCCGCTCCCCCGCCGCGGCGGCTGGCCGGTTCGGGGATGCGAGCGAAGCGAGTGTCTCCCTAACCGGTCGGGCGATCGTGATCGCGTGGTTGATCTCGGGCAGGCGGTCGGGGAAGACGGCCTCGATCACGACGCCCTGGATCTCCTCGATGCGCCCGAGATTGCGCGCCGCGGCGCCGTTGCTGCTCGCCTTCGGGTCGGTGGCCTCTGTGGTGGTGTTGGCTGGCATCAGCTCTCCAATTCTCCTCTGATCATCCTTCAAGTTTTCTCATCGAACCTGCGCTAGGACAGTCCCTCCGCCCCGGCGACCACCTCCATGATCTCCTGGGTGATCTCGGCCTGGCGGGCCCGGTTCATCTGGAGCGTCAAGTCGGTGATGATTTCCCCGGCGTTGTCCGAGGCGCTGCGCATCGCTGTCATCTGCGCGCCGAAGAAACCGGCAGCCGACTCCACCAGCGCCCGGTGGATCGAGATCTCGATGTAGGCCGGCACGAGCCGTTCGAGGATTTCCCGGGGTTCGGGCTCGTACTCCACGAGCGCGCGCTTGCCCGAGTGCTCCTCCGCCTGCGCCGAGTCTCGGCCCGCCGCCCGCGCAGAATCCCGCCCCTCCCCGATGACCGCGGCGGGAGAGAGCGGCAGCAGCGTCTCACGCGTGACCTCCTGCGTGAGCGGGGAGACGTAGCGGTTGTAGATCAGCTCCACCCGGTCCAGGCGGCCCTCCACGTAGCCCTCGATCAGATCCGTCGCGACCGCGTGCGCATCCCCGTGGGAGGGGCGGTCGGCAAAGCCGGTGTAGCCGCCCCCCAGCTCGTGGCCGCGGAAGACGAGCGAGGAGACCCCGCGCCGCCCGGTCGCATACCACGCGCTCCTCAGCCCCCCCTCGGCGAGCTCGGTGGAGAGGCGGATGCCAGCGCGGATCACCTGCGAGTTGAACCCCCCCGCCAACCCGCGGTCGCCGGTGACCAACAGCAGCCCCACCGTGCTCGGGGACTCGTGGGTGCGCAGCAGCGGCACCCGCTCGGCCTCGGAGCCGGCGGCGAGCGCCGCCTGGCGGGTCATCCGCCCGATCGCCTCCGCGTAGGGGCGCAGCGCCGCGATCCGCTGCTCGGCGCGGCGCAGGCGTGCGGCGGCGACCATCTCCATGGCGCGCGTGATCTTCTGGATGTTCTTCACCGAGGAGATCCGGTTCTTGACGTCGCGCTGGGATGCCATCGATCAGACTCCGCTCGTCGTGTTGCGCTGGCTGGCCATCGTGTTCGAAGCGCCGGCGGCTAGGCCGCCGCCTTCGCCTCCGCCCGCGCAGCGTCGTCCTGCCCCGAGGAGCCCGCACCGGAGCCCGCCGCGGGGGCGTCCTGCGCGCGGATCGGCGCGTCATCGTCAAGCGGCTGGCCCTCCTCGTCGAGGTCGTAGCCGAAGTCCCGCGCGAACGCCTCCACGGCGTCGTGCACCGCCTTCTGGGTCTCCGGCGACCAGTCGCCCCCAGCGATCTTCGCGCCGAGGTCGCTGTGCTGGGAGTGCATCCGTTCGGTCAGCTCCACCAGGAACTCCCCCACCCGCTCGACATTGAGGCGATCCAGGAAGCCGTTGGTGGCGGCGAAGATCTGGACCGTCTGGTCCTCCACCGCCAGCGGCTCGCGCTCGTGCTGGTTGAGCGTCTTCACCAGGCGTTCCCCACGCGCCAGCGTGCGCTGGGTGTCAGCATCGAGATCGGAGCCAAACTGCGCAAAGGCCTCCAGATCCCGGTACTGGGAGAGCTCGAGCTTGATCCGCCCGGCAACCTTCTTCATCGGCCCGATCTGAGCGTTACCCCCCACGCGCGAGACGGAGATCCCAACGTTGATCGCGGGCCGCACCCCCGAGTTGAAGAGTTTGGACTCCAGGAAGATCTGCCCATCGGTGATCGAGATCACGTTCGTGGGGATGTAAGCGGACACATCCCCCGCCTGAGTCTCGATCACCGGCAGCGCCGTAAGCGAGCCCCCGCCAAGGTCTTCATTGAGCTTCACCGCGCGCTCCAGCAGACGGGAGTGCAGATAGAACACATCACCCGGATAAGCCTCGCGGCCAGGCGGCCGGCGCAGCAACAACGACATCTGCCGGTAGGCATAGGCGTGCTTGGTCAAATCGTCATACACGCAAAGCGCATGGCGGCCGTTGTAAAGGAAGTGCTCCCCCATCGCGCACCCCGCATAAGGCGCCATGAACTTGATCGGAGCCGCCTCGTCGGCGGACGCGGCGACAATGATCGTGTTCTCCAACGCATTGTGTTCGTCAAGCGTCTGCGCAAGCGCCACCACAGTGGACATGCGCTGTCCAATCGCAACATAAACGGACACCACCCCGGTGTCCCGGTTGTTGATGATCGCGTCGATAGCGATAGCCGTCTTACCGGTCTGGCGGTCGCCAATGATCAGCTCCCGCTGACCACGCCCAATCGGGATCATCGCGTCGATCGCCTTCAGCCCAATCTGCATAGGTTCCTTGACCGGCTGGCGCTGCACCACCCCCGGAGCCTTGAACTCCGCCGGGCGAGTCTCAGTGGTGTGGATGTCCCCCTTACCGTCCAGAGGACGCCCCAAAGGATCCACAATCCGCCCCAAAAGCGCCTCCCCAACAGGAATGTCAAGCAACTTGCCGGTGCGCTTGACGGTATCCCCCTCAGAGATGTGCTCCCACTCCCCAAACAAAACCGCCCCAACGTTGTCCGACTCAAGATTGAGCGCCAGCCCAGTAACCCCGTGCGGAAGCTCCAGCATCTCAAAGGACATGCAGTTCTCCAGCCCATGCAACCGAGCAATACCGTCGGCCACCGACAACACAGTCCCAACCTCAGTCAACTCCGCCGCGCCAGCATCAAGCCCAGCGATCCGACTCTTCAAAATGCTAGTGATCTCATCTGGATTGATCTGCATGTCTCTTTCCTTAGCTCTGTTCTCAAAAAAGGGAGGGGGGAGGGGTAGAGGGGAGGGGGGAGGGCCAGCCCTCCCCCCTCCCCTCTAAGAGGAGGTGGAGGCAACCTGCCTACGAAGCTGCTCCAATCGATTGCGAATAGAGGCATCAAGGATCGAGTTGCCGACCCTGAGAATGATCCCGCCAAGAATGTCAGGGTCCACCCGCGCAGCAAGCTGCACCTTGCGCCCAGTGCGCTCGCCAATCGTCCTACCAAGGCTCTCCGTAGTAGCCGTGTCAAGCTCGATAGCACTGGTGATCTCCACCGGCAGAGTGAGGTTCTCCTCGTCCCAAAGGCGCTCATACTGACGGCGAACATGGAAGATCACCGGCATCCGGTGGTTCTCGATCAGCAGCCCCAGGAAGTTCAAAAGCACCTCATCGGCCCCGTCCAGCAGCTTCCCAAGCGCCGCCTGCTTCTCCGCGGTGGAGAAGTAGGGCGAGAAGAAGAACACTTCCAGGTCCCTGTTCTCGCGCAGCGCATCGGCCAGCTGCCCGAGCTGCTCGCGCAGCAAGTCCAGCTTGCCCTGTTCGAGGGCGACCGCGAAAAGCGAGCGGGCATATACCTGGGCGAGCTCCTCCATCAGCGCCTCAGTTCTGGCTCCCGCCAGAGATGCTCGAGAAGTCAAGTTCGCCGAGCGCCTCCTCCACGAGCCGCTTCTGGTCGGCATCGGTGAGCGCTTTGCGAGTGACCTTCTCGGTGGCCATGATCGTCAGCTCGGCGACCTCGCGACGGATGTCATCAAGCGCCCGCTTGGTAGCCGCCTCGATTTCACGCTCGCCCTTCTTGGCGGCCTCAGCCACAAGCTCCTGCCCCCGCTCCTTGCCCTCAGCTTCGTGGGCCTGGGCGGTCTGGCGCGCACGCTGGACGATCTCCTCGGACTGCGCCCGCGCCTCCTTGAGCCGCTCGCGGTATTCAGCCAGCACCTCGTCGGCCTCGGTACGCGTGCGCTCGGCGGCGTCGATGTCGCCCTCGATCTTCTGCGCCCGCGCGTCGAGGATTTTGCCGATCTGGGGGAAGACCGCCTTGCGCAGGACGTACAGCGAGATGCCGAACACCACGATCGTCCAGACCATGAGCCCCACGTTGGGGGTGATCAGGAAGGATCCGCTTGCGAGTGGGATGTTGAGGGCGACGTGCATCGCGGCCTATAGGAAGAAGGCGATGAAGCCGCCGACGAGACCGTAGAAGAAGCACGCCTCGGTGAGCGCGAAGCCGAGCCACTGATCGCGCTCGACCTCAGCGCGCAGCTCAGGCTGGCGGGTCTTGGCCTGGATCGAGGCGTTGAACACCGCCCCGATGCCCGCCCCGGCACCGGCCGCGCCGCCGCCAGCGCCGACGCCGAGCGCGATCGCGCGACCGGCGTCCTGGCTCTGCTTGATGATCGGTTCCACGGTCAGCATCAGCGGGTGGAACACACTGAGAAGGTGAAGAAACCCCATTGCTCGATAGCTCCCTTGTTTGTTTAGTGACTCGAGACCGCGCTACCGAGATAGATGGCGGTCAGGATGGAAAAGATGAAGGCCTGCAGGCCGGCGATCAGCACGGCCTCGAACAGGAAGATCGCGACCCCGGCCGGCAACAGGAACCAGGACACGAGCTGCAGGCCGACGAGCACCCCGAGCTCCCCGCCCATGAACGCGATCAGCATGTGGCCCGCGAGCAGGTTCGCCCACAGCCGCACCGTCAGCGAGATCAGGCGCAGGAAGTTCGAGAGGATCTCGATCGGGAAGATGAGCAGGACGATCACGCCCTTGACGCCGCCCGGCATCAGGCTTTTCAGATAGCCGATCGGCCCGTGGTGCTTGATCCCCTCGTAGGTGAACAGCACGAACACGCTCAGCGCGAGGATCAACGGGAAGGCGACGTTGGTGTCGGCCGCGTAGATCTGCAGCGACGGGATGTGCGCCCCGAACACGCTGAAGCTCTCGCCCGAGTCGACCGGCAGCGGGATGTAGCCGATCAGGTTCGAGACGAGGATGAACACGAAGATCGTGGCGATCAGCGGGAAGTACTTCCCCTCCTGCTCATGGGTCAGGTTTTCCTGGGAGATGCCGCGCATGAAGTCGTAGAACATCTCCACCGCGACCTGCAGGCGCCCCGGGCGCTGGCGCAGACGGCGGACGACGTAGAACATCACCCCAAGCGTGATCCCGACCGTGAGCAGCAGATAGAGGACGGCCTTGTTGAACGCGATCGGCCCGACCTGGAACCAGGTGTCGAGTTTGAACTCGTCGGTAGGGGAGAAGACGCCGCTGGCGACTTCCGGGGCCTTGTGGGCCGTGAGACCGAACAGGATCACGAACAGGACGATCCCGCCGAGCCACACGCCCAGAACCCCGTAGAGGACCTTCCGCCCCTGACTCATCCCCTGCTTCTCGGGCGATGAGGGCGGCGGGGTGGGCGGGCTCACCATCCCGGGGGCCATCCGCGGAGCCTCTGCGACCGCGCTCATCGCTCGAAGCCCTCGCGTCCGCTGGACATGCGCGTGGCAAAGACCACCGAGTACGCCGCGAAGACGGTCAACGCCGCCGCCAGCCCGTCGGCGCGACCGCCGACGGCGCCCGCGAGCACGATCGCCCCCGCCAGCAGCCAGATGCGCCCGAACGACTCGGCGACGTCTAGTCCCAGGCGGGATCCCGGCGCACGCTTGCGCGCGATCCAGCGGCGGTCGGCGTGGGCGAGGATCCGCTGCAGGAGCCACGCGCCCGCCGCGACCAGAAGGCCGAACGCCGGCGCGCCGAGCAACAGCGCGACGGGGACGGCGATCAGCATGAGCACGACGTCCAAATAGCGCAGTAGCTCGGCCGGCGAAGGGAGTGCGGCCGAGTCCGCACCGGCACGTAGGGCGGCAGGGGCCATCGGTTCTGGCTCGTGGTTGTTCATGGGAGATTGGCTGGCACCCTATAGACGCAAGAGCCAGCGCGTCCGCCCATGGCGGACTTTCGCCCCAGCCCTCCTCTGACCGTCTGTGGCAGCCGGCCGTAGTCTACCTGATCTGGGACTTCGTAACAACTTTGTGACATGCGCCACGCGGCCGACCAAAGCCACCCGCGACCGGCCGTGCTACCCATGACAAGTAGAGATCGCCCGGCTCGCCGACTAAGCGGACGCCCGCAACAGCCGAGGTGCTCCCCGCGCCCGCCACGCCGCTTCCGCAGCTCGCACGAGCAGGAGGGCCAGCGCTGCGGTGGCGACGCCCGCGAGCACGTCGAGCAGGTAGTGGTTGCCGGTGGCGAGCACCGCCACGCAGGTGACGCAGGGGTAGACGCACGCCACCACCCGCACCCACAAACGCTTTGACAGGGACCACATCGCCAGCGAGCACCACACCGCCCAGGCCATGTGCAGGGAGGGCATCGCCGCGAACTGGTTGGCGGCCGCGGCCAGCGGCCCGGTGTGCCAGCCCCCGAGCGCGCCGGTGGAGGCCACCACGTCCTCGAAGCCGCCGCCAGCGAGCAGCCGCGGGGGAGCGGTGGGATACACCCAGAAGACGACGAACCCGAGCACGTTGATCGCGACGAGCGTGTTGCGCAGCGGCCGGTAGATGTCGGCGCGGCGATACCACAACCAGCCGAGCAGCCCGAGGGTCACGATGAAGTGGGCGTTGTCGTAGTAGTCGGAGAGCAGCAGGCCGAGCGTGTGGTGGGAGATGAGCCAGCGGTTGAGGGCGACTTCGGGATCGAGCCCCAGCGAGCGCTCCAGGTGCAGCACGCCCCAACCGTGCGCGAGCGCGGCGTGCACGCGCAGCGGCGCGAGGTTGTTGATCGCGTCGTATACCCAGCACAGCCACACGATCACCAGCGCCTCCACCCACCAGCGCGTGCGCGGGGCGGCGCCAACTCCCTCGGCCTCCGGCGCCGGGCGCACCGGCAGCGCCGGCAGGGCCAGTTCCCCGGAGACTGTCTCCATCTGAACGCCCGAGGCCATCGGGCAATCTTAGGGCGCCGTCGGCTGGAGCCCGCGCTCGCCGAGCGTCTCCAGCACCCGCGGAAGCGCCGCGACGGTGCGCCGCCAGGAGCCGGGGGCGCTGTAGTCGTCGGCGTCGTGCAGCAGCAGCACCGCGCCCGCGCCGGCCCCCCCGGTCACCAACGCGGCGATCGACTCGGGGGTCGCGTGGGCCTCCCAGTCGCGACCCCAGTGGCTCCACAGCAGCGTGCGCCAGCCGCGACGGCGGGCAAGGGCCAGGGCCGCGGCGTTGGACACGCCGTAGGGCGGGCGGTAGAGCGCGGGCGAGCGGCCCGTGGTCTCCTCGATGATCCCGAGCGCCCGCAGGATGTCCTCGCGGACCTGGTGCGGCGTGAGGCGCAGCAGGTTGCGGTGGCGGTGGCAGTGCAGGCCGACGCCATGGCCGGCCGCGACGATCTCCCCGGCGAGCATGGGGTTGCGTAGGACCTGCTCGCCGACCAGGAAGAACGTCGCCCGCACTCCCGCGTGCTCGAGGATCTCGAGCACGGCCGGCGTGCCCTGCGCGTGGGGGCCGTCGTCGAAGGTCAGCGCGTACCCCGTGCCGCTCGCCGTGCGCTCCTCGATCCCCCAGTGGCCGTGCAGCCCCCACGTCCCACGCAATGCCTCACGGGCGCCCGCCCGAGCGCGGTGCGAACAGCCTGACGGGGACTCGCGCGCGCGGTCGCTGCGGTAGCGAACGCGAGCGCTCGCGAGCGCTGGCAGCGCGTAGCCGGCGTAGGCGAGCGCGGCCGCGCCGGCAGCCGCGCCGGCCAGCGAAGCGAGAGGGCTGCGATCATCGGGGGCAGGCATGAGCAAACTGGTGCTGGGAATCATGGCGGCGGTGGGGGCCTCGGCCCTCTACAGCCTAGGGATCGCGCTGCAGGCGATGGACGCCAAGCAGACCCCGCGGCGCGAGTACCTGCGCCTGGGGCTGGCGTTGGACCTCGTCAAACGCGGGCGTTGGCTGCTCGGCACCGGCCTCTCGCTGCTCGGCTGGCCGCTGCAGCTGGTGGCGGTCGGGCTGGCGCCGCTGGTGGTGGTGCAGCCCGCGATGGCCACCGGCCTGCTCGTGCTGCTGGTGATCGGCGAGCGGATGCTGGGCGAGCGTGCGGGGCGGCGCGAGCACCTGGCGGTGGGCGCGATCGTGGTGGGGGTGCTCGGCGCGGCGCTGTGCGCGCCCCCGCACACCTACGTCCAGGCCTCCGACGGTGTCCTCGCGATCGTGCTGGGCACGCTGGGTCTGGCGAGCCTGCTGCCATACATCATGCTGCGCCTCGCACGCCGGCCGCCCGCGATGCTCACGATCGTCGGCGCGGGCCTGGCCTACGGCTGGACCGGGGTGGCCACCGTGCTCGCCTCCAACAACCTGCACTACGGGTACATCTGGGTGGCGGTCGCCTGGGGCCTGGCCACGGCGGCGGTCTCCGCGACCGCCGCGCTCAGCGAGATGAGCGCGCTGCAGTCGCGCCCCGCGATCCAGGTGGCCCCCGTGGTGTTCGTCATCCAAACCGCGGTGCCGGTCGCGCTCGCGCCGGTGGTGCTGGGGGAGCACTTCACCGAAACGCCGCTGGGCGGGGTGCTGCTGGCCATGTCGCTGCTGATCCTGATGGGGGGCGCCGTGATCCTCGCCCGCTCGCCCCTGTTGCTCGCGTTGATGGAAGCGGCGCCTGAGCACCCCCCCGAGGCTCAGCGCGAGCGGCCCGAGGTTCAGCGCGAGCGGGTGAGATTGGCCAGCGACTCCGCGGAGAGCCCGTCGGAGTGCGTCCAGGAGACGATGCGCTCCACGCCTCCCACCGAGACGCCCGATCCGTCGACGCTCACCACGAGCACATCCCCGGCGCGAATCGGACCCTGAGGCAGCGGCCCACGCGCGCTGAGCCGCAGCGCACCCTTCACGGGGGTGGCATCGGCGGTGCGGGCGAACAGCATCTGGCCCACCGTCAGACCGCCGCTGGGCTCGAGGAAGTAGAAGCGGTGGTGCAGACCCAGCGCCCGCGCCTGCGCGTGCAACGCGCCGCGGGTCCGCATCCAGCGCAGGAGGCTCGAGCCCGGGGGCAGTTCGGGGAGCAGTTCGTCTCCCAGCGCACGCAGCGCGAGGATCGTGGTGCGCGCGTGCACCCCGCCGTCCGCGAACGAGGCGTGAATGCCTCGTGCGGCCAGCTCGCTCGCGACTCGCGTCACATCGCCCGAGGGGGTGCGCACGATCAAACTCACATCGGGGCTGTGGGTGTGCACCTGCGTGAGCGGATGCACGTGCAGGATCGCGGCCGCCCACGCGCTCACCTCGTCGGTGGACATCGTCCACATGCCGATGCTCAGCAGCACCACCAGCTGCGTGCAGAACGCAGCCAGTCGCAGCCGCCAGAGGGGGATCGGGCTCACCCGGCGGGGTGCATCGAGCACGACGTCCACGGCGTGCGGGTGCTCGTGCGCGTGAACCGGCGCCGCGAGCGTTGGCGAATTGGCCGCGCCGGCGGGAGCCACCGCGGCAGACATTGGGACGGGGCTCATTGGGACGGGGCTCATTGGGACGGGGCTCATTGGGACGGGACTCATTGGGGCGGCACTGACCGCGGGGGGCAGCGCGACAGCGGATCTGCCCCGACCCTTGGCCGCGGTCTCGTCGAGGCCATCGGCGAAGCTCGCCTGCACGTGCTCGCGCAACTCGCGGGTGTTGTTGGCGAGACGCAGCAGCTCCAGATCCGCCATCGCGCGGGTGTTCAGGCGGGCGTGACCCACGGGCAGCCCATAGGAGACGACGGGGGTCCCGGTGGCCTTCGCCTCCAGGCAGGTGACCCCGCCGGTGGAGTGCACGAGCGCATCGGCGGCCGCGAGCAGCTGGGGCATGGCGTCGGTGAACCCGTAGACGTGCACGCGGGACTCCCCCGCGAAGGTGCTGCTGAGGCGCTCGTGCAGCTGCTCGTTGCGACCCGCGAGGCAGACGATGCTCGTGACCTCCTCCACGCGGCTGAGCTCGCGCACCGCACCCTCGACATCCCCCACTCCCCAGCCCCCGCCGGAGACGACCACCATGCGCCCCTCCTCCGGCAGCCCCAACGCCTGCCGCGCCTCCAGGGGACAGCGGGGCTCCAGGAACTCGGCGGAGATCAGCGGGCGCACCAGGCGAGCGCTGCCCTCGCCGGCGATCCGCTCGACGGAGGGCATCGACTCGCCATACATGACCAGGTGCATGTCGATCCCGGGCTGCGCCCAGAAGAAGAGGCCGGTGAGGTCGGTGATCGTGGCCACCGTCGGACAGGTCACCGCCCCGGTGCGGCGCAGGCGCGCGAGCACGACGGTGACGGCGGGGTAGGTGGAGACGATCACGTCGGGCTCGTATTCGGCGATGCGGCGGGCGAGCGGGCGGGCGCCCAACAGGCGCAACTGCCAGCGGGAGAGCCAGCGGATGGGCGGCACGCGCTCGAGCAGCCAGTAGACGAGGGAGTAGCTCCAGGGCAGGAAGCGCAGCTGGACGCGATATCCGTCCTGGACGACTTGGCGCAGCACACGCCCCATCGCGGCGAGGCCGTCGATCACCACGACCTCGATCTCCTCGGGAGCGGCATCGATCTGCTGGGCCAGCGCGCGTGCCGCGGCGGCATGGCCCTCGCCGACCTCGGCGGAGAGAATCAGGACACGGCGGGGCCCGGTGCCCCCGGATGAGGTGGGTTCGCCGCGCAACGCAGGCAAAGGGTACCTGGCCCTAAGGATCCTTGTGGGTCCGCCGGAGGACGGAACGCAGAAAAAACACGATCTCAATCTTCGCCGGCGCCGGCCAGCGTCCTCTTCCGCCTCCCTGAATCCCCCGCGTGGCGGGCCGGCTCTCCAATCCCCCGCGGACCGACTTTCACCCCCGCGGCGGTTCGACCTCAATCCCCCGCGTGGCGAGCCGACGTGAGCAGCGCGCTCGCGGCGGGCGTGAAGGGGAGCTGCCCGAGGGTGTGGAGCTCCTGCACGAACACCCAGAAGGCGGGACGAGGCGTCCCGTGGGGCCCGATCAGCGCCGAATCCCACGGCTCGCGCCGGCGGGTGCCGGCGTTCCACTGGTAGAGGTAGACCCGTCCGATGCGCCCGCTGAGGCGGGCGAGGCGGTCGAACACAAAGCGGGTGACCGTGGCGGCGTGGGCGGGGGATTCGGGGAAGTCGTGGGCGCTGTGGTTGTGGCGGGCGACCACCCCCCCGGTCTCGGTGAACCAGATCTCAGCGCGAGTCGCGCCCAGCAGCGCCCGGGTGGAGGCGGTGGAGAGGCGGTTGGCGCCGATGTAGTTGTGCAGGCCCCAGATCCCGGGTTCATAGCCGAGGGCGCGCCGCTCCTCGCCGACCCACGCGACCATGCCCGGCACGTCGAGCAGTTCGGCGCCGAGCACGCTGCACGCGGGGCAGATGAGGCGCATCTGCCGGTAGTAGGCGGCCACCAGCGCGGGGGAGTGGCAGGTGGGCTGGCCGCAGTAGTTGGCCTCGTTCCAGGTGGCGTAGTCGGTGACCCAGGGGTAGCGCGCGTGCAGCCGGCGGAACTGCGCGCCGAGCTGGGTGGCGCTCGGGAGCCGCCGGTGACGACCGGCGATCCAGGAGTGTTCGAAGGCGATCAGCGGCTGCACGCCGTCGGCATGGGCGGCGCGCAGCCAGGTCGCCAGGGCCCTGGCCTGGGAGCGACTTTCCAGCGCGTTCCAGCCGATCGAGAGGCGCGCGTAGCGGATGCCCAGCGTCTGAAAGCGGGGTTCGCCGAACATGTAGGGCTGCTGCTCGCCGATCCCCACCAGGGGGTCGCGCGGCTGGACGGAGACGGGCGAGCCGGGGTGCGTGGGAGCGGCTTCTTCGGCCATCAGCGCGTGCGCGCCCGCAGGCAGCACGAGCGCCAGCAGGCCCGCGATCAGGGCAGGCAGCCGCGACGGGAGACGGGGAGATCGTCGGCTCATGGACTAATCAGGCGGACACATGCCGAGGCGCGAAGTCGCGCACTCACGGCAAGCTCGAGGGCGCTTTCACGAGGAGACGACCTCGTACTCGCCGGTCTCGAAGTCCTGCGCGACATCGCTCTCGATCTGCGCGGCCGTGGCCTCGGGGCGCAGGCGGCGCAGGCGGATCGCGTCGAGGCGGCGGAACTTGAGGATCTCGAGAACGTACACGAGGTACACGCTGGCGGCTGCGACGAGCAGTGCGATCGCAACCATCACGAGCGTCCAGCCGAGGTAGAGGTGGCCTTTGTGGTCCGAGTAGGGGACGAAGCGCAGGGCGAGCGCGAACGCGGCCAGCAGCAGCGTCCAGGCGTAGAGGTAGGCGATGGTGCGCCGGCGGGAGAAGCCGATGCGGGCCATGCGGTGGTGGAAGTGCTCGCTGTCGGAGGCGTAGATCGGGCGGCGGTACTTCAGGCGCTTGAGCACGACGAAGGTGGTGTCGAGGAAGGGCACCGCGAGCAGGATCAGGGGCAGCACGAAGGAGAGCACGACCTGTGTCTTGACGGCGCCCTCGACGGTGAGACAGCCCATCAGCAGGCCGAGCAGGTTGGCGCCGCAGTCGCCCATGAAGCTGGAGGCGGGGGGGAAGTTGTAGAACAGGAAGCCCACCGAGGCGCCGGCGATGACCGCGGCGAGCACCCCCGGCGCCCAGCGTTCGAGGTCGAACGCGATCACCGCGAGCGCGGCGGCGATGATCGCGCAGACGCCCGCGGCGAGGCCGTCGACGCCGTCGGAGAAGTTCACGACGTTCATCAGCGCGACGAGACCCACCACGGTGATCGCGGCGCCGGCGTTGGGGAAGTGCAGCAGGCCCACGAAGGGCAGGGCGATCTCCTGCACTTCGATCCCGAAGTGCACGACGATCAGCGCGGCGGCGACCTGCCCGGCGAGCTTCACGGCGGGCGGCAGCTCGAAGCGGTCGTCGAGCGCCCCCACGAGGGTGATCACCGCGGCGGCGATCAGCATCCCGTGCCAGATTCGTTCGTCGGGCAGCCAGATCAGCCCCGCGACCAGCGTCCCCGCGAAGATCGCCAGGCCGCCGAGCAGGGGGGTGGGACGGTCGGAGAGGCCGCGCTCGCGAGGATGGTCGATGGCACCCACCGCGTGGGCGAGCCGCATCGTCAGCGGCGTCAGCAGCGCCGTCACCGTGGCGGCCGCGAGGAAGGCGTATAGCGCATCGAGCTCGTGGGGAGTCATAAGCTCGCCGACAGCATCGCAGGCGCGGGCGTCGTATGTGCGGGGTGGGCTGTCTGAGCGAAGAGGGCGCCCTCTCTACGCGGGCGCCGCGGCGGAGAGCTCCTCGTAGAGGGGATAGCGCTCGACGACCGCGCGTACTCGCTCGGCGAGCTCCCCGGCGCGCTCCTGGAAGCCGGGAGTGAGGGCGGCGGCGATGATCTGGCCCACCTCCTCGAAGTCCTCGCGCTGCAGCCCACGGGTGGCGAGCGCGGGGGTGCCGATGCGCAGGCCGGAGGCCTCCATCGGGGGACGGGGATCGAAGGGGACGGCGTTGCGGTTGACGGTGATGCCGATGTCGTGCAGGCGGTCCTCCCCCTGGCGGCCGGAGAGCTCGGGACGCACGTCGCGCAGATCGGTGAGCACGAGGTGCACGTCGGTGCCGCCGGTGAGCACGTTGACACCGTGACCGGCGCCCAGCAGCTGCTCGGCCAAGACGCGGGCGCCGTCGAGCGTGCGCTGCTGGCGCTCGCGGAAGAGCTCGCTTTTCGCGATCCTCAAAGCGACCGCCTTGGCGGCGATCACGTGCTCCAGCGGCCCGCCCTGCTGGCCGGGGAAGACCGCGGAGTCGATCTTCTTGGCGTACTCCTCTTTGCAGAGGATCAGGCCCGCGCGGGGGCCGCCGATCGTCTTGTGGGTGGTGGTGGTGACGACGTCGGCGCCGAGCTCGACGGGGTTGGGGTGCAGGCCCGCGGCGACAAGACCGGCGAAGTGGGCCATGTCGACCATCAACAGCGCCCCGACCTCGCGGGCGATCTCGCGGAAGCGGGGGAAGTCGAGCTGGCGGGGGTAGGCCGACCAGCCGGCGAGCAGCAGCTTGGGCCGGCGCTCGCGCGCGATGCGGGCGACCTCGTCCATGTCGATCCACCCGCTCTCGCGGTCCACCTCGTAGGCGGCGATGTCGTAGAGGCGCCCGGAGACGTTGATCTTCATGCCGTGCGTGAGGTGCCCTCCGTGGGCGAGGGAGAGCCCCATGATCGTGTCCCCGGGCCGCAGGAGGGCGTGGTAGACGGCGGTGTTGGCCTGCGCGCCCGAGTGGGGCTGCACGTTGGCGTGCTCGGCCCCGAACAGCGCCTTGGCGCGGTCGATCGCGAGCTGCTCGGAGACGTCCACCCACTCGCAGCCCCCGTAGTAGCGCCGCCCGGGGTAGCCCTCGGCGTACTTGTTGGTGAGCACCGAGCCCTGGCATTCGAGCACCGCGCGGGGCACGAAGTTCTCGGAGGCGATCATCTCCAGCGTGCCCCGCTGGCGCTCGAGCTCCCCGCGCAGGGCTTCGGCGACCTCCGGGTCCACCTCGGCGAGCGGGCGGTTGAAGTAGTCGGGACTCAAATCGGACATGGGGCACTCCTCGGGGGACGACGACGTGAAGGTGCCCAGGCGCGCGGCTGCTGTCCAACGGCCTTCCGCTCCCCGGTGGTGCTCCACCTCATCCGGCGCCAGTCGCGAGGGCCGTCTTCGAGGCTAGCACGCGGCGGAGAGCACATGCGCACGGTGAGTCATGGTGCTCTTTTGGTGCGCATCCGCGCGGGTCGCGGCACGTCCTGGCGTCGTGTCGCGCGGGGCTTCCGGGCCCCGCGAAGGACAATGCGCCGATGTACAATGCAATTCATGGCAGCGACGCCGAAAACCAAGCCACGGGGCCCATGGACGCCGGAGGAGGTCGCACGCAATGAACGCGTGGCCCACGCCAGGGTCGTCCGCGATCGCAAGCGTGGCGTGAGCGCAAACCTCGAAGACGCAGTGTCCCTGACGCGCTTTGCCAACCGTTTCGCCGAGGCGTTCAGGGATGCCCGACGCACTTGACCCGGTACCGCTGCTGAAACACCTGCACGAGCACGGAGTCGAACACATCGTCATCGGCGGCTTCGCGGTCAACGCGCACGGCCATGTGCGCCCGTCGAAGGATCTCGACATCGTTCCGAAGCCTGCTCGCGAGAACCTCGAACGCCTCGCCGCAGCCTTGGCCGACGCCAATGCGGTCGATGCCGAAGTCGGCGATTTCGATCCAGCGGAGTTGCCGATGTCGGCGATGTGCCTGGGGGATCTTTCGCAGGGAGGCAACTTTCGCTTGGTCACCGATCTGGGCGACCTGGACATCATGCAGTGGGCTAGCGGAGTCGAGGCCGATGACCTCTATTCCGAGCTCAACCGGGAGGCCATCACCGGCAACATTGAGGAGATTCCTGTGCGGGTCTGCGGCCTGGCGCACCTGCGCGCCATGAAGCGCGCGGCTGGCCGGCCTCAGGACCTCGCAGACCTCCAACGCCTCGACGGCGCCTGAGCCATTCGTCAAGCGTCTCGAGAGGTGGGCATGCGGCGAAGCGCCCGCTCCAGGTTTGCCCGCCCCACGGGCCCTGCGCGCACGATGCTCCACTTCCCGCTGCGCTCGTACTCGCGCAGGTCGAGGACCGTGGAGGCAGTTCCCAGCAGCTCGCCGCCGTCGAGCGCCAGGTCGGCGCCTTCCAGCAGTGCGGGCGAAATGTCTGACAGACGCCGCGCCTCGGGGCCTCCGGAGATGTTGGCGCTTGACTGCATGATCGGACCCCGAACCGCGCGCATGGCCGCCAGGCGCTCAGGAAGCGACGGGACACGTAGGCCAAGCGCACCCGGCTCGTCCTCCGTCGTACCGACACGAGACATGCACGCGAGGGGATAGCGATACTCGCGGTTGGGGAGCAGTAGCGTCAGCGGACCTGGCAGCAGCGCCCGCATCGCCGCGCGCTCGCGCTTCCCCAGCTCGGGGAGATCGTCGAGCGCCGCCTGGAGCGTGAAGAACATCACCGCCGCCGGGCGCTCCGGGGGCCGGCCCTTCAGTGCATACAGCCGCTCGACCGCCTCGCGCTGCAGCGGATCGCAGGCCAAGCCGTAGACCGTGTCCGCCGGGAAGATCGCCACGCCTCCGCTCGCGAGGCACTCCTCCAAACGCTTCGCGTCCGCGACAGTGAGCGCCCCCGACCCCTCGACGCCCGTCATCCGCCCCGCCTCCCCGACATCCGTCATCCGTCCCGCCTCCCCGCGTCCGCGATTCGCCCCGCCTCCCCAGCGCCCCTCACCAGCCCCGCTCCCCAACCACCACGCGCTCGATCCCCGCGAGATCGCGCTCGGCGCGCACCATGGGGAAGCCCGCCGCGCGCATCAGCTCGCCCACCGCCTCCGCCTGGCCGGCACCGACCTCGATCCCCGCCAGACGCACGCCCCGACGCCCCGCGAGCTGGGCCACCAGCGCCCGGATCGTGGCGAGGCCGTCGGGGCCGGCGAACAGCGCGCTCGGGGGCTCGTGGCGCAGGATCTCCGGCGCCAGCGCCGCGCGCTCGGGCTCCGCCACGTAGGGGGGGTTGCAGAGCACTGCGTCATATTCGTCCGGTACCTGCTCCAGCAGATCCGAGTGAAGCCACGCCACCTCCAGGCCCAAGCGCTGCCCGTTCTCCCGCGCCAGCGCGAGCGCCAGCTCGCTCACATCGCTGCCCGTCACCTCGAGGTCCGGGCGCTCCTGCTTCAGCGCGAGCGCCACCGCGCCGCTGCCCGTACCCACGTCGAGCACGCGCGCGCCCCCGGGCAGGCCCAGGCCCACCTCCACCAGGAGCTCCGTCTCCGGGCGCGGGATCAGCGCGCGGCGGTCCACGCTCAGCTCGAGATGGCGAAAGCCGCGCCTGCCGGTGATGTACGCCACCGGCTCGCGCTCCACCGCGCGGCGGCGCACCGCCTCCTGGAAGGGACGCACCGCGGGGCCCTCGACGCTCAGCCCGCGGTCGATGAGCAGCCGCTCGCGGGTGACCCCGAGCGCGTGCGCGAGCAGCACTTCGGCATCCAGGCGCGGGGTTTCGCAGCCGGCCGCGGCGATCGCCGTGATCGCCCCATCCAGGGCGTCGCGTGCGCTCGTGCCGATCACGCCGCCGTCTGCGCCTCCAACCGCCGGCGCTTCTCGTTGGACTGCAGCGCCTCGGTGAACTCCCCCAGCTCCCCCTCCAGCACCTGGTCGAGGTTGTGCGTCGTCAGCTTCACCCGGTGGTCGGTCACGCGCCGCTCGCCGTAGTTGTAGGTGCGGATCTTCTCCGCCCGGTCGCCCGTGCCCACCTGCGCGCGGCGGTCCGCCGCGAGGCTTGCCTGCTGCTCGGCCAGCGCCCGCTCGTACAGCCGCGCGCGCAGCACCCGCAGCGCCTTCTCGCGGTTCTGCAGCTGGGACTTCTCGTCCTGCATCGCCACCACGATCCCCGACGGCCGGTGGGTGATGCGCACCGCGGAGTCCGTTGTGTTCACCGACTGCCCCCCCGGCCCGGTCGAGCGGTACACGTCGATCTGCAGGTCGCCCGGGTCGATCTCCACCTCCACCTCCTCCGCCTCCGGCAGCACCGCCACCGTCGCCGTCGAGGTGTGGGTGCGACCCTGGGACTCGGTCTGGGGAACGCGCTGCACGCGGTGCGTGCCCCCCTCGAACTTGAACACCGAGTACGCCCCGTCGCCCTTGATCGCAAACGTGTACTTGCCGTCCCCCACCTCCAGCGGCTCGGTCTGCAGTCCCCGGCGCTCGGCGTAGCGGCTCAGCATCCTGAACACGTCCCCCGCCCACAGCCCCGCCTCGTCTCCCCCCGCGCCCCCCTGGATCTCGACGATCACGCCCTTCTCGTCGTTGGGGTCTTGCTCCACCATCGCCAGGCGGATCTCCTCTTCGAGCTGCTCGATCCGCGCGCGCGCGATCGCCAGCAGCTCGCGCACCTCCGCGTCCTCGCCGTCCTCGCTCAAGAGCTCCTGCGCGCCCGCCGCGTCGTCCTGTGCGCGGCGCCACTCGGCGGCCAGCTTCGCCGCTGCCTCCAACTGGCTGTAGGCGCGGCCCGTCTGCGCGTAGCGCTCGCGATCCCCGATCACCAGGGGGTCCACGAGCTGCTCGCCGAGCTCCGCGAAGCGGACCTCGATCTGCTTCACCAAGTCTTCGATCACACACCCAGTCTATGGGCCACCCATGTGCGCAGCCTGGGAGCCGCGCCGGCCAGCGCAGTCGCGAGGGAGCATGCCCGCGTCCGGGCTCGACCCGGCGGGCCTCCCTACGCCACGACCTCCACGCCCAGCAGATCCGCGGCGCTCAACTCGCCCGGGGTCTCGTGGGCGAGCACGGCCTTCAGCGCCGCGATCGCCACCGCGAGCTGACTCAGATCGGGCTCGCGGGTGGTCAGCAGCTGCAGCTTCAGGCCCGGCCACATCAGCGCCTGCACCCAGCGGCGGCGGCGGTTGCGCCCCGCGAACTTGATGATCTCGAAGGAGATCCCCGCGATCACCGGCACCCCGAGGATGCGGGTCGCCACCAGCCAGTACCACGCCGGCAGGCCGATCGGGGCGAACACGAAGATCGCCACGATCATCACGATCAAGAGGAAGCTGGTCCCGCAGCGCGGGTGCAGGCGGGAGAAGCGCTGCGCGTTGGCCGGCGTCAGCTCCAGCTGCGCCTCGTAGCAGGAGATCGTCTTGTGCTCCGCGCCGTGGTACTCGAACACCCGCCGCAGATCGCGCAGACGCGAGAGCACCAGCATGTAGCCGAGGAAGATCCCGGTGCGCACCAGGCCCTCGATCAGCCAGAACAGCACCGAGGAGCCCCCGAGCTGGCCCTTGATCAGGCTCGTCAGTCCCACCGGGATCAGGAAGAACAGGCCGATCGCGAACACCACCGCGACCACCACCGTCCCCGCCCACACCGCTCCCGGGATCTCCTGCGGATCCTCCTCGCCCTCGCCGTCGGGCAGCTGCGCGTTGGCGGAGACTCCCAGCGCGCGGAAGCCGATCGCCAGCGACTCCCCCAGCGCCACCACGCCGCGCACGATCGGCAGGCGCAGCGCGCGGTGGCGGCGCAGCGGGGAGCTGAGCGGGAAGCTCTGCACCTCGATCTCCCCCAAGGCCGCCTCCTCGGGGTCGATGCCCCCCTGCTCGGCCTGCTCGGGGCTCGGCTTGCGCACCGCCACCGCCCAGTTGGAGACCCCCCGCATCATCACGCCCTCCAGCACCGCCTGGCCACCGAGCGGGGCATCGCGCTGGGCGACCAGCTCGCCGTCCTCGGCCGGCGCGTAGGCGGCCTCGGCCTGCTCGCCGCTCGACGCTCGGCCGCCCGACGCCCGGCCGGTGGGCGGCGTCGCCGTGGACGGACCGGCGAGCGCGCGCGAGGACATCGCTACTCGGGGGGCGTCTGGCCCTGGGCGGCGGCCGCCTGCGCCTGGCGCAGGCGACTCTTGGCCACCCTGCGCTGGAAGCGCTCCACGCGCCCTCCCGTGTCCACCAGCTTCTGGCGACCGGTGTAGAAGGGGTGGCAGTTGGAGCACACCTCCACGTGCAGCTCCGCGCGGGTCGCCCGCGTGGTGAACTCGTTGCCGCATGTGCACCGCACATGTGCCTGCACGTATGAGGGGTGGATCGAGGTCTTCATGCTCAGAGCATTGTAGCGGCGGGGGCGAGCTGGGTGGGGTTGGATCGAGGGGGTCTCCTCACGACCACCGTGTCGCCACCGCGGAGAGGGTGCCGATCATCGACATTCTCCCAGCCGCGGACGTCGTCCCCGTGGAGGACGTCGTCCCGGTGGTGGGCGTGGTGCCCGCAGTGGGCGTGGTCCCCGTTGAGGGCGTTGTCCCCGTGGTGGTGCCAGCCTCCGGCTTGGGGTGTTCGGCCGACTGGCGACAGATGGGGGTGCGCCGCTCATCGCTCCTGAGGACCCGGCCCTTTTCGTTCAGCCAGCGGTACATCACGACCGCGCGGAAGCCGGCCGGCGCGGGCAGGTCGGTCACCTGTCTGACGTACTTGTAGATCTTCACCCCCACTTCCGAGCGCTGCCACGCGGCGGGCCCGGCGGCGAGGAGGACATGGAAGCCCGCGTCGCTGGGGAGGTGCTCCTGCACCACGATCTCCATCGCCATGCGGTGAGTGCCCGCCACTGTTTCCATCTGGCCCGTGAACGTCACCGAGCGATCGGCCTGGGTGGGGGCCGTCACGCACTGTTCGACGATCGCGCTCGTGAATGGGATCCCGCTCGCCCCACCGCCCGCCCCTCCCGAGCCCGTGGGGCCCGGCGCAGGGAGCGCCGCCAATGCCACTGCGCCCAGGGCGATGGAGTACATCGATATCGACATCCCTCCCCCTAACACCCCACCGTCGCCTTGGTTGCGCAGCCAGGGCGCGCCCGCGGCCAGGGCGCGCCATTTGACTCGATCAGACGATCTGATACAGCGGTCCGTCTCCACCCTCGGGGGTGGTGAGGCGACCGCCCTTGGCCGTGATCGCGCCGCACTGCACGCAGTTGGTGTAGTTGACGATCACGTCCACCATGCCGTGCTCGGGGGCGTCCTCGGGGATCTCGTAGACACCAGCGGGGCACATCCACCGCCACGTCTCGGCCACCTCGCGCGGGACGTGTTTCTGCACGCGAATGTGGTTGGGGGCGTCATCGCGGGTGGCGTTGCCGGTGATGAACACCGAGGAGAGCTTGTCGAAGGTGTATTTGCCGTCGGGCTTGGGGTAGCGGTCCTTCGTGTTGCCGACGAACATCGGCTCGGCGTCGTCGCGATGCCACGCCTGCCGGCCCGGCGGAACCTTGCCCTTGGACATGATCGACGGGCCCGCCAGCAGACTGCCGACGAGGAAGCCTTTCTGAAATGCCTGCCTTGTGTTGCGCACCTGGTAAAGCTCGGTGCCGATTGTGGATTTCTCGACCGTCTCCTCGTAATCGGACAGGTCGCTGCTGCCGCGCTTGAGCGCCGCGTAAATCGACTCGGCCGCCAGCATCCCCGACTTGATGCAGTGGTGGACGCCCTTCAGCGCCGCCGTGTCGACCATCCCGCCGGAGTCGCCGACGAGCACCGCGCCGGGCATCGACAGCTTCGGCATCGACCAGTAGCCGCCACCGGGGAGCGCCTTGGCGCCCCAGGCGACCCGCTCGCCGCCCGCCAGGATGTCCTTGACGAGCGGATGCGTCTTGAACGTCTGCAGCAGGTCGTGCGCCGAGGTCGTCGCGTCGCGGTAGTTGAGGTCGACGACGAACCCGATCGAGACGAGGTCCTCGCCCGTCTTCTCGTCCTTCATCGGGTACAGCCAGGTGCCGCCGAGCTGTCCGTACTTGGGCGCGACCTTCAGCGGCCACGGCTGCACGAACGTATGGATCACCCGGTCGAGTGGCTTCTTGACCTTCCACACCTCCTTCACGCCGAGCTCCCACACCTGCGGCTCGCGGCCCTCGGCGAGGTCGAACTCTCTGATCGCGGCGCCGGTGAGGTGACCCCAGCAGCCCTCCGCAAGCACGGTCGCCTGGGCCTTGATATCGGTCCCCGGCTCGAAGTTGCCGAGCGGCTCGCCGTCCTTGCCGCGGCCCTTGTCGCCTGAGCGCACGCCCACGACGCGGCCTTCCTCCACGATCAGCTGCGTGGCGGCGGTCTCGGTGAGGATGTACGCGCCGGCCTCCTCCGCCATGCGCTGCTGGTAGCGCGCGAGCGCGGAGACCGAGATCACCTCGTTGCCGTGGTTCTTGAAGTTCGGCACCGCCGGGATCGGGACCGGGAGCTTGGATTTCGGGCCGGTGAGCATGTACACCGACTCCTTCTTGACCTCGCCGAACGCGAACCCCTCCTCGCGCCACTGCTTCCGCGTCATCTCCGGAAACAGCTCCTGCAACGGCCCCGGGCGCATGACCGCGCCCGAGAGGCTGTGCCCCCCGCAGGTCTTGGCCTTCTCGACGACCGCCACCGGCACTTCGCCGAGGCGCTCCATCGTCTCGGGATCATCCCCGAGCAGCTGCAGCAGGCGGTTGGCACATGCGAGACCCGCGGTGCCCCCGCCGACGATCGCCACCCCCACCTCGATCAGCTCATCCTCGGCGTCGAGGCCGCGCTTGACGAACTCCTTTTGAGAGTCCACCGGCGGGGGGAAGGCCGCGGGCACGACCCTCCCATTCCTGGAGCCGGACACTAGCTCGCCTTCTTCGCCTTCACGGCCTCGGTGAGCTTGGGCAGGATCTTGTTGAGATCGCCCACGATGCCGAGGTCGGAGAATTCGAAGATCGGGGCGTTGGAGTCCTTGTTGATCGCGACGATGTTCTCCGAGGCCTGCATCCCCACCTTGTGCTGGATCGCCCCGGAGATGCCCGCGGCGAGGTACAGCTTGGGCGCCACCGTCTTGCCGGTCTGCCCGATCTGCGCCGCGTAGGGGTACCAGCCGGCGTCCACCACCGCGCGGGTGGCGGCGACCGCGGTGTTGCCCCCGAAGGCGCCCGCCAGCTCCTCGCAGAGCTGGAAGCCCTCGGCCTTGCCGAGGCCGCGCCCGCCGGCGATGAGGATCGAGGCGCCCTCGATGTCGACGTCCGCGCCGCGCTGTTCGCCGCGGACGAGCATCTTCGCCTGCGAGGCGTGGGGGGAGAGCTCGAAGGAGAGCTGCTCCACCGGGGCATCTCCGGCGCCGCTCTGCTTGATCTCGAAGGCGTTGAGGCGGCCGATGATGATCCCGACCTCGGAGCGGTATTTGATCTCGGAGATCGCGGAGTCCCCGAGGATGGGGCGCTCGGCGATCAGCTCGCCGCCCTCGGCGCGCACGCCGGTGATCTCCATCGCGACCCCTGCCCCGAGCCGCGCGGCGAGGCCGGCGCCGATCTCGAAGCCGAGCAGGCCGCCGCCGAACAGCGCGTACTTATAGTCCCCGCCGGAGATCGCCGCGGCCATCGCGTCGACCAGCGGCTGCGCGAGGCCCTCGGGGCCCTCGGCGACGAGCACCTTCTTGGCGCCGTAGTTGCCGAGCGACGCCGCCAGCTCCTGGGGAACGTTCTCCCCGAGCAGGATCGCGTGCGCCTCGCCGCCGAGCTCCGCGGCGAGCTTCGCGCCCTCGGAGACCGCCCCGAGGGAGTTCTTGTTGATCGCGCCGTCGTAGTGCAGCGCGTAGACCAGGATGTTCGCCATTTCAGATCAGCCGCTCCTTCAAAGACGGGAGGGGGTACTGGGGGAGGGCCTGCCCTCCCCCAGATCGATGCAGGATGTTCGCCATTTCAGATCAGCTTCCTCTCGTCCAGCCAGGCCACGATCTTCTCGACAGTCTCGTTGGTGTCCTCGTCCTCGATGATCTCCCCTGCCGCCTTCGCCGGTGGCGCCTTCGCGGCGACCCACTGGGCGGCGGAGTTATCGCCTCCGACCTTGGCGGCGTCGATCCCGACGTCCCCGATGCCGAGCGTGTCGAGCGGCTTCTTCTTGGCCCCCATGATCGCCTTCAGCGAGGGGTAGCGCGGCTCGTTGATCGCGTCACCCACCGAGATCACCGCGGGGAGGCCCACCTGCACCGTGTCGTAGCCGTACTCCGCCTGGCGCTCGCAGCGCAGGGCGCCGTCGGCGACATCCATCTTGATGACCTGCGTCAAGGAGGGCATCCCCAGGTGCTCGGCGACGACGGCGCCGATCGTGTAGCACTCGCCGTCGTCGGACTGCTGGCCGAGGAGCACCAGGTCTGGGCTCTCCCGCTGCAGCGTCTTGGCGAGCGCGTAGCCGGTGGCGGCCACGTCGGAGCCTGCGACCGCCGAGTCGGTGAGGTGCACCGAGCGATCCGCGCCGAGCGAGACGGCCTTGTGCAACGCGCGCACGGCGCTCTCGGGCCCCATCGTGACGGCGACCACCTCCTCCACGGGCACCACGCCGCCCTCCTTGATCTGCATGGCGGCCTCGATGGCGTGGGTGTCGTAGGGGTTGAGGTTCTTCTCCCCGCTGCGGTCCATGCGCCCCGTCGAGGGATCTATGCGCTTCTCGACGGCGGCGTCAGGAACCTCCTTGACCAGGACGCAAATCTTCATTCTCCTGCCGATCTCCTTGTGGTTTGGACCTTTTTATCCTACCGCTTCGAGCGGTTGACTGACGAGTCAATCAATTGTCGGCCACGCCCGCGCGGATGAAGTCGACGATCGCCTGGGTGGGGGCACCGGGCGTGAACACCTCGGCCACCCCGAGGCGCTTGAGCTCGGGGATGTCCTCGGCGGGGATGGTGCCGCCAACGGTCACCAGCACGTCGTCGACCCCCTGCTCGCGCAGCAGCGCGACGACGCGCGGGACGAGCGTCATGTGGGCGCCGGAGAGGATCGAGAGGCCGACGGCGTCGGCGTCCTCCTGAATCACGGTCTCCACGATCTGCTCGGGGGTCTGGTGCAGGCCGGTGTAGATGACCTCCATGCCGGCATCCCGCAGCGCGCGCGCGATGATCTTGGCACCCCGATCGTGACCGTCGAGGCCGGGCTTGGCGACGACCACGCGGATCTTGCCTTGGGTCTCGGTCGCGGGGGCCATGCCGGGGATTATGCCCGCGTATGGTCGCGCTCGCCGGCACGCCCCCGCCCGCGCGCTGCGCGCCCCCAACCACGCGGGCCGGTCTGCCCTCGACCATGCTCGCCGGCACGCCCCGGACCATGCTCGCCCGCACGCCCCCGGCCGCGTTCGCCGACACGCACGCGCACGACGCGCCCGAGGCCGGCGAGAGTCGCTCCCGCGCTGAGGGCGACGGCGACCTTCAGGCGTCGCCCGAGGTGGTCCAGGCGCAGGATCTCCCAGCCCTCGCGCGCAGCGATGCGGGCAAGCTCGGGATCGGGGTTGACCACCACCGGGTTGCCGACGGCGCGCAGCATCGGCAGATCGGACTCCGAGTCCGAGTATGCGTAGGAGGCGGCGAGGTCTATCCCCTCGCGCGCGGAGAGCTCGCGCAGGGAGTGGACCTTGCCCTCGCGGTAGTTGAAGGGCCCGTCGGGCCGGCCGGTGTAGTGGCCGTCGCGAACCTCCAGACGAGAGCCGAGGCCGCCATCGAAGGCGAGCACGAGGGCCATCAGATCGGCCATCTCCTGGGAGGCGGCGGTGACGATGTAGACGGGGCGCCCCGCGTCCTGGTGGCGGTAGGCGCGCTCGAGCATCTGCGGATAGAGCCGCGGGAGCACCCCGGCGAGCACCCGGGGGGACATGCGCTGCAGATCGCGCACCGCGACCCCGGCGAGCATCTCCCCCACCCGCGCGCGCACCGCGTCGGCCCAGTCGTCGGTGGAGCCGCGCAGGCGGAAGCGGAGGTTCTGGTAGAGGTCCCCCAGCAGGCGCCCCCGCGTGATCATCCCTGCCTCGTAGGCCGCGCGCGCGAAGAAGATCCCCGAGGAGCCCGCCATCAGCGTGCGGTCGAGGTCGAAGAACGCCGCCGCGCGCGGGCCGGTCTCCGATCGGTGGGCACCGTTGGTGGTCTCGCTGCTCATGAGGGGACCATCGGCTGGACGATACGAAGCGCTGAGACCTGCGAGCGGTTCTTCTGGGGCGCATCCGCGCTGGCCGAAACGGGGATGCTCGCCGGAGGCGAGTGTCCCCCGGCTTCGGTCGGCTCGCTCACAGCCTGGTGGGGGCGGGGCCTTCTGCCCCGCCACCGGGGGATGCGACCGGGCCTGCTCATGCGTGGGGCGCCACTCAGACGCGGATGATCACCGCGTCGCCCTGGCCGCCGCCGGAGCAGATCGCGGCGCAGCCCAGGCCGCCGCCGCGGCGGCGCAGCTCCAGCAGGAGGCTGGCGAGGATGCGCGCGCCGGAGGCGCCGATCGGATGGCCGAGCGCGACGGCACCGCCGTTGACGTTGACGCGCTCCTCCTCGATGCCGAGCATCCGGATCGAGTTCAGGGTCACGGAGGCGAAGGCCTCGTTGATCTCCCACACGTCGATGTCCTGGGCGCTCAACCCCGCCTTGCGCAGCGCCTTGGTGGCAGCCGAGGCGGGGGTGCGCGCGAGGTAGGCGAAGTCGTCCCCGCTCTGCGCGTGGGCCACGATCTCCCCGAGCGCCTCCTTGCCGTTGGCGGTGGCCCACTCATCGGAGGCCACCACCAGCGCGCCGCCGCCGTCGTTGACGCCGGGGGAGTTCCCCGCGGTGTGCGAGCCCTCCTTGCCCACAAGGCCCGGAAGCGCGGCGAGCTTCTCCAGGGAGGTGTCGCGGCGGGGTCCCTCGTCGATCTCGACAGTGGTGTCGCCCTTCTTCCCCCTCACCGTCACCGGCACGATCTCTTCGGGCAGGCGACCCTCGTCGGTGGCCTTCAGCGCGAGCTCGTGGGAGCGCAGCGCCCAGCGGTCGAGGTCGGCCCGCGTGATCTCCAGCTCGTCGCTCACCGCGGTGGCCTCGACGAACATCTGCTTGCCGGAGAAGGGGTTGGTGAGGCCGTCGTGAACCATCGCGTCGAGCGCCTTCACATCGCCCATGCGAAAGCCGAAGCGCGCGCCGGGAAGCAGGTAGGGAGCCTGGGACATCGACTCCATCCCACCGCCCACTCCGATCTGCACGTCCCCCGCACGGATCGCCTGGTCGAGCATCACGCAGGAGCGCAGCCCGGAGGCGCAGACCTTGTTGATCGTCTCCGAGGAGACCTCCTTGGGAATGCCGGCCTTGATCTGGGCCTGGCGGGAGGGGATCTGCCCCTGGCCGGCCTGCAGCACCTGGCCCATCACGACGTGCTCCACCTGCTCCCCCGCCACGCCGGCGCGCTCGAGCGCGGCGCCGATCGCGATCGCCCCGAGCTCGGTGGCGTCGAGCGAGGAGAGGCCGCCGCCCATCTTGCCGATGGGGGTGCGCGCGGCGCCGAGGATCACTGTCTTGGGCATCGGAGGGGTGCTCTCCTTGAGTCGATGGGAATGGGGGGTGCCGGCAATGCTAGTAGAGGTTCGCCGAAAACTCGCGAGATGCCCCTCCGCTGCACACCGGATATCGTGCTGGGCTCGTGAACGTCTCTGCGACCACACAACCGGGCGGGTTCACCGGCGCCGACACCGTCGCGGTCGGGATCTTCGAGGGCGAGGAGCCCCCCGGTGGACTGCCGGAGGAGGCCGCGGCGCTGATCGCCTCAGGGGAGGCGCGCAGCGCGCCCAAGGCGCTTGCGGTGGCCCACGCGGACGGTCGCCGATGGCTGCTGGTGGGACTGGGCAAGCGGGCCGGCTTCTCCGGCGAGCGCGCCCGCGCCGCCGCCGCGGGGGCCCATGCGCGCGCCCTGGAGCTCTCCACGCGCACGCTCTGCTGGCAGGCGCCCCCGGAGGGCGGCCCGGAAGTGTGCGCGGCGCTCGTGGAGGGCACGATGCTCGCGGACTACCGCTTCGACCGCCACCGCTCGACTCCACCGGAGGCCAAGGATGCCGCGCCCAAGCACCTGGAGGGGCTGATCGTCAGCTCCCCTCAGGCCGCGAGCGCGGAGGACCTGGAGCGGACTGTCTCCGAGGCGGCGATCCTCGCGGAGTCGGTCAACGCGGCGCGGGACCTGCAGAATCGGCCCGCCAACGACCTGACCCCCACGGCACTGGCCGAACACGCCCGAGCCCTGGCGGAGGAGATCGAGGGGCTCTCGGTGGAGACCGAGGGACGCGAGGGGATCCTCGCGCGGGGCATGGGGGCGTTCGCCGCGGTGGCGCAGGGCTCCGAGCAGGAGCCCGCGCTGATCGTCCTGCGGTATGACGGCACGTCCGCCCCGGGCGGGGCCGCCGGTGCAGGCGGCCCGGTGCTGGGGTTGGTCGGCAAGGCGGTCACCTTCGACAGCGGCGGGATCTCGCTGAAGCCGGGGCCGAAGATGGCGGAGATGAAGTTCGACATGTCCGGGGGCGCCGCGGTTCTGGAGGCCGTGGGAGCGATCGCGAAGCTGAGGCTGCCGGTGAGGCTCGTGGCGGTCATCGGCGCAACCGAGAACCTGCCGAGCGGGCGCTCGGTGAAGCCCGGGGACATCGTGACGGCCGCGAACGGGAAGACGATCGAGGTCAACAACACCGACGCCGAGGGGCGCCTCGTGCTCGCGGACTGCCTGCATCACGCGGTCTCGCTCGGGGCGGAGCGGATCGTCGACCTGGCGACGCTCACCGGTGCGGTGATCATCGCGCTCGGCTCCACCTACGCGGGGCTGATGGGCAACGACGACGAGTTCGCACAGCGGATCGCCGCGGCGGGGGAGCGCAGCGGGGAGATCGTGTGGAGGCTGCCGCTGCACGAGGAGTACGACGAGCTGATCAAGGGCACCTACGGGGACCTCGACAACGCGCCCGAAGGACGCAAAGCCGGCACGATCGTGGGCGCCGCGTTCCTCTCGAACTTCGTAGGGGAGACACCCTGGGCGCATCTGGACATCGCCGGCTCCGCGTGGGACCTCGGCCGTGCCTACGCACCGAAAGGGGCCTCGGGCTACGGTGTGCGGCTGCTGGTGGAGCTCGCGCGCTCCTACACCTAGGCTGGGGCGGCCGCCCAGCGGCGCGATGCTGCGTCCTCGGTCGCTCGCCTGCTGAAGCACGCCACGCGGGGTGGGTGGGCTCTAGTCCTTGCCTGGCTTGCTCATCGACCACCCCAGCGGCCGGTGTTAGCTGAAAGGATGTCTGCGATGGACTTCGACCTCTCCCCCGACCACGAGCTGATCCGCCGCACCGTGCGGGAGTTCGCCGAGGGCGAGGTGGCGCCGGTGGCGGAGGAGCTCGACCGCACCAAGTCCTTCCCCTACGAGATCGTCGCCAAGCTCGGCAAGCTCGGGCTGATGGGGATTCCCTTCCCGCAGGAGTACGGCGGCGGCGGCGGCGACACACTCGCCTACGCGCTCGCCGTGGAGGAGCTCACGAGGGTGGACTCCTCGGTGGCGATCACCCTCTGCGCGCACACCTCCCTGGGCACCCAGCCGATCTACCTGTTCGGCTCGGAGGAGCAGAAGCGCGAGTGGCTGCCACGGCTGTGCGCGGGGGAGATGCTCGGAGCGTTTGGGCTGACCGAGCCCGAGGCGGGGTCGGACGCGGGCAACACCCGCACCCGCGCGCGCCTGCAGGATGGGGAGTGGGCGATCGACGGCGCCAAGCAGTTCATCACCAACGCCGGCACGGCGATCTCGGGCGTGGTGAGCATCACCGCGGTCACGGGCGAGAACGGCGATGGCCCCAAGGAGATCTCGAACATCCTCGTCGCAAACGGCACCCCCGGCTACGAGCAGGGCGAGCCCTACCGCAAGATGGGCTGGAACGCCTCCGATACGCGGCCGCTGAGCTTCGCCGACTGTCGGGTCCCCGAGGAGAACCTGCTGGGTCCGCGTGGCCAGGGCTTCAAGCAGTTCCTACACGTGCTCGACATCGGGCGCATCGGGGTGGCCGCGATGGGCGTGGGCCTCGCGCAGGGCGCGCTCGATCAGGCGCTCGCCTACGCCCGCCAGCGCCGCGCGTTCGGCAGGCCGATCTCCAAGTTCCAGGCGATCCAGGGCAAGCTGGCGGACATGTCGACCGAGATCGCCGCCGCACGACTGCTCGTTCACAAGGCGGCGCGCGAGAAGGATGCGGGACGCAACTTCACGCTCACCGCCGCCCAGGCCAAGCTCAAGACCGGACGCCTCGCGGTGCGCTGCGCGGAGGAGGCGGTGCAGATTCACGGGGGCTACGGCTTCATCGAGGAGTACCCCGTGTGCCGCTTCTACCGCGACGCCAAGATCCTCACGATCGGGGAGGGCACCGACGAGGTCCAGCAGATGGTGATCGCGCGAGCCCTCGGGGCATAGCCGCGGATCGCCTGTGCACCACCCGCGAGGGACCCCCCGCCAACAATGGGCAGGACGGCACCTGATGCGTGCCGCAGCCCACCGCTCGACGGGAGAGCTCCCCCTCGACCGGATGCCAGCGCGCTTCACGCCGACGGGGAGAGCGGGGAGAGTGGGGCTCTCCGCCGAAGGCGCTCATTCCAGCGCCGCTGCAATTCGGTGAGCGGTGGCCGTGACCTTGGGTCCCAGCTGCTCGAGCAGCGCATCGCGACCGTAGGCCTCAGCGGGGACCGAAAGCTCGACCGCGGCGATCCCCTCGCCCTCCCTGTCCACCACCACGGCAGCGACGGCGCAACGGCCGGCGAGCAGCTCTTCGTCCTCCACCGCCACCCCCTTCTCGGCGAGGATCCGCTCCAGCTCGGCCCGCAGGGCGCTCTTGGTGGTGATCGTCTTGGGGCCACGCCGCACGAGGCGCAGCTTGGCGATCAGATTCCGCTGCTCCGCCTCGGGCAGGTGCGCCAGGAGCGCCTTGCCCGCGGCGGTGCAGTGGATGGGCAGGCGCGTGCCCAGCCCGATGCCCACATCGACCGCGTACTGCCCCTGGCGGGACCCCTGCCAGCGATCGATGTATGCAACCTCGGCTCCCCCGAGGACCCCCAAGCTTGCGGTGCGCCCGGTCCGCGCGCGCAACTCCCGCAGATGTTCGCGGGCCACGCGGCGGACCACCATCGAGTCCAGCAGCGAGAGCCCGAAGTCCGAGACGCGCGAGGCGAGCCGATACTTGCGCGAGGGCCCCTGCTCGAGGTAGCCGAGCGTCACGAGCGTGGTCGCGTAGCGGTGCGTGGTCGAGCGACCCAGGTCGAGCTCATCGGCCATGTCGGCAATCCCTCGCACCGGGTGCTCCGCGGTGAAACACGTGAGCATCGCCAGGCCGGCGCACAGCGACGAGGAGAACCTTCCTGGGTGCTCGGGATCCAGTGGCTTGGACATGACTCGGTTTTCGATGACGGATGGGATGGCGGATGTCGATTTGATCTAGTTACGATGTGATTGTTCCCGGGCAGCGCCCGCCTCTAACCTCGGCCGACGGGGGGGCTGCTCGCGCTGCGCCCCGGCCAATTTGCTCGGCCGGCACAGGAACGCTTGGTTGCTGTTTTTTTTCTTGCTGATAGCGATGTCCCGGCGCTGAAGGGGAAACAAATGGGTTGCGACGTTCCCCCTTGAATTTGCGATGTTCTCGACGATCTGTCAGATATCTCAGATGCCGCTCTCCCGAGGAGAGTCAGCCACTCGAGCAGACAATGCATCGCGTGTGGGACGCATCATTACAACTGCATCGGCGGCGGAAAAGTCGCGATAAGAATGGTCGCTTTGCGAGTAATTCACCCGGCGATGCGCCCGCGACCCGAAGGGGCCTCGAACTATACAAAGCCGCTTTCACTGTTTCCAACTCCCGCGTGATTGCTCGGCGCCGGCCCCGCGCCGGAGAGCTCAGACCACCGGCGGTGAACACCTCTGCCAGCGGCCCTGCGAGCGCCCATCACGAGCATCGTGGGAACCGCCAGCCCGCCGATCGCCGCGAGCACCGAGCGCGCCGTGGGTCTCGCCTCCGGATAGGAGGCCTCGGGCATCGACAGATAGTGGCTGGCCATCCCGGCGAGCAGCAGCACGTGCTGGCGGCCGCCGGGGAGCGCCCGTATCCGGCGCATGGACTCCGCGGCCAGCAACCCCAGGCGGTTCGCCACCTCCTCGGGCGAGGCGTAGTAGTCGAGCAGGCTGCGCTGCCCCGAGGCGACGTCCTGCTGTCTGTCGACGAGGCTGTCAAGCAGCAGGTGCAGGGACCCGATCCACGGGAAGTACGCCTCCTCGATCGCGACCGCCTCCTCCGCGTGCACGAAGCGGCGGGCAGCGGCGGCGATCAGCACGTAGACACCCAGCGAGGAGCCCGCGGAGGCCGCGGTCTCCCACCACCGCAGACCCGTGCTGAAGGGCGTCTGCGCACCCGCCCACCGTGCCAGGGCGACGTGATCGCCCTGGGACTCGCTCAGGTTCAGGCTCTGGTAGGAGGCCATCCGCACGGCGGCTCTGCGCACGGAGGCCGCGACCGAGGCATAGGAGGGAAGCTCGCGCAGGACCGCGTGACAGGTCTCCACGATCTCCTGGAGATAGCCGGCGTCATCTTTTTGGGGGTGGTGCGCGTAGTAGTCGATCCGCGGACCGCCCGGATCGAGGGCCGCGCCCAGCACTTTGTGGAGTTGATCGCCATTGCGGATCGGATCTCCGCAGGGCGCCTCGGCGAGCGTGTCGACGTAGTCGTAGGCAACCTGGAAGGCAACCTGGGCGCGGATGACCGCGGGACGATGCGCGTCAGGGACGAACGCGGCAAACGCGGCGGCGCCGTCGAGGTTCAGGCGCTCCGCGCGCAGGTTGACGAGCGCCGCTCGACGGAGCAGCGGATTGGGGATTTCCTCCGCGCGGCGATGCCAGTGGGCGGCCTCGCGCCGCACGCACGGGAAGACCCCCAGCCAGTAGCGTCTTGCGGCGCTCGCGAACCCGGCAGCCAGCGCCGCGCCTCTCTCTGAACGAACCAGCACACGGACAGCTTTGCGCGTGGAGAAGACGACACGGCGCAACATCCGTCGAGCGCCCCCACTTCGAGCCCCGCCACGGCGTGGGAGCGAACCTTTGGAGCCCGTCAATTGGCACGAATTGTTTCTTACTCCTGCAGACCCACCTGCGCGGGCACTCTCGCCGCTTTCAGGCCCGGCAGCGCGATCACCGCCATCGCCATGCCGGCGACCAGCAGGAAGGTGTCCAGGACCTGCAGGCCCGCGAGCGAGAAGGGCGCGGGGAAGCCCGTCGTGAGCTTCAGCCAGCGGCTTGCCAGGGCGTGACCGTACACCCCCAGCAGCGCCCCGTCGGCACTGCCGATGCTCAGCAGGATCAGGCTCTCCAACAGCAGCGCCCGCCAGAGCTGGCGGTAGTCGAAGCCCTGGATGCGCAGCGATGCGAGCTTTGCGCGCCGCTGCCAGATGACCGCGCTGAGCGCCGACGCCACCGAGAGCGCCGCCGCGATCAGCAGCAGCGTCGCGATCTCGCCGAGCGTCCGCAGCCCCTGGCGCGCGCTGGCCTCGCTTTCGGCGGCGCGTTCGCCGCTCGTGCGCACCAGCAGTCCTCGGCGATCGCCGAGGGCCCCTTCGAGTCGGCGTTTGACCACCGCCGCGCTCGCTCCCCGCCGAAGGTCGATCTCCAGTGCCGCCGCATCGCTGGTCCGCCAGTAGCGGCTGTAGTCGTTGGTGTTGATGGTGAGAGCACCGGGAGGCCATCCCGAGTTGGTCATGACGGCCGCCACGCCGAAGCGCACGGGACCCGAGGGTGTCGGCAGCGACACCGACGATCCGGGGCGCAGATCGTGTTCGGCGGCGAAGCCGCTGGAGATTGCCGCCCAGCCCCCCCGTCGCAGCAGCTTGGTGGCCACGGCGAGATTGCCACTCACGACCTGGCCGGCTTCGAGCATCGCCGGATCGCCCGGTGGCCTCGCCCGCACCCACAGCCTGCGGTCGCCCACATTGAGGAGGCCCCCCTGGTAGGTGCGCACGGCTGCCACGCCCGGCACGCGCTCGAGCCTGCTCGCGGTGGCGTCGGCCGCGAAGCTGTTGGTGTTGAAGATGTCATCGCCGTCCACCACCCACATGTCGGCGGTGCTGAAGTAGTGGACGATCGCCCCGTCGATGCCCCGCAGGAGATCCTCACGCGCGCCCCCGATCGCCACGCTGCCATAGATCGCCAGGGCGGCCACCCCGGCCAGTGCGATCGAGCGCGTGGCGGTCGATCGCAGCTCGGTCACCGCGATCACGAGCATGCTGCCCGGGATGCGCTCTCCGACGCGCGTGAGGATCCACCCCACCGCCTCGAAGATCACCGGGATCAGGCAGATGGCCACCAGCGCCAGCGCCACTCCGCCGAGGATCGTCAAGCTTGGAGCACTCAGCACGAGCACGGTCACTGCAGCGAGCAGGAGGAGGCCGAGGGCGCCCAGGGCCAGGACGACGCGTTTGGCCACGCCGGCCTCGCCCCGGGTTTCGCGAAAGACCGCATCGGCCGGCCGGCCCGGACGCAGGTCGACGAGGGGGGCCAGCGAGGCGAGCAGCGTGGCGAGCACGCCGGCGCCGATCGCCAGCAGGACGGTGCCCGCGTGGACCAGCTGCGCGGAGCTGAGCGGAAAGGCCACCGCGAGGTAGAGGGGGACTCGATGGAAGAGGGTGTGCGAGAGCGCGTCGCCGAGCGCCACTCCGACGAGCGAGGCGCCGACCCCGAGCATCAGCGCCTGGAAGCCCAGAATCACCAGCACCTGGTAGGAGTCGAAGCCCTGCATGCGCAGGTCCGCGATGAAGCGCCGGCGCTCGGGGACGGTGAGCAGCATCGCATTGAGAGCGAGCAGGAATCCCACCATGCCGCCGATCGCGGCGAACAGGGAGGTCGATTGGTCGGTCGGCTTCTCCGCGGTGCTCAGCTGGCGCAGTTCCTCGCCGGCCGACTCGACGTCCAGGCGACCGGCGGCCAATCTTCGAAGCTCTCCCGCGACGAGCCTCTCCGCGCCCGGCGCGGGCTTGACGAGGACCTGGGTGATCCGGCCGAGCTTGCCCGTGAGGGCCTGCGCGAGCGGCAGCAGAGCGACCGCGACCGTCCCGTCCCTGGTCGCTTCGGCGAGCGTGCCCGAGGGCACGAGCCGGACGGATGTGTGGTGTTCTTCGCCGTTGGCAAAGAGCGTCACCGGGCTGCCTTGCCCGGCTCCGACCCGACCCGCCACTTCCGCCGGCAGTCCCACCCCACCGGCCAGCAGCAACTCCGAGGAGGTCCGTTCCCGCTGGGTCAGAACCCCCAGCGCAATGATGTCGGGGTCGATGCCGATCAACTGGACCGACTCGCTGCCACTCGGGCCGCGCACGGTCACCTCCTCGCGCAGGAGCGCAGCCGACGCCCGCACCCCGGGCAGCCGGCGCACTGTGTTCGCCAGCCCCTCATCGACCCCATCGTTCGAGCGCGCCACCAGCTCCAGCCTCGCCGAGCCCACCAGTCCGTGCAGCAGGTTCCCCGCCGAGCCCATCAGGCTGGTGTTGGCCACCAGCACCCCGAACACCAGTGCAACCCCCACGGCGATCCCGCCACCGGCCAGCAGCTCCTGCGCAGTGTGGCGGCGCAGGCGCCACCCGTAGAAGCGCAGCAGCATGCTCAGGCGTACGCCCGCGATCGAGGGGTTGAGCGACGGGCGGGCCATCGCCGGGTCAGGCGAGGCTCATCGCCAGCTCCGCATCGAGGCCCTCGCTCAGGTGCCCGTCGCGGAGGGTGTGCACGCGGTCCACGAACGCCCGCGCCTGGGGGTCGTGGGTCACGAGCAGGCCGGGGATGCTCCGCTCGCGGCAGAGGTCGCGCAGCAGCGCAAGCACCTCCCTGCTGCGCTTGGAGTCGAGGTTCCCGGTGGGCTCGTCGGTGAGCAGCAGCCGCGGCTCCCCCGCGAGCGCGCGCGCGATCGCCACACGCTGGCGCTCGCCCATCGAGAGCTTGTCGGGAGTGTGCTCCGCGCGCTCGTGCAACCCCACGCGCTCCAGCCACGGGCGCGTGACCCGGCGGGCATCGCGCAGCGTCCACCCGTCCCCCAGCAGCTTCAGGGCTGCGTTGTCCAGCGCGTTCGCGCCCGCAATCAGGTGAAAGGACTGGAACACGAAGCCCACCTCACGGCGGCGGAAACGCGCGGCCTCAGCGGCCGGCAGGCTCGTCACGTCCCGCTCGCCGAACCACACACTTCCACGGTCCGGATCGAGCAGCCCCGCGGTCAGCAGCAGCAGCGTGGTCTTGCCCGACCCGCTGGGACCGTAGAGCGCCACGAGCTCGCCCGGAGCCACCGTCAGCGAGACTCCATCCACCGCATGAACGATCTCCGAGCCGCTGGCGTAGTGCTTGACGAGCTCGCGCAGCTCGAGGCTCGAGCTCACGACCCCGAGCGCTCCATCCCGCCGGGGCGCCGATCGGGGAAGGGCACGACGACCGCGGGCTCGTCGCCCGTGTGGATCAGCTCGCCGTCCCCGATCCACATGAGCATGTCGGTGCCCTGCGTGGCCTCGGAATCCTCGGAGGCCACTATCAGCGTGGCCTTGTGCTCGCGAGCGCCGGAACGCATCAGCTCGTAGAGCTCCTTGCGCTCCTGGGGGCTCGGCACCACGGCCGGCTCGTCCACGAGCAGCAGACGCGGCTCGCGCACGAGCGCCCGTGCGAGCATCACCCGCATGCGCTCCGCCATCGCCAGCGAGGCGGCGAGGTCGTCCGCGTAGTCCGTGGCGCCCGCCCAGTGCAGCTTGCGCCGCGCCCTGCGCTGGGACTCGTGCATGGTGGCTCCTTCGCTCACCAGCGGCAGGGCCACGAAATCGACGACCCGCTCCCCCTTCGCGGGGCGCCAGTCGTCGCTGGCCAGCAGGCCGATCCGGTTGCGCAGCAGCCGCTCGCGCGCCAGCGCCGACATCCCCGCCAGGGCGCGCCCCTCGAAGTCGATCCGCCCCTCGTCGGGCGCCTCGATGCCCGCGGCCAGCCGCAGCAGCGTGGACTTGCCCGTCCGCCGCGAGCCGAGGACACCGACGTGCTCGCCCGCGTGGACCTCGAAGCAGGCTCGCTCGAGCACCACGGTTCGCCTGCGCCCATCGGGGTAGGCCTTGCTGACCTGCTCGAAGCGGAGCAGCGGCGTGGCGCAGGACGCACTACGGGGTACGCGCGGCAGCATGCTCCTCGATTCGCCTGCGCGTGCGTTTCGCCCACTCGACCTCGCCGCGCAGCTGGGCGTCGGAGGCGTCGCGGACGATCTCCATCACCAGCCCCATCCACGAGCGCATGGGCAGCGGAGGGCCCGAGCTCTGGCGCAGCAGCTCCAGGCACTCGCGCTCGTACTGTCGCAGCGCCTCCAGCAGCTGGGGCGCATCCTGCTCGCGGGCCGCGGCGACCTTCGCCTGGATTTCCACCCGCGTGGGCTCCCGCGGGGCGAGTGTTTCAAGCCACAGCCGCAGCGCCTTCGGGGCGAGCTCCGTGGCGCGGTACACGGTGCGGTGCTGGCGCGGGTTCTCGGGATCCCGCTCCACCGTGCCCGAGATCAGGCCCGCACGCTCGAGTTGATCGAGCATCCGGTAGAGGCGCTTGGGGTCGATCGCCCACGAGGGCCCCAGGCGCGCACCCAGGCGGGCACCCAGGTCGTAGCCGTGGCCCGGACGCTCCAGCACGAGACCGAGGATCGCCCCCTTCAGGGGCGAGGATCCCCGCATCCAAGTTCTGTCAACCGCAGCAGTCGAGTTGTTTGTGGACATTTTCTCCCGGTCGCCCCTCCGACAACCATTCAGATTCAGCCCTTCAACCTTACACCAAAGCCCTCCCAAGTGCGCATCATTTAAGAACCTTTCAAATAGAATGGATCCTACGTTTCCGCCGTTCGGGCTCTCCCCAGCTCTACTCCCGGCGCAGGGCGGTGGACTCCAGATCCTTTGGCCCGCGGGCGTCAGGCTCCCCTCCCCGCGGCCCGGGGGCGGCCGATTCCACGCCCGTCGGCCCACCGGCGGTGGACTCCACGCCCGTCGGCCCGGGGGCGGCAAACCCCCCGCCCTGCGGCTCGGCCGCGGTCCGCTCCAGCAGCGCCGCGGCGGCGCTCGCGGGGTCCAGGCGACGCTCCACGACCTCATCCAGCAGGCGCTCGAGCTCGGCGTCCCCGCGCAGCCGCACTTCCAGGCGACGGCGCATGCGGGCGCTCGCGAGCGCCAGCACCTCTCCGCGCAGGTTGCGTCGCCGGCGCTCCGCGAGCTGCCCCTGGGCGAGGATATGCGCGCGGTGCTCCTCCAGACGCTCCACCAGCTCGGGGACGCCCCGGCCATGAGCGGCCTCGGTCCTGACGATCGGCACCCGCCAGCGCCGCCCCTCGGCGCGCAACTGCCGCGCGCGGTCCACCTCGGCGCCCAACTGCTGCGCGCGGGCCCCCTCGGCGCCCTCCCCCTCGGTGCCCTCCCCCTGCGCGCGGTCGCCTTCCACGCGATGCCCACCGGCGTCATCGAGGTTGGCCAGCGAGAGCACCCCGCGGATCTCGCGCACCATCGTGTCGGTGAGGGGGTGGTCGGCCTTGTTGATCACGATCACGTCCGGAATCTCCATCACGCCCGCCTTGAGCGCCTGGATCGAGTCGCCCGAGCCGGGCATCAGCACGAGCACAACGGTGTCCGCGTGGTCGACGATGTCGACCTCCGCCTGCCCCACCCCCACGGTCTCCACGAACACGTCATCGCGCCCCGCCGCGTCGAGCAGCAGCGCGGCCTGCAGCGCCGCCTCGGAGAGCCCCCCCAGCGCGCCGCGGTTGGCCATCGAGCGGATGAACACCCCCGGATCCAGGAAGTGCTCGCCAAGGCGGATGCGGTCCCCCAGCAGCGCGCCGTGGGTGAACGGGGAGGAGGGGTCGATCGAGAGCACCCCCACCGTGCGCCCCGCATCGCGGCGCACCCGGGTGAGCGCCCCGATCAGCGTGGACTTGCCCACCCCCGGGGGGCCGGTGAAGCCGACCACCGCGGCACGGCCGGTGTGCGGATAGATCTCCCGCACGAGCTCCCACCCCTCCGGGCGGTCGTCCTCCACCAGCGAGATCCCCCGCGCCAGCGCGCGGCGGTCGCCCCCGAGCAGACGCTCGGCGAGGGTCGCGGTGGAGGTGGGCGGGGTCACGGGCGCAATCATCGCAGGACAATACGATTGGCCCACGATGGAGCAGATGCTCGCGGACATCCCCACGCAGGTGCGCGGCGAGCCGCCCCCGCGCGCGGGCGGCCTGCTTGCCCTGCTGCGGTTCATGCGCGCCAACAACATGCTCTCCCTTGCCTACGCGCAGATGCTGCTTCGCCTGGGCCTGCTCAAGCTGCGCCACCGCGGTCGCCTGCACACGGATGGGCTCTGCTTCATCTGCCCGGGGGTGCAGCTCGAGATCGGCCGCCACGCCGCCCTGCACATCGGCCGCTGGGCGTGGATCGGGCACGGCACCAAGCTGCGCGTGCACGAGGGCGAGGTGCGGATCGGCGCGAAGACGGTGATGGGCCAGGAGTGCACGATCTCCGCCTTCCAGCACGTCTCGATCGGGCGCGAGTGCATCGTCGCGGACCGCGTGATGCTGATCGACTTCGACCACGGCATGGTCGAGGTCGAGCGCCCCATCCGCCTGCAGGGCATCTACAAGCGCGACGTGCGCGTCGGGCACAACGTGTGGATCGGCTACGGCGCCTGCATCCTCAGGGGAGTGACGGTCGGGGACAACAGTGTGATCGGCACCAGCGCCGTGGTCACTCGCGAGGTTCCCGCTAACGCAGTGGTCGGGGGTGTGCCGGCGCACGTGATCCGCATGCGCGAGACACCGCGAACGCTGCGGTGGGAGTGAACACCCCGCGCCGAGTCAGCGGCGCCTCTTGGGGGCCGCTGACTCGCTCAGCGCCAACGTGTGACGCACGGTCTTGCCGCCGGTGACGGTGACGAGGACGGCGACCGACAGCCGATGGTGGGCGGCGACGGCGAGCGCCCGCCTACCGGCCGTGGTCAGACGCATGGAGAACGTGGCGAGGCGCCCGGCGGCGAGCGAGTAGGAGCCGCGCGCGAGCACGACCGTCTCCCGGCCCGCGCCGTGGCGGCTATGCCTGGGGCGCGCGACGGGGACGCGCTCGGTGAGCTCGATGATGCCGGCGCACACGACTCGAGCGCACGCGAGCGACACCCGCACCGAGCCCTTCGAGGCGACGAGCTTCGCGCTCGCCACCGTCACTTCGGGTATCGGCACAGGGAGTGGCGGCACCGGCACGATCAGCGTGTTGCTGATCGCCACGGCACTGGCGCTCTTGTTCGTCGCGGAGACCCTGCAGGTGAGACCGTTGCCTTCGTCGGCGTCCTGCACGGTGTAGGTGCTCGCGGTGGCGCCAGCGATCGGCACGCCGTCGCGCAGCCACGCGTAGGCGTACTTCGGCGCCGGGCGGCCCGTCCAGGTACCGGATGAGCACGAGAGCGTCTGGCCGACAGCGGGTGTTCCAGAGGCGACGGGCGCGACGGTGTTGACCGGCGCATCCGGCACCAGTGCCGCGTTGATGCCGGCGAAGGCGTCCGACGCAACGACCGTCACCAGATTGGCGCTCGCGAATGTGGACTGGCTGGCGTAGAACTGTTCCTCGTAGTGGGGGGCGGCGAACCCGACCGCGTAGGAGCCGCTCGACAGCCCGACGATCGCATAGTGGCCGCTCGCTTCGGTGAACGTCGCGCCCGCGGCGACTTTGCCCGGCCCAAACGCGACGACGTAGGCGTCCGAGATCGGCGCGTGCGTCGCGGAGTCGGTCACCGTGCCTTCGATCTCGGCGCCCCGCTGCAGTTCGGCGTCGATGCCATCCGTGACCTTTTCCTGCACGACTTCGACCGGGTTGGCGGTCGCGAGCGAGGGCTCGTCCTTGTAGAACTGCCCGATGAAGTCGCGCCGCTTGGGGATCCGGAATTCTTCGCCTTCGAAGCCCAGCGGTTCCGCTTCCGGTTCTTCTTCGTATCCACCCGAGAACCCGACCTTGTAGGAGCCGCCCGGCAGGCCCTTCACCGTGTACTGGCCGTCTGCGTTGGTGGTCGCGAAGGCGATCACTTCTTCGCCGCTTGCCGGATACACGACCACGGGCGCACCCTTCAGCGGGACGAAGTCTTCCGAGGGGGTGGCTTCCGACACGGTTCCCTCGATTTCCCCGCCGACCAGCATCTGCGCGTCGATTTCTTTGACGAGCGCGCCTGCGCCGACCGGCACGGGTGTCGCGGTCGCGAACGAGTGGGCGCCGTCGTAGTACTGGGTGACGTAGTTGCCGCCTTCACCTTCGAAGCCGGCCGAGAATTCGACCTTGTAGGAGCCCGCGGTCAACCCCTCGATCGCGTATTCCCCTTTGACGTTGGTGACGGCATGGCCCGCCGGCAGCCCGTCCGTTTCGTACGCCGTCACTTCCATGCCGCGAAGTTCTTCGTGGGAGACCGCGGCGGTCACCTTCCCTTCGATCGCGCCGCCTTCCGCGGCCAGCGCGGCGGGGGCGCCGACGAGCAGCGCAACACAACCCAACGCAACCACCAGCGCACAGCGCGCTCCGCCACCTACCCGTGCGCCCATTGACCGGACCCTACCACACCATTCGACCACGCAAGCGCCGATGAGACGGCGTCATGGCGCGAGCAGCGCGGCGCGATCGGCGTTCACCGCGAGGTTGCGCAAAGCGTTCGCATCGGCGTCCGGCCCGGCCGCGAGCGCCCGCTCGACGCCCATGCGGTGGGCTGCGAAGCGCTCCCGCGCGTAGGGGACCGCGAGTCCGCGGGAGACCATGAAGGCCCAGTCGCTCGACTGCAGTGCCAGCAGCTCCCGCACAGCCGTCTCGCCGGCGCGGGGGCCGGCGCGCACCACCTCCAGCTCCGCCGCGCGCAGCGCGAAGGCGATATCGGCCACCGCGGGACCCGACCACGTCGAGAGGTCCCCATCCTGTCCCCACGTGCTCGCCTCCCATGCCCGCGGGGGGCCCACAGTCACGTCCGCAAACCGAGCGGAGCCCCCCTCCCCCCTCCCCCCCTCCCCACCCGGGGCGCTCTCGCGCAGCGCCGGGAGATCCTCGAGCGGCGCCGGCTCGTGCCGCTCGAGGGCATCGTCGAGGCGCACCAACTCGAGGCCCTGGCGGGCGCACTCGTCCACCACCGCCGTCAACCACTGCAGGCCCTCATACCACCAGTGGCCGAGCAGCTCGGTGTCCAGCGCGCACACCGCCAGGCCACCCCCGGGCAGGCCCTCGCCGTCGCGGCGCAGGCGCTCGCGGGTGCGCGCGACGAAGTCCGCGGCGTGCTCACGCGCGATCGCGAGCGCCTGCGCGTGGTCGTAGGCGCCGCCGTCGTTGGACCACGGATTGTGGTGGTGGACAGTGTGCCTGTGGTAGTCCCGGTAGCGCCCATGCGCGGGGTAGCCCCCGTCGCTCCACACCCGCGCGATCGTGGCGCGGTCGATCGGAACGAGCGCCACCCCCGACTCGCCCACGAGGGGGCGCAGGTGCGCCGGGGACCCCAGGCCCAGGCGGCCGGTGAGCTCCACGCACACCGCGCGCACCCCCGTGTCCGCCAGCGTGGGCTCCAGGTCGCTGGCGTGCGCGCACTCCGGCAGCCAGAAGCCCCCCCGCCATCCCTGCCCGAAGCGCGCGCGGTGGGCCTCGACGCCGCTCTGCGCCTGCAAGCGCAGCCCCGCCTCGGTGGCCAGCAGCGGCAGCACCGCGTGCGTCGCGGAGGAGGTCCACTGCGCGTGGGGCGCGAACGCCGCCAGGAGGTTGGAGCCGCGGCGCCCGAAGCTCTCCAGCGCCCGCTCATAATCCCCCCAGGATCGCTCAAGCTCCCGTGCCAGGGTCTCGTGGCCGCCGGCGCGCAGCCCCCGGGCGTCCTCCGCGTGGGTGTAGGCACGGGTCTCCCCCACGAACCGCGCGAACCGCTCGCCCACCCCGCCGGCTTCGAGCTGATCGCACAGCACCGGCGTCAGCGACACCGTCAGCGGAGCCCCCCGGTCGAGGAGATCCAGCAGCGGCAGATAGCAGGTGGCGATCGCCTCCCACAGCCACTCCTCCCCGAAGGGCCACGTCCCGAAGCCCTCCACGTAGGGCATGTGGGTGTGCAGCACGATCGCAAGCTCCCCCCGGGGCGGGTGGGGACTCGGGCGATCGCTCACGCGCGGCACACCGCCACGAAGTCGAGCGCCCGATCGAGGTTCGCTTGGCCCCGCGGGCGCAGGGCAAAGTCCGTGGCGCAGATCGCGGGGGTGAACCAGCCGTAGAAGCGCTCCGTGAGCCCCAGCCGGGCGTGCACCCAGTCCCAGCCCAACCTCAGCGCAAGCTCGTGCGCGCGCAGCTTGCGGGCATGGAAGAGGCCGTAGAGCGCCACCGAGGAGAAGTGCTCGCGGCACAGCCGCTCGAACTCGTGGGCGCGGTACTCGTGCACGTGCCACGGGTTGTCCGAGCGGGGAGCCCCCTTGGGAGCGAGGGTGAGCACGTTGGGGGTGGAGAGGTACACCGTCCCCCCGCTCCCCACCAGCCCCCGGAAGTGCTCGAGCGCCGCCCCCGGGTCGCCCAGGTGCTCGATCGTCTGCAGGAACACCACCGCCTCGGCCGGCGCGGAGAAGGTTTCGATGAGGTCGCGCTCGTAGCGCAGGTTCGCCCGCCGGTAGCGCCGGCGCGCGTGCTCGTGCGCCTCCGGGTTGGCGTCCACCCCCACCACGCTCGCCGCGCTGCGAGCGAGCACGTCCGAGCCGTACCCCTCCCCGCAGGCCATGTCGATCACCCGCTGCCCCCCCACGCGGGCCGCGATCCACTGGTACACCACCAGATGGCGGCGATACCAGTAGTTCTCCTGGGGCACGTCCGGGAGCGTGCGCTCGCCAGTCAGCGCCAGCGGCGGCACGTCTGGGGGCTGGTCGCGCTGCACGTAGGGAGGCGCGGACACGGCGCGCGAGTATATGGTCCCGCGTCTCATGCCCGCCCCCTCCCTCAGCCCCGAGGAGATTCGCGACGTCAACACGCGCTACCACGACGTGGCCGCGGACCACTACGACGCGAAGTGGGGGATCGACTTCGGGGACATCGGCCTCCAGCAGGTGACCGCCAAGGTGCGCAAGGCGCTCGGCGAGCGGGTGGGCGGGCTTCCGGCCTACGCCCGGTCGCTGGAGATCGGCTCGGGGACGGGGTACTTCACCCTGAACCTGATGCGCGCCGGGTTGATCGAGCGGGCGACCTGCACGGACATCTCGCCCGGGATGCTCGCCACCCTTCAGGCCAACGCCGGGGGCCTCGGACTGAAGGTCGAGACCGTCAGCGCCGACGCCGAGCGCCTGCCCTTCGAGGATGGGAGCTTCGACCTCGTGCTGGGCCACGCGGTCCTGCACCACATTCCCGACCTCCCCACCGCCTTCGGAGAGTTCGCGCGCGTGCTCGCCCCCGGCGGCACGCTGCTGTTCGCCGGGGAGCCCTCCCGCTATGGCGACCGCCTCGCGAGCGTGCCCAAGCGCTTCGCCGGCGCCGCGGCCCCCCTGTGGCGGGCCGCGCTGGGCGCGCGCCCGCGCGGGTGGGCGGGGAGCGGATCCGAGGAGGCCTCCGACGAGGCCCTGGAGGGCGTTGTCGACGTGCACGCCTTCGGTCCCGGCGAACTGCGAGAGCTCGCACGGGGGGCCGGCCTCGAGCGGGTGCGGGTCAGCGGCGAGGAGCTCCTGGCCAACTGGTTCGGCTGGACCAACCGCACCCTGGAGGCCACCGCCGAGCCCGCCGACGTCCCCTGGGCCTGGCGCCAGTACGCCTACCGCGGCTACCTCGTGCTGCAGGAGCTCGACCGCCGCCTGCTGGAGTCGCGGCTGCCCCCCGCGATCTTCTACAACCTGATGATCTCCGCGCGCAAGACAGCCTGACGGCACCGGGGCGCTGGACACTGGGCGCGAGGCACCGGGTGCTTGGGATTGGGCGCTAGCCACCGGGTGCTTGGGATTGGGCGCTAGCCACCGGGTGCTAGGGATTGGCGCTAGCCACCGGGGGCTTGGGCTGGACGCTAGCCACCGGGGGCTTGGGCTGGACGCTGGCCACCGGGGGCTTGGGCTGGGCGCTAGCCACCGGGCGCTTTGGCAGTAGCTCGGCAACGGGCACTGGGCATTCGCAGGCACCGGAGCTGGGCACCCAGCAGGCACCGGCCGGCCGCGATCGGGGTACTGATCGTTACTAGACCCGTCGAGGTTCGCCACCCATAGACGGTTCCTCCCCTTAGACTGCGCCTATGCCGGACCGCCTGCACCGCGACTTCCCCCTCTTCCCGCTTGGAATCGTGGCGCTGCCCACCGAGAACGTGCCCCTGCACATCTTCGAGGAGCGCTACCGCACGATGATCGAGGAGTGCCTGGAGGAGCAGCGCGAGTTCGGGATCCTCTGGATGGCCGACGACGAGCTCAAGCCAATCGGGTGCGCCTGCACAGTTGAGACGGTGCTCGAGCGCCTGGAGGACGGACGCATGAACATCCTCGCGCGCGGCACCCGCCCGTTCCGCCTCGTGGAGCGCCAAGACGACCTCCCCTACCCGGCGGGGGTCGTGGAGTTCCTCGACGAGCACGACGAGCAGGCCGACCTCGAGATCGTGCGCGCCACGCGCGAGCTCTACGCCGAGCTGGTCGAGCAGGCCACCGACAGCGCCCTCTCAGCGGAGGAGATCGAGGCGCTCAACGCCTACCGCATGGCCGCCACCGTGGAGTTCGGCGCCGACGCCAAGCAGGAGCTCTTGGAGCTGCGCTCCGAGAATGCCCGCCTGCGTCTGCTCACGATGCTCTTCCGCGCGGCCATCAAGCGCATGGAGCTCGTGGAGCGCGCCCAGGCGCATGCGCGCTCCAACGGGAAGGTGCGCTTCGGGTAGGGTCACGGCGGCCGCTCACTGCGGCAGGCCGCACACCTTCTGCGCCACTTCCAGCACGAAGAGCGCCAGGTGGCGCAGCGCCGAGGGCTGGCCCGCGGAGTTGTCGGCGAAGCGCACCGTGCCTTCGGGATCGCGCAGGTAGTAGCTGAACACCGACCCCCGCCGCGGGGGCAGCGAGAGGTGCTTGGCCGAGGGACTCTGCAGTTCTTCGGTGACACCCCGCGCCTCTATCAGCTGGGGGTCGCTCAGCTGGTGGGTGGGACCCAGCTCGCGCGCGGGGCTCTCCTCACAGCGCGCCCCGCCGCCTTCGTTAACCACCTCCGTCAGCACCTCCCCCGCCGCGCCACCGGTGCGCTGCACCACGAACAGGTCGGGGAGCTCGATGTTGTCCCCACAGCCCGCCATCATCGCCATCGACACGAGGGCCGCGGCCAGTGCCGCCGCCGAGGCGCCCCTCATGCCCACACCGCCACCCCGCCACGGCGGGGATCGCCCGCGCCCAGCAGCTCCCCCTCGCGGCGCTGGACGGCCTGGACGCCTCCGAAGAACAGGTTGAGCGCATGAAAGGCGACCACTCGGCGATGCTCGCGCCCCAGCGCGCCCACATCGATCCCGGGCTCCGCGTAGACCACCCCCTCCTCGAAGTGCACCCGCGGTGCGCGCACCGCCTCCGGGGCGTCTAGGGCGTGGTCGACCACCCCAACGATCGTCTGCAGCAGAGCGGAGCGGATGCGGTTGGAGCCCGCGCTGCCCAGCACCAGCTCCACCTCCCCGGCCCGCGTGACCACCGAGGGGGCCATCATGCTCGGCATCCTGCGACCCGCCGGATGCCGGTGGAAGCCGAGAGGATTGAGATCCTGCTCACCCATGATGTTGTTCACGTGGATGCCCGTACCGGGCACCACCACCCCCGAGCCCTCGCCGTTGGTGCAGGTCACGCTGCACGCCCGCCCGCTTGCGTCCAGCACGGAGATGTGGGTGGTGGCACCCAGGCGCCCGGCGAGGAAGCTCTCCAGGAAGCCCTCCTCGGCGAGACCCTCCACGAACTCCGGGGTGCGCTCCGTCTGGGCCGCCTCCATCGCCGCCACGACCTGCTCCAGCGTCGGCGGCCCCGGCCTCTGGTCCAGCAGCGCGAGCGCGTAGGCAAGCAGCGTCCCCCCCGCCGAGGGCGGGGGGTTGGTCAGCACCTCCCGGTCGCGGTAGCCCATGCGCACCGGCGTGCGCAGCTGAGCGCTGTAGGACACGAGCGCCTCGCGGGTGATCGAGCCCCCGCGCTCACCCAGCCACTCGCTCACGGCGGCCCCGATGTCCCCCGCATAGAACGGTCGCGCCCCCTCGCGGCCGAGCCGCTCCAGGGCGTCCCCCAGCTCGGGATTGCGCAGCACCTCCCCCTCGCGCAGCACATGGCCCGCGGGCGCCCACAGCGCCGCGCACTCCTCGGTCGAGAGGAGCAGCTCGGCGAGGATCTCCGCCACATAGGCCTGCCCCGCGTTCAGCTCCACCCCGGTGCGCGCCAGGCGGGCCGCGGGCGCAGCCAGCTCCTCCAGCGGCGCGGTGCCCCAGCGCTCGATCGCCTCGCACACCCCCGCGGGCGTCCCATACAGCCCGCAGGAGGCCGGCCCGATGTGGAACACCTGCGCGGCATCCCCGAAGGACACGTCGATCGCCTGCAGCTCCGCAGCCGAGCCGTCCCCCGCTCGCGCGGGTGCCTCGACGAAGAAGTCCAGCAGCGCCGGCTCCCAGCCGGGCCCCGCCACCAGCAGGTAGCCCCCCGCCCCCAGGCCCGTCAGCAGCGGCTCCGCCACGAACGAGGTGAGCATCGCCCCCACCGCCGCATCCACCGCGTTGCCGCCCTCGCGCAGCACCCGCGCGCCCGCCTCCGCGGTCAGCGGATGCCCGGCGGCGACCACGCCTCGCTCACCACTGCCGCTCATCCGCGAAGGGTAGAGGGCAGGTGCGGAGAGCTGCCCGTTGAGGGCGGTGGGCACGCGGCGGGTATCGCGGCGCTCCGCTCAGCCGCGGGGCATGAACTCGGGCACGTCGAGCTCGTCCACGGCGAGGCCGCCGCGGCGCTCGCGCCGGCCGCCCGCACTCGCGCCCCCGGCGCGCTGAACGCGGGGCTCGCCCGCGGGCTCCTCCAGCCGACTACGGCCGGAGGTCCGTGAGTCGCGGCGCTCGGAGTCGTAGCCGGTGGCCACCACCGTGACCCACACCTGATCCTCGAGCTTCTCGTCGACCATCGCCCCAAAGATGATGTTGGCGTCGGGGTGAGCCGCCTCGGAGACCGCCTTGGCGGCCTCGTTGACCTCCCACAGCGAGAGGTCCCGTCCGCCGGTGATCGACAGCAGGATCGAATGCGCGCCCTCCATCGAGGTTTCAAGCAGCGGCGAGGCCACCGCCTGCATCGCGGCCTCGGTGGCGCGGTGCTCGCCGCCGGCGCCCATGCCGATCCCCAGCAGCGCGTTGCCGGCGCCGCTCATGATCGTGCGCACGTCGGCGAAGTCGAGGTTGATCAGGCCCGGCAGCGTGACGAGGTCGGAGATCCCCTGCACCCCCTGGCGCAGCACGTCGTCGGCGACGCGGAAGGCGTCGACCATCGAGGTCTGCTTGTCCAGCACGCTCAGCAGGCGGTTGTTGGGCACCACGATCAGGGTGTCCACCTCCTCCGCCAGCGCCTTGATGCCCTGCTCGGCCTGCTCGGCGCGGCGGGAGCCCTCGAAGCCGAAGGGCTTGGTGACGATCGCGACCGCCAGCGCCCCCACTTCGCGCGCGATGCGCGCCACGATCGGGGCCGCCCCGGTGCCCGTGCCACCGCCGGCGCCCGCGGTGATGAAGATCATGTCCGAGCCCTTCAGGAGGGCCTTCGCGCGGTCGTAGTCCTCCATTGCCGCCTGGCGACCGAGGTTGGTGTCCGAGCCCGACCCCAGACCCCTGGTGAGCTCCGCGCCGATGTGCAGGGTGATGTCCGCGGTGGACTGCTGGAGAGACTGCAGATCGGTGTTGATCGCCAGGAACTCCACGCCCTCCACCTCGGCCTCCACCATGCGGTTGACCGCGTTGACCCCCGCGCCGCCGACCCCCACCACGCGGATCACGGGGTGGATGACCGGCTGCCCTGCGACGTCGCCCATGGGACGGGGCTCTTCGCGGGCGTAGACATCCACCGGCGGAACCTCCCGCGCCGCAGCCGTCGCGGGGGCGGGGCGCTCCATCATGTTCGCGGGGATCTCCGCTGAGAAGACGTTGCGCAGGCGCTCCCGCGGGCTGGGGATGGGGGTGGGCTCCTCCTCCTCGAACGCCTGCGGCGCGCTGGGAGGATCGTCCTTTGCGACGGGCTCCTCGGGCTCCCGCGCGGACGGCCGCTCGGGCTGCCGTGCGGACGGCTGCCCGGGCTTCTTCTCGGAGCGGGAGCGCTCCTCGGGGGGCTCCTTCGCGGAGGACTGCTCGGCCTCCGCCGCGCGCTCCTCCTCCTCGGTCTTGCTGAAGAGGGCCGCCAGGGGCCCTTCGCGCATGCTCGCGCGTTTATTCTGGGCCATGGGCGAGGACCTCCTCCTTACCATGGTCGGGGGCCCCCGTGGCGTTGTGGGCACGGATCTCGCCGGAGCCGCCGGGGGGGACCTCCCCGGCGCTGTGGGCACGGATCTCGCCGGAGCCGTGAGGCAGAACCTCCTCGGCATTGTGGGCACGGATCTCACCGGAGGCGTCGGCGCGGGCCTTCTCCTTGGAGCCGTGGGCGAGGACCTCCTGGGCGAGCTGGCGGTAGGACTGCGCGGCGACTCCCTCGGGCTCGTACTTGAGCACCGACATGCCCTTCACCGGGGCCTCCGCGAAGCGCACCGTCTTGCGGATGCGCGAGGCGAACACGCGGTCCCCGAAGTTCTCCTCGAGGATCTCGATCGCCTCCTTGGCGTGGATCGTGCGCGAGTCCACCAACGTGGGAAGGATACCCTCGATGTCGACGTCGGGGTTGAGGTTCTCGCGGATCATGGCAAGGGTGTTCTGCAACTGGATCAGCCCGCGCATCGACAGATACTCGCACTGCACGGGGACGATCACCTTGTCGGCGGCGGTGAGCGCGTTGATCGTCAGCAGTCCCAGGCTCGGGGGGGTGTCGATGCAGATGAAGTCGTAGTCCTCGCGGATCGGCTCGAAGGCCTTCTGCAGGGAGCGCTCGCGGCCGATCATCGTGGACATCGCGATCTCCGCCCCCGCCAGATCGATCGAGGCGCACGCGATGTCCACCTCGCGGCGGCGGATCACCTCGCGGATCGAGGTTTTGTGCACGAGCACGTCGTACATCGATTTCTCCAGGGTGTCCGGGTCGATGCCCTGGGACATCGTGAGGTTGCCCTGGGGGTCCATGTCCACGCACAGCACGCGATGGCCCTCCTCGGCAAACGCGGCGGCGAGGTTCAGCGTCGTCGTTGTCTTGGCCACCCCACCCTTCTGGTTGGCGAATGCGATGACCTTGGCCCTTCCTTGCACGGTGGGCTCCGATGCTCGATTGGTGGGATTGAAGAAGATGGGCCCGGCTCGCCGATTCGATCGCGGATCGACGGGATCTCCGATCGACCGGCGGCGCCTGCGCCACCCTCGAAAAGCTGTCGTCGTGAGTATTCGCACGCAGGGTGGGGATTCCTGCACGCGCCAATACGATCCCTCCGATGCCCAGAGGTCATGTGAAGCTGGAGGAGCGGCTCGCCGGGAGGAGCGTCTGCATCTGCGCGGGGCCCGGCGGGGTGGGCAAGACCACCACCGCGGCGGCGCTCGCGCTCGGGTTGGCGCGCGGGGGGCAGCGGGTGGCGGTCGTGACGATCGACCCCGCGCGGCGCCTGGCGAGCGCGCTGGGCATCGCGGAGCTCGACAACGAGCCCCGGCGGATCGCCCCCGAGCTGCTGGCCGCGCAGGGGATCGAGCTCCGGGGGGAGCTGTGGGCGACGATGCTCGACGCGAAGGGCACCTTCGACGCGCTGATCGCGCGCCTGGCCCCGGACGAGCGCGCCCGCGAGGAGGTGCTCTCCAACCGCATCTACCGGGAGGTCTCCGCCGCGGTGGCGGGAACCCATGAGTTCAGCGCGGTCGCCAAGCTGCATGAACTGCACCGCGAGGGGCGCTTCGACACGATCGTGCTCGACACCCCCCCCTCGCGCAACGCCCTGGACTTCCTCGACGCCCCCCTGCGCATGACGCGCTTCCTGGAGGGCCGCTCGCTGAGGATGTTCCTCGCGCCCGGCAATCTCGCGGCACGCCTGGTGGGACGCGGCAGCGGCCTGATGCTCTCGGTGTTCTCCCGCTTCACCGGGGTGGACCTGATCGGGGACCTCTCCAGCTTCTTCGGCTCGCTCGCGGCCATGACGGATGGCTTTCGCGAGCGCGCCCACGCCGTCGAGGAGCTGCTGCACGACCCCGCCACCGCCTTCCTGCTCGTCACATCGCCCGAGCCGCAGGTCGCGCGCGAGGCGATCTTCTTCGCCGAGCAGCTCGCCGCCGCGGGGATGGCCCGCGCTGCGCTGATAGTCAACCGGGTCCACCGCGACGGCCTGGAGGGGCGCTCCGCCGCCGAGGTGCAGGCGCTGCTGACGGACGAGCTGGGCGAGCGCCTAGCGGCGCGCGTGGCGGGCAATCTCGCTGACTTCGACGTGCTCGTGCGGCGCGACCGCGAGACCGTCGAGCGGCTCTCGCGCGTCCTCGGGGATCCCGACCCGATCCTGGTGACCCACCTAGACGGGGACGTTCAGGATCTCGCCGGCCTCGATCGTGTCGCCAAAGCCCTCTTCGCCTGAGCGAGCCCCAGTGGCCTCGCCAGACGGGGCTCCAACCGGGAGCGTGGCGTGCTGCCCGCCGGCGCTCTCGGGCGCCGCCAGCAGCTCGTCCGCGAGCGCCGCCAGATCGGGGCGCAGGTGGCCGCAGAGGACGTCGCGCAGCAGCGCGCGCAGGTGGCCGGCGATCTCTCGCGCGAGCGCCGTGGAGCGGGCGTCCTGCACTGCGGTGCCCGCGATCGCCGCGCGCTCCAGGGCGAGCGCGCGCAGCACCCGCCGGTTCAGCTCCGGACGCTCCGCGGGGGCAGCGCAGAGCGCGGCCAGCCGCCCGGCGAGCACCGCCCGCGCAGGGGCGCCGTCCTCGGGCTCGAGCAGCGCCCGCAGGGCGAGCAGATGGTCACTCAGCCCCTCCAGCTCGGTGGCCCGCTCGCAGCCCATCTCAAAGCGCGCGAGTGCCCAGGCCAGCTCGCTCTCACGGGGAGTCCGCCGGGAGACGAGATTGCAGAACGCGCGCAGCTCATCCTCCTGCTCGGCACCCACCACCAGCATCCCATGCGGCCTGCCACCCCCACCCAGCGCATGGGCACCCCAGGCGCCCGTGCCCACCCGCGCCCACGCGAGCCGCCCAAGCGCGATGCGCCCGTCGCCGAACAGGCGCAGCGCGCGCAGCAACTCGCCCAGCACCTCGCCTCCGCGGGCAATCGCCGCGAGCACATCGGTGTCCTCGGTGGTGAAGACCACCAGCAGGTGCCCCATCTCCTCCTGCTCGCCGCCCCCCAGAGGGGAGGAGGGAGGGAGGGTTGACGTGCCGTGCGAACCGGGGGCGGGGGCGGGTGTGCCTCCCATGAGGACGCCGTCGGGCACGTCGAGGAGGGCATCCGCCCGGGCAATCGTCAGGCCGGCGGCCAGTGCCAGCTCCGAGGAGGCGATCGTCAGACCGTGCAGCGTGCTCAGCAGCGTCACCTCGGTGGCGCTCGCGTGCGCTGAGCAGTCCAAGCGCTCCAACGCCGCACGCAGCCGCTCCTCGCGCAGCGAGAAGTCGCTCTGCTCGGCGAAGATGTCCCCCAGCAGCGCGCGCAGAGCCGCGTCCACCCGCTCGGAGCTGCGCCGCCGTGCCCGCCGGCTCAGCTCCGCTCGTCCGCCGCCTTCGGGGAGGGCCTCACGCGCGAGCAGGTAGCGATCCAGGCCTTCGAAGCCCGCCAGCGCTCCCGCGGCGCGCACGCAGCTCTCGAGGCCCCGCAGCGCACCCCAGCGTTCGCGCAGGAAGACCTCCGTCAGCGGGCGGTAGCAGTACAGCGGGGTGCCCCGCCCCCGCGAGGAGCGCGAGGCCAGCTCGAAGGGCACCTCCGCGCCGGCGTCGAGATCGGCCTGCAACCGCAGCGCGGCCTCCTCCGCGAACTCCGTGAGGGCCTGCTCGAGTTGGCGTGAGCGCATGGGAGACCACTTCGCCGGCGCCCGGGGCCCTCCTGCTCGACGCAGGGGGCGTTGCAGCGAGAGCGCGGCACGCAACGCGCCCGCTCTCGCCTGCCCGCAGGGCGGCCTCCTTCTGCCGGGACCCCGAGGATGGCGAGGCCTCGGCGCCCCGCATGCTCGAGCCCTATGCGACCGCCGCGGGGGTCCTGGCCACGACCGCGGCGGGGGTCCCGGCATGGATCGCCGAGGTCACCCGATCCTCGCAGCCCTGCACGATCCAGCGCTCGCCGTAGATGCGCATGTCCTCGATGATGGGCAGCAGCGCGTTGCCCTTCTCGGTCAGCGCGTACTCGACCCGCGGGGGCACCTCGGGGAAGGTCTGGCGCTCCACGACTCCCTCCTCCTCCAGAGCGCGCAGCCGCAGCGAGAGGGTGCGCGGGCTGATCCCCTCCAGGGAGCGCTCCAGCTCGCAGAAGCGCGAGCGGCCCTCGGCCAGGTCGCGGATCAACAGCAGCGTCCACTTGGCGCACACGATCTCCGCGGTGCGGCACACCGGGCATGTCTCATCGACGGCCACCTCTTTACTTTACCAAGTGAAGTGTTAGGCGGCGTCGGCGATCGGGTCACATCCTGTGCAGCTAGCGTGGACTCGGCATGGAACTGCCAACGCCATCCCAGTCCCGTAGCCCGTAGGGCTCCAGCATGAAGCTCTTGGCACGCTGATCGAACGTGACCTTGTAGGCATTGAAGAAGTCCTTTCGACCAAGGAGGGGAACTTCTAGCCCCTCGCAGAAGGAGGCCTTCAGATGATGCTCCCTGCCAGCGACCCAAGCTTTGATCCCTGGCCGGTAGATCCAGCAGACCACGGTACCGCCGGCGGTCTCTGCGGTGGATTCCTCGCAGCAACTCACGTCGAGTCCGATGCCCAACCCCTTCGCCCACATCACTGGGAAAGTCGAACCATCCGCACCGCTGTCGACGACCGCCAGCACCGAGGGCTGCAACTCTCCGTCGAGACTAAATAGCCTGATGGGCAACGCTGGCACATACTCGCCTCAGGCGAGCGCCTTGTACGGATAGGTCCTGCTTTCAGCCGCCACGTAGACGGCGTCGCGATGTCCGTCAGTAGAGGTGGAGTGCGTCGGGGTGCTCGGAGACGTGGAAGAGCTCTGCTCTCTCCCGCTGTCGCTCGTCGAGTCGCTCAAGAAGTTCGTCCCATGTAGCCGCATCTTGGACGACGTCATGGTCAATGACCGCCACCCATTTGCCAGCATATTGGAAAAGCTGGCGGCTGAGTTCTTCCTCTGCGTGCACCTGCTCAGCTACCGTCACGATATCTCCAGCGGTCGGGCGCATAGCACGCGGGTAACCCATTGTCAAGACGCACTCTAAGACCTAGACTACCCGAATTGTCGGCGGCTAGTCGCGTCACGCTTGAACGCTTCCGCGGCCTACCTAGACGGATATCGTCTAGGTAGGCGTAGATTGGGCAGTTTGTGGGCATTGATCCACCCTGGACTCCGGCGAGCATTCCTTTGGAATGTTTCCATCACCCGAAAGTTGCGCCCTACGCAACCGTCAGCGGTGGGCGACCGGCGGGTGCCGGCTCCTGCGGGGGCTGCGCGGCGGGAGCGCCGTTCTGCGGGGCGGGCGAGCCGCTGGGATCTTCGCCCCGCTGGGCCGCCATCGAGGCGACGTCCTCCATCGTGGTCCCGCGACGGCCGTCGGCCTGCACGAGCAGCTTGAAGTCGTGGGGGCTCGAGGCCACGTGCATCGCGTCGTCGAAGGTGACCCGCCCGGCCTTGAGGTGCCCGAAGAGGGCCTGGTCGAAGGTCTGCATCCCGTAGTAGCCGCCCGCGGTGATCACCTCGTGCAGCTTGCCCGTCTGGGCGGGGTCGACGATCATGTCGCGCGCCCTGCCGGTCATCCGCAGGATCTCGCACACCGCCACCCGCCCGCCGCCGGCGCCCGGCACGAGGCGCTGGGAGATGACGCCCTTGACCGTGCCCGCGATCATCGAGCGCGCCTGGGCGTGCTGGTGGGGGGGAAAGAAGTCGAGCATCCGGTTGATCGACTCGGTGGCGTCCACGGTGTGGATCGTGGAGAGCACCAGGTGGCCGGTCTCCGCGGCGGAGAGCGCGGTCTGGACGGTCTCGTCGTCGCGCATCTCCCCCACCAGGATCACGTCGGGGTCCTGGCGCAGCACGCGCCGCAGGGCGCGCTTGAAGGAGGCGGTGTCCATCCCCACCTCGCGCTGGTTGATCACCGAGCGCTTGTCGCTGTGCACGAACTCGATGGGGTCCTCGATCGTGACGATGTGCTTGCTCATCGTCTGGTTGATGTGGTCGATCATCGCCGCCAGCGTGGTCGACTTGCCCGAGCCGGTGGTGCCCGTGAGCAGCACGATCCCGCGCTCCTCCTCGGCCAGTTCCCTGACCACCGCCGGCAGCGTCAGCTCATCGACCGTGGAGATCTTGTGGGGGATCGCGCGGCACGCCAGCGAGATCACCCCGCGCTGGCGGTAGGCGTTGATGCGGAAGCGCGCCAACCCCACGATTTCAAACGAGAAGTCGACCTCGTGCTCGTCGGAGAATTCCTGCAGCTTGACGGGGTCGTGCAAGAGATCGTGCAGCGCCCGTTCGGTGTCCTCAGCGCTCAGCGCCTCCACCTGGGGGTCGGGGGAGAGATCGCCGTCGACCCGGTACAGCGGCGGCGCATCCACCTTCAGATGCAGATCCGAGCCGTGTTTGCCGACCAGTTCGCGCAGGGCTGCCTGCACATCGAACATGCCTGCAGCATCGGCACTCCGCGCGTGGGGCTTGAGCGCCGCTGGTCGGGGTGGCCGGGAGAGCCTCCGGCTCTCCCCCAGCCGCACATGTGCGGCTGGGCCAAGTGGCGCATGCGCCACCTGGATGACGGGCTGCATGCAGCCCGTCTACGAGGGCGCGCATGCGCGCCCTCGCCAACCGGCGCATGCGCCGGTTGGAACAGCTACGCCACGTCGCGGAGCTTCTGCGCCTCGGCCAGGGACTGCAGCTTCTTCAGCGACTGGTTCTCGATCTGGCGAATGCGCTCGCGCGTGACGTTGAAGGTGCGGCCCACCTCATCGAGGGTGCGGGGGTGCTCGCCACCGAGGCCGTAGCGCAGCTCGAGCACGCGGCGTTCGCGGTAGGAGAGGTTCTCCAGGGCCTCCCGCAGCGCCTCCTTGGTGAGGATTTCGGCGGCCCGCTCGTAGGGGGACTCGGCGCGCTCGTCGGCGATGAACTGGCCGAACTCCGACTCCTCCTCGTCGCCCACGGGCTTCTCCAGGGACACCGGGGCCTGCGCGGAGCGCTTGATCGAGTCGACCTCTTCGGGGTCGATCCCAGTGACCTCCGCGATCTCCTCCGCGGTCGGTTCGCGGCCGAGCTCGGTGACCAGCTTGCGCTCGGCGCGCCCGATCTTGTTGAGCTTCTCCACCACGTGCACCGGGATGCGGATCGTGCGCGCCTTGTCCGCCAGCGCCCTGGCGATCGCCTGGCGAATCCACCAGGTGGCGTAGGTGGAGAACTTGAAGCCCTTGCGGTAGTCGAACTTCTCCGCCGCGCGCACCAGGCCGAGGGTGCCCTCCTGGATGAGGTCGAGGAAGGGGAGGCCCTGGTTGCGGTAGTTCTTGGCGATCGACACCACCAGGCGGAGGTTGGACTCGACCATCTTTTGCTTGGCGTCGAGATCCCCGCGCTCGATCCGCTTGGCGAGATCGACCTCCTCCTGGGCGGTCAGCAGCCGTACCTTGCCGATGTCCTTGAGGAACAGCTGCAGGGAGTCGGTGGTCATGTCCGGCTTGAGGTCCAGCGTCGCTTTCGCTTTGCGCCGGCCCCGCTTGTCCGGGGCCCGCTCGACCTGCAGCGCCGCCGCGGTCGCCGGGTCGATGTCCTCGACGAGCTCGATCTCGGATTTCTCGAGGAAGCCGTGCAGCTCCTCGACGTCGGACTCGTCGAGATCCAGCTCGGAGGTGGCGGTGGAGATCTCCGCGAAGGTCAGCACCCCCACCTGCTGGCCCTTCGCCAGCAGACCCTTGATCTCATCGAGCTCCTGCAGTTCGACTACTGACATCGATTTCCGTTTCCGTAGACAGCGATTTCTTGGAGGTGGAGTGGGTTGGTGGAGTGGCTCTAATCGAAGGTGGCCTGCCGGACGCACCCGAGGACCTGCCCCGCCCTCCCAAGTCCAGGACCCGCCCGACGTTACAACCGGACGTGGACCTTATGCTAACGCTTCGCCACCGCCAGTCCTTATGCGCGATGATTGCGCCCGCATGAGTCCCCCAGACACAACCGATCGCTCCAGCAGGCAGGGCCGCACGGGCGCACGGTCTCGATCCGATGCCCCCCGGAGCGAGCCGAGCGTGCTCTCGAGCCTTCCGAGCACCCGCCCCCAGCGCCCCAGCGCGCGCCGTGCGGCCGCACGGCGAACCACCGCCGTGCGCTCCGACGGCGCCGCCCGCGCCCCCGAGGCAAAGACCGCGCGGACCGCCAAGCCCACAACGAAGGCGCGCCCCGCGCGGGTGGATGGGACTCCCGCCAAACCCACCGCCAAGACACGCCCCGTTCGAGCGAACGGGACCCCCACCAAGCCCACCGCCAAGACGCACCCCGCGCGGGCGGACGGGACTCCCGCCAAGCCCACCGCCAAGAGGCGCCCCGCCCGAGCGAACGGGACTCCCACCAAGCCCCCCGCCGAGGCGCGACCCACGCGCGCGAGGAGGACCCCCAGGCCCTCCGAGCCGCCGGTGCCCCGCCAGGGCTTCGAGGCAGAGGAGGAGATCGAGCTGGGCCGCTCGGTGCAACCTCCGAGCGGCACCGAGCTGGCCGTCTCGGTGGCGGAGCTCTTCGGGGAGCTCGCCCAAGCGGGGCTCTCCACTGGGGAGCGCCTGCTGAAAGACGCTCTCACGCGGCTCTCCGGCGGCTGAGGGCGCAGAGCCCGCCGCAACCCCTTCGGTTCTATGACAACCCCGTCCGGGGGCTATGTATACTGCCCGCACGCCGAGCCTCTGCGACCCCGGTCGCGGAGGACGGGGGACCCAATGCGGATCGGAACGTCGATCCGCGGGGGCGAATCGGTCCTTTCCGGGGCCGTAGCGCCATCAGGCGCGAGCCCGTCAGCTCACCCCGTAGGCGAACAGCCCAACCATCATGCACGCCGCCTTCTCCAAGCACGCCCTGCTGGCCAACCTGCGATCGGTGGGTCCGTGGGCCGGCATGCTCGGGGTGCTCGCGACTCTGGCGGCCCCCGCGGCGAGTGCCTCCGCCACCACGGGTGGCGGCACGAGCACGGTCGCCACAACTCCCACGACCCCCACTCCTGCTCCCACGGCCGTCACCCCCACGACCGCCGCCGCCCCCCCGGCGAGCGGCTCGACCTCTGGCGGAGCCGCTCCCGAGCCGACCACCGGCAAGCCGACATTGGCGACCTGGTTCGGCCCGGGCTTCTACGGCCACGCGACGGCCTGTGGACAGAGGTTGACCCCGCAGCTCGTGGGAGTCGCGAACCGCACCCTGCCCTGTGGGACGCTCGTGCAGATCGGCTACCGCGGCCACGAGCTGACGGTGCCGGTGCTCGATCGCGGGCCCTACGGCCACAACGGCGCCGCGTGGGATCTGACCTCGGGCGCCGCACGAGCGCTCGAGATCAAGGACACCGTGCGCATCACGACGCAGGTCGTGGGGAGCCTGCCGAACAGCCCCACGCTCGGCGAACCGCCCACGTCGAGCCCGCTCGCTGCGGGCACGTCCTCCGCTCCGCTCGCCGCGCCCGCAGCCGCGGCAACGGGCGGGGCTGCCGCGGGCTGAAGCCGCAACCCGCCTACGCCGCGTCGCCCACCCGCGGTGCCTACGCCGCGTCGTCCACCGGCGCCACCGGGCGCCCCGCGGCGCGGGCGGCGTAGAGACCCACATCGGCGTGAGTCGCAAGCGCCGCGACGTCTCGGCCATCGGCGGGACACACCGCTATGCCGACCGCCAGCTCCAGCGGCACACCGCGGTGGCTGGCCACGGTCCGCAGGGTGCTCGCCAGGCGCTCGGCCAGCGTGCGCGCACCGGGCGCGTTGGTTCGCGACGCCGTGAGCCACCACCGACCGGGGCTTTCGCGCACGAGGGTGTCGGAGGGACGCAGCTCCGGCCCGATCGCCCGCTCGATGGCCTCGAGCATCCGTGCAAGCTCCTCCGGGGACTCCGCCTGGGCGAGCCGCTCCAGGCTGGGCACCTCGACCAGCAGCACCGCGAACGGGAGCCCATCGGCGGCGTGGCGCTCCAGGCTCGCCTCGATCGCCTGGGCCCAAGCCGGCTGGCCCTCCCCACCGGGCTGCGCCCACGCCCGGAGTGCCCCGCCGTCCGCAGCGCTCCCGCCCGCAGCGCTCCCGCCCGCAGCGCTCCCGCCCGCAGCGCTCCCATCCACAGCGCCCGGCACATGCGATGCCTCGCGGCGCGTGTCATGGATCGCGATCTCCGGCTCCCGCGTGGGCCCGGGCAACTCCAGCTCCGGCGCCTGCTCCTCGGGAGCGAGGGCCGCGATGACCGAACAGATCTGCACGAGACGCTCGGCCAGCTCCCCCACGCGCCGCGCCCGCGGCCGGCGCAGCTCCTCGCGCGGCGCCAGCTCCTCGCCCATCGCCTCCCACAGCGTCGCGCACAGCTCCTCGGCGGCGCGCGCCGCCCGAGCCAGGCGAGCCGCCGCGGGGGCGTCGAGTGGCGCGTCGGCGGGGCGGTGTGGATCGGAGTGGGTGTCGCCCATGGGCCACCCCTTGAAATACCAGCAAGCGAGGACGGCAGCGGGCAGCCCCATCGGGGGTAGCCTGTGCAGAGAGCATGACGGGCCTCTGGATCCTCCTCGCGGCGGCCGGCGCGCTGGCGCTGCTCGCCCTCCTGATGGGCCTCGCGCGCACGCTGCTGAGCCGCGATCGGCTGTTGGCGGACGCGGCGATCACCAACCTGCGGGACCGCACCACCGTGGACGCGCGCAGCGGGGCGATGCGCTCGGTGCAGACCGCGGACCTGCTGCTTGGCGAGCGGGCGCTGAGCGAGCTGTGGTCCCCGATGAACCTGGAGCGGTTGGCGCGCACCTACTGGCGCTTTCTCACCCGCGTGACGTTGGGTCTGGTACGGGTGCGCTACACCGAGGGGGAGCGCCTCGTGGTGCTGCTCTTCCGGCCGCTGACGCTGCTCGCGTTCAGCGCCCCGGAGTACGAGCTCCAGGCCGACCACGGGGTGGTGCGCTGGCGCATCGAGCGGGGCCTGCTGGTGGCCCGCGCCGGGCGCGCGAGCAGGGGGCACCTCCAGATCGACGTGCGCCGCCTGCGCGCGGGGGACTCTGACGCGGGGGACCCGAGGGGGGCCCGCCTGCACATCGAGGTGGAGGTCGCCAACTTCCACCCCGCGATCGCCTCGGGGTTCGGCCTGCGCCTCTACAACGCGACCCAGTCGCGCATCCACGTGATCGTCACCCACGGCTTCCTGCGCTCGCTCGCCCGCCTGGACCTGGCGGACCGGACCGAGTCCGGCCAGCGCGTGGGGCGCCTCGCGCAGGAGGGGGAGACCCAGGACTCCGGGGTGGTTCTGCCCCGGTGAGCTACCCGAACCGCGTGTCGCCGTAGATCGCGCGCAGCTTCGTGCGATCGTGGCGCGCGTGGATGCGCCGCACCGTGCCCGAGCGGCTGCGCATCACGAGCGATTCGGTGCTTGCCCCCCCGGCGCTGGGGTAGCGCACGCCCTGCAGCACGTCCCCGTCGGTGATGCCGGTGGCGGAGAAGAACACGTCCTCCCCCGCCACCAGGTCGTCGCGGTCGAGCACGCGTTGCAGGTCGTAGCCGGCGTCAAGCGCCGCGGAGCGCTCGTGCTCGTCGCGGGGCCACAGCCGCCCCACGAGCTGGCCGCCGAGGCACTTGATGGCGGCCGCGGAGATCACCCCCTCGGGGGTGCCCCCGATTCCCCACAGGAGATCCACGGGAGAGCGCTCGGTGACCGCGAGCAGCGAGGCGGATACGTCGCCGTGGGAGATCAGCCGCACGCGCGCTCCCGCCTCGCGGATCGCCTTGATGCCCTGCTCGTGGCGGGGGCGGTCGAGCACGACCACCGTCACGTCCCCGATCTCGCGGCCCTTGCGCTCGGCGATCAGGGCGACGGTCTCGGAGAGGGGGCGGTCGAGGTCGAGCAGGTCGGCGATCTCGGGGGCACCCGCCATCTTTTCCATGTACACGCAGGGACCCGGGTCGAACATCGTGCCGCGCGCGGAGAGGGCAATCACCGCGAGCGCGCTCGGCATCCCGTGGGCCGCGAGCGTGGTGCCCTCCAGGGGGTCCACCGCGATGTCCACCTGCGGCGGGGAGCCATCGCCGATGTGCTCGCCGTTGGCGAGCATCGGCGCCTCGTCCTTCTCGCCCTCACCAATCACCACCACGCCGTCCATCTGCACGGATTGCAGCGCGTAGTGCATCCCGTCCACCGCGGCCTGGTCGGCACCCTCCTTGTCGCCTTTGCCCACCATCCGCGCCGCGGCCAGCGCGGCCGCCTCGGTGACTCGCACGAGCTCCAGCGCGAGGTTGCGGTCGGGGCGCTGGTGGGTGGGATCGGGGCTCAAATGCTCACCTCTCTCGTACCGCCGCGCGGGCCTCTGGACTGCCGCGCGTAGGGTCGGGGCTCAAAGGGATACCTTTACTGCGCGTGCGCCTGAAACCTACACCAGAGGAGGCACCTTGAGCCAGATCGGGTTCGTCGGAATGGGGAGGATGGGTGGCGGGATGGCGCACCGCATCCTCCGGGACTCCGAGCACGAGGTGGTCGTGTTCGACGCCGCCCGCGAGGCCGTCAAGCAGGCGAGCGCCAACGGCGCCGTTGGCGCCACCTCGCTCGCGGACCTCGTCAAGCGCTTGAAGGCGCCCCGGATCGTGTGGGTGATGCTGCCCGCGGGGGAGGTCACCCAGGGCACAATCGATCGCCTCGCCAAGCTGCTCGACCGCGACGACACCATCGTCGACGGCGGCAACACCCGTTGGACCGAAGACAAGGCGCGCGCGGCGCAGCTGAAAAAACTCGGCATCCACTACGTCGACGTGGGCACCTCCGGGGGAGTGTGGGGTCTGGAGGTGGGCTACTGCATGATGGTCGGCGGGCCCCCCAAGGCCGTCAAGCGGCTGGCCCCGTTCCTCGACGTGCTCGCCCCACCGACCTCACAGGAGAGCGTCCCCGCAATCGGCCCCCGGGGGTGGATGCACTTCGGGCCCGCGGGGGCGGGGCACTTCGTGAAGATGGTCCACAACGGCGTGGAGTACGGCCTGATGCAGGCCTACGCGGAGGGCTTCGACCTCTTCGACAAGTGCGAGTACGAGCTCGACAACGCCAAGATCGCCCACCTCTGGGGGCAGGGCTCGGTGGTGCGCTCGTGGCTGTGCGAACTGGCCGCCCGCGCCTTCGAAGCCGACGGCAACGACCTGCACGCCCTCACCGGCTACACCGAGGACTCCGGCGAGGGGCGCTGGACGATCGCCGAGGCGACCGCTCGCGACGTGCCCACCCCCGCGATCACCGCCTCCCTGTACGCGCGCCTCTCCTCGCGCGGCAACGGCGACTACGCCAACCGCGTGCTCGCGGCGCTGCGCAACCAGTTCGGCGGACACGCGGTGAAGCAGGCATGAGCGCGGTCCCCATGAGCGCGGTCCCGCACAGCACAAGCTCCGAGACCCGCCGATGAGCACCGTCGAGCAGGCTCCCGAGAACCCCCTCGTCGAGGGCCTGGAGCGGCTGCCCGTGGCCCCCACCACGCTCGTCATCTTCGGCGCCACCGGGGACCTCGCACGGCGCAAGCTGCTGCCCGCGCTCTACAACCTCGCGCACGAGGGCGCGCTGCCGGAGCGCTTCTTCCTCGTGGGGGTCTCGCGCAAAGAGAAGGATCGCGAGGACTACCGCGCGGAGTGCGAGCAGGCGATCCGCTCCTTCTCCCGCCGCCCCCCCGACGAGGACGTGCTCGCGGGGCTGCTCGCGCATGTCAAGTACGTGCCCGGGACCTTCGACGAGGAGAGCGTCTACACCGAGCTCGCCCAGGCGCTCGACGGCTTCGACGAGCTCGCGGGGGAGCGGCTGAACCGCGCCTTCTACCTCTCCACCGCCCCCTCCTTCTTCCCCGTGATCGTGGAGTCCCTCGGGCGCGGGGGCCTTGACCGGCACGAGGGCGCGGAGGTGCGGGTGATCATCGAGAAGCCCTTCGGCACATCCCTGGCGGAGGCCGCCGAACTCAACCGCCGCGTGCTGGACGTGTTCGAGGAGAGCCAGGTCTTCCGCATCGACCACTACCTCGGCAAGGAGACCGTCCAGAACATGCTGGCGTTCCGCTTCGCCAACGGTCTCTTCGAGCCGCTGTGGAACCGCAACTACATCGACTCCGTGCAGCTCACCGCCGCGGAGGACATCGGCATCGGGGGGCGCGCGGGCTACTACGACCACGCGGGGGCGCTGCGGGACCTGATCCAGAACCACATGCTCCAGCTGCTCTGCCACGTCGCGATGGAGCCCCCCGTGAACTTCACCGCCGAAGAGGTGCGCAACGAGAAGGTCAAGGTCCTCCAGGCGATCCACGCCCCCACCGAGGTCCAGATCCCCGAGCTGGCGGTGCGCGCCCAGTACTCCGCCGGTCACTCCGGCGGGGAGGACGTGCCGGGTTATCTGGAGGAGGAGGGTGTGCGGGAGGACTCCAACACCGAGACCTTCGCGGCACTGCGCCTGGAGGTCGACAACTGGCGCTGGGCGGGGGTGCCCTTCTACCTGCGCGCCGGCAAGCGCCTCGCGCGCAAGATCACCGAGATCGTGATCACCCTGAAGCCCGTCCCCCATCTCGCCTTCGACCAGACGGGCTCGCTGGGGATCCGCCCCAACCAGCTGATCCTCACGCTGCAGCCCAACGAGGGGGTCACGTTGCAGCTCGGCGCCAAGATCCCCGGCACCCGCATGATCATCCGCCCGGTCAACATGGAGTTCCTCTACGGCACCGCCTTCCTCTCCCAGTCCCCCGAGGCCTACGAGCGGCTGATCATGGACGCCATGCGGGGGGACCCCACGCTGTTCACCCGCAACGACGAGGTGGAGGCCCAGTGGGAGATCTGCGACCCCATCGTGAGCGCCTGGGAAGCGGCCCCCGGGCCCCTGCCACAGTACGAGGCTGGCTCCCAGGGCCCTGGGGAGGCGGCGGGCCTCCTGCGCGAGGGCCACACCTGGCGCACGATCTGATGAGCCCGAGATCGCCCTCGATGCGCCTGCGCGCCGCCCATCGAGCGGCCGGCGTGTACCGGGCCGGAGAAGGGCGCACGGTCTGATGCCCGCGGTCTCCGACGCGGTGTGGAGCGCCGAGGGCACCACGCCCGACGCGATCGAGGCCGCGCTGCGGGGGATGCTCGCCGAGCGCCACGCCGAGAACGGCGGCTTCGCGCCGGCGCGGGCGCTGAACATGATCGCCTTCGTGGACCACCAGTGGAGCGGTGAGATCGCCAACCGCCTGCGCGGGGTGGGGCGCTTCCACGCCTCCCGCCTGGTGGTCCTCTCCTACGAACCCCGCCGCGAGCGCCTCGACGCACTCGCCACGGTGTCCTCCGACAGCGACCCCCAGCCGGGCGAGCTCTCGCTGCTGCGGGAGACGGTGGTGGTGGAGATCGGGGACCGCCACCTCGACGACCTCTACACGATCGCGGACCCCCTCGTGGTGAGCGACCTGCCGACCCTGCTGTGGTCCCCCCACGGCCACCCGGAGGTGATGGACGATCTGCTGGGGCTCGCCCAGGCGGTGCTGATCGACTCGGTCGCCGAACCGGACAGCCGCGAGGCGGTGGCACGCGCGTGTGCGATCTCCGAGCGCGCCTACGTGGTGGACCTCGCGTGGCTGCGCTCGACTCCGTGGCGGGAGCGGATCGCCAGCACGTTCGATCCCCCCCACATGCGCGGCGAGCTGCACGAGATCACCTCCCTGACGATCAGCCACCATCCCGAATCGGCGATCGCGGCGATGCTGCTGGTGGGTTGGCTCGCCTCGCGTCTGGGGTGGCAGCTGGTCGACCACCTGCGGATCGAACCGCGGACGATCGAAGACGGCACGCTGTTCGGTCCGCTCCCGACCACAACGCCGCTCAGTGAGATCCCGCTGACCCGGATCACGCGGCTGATCGGCAGCGCCATCGACGCCCAGCGCCGGCCGGTGTCGCTGTCGCTGCACCACGCGCCCGAGCTGCAGGTGCCGGGGCTCGCGAGCCTTCAGATCGAAACCGCCGCGGGCCGCACGGTACGCCTGGATCGCGGGCGCGGCGGCCTGCACGCGCACCGCACCGACCCCCAGGGGGTGGAGCGCGAGTGGACGCTCCTGGGGGCCTCCCGCGGCGAGGCGGGCATCCTCGGCGAGGGCATCCGCCAGGCGCTGCTGCGCGACCCCACCTACGCTCCTGCACTGTCGGTGGCGGCGGGGATGACGCCGTGACCACCACCCACACGCTCATGCCATCGGCGGAGATGGCGTCGTGACCGCCACTCGCATGTCCACGCCGTCAGCGGAGACGGGGCCGTGACTCGCCTGCTCACCCTCCCCGACCCCGAGGCCGCGGCGGCGCACGCGGCGCAGGAGATCGCGCGCGTGCTGCGCGAGGCCGTGGAGCTCCGCGGGGTTGCACACCTCGCGCTTGCCGGCGGCTCCACGCCGCGCCGCGCCTACGAGTTGCTCGGGGGCCTGCTGGAGGAGTGGAGCGCGGTGGAGCTCTGGTACGGCGACGAGCGCTGCGTCGGACCCGAGGACCCCGAGAGCAACCACCGGCTCGTGGCCGACTCGCTGCTCGCTCGCCTCCCGGGGCCCTCGCGACCGCTGGAGCACCGCATCCCCGGCGAGCTCGGACCCGAGGCTGCCGCCGGGGTGTACGAGGCGCTGCTGAGCGAACGGGTGCCTGCCGACGCCGCGGGCGGCGCGGGCGGCGCACCAGCGCTCGACCTCGCGCTGCTTGGCCTCGGCGAGGACGGGCACACCGCCTCGCTCTTCCCGGGCCATCCCATGGACGACGACTCCGGCTCGCTCTGCCTGCCGGTGAACGACGCGCCCAAGCCGCCGCCCGCCAGGGTGACGCTCAGCCTCACGGCCCTGCGCGCCGCGCGCGGCTGCATGCTGCTCGTCACCGGCGCCGGCAAGGCTCCCGCGCTCGCCTCCGTGCTCGCCGGACCGGGTGGGCGGGGTTCGGACACACCCGCGAGCCTGCTCGCCTCCGAGCGCCTGCTCGTCGTGGCCGACGCCGCGGCCGCCTCGGCTGCGAGCGGCGGCTCGGACTGAAGCAGCGCCGAGACTGGCCCGCGTAGTCTGGCTCGTACTGACCAACGCCAACGCGGGAACATCTGCGGACCCAACCAGCGCGGGGCGATAATCCAATCTTCTGACGGTTGCGACGCGGGTCGAGCGGAGGCGCGCTAAGGTCCTACCTACGCGCCCGGCTCATGGCCTGCACCGTTCCCCAACAGACCGCCGCGCCCCCCGCGCCCGCCGCCGAGATGCTCGCGTCATTGGACGATGCCCGGCGCGAGACGCTGGCACTGATCGCCCACCTCGGGGACTCCGACTTGGAGCGGGTGCTCTCGCCGATCATGAGCCCCCTGGTGTGGGACCTCGCCCACATCGCCGCCTACGAGGATCTGTGGCTCGCCCACCGCCACGCCGGCCTGGAGCTGCTGCGGCCAGACCTCGCGGAGCTCTACGACGCCTTCGAGACCCCCCGCACCGTGCGGGGCGAGGTCGAGCTGCTCGGCGCCCCCGCGGCGCGCGCCTACCTGGAGGCGGTCCGCGAGCGCGTGATCGCGGCCACGACCAGCGCGGGGATCGGCGACGGCGTCCTGCACGAGCTCGTCCTGCGCCACGAGCTGCAGCACACCGAGACGATGCGCCAGACGCTGGCGCTCGCTGGGCTGCTCTCACCGGGTGACCGCGCGAAGCTCGCCCGGCACGCGCCCCAGCTCAGGGAGGAGGAGGAGGAGCAGTGGTTGGAGTTTCCCGCCGGGGTCTTCCCGATGGGCGCGGAACCGGAGGGCTTCGCCTACGACAACGAGCGCCCCCGCCACCCCGAGCGGACCGCGGCCTTCCGCATCGCGCGGCGCCCCGTGACCAACGCGAGCTGGCTGCGCTTCAGCGAGGGTGGCGGCTACGAGCGGCGCGAGTGGTGGTCGGATGAGGGGTGGGCGTGGAAGGAGGAGTACGACATCACCCACCACCCCTCCGTGGCGGCGGGCGGGCTCCAATCCCCGGTCTGCCACGTGAGCTGGTTCGAGGCCGACGCCTTCGCCCGGGCGCACGGCGCACGGCTCCCCATGGAGGCGGAGTGGGAGCGGGCGGCGACCTCGGATCAGAGCGACGGCGGAGCGCTCGCGGGGGTGGGGCAGGTGTGGGAGTGGACGAGCAGCCCCTTCCGCGGCTATCCCGGGTTCGTGGCGCACCCCTATCGGGAGTACTCCGAGGTGTTCTTCGGCGAGGACTACCGCGTGCTGCGGGGCGGCTCTTGGGCCACCAGCCCGCGCGTGGCGAGCCCCACCTTCCGCAACTGGGACCTCCCCCTGCGGCGCCAGATCTTCGCCGGCCTGCGGCTGGCGCGGGAGGTGGCGTGATGGAGCCCGTGCGCGACCCCACCGACATCCAAATCGACTCCCACCTCGGCGGCGCCGAGGAGCGCACGCTCGCCGAGGACGTCCTCGACGGGCTCACCCGGCCCTTCAAGGAGCTGCCCCCCAAGCACTTCTACGACGCCCGCGGCGCGGAGCTGTTCGACCAAATCTGCGAGCTGCCCGAGTACTACCCCACCCGCACCGAGCGCGGGATCCTCGACGCCGCCGCGGTGGGGATCGCCGCTCTCACGGGCGCCGTGGAGCTCGTGGAGCTGGGCTCGGGCACCGCCGCCAAGACGCGGGTGCTGCTCGACGCGCTGCACGGCGCGGGGACGCTCGAGCGCTACGTGCCGGTGGACGTCACCGAGAGCATGGTGCGCGACTGCGCCGACGAGCTCACCCTGGAGTACCCCGGGCTGCGGGTGCACGGGGTGATTGGCGACTTCGAGCGCCACCTCGACCGCGTCCCCGCCGCCACGGGACCCCGCCTCGTGGTCTTCCTGGGGGGCACCATCGGCAACTTCCCCCCCGGCAGCCGCCGCCGCTTCCTGCGCCAGATCGCCGACCTCCTGGGACCAGACGATCACCTGCTGATGGGCACGGACCTCGTCAAGGACGCCGGCGTGCTCGAGGCCGCCTATGACGACCCCCAGGGGGTAACCGCGGAGTTCAACCGCAACCTCCTGCACGTGCTCAACCGCGAGCTGGACGCCGACTTCGATCCCGAGGACTTCGAGCACGTCGCACTCTTCGACGACCGCCACGAGTGGATCGAGATGCGCCTGCGCGCGCGGCGCGACCACACCGTCACGGTGAGTGCGCTGGAGCTCGACGTGCACTTCGACGCGGGCGAGGAGATGCGCACGGAGATCAGCGCCAAGTTCACCCGCCGGCGCCTGGAGGGCGATCTGGACGCGGCGGGCCTGCAGCTGGTGCGTTGGTTCACCGATCCCGAGGACCTCTTCGCGCTGACGCTTTCGCGACCCCGCGCGTGAGCCTCCTGCCGGTGCGGCTCGGGTGGGCCCGGCCAGCGCCCGGACCCACCCGTGCCTTCATGTGCCCTCAGCCCTCCGACGGGTGACACCGCGCCGCAGCACGCCTGCAGTCGCCCACACGTGGCCGGGGACTCCTAATAGGGGATCGTCCAGAATGAGAAGTGGCTCGAACTGGTGGTCAGGGTCCCGCGAACGAACCCCGTTTTCGTACCGCCGAGGGAGCAGATGCCGGGTTCTTCAGCCGATTCGCTTTCAAATTCTTCTTCGACCGTCCCTGCCGTTCTGTTTGATCTCAACAGCGCGGTGTTGTCGCCTTCGCACGTGTCGGCCACTTTGAGCGCTCCCACGGTGCATTCCACTTTCCACCCAGGTTCCCCTTTGGAGGCTAAGGATATCTCTCTTCTTCGAGTATAACTGATCTTCGATAAGGGGGGGGTCACTAACTCGGTCACCAGCGACCAATGAAGATTCACAGCCGTGGCGGTCACGGGTTTGCTGGATTCACACTCACCATGTTTTACGAATGAGCATCCCGAAGCCGTGATCGAAGTGACCCACCCTATGCCTTCCTTGTTGATCGTCCCACTACTGGTCACTTTGCATTTGATCGCGATTTCCTCTTTCGAGTCTTCTAGTTCGAGTTCGCCGCTGGACGTCACTTCCTGAGTGGAGGCGACTTCGGCCGTTTCCCATTCGCCGCTTCCCGATGATGTGCATTTACTGGTCGTCCAGTGACCGCCGGCGCCCACTTTATTGCAGAACCCCCATCTTGGGTTCGCCATCGCGGGGGATGCCGCAATGGCCATTGTGCCGGCCATCACGACCAGCCCGACGACGATCCTCAAATGCCTCATGTTCCACTCCCTGTTCATTGAAGGTCGGTTGCGGTCCGCAGCGCTCATCCTTCAACGCAGAGACGCGGCGGTACCGCATATATCTGCACTCTCGGCCACTATCCGAGCTCCTAGCGCTTTCGCGATTGGGGACTCGGCCAAGACCGCGCGGATAAGTCTAGGGCCAAGCAATGAGCGACTCCAGGATGGGGCAGCAATCGCGCGCGCGCAGGCGATGGGACCTGTTCACCGCCCCCATTTGCAGTCCTGAGCACCAACCGCTGTGCGCGCTATCCCGGCGGAGCTGTTTCCGACTGCCCGTGGATATGCGCGACCCGACGCCAGCGAAGACGCGCGACCCCTCGAGTGCCACCGGACGGACGCTCCCGCGTCGAGGGATTGGGGATGTGCGTCTGTCCACCCGGAGGCATGAGCCGCTCAGCCGGAGGCCTCGGGCAGCCCGCGGGTACTGCGCTTCGTGATATAGGCTGCCGCGCCATGCGAATCGAGGGCAGCTCAGCGATCGTCGTCGGCGGGGCCTCCGGGCTCGGCGAGGCCACCGTGCGGCGCCTGCACTCGGCCGGCGCGATCGTGACGATTGCCGACATCAACGCCGAGAAGGGCCAGGCGCTCGCCGCCGAGCTGAGTCTCGAGTTCCTCGCCTGCGACGTGCGCGAGGAGGCTCAGGTGCAGGCCGCGGTCGAGCACGCCGCCGCGGTGGAGGGCGGGCTGCGCATCGCCGTGTGCTGCGCCGGCACCGGCTGGGCGCAGAAGGTCGCGGGCTCCAAGGGCCCCCATCCGCTGATGCCCTTCGAGACGATCGTCCAGATCAACCTCATCGGCACCTTCAACGTGCTGCGCCTCGCCGCCGCCGCGATGATCGCGGGCGAGCCGCTCGCGGAGGATGGTGAGCGCGGGGTGTGCGTCAACACCGCCTCGATCGCGGCCTACGACGGGCAGGTCGGGCAGATCGCCTACTCGGCCTCCAAGGGGGGCATCGTCGGCATGACTCTCCCCGCCGCCCGGGACCTCGCGCAGTACGGCATTCGCGTCTGCACGATCGCACCCGGCCTGTTCGACACCCCCCTGCTCGCCTCCCTGCCCGAGGAGGCTCGCCAGAAACTTGGCGCGGGTGTCCCCTACCCCCAGCGCCTCGGCCGGCCCGAGGAGTACGCCCACCTCGCCTGCCACATCATCGAGAACCACATGCTCAACGGCGAGGTCATCCGACTGGATGGCGCGCTGCGGATGCCGCCGCGGTAGCCTCTCGCAGGCTTTTGTCCGCGTGAACTCATAGGTTACTCGCAGGCAAAGACTTTCACAGGCGCCATCGGAAACACTCTCCAGAGTGTCCGAGCGCTCCCCGGGCAAGCCGGCATACTGGCCATCTTCTGCCCTTTGGCAGTCGGCTATGGTGACCGCGCGGGCTCGAATCAAGCTTCCGATCAGACGCCCCGGGTTTTCGCGATGGACCGAGAAGCATCAATAGCCGAGCCGTGGCGTCATCTGCGTTTGAGGCGAGCGTCGCGGTATTGGCAAACCGACCCCCAAAGGGAAAGGAGCAGTACCGACATGAAGCATCTGAAGACAGTCGTAGGGCTTGTCGCGGTGTGCAGCCTCAGTGCCGTTGTGGCGCCACCCGCCCTGGCTTCACAGCCGAAGTGGGCGGGGTGCGAGGAATCCTCCTCGGGTAAGTGGACAAACGGCGAGTGCACAGCAGCGGGAAGCGGCAAATGGGAAACCAGAGAGATCACCGAAACCCTTGAAACCACGGCCAGCGGTCACCTCGAACTGGAAGACTCGAAAGCGACCGGCGGTGCGACGGCAGTCAAATGCGCCGGGAGCAGCCTGGGAACGATCGGCAACGCGGGCTCAGGCGGTATCTCCAAAATCACGCTCACATCGTGCAACTTCGCCGAAGGCAAGCATGGCGTCTGCGAAGAATCGAAATCGGTGACGGTCAGGGCCGTCAATCTCCCATGGGGGGCCAAACTGGAAGAAGTGGAAAACAAAACCACCAAAGAAAATGAAATTAGAAGCCTGATCACGTCTCTGGCTTCTGGCAAGGAACCCGGGTGGACAGCCGAATGCACCGTCGGCGTAATGAAAATAACCGATACCTGTGAGGGCGTCGACAGTATGCGGGTGAGAGCAAACCGGGCCGAAGGGACCATCGAAGGAGAAGCCGAAGAAGTCTCGGCAGAAAAGCCTGCCACCTGCTCCATCGGCGGAGCAAAAGCAGGGTTCATTCGTGGCGGACAGACCGAAAAGGTAGTCAAGAAGCTGACGCCGCTCCTGACAGCCATCTGGCTGTTAGCCCCGATATACGGCAGCCCCTGATCAATGCGCTAGACATCCAAAGAAGCTCCGAGGCCGGCCCGCTCGGAAAAACACATCATGGCTCGCGCACCTCACCATGTCCGGCACGGTGCGCGAGCCCTATCTGGGGAGGATCAGCTCAGGCGCTCCACAAGCATCGCCATGCCCATACCCCCGGCGACGCACATCGACTCGATCCCGTAGGTCTTGTCGAGCGTCTGCAGGTCGTTGATCAGCGTGGTCATGATCCGCGCGCCGGTCATCCCGAAGGGGTGGCCGAGAGCGATCGCCCCACCAAAGGGGTTGAGCTTCTCGTCGTCGATGCCCAGCTCCTCTTTGCAGGGCACGATCTGGGCGGCGAAGGCCTCGTTGATCTCCACCACGTCGATGTCGCTCATCGACATCCCCGTGTTCTTCAGGAGCTGCTGGATCGCGGGGATCGGGCCGAGGCCCATCACCTCCGGGCGGATCGCCACCACGGTGGAGGCGAGGATCTTCACTTTCGGCGTCAGCCCCAGCTCCTTGGCGCGCTCCTCGGAGGTCACCAGCAGGGCGGCGGCACCGTCGTTGAGCGGGCACGCGTTGCCGGCCGTCACGGTGCCGTCCGGCTTGAACGCCGGCTTCAGCGACGCCAACTTCTCGAGCGTGGTGCCCGGGCGCGGTCCGTCGTCCTTGGAGACCACCTGCTCGGGGATCTCGATCTCGTTGCCCTCGCGGTCGGTGTCTTTGTGCGCCGGCGCCGTCACGGGGACGATTTCCACGTCGTAGTGGCCGGACTCCTGCGCCGCCACCGCGCGGTTCTGGGAGATCACCGCCCACTCATCCTGCGCCTCGCGGCTGACTTTCCTTTCCTCCGCCACGTTCTCCGCGGTGAGGCCCATCGGGATGTAGACGTTGTAGAGCGAGCCCTCCGAGCCGTCCAGCTTGGGGTGAAATTCGAACTCCCCTCCCTGCGTGGCCCGCGAGACCGCCTCCACGCCGCAGGCGATGTAGGTGTCGCCCTCGCCCGCCTTGATCGCGTGGAAGGCCATCCGCGTGGTCTGCAGCGAGGAGGCGCAGAAGCGGTTGACGGTGGTGCCCGGCACGTGGAAGTCGATGCCCGCCAGCAGCGCCGCGTTGCGCCCGATGTTGTAGCCCGACTCCCCCTCCGCGAAGCCGCAGCCCATCATCACGTCCACGATCGAGCTCGACTGGAGCTGGGGGTTGCGCTCCAGGATCGCCTTCAGCGGGATCGCCGCCAGGTCGTCGGCGCGGACGGATTTCAGCGACCCCTTCACCGCTCGCCCGATCGGCGTGCGTATGGCGTCAACGATTACGGCGTCAGGCATGCGAAGCTCTCCTTGTTCGTTTGGGCCCCGGACTGCAGCGATCTCTCCCTACCGGAACCCCATCCTATGCGATCGGCCAAGGGCGCATCTGAGCCCTAGAGATCCAAGCGGGAGACGCCCAGCTCGTCGAAGCCCACGTGGTGGGCCATCTCGTGGCGCACCGTTCTCACGACTTGGTCGCGCAGCAGTTCGGGGTCGTGCCCGAAGTCCCGCCGCAGGGTGTCCCGGAAGATCACGATGCGCTCGTGGTAGTTGTCGCGGTGGGAGCGGTCCCCCTGCCACAGGCCGTAGGCCCCCGCCTGGCGGCCCTTGTCGGAGATCACCACCGGCACGTGGCGCAGCGCGTTGCGCAGCAGGTCCGGCAGGTCGTCCAGCGCGTCGCGCACGAGCTCCTCGAAGTCCTGGTCGTTGAGGGGGTCGAGCTCCATGAACTCCGCTTCCTCGGGGTCCGCCGCGAGGCCCTCGCGCCCCAGCTCCTCCGCCCGGCGCACGATCTTTTCGAACTCCTCCTCGGACTCCGGGTCGTGCCATCCCGCCATGCGCACCGCCACGAACGCGATCGCCGTGCTCAGCAGCGCAATCGCCGCGATCCCCAGGACCAGGTCCTCCACCACCCGCACCGCCCCCTCCGTGCTGAAGCCGTTGCCCACCACGATCACCACGAGGCCCAGCGACAGCGCGATCAGCGCCGCCAGCCCGATCTTCCTCAGCTGGCCGAAGGCACCCTGCGACCTCGACGAGCGCACGGTCGCCCCCCTCCCCTCACTGCCTGAGCGTGCGGGCGATAACGAGCCGCTGGATCTCGTTCGTGCCCTCGTAGATCTGGGTGATCTTGGCGTCTCGCATCATTCGCTCCACCGGGTACTCCTTCACGTAACCGTACCCCCCCAGCACCTGCACCGCCTCGACCGTGACCGCCATCGCGGTGTCCGAGCAGAACACCTTCGCCATCGAGGAGTACTTCGCACGCAGGGGATCCCCGCGATCGGCCATCGCGCACGCCTTGTACAGCAGCTCCCGCGCGGCGGCCGTGCGTGTTTCCATATCCGCGAGCTTGAACTGGATCGCCTGGTGCTCGATGATCGGCTGGCCGAACTGCACCCGCTCCCGTGCGTACCCCACCGCGTAGTCGGTGGCCCCCTGCGCGATCCCCACCGCCTGTGCCGCCGCTCCCAGACGGGTGCGCTCGAGCGTCCCCAGCGCCACCCTCAGGCCACGCCCCACCTCGCCGATCACGTTCTCCTGCGGGACCCGCACGTCCTCGAAGATCGGCTGTCCCGTCGGCGAGGCGCGGATGCCGAGCTTGTGCTCGAGCTTGCCCACGCTGAAGCCCGGCCGGTCGGCCTCCACCACGAACGCGGTGATCCGCCGGCTCTCGCGGTCGGTGACCGCGAAGCAGATGTAGAAGTCCGCGACCCCCAGGTTGGTGATCCAGTTCTTGGTCCCGTTGATCACCCACTCCTCGCCATCCCTGACCGCAGTCGTTTTCATCCCCGCCGGGTCCGAGCCCGCCTCGGGCTCGGAGAGCGCGAACGCCGGCGTCCACTCACCGCTGGCGCACCTCGGCAGGAAGCGCTCCTTGAGCTCCTCGCTGCCGAACAGCTGGATCGGCAGCGTCCCCAGCTCCTGCACCATCAGGATCAGGGCGCAGGAGGCGTCCACCTTGGCGATCTCCTCCACCGCCATGTTCAACATCAGCGTCCCCGTGCCCGTCCCCCCGTACTCGATCGGGAAGGGCAGGCCCAGGATGTCCTGCTCGCCCAGGAGCTTGCGAATGTCCCATGGGTACTCCGCCCGCTCGTCGATCTCCGCCGAGCGCGGCGCGATCTGCTCGCGCGCGATCTGCCCGATCGTCGCGCACAGGTCCAGGTGCTCCTGGGGGATCGTGTAGACCTCGCCGATTGCCTCCATCACCATTGATCCTAGTGCCCCAGGCGATCGAGTGGTGGGCCGGGGAGAAACCCCGCTACGCTGCTCGCGATGAGCGCCTCCTCCGCCTCCGGATCCGGATCCGACGAGATCGCGGCAGATCCCGGACAGGTCGCGCAGTGGCTGGCCGAGGACCCCGAGCTGCAGCTCATCGACGTGCGCGAGGACTACGAGCGCGCGGCCGGCCACATCGAGGGCAGCCGCCACATCGAGCTCAACCGGCTCACCTCCCAGGCCGCGACGATCGCGGCCGATCGACCGGTCGTCTTCTACTGCCGTGTCGGGTCCCGCTCGCTGATGGCCGCCCAGGCGTTCCGTGCGTCGGGCTTCCAGGCCCGCTCGATGAGCGGGGGCCTGGTGCGCTGGGCCCAGGAGGGCAAGCCGCTCTCGCCCGAGGGCGGGCGCGTGGCCGAGCACTGAGCGAGCGCCTACCGGGCACTGACGGGCGCATATCATCCGCTGAGCTGCGGTCGCGAGGAACGGATGGATTGCCTCGCAAACCGCACACACCCCAGAGCGAGCAGAGGAGACGACACCCATGGCGGCATCCGAGTACCCCAAGGTGACCACCGGCGAGGGTTACGCCGTCGGCGACCTCGACGCGCTGGGCGAGGGACACGGCTTTCGCAAGGTCCGCAAGGGCCTTGGCGTGACCGCGTTCGGCGTCAACGCGATCGTCATGCCCGCGGGCTACCAGACCGGGCGCCACTACCACGACGCCCAGGAGGAGCTCTACTTCGTGCACCGCGGCGCGATCGAGATGCAGTTCGGGGACGGCTCCACACACCGCCTCGAGGAGGGTGCCTTCGCTCGCGTCGACGCCCCCACCGTGCGCAGCATTCGCAACGTCGGGGAGGGCGACGCCGTCTACCTCTGTGCCGGCGGCAAGGACGGCTACGTCGGGCGCGATGGACGCCAGCCGGAGGGCGAGCAGCGCGTCAGCGGACCGCCCGGGGTCGCCCACTAGCTCTGCGCATACACGCGGCCAGCGTTGGATGGCCGTGGCCGACGTCCCACGATGGGCGGACGCCAGGTGGCGTCGGGCTCAGTTCAGCAGCTCTTTGACGTAGCGCTGATGCAGCTCTCCCAGCGGCGTCTTGGTCGGCCGGATGCCGATCGCGTTGTCCATCGCGGTGGCCAGGGGCATCCACGTGAGGACCAGGTAGGCCCCCAGCACCATGGTGCTCACCCGCAGTGCGCGTGAGCGCGAGAGCGCCGCCAGCGGCAGCAGCCACAGCACATACCAGGGCAGCACCCAGCTCAACGTCACCAGGAGCGCCACCGTGGCCCAGCCCGAGGCGCTCAGCGCGTCCCGCCGGCGCCACGCCAGCAGACTGCAGCCGAGCACCGCCAGCACGAGCACCGCGCTGAGCAGCGTGCGCATCGTGTCGGTCTCCCCCCCCTGGCCAAGTGCGAGGCCGAGCACGTTGGGGAGGCTCATCGGGATCACCAGGCGGCCCTGGGTGCCGAGGTTGGGCAGGTGCATCCCAAACGCCGCCACGCTGCACGCCCCCAGCACGACTGCGCCCCCAACCAATCCCAGCACCACCTGGACGAGGCGGCGCGGAGTCCTCAGCAGGCTCGCCAGCACCACCGGGACGAGGATGCCCGCGGAGGCCTTCAGCGCGATCGCCGACGCCAGCGCCAGCCCCGCCCCCAGTTCCAGCGGGGCGAGCGGCAGCAGCCACTCGCGCATCCGCACCCGCAGCGCTCCCAGCGGCGGTGGGGCGCTCCGCGAGCCATCGATACCGGCCGCCAACACAGCCAAGGGATCTTCGGCGCCCCTGGCCACGACCGGCTCGACGGGAGCGCCCGGGGGCTCGATGGGCTCAGGGTAGATGCCCGGGGGCTCGATGGGCTCAGGGTAAATGCCCGGGGGCTCGATGGGCTCAGGGTAAATGCCCGGGGCGCGCGCGCGCAGCAGCAGGTAGAAGGCGAGCGCGATGCAGAACACGGTGAAGAAGTCGTTGTGGTCCCCGCCGAGGCCCCACACCAGCACGATCGGGTTGAGCCCCACCAGCACGATCGCCGCCACCGGGTCGCGGCCCAGGAGGCGCGCCGAGCGCCACACCAGCAGGATCGTCCCCAGGCTCGCCGCCATCAGGAGGCTCTTGAGCGTCCACAGCGAGCCCCCGATCCCGAGCGGCACCACCGCATAGGTGAGCAGCGTGAACAGCGGCCCATAGGGGCTCTGCAGCTGATGCCAGTTGCTCAGGTCGTAACTGGGGTCGCTGTGGGGCTCCAGCACGGGGATGGTGGTGTAGGGGTTGAGGTGGTGCAGCACCCCCATGCGCCCGTAGTTGATGTAGTTGAACACATCCGTCAGCGCCAGGGGCGGGGAGAGCAGCAGGATCGCGTGCACCGCCACCACGGTCGCGATCACCCAGCGGGCGCGCAGCGTGGGCACGTACTTGAGACCCACGAGGTACGCCACGTACATCACCACGAGCGCCCCCGTGAACAGCGACTTGATCGCCTGGGGACTGCGCGTGAACCCGGTCCACAGGCCACCCAGCGGTCCCGCCATCCAGTGGGGGAAGAAGCCGTAGTGGGTGGGCGCGGAGAGGAAGCTCGGGCGATCCGCCGCGGCGAGCACGATCAGCGCGACGCACACCGCGATCACGGCCAGGACCAGTGCCCCGGCGATCGTGTCTCTGTGCACGCGGACCCACGCGCGGGGGTGCCCGCCCACAGGGGGGCTCCCCTCCCGAGAGGGCCTCTCGCGCAGGCGCGCCATGTCCGGGTCGCCCAGCAGGGGGTCCCGGAGGGGGAGAGTGGTTGCGTCCGTCGACATACGAGGGGAACCCGGCTGGTGCCGGGGCCCCCAAGGTTACTGTCCTGCACCCCCCGCAACCACGCCTCGGGGGTACGCCACAACCGGCAAGGCCGCCGGTGGGCGTACTAGATGGCGCTTACGTTGACCGCCTTGGGCCCCTTGTCGCCCTGCTCCGCGTCGTAGGACACCTTGGCGCCCTCCTGCAGCGAGCGGTAGCCGTCGCCATTGATGCCGGTGTGGTGGACGAACAGATCCTTGTCCCCGTCATCGGGGGTGATGAAGCCGAATCCCTTGTCGTCGCTGAACCACTTCACTGTGCCAGTAGGCATGTGACTTTCCTCCACGATTCGTGCGTGCTGCTGCGCGGAGGATGCTGCAAAGAGCTTCGACCTGCGAGAGCTTGCACTGCTTTACGCCGGTTCTTTGCCCGGCCCCAACGGCCACGACGGTAGCACGTACGGCGGCCATTTTGTTCTCGAGTTGTTGAAGCCCCCAACTACGACGTGGGGGGTGGTTCGCCCAGGCGTCCCCTCCCGGTGTGGACCGCCACGTTGAGCACCACGCTGTTGGGCACCTGCACCGAGCCCTCCCCGGTGGCGAAGGTGGTGTAGAGCAGCCCCAGCGAGCTCACCACCCCCTCGATCTGCCCAGCGAGTGGGCCCCCCTGGAGGCGCACGCGATCGCCCACGCGAAAGGGGCCGGCGCTGAGCAGCACGGTGCCCGCGATCAGGTTGCCCAGCGTCTGCTGGGCCGCGAGGCCGAGGACCACGGCGGTGAACGCTCCCCCCAGCGCGAGGGTGCGAGCTTCGACCCCCGCCACGTCCAGCGCCACGAGCAGCGCGAGCACCACGGTCACGAGGCGCACCAGGAAGCCCACGGTCCCCGCGGTGGCGGGATCCATGCGCCGGAACAGCGCGGGCCCCAGCGCCTGGCCGGCGTCGCGCGCTATCGCCCAACCGAGGATCACGAGCGCGACCACCGTCGCCGCGGTCACCACCGCTTCGAGCGGTTCTTCGAGCTTGGTGTACGCGCTGTGGCCGTGCGGGCCGCCCACAGCGGGCACATGCGTGCCGAGCAGGCTCAGGCGATTGTCGTTCAGGACCACAACCGCCACGAACAGCACCGCGAGCACGAGCCCCTCCACACGCGCCCGCTTGGCCGCACGCGGGCTGACTCGATCGAGCAGGCCCACCTCCTGCCACGCCTGGCTGCGGGTCTCGAACATCTTGGGCGGGGTCTTGGGGAGCTGTGGGGACATGGGTGTCTGCCCACATGATGGCGGCCCCTGCGCCCGACGCCGCGCGCGTCGGCAGCGGTGTAGCCTTTCCGCCAGTGAGCAGCTCCAATCTGCGCAGGCTGGTGGTGCCCGCGGTGATCGTGGGGATCGTCCTGCTCGTGGTGGCGGTGATCTACTTCGTGACGCCCGAGCACTCGCTGCCCTCGTTCTTTCCCGGCCACGCCTCGGCGGGTAGCGCGGAAGCGAACCACCACCACACCAAGCACGGGATCGCGGCGGTCGTGGTGGCGCTGGCGTGCTTCGCGTTCGCGTGGTTCCAGACGGGGCCGCAAACCAAGGCCGCCGACTCCGGCAGCGCCGACGCCTAGCCTTCGAGCGCGAACACCAGCGTGCAGATCGTGCCGAGGCCGATGCAGTAGTACCCGAAGGGGCTGAGGCGGTTGGTCTGCAGGAAGCGCATCAGGAGCTTCACCGCAAGGAAGGTGGTGGCGGCGGCGCAGAGGCCGGCGACGAGCGCGGGACCGCGCACGCCGTCGCCCTGGGGACCGAGCAGTTCCGGCAGCTTCAGCGCAGCGGCGGCAAAGATGATGGGGGTGGCGAGCAGGAAGCCGTAGCGCGCGGCGTCCTCGTTGGAGAGACCGCTGAGCAGGCCGCCCCCCATCGAGAAGCCGGAGCGGGAGATGCCGGGGATGAGCGCGGCGGCCTGGGAGGTCCCGATCGCGATCGCCTGGCGCCAGCTGCGTTTGGCGATGCGCGCATCGGCGTCGCCGAGATAGTCACCGGGCTGCGGGGGGCGCTGGCGGAGACGCTCGAAGATCAGCAGCGCGATCCCGTTGACGATCAGGAAGGCGGCGGCGATGGAGGCGGAGGCAAAGAGTTTGCGCAGCGGTTCCTGCAGCAGCAGGCCGAGAACCCCCGCGGGGATGGTGCCCACCACGAGCAGCCACCCGAGGCGCGCGTAGACGTCGTCCTCGCGGATCTCGCGCATTCGCAGCGAGCGCAGGATGCCCCCGACGATCTTCACCCAGTCGCGCAGGAAGAAGAGCAGCAGCACGATCGCGGTGGCGAGGTGGGTCGCGACGAGGAAGGTGAGGAAGTAGGGGTTGTTCTGGTGGATGTTCCAGCCGAACAGGCGCGGCAGCACGACGGCGTGCCCGAGGCTCGAGATCGGGAAGGGCTCCGAGACGCCCTGGGTGAGGCCGAGGATCACCGCCTGGAAATAGGAGATCGGGTTGTGCACCGCCGCGAGAGCTTACGGTTTGAATCGGCGGGTGCGCGTCGTTCGGAGCGCACGCTCGGCGCAGCGCCCTTGAACTGCCCTGTCGGTCGGCCGCGGTGCGGTGGCTCACCGGCGCTGGGGCATGCAGCGATCCCCAAAGTTTATCGTTACCCTGGGTAACATGGAATGGGGGGAGGGTTCTCGGTCGGGAGCTTGGCTGCGAAGAGCAGGGGCCGCCGCCGCGATCGCCGCCACATGGGCGGGGTTGGCAGCGTCCGCCGCGCCCGCCCAGCCGACCTCCGCGACGATCACCTCCTCCATCTTCCCCGGCCGGGCCGGGGCCAGGGGCGCACTCACCTTCTCAGCCCAGCTCACGGGCGGCGAATCGGGCGTGCCCTCGCCGGTGCAGATGACGATCGTGAAGTTCCCCGCCGGCTTGACGCTCGACATACCCAGCCTGCGCAGCTGCTCCAGAGCGCGCCTGCTGGCCCACGGTCCCAGCGGCTGTCCCGCCGGGTCGAAGGTCGGCCAGGGTCACGCGCTCGCCGAGGTGCTCCAGGGGCCCCAGCTGACCACCGAGGATGCGCTCGTGTGGGCCTTCGTCGGCCCCCCGGAAAACAACGAACCGACGCTCGAGCTGCTCGGCGAAGGCTTCAACCCGGCGCCCGCCAAGGTGGTGGTCACCGGCATCGTGCGCCCGGCTCCCGCGCCCTACGGGGAAGAGCTCGTGATCCCCATCCCCCCGATCCCCACGCTGCCCTTCGCTTCGAACACCTCGATGGTGAGCTTCTCGCTCACCATCGGCACGAAGGGGAGGCACCTGCCGCGCAGCGCCAACACGGTCATCGCGCCCGCCAGATGCCCCGCTGGCGGCTTCCCGTTCGCCGCCGAATTCACCTTTGCCGATGGCTCCACCAGCAGTCCCCTCGCCAGAGCTCCCTGCGTGAGATGAGCGACCGCTCGCAGCCGATCCCTCCGCCGGGCACACATGAGCGGTGGGTCCCCGGCGGCGCGCCGGATTGACCGAGGAGATCGAGTGCTGGAGCTGCGTGATCTCGTCAAGCACTACCCGACGCTCGCGGGCGAGCCGGTGCGGGCGGTGGACGGCGTCTCGTTGAGGGTCGCGGCCGGAGAGATGGTCGCTCTCTACGGGCCAAGCGGCTCGGGCAAGACGACGCTGCTGCTGATGATCGCCGCGCTGCTGGCGCCCACGGCGGGCGCCATCCTGATCGGCGAGCGCGAGGTCTCCTCGCTCTCCAAGCGCGAGGCCGCCCGCTTCCGGCTCACCGAACTGGGCTTCATCCGCCAGAACTTCGATCTGCTGCCGGGCGTGAGCGCGATCGACAACGCGATGCTGAAGCTGTTGCGGAGCATGAGCTGGAGCGAGGCCCAGCGCAAGGTCGCGCCGCTGCTCGAGCACCTCGGGATGGGGGGGCGCCTGCGCCACCGCGCCGAGACGCTCTCGATGGGGGAGCGTCAGCGCGTGATGATCGCCCGAGCGCTCTCCACCGAACCCCGACTGCTGCTGGCGGACGAGCCGACGGGGAGCCTCGACACCCAGCGGGGCCGCGAAGTGCTCGAACTGCTGCGCGGGCTCTGCCACGAGCGGGGGGTCGCGGTGGTGCTCGTCAGCCACGACCCGATGGCCGCCAGGTACGCCGACCGCGTGCTCGCGCTGCGCGACGGCAGGCTCGGCGACCATGCGACCGAGCAGGTGCACGTGTGAGGCCCTCCAACCTCCTGCGCCTCTACGGTGTGCGCCTGCGCGCGCGCTGGGTGCAGGAGAGCCTCGCGGTGCTCGGGATCGCCTCCGGGGTCGCGCTGCTGTTCGCCTCGCAGGTATCCAGCTCGAGCCTGCAGAGCTCGGTGGCCCAACTCTCCCGCGGGATCGCCGGCAGGGCGACGCTGCAGCTCGTGGCCCGCGAGGAACAGGGCTTCCCGCAGCGGATGCTGAGTCTCGTGCGCCAGCTCCCGGGCGTGCGCGCAGCGGCGCCGCTGCTGGAAGTCCAGGCGAACGCGATCGGCCCCCGGGGCAGTGCCTCGGTCGAGCTCGTGGGAGCCGACTCCAGCCTCTCCGAGCTCGGCGGCGCACTCGTGCGCGACACCGCGCTCACCCCGTTCGGGGGCATCGGCGCGATCGTGCTGCCCGCCCCGCTCGCGAGAGCCATCGGCGTGACGCGGTTTGGCCGCGAAGTCACCTTCCAGATCGCCGGGCGCACGGTCAGCGCTCCGCTCTACACCCAGCTCCACGAACGGCAGATCGGGTCGCTGATCGGCAGCCCGATCGTCCTCGCGCCGCTCTCCTTCGCACAGGAAATGGCCGGTCTGGGCGCCCGCGTCAGCCGGATCCTCGTGCAGCCCGCGCCCGGCTCGCAGGCGCGCGTGCAGGCCGCTCTGCGGGCGCTCGCCGGGGGGCACCTGGACGTCGAGGCGGTCAGCTACGACGAGACCCTGTTCGCGAAGGCCGCCACGGCGAGCAGTCAGTCGACTGCGCTGTTCGCCGCGATCAGCGCGCTGGTGGGGTTCCTGTTCGCGTTCAACGCGATGCTGCTCACGGTCCCCCAGCGTCGGCGGCTGATCGCCGACCTGCATCGCGAGGGATACTCACCCGCGACGGTGGTCGCGGTGCTGCTGCTCGACGCCGTTGCGCTCGGCGCGGTCGCATGCGTGCTCGGGCTGGCGCTGGGAGAGGAGCTCTCGATCCACCTCTTCCACTCCAATCCGGCGTTCCTCTCGCTGGCCTTCGCGCTCGGCTCGGAGCGGGTCGTCAGCTGGCAGAGCATCGCGATCGCGGCGGGCGGGGGGATGCTCGCCGCAATCGTGGCGGTGCTCAGCCCGTTGCGCGACATCTTCTCCACGGGCGAGGGGCCCGGCCGACCGCGCCGCCCTTTTGGCAACAGGGACCCCAGCGTGTCGGCCTTCGGCCGGCTGCGCCACCCGCTCCTGCGCCCGCTGCCCGGCCTCGCCTGTCTGGGGGCGGCCACCGCGATCCTGCTCGCCGCGCCGGACGCCGCGATCCCGGGGATGGTCCTGCTGGTCGCGGCCCTGCTGCTGGAGCTGCCGATCGCGCTCAGCGCAACGCTTGCGATCGTCAGCCGACTCGCGCGCATGATCACGAGCGTCGTGCCCCACGTCGCGACGATGGAGCTGAGCGCGGCCCGCGCGCGAGCCGTCGCGATCGCGGCTACCGGCGCGATGGCGGTCTTCGGCAGCGTCTCGATCCAGGGCGCGCACGGCGACCTGCTCGCGGGCCTCGACAACGCGGCGCGCGACATGAGCGCCTTCAGCAACGTGTGGGTCGCCCCGGCGGGCTCCTACAACCTCCTGCAGACCGCGCCGTTCGCGCCGACCCTCCGGGCGCGGCTCGCGCGACTGCCGGGTGTGCGAGCGGTGCACCTCTACCGCAGCGGGCTGCTCGACTACGGCGAGCGCCGCGTGCTCGTGATCGCCCCGCCGCGCCAGGCCACTCCGCTGCTGCCCGCGGACCAGCTCGTGCAGGGCAACCTGCGCCAGGCCAGCGAACGTGTGCGCGCCGGCGGCTGGCTGGTTCTCTCGCAGGCGGTCGCCTCCGAACATCACCTGCGCATCGGCCAGGCGTTCACGCTGCCGAGCCCCGACCCGACGAGCTTTCGCCTCGCGGCGCTCTCCACGAACATGAGCTGGGCGCCGGGCGCGATCATCATGAACGCCTCCGACTACGCGCGTGCCTGGGGCAGCCGGGACGCCAGCGCCTACAGCATCCTGCTTGCCCCCGGAGTCCCGCCGGCCCAGGCGAGGCGCGAGATCGAACACCTCCTGGGGCCCCACTCGGGGTTCTCGGTGCAGACCGCCGCTCAGCACATCGCCCTCCAGAGCTCGCTCAGCCGCGAAGCCCTCGCGAACCTCACCCAGATCGCCACGCTGATCCCGATTGCGGCGGTGCTCGCGATGGCGGCCGCGATGGGGGCCCTGATCTGGCAGCGCCGTCCGCGCCTGGCCAAGCTCAAGCTCGAGGGGCTGCCCCGCGCGGAGCTGTGGCGCACGATCCTGCTCGAGAGCCTGCTGCTCGTGGGTGTGGGCTGCCTGACGGGGGCGATCTTCGGCCTCTACGGCCAGCAGCTGGCCGACCGCGCCCTCGCCAACGCGATCGGCTTCCCCGTCGTCTACTCCGTCACCGCGCTGACCGGCCTGGAGAGCCTCGCCCTGGTGAGCGCCACCGCGCTCGCGATCCTCGCGATCCCCGGCTACCTTGCCGCCCGCGTCCCGGCCTCTCTCGCGCTGCAGGACTGAGGCGTTGACCCGGCGCGCGGCTGGAGAGCGGCCCCAACGCCGGGCTGATCTCCGCACAGGCCGAGCAGGTTGAGCTCGAGGAGATTTGGCCCACCGGCGCACACGCCTTTTTTCCGACCAATAGGATTGTGGGTCTCCGGGATGACACAGCGCAGAGCCGACCTACACCGCACGCCCATGGTCCCACGCATCGGTAGGGGGTTCGCGCTCCTCGCAGGCACCGCGCTGGCTCTCCACCTCGCGGCCGCGGCCTACGGCCACCGCGCCGCCCCCGCGTCGCCACTGCCGCTGAAGGCGATCTACGGGCCGCTTGCCATGCCCGACGGCTCCTCCGCGTTCCCGGTGTACCACAGGCTCGGGGTTCAGGTTCTGGAGCTGCGGCTCAACTGGAGCGAAGTGGCCCCGGTCCGTCCCGCCGACCCTGGCGACCCAGGCGACCCGAGCTACCGCTGGCCCGCCTCCCTGCGGACGGCGGTCGCCGAAGGAGCCCGCTACGGCATTCGGCTCGCGCTCGTGGTGGAGCGCTTCCCGGCGTGGTCCAACGGCGGGCGCGGGCCTGCCTGGGCGCCCACCGACCCCCGGGACTTCGCCAGCTTCCTGGAAGCCGCGAGCCGCATGTACCCGAGCGTGCACCGCTGGCTGATCCTCAACGAGGTCAACTACTTCAAGAACTTCCAGCCCCTCCCCCCCACTCTCCCGTTGGGCCGCAGCGCTACGCCGAGCTGCTCGACGCCGCGTACGGCGCACTGAAGGCGGTCGATCCCGCCAACCTGGTGATCGGGGGGATGACCTACTCCGCAGGGACCATCAGCGCTCCCAGGTTCATCCGCTGGATGCGTCTCCCCGACGGCGCGCCCCCGAGGATGGACTGCTATGGCTACAACCCCTACTCCACCCGCTATCCCCGGCTGGACGAGCGGCCCTACAGCCCCGACGACTACGAAATCAACGACATCGGCGCCCTCCACCGCCAGCTCGTGGGGATCTACGGCCGCACCGGCCATGTACCGAAGCTGTGGCTCTCGGAGTTCGGGATCAGCGACAGCGCGAGCAGCGCCTTCGACTACTACGTCAGCCCGGCCGTTCAGGCCCGCTGGGTCACGGCGGCATTCAGGTTGGTCGACTCCGTGTCCTACGTGTCGGCGCTCGGATGGTATGAGCTGCTCGACCAGGCAACTCCTCCAATGGACCCCCTCACCGAGGGCCTGATGACCGCGACCGGCAGGCCGAAGCCCTCCTTCTACGCCTACGCCGCCGCTCCGTAGCGATAACCGCCTAAAACTCGGTTTCTTAACATCGGCGGCACGAGGCATCCCTAGGGTCATCCGCCAAATGTCCTCGCAGCTGACGTCGAGCCACTCGGGCGACGCGCTCTCCGCGAGCGCTCCCTTCGTGACTGACCCGCCATCCGCCAGAGTCCTGCCACCTGGCGAGGACCAGCACAGTGACGGCCAGCGCAGCGACGCCGCGCGCAGCGACGCCGAGCAGACCGCGGAACCGATCCCTGCCCCCCCCGGCTTGGCGCTTGCGCTCAAGCGCATCGTCGACGCCACGTTCGCCACCCTTGGCCTGGTGGCGCTCTCGCCGCTGCTCGCCGTGATCGCGCTTGCGATCAAGCTCGACTCGCCCGGGCCCATCCTCTACTGCAACGAGCGCGTCGGCCGGGGCGGGCGCCGCTTTCAGCTGTACAAATTTCGCACGATGCACCGCCACGCCTGTCGTGGCGAGCGCTATGGAGCCGAGGGCGCCGAGAAGCTGTTCGATGAGCTCATGGAGGACCCCGCCCACAGAGCCGAGTTCCAGCGCATCCACAAGCTGCGCGAGGACCCCCGCGTGACCCGTCTCGGAGCCCTGCTGCGCCGTACCTCCCTCGACGAGCTCCCCCAGCTTCTCAACGTCGTTCGCGGCCACCTCAGCGTGGTCGGTCCACGCCCCGTGATGGCCTACGAGGTGGAGAAGCTCGCCCTGATCGCCGAAAACGGACGGCAACGGATCACGGACGCCGTCGCCCCCATCCACCCCCCGGGCTACTGGGAGTTCGAGTGGCTGCGTCCCGGTGTGACGGGCTACTGGCAGGTCAGCGCCCGCTCCGAAGTCGGCTTCGAGGAGCGGATCCGGATGGATCTTCTCTACACCTCGAGCTGGTCCCTGAAACTCGACCTGCTGATCGCGGTGCGCACGCTCGGCTCCCTCACCGGCCGCGGGGCCTACTGAGTCGAGTGCCCCCTCGTGGGGGCGCTGGAGGGCGATGGCCCCGCGGGCTCGGAGAGCGTGCACCGGGGGAAGGCCACTGCCAGCGCAGCACCTGGGGAAGCCCACCGGCCGGCGCACGCAGATTCACCGGATGGTTGCTGGATCGCAACATATGGGCGATCCGTCACCACGAGAATTCCGTTGGTGCCACGTGCGTTGCTCCTCTTCGAGCCTCCCGACGGAGGCGCTCCCGAGGTGGTCCTGCACCTCGCGCTCGGCATGGAGCGCTACGGCTGGGAGGTCTCGGTCGCCGGTCCCGAGCAGGCCTCGATCCGCGCGCGTCTGGAGGACGCAGCCATCGAGTACCTGCCGATCGGGCACCTCACGCGTGGAGTCCGCTCACCCCTGGCCCCGCTGCGTGCTCTGCGGAGCCTCGACGCCCAGCTCGCCGGGAACCCCTGCGACGTGCTGCACTGCCACTCCTCCAAGGCCGGAGTGCTCGGGCGCCTGGTGGGCGCCCGCCGCGGGATCCCCGTCGTCTACAGCCCCCACTGCTTCGCCTTCCTGCGCGACCTCGGACCGCTCTCTCGCGCCATCCCCGCCGTGGCGGAGCGGCTGCTCGCTCCGCTGACCGCCGCCTTCGTGTGCGTCTGCGAGGCCGAGCGTGAGGCCGCCCTGCGACTCACACCCGCGACCCCGGATCGCGCTCACTGCATCTACAACGGCGTCCCCACCCCCCCGCCGGACACCCGCCCCGCGCGGGCCCTGGTGGACTTCAAGGGCGACGGGCTGCTGGTCGGCGCGATGACCGTGCTGCGCGCGCAGAAGCGCCTGGACGTCCTCCTCGACGCGATCCCCTCCGTGCTCGCCGAGGTGCCCGAGGCGCGCTTCGCGATCGTCGGCAACGGCCCGCTGCGCCCCCAGCTCGAACAGCGAGCCGCCGCCGCCGGCCTGGACGCCGACCCCAGGTTCGCCTTCTTCCCCTTCGACCCCCCCGCCGAGCGCTATCTGAGCGCGTTCGACCTGTACGTGCTCTCCTCCGCCTGGGAGGCGATGCCGGTCGGGGTCCTCGAGGCGCTCGCCTGCGGGGTTCCTCAGGTCGTGACCAGCGTGGGGGGGACCGCCGAGGCAGTCACCGACCAGACCGGCCGGCTGGTTGCCCCCAAGCGCCCCGCGGAGCTGGCGCAGGCAATCGCCGCGCTGCTGCGCTCCCGCCCGCTGCGCGAGGCCGCGGGCGCCGCCTCGTTGGCCCGGCACCGTTCGCTGTTCGACGCCGAGCGCATGGTGTGCGAGACCGTCGCCGTCTACGAGAGCGTCCTGGCGGACCGCGCACGATCCCACGCACCCGCCGGGCTCCCCGGGGAGCCCTCTGCCGTGAGCGACCACGAGAGCCTCGCCGGCGGGCGCGTGATGGTCCCGCTGCACTGAAGGTCGCTCGCCCGCCCCGCTCGCGCTCGCGCTCCAGCCGATCCTCGATCGGTCGCCCCGCGTGAGGCTCGCCATCTCGGATTCCGCCCCCCCAAGCACCTTGACTACGCTTCTCCCCGCACCGTGTGCGGAATAGCCGGGATCTTCGACCCCACGGGCTCCCTCCGCGGCGAGCAGCTCGCCGACGCCGTCGCGCGGATGACGGGCGCCCTGCGCCATCGGGGCCCTGACGACGAGGGGCTCTGGAGCGATCCCGCCGCCGGGATCGCCCTGGGGCACCGGCGCCTATCCGTGATCGACCTCTCACGGGCGGGCCACCAGCCGATGCTCTCCCCCGGTGGGCGCTACGCGATCAGCTACAACGGCGAGCTCTACAACTTCGCTGCGCTGCGCGGCGAGCTGGAGCGCGCCGGCGTGCACTTCGCCTCTCGCAGCGACACCGAGGTGCTGCTCGCCGGCATCGAGGTGTGGGGGCTGAGCGAGATGCTGCGGCGCTGCAACGGGATGTTCGCGTTCGCGCTCTGGGACCGCCGCGAGCGCGCCCTCACGCTCGTCCGTGACCGGCTCGGCGAGAAGCCGCTCTACTATGGCCGCGTCGGGGCACAGGTGGCGTTCGCCTCCGAGCTGGGAGCGCTCCGCCGCCACCCCCAGTTCGTGGAGCGGGTCGACCGCACCGCCCTGGCGTCCCTCCTGCGCTACGGCTACGTGCCCGCCCCGCGCTCCATCCTCGAGGGAGTCGTCAAGCTGGGTCCGGGGGAGCTGCTCACCATCGGCCCCGGGGAGCCCGATCCTCCGCGGCCCATCCCCTACTGGTCTCTGGCCGAGGTCGCCCGCGCCGGGCGGACCGCCACGGCCGGCGCTGGGGAGGCCCAGGAGGAGCTGGGCGAGCTACTCGGGGACGCCGTCCGCCTGCGCTTGACCGCGGACGTCCCGCTCGGCGCGTTCCTCTCCGGGGGCGTGGACTCCTGCACGCTGGTCGCCCTCATGCGCGAGCACGGGGCGGGCACGGTGCGCACCTTCACGGTCGCCTTCGAGGATCCCTCCTTCGATGAGGCCTCCCACGCCGCCCGGGTGGCCGCACACCTGGAGACCGAGCACACCGAGCTGCACGTCAGCGCCCGCGATGCCCAGGAGGCCGTGCCGGGCCTCCCCGGTGTCTGCGACGAGCCGTTCGCAGACCCGGCCGTGCTCCCGACGCTGCTGATCGCCCGCCTGGCCCGCCGCCATGTGACCGTTGCCTTCGCCGGCGACGGCGGCGACGAGCTGTTCGGGGGCTACTCCCGCTACCGCTGGGCCGACCTGCTTCAGAGATGGTCGGGCCGCATCCCCCCCGGCGCCCTGCGTGGGCTGGCCGCGGCGGCGCTGCGCCTGCCCCCGGGACCGGGCAACCGGCTCGGAGCGATGCTGGGTGCGGCCCCCCACCTGCTCGCCGGAGACCGTCTGCTCAAGCTCGCCGAGCTCCTCGGCGCTCCCGCCCCCGCCGCGAACGGGTGGTGGGATCGCACGGGCGGGGCTGGCCAGGACGGGATCGGCCAGGGGGAGGTGGACCGCGCGAGCAAGACGGGCCGTGCGGGCGAGGCGGGCCGCCTCTACGAGCGTCTGAGCGCCTGCTGGCTCGAGCCCCCCGTGCTCGGCGCCGGCGATGGCGTGAACCCCGCGTTCGCCCTCGCGGGGGCCGCGCTGGCAGCGGAGGACCGTCGGGGGCGCATGGCGCTCGCCGACTCCCTGACCTATCTGCCCGACGACATCCTCACCAAGGTGGACCGCGCCACGATGGCCGTCGGCCTGGAGGCCCGCGTGCCCCTGCTGGATCATCGCCTGGTGGAGCTGGCCTGGCGCATCGACCCGGACAGCCTGCGCGCCGATGGCCTGAGCAAGCGCCCGCTGCGCGAGATCCTCTACCGCCACGCCCCCCGCGAGCTCGTCGACCGGCCCAAGCGCGGGTTCGAAGTGCCGCTGGCGCAGTGGCTGCGGGACCCGCTGCGGGAGTGGGCGCAGGACCTGCTCGACCCCGCCACCCTCGCCGCTCAGGGCTTTCTCGATCCGGGTGCTGTCACGCGCCACTGGCGCGAGCACCTCTCCGGCGAGCGCAACTGGCACCGGCGCCTGTGGCCCGTCCTAATGTTCCAGGCTTGGCTGCACGCATGACCGCCACCCAACGACGCCTCCTCCCCGCCGTTTACATCGCCGCGCTCGCCACCGCCGCGGCGGGGGCCTGGCTGGCGAGCGTCTCGCCCCTGATCCCGTGGGTGGTGCTCGGGGGTCTGGCGCTCGCCTACCTGGTGGTGGCCCGCCCCGACATCTTCGTGCTGGTGCTGATCGCGATCCTGCCCTGGCAGGGTGCGCTGAAATTTCCCACTGAACAGCTGACGATCGTCAAGCTCGTGGGCGGGCTGCTGTTCGTCTCGGTGGCGCTGCTCACGCTCGTGAAGGACCGGCGGCTGCGGCTCACGCCGGTGATCGGCTGGGCCGTGCTGCTCTGCACGGCGGTCACGCTCTCCTTGATCGCGGGCGGCGTGAGCAGTGCGACCGTCACCGAAACGCTGCGCTTCTGGACCCTCACGCTGTTCGTCTTCCTGATCGTCCAGCTGATCGACAGCCGCGCGGCCTTCCTGCGCGCGATCCGCGTGCTCGCCCTCTCCGCCATCGTCGGCGCGGTGTGGGCCACCGTGCAGTTCCTCGACGGCAGCGTGGCGAGGGCCTCCGGCCCGATCGGCGACCCCAACGACTTCGCCTACTTCCTCGCAGCCGTCCTCCCATTCGTGGTCTACCTGTTCATGACCGAGCGCCCACGGCGCTGGCTGTGGGGGGCGGGCCTGGCGTGCCTGGCGCTCGGGATCGTGGGGTCCTCCTCGCGCGGCGCCTTCGTGGCGCTCGGGGTCACGGCCCTGTGGGCGATCCTCACCGGCCGCCTCTCCGCCAGGGTGGTGGTGGGGGCGCTTGCAACCGTTGCGCTCCTGGCGCTGGTGGCGCTGGGCCTCTCCAGCGTCCGCACCTCCCACAACCTGCAGGTGCGCGAGAACGGCCTGAGCAGCAGCGTGAGCCTGCGCAAGGTCTACTGGTCGGCCGCGCTGCGCATCTCCGTGGACCATCCTCTGTTCGGCATCGGGCCGGGGCGCTTTGAAGCGGCGAGCCCCGACTATGTGCGCAACACGCCCAAGCTCGAGCGGGAGATTGCCGTGAACAACAGCTATCTGACGATGCTCTCCGAATATGGCGCCATCGCCACACTCGTCTTCCTCGGCTTCCTCGCCGCGATCTGGCGACAGATCCTGCTGGTCACCGAGCGTCGGGAGCCCGGTCGCGGGCCACGGGCGCCGGAGACATGGTTGCGCAGCGCGTTTCTCGCCTCGCTGATCGTCGCGATCACCGGCGGGGTCTTCTTCAGCGCGGAGCTGAGCACCCCCTTCTGGTTGATCGCCGCACTGGCCTCGGCGCTCACTTTCGCGCCACGAGGCGCACCGAGTTAAGCGCCCTGCGCCATGGCCCGCGCAGGCACGCGCGGCGGGCTCCTGGCGGCAGCGCCTCCAGCGCCCGCTCGAAGGTGGTGAACAGCGAGGCCGGCACCTGCCGGGCAAATCGTCGCGCCGGCACCACGGCGTGGACCTCCGCGAAGCCGGCCTCGCGCAGCAGCGCCGCGAGCTCGCGGTTGGAGTACTCGCGCAGGTGCAGGCCCTGGGGGGTGGAGGAGAACATCCTCGACACGTCCCACGGGCCGGTGAGACGGTTGGGTGTGACACACAGGTAGGCGCCGCCGGGACGGAGCACCCGGAAGAGATCGCGCACCTGCTCGACGGCGTCGTCGGGATGGAGGTGCTCCATGAGCTGGTTGCTGTAGGCGAGCGCCACCGAGCGATCGGGCAGGGGAAAGTGGCGGCCGTCCGTTAGAGCAACGTGGAGATTGACAGCGGCGTGCTCGACGTCGGCGATCTCGCCGGCGACGTCCACCGCGTACACCTCACGGACCATCCCGGCGACCCGCCGGGCGAGCGCCAGGTCACCGGCGCCGACCTCCAGAAAGGTCATCCCCGCGTCGAGCAGGGGTGCGAGGAAGTAGAGCTCCCGATCGACCTGGCGCTCGCGCTCATCGGAGAGGCGCCGCTGCAGCTGCGGATGATGGGGCACGCGGCGAAACAGCTCGTCGTACACCTCCGCGTAGAGAGTGCAACGCTCCTGCGCGGTGGCCCGCCGCAGACGCGCGGCCAAGGCGCGCTCGATCTCGTAGTGCTCGCGCAGCAGTGCCGCCGGCCGCACGTCACCGGCCCAGCGGCGCGCTGCTCGCTCCACGGCCCTGTCCTCGCCGCTAGGCGCTTGTTCCATGGCCCGTTCCTTGCCAACCAGCGACTTGCTCCAGGGTCGTGTCCTCGCCGCCATTCACATGAACGTGCCCGGGAGCAGGGGGCCGGTCCGGAGCGCTCATGGATCTCACGGTTGCGGGCCGACACGACGAACCACGGCTGGAACGCCCGCAGCGAAGGCGAACGCGGGCACGTCGCGGATCACCACGGCGTTCGCTCCGATGCTCGCATGGGATCCGACCTCGACGCCGCCGATGATCTTGGCGCCCGGACCCACGTACACCCCCTCGCCCAGTCGCGGCCAATCACCGCTCCCGTTCGGTCCGCCACCGACTGTCACCCCCTGCATGATGGTGCACCGACTGCCCAAGATGCAGTTGGGTCCGATCACGACCCCCGCGGGGTGGTAAAGGACGAGGCCCGGGCCGATCGAGGCCTCGAGCGAGATGTCCGCCCCCGTCAGTACCTGATTCACATATTTGACGATCGCCCCGAGCGCCGGGGAGAGACGATGGGCGCTCTGGCCGATGCGAAACAGCACGATCGCCTGCACCCGCAACGACAGCGCCATCTTCGCAAGTACTTGCGCCAAGGTCGGATGGCCGTCGGACTCGTGACCTGCCACCGCAAACCTGAGATCGTGGGGCAGCGCCCGGATTCCCTGGTCGCACGTCTGAGCTGACTCGCCGGGCGTCGTCGGAGACATCGGGGACCGTGCATTATACGGTCGCATGGGCACCCCACCCCCTACCGCTCCCGAGCACCGGGGGGAGCCGGAGCGCGGTTCCTATGGCGCCGGCCTTGGCTTTGGGACTGTCAGCTTCGCCGTCAACGCGCTGCTCGGGCTCGCGGCCAGCGTGGTCACCGCACGCTTGTACGGGATCACGACCGTGGGCGAATTCGCGCTCGCCGGCGCCCCCGTCGGGGCGGTGTGGCTGCTCTCCACGGTGCGCGAGCAGCCAGCGCTGCTGCGGGCGCTGGCGCCGCTGCACGCACGCGACCCCGCGATCACGGGGCTGTTCACCGCGGTCTTCACCTTCTCCGCCGTGCTCACCGCCATCGTCTCGGCGATCGCGGGGGTCGTGGCGGCGGTGGTCTTTCGCGGGCCGATCCACCACCCCGACCTCGTGCTGCCCGCACAGGCGATGCTGCTCGGCTCGCTCCTGTTCATGAACACCTGCTGGAACCTCGACACGGTGTTCAACGCCTTCCGCGCGGGGCGGCCGCTGTTCTGGTGTCGCTTCCACCAGGCACTCCTCTACCTGCTGGCGGCGGCGGGACTCAGCCTGGTGAGCACCTCGGTGTGGGGGCTCATCATCGCCTGGTACGGCTCGTGGGCGACCTCGCTGCTGCAGCGGACGCTCAGCGTCCGCAGGTTCATGCGCCTCAGGGTCGCGCGAAACGAGCTCACCGCCGGCTTCTCCACCCTGCCGGAGATCCTGCGCTTCGGGCTGAAGCTCACGCCCGGGTTCCTTGCCGAGGGTGTGAGCGACGAATCTGGTGCGTGGATCCTTGGAGCGCTCTCCTCCGTGGACGCGGTCGGGGCGTTCAGCCGCGCCTGGATGATGGCTCGGCGCGGACTCGAACTCAACTACCGCGTCACCGAGATGCTGTTCCCCACGCTGATCGAGCGCCGTCTCAGCGGGGACGGGGCGGGGTTCGATCGGGCGCTCGTGGACTCGCTGCGCTACGTCGCCGTCGCGATGCTGCTGCCCGCCGCGGTTCTCGCGGGGGCGGCAGCCCCGATCATGAGCATCTATGGGCGGGGGTTCGCCAGCGCCACCACCGCTTTCGCCTACCTGGCGTTCGTCCCCGGGGTGATCACGCTCTCCGCCGTGCAGTCGCACGGGCTGTTCGCCGAAGACCGCGGGCTGCTCACCTCCCTCTTCGCCGCCGCGCGCGCCGGGGCGACCCTGCTGTCAGCCGTGCTGCTCACGCGGGCCTACGGGGTCAGCGGAATGGGAGCGGGCATGCTGATCGGGGCCTGCGCACAGCTCGCGCCCCTCAGCCTGCGCCTTCCACGGCTGCTCGACGGGCCGCTGCGCGAGCTGTGGAGACCCCGCGAGGTCGTCTCGATGGTGGGTGCGGGCGCAGTCGGGTTCGCCAGCGCCCGGGCGATCTCGCTCGCGCTCCCGCATCCGGTCGCGCTGATCCTGGCGCCCGTGTTCGGCCTCGCGGCGACGGCCGCCGTGTTCATCGCGGCGGGTGGCGTGCAGCCCCGCGATCGCCGGCGCGCGCAGCGGTTGACACGATCGCTCAGCGCGCGCTGGAACGACGCCGGGGGCAGGCCGAGACGCTCATCCGAAACCCGTTGAAGCTTTCGTCGGGCATCGAGCCGTTGATCTGCAGCGCAAGCATCGCGTAGGAGGAGCGCCCCCGGCAGTGCTCGATCGTGCTGAGGGTGACCACCACGGGCTCATCGAAGAAGGGGGCCACCGAGCAGCTTTCTTCCACGCAGAACTGGTAGGTGAAGGTGCCCGCGGCGGTCGCCTGCGGCGCGCCCCAGGCGGTCCACTGCAGCCCGTGCACGGAGACGTTGCGGTAGTAGCCGTGGGATTTGATCGCCAGCGTGCGCGGCTGCTGAAGGGCGCCCTCGTAGTACACCGTGCCCGATCCCATTGCGGCCGGCGGGGCTCCGATCGCGATGAGCGCGGCGAGCAGCGCCGCCACTGGCAGCGCGTAACCGCGCAGGCGCCGGGCTCGGGCGGATGCCACCGGCGGCGAGTCGCCGAGCGAGCGCCGGACTCGCACGAGCCTGCGTCGATCGCCTGGCGGCGTCGAGTCCTCGCTCCCTTGGTGCTCCACGGTGCAATCTATATTCGCCCGCCCCCGCGCTCGTGTGAAAGACATGTAAAGCGGATGGACGGCTCTCGGGTCTCACCGGCCGACCCCTCATTCACTGGCCCGGCCGTGCCGATTGAGATCGAGGAATGCGCCGCTCGATCGCCCTCACGCTGCTGCTCTGCGCCTGCTTCGCCGCACCGGGCTCCATCGCGGTGGGCACTCCGACCGCCCGCCACCGGGCGAACACCCCTGCTGCCGGCCATCCTGCGGACACTCCGACCGCCCGCCACCTGGCGAGCACCCCGACGGCGGGCCATCTCCGGTTCGCGATCCGCCCTGGGCAGGCATGGCCGAACATCCCCCAGACGGCCGGCCGCGAGCAGATCGTGGTGCTGCTGCCCTGGCAGCAGGCGCTCATGCACCGGCTGAAAGCCGCCAACCCCCACCTGATCGTGCTCGAGTACAAGGACCTCGCCAACACCAGCAGCTACGCGCCCGTCGACGGGATCTCACCCGATGGGGTCACCTACGAACAGGCCGTCGAGGAGCACCCGAACTGGCTGCTGCGCACCCGCGGCGGCCAGCCGATCCAGTGCCGCGGCTACTCCTACCTGTGGGCGATGAACGTCGGCGACCGCGGCTTCCAGCAGGCCTGGACGGCGGAGGTCGTGCACGAACTGCTCAGCCAGGGCTGGAGCGGGGTGTTCATGGACAACGTCGATCCGACGATCCGCTACTACCACGATCCCGCCAACGTCGCCCAATACCCCACCGACGCCGCCTATGCGGCGGCCACGACCTCGGCGCTGGCGTACATCGCCCCCCGGATCCACGCCGCGGGCAAGCTCGTGATGGCCAACATCGGCTCGTGGCCCAACTACGAGGCGACCGGCATGCGTTGGCTCAGGTACCTCGACGGGGCGATGGACGAGCACTTCGTCAAGTACACCGACACCCCCGGCCAGGGGTACCGCTCGATCGCGGAATGGCGTACCGAGCTCTCGATCCTGCAGCGCTCTCAGCGGGAGGGCAAGTGGTTCGTCGGGCTCACCGAGTCAAGCGTTCACGACGCGGCGGCAGCGCGCTACGGCTGGGCGTCGATGCTCCTGGGGGCCGCGGGCCGGGCCACCTTCGCGCTGCAGAACGACACCGATTACGGCGTGGAAACCTGGTTCCCGGAGTACGGCGCGCCGCTCGGCAGGGCACTCGCCCCGGCCCGGGAAGAGCCCTCGGGCGTATACAGCCGGCGCTTCTCCAACGGCCTGGTGCTGGTGAACCCGACCACCGCCACGCACGTCGTGAAACTCGGCGGACGCTACTCCGGCGACGGCCCGCGGGCGCGCGCAACCGCGACGATGGCGCCGCACACCGGCTTGATCCTCACGCGCGCCGACGGCCGGTTCAGATAAACAAACAAGCAGGTTGTGAACAACCTGAAAGACACCTGTGAAGAAACGGGGGTTTTCACTTTCCCCCCGGCCAACCTCGCCTAGCATGGCCCGCAGCGATGAGAGCTGGCCCACGGCGCACCGCCGCAAATCCTCCAGGCATGCCGACCGTTTCAAGACTCGTCTCGAGACGCACGCTGGCGACTCTGGTCGGCTTGGCGACCCTGATCCTGACATCTGTCGCGACGGCAAGCGTCGCGCAGCGGGCTCGCGGAGGGCGCGGCGGTTCGCCGGCGGCACACGCCCCGGCGAGCGCCCACGCCGCACGGCGACACTCCAAGCACACCCGCGGACACGCCTCGGGGGGTCACGCGCTGAAGATGATCTGGGGGCCCCTCACGATGCCAAACGGCTCCTCGGCATTCCCGGTCTACCACCGTCTCGGGGTGCAGGTGCTCGAGCTGCAGCTGATCTGGGCGGACGTCGCACCAACGCGCCCTGGCGAACCCGCCAATCCGGCCGACCCCGCCTACGTCTGGCCGCCCGACCTCGAACAGGCCGCCGCCGAAGCCGCCCACTACGGCATCAGCCTGGCGGTGATGGTCAAAGGCAGCCCCAGATGGGCGAATGGCGGCCAAGCATCCTCCTGGGCGCCGGAAGACCCCGCCGAATACGGGGCCTTCCTGCAGGCCGCCAGCCGGCGCTACCCCTCCATCCACTACTGGATGATCTGGGGCGAGGTCACCAGGGATGGGAACTTCAACCCGATGCCGCCCGGCTCCCCGGTCGGCCCGCAGCGCTATGCCCTGCTGCTCGAAGCCGCCTACGAAGCGCTCAAGGCGGTGAACCCCGCGAACATGGTGATCGGCGGCATGACCTACACAGTGGGGGAAGTCTCCGCAAGCGACTTCCTACGGTGGATGCGGCTCCCCGACGGCGCCCCCCCGCGGATGGACTTCTACGGGCACAACCCCTACTCGACGCGCTTCCCGAGGCTCGCGGCGCCCTACTCGCCGTCGGTTCGCGATATCGACGACATCGGCACACTCGACCAGGAACTGGCAAGCGCCTACGCCGGGCACGGGCCGACCCCGAAGCTGTGGCTGTCGGAGTTCGGGATCTCCAGCAACACCTCCAACCGCGCCTTCGACTACTACGTCAGCCGCCCCGTGCAGGCCAAATGGGTGACCGCCGCCTACAGGCTTGCCGACTCCGTCCCCTACGTGGCGGGCCTCGGCTGGTATGAGCTGCTGGACGAACCCTCCTCGATCCCTGGGAACATCACCGAGGGGCTGATGACCGCGAGTGGCACACCCAAGCCCTCGTTCTACGCCTACGCCAAGGCGCCCTGAGCTCACCCGCCGGCGGCGCAGAGCTCCAGGTACAGAGCCTCGAAGCGTCCGGCCACGTCCTCCAGCGAGTAGTTCTGCTGCACCCGCACGCGCGAGCGCTCCCCGAGCGCGCGGCGCTCGCCGCCCGGCAGCGAGAGCACCGCTCCGATCGCCCGAGCCAGCGCGCGCCAGTCGCGAGCCGCCACCACCCGGCCGGGGTCGGCGACGATCGCCGCGGCGTCGCCCACGTCGGTGGTGACGCACGGCACCCCGCACGCCATCGCCTCCCCGAGCACGTTGGGGAAGCCCTCGCCAAACGCCGATGAGCAGGCCAGCACGTCCAGGGCGTTGAACACCCCGCGTGGGTCCTCCACCGCTCCGAGCAGCTCACAGCGGCCGGCGATCCCCGCCTGCGCGATCCAGCCGGCGAGCTCGCCGTTGGCGCGATCGACTCCCGGCCCGCACAGCACGAAGCGCACCTCCGGGCGCTCGCGCGCGATCTCGCCCGCGGCGCGCACGAACGTGCGGTGGTCCTTCTGGGGGTGGTAGCGCCCGACGTTGCCCACCAGCAGCTCGCCCTCACCCACTCCCAGGCGCACTCGTGTGTGCACGCGCAACGCCTCGTCGGGCGCCAGCAGCGAGAGGTCGAAGCCGTTGGGGATCACCAGCATCCGGCGGGAGTCGTACCCGAGCTGCGCATGCATCTCGGCCAGCTGCTGCGAGCACGACACGATGCGGTGGGGCAGCAGGCCCGAGGTGAGCGCGCAGGCGCGGGCGACCAGCAGGGAGTTGCGCTTGGACAGCTGCGGGTCGAGGCTGCCTCGCAACCCCCAGATCACCTTTGCGTCACTGCTCGCTCGCGCGAGCGCGCCGCCGAGCAGGTCGGCGTGGTACATCCAGGTGTGCACGATCTGGGGGCGGCGAGCGCCCAGGCGACGGGCCAGGCGTGCCAGCGGACGCACGGGCGGGTGGGCGATCGACAACCCGGGGGACATCCCGAGTGCGCTGACCGGGATCCCCAGGGCCGCGATCCGCGGGGCGAGTGGGCCAAGGGTCGAGAGCGAGATCACCGTGGGCTCGAAGCGCTCGCGATCGAGCGCCCCGAGCAGCTTGTACAGCATCATCTCCGCGCCCCCCAGTTCCAGGCCGGTGATCACATGGGTCACCCTGATCGGCACGCCCCGGCTCGCCGGGCGGGTCCGCACGGAGGCTGGCCGCGCGGCGGGCGGGGATCCCGAGGCAGCCTGGGATGCAGGCTGCGACTGCCGGGCGACGCCCTGCATCGACCTTCAGCCGGGGACCGGCCCATAGGGCTCGGGCTCGCGCCGGACGTAGTCCGCCAGCGTGGCGAAGAGGATCCCGAGTACCAGCCCGAGCAACGCGGCCGAGCCGATGATCAGGGGGGGGCGAGGCTGCACCGCCTGCGTCGGCAGCGAGGGTGGGGAGATGAGGCTCGCGGTGAAGAACGTGTTGCGGCGCATCGAGGCCTGGAAGACATGCAGCAGGGCCGCCGTGTCCTGCTGGGCGCTCAGCGGCGAGGCCGTTTCTGCGGTCAGGGTCACGCTGTTGTCCCCGGCCTGGGTGAACGACGAGGCGCTCCCCTCCAGGGGACGCCCCAGGACGGCCTCCGCGGCGGCGACGCTGGAGGACGAGCGGGCGGTCTCGGCATAGGCGTTGATCAGCGCCTGCAGGCTTTCCTGAGCGGGGATGAAAGTCAGGTTCTTCCCGAGCACCGGAGTCAGCACGACCTTCGCCTGCGACTGGTAGCGCTTGGCGCGGGTCGCCGCCAGGGCGATGCCCACGCCGAGCGTGACCGCGAAGACGAGCACCAGCGTGGGCGCGCGTCTGCGCAGCAGCGACCCGATGTCGCGAAGAGTCAACCGAGAGTCCGTCATCTTTTGCCCATCTATCTAAACGCGGGGCAGACTATCCGCTTGCGCCGGCGAGGACCTCGTGATACAGCTCCGCCGTGGCGCCGGCCACCACCGAGGGGTGAAAGCGCGCCCACGCCTGCACCCTCGCCCGCTCACCCAGGGATCGCGCCACGTGAGGATCGCCGAGCACGCCGACAATCGCCTCCGCCAGCGCCGCGGGCGTGGGATCGCGCGCATAGACGCCGGTCTGGCCGTCCACCAGCAGGTGGCGCAGCCCGGGGATCTCCACCGCGCAGAGCGCCAGACCCGCCGCCATCGCCTGGGCGACGGCAACCGGCGAGCTCTCCTCCGCGGCGGCGTGGACATATAGGGAGGCATCGCGATACTCCGCCAGCAGTTGCTCGTGCGGCAGGTGCTGGAGGAGCTCCACGGCGTCCCGGAGCCCGAGCTCCTCGATCAGCCTTCGCAGCTCCTGCAGGCGCCTTCCATCGGCGGCCTCCACGTTGCCCACGATCCGCAGACGCGCTCCGGGAACCCGCTCGCGGACCGCGGGCAGCGCGCGCACGATCAGCTCTTGGCGCTTGCGCGCGTTCAGCCAGCCGACCGTGAGCAGGACCGGCTCGCGGGGCTGCCCCACGGGGCGCTCCAGCGCGAAGAAGCCCGCGTCCACGGGGTTGGGGATCTCGTGCAGGTACCCCCTGGTGCGCGGCGCGATCAGGCTGCGCACGTAGGGGCTGATCGCGATCACGTGCTCGGCGTGCTCCAGACACCAGTCCTCAGTGGCGTTCCACAGCGCCTGGCGCAGGCGCTCGCGGCCCACCGTCGCGGCGCCCGCGGAGGCGCGCTTCTCGAGCCGGAGCATCCCATGGGGGGTCAGCACATGGGGCCTGCCGCTGCGAATCGCGCCGATCGTGTAGCCCACCTGTCCGTGTGCATGCACGAGCTGAGCCCCGGTCGCGCGGATCTGACGGCGGACGTACTCGGCTTCGGTCGTCCAGGCGCAGACCACGTGCGGAAGGCGCCGCGGGGAACGCCGGTAGTGCGCGGTGCACACATCCCACTGCCGCCGCCACGCCCGCCCGGGCGGTGCGTGCCAGAAGGGCTCGCAGGCGACTGTGTGAACCTCGAAGTCCCCAATCCCCGCCAGGCCGCTGGCGAGCTGCCAGGTCACCGCCTGGATCCCGCCGATCGTGAGTGGCGGGCGCTCTGGGAAGTCGCCGGCGAGCAGCACGCGCGGGCGCGGCTCGCGCATCACGCCGCTCCCGAGAGGGACCTCACGCCACCACCAGGACGAACATCACGCGCTCGCCGAGAGGAGCATCACGCCACCACCGGGAGGAACACTGCGCTCACGCCCGCCGGAAAGCACAGGCATCACGCAGCCGCCAGGAGAGGCGCCGCGCCGTCGGCCAGCAGCGTCCGCGCGAGCCCCGCCTCGAACGAGACCTGCTGCTCCCACCCGAGCAGCTCGCTCGCGCGTGTGGGATCGGCCACCAGGAAGGGCCTGTCCACCGCCCGCCGGCGGGCGGGGATCGAGACGACCTCCAGCGGATGTCCCACGAGCGCGCCGAGCGCCTGCACGACCTCCCCGACGGAGCGGCCGACCCCGGTGCCGACGTTCGCGACGGTGAGCCCGGGCTGCTCGACGCACACCGCCGCGCGGATCGCCCGCGCGATGTCCTCGACGTCGACGTAGTCGCGCACGCTGTCCAGGTTCCCGACCCGCACGCGCCGCCCGCCCCGCCCGAGCTCGGAGATCAGGCGCGGCACGAGGTGGGGATGGGGATCCCCGGGGCCAATCGCGTTGAACAGCCGCAGCACCACCACACTGGTGTCGGGATCGCGCTGCAGGGCGAGCTCCAGCAGGCGCTCGCAGGTCGCCTTGGAGGTTCCGTAGATGTCGTCGGGGTCCAGCGGATGACCCTCGCGCAACCGCTCCGCGGAGGGCCCGTAGACGGCGGCCGAGGACGCGAACACCAGTCGTGCCCCGCCGAGCTCGCGCATCGCGTCCACGACGTTCTGGGTGCCGAGCACGTTCGTCCTCAGCGTTGCCGCCGGATAGCGATCGCACCACGGGATGAAGTGCCTGGCCGCCAGGTGCACGACCGCGTCGGGCCGGAGCTCCGCCAGCGCGGCTCTCACGGGCGCGCCCCGTCTGACGTCCAGCCGCAGCCACCGGATGGAGCCGTGCTCACCGCCGAGCTGACGCTGATCCACGGGCACTGGGCGCAGGTCGGTGGCCAGCACCTCGTGGCCCTCCTCGGCCAGCAGCCGCACGGTGGGCCGCCCGATCAGCCCGGCCGCGCCGGTTACGAGCACCCTCATGCAGCCGACCTCACAGCCGATCGACCTGGGCCGGCCCACCGACGAGGAGGCTCACGCCGCCAGCCTCGCCCGGTCGCTGTCCAGCAACTCGACGATCCACCGAAGCTCCGCCTCCAGTCCCCGCTCGAGGCTCGTCTGCGGCCAGAACCCAAGCGCCTCGCGCGCCGGGGCGGTCTGCGCTCGGGTGTCGCGGACCTCCCCGGGCTCACGCTCGACGTGTTCGATCTGCAGCGGCCTACCCACCAGCTCCTCGATCACCCCCAGCGCGTGCAGCAGGCTGGCGGGGGAGCCGCCGCCGACGTCGAGCACCGGCTCGCGCAGGCCCGGCGTGGCACCGGCCGCGATCGTGGCGCTCACCACGTCCCCCACGTAGGTGAAGTCCCGCGTCTGGCGCCCGTCGCCGAAGATCGTGATCGGTGCGCCGCCCAGAGCGGCGCGCAGGAAGATGTGAAAGGCCATGTCGGGGCGCTGGCGTGGCCCGAACGCGGTGAAGTAGCGCAGGCACACCACATCCAGGCCGAACTCGCGTCGGTAGAGCCCGCAGAGGTGCTCCGCGCTGAGCTTGGTCTGGCCATAGGGCGAGATCGGTCGCGTGGGGTAGTCCACCGGGGACTGCGGCGCGGGGCCGTTCGCGTCCCCCGCGTCCCCGTACACCGAGGAGGAGGAGGCGAACACCACCCGCACCTCCCCGGCCGCCCGGCACGCCTCGAGCAGGTGTTGGGTGGCGATGATGTTGTTCTGCACGTAGCGCTCGTAGCGCGCTCCCCAGCTCGAACGGACGCCGGGCTCGGCGGCCAGGTGGAAGACCACGTCGGCGCAGCGCACGAACGCGAGCAGATCGCCGCGGCTGAGGTCGATGGGGACGAACTCGAAGTCCCTCCACTCGCGCACCTGCCGGAGGTTGGCGAGCTTCTGCTCGCGGCCGTAGTTGTCGTTGAAGCAGTCGATCCCGACCACGCTGTGACCCGCATCGAGCAGCGTCTCGGTGAGGTGCGAGCCGATGAAGCCCGCGCAGCCGGTGACCAGGGCGCGCATTTGCGGCTCGATCCTAGGGGTCCTCGCACCCGGGAGCCGACTGCTTCACCCATTGTTAACACCCTCCTCCAGCGCAGCGGCGAGCATCCCGGCGCAGATGCAAGCCACCTGGCACACAGCGGAGCGGGGTGCCCGCGAAGAACTGGCGGACCGCGGAGCGCCGGCGGACCCGCGCGGGGCCGGCAGTGCCGGCCCGCCGGCACTCGCGTCCACGCTGCCCCGCGAATCGCCGTCCCTGCGAGTCTTCGATCTCGCCATCTGCCTGCTCGTGCTCCCGCTCGTCCTCCCCCTCGCGGCGGTCATTGCGCTGCTGATCTACATCGATTCCCCGGGATCCGTCTTCTACCGCTCGACCCGCGTCGGACGCGACGGTCACACCTTTCAGATGCTCAAGTTCCGCAAGATGCGCCGCACCGCCACCGGCCCTCCGCTGACGGTTCACAACGATGAGCGCTTCACCCCGATCGGCAGCTTCCTGTCGCTGACCAAGCTCGACGAGCTGCCCCAGCTGTGGAATGTCATCCGCGGCGAGATGCACCTGGTTGGGCCACGTCCAGAGGTTCCCGAGTTCGTGGCCCGCTACCCGCGCGAGTACCACGAGATTCTGAGCGTCCTGCCCGGCATCACCGGCCCGGCTGCCATAGAGTACGCCAGCGAGTCCCATCTACTGACCCTGCAGCACGAACCGCTGCGCTACTACGAGGAGCAGATCATGCCCCGCAAGCTCGAGATCGACCTGCGCTACATCCGTTCCCGCACGCTGGCCAGCGACTCGGGCCTGCTGTTGCGCACCGCGGTGGTCCCACTTGTCAAGGTGCTGCAGCGATCGCTGCACAGTCCGCGTACCCGCCGCATCGAGGCGTCGCTATTGCTGGGGGCATGCGCGCTGCTGGTGCTGGTCTTCGCCTTGGCGACGACGGCGAACGCCGGTGCAGCCTCTGCGCGCTCCAGCTGCACCAGCCTCTACTGCGTGCCCCAGCAGTCGATCTTCACCTTCACCCACGTCGCCAAGTCGGCCAAGAGCTGCTCCGTGCGGGTGGACTTCACAGTCAAGCCCGAAATCAACGAAGCGAGCGGCCACGCGCGCTTGGAGTTGCGGGGAGTCAGCCGGAAGGACAAGCGCATAGACAAGTCCGCCCAGCCGCTGGTCAGCAATGCCACGGGCAGCTTCAAGTTCACAAAGCTGCGCGCCGGCGCCTACAAGCTGACCGGGTGGTACGAAGGCGACAGCGACCGCTTGGCCTCGGCGCACAGCACCCAGAGCTTCACGCTGCACTGCGGCTGACCGACTGAGAGCGGACAGGCCTGCGCAGGGGCTCGCACCCAGTCATGCACGTTGCGATGCTCCTGCACAAGTCTGTCGAGTTCGACTCGCGGGTCCGCCGCGAGGCGAGCGCCCTGGCCGCCGCCGGGCACCGGGTGACCGTGCTGGAGCTGGCCCCCGTGAATGGCCCCGAGGGGGAGAAGACCCGCGGAGCGGTGTGGCTGGAGGGCTTCGAGCGCCGCTCCTGCCTGCCGCCCGCCTGGATGCGCCGCCGCCTGCCCTTCCACCTCTATCGAGTGGCGTTCCTGGCGTGGTTCGTGTGGGGCGTGGCACGTCTGCGCCCCGCCGCGGTTCACGCCCACGACGCCGCGATGCTGCTGCCCGGGATCGTGGGCGCCCGCCTCACGGGCGCGATGCTGGTGTACGACTCGCACGAGCTGGCCACCGCCGTCCCCTATCGCGAGCGCGCGTGGACGTGGTTCGTGGCGACGATCGAGCGGCTGGTGGTCCCGCGCTGCGCCGCCGTCATCACCGTCTCCGACGGGATCGCCGAGCGGCTGCGCCGCCGCTACGGCCTGCGCCGCACCCCCACCGTCGTGCGCAACGTCACGGCCCTAGATCTCCATGGGTGCTCGGGGGCGGATATGGGACGGGATGAACACCGGGGACCGGGAGAGCATCGGGGACCTGGAGAGCGCTGGGAATCCGGCGTGCATCGGGGGCCGGGGGATCCGGGGCCGGGAGAGCGTCGAGACCTGCGCACCCGCCTCGGGATCGATGCCTGCACGCCGCTGATCCTGCACCAGGGCGCGCCCGCACCCGATCGCGGATGCGAGGTCATGATCGCCGCGATCGCCCTGCTGCCCGACGCACATCTCGCCTTCCTGGGGGACCCCGAGCCCGGCTACGCCGCCGTGCTGCGCCGGGAGATCGATATGCACGGGGTACGGGAGCGGGTGACCCTGCTGCCCAGCGTCCCGCTCGAGGAACTGCTGGCCCACACCGCCGAGGCCGACCTGGGTGTCACGCTGCTGCAGGACACCTGCGAGAACCACCGCCTCGCGCTGCCCAACAAGCTGTTCGAGTACATCGCCGCCGGTGTCCCCGTGGTGGCGAGCGACCTGCCCGAGATCCGGCGGCTGGTGGAGGAGCACGGCGTCGGCTGGTGCGTCGCCCCCGGGGATCCCACGATCCTGGCCGACACCCTGCGCCGCGCCCTGGAGGAGAGGGCAGACCCGGCCCTGCGCGAGCGCCTGACCCTTGCCGCCGCCGAGTTGAGCTGGCCCCGCGAGCAGCAGCGTCTGGTTGGGCTGTATGCCCGGCTGGAAGCCGGGTTGGCGAGCTCCCAGAGAGACCATCCGGAGCTGTCTGCTCACGCCACCGCGCCCGAACCGCCGCACTCGAGCACCGGACCGGCGGGCACCGATGGCTCAGGGACTGGCCACGACCAGCCGGTGGGTGCGCAGCAGCGAGATCCGCGCCAGCGGCCCATACAGACGCCCGGCGCGACGGGCGAGCGGGGGGGCGAGCGTGACCGTGCGTACCGTCATCTCCCCGCCCAACACGGCGCGCAGCTCCCCGAGGCCAACCAAACGCGTGTGGGGGTTGGGAGTCGGCACTCGCGGCTCCCAGATCGCGATCGCGCCCCCGCGAGCCAGCACCCGGCGCGCCTCGCCGAGCGCTAGGCGGACGTCGCCCGGGGAGCCCATGGCGGAGAGCACGGTGAGGAGCAGCACCAGCGAGCAGCTCCCGGCGGACGCCGGCAGGCTGCGCACGTCCCCCTCCACGACGCGCCCTCCCGGCACCCGCTCGCGGGCCGCGCGGACGCGGTCCGCGAGCAGGTCCACGCCCATCAGCCGCTCCGCTGCCACACCCTCCCGGACCAGGCGGGCAAGCCACCAGCCGGTCCCGCAGCCTGCGTCCAGCACCAATCCCCCGCCCGCCAGTGGTCCGGGCACCAGCTGGAGCAGGGCGCACAGGACCTCCTCGCGCATCGCGACGTTGCCCGCGTTGGCGGCGCTCCACGCCCGGCGTCTGCGAGGGTCTCGCCGGTAGTCCGCGTACACCCGGGCCACCCGTTCCCGCTCTACCCAACCGTCCGTCCGCTCTGCAACACCATCTACCCGCCCCACATCACTGTCCATCCCCACCGCCCGCTCCCGCTTAGCGCCACGATCCGTCCGCTCCACATCACTGTCCATCCGCTCCATCCGCTCCCGCTTAGCGCCACGATCCGTCCGCTCCACACCTCTGTCCAACCGCCCCCCGCCAACACCGCCCGCCGGCAAGTGCGCGTCCTCCTCCTCACCCACTACTACCCCCCCGAGCTGGGCGCCGCGCCGGCGCGCATCGCCGCGCTGGCGCGCGGATTGAGCGAGCGCGGGGTGGAGGTCACAGTGCACACGGGCTTCCCACACTACCCGTCCGGCACGATCGCCTCGCCCTACCGCAACCGCCCTCTGCAGGTCGAGCGCGACGGAGCGGTGCGCGTGCTGCGCAGCGGGGTCTTCCCCGCTCCCAACCGCGGTTTCGCCCGCCGCCTGGCCGACCACACGGTGTTCGCCGCGGGGGCCCTTGCCGCATCCCCCGCCGCCGGGCCCCTCGACGTCGTGGTCGCGGAGACCCCCCCGCTGTTCACCGCGGCCGCGGGCGTCGCATACGCCAGGCTGAAGCGCGCGGCGCTCGCGCTCAACGTGTCAGACCTGTGGCCGGAGAGCGCGATCGAGCTGGGGGCGTTGAGCGCTGGCGGTCGCGCCGCCCGCGCCGCGGGCGTGCTCGCGCGGCTCTGCTATCGGGAGGCCAGCCTGATCACGGCGCCCACCAGGGGGATCGTCGAGACCCTCGGCGAGGAGGTCGGAATCGAGTCCCCCGGGAAGGTCGTTCACGTGCCGCCCGCCGTCGACCTGGAGCGCTTCGCCTCCCAGCCCGCGCTCGCCCCGCGGCCCGGGGCGCCGCTGCGCGTCCTCTACGCCGGAACCCTGGGGCTGGCTCAGGGGCTCGAGGACCTCGTGCAAGCCGCTGCGCTCGCCGGGCCCGCCGTCGTCGAGCTGCTGATCGCCGGTGAGGGGCCCGAGCGGGAGCGCCTGCGCGCGCTCGTCTCCGGGCGCGGCCTCGTCAATGTGCGCCTGCTCGGTCCCGTTCCCGCCCACGAGATCCCAGCCCTCTACGGCTCCGTGGATGCCGGGGTGGTGCCCTTGCGCGACCTGCCCCTCTTCACCGGCGCCCTCCCCTCGAAGCTGTTCGAGGTGCTGGCCGCCGGGCGCCCCGTGATCCTCGCTGCACGCGGCGAGGCCGCCCAGCTGGTGCGCAACGCCGGCGCGGGCATCGTGGTCGCCCCCGAGGATTCCACGGCACTCGCGGAGGCCTTCCGCCGCCTGCATGCCTCGCCCGAGGAGGCCCTCGAGATGGGGGCCTGCGGCCGTCTCCACGCCCGCCGCTTCGACCGCCCCGCCGTCGTCGGACAGTGGCTGGAGCTGCTCACGAGCTTGACGAGGGACGTCCCTCGTGCCAAGGCGCACCGAGGGGCCACGTCACACTCACGAACCTGACAACGAACGTCGTTCTGCCACGCCACGCCGGAGGGGCCGCGTCGAGTTCACGAACCTGACGGGCGCCCGCCTGTGAGCACGAGCTGCTGCAGGCCCGTGTCGAGCGGGTCGCGAGCGAGAGCCTCGCGATAGTAGGCGCGGGCCGCCCCGAAGTGCCCGCCGCGCGCCTCGAAGTCTCCGAGCAGGCCGAGCGGCACCAGGCTTTCCGGTTCGAGGCGGAGCGCCTGTTCGAGCTGTGCCCGCGCCGCGGGGCGCCTACCCATGGTCTCCAGTGCGGAGGCCTCCAGGTAGTGGGGGTCCACCGCCCACGGGTCGAGCGTCGAGGCCGTGCGCGCGTCCGCCAGCTGGGTGGCCGGCGAGAGGCCTTTCTCGTCTTCGGCTCGGCGCACGTAGACGTTGGAAAGGTACAGAGAGAGAACTAGCGCAACCGCTCCGAGCAGGCCGACTCCCGCCGCCGCCCGCCGCCACGTCAGGCCGCGACGTCGCGGGATCGAGGACGCCATACCGCCTGAGTCGCCATCATGGCGGGGCGCCACGACACGCGAGCCATTGCGGTCGCCCTCGTGGTGGGCCGTCCCCATATCCCCCTCCTCCATGCCGCCCACCGAGGCCGAGCGTGCTAGCAGTGCCACCGCGACAGCCGGGCAGAGCAGACCCAGCGCGGTGAGACCGGGTATGCGCCACATCCAGTCCACCAGCGACTGGCCGAGAAAGGTGGCCCCAGCCGCGGTCAGACCGCACGCGCTGCGGCGCGCCTGCGGCGAGGCCAGGCCCCACCAGCGGCGCAGTGAGGCGAGCAGGCCGAGGGGGATCATCGCGAACAGCACCAAACCAACCACCCCCAGCTCCGCCCCGATCTGGAAGAGCAGCCCATGGGGGTCGTTGAGGTTGCGGTCGGTGCGCCGCATCCGGTAGTAGCCGAATTCGTAGGAGCCCTCCCCCACGCCGCCCAGCGGGTTCGCGCGCAGCTCCTGGAGCGCCACCCTCCACAGGTCATAGCGCTGACCCCCCGCGGAGGTGTAGCGGACCTCCGCGGTGGTGGTCGTCTGCAGGCTCTTGAATTCCCGCCACTTCACCCGCGCCTCGCCCACTGGATCGCCGTGCACGGCCACCATCCCGCCCGCCAGCGCCGCCAGCACCACCGCATAGAGGCCCAGCCGCGAGGCGGGACGCACCACCCGGCGCATCGCCGGACCGGCGGGACGCAGGCCCGCATCGAAGACCGCGAGCAGAAAGCCCACGATCGCGCCGACCGCGGTGAGCACCACCAGCGCGCGGGCCGCCACCGCGATGTCACTGGCGTGCACCACCCCATCGCCTCCGTCGAACGCCTGAAACGGCTTCAGCAGCCACGGCGACGCGCCCGCCACCAGCGCGACACTGAGCAGCGCCAGCCACGCCCGCCGCACACGGTCGGGCCCCAGCGCCAGCACCACGACGCCCCCGCAGCTCAAACCCAGCAGCACACCCCGTGACTGAGTGAGGAGGGCCAGGCCCAGCATCAGCGCCGCCAAGCCCAGGGCCACCGCGCGCAGGCCCCGTCCCCGCGTACGGGTCGCGGCGAGAACGATCAGCGGCCAGAACGCTATGCAGAACAGCAGCGCCGTCGCGTTGCGGTACCCAATCGGTTCGTTCAACCTCCCCGCCAGGAACAGCGCCGGACCGTCCACCAGCATCCACCCCACCGTGTAGAGCGCGATCAGCGTGATCCCGCACACCACGCCCCGGCCCGCGATGCGCAGCACACGGACACCGTTCTCGGGCGCTCCGACCGCCACGAAAGGCAGTGTGAGGACCGCCGCATACATCAGCTCGCGACCCGCCCCTTCAAGCGCGGTACCCGGCGAGCCCGCCCACGCCGCCGAGGCCGCCGCCCAGAGCGCCAGCCCCCACGCGCCCCCCAGCGCCAGCCCCACCCAGCGGTCGGGCAGCCGCGCGGCGCCGCCGCGCAGGATCAGCGTGAGCAGCATCAGCAGGATGAACAGCGTCGGGGGACCCCACTGATCCACATCGAATGCCCCCGAGTAGACCGTCGCCAGCACCAGCAGCGCGAGCACGAGCACCGTGGGCGCGATCGCCGGCCAAATCGAGTGCTCCCGCTCTCCATTGCGGCTCCCCTGAGCCGGAATCACCCGCGGAGGATCGCTCAAAAGCAACGAGTTCGATACATCGACAGACATACTCGGGATTACCGTCCCATCCATGAGATGCGCGTGGATCGCTGGGGGCGTGGCAGCATTTGCGTTGTTGGCGTTGACGATCGGCGTTCAGACCGCCGCGGCCGAAGCCCAGATGGTCCAGCGGACCGATCCGAAGGCCGAAAGCCCCGCCGGGGTCATTTACCAGATACCCCTGGATAGTGCCCGACGCGATGCGGCCCCCGTGTTACCTAGTGGTAGACGAGACGACGGCGCCGGCGGGCCAGGTGCCGGCGGCTCGGGCGGGTCCGGCAGCGGCCCCGGCGGCCAGGCGGGGGCCCCGGGCAGCGGTGGGGGCGCGAGCGGCAGCGGTGGCGCGAGCGGCTCCTCCGGGGGGGCGGGCGGGCACGGCGGCGCCAGCGGCGGCGCGTTGAGCGCATCTGCCGCCGACGGCGGTGGCACACCCCAGGATCCCTCCTCCATCCACTCCGAAAACGGCTTCGGCTCCTCCTCCCAGGTGCCCGGGGTCAGCCAGGCCGCGCTGCGCACCGGCGCAGGGGTCGCCGCAACCCGAGCTGCGGGCTCCACGCTCCCCACCTACCTGCTGCTCATCCTGATTGCCCTCGCCGCGATCGTGATCGGCGTGCTCGCCGCACGCCGTCACCGCCACTCCGACGGGGGGCGGGCCCCCACCGGCTTCCCCTAAGACAGCCCACCCAGTCAGCGCTTCCAGGCAAGGCATTCCAAGCACAGTGCCCCCAAGCTCCCAGGTTCACAGCCTCCTGCTCGTACGCAACGGCGTCGATCACGACGCCCGCGTGCTTCGCGCCGCGCGCGTCGCCCAGCGTACCCTCGGGGGGAGCACGCTCGTGGTGGGAGTCGCCACCGCCTCGGCTCCCGCCGGTGAGGCGCGCGTGGAGGGGGTCCCGGTACTGCGACTGCCCGCACGCCCCCCCCTCCTCGCGCGGATTGCGCGGACACGCCGCGGAGCCCCCCGCGAGCGTCACGCCTCGCCCAGCACCTCGCGGCTCGCGCGGACACGCAGCAAAGCCCCCCGCAAGCCTCACCCCTTGCCCAGCACCCCGCGGCCTGCACGTGCGCACGGCGAGGCCCCGCGCGAGCTGCACGCCTCGCGCGGCGCCTCGCCGCTCACGCCCGTGGGGAGAGCGCGGCGGACGCTCAGCGGACTGTCGTTCACGTTGCAGGCCCTCTCGGTGGCAAGACGTGTGAAGCCCCGGCTGGTGCATGCCAACGACTGGAACACGATGTGGGCCGGCCTCTGCATCAAGCTCCTGTGCGGGTCGCTTCTGGTGTACGACAGCCACGAGCTGTGGGCCGATCGCAACGGGCGCTGGGAGTGGCGGCCGTGGCTGCTCGCCTGCGAGGCGATGTTCGTACGCTGCGCCGACGAGGTTCTCACCTCCAGCCCCGGGTACGCCGGTGCGCTCGCTGCCCGCTACCGCATCCCTCGACCCTCGGTTGTACGCAACATCCCCGAGGGCCACCGCGATTGCAACGGCCTCGACGCCCACGAGGGCGGCGGCGCTTTTGCGAGCACCCGCGATGCGCGTCGCAGCGAGCCTGCGCTCCCCCCCAGCCGACCCGAGGTTCCCCTCGTCGTTTACATCGGTGGCCTGATGCCCGGCCGGGGCCTCGAGCAGATGATCGACGCGCTCCCGCTGATCCCCGCTGCCCGCCTGCGAGCTGTGGGTCCGGGAGCATCGAGCTATCGCGGGAGCCTGCTCGCTCGCGCCGAGGAGGCCGGGGTGCTCGATCGCGTCGAGCTGCGCTGCGCAGTCCTCCCCGCGGAGGTGCCGGAGGCGCTCGCCGAAGCAACCGCCGGCCTCTGCCTGATCCAGCCGATCTGCCGCTCCTACGAGCTGTGCCTGCCGAACAAGCTGTTCGAGTACGCCGCGGCCGGTGTGCCGGTGCTCGCCAGCGACCTGCCCGTGATCGGAGCGCTGGTGCGGCGCGAGGGCTTTGGGGCGCTCGCCCCCGCCACAGATCCGCCCGCGATCGCCGCCAGCCTCGAACGTCTGCTCGAGCCGGACGGCTGGCGGCTCGCCGCGCAGCGCGCCCGCGCGTTCGCCGCCGCGCACAGCTGGGACGGGGAGGCACACACGTTGACCGATACGTACACGCGCGCCCAGGCGCGGACCGGAGTCACGGGAGCCCCGGCATGATCGGCCGCCGCGGCGGGCGACCGACGAGCACGGTGGAGCGCTCCCCGGATCCCGCCGAGGAGCGGACGCCCACCTACGAGGGCTGCCTGCAGGGGGTGGGCAACGGCAACGTGCTGGGCTGGTGCTGGGACCCCGCGGCCCCGCAGGAGCGAGTCCAGATCACGATCACCGTGGACGGCGAGACCGTCGCGGAGGGCACAGCCGATATCTCCCGCCCCGATCTCGCCGAGTTCGGAGACGGCGCCCACGGCTTTCTGATGTCCCTTCCCGACTCGCTGCAGGCGCCCGGTCGCCGTCGCGTGCTCGCGCTCGCAGGACCCGAGAAGGCCCCAATCACGGCTTCGCCGTCGTTCTGGCATGAGGCTGCGTCGGGCAACGGTTGGAGCGACGTCGTGTTCGAGCCGGGAGACCTGCCGCCGAGCGGGACGCCCCCGGTCGAGGTTCCCGAGCCTCCGAGATCGGCGGACCTCCGTGCGGTGATCTCAGACGGCTGGCTGTTCGACGCACGCGAGTTCGATTCTCATCCGAAGCCGACGTCCGCCGATCTCGACGCCCGCGTGAACACCCTGGCCGCCACCGCGGAGGCCTGCGCAGCGGTGGGGCTCCGCTACGTGCCCGTGATCGTTCCGGCCAAGCGACGTGTCCTCGGAGCCCACACCGGACCCGATCGCAAGTGGGTGGTCGAACTGAGAGCGCGCCTGCACGACGTGGACGCGGTGGACCTCCTGGACCTGCTGCCGGTCCTGCGCCATGCCGCCCGCCACGGAGCGACCTATCACCGGACCGACCGCGACTGGAACGACCGGGGAGCCTTCTTCGTGGCGCGCGCCCTGCTCAAGGAGGCCAGCAAGTGGGTTCCCGCGCTGCGCCCTCCCGCTTTCGCCGATCTCCATCTGCGCCCGGTCGCCGGGTATCGGGGAACGTTGGCCGACGCACCCAAGTTCGAGTTGCGGGACGCCGAGCTGGTCGGCAGCGAGCCGGCCGTCGAAGCCGAGGATGGCGTCATCCTCGACGCGAGCCGGCTCCACGCGCTGCGGATGCCGGTCGAGTCGCACCTCGCGGCGGTCGGGGCGACGCATATGCGGGTGTACGCGAACACCGAGGTGGAGGAGGACGCACGGCTGGCGATCGTCGGCGACTCGGCCGGTGTGTCGCTGTTGCCGTGGCTCGCCGAGCGTGCGCGGAGGACCACATTCTTCTGGTCTCGCGCTCTGCCCATTCACGAGCTCGAGCTCGAGCTGCCGCCCGTCGTCTTTCATCTGATCCGCGAAGCCGATCTCCTGGGCACCGCATCGAGCGAGTCGATCATTCCGACGGCCACCCCGATCCCTGCGCACCTCGACCCAAGCCCCCCGGCGCCAGGCGAGGCGATCCTCCCGGACCCGGCCTCCCCACTCGCACATCCAGACCCACGCCCCGAGTCGCCACACGGACAGGGGGCCGCTGCTCTCACGCTCACGGCGGCGCACCAAGACCCGCCACCTGGATTGGCGCCCCTCCCCATTTTGTATCGCATGGCAATGCCCAACCTGGCGAAGAAGACCCAAGCAGCGAGCGCGACCGTCGGCGCCGCTCTCCGGAGCCACGCCTGGACGATCGCGCTGGTGCTGCTCATCACCGCCATGAGCTGGCCGGTCGGCTCCGTCAACGCGGGCGGCGGGTTGGACAACTCCTGGGTCGTGGGCCTGAACCTGGCGGTGGCACACGGCCTGGCCTTCGGAAGGCAGGTGATCTTCACCTACGGGCCGCTCGGCTTCGGCATGTTCCCCACCGCGGTGACACCGGGCACGTTCTTCTTCGGCGAGGTGCTAGTGGGCCTGATCCAGCTGGCGCTGGTGGCGGTGCTGCTAGCCAACCTCCGACGCAGGATGAACCTGCTTGGCGCGAGCGTCCTCACGCTGCTCGTCGCGAGCCTCGTCGGCTGGCGGGCCATCGGTGAACCGCTCTACGGGATCGCCTTCGGCCTGGTGGCGCTGACCTTCACCATACCGGCCGACCGCAGGGAGCAGGCGTTCCGCCGGTTGGCGATCGGCGGCGGAGCGTTCGCCGGCTTCGCGATGCTGGTCAAGCTCAACGGCGGCGTCGCGGCGTGTGCGATCCTGGCGGTGGGCCTCTCGGGGAGCGACTGGCGCCGGCGCGATCTCACCCGCGCGGCCGCGAGCTTCCTGGGCACGCTGGTGGCGCTGTGGCTGCTCGTGGGTGAGCCGCTGGGAGCGCTGCCGGACTACCTGCGCAACAGCTACGAGGTGATCGGGGGCTACGTCGAAGCGATGGGCCTCAGCCCCGGGGCAGAATCTCAGTGGCAGACGCTGCTGGTCGTGGGCTCGGCGGTCGCCCTTGCCATCGGCGCCTGGCGGGCGCTCGACACAGAGCGTCCCCGCCGCGGAGCGGCGCTGGCCGGCGCAGTGCTGGTCGTTCACTACTTCGTGGCACGCGAGGCGTTCGTGCGCTACGGCCCGGGCCACTTCGCGACCATCGCGCTGCTGTGCGCCGTGGCGCTGATGATCCCCTGGCCCAGGGCTCTGCGCGCGACAGGCTTCGCGTTGGCCGCCCTGATAGCAGTGGCCGTGTTTGCGGTGCTGGCAAGACCAGTCAGTGAGATCATCAACCCGCTCGGCGACGCGCACCAGTTCCTGACTCAGGCGCGCCAGGTGCTGCACCCCGCTGCGCCGATCGCGGAGGGACGCGAGAGCGTCAAGCAGGAAGACGCGGTGCCGCTGGCGATGGCGCACGCGCTGCGTGGTCACTGCGTCAACGCCGAGCCGGACGAAATCGCCGCCGTGTGGGCACACCCCGGGTGGCGCTGGTGCCCGCTGCCCGTCTTCCAGTCCTACTCCGCCTACACCCCCCGCCTGGACCAGCTGAACGCAGCGGCCTACGCCGATACGAGCCACGGACCCGACCGCGTGCTCAGGCAGGCCGATCAGGCGATCGACGGGCGCAACCCGACTTGGGAATCGCCCGCGGCGATGCTCTCGCTGCTCTGCCACTTCACCGAAATCGAACACAGCGAAACGTGGCAGACGCTCGCGCGCGTACCCGACCGCTGCGGAGCACCACACACGATCGCGGTCATACGCAGCTCACTGGGACACACGATCACGCTGCCGAGCCCACCTGCAGGCGCCGTCATGGTCGCCTCGATCGACGGCCTACAGGTCGCGGGGTGGGAACGCCTGGAAACCCTCTTCACACGCGCGAGACCCCGCTACGTGACGATCAACGAAACGACCTACCGGGTGCCCCCCGGCACCACCGACGACGGCCTCGTCATCGCCGTGCCCGCCGACGCCGACTACCCCGCACCCTTCAACCTCAACATGGACCCACACACACTGCGAGCCACAGTCGATGGCCACAGCTCCGGAGCGATCACGGTCACTCTATCCGCCATCCCGATCGGACCCCTACCCCCTGTCCCCAGCGAACCAGTTGCCACCACCACCAGCGGGCCCGCCGCCAGTGGTGGTGTCGAATCCGCGGCGAACCAGAGCTTCCGGGCAGACACCCACCACCTGCCATGGGTATACGAGGGCCAGAAACTGCTCACACCAACACAAATCCTGTCGCTCCCCGAAGAAGACCGAGAACTGGTCGACGCCACCCTCCTGAAGACCGAGGCCCTCCCCTTGGCATCGCCCACCGCGAGAGAGCTGCACGCCGCCGTCCCAGCCCAGGTCCGCCACGCACCCGCGATGCACGTCACACAGACACCCATCCCCGGCACCAGCCACGGCTGCACGCTCCTCACACCAACCGCACCAGGCAACGGCGCCATCATCAGCGTCGCACCCGGACACGGGCTCTACCTCACCATGCACGCAACAGGACAGGTATCAGTGTATGCCCGCCGCTACGCAAACCACGTCTCCACGGAACCTCTGCACGTCATACCCACAGAAGGCACGCCCGCGATCGTCCGCTTCCCACCCGACACCGGCACACAACCCTGGCACGTGCGGCTCGTGCCCACCGTACCCACGGCCGTCTGCGTGGTGTGAGCTCCTCCGCCCCATCCCAAGCGCCGCCGCAGCTGCAGATACTCACCCTCTCCCCACGCGAGGTGGCAATCGGGGCATACGCCGCACTGCGGGCCAACGCTTGGACGATCGCACTGGTGCTGGCCCTTGTGGCATGCACCTGGCCGTTCGCCTCCGGCCCGCTCGTGGCCGGACTCGGCCTCGACAACTCCTGGGTCGTGGGATTGAGCCTGGCAGTCTCGCACGGCCTGGTCTTTGGGAGGCAAGTCGTCTTCACCTACGGACCGCTGGGCTTCATCCTCAACCCCGTTGCCGTCACCCCGGGCATGCTGCTTGCGGGAGAGGCGCTTGGCGGCCTGCTCCATATGGCCCTGGTGGCCGTGCTGCTAACCAACCTGCGACGCTGGATGCATTGGCCGCTCGCAATCGTCCTGACAATCGTCGGCGCGGTCTTGACGGAACCTGTGATCGCAACCGCGTTCGGCCTGGTGGCGCTGGCCCTCTCGACGCCGGCACCGCATAGAGAGCGGGCCATCCGGATGCTGGCCGTCGGCGGAGCGGCGTTCGCAGGCTTCGCGCTGCTGGTCAAGCTCAACGACGGTGTGGCAGCAACGGCGATCGTGACCGCGGGCCTTCTCGGGAGCGATCGCCGTCGTCGCGATCTCGCGGCGGCGGCGTCGAGCCTGCTCTTGGCGTTGCTGGCGCTGTGGCTGCTATTGGGACAGCCGCTCGGGGCGCTGCCCGACTACCTGCACAACGGCTATGAAGTGGTCGGCGGCTACGTCGAAGCGATGGGCCACAACGAGCTTGGAGCAGGCGGCGAATGGGAGGTATGGGTACTCCTTGGATCGGCGGCGGCGCTGACAGCGGGCGCATGGACGGCGCTTTCGATGGAGCCGTTGCGCCGACGAGCGGCGCTGGCAGGCGCCGTCCTGCTCGTCCACTACTTCCTGGCGCGGGAGATGTTCGTGCGCTATGACCTCGGTCACGCCGCCTTCCTGGGGATGCTGGTGCCTGTAGCGTTGATGATTCCCTGGAGAAGGAGCCAGCGAGCGACGGGCCTGGCGCTGGGCGGCGTGCTCGCCGTGGCCTCGTTCGCTGTTCTGCTCCAGCCGGTCGACCAGGCTCTCAATCCCCTCGAGCACATCGATGAACTGGTGGCACAGGTACACGACGTGATGCAACCAGCCGCGCTGGTCGCGGAGGGTCACATCGGGGTGCGCAGAGACGACGCGGTGACGGCCGTGATGGCGCGTACGTTGCGCGGTCACTGCGTCAACGCCGAGCCGGATGAAATCGCCGCCGTGTGGGCACATCCGCAGTGGCGCTGGTGCCCGCTGCCCGTGTTTCAATCCTACTCCGCCTACACCCCGCGCTTGGACCAGTTGAACGCCGCAGCCTACGCCGATGCGAGCCGCGGACCCGACCGCGTGCTCAGACAGGTCAAACAAGCGATCGACGGGCGCAACCCGACCTGGGAATCGCCCGCGGCGATGCTCTCAATGCTCTGCCACTTCACCGAAATCGAACACAACGAATCATGGCAGACGCTCGCACGCGTGCCCAATCGCTGCGGAACGCCACACACAATCGACATCATCCACAGCTCCCTCGGGCACACCATCACGCTGCCGAGCTCACCTGCAGGCGCCGTCATGGTCGCCTCGATCGACGGCCTGCAAGTCGCAGGCTGGGAACGCCTGGAAACCCTCTTCACACGCGCCGCACCCCGCTACGTGACGATCAACGAAACGACCTACCGCGTACCCCCCGGCACCACCGACGACGGCCTCGTCATCGCCGTGCCGGCCGACGCCGACTACCCCGCACCCTTCAACCTCAACATGGACCCACACACACTGCGAGCCACAGTCGATGGCCACAACTCCGGAGCGATCACAGTACGCCTCTCCGCCATCTCGATCGCACCCCTACCCGCAGCGCCCAGCGCCCAGGCCAGTGCCAGCGCCACCACCGGGACCGTGGCGAGCCAGGCGAGCTCGGGCTTGCGGGCGGACCTCCACCGCCTGCCGTGGATGTACGAGGGCCAGAGACTGCTCACACCAACACAAACCATGTCGCTGCCCGAAGAAGACCGAGAATTGGCTGACATCGCGCTCCTGAACGTCGAGGCCCTTCCCCTGGAACAGCCCACCGCGAGAGAGCTGCACGCCACCGTCCCAGCCCAGGTCCGCCACGCACCCGCGATGCACGTCACACAGACACCCATCCCCGGCACCAGCCACGGCTGCACGCTCCTCACACCAACCGCACCAGGCAACGGCGCCATCATCAGCGTCGCACCCGGACACGGGCTCTACCTCACCATGCACGCAACAGGACAAGTATCAGTCTACGCCCGCCGCTACGCAAACCACGTTCCCACACAACCTCTGCACGTCATACCCACAGAAGGCACGCCCGCGATCGTCCGCTTCCCACCCGACACCGGCACACAACCCTGGCACGTGCGGCTCGTGCCCACCGTACCCACGGCCGTCTGCGTGGTGTGAGCTCCTCCGCCCCATCCCAAGCGCCGCCGCAGCTGCAGATACTCACCCTCTCCCCATGCGAGGTGGCAATCAGGGCACACCGCACTGAGCCGCCCTGGGTTTGGCGGGGACGGAGATCAGACTGGTAAGATCACACGTGGACTCCACCGAACCAAGGGCAGATCACCCCTGCGGCTTCATTGAGGTTGGCAAGCGCCTCATCGACCAACTGGTCCGGTTCGTTGTCGAGCGACGCGACGGCGCTCCAATAGACGCGTTCGATAATCGGCCGCAGCTCTCGCGCCGGCATCGTCAACTCGAACTGCTCAGCCTCGGGCTCGCGCTCCCGCCCGAGATCATCGAGCAGCCGCAACTCGCCCTTGAAACGGTGGTGCAGCCGCCTTCGCCTCGGCCACTTCGTCGTTGCGCAGGTGGTTGAATGTCGTCGTGCGCGGTCAGGCCCGTCATCAGGCCGTCGTACTGCGCATCCCGATACCGGCGATTGATCGTCATACCCATTTGGACACTTCCTTTTCGGTTCGACACCGAAAAAGCGCCCTGATTCAGAGCGTCTGCAGCGGCACGCCGATGATGTTCAGCCGGCGCGTGAGCCCGTCGAGCGCGAACGAGCGCAACTCGTCCGCTGAGGCGCCGAGCACGGACGCGTCGGCACCTGCTGGCGGCGTCAGCGACTCGGCGACGGCGGGCAGAAGCTCGCGCAGCGTCTGACGCACGACGTCGCCGAGCGCGGCGTCTTTGGCGATGGCTTCGCGCAGGAACCATGTGCCGTACGCGATATGGCGGTGCTCGTCGTGGTGAATCTTGCTGTAGCCGGCGACGAAGCCGGGAAGCTGACCCTCGCGCTCTAGGAAGCGGGTCGCGAACTCGAACGTCGTCAGCCCGAGCGTGCCCTCAAGGATTTGGTGGTAGATCGTCACGAAAGCGACCTTGGCCTCAGCGTCGGCGGGATTGGCGAGCAGGCGATCGTGGGCGGCCACGAGCTTGTCATCGAAGATCGCGCGGAACGCTGGGGAGACGTGTGCGCGGGCGCGCTGTACGTGCTCGGCTATCAGCACCGGCTCTGCGACGGCCTCGTCTTGAAAGCGGGCGTAGAACTGCATGTGCCGGGCCTCATCGACTTGCTGGGTGGCAAGGAACGTGGCCTCCTCCTCGCTGCCGTGCGCGCCGACGAGCCCGGAGAACTTCGTCGTGATCCGCTCCTCGGCGACCATCAGCGAGCCGAGCACGAACACGATCAATGAACGGTCCTCCATCGTCTCCCACTGCTCGCGATCAGCGGCGAGGTCGATGTCCCACGGACTCCATTGGCCGTCCTCCCAATGGCGGTAGAGCGTCTGCGGATCGTACAGGTGGACTTGCGCTCACGCCGCGCTCGGCTTGCGTGCGCGCACGATCGCAGAGGCGGCTTGCGCATGTACGCGGTGCGTCTCGCGTATGTCCACGTCGGCCAGCCCGGCTTCGGCGAGTGCTTGCGTGAACTCCTGCTCGGTGAGCGCTCCGGCGATGCAGCCGGTGTATGCCTGCATGTCGGCGCGGGTGGCGTCATCCATGTTCTCGTAGGCGATCACGTCGGAGACGGCGAAGCGTCCGCCCGGTCGCAGGACTCGCGCGACCTCGCGCAACACCTTGGGCTTGTCGCCTGAGAGGTTGATGACACAGTTGGAGATCACCACGTCAACGCTCGCGTCGGGGAGCGGTATCTCCTCGATGTAGCCCTTGTGGAACTCGACGTTCTCGACGCCGGCCTTGCGCGCGTTCTCGCGTGCGAGGGCAAGCATCTCCTCAGTCATATCGAGCCCGTGGGCTTTGCCGGTCGGGCCGACGCGCTTGGCTGAGAGCAGTACGTCGATGCCGCCGCCGGAGCCGAGGTCGAGGACTGTCTCGCCCTCGTGTAGTTCGGCGACGGCGGTGGGGTTGCCGCAGCCGAGGGATGCGAGCTTGGCGGTGTCGGGTAGCTGTTCGTGGTCGCCGAGCGCGTAGAGCGCGGCGCCGAAGACCTCGCTGCCGCCGTCGAATGTCTCGCTCGGAGCGCAGCAGCCGGCGCCGGGATCGGTCGTCGTCACCTGCACGGCGGCGGCGGCGTAGCGCTCGCGCACCTGCTCGCGTATGTCGCCAGCTTGCGTCGTAGTGATGCTGGCGGCGCAGCCGCATCCGTCTCCATGGCTGGGGTCGCAGCAGTCCGCCTTGGCACTCGACTCACAGCACGTCGCCTGTGCATCGGGCGCGCAACAGGAGTTCGTGGTCGTCTCAGCGGGGGTGGTCAGCTCAGCCATGCGGATAGCTCCTTGAGTGCGTCGGGGATGACGTAGTAGTAGGCCCAGAGGCCCTTGCGCTCGGAGTCCACGATCCCGGCCGCGCGCAGCTTGCCGAGATGGTGGGAGAGCGTGGACTGGGATATGTCGAACAGCGGCACCAGCTCGCAGACGCAGACCTTGCCGGCGTGCTTGCGCAACACGTCCACGAGCTGCAAGCGGATCGGGTCACCGAGGGCCTTGGCGACTTCGGCCATGCGCAGCGCTTCCTCGCGTTGTACGTCGGGGTAGACGACGGGCTCACAACAGGGAGCGCCGTTGGCTCGCTTCTGCTTGGGGGATAGCTCCAAATCGACTGGCATCGATCTACTTATATCAATAACACTCGCATCTGTCGATGTAATACCATCCGTGCCATGAACACCAGCGACGCACCCCCCGAGGAGCAGGCAGCCGAGCCGCCAGTCCGCTACGTGCTGTTCGTCTGCAATCACAACGCCGGGCGCTCGCAGATGGCCCAAGCGTTCTTTGAGCGCTACGGCCCCGAGGACGTGCGCGCCGAGTCCGCCGGCACCGAACCCGCCCCCGAGATTTGGCCGCCCGTGGTCGAGGCGATGCGCGAGATCGGATTCGACCTCGCCGGGCGCAAGCCAAAGAAGCTCACGCTCGAGATGCAGCTTCACGCCGATTGGGCGATCACGATGGGCTGCGGCGATGCTTGCCCCTACGTGCCGACGATCGTGGAGGCGTGGGACATACCCGACCCGGCCGGCAGACCGATCGAGGACGTGCGCGCGATCCGCGACGGCATCCAAGCCCAAATCCGCGAGCTGATCGCCGTGCGCCTGCAAGCGATCCGCGCCGACCGCACCGCCCACGAGTTTCGCCTCAGGCGGCTGCTGCCGACGCTCGCAGAGGAGTTCGCCGCCACTCGCTCGCCGGAGGAGATACGCGCGTGCGCCGATGCGGTCCTTGAGGGCTTCGACGGTGCGCGCGTGCGCTCGCACGTGATGACCCTCGCGCACCGCAAGACCCGCGAGTGCCTACGCCGCGACACCTGCGACCTGATTGCCGCAGGGGGGGGATCGTGAGCGACCCGGACGCCGTGGCGGTCATAACGGACATCCATGGCAACCTCCCGGCGCTGCAGGCGGCGCTCGCGCGGATCCAGGAGCTTGGCATCGAGAGCGTGTTCTGCGGCGGTGACCTTGTGGGCTACGGCCCGCACCCCAACGAGGTGTGCGCCCTGATTGCCGAGCGGGACATTCCGACGATCTACGGCAACTACGACTATGCGATCGGACGCGATCTCGAGGACTGCGGCTGCGCGTATGTCACGCAGCACGATCGCGAGCTTGGGCAACGCTCGGTGGACTGGACGCTCGCGCACACAAGCCAAGCGTCCAGGGACTTCATGCGCGGCCTGCCGTTCGATCTGCACTTTCCCGTCGGTAACGTCGATGTCCACCTAGTTCACGGGTCGCCTCGCAAGGTCAACGAGTATTTGTTCGAGGACAAGCCGGCCAGCCTCTACGAACGCCTCGCGGCGGCCGAGCATGATCCCGTGCTCGTGTTCGGTCACACCCACAAACCGTGGGTCCACGAGTACAGCGGGGTGCTGTTCGTCAACTGCGGATCGGTCGGCAAGCCCAAGGACGGCGACCCGCGCGGCGCATTCGCCGTCCTGACACCGGGCGCGCAGAGTGTGGACGTGAGTATCGAGCGGATCGCCTACGACACGGACGCGGTAGCCGCCGAGGTCCGCGAGGCGGGGCTGCCCGGCGAGTTGGCAGACAAGCTCTTGGTCGCTGCATGACCGACACGCCGCCGCTCGCCCGCCGCCTGTTTGCCGAGCTATTGGGGTCGGCGTTCCTCGCCGCGCTTGTGATCGGCTCGGGCATAGCGGCGCAGACGCTCTCCCCCAACGACGTGGGCCTCGAGCTGTTCGAGAACGCTGCCGCGACCGCAATGGGGCTCGCGGCGATCATCCTCATGTTCGGCCCCGTCTCAGGCGCACACTTCAACCCGGTCGTCTCGATCGGTGACGCGACTTTCGGCGGTATCCGCTGGCGCGACGCGCTCGCCTATATCCCCGCCCAAGTCGCCGGCTGCGTGCTCGGCGCGATCGTCGCCAACGGTATGTTCGCGCTCGCAGCCGTCAGCATCTCCACGCACCATCGCGCGTCTCCGGCGCACCTGTTCAGTGAGGTCATCGCAACCGCCGGCCTGCTGCTCGTGATCTTCTCGCTCGCCCGCACAAGACGGTTGAACGTCGCTCCGGCGGCGGTCGGCGCGTACATAGGCGCCGCGTACTTCTTCACCAGCTCCGCCAGCTTCGCCAACCCCGCGATCAGCGTCGGGCGTATGTTCTCCGACACGTTCGCCGGGATCGCACCCGCGTCGGTGCCCGGCTTCGTAGTGGCGCAGCTCGTCGGCTGCGGCTGCGCGATCATCGTGGTCAAGCTGCTCTACCCGCATGTGACCCCGGGAGGAGGCGGCCGAGGTCGTCCTGCCGCACCACGAGCATCGGGTGAGCACCGATGGCGCGCTCAGCCAGCCCGTAGGAAGCTAGACGCCCTCCGGCTCGTCCGGCTCATCTGCGTGACCATCAGCACGTAGCCGTCAGGGTCCGTGACCTTCGTCTCCTCTCGTGGGCTTGGGGTGCCGTCCACTATCCGTCATCCCCACAGAAGGCACACCCGCAATCGTCCGCTTCCCACCCGACACCAGCACACAACCTTGGCAGGTCCGACTCATACCCACGACACCGACAGCCGTTTGCCTCGTGTGAACGCAGACCAGAGGCATACCTCATCTCCACAGGGCCGCTCCTCCAGAGTTGCTACCTGCGTACCAGCAGTTCGTAGTAACCGAGTCCACTGAAGCCGAAGCGGCCGATTGGAACGAAATCCTGCTCGAGGAAGCGAACCAGCGGGATCTGGGGAAGCGGGCGGCGGCCATCCCACGCTTCGATCTCGGTCTGATTGCGGACCTCGCAGAGGCCGGATGCAGCCTCGGCGTCGGCGAGCGCCGTGGTGAGCTGAGCCGGAAGCAGCGCCTTCCACCAGACCCCGATCACACTCAGGCCGTCGGGCTCCGGTAGGCCACTCCACAGGTTCAGGCTCGGCAGCCCCGACATCGAGATCAGGGTGCGGCAGTGCGTCCTCGCATCGGCGATCAGGCCGGTGAACACGTTCACAACCGCCGGTTCCAGATGAAGGCGAGTCGCTCCTGCAAACGGCAGCGCCCGCTCGTCTCGGTAGGTGGTCCGGTATCCACCCATCGGCCGCACCACGAAATCGATCGTCCAGGCGAGCGCGAGCGTCGCTGTGAGAATCGCGGCGCCCCCGCGTACCGCAATGGCAGCGGTGGCAGAGGCACGCATGTTCACCAGCGATACGTTCAGGTCGTGCAGCCCGTCCGCCACGCAGACAGCGCCGCAGAGCACGAACAGCACCGAGCCGTACCCGATCTGGCTGCCGGCGACCGGATAGGCGAACAGCGCGCTCATAACCGCGAGCGCCGGGACCAGCAGCCGCAGAAAGTGGGTGGCCGTGCTCGCGTCGTCGCGTCCACACGGAAGGGCCGCCACCCACGCGAGTGGCAGCGCAAGCGCGAACTCGGCGTTCGGAGCGATGTTGAACGGCCACGCGCTGACGAGCGAGGACCAGATCGCGAGGCCAGCGAGAATGCGGCCGGCCGCGCCGGCCAGCGAGAACCAGACGCGCCCCCCGTGGCCGAGGCGAGCGAGGAGGCCGCGGATCAGGAGCGCGGCGAGGACTCCCGCGAGCGCCCACCACACGACCCCGTGTGTGAGCACAGCGGGGAACGGATCCTCCAAGCGCTGGCGGGCGCCGTCGACGATCAGCGTCTCGAACATCGCTCCCGGCGATGTCCCGAGGACGAAGATCACACCCAGGATCGCAAGCACCGAGTAGCCCAGCCCACGCAGCAGATTGACGGTCCACCACACGGATTCGTCCTCGCGCAGCTCATCCTCGGCGGCCGGATCGGAGCGCCAGCCAGCGAGCACGAGCGCGAGGCCGCCGGCGGCGCCGAGCAGTGCGTACCTGCCCGACCAGCTCAGATCCTTGGACATCAGCAGCGGCCCGGTCAGGACCAGCGCAGCGCGGCTGCCCCAGCGCAGCACCGCGACCCGCCGCAGCCGGGGCAGCGTCGCGATCGCTGCGTAGGCGACCGCGACCAGGGCGAAGGCTCCGGCGTTGATCTTGCTGAGCAGGAGCGCCCCGACGAGCGCGCCCACCGCGGCGAGCGAGTGCTCCGGCCAGCGCGCCAGCCCGAACGCACAGACCGCGACGATCAGCGCCTGCATCGACGTCACGAGCAGATCGGGTGTGATTGGCTCGTTGGCGGCGACGTTCAGCACGGTGAAGCTGAGCACCTGCGCGACGATCCCCAGGCTGAGCCGGCCGCTCAGCCGCTTCGCGGTGACACCGATGAGCAGGCTGGTGGCCACCCACACGACCCAGGTGGAGAGGAAGGCGCCGTCGGTGGTGAGGGGACGACCGAGCACCGCGAGCAGGCCGCCCCAGAGCTCATACACGAATGGCCCGTAGGGTGTGAAGACTTGGTTGTAGAGCACGTGGCCCTGGGCGAACAACCGGATCGAGTAGGTGTCGAAGCCGGTGTCGTCGTAGTAGTGGAACTGCGAGAACAGGCACCAGTAGGCCGCGAGCGCGCTCAGCAGCAGGACCACGCCGAAGGGGAGCGCCGTGGGGGCCAGGCGCGCGGCGTGGGCTCGAATGCGGCCCGCCGCCGCGCTTGCGTGGCTCTCCAGAGCTCGGCTGCGCCCGAAGACCACCCGACCCTCAACGCTGCTCATCGCCCGAGCACCGGGGCGAGCCCGTGCTCGTGCTCGTGCATCCAGTCGAAGATGTCCGCCAGGATCTCGCGCGGCCCGGTGCGTGGCGTCCAGTCGCTCCAGCGGTGCAGCGCGCGTGTGTCGGAGATGTAGATCGGCACGTCCCCCGCGCGGGTCTCGCGATCCGCCGCGACCTGCACGGTGTTGCCGGTGATCTGCTCGCACAGCGCCGAGGTCTCGCGTAGCGAGAGGCTGACATCGACGCCTCCACCGACGTTCACCACCGCGCCCGCCCAGTGCTCGGGGCGCACCAGTTGGTCGTCGACGAGCTCGGCGAGGTCGGCCACGTGCAGCAGGTCGCGCACCTGCATGCCGGTGCCGCCGAAGCCGATGTAGGAGAGTGGGCGCTTGAAGTAGAAGGCGAGCATCCAGTGGGTGAAGACGCCCTGGTCGACCTTGCCCATCTGCCACGGCCCGGCGACCACCCCGCAGCGATTCACGACCGTTGATAGGCCAAAGCTCTCGGCGTACTCGGCGATCAGCAACTCGGCGGCGAGCTTGCTCGCGCCGTAGAGCGTGCGGGCACCCTGCAATGGAAAGCGCTCGGAGACACCGTGAGCGGAGGCTCCCTGAAGCGGCTGCCGCTCGCTCAGCGCGAAGCGGGTATCCGTTTCCTCGTAGGAGAGCGCGTGGAGCGCAGCCACGGGATATACGCGGCTGGTCGAGAGGAACACCACCTGCGCCCTGTTGCGTGCTGCCTCCTCCAGGCAGTGGTAGGCGCCGAGCAGGTTGGTGTGCACCAGAAAGCCCGTTGCCCCGTCCACCCCCGCCATCACCGAGGGCTCCGCGGAGCACTCCACGAGCGCGTCGAACGCTCCGGCGGCGCGCAGGTCCTCGGGCTCGCGCACGTCGCCGTGCACGAAGCGCACCCCGCCCTCACGCAGACGCGGGAGATTGAGCTCCGAGCCGCGGCGGTGCAGGTTGTCGAGCGCGACGATCTCCCAGTCGGGGTGCCGCGTGGCAAACTCCAGCGCAAGGGTCCCACCAATGAAGCCGGCACCCCCGGTGATCAAAACGGTGCGCGCGGCCATCGGGCCTCAAGCCATGGCGACGTCGCACTCGGCGGCCCAGCGTTCGGCGTTGTGGTCGTGGATCTCCTGGAGGACCTCCCTGATGCCGGTCGTGAGCCGCCACTCGGGGTAGTCGCGCTTGAATGCCTCCAGGTCGCTGATCCACCAGCGGTGATCGCCGACCCGCGCCTGCGGGGAGTAGCTGTGCTCGAGCTCGCGCCCCGCGATCTCCTGGCAGAGCGCGATCGCCTCGATCATCGAGACGTTGCTCTCGCGTCCCCCGCCGAGGTTGTAGACCGCGGCGGGACGGGGGTCGAGGTGAAAGGCATGAAACGCGCGCACCACATCATTCGCGTGAATGTTGTCGCGCACCTGCTTGCCGCCATAGCCGAACACCGTGTAGGGCTCCCCGGTGACCGTGCATCTCATCAGGTACGCGAGGAAGCCATGCAGCTGCGCCCCCGCGTGCTGAGGGCCGGTCAAGCACCCCCCGCGGAAGCAGACGGTGGGCATCTGAAAGTAGCGCCCGTACTCCTGCACCAGCAGGTCGGCCGCGACCTTGCTGACACCGAACAGGCTGTGGGTGCAACGGTCGATCGACATCCCCAGGTCGATCCCCCCATACCAGGGGTGCTCCTCGGGGAGCTCCAAGCGTGTCGGGAGCTCCACCAGCGGCAGATGGTTGGGGGTGTCGCCGTACACCTTGTTGGTGGAGGTGAAGATGAACGTCGCGTCGGGCGCGTACCGGCGCGCGGCCTCCAGCAGGTTCAGCGTCCCGTTCGCGTTGACCGTGAAATCGGTCTGCGGCTCCGACGCAGCCCAGTCATGAGAGGGTTGAGCGGCGGTGTGAACGATCAGCTCCACGCGCGGGGCGTACCCGGCCAGCACCCCCGCGACACGCGCACCATTGCGGATGTCCAGCCGCAGCGGACGGAACGCGTCGCCGAGCTCCGCCACCAGACGCTCGGTGGTCGGAGCCGTCGATGCGCTCGGGCCGAAGAAGTAGGCGCGCATGTTGTTGTCGATCCCCACCACCTCGAAGCCCTCCCCGACGAAGTAGCGCACGGCCTCAGAGCCGATCAACCCGCCCGAGCCCGTCACGATCGCCACCGGGGAGCTCACGCGGAGACCATCGCTTTGACCTCGGGATCGTCCGTGCAGGCGAGCCCCGCCCCAAGCGCGTGGGCGGGCGCTTGTCTCCCGGCTTCGGTCCTCCGCGCAGGCACGCCATCGTACCTCTCCCTCCGCGCGCGAGCGAGGGAGGAGAGCCCGCCGTAGCGGACGAAGAGGAGGACCAGCCCGGCGACGGTGATCGGCACGAAGATGACCAGGCGCACCAGCAGTCCGAAGGAGATCGCGCGCCCTCCGTGAACGCCGAGCGCTCCCAGCCCGATCTGGATCGCGGCGTCGTAGGTGCCGGCGTAGCCGGGAGCGGCGGGGATGATCGCCACGAGGCTCGAGAGCACCACCAGGAAACACCCCTGCGCAAAATCCAGGTGGAGGTGCAGCGCCGCGCCGACCAGCCAGTAGATGAACCCCTCGCCCAGCCAGATCGGGAGGGTGAGCAGTCCCAGCAGGAGGCCCTGTGCGCTGAGCAGGTTGCGCGTGGCGAGTGTGAGCGAGGCCACGCGGCTGTTCAGCCCGCGAAGGCGCCCGGTGTGGGCCATACGCCACGCTGCCAGCAGCACGAGCACCCCGGCGAGCAGGACAATCGCGGCCGCGATCGCGAGGTCGGAGGGATTCGAGGAGCTCCGCACGCCGCCCGCGGTCACGACCGCCAGCAGCACGACGAGCATGACGAGCAGGGCGAGCGCGTCGAGCAGTCGTTCGGCGATGATCGTGCCGAGGATCGTGACCCGCGAGCAACCTGTGCGGCGCCCCAGGAAGAACATCCGTAACAGCTCCCCCCCACGCGCGGGGAGCACGGTGTTGCCCATGTAGCCCACCACGATCAGCGCCTGCGCGTCGGCCATGCTCGCAGGAACGCCGGCACGACAGAGGATCGTGTGCCAGCGCACCCCCCGCACCACGCTCACGCCCGCGTACACGAGTACGGCAAGCACGATCAACATGAGGCTCCCCGCGCCGGTGGGCCAGCGGGGCGCCTGCTGGTGCAGCGCCCACCACACGACTGCCGCGAGCGAGACCACCGAGACGGCCGGGCCCAGCAGGTGCCGCGCCCATCGCCGACCACCGTGCGCAGTCGCGCTCATCCGCGCACCCGGGCGCCCGGCACCACGCCGTTGACGCCGGCCACATCCGCATGGGCCGCAGGGCCGCCGCCGGCCACGCCAGCGAAGCCGCCAGCGCCGCTCACCGCCACTGGTCGCGATCCCCCGAGGACATCCGCGACCTGCGCGTTCGCGACCCGCGTGTCCGCGCGCGCGTGCCGGTCGCCGCTGGGCTCAACGGTGGGTCGCCTGTAGTCGCCGCGACTCAGGTGGTGCTCGAGGAACACGTAGAGCACGATGAACATGTAGCGGCTGCCCATCTCCTGCAGTTTCAGCTTCGAGACCCCGCTGCGGCGGTTGCTCCAGGTGATCGGGATGACCTGGAAGGTGTGGCCTCTCGTGACCGCCTTCAGGGGCATCTCCACGGTGAGGTTGAAGTGGTTGGAGAGCAGTGGATGGATGTTGTCAATGACCTCGCGACGGTACGCCTTGAAGGCGTTGGTGGTGTCGTTGTAGCCGTGGCGGAACATGGCCCTGATCGCGAGGTTCACGATGCGATTGATGATGAGCTTGAGCAGCGGGTAGTCGTTCACCTTCCCGTCCTTGACGAAGCGCGATCCGAAGGCGCAGTCGAACCCTTCCGTGAGCACGCGGTGGTAGCTGACCAGATCGGCGGGCGAGTCGGAGCTGTCGGCCATGAAGATCGCCACCGCGTCCCCCGTGTAGTGGTCGAGGCCGGCGCGCACAGCGTGGCCGAACCCGGGAGGCAGATGGGAGCGGACGCACCTGACCGAGGGGTGACGCGTGGAGACCTCATTCACCACCGCCGCCGTACCGTCGGAACTGGCGTCATCGACGACGAGGATCTCGTGTGGGATCCGCTCGGCGATCAGCGTGCCCGCGAGCGTCGTGACGGTCGCACCGATCGACTCCGCCTCGTTGTGGGCGGGGACCACGACCGAGAGGCGCAGCGGAGTCTCGCCGGACAGCGGCCACTCGGCCCGCAGCCCAGGACCAGGCCCGCCGCGCTGGGTGCCGATGCGCGCCATCGTGGCGAGGGAAGCTACCGGCGCCTCCGAGGGGTCTTGTTATTCATCTGTGACCCGTCAGAGGCTTCGCCCGGCGCCTGGCAAAGCCACTGTCATCCAGGCTGGGGCCGCGCAGTCGAGCGTTCAGTGGCGTCCGGACAAAGCCGCCAGCGCACCTCTCCCGCGCGCCATGTCCGTGTAGCAGCCCAGCGGCAGCGAGTCCAGTGTCGCGCGCCACTTGGAGTCCAGCATTGCCTCCATCTCGGAGGGCTGCCGGGGGTGGGTCATCACCTCGACACACACGACGCGCGCGCGATCGAGCACCTCCAGACCCGCGCCGCCGAGCGCCGGATGAACGCGCTCGAAGGCAAGCGAGAGATCCGGGGCTGGGAAGCGCCGGCGCAGACGCCGCTCGCGTCGGTTGAGCCGAGCATCGACCTGCGCGGGAGCTCTCAGTGGCGGTCGCAGCGGCCAGGTGCGCGGCAGCAGGTCCAGAACCGCGTCGTACAGATGTACGTGGTGGTGGCCGTCGATGTGGGTCGGCGGCCCAAACTGCTCGCAGAAGCGCCCCACCTGATCTTCGATCGCGCCGCGCAGCAGCTCGCGGTCGAAGCGCCGATCCGCTTCCTTCCACCAGCCGTCGCGGGTGAAGAGCTCGGTCAAGCGCAGCTGGCGTTCCTGCACGTCCTGGGGAACGTCGCGCCCCGAGAAGGGCAGCGTCAGGTTCAGGTGCAGCCCCAGCGGCAGAGCTCGTTCTACGGCGATGCCCGCGGCGCGGGGGCTGTCGCGCATCCACACCATCCCCGACGCCGAGGTGATCACGGCGGCGTCGAACGCAGCGCAGATCGCGTTGGTCGCGGTCGCGCTGCCCCCGAAGTCATCGGCGTTGACGATCAACATGCGGAGGATGTTCTCAGGTCGGCTACTGCGCCGCCGTGCGACAGACCAACAGCTGGCCGCGGTGACGGCCCTCCAGGTAGGAGAGGACATCTACCTCGGCAAAGTGACGCCGCGCAACGTCGGGCAGGTCGGCGCCGAAGCGCCACACGTTGCCGAAGCCGTCGGGCGGCTGGCGCTCGGACTGTGGACGGGTCGGATCGAACGGGATTTCCAGCAGCGCCACGCCGTCATCCGCGAGCACGCGCGCGATCTCCTCGAAGGCCCTGCGATATTCGGGAATCTCCTCGATCACATGCTGGATCAGCACCAGGTGCACCGAGCGATCCTCGAACGCGGAGAGATCGCACAGGTCGGTCTCGAGATCGATGAAGCTCGTATCGCGTGGATCGGCGGGGTTGCCGCGCCGCCAACGGTCGGCGCCGGCGTAGCGCCAACCACGCTCGCGCAGATAGCGACCGAAGACCCACGGGCTGAGCGGTCCAATCTCCAGGGCCTGCCGGCCCTCACCATGAGCGAGCAGATCGGCCTGCGAGCGGGCCAGCTTGCGATGTCGCTCCAACGCGCCGCAGGTCACACAGCGCGCCGCCGGGCGCCCACTGAACTCGACCAGCTCGGTGGACCCGCAGACCGGGCATGGCGGTGCAGCGGACTGTGCGAGCTGCTCCATCCTCAGCACCGCGCCGGAGCGCCGACCGCGCCACCGAGGCGAGGTGTCTCGATGCGGCCGGTGAGCTCCTCCGCATCGATGCCCGCGGCCGCCTGCTCGGCCAGGAACTCCGACCGCTCGACCGGCCCCGTCCATGGAAGCCGGAAGATCGGCTCGTCGGCGATCCGCTCGGCCAGCCGCAGATTGGCGGCCGCCTGCTCGTTGTCCCGGTAGCTGGGGGCATCCTCCAGCGCGATCCCCCCCCACAGATAGATCTGGGCTCTCACCACTCGGCCGTCAGCCAGCTGCGCCTCGCAGAAGCCGTAGCCGGCTCGCTGGATCCGTTCCGTCCAGTCGCCGTGCTCGTGGCCCCACCCCTCGAATCGAGGGTCGAAGTAGCCCACGAGCCCCATTACGTGAGCGGAGACCGAGAGGCACTGGGCGGTCCAGCCTCGGCTGAGGATCGGGTCCTCGGCCGTTCCGCTCCCCGACAGGTCGTGCTTTGCGATCTTGGGATGCCGGTAGCCGAGATGATGCCACCGCCTGGTGGCGCGAATCCACTCGCGCTCCCAGCCGGTGCACACAGGCACCAGATCGTCCTCGAGCAGGATCAGCGGATCGCAGCCCAGAGCGCCGAGAGCGAACAGCGCCCGGTTCTTGTTGCGCGCCACTCCACAGTGGCGTCCGGCGACAACTGTGAGGCCATGTTCGCGACACCACTCCACGCTGCCGTCAGTGCTCCCGTCGTCGGCGATGACAAGCCGATGCTCGGAGCGGGTGTACTCGTCGAGCCCCGCCACGAGTCGCGCCAAGCGCTCGCGTCGATCGAAGGTGGCGATCCCGATGCCCAGCACGGCGGGCCGATCCTATCGACGCGGCACGGCCGGCGGAACACCGCTTCACCGATCCTTCACCAGCGATCCCCTACTCACGAAGTAGCTTTCGCGCATGCTGGACGGGGCGACGGCCACAGCCGCGGGGCGGTCGAGCGCCCGTCGAGCGCAGGCGCCGGCGATGCCTGCCACGGGCGGGGGCGACCCCACCCCCTCCGCGGACCACAGGACCGGCCACCGATTTCTGACGCTGATGGGTGGGCGCTTCACGCGCGACACCTTCATCTACATACTTGGGGCGTTCGCGGTGGGGCCGTTCAGCCTGGTGAGCGTGGTGGTGCTCACGCGGCTGATGGTCCCCGCCCAGTACGGCGAGCTCGCGGTGCTGATGTTCCTCGCCGGCTACCTCACGACGCTGTACAACGTCGGCAGCCTGCACGGCACGTTCATGTGGGTGTATGGCGCCTCCGAGGGGGAAGGCGACGACGTGAGCTCCGATGGCACGATCACCTCCGCCCCAAGGCGTGCCCTTGGTACGGGCGTGGTCCTCACGCTGATCATCGTCACCGCCGGCACCGCGGTGTGCTGCGTGTTCGCGCCGACCCTCGCGCAGTGGCTGCTGCGTCGCAGCTCCGACGCGTCGCTCGTGCGCTGGGCGGCGGTCTCGGCGGCCGCGGGAGCGCTCTGGCGGCTGACCGTGAACGTCTTCAGGATGGAGCGCAAGCCGGCCCGCTTCGCGGCCTTCAACGCGCTGCGGCCGCTGTTCGTGGTGGGCGGCACGGTCCCGCTGGTGGCGCTCGGCTTCGGCGTGCAGGGGGCGCTGGCGGGGACGGCGCTCGGAACGCTGGCCGCGGTGGCCGTCTGCATCGCGATGGCGCGGCGCAGCTACGCGCTCGCGTTCAGCTTGGCCGATGTGCGCGAGATCGTGCGCCGCGGCTCGATGGTGGTGGTCCCGGTGCTGTGCCTGTTCATCGTGCACAACGCCGACATCGTGATGCTCTCGCGCTACGCCACGGCAAGCGAGCTCGGCGTCTACCGGGTCGCGAGCCGCTTCGCGACCCTCCCCTCGTACTTCGCCAGCGCATTCCTGATGGCGTGGTCGCCGCTGGAGCACGGAGTGCTCTTTCAGGCCACCTACCGCCACGTCGGCGAAGACCGGGTGCGCGGGACGATCCTCACCTACTACCTGCTCGCCGCGGTCACGATCGTCGTGGGGCTCGATGTGACCGCACCCGCACTGCTGCTGATGGTGGGGCCCGCCTACAGGTCCGCCGCGCCGTTGATCCCGTTGATCGGGGTGGGTTTCGTGTGCTACGGCCTGTACATCGTCATGGTGCGCACCGTCAAAGTCAAGGGCCGCATGAGGCTCTATGCGGCGGGCGCGCTGATCGCCGGTGCGCTGGACATCGGGCTGAGCACCGTCACCATCCCCTGGCTGGGCGCCTACGGGGCGCCGGTCGCGACGATCAGCGGACTGCTCGTCGCCTGCACGCTGTGGGTGGCGGTGGTGAAGCTCGTGTTCAAGACCTCGCTCAGCTTCGAGCTCAGGCCACTCCTCGGTCTCGCGGGAGCGGTTGCGATCGCCGCGCTCGTGCAGGTGGTCGGGCTGCAGGTGTGGCCGGCGGGCCGCGTGCTGGTGCTCGCGCTGGTGCTGGTCAGCTACATCATCGCGGTGCTCGCGTTCGAAGTGGTGCCGCGCAAGCATTTCAAGCCGCTCGCGCAGCTCTCGCGCGCCGCCGTGCGCAAGGGCGTGGGCGGGCAGGACCCGACCGGCGGGCTGGGGCATCTCGACAGCGCCCGGCGCTCGCTGCTGGCCGCGCTCGAGCGCGACGGCGTGCCTACCGCAGTGCTCGCCGAGCGCCTCGGCCGAACCGAACCGGAGCTGCGCCGCGAGTACGTGGCAATCCTGCGCGAGCTGATCGGGGTGCCAGCCGGGCCCCCCGAGCTCGAGGAGCGCCTCGGCGGCTACCTGCTCTCCCGCGAACCGGAGGCCCAGCGCGATCTCGTCGCGCACGAACTGATGGAGGACGGCGCCGACGCCTTCGAGCTGATGGAGCTGAACGAAGCCGCGCACACGCTGCGGGCGCTCCCCAGGCAGGCGTGGAGCGCGTGGGCGCTCGAGACGCCGAGCCGGGGACACAAGGTGAAGCTGAGGGAGCTCGTCGAGTACCTCGCCCACCTGCCCGAGCACGAGCGCCGCGCCACCGTGATCGCATTGCGCGACGGGCTCACCTCGGCACAGGTCGCGGCCCAGACCGGCCTCTCCGAGCAGCTCGTGGCCGCACGGGTCGTGCGGGTGCTGCGCAACGTCGCTCACCTCGGCAGAGGCGGCCCCCACGACGCAGCGATCGGGCTGGCGCTGCTCGGCAGCACGCCCGGCACCAGCCGTCCGGTCGAGGCCCGCGGCGTCGCGATCGTCTACGACCAGATTCGCAGCCACCCAAGCCGGCGCTGGCGGCGGGCCGGGGCGGGCGGGCTTTGATGAGCAGCGCTCCCTCGCCGGCGTTTGCGCCGCTCGCACACGACCTGCGCGACCACATCATCGCCCACTACGAGCACCTCGGCGAGCGCCTGGACACGCCCGCCGGCCTGCTGACGCTCGACACCAACTCGGTGCTCGCGGCCGGCCGCGGGCGGCTGCTGCTGAGGCTGCTGGCAGAAGCGGGCGCGGAGTCGATCTCCGGATGGCGGGTGCTCGACCTTGGCGCCGGCTTCGGAGCGCTCGCCCTCTACTGCGCGAGCCTCGGCGCCGAGGTCGTGGCCGCCGACCCCAACGCCGAGCGGATGCAGGTCGCGGTCGCGATCGCGCAGCGGCGCGGCCTGTCTGTCAGGGCGATCGCCGCACAGGCCCAGTCACTGCCGCTGCCCGACGCGAGCTTCGATCTGGTGGTGGCCAACAACTCGCTGTGCTACATCGTCGACAGGCAGCAGCACGGTCTCGCGCTGAGCGAGATCCACCGTATGCTGCGCCCGGGCGGCTGGCTGGTGATGCGCAATCCAAATCGCCTGCATCCGCGCGACCAGTTCACGGGACTCCCGCTGCTGGGGCTGCTCTCACCGCCGCTCGCTCAGCGGGTCACGGATGCACTCGGGCGCCACCGCTCACACGTGCGCCTGAACTCGCCCGGCGGGGCCGTCCGGCAGCTGCGCAGGGCAGGCTTCACGCAGGCGCACTGGCGCGCCCAGCCAGACCGCAGGCTCGGCGCGCGGCTCGCCGGCTACTACCACGTCGTCGCCCGCCGACCGGCGCTGCCCCAGGGGGATCGCGTCGAGAATCGCCATACGAGCCTCCTCACCTCGTCACCGCCGCCCGCGTCGCCGCCACAGCCGACATCGCCACCCTCGCCCCCATCGCCGCCGTTGCCGCGATCGCCCATCGTCGAGACGCCCCCCCAGCGACCCGCCTCGCAGCCGCCGAGCGGACCGTCGGCGAGCGGGCGGGGGCAGAATGCGCTGAGCTCGATCGGGCTCGTCGGCGCCAATCCGCTGGGCGTGCTCAGATCCACGCCGGCCCACCTCTGGCTCCGGCGCCACTGGGAGTCGACGCTGTACGCCTCGATGGCGCTCGTCTTCGTCTGGATGCGCCTGATCGACATGCAGATCGGCTTCTGGGACGACGAGGCCGCGACGGTGGTGCGCTACATCAATGCCGGTCCTGCGGGGATCTATTCGAGCGCCGGCTACACCCCCAACGACCACATCCTCTACAGCCTGCTGAGCTGGGTGACGGTCAGCATCCTCGGCCACCACGAGCCGACCTACCGGATCTGGAGCGTCTTTCCCGCGATCCTCAGCGCCGTGCTGCTCGTGCTGTGGGCGCGCAGGCGCCTCGGGCGCGCGACCGCGCTCGCCCTCGCCGCAGTGCTGCTGACGGCGCCCTATCTGCTCTACGAGACAGTGCAGGCCCGCGGCTACGGGCTGGCACAACTCGGCATGGTGCTGGTTCTGATCGCGGTCCTCGAGATCGAGGAGCAGGGCCCGCGGCGCTGGTCGCTGGCGACACTCGCGACGGGCATCGTGATAGGTCCAGCCGCACACGCGATGACCGCGGTGGGCGTGCTCTGCGCCGTCGCCTTCCTGCTGCGCCGACGCGATCTGCGCCGTCCGGTGCTCAGGGCAAGCGCGGTGGGTGTCCTCGGCCTCGCGGTGATCCTCGCGCCGCTGGCGCCGGCGATGGTCGACCAGACACTCAAGTGGTTCGTCGCCGGCCCCCACGACACGCGCAGCGCGTCGATCGCGCAGGCGCGCCCGCCGCTGAGCGCGACGGCGCCCCTCACCGGCCCGGCCGGCCTCGGCATGTATACGGGGGAGCTGCTCGAGACCGGCAAGGTCAGCGCTGTCTGCGGGAGCGAATGCCAGCCCCCCGCGAAGGCGGCGCGCTGGGACGCGCCGCTGCTCGCGCTGGTCCTGCTCGGCGCGCTCGCGCTCTGGCGAGAACGGCGGCGAGGCATGCTCGGCTGCCTGCTCGCCACGCTCATCGGCAGCTTTGCGCTGCTGACGATCGCGCGCGTCTATGCGGCGGACCGTTTCGTGCTCTACCTGCTGCCCGCCTATGCGCTGCTCGCAGCGATTGGACTCGGAGCGCTCTTTCGGACGGCGGCGCGCCGCTCGCTCGCGCCGCGACCGGCCCTCGCCGTCATCGCGCTCGCGGCCCTCGTGTTCGGCGTACTGCGCATCAACCAGGTCAACGAACACTGGAACCAGAACCCCCCCGTCGACTATCGGGGCATGGCCGACGCATTCGTCGGGAGCGGCATCGCCCACGCGATCACCAACGCCCCGCCGAATGTGGCGGACGGGCTGACGTACTACGTGGGCTCGAAAGTCTCCTATGCCCCGCCGGCGACTCTGCAGCAGGCACTGTGCGCGAACAGCGCGCCGTTCGCGTTCGTACAGCTTCACTTCGCGATCACCCCGGCCGAGGAGGCCTGCCTGGTCGCACGCCACGCCTCCAGCCTCGACTTCCACGGCGGCGGCGACCAGCTCCTGCGCCTGTGGCTGGTGCAGGCGCCCGGCGAGGCGCGCTTCACCCCGCGTGTGATCGGCAAGCCGGACGCGCGCCGGAGAGGAAATTGACCGCGCCATGAGAATCGAGATCGGCGCGGGGACCAAGCCAACCCCCGGCTACGTCCACGTGGACGCCGTCGCGCTGGAGGAGGTGGACATCGTCGACGATGGGCGCACCCTCGGGAAGTTCCGGGACGGCGTGGCGGAGGAGATCTACTCGCACTGGTTCCTCGAGCACGTCGCGCGCCACGAGGTCAAGCCGATGCTCGAGAACTGGAAGCGCGTGCTCGCCCCGGGGGGGACGATCCGAGTGGTGACCAACAACCACGAGGCCCACAACCGCTGCCTGGCGGAGGGCCAGATCACGTGGCGGGAGTGGTCCTATCTGATCTACGCGGTGGAGAACAAGGTGGGCTACAGCGTGTGGGACATCCACAAGTGCGCCTGGAATCAGGAGCTGCTCCTGGAGACACTCGAGCAGTGCGGCTTCGAGGAGGTCGTGGTGGAGGCGCAGTGGCGCTGCCGCGAGGAGGACGGCCGGCTGAAGTGCCCCGCCCTGATCGCCGAGGCGGTCAAGCCGCGATGAGGCAGCCCCCGATCTTCGTGGGCGGCACCGGGCGCAGCGGCACCACGATCCTCGGCAGGCTGCTCGGCAGGCACCGCGACTACGCGCTGATCCCAGTGGAGGCAAAGTTTCACTGCAGCCCCGAGGGCCTGCCGGGCGTGCTGCTCGGCAGGCAGACCCCCGAGCGCTTCGCCGAGCGGATGTTCGAGGAGTGGTTTCACCCCCCCGGCCAGAGCGAGCGGCTGGCGGCCTTCCTGACACGAGACGCCCTCGCGGAAGCGCTCGCGCGCTTCCTCGCGGTGGCCGCCGAGGACCCAGTCGCGGCAGGCCGGAGCCTGGTGGAGGAGCTCTTTGGGAGCTATGCGCGCGCACAGGGCAAGGGGGGGTGGGTGGAGATGACACCGATCAACGCGATGTGGGGGGCGCCCCATCTCGCCCGGCTCTTCCCCGAGCTGCGCTTCGTCAACATCATTCGCGATGGGCGCGATGTGGCGGCGTCGCTGATCCACATGGGCTGGCTGACAGACCCCCACGAGGCGCTGCTCTGGTGGGAGCAGCGCATGTTGAGGGCCCATCGAGAGCTGGCGAGTCTGCCGGCCGCTGCGCTGCTGACGCTCCCCCTGGAGCGGCTGCTGGTCGATGATCGTGAGGGCGCATTTCAGGAGCTGGACAGATTCATGGGGTGGGAGGAGGACGATTCGATGTGGGGTTTCTTCACCCGCCGGATGCCGCCCGAGGAGGCCCACGTGGGACGCTGGAAGACGGACTTCTGCGGACGCGAGCGCGAGCTCATCGAGAGCGAGTACGAGGCGATCCTCGAGCGCCTGCGGGCGGCCGCGGTGCCCCTCCCGGCGGGCGCGTCCTACGCTCATGCCACTCAGTGACACCGATCTATCCACCGGTCCCGAGCCGGCCCTCACCCGCCGGTTGCGTCTAAGGCCCTGCGAGGAGCTGGGCCTGCCCCGCCGCACTCTGGCGGACGGGTTCACAACGCGCGCGGAGCCCGAGACGATCGTGCTGGCGCCGGGGACGGTCGTGGAGTTGCCCGAGCTCCGCTTCGCGGTGCAGCCGGGGGTTGTCGATCCGCTCGCCGAGCGGCGGATGCGCCACGAGGCCACGCGCAGCTATCCGGTGCCGGCGCTTGCCATATCGCGGCTGCCGGGCGGGATCGTCGACACCGACACCTTCCTGATCATGCCCGACGAGCAGCGGTACCTGATCGACTCGCTGCGCCACTCCGGCACCCTGCTGCGCTGGGGGTACGAGCGACTCGGGGACGAGGTCCTCGGGCGTGAGGCGCCAGAGATCCCCGAGCGCCCAGAGCGAGTCGTGGCGCTGGGCGCTCAGAGCAACGCCAACTACAGCCACTGGCTGGTGGAGAGCGTCGTCCGAGTGCTCCTGTTCGGTCCACTCGACGACGGAACGCGACACTTCCTCACACCACCGCTGCGCGACTGGCAGCGCGAGGCACTCGAACTGGTGGGAGTCGCTTCCGAGCGCATCCTGGAGCTTCCCCGGCAGGGGCCGGTGCGCTTCCGCGAGGTCATCGCGGTCTCCCGGGGAATGGGATCGATGCCCGCCCTGAGACCGGGCGGAGTGGACGCCCTCGCGGGTCTCGCGATGGAGCCCGCCGGCCGGGCGCGGCGGCGCATCCACTGCTCGCGCGATGCGATGCGCTACCGGCACGTGAGCAACGGCGAGGAGCTGGCGGAGCTGCTCGCGTGCCACGGCTTTGAGACCGTCTTCCCCGAGCAGCTCTCCCTGCGCGAGCAGATCGAGCTGTTCGCCTCCGCCGAGGCCGTGCTGGCGCTGCACGGCTCGGCCCTCACCAACATCGTCTTCAGCCCCCCCGGGACGCCGGTGATCGAGCTGCAGGCCGAGCAGTTCAACCCCGGGGGCATCCCCTGGAACTGGATCCTCGCTTCGTTGCGCAACCAGCCGTTCGCCCAGGTCGTGTGCCCGCTGGCGGACACGCTCCACGACCTGCCGCACGCGAGCCGCGACATCACGGTCGATATCGACCATCTGGATGAGCTGCTGCGCAGCGTGCTGGCGAGCTGAGGCGATGACGCAGACCGATCTCGACGCCGCTCGCAGCTTCAGCTGTCGTCGCGTCGAGGCGAGCACCGAACCCGCCTACTGGACCGTGGTCGATCCGCGCGCGACGGTGCTGGACAGCGCAGACGGCTACCTGAGATCGATCCGCCGCGAGCTCGGCGCCACGGAGCTGACGAGCAAACAGTATGCCCGCAACCTCGCCCGCTTCCTGACCTGGGCCGACAGCGAGGGCCTGGATCTCGGGGCCGCGGCGAGCGGCCTGCGGTCGTTCTCGAGCTCCCTGGAATCGACCGCGACCGACGGCGAGGCTCCGCTCCCCCGACCGGAGCGCCTCGAGCAGATCCTGGCGGCGGTACGCGGCTTCTACATCCACCTGGTCAGGGAAGGTGAGCTGTCCGTGGCGGTGCTCGGCGCGCTTCAGGAGGTCCTCGAGCTGGGCGATCGCGGAGTGAGGTCCTACTCGCAGTGCGGCGAGGACCTGCAGATCGCGCACTACCTCCGCAAGGGCGAGCGCGTCACCTACATGGATGTCGGATGCCTGTGGCCCAGGCAGTTCTCAAACAGCTACTTCTTCTACGAGCGCGGCGGACACGGCCTGTGCATCGACGCGAACCCGACGGCCGGCGAGGAGTACAGGAGGGTGCGCCCCCGCGATCTGTTCCTGAACTGCGGGATCGCCGCCACACGTGGAACGATGACCTACCACATGCACGGAAATCCGGTGTTCAACACCTTCTCCGCCGAGCATGCCGCCGAGCTCGCACAGCGGGCGGCGAGGATGGAGGAATCGGCCCAGCGCGCGAGCCGAGAGTTGACGGGAACCGTCGAGGTTCCGATCATGACGCTCGAGGAAGCCGTCCACTCGACAGGCTTCGCCGCCGCCTGCGACGGGGGCCGCGTGGACTTCCTCAGCATCGATGTGGAGGGTCTCGAGCTGGAGGTGTTGAGTGGGTTCTGCTTCAACACGCCACGCCCGCGGCTGGTGGTCGTCGAGGACGTCCGCCGGGGTGCCGAGGCCAGGCTGGAGCCGCATAGCCTGCCGGTCATCCAGCTGCTGGAAACCCACCGCTACCGCCTTGCCGGCCATGCCGGCATCAACCTGTACTTCCTAGACGAGGATGGCTAGGGAGGGATGTCCCGGTTGCCACCCGCCCGTGAGAGCGACTCCGTCGCCGATACACGCGTGGATGGCCGCCTGGAGGGCGTGGTGAATGGCAGCGTGGTCGGGTGGGCGTGGTCGCCCGAGTCGCCAATGGAGCGGATCTGGGTCACCGTCTTCGTCGACGACGAGCCGGTGGGTCTCGTGGCCGCGGACCTGAAGCGGGTGGATCTGCTGGCCGCCGGACTCGGAGACGGCGCTCACGGCTTCGCGGTCGAGCTGCCCGCCAGGCTGCGCGACAGCGGCCAGCATGCCCTACGGGCAATGGCTGGACGGTCCAACACGCAGCTGCCCGCTGTCTCCTGGCTCAGCGCTGCCGTCGACCCCGCAGAGCGTTCATCGAACGGCGCCCATCCATCGCATGGCGCCTCGTCCACCGGGGCGGTGAGATTGGAGGCAGCCGACACGAACGGCAGCACGGCCCAGGCGTCGATCGCCGGCCCGGCGCAGGCATCGATCGCCGGCAGCCCAGCGACCATGTCGATCCCCGGTGGGCCGGGGCAGACATCGATCGCCGGCCCCGCAGCGGACGCGACGATCGGCGGCCGCCGATCATGGCCGCCAGCCCTCGCTCCGAGAGCGCTGCTCACCCGCGAGGCGCTGTGGCGCTACGGCCCGCAGACGGCGCTTGCCGCGGGCGTGGTCACGAACCTCGTCCTGTTGCTCGTCCTCACACGGCACCTCAGTTTCTTCCAGGACGACTACCTGTTCATCCTCGACAAGCGGGGGTGGAGCCCCGACACTTTCCTGGCGCCGGTGTACGGCCACCTGTCGTTGATGCTCGTGGCCACCTTCAAGCTCCTGTTCGCAGCCGTCGGACTCACCGACTCATGGCCCTATCGGCTGGTGGGGATAACGATCGACACCATCTGCGTGGTGTCGCTGTACCTCCTGCTCGCCCCGCGCGCAGGTCGGGTCATTGCCCTGGTGCCCGCCTATCTGCTGCTGATGCTCGGCGCCGGCACAGGCAGCACCGATCTCATCTGGATCACGTCGATCGGCTACCTCCTCTCGCTGGCGGCGGGAGTCGCCGCACTCGTGTGCCTGACTCGCGATGACAAGACCGGCGACCGAGCGGCGGCGGGGCTGCTCGTCATATCGCTTGCAAGCTCGAGCCCCAGCCTGGCGATGTGCGCGGGCGCAGCCGCTCTCATGCTGGCAACGCGCGCCCCGCTGCGTCGCTACTGGGTGGTGCTGGGACCGCTGGCGCTGTATTGCCTGTGGTACCTGGGCTACGGCACCCAGGAGCTCGACATCTCCAACATCACCAAGGTGCCCGAATACCTGCTGCAGATCGGGATGACCACCTTCGGCGCGCTCGCCGGACTGCGCGCCCCCGCACGGAACGACGGCTTCGGCGCCATCCTGTTCGTGGGGGCGGTCGCCGCCTTCGCCCTGCACGCCAAGCGGGAGCGGCGACTGCCGCCGCTGGCCGTGGCCGGCGCGGTCGCCACTCTCACCTTCTGGATCCTGGTTGCGCTCACGCGAGCCCAGACCAACAACGCAACCTCGCTGCGCTACGCCTATCCGAGCGCAGTATTCGCGCTGATCGCGTTGGGCGGCCTGCTCAGCTGGCGGAGGCTGGCAGCGAGCTGGGCGATCCCGGTCGCATGCCTGGTGCTGCTCGTCGGTCTCGGCAACCTCGGCGCGCTGAGCGTCATGGTGAGGGGCCGCACAAAGCTCGACAACGAGGTTCGAGCGGTCCTCGGCGCGAGCGAGATGATCGGTCCAGCCGGCTCCCCGGCCTTCAAACCGAACCCGCCATTCGTTCCCTATCTTCGCCTGGGACCATATCTGGACGCCGTCCACCAGCTCGGCTCGCCGGCCTTCGCGCCTGCCCAGATCGAGAGGCAATCGCCCTCCAACCGCCGGCTCGCCGATCAGACCATAATCGCCGGCGAGCGGATCGCCCTGTGGCTTCCCCCAACTCTGAAGGGCGCAGCCGCGCCACCCGTGGAGGAGAGCGAAGCGGTGACGCTCGTATCGGCCTCCCGCGGCGGCGGCGGCTGCCTCACAGCGACCCCAACCGCCGCCGACGCTTCGATCGATCTGACGGTGACACCAGGCGCAGCGCTGTACCTTGCGCTCACCGGCGAAGGCGCCGTGACGATCTACGCACGGCGCCTCGCGGCCACCTACCCGCAGCAGCCGCTGGGTACTCTCCCGTCGACCGATGGTCCGCGTGGCCTCGGGTTTCCTCTCGACGCCAGCAGATTCCCCTGGCATGTCCAACTGCGCCCGACCGCGCCGCTCGTCGTCTGCCGGGGGGCGACTGACACACAATGAGCGCATGCCACAGGAAGCTCCCTGGCACGCTGGGAGGTGAGCCCAGTGAATGACAGGACACTAGGCATCGTAATCGTCACATATTCACGACCGCGATGGCTCCGCCTGTGTGTGGACAGTATCGCCACGCTGACCGATGCGCCCCACCATCTCGTGGTAGCCGACGACGGTAGCGATGATGACACAGTCGAGTGGTGCCGCGACCGCCAAGTTCGCGTCGTGACCGGCCGCAACCGGGGCGTGGCGCACAACAAGAATCGCGGTCTCCTCGCTCTGGAGGCCCTTGGATGCGATCCCATCTTGATCTTCGAGGACGATCTTCGGCCCGGTCTACGTGGGTGGGAGCGCGAGTGGGTCGCGGCGACCGCGCGGTGGCATCATGTTGCGTTTGGACACAAAGGCATCGTGCAAACCGCAGTCGCCGGCGATGGCACTGCTGCCGATCCCTGGGTGAGTACGCGGACCACCGCGCAGTTGCTCACGATCTCCGCCACCGCCCTGAAGGAGGTGGGATACTTCGATCCCCGCTTCGAGGGCTGGGGGCATGAGCACGCAGAGTGGACGTCGCGAATCAAGCAGGCCGGATACGGCTCCAGGGAGATCACCCTGCCGGCCGGCAACAGATTCCAAGCCCAGCTGTTCCTAAATCATGGGATGATCTCCAATCCCGCTCCGTCTTGGCGTGATGAGGAGCAGGCCAAGAGAAATTGCGATCTGGGTACTGCGATTCAGCACGAGCCATTTTTTCGGACGCCCTGGCGCACGAAGGCACAGCGCGCAGAGATCCTCGAGGAGATCCGCTCGAGCGGCTTGGACGCAGGCGCCCTGGCCGATGAGTTGGATGAGCGGGCACAGCAAGCCGCCGAGCGGCATCGCAGAAGCGTTGGGGTGGATGCCGCCGAGGCAGCCGCTGAAATGAACGCAGAGCCCGGCACCACGCGGGCAGTGCTGGGCGCCATGCAGTTGGGAAGCTAGTGCCGCACCGCCAACCGAGCCTGCTCCCAAACGGCGCGGAAATCGAGGTATCGATCGTGATCCCGACGCTCGATGCCACGTTGATGGAGGTGCGTGAGTGCCTGCGCAACGTCAAGGCCACCGTGCGGGTCCCCCATGAGCTGATCGTGATCGACAACGGGGCTCCGCCGCAGGGAGTCACCGCTCCTGTCAATGCCGGGCTGCGGGCCGCGCGGGGGCGCAATCTAGTGGTGCTCAACGACGATGTCCAGGTTCTCGACGGCTGGTGGGAGCCGCTGGCGCGCGCTGGAGGCCGGTAACAGCGTCGTGTTCCCGACGACGATCGACGGCAAGATGAGCAGGTTCCCAGCTTGGTGCTTTGCGATGCGACGCGACACCCTCAAGCGGTTTGCGGCCGCGCCCGGCGAGTTCCTCGACCCCGCGATGTCCGTCTGGGCGTGGGACACCGATCTCCTTCTGCGCCTCTCCGCGGCCGGTGTCCCGCCCGTGTGCGTCCCAGAGTCGCGGATTCGCCACGGCTTCCACCACACGGCCGACCTCGAGCACCCGGACGACCGCTACCGCGGCTGGTTGGATGCGCAGTTCGCAAGCGACCATGCCGCCCTGCGGATCAAGCATCCGCTCCATCCGGGGACACCCCGCCCGGCAATGTCACGCAACCATGCGCCCATCGCGATTGCCGCCGATCCGATCGAGGTCAATGCCGCCGGGCCCGGATGGCACGGGCAGACGTTGCACTGGCCCGAGAGGATCGGGCACTTCTTTCTCGCCGGGGAGGTCACGCTCGACACCTTGCCCGAGGAGATCGCCGTGCAGCTCCTCTTCACCGACGAGGAGGGCACCGAGCTCTTCTACTACGACCTGGTTCCCGGAGCAGTGGGTATCCGCTTCGGCTACTTCTGCCTGCCGCGAGAGCAGGCGCGGGCTGTGTCGGAGCAGGCTGGAGGCAAACCCGACCCCGCCTGGTCTGCGATACGCAAGCTCGTGGTGCGCTGCGCATCAGAGCATGAGGCGTCGGCTGTCGTGACCAACCTGCGCGTGTTTGCCGAGGCCTCAGCCCACCGGAGCCATCAGCCCACTGAGGGCGACCTCGACGAGCTTGGCCATCACCGTGGCGTCGTGGCGCTGGGCGAGGCGCAGGTGTGAGCGGAAGCGCCGGTGCTCGCGTTCGAGCACTTGCTGGAGCTCGTGCACATCACTGGGGTCGAACCAGCGTGTCTCCTCGGGCAGGTGGGAGAGCAGCGGCTCGATGCGGGTGGCCGCCACAGGGGTGCCGCAGGCGAGCGCCTCGGTGCAGGGCATGCTCCAGCCCTCGCGGTTGGCGTTCTTGAGGAACAACCAGGCGCGCTGGTAGAGATCGCGCATCTCGTCTGCGCCGAGGACGCCGTCGATCACCTCGATTTCGGGCGCCTGCGCCCCGTCGAGGCCCAGCTCGGCCAGCAGCTCCCCGCGCGCCTGCTCGAACTCCGCGGGCTTCCACTTCCAGGTCTTGATCACCAGGCGCACATCGTCCTCCCCCGCGAACGCGCAGAGGTAGGCCCGCAGCGTCTCGCGCCAGTTCTCTCGCGAGGTCTCGCCGCCGAGATTCTCGTGCACTGAGAGGAATGTGCAGTGCCGGCCAGTGGCGGGGTAGTAGAGCGCGGGGTCGATGCCGAGGGGAACGATCGTAATCGGCGTGGTGACGCCCGCGCGCTCCCACGTCTCGCGGTTCCACTCGGTGGGGGTGATCACGAGGTCGAGCCGGTTGAGGATCTCGACCCAGTCGCGCTTTGACTCGGGCAGGTGGTCGAGCTCGTGCATCGTGATCGCCGCCGAGCGAACCTGGCGACCGAACTTGATCTTGCCGGGTGGGCAGATGAAGAGCGCGAGCTCCATCCCCGGGAACTCCTGGAACTGCACCTCGTGACCGAGCTCGATCAGCCCGCGCGAGACCGCCGCGGAGACCTGGCCGTAGCCGTTTCCCTCATCGAGTCGGCGATCCCCGTCGCTGAGCCAGATGCGCATGCCGCTCAGGCCGCGGCGCGGATGCGGCGGGCGTGGATGGGCTCCTGCACGCGCTCCCGCACCACCGCGAGCAGCTCCTCGACCCTATGGGCGAAGGTGTGGCCCGCGAGCACGGTCGCACGACCCAGCTCGCAGCGCCGGCGGCGCTCGGCGGGGTCGGCGAGCAGGCGCTCGATCAGCTCGTGCAGCTCCTCTCGCGAGCGGTAGACCGCGACGGCCTCGCCGAAGCGCTCTGTCAGTCCGGGCACGTCGTCGCTCAGCACGAGCGCCCCGCAGGCGAGGGCGTCGTAGACGCGGTTCGAGATGTATCCGTGCTCGCGCATGTCCTCCCAGTGGTCGTTGAGGACGATCCCCGCGGAGCTGTAGACGCGGTGCAGCTCGTCGTTGGGCACGTGCTTGGCGATCAGCTGCGTGGTGTCGATCAGCCCCTCCCAGAGGGTCCCCCAGATCGCCAGATCGCGTTCGGTGGGCAGCAGGTCGCGCGCGATCGGGCGCAGCACGCCGCGGGAGTTGGCGACATACACCAACTCATGGGCCAGCTCGGGCGTGGGGTCGGGGCGCATCACCCACGGGTCGGTCGCCTGCTCCAGCACCATCACCGGGGTGGCGGTGCGCTCCTGAAGCTGCGCGGCGAACAGCGGCGAGGCGACCGCTACGAGGTCGTAGCCGTCGCACTCCTCGCCGGTCAGCTCCGCGGGGTGGCTGATCGACCACAGCACATTGAACTGGCCGGGCTTGGGGTGAAAGCGCGAGAGGCCCTTGAGGTGCAGGACCACGTCGTAGGTGAGACCAGCCTCGTCCTCCCACTCGTCGAGCGTCTGGATCAGCGTGCGATGCCCGCAGCGGCGCAGCTCGCGTGCGATCGACTCCGCGAAGTGCAGGTCCCCCCAGTTCGGCGCCACCTCGCGGTTGGGGGCGCCGATCTTCAGGCAGAAGCTGAGCCGCTGCTCGTGCTCGAGGAGGATCTCACGCAGCCGCTCTGCGCGGTGGGCGTAGGTGTGGTGCGTGAGCACAGTCTCGCGGTAGCGCCTCACAAGCGTCGCCCGCCGCGCATCGTCGTGCAGCAGCTCGTCCAGCGCAGCGCGCAGGTTCTCGCGCGAGCTCCACACGGGGAACTCCTCGTCGAAGAGCTCCCGCACCCCGGACTCGCAGTTGGTGATCACCAGGGTCCCCGCGGCGAGCGCATCGAAGACCCGCGCGTTGACGGCGCCGTAGGGGAGCGTCGGACCCTGGGTGTCGTCGAGCACGAGCTTTGCGCTCGGGTACAGCAGCGGAAGCTCCTCGTAGGGAAGCTCCCCGTGGGCGTAGGGAGCGAGCTCGGGCACCTGCTCCCAGTCCTTGCCGTAGACGAGGACTCGCTCCCCCTCGCGCGGGGTGAGCGCGCGCTGGATGTCGCGGTCCTTGCCCCACCAGTTGCCGGTGAAGGCGTAGTCGCAGGCGAAGCGCTCCTGCGCCGGCCGGGGGTGGAAGCGCGCCGGGTTGACAGCCAGCGGGAAGCGGATCGTGCGCCGTCCGGTGCGCTCTTCGATCAGCTCCGCCGACCCCTGGGAGGAGGCCAGCAGCACGTCCGCCCGGTCGAACCAGGGTTGCTCCAGCCAGCGCTCGGTCCAGTTGCGAATCCACGCGATCGCGCCCACGTGCTCGGGGAGGCGGCGCAGGTCGAAGGCGTCCATCAGCGAGAGCGCGTAGTCGAGGTCCTCGGGCAGCTCGTACCAGTGATCGCCCTTGCGCTCCACATAGGTGACCCGCCAGCCGACGTCCTGAAGGGCGTCGCCGATCTCGTGACCGGAGTACCAGTCCCCCCAGCCGTCCGCGACGTCGAGGCTGGTGAGCGTGATCGCGACGTGGGCGCCGGCACCGTCGGTCCAGAAGGGGTCGCTGCGCAGACGGGCGAGGCGGTACTCGCGCAGCGTCTGCGGCCCCCAGCACTCGAGGAACAACCGGCGATTTTCAAGACGGTTCAGGCGGCGAAAGTCGCGTGAGGCGCGGTTCTGGCTGGAGGACTCGCGGTGAAAGAGCACAGAGCGCCCGACACCCGCGCTCTCGGCGCCGCCGACGAGCAGCTTCAGGCCGAGATCCACGTCCTCGGTGCCGTAGCGGTAGCCCGTGCCGAAGCCCCCGACGCGCTCGAAGTGCTCGCGCGCGATCAGCATGCACGCAGCGGTCACCGCGGGTGCGCGCAGCTCGCTCCCGAAGGCCTCCTCCCAGAGGCTCTCACCATCGCCGTGGTTGAAGCCCTTGACCATCCCGTCCTGCCGGCGGAAGCGGATCGCGCGGTGCTGGATGAACGGCTCCTGCCCCTCGGGCTCGCCGATCCGCGGGAGATCCTCAGGGTGCAGCAGGGTGGCACCGGCGGCCTCCACGTCCTCATCCTCCAGTGCGGCGACCAACTCCTTCAGCCAGCCCGGCTCGAACGGCTCGATGTCGTTGTTGAGGAACAGCAGCAGCTCGCCGCTCGCACGCTCCACTCCGCGGGCGTTGGCTTGGGCGAATGAGAGGTTCTCCTCGTTGGTCACCATGCGTACCGGGAACGGTGTCTGCAGCGACTCCAGGTAAGCGAGTGTGCCGTCACCAGAGGCGTTGTCTACCACCACGACCTCGAGCGCCGGATAGTCCGTGTGCGCCTCTAGGCCGGCGAACAACCGCCTCAGGTGGCCGAGCCCGTCGCGCGTGGGGACGATCGCGCTGACCGACGGCCAGCGCTCGCGCTCAGGGGGAGGACCGAAGCGCTCGCGTAGCCTCCCGGCCAGCTCGGAGCGGCTGTGCTCGAGTTCCTGCTCCTGCCCCGGCGAAAGCCGCAACGCCCCATGCGCCTGCTCCAGCGCAGCCTCCGGTGGTGCTCCGCCCTGCACATCGCTCGGCACGTCGCCGGGCCCCGTCGCAAATGCTGCGTCCTCGCCGCCGGCCACCCCTCGAGCGGGAGCGCCCGCCGCGTGCTCGGGACGGGCCGAGCTCTGTACCCGGTCAATCCTGGCCAGCGCTGCAACGAGCGCTCCTTGGGTGCGCATCGGGCGGCGCGCGATCCGCGAGCAGGCGCGGGTGATGAAATGACCCAGGCGCCATGCGCGGGAGTGGACGGCGCGCTCAATGTCCCCACGGGTCTGGCGCAGGCCGACGGAGAGCGCGGAGACGCTCTGTTCGAGCCGGCGCGTGCGAGCGGCATAGTCGGCACGCTCCCGGGCGTGCTCGCGCTGCACGGTCTCGAGCTGGGCGCGCAGCGACTCGAGCTGTTCGCGCGCCGCCGTGAGCTCACGCTCGGCCTGGTCCAACTCGCCGCGCCGCGTCTGGAGAAGCGTGTTCCGCTCCGCAAGATGCCGATCCCGCGCTGCCAGGCGCGCGGACTGCTCGTCCCGGAGATCACGTAGCACCTGAGCCTCCGCTGCGACCGCCTCCGTCTCTGCGTGCAGCTCCGCTGCGCGGCGATCGAGCGTCTCTTGAAACGCCTCCGCAGCCCGCCCCATGGCCGCATCCAGAGCGGCGGCAGCCTCGGCACGGGCATGCTCGAGCCGAGCGCGCCCGGCCCGGGATTGGCGCATGAGTTGCTCTGTCACACGCGCCATCTCCCGGCGCGCCGCGCGCTCCTCCCGGTCGCGGATTCTCAGCTCGCGCTCAAGCTGCCCCTCGCGGTCGTCCCCTGTGGCCGCTGGCTGTTCGATCTCAGAGGTGGCACCCGCACCTACGGTCTCCAAGCCCATGATCGGCCGAGTGTAAAGGCGCCACGCCTCCTGGTAACCCCCTGGTAACTATATGATAACCACCGTGCCCTTCCCTATAATCCATAAGGAAGCGATATAACTCCGTCGTCACAGGGCGACGAGATGTTACGATTTGGTGACTGTACTGCCCTGCGATTGACGGGAGCAGCCTACTGATATATCGTGGTGCTACTCGCAATGTGTGAACGATCTCAATTCTCAATACTCTCTGTACCCAACCGGCCTAGGTGTGCTTGGGTTTCGCGCAGCCATCGTGGCAAGCTTGACCCGACGTCGACATTGGGACCGATCAGCAGCGGATCGACCTCTGCCAGGGTAGACTGCTTCGATCGCGAGGCAGGCTAAGTCTATGGAATTGACGAAGAATACTGCGGTCATCTTCGGAGCCGAAAGCATACCGACAACCATCGAAGGTCAAGAAGTTAACACCGGTCACATCTACCAGCAGATTGGTGGAGCACCATTGGGCGGCACAGCGTTGAATCTCAGTAACTCGCAGTCAGTCATCGGGAGCACTGGGGTATACGCGATCAACGAAGGCGAAGGTGCTAAGCAGGTGTTTCACATGGGTGCCCTCGTTGAAAACACCGGGACCATGCAGACTACAGCAATCTTAGCAAAGGCGATTGGACCTCATACATGGGGCGGTGTCATTGCCGCGTTTACAGAAGGTACAGGCATATCGCGCGGACTCGAAGTAGCTGGTGGCCGACGACCGGTGACAATGATTGCAGCTGAAGAAATCGCCGAACTCAAACCGGGTGGCAATCTCACCGTGGAAACAACTACACCGAACGGCAGGAAGATTCCTGAATCAGGTGAAATTGAAATTGGGAACGCCGGCCGACGGATGACGTATGCCAAATACACTGGCAAAGTTCTTGAAGATTGCCAAATTCTCCACGGCGGCGAAACCACGATTAAAAAAGGCGCAAATCTGCATGTTAGCGGCGGAATAGCAGTAGGATTGCTGCTCGCATCGGCGGGTGGTAATCTCAATGGAGGAAAAGGACTTAGTACTTTTATTACATTTGAACTCGCTGAAGCAGGTGAAGACCGGGGTGTTGAAAATGGCATCGTGTGGCCTGGTCCTTCCTCAGGCACCCAGATCGTCAAAGAATCTCTGTGGCTTGTCGATGAAGGACTTGAAGTCCCATACTGCCTCAACCTCGAAAAAGGAAAGTTTACAACCGCAGCCATCGCACTCGGTAATAATAATATCACGACAGGCACTACTACTGGCACGAAGATTGCGACCGCCACCTCGCAGAAGCTCGGATTCTGGGGCGCCACTCCGATTACTCGTCCTACTGTCAAAGGAGAAGTGCTCGAAGGCAGCGGCGCTGCGAGCGTAGTAAAAGCACTCGCCGAAGCAGGATTGATCACAAACGAAACCACAGAAGACAAAAATCGGTTCGTGGTGCAAGCAAAGGCACAAGCGCCCGAAACGATTGAAGGTAACGAAGTAAGCACGGTGGCCATCCTCCAGTCGATCGATAAAGCCAACCCACTCACCTACGGAGCGCCGGGAATTGGCACCGCAGGGTTCTACAACGACAGTAGTGGACCCACCATTATGGGAATACTTGCAACGATTGAAAATACTGGAGCCGTCGATTCGGTCGCATGCTATGGGCGAGCAAACGGGCCGGCAGTCGTAGGCGGTGATTTTTCAGGCTTTACCGAAGGATCAGGCGAGGCGGAAGGTTTGCGTGTCGCCTCAGGTAACCTTCCGCAAACAGTTATATCTGCTGAAGAAGTGACGCTTCCGGAAAAAGGTGGCTCCATTACTGTCGAAATATCGAACCTGGAGGTATGAAGCTTGGCGCCCCAGGCAAAGTCGAAATTGGCTCAAGTAGCCGCACCTTTACCTATGAAAAAATTACAGGCAACAAAATAGAAGGCATCACAATTACCGCCGAAAGTAAGCTCATCAAAAAAGGTGCCAGCCTGCATGGTACGTCCGGTATAGCCTACGGCATGGTGATTGAGAGCTTTGGTGGCCAGTTAACTGGTGGGAGCGGTTTGGAAGTCTACCTAAAGATGATCGCCCAAGTTAACAGTCCCGCCCTGGCAGGTATTTCGATCGAAAAGAATGGCAGTGCACAACCGCTCTCCTCTACGGGTAGTTTTGTCGTTGCACAATCGGGTGTCGAAGCCGCCTACGGACTTAACCTCGAAAAAGGTACGTGGACGACCGCCGCAATCGCCCTCGGAAACAATAATATTACGGTTGGCGAAGGGTTGGGTGCCAAGATCGCGACCTCGTCGACACAGAAGCTCGGCTTCTGGGGGGCAACTCCGATCGCACAGCCTGAAGTCACAGGTGAAGTCGCGGAAAAAAGTGCGGCTTCATCCCTCCTCAAAATCCTTGCCAGCATTGGGCTCATTAAAAATGCGTCTACCGAAGGGCTTTCGCCCTATTCAGTAACTGCCGCGCAGAAAGCAGTGTATGCCTCCGCGCGAAACAGCCCCCCTACAGCTCTCATAACGATGGCAAAGGAAGTGGTGTATCTCACCCGTTTCACCGTATCGGAGGAAATGAAAATCAAAGGTATAACCTTCGCTGTCAATGCAGCATCGAGCAAATCTACGGATACTATCGATATCGCGGTATGGCTGTTCGAAGGTGGGAAATTCAAAGAACGAATCTTCCATTCGGGCCCCAAAGAAGGAATGCTAAACACCAAAGGCGTCGGTATGGTCGCAGGCGAATTTACCCTCAAGCCTAACACCGTCTACTATACAGGCGTTCTCACTGTCTTTGGAGAAACGGCTCCCACTCTCGCTGGCCTAGGTGGTGGTTCCGCTCGTGGATACCTGCTCAATGTCCATGGGTTGACAAGCGGGAAAACGGCTGAACCGACACCCGAAGGCCCGTGGGCGGAGCAGGCTCAGATTACAGGCGCAACGATGCCAACCGAACCCGGGACACTTGCAGCGTTGGGTGGCTCACCCACTCTCTGCCTTCGCGAATTCACCTAAGACAACGACCAAAAGAGGGAACCCATAAGCACCCGTAAAGGCACACCGCCAGTGCGCAGGCGACCACTGGTCCCTAAGTCCGATCCCATGCCGAACCACATCGCCGAGGAGGACCTTTCCTACCACCAGCGCGTCTTCAAGGAGTTCCGTGAGGCCACTGAAGCGGAGCAACAAGCAATGCAGCGCGCGGGGCGAGCACGTGCTGCATTCGAATCGTGGGCCACGCACCTGCACGAGCAGTACAACCTTGACCCGCAGCGTGGCGAGGGCGTACGAGAGGACGGTGCCATCGATCGCGTGGGGGGCTCCTGAACTCTGCATGAGCGTAATTAGGTCACACCCAATGGTGGAGGGTCGAGTGGAGGGCCTGGTGGATGGTCATGTGCTTGGCTGGGCGTGGGCGCCCGAGTCGCCGACGGAGCGGATCTGGGTCACGCTGTTTGTCGATGATGCACCAGCTGGAATAGCTCCAGCGGACTTGGAACGTCGTGATCTGCTGGCGGCCGGTGTAGGAGACGGTGCTCATGGCTTTGCCATTAAGATTCCTCCACCACCACTCCACCACGCAGGTAAACATGCCGTCCGTGTCATGGCCGGCGGATCGAATACGCAGCTGCGCCCCTCCACTGGCTTTATCTCAAACGGAGGGTCGCCGCTTTCCGGCGAAATATTTATCACTCCCGCGCCCGAACGGGAGGTATCGGCCTCGGTGACAAATGATCGGGGACAAGCCTCCGTTCTTCCGGGGTTGAAAAGGGGAACAGGCTGGGGGGAGTCGGCAGCACTGCTAAACCGCCCGCTCGCTCGTGCCTCGGAGGCGTTCGAGCGTGTGCCGGTATGGGCCCGCTGGGCGGCGTTGGTGGTGTTCTTACTCGCGGTGACGTGGCCATTCGGCTCTTCGGTGCCGCGGCCGGGGACGGATCGCTCCTGGCAGATCGGGTTGGCCCTGGCGTTCTCCCGCGGGTTGGTGTTCGGTCGTGACGTCATCTTCACGTACGGCCCGCTGGGCTTCACGGTCCATCCGCTGCGCACGAGCGCCGGGGCGTACCGGGTGGCCATAGTGATCGGAGGGCTCGTGCAGACCGGCGTGCTGGCGGCGTTGCTCGTGTGTGTGCGCCGGACGATGGGGCTGGCGATGGCGGTGCTCGCGGCGTTCGTGCTGGCAAGCCTGGTCGGCGAGACCCAGGCCAACCCGCTGCTCGTGATCGCGTTCGGGGCGGTCGTGCTCACTCTGACCGCGAGCGCCGATCGCAGCGAGCAGGCTGAGCGGATGCTCGCGATCTGGGGCAGCGCCCTGGCCGCGGTGGCACTGCTGGTCAAACTCGACGATGGGATTGCCTGCATGGCCGTGGTCACGCTGGGGTTGGCCGGGACCGCTCACCCCCGGCGCGCACTCGCTCGGGGCGCGATCGGCTGCGCGGTGGCTCTCTGCGTGGTTTGGCTGCTCGTGGGTCAGCCGCTGGGTGCGCTACCCAGCTACTTCCGAGGCGCCTATGAGGTGGTCACGGGCTATGTGGACTCGATGGGCAGGGACACGGCGGGCTCCAAAGGGGTCTGGATGTTGCTGCTGCTGCTCGGGTCCGCGGTCGCGCTCAGCGTCGGCTCGTGGGTCTCGATGGCGGGCCGTGGCGAGCGCCAACGGAGGTTCCTCGTGCTCGCGGTGCTGACCCTGCACTACTGCCTGTTTCGTGAAATGTTCACTCGCGAGGGGGTGGGTCGCGGCATCCAGTTCGCGCTGCTCGCGGCGGTGGCGATCATGATCCCCTGGCGCAGACGTGGACGCCTCGCCGGCGTCGCGATCGCAGCAACCCTCTGGGTGGCGACCTTCTCGTTCTACCCGTCCACCCCAGCGGCGACGATGGTGCCGCTGGTGCGCACACAGGCGATGGTCATCCAGGTGGAGCGCGCGGTTGGACTCGGGCCGGGCGTCGCCCGCGCGAAGCTCGTCAAGCGGGCCGATGCGCTTCCCGGCCCAGTGCTCGCCGCCGTGCGAGGGCACTGCGTGACGGTCGAGCCGAACGAGATCGCGGTCATCTGGGCCTACAGCCTGCGCTGGTGCCCGCTGCCGGCGTTGCAGTCCTACAACGCCAACACGCCCCGTCTGGACCACCTCGATGCCACCGCCTACGCCGCTGCGCGCGGCGGACCCGAAAGGGTGCTGCGCCAAGTCGAAGCGATCGACGGACGCAACCCGGACTGGGAATCGCCCGCGGCGATGCTTTCGCTGCTGTGCCACTTCCGCGAAGTCGCAAGCGGTGCCGGTTGGCAGGCACTCGCACGCGTTCCAGATCGTTGCGGGCCGCTGCGGCCATACGCGACCTTGCGCACGACGCTTGACCGGCCCATCCCGCTCCCCGCCGCGCCACCCGGCGCGGTGCTCGTGGCAAGGATCGAAGGGCTAGGCGTGAGCTTCGGGGAACGCCTCGCCAGCCTCGTGACGCGCATCGCTGAACGCTACGTCCTCATCGACGGCCACCGCTACCGCATCCCGCCCGACACCGCCCCCGACGGACTCCTCCTCGACGTGCCCACAAACGCGGACTACCCCGCGCCGTTCGACCTCGGCATGGACCCGCGGACCATCGGGGCCTTCATCCCGGGACACGGGGGCGAGACCGTTACGATCCGGCTGCTGACCGCGACGATCGCCCCGTAGCCACTCTGACTGCCCCCTCCAGTTCACGCCCCTCCCGCCCGCCCCCGATCTTCGTCGGCGGGACGGGGCGCAGCGGCACGACGATCCTCGGCAGGCTGCTCGGGGCGCATCCCGATTATGAGACGATTCCGGTCGAGGCTCGCTTTCACAGCAGCCCAGACGGGCTCCCCGGCGTGCTCGGCGGCTCGGTGACGCCCGAGGAGTTCGCGCGCCGCGTGGTCGAGCAGTGGTACTACCGTCCGAAACGCCCCAAGCTGTCGACCTTCATCGAGCGGGCCGCGCTCGACGCCGCGCTGGAGCGCTTCCTCGGCCGGGCGGGCGAGGACCCGGTCGCCGCCGGGCGGAGGCTGATGGAGGAGCTGTTCGGCGACTACGCGCGCAGCAGGGGCAAGCGCGGGTGGGTGGAGATGACCCCGATCAACGCGATCTGGGGGGCGCCGGCGCTCGCGCGGCTGTTCCCCGAGCTGCGCATGGTGCACGTGGTACGCGACGGACGCGACGTGGCCAGCTCGCTGATTGGGATCGGCTGGATCGCAGATGTCCGCGAGGCCCTCGCCTGGTGGGAGACTCGCATGGGACAGTGCCACAGAATGTGCCGGAAGCTCGCCCCGGGAGCGATGCACACAGTGCGCTTCGAGCGCCTACTGGTCGAGGACCGCGCCGGCGCTCTGGAGGAATTGCGCGACTTCCTGGGTTGGGCGGACGAGCCCGCGGTGCAGCACTTCTTCGCTCACGAGATGACGCCCGAGGACGCACACATAGGACGGTGGAGGACTCACCTCTCCCCCGGTCAGCGCGCGTACCTGGACGCCGAGTATCCAGCCGCCCTCGAACGACTGCGACTCGCCGATGTCCCCATCGCGTGAGCCGCGCCATTTGATCCACGTTGGAGCCAAAGACCGCCGCACTGGTTTGCGCGCCAACGAGCTTCGTCCGCGACTGCGGACTCGCACCGAGCGAAAGACCAACCCCTATGCGCCGACAGCCTCGTGCAGCGCCTCCACCACGTAGGCGACGTCCTCATCGCTCAGCCCCGGATGGATGGGAAGGCGCAGCAGGCTCGCCGTCGCCGCGTCGGTGACCGACATCGGCCCGGCCACGCGCCCAAAGCGCCGGCCGGCGGGCGAGGAGTGCAGCGGCACGTAGTGCGAGAGCGCCTCGATGCCCCGCCCCCGCAGGGTCTCGATGCACGCCGACCGGATTGAGGGGTCGTGCAAGAGGACGTAGAACAGATGCCCGTTGTGCTCGCATCCCGCCGGCACGGTCGGCAGCACCAGTTGCCCGGCCTCCTCGAGCGAGCCCAGTCCACTGCGGTAGAGCTCCCAGATGTGGCGGCGCCGCGCGTTGATCTCCTCGATGCTCTCGAGCTGGGCGGCAAGGAACGCGGCCGTGATCTCGTTGGGCAGGAGAGAGGACCCCAGCTCGACCCATTCGTACCTGTCCACCTCGCCGCGGAGGAACTCCGATCGGTTGGTGCCCTTGGCCTGGAGATCCAGGGCACGGTCGAGGAGGGCGGGATCGCTCACGAGCAGCGCCCCGCCCTCGCCGCAGGTGACGTTCTTCTGTCCGTCGAAGCTCAGGCAGCCCAGATCGCCGATGGCTCCGAGGACCCGCCCGTGGTAGCGACAGCCGATGGCGTGGGCGGCGTCCTCGACCACGGCGATGCGATGGTCCCGTGCGATCCCCAGGATCGCGTCCATCTCGCAGCTCACTCCCGCGTAGTGAACGGGAACGACCGCGCGGGTGCGGTCGGTGATCGCCTGCTCGATCAGGCCCTCGTCGAGGTTGAGGGTATCGGGCCGGATATCGACGAACACCGGCACCGCCCCCCGCAGCGCGACCGCGTTCGCCGTCGAGACGAAGGTGAAGGAGGGCATGATCACCTCGTCGCCCTCCCCGAGGCCCAGCGCGAGCGCCGCGAGCTCCAGCGCGTGGGTGCCCGACGGCGTCGTCAGAGCCCCCGGCACCGCGGCGTGCTCCCGCAGCCACGCCATGCAATGCTCGTTGAACCGCCCGGCGCCAAACAGCCTGCCGCTCTCGACCGCCTCCGCGATGTAGGCCAGCTCACGGCTTGTCCGCCACGGACGGCTGAATGGAATATCGCGTACAGACGCAGCTAGCAGCAAGGCGAATGGGCTCCCCTGGTGCTCCGCAATGGGGACGCGGAGGGCTCGAGCGCGGAATCTGGCGACCCCGAGATTAACGATCCCCGGTCCTCCCACAAGCTGGAGTAACGAGTGCGTAACAGGCCGCCCAGGATCGTGGGCCCAAGAAGGCCGCCCAGGGATCGTGCGCCCAAGCGATCGCGGGCGACTCCCCCGCCTACAACGTCGGCCGCGCGAGCAGGAAGCGTTCGGACTTGACGTGCAGCAGCAGGTCCGGACGCTCGAGCTCGACCAGATCGAGGGGCGGATCCGGGAGCCAGACGAAGGCGAGGCGGCTGAAGGACTCTGCGAGCCACGGGAGCAGCTCCAGGCAGAAGGAGTCTCCGACCACGAGACAGCGAGGCAGATTGGGGGCATCCGGCCGTTCGTACACCGCCGGGGCCCGCGTGGGGGAGCGGTGCAGGTGCTGCTCGGGCGTCGTCTCACGAGCGCGGAGGTGGCGGCGATCGATCCGGTCGACCTCCTCCGACCAGTCACGATCGTGGTCGGGCTGAGGGACGAGCAGGCCATCGAGAATCCTCACCTTGGGTTTCTCGGCAAGGTCCCCCCCGAAGAGTGGATCGGCGAGGAAGCGCGCGGCGGCCATTGGCAGGGGGGCGACGCCCGGCACCTGCCTTTGCGCCCGCGTCAGCATCGCCCGCGCGGCCAGGAAGGCGCCGCGACTGTTCCAGTGGTGGTCGGTGCGGTTGTAGACCTCGCCGTGGACGCGTGCCTCGGTGAGCACGGGCAGCAGATCGAGCAGCCACTCCTCCCGCTCCTCGCGCAGTGCTCGCACAAGCAGCGTCGCCGGCCGCAGTTCCTCGCGCAGCGTCAGCCCCTCGGGCAGCAGCTCGCGATAGACCCGCTCCTTCATCGGGGCGAGCGCGAGCAGCGAGGCGACTCCGAGCGCAGCGAGGCGCTCCCGGCGGCTTGCAAGGACTTCGAGGTGTGCGGCGACGTCCTCATCGGAGAGCGTGCGCTCGCCGGTGAGCTGCTCGAGCGTGTCGTTCCTATCACCCGCCAGGAAGAGCCAACCCTCGCGCCCCAGGAGCGCGCGCGGGCCCGAGCCCTCCACCCGGCCGTCGGTTCGTGCGCGCGCGCGGCGGACGGGCACGAAGAGCGTCTGCGCGAAGGGGTGCTCGTCGCTTGTGGTGATCACCCGGTAGGAGGCGCTGAACACGAGATGCTCCCCAGTGGCGGTTGCGCGGAGCTCGATCGAGCGACGTCCGGGAACGGCGAGCCCTGGGGGAAGATCGATTTCAAAGCCGTGGACGCCATCGCCGATGCCGGCGTCGCGCAGGGTCGGACGCTGCTGCTCTGCGCGGCCGTGGGCGACCACCATGCCCTCGACGAGCACCTCGATCTCCACCCGCTCCCCCGGCCGCCCGGGACACCACGCCCAGCCCTTGATGCAGCCGTCCTTCACGATGTTCACTCGCCCCTCGACGGGCGGGGAGACCTTGGGAGTGGTATCCGGTGGGGAGGAACGCACCGGGTCGCGAAGCCTCACGTTCGCCGCCAGACTCCCCATACATAGTCCGCATTCAGCGCGCCCGCGTCGGTGAGCAGGGCGTCGACCTCCATCAGCACGCCCACGAGCTCGGGGCGCGCGAGGAAGTTGCCCATGATGCGGCTGAAGAGCTGGTGGAAGATGGCACCGCCGTAGGGACAGACCTCCACGCGCTCGAAGCGAGCGTCCAGGAGCGACACGATCTCGTCGCTGCGGACCGCCTCGTTCGCGTTGGCTGCGATCCACGCATCGGGGTCGGGACGCTCGACGCTGCGCTTGCGCCGCCCGTCCGTCGCCGCCAGATCGCCGAGCAGCTCATCGGGCAGCCGCGCCAGCAGGCGGTTGATCGCCTCGAGCTGGGCGTCGGTCCACTGAAAGCGCGCCGGTCCCACGAAATCCTCCACGAACAGCAGACCGCCCGGCACGAGGATCGCGGCGAGGCGATCGAGCACCGCCTCGAGATCCCGCTGGCGATGCAGGAAGCTGCGGCACACCGCGGCACCCAGCGGCTCGGGTGGCTCCCACCGATCGAGCGTCCCGAGCTGGAAGGCGACCCGGCTCCGCAGCGGCTCCGGCACGCGTCCAGCGGCAAAGTCCACCCGGCCCTGCTCGTCATCCAGGCCGGTGACGCGCTCGCAGGAGCCGGCCTCGACGAGCGCGATCTCGAGCTTGGCGTCGCTGGCTCGCAGCGAGACGGCGTGGGGCGCCGCGATCGAGGGTCCGTGGCGGCGGGCGAAGTAGGTCTCGGGCCCCAGCTCCGGATCGCCCGTGATCCGGCGGTTGATCGCCGCCCGTGCGACCGGGCTCTGCCAGAACGCGAGCTGGTTGGGCTGGACGGAGGGCGCGGGCACCCCACCCCGAGCAGGGGCCTGGGTGGCGGTGGCGAGCGGCATCCTCACGGTGGCCGCGTGATCCCTGAGCCGCTCGACGAACGGATTCGCGTTCACGGCGCGAGCACCGTGCAGAGGCGCCGGCGGTGTACGGCCGCCGAGAACAGATCGAGCTGGCTGCGTGCAGCGCCCTCGACCGAGAAGTCCTGCGCCGCGAGCACGCCGGCGAGCCTCATCTCCTGCAGTCGTGCGGAATCGAGCGCCAGGTCGATCACGGCGTCCGCGATCGCCTCGGGGCTGCCGTCGGCGAGGATCACGGCGTTGTGGTCGTGGATCGCGTACTCGTGGACGCCCCCGAGGGCGGGCAGGACGGGCACCGCACCACAGGCCATGGCCTCCAGGCCGGTGCGCCCGAACGCCTGGTAGGCGGAGGCGTCGATGAACACCTCGCAGCGGCGCATCAGCTCGGAGACCTCCCGGCGGCTGAGCAGGCCGAGGTGGACGATGCCCGGGACCACATGGCCTGCCAGCCGAGCGAAGGAGTCCTGGTCGCAGCCGAACGTGAGGATCTCGACCCCCTCCCCCAGCGCGCCGTCGATCGCTGCGAGCGCGTCGAGCGTGGCGGCCGGCCGCCGCCTCGGCGTGCGGGGGCGAATCATGGCGGCGACACGCAGGACATCCGTGGACTCCAGGCGACCGTGGGCGTGGAACAACTCACGATCGAGGCTCGGTCGCACCTTTGCCACGGGCACGCCGTGCAGCTCGCGCACGACGTTGCCGAGCCAGTTGGTCTTGGCGAACAGGATCTGGCTGGGAATCGCGCGATACGACAGCAGCGCCCGGTCCGAGCGCGCGCTCTGCGGCGGGGCAAACAGCGGCTCGTAGTCCTGCACGTAGTAGGCGCATAGGATCTCCGGGCGCTCCTGCGCGAGCCGGACGAGCAGGTCGACCGAGGGGTACTCGGTTGCGACCACCACGTCGGCGCGCCCAACCGCGTCGAGGACGGAGCAATCGCTCAGTCCGAGCGCCATCGAGTCGTCCCGGTACGTCGCAAACAGGTCATCCCCATTGCCGTAGAGCGCCGTGGCCGTCTCCAGCGACTCCGCGGGGATGCAGATCCTGGTGTCCGCCCCGAGACCGCGCAGACCGCGCGCCTCCTGGACAAGCGAGTGAGAGCCGCCCGAGCCCTCCGGCGGGAGCCCGGGAAGCAGGTAGGCCACGCTCGGCGGGGGTTCCGCACTCGAGCGCTCCGCGGGCTCGATCTCCAACTCGACACCCTCGTGCGGCCAGGCGGATGACATCCACGGGAGCTCCTCCCCATCGCCCCACGGAATCCCGTCGTCGCAGCGGGGGTCCCCCCCGGCACTGAGACCCTCGGACTCATCCGGCCCCGGGTCCTCCCCTGCCAGGCGGCGCAGTAGGGCGCGGATCGACGCCTGCGTCGGCTCCTCCGGCGCTACCCGCCCGGCCATCGACCCTTCCGGCCGCCCTTGCTCGACTCGCTCGACCATCTCGCCTCAATCATCCGCATTGGACGGCCGTACCTGTGAAGAAGCGGTGAATCACACCGGGCGGGCCACATTCCCGTGGACCCTTGGCCTTACACTCACCGTGGCCAGGGATGACCTGGTCGCACCCATGCGCTGGTTTCTGAAGCTGCTCATATATCCCCTACTCGATGCGCTTCAGCCACGGGTGATCATCGAGGTCGGAGCAGACTTGAACGGCGTCACCGGGCCCCTGCTGCGATGGGCGCAAGACGGGGAAGCGGTCGTGCACGCGATCGACCCCGACCCGGCCTCGAGCGTGAGGGCGCTGCTGGCCGAGCATGGCGAGCGCCTGCGATTCCACCGCACGAGGAGCCTCCAGGTCCTCGGCGAGATCGGGAACGCCGATCTGGCGCTGATCGACGGGGATCACAACTGGTACACGGTCATCAACGAGCTGCGTGCACTCGAGCGCCGTGCCCGCGATGAGGGGCGGGATCCACCCGTCATCGTGGTGCACGAGACAGGCTGGCCATATGGCAGACGCGACGGCTACCACGACCCCGCGGCCATCCCCGAGGCCCATCGGCACTCCCACGCCCGCGGGGGAGTCGTGCCCGGCCGGGTGGAGCTCGGCCCGGGCCTGTATGACCACCGGGAGAACGCGTTGCTGGAGGGCACGCCCGCCAACGGCGTGCTGAGCGCGGTGGAGGACTTCCTGGCCGAGTCCGAGGGCCGATGGCGCTCGTGGTCGATCCCGGGCCTCGGCGGAGTCGCGATCCTCGCCGACGCCGCGTTGCTCGAGGCGAGGGCGGCGTTGCGGGAGGTGCTCGACTCGACCGACACCGTGGCGTTCCTGCGTGCCCACTGCGAGGAGATCGAGCAGGCGCGCATCCAGTCCGAGCGCAAGCGGGCCGGCGCGCTGCGGCGGCTCGCCGAGACCCAGCTCAAGCAGGTCACGCGATCCTCAGACCCGCGCGAGACGGTCATGCTCAAGCGGCGGCTGCGCGAGCTCACCGAGCAGGTCCACGAGCAGCAGGGAGAGCTCGAGCGGGTCGAGGAGCTGGAGGAGCAGATCAGGGTGCTGACGCTCGCGCCGGTCGATCCCCCAATCACCCAGGGGGCTGACGATGGCAGGGATGGGGATGGGGATGGGTCGGCTTCCTCCGCCAACGGAGCTGCCTCCTCGTCCGAGCGGAGCGCCGGGCAAGAGCCCGACGCGGAGCCGGAGCGGGAGGCGTGGCGAACACTGCTCGACCTCTACCTTCCGATCCTCGAACAGGCGCTGCCCTGTGAGGACGGGCGCGACCCACTCTCCCCCCCCTGCCCGCTCGACGTGCGGGGGGTGCTCTGCGCCGAGGACGAGGAGCAGGAGCCGGGGCAGCCGAGCGTGGATGTGGTGGTGTGCGTGCACGACGCACTGGAGGATCTGCGGCGCTGCCTGTGGTCGCTGCTCGCCAAGAGCGGGCGGCGTCTGCGGCTGATCCTCGTCAATGACGGCAGCGCGGAGCCCACGACCCGCTTCGCGCAGGCCTTCGCGGACCGCCACCCCGCGGTGACGTTGATCCACCGCGAGCCCCCCCACGGCTACACGCTCGCCGCCAACCGCGGGCTGGAGGCCTCCACGGCGGACTATGTGATCCTGCTCAACAGCGACACAGTCGTTTCAGCCGGCTGGCTCCGCGGGCTCATCGACCACGGCGAGTCCCACCCGGAGGTCGGGATCCTGGGACCGCTCTCCAACGCCGCCACCCACCAGTCGGTGCCGGAGGTGAGGGACGCAAGCGCGTGGGCTGTGAATCCTCTCCCCGAGTGGCTCACGGTCGACGGGGTGGCCATGATCGTGAAGCGGGGCGCCCCCCGCACCGGCACACGCCTGCCCTTCCTGAACGGCTTCTGCTACGCGATCAAGCGCGAGGTGTTCGATGCGCTCGGCCAGCTCGATGAGGACCGCTTCGCGACCGGCTACTGCGAGGAGAACGACTACTCCCAGCGGGCGCGCCAGGCCGGCTTCGAGCTCGCGGTGGTCGACGACGTATACGTCCACCACGCCAAGTCGAGATCGTTCGGCACCGACGGCCGCGCGGACCTCGCCAAGCGCAACTACGAGATCTTCCTCGACAAGCACGGTCGCGAGGAGATCGGGGAGCTCGTGGCGGCGATGGAGGCCGACCGCGGTCTCGAGCCGGTGCGGGCCGCGGTGGCGGAGCACAGCTCGGGCCCAGAGGCGCTCGCCCCACTGCTCGGCGGCCCCGATCGGGCGGCGTTGAGCGTCGCGTTCCTCCTCCCCGGGCTGGCGCATGGGGGCTCGGGCGGAGCACACTCGGTCTATCAGGAGGTGCGGGGGCTGCGCAGCCTCGGCGTGCCGGCCCGCATTCTCCTGCCACAGTGGGATCGCGAGCGAGCCACAGCCGTCTACGAGGACGCGGAGGAGATCTTCCTCACGTTCTCCGACGAGGAGGATCTCTGCGCGAAGACCGCCGCGGCCGACGTGATCTCCGCGACCCACCACAAGTCGGTGGGCTTGCTGCAGGCGATCCGCGCCAGGCGCTCGGACTTCCTGGCGGCCTACTACGTTCAGGACTACGAGCCGTTCTTCACCGCCTCCTACATGGCCGAGGAAGCGATTGCCTCCTATACGGCGCTACCGGACATGCTGCTCTTCGCAAAGTCCCACTGGCTGTGCAACGTGGTGGCCGAGCGCCACGGCCTGTCCGTGGAGAAGGTCGAGGCGAGCCTCGACCGAGAGCTGTTCGCACCCCCAGAGGGCCCTCGCGATGGGGGACCGCTGCGGGTGGTGGCGATGGTCCGGCCGCGCACCGCGCGCCGCCAGCCGCTCACGACGATCGCCGTGCTGGAGGGTCTGCGCGAGCGGTTCGGAGACGGGGTGCAGGTCAGCACCTTCGGCTGCTACGCGGATGAGCTGCGCGAGATCCTGCCCGGCGCGGAGAGCGTTCTGGAGCACCATCTGGGCATGTTGGGAAGGGCAGAGGTCGCCGAGGAGCTGCGCCGGGCCGACGTCTTCCTCGACATGTCGGTCTACCAGGCGTTCGGACGCACGGCCCTGGAGGCGATGGCCTGCGGCGCCACAGCGGTCGTGCCCACGGTGGGGGGAGCGTGGGAGTTCGTCGAGCACGAGCGCAACGCCCTGGCCGTCGACACGCTGGAGCCCGCCGAGGCAATCGAGGCGATCGGCGCGCTCGCCGCCGACCGCGAGCTGCTGAGCCGGCTGCAGGCGGGCGCCCGCACAACCGCGGCGCGCTACTCGATTGCGCGCGCGGCCCTGTCGGAGTATCTCGCCTTCGAGCGCGCTCACCGTGCCCGGTTCGGCGGGAGCGAGCACGCGCAGGCAGAGGGAACGCGCGCGGCGGCGAACGGCGGGCGGCTCACTGGCGTGGAGCTCGTGGACGGGGTGACCGCACAGCGGTAGCGGCGTGGTCACGCGCTCTCCCCACACCGAGCCATCCGTGTCCACGCAGACTGCCTGCGCCCGGGTCCCATCCACGAACGCCATGTCTGCACAAGCCGCATCCACGGATGCCGCCTCCGCCGAGGCCGCGCCCACGCGCTTCGTCTACCGCCACGAGGACCGGCGCCCGTTCGCGTTCGAGCCGATCTACCGCTCCTTCGAGCCCTCCCTCTACGTGCCCCAGGTCGGAGCGCACGGCTTCCTGAGCCCAGCCCACGAGGCGATCCCCACAGAGGTGCAGGAGATCTATGGCAAGCTCTCACCCGGCGACCAGTACAAGCTCTACGAGGCCGCATACTTCGCACGCGGGCCGATCCTCGAGATCGGGCGCCTGCACGGCAAGAGCACCGTCGTCCTCGCCCTGGGCCTGCAGGACGGCGGCGCGAACGTCCCGTTCTATTCGCTGGAGATCCAGGACAAGCATCGGTCGATCGCCGAAGGCCACCTGCGCGAGCGCGGCCTGCTCGGTCTGGTGACCCTCGTGCAGGGCGACTCGGCCGCCACGATCGCCGAGCTGCCCGGAGGCTTCGACACCGTCTTCGTGGACGGCGAGCACTCCTACGAGGGAGTCATGCGCGACCTCTGTGCATTGGAGGGCCGCATCGAGCCGGGCGGCGTGGCGATGTTCCACGACTGCTTTCATCCCGCCAACGCCACCGGACAGTACGGCGTCGCGCGCGCCCTGGCAGAGCGCGCGGAGGCGATGGGCCTCGCCTACCGCGGCCGCTTCGGCGGCATCGCACTACATGAGCAGATGGGCCGGCCAGCCTGAACTCGGCGGCTAGGTCGATTGAATCGCAGACCCCGATCGTCACACGCGACCCCGCGTTTGCGGCATAGGCAGTCTAGATCTGATGAGAAGCGCATCCCGCGGCGAGCCACTCCTCACCCTCACCCAGCGAAGCTCGGCCACAGGCTCAGGTCGATCTCCGGGAAGTCGCGGGCGAGCGCGGCCACGTCCTCGGCGTAGCCGTCGATCAGCGCGGCGCGGGCGTCCCGATGCAGCTCGGGCTTGTCCGGCTGGCGGTTGGGGTGGGCCCGCAGGTCCGGCAGGAGGCCGGCGTCCTCGAGGCCGAGGAACTCGTAGGTGCGCCGCAGCTCGCCGCGCGTGTCGCGCGTGCAGCGCTCGTACTGGAGGAGCAGCAGTTGCGCGCGCCGGAAGTGGCGCAACAGGCCGCCCAGTTGGGCGTGGTAGAGGCCCCGGTGGAAGGCGTCGAGCGGCGCCATCGCATTGAGCGGCTCCTCGGTCGCGCGTGCCACGCGGTGATGGCGCTGCAGACCCGAGAGGTAGCGCTCCACCGGGTCGCGCAGCAGCACGAGCAGCCGCGTGTCGGGGGCGGCCGCCGCCAGCATCGCCGGGGCCCAGGGGGCCGGGAGATAGCTGGGGCTCCACTCGCCGGTGAGCAGGCCCTCGGGGCGCGGGAAGTACTCGCCGTAGGCCGCCACATCGGCCGCGGTGAACCCGCCCGCGTGGAAGCGGTCGAAGTAGTGCAGCTCCTTGCGGGTGCTCGGCGGTGCGAGGACCTCGGGGTGGGCGACGATCAGGTCGAACCACCACGTCGTGCCGCTGCGCTGCGCGCCCAGACCGACGAAATCGGGCGGCCCCGTCCGCCAGCCCGTCGGGCACTCCGGCGGCGCGGACGGCGTCTTCACGCCCTGGTCTGTCAGCGCCCTCGCCGCCGGCCTTGCTGCCGTGTCGCTCATCACCGCCACATCCTCCCGGAAGATAACCGGCTTCGCGCAGGGCGCGCACCTCATCCGGCCACTCGTGCCCACGGGCCGGGCCGCGGGCTGTGCCGCGGGAGGCGACCCGGCCCCACAACGACCACCGCCCGCCGCGCACTGGGCGCGACGGGCGGTTGGCCTCACTGTCGGCCGCCTGCTTCAGCGGCCCACTGGCTCGATTCACCCGATCACAATTCGATGTGAACCGCCGCTTCGTGGATGTGGGCTTTCATGGCCGCCGGGAAGCTGCTGTAGTAGCTGCCCAGGATGTCGGTCTGTCCCTGACCGGTGATGTACTCCATGAGGTCTTTCGCGGTGTTGGCCATTTCTTCGGCCAACGTCGTTTTGCCGTACAGGTTTTTGTTCTCGTAGTGGTGCCAGGCCAGATCGTACGTCATCGCGCAGATCGGGTAGTCGGCAGCCCCTACGGAGTGGATGCTCGGATCCGTCGAGGTGATGCCGGCCCACGAGTCCTTGTACGAGTAGGGGAAAGCCGAATCCCCGGGGACCAGTTTTTCGGTCTCGCACTCGGTTGTGGTCGTGCTCGGGATCAACGGGTTGGCGAAGTCTTCTTCAACCGCCGCCCCGGTGCCGTTGTTCTGAATATGCCCCCACAGGAGCTGATGGGAGAGGCTCTTCGCCGCCACCGACTTCAGAACTTTGATTTTCACTTTTCCGGTTTTCGCTTTGTTTTCGACTTCTTCTTCGACAACTTCTTCCACTTTGCCGGTGCCGAAGCTGCTCGCTTTGGCGCTTTCGGTGAAAGTACCGCTTTTGACGGCGTCAGCCGTGTTGGCATAGCCGACGGATCCTGCTGTCGCCGCGGTGTTTTCAGAGAGTTTGCCGCCGCTTTCGCTTTCCAGCAACGGCGGTTCCGCTTCGCTGCTCGTCGAGGTGATCGCGTCAGCGTCCTTCACGTTGCTTTTCGTCGGCCACTGCACGAAGTCGTTGGCGAATTCGCCCCAGACTTCGTGGTTGATCTGAGACAGGTAGGTCTTGAACGCGTAGGTGGTGCCGGATTCCGCCGAGCGGACCTGCGCGGCGATTTCCTGGTGGCACCCGCCACCGGTGAGCGTGACTTTTTCCTGGTTGTTGACGGTGATCGTTTTGGGTCCTTCACCTTTTTCGACTTCTTCCAGGCTCTGCACTTCCACCGATTCGCTCGCTCCGGCAATGTGCCGCGTGAGCGTTTCTTTGGGTTCGGCCGACGAGAACGAGACGCCGATCTGCGTCAGCAGCGCGCCCCACGTGTTCGCCGCGTATCCGCCCTGAGCCTGGATGCCGCCCAGGTCTTTGGATTTCCCGCCTTCTTTCGGTTTCCGCAGCCCCTCGAAGAGCTGCGTGACCGTGTTGTTGGTGAGGTCGAGCTTGCTTGCACCAGCGATCGTGCAGCCCGCTGGCAGGCTCAGCGGCACAGCCACCGGGCCCTCGGCCACCGGGACCGTGATCTCGGCCTGGCCGGTGGCGGCGCCGGCGGCAGCCGATGCCTCGCCGATCTGCGCACCGCTCGGGGGATCGTCCGTGCCCGCGATCAGATCGAGGCATTCGCCCTCGGTGTCTTTCGGTCCGCACGGTTTGCTTTCTTCCTGCAGTTTCTTGACGGTCGGATTTTCGTTGGCATTGAGTTCGCCGCTGTTGGCTCCGAACTCTTCGAGGCCCGAACCGCTCGAGGTACCGGCATATTCGATTTTCGGCGTTACTTTGCCTTCACAGTTGCTGTTTGCGCTCCATTTGCTCTCCCACAGTTCCTGCGCTGCTTTCTGCAGCGACGAGCCCGACGAGTACACCGGGCCAGCGTCGCATTTGAGCGCCATCGCCGGCGCGGCGCTTCCGAGCGCCGCGAGCGCGGTGGTGGTGCCGACGCATGCCGCAAACGCAGCGAGGCGTCGATAGGTGCCGTGACGGCTCATTACGAACCGAACCTCCTTCATCCCCGAAGGGAATCGTTGACCGTGTCAGATGCTTGTGCCGGACCACTGGATGGGGCAGCACAAAACGACCGTACCACGGCGGGAATCGGGATTGGAAGACGGTTACAGAATGATTCCATGCCGTCTCCAATCTTTTACCAGCGCATCATCAGCGCTCACTGGTGCGGTACCCAAACCTTCACCAGTTCATCACCATCATCGGGGAGGCCCGATAACGGGTTGGCAACGACCGGTAACAAGCCGGTAACAAGTTAGGTTGATTTACGATTTTCCGGAGCGCCTTTTCACAGCGGCCGGCCGCAGGTGGGCCGCGTCCAGCGTGAGGCTCGCGGTCGTGACGCCGGGATCGCCGAAGGAGTCGTGCGCGGCGACCACCACCAGTACCGGCAGGCGCCGCAGCCTGCGCAGCAGCGCAAGCCACCTGGCCGTGAGGCGCACGCTCACAACCTCCTGCCGGCCCCCAGCGAGCTCGAAGGGCGCCTCTCCGATGGTGCTGACCAGCCCGCTTCTCCCGATCCTCGCCTGGGTGCTCGCGACCCCGCTCCTGCGCGCGCGCCCACGCGCGGCACGGGGGGAAGTGGTCTCGACCCGCACCGTCCCCGCGCAGGACACCTTGGCCACCGGGCAGGAGAGCCTGAGGCGGAGCGCCCCGCCGGCGAAGCTCGCATGTGCCTTGACACGGGTGGGAGACCTGTCGGGCGCCGGCGGTGTGCTCACAGGCGCGAGCGCCGGGGTGAGCGGGGGCAGGATTTCGATCGGAATCAGGGTCGGTTCGGGGACACTGACGCTCACCGTCTGGGGGGCGGAGACGGCTGCCTGGTAGTGGCTGTTGACGACGGTCAGCGTGACCTGATAGCTGCCGGGGCTCACGTAGGTATGGGTGAGCGTCGGCGTCTGCGGGCTGTCGGACTCCGGCGGAGTCCCGTCGCCCCAGCTCCAGATGTAGTAGGCGATCGTCTTGCAGGTGCCCGGCGTGGAGCTCGAGGCATCGAACACCGCCTGCTGGGCGCCCGGGGGGCTCGTGATGGTGAACTGTGCTTGGGGGGTCAGGCCTTCGGCCGGGGTGACAATCACGGTGGCGGACGGCGGCGCGTAGGCGCCGAAATCGCTCGAGAGCTTCACGCTCACGGTGTAGGTCCCGGGTTTGGTGAAGATGTGTGTCATCTGACTAGCCTTGGGACCACCGGCGGGGGGGCTGCCGTCGCCGAACTCCCATTCGTAGCCGAACGCCGTGCCATTCGGGTGTTCCTTGGTCGCGTTCGGGAGCTCGATCGAGCTCGCGTTGAAGGCGACTTCCGCGCCAGCCGGGACGGTGAGCGGTTCTGCGCTCGATTGACTCGCGCCGCACGTCAGACCCATCGTGAACGTCCCCGAGGGCTGTGGGCAGCGCTCATTTGCGCCCGACGGGCCGGACCCGGGGGCGAACTCGATGATTTCACGCCCGGGCCTCAGTCCCGGCTCCGGTTCCACCCCCTGTTCCACCTCCTCGGCGAGCGCCCCCGAGGTGGGTCCCCGGTCGAGCACCCACAGCCTTTCTTCCCCGCCGGCGGCCAGCGTGGCCTCCTGCGCCCCGATCTCGCACGGGGACATTGTGTCGCCGAGCGTATTGACGATCGCTTCTCCGTGCGGGCTCGAGATCAGCCCTTCGGGCGAAGGGCGCAGGAGGCGGACGCCGAGGTTGACGCCCGCTTCTTCGGAGCGCCAGTAGGGGGGCTGCACGAAGCGCGAGGGGGGTGGAGGGAGCGCGAGATCGGCCGCGTACTCGCCGTTGGAGAGCTGAGCGAGCTCCGACCCGGCGTTCCTCGTTTCCTGGAGCAGAGCCCCCGGCGGGGTCGAGAAGAAGGGGCTGACCGGTTCCGCGGACCCGGCGAAGAAGGGGCCCAGGTCGATGCCCATGATCGCCTCCTGCGTTTCCGCGGGGGCGTTCGCGGCGTCGTCGAGCAGAAGCGGTTCGCCGAGCTCGGGGCTGAGCCGCACGACGTAGGCGTTCCGTTCGCCCCCGTACAGCAGCACGGAGATCGACCCGTCGGGATCGTCGAAGATGCCGCGGGGGGCCCCTGCGCCTTCTCCCAGCTGGCCGGCAACTTCGGCGCTCGACCACCGCGTCAGGAGCTCGCCGACGCTCCCCTCGGTTGCCACCTGCTGCACGACCGTGTTGCCGTTTCGTTCGAATTCATATGGGCCTGCGCCGCCCGGCTGGAGATCTTCCGGATTCGAGCGGCTCAGATCGCTGGCCTCGATCGCCACGGGGTCGTCCACGCCGGGGCTTTCGAGCCTGTCCACCACGATCCCCTGCGGGTCGTAGAGCGGCGTGCCGCTCGGAGGCTCGAGCTGGGCTTCGCTGCCGATCACGGCCCCCACCGTGCCCTGGCCTGTGGAGCTCGCCAGGGGATCGGCCGTCAGCAGCGGTTCGCCCGCGCCCGCCGTGGCCGCAACCAGACCGCCGGCGACAGGGGCGATGGACCACGCCAGCAGCTCCTGTGCAGCCGTCGCTTTCCCGTGGCGGGGATCGCCTTCCCTGGCCGGGCCCATGACCAGCGCGTAGAGCCGTCCGGCATTGTGATCGACCGCCAAGCCGACGATCGACGAAGACTTCCCGGGGCCCCCAGGGAGCGTGAACGTGGTCGTTCCCAGTACGGCGCCGGTCGAGCTGAGCTTCTGGATGCGCCACTCGCCGGGGGAGCTTTCGGCGCTGGAGGTGCGATCGGCGACGTAGACCGCTTCCTTGTAGGGCGCTCCATCGACTTCGCCTTCTTCCTGCGGGTCCACGGCGAAGCCGGTGGGTTCAAGGAACTTCCCGGGTGTGAGCGGTTGCCCGTAGGCGCCGAAGTCGAATGCCCCTTCGTCGAAGCCCCCGAAGCGGGCCGCTTCGTAGTATTCGCTCGCGGGTTCGGCGCTCGCCGGCGCCGGCGACGCGAGAACGGCGAGGAGGGCGAGGACGGGCAGCGCGACGAGCACGAGCGACGTGACGAGCGCGGGCGGCGCGGCGAGGGTGGGGCGCGCAGCGGCCGCAATGGAGCGCCGGAGAGTCGGGGACTGCAGCCGCAACGCTCTCAACCGCCCTCCACCGTCCCCACGATCGCGGCCTGCGGAACCGCGCCCCAGAGGCGGCTGTCCTCGTGAGCGAAGGCACGATTGTCCGACATGACGTAGTAGGCGCCCGCGGGGACCGTGATCGCGGTGGGGAATTCACACCCCGCTTCCCCGCCGCAGCCGAGCGTGCGCGGTTCCGGCTCGGGCCGGCCGTTGCGGATCACCCGCCCGTGGCGGATCGCGATCGTGTCCCCGGGCAGGCCGACGACGCGCTTGATCTCGAGTTTTTTTGTGAGCCCCGGTTTCGCGACGGCGCATGCCTGCTGGCCTTCCATGACGGCGCCGCACGAGCTGTTCCGACCGCCCACGGGGAGGTAGAAGACGATCACTTCGCCGATCTGCGGGTGTGTGCGCGCCGGGTCGTAGTAGACCTTGGCCCCGAAGCGGTAGGTCGGTTCCATCGAGATCGTATGGACTTCGTAGGGCACCCCCGTGGACGCGCTCGGCGCACCGCCCTTCGCGCCCCTCACAGTGGCGGAGCCGCCGCCAGCGCCGGACGCGTCCGCCCCACCTCTCCCGCTCGCGGCGCTCCCGCCCCCGCTCGTGGCGGCCGCGGTTGAGACGATGCTCGGCGGAACTTTGACCGTGACCGTGGCGCCCGCTGCCTTCGCCGTGCTCTGGCTCCCACCCCCGCCGCAGCCGGCGAGCGCCAGCGTCGCGAGCGCGAGGGCCAGCGCCAGACCGAGCACCTCTCCACGGGGGGACGCTCCCAGACCCATCACAGACGCCGCGTCCGTGTTTGTGTCCGTGCCCACGCCAGCGCCGGCGCTGGCGCTCGCCCGTGGCGGCGGCTGCGTCCGGCACGCCGGACGCCCACACCCGCTCCCGCGGCGAGCACGATCAGGGCGATCAGCGGGGTGGGGGGCAGCGTGGGCTCTTCGGAGTAGTAGGCGGCCATGCTGTTGCGGGCGCTCTCCACCGCCTCCTCCTCCTCGCGCTTTTCCTCGGGCGCGACCGCCGGGCTGAACACCGTCACCGGAGCGGTCCCCGACGGCGGTATCGGCCGCGCCAGCACGGGCGGGGGAATCAACGGCGCCGCAACCAGCGCCACGGTCGGAAGGGGCCTGAGGAAGAACGAAGCGGGCGGCGGGACCACTCGCGGCGGGGGAGGCGCGGGCAGGGTGGCGAGCGGCGGCACCGGCGGCGGGGGTGGTGGTGCCACCACGGCGAGCGGTGTCGGCGAGGTCGCGGGCGGGGTGCTCGGCGGCAGCGCCGCGACGGGTGTGGAGGCCGACACTTCCCTGACCGGCGGGTTGACGAGCGGCACCGTGCCACACGGCTGCTCGACGCTGCCGGCCTGAATGGTCACCTGCATGGAATAGGTGAGGCCGCCGGTGGTGATCGACACCGTGGGCGTCCCGGGATTGAACGCGCAGAACAGCCCGGAGTGGGGGTCGGGGATCGGCTTCCCATCGGGGCCCTCCAACACCGCGCGCGGGTTCAGGCTGTTGGGTTCCTGCTCGACGAAGTTGCCCTTGTCCGGTTCGGAGGAGCTGAAGGTGTAAGCCGGTTCGATGAACTGCCCACAGTCCGCCCCGATGCAGGTCTCGGGGATCGGCACGTAGGGATCGGGCGCGAGCTCCTGGGCGTTGGGGTTCATCAGCTCGAGGCCTCCAGCGGGACGCCGGGCGAGCGCCTGGAAGAGGGCGACCTGGCTGCGGCGCAGCAGCGTCCCGTCGGTCGGGTCGAGCGCGAGCCGGGAGATGTCGGGAATCAGCGAGGGCAGGACAGTCACCGGGGCACGGTTGTTCTTTCCGCGGTTGCTTGGTGTGACGTTCACGCTCACCAGCAGGTAGCCGCTCGCGCCCAGGAATTCTTCGGGACGGACCGGGGGCGGCACATAGCCGAGCGTGCCGGTCCCGTACGCGGGAATCGCTTCTTCGCCTGAGCGGATCTGCAGCTTGAGGTTTTCGCCGGGGCTGTCGAAGAGGTAGGCCGAGGCACCGCGTTCGAGCAGCGCCCGCTCGACTGCTGCGGCGTCGGCCGCATGGTTGGGCGTGTTGGGCTTGACGATGTCGGCGTTGCCCATGACGATCGCCGGGACGGTGGCGGCGTTGGCAGCGTCGAGCTGTTCTTCGAGCCACTTCAGTTCCCCCGGCACGAGCGTCGAGGCCGCGTAGTCGAGCACGATCACGCGCACCGGGCCGCCTTCGCCTTCGGAGTCGTAGACGTAGGCGCTGGAGCCCGCGGGCGGGGGTTCGGTGCCGGGTGGAACGGAGTCCGCGGGTGCGTCGCCCCCGAGCACGGAGGTGAAGGTGGAGAGGCCGCCGGCCGAGTCGACGTCCGACGGCGAGGCGGCGACGCGAACGGGCAGGCCGCCGGCGCCGCTCAGGTCTCCCGCGTAGGCCAGCATCTCGCGTTCGAATTCGCTCGCGCTCAGCGACTGGCCGGCGCCTTCGGCGACCCTCGCCCCCGTATACAAGAACGCACGCACACCGGGAATCCGCGCAGCGCTCGAGATCGCGCCCGACAGCCACGCGTCGGGCCCCGGCCCCTCGTTGGCGAGGTCCGCGCACGGTCCCGCGCACTGGGCGTTGCCCCCGACCGCGAAGGTCACCTGTTCCCTGGAGACCGCCTGTTTTTCTTCCGCCGTCAGGGGCAGGGTTTCCTGTTTCTTTTCATTCTCCGTCGCTTCCTTGGCTTTCAACTTCGCTTCTTCGGCGGGCGTGGGGATCGCCGCCCCGGAGCTCTGCGGCGGCGCCAGGCCCGGACCCAGGCGCATCGCGGTCGCGGTCTGGGTGGTGAGCTTGACGCTCGTCAAGCTCGATTTCTCGATCAGACCGGCGGTCTGACCTCCGACCGCCCAGCCTTCGGTCCCGCTTGGGTCGACATCCAGCGCGAGCACGGCATCCGGCCAGTTCGGCAGGTCGGTGTTGAGAAGCGACGAGGTATTCGGATACGCCTGCTGCTCGAGGTCCTGCCACCCTTCGGCCGTCTGGCGCACCACGTAGCCGGTCACCGGCAGCGGATCGGGGCCGATCAGCCCCGCGGGTTGGCCCGCGATGGGAGGGGGAATCTGATCGAGTTCGAGGATCGATCCCGGTTCGGGGTTGTTGGGGTTGCTCAGGGGGCTGAGGTCGATCGACACCAGCGCGCGCACTTCCGATCCCGCCTGGATCGCCGCGAGCGCCACGATGTTCTGCGCTTCGGGCAGCGGCTCGGGAGAGAAGCGCCAGGGGGAGCTCGCCGAGTCGCGCTCGATCACCAGGCCGGGGCCGGCGGCGACCGCGCCGCCGTCGGGGAGTCCGGCGACCTTGGAGAGCACGGTTTCGCTTGGGTTGGGCAGCTGGGCGAGCAGCGCCTGCGCGCTCGGGTCGATCTGCCAGCCCGAGCCTTCGTTGACGATCAGCCCGCCGACCTCCGTCCCCGTCGCGCCGACCATGCGGTAGGTCGCCAGCGCCTCGGATCCCGCGAACGCGATCGAGGTGAAGTCCGCCTGTTCGAGGCCGGGCGGCAGCGCCTGCTGGGTCCACGTCTTGTCGTAGGCGAGCAGCGCGCCCTGCTTGCCCACCGCGTAGCCGACCGCCGGGTCGAGCGGCGAGAAGGCGATCGCGTCCAGGTCGGCGTGGAAGCCCAGGGGCTCGGCCGGGTCGGGCTCCCAGAGGTCCGTTTCGCGGCGCCACAGCCACATCGCGCCTTCGTCGCCGACCGCGTAGGCGCGTTCGGGTTCCGGCCAGGCGACCCCGCGCAGACGGGGGGTCTGCACCGCACCGGCGGCGTTGTAGAGGTATTCCGGTATCCACCCCGGCTTTTCTCCGGGGATGTAGCGGGCGATCTGCCCCTGATCGCCGACCGCCAGCGCCTGGGCGTTCGGGTCGCCGGGCGCGGTGCCCGGTTCGGGGGCGATCGCCAGCAGCGGGCGGCGGAAGGGCAGCGGCCACGCCTGTTCGGCCCCGAGCTCAGGTGTTTGCGGGCTCGTGGTGATCCGCTCCAGCGACGCGCCCCGCCCCCCCCCGGCCGAGACCCAGCCTTCTTCGGGAGAGGCGAATGCGGCGTCGGGAGAGGCGCTGGCACCGCCGCCGAGCACGTACTGGAAGCTGCCGCGGCCCTGAAAGCGCAGCAGCGCGCCGCCTTCGAGGCCGGCGATGATTCGGGTCCCCAGGCCCCCGGGTTCCGACCAGGCGAAGCTCGCATAGTTTTCGGGCAGGCGTTCGCCCAGCGAGCCCTGGCCACACGCAGCCTCGGGGTAGCACCACGTACCCAACACGGTGCTCGGCGAGGAGGCGTCGAGCAGCAGCGACAGGTCGGCGCTGGACACCGTCGGGGTGTGGAGCGTCGCGTCGACCCACACCCCCTGGCTGGAGACCGTGAGCATCTGCCCGCCCTTGAGCGCCGAGACGAGATCGCCGCTCGGCGCCCAGCTTGCCGGCTGGCTCTGCACCCAGACCGCCGGACCCGAGCCCGCTGGGGTGGTCCGCTTGAAGAGCATCAGAGCTCCCCCGGTGCCGCTCGCGAGCAGCCACGCGTTCTGGGGGCTGTCGGCGGCGATCGCCTCCACGCTCAGACGATTGGCGTGCGTGCAGGGTTCCGATTCGGTGGCGTCGTAGCGCGTGCAGATCGGCTCGCGCGTCCACTGCGCGCCGTCGTAGTGCAGCACTCCGGGGTCGGTGGAGGAGAGCCCCGCGGGGATGACCAGCGCACCGGTGGCCGTCGGTTCTTCGAGGGCCGCGAAGGTTCCGGAGAGGGACTCACCCGATTCGAGCACCGCGCCCGTTCCGGTGCTGGGCGGCGCGGGGGCCTGCACGAAGGCGCCGCCGGGATCGCTTGTGAGGATCGTGCTCCCGTCGGCGCTGAGCAGCACCACGCCGCCGTCGTAGGTGAAGCCGGGGGTCCCGCTGAAACCCAGCCCTTCGCCCTCCCCGTCGGCGACCGGCACGACCTGCCAGCCAGTGCCCTGGGCGTGGCGCAGGAGCACCGTTTCGTCCTTGATCTGCTGCCCGTCGAGCGCGGTCGCCGGAACCGACCCGATCGTCGCCGTCGCCCAGACCTCCCCGGGCGCCTGGCCGGGCGACGCGCCGACGATCGTCACCCCGCCCGGCAGGCCGAGCTGCGGCTGGAAGCTGAACGCCGACGCAGCGCGGCTCGCGCTCGGGCTCGCGGCCACCACGGCCGCGAGCGCCGCGAGGATCGGCAGAGCGCTGCGGGCGCGGCTCACGCAGGCGCCCTGGCGATACACGGATGGTTAGGCATAAGAGAGCACGACCCGGTCGGGCCGTGGAGCTTCGCGTAATCTGCCGACACCGGCCGCCCGTCCTGTGAAACTCTGGTGAAGCACTTGCCGGCGCGGCCGTGCTCCACCTAGCATGGGTCCCCCTCGCCGCGGGCCGCAGCCGACGTCCGTCGGTGGCCCCACGCGTAGCTACGCCTCTCATCGATGAGCACTCGTCCCGAGCTTCAGCGTCACTGCGCCCGTATGCTGCTCTCGGCGGTGCTGCTCGCGGCGGGCCTGTCGCTGCCGACCGCGCTCCTGCGCGCACCTGTGGCCGGCGCGGCGCTCGCGCCAGCGAGCCTGATCGAAGGCCCGAGCCCGACGATCCTCGACGTCGACGGCGCCGCGATGGCCCCAGACGGCAGCGGCGGGATCCTCTATCGCAAGCTGGTGGAAGGCGAGCCCCACCTATTCGTCGCCCGCTTCCTGAACGGCGCCTGGCAGCCACCGGTGCAGGTCGACGGCGGGCAGCCGTTTGCGGCGACCTTCGCGACGATCGCCGCGGGCAACGGCGGCCGGCTGCTCGTCGTGTGGGCCGAGCCGTGGGCGGTGTTCGGCAAGGAACGGGAAACACACTATGAGCTGATGTCCTCCGAACTCGCCCCAGGCGCGCAGGGGTTCGGGCCGGCGCTGCAGATCGACCCGAAAGACATCGGCGACGGCACCGCGGCCTACCCATCGCTGGCGATGGCGCCCAACGGCGTGGCCTATGTGGTCTACCGCGTGGTCACCAACTCGCTCGTGCACAGCACCGGGATCGTTCCGCTGCGGGCCGGCGACGAGTTGATCAGCGTACGCGTCGCGCGCTACAACGGCCCCGGGCTTTCGTGGACGTCGTTGGGCAGCATCAACGTCCACCCGGAACTCACGATGCGCCACCCGAGCGCGAGTAACGCACCGGCCATCGGGGTCGACATCACGGGCAACGCCGTCGTCGTCTGGCAGGAACCGAACGCCGCCGGAGTCGCGGAGATCTTCGCCCGGCGGATCTTCGGCAACCGGCTCGGCAACCCGCTGCAGGTGAGCACCGAAAGCGCGAAAGGGCAGGCGATCGGCGCCGAAGCCGACGCCCCGGGGATCGCCGTGAACAAGTTCGGAGAGGCCAGGATCGCCTACCGCCTGGCCGGCGGCGCCGGCTCGCCCTACGGCGCCGCGCAGATCTTCCTCGACCTGCTGCCGAGCGAAGTGGACCCCAATGGCGCCAAGCTCCAGGGCGCCGCCCCCGTGGGCAGCGCGCCGACCGTGGGGCCACCCAGCGTCGCGATCGACAGCGAGGGGGACTACCGGCTGACCTACACCGCCCGGGGAGCCGTGCAGCTCGTCACCGGCGACGACTACCACCCGAGCAGTGCGCCCACGACGCTCGGCCCCACCGGCGGCGAACGCGCGCTGAGCGCGATCAACCCCGCGGGCGGAGGCGTGGCCGTCTGGCCCGGGATGAGCGCCTCGGGACTGCCCGCAACGGCCGCGCGCGAGGACTTCGCCGGCGGCGCGTGGCAGTCGGCCGAGCTCTCGGCGCCGCTCAGCGGGCCCATCGGCCTCCCCGTACTGGGCGGCTCGAGCCAGGGCGATGCGCTGATCGCCTTCACCCAGGGGCCTCCCGATCAGCAGCAGGTGATGGCCGTCGTGGCCAAGTCGCCGCCCGGCCAATTCCTCGCGACCGTCCCGATCGGGTGGGTCAGGGGAAGCTCGGCGACGGTCACCTGGGAAGAACCGGCGGAGGCGTTCGGGAGCACGACATATGCGGTGCTGGTCGATGGCCGCGTAGTGCTCAGCGGGCTCAAGGGGCTCTCCGCGCGGCTCGACCCGCGTGGGCTGGGCAACGGGGTCCACAGGGTGCAGGTGCTCGCCACCGACAGCCTCGGCCAGCAGACGATGACCCCGGCCGCAACCCTGAAGGTGGACGCCGGACCGCCCGAAGTCAGCATCTACCAGCTCGGGCGCGGCCGAGTGCGGGTGCGGGTCTTCGACCGCGCGTCGGGGGCGCTCGCCAGGGACACCTCGATCGCCTTTGGCGACGGCACTCACACCAGCGGCAGGCTGACCGTGACCCACCACTACCGGCGGCCCGGGCGCTACGCGATCGTCGTGCACAGCCGCAACCGGGTCGGTCTCAGGCTGGCCGCCCGCCTGTGGGTGCAGGTCCAATGAACGCGTCCCCGCGCCGCGCCCACCCGTGCGGACCACGCTGTGCCCACCCGCGCGGAGGATCCCAAAGCGGCACTCCCGCGACGCCGACTGTCGCCCGCCGCATCGCTGCGCTCCTGGCGCTCACGGCGGCGCTCCTGTGCTGGGGGACATGCGAGCGAGCGGCCGCCGCAGCGACCTTCACTCCCTTTGAGCTCGCCACCGGCGAACCCGCGCACGGGCTGCAGGCCGAATACGCCTACGAACCGGCGGTCTCGGCCGACGGCACGTACGTGGCCTTCACCGGCGTGGTCGCCTCCAAGCCCGGGATCTATCGCAAGAACCTCGCCACGGGTGAACTGGCGACGGTCGCCCTCGGCGCCGGCACGGGCGCTCCCTCGATCAGCTCCGATGGACAGTACGTCAGCTTCACCACCTCCGACGACCCGCTCACCGGCGAACCCACGGCCGACGGCTGCACCGAGGTCTACAGACGCGACATGAACCAGCAGGACGATGCCCCCGCCGCCTACGCGCTCGCCTCCGTGCTGGACGGCCCGGGCGAAGAAACCCTCACCTACGCGGGCAGCGGCAAGGCGGGCTGCCCCGGCGGCGGGTCGGCGTCGGCCGGACGCGTCGCGCTGAGCGCCGACGGGAGCGAGCTGGCCTTCACCGTGATCGGCTCCTCCAACCTCACCGCCGCGCCCACCGAACCACCCGGCGCCACCCCCACCCCGCCCGAGCAGATCGCCGTGCGCAACTTCGAAACGAACACCACGACACTCGTGAGCGTCACGCTCTCCTCGCTGGGCGGAACGCCGCAGCCGGTCCCCGGCGGAGCCACGCTCAGCGGCTCGCCCTTCCTCGAAGGCGTTCCACGCAAGGGAGAAGGGGGCAACATCGCACTGGGTCAGGACGCCTCCACCGCCGCGATCAGCGCCGACGGGAGCACGGTGGCGTGGATGGGCGTCGACGTGGCCGCCCAGGCTCCCGCGACGAGCCTGCCGACCCTCAAGTTCACCGACGAATACGCCGAACCGCTGTGGCGGCGAATCGCCGAAGGACCCGCCGCGCCCACGAGGCGCGTGCTCGCTGGCGACGACCCCTCCGCACCGTCCTGCCCGCCGAGCTGCGCGGGCGGTCTCGCGCTCGGCTGGGGGGAAGAATTCCTGGAACCCACCAACTACAAAGGGGCTGGCCCGGCATACGGCAGCTACATCTCCGACGCTGAATCGGGCTTCACGAGCGTATACGAAGTGACCCCGCAGCTGAGCGCCAACGGGATGCAGGTCGCGCTCCTCTCGACCCAGCCCACCTACGAACACCTCCCGAACCTCGCGGGGCAGAAAGACCTGAAAGGCAAACCCCCGACCGCGAACGCCTTCGTCATCGACATGGCCTCCGGGCTCACCCGCGAACAGGCGATCATCAGGCTGACCGAATGGGCCTCGCCGGACTTCTCCAACACCGAGCTGGACGGGACGATCGGTCAGATCGCGATCTCCGCCGACGGCAGCCGGGTGGCGTTCACGACCGAGCGCGCCGCCTTCCCGCTCGCGCCGCCCGCGCTCGTCACTCCACCGGTGAACCAGGCCGCGACACCGCAGCTCTACGAGGCCAACCTGCAGGCCGGGACGCTGGCGCTGGTCAGCGAGGGCTACAACGGTGAACCGGCCGATTACGAAGAAAGGCGAGGCGGGATCAAAGAAGCGTCGCTGAGCGGCGACGGGAAAGTGCTTGCGCTGGCCTCGGGCTCGAGCAACCTCGCCTTCGGGGCCGTCAACGAAGGCAGCGACATATTCGTCACCGAAGAGCTCGACTCGCCCGCGATCGCGGGCGTTCAGAGCGTCACCCCGCTGCCGCCCGGGCCGACCGGCGAAGCGAGCTGGAGCCTCAGCGCGACCGCCGGCGGCACCGGCGGCGCGCTGCTGATCGACGTCTCCGTTCCCGGCGCCGGCCGGCTCACCGCGAGCGCCCGGGCATCCGTGCCCAGCACCGCCGCCGCGAGTAGCAGGCTGGGCAAGGGCGCCAAGCGCCGGCGCGCGAAGCGCACCTCACCCGTGCACGGCATACGCGCCGCGGCGGCGAAGGCGCGGGCGCTCACCGTGATCGCGACCCGCCAAGTGGCGAGCGCCGCGAGCACCGCGACGGGCGGAGGCCTGGTCCAGCTGCGCCTGACGCCCTCCAGCCGCTACCGCTCGCTCGTGGACGGCAGGGGTCTGTATGCCACGATCACCGTTACATTCGCCGCCCCCGGCCACCCCGTTCTCACACAGACCCTGCAGGCGAGCTTCCCCCGGCCTGCCGGCGCCCGCAGGGCAACCGCACAGCCCAAGCGCAAGCTCAGGTCATCCTCCAGAAACCGGGGCCCCGGCGGATGAGGCCCTCCCTCCGTCGCTCTTTGCGAGCACATCCCCGCACCCCACACCCTGGAACCGGGGTGCGAAGACATCCGCACATGATGCTCCCCCTGTGCCGCACCACATGGCCCCGGCCGGGTATGAGTCCTCCCCTGCTCGCGGTCCTGCTCGCCGCCCTGGCAATCGCGGGAACGGCGTCGGTGCGCCCCGACCTCGCGGCCGCTGCCGCTAGCTGGCAGTTCGCCCCCGCCAGCGCCCCGCCCCCGCCGCCAGAAGCGCCGCCCGCGAGCAGCGCGGTACCGTTGGGCCGGGTCGGCGAGATTTCCTTCTGGAGCCCCAATCGTGGCCTGCTGATCGACGAAGGCACGGACGGCTGTCGTACCACGAGCTCGACCGCGACGGTGCCCTGCGGGCTGTACGCCTACAACGGCGCAGGCTGGCACCTGCTCTCGACGGTGTGCGGCTCCGGGCGTGGCCGGATCGCGTGGGCCGGTCCCGATGAGTTCTGGACGATCTCCGACCAGCGGCCCGGCCAGGTGACGACCTCGGGCGGGGAAACCCAGGCCGTCTCGCTCTGCCACTTCCTCGACGGGCAGGTGGTGGGCTCCTACGCGACCCCATTCAACCAGCCCGACTCCTACCTGCCAATGGACGCCGCCGCCTGCCTGAGCCCGACCGACTGCTGGTTCGGCGGAGCGCTCGGCAAGGGACACAAGGGAGCCTTCCACCTGCACTGGAACGGTCAGAGCATGACCGCCGTCTACTCGCCCGAGGACCACGCGGTCACCTCGATGGCGCTGGCCGATCAGAGCACGCTGCTGGAGAGCGTCCAACTCAGCCTCGGCGAGGAATACGAATCGGAAAGCGCCGCTCACCCGGCCGTCCTGCACCAGATCGACCCGCCCGGCTCGAGCATCGACTTTCACAACCTGTTCATGCCCGATCCGAGCTGCGCGCTGCTGGAAGAATGCCCACCGCTGCCGGACTATGGAACTGAAGCTCCCCAAAAACCGGGGGAAGCGCCGAAGCCGGTTGCCCCCTACACCCTCGCCGGCTTCACCCTGAGCAGCGACTACACGCCCTCGGGGTCCAACCCGGCGCCGCCGCAGCTGTGGGCCGCGGCCGGGCCGGACGGGGCCAAGCCGCCGAGCTCGAGCAGAGAAGGCGTCGCGCATACGATCGTCCTGCGCTATAGCCAGGGCGCCTGGACGCAGGTGGTGGGCGGCAGCGAACCGGGCGGCGAGGATCCCTTCGAACAAGAAGAACTGGAAGAACTGCCCGGGGAACTGTTCCAGGGAGTCGCGGCCGAACCGGACTCGCCGGCGGCGTGGCTGACGCTCAGCTCCAAGGACGGCGAAGCCCACGTCGACCGCCTGAGCGCCACCGGCGCCCTCGCCAGGGAGACGCTCGGCGAAGCTCAGGGCGTGGGCAAGCTCGGCGCGGCCGGGCCGATCGCGTGTCCCGCCGCCAACGACTGCTGGCTGGCGACTACCAAGGGCTGGCTCTTTCACCTCACCGAAGACCCCACGGAACCCGAGCGCACCGAAGGCTACCCGGTGGACACCGATCCGAGCTTCGCCGAACTCATCACCTACCGCCCCCCCGACGAAGGCGTACCCCAACTCCCGTCGATCGAACAGCCGCTGGACGACTCGCTGGCCAACCAGGCCGAACCCCCGCCGCCACCCAAGCCCACTGTGCAGACGCCCACCGATCTCACGCGCAAGCCGCTGGTCACCGACGTGAGCTCACACGTCGTGCACCGCTACACACTCGAGCTGTCCTTCGAGTTGACGGTGAAGGCACGCGTCCAGCTGCTGGCGAGCCTCAAGCGCCACCGGGTCGCGCAGACAGCCCAGCAGATCCTCAAGGCGGGCAAGCACACGCTGATGCTGCGACTGAACCCCCACAGCTGGCCGAACAAGCTCAACCTCGAGGCCACGCCCCTGGAAGCGCTCCCCACGGTGGAATCGAAGGGCTCGAGCGGCCAGACGATCGCGCCGCCGGTCAGCGCCAACTCCGTCTCGACCTAGCGTCCCGAGTGGCTCTACGCTTCGACGCCCGCTCCCCTCATCACCTCTCTGACTTCCTCTGGCGCGTAGAAGAGCCGATACGCCCCATCCCGCTGCAACAGCAGACGTCCGACATCGCCCATATGCGCGCGGTCGTACACCGCCGCCGTGTTGCGACTCCGAAGCGGTGCCCTCAACCCGCCGGCGCCGGGCGCGACGGGCGCAAGCGCAGCGCCACCGGTCGCGACGAGGTCCTCGTAGCGGATCACCCGCTCGCGGGGCAGACACGCGGCATAGCGCTCGAAGAACCAGTTCAGAAGCGTGAGCTGGCGCTCCAGACGATCCTCGATCGCCTCCAGGCGACGGGCCAACTCCGGCGCGAGGACCGGACGCAGACCCAGCCGCCCCTCCCGATGAGGGAACGGCACGCTCTCCCAGGAAGCGAGCACAGCCAGCGGGTTGCGGACGATCGCGAACACCGGGAACCGCTCCAGCAGGATCGGCAGAAGCGCGGTGAACGCAACCGGGTGCTTGAGCACCAGGGTGAAGTCCCGTGAGGCGGGGGGATCGACCGGGATCTCGCTCCTGCGGGCCATGGCCGTGCGCAATCCGTCACCGTCGCGGTCCTCCGAGAGCCGAGCCCCGAGCACCCGCCCATCGACGTGCAGGGTGCGCGCCATACCGCGATCCAGGATCGCGCGCCGCTGCTCGGCGGCGAAGCGCTCGATACCGGCCAGGATGCAACCCGCGTCGAGTGACCGTCCGTCATCGCGAGTGGCGGCGCGCAGGAGATCGTTGGGGTCCATCGGCTCATCGAGCGCGCGAACATCCGCAAGCCGGTTGAGCAGCTCGCACGCAAGGGTTGTGCCCCCGCGTGGCAGGCCCGTGAGCATCGTGCACGGATCCGCCATGCCCCGTTCCACCAAGACCTTCACATTACGCGTTCGCACCGGCGTTAGCGTTGCTTCGGTGTTACCCGAATCATGCACGTTCATCGCCCCCCATCAGCGGGCGACCACAGGTGGAGTTTACATAATCGAAGAACTTGCGCGCGAGCTGTCGGCCTCGATGGAGGTCAACCTCGCGGTGCGCAAGGATCCGCTGCGACCCCTCGACGGCGTCAGGGTGTTGCACGCGCCGCGGCTCGACGCCGAGGAGCTGCCCGACGCGGACGTGGTGGTTGGGGGCCTGGCGCAGCCCGACCCCGAGCGCGTGCTCGAGCTGCCCCCGAGCAAGGGCGCCCAGCTTTTCTTCCTGATGGGCTACGGAATCCCCGGCAACCCTAGGGTGATGCAGATGCTGGATCGTCGCCTGCGTGTGTTGACCATCTCGAACTTCCTGCTCCAGGGGCCGAGGGACCACGGTTGCGAGGCCGAGCTGATCCGGCCCGGCCTGGACCGCTCGATCTTCTACCCCGGGAGACCCAACGGCAGGCGTGGGCCGGTGGTCGCGATGATGACCCACGCGATCGACTGGAAGGCCACTGAGGACGGGCTGGGCGCGCTCACGCGCGTCCGCGCAGCGGTCCCCGAGGTCGAGCTGAGACTCTTCGGCGTCCAGGAGCCGGACTTCCCAGCCACGTTTCTCGGCAGGCCCTCGCGCGCGCAGGTCGCGGAGCTGCTGCGCGAGGCCGCAGTGCTCGTCCTTCCCAGCTGGGAGGAGGGGCTGGGACTCCCCGGGATCGAGGCGCTCGCCTGCGGAGCGGCGCTTGCGATGACCGACACGAAGGGCGGCCGAGACTACGCGCTGCACGGCGAGACCGCACTCGTAACGCCCCCCCGCCGCCCCGACCTGCTCGCCGAAAGCGTGATTCGACTGTTGAGCGAGCCCGACCTGCGCGACCGCCTGACAGAACGCGGACGGGCGCACGTGCTCGCAACCTACCCCCGCTGGAGCGAGGCCGCCATCGCCCTCCGAGAGGCCATCGCAAGGCTGCTCACGCCCTCCACGGCACCCTCAGCTCCGTAGCCTCTGCCAGCGCGTCGGCGTCCGCGGCGAAGTGAACGTGGAGCGCCGCGCGCAGCTCGTCAGAGATCGGCTCGGGCGGCGAGGGGACGACGTTCCAGATCTTCCGGAGGGTGAACTCCAGCCCAACCCGCTCGCGATACCAGCGGGCGGGCGGCGCATCGAGGTAGCGGCGCACGACCCGCTCGAACTCCTCGCGCCCCTCGTCGTCGAGGTCTCGCTCGGCCAGCCAAGCGTGAACGGCTCCGGGCTCCTCCCCCGCCGGTCGTGCCGCGTCGATTGCGCGAAGTAGGAGCACCAGTTCCCCGTCGCTTACGCGCGGCACACGGCCACCGACGAACGAGCGCAGATACGGGACCGCGGGCTCGTAGTCCTCGGAGACGCCGAGGAAGTGCAGCACGCGAGGCACGACTCCCCGAGGATCCCGCGAGAGGACGTCGCTCAGCTCAACGTGCAACGCCGCGCGCGGAAAGAAGCTCAGATACTCGCCGAGTATGCGCCCATACTCACCCTGCACGACGTATGAGTTCGTGTCGTTTGGGGCGAGCCGCCCCTCGCGCAGAGCGTCCGGGTGCAGCGACTCCCCCAACGCGGTCTCGGCGTCGCGCCACTCGCGCCCGCGAGCGATGGCCATCGCATGCTGGGAGCGCGCGCGCGCCACGGGGTCGCGCAGCAACACGACAAGCCTAACCTCGGGCAACTGCCGAGCGATGCGCTCTGCGACCGTGCGCGTGCTGGCGTCGTGCCAACCATGCATGTAGTGGGGGGTCACTGTGCCACACACCACTCCCTCCTCTCTGGGCACCCCCAAACGCTCCAGGTAGTTCTCCCAGCCCCGCTCGTAGACCTCGGTGTGCGAGAAGAAGGGAGCCTCCTTTGCATCCGGCAACCACAGTTCGGGGTGGTCACGCAGAAGGTTCCAGAGCGTCGTCGTCCCGGCCTTCTGGGCGCCGATCACGAGGAACTCGAGGCTCACGGACGGATGCTCTCAAACCCGCTTGCCCGATGCGTTGGCGCCGCCCGCCATTCACCTTCTTTCATCCCCCTCCCCGTTCGCTTCACCACTCGTTCACACGGTGATTCCCGACTGGTTACAAAAACCCGCAATTTGCGGCCGAATCTCTTTGTATGGATGCGCAGAGCGCGATCACCGAGACGGCCAACGTAGCGAGGGCAGACATGCACTGCCACTCCACGGCCTCGGAGGTCTCGCGCCTGGGAGTACAGCGCGCGGTCGGTCTGCCAGAGTGCGCGACCCCGCCGGAGGAGGTCTACGAGCTGGCCAAGCGGCGCGGGATGGACTTCGTGACGATCACCGACCACGACACGATCGACGGGGTGTTGCAGATCGCGGACCGCCCCGACGTGTTCGTCTCCGAGGAGCTCACCGCCCACTTCCGCGGGGAGTCCCAGGCGGTGCACGTGCTCTGCTATGGCATCACGCCGGCCGACCACGAGTGGCTGCAGGCACACCGCGGGGATGTGGAGGAGTGCGCGGGGTACCTGCGCGAGCAGGAGATCGTGTGTGCGCTCGCTCACCCCTACTACACCGTCGGCGCCCCCCTCACCGCTCGCCACCGGCGGCGGCTGGCCGACATGTTCGGTATCTGGGAGATCCGCAACGGCGCGCGCGCCCGCGAGCTGAACCGCCCCGCGGCGATCTACATCGCCACCAACGACGGCACCGGGATCGCTGGCAGCGACGACCACGCGGGGGTGGACATCGGGCGCACCTTCACCGAGACCCCTCCCGCGCGCACCCCCGCGGAACTGCTCGCGCACGTGCGCGTAGGCCGCGTCGCCGCGCGGGGCGATCAGGGCAGCGCCGCCAAGTGGGCGCACGCCGCAATCGCGCTCGCTGCGCGCGTGCTCGGCAGCGGCTCGCCGGGCAAGTCCTCGGCTGACGGAGATGGTCCAGATCCCCGGGCGGTGCTGAGGATGGCCGAGCGCCTGCTGCGCGAGGGCGACGCCCGACACGGGGCCGTCGGCAACGACTTGAATCCAGCCGACGCCCGTAGCCTGCTCCGCGCCTGGCTCGCCGCGGTGGGACTCGAGGAGCTCGACGAGCGCGGCCTGATCGCCTACATGCAGGATGAGCACTTCACTCACGCCGACCTGCACCGCCGCGCCTGTCGCGCGCACGAGCGCAAGCTGCGTGCAGCCGTCGAGTCAGTGGTCCACGCGATCGTCGGCCCATCGACCCCCGCGGAGGATGGCGGCCTCGACGCGCTCGGCGCAGCGGCGCCCCCCGCCCCATCGACCCCCGCGGAGGACGGCAGCCTCGACGCGCTCGGCACGGCGGCGCCCCCCGCTCCACAAACCACCCCGTACGGCGGCGGCCTCGACGCGTTACGAGCGGCGATGACGATCTTCGAGGGCTGCATCGCCGCGATCCCCTACGCCCCCGCGGCGGCCTTCCTCGGCAGCGAGAAGGCGAAGCTCGACTCACGCGAGGGGGAGCTCCCGCGGGTGGCGATCATGGCCGACGGGATCGGGAGCACCCACGGGGTTTCGCGCACGATCGAGGAGATCCGCCAGCGCGGCGTGCCGGGCTTCGAGATCGAGGTGATCGGCACCGACCCCGAGGTCGACCGGCGGCTCTCCGCGGTGGCGGAGATCGATGTGCCCTTCTACCCCGGCCTGCGGATCGGCGTGCCCGCTCTGCCCGCCGCCGTGGAGACGCTCGCGGAGGGCGCCTTCGACGCGATCCACGTCTGCTCACCCGGGCCGGTGGGCGTCGCCGGCGCGCTCGTGGCCCGCGCTCTGGGGGTGCCGCTGATCGGCAGCTACCACACCGAGCTCACCGCCTACGCAGGGCTGCGCTCCGGTGAGGTGCGCCTGGCCGACGCGATGGCGATGGCGGTGCGGGCCTTCTACGGGACCTGCGACCTCGTCCTCTCCCCCAGCCCCGCCTCCGACGGTGCGCTGCACGAGATCGGCATCTGCGCCGAGCGGGTGGCGCGCTGGGACCGCGGCGTGGACACCGCCCGCTTCGACCCCGCCCTGCGCGGCCAGCTCGAGCTTCCGGGCGCGCTCAACGTGCTCTACGCGGGGCGCATCACGCACGAGAAGGGCGCGGACCTGCTCGCCGAGGCGTTCCTCGACGCACACAGCCGCGACCCCCGGCTGCACCTCGTGCTGGCCGGCGGGGGCCCTGAGCAGGAGCGCCTTTGCGAGCGTGTCGGCAAGCACGCCACCCTGCTTGGGTGGCTCGGAGGGATCGAGCTCGCGCGGGCGTACGCGAGCGCGGACATCTTCCTGTTCCCCAGTGCCACCGACACCTTCGGGCAGGTGATCCTCGAGGCGCAGGCCAGCGGGCTGCCCGTTGTCGCGGTCGCCGCGGGCGGACCCCTCTCACTGGTCGAGGACCGTGTGAGCGGCCTCCTGAGCGAGCCCCGCGCCGACGCCCTGGCGGAGAGCGTGCTGGAGCTCGCCGGCTCCCCCCTGCTGCGCCGGCGCCTGGCGGCGGTCGCGCTGAGCGCAGTTCGCCGGCGAACCTGGGAGGGCGCGATGGAGCGCCTCGCCGAGGGCTACCGCCGCGCGCTGAGCGAGTCGCGGAGCGCCAGCGACACGACCCCTGGAGCACGTCGTGCCGCGTGACCGAAAAAGAGGGGTCCGTCCCAAGCCGGGTGACACGCGCCTGCGGCGCGAGTCCCCGTTTCGGCCAAGCGGCCCGCGGCCAGCTGCGCCACCCACTGGGCTTCACACGCTCGCGATCGCGCTGCACGACGTCGAGCCGGGGACCTTCGAGCGTTGCGCCACGATCCGCGCGTGGCTGGAGGACCGCGGAGTGGACCGTGTGACGCTGCTGGTGATCCCCGCGCGGGACCTGCACCCTCTCGGCGAGCGCTCCCCGGAGCTGGTGGATTGGCTCGCCGAGCGCCGCCGCCTGGGCGACTCGATCGCCCAGCACGGCTTCCAGCACGAGCAGCTGCGGCGAGTACGCCGCGCGGGTTGGCCGCGGCGCCTGCGGGCACCCGCGCAGACGCTGCGCGCCGCGGAGTTCGCGGGCCTCGACGACGAGGAGACCCGCCGCGCAGTGGAGGCCGGCTGGCGGCTGATGAAGCTCGCGGGGATCGAGCCCGAAGGGTTCGTCGCCCCCGCCTACGCCTACACACCCGCGCTGCGCCACGCGCTGCGCATGCGCTTCCGCTGGTGGGCCAGCCTGTGGGGCGTGCACGGAACGCTCGCCCCCACCGAGGACCGCGACTCGCGCGAGAGGGGCTCCTGGCGGCGGCTGACACCAGCGTGGAGCATCGGCGGAGGGGAGCCGCACGTGCGCGCGCTCGCTCCCACCGCGATCCGCGCCGGGGCGCTGCTGGCGGGGCAGACCCTACGTTTGGACCTGCACCCCTCCGATCTCCAGCACCCCCGCCAGGTGCGCGCGCTGGAGTGGGCCCTGACCCGCTCCGCCCGCCGGCGCACAGCCGTCACCTACGACGAGCTGGCGAGCGCCGGGTCCAAGACGTGCGCGGGATCCGAGGCGCTCGTCGAGCCGCTGCCCGCGGGCGCCCCACAGGCAAGGCGCATCGGCGCCGAGCGCTCCGAGCAGCTCGCCCTCTGACTGCTGCCGGACTCAACCGCCGTAGGCCGAGAAGACCGAGGCTTCGAACGAGCCGACACCCGAGGCCGCCGCGTAGCCCAGATGGGGGAGCCCGAAGAGGTTCTCGATCGTGCGCAGCAGCGAGAAGTGGTTGAAGGGTTCCTGATTGGTCGTCCCCGGCTTCACGTAGGGGGAGAGCAGCAGCGCCCCCACCTGCCCGCCGCCTGAGGGGGGCAGCGTGCCGCCGCCCGGCAGGGAGGGGGGCGGGGGCAGCGCCGGGAAGCGCGGCTGGCCACAGCAGGAGCTCGAGTCGGCGTCCACTCCGCTGGAGGGCGCTTGGTCGACGGTGATCACCAGCAGCCCTCCGTGCTTGTAGGCCTTGGAGGCGAGGATCTGGGGGATGACCCGGCGCAGGAACGCGTCCGCGGGAGGCATTCCCGCCGGCTGGCCGGGCGCGCAGGGAGTGGGGCTGCCATCGTCACACAGGGAGGGCACGATGTAGGAGAGGCTCGGGGTGCGCTTGGGATTGCGCAGGGCGGCGGCGAGCTGGTCGATGCCCACATCGTCCGCCGCGCACTGCGGCCCATCGATCACGCTGTGGAAGTACATGAAGGGATTGCGGAAGGTCGCGTATGCGGCCCCCGCATTCGCCTGGTAAGCGGGCGGCACCCGATTCAAGGCCGGCGTGGTGGAGGCCACCGGCTGCGTCGGATCGAGCGTGGGGTCGGCTGCTCCCAGCGTGGGGTGCACGCAGGAGGAGGAGCCCGACCCCGCTTCCATGCCTTCCACATAGGCCCTCCATGAGAGGTGCTTGGCGGCCAGCTGCCCCGCCAGGGTTTCGGTCGCAGCGGGGTACACACAGCCCTGCCCGAGCACCTGCCCTTCGGCGCCGCTGGTGACAGGGGCGACGTCGGTGTAGGTGGGGCAGTTGACCTCTGTCTGGGGCGTCGGGCCCTGGCCGCTCAGCAGCGCGATCCCGTCGGCCAGCTCGTCGTGGGCGACCGCGTAGTAGCGCACCAGCAGCTCGCCCCGCCGCTCGAGTGTATTCGCCAGGTAGGGGGCGCTGGAGGACGGCCCGAAGACCGAGGCATAGGGCTCATTGGCGAGCATGACGAGGAACACGTGTTTGACCGGCGGCAGCTTGGGGGATGAACCACTCCCCTGACCGCTGCCGGAGCCCCCGCCACTGCCGCCTTCGCCCCCGCTCCCGTGGGAGCCGCCGGTCGCACCCGACCCGCCGCTGGATCCTTTCCCCCCGCTGGAGCCCTTCCCACCAGAGCCTTTCCCACCAGAGCCTTTCCCGCCAGAACCATTCCCGCCAGAGCCATTCCCGCCAGAGCCCGAGCCACTCCCAGAGCCGTTGCCGGCGCCGGAGCCCTTCCCACTCGAACCTTCGCTGCCCGAGCCGCCCCCTTCCGAACCCTGCGCACCAGCTTCGCCAGAGCCCGAGGCACCGGCCTGCGAGGAGGATTCCGATGAGCCCGAGGGCGTGGGCGCAGGTTCGGAGACGGGCGGCGTCGGGGACTGCGATGGGGAGGAATCGTCGACCGGGGGCAGCACCAATCGCAGTTGGGGGCGCGCGGACGCGGCGAGGACGTCTTCCGGAGCGCTCGACACCGTCCGCCCCACGATCACCCCGAAACCAAGGAAGACGAGCACGAGCAGCACGCATACCCAGGGTCGCGGCAGCGCCAGATCGAGCCTGGTGGGGTCGAGCCGGGCGAGCTTCGCAAGGGCGGACCTCACCCGCGAGGGCCCCCTACTCCCCAAGGGCAGCAGCGGCGTCGGCGATCCGCCCATCCTGTATCGGCGATCCCGGATCGGGCGCGGGGTCGAGGACAACCGTGTCCTGTCTCGCCTCGTCGCTCGCGCCGGTGGCTCGGGCTTCGGCGCCGGGGGGAGGCATGGCCGAGCTCGGCGCGCGCTCCATCAACGTGCCCCCGCACTGCCAGCAGAACAGGGCGCCACGGCTGTGCGGAGCGCCGCACGCGGGGCACATGCCGGCGGTGGCGCTCTCCTCCAGACGCAGGAGCCGTTCGATCTCGGCCAGCTCGGCGTCGCGCTCCTGCAGCAGCGCGGCGCGGCGCACCAGCACGTCGAGGCGGAAGTGGTCGCGGATCGCCATCTCGTAGGCGAGTCCGCCGAGGTCCCAGTGAAGCTCAGCCACCTGGGCCGCCAGCTCGTCGCGACGGCCGCGAAGGGCAAAGCTCACCTGATTCTCCGCCGACGGCGAGGGGTCGCCGGCCGGGGGATGAGCTCCCACGGAGCTCGACCCATTGGCCGCCGGCGAGTCGCCGGGCTGTGGCGTCGGGGAGGATCGCGCGGTCAAGGTACGCTCAGCCGGTGGAGATCACGTTGGGGAGATTCTTGGACTTCTGCTCATAGCTCTGTCCCTTTTCCCCGCGGGCGTGTTTGGCGACCGAGGGGGGTGCCGGTTTGCTGGGTGTCTGACCCACCCCGCTGGAGCTGGATTCCGCCGCGGCGGGTTTCGAGGAGGATTTGGCGGAGGGGGAGCTGGGCTTGGGGGAGGATTTCTTCGAGCTGGGGGTCGTGGCGGGGGCGGGCGCCTGGCCCGCGGTAGTGTCCGTGCTCGGGTTCGCCGCCCCCGAGGTGGCCACGCTGATCACCTGGGCCGGCGGGGCAGGCGCTTTCGAGGTCGAGGCGCTCGAGCGGCCGATCAGCACTCCGACTCCCATCGAGAGCAGCAACACCCCTACTCCCGCGAGCGCCGCCGTGGTGTTGCCTGGCCGGGGGTGCTCGCCGTTGGAAGGATGCCCAGCCGGCGCCGCCGGGGCCGCGACGGTGCCGGGGGGGAGCGGTGGCTGCCTTGAGACGATGAGGGCTTGCAGATCGCCAGACACTCCCCCCACGTGAGGGTTGCGGGTACCGCACTCCAGGCAGTAGCGCTGGTCGGAGGCGAGCGGCGCACCGCAGCTGGCGCACTTAAGAGACACGCCTGCCGAGAGGGATGGACTTGCGTTTGCTTGGGTGGACAGAGGAGTCTCCTCACGTGGGGCGCACGCCCGCGGAATAGGCGCTGGTACGCAGACTACAGGCGAAGCCCGCCCACGGCCATGATCCATGGTCTAAGGAGAAGCCTCGTGGGACGTGATGATTCGGTGAAAAGCCTATCTAATCCTTTACCAATTCTTATCCATCGCGTCACCGAAGCTTCACCTCCCGGCAGGTCAGCGGCCATACCGTCCCGCTGCTAGTGGACGCAGCAAGCTCGTTCCGCTCATACGAAGGGGGAACACCGGCCGCACAGCGCGCCGCGAGCACCTACGCCGAGCAGCCCACGCCCGCGCCCGGGGAGCCGAGCCTCGCCCAGCGGACGCTCGTCCTAGGCAACTTGGAGATCCGACCCGACGAGGTCCAGGCGCTGGCCGACGGCAGGCGGGTGGGCCTCACGGTACGCGAGTTCCAAGTCCTGCTCGTGCTGGCCAGGCGCGAGGACAGGGTGGTCCGCAGAGCAGACATCTACGGGGAGGTGTGGGGCGGGGAGATGAAGCGCCGCGACCGCTCGGTGGACGTGTTCGTGCGCAAGGTACGCAACAAGCTGGCGCAGGCCGCGCCGGAATGGACGTACATCCATACCCACTTCGGCGTCGGCTATCGCTTTGCGGCGGTGGCGGAGAGTGTCGAGTCGCCACCCGAATCCGCGGCCCCAGCGGGGCTTGCCCCGTCCTCGCCCGAGCCCGCGGCGGTCTGAGTAGCGCGGGCCCTCAACCTCCGCCCTGGGCGACCCGAGCAATATCGGACCTTACCCATCGCCCTGGCGGTGCCTTCCCTGACCGTGCCTCCGAGGGCACGTCTCGGATGGGCGTACTACCGCTAACCGTTTTCGGCCGTGTTGGCGCCGGGGACCTTGTTGTAGGCGCAGCGGAATGGTTCGGGCTGGGAGACCGGCACCGAGCCCGCGAACCCACCCTTGGTGCCGTTGCTGTAGACGGTCACGTACTGGAGCGTCGCGGGGGCGGGAACCGCCGGCAGCGGCACAGGGTTGGGTTCGCCTGTGCGCGGGTCGCCCGTGGCGCCCTGGCTGACGCCCTCCGAGCCGGCGGCGTCCGAGCCCGCCGCGGTCGTCACGAGCGTGGCGCTCATCTCGCGCTGGTCTTTCAGTCCCACGGTCGGATCCTGATCCACGGTCGCGGTATCGATGTTGTCGTGGATCGTGGACTCGAGCTTCACACGCTTGGCGGCGCCGATCAGCTGCGCGGCGGTGGGCAGGTAGCCGCCGACTTCCACGCACTTCTGCGCGGCCCAGAAATAATTGTTCTGGCCGATCTCCTGGGTGGTCAGCGGGTAGGGGGAGTCTTCCAGGCACCACGTGCCCAGATCGGCCGTGGTGGGAGGGCAGGCCGAGAGGTCGGCCACGTTCATCCCGCCCACCTTTTCGGCTTCCTTCACGGTGGGGATCGCCGAGGCGGGAAACTTGCCGTCGCGCCCGAGCACCAGCAGCCCGCCCGCGCGCGGCTTGGTGACGATGCGGTGTCCGTCGATCGCCGCCACGATCGCGTGACGGGCCGCGTCGGCGAGGCCGCTCATCGAGAGGACCAGCGCCAGCACCGAGATCGCCAGCGCCGCCCTCGAGAGATTGCTGGAGCGGCCCCGATCGCTCATCGCTTCGCCCGCTGCGGACCCTCCTCGGGGGCGGGGCGGCGCACGATGTCGCGCAACTCCTCCAAGGTGACGTCTTGGACGGTGGACAGGACCGCCTCCAGCGCGACGCCCGAGAGCGTCTCGTGCTCTAACAGTGCGCCCGCGGTCTCCTCGACCGCGCTCCAGTTGCGTTCGAGGACGAAGGCCGCCCGCACTTCGGCGTCGCCCACGAGGCGCTCGACCTCGCGGTCGATCAGATCGAGCGTCGAGGGCCCCACCGAGCCCAGGTCCTGCAGCGAGGCCCCGAGGAACACCTCGCCGCCCTTCTCGCCGATCGTCACCGGCCCGAGCGCCTCGGACATGCCAAAGGAGGTGACCATGCTGCGAGCCAGGGTGGTGGCGGCGTGCAGATCGTCGCTCACACCCGTGGAGAACCGGCCGAAGGCGATTCGCTCGCCGGCGGCTCCCGCGGCGATCACGATCAGCTGGCGCTGCAGGTCGTGCTCGGACTGGATCACCTGATCGCGGTCGGTGAGCATGTGGGCGGCCGTGCCCAGCGTCCTGCCGCGCGCGACGATCGAGAGCTTGCGCGTGGATGTGGCTTGCCCGATCGCATCGGTCACCACCGCGTGGGAGGCCTCGTGGACCGAGATCAGCCAGCGCTCCTCGCGGGTGAGGATGTGCTTTTTGGCGGGCCCCGCGACGACCCGGTCGATCGCCTCCTCGAGCGTCGCCTGATCGATCTCCCCGCGCCCGTCGCGCACGCTCAGCAGGGCGGCCTCGTTGATCACGTTGGCGAGCTCGGCTCCGCTGAAGCCGGGGGTCTGATGGGCGACCTCCTCCAGCGAGGCGTCGGGCCCCATGGGGCGCTTTCCGCCGTGCAGGCGCAGGATCTCCAAGCGCCCGTGCACGTCGGGCACGTCGATCGTGACCTGGCGGTCGAAACGCCCAGGTCGCAGCAGCGCCGGGTCGAGGATGTCGGGCCGGTTGGTGGCGCCCATCACGACCAGCCCGCCGTCGCCGGCGAAGCCGTCCATCTCCACCAGGAGCGCGTTGAGGGTCTGCTCGCGCTCGTCGTTGCCCTGCCCGATGCCCGCGCCGCGCTTGCGCCCCGCGGCGTCGAACTCGTCGATGAAGATGATCGCGGGGGCCGTCTTGCGCGCCTTCGCGAACAGGTCGCGCACGCGCGCCGCGCCCACCCCGACGAGCGACTCCACGAAGTCCGAGCCGGAGAGCGAGAAGAAGGCGGCGTCGGCTTCGCCGGCGACCGCCTTCGCCAGCAGCGTCTTGCCGGTGCCGGGAGGACCGACGAGCAGCACGCCCTTGGGGGCCGCCGCCCCCACCGTCAGGTACTTGGAGGGATCGGCGAGGTAGTCGCGGATCTCGCGCAGCTCGGCCACCGCCTCCCCCGCGCCGGCGACGTCGGCGAAGGTGACTCTGTGAAGCGTGCCCTTGCCCTTGCGCTTCCCCTTGCCGGTGAAGCGAGAGAAGCCGGCGATGCCCCCCGCGCCCCCGTCGGCGCCGAGTCTCGTGAAGAGCGCGAACAGACACACCAGCAGCAGGATCGGCAGCAGGAACTGGACGATGATCTGGCGCGTGGGCTTGCCCGACTGCGGGTCGACGCTGACGATGGCGCCGCTCTTGTCCAGGGTGCCCAGCAGCGACGCTGTCTGGGCGCCGGAGCTCACATAGGCCGCCCACAGCTGCTGGGGAGCTTCCAGTTCGCGCGCAGACTGTTCGCTTGCAGAGCCTGTGGCTAGGGACCCCCTCGTAAGCTTGGTGAGAGACCGCCTCCCGAGTGTCCCCTTCGTGAGGATCTCCACGCGGTTGTCGTGGTCGAGCAGGGTGGCGCTCGCAATGTCCTTCTTGCTTGCCAGCGCTTCCACGCCGCTGATCGGAATCTGGGTGCCGCGGCTGCTCGGCCCGATCGAGCTCAGCAGCAGAGCGAAGGCCACCGCGATCACAACCGAGGCCAGCGCGAGGAAGGTCGTCAGCTTGTCCCGGAACAGCAGTCTGCGCACGCCCTGACCGAATTCGCCCAGGGCGACCAGCAGCGGGTTGCGCCGGTTGGCCAGGCCCGACTGCACTCGCGCGGTGCCCTTGGGTGGCTGGGGTCCGCGCTGAGGGCGCGGCGCACTGGACGGCTGAGCGCCGTTCGGCTGGGAGGGCTTGTCGTCGCTCATGGAATTCGGGTGCGAGGCCCGAACAACCCGGGCTCGGGCCGCCGAAGTGTTGCGGCGCGGTCGCTGAAAAGCAATCCCCGTTCACAACTCTGTCACATCCGCGTTACCAGTCCCTTGTTTCCTGCCGCTGTACGCCTGCCTCGAATCGAAGGAGACCCAAGTGCGATCGACCCGCGCCAAGACCATCACGCTGCTCACCGCGCTAGCCCTGCTGGCCGCCCCCGCCGCTGCAGGCGCACGCGCGCTGCTGATCGATGGATCGACCTCGATCTTCCCGCTGATGAACCAGCTGGCAGCCGCCTACCACAAGGCGACCCACCAGCCCCTGCCCAAGGTGGGTCAGGGCACCTCCGGAGTGGGCATCAACGACGTGAACGCGGGCCGGGTCGACATCGGTGACGTCTCGCGCGACCCGATCATCGGTGTGGACCCCCCGGGGCTCGTCTTCACGAAGATCGCGCGCGATGGGGTGTGCGTCATCACCAACCCCGAAAACCACCTGAGCAACCTCAGCGACGAACAGGTCAAGGAGATCTTCACGGGTCAGGTTCGCAACTGGAGCGAAGTCCCCGGGGCCACGGTGTCGGGCCCGATCGACCTCTTCCAGCGCGTGAGCTCCTCGGGTACGCAGGACGCCTTCCAGAACATCTTCCTCGGCGAAGAACTGAAGATCTCCCCGGGGGCCTCCTCGGAGGAATCCAACGGCACCATGCGCCAGGCGGTGATCGGGGACAAGGACGGGATCGGCTTCGCATCCTTCGCCTTCACAGGCGGCACCAACGCAGTCGGCTATGCGGGCATCCCGTGCACGCTGCGCAACGCCAAGTCGGGGCAGTACCTGGGCGTGCGCAACTTCTGGATGGTGACCAAGGGCCCACCCAAGGGCGCGGCGGCCAAGTTCATCGACTGGATCGTGAATCCCAGCAACAAGATCGCTGAGAAAATCATCGCCTCGGAGTGGATCCCGATCCACTAGCGGCGCCGTCGTGAGAGGCCCAGTCAACCAATGACCAGGCGGCGGCGCCTCTCAGCGGAGCACCGCGCCGAGCTCGCGTTCGGCGCGGTGGCGGTGGGGGTGCTGGTGTTCGTGGCGGCCCTGCTCGTCACGGTCTTCGTCAAGGCCTGGCCCTCGTTCGCGCACAACGGGTACATCAAGTGGTTCTTTCCCGGCGGGGACGTCGACCAGCAGCTGCGGGCGATCTTCAACAGCCCTCACGATCCCGCCCACTATCAGTACCACCTGCGCGCCTGGCCGCTGCTGTGGGACACGATCCTCACGACCGGCTTCGCGGTGGTGTTCGGGCTCGCGCTGTCGCTGCTGAGCGCGATCTTCATCGTCGAGTTCGCCCCCCTCGCCCTCAAACGAGTGTTGGACCCGGTGGTGCGCCTACTCGCCGCGGTGCCATCCGTCATCTACGGCCTGATCGGGATCCTCGTGCTCGCGCCGTGGATCAACGCGCACCTGATCTCCCTGCAGCGCAAGGCGTCGGTGGAGTACGTGGTGCAGCTCAACGGCGCGGGCCTGATGGTGGCGAGCGTGATCCTGATGGTGATGATCACGCCGATCATGGTGGCGATCACCGTCAACGCGCTCTCCGCGGTGCCGAGCGCGTGGACCGAGGGCTCGGCCGCGCTGGGGGTCAACCGCTGGCGCACGGTGTGGCGCGTATCGGCGCGCACGGCCCGCCCGGCGATCATCGCGGGCGTGGTGCTCGCCACCGCGCGCGCGCTGGGCGAGGCAATCATGCTCGCGATGGTGGGGGGGGACGCTCGTTCGCGCCCAACCTGCTCGACGGAGCCACCGCCCTGTTCGAGCCGGTCAGACCGCTGGCGGCGACGATCGTCACCTACAAGGATGACCTCTCGGTGGTGCCGATGGCCCAGACCCTGTATGCGATGGCCGCCGTGGTGCTCATTTCCACCGCGATGCTTTCGCTGGCCGCCTGGGCGGCCAAGCAGCCGCTCAAGCGCTACGGGATCCGCGCCTGATGGCGGGCGGCGGACCCGGAGCGTCCTCGCCGCAGGCGCTCCCCGGACCGCAGGCCTTCAGGCCTGCGAGCGCTCCACGCGGGCGCGGGCGGGACTCGATCTCCTCCTGGCCGCTGGTGGACCGCGCGGGCTACCTGATGTGCTGGGCGGCGGGACTGCTGCTCTGCGCGATCGCCGCTGGGATCGTGCTGTACATGCTGGTGAAGGGGATCTCCTACCTGCGCCCGAGCCTGCTGGTCCAGTCCCCCCAGGCATCGCCGAATCAGAGCGGATCGGGGGGGTTCCTCGATCCGCTCGAGGGCACCCTGCTGCTGAGCGCGATCGGGATCGCGCTGGCGGCGCCGATCGGCGTGGCGGTCGCGGTGTGGCTGTCCGAGTACCGCCGCCCGGCGGGCCTCGCGCGCGCGGTGGAGTCGGGGATCGAAATGATCGCCGGGGCGCCAAGCGTGGTCCTGGCGTTCTTCGGGCTGCTCGTCTTCGCACGCCCGGCACTGGCGTTCCTCTCGCAGACCTCCGCGGAAGGCGCGGTGTACGGGCGCTCCTTCTTCGCCGCGGGCGCGATGATGTCGCTGCTGGCGCTGCCGCTCGTGGTGGCCGCCACGCGGGAGGGGCTCGCGCAGATCCCGGCGCACGTGCGCGAGGCCTCCTACGCGCTCGGCAAGCGCCGCGCGACCACGATCCGCCGGGTGCTGCTGCCCTCGATCCGCCCGAGCATCGCCAGCGGCGCGACGCTCGGCCTGGGTCGGATCATCGGCGATACCGCAATCGTGGTGATCCTGTTGGGGAGCTCGCTGCGCCTGGAAGGCGCCGGCGGAGCACCGCTGCTCTCGACGCTGCGCGGCACCGGGGGCACCCTCACGAGCTACGTCTACGAAAATTCCCCCGCCGGCGAAGGCAACGCGCCGCAGAAGGCCTATGCGGCGGCGTTCGTCCTGCTGATGATGGTGCTTGCGCTGAACATAGTCGTGACGCGCCTGAGCTCGGAGCGCCCCCTGTTCGGCCTGACGCCCACGATGGTGTGGAGCCGGATGCCATGGACCCGCTGATGCCCCCGCCGGTGCGGCGGATCTTGGTGGGAGACCAGCCGGCGGTGGCGGCGCCTCCTCCCAACGGGGGTCACCCGCCGGTGCTGCCAGCCCTCCCGGCCAGCCCGGGCGGCAGCGGCCCGCCGACCGGCCCGGGCCGCAGCGCGGCGCGCGCGGCAAGACGCCCGCCCGCAGCGCGGGTGTCCGAGCGCATGCGCATCGAGCGGGTCTCGCTCGCCTACGGAGAGCGGTGGGTGGTCAGAGAGGTGACGCTGCCGGTGCGCCGGGGGGAGGTGCTGGCGCTGATCGGCGCCTCGGGCTCGGGCAAGACGACGCTGCTGCGCTCGCTGAACCGCCTGACCGAGGTCACCGCGGGGGCCTCGCGAGCCGGGAGGATCACCCTGGACGGCCAGGAGATCGGCGAGCTGGAGGTGACGGCGCTGCGCAGGCGGGTCTCGATGGTCTTCCAGCAGCCCAATCCCTTCCCGATGAGCGTGTTCGAGAACGTGGCTTACGCGCTGCGCGAGGAGCGCCGCGGCGGCCGGGGACGCGGGCGTAGAGGACGCCGGGAGCTCGAGCCGGCCGTGATCGACGCGCTGCGCCGGGCCGGGCTCTACGAGGAGGTCGCCGAGGACCTGAACCACCCCGCGCTGCGGCTCTCGGGCGGTCAGCAGCAGCGGCTGTGCATCGCGCGCGCGCTCGCGGCCCAGCCGGAGGTGCTGCTGCTGGACGAGCCCTGCTCGGCACTGGACCCGATCTCCACCGCCACGATCGAGAAGCTGATCGTGGGGCTGCGCGAGAGCGTGGCGATCGTGATCGTGACCCACAATCTCCAGCAGGCCTTCCGCGTGGCCGACCACGTGGCATTCATGCATCTCGGGGAGCTCGTGGAGTACGGCCCGAGCGAGCAGGTCTTCGACAGTCCCCGCCAGCAGCGCACGCGCGACTACATCGGCGGGGCCTTCGGGTGAGGTTCGCGGGCGGGGCCCCCGGGTGAGGCTTGCGGCGGTGCTCGTCCTGGTGGCGCTCACGCTCACCGGCTGCGAGAGCAACATCGAACGGAGCGCGCGGCTGGCGAAGCTGGTCCACCACCCCGCCCCGGCCCGGGCGGGCCTCGTGGTCACCCGTGAGAACCCCCACGTGCAGGTGCTCGCAACGGCGGTGCTGCACGACGAAAACGGAACCGCCGCGGTTGTGACGCTGCGCAACGATTCCTCCCAGCCGCTGCGCGACGTGCCGATCGCAATCGCCCTGCACGATCCCAGCGGTGCAACGCTCTACCAGAACAACGAGCCCGGCCTGAGCGGCGCGCTCGTGTCGGCGCCGCTGTTGATGCCGGGTCAGCAGTTCACCTGGATCGACGATCAGATCCAGACGAGCGGGACTCCCGGCGCTCTCGGCGTACGCGTCGGCGAAGCCCCGAAGGCCAGCGGCGAACTGCCCCAGCTCAGCGTCCAGGGCGTGCACCTATCCGAAGAAGCGGCCAGCGGGCCGAGCGCGGAAGGGACGGTGGTCAACCATTCCCCGGTCGCGCAGCAGGAACTGGTGGTCTTCGCCGTGGGCAGGCGCGGCGGCCGGATCGTCGCCGCGGGGCGCGCCGTGCTCCCCACCGCTCCCGCGCACTCCTCCACACCATTCCAGGTGTTCTTCATCGGCAGCCCCAAGGGTGCCTCCCTCCATTTGAGCGCGCCTCCCACCACGTTGGGCTGAGGGCTCCCCGCGGCGCCGGCCCAGCATTCGCCACCTCCGCTTCGCGGCGTTGCGAGCATCGAGCGACAGCGGCGGGAGGCCCTCCGCCCACGCCGTTCAGGTGTCCGAGCGAGTCTGCCTCCAGGGCGGGGTGTCCGAGCCGCTCGTCCCCAGCCGTCGCGGCAGCACCCGGTCGCACCACAGCGCCACGCCCGTGACCCAGTTGTTGGGGTGCACCACCGCGAGGATCGGGGAGCGGCGGTCAATCAGCAGGTCGATCGGGTCGAGCCCCTCCTTCCAGCCCCCCTCCGCGGTGCTGCGATCGGTGAGCCACACATCCAGAGGCCCGCTCCCGACGGCGGTGTTCGCTTCCCACCGTACCCCGTAGGCCGAGAGGTCCTCGCCCTGGAGCAGCACCCCGTTGTGCACCCCCGGAACGCGCGTGTCACCGTGCGGGCAAGCTGAGAGCGCTGGGCCGTGACGTGCGGCGAACTCCGCGAGCTCATCCCGCAGGGTGAGGCGAGCCTCCGCCACCAGCGCGGGGGCGTCGACGGCCGAGAGGCCGCGGCTCAGCAACTCGCGGGTGAGGGTCTCGTAGTGCAGGCCCACCGCGTGCCCCCCGTCGCGGATCGCTCGCACGACCCCGGCGTTCGCGGTGCGCCAGCGGAAATACCACGTCGAGCGGATCTCGAGGTCCGCCTCGATCGCCGCCATCTTCAGCGCCGAGGCCGGGCACTGGTCCACGTCGTGGCGCAGGATCATCACGTCGCGGCCCGCGTGGGCATCGGGGTTCGCGAGCCAATCCTCCAACGAGACCACCGCATAGCCCTGGCCGACCGCGATCTCGAGCAGCCGCCGGTACTCCCCCCAGCGCGCCCGCGAGATCGTCCGTCCCAGCCGCCGGCGCGTGCGCACCCTCACCGCCTGGCCTCAGCGCCGGCGCCCGCGCTGCTTGAGCGTGATGCCCTCCAACACGTGCGCCACCGTCTCGCAGGCGTCCACCGCGGCCTCGAGAGACTCGAAGATGTCCTTCCAGCGGATCACCACCATCGGGTCGATGCCTCCGGCGAACAGCGAGGCCACCGCGTCGCGCTGCAGGCGGTCGCCCTCGTTCTCCAAGCGGTGGATCTCCACCAGGTGGGGGGCCAGCTCGGTGCCGGTGCGCAGGCAGCGCAACGCTCGTGCGATCTGCTCCCCCGCGCCCACCAGCACCTCCGCGAACTCCACGGCCTGCTCCATCGGGGCCTCCACCCCGTAGAGCACCATCTGCGCCGCGCCGTGCTCGGTGTAGTCGACGATGTCGTCCAGGGCCGTCGCCAGCGCGTAGCCGTCGCCGGCCGCGAACGGGGCGCGCACGCGCCCGCCGCCGGTGAGCCGGTGGATGATGTCGTGGGTGATGCGGTCCCCCTCCTGCTCGCACACCTTCAGGTCGCGCGCCAGCACGGCGTGCTCGGGGAAGTCCGCCAGCAGGTCGCGCAGCAGCAGGCCCGAGCGTTGCACGTTGCGCCCGGCCTCCTCCACCAGCTCCATCAGGGAGCCGTCCATGCCGCGGCGCAGGAAACTCATCGGTGGAGGATATTGAGCCCCGCACGGGCGGGTGGCCACCCGCCATGCCTTTCACGACTTTTTTACGAATCGGTCACGAGTTCGCAACCCGCGAGCACCTCGGCTGCCCGATTCTGCCACCCTGTGGAGGAATCTCGCAAGAGCGGCGACACCCTGTACGCAGGCGAGCTCGAGATCAGGCCGGACGAGGGACTGGCGCTCGCCACCGGACGGGTGCTGACGCTGTCGGTGCGCGAGTTCGGGCTGCTGGTAGCCATGGCCAGACGACTCGGAGCGATTCTGACGCGCGATGAGCTGTACAGCACCGTGTGGGGAGGCGAGCTGCGCGCCGGGGACCGCTCGGTCGACGTGTACGTCTCCAAGCTGCGCACCAAGCTCGAAGCCGCGATGCCCGACCGCCGCTTCATCCACACCCACCCGGGCTTCGGGTACCGCTTCCAGCCCCAGCCTTTGGCGGGAGGAGGACATACCCCCCTCCCGGACCCCCCTCGTGCGGCCGACCGCCAGCGGGAGCTTTCACGAAATTTTCACACGAACGCTCTCGCTGACTAGAACACTAGGCTTGGCATCATCCGGGCGGGGAACGCCTGCAGCTCATGCCATGCCCTCCCCACCCCGATCCTTGACCCCAAGCCAGAGGGAGACTCGTAGTGATCACATTGCAAAGGACAGCCGCGACGGCCCTGGGCGTCGCGGCGCTCTCGCTCCTCCTCGCCGCCTGCGGCTCCAGCACGAACACGACCGGCTCGAACACCGCAAGCGCCTCCGCCAGCAAAACCGCCACGATCTCCGGCGCCGGCTCCACCTTCGCGGCCCCCGTCTACGAACAGTGGGGCTCGCAGCTCGCCAGCTCCGGCCTCACCGTCAACTACCAGGCCGTCGGCTCCGGCGCCGGCATCACCGCGCTGGAAGCCAAGACTGTCGACTTCGGCGCCTCCGACCCGCCGCTGAAGACCGCCGAAGAATCGGCGCTCGCCAAGGTCGGCGAACCGGTGCAGATCCCGATGTTCCTGGGCGCGATCACCGTCTCCTACAACCTCCCCGGCGTGAAAGCCGGCCTGAAGCTCGACGGGCCCACGATCGCCGACATCTACCTCGGCAAGATCAAGACCTGGAACGACCCCGCGATCGCGGCGCTCAACCCCGGCGTGACGCTGCCGAGCACCCCGATCACCGTGATCCACCGCTCGGACTCCTCGGGCACCTCAGCCGGCTTCACGGGCTTCCTCGCCGCGGTGGACCCCGAATGGGCGAGCAAGGTCGGCTCCGGCAAGATCGTCCCCTGGCCGGTCGGCACCGGCGAGAAGGGCAACGCCGGCGTCGCCGGCGGGGTCCAGCAGACCACCGGGGCCGTGGGCTACGTGGAGCAGGCCTACGCGCTGCAGCACAACTTCACCTACGCCGACGTGAAGAACGCCGCGGGCAACTACGTGGCGCCCACGCTGGCCTCCACCACTGCTGCCGCGGAAGGCGTCAAGGTGCCCGGCAACCTGGGCTTCGCGATCAAGAACCCCTCCTCCCCGCAGGCCTACCCGATCACCTCGCAGACCTTCGTGGTGGTCTACAAAGACCTCTGCAGGGCCGGGGTACCCGGCGGCAAGGGAGCGGCGGAAGGCGTCGCGAAGTTCCTCAACTACGGCCTCGGCGAAGGGCAGAGCATCCTCTCCAAGGCCGACTACGCAGCGCTGCCCGCCGCGATCCTCGCCAAGTCCAAGACGGCGGTCGCGGGACTGACGTGCGACGGCTCGCCGCTGAGCTAGCCTAGGGGACGCTTTGGAGGCAGCCTCCTGGAGAGAGTCGATGTTCCATCGGGGCGGCGTGAAGACGCCGGCCGGGTGAGACATGGAGGCTGCCTCTGCTCCCAGCAACGCCGACCGCCCGCTCCTCGGGCGGTCGGCGCTTGCGCGCCTGCCCGACCGGGCCCTGAAGTACGGGCTCACCGTGCTCGCCGCGCTGATCCTCGTCCTGATCGTCTACTTCTTCGTGCGCCTCTTCGGCGAAGCGCGCCCCGCGTTCTCCGCCTCCGGGGTGTTCGGGTTCGTCTTCAACAACGAATGGAACCCCTCCGCCGAAAAGTACGGCGCGCTGCCGCTGCTCGTGGGGACGCTCATCACCTCCGGCCTCGCCCTGCTGATGGGCGTGCCGATCGCGGTCGCCACCGCCCTCTATCTGACCGAGCTCTGCCCCAAGCGGCTGCTGGCCCCGCTGACCGTCCTCGTGGAGCTGCTCGCCGCCGTGCCCTCCGTGGTGTACGGGCTGTGGGGCATCTTCTTCCTCGCCCCCAAGCTCGAGCCCGCCGAGGAATGGGTCGCCCGCACCTTCTCCTTCATCCCCTTCGTCGGCGGGGGGCTCGTCACGATCCCCAACTGCTTCATCGCCGGGCTGATCCTCGCGATCATGATCCTCCCGATCGTCTCCGCGATCGCCCGCGAGGTCATGACCACCGTGCCCCCCGACCAGAAGGAGGCCGCGCTCGGCCTCGGCGCCACCCGCTGGGAGATGATCCGCATGGCCGTCGTCCCCTACTGCCGCTCGGGGATCGTCGGAGGGGCGATGCTCGGCCTCGGCCGCGCGATCGGGGAGACGATCGCGGTCACGATCGTGATCGGAGACTCCCCCACCCTCGCCCACCACCTCTTCGGGCAGGGCTACACGCTCGCCGCGGTGATCGCCAACGAGTTCGGCGAGGCCACCGGCCTGCACCGCTCCGCGCTGTTCGCCGCCGCGCTCGTGCTGTTCGTGCTCACCCTGCTCGTCAACGCCCTCGCCCGCCTGCTCGTGCTGCGCGCCTCCCGCGCGGGATCGGGGCCCGCCCGCCCTGGCGGATCCCGGTCGGCCCCCCGCGAGGGTCCCGGCGACCTCGGCGCCGCGGTGGCGGCGGGCGCATGAGACCGGCTCTCCCCCGACGGCTGTCGGGGCAACCCAGGGACGCCCAGTGAGCGCACACGGAGCCACGTCCGACCGCATCGCCCGCTTCGCCGTCAGCCCCCGGCGGCGGCGCGCCGACAGGGCCGCCCGCGGCCTCCTGCTCGCCGCCACCCTGATCGCGCTGGTGCCGCTCGTGCTGATCGTCTACTACCTCCTGCGCAAGGGCCTCGGCGCGTGGAGCTGGAGCTTCTTCACCACCGACCCCACCGGCAGCACCTTCTTCGGGGGCTCCTCCATCGGCGGCATCAAGAGCGCCATCATCGGGACGATCGAGATGGTCGCGCTCGCCTCCGTGATCGCCATCCCAATCGGCATCGGCGTCGCCCTGTGGCTCGTGGAGTACGGCCGCTCCAGCTGGTTCGCCCACACGGTGCGCTTCTTCGTCGACGTCCTCACCGGGGTCCCCTCGATCGTCTTCGGGTTGTTCATCTACATCGTGCTCATCATCGGCACCGGCTCCACCTACGCCGGCTACAAGGGCTCGCTGGCGCTCTCGCTGCTGATGCTCCCCGTCGTGATCCGCTCCGCCGAGGTGATCCTGCTGCTCGTCCCCAACGCCCTGCGCGAGTCCGCCCTCGCGCTCGGGGCCGCCCGCTGGAAGGTGATCTTCCGGGTCGTGCTCCCCACCGCGCTCACCGGGATGCTCACCGGCATCCTGCTCGCCGTCGCCCGCGCCGCCGGAGAGACCGCGCCGCTGCTCTTCACCGCGGGGCACACCAACAAGAGCACCTTCGACCTCGGGGGATTCATGAACTCCCTCCCCTACCAGATCTACAACGACGTCACCTCCCCCACCACCCAAGTGGTAAACCGTGCGTGGGGGGCCGCCCTCACCCTGGTCGCGATGATCCTCATACTGAACCTGATCGCCCGCTTACTCGCCCGAAGGAGCCGCCTTGCATGAGCAACAACGCACCCTCCCCCCGCCGGCCGATCGTGGAGCCCGTCGATCGCCGATCGGCGGGCGAGCAGCCTGAGCCGATGCTCGAGCCCTCCCGCCCCCAGCCGACCCCGACCAACCCCTCCGCCGCGGGACGAGCGGAGTCGCTCGACGCCGCCGCCAGCCGGGCCGGCGGGGCGTCCGTGGCCAAGGTCGGGCCCGAGATCCACCTCGAGCAGTTGCGCGCCTTCTACGGCTCCTCCGAGCAGGTCAAGGGCATCGACCTGCGCTTCCCCGCCAACAAGGTCACCGCGATCATCGGGCCCTCCGGCTGCGGCAAGTCCACGATGGTGCGCTGCATCAACCGCATGCACGAGGAGATCCCCGGGGCCCGCGCCGAGGGCCGCGTGCTGCTCGACGAGCTCGACGTCTACGACCCCGCCATCGACGTGATCGCCGTGCGCCGCGCCGTGGGGATGGTCTTCCAGAAGCCCAACCCCTTCCCCACGATGTCGATCTTCGACAACGTCGCCGCCGGCCTGCGGCTCACCTCCAAAGGTCGCGGGGAGCTCCAGCATCGCGTCGAGGCCGCGCTGCGCGGCGCCGGCCTCTGGGAGGAGGTCTCTGACCGCCTCTCCGCCCCCGGCATCGGGCTCTCGGGCGGCCAGCAGCAGCGCCTCTGCATCGCCCGCTCGCTCGCCGTGGACCCCGAGGTGCTGCTGATGGACGAGCCCTGCTCCGCCCTGGACCCGATCGCCACCCTGAGGATCGAGGAGCTCATCGAGCAGCTCAAGCAGCGGGTGACGATCGTCATCGTGACCCACAACATGCAGCAGGCCGCCCGCGTCGCCGACCGCACCGCCTTCATGCTCGCCGGCGAGCTCGTCGAGGTCGGGCAGACCCACGAGATCTTCACCAACCCCGTGGATCCCAGGACAGAGGAATATGTCACCGGCAAGTTCGGATAAAGGTCGGCGCAGTCGCCCGGAGGGCGACGATCCGGGGTCCTCTTCGTTCGGGCGCCGCGGCCGCGCCCCTGTCCCCCGCGCGGCGAGCACCAACACCTCGGGCGCAGGCGCGCTCGCCGGGGCCACGGGTGGGCTGGCGACGGCCAAGAAGACCACACCCCGCCAGCACTTCCAGCAGCAGCTGCGCGAGCTCGAGCAGCGCGCCCTGGGCGGCCTCGACATCATCGTCGAGCAACTCGACCGCGTGCTCGAGGCGCTCGAGCACCAGGACGTCGAGCTCGCCCAGATGGTGATCGCCGACGACGACCGCGTCGACGGACGCTACTTGGAGGTCCACCAGGGCATCCTCTCGCTGCTCGCGCTCCAGTCCCCCGTCGCCGGCGACCTGCGCGTCGTCGCGGCCCTCCTGCACGTCATGAAGAACATCGAGCGCATGGGCGACCAGTGCGTCAACATCGCCAAGCTCATCCCCCTCTCCGGCCACGAGCCCCCGCGGCGCCGCGCGCTGCTGGAGGCACTCATGAAGATGGGCACCCTCGCCCGCTCGGAGGTCACCCAGAGCAAGGCCGCGTTCGCCGCCCGCGACGTCGGCCTCGCGGAGGACCTCGTCCGCCAGGACAGCGCCATCAACCGCCTCAACCGCGACATCTTCCGCATGGCGCTCGAGGTCGGGGACGACCCCGACACCCGCGAATGGGCGATGCACATGATCTTAGTCGCGCGCGCCTTAGAGCGAGTGGGGGACAATGCCGTGGACATCGGCGAGCAGGTCGCCTTCGTCGTCACCGGCCTCTTCCGCGAGTTCTCCGACTCCTCCCACCCCATGGGAGCGGGCTGAGAAGCCCGCAAATAGCGGCCCGTCTGTAAACATCCTGTGACAATTGGCCGCGAGGACGCCTCCCGGCCGAACGTTTGCTTAGACTGATGCTCGCGATGACGGAAAGCACTCGCGCCGCGGAGGGGGCCGTGCAGGACGCACGAAACGCCACCGCCACAGGCACACAGCTGCGAATCGCCGTCCTGGACCGCGACAGCGGCTTCATCCAGGTCCTCAGCAAGAGACTCGATCGTCTCGGCTGGGAGCATCGTGTGCTCGCCAGCCCCGTGCCCACTGACGCGATCGCCTCCATGCGCCTCAGCGCGCTCGTCGTCGACCTCGCGATCCTCGGGCCCCAAGCCTGGGCGTGGCTGGAGCGCCTCTGCGGAGCCCTCCCGGAGCTCGGCATCGTCGTCTGCACCGGCCCCTCCACGGTGGCCCAGCGCGTGCGGGGGCTGCGCCTCGGAGCCGACGACTGGATCACCAAGCCCTGCCACCCCGAGGAGGTGATCGCGCGCGTCCAGGGCGTCGTGCGCCGCCGGCGGCGCAGCACCGGGCGGGCCGACGTCAAGCCGGTCAGCGCCGGAGAGGTGGAAATCCGCTCCGACCGCTTCCAGGCGTTCGTCCAGGGCCACAGCATCGACCTCACCCGCCGCGAGTTCGAGCTCATCGAGCTGCTCGCCGCCGCCGAGGGACGGGTGCTCGAGCGCGAGGACATCTACTCCCGTCTGTGGGGCTACGCGATGGTCCGCGGCGACCGCTCCGTCGACGTGTTCGTGCGCAAGCTCCGACAAAAGCTCGAGAAGGCGTCACCCGACTGGCGCTACATCCACACCCACTTCGGGATCGGCTACCGCTTCGCCGCCGAACCCGCCGACGGGTCCGTTCTCCCTGGGGAGATCGTTCAGCCAGACCCCGACGGCGAGAGTCCCGAGGTGCCAGCTTCGGTGCCGAGCGCCGCCGCCGGGGTCGAGCGGGAGAAGGTCGAGGCGCTGGTCTAGCGCCTCAGCGCCGCCAGGTCGGCCCGCACCATCCGCTCCACAAGCTGCTCGAAGCTCACGTTCGCCCGCCACTGAAGCCGCTCCCGCGCCCTGGCGGGGTCGCCCACCAGCGGGGTCGGCTCCGGCGCGCGCACGAGCTCGGACGCCACTCGCACATAGTCCTCCGCGTCCCGCCCCACGCAGGCGAACGCCACCTGCGCCAGCTCCCCCACCGTGTGGGCTTCGCCGCTGGCGAGGATGAAGTCCTCGGGCTCCTCTCGCTGGAGCATCAGCCACGCCCCCCGCACGATGTCCCCGGCGAAGGACCAGTCCCGCACGGCCTCCAGGTCCCCCAGCACCACCTCGCTGGCCAACCCCAGCTCCACCGCTGCCGCGGCGCGGGTGATCTTGCGCGTCACGAACCGCTCCGGACGGCGCTCGGACTCGTGGTTGTAGAGGATCCCCGAGCACGCATACAGGCCATCGTGGGCGCGCAGCGCCCCCACCAGCCCGTGCGCAGCCAGCTTCGCGATCGCGTAGGGGGTGTCCGGCCGGCAGGGCGTCTGCTCGCGCTGGGGGCTCTCCCCCGCCGCGCCGAACATCGCTCCTGAGCTCGCCACGAACACCCGGATCGTGGGATCCGTGTCGCGTACCGCCTCCAGCAGCGCCGCCGTCGCGCCCGCGATCGCCGCGAGCGTCTGTGCTGGGCCTTCCCAGGAGGCCGGCACGTAGGAGGGCGCCGCGAGGTGGTAGAGCTCCCGCGGGCGCACCCCCTCCACCGCGGCGCGCAGGCTCGCGGAGTCGAGCAGCTCCCCCTCCACCACCTTAACCCGATCCCGCAGGTGCTCCGCCGCGCCGAGCGAGGCACGCTGCCCCTCCCGCACCATCCCGGTCACCGCGTAGCCCTCCGCCAGCAGCAGCTCCGCCAGGAACGAGCCATCCTGGCCGGTGAGGCCCGTCACGAGCGCCCGGCGCGCGCCTCCCGACACCTAGCCATCCTCGGAGGGATGCGTCTCCAGGACGGCGCCGCAGACGGAGGGCCTCCTGTCGAACCTCTGGCCGCCGGGGCGGAGATCCGGAGCCATCCCATCACCTGCTCAGCAACTCGTGATCGGCGTCCACCATCAGCCGGATCAGCTGCTCGAAGCTCGTCTGCGGCTCCCACCCGAGGTCGGTGCGGGCCTTCGAGGCGTCGCCGATCAGGTGGTCCACCTCCGCGGGGCGCACCAGCGACTCATCGAGCACCACCCGCTCGTCGATCTCCAGACCCGCTTGGTCGAAGGCGATCTCCAGGCACTTGCGCACCGAGTGCGCCGTCCCCGTGGCGATCACATAGTCCTCGGGCTGCTCGCGCTGGAGCATCAGCCACATCGCCTCCACGTAATCCTTCGCGTAGCCCCAGTCGCGTTCGGCATCGAGGTTGCCGAGGTGCAGCTTCTCCACCAGGCCGAGCTTGATCGCCGCGGCGTGCCAGGTGATCTTGCGAGTCACGAACTCAAGGCCCCGACGGGGTGAGTTGTGCACGACCAGACGCCCGACGCCGGCGCAGAAGACACCGCTCTCGGTCTCCAGATCGAACACCCATTCATCGCTCGGCACCATCGCCGGCGCGACGCGGCGGACCTCGGATGGACTGCGCAGCAGATGCCGGCCCTTGGCGCCCACGCGCGCCGCTGAGCGGAGGTTCAGTTGATAGTAGGTCCGCCCCCCCCGCTGCTCGACGTACACCGAAGCTGGCTGCCCCTGGTTGAAGTACAGCAGGCAAAGGCCCTGCGCGAGCACAGCGCTGTTGGTCTTGATCGACTCCCCGTTGCCTCTCTTCAGGCCATCGCCGGCGTAGTGGCCGGCGAGGAACGCGCGCTGCAGCTCGCGATCGGCGTTGAGGACGATCGGTGGGACCTGCTTGAAGGCGCTCGCCGTGTAGAGCTGCTCGCGCAGCCATGGCCCGACGTTGCGAGCGCCAGAGAAGTGAACGACGTCCACGGAGGCCTCCACGTCGAACCCGGAGGTGCCGGTTCGCTCGCGCGAGAGGCCCATGAAGACTCGAGACCAGAGCTCCATGGCCCTGCAGCGGATCAGGAAGTCGTTGTTGGTGAATCTCACCTGCCCACCATCGGCGGACACGTACCCGTCGGCCGCGAGCAGGCCGAGCAGCTCCGCCAGCTCCGGGGTGATCGCCGTCCAGGCCGGAGCATCGGGCATCCAGTTGGCGAGGGCGAGATCGTCGCCTTCCCCGACATCCCCCGCCCGCACGCGTTCGCGCTCCTCGTCGAGCATCGTGTGGTGCGCGGTCACATCCACCACCCCGCCGCGTGCCTGGATGCTCAACAGCTCGTGATCGGGGTCGGTGCGCCGGCGTCGCGTGGCCGTGATCGCGCGAACGTACGTCCAATCCTCACCGTCCCAGACCTCCACGACGTTATCGGGCGTGAAGCTCTGGACGCTCTGGCCCTTGCGCCGGAGCGGGACGAGATCGGCAGGTGTCCTGATCGATATCTGCCCGAGCTGGCGGACGATCAGCGGCGTGTTCTCCGCAACGCACTCGTGGTTGAAGAGGATCCCCGAGGTCGCATGCAGCCCGTAGGACTCGCGGTAGTTGACCGTGATGAAGTGCCCGTAGGCCTTCGCCACCCCATAGGGGGAGCGGGGGTAGAAGGGGGTGTGCTCGGTCTGGGGGACCTCGCGCACCTTGCCGAACATCTCGCTCGAGGAGGCCTGGTAGAGGCGGGCCTCGGGGCAGACTTCGCGCATCGCCTCCAGCATCCGCGTCACTCCCACCCCCGTGAACTCGGCGGTGAGCGTCGGTTGGATCCAGGAGACCGCCACGAAGGACATCGCCGCCAGGTTGTAGATCTCCACCGGGCGCGCCGCGCGCAGCGCGTCGACCAGGGAGCGCTGGTCCAGCAGGTCGCCCTGGTGCAGGGTGATCCGGTCCCGCAGGTGCTCGATCCGCTCGAAGCGCTCCGTGGAGGAGCGGCGCACCATGCCGTGCACCTCATAGCCCCTCTCCAGGAGCAGCTCCGCCAGGTAGGAACCATCCTGTCCGGTGATCCCGGTGATCAGCGCTGAGCGTCGGTCTGCCACGCCCGGGACCCTATCGCGCGGAGCGGAGCGTCCGCCGCTTGTACCCGTTCGCCGCGGGGTGAAGGCCGAGCGCAAAGGCCCGGGAAGCAGGACTGGCCGCCGTCGCCGGCGTCAGAGGTCCGCAGCGCTGGGCGAGCCCCGCTCCTCCGGACTGGCCGCCATCGCCGGCGTCAGAGGTCCGCAGCGCTGGGCGCGCCCCGCTCTTCCGCGATCAGCGACAGCTCGCCGGGGCGCAGGAGGGCCACCAGCTCGCCGCCGGGGTGGGCGGGGCTCCCATCCATTCTGACCACCGCCAACCCGCCCTTCTTCAGGTCGATCCGGGCTCCCGTCAGTTCGCCCACCACCGTGGAGAGATCGGGCTCGTGGCCGACCAGCAGCACCCTCCCATCGCTCCCCCTGGGTGGCACCAGATCCTCCAGGACCGCGAGCGCCCCCTGCGCGTCGAAGCCCCCCGACAGCGGCTCGTGGATCTGCAGTCCGGCGCTCTGGGGGCCACTCCTCGCGTCGGCCAACGCCTGCGCCACCAGCGTCGCCGTGCGCAGCGCGCGCTCCCGGGGGCTGCTCAGCAGCACCTGGAACTCCACCCCGATCCGCCCGAGCGCCACGCCCGCCAGCCGCGCCTGGCGCTCCCCACGCTCGGTCAGACGCCGCTCGGAATCCGTTCGGGTTCCGTGCGGCTCGGCGTCCGCGTGACGTAGCAACCAGAGCTGGCGAGCCATCTCCCTCGCCTTCACACTAGCGATATGTTCTGGGTGTAGCGTTGAGGACGCCATGAGCAGCACACACGAGCAAGCGCAGAGCGGGTCCGCCCACGGCCAGGAGCAGGCGGCGGACACGCCGGGCAGGGCGGGCGGGCCTCCCGATGAGGGGGAGCGCCCCCTGCACGACCCCTCCCTGTACCTCAACCGCGAGCTCTCCTGGCTGGACTTCAACGAGCGCGTGCTCCAGCTCGCCGAGGATGAGGAGCTCCCGCTGCTGGAGCGCGCGAAGTTCTGCGCGATCTACACCACGAACCTCGACGAGTACTACATGGTGCGCGTCGCCGGCCTGCACGACCAGATCGAGGCGGGGGTGGAGAACCCCAGCCAGGACGGCTCCACCCCCTCCCAGACGATCGGGCGCATCCGCGAGCGCGCGCTCGAGCTCGGCGGACGGCTGAGCGCCTGCTTCGAGCAGCGCCTGCGCCCCGAGCTGGCGCGCCACGGCATCCACGTGGTCGGCTTCGAGGAGCTCGACGAGCGCCAGCGCGTCCACCTCGCGAGGCACTTCCAGCAGGTCATCTTCCCCACGCTCACCCCGCTCGCGGTCGCCCCGGGGCGACCGTTCCCCTACATCTCCAACCTCTCCCTCAGCCTCGCGGTGCTCGTGCGCGACCCCATCACCGATCAGACGGTGTTCGCCCGCGTGAAGGTCCCCACCGAGATCCTGCCCCGCTTCATCGCGGCGCCCTCCGGAGAGAGCGCGGGCGACGAGGTCGGCGCGAAGGGAGACGCCGGCGGGAAGGGAGTCACGCTGGTGGCGCTGGAGGAGGTGATCGCCCACCACCTGGGTGCGCTCTTCCCGGGAATGGAGATCGTGGACTACAACGTCTTCCGCGTCACCCGCGACGCCGATCTGGAGGTCTCCGACGACGCCGCCGACCTGCTGCAGGCCGTCGAGGACGAGCTGCGCCGCCGCCGCTTCGGCGAGGTGGTGCGCGTCGAGCTGGGCGCGCACTGCTCCGCTGCCCTGCGCAGCGAGCTCGTCGCCCTGCTGGGCGTGGCGGAGGAAGAAATCTATCCCGTGGACGGGCTGCTCGACATGGGCGCCCTCTGGCAGATCGTGCGCCTCCCCGGCCTCCCCGAGCTGCGGGACCCCCCGATGAGCCCCATCACCCACCCCCGGCTGCTGCGCCACGAGGGCGAGCGGCCGGACGTGCTCGGGGCGATGCGCGACGGCGACCTGCTCGTGCACCACCCCTACGACTCCTTCTCCACCTCCGTGGAGCGCTTCGTCGAGCAGGCCGTCGCCGACCCCAACGTGCTCGCGATCAAGCAGACCGTGTACCGCACCAGCGACGACTCCCCGCTCGTCCCCGCCCTGATCGACGCCACCGAGCGCGGCAAGCAGGCCGTGGCGCTGGTCGAGCTCAAGGCGCGCTTCGACGAGCGCATGAACATCCACTGGGCCAAGGCCATGGAGGAGGCCGGGGTGCACGTCGTCTATGGCCAGCCCGCGCTGAAGACCCACGTCAAGTGCGTGCTCGTGGTGCGCCGCGAGGGGGAGGGGGTGCGCAACTACGTGCACATCGGCACCGGCAACTACCACTCCACCACCGCCCGCCTCTACACCGACTTCGGGCTGTTCACCACCGACCCCCAGATCGGGGCGGATGTGACGGACATGTTCAACTACCTCACCGGCTACGGGCGCCCCCTGCACTACCGCAAGGTCCTGATCGCCCCCTCCCAGCTGCGCGACGGACTGCTCGCCGAGATCGAGCGCACGATCGCCTCCCACTCGCCCGCGCACCCCGCGCGGATCGTGATGAAGATGAACGCCCTCGTCGACGGCCCCTGCATCCGCGCTCTCTACCGCGCCTCCCAGGCGGGGGTGCGCGTCGATCTCAACGTCCGCGGGATCTGCTGCCTGCGGCCGGGGGTCGAGGGGATCTCCGAGAACATCCGTGTCGTCTCGGTCGTGGGGCGCCTGCTCGAGCACTCCCGCATCTATGCCTTCCAGCGCGAGGGCCGCCACACCATCTACATCGCCTCCGCCGACCTCATGCCCCGCAACCTCGACCACCGTGTCGAGATGGCCGTCCCGATCGAGGCCCCCGAGTTGCAGGCCGAGCTGCTGGACACCCTCGAGCGCGCCTTCACCGACAACCAGAATGCCTGGGAGCTCGACCGCGAGGGGCGCTGGCGGCGGTTGCATCCTGCCCCGGGCGAGCAGCCCCGCTCGATGCAGCTCGAGCTGATCGAGATCCACGCCCGCCGCGCCGCCGAGGATCGACCCGGGGAGCGGGAACGGCCGGACGCGCTGGCGGACTGAGCGCCTCAGGACAGCGGCTTCAGGTGAGCACTATGACCCGCGAGCTCGCGTGCGCGTGTAGGAGGTGGCCTGGGATGCAGGTGGCCTGGGATGCCCTCGACACTGCGTCGGCTCAAAGGCTCACCTCAGTGGCCGGCTAGGCGATCGCACCCGGGAGCTCGTCTTTGAGCATCTGCGAGATCTGCTCGCGCAGCTGCGGCGTGTTCTCGTGCCCGTGCGCCGTCACCGCATGGACGACGGCCGCATCGAGCACGTGCTCGTCGCTTCCCGCCATCGCCAGATCGCAGTTGTTGTCGCTCGGCATCTCACGGCAGTCGATGTACTTGCGAGACACAGCTCCTCCATTCATCGTGGTCGGGCTCGCTACTCTACCTACTAATAGGTAAAAAAGCAAAGGAGCCTGCGAGGATGCTTCGGTGGCCGTGAGAGCACACGACAAGAGGTTCGATCCCGAGACGCCAGACGCCGAACAGCCGCCCGCGAACACGCGCTCGCGCATCCTCGACGCCAGCGAACGACTCGTCCAGATTCGCGGCTTCAACGGCTTCAGCTATGCGGACGTGGCCGCCGAGCTCGCCATCACCAAGGCCAGTCTCCATTACCACTTCCCCAGCAAGGCCGAGCTGGGCGAGGCCCTCATCACCCGCTACGCGGAGCGCTTCGCGCAGGCGCTCGCAGCCATCGACGCAGACCTCACGCTCGCCCCCGCGAAGCTCGACGCGTACGCGAACCTTTACACCGAGGTGCTGCGCCAGGAACGGATGTGCCTCTGCGGCATGCTCGCCGCCGAGTACCAGACTCTCCCGGCCCCGATCCGCAACGCCGTCGTCGAGTTCCTCGACGACAACGAGGCGTGGCTCGCGCTGGTCCTCGAAAACGGCCGCGAGGATGGAAGCCTGCGCTTCAGCGACACGGCCGCCGACACGGCACGCAGCATCGTCAGCGGCCTCGAGGGCGCGATGCTCCTGGCACGACCATACGGTGCGATCGAGCGGTTCGAAACCGCAGCGGCTCAGCTGCTGAGGAGCCTCGCAGGAACCAAGATCGCCTACTGAGCAGCCGTGCTCGGAAGCGCCTCCAGCGCCGCCCTGAGGTCATCCACCGACTGGTAGTCGAGCCCGAGCAGATGATCGTGGCGATGCCGCACGATCCCCTGCTCGTCAATGACGATCGCCGCCCGCTTGGTGCCCAGCCGTCCCCCCCATGCGCCGTACTGCTTTGCGACGGACCCACCGACATCGGCCAGCAGCGGCACCGTGAGCGAGTTCTTCGCGACGAAATCCTCATGCGAGGCAACGTCCTGAGCCGAGATCCCGAGAACCGTCGCACCAAGCGCGTTGAAGTCCTCGGTCCGGTCGCGGTAGGAACAGAACTGCTTGGTGCACACCATCGTGCGATCCCCCGGATAGAACAGCAGCACCACCCGCTCCCCCAGGTGCTCGGAGAGCCTGAACCGACCATCGGTGCCCGCCAGCTCGAAATCCGGCGCCTGCTCCCCGACCTGCGGTCTCTTCGGCATCAGTCCAGCATACAGGCGACGAAGCGTCGGCGACCCGGCTGCGGCGGGCCGCCGACGCTCGACCGGCGCCGAATTGAGGGGTCTCGGGCCGGCGCGAGATCCGGGAGGCAGCCAGCGGAGAGAGATGTCGTATACCGGCTGCTCGGAACAGACGTCGTCCTATCCCCTATGTGTGTGTGGGGACAGCTCGATGGTTGCACCGGCGCGCGGGCCTGTTGTGATCTTGCGGTGATCGCGATGCCCCACCTTGCAGTGAGTTGGGTCCGCCGCATGGGTAGCCTGCATGTATGGAGGAATCGCTCAGCGGCCAGCTCCTGCTCGCCGCCCCCACGCTGCTGGACCCCAACTTCCGGCGCACGGTGGTGCTGATCGGCGCCCACAGCGAGGAGGGGGCGATGGGAGTCGTGCTCAACCGTCCCTCGGCGGTGACCGTCGGCGAGGCGGTTCCCCAGCTCGAGCGGGCCGCCGGGGAGCTCGAGACCGTGTACGTCGGAGGGCCCGTCCAGCCCGACTCGATCGTGTTCCTGGCCGAGTTCCTCGACCCCTCCCCAGCGGGCCTGCTCGTGCTGGGGCGCATCGGCTTCCCGGCGCCCGAGGCCGACATCGGCGAGCTCGCCGAGGCGATCGCGCGCCGGCGGGTGTTCGCCGGCTATGCGGGCTGGGGGGGCGGGCAGCTCGACGAGGAGCTCGACAACGGCGATTGGATCGCCCACCCCGCGCGGCCCGAGGACGTCTTCACCGAGGATCCCGAGGAGCTGTGGGGCACGGTGCTTGCCCGCAAGGGCGGCGCCTACGCGCTGATCGCGCGCATGCCGCTCGATCCAAGCATGAACTGACGGCGAGCTTCTAAGCTCTCTGGATGCTCAAGCTCGCCCGCTGGTCTACCACCCACCGCCGCCTCGTCGTGATCGGCTGGATCGCGATGATCGTCGCCATAGGCGCCCTCGCGCAGTCAGCGGGGACGGAATACTCCAACAACTTCACGCTCCCCAACTCAGACGCGCAGCGCGCCTCGGACCTGCTGGAACACAGCTTCCCGACGCAGGCGGGCGACCGCGACCAGATCGTCTTCCGCGTCGCCAACGGCACCGTGACGGACCCGGCGGTGCGCGCGCACATGAGCGCGATGTTCGCCGAAGTCGCCAAGCTGCCGCACGTCTCCGCGGTGATCAGCCCCTACGCGGGACCGTCCGCGGGCAAGGCGATCTCCGCCAACCAGCAGATCGCGTTCGCCACGGTGGTGTTCGACGAGAAAGCCAACCTGCTGCCCGTGAGCGCCGCCGAACGGGTCGTCAAGGTGGCCAAAGCCGCCGCACAGCCGGGCCTCGAAGTGCAGCTCGGCGGGCAGGCGATCGAGGCCACCCAGCAGGCCGGCTTCGGCCTCTCCACCGCCGTCGGGCTGATGGCGGCGATCGTGGTGCTGCTGATCACCTTCGGCTCGCTGATCGCGATGGGGCTGCCGATCGTCACCGCGCTGTTCGGCCTCGGCACCGGGCTCAGCCTGATCGCGCTGTTCACGCACGTGGTGGACACCCCCGACTTCTCCTCCGAGCTGGCCGCGATGATCGGCCTCGGCGTGGGGATCGACTACTCGCTGTTCATCCTCACCCGCTACCGCGAGGCCTACGCCGGCCCCGGCCCCACGCACGGGCGAGTGCAGGAGTCGGTCGTGCAGTCGATGGACACCGCCGGACGCGCCGTGCTGTTCGCCGGCACCACCGTCGTGATCGCGCTGCTGGGGATGATGCTGCTGGGCGTCGACTTCCTCTACGGCGTGGCGATCTCGGCGTCGATCGGGGTGCTGCTGGTGATGCTCAGCTCGCTCACCCTGCTGCCCGCGCTGCTCACCTTCGCGGGCGCCCGGCTGGCAAGGCCAAGTCGACGGGCGCGTCGACGGGCACACAAGGAAGCCGAGAGCGGCGCGCCGGCCGCGCCTCGCGAGGGAACATGGCATCGGTGGAGCAACTTCGTAGGGCGCCATCCCCACCGGGTGGCGATCCCCTCCGCGCTGATCATGCTCGCGATCGCCGCCCCCGCGGTCGCGCTGCGACTGGGCTCCAGCGACGCCAGCAACGATCCCTCCAACACCACCACCTACCACGCCTACCGCCTGCTCGCGGAGGGCTTCGGCGAAGGCTTCAACGGACCCCTGCAGGTCGTCGTCAAGCTGCCCCGTCCCGACGATGCCGGCGCCCTGCGCGAACTGCAGGGCGCGCTTGCCGCGACGAGTGGCGTCGTCTCGGTCGCCCCGCCGCGCCTGAACCCGACGGGGGAAGTGGCCACCTTCTCGGTGTATCCCGACTCCTCGCCCCAGGCGTACGCCACCACCGTGCTCGTCAGGGAGTTGCGCGAACACGTGATCCCACCAGTGGCCGCACGCACCGGGGTGGTTGCCTACGTCGGTGGGGTGACGGCCGGCGGCGTGGACTTCGCCACCGTGCTCGCCCACAAGCTGCCGCTGTTCATCGGCGTCGTCGTGCTGCTCTCCGCGCTGCTGCTGATGGTGGTGTTCCGCTCGCTGGTGATCCCGCTGCAGGCGGCCGTGATGAACCTGCTCAGCATCGGCGCCTCGCTGGGCGTGATCGTGGTCATCTTCCAGTGGGGCTGGCTCCCGGGGCTGCTGGGGGTCAGCCCGGGCCCGATCGAGTCGTTCATCCCGGTGATGCTGTTCGCGATCGTGTTCGGGCTCTCGATGGACTACGAGGTGTTCCTCGTCTCGCGCATCCACGAGCAGTGGACCTACACCCGCGACAACCACCGCGCGGTCGGCGAGGGCCTCGCGCTGACCGGCCGCGTGATCACCGCCGCCGCGGCGATCATGGTGTGCGTGTTCCTCTCCTTCGTGCTTGGAGAAGACCGCGTCATCAAGGAGTTCGGCCTCAGCCTCGCCAGCGCCGTGTTCCTCGACGCGCTGATCGTCCGCTGCATGCTGCTGCCCGCCCTGCTGCACATCGTCGGCCCGCGCGCCTGGCGATTCCCCGGGTCGCTCGACCGCCTGCTGCCGCGCTTGAACATCGAGGGCAAGTCGGTGCACGCCCCGACTCCCGCCGAGGAAGACGCGCTCGCGGCGAACGGCGCGGGGAGGGCTGGACGCCGGGAGAAGGTTGGCGGGAGGGCCGACGGCTGAGAGGGGAAGCCCACGGCCCCGTGGGGTCGTGGGCCGGTCGGGGCTGAGTCAAAGCTCCTCCCATCGTGGGCGGCGGTGCTGTGAGTCGCCGCCAGCGTCGATCGCCGGGCTCGCTTTGCAGCGACCTCAGCCCTCGGGCAGCTGCAACTGCAGCAGCCCGCCGCCGTCCTCGTGATCCACCTGCAGCGTCGTGTGCTCCAGCCCGAAGCGCTCCCGCAGCAGCTCCTGGAGCGCCCACCGTGTCGCGTGGCAGTCGGCCTCGCGCTCCACGAGCACGTGAGCGGAGAGCGCGGGGAAGCCCGCGGTGAGCTCCCACACGTGGAGGTCGTGCACCTCGACCACGTGCGGTCGAGCCGCCAACGCCCGGCCGATCTCCTGCGGGTCGAGCCCCGGGGGCGCCGCCTCCAGGAAGATCCGTCCCGAGGCGCGCAGCAGGCCGACCGCGGAGCGCACCATCAGCGCCGCCACGAGCAGCGAGGCGATCGGGTCGGCGCGCTCGAAGCCGGTCAGGAGGATCGCCACCCCGGCCAGCGCCGTGCCGATGAACGCGAAGAGGTCGGTGAGGATGTGCTGGAAGGAGCCCTCCACGCTCATGTGCGCCTCCCGTCCCGCGCCCGCCAGCGCGACCGTCGCGGCCGCGTTGACCGCGATTCCCGCCAGCGCCACCGCCACCATCGCCCACGCGGAGACCGCGGGCGGCGAGATCAGCCGGCCCACCGCCGAGTACACGATCGCCCCCGCGAGCACCACCAGCGTGATCCCGTTCGCCTGCGCCGCCAGCGCCTCCACGCGTAGGAAGCCGTAGGTCATCGCCCCCCGCGCCGGTCGGGCGGCCAGGCGCAGCGCGAGCAGCGAGAGCCCCAGGGCTGCCGCGTCGGTCAGCATGTGCGCGGCGTCGGAGACCAGTGCGAGGGAGTGCGCAAGCACCCCCGCCACCACCTCCACCGCCATGAACCCCAGGATCAGCGCGAGCGCCGCACCCACCCGGCGCGTGGAGGCCGGCGGAGCGTGGAGCTGGCCGGGGGCGTGGGCGTGGCCCCAGTGGGAGGTCGAGGAGGTGGGGCCCCCTCCGCTCTCGGCGTGTCCGTGCCCTGCGCGCAAGCTGCTCACCCCGCGCTGTCGGCTTCAACCCGAGCCGGCGGGGGGAGACGCGGAGGTCGCCTCGCCGCCCCCGCCCTCCTCTTCCTCGAGCGCCCGACGGCGGCCGATCAGCAGCACGACCAGCACCACCACGATCACCACGATCAGCACCCCGCCCGCGATGTAGCGCAGTTTGTGGTGGACCGTGGTGGATTTGGGCTTCGAGGTGGCAATCGTGAACGAAGAGCCGCCGGCGAGCGCCGCCGCCCTCAACTGGGGCACCTCCGCGGGCGTGTAGACGACCGTCGCATGCCCTCCGTCCGAGAGCGAGGCGTGGGCCTTGTAGCCCTGCGGGTGGAGCACGACCGCAAGCACTTCGCGATGGTGCAGCTGCCCCAGCAGCTCCTGGTAGCTCTCGGGTTGGAAGTGGGTCGCCAGGGCGGGGGTCGCGGCGAGACCCAGCAGCAGGGATGCCGCGCACACGGCGGCGAGGAGGAGGCGTCTGATCGAAGCAGAGAGGACTGGCCGCAGCAGATAGGTCATGCGCGGAACCCTAGCGCCGCGAGCCCCGCCAAAGCGGCGCCACTGCCATCGCAACCGCTCGACCCGCGACGCCTCGGGTGCTCCTCCACCACGGTTGCTGCACCTGGGCCCACCGACCCCGCCGGGAGCAGGCCACCGTTTATACCCCTAACGTGTATAGTTCTAACACTAGGGTCATCATTGATAGTCCAATGAGTGCTCCAGTGGGGATTCTTCGGAGGCAGGGAGCCACGTCGAGTGGCGAGCGGAGGAGAGTATGCGAGAGCCAGATGCAGGGTCTGTGCTGAGCCCGGAGGTAGCAAGCGATCCGCTTCTGCACAGGGTCCTGGCCGATGTCAGCCGGACCCATGGCGAGGTCGAGCGGTTTCGCAGCGACTCGATCCTGGACAAGCAGCGCCTCTTCCCGACCGTGGAAGGCGGTGGCGCGGAACGGCGGTTGATCTGCTACCTCACAGGTCCGGGAGGAGGCGATATCGACCTCGCGGACGCCGCTCCCATCGGCAGCATGCTCGATGCGATCGGCATGTGCGAGAACCTCGATTTGATGCTCAACAGCCCCGGCGGGTCGGGCGAGATGGCCGAGAAGGTAATAGAGATGTGTCGCGCCCACTGCCGTCACGAGTTTCGCGTCGTCGTGCCGAACTTCGCCAAGAGCGCCGCCACGATGATCGCCCTGGGCGCCGATGTGATCCTGATGGGATATCTCTCGGAGCTGGGGCCGATCGATCCGCAGTACACGCTCGTCATCGGCAACGCCGAGCAGATGGTGTCCGGGCAGTCATTCCTGCAGGCCTACGAGATCGCCCAGCGGAAGGTCAAGGAGACGATGGCCGCCGGCGATTCTCCAGTCGGCTATCTGCAGAGCCTCAGCGCAAGCACGATGGAGCCCGCCTTCATCGAGCATTGCCGACGAGGCATCGATTTCAGCCGTGACATCGCCAAGAAGTTCCTGCCCAAGTACCAGTTGAGAGCGAAGTACGAGGGCCAGAAGATCTCCAAGGCCAAGATGGATGATTTGGCCTATGAGGCCGCAGAGAATCTGGTGTCGGCCAACAGGCGCTTCAGTCACGGCAGGCTGATAGGAGCCGAGGAGGCCAGGGACGATGTGGGCCTCAACGTGGAGCTCCTCGATCGCTGCGACCCACATTGGGAAGCGTATTGGGAGCTGTATGTGCGAGCCGAAGTCTACATGCAGTCGCTATCCGCGATGGGAGACCGACCGGTGAGCAAGCTCTTCTTCGACTGCGAGTCAACGCTGCCCGCGTACTGAGGCATCGGCAACCTGCGGTGCGGCGTCACATGTCGGGACGATTTGGGTAAAGCAGTCAGATGTAGCGATTGCCCGATCGAGATCGGACCGGGGGAGTCTGAACTCGGTGCTTGAACTCCCGCGCCAGTTCGTGCAGCAGTTTGAGCGCCTCCTCTTCACGAGGCGCCAGCGCCGGAGAGCGCGTGGGAGTGGATCTGGCCCCGCGGCGTTTCGGTGCTCCGATTGCTCGGCCCTTGCGCCCCCCCTTCCGCGGCATCTGATCGGCCATTGCTGCTCCTCTGTGATTCGTGGTCGTCGCGTTCGCGATGCTCGCCGTGGATGCTAGGGTCTGTTTATCCCTGGGCCAAGCCGTCGGCACAGGGCCAACGCATGCAGCATACGTTGGCTTGATCCGGTTGCGTGTGAGTGTTTCTGACTTAACCCCGGCAGCGTGGAAGAAATGCTCTGCGCCGCGAGCTCTGCCCTCAGACTAAAGTCTGTGCCGGCAGAAGGATAGCCACAAGTCGCTGCGCGTGCTCTTCCCAGCCTGCGCCGTACCTTGCAGCATTTCAGTGCCGTACCTTGCGGCATTTTTCAACCGCCCGGATCCTGCGCCCTCCCGGGACGGCTCAAGGCCGCCCCTACACCCGCCCGGTGTCGTGCCGGTAGGCGCGGCGGGCGAGCACGATGAACACCGCCGTCCACACGGCGATCACGATCCATGCCTTGGCGCCCCACGGATGGCCGCCGAGAGCGACGTGGCTGGCCTGCACCAGCCAGTAGGAGGGCAGCAACTGCCCGACGACGTTGAGGAAGCCGTGGCTGGGGATCGGGAACCACGTGCCCCCGAGGAACGCCAGCAGCGCAACGCCGCCGCCCACCGCCGGGCCAATCGATTCGGGAGTCAACATGTGGCCCACGGCGATCCCCAGCGCCGCGAACGGGATCAGGCAGATGAGGATCAACACTGTCATCTTCAGCCAGTCCCCCGCAGACAGGCTCACCCCGAGCGCCGCACCGGCTATGTACAGCACGAGAATCGTCAGCAGCGCCATCATGTACGCGGTGACGATCTTCGCGCGCAGGTAGGCGCGGGTGGAGAGCGGGCTGATGCGCAGCTGGCGATTCCAGCCGACCGCGCGCTCGGCGGCGATCCGGGCGCCGCTGGAGAGCATCCCGCTCATCGTCCCGAACGAGACCATCCCGATCATGTAGTACAGCGGCGCGTAGATGCCGGTGCCGGCAAGATTGTGGTTGTTGCGCTGCGGGCCGGCGATCAGGAAGAACAGGACCAGTGGGAACCCCAGCGAGAGGACGAAGAAGCGCCGGTTGCGAAACGTGCGCAGCAGCTCATAGCGGGTGTAGGAGAGCGCGTTCATCGTCCTCCAGCGGAGGGGGCCGCGGCGGCGGGCTCTGCCACCTCGGTGTCCGCCCCGGTCAGCTGCAGGAACGCCTCCTCCAGCCCCGCGGCCGCGATCTCGATGTCGCGCGCATCGGGGTGGGCGGCCAGCAGCGCGCGAATCGCGGCGTCGGAGTCCGAGCAACTCAACACCACGGCCTCCCCGCGCCGCTCCACGCCGCTGACGCCCGGCAGCCCCGCCAGCACGTCCAGGTCCGCGCCGGGCAGCGTCGCGCGGATCGTGCGGGTGCCCACCATCGCCCTGATCTCGGTGGGAGGCCCGTCAGCGACGATCTGGCCGTGCGCCATCAGCACCGCGCGGTCCGCGTAGGCGTCGGCCTCCTCCAGGTAGTGGGTGGCGAACAGGATCGTCTTGCCGCGCGCGGCGAGCTCGCGCATCGTCGTCCAGAAGGAGCGGCGGCCCTCGACGTCCATTGCGACGGTGGGCTCGTCGAGCACGAGCAGCTTGGCGTCGCTGACCAGCGCGACCGCGAAGCGCACGCGCTGGGTCTGCCCGCCCGAGAGCTTCTGCGTGCGCTGGCCGGCGATCTCGCTCAGGCCCGTCAGCTCAAGCGCCTCCGCCACATCCAGCGAGGCGGGGTAGAGAGAGGCAACCATCGCGACCAGCTCCCCCACCGACAGGTCGCGGATCAGCGCGCCGGTCTGCAGCATCGCGCCGACCTTGCCGGCATCGACGGCCGCGGTGGGCGTGCCGCCGAACACCGACACGGTGCCGCCGTCGGGCGTGGAGAGGCCGAGGATCATGTCGATCGTCGTGGACTTGCCGGCGCCGTTGGGCCCGAGCAGGGCGACCGTTTCGCCGGCGTCGATCGCCACGTCGATGCCGCGCACGGCGTGCACCGCGCCGTAGCTCTTGCGCAGCCCCGCGACCTCGATTGCGCTCACTTGCCGCGCCTGATGCGCGCCGCCTTCATCCGCTCAGTCTTCCCCAGCTCGACCTTGCGCATGCGCACGCTCTGCGGGGTGACCTCGACGCACTCGTCCTCACGCACGAACTCCAGAGCCTCGTCGAGCGTCAGTTTACGGTGGGCGTCGAGGCGCACGAGCACATCGGAAGTGGAGGAGCGCATGTTCGTCAGATGCTTCTCCTTGACCGGGTTGACGTCGAGATCGTCAGAGCGGGCGTTCTCGCCGATGATCATCCCCTCGTAGACCTCCTCGCCGGGGCCGACGAACAGCGACCCGCGCTCCTGCAACGTGAACAGCGAGAAGGTCACGGTCTCGCCGCGGCGGTCGGCCACGAGCACGCCGCTCGTACGCGTGAGGATCTCGCCCGCCCACGGCTCCCAGCCCTCGAAGACGTGGTGCATGATGCCGGTACCGCGTGTTTCCGTGAGGAATTCTGTGCGGAACCCGATCAGCCCGCGCGCTGGGACGAGGTAGTCCATGCGCACCCAGCCGGTGCCGTGGTTGGTCATGTGCTCCATCCGTCCTTTGCGCGTCGCCAGCAGCTGCGTGACAGTGCCGACGTGCTCCTCGGGCACGTCCACCGAGAGTCGCTCGATCGGCTCGTGGCGTTTGCCGTCGATCTCCCGCTCGACCACATGCGGCTGACCCACGGTCATCTCGAAGCCCTCGCGCCGCATGATCTCCACCAGCACCGCCAGCTGCAGCTCGCCACGACCCTGCACCTCGTAGGTGTCCGGGCGCTGCGTCTCGCGCACACGCAGTGAGACGTTGCCGATGAGCTCCTGGTTCAGGCGCGCCTCGATTTGACGGGCCGTCAGCTTGCTGCCGTCTTTGCCCGCCAGCGGCGAGGTGTTGGCGCCAATCGTGATCGACATCGCCGGCTCGTCGACCATGATCACCGGCAGCGGACGCGGATCATCCGGGTCGGCGAGCGTCTCGCCGATCGTGACCTCGGCGATCCCGGCCACGGCGATGATCTCCCCCGGCCCTGCCTGTGCCGCGTCGACGCGATCGAGCGCCTCGGTCACATACAGCTCGGCGACCTGCGCACGCGAGATCGTCCCATCGGCGCGGCACCAGGCGATCTGCTGGCCCTTTTTGATCGTGCCGTGACGCACGCGGCAGATCGCCAGGCGCCCCACGTAGGGGGAGGCGTCGAGATTGGTCACGAGCGCCTGCAGCGGGTGGTCGGGCTCGTAGGTCGGCGCGGGGATGTGCTCGAGCAGCAGGTCGAGCAGCGGCGCGAGGCTCCCCTTGCCGACGGCTGGCCCCGCACCCGCCTCGGACCCGCTCCCATCTGCCCCGCTCCCACCGGCTGCAGCCCGATTCCCGCTCGCAACCGCCGCGCGCGTCACCGACTCGTCGTACTCCAGCGACGCGACGCCCGCCTTGGCGTTGCAGTAAACGATCGGGAACTCGATCTGCGACTCGTCGGCGTCGAGGTCGAGGAACAGCTCGTACACCTCGTCGATCACCTCGGCGACGCGCGCGTCGGGGCGATCGACCTTGTTGATGACGAGGATCACGGGCAGGCGGGCCTCCAGTGTCTTGCGCAGCACGAACCGCGTCTGCGGCAGCGGCCCCTCGGAGGCGTCCACGAGCAGCAGCACCCCGTCGACCATCGTCAGTCCCCGCTCCACCTCGCCCCCGAAGTCGGCGTGGCCGGGGGTGTCCACGATGTTGAGCTTCACCCCCCGGTAGCGCAGCGCGGTGTTCTTCGCGAGGATCGTGATGCCCTTCTCACGCTCCAGATCCATCGAGTCGAGCACCCGATCCGCCACGTCCTGGCCGGCGCGGAACGCGCCCGACTGCCACAGCATGGCGTCGACCAGCGTGGTCTTGCCGTGGTCGACGTGGGCGACGATCGCGACGTTGCGGATGTCGGAGCGGGGTTCGAGCACGGTCCGACAGGCTAGCGGCCCGGTGCTTGTGCGCCGGTGCTCACGGCGCGGTGGCCACCGGGGCTCCCTTGGGCTTCACCAGCACCAGCTGCCCGTTGGGCAGGCGATACACCTGACCGACCGCCTGGCCCTGGCCGGCCGCGGTCTGGTGGGTGGAGGGAGTTGTGAGGGTCTGTTCGGTCGACGTCGTCTTCTTGTGGGGCTGCTGCTGGGCGCGCCAGCGTCAGTGTGAACGCTCCCGTCCCCACCAGGATCCCGACCACCGCCGCGAACGCGACCTGCAGGTCGCCGGCGAGCTGGGTGTAGTTGCCTTTGCCGAGCGCCGCCAGACCGGGGGCGAGCGGGATCAGTGTCCCATCAGCCCGACCGCCGGGCCGGCCCCGACGAGCACACGGGTGTGGTCCAGGCGCCCTGAATCTGCAGCTGGCGCCCCTGATCTGCAGCTCGTAGCTGGCGAGGGCGTTCTCGATCGCGTCGCGCCCGCCGGAGCGCACCGCGTCGGCGAGCCCGATCACGGCCCGCTCGGCCGACGGGGTCGGCACCTTGCGCGCCAGCTGCGGCGCATGCGCGTAATCGGCCATCGCCCTCGCCGCCACTGCTCGAGCGGCGGGGAGCTCGGGCGCACCCGGCGCCAGGCCTCCATCGCGATCCGCCCGAGCTCGAACGCGATGACTTCCAGGGCGTCAGAGAGACCCAAAAGCGTGGAGGTGACGGGATCTATATAAGGCTCTCCCGTACACAGGTCAACGAGGTCGTGCGCGCCGCTGGCCCCGCGAGCGGCATCCTCCGGCTCCTTCGGGATCTCGGGACCCAAGACCCCGACGCCGATCGTCGCTCCCGCCCATGAGCCAATGATGAGCGACCGCAGGCTCTCCAGATCGGCGCTGACCGGCCTCCGAGTGCTTGCGTACTTCACCTCGGCTAAAGAGCGACGAGTCAAGGCCGTGGCCACATAGCTCCACATATCTCCAAGCACTGCGCACCGCTTCATCAAGACCTCGAAGCGGCAGGTCTACTGGAGCAGGACCAGGACACACAAGCTTATCGCCTGGTTGGCTGATGAACGGAGGATGCCATGACCCAGCAACCGATACGGTTGGGGTCAGCGGCGCGCAACCGCCGTCTCGCTAGGTGGGAAGGATGCGGTGGGCGTGTATTAGCCCGCAAATTACGAGAATATGCGTGCTTGGAACTATTGACTCGCTTGTCATCTCGCGGATAGAGTCGGTGTGCCAGATCCCACGGCGCAGGTTCCGTCAGATTCCTATTTTCAACTATATGGTACATGGCCCTCCTGTAGTCTTTCGGGCCTGCCGGTTTCCGGAGAGTGCTACTGAGGAGGCAAGATGCTGAAGGGAAGTCGGAGTGAGTCGGGGCGCTGGAGCGTGCGGGTGGTCTGCTTGCTGGCTAGTGTGGCTGTTGTTGGTCTGTGTTGTGTGGCTTTAGCGGCGTTGGGGGGTGTCGCCCCGGCGTTATCTGATGGTGGGCATGGTGTTGGCTTTCGGAGTGTATCTGCGTCTGGGGTGCCTGTCGCGGGTCGGGTTTTACCGGTGGATGTCGCTAAGAGCAGGTCTGGAGAGCTGGTGTTGGCGCGGCGTGCGGGGCGTCGGCGTTGGCTCGAGAGTCCGGGGGCGCATGCGCAGCGTGTGGCGTCGCGGATGGAGTTTCATGGTTTGTCGGGGGGTGCGGCGAGGGGGTTGCTTTTGCGTGACTATGGTTCGGTGCTTGCTGGTGTGGGTGGCAATCCGGCGGTGTCCGTGGCGCGGTCGGGTCGGGTTGTTCGCTATATCGGGGACTATGAGGCTGTGGTCCGTGGTGCTCATGGTTTGCGAATAGAGCGTTCTACGACTCCGTTGGTGGTGGGTGGTGGGATGGGAAAGCGTCCTGTGGATCTCGGGTTGCGTGCGGCGGGTAGCGCGTTTGTGCCCGTGGCGCCTGTGACGGGTGTCTCGATCGCGCGGGATTCGGCTGGTGGTGTGGCTGTGGGAAGCAGCGGGTTGCGTGTGACGCTTGAAGGGGCGTCGGTGGCGGGCACGCGGGTGGCTGGTGGTCAGAGTGTTTTCTTTGGTTCTGTTGGTGTTGATATGGACGCGTCGGTTGCGCCCACGGTTGATGGGGCGGAGCTCTTTGCGGTGTTGCGGTCGCGTTTGAGCCCAGATGAGGTTCGCTACCGTGTGGCGTTGCCGGCGGGCGCGACTCTGGAGGAACGTGCCGGTGGCGCGGTCGTCTTGTGTGGTGGGGCTGTCTTGGCGCGGGTGTCGGCGCCTGTTGCGTGGGATGCGCAGGGTTCTGTGGTGCCCGTCTCGATGCGGGTGTCAGGCAATGATCTGCTTTTGAGCGTTTCGCATCGTGATCGCGAAGTGGCGTATCCGGTTTTGGTTGATCCTAGTGTCGAAGTCCCGGTCGTAGGGGGTGAAGGGTGGACGTTTTCAGGGAGTGAAGGTATAGATTGGGGGTCTAGCTCGGCGCCGTCGCTCTGGGGGGAAATGATATTTCCGGAAAGTGGGGTGCTTTCTGGCGGAGCTACCATGAGTACGGGAGTGGCGCCAGGTTCTAGATTCTCGAAGGTTGAATTCCTCGCTGTCAGTGCCTTTATCAACGCGTTGCCGAACGCAGAAGGATGGAACGGGAATGCCACGTGGGAGGTATGGGCGTGTCACGAAGGTGAGAGCTACGGCGCCAACGGGGAACATGAATTTCTCTCTGCCATTACCTTTTTTTCCGTAGTTTGTGGGGGATCTGAAAATTTTCATATATCGCTTTTACTCTACGGCGCGGAATCGCACGTGGTAAAAGTTACTGCTGGAATCACTTTGGGGCCGATCCTGATCGCATATGAAGCATCTGCTACCGAAGAAGAAGAACTCGAAGGCGAACTCTTTGGTGAAGGTAGCGAAGGTGCGCCGAACGACAAACCTTGTCTCAAAGGCCATCCCGTGAATTGTGCTACAGGCAATCAGGTCGAGACTCAGACCGATCTCTCTATCGGAGGGCGTGGGCCTGGGCTACAGTTAACGCGAACGTATAATTCTAAGGCTGCTTTAGCACAAGGTCGTGAAGGTGTTCATGGGCCGTTTGGGTACGGATGGTCAGCTACCAATAGTGCGCATCTTACGTTCCCGGCAGCGTGTTTTAGAGCCCCCCTCTGTGAGAAACAGGGTGTTGAGGTCCATGAAGATAACGGCAGTGCTTTCTTCTTTAAAGGTAAATCGGGTGGACCCTATACTGCCGTGAATTCTCTAGTACAAGCGATGCTTGTCAAGGAAGGCAGCAGCTACGTTTACACGCTTCCAGACCAGACAAAGTTGACTTTCAACGAAGCGGGGCAGCTAACGAGTCGTACAGACCGTAACGGGAATGCGATCGCGCTTACGTACAACGCCGAAAAAGAGCTTGAAACGGAGACTGATAGCGCTGGGCGCAAAATCACCTTCAAATATAACTCTGAAAAAGAGATAGAAAGCGCCGCCGACCCAATGGGTCACACTGTAAAATTTACGTATGAATCTGGGAATCTCGCAACGGTGACGTTGCCGGGTGAAGAAAAAGTCCGTTGGAAGTTCAAATATAATGCTGAACACGAGATGACTTCTGAGACGGATGGGCGTGAACACGCGGTCACCTCAGAATACAATGCAGACCACCAGGTATCCTCGCAGACGGATGCGATGTCACGTAAACGTTCGTGGAAATATATCCCGATCGAAGGCGGTACCGAAACAACCATCACGGAACCCAACGGTTCTGAAACGGTTGAGAAGTTCAATGGCATAGGGCTACCGACAAGCGTTACACGCGCATCGGGGACGTCCGTCGCGGTGACAACGACTTACGAATACAATAAAGCCGATGAGTTGATAACTGAAGCCAACCCGGACAACCACAAGACCGAATACGGTTATAACGCCGCTGGCGACAAGACGAGCGAAAAGGATCCCAACGGCGACGAAAAGAAATGGACTTACGATTCCACGCACGACATCGAAACGGAAACGACGCCTGAAGGCGAGACGACGACGATCAAACGCAACAGCCACGGTGACCAGGAAGTGATCGAACGGCCCGCGCCGGGCAGCACCACGCAGAAAACGACGTTGAAAGTGGCCGGCAACGGTGACGTTGAAAGCATGACCGACCCGCTCAGCCATGAATGGAAATACGAATATGACTCTTACGGCGACCTCAAGGCCGAAACCGACCCGGAAGGCAACAAGCGCACCTGGGAATTCAACGAAGACTCACAGGAGATCGGGGCGGTCAGTCCGCGGGGAAATGCCGGTGGTGGCGAACCGGCGGTCTATACGACGACGATTGAACGGGATGCCCAGGGTCGGCCCTTGACTGTGATCGGACCGCCTAGGGAAGCAGTGTATGGTTTTGTGTTTGGCTCGAAAGGCTCTGGTAATGGTGAATTTGAATTCCCGACACTGGAGGCGGTAACTCCGTCTGGGGACATCTGGGTGAGCGATAGTTCCCTTGATCGCTTGCAGGAGTTCAACGAAAAAGGCGAATACCAGACGCAGTTCGGCGCCAAAGGAACCGGTATAAAGGAATTCAAGTTCCCGTTTGGCATCGCGATCAATCCGAGCAGCGGTGATATCTATGTGAGCGACTATGAAAACTATCGAGTGCAGGAGTTCTCAGCTAGCGGTACTTTTATCAGGATGTTTGGATATGGTGTGAGCAACGGTAAATCAGAATTCGAGATTTGCACCGAAAAATGCCAGGCCGGTTTGAAAGGCAGCGGTACCAAAGGACAGTTCGGTCACCCGGACGGTGTAGCGATCGATGCGAGCGGTAACGTGTGGGTCGCGGATGAAGTCGATGACCGTTTGGACGAGTTCAACGAAAATGGTGAATTCATAAAAGAGTTTGGCGCGGAAGGTAAAGAAGCCGGGAAAATCAAACAGCCTGTGGGTCTTGCGTACGATAACGGCAACCTGTACGTTGCGGAAGCGGGGAACCAGCGGGTGCAGGAGTTCTCCACCACTGGGACTTCTGTGAGAACGTTTGGTTCGGAAGGCACCGGCAACGGCCAGTTCAAGATTCCCTACGCGATCACGGCTGGACCCGTGTCGGGTGTCCTGTACGTGACGGATCGCGAAAATGACAGGGTGCAGGAGTTCACGGCCACGGGCCATTTCCTTAGTAGTTTTGGCTCTAAAGGCAAAGGCAGCGGTCAGTTCGAACTTCCCACCGGAGTAGCGGCGACCACGAGCGAAAACCTTTACGTCAGTGACCATAACAACCAGCGCGTACAGGAGTGGACGGGGCCCTCCCCCCGTGAGACGAAAATCACCTATGACGGTAACAGCAACATCGAAAGCATCACCGACCCTGACGGTAACAAAACCAAATTCACGTATGACGCCGATAATGAGCGAACGAAGACCGAAGAACCAAACAAAACCGTCACGGAAACCGGGTTCGACTCGATGGGGCAGGTCATTAGCCAGACTGATGGGAATAAACACACCATTGAATATGTGCGAAATGCACTGGAGCGAGTCGAAGAAATTATCGAACCAAAAGGTCGCAAAACCAAAAAGGAATACGACTCTGCAGGGAACCTCACGAAGATTGTCGACGCGGCCGGCACCACCACCCTGGCTTACGATCCGGGAAACCGTCTCAAAGAAATCAGTTACTCCGACGGGAAAACCCACTCAGTTGAACTAGAATACAACAAAGACAGCCGGGTCACGGTGATGAAGGACGGCAGTGGTACCACTAAAACCACTTACGACCAGCTCGAAAGGCCCACTGAAGCGGAAAACGGACACAAAGAAGCCATCAAATACGAATACAACCTCGCCAACGAGGCGATCAAGATCACCTACCCCAATAGCAAAGCAGTGGAACGCGATTACGATAAAGACGAGCGGCTTGAAAAGGTCATTGACTGGCTCGGAAGCGTCACAAAATTCACATACGATCCAGACTCCAACCTTGTCGCGACAATCTTCCCATCTGCGACCAGCGACGAAGACAAGTACACCTACAACGCGGCGGATCAGACGAGCGAAGTAAAGATGCTCAAAGGCGCAGAAATGCTTGCATCGCTCGCCTACACTCGAAACGGCGTCGGCGAGGTCCTCGCGACAACCAGCAAAGGCCTGCCCGGTGAAGAAACAACAAAAAATGAATACGACACGAACGACCGCCTTACCAAGGCCGGAACGACCGCATACGAATACGACGCCGCGAACAACCCCACCAAGATCGCCACGGGAACCTACAAATACAACGAAGCCAACGAGCTCGAAACAGGCCCAAGCCTCACCTACACCTACTCCGAACTCGGAGAGCGTACAAAAACTAGCCCAAGCAGCGGTCCCGCTACAACATACGGCTACGACGAGCCTGGCGATCTCATATCCGTCGAACGACCAAAAGAAGGTGAAGTTCCCAAGATCGAAGACACCTACACCTACAACGGCGAAGGCTTACGAGCCTCCCAGACCATCTCCGGAACCACCAGCTATATTGCATGGGACACGGCCGAAGGACTCCCCCTGATCCTCAGCGACGGTACCAACAGCTATATCTACGGCCCCGGGGGTTTGCCTGTCGAGCAAATCAACAACACCTCGGGCGCCGTGACGTACTTGCATCACGATCAAGCAGGCAGCACCCGCTTGTTGACCGGATCGACCGGGACCGTCACGGGCAAATGCAGCTACAGCGCCTACGGAACCCCCACCTGCGAAGGCACCGCTACGACCCCGCTTGGATTCGACGGGCAATACACAAACTCAGACACGGGGCTCGTTTACATGCGCCATCGGGTCTACGATCCGAGCACGGCGCAGTTCCTCAGCGTTGATCCGCTCGTCTCGGCTACGCACCAGCCCTACGTCTACGCGGGCGACGACCCGCTCACCTACAAGGACCGCAGCGGGCTAGGAATCGAAGAAGTCCTCGAAGGCGGCTCGGGCATCCCGTGCCCGTGGTGCGAAGCGAAAGAAGGAGTAGAAGAAGCAATCGAAGGCGCCTACCACACGGCCCGACACACCATCGAAAAAGTATGGAACGCCGCCAACGAAAACGAAGTACCAAGCGACGAAGGCGAAGCCGAGCTACACGAAAAAGAAGCACAGCATGATTGTGGCGAACGCAACCCAGCTCAGGACAAGAAGCTAAGCCCCAGTCAGATCAAAAGACTCAAGGAAGCAGGCTTTGATCCGCATGAACTCAAGCTAGGCGCAGGGGAAGACCTCTACACGGACCCCGAAGGCAATATCTATGCAAAGCCGATAGGTGGTGCAGGTCCTGGTGAGCCTATCGGTATAAACATCAAAAACCTACCCTAAAGGACGGCCTATGGTTGGTAAAGAAAGCCTTCCTCATGTGTGGGTCTCATTTACACTTGTAGGTGATTCGTTCGACCCGGACGCCGTTACAATGGCGCTCGGAGTTGCGCCCACGTCGCAACATAGAAAGGGGGACCAACGAGGCAAAACCGCTCGCTGGCCGCGGGCGAGGTGGCGAGTTACCGTTGGTCCGCGCGATACGCTCGACATCGACGCGATGCTCGAAGAGCTATTGGCGCACATGGCCTCGGGTAGCCATGAAATGAAGCGAGTTTGCGATGAGTTGGGGCTGGAGGCGACGATCACCTGTGCCATTGAACCAACGTCAGCGGCAACACCTGCCGTCCTGTTCCCGCCTGAAGTAGTCCAATGGGCGGCAGAGAGGGATGTCGCCATCGATGTTGATGTAATGATTTGGCGGGATGACACCCACGACGATCCCGCGCCACCTACCAGGACATGATCTGCATGTACGGCCCCAGCGACCTTCCAATCGAGCAAATCAACAACACCACCGGCAGCGCCACCTACCTCCACCACGACCAAGCCGGCTCTACGCGGCTCCTGACGGGATCGAGCGGGAAAACGGAAGGCTCCTACAGCTACAGCGCCTACGGCACCCCCGAACACACCGGCACGGCCACGACGCCGCTCGGCTACGACGGGCAATACACCAGTTCGGACACGGGCCTCATCTACATGCGAGCCCGGGTCTACGACCCAGCGACTGCGCAGTTTCTGACGCGCGACCCGCTGGCGGCGCTCACGCGCGAGCCCTACGTCTACGGGGGCGACAACCCGCTCACCTACAAGGACCGCAGCGGCCTGGGCATCGAAGAAGTCCTCGAAGGCCCCTCGGGTATCCCGTGCCCGTGGTGCGAAGCCTCTGAAGCGACAGCAGAAGCCCTCGAAGGGGCGTATCACGCCGTCAAGCACGGCGCAGAAAAAGTATGGAGTGCTGCCAACGAAAACGAAGTTGAAAGCGACGAAGGTGAAGCGCTCCTCAAGCAACGCCAAGCTGAAGCCGAGGATGCGTGTGAGCCTACACCGCCTGGGTATGACCCCGAAACGTAGACCAAAGGTCCAGCATCAAGGGCGAAAGAGCCCAACGAAAACTATTACGACCCAGAAGGTGGGGAGTGGCATTACCATGCGCCCGACCAGCACCATGATATGCCGCACTGGGACTACAAACGTCTACCGGGCAAGCTGGCGCCCTGGGAAGAAATCCCCATTGAATAATGAGCTGTCACATCCACCCAAACCACCACTTATGATCGGTGACTTCTATACCGGCGCCTATGGGCCGACTATCGTGCTGGCCATGACCTCTCTCGTAGCTTGTGACTGGCTAATGCAACTGTTTCGAGAACTCGCTGAACATGGAGGACCGCGGAATCTCACTGATGGACCAGAGGTGAGAGTGGGCAATGTTAATGCTATTAGCATGGTTCGCCGATCTACGGGACCGTTGGTTGCTCTGCGTAGACAGGGTGATGATATCCATTCATTCGTATGGTCGGCTACGGAAGACGGGTGGCTACATTCTCGTGATCTCGTTCAGGCGCTCCGCGAAGCAGGCTCTGGGCATCAATACATGAACGACAACAAAGATGATGTCGCACTGGTCGAATTGTCGCTTGGCGAGCCAGATCTCCTCGGCTCTGTCCGTCGCAGTCTAGAGGAGTAGTTTGACGCCACAATCTACGTTTATGGTCCCACCGACATGTGTATCGAGCAAATCAACAACAGCACCGGAGCAGTCGAGTATCTGCACCACGACCAGCGGGGGTCCACGCTGCTCCTGACAGGCGCTACGGGCAAAGTCGAAGGGAAATGCACGTATTCGGCCTACGGCACCCCGACTTGCGAAGGCACTGCTACGACCCCGCTCGGGTTTGATGGGCAGTACACCAACTCTGGAGTTCCCCCGCTTTCGTGGACACCTGAATGCCGTGTCGTCTGACACGGCTGAAAGGATGTCCAGTCATGTCTATCAATCGTGGAGGGAAACGTGGATATCCGCCTGAGTTTCGTGCGCAGGCGGTTGAGTTGTATCGCTCCTCAGGGCTGTCGTTCGCGCGCGTGGCGACCGACCTCGGCGTATCGATCGCGACGCTGAAGGCGTGGGTCAAGCAGGCTGAGATCGATGCCGGCGAGCGCGAGGGGCTGGTATCCGCGGAGCGCGAGGAGCTGGTAGCGCTACGGCGCGAGAACAGGGTTCTGCGTGAAGAGCGTGAAATACTAAAAAAAGCAGCGGCCTTTTTCGTCAAGGAGAGCGAGACCCGGTGAGCGCGTTCAGGTTTATCGCTGCGGAAAAGGCCCATTACTCCGTCAAGACGATGTGTCGTGTACTCGGTGTCAGCCGCGCCGGATTCTACGCCTGGCTGGGTCGCAAGCCTAGCGCCAGAGCGCGCCAGGACAAAGAGCTGACCCGTCGCATCCGAGAGATCCACAGGGAGAACCGTGGGGTGTATGGGTCGCCAAGGATCCACGCTGAGCTGCGTTTGGCCGACGGTGTGCGTGTCGCTCGCAAGCGTGTGGAGCGCCTGATGCGCCAAGCAAACATCAGCGGTCTCACGCTCAGGAAGAAGGGGCGCACGACGATCAGGGTGCCGGGTGTGAGAGTCTGCGAGGATCTGGTCGACCGTGACTTCCTCGCGAGCGCCCCGAACCGTTTGTGGGTGGCAGATATAACGTATCTGCGAACCTGGGAGGGCTGGCTGTATCTCGCTGCTGTTCAGGACGCCTATAGTCGCAGGATTGTTGGCTGGTCGATGGCTGATCATATGCGCACGGAGCTCGTCACAGATGCACTACAGATGGCGCTCGAGCGCCGCTCTCCTGGGCCAGGGCTCATTCATCATTCCGACCAGGGCTCGCAGTACGTATCTCTGGCCTTCGGCCAGAAGGCTCGGGCTGCAGGGATCGCGCAGTCGATGGGCTCCCGGGGGGACTGCTTCGATAACGCCGTCGCTGAGAGCTTCTTCGCGACACTCAAGAAGGAGCTGATTCACCGTCGTGCATGGCCGACCAAGGCCGAGCTCCGCGGCGAGGTCTTCGAGTACATCGAGGTCTTCTACAACCGCCGACGACGGCACACCCGACTCGGCCAACTCTCGCCGAGCGAGTATGAGAGGATCACACACAAACAACATCAACCAGAAGGAGCAATGGGCGCATAATCAACCGTGTCCACCGAACCGGGGGAACTCCACTCAGACACCGGGCTCGTCTATCTGCGGGCGCGGGAGTACGACCCGAGCACTGCGCAGTTCCTCAGCGTAGATCCGCTCGTCGGGACGACGCGGGCACCCACACCTACGCTGGCGACAACCCGCTGAGGTATCGGGATCGTAGCAGGCTGGGATGGGAAGAAATCTTTGAAGGACCAGGCATCCCGAACCCCCGGAGCGAATGGGAACACGCGGGCGAAGAACTGCTCAGGCCAGGCGTTGAAGCAATCGAACATGGCGCTGAACACATACTCCATGCGGCAAGCGAAGAAATCGATGAACCGGCGGAGCAAGGCAGAGAAGTCCTGCACTGGCACGGGGACGTGATCTCGACGCCTATCCGTTCCTGCCGCCACTCGCCTCCACGCCGCTCTGCGAGAACCAGGCGTTCGCACGATGGCCAAACGTGCTCGGACTCCAGTTCCATCTCGTGGCCGACAGCGCGTCCCTCGAGCGCTGGCTTGTCGGTCACGCCTACGAGCTCGCCGCCCCGCGGTGTCAGCGTCGCGGGTCTGCGCAAGGACGCCTCCGCATACGCGGCGCAGCTTGCGTCCCGAGCACAGCAGGTGCTCGACACCTGGCTGTCCGGGCTCACGCTCTCAACGCATGGCGCGGGTCGCCTGCCGCGCGATCCGCACTCCGAAGCGACTCAGCGCTGAGGGCATCCGTTCGGCGGCCGCCACCACTGTCTCCAGCGCGGCAGCGAAGCGGCGGATCTCGGATTCCTCGATCACGAGCGGGGGCAGCGCCTTGATGACGTTCATGCGGTGGCCCGCGACCTGACAGAAGATGCGATGCTCGTGAAAGAGCGGCACCGTGACGAGCTGCGAGAAGAGGCCGGGCTGGGCGCGCTCGAGCGCGTTCCACGCCGAACGGGCGGCGCGACCCTCCGGCGGGCCGAGCTCGATCGCCCACATCAAGCCGAGGCCGCGCACGTCGCGCACGATCGCGTAGTGCTCCACCAGCGGGCGGGTGAGCTCCAGCAGCAGCTCCCCCATGCGCGCCGCACGCTCCACCAGGCGCTCCTGATCGAGCACTCGCAGCGTGGCGAGCCCAGCGGCCGCCGCGAGGTCGTTGCCGCCGAAGGTGGAGCCGTGGCGCACCGCGCGCTCCATCCCGTCGAATACCCGCTCGAAGGCGGCGCGGGAGACGAGCACTGCGCCGATCGGCACGAAACCCCCTGAGAGCGCCTTGGCGAGGCAGATCATGTCCGGCTGAAGGTCCCAGTGCTCCAGGGCGAGGAAGCGCCCAGTGCGCCCGAGGCCGGTCTGGACCTCGTCGCAGACGAACAGCGCGCCCGCAGCGCGGCAGAGTCGCTGGGCACCGGGGAGGTAGCCCTCGGGGGGAAGGTTGACCCCCTTGCCCTGCACGGGCTCCACCACGAACGCCGCCACGTCCCCGCGCACGAGCTCGCGCTCCAGCGCGTCGAGATCGCCGAAGGGCACAGGCGTGCAACCGGGGAGCAGCGGCCCGAAGCCCTCGCGGAAGTGCTCGTCGCCGCCCAGCGAGAGCGAGCCGAGGGTGAGGCCGTGGAAGGCGTGCTCGGCGTAGAGGACGCGCGGGCGTCCGGTGGCCGCGCGCGCGATCTTGACCGCGGCCTCGACCGCCTCGGTGCCGCTGTTGGCGGGCACCATCGCCCCCACGCTCCCCGGGGCGCGCGCGAGGAGCTGCTCGGCGAGCACCCCGCTGAGCAGCGTGACGCCCAGCTGGGGCAGGTTGCCGGTGCGCGCCGCCAGGACCTCCTGCAGGGCGGCGACCGCATCGGGGTGGTTGCGCCCGATCGCGAACACCCCGTAGCCGCCGAAGAGGTCGAGGTAGCGGTGGCCCTCCACGTCGATCAGGTGGGCTCCCTCGCCCCCCACCCACACTCTGTCGAACCCGAGCGTGCGCAGGATGCGCCCCATCTGGGGGTTGAGGTGGCTGTCGTTCAGCGCGAGCTCCTCCCCCGTCCGGGACGCGATGATCTTGCGCACCGGGGGGATAGGAGCGGGGGTCATGGGGTCAATCGTAGGGCCCCACCCGTGCAGCGAGCGAGCTGTCAGGCAGCCGCGTAACGCTTGCGCCCGCGGCGCTCATCGTCAACGCTGACGACGTCCCACGCGAGGCCGACGCGCTCCAACCCGCGGATCACCATCGCCGAGACGTCGGGCTGGCGCCAGCTGAGGCCGTGGCTGGCGGAGGTGGGGAAGGCGTGGTGGTTGTTGTGCCACGCCTCGCCGAAGGTCGGCAGCGCCAGCCAGGCGAGGTTGCGGGAGTGATCCTCGGTGGCGTAGTCGCGGCGGCCGAAGAAGTGACAGAGGGAGTTGATCGAGTAGGTCATGTGGTGCAGCACGAGCATCCGCACCGCACCGCCCCACAGCAGGCCCGTGAGCCCGGCGCGCCAGGTGCCGCCGATCGCGTAGCCGAGGCCGAAGGCGGCGGCGAGCCCCCCGATCGCCCACACGAAGAAGGTGCGATCCACGAACTCGACCACGGGATCGGCGATCAGGTCAGGGGCGTAGCGCTCGCGGGAGCCGCGCTCGGTGTGGATGAACAGCCAGCCGAGGTGCGCGTGGGCGAGGCCGCGCAGCGCGCCGCGCAGGCCGACGCCGTGGTCGACGTGGGGGCTGTGGGGGTCGCCGTCCTTGTCGGAGAAGGCGTGGTGCTTGCGGTGGTCGGCCACCCAGGAGATGATCGGCCCCTCGATCGCCGCCGAGCCAAGCACGGCGAGCACGCCGCGCACCGCGGGGTAGGTCTTGAAGCTGCGGTGGGTGAAGAGGCGGTGGAAGCCGACGGTCACGCCGAGGCCCGTGAGGAGGTAGACGATCGCGAACACGATCAAATCGGAGCGGTGCAGGAGACCGTCCCACATCTGCCAGCCGACGAAGCCGAGGGCGAGGATCGGCCCGATCGTGATCAGCGCGGTGAGCGCCCGGTTGAGCCACTCGTATTCGACCGGCTGGACGTCCTCCGGTGTGGGGGTGGCAAACTGGACGCCGTCGCCCCCGGGGGGAACGGGCTGGGAGTCGCTTGGCCCCGGCGTATCCGTATCCGTAGCGCCGAGAAGTTGGGTGTCACTCATGTCGGGGGTCCTACGGCAAGCTAGCAAGCATCGTTCTACTCTGTCGCAATCATCATGGCGCAGAGGCCCGACAGAAGACCGACCCGCGAGCGCGGTGCCGTTCGCCCGCACTGAGCCGCTGCGCCGCGAGCTGGCCGCTGCGCTGCCCGAGCGTCCCTTCACCGTGCGCTTCTGGGACGGCACGGAGCTCCCCGCGACCGCACCCGGGGGGCCGGTGTTCACGGTGCGCTCTCCCGCCGCCGTGGCGCACCTGCTGCGCGCTCCGGGGCAGCTGGGTCTCGGCCGCGCCTACGCCGCGGGGGAGCTGGAGGCGGATGACCTCGACCGCGTGATCGGCCTGCTGGACAGCTTCAGAGCGCCCGCCCTCGACCGCGCCACGCGCCTGCGCCTGGCGGCGGCGGCGGTGCGAGCATGTGGCCTGACCCGCCTGCCCCGCATCCCCGCCAGCGAGCTGCGCCCGCGGGGCTCCCGCCACAGCCGCGCACGAGACGCGCGCGCGGTACGCCACCACTACGACGTCTCCAACGACTTCTTCAAGCTGTTCCTGGACTCATCGATGACCTACAGCTGCGCGCTCTTCTCGCGCGGCGCGAGCACCCTGGAGGAGGCGCAGCTGCAGAAGTGCGAGTTGGTCTGCACGAAGCTCGCGTTGCGCGAGGGGGAGCGCCTGCTGGACGTGGGGTGCGGGTGGGGAAGCTTCGTCCTGCACGCCGCCGCCCACCACGGGGTGTCCGCGGTGGGGATCACGCTCTCCCCCAACCAGGCGGAGCTCGCGCGCCGGCGGGTCGCGGAGGCGGGGTTGGAGGATCGCGTGGAGATCCGCCTGTGTGACTACCGCGACCTCGACGGGAGCGAGCGCTTCGACGCGATCGCGAGCATCGGGATGGTGGAGCACGTGGGGGCCAGCAAAATCGACGCCTACGCGGCGCAGCTCGCGGGCCTGCTCGGCCCGGGGGGACGCCTGCTCAACCACGGCATCGCGCGCCTGCGCCACGGGGACCCCGAGGCGGGCCCCTTCTCGGAGCGCTACGTCTTCCCGGACGCCGCCCCCCTGCACGTCTCGCGCGTGCTGCTGGCGCTGGAGCGCGCCGGCATCGAGCCCGAGCACGTGGAGGGGCTGCGCCAGGACTACGTGGACACGCTGAGCGAGTGGATCGGGCGCCTGGACGCCAACCTCGAGGAGGCGGTGCGGCTGGCGGGCGGCGAGCGCGTGCGCGTCTGGCGCCTCTACCTGCGCGCCGCGCGCAACGGCTTCACAACCGGCTTCACCTCGATCTTCCAGGTGCTCGGCCGCCGGGCGTAGCCCCCTCCCAGTCCGCCTGATCGAACCACCCTGGCGCCGCGTAGCCGCGGGCGGTGTGCAAGAGCCGGATGCCCCGCTAGCGGCGCCCGGCGCGCGCCGCGCCTCTGCTGGAACCGCCGCGGCCGCGATTGCGCGAGGGCGCGCGTCCCGCGCGCCTGGGAGCGGAGCCGCCACGCTGCCCGGTGGCGTCGCTCGGCAGTCCTCCCAGCTCGAGCTCGCGGTGCAGGCCGAGGTCACGGACCATGCTCGCCAGCTCGTGAGCTTGGTCGTGGCCCACGAAGGTGACGCCCGTGCCGCTCGCGCCCGCGCGCGCGGTGCGCCCGATGCGGTGCACGTAGTCCTCGCGGGAGGCGGGGATGTCGAAGTTGATCACATGGGTGATGCCCGCCACATCGATGCCGCGCGCGGCCACGTCGGTGGCGACGAGCGTGTCGACGTCACCCGACTCGAAGCTGGCGAGCGCTCGCTCGCGCTGCCCCTGGGACTTGTCGCCGTGCATCGCCACCGCTCGCACATCGCCCGCGGCCAGCCGCTTCACGAGCCGGTCGGCGCCGCGCTTGGTGCGCACGAACACAAGCGTGAGCCCGCGCTCGGGGTCTCTCAGCTCGGACACCAGCCGCGCGACCTTGCCCTCGTGGGAGACCGACACGAAGCGGTGCTCCACCTTCACCTCGGAGGACTCGCCCCCGCCCACGCCCGCATGCTCGTGGCGGCGGGGATTGGAGGTGTAGGCGTCGGCGATGCGCCCCACCTCGCCCGCGAGCGTCGCCGAGAACATCAGGGTCTGGCGGTCCCTCGCAGTCAGCTTCACGATGCGGTCGACCACCGGACGAAAGCCCATGTCGAGCATACGGTCGGCCTCGTCGAGCACGAGCAGCTTGACGCGCTTCAGCGAGAGATCGCCGCGGTCGATCAGGTCGAGCAGCCGCCCGGGGGTGGCGACGAGGATGTGGGCGCGCGCGGCGATCCGCGCCTGCTTGACGATGCCCGCGCCGCCGTACACAGCGGCGATCGAGAGCGCGCGTGTGTGCGCGATCTCGCGCAGGTCCTCCACGATCTGCAGCGCCAGCTCCCGGGTGGGCGCCAGCACCAGCGCCGAGGGCCGCACGTCGGTCCCCTTCAGACGCTCAACCAGCGGGATCCCGAACGCGAGCGTCTTGCCCGACCCCGTCGGCGACTGGGCCAGCAGGTCGTGGCCGGCGAGCACGTCGGGGATGACCATGCGCTGCACTGCGAAAGGCCGGGTGATCCCGCGCTTGGCGAGCTCACTCGCGACGACCTCGGACACGCCGAGATCGGCGAACGTTTGATGCTCCATGTTGTGGTGCTCCTTCTAGCGACCCTCTGGCCGCCGCTGCGGATGGAGATTCGACTGGCCCCATCCGCGCATTTCGAGCGCCAACAAAGACAAGAACCTCGCGGGCGGCCTCGCCACCCGGTAGGGGGACCGTAGCAGACAACGCGCCGAAGACACTGGCCATCACATACCGGACGGCGGCGCGACACCCCCGGCACCAGCGGACGGTGCGGGTGCCTCCGGGGGGCACCAGCTGCAGTCCGCTCTCACGAGACTGGCCTACGCGAGGTTCGCCATCACATGCTTCACAACCGTGTAGTCCTCCAGCGAGTACACGCTCAGGTCCTTCCCGTACCCGGACTCCCTGAACCCCCCATGCGGCATCTCAGATACGAGCGGGATGTGGTCGTTGATCCACACGCAGCCGAAGCGCAGCGCCTTGGCGACCCGCAGCGCGCGGCCCACGTCGCGGGTCCAGACCGAGGAGGCGAGGCCGTAGCGGGTGGCGTTGGCCCACTCGATCGCCTGGACCTCGTCGGAGAAGCGCTGGACGGTGATCACGGGGCCGAAGATCTCGCGCTGGATCAGCTCGTCCTCCTGGCGCGGACCCGCGACCACGGTGGGCTGCAGGTAGAAGCCGGGGCGCTCGGGAGCACGCCCGCCGGTGACGATCTCGGTATGCGGGGGGCGGCGCTCCAGGAAGCCCTCCACGCGCTCGCGCTGGCGGGCGGAGTTGAGCGGCCCGAGGGTGGTGTCGGGGGCGAGGGTGTCGCCAATCACGAGGCCCTGGGCCTGCTCGGCGAGACCGGCGACCACCTCGTCGTAGACCCCCTCCGCGGCAAGCACGCGCGTGGCGGCGGTGCAGTCCTGCCCGGCGTTGTAGTAGCCCGTGCCCGCGATCGTCTCCAGCGCGCTCTGCATGCTCACGTCGTCGAAGACGATCACCGGGGCCTTGCCGCCGAGCTCGAGGTGCACCCGCTTGAGCGTGTCCGCGGCGGCGCGCGCGAAGTGCTTGCCGGTCTCCACCGAGCCGGTCAGCCCGATCATGTCCACATCGGGGTGGTTGATGAGCGCCTCGCCCGTGGGACGGCCGGGACCCATGAGGATGTTGAGCACGCCCCTTGGCAGCACCTCAGCGGCGATCTCCGCGAGGCGCACAGTAGTGAGGGGCGTCGTCTCGGCGGGCTTCAGCACGACCGTGTTGCCCGCCGCCAGCGCCGGGGCGAATTTCCAGATGGCCATCATCAGGGGGTAGTTCCACGGCGTCACCTGCCCGATCACGCCAACCGACTCGCGGCGGGTGAAGGAGGTGTGGCCCTCCATGTACTCGCCCGCGGCGCGCCCCTCCAGGCAGCGCCCCGCGCCGGCGAAGAAGCGCAGGTTGTCGGCCATCACCGGGATCTCGTCGGCTCTGACAGCCTCGATCGGCTTGCCCGCGTTGAGCGCCTCCGCCCGCGCGAGGTACTCGCCGTGCTCCTCGATCAGATCGGCGATCGCCAGCAGCGCCCGCCCGCGCTGCGCCGGGGTGGTGGCCGACCAGCCGTCGAAGGCCCGGCGCGCAGCCCGCACCGCGCGATCGACGTCCTCGGGGGTGGAGACCGGCGCTCTTGCCATCTCCTCGCCCGTGGCCGGGTTGAGCACCGCTTCGGTCTCGCCCGCGGAGGGCGTCTGCTCGCCGTCGATGAAGTTGGTGAGGGTCTTGGTGTCGGTGGCCATATCGGTCTCCTCCTCGGGGTCTATGCCGCGGTGAGCGCCTGCGCGACCGCGGGGTGGGTGATCTCCCCGTCCTTGACGTTCAGCCCGAGGCCCAGGCCGGGGTCGCGGCGCAGCGCCTCCTCGACCCCCTGGTCGGCGAGCGCGATCACGTAGGGGAGCGTGGCGTTGGTGAGCGCGTAGGTCGAGGTGATCGGCACCGCGCCGGGCATGTTGGCGACGCAGTAGTGCGTGATGCCCTCCACCTCGAAGGTGGGGTTCGAGTGGGTGGTGGGGTGGGAGGTCTCGAAGCACCCCCCCTGGTCGATCGAGACGTCCACGAGCACCGCATGGCGGCGCATCAGGCCGAGCTGCTCGCGGGCGATCACGTGGGGGGCGCGGCCACCGTGGATCAGCACCGCGCCGATCACGAGGTCCGCGAGCGGGAGCATCTCCTCGATCGCGAGCGTCGAGGAGTACACCGTGGAGGCCCGGCCCCCGAAGGTCACTTCGAGCTCCCGCAGGCGGTCGATCGAGCGGTCGAACACGAACACGTCCGCCTGCATCCCGATCGCGATGATCGCCGCGTTCATCCCCACCACCCCCCCGCCGATCACGAGCACCGTCGCGGCCGCCACGCCGGGCACCCCGCCGAGCAGGATGCCGCGGCCGCCGAGCGGCTTCTCGAGCATGAACGCCCCCGCCTGCGTGGCGAGCTTGCCCGCGACCTCGCTCATGGGGGCCAGCAGGGGGAGGTTGCCGCGCGCATCCTCCACGGTCTCATACGCGATGCACGTCGCCCCCGAGGCCTGCAGGCCCCGCGTCAGGCTGGGCTCCGCCGCGAGGTGCAGGTAGGTGAAGAGGGTCTGCCCCTCGCGCAGCCGCGAGACCTCCCCCGGCTGGGGCTCCTTGACCTTCAGCACCAGCTCCGCCTCGGCGAAGACCCCGCGCGCGTCGGGGACGATGCGGGCGCCCTGCGCAATGAAGTCGGAATCGGCCAGCGCGCTGCCCTCCCCCGCGCCGGCCTGCACGATCACCTCGTGCCCGCGCGCGCTCAGCTCACGCACGCCCGCTGGGGTGATCGCCACGCGATACTCGTCCAACTTGATCTCGCTGGGGACTCCGATCCTCATCGTGCAAGCTCCCTTCCTCGTAGAGCCAACCAGAACTCGATCCGGTCGCGCGCGGTGGAGAAGTCACGGCCCGTGAGCTGCTCCACGCGGCGGATGCGGTAGCGCAGCGTATGGCGGTGGCAGAAGAGCGCGTTCGCCGCCCTCTCCCAGTGGCCATTGTGCTCGATGAACACGTCCAGCGAGCGCAGCAGCTCCTCGCCGTACTCGCCCTCCCCCGTCTCCACCGGCCCGAGCACACCACGGCAGTAGGAGAGCAGCGCGTCGTCGTCCTGGAGGGAGAGCAGCAGCTGAAAGGCGCCGAGATCCGCGTAGGAGGCCACGACCTCAACACCATTGGCGCGGTCCTGCAGGCGCACCGCCTCCAGTGCGCAGCGCGCCTCGTGGAAGCTGAGGCGCAGCGACTGCGTGGGGGCCACGCGGCTCGCGCTCGCTCGCACCTCGCCCCCCAGGCGCGACGTCAGCTCCGTGCGGATGCGGCGGGCGAGCGCGATCGGGTCGACTTCGCCGGCTCCGTTCGTGCCCGCCCCGTCCACGACCGCGCACAGCAGACCCGCGCGAATCGCGACCAGGCTGCCCGCCGGGGCCTCCATGTCGGCATCCCCTCCCGGCGAGCCCCCTCTCGAGGAGCCCCCACCCGAGGAGCCCCCGCGCGCCAGCATCCGTTCCACCAGCGGCGCCGCCACCGCGGGGTCGGGCGGCGCGAACGCCAGCACTGCCGCTCGCTCCCCGATACCGAAGGGGCGCAGCCGCGCCTGCAGCTCCTCCGGGTACAGCCGTCCCGTGAGCGCCTCCGCGAGCACATCGCCGGCCATGCTGCGCTGCAGCATTTCGTAGCGCTCGTCCAGCAGCTGCGCAAACACCCGCTCGGTGATCGCGATGAAGGGCAGCTCGTAGGGGACCTCGAACAGCGGAAAGGAGCGCTTGCGCGCCTCGTCCGCGAGCGCCGCGGGCAGGCGTTTGTGAGCGAAGCCCGTGCCGAATCCCAGGCCCCCGATCTCGTGCTCGGAGAGATGCGCGATCAGCTCCCGCTGCGCCTTCGCCGCCCGCAGCTGCAGGCCGGTGGTGAGCAGCAGCTCCCCACCCCGCAGCCACGGCGTGGGGTCGATCAGCTCCGTGCTGTGCACCCAGCGCACGTGTCCGTTCGCCGACTCCCGCCCGCTCACGAGCTCCAGGCCCAGCTCCGCGACGAGGCCCTCGACGCTCAGCATCGGCCTACGCGATCCGCTCCCCGGCCTCGCTCAGCACGGGGCGCAGGATCGCCTCGATCTCCGCAAACTGCTCCGGGCCCGCGATCAGCGGCGGGGAGAGCTGGATCACCGGCTCCCCGCGGTCGTCGGTGCGGCAGATCAGCCCCCGGCGGTAGAGCTCGCCGGAGAGGAAGCCCCGCAGGAGCTCCTCTGACTCCTCGTGCGTGAAGGTCGCCTTGGTCTCCCTGTCCTTGACCAGCTCCACCGCCTGGAAGTAGCCCGCGCCTCTCACGTCGCCCACGATCGGCAGGTCGCGCAGCCCCTCGAGCATCGCGCGCAGCGCAGGTTCGTTGGCGCGCACGTGCTCGCACAGGCCCTCGCGCTCCATCACCTCGATGTTCGCGAGCGCCACCGCGCTCGAGACGGGGTGCCCGCCGAAGGTGAAGCCGTGGTTGAAGATCGCGGTGCCGTGCAGGAAGGGCTCCGCGATGTGGTCGCCGGCGATCAGCGCCCCCATCGGGGCGTACGCGGAGGTGATGCCCTTCGCGGTGGTGATCATGTCGGGCTGGTAGCCATAGCGCTCGCACCCGAACCAATGGCCGAGGCGCCCCCACGAGCAGATCACCTCGTCGGAGATCAGCAGCACCCCGTGGCGGTCGCAGATCTCGCGCACCCGCTGGAAGTAGCCCTCCTGGGGGACGAAGCAGCCGCCGCTGTTCTGCACCGGCTCGAGGATCACCGCCGCCACGGTCTCGGGGCCCTCGAAGGCGATCGCCTCCTCGATCGCATCCGCCGCCCACAGCGGATCGCGGTCCTCCTTCCAGCGGTAGGAGTTCGTGTTGGGGACGTGGTGGCCCCCCGGGGTCAGGGGCTCGAAGGGAGCGCGCAGGGCGGGCAGACCCGTCGCCGTGAGTGCCCCCATCGAGGTCCCGTGGTAGGCGAGGTTGCGGGCGATCAGCTTGAAGCGGCCCGGCTCCCCGCGCACGGCGTGGTAGGCCTTCGCGAGCTTCCACGCGCTCTCCACCGCCTCCGAGCCCCCCGAGGTAAAGAACACCCGGTTGAGGTTCCCCGGCGCGAGGCCCGCGATCCGCGCCGCCAGTTCGATCGAGCGGGGGTGCGCGTAGCTCCAGTTGGTGTAGAACGCCAGTTCCTGGGACTGGCGCGCCGCCGCCTCGCCCAGCTCGGCCCGGCCGTGGCCGATGTTCACGCAGAACAGCGCCGAGAGGCCATCCAGGTAGCGCTTGCCGTGCTCGTCATACACGTAGCACCCCTCGCCCCGCACGATCACCGGGACCTCGTGGTCCACGTAGGCGCCCATGCGCGTGAAGTGCATCCACAGGTGGCGGTGCGCGAGCTCCTGCAGGGCGTCGCCCGCGGGCTTGCTCGCAGGCATCGGTTCGCTCAGATGGGTAGCCATGGCCTCTTCTCCTCTATCGGAACTCAGCGCCTCATGCATAGACACTAAGGATAAAGGTACTGCGCCCCAGCGCATGCATCAATGCGCCACAAGTTCAAGAGCGATTGACCTCATTGTACGAGATGTACAAACGAGGCTCGAATCTTTGGGAATCGCGCACCTTGTCCGTCGCCCCAGCGGGTCGTAGCGTTTGTCACGACCGGTGTCATGGGGTGCAGCGGGCACCCCCCAGTTGGAGGGAGACGAGCATGGCAGCCATCAGCGCAGCGACACCCGAGGCCCCCGACCCGTCGGGCGTGATGGACAAGGGCCTGAAGAAAAACGCCATCGGCTACCTCTCCAACATCGTGATCGGCGTCGCCTCCACGGCGCCCGCCTACTCGCTCGCGGCGACGCTCGGGTTCATCGTCGCCGTGAAGGGAGTCGGGGTGCACGCCCCCGCGGTGATGCTCGTGGCGTTCATCCCGATGCTGCTCGTGGCCGCGGCCTACAAATACTTCAATCGCGCCGACCCCGACGCAGGCACGACGTTCGCGTGGGTTACCCGCGCATTCGGCCCGATGACGGGCTGGATGAACGGCTGGGCGATCTTCCTATCCGACGTGATCGTGATGGCCTCGCTGGCGGCGATCGCAGCGATCTACACCTTCAAGCTCTTTGGCTTCACCGAACTCGGCAACTCCAAAGCGGCGATCATCATCGCCGCGGTGCTGTGGATCGCCCTGATGACGTGGATCTGCTATCGCGGCATCGAGCTCTCCGCACGCATCCAGCAGGTGCTGCTCGGCGCCGAGGTCTGCATCCTTGGGCTGTTCGCGGTCGTGGCGTTCGTCAAGGTCTACGGCAGCCATCCTCCAGCCGGCTCGATCAAGCCGTCGCTCTCCTGGATCAACCCGTTCGCGATGAGCTTCGGCGACCTCGTCGTCGCACTGCTGCTCGCGGTCTTCATCTACTGGGGCTGGGACTCCGGAGTAGCGGTCAACGAGGAGTCCGAGGACCCGGCCGAGGGCCCGGGCAAGGCCGCGGTCGTCTCGACGATCCTGCTTGTGCTGATCTACGTCGTCGTCACGGCCGCCGCCCAGTCCTTCCACGGGACGGGCTTCCTCACCAACGAAGCCAACCAGGAAGATGTCCTCAACGCGCTCGGGACCGGCGTGCTCGGTGGCACGCTCGACAAGCTCTTGATCATCGCCGTGCTCACCTCGGCGTCCGCTTCAACGCAGACGACGATCCTCCCGACCGCCCGCACGACGCTCTCGATGGCTCACTGGAAAGCGGTCACCAGCCTGCTCTCCCGCGTCCACAAACGCTATCTCACCCCCACCGTCTCGACGCTCGGTTTCGGCCTGCTCTCGATCGTCATCACGGTCGTGCTGCTGCTGCTCTCCAACAGCGTCCTCGAAGACTCGCTCACCGCGATCGGATTCCCGATCTGCTTCTACTACGGCTTCACCGGCGTTGCCTGCGGCTGGTACTACCGCCACGACCTGATGGAGAGCGCGCGCAACTTCCTGATGCTGGGCCTCGGCCCGCTGATCGGCGGGCTGATGCTGTTCGGGATCGGGGCCAAGGCGGCCTTCTACTACGGCCACGCCGAAAACGTCTCCTCCAAGCCGATCCTCGGCATCACGCTGCCGCTGTGGATGGGCATCGGCGGCATGGTCCTCGGCGGCGTGATCATGCTCCTCTCGCGGCCCGTCTTCAAGGAGTACTTCTCGCGCAAGACCGAAACCGCGCCGCCCGGGCTACTCAAGCAGCCGCCGCCCACCGGGCCAGTTCCGGCGCGCGTGGAGTTCTGAGGCTTCAAAGCTTGCCCTGGGGGGGCAAAAGGAGTGGTGCGCGGCTCGGATGACCGCGCACCACTCACTGCATCGTGGACTACCGCTTCAACAGGCCGCGTGGAATCGAGGCGACCCCACGCCGCCTTGGACCACGTGGCTACTGACCTGTCCTCACGTCACTTCCAGCGCTTCTTCGAAGGACAGTTCATTGACCCCTTTCATGGTTACCGAAAAAGACAGCAATTCGAGTTCGGCAATTTCTTCCGTGCCCGAGTCCAGTCTTATTTTGTGGATGCCCGAGCTCAAAACGAGCTCGTTCGTGAGCTGTTTTTTGCCTATCACCGGGATTTCGGCTATCGCGTCGCCGTCAATCTTCAATTCAAAATTTCGCAGACATGCATTTTTTTCATACTCCAACCACTCGTGCGATTTGCTTTCCTGCTTGAGCAGGATGCCAACCCCGGATGACGCTTCTTTCGTCGCGATGGTGCCCAATTCACCAACCAGTGTGGTCACCACGATTTCGCCTGTTTTGGCCCCCGGGCTGTTGACGGAACAACCTGATTTTTCTTTGTCACGACTCGTGCAACCCGTGTAGATTATGGCAAGTTTGCCAATTGTGCGAGCGCCCGTGATTTCGCCCGTGGCTGTGCTTTTGGAGCATTCGATCGTTTCTCCTTCGCTGTACCAATTCAAAGACACCGAGCCGCCCGTGCCGATGATCTGCTTTTTCGTCGGGACCGGTTTGAATTCCGGCAACGCGGATGCAGCTGACGCCGCCACGGCGCTCAGTGCGAGCACCGCCACGAGCGCAAAAGACGCCCTCCTGAACATGGATCTCATCTGCTATCTTCTCCTTCGCATCGATCGGGTGCCTGGGCGCCAAGTACACGGCGGCGCCCAGGCACCGGTTGTTTGAACGGCGCACTTGACCAGCGCGCTCGAATCACAAACAGGCTTGACCAGCCAGAACCTTATGTTGGCGGAGCAGACCCCATGTGACCCTCAGTCGCCAACGCCCCACTTCGCGTGGTACGCAAGTACGCGTAACCTCATGCTAACCACAACAGCGACCTGCTGTCAAGCCTAAGTGGACGAATCATTTCGGTGAGCATGGCCCGGCGGCACCACGCATGTATATCGCGCTCGTCCACGTGACCGGCTGCAGCGTTGTGCCGCCACATCACGACGACGAGCTTTACGCCAAGTTGCGTCGGGGGCCTACTTTGACACCTGGTCGTCGCGCTGACCGTGCGGCGAGCCCAGCTGGGCGAGGCGCTCGAGGAACGGGGTGGGCGGGAACGCCTCGGGGCCGAGCACCCCCGAGCCCCTCCACACGCCCTCGTCGAGCAGCTCGAGCGCCACGACGGGGTTGACCGCCGTCTGCCACACCACCGCCTGGCTGCCGTACTCGCGCATGGTCTGCTCGTTGTCCACCACGTGGTAAAGGTAGGTCGAGCGCTGCGTGCCGTCCCTGCCGGTGCCCCTCACCCAGGTGCCCGCGCAGGTGCGCCCGCTCATCCGCTCCCCCAGTGTCGCGGGGTCGGGCAGCGCGGCCGCCACCACGTCGCGCGGGGCCACCTCCACGCCGCGCACCGACACCGGCCGGGTGGAGTCCAGGCCGAGCTTGTGCAGCGTGCGCAGCACCCCGATGAACTCCTCCCCCAGGCCGTACTTGAAGGTGACCCGCTCACACTGCACCCAGCGGGGGATCAGCACCACCTCCTCGTGCTCCACGTTCACACACTCCACCCTGCCGATGCCCTCCGGGAACTCGAACACCTCGGGCTCGGAGAACGGCGCGGTGGTGTAGAAGCCCCGCTCGCGCTCCCAGATCAGGGGCGGGTTCAGACACTCCTCGATCGTCGTCCAGATCGAGAAGGTGGGCGCGAAGTCGTATCCCTCCACCACCAGGTCCGCCCCGTCGCGCACCCCCACCTCCTCGATCTTCGAGAAGAGCTCCTCGGCGGCGTAGCGCGCGAACACGTCGGAGAGTCCCGGCTCCACCCCGATCCCCACCAGCGCCAGCAGGCCGGACTGCTCCCACTGCTGGTGGCGCTCGAGCTGGTGCTCGCCGAGCATCACCCCGGGCAGTTCGTAGGGAAGCTGCTCGTGGGGGTACGAGAGCGTCATCGCCATGTCCAGGTACGTGGTGCGCGCCTGGAACGCCGCCGCGAAGATCGGCTCGTTGAAGCGCGGATCGCACGCATTGAGCACCGCGTCGGGCTTCACCCTCCCGATCAGCTCCACCAGCTGCTCGCGGCTGGAGGCATCCACCTGCTCGGCCGCAAAACGGTCGGCCTCCCCCAACCGCGCCACCGCGTCGTGCGCGCGCCGCGGCGCGACGTCGGCCAGCACCACCTTCTCGAACGCCGGCCGGCGCTGGGCGATCGCGGCGAAGGCCGCGCCCACTCCTCCGGCTCCGACGACCAAGACTCGCACCTCAGACCTCCTCATCCTCGTTGGCCGATGCCCCAAGTGTTGCGTAGATCCGGCCTCCGGAACGGACAACCTCATCCGACCCACACCGCCACAACGTCGCACACCGCTCGCGTATCCTGTGCGCCGATCCCGGCCGAGCAGACAACGCGACGTAGGAACAGGCGCCTCGCCCTCGCGGCGGTGCTGCTCGTGGGCCTCTCCTACGCGACCCTGATCCAGAACTTCTCCTGGAACCAGACCTCCCACTACGACCTGCTGCAGGCGCTCTACCACGAACAGACCACGATCGACCCCTACGAGCGGGACACGGGCGACAAGGTCCTCTACCACGGGCACTGGTACTCGGCCCGCGCCCCGGGCCTCGCGCTGTACGTGCTGCCCTGGTACGCCGTCCTGAACGCCCTCGACGCCCAGCACTGGGCTTACAACTCCCCCGCCCAGCCGGGGGACGACGAGATGATCTACCTCGTGGGGCTGTGGGGCAACGTGCTGCCCGGCCTGCTGCTGCTGGTGCTCGTATGGGGTGCCGCCGAGCGCCTGCAGCCCGGCTTCGGGGGCGCCACCGCGGTGACGCTCGGGCTCGGCACGATGGCGCTCGCGCTCTCCACGCTGCTGTTCTCGCACATCTTCACCGCCTTCCTGGGCTTCGCCGCGTTCGTGCTGTTGATGCGCGAGCGCGACGGGCCGCCGCGCGCGTGGCTCACGGGAGCGGCCGGGTTGACGATCGGCTATGCGATCTCCTCGGAGTACCCGCTCGCGCTGCTCGCGGGCGTGCTCGGGCTCTACCTGCTCTCGCGCCGCGACGCGCTCACACCGCTGTGGGCGCTGCGCCGCGGGGGCGCCTATGCGGCGGGAATCCTCGTGGGGATCGTGCCGCTCGCGCTCTACAACCTCGCCGCCTTCCACTCCCTCACCCACGTCGCCTACGCCAACGTGCCCCAGCAGCACAGGGGCTTCTTTGGGATCACCGCCCCCAGCCTGCGCGTAGCGGCGACCCTGCTGGGGGACTCCCGCGGCCTGCTGACGCTCGCCCCCGTGCTGGTCATGGGGGCCCTCGGAGCAGTCGCGCTGTACCGCCGCGGCCAGCGCGCGGAGGCGCTGGTGATCGGGGGCGTGTGCCTCTGCTACCTCATCTACAACTCCGGCTACTACCTGCCCTTCGGGGGAGCCTTCATGGGGCCGCGCTTCCTGGCCACCGCGCTGGCGTTCCTCGCGCTCCCCCTGGCGATCGCCTTCAAGCGCTGGCCAGGGCCCACGATCGCGCTCGCGGCGGCCTCCGTGACGTGCGCGACCCTCGCCACGATCACCCACCCGCTGATCGGCTACGACACCCAGTCGGTCACCTGGATGCGCCACCTGCTCCAGGGCTTCTTCCAGCCCACGATCGCCTCCGCCTACGGCCTCGGGCGCGGGTGGGGGGAGATCTGGACCTTCCTGCTCCCCGCCCTCGGCGCGATCGGGCTCGCCGCGGCCGCCACCCCTCGTATGCGCCTCACCCGCCGCTCGTTGCGCGCCGGCGTGCTCGCGCTCGCCGCCTGGGCTCTGTACGCGGCGCTCGGTCCCACTCTGCTCGGCATCGACCACCAGGGGCTGCTGGATGTCCTCCATTCCGGGGACCCCCGTGCCCTCGCCAACGGCGCCTACTTCGGCTCCTACCCCCTGCGCGCGTTGGTCCCGCTGGCCTGCGGGTTCGCACTGCTCGCGCTGGCGGCCGCGCGGGTGTGGCGCAATGACGCGCACGTCCCTCCCGAGCGACCGGCGGCGGAGCGCGAGCCGAATCCGTCCAGCAGCCCACTATTGGCGTGAGGACCCACCCCCGATGGAGATCGATCTCCGAGCTTGACAGCCACACGCCGTACTGCCATAGTGAGTACATGGCTACAGTCAAGGACGAGCGGCTTCAGATCCGGGTGGATCCCACGGACAAGTCCCTGCTCGAGCGCGCCGCCGCCGCATCGCATCTGAACGTCTCCGCGTTCGTGTTGCAGGCCGCGGCTTCCAGGGCCGAGGAGGTCCTCGCCGAGCGCCGGAGTATCCGGCTGAGCGTACAGGCAGCCACCGCGTTCGCCGAAGCGCTGGAGCGCCCTGCGACAGTCAACGAGCGGCTCGCCGCCATCCTGGGGCAGCCCCGCAAGTTCCGCTGGCTTGACTGAGCTTCGACGCCCAGCCCCACTCGACATCGCCAGGCACAACCGGGACCGCTTCCACTGCGGTGAGCCGGTTTTGGATGAGTGGCTGCGCCGTTACGCCGGACAGAACCGGCGCCGCGACACGGCCGCCACATGGGTGATCCTCGACGCCCAGGATGTCGTGATCGCCTATGCCAGTGTCGCAATGACCGGGATCGATCGCCCGGTCGCGCCACCGGCTCTCGCCAAGCAGGCGCCGGACCCGGTGCCTGCCCTGCTGCTCGGCCGACTCGCGGTGGACAGCCGCTATACCGGGCTCGGCGTGGGCACCTCGCTGGTTGCTCACGTGCTGGCCACAGCAGTCGAATTGAACGCCCAGGCAGCCTGCCGTGCCGTGGTTGTCGCAGCCCTCAACACGAGGGCCCGCCGCTGGTGGGAGCGCCTGGGCTTCCGTCCCTTCGACCCCCACGACTCGCAGTGCTCCGACCTCTACCTGCTCACCAGCGAGGTCCAGGCCACGTTGAGCCACCTGACCTGAGAGGTACCGCGCCCGATTCAGTTCTCGACCGTCCGCACGTTGCAGTGCGCGGCGTGTAGCTGCTTGCAGACCACCACATAGCCGGGGCGGGGTTGGTCGTGGGCGTTCATCAGGCCCGCGTCGAAGCGCGTCGAGGCGGTGCCGCCCGTCCAGTCGTAGATGTAGAGGCGCTTGATCCGCGGGTTGGAGGCCGCCACGCCGAACGTGAAGTTGAGCACCTTCGCCGCGCGTCTGATGCCCGAGCCGTTCTTGTTGGTGAAGTCGTTGCCGAACTTCACGATCCCGCCGGTCTCGGTCAACCACACTTCGCCGCCCAGGTCCGCCTCGAGGTCGCGCGTGCGCCAGCTTTCGAAGCGGTTGACGTCCGAGTAGTCGTGCAGGCCCCACGTCGTCGGCATCACCGTCCGCAGGCGGCCGATCTCGCGCTTGAATTCGGCGATGTAGTCGATCGTCGGGTAGACGTCATCCTGGTCGAGCACGTCCAGTCCGACCACCGTGCAGGGGATGCAGTCGCGCTTGAGTGCCTGGTAGTACTGCGCGTCCTGCACCGCGGTGGGGCTCTGGAAGTAGCCGGGCACATACCCCCGGTTGGCCTCGTCCCACGCCTGGTATTCGCGGATGTGTGGGAACCGCTTGATGAACTTCGCCACGTCGCGCTTGTACACCGCGACGCTCGGCATTTTCATCGGCGTGTACTCGGAGTGGTAGAAGGCGAGGAGGATTTTCTGGTGGCGCGCTTCCGCGGCGTGGATCCACGCTTCCGCCTGCTCCAGATCGTACGGTCGCACGGCCACGTCGTAGGGCACCGTCAGGCGCGCGATCTGCGTGTGGAGTTGCTGCCACAGCGGGTTGCCGAACATCTCGTCGTGCGAGTCGCTGAGGCCAGTCATGTAGGAGGGGCCACGCGGGCGTGTCTGCTTGGAGGAGCTCTCCTGCGCGGCCGGGCGAGCGTCGCGGGCGTCCGCGCTGCCAGCGGGCGCCGCGAGCGCCCAGGCGGACGCCAGCGCGCCGACCAGCGCCGCGCCCAGCAGCACCAAGAGGAGCATGGTGGACCGGCCGGAGATCGGCCGATGGGGGAGGGATCCGGGCATGTTCATGCCAACAGGCTAAGCACCCCGAGGTTGCGGGGGCGCCGATTCCCCTGCCTGCAACGAAGCCTGCGACGCCGACTCCACGGGATGCCACGAGTCTGCAACGCCGACTCCGTTGACTTCTGCGAAGCCTCGCTACGCTGACTCGGTGGGCTCTTGCGAAGCCTGCAATGCCGACTCCGGGGACTGCGGCGAAGCCCGGGGGGCGGCCTCCGCGGAGCGCAGCACGATCACCTCCCCGGGGACGTTGGTGAGCAGCCACGCCACCGCCTCCGGCGTGAAGCCCTCCCCCGAGCTGTCCGCGCCCGCCGCCACCACGATCCGCTCGAAGCTCTCGTGCGCGATCAGCTCCCGCAGCGCGTGGCGCACCGTGCGCCCGCGCTCGATGCGCGAGTCCACCGGCACCTCCGCGCGGGCCGCGCGCTGCTCGATCGCCTCCAGCATTCCCAGCGCCACGTCGCACTCGCTGCGCAGCGGCACGTCCACCGACAGGCGCATCGGCACGAGCGCCAGATAGACCGGCACCAGCGTCGCCCCCTCCACGCGGGCGAGCCGCAGAGCGGCCGCCAGCGCAGGCTCCGAGAGACCCTCGCCGGTGAACGGGAACGCGACCCGTCGCACCCGCGTGCGGCTGCGCAGCGCGCGACCCCGCCGGCGGCGCTCGATGGCGAGCGCGCCCCCATAGCCGACCGCCAGCGCGAGGACGATCAGGACAGCCGCGAGCGGGGTCATAGAGCCAACTCCCCCTCCCCCTCCCCTTCCCCCTCCGCCTCGCCGCTCGCGGGGAGCAGCGTGCGGTCCGCGACGATCCTGATGTCCACCCCCGGCAGACCTTTCAGCAGCCGGAACGTCAGCGCCGGCTGACTCAGGCGCCGCCACGCGTTGCGGGGCTTGGGGGTCCCCATCAGCAGGTAGGTGGTGCCTCTCCCCCGCGCCACCCGGACCGCGGTCTCCGCCACATCGTCGGCCTCTTCGATCAGCAGGTGCGCCCCCAGCACCGAGGCCAGGCGCCGCAGCGCCTCGAGCTGCTCGCGGTACTCCGTGTTGGGCGTCTCGCCCGGCGGGCGCACCACCAGCAGGTCGAGCTCCGCCCCCAGCCGCTGCGCGGAGCGCCACGCACGGCGCACCACCCGCTGTGAGCGCGGGGTCGGCTTGACGAGCGCGAGCAGCCGCTCGGAGATCACCTGGGGGGCAGCTCGGGTGATCAGCCGGTCCTCGTGCCGGCGCGCCGCCGGGACCTCGCGCACGAGGCGCTCGTGCTCCACCCCCTCCGCCACCTGGCGCAGCGCGGTCTCCCGCAGCGCCGCGAGGTTCTCGATCTTGAAGAAGTTCCCCAGCGCCGCCTGCACCCGCTCCGGGGCGTAGACCTTGCCGGCGCGCAGCCGCCCGATCAGCGCCTCCGGGGTGACGTCCACCAGCACGGTCTCGTCCGCCGCGGAGAGCACCGCGTCGGGGATCGTCTCGCGCACGCGCACCCCCGTCAGCTGGGTCACCTGGTCGTTGAGGCTCTCCAGGTGCTGCACGTTGACCGTGGAGAACACGTCGATCCCCGCCGCCAGCACGTTGCGCACGTCTTCATAGCGCTTCTCGTGCTCCACCCCCGGCGCGTTGGTGTGCGCGAGCTCGTCGATCAGGCACAGCTCCGGCGCGCGCGCCAGCACCGCCGGCAGGTCCATCTCCTCGAGGTCGGTGTCGCGGTAGCGCACTCGCCGGCGAGCCACGAACTCGAGGCCCTCCCCCTGAGCGACGGTCTCCATCCGGCCGTGGGGCTCCAGGTAGCCCACCACCACGTCGCGGCCCGCCTCGGCCTCCGCCTGACCCTCCTGCAACATGCGGTAGGTCTTGCCCACGCCCGCGGCCATCCCGATGAAGACCTTGAGGTGTCCACGATCGGATGGCACAGCGGCTCATTCTCCTGCATCGCTCGGCGGGGGAGCACTGAGCCGGGGGAGCGGTTCAAGGTAGAGTTTTGCGCGGAGAGCCGGGAAGCCTGGTCGGCGTGCCACTACCCGTGGAGATCATGGTGACCCGGAACCATTTCCAGATCGCAGCGTCGCGGTGATGTCCGACGCGCTGCTGAGCCTCATCTTCGCGACCGGCGTTGTGGTGAGCCTCGGCTCCAGCTGGGTGCTGGTCGTCAGGCTCGAGCGTGTGGGGGCACGGCTCGGCCTCTCCGAGGCGCTGCTCGGGATGCTCGCCGCGCTGGCGGCCGATGCACCGGAGATCACAGCCGCGGTGACGGCGCTCGCCAGGCACGACACGCGCATCGGCGCGGGGGTGGTGATCGGCTCGAACGTCTTCAACCTCGCCGCGCTGCTCGGCCTCGCGGCCGTCGTCGCCGGCCGGATCGCCCTGCACCGGCGGGTGATCGAGCTGGGAGGCGCGGTGGCACTGTGGACCTCCCTGGTGTGCCTGGTGGTTGTGGTCGGGCTCCTCTCACCGTTGGTGGGACTGCTCGCGGTGCTGGCTGTGCTGGCGCCGTACCTCGCGGTCCTCGGCATGGGCCTCGAGCGGCTCGCGCGCCTGCGCATTCCCGACTCGTGGGCAAGCTGGCTGGCGGAGGCCGTCAGGGAGGAGGAGCTCGAGCTCGAGGTCGCGATTCACCCCTCCCGCGGCGGCGCACGCGACGGCGTGCTGGCCGCGGTCGCCGTGCTCGTCGTCGTGGGCGCGAGCATCGCGATGGAGCGCACCGCCTCTGAGCTCGGGACGCGCCATGCGATCCCAGGGATCGTGGTCGGCGGGCTGATCCTCGCCGCCGTGACAAGCCTCCCCAATGCCGTCGCCGCCGTGTACCTCGCCACCCGCGGCCGGGGGGCCGCCGTGCTCAGCACCGCGCTGAACAGCAACGCGCTCAACGTCGTGGCGGGGCTGCTGCTGCCGGGGGCGATCGTCGGCCTCGGCGCGCCCTCCGGGCAGACGACCTTCGTCGCCGCCTGCTACCTCGGCCTGACCGCCTTTGCGCTCGCGAGCGCCTACCTCGATCGCGGCCTGCGGCGCATCCCCGGGGCCTTGATCATCACCTTCTACCTGGCCTTCGTGGTGGTGCTGCTCGCCAACACGTAGTGACCCTCCCTCCCGGGATCCCTCCACGGCCCCAGCAGGCTGTGCACGAGGATCATGTCGATCCCCCTCCGTCAGGCCCCCAGCAGGTTGTGCACGACCAGGTCGATCAGCTTGATCCCGATGAAGGGCGCGATGATGCCGCCGAGACCGTAGATCCAGAGGTTGCGCCGCAGCAGCGCGCTGGCACCAATCGGGCGGTAGCGCACGCCGCGCAGCGAGAGCGGGATCAGCAGCGGGATCACGATCGCGTTGAAGATGATCGCCGAGACGATCGCCGACTGGGGGGTGCCGAGGTCCATGATGTTGAGCACGTGCAGGGGGCCCTTGCCGCCCGCGCTCGTGGCGTAGGTGCTGATGAAGATCGCGGGGAGGATCGCGAAGTACTTGGCGACGTCGTTGGCGATCGAGAAGGTGGTGAGCGCGCCGCGGGTGATCAACAGCTGCTTGCCCACCTCGACGATCTCGATCAGCTTCGTCGGGTTGGAGTCGAGGTCCACCATGTTGCCCGCCTCGCGCGCCGCCTGGGTGCCGGTGTTCATCGCGACCCCCACGTCGGCCTGGGCGAGCGCCGGGGCGTCGTTGGTACCGTCCCCGGTCATCGCCACCAGGCGCCCGTCGGCCTGCTGCTCGCGGATCAGCGCGAGCTTCGCCTCGGGGGTCGCTTCGGCGAGGAAGTCGTCCACGCCCGACTCCTCGGCGATCTTGGCCGCGGTGAGGCGATTGTCGCCGGTCACCATCACCGTCTTGATGCCCATCGCGCGCAGCTGGTCGAAGCGGACCTTCATGCCCTCCTTGATGGTGTCCTTGAGGTAGATCACGCCCAGCACCTGACTGTCGCGCGAGACCGCCAGCGGGGTGCCGCCCTCGCGGCCGATGCGGTCGAGCTGCGCCTGCAGCTCCGGCGGCGGGGAGCCGCCCTCCTTCTTGACGAACTCCACGATCGAGTCCCCCGCGCCCTTGCGCAGCTGCTGGCCGTCGTAGTCCACCCCGCTCATCCTGGTCTGCGCGGTGAACGGCACGAAGGTCGCATTCAGCGATGACATGTCGTGCTCGCGCAGGCCGTACTTCTTGGCGAGCACCACGATCGAGCGGCCCTCCGGCGTCTCGTCGGCGAGCGAGGAGAGCTGTGCCGCTTCGGCCAGCTCGGACTCGGGCACCCCCGGCATCGGGATGAACTCGCTGGCCAGGCGGTTGCCGATCGTGATCGTTCCGGTCTTGTCGAGCAGCAGCACGTCGATGTCCCCAGAGGCCTCCACCGCGCGGCCGGAGAGCGCGAGCACGTTGCGGCGCACGAGGCGGTCCATGCCAGCGATCCCGATCGCCGAGAGCAGCGCCCCGATCGTGGTGGGGATCAGCGCCACCAGCAGCGCGATCAGCGTCGTCTCGGAGATCGCGGTGCCCGCGAACAGCCCGAAGGGGCGCAGGGTGGCGACCACGATCATGAAGATCAGCGTCAGCGCCGCCAGCAGGATGTTGAGCGCGATCTCGTTCGGCGTCTTACGCCGCTCCGCGCCCTCGACCAGCGCGATCATGCGATCGAGGAAGGAGTGCCCGGGCTCCTGGGTGATTTCCACGACGATCCGGTCGGAGGTCACGCGCGTGCCGCCCGTCACCGCGCTGCGGTCCCCGCCGGACTCGCGGATCACCGGTGCGGACTCCCCCGTGATCGCGGACTCGTCGACCGTGGCGATTCCCTCGACCACCGTGCCGTCGCCGGGGATCAGCTCGCCCGCCTCCACCACCACCATGTCGCCGCGGGTCAGCTCCGAGGCGGCCTTCGTGCCGCCGTCGCGCATCGTGGCGACCGTCTCCTTGCGCATCGAGCGCAGCGTGTCCGCCTGCGCGCGGCCGCGGCCCTCGGCGAACGCCTCCGCCATGTTCGCGAACACGACCGTCAGCCACAGCCAGAAGGCGATCGTGAACGTGTACCAAGCCGGCTCGTGGCCGCCGCCGAGCGGCTTGCCGCCAAACGCCTGGATCAGCCAGGTCCCCGTCGTGATCACCGCGCCGATCTCGACCACGAACATCACCGGGTTGCGAACCTGCACCCGGGGGTCGAGCTTCTTGAAGCTGTCGATCAGCGCGCGCACGACGATGTCGCGCTGGAACAGGGAGACGGCCTTGCGCTCATGGGCGGCGGGAATCGTGGACATCAGCCCATGTCCTCCTGGAGGCGGCCGGGACCAGGCTTCTTGACCATCGACGCGCTCACCTGATCACCAGGATCTTCAGCCTCGCGCGGTCGAGAGCGAGGTTGAGCATGAGCACATTCACTCCCGGTTCGCCGGAGAAACCGAGGCCGCGCCCGGAGGTGTACTTGGAGATCAGGCCATCGACGCTCGCAAGCGGGAAATGGCGCACCGCCGCCACGCGGTAAGCCTGGATCCACGCGTTGGCCTGTGAGATGTCGGGGTCAAGTCCCGAGGCGGAGGTGTTGATGGCGTCGACGGGGATCTTCGCCACCGTCAGCCCGGGGTCGTATTCGACCTTGGTGGTGGGGTTCTTGTTCAGTTCGAGGTAGGCCTTGATGTTTTCTTCGTTGGCTTCCTTGGTCCTGACGCTGTTGGGTCCTTTGTTGGAGAACGTGCTTGCAGCGGCGTTGTAGGCTCCGCCTTCGGTGGCGGAGGGGCGCGACTGGAAGTAGCGCGGATCCGGTTCGGTCACCACCGCGCCTTTCACTTCCTTGGGCTTGCCGTTCTTTTCGAGCACCGGCGTACCGAAGTTCTGGCCGATGATCTTCGAGCCGACCAGCCTGCCGTCGAGGTGGATCTGCTGTCCGTTGGCGTCGCCGTGAAAGGCGACCTGGCTGATGCCGGTGATCGCGAGCGGGTAGACGATCCCTAGCAGGACCGTGAAGACGATCATGCCGATTACCGAGGTGACTATGTCGCGTTTCATCTTCAGTCGTCTCTCAGTACAGATGTCCGGTCAGGCCCTGCACGATCGGTCCGAGCAGCAGAGCGGGGAAGAAGGTGAGTGCGCCGACGAGCACGATCACGCCGATCAGCAGCACCACGAAGGTGCCGTTGTCGGTGCGCATCGTGCCGAGGCCCGCGGGCGTCACGCGCTTGCCGGCCAGCGCGCCGGCGACCGCGAGCGCGAAGAGGATCGGGGCGTAGCGCGCGAACACCATGTCGAAGCCGCCGAGCAGGTTGGCGAAGGTGATGCCGTGGGAGCCGACGTTGCCGGCGTTCGGCTGGATGAAGCCGGTGTAGCCCGCGAACGCGGAGCCGTTGTTGTTCGCCTGCGACAGATAGGCATAGAAGGTCTCCGAGAAGCCCTGCGGCGTGTTGCCGCCCGCCTTGGAGAGCGCCCCTTCGGAGATCGACTTGCGCCCCGCGCTGCTCGCGGTTGCCAGGGCGGTGCAGAACAGCGCGGCGAGCGGCGTGATCAGGATGCCGAGGCCGGCGAGCTTGATCTCCCTGGCCTCCAGCTTCTTGCCGAGCCACTCCGGCGTGCGACCCACCATCAGCCCCCCGATGAACACCGCCAGCAGCACGTAGAGCAGGATCGAGTAGAGGCCCGTGCCGACGCCACCGAAGATCACCTCGCTAGCCGACAGATTGGCGAACGGGACGGCCCCGCCGATGCCGGTGAAGGACTCGATCGCGCTGTTGACGGCACCGCACGAGGTGACGGTCGTGACGACGTCGAACAGCGCCGATCCGGCGATCCCGAAGCGCTGCTCCTTGCCTTCCATGTTGCCGCCACCAGAGCCGTGGATCACGCCGGTGTGCAGACCGGCCGCGTGCTGCGCGGGCGAGCCGTGGGCCTCGGCGATGTAGGCGACGCAGACGGCGCCGAGGAACATGATCATCATCGTCGTGTAGATCGCCACGCCCTGACGGCGGTTGCCGGTCATCCGCCCGTACATGAACACCAGCCCCGCCGGGATCACCAGTACGGCGAGCATCTCGAAGAAGTTGGTGAACTGGGTAGGGTTCTCGAAGGGGTGCGCGGAGTTGGTGTTGAAGAAGCCCCCGCCGTTGGTGCCGAGCATCTTGATCGCCTCCTGGGAGGCGACCGGCCCCATCGCAATTGTCTGGGTGAGGCCGGTGATCGTGTGAACCGTGAGGTAGGTGGAGAGGTTGGCGATCACTCCCTGGGAGGCGAGCACGAGCGCGATCAGCACTGACAGGGGCGCAAGCACGTAGAGGATCGTGCGCACCATGTCCTGCCAGAAGTTGCCGATGCCCTTGCCGCTGCGCCCAACGATCCCGCGCACCAGCGCGACCGCCACGACGATCCCCACGCCAGCCGAGAGCCAGTTCTGCACGGTCAGCCCCACCATCTGGGTGAAGTAGCTCATCGTCGTCTCGCCGCTGTAGTACTGCCAGTTGGTGTTCGTCATGAACGAGGAGACGGTGTTGAACGTCACGTTCCACGGTGCCGAGTGGTAGCCGAGCGGGTTGAGTGCGTGAGGCACCCAAAAGGCGTCCTGGGTGCGCAGGATCAGATACAGCAGCAGCCACCCCGCGAGCGAGAAGACAATCAGGCTTTTCGCGTAGGACTTCCAGTCCTGCTCGCGCTTGGGGTTCACCTGCAGGACCCGGTAGAGCATCCGCTCCGGCCAGGCCAGCAGCGGCGTCAGGATTACCCGCTGGCCGGTGTAGACCTTCGCCATGTAGCCGCCGAGTGGCATGGCGAGCGCGGTCAAGATGACCGCGAACAACACGATCGTGAGCCAGCCTGTGAAGGTCATCGCATCAACTGAGGCGGCTGTGGATCAAGCGGGCCGCGGACGCAGTGAGCGAAGTGTGCTTGGCACACGAGCGATCGAGGACAAAGGACCGATCGAAGATCGGCCAGCACAGCATCCACAGCCATCAGAGGTTCTCTCCACGGATGAGGGCGTAGAAGAGGTAGCCGATGATCAGCACCGACACCACCAGGCCGAAGAAGTCCGCGCCGCTCATGTGCGCGATGAACGCACCCAGGGGGAGAGCGCTCATATGCGATCTATCCCCTCGACTATCGCGAGCAGGATCGCGAACATCGCAATCCCGATCAACACCGCCACCGCGTCCATGCCCTAACTATTCCCGCTGCGCCATCACGGCCGCATGACGATTCACCTCTCGTGTATAACGATTTCGTTACGACCCTTGCGTAAGCTAGAGCTTCGGCAACCACCGCCGGCGGCGAGGCCCTCTCAACGGAGAGCTGGCACCAGCGGCGCGGGGCGCCCGTGCGCCCGGTAGGCGGCGTTCAGAGCGGCGACCGCCAGCGCGTAGGACTGCGCCGGGCGGCTGCCGCCGAGGGTGACGGCGATCGAGCCCCGGGCGCCGTGCAGCGGAACTGCCGAGCCGCTCACCGGTCCCCCCGCTGTACGCGCATGCCTCGCCCACGCCGGCAGCGCCCAGCTCAGCGGGGTACCTGGGCTCAGGTCGCTGCTCCAGGTGAGTGTCTCCCCGCGGCGGGTGGAGCGCTCGGTGAAGGAAATCACACCGTGGTCGGTGGGTGCCGCGAGGACCGTGATGTGCTGCCCCGGCTCGAGCCACGCGGGACTCGCGCCACCGAGCAGCTCAACCCCCCCGGAGGCGCTGTCGGCGACCAGCATGTTGCGCAGGAGGGCGACGTATTCCGCGGCGAAGGTGCCGTGCGGGGCGAGGTTGGTAGCCGAGGCGCGCCCGCCGAAGGGGCCAATGCCGGTCTCCCATCCGCCGTCGGTGGAGGTGGTGTGGACTAGCTCCGCATAGAGGCCCGCAATCGCGCCCGCCGCATCGCCGGCGGCGAGCTCGGTTTGAAAGATCCTGAACCCCAGGTAGTCGTGCAGGTCGTGGCCGCTCAGGTAGGTGGGCAGCCCCTCGGCCATGTGCGCGCGCGCCCACGCCAGCGTGGCCTCGACGGCCGGGGAGCGCGCGCCGAGCACCTGGATGGGGAAGGCCGCCCAGTAGTTGCCCCAGTCCTGCCCGCCTTTCGCGTCGAGCACCGGGGGGATGTGGCCCTCGCGGGCGACCGCCGCAGCGAGCGCGCGGTTCAGGGCGGCCTCGAAGCGCCGATCCACGGCGCTCCACGCAGCGGCGTCGGCACTCTGCGCCGCCAGCGTCGCATCCACAATCGCCGAGCGCAGCCCGGCGGCCGCCCAGAGGTCATCGCCGGTGATGTGCCCGTAGGCCAGCTCGTTGTCGTCGGGGTTGCTCGCAGGCAGCAGCCCCAGGGGGTCACTCGCGGTGGCGGAGGAGAGCCAGTCGATCGCGGCGCCCATACGGCCGAGCTGCGCGGCGGCGTAGGCGGGATCCTGGGAGAGCTGGGCGTGCTGGGAGAGCGCCCAGAGCGCCTCGCCGAGCTCGTCGTACTGCCCGGCCTGGCTGATGAAGAGGCCGCCGGGCTCCTGGAAGGTGTCCATGAAGCTCAGGTTCTGCGCGGCCGCGGCGTGCAGGCCCACCAGGTCGAGCGCCTGCGTCTCGATCGCGGCGTCGCGGATCCAGAAGGCCTGGTACTGAAGCCGGTTAGGACTCTGCACCCAGCCCGAGGGGGTCTGGTAGCGCGACTCGAGGATCTCGGCGATCGCCGCCCGGTAGGTCTCCTGCACCTTGGCCTCGGGCACGCTGATCCTCATCATCCCGGCCTCCTGGGCGTCCCACAACGAGCGCAGCTCCCCGCGCGCGGGGGCGAGGGGCAGGCCGTCCAGCGCACGGTCGGCGTCGGAGCCGGCCGCGGGCGGGCTGAGCGGGATCTGCCAGGTGAAGCTCACCCGGCCGTGGGGCCCCAGGCGGGCGCTGAACACCCTCCCGTCGTGGGGCGCGGTGGGGGCGCTCGACACGGGGGTTCGCAGCGGACGGCTAGAGGCGTCCGGACCGCGCGCCAGCAGCAGGCCGGAGCGATCGAGGTCGCGCCCGGCGACGCCGTAGAGGAAGTCCCGGGAGAACCCCTGGCCGGGCTGGTCGTAGGCTCCCGCGCCCTCGCCGCGCACGGGGCGCTCGTAGCGGAACGCGCCGGTCAGCACACCGTGGGGGCCGCGGATCTGCCGGCCGCGGGTGTAGGCGATGAGCATCACCACCTGCGCCTCGCGCGGGCGCCCTGAACCGTTCGTGGCGGTGACCGTCTCGTAGGCCACGGGCCGCCCGGCGACGGGGACGGCGAAGAGGGTCAGCGTGTAGCGCACCGCCCCATCCGAGAGCGCACTCGAGAGCAACGGCAACCCGGGATTGGGGAGGGTTCGCGTCGGCTGATACCAGGCGCTCAGGCGATGACCGAAACGCAGCTCGTACTCGGCCCAGCCGGTGTAGAGATCGCCCTCGGGCGTCACCTCGCCGGCCGCGAGCATCCCCGGCACCGCGATCTGGTCGGTGGGGGCGGAGAGGAAGCCGGTCGTGGGCGTCGCTGCCACGCCGGACGCGGCGAGGCCCACGGCGAGCACCAGCGCGCACAGCGCGGCGGCTGCGGACATGAGCGGGGGACGCATGACTGGGCGAAGCCTATGGCACCTCAGCAAGCCCGATCCGCAGCCGATATCCGGTACAGGACGTGGGGACGCAAGCGATCCGCCTCGTCCAGCTCCGGGTGGTCGAAGTCATCGTCTGGGTCGTGGGTCATCCCGATCCGTTCCATGACGGCTCGTGACCGCACGTTGGCTGCGCTCGTGAACGAGACGATCTCGTCAAGGCCGGCGTCTTGAAACCCAAACGCGACTGACGCCAGACCGGCCTCGGTCGCGTAGCCCCTGCCCCAAGCGGACCGCGCTAGACGCCAGCCGACCTCGACAGCCGGTGTGAAGTGGGCGTTGAACGACGGGACCGCGAGGCCAGTGAACCCCACGAACTCCCCCGTTGCGCAAACCTCCAGTGCCCAGAGTCCGTAGCCGTGGGTGGCAAAGCCAGCTTCGATCCTGGCGATCTCCTCATCGCTCTCGGCCCGGGTGAGTCGGTCGGGAAAGTACTCCCTCACCATCGGATCGGCATTCAGCATCGCGAATGGTGCGCGGTCGGTCTCACGCCAACGCCGCAATAACAGCCGGGCGGTTCTCAGCTGGCTTGGGCTGCTGGACATCGGACAATGTCTACAACATCGCCCGGGTCCAGCCCCGACGGTACCCGGACACACGCGAGGCGCTTCTGTCATGCTTCGCCGTTGACGGCGGCCGCGAGAGCCCGCCGACGAACAGAGGTGGCGGATGGATAAGAGAGTGCGCTTGGTTCCCATGGTGGTAATGGTTGCGTTGGCGCTGGCGGCTACGGGTCACCCATCGACCGCATCGGCGGCATCGCGGACCGCCATCGAATTCTTTGCGCGTACACCGCACGGCGATGCGTCATGTGGGATCTACGACGGGTATGGCGGCTCGACCGAGGCGTTCTGTGAGAGCTATCGGCCGGGGCGCGAATCGAAGGCAATGGTGAATGCCCAGGGGAAGGTTTCGATATGCACGTCCCACAACCCGCGCACGGACAACTGCGGTCTCGGCAACGCCGGCGTGGACACGCCCACCTTCGGCTACGGGCACAGGGTCACGGTCGGGCGCTTCCGTTGCACGGTGCTGCCCAGCGGTGTGATGTGCACCGTGATCTCGAGTGGCAAGGGCTTCCTCTTCAACCCCAGCAGAGCCGTCCAGGTTGGGCCAGCCTCGAAGCAAAGGACGACGTGAGCTGCCCGTCTGCGACTAGTCGGCCCCCACGCTTGCATTCGGACCTGCAGCTGGAGCAGTCTTGCCAGTGGCGGTCGGCGTAGGCTCATCCTCGGCAAATTTCGCAATCTCCTCGGCGAGCCGGTCTGGCTGGTCCTCGGGGGTGAAGCTGTAGGCGTCCTCGATGAGGACCATCCGTCCGTCGCTCAGCGCCTCGCAGTAGCGCCGCGCATCGGCAGGCGCGAACACCCGATCCTCGGGGCTCCAGGCGAACAGCACGGGGCGCGTGAACTCGGCGATCAGTCGCCTTCCCGCCTCCTGCACGGGCGCCGAGTCCGCGCTCGACATCACCTTGCTGACATCGCGCAGGATCGCCGGGTCGCTGATGGATGGCAGCGCATAGGAATCGGAGACGATGCCCTCGAGTGGGTGCTTGATGAGAAGGCCGAAGGCAGCCGGCGTCCTTCGGATCGCCGGGTCGCGCAGGGCCTCGAGCAGCACTCCCAAGGTCGCGGGGTCCTTCGCCGCCGTGGGCAGTCCGTCAAACGGTGCGGGTGGAAACTCGCTGTATGGGGTCTCGCAGGAGTTCAGTATCAGCCGCGTGACGCGCCCAGGGTCGGACGCCACCGCGATCTGCGAGTAGGCGCCACCCGAGTCGTTGCCCACGAGCGTCGCATCGTGGAGGCCGAGCGCCGCCAACGCTGCGGAGATCAGGTTTCCACAGCCGGCCGGGCTGAGGTCCGAATCGGGATCCATGGCGAGGCGGTGTGCGCCGAGCGGAAGATCGAGGGCGATACAGGTAAAGCGATCCGCGAGGCGGGCTACCACGTTGCGCCAGAGGTTCGCGTTGGCAAGCCACCCGTGGGCAAACACGACGACGGGGCCCTCGCCACGACGAAAGTACTGCAGGCGGCCCTGCGGTAGCGATACCTCTTCTTCAGCACCCAGCGCCTCGGAGCGCCACAGGTGGGTTGGCGTGTTTGTGGTGATCCCGGTGCTCATGGTGCTCCCTCGTGGAGGTCCGTGTTCGCTGGTGCGCCTCGAACGCTAGCAGAATTATGACCATAAGGTCAGTTTTTGCTGACCACACAGTCATCTATAGTGGCCCGCATGGCATCGCAGGCGACACCCCATGCGCGTGCCGAGGACACGCCGGTGACTCCCAAGGGGCGTCGGACGCGGGAGGCCCTGCTCACGGCCGGCGAGGTTGTCGCCGAGCGCGAGGGGCTGTCGGGATTGAGCGTCGCGGCCGTCGCGGATCGTGCTGGTGTCGCGAAGGGGACCTTCTACCTCTACTTCGATGACCGCGAGTCGTTCGTCGACGCCCTCCATCAGCGCTTCTACTCGCAGGTGACCCAGGCCGTCTCGCAGGCCATCGCCGACCTTCCCGCGGGGCGCGAGCTGTTGCTCGCCGCGATAGAGGCGTATCTCGACGTCTGCTTGGCGAATCGCGCGGTCAAGGCGCTCGTGTTCGAGACCCGCGCACAAACCACGCTCACGACCACGATGGAGGATCGCGAGGCGCTGTTCGCGCAACTCGCGGAGCCGAGCATGCGCGCGCTCGGCATGACACCGGCCCGCATATCTGCCCGCCTGCTAGTCGCGTTGACCTCGGAGGCCGCATTGATCGAGATGGAGGCCGGACGTAGGGTCCCCGGCGCCCGCAGAGCCATCGGAGCGATGCTCGGCCCGCCACCCGCCTAGGCAGCTGCCGAGGAGTCGGGTCGCCCGCTCATGTGCCGGGCGGCCCGTCGGGTGGCGGCGACCCGTCGCCCGCGGCTCCCGGTCCTCCCGTCGCGTCGCTCGGGCCGTCCCTTCGACCGCGCCGAATCAGGGTGACGATCCAGATCGCTCCGCCGACTACGGCAGCACCGATCAACGCCCAGGCCCATCCGGGCAGACCGCTCGATTCTGGTTCTTTGCTCGCGGCCGCCGCGGCGCCGACAGCCGCCGCGGCAGGAACGTGGCTCGTTGAGGTCGTCGTGGTCGCCGCTGGGGGGGCCGTGACTGTCTGCGTCTGTGTCTTGACGACCGTGTTCGTCTGTGTGGGCGTGGTCACGGTCGTTGTCCGTGGTGGCTGCGTGACCGTCTTGGTCTGCGTAACCGTCTTGGTCTGGGGCGACGCGGTGCTCGTGGTGGTGGGAGCCGTCGAAGCAGCCGCGGCCGTCGCCGACTTTGCCTGCGCCGACGCGGTCGCCGTCTGGTTCTGGGAGGCCTGTGGCTCGACCTTTGCCTGCGTGGCGGTAGGGGTGCTGCTTGCGGTGCTCGCGGTGGCGCCCTCCGCCCGACTGGAGGCCGTCTGACTCAGACCACTGGCCACGCTCGCAACCCCGCCTGAGCCACACGCGGCCAATGTGAGTCCGGAAAGGCCCAGCGCGCACACCCGCAAAGCCCAGCGTGCCCCGATCCTGTCCCCGCGGCCGTTGCGAGGGGCCTTTTCACCGTGGCCGTGGCCGCGGCCGCGTTCATGTGCGCTGCGCAGGCTCGCGACCGAGGCCGTCGTCATGAACTCCAGCGTCACCCACGTGATCGCCCTCGGCTTCGGGGTCGCCGGCGCCGCAGGTCTGGATACGGCGAGCGGCCGGCCGGCGGTCGGGTCCATCGCCGCCATTGACACGAGAACGTAGCAGAACGTACAATTGTGCGCGCTAGGCCCCGTACACGAGATCCGGGTGCAGGCGCTCAACGAGGCGCTGAGGGCACAGCCGAGCGCGCCGCCCGATTCGGGCGGACGGATCCAAGAACGTGACTAACATTCCAGGGACGTCGGTGACTTCTCATGGAGGCTGGGCCGCGTGGCGCCCTGGGCTGCGGCGGATCGCCGCGGTCGTCGCACTGATCGCACCTGCCGCGATGGCCGTGGTGGCTGCCGTCGCGCTGGCGGGTGACATCCCCGTCGCCGTGCTCGCGGTTGTGCTGGTCCTCGTGGCGAACGCCGCCATCTGGTTCGCCTTGACAGAGCGCGGCGCGCTGCGTGCCCTCGGAGCGGCGGTCGCGGTCCTCGCTGGGGCAGGCCTGATCGTGGTGCTCGCAACCCACTGGCAGGGGCTGCTGGTGCTGGCCGCGCTGCTCCTGCTGCTCGCCCTGTTCGGATTGACAGGGCGCTACGCGCTGGGGCGGGGTGGGGAGGCGGCGCTTGGAGGGATGGCCGCCGCGGTCGTGCCGGTGGGCGCCGCCGGCTCGGGGGCGCTGATCATCAACCTGAAGTCGGGCGGCGGAAAGGCGGAGCGCTTCAATCTCGCCGGGGAGGCTCGGCGGCGAGGCATCGAGCCGATCGTCCTGCAGCCGGGCGACGATCTGCTCGATCTCGCCGAGAGCGCCATCGCGCGGGGCGCGGAGGTCATCGGAATGGCTGGAGGTGACGGGTCGCAGGCGCTCGTGGCCACGGTCGCCGCACGGCGCGACGTTGCCCACGTCTGCATCCCGGCGGGAACGCGAAACCACTTCGCGCTCGACCTCGGCCTGGACCGGGGCGACGTCGTGGGTGCGCTGGATGCGTTCACCGACGGCGTCGAGCGGCGCATCGACCTCGCGCGCGTGAACGACCGCGTGTTCGTCAACAACGCGTCGCTCGGCGTATACGCGAAGGTCGTCCAGTCCGAGGCCTATCGCGACGCCAAGCTCGGGACGTGGACGGACATGCTGCCGGACCTGCTCGGCCCGGACGCCCCACCGATCGACCTCGAGTTCACCGCCCCGGACGGGACCGACTGCGACGATGCCCCGCTCGTACTGGTGTCGAACAACCCGTATGAGCTGACGCATCTCTCGGGCGCCGGCACACGCGAGCGGATCGACACGGGCCTGCTCGGCATCGTGGCCGCCCGGGTGCGAGGCGCGGACGTGTCAAAGCTAGTCGCGCTCGAGCTGGTCGGCCAGGCGGGGCGCTACCCCGGCCTGCTGGCCTGGTCCGCGCGGGAGTTCGAGGTACGCTCCGCCAACCCCGTCGAGGTCGGCCTCGACGGCGAGGCGCTGGTGCTGGAGGCGCCATTGCATTTCGCGTCGCTGCCAGGGGCGCTGCGCGTACGGCTGCCCCGCGGCGCGGGCCCGTCGCCGGCGGCACGCGCGGTGGCGCTCACCTCGGAGAACCTGGGCGCGCTGGTCCGGGTAGCTGCGGGCCGATGAGTCGCGCAGGCGCGCGGCCGCCACTCGGCCTCGCCGCCTTCGTGCTCGCCACCTTCGGCCTCGCCGCCTTCGTGCTCGCCACCTTCGGCCTCGCCGCCTTCGTGCTCGTCGGCTGGGGGGCTCGGTGACGGTGTGGCGTCGTATTCGCCACCTCGGCCTCGCCGCCTTCGTGCTCGTCGGCTGGGAGGCTCGGTGACAGTGTGGCGTCGTATTCGGCACCTGGACCGCCGGCTGATGAGGCGCTCGTTCGGGACCCGCTCACCCGCACTCGATCGCACCCTCATCGCCATCACGCGGGCGGCGAACTACTCGCGACTGTGGCTTGTGGTCGCCGGCGCGCTCGCGGTGTTCGGCGGGGAACGGGGGCGGAGGGCGGCAGGGCGCGGCCTCGTTGCCATCGCGCTCGCGGCGGGGGTGGCCAACGGCCCGGCAAAGCTGCTCGCGCGCCGACGCCGGCCCTCCTCGCGGTCACACCCGGCTCTCATTCGCACACCGCGGTCGACGTCGTTTCCGTCGGGCCACAGCGCGGCGGCGTTCGCGTTCGTCACCGGCGCCTGCTCCGAGCTGCCAATGCTGGCTCCGGGCCTGGTGCCATTGGCAGGGACCGTTGCCTATTCGCGCGTGCACACCGGCGTTCACTACCCAAGCGATGTCGCGGTCGGCGTGGGGATCGGGATCGGATCGGGCCTGCTGGCCGCGCATTGGCTCAAGCGGCGAAGCGGTACCCCACGCCAGGGTCGGTGAGGATGTAGCGCGGGCGCTCGCCCGGCTCGATCTTCGCGCGCAGGCGCGCGATGTGGGTGCGCAGCGCCTGCACGTCGTCAACGTACCCCGGCCCCCAGACCTCTCCCAGCAGCGCCCTGTGGGTCATCAGCCGGCCGCGGTTCTGGGCGAGGACCCGCAGCAGCTCGAACTCGATCGGCGTGAGGTGGATGGGCGCGCCGTCGCGGCGCACGGCGTGCGCGGAGAGGTCCACCTCCAGGCCGTCCACCGCGATCGTGGGCTGCCCCTCCTCGGCCCCCTCGCTGCGGCGCAGCGCCGCCCGCAGGCGCGCCACCAGCTCCCGCGTCCCGAAGGGCTTGGTGATGTAGTCGTCCGCCCCCGCCTCCAGCGCCCTCACCTTCTGCTCCTCGTCCCCAACCGCGGAGAGCACGAGGATCGGCATCTCGCTCCACTCCCGCAGGCTGCGTGTCACCTCAACCCCGTCGCCCTCGGGCAGCACCAGGTCCACGATCGCCGCCCGCGGCGCCCGCACCGCCGCGAGGTCGAGCGCCTCGGTGGCGCTCTGCGCGCTCAGCACCTCGAAGCCGGCCTCCCGCAGCACCACCTTCAGCGCCCTCAGGATCTGCAGCTCGTCGTCCACCACCAGCACCCGCGGCCTCCCGGGGGCGCTGATCGAAGAGGGGCCCAACCGAAGCGGGGAGACACTCGCCTCCGGCGAGCATCCCCCCTTCGGCCAGCCGGCCTCTGGCCGGCTGCGCCACCCTCTGGGCTCAGCCGCCATCCGCCCGCGCCCCCCTCGCCGCCACCGCCGCGGGAGGCGCGGACGCGATGCGCTCGAGCGGCAGCTCGAACACGAACGTCGCCCCCTGGCCGGGCAGCGACTCCACGTGCAGGGAGCCCCCGTTGGCTTCGACGAAGCCCCGCGCGATCGCCAGACCCAGGCCCGAGCCCCGGCGCCCGCCGCGCGCGGTGCCCGCGCGGTAGAACGGCTCGAAGACGCGCTCCAGCTGCGCGGGCGGGATGCCGGGACCGCGATCCACCACGCGCACGATCAGTCGATCGGCGTCACCGGTCATCGTTCTCACCGCCCGCGCCCGCACCGAGACCGCGTGCCCCCCCGAGTGCCGCCGCGCGTTCTCCAGCACGTTCACGAAGGCCCGCTCGAGCTGCGTCGCGTCGGCTCGCACCGGCGGCAGGTCCCGGTCGATCGAGAGCTGGAAGGCCTCCTGCTGGGGCGCCAGATCCTCAAGGGCGATCCCGATGACCTCCTCGACCGAGAGCCATTCCCGCCGCGGCTCCGCCGCTCCGGCCTCCAGCTTGGAGAGGTCCAGCAGGTTGTCCACCAGCCGCGAGAGGCGTCGCGTCTCCCCCAGGATCGCCGCCGCCAGCTCCTCCCGCTCCGCCGCGGAGACCCCCGGCAGCGCGATCGCCTCCGCCGCCGCCGAGATCGCCGTGAGCGGGCTGCGCAGGTCGTGCGAGACAGCCCGCAGCAGGGCGGTCTTGACCACGTCGGCCTGGCGCAGCGCCGCCGTCTCCACCACCCCCTCCTGCAGGGACTCCCGCTCCAGCGCCGCGCTCAGCAGCGCCTCGAGCGCCGGCACCACCCGCTCCTGGAGCCTGTAGAGGCTGCGCTCGGAGCTGTCCGAGCCCACCACCACCGTTCCCAGCCGGCGGTCCCCCTCGCGCAGCGGGAACGCCACGCTGCGCGCATCGGGCTCCACCGCCTCCATCACGATCGCCGCGGACTGCAGCTCGAGCGCCTGGGCCATCCGCGCCGCCGCCGTGGGCAGCGCCTTCGCGAGGCTCTCCCCTCCCAGCAGCAGGCGCGCCATCTCCAGCACCAGGCTCGCCTCCCGCCGGCGCTCCAGCGCCTCCCTGCGCGAGCGCGAGGTCGGGACCGGCACGATGCCCAACAGGCGCGACATAGGCGCAGCGTAGATGAACCCGGCCCATGCGTTCGTCCGGGCCAATCGCCCCAACTTCATGTCCGCGTCCGCTACCGTCGATTTGAGCACGGTGAACTCAATCCAGGGACGGCACCCGAAGAGGCGTGGGCAGCACGCCGCAACGATGCGCCGCGCGCTGCCAGCGGTGCTCCTGCTCGCCCTCTGCCTGCCCGCCGCCGCTGCCGCCACCGGGTCGGTCTCGCCGTCGGGCGCCACGGAATACCAGGCTCGCCACGTCTGCGCACCCCCCGCACCCGGCCACGCGACCTGCCTCTCGCTGGAGCTGGTCCCAAGGACGGGGAGCACCCCGCTTCCCGCGCGCGCCCCACTGGCGCAACCGCTGTCCATGCCGCCCGCAACGCGGGTCGCTCCCCTGGCGGAGTCGACCGCCCCGCCGCCCGGCACCGGGACGGGCCGAGCCAAGCCGCTCGCCTCGCCGGCCGGGACGCCAGCCGGCCCCGACTACGCGGCGGGAGCAACGCCCACACCGTTGTTCCCCAAGGAACTGCTCAGCGCCTACGACCTGCCGGCGCAAGCGCCGCCGGGCTCGCCTGCGCAGACGATCGCGCTCGTGGACGCGTACAACGACCCGAACGCGGAAGCCGACCTGAACGTCTACGACAGCGACCTCGAAAACGACCTGTCCGCCTGCAACCAGAAGAACGGCTGCTTCAGGAAGGTCGACCAGAGCGGCGGCAGCGCCGAAGAAGGCGCAAGTGGGACTCCGTTCCCCAGGAGCGCGAAAGAACTGAGGGAACGGGAAGCCACCTGCAGTAAAACCAAACAGCGGGCGGCGTGCGCGGAAGTCGAAGAAGCCGTGGGCTGGACCGTCGAGATCTCCACCGACATCGATGTCGTGCACTCCATCTGCCAGGGCTGCCACATCCTGCTCGTCGAGGCCGACACGCCCGCCTTCGAAGACCTCGAAGCGGCCGAGGACACCGCGGTGAGGCTCGGCGCCACCGAGGTCTCCAACTCCTGGGGCGGCAGCGAGCCCACAGGCGACAGCCCCGCCTTCAATCATCCGAAGACCGTGATCACCGCGGCCGCCGGCGACGACGGCTACCTCAACTGGACCGAGGCCGAAGCGGCCGAAGCCGGCTACTTCGTCGGCGCCGACTACCCCGCGTCCTCGCCGCACGTGGTCGCCGTCGGGGGCACCGAGCTGACCCTGACCGAATCCGGAGCGCGGCAGAGCGAGTCGGTCTGGAACGAGGACCCGGATCCCGAAGGGGCCAACGAGGGCGCGGGGGGCGGGGGCTGCAGCGAATTCTTCGCCGCCCCCGAATGGCAGCAGCAGGTGCCCGACTGGGAATCCGTCGGCTGCGGCGCGGGCACGGAAGCCAAACGTGCAGTCGCGGACGTCGCAGCGGATGCCGACCCCTACAGCGGGGTGCTCGTCTACGACTCCCTCGCCTCCAAGGAATACCTGATCGTGATCGGCGGCACCAGCGTCGCCTCCCCGATCATCGCCTCCACCTTCGCGCTCGCCGGCGGGGCGCACGAAGTCGAATACCCCGCCCAGACGCTCTACTCCCACCTCGGCGACCCCTCGCTGTATGACGTCACCGAGGGCGGCAACGGCGAGTGCGACGACCTCTACACGGGCGCCTGCAGCGGCTCGATGGATCCGCTCTCCCCACTCGACTGCGGCGCGGGGGCGCTGATCTGCAACGCCGCCTCCGGCTACGACGGCCCCACCGGGGTGGGCACCCCCAACGGGATCGCCGCCTTCGCGCCGGGCAGCGAAGCAGAACAGCTGGCGAAAGCCGAAGAAGCGAAGCGGGAAGCCGAAAGGAGGCAGGCCGAAGAAGCGAAGCAGGCCGAAGCAGAACTGAAGGCCAGGGAAAAGCGGGCGGCCGAAGAAGCGGCGGAAGCGACGCAGCGGGCCGAAGCAGCAAGGCGAGCCGAAGAAGCGCGGAAGGCCGAAGAAGCGCTGAAGGCAGTCGAGAAGACTGGTGGGGAAACTGCGGGCGCCAGCTCCAACGGATCCTCGAGCCAGAGCGCGGGCGTCGACGGAACGGGTGATCTGGGGAGCCTCACCGAAGCGCAGCTCGGCGGGGGGTCCTCCTCACACGCAGGCTCCGGCAGGGCCGCGATCAGGCTCACCCACCTCGCGCTCACCGCCCACGCGAGCGCGGCGCTCTCCCGCGGCCTGCCCGCGCTCTTCCATGTTGCCTTCGCGTTCACCCTCAGCGCCCCCGCCCGTGTGCGGGTCACGCTCTCCCGGCAGGTCCGGGTGCGCGGGCACCTGCGCTGGGTGCGGGTGGGGCATGCGCTCACGCTCACGGCGGCGGGCGGGCGCCACCATGCCCATCTGCGGGGCCGCCGCGCGCTCGCCCCCGGGCACTACAGGCTGACGGCGGCACCGGCGCGTGGCGCAGCGCGAACGCTCGCGTTCGCGGTCGGGTAGGTTCACGGGTCTCATGCGAAACCCCCATGCCGTCTGGCCCCTTGCCACCCTCACCCGGCGGCTCGCCTTCCTCGCCCGACCATCCGCCTTCCCCGTCCCGCGGCTCGCCTTCCTCGCCCGACCATCCGCCTTCCCCGTCCCGCCGCTCGCCCTCTTCGCCCTGCCGCTCGCCTGCTTCGCGCTGCTCGCCCCGCCCGCGGCGAGTGCCGCGCCGGAATGGGTGGCGCCCGTCGACTTCCCGATGCCCAGCAGCGACAGGCTCGAAGCGACGCCCGGCGCGGATCAGGTCGTCTACCAGAACGGGGGCATCGCCAACGAGGCGTTCCTGCAGATCCAGTCGCTCTCGCCGCTGCAGACCACGCTGCACATCGGCGCCATGGCGCCCGGGGGCGGCTACTCCGACCAGCTCACGATCGCCTCCGGCGAAGGCGGGATACCAACCTCGGCCCAGATCGCGGTGGCTCCCGATGGCGCCGCGGTCGCCGCCTGGTCGGAACTGACGGGACCCAGCCCCACGACCTCCCCCTTCCGCTATCGCGCCGCCTACCGCCCCACGGGGGCCGGCACGTGGGAAGCGCCCTTCACGATCGCCGCCGACTCCGAACGCCAGGAAGGACTCCCCCCCTACCTCACGCCCGCGATCAGCTCGGACGGCACGGCCGCCGTCGGCGTGCAGCACCTCGCCAGCGGGGAGCTGGGCAAGCAGGAGAGCGAGCCCGTGTACCGCCTCGACGTCGCCGTGCACCCCCCCAGTGGACCCTGGACGGTGCAGCGCATCTCGCCGCCCGAAGAATCCTCTGAGGACCTCAGCCTGGGTTTCGACGAAGCCGGGGACCTGACCGCGGCCTACACACGGCGCTTCAGCGAAGGCGGGAGCCCCAGCCCCGAAGACGACCGCTACACGGCGATCGTCCGCCGCCGTCCCGTGACCAGCGGGGTGTGGGGACCGGAAGAAAACATCACGGGCTCGGACATAACGCACTCCGTCTACGCGCTGCATCTCGGCGAGGACGAAGCCGGGGACGCGATCCTCGTCTACCAGTACGGCGAAGTCTCCAGGACCTTCGACGTGTGGGGCGTCGCACACCAGGGCGCAAACGGCCCCTGGAGCGCACCGACGCAACTCGTGACGGGGGGCAGCTCCCCGGAAAGCGCCGCGGTGGCTCCGAACGGCGTGGCATACGTTCTGTACAGCTTCCAGGGTGCCAGCAGCAGCGCAAGCTGTGAGGGGGTCCTGCGCGGCCCCACGGGCGGCGCCTTCACCCCGCCGCGCTGTCTCTCCCCAACCGAAGAGAGCACGCTCTCGGGATCGATCGCGTTCCTCGGCGACGACGCCTACTTCGCCTGGCGGGGCAACGTCCCGGGCGACTCGAGCGACGCGACGATCCAGGGCGCGCGCTGGTTGAACGGCGCCACCCTGCCCGACGCAGCCGGCAATCTCGACCTGGCGGGTCAGGACTACGGCCCACCGGCGCTGGTGAGCGACTGGCAGGGAAGCGTGGTGGCGCTCTACGAACTGAACCATCAGCTGCGCGCCGCGGCCTTCGACGGCGGCCCGCCGATCCTGCTGGGCGCGAGCGTGCCCGCCACCGCCACCGCCGGGCAGCCCGTCTCGCTCTCGGCGTCGCTGGTGGACCTGTGGTCCGGGCTCGCAGCCGGCCAGCCGACGTGGAGCTTCGGCGACGGCACCCCATCCGCGAGCGGCGCGAGCGTGACCCACACGTTCGCCTCCCCCGGCACCTACACGGTCACCCTGAGCGCGGCCGACGCGCTGCAGAACACGACGACGAGCACCTACTCCATCGCCGTGGAGCCCAAGCCGGAAAGCCGCGGCCTGGGGATCCTGGGGATCCTGCCGGTGCTGAAGGTCACACTCGACAGCCCGCCCTGCGCACACAAGCTCTCGCGGAGGGCGTGCGAGCGTCGCCGTGCATCGCCGAGCGCGTGGCGGACCCTGAGCGGATCGGTCACCGGCCAGACCCCCCTCGGCGGCCCCCTGAGTGTGCAGGTCACGGTGTACCGGACCCAGGGGGGGCACGTCTTCGCCCTGCGCGGCGGGCGCTTTCGCGCGAGCACACGGGCGCGGGCACGCACCTCGTTCGCGGCGGCGAAGGTCACCGGCGCCCGCTGGTCGCTGGGGCTGCCGCGGCTCGCGCCGGGCAGCTACACGATCCTGGTGCGAGCCACCGATCGAGCGAGAGGGGCGTCGGCGACGGTCAGTCGGACAGTGACGCTGAGGTGACGCTCTGCGCGATCTCCTCGCCAGCGGAGGTCAGCTCCCAGGCGTTGGGCGCGCCGCCGGCGCCACCGCCGAAGTTGACGATCAGACCCCGGGACTCCAGACGGCTGAGGAGCTTGGAGATCTGCCCCTGGTCGACGACCTCGGCGCGGTTGGCCACTTCGCGGTTGCTCGCCCCGGGGCGCTCGGCGATCGCCCTCAAGACGCAGGCGGTACGGTGGGTGACCCTGGTGCCCAGCCCGCCCACCGCCGCCGTGCGCCCGCCACGCGGTCGCTCCGAGCGCCGCCACCCGGGCCGCGTGAGCTCCCGCTTGGCGACGGCGCTGCCCATGTAGGGGAGCAGGATCAGGCTCATCAGCTCCCCCAGCAGCTCGCTCGGCGGCTCCAGGCGGGGCGCCAGCAGGCGTGTTTGCAGGATCGCCAGCAGCGCCCCCACGATCCCCTCGGCCGTGATCTCGGGGGGCTCGGCGCGGACCGCCGACTCCAGGCGCCCGCGGTCGATGTACTCGCATAAGACCGCGATCGCCTTGGCACGGCGCCGCAGCGTCCGCGGGCCGGCGCCCATCGAGTAGACGATCCACAGGCGCGCCAGATCGGGCTCCCGTTCGATCAGCCCGAGCATCGCGGCAAGGGCGGCTCTGACCCCTTCGACCCACCCGGGCTCGCCTCGGTAGGCCTGCGCCATCTCCCTGCCCGCCCGCTTGGAGCACCACTCGAACGCGGCGAGGAAGCACTCCTCGACGTTGGCGTACTCCCCTCGCAGCTTGCGCAGCGAGAGCCCGGCTCCCGCCGCCACCTCCGCGAGGGTGACGGAGGCCACACCCCGATCGGAGACGGCGATGGCCATCGCCCTGAAGATGCGTGTGCGCTCGTCGTTCTCCACCAGACCCCCTCGCTCCTCTCCTGCGACCCAGACCCCCGCCCGTGGGCGGCTACACAGCAAGCTTGATCTTTGCCATCGGCAATATCTTCGCATTGTCTAGCCGTCAGCGGCGCGCTCTTGTAGGAGGGCGTTTTTCTGGCAGTCCAGCCAGGCGCTCGAAAGCACCCGCCGGGCCGCCCCCTGGAGCGGTTCGGCGAGACGCCCGAAGGGCCCTGTCCAATGTCTGGACGCGGCCGTTTGTTTCCCACTATTTGGACCCCCGGGGCCCTCCCGCGAATGCCCAGACATCGCATGTATGCAGGGAAAAGCTTGGACCCCGCACGGTGTCGCCATCGCCCTGGGCAGCCCGCCGCGCAATTTTCATTGCGGGATCCCAGGATCGCGCTTACTCTCGTGCCAGTGGTGATCGAGAAGCGCAGCGCGGCCACTCGTCATGGACGGTGGGAAGTCACCTCGTTGCGGTGATCCCTCCTGCCCGCAGGCGTGGGCGCACCCAACGGTGAGGGAACCGAGAAAGCGGTGAGCAGTGCACAGTCCGAGGACGATCGATCTGAACAAAGCCCTTCCTGCGCCCGTAGCTCAACTGGCTAACGGCCACGGCGAAAGTGGTGCCGAATCTCCAGGTGTAGTCATTCAACCGGTGACGAGCCCAGCTCGCCGGCCGGCGGCTATCTGCCGCGTCGCGGTCGCCTGGCATGAGAAAGCCCTCGCGAGTCCATGGTCTAAGAGCAGCGGCCTTCTAAGCCGCCGATGTGGGTTCGAGCCCCGCCGGGCGTATCTTCTTCCACACCTTGGCCTCTGAGGTGCTCGACCAGCTCTCAGAGGCGCTGAGCGTGCTCGCGCCGCAGGCCGACTTCTCGGTGATCCCGCTCCACAACCCGCGGCGGGACGCGGACGCGCAGATCTTTCACCGCGGTCGCGTGGGGTGGGAGTCCGCGGACGCCCAGAAGCTGATGGCGGTGCGCGAAGCGCTCGCCGCGCTGCCCGACGTGGCGGCGGTGGGCACCCGCGGGGACTCGCTGACGGTCCGCTTCGCCGACGCCCGCGTGGCGCGGCTCGGGGAGCAGCTGGAGGCCGGCGTGGGGGACGCGCTGGACATGCGCGGGCTGCTGGGGGGCGCGGAGTTCCTCGTCAACTTCTGCGACGCCAACCCCACCAAGGCTCTGCACATCGGCCACCTGCGCAACATCGCGCTGGGCCAGGCGCTCGCCGGAGCGCTCGCCGCGGCGGGAGCGCGGGTGACGCGCCAGAGCCAGGTCAGCGACTACTGCCGCAGCATGGGCGAAGCGCTGGCGGGCTACATGGAGCTGCCCGCACACATCACCCCCCGCACGCTGGGCGTCAAGAGCGACCACTTCGTGGGGGAATGCTTCGGGCGCTACGCCGCGAAGGCGATCGAGCATCCGGACGGCGAGGGCGCCGAGGCGCCGGCGTCGAGCGCGGCGGGGGGGCCGAGCGCGGCGGGGGGGGCGACATCTGGCGCGGCGACAGCCGGGGAGCCGGGGTCGAGCGCCGCGGCAGCCGAGAAGCCGACGTCCAGCGCGGGAGCGGCCGAGGAGCCGGCGTTGAGCGCCGAGGCCACCGTGCGGCATGACCTCGCCGAGGAGCTGCTCGAGCGATGGAGCGAGGGCGATCCCGAGATCGTGGAGCGCTGGCGCCGACTGCGCGGGTGGGCCCTGGAGGGGCAGGACGCCACGCTGGCCGCGCTCGGCATTCGGCTCGACCGCCTCGTCAACGAGTCGGACTCCCGCCCCCTCACCAGGCGGGTGCTCGATGCGGGCCTCACCGGGGGCGTCTTCACGCGGCTGGAGGGGGGAGCGGTGGTGTACGAGACGGGGGAGGAGGAGTACCCCCGCCTGCTGCTCGCCCGCCCGGACGGCTTCCCCACCCAGCATCTGCGCACGATCGCGCTGTGGAGCGCCCTGCGCGGCCCACTCGACCGCACCACCTCGATCGAGCTGGTGGGAGAGGAGTGGCACGCCTACGTGCGCTACCACGAGCGCCTGGTGGGCGAACTGGAAGCCACTGGCGCCTCCGCGGCGCAGGCCGAACCCGCACGGCCAGCCGAGCCGGGCTCGCCACCCCCGACGCCCCCACCGTGGCACCCCACGAGCAACGTGATCTACGGGATGGTCACGGTCGAGGGGGGCGCGGTGAAGTCGAGCAACGGCAGGCCACCGCTGGTCGATGGGCTGCTCGAACGGCTGCACGCCTCGCGGGAGCTGGGAGAGCTGGCGCAGCGGAGCGAGGGCCGCTTCAGGCGGCGCGGCCTCGCGGCGCTGATCGCGCTGGGCTTCTACCTCGGGCGCCCCACCCGCAAGCCCGTCGATCTGGGCCTGACGGAGATGCTCGACCTCGAGGGGGGAGTGGGGTGGGAGCTCGCGCGGGCGACGGTACACGCGTGGAGCCCACGGTACGACGGGCCGCCCGACCCGGCGCCCGAGGAGGGGCGCTACCGCCAGACGGTCCTGCAGACCCAGGTTCACCGCCGGCTGCTCGCCCGCACGGTGGAGCGCCTGGACGTGTACGAGCTCGCGCGCTTCTACGGGCACCTGAGCCGCCGCTACCTGGCAGGGGAGGGGGAGGCGCGCGTGGCGCGCGCGATGCGTCCGCTGCTCGGCGCCGGCCTGAGCGCCCTGGGCCTGCCGTGCGCGGTGCCGGACGGGGAGTCCGCGCGGTGAGCCCGAGCGGCGTCGGCACCCCATCGGCCACCGAGCGCGCGGTCGCGCCCGGGCAGGCCACGAGCACACCGGCCGAGGCCACGGGCGCAGTCGAGCCCACAAGCGCACCCGAGCACACGGGCGCGCTCGAACGCACGGGCGCGCTCGACCTCGCGCGCATCCGCGCGGACGCCGGGCCGGGGCTGGCGGCCAACCTCGGGGTGGCGCAGCTCGACCGCAACGAGGCCCTGCGCGGACCTCCACCGGGCGCGGTGGAGCGTGTGCGCGCGGCGATCGCCCGGGGACACGTGTACCCGCACGATGCGCTGGCCCGCGCGAGCGCCGCGGCGGCCTCCCACCTGAGGGTCGATCCGCGACAGTTGATCCTCACCACCGGCGTGGACGAGGCGGCCGACCTGTGCATCCTGGAGCTCGGGGACCCCTTCACGATCACACCGGGCTTCGACGGCTACGGCGACCGCGCCAGGGCACTGAACCACCGCTGCCGGACCTTCGCGCTGACCGCCGGGCACTCGCTCCCCGGTGAGCTGACCGAGGCGGTCACGGAGGGGCGGCTGGTGATGCTCGCGAACCCCAACAACCCGACCGCGAACACCTTCGCGCACCACGCGCTGCGCGCGCTGCTGGAGCGCTCGGCGCACCTGCTGCTGGACGAGACCTACGCGGACTTCTGCGCCCAGGCGCCGGGCCTTCAGTGGCTCCCAGAGCAGCCGCGCCTGCTGGTGTTCCGCTCGTTCTCCAAGGCCTACGGGCTGGCGGGGCTGCGCATCGGCTGCCTCGTCGCAGAGGAGGAGCTGATCGGGCGCCTGCGCGCACGGCAGGCGTACCTGACGACGAGCGCCCTCGCCGCCGAAGCGCTGATCGGGGCGCTCGAGAGCGACCCCGGCTTCCCCCGCCGCCACGCGCACGAGGTGGGCGCGCTGCGCGCCCAGTTGATCGTGCGGCTGCGCACGGTGGGGCTGTTCGAGCGGGTGTACGACAGCGAGACGAACTTCGTCTTCGTCAGCTGCGCCTCCCCCGCCGAGGCGGCCCTGATCCGCGCGACGCTCGCCTCGCATCTGAATGTGATCGTGGCCTCCACGGCCCCGCTGGGGGAGCCGGCGGGGCTGCGCATCGGCGTGAGCCTCCAGCGGGACGCGGACAGGCTGATCGCGGGGTTGACCGCGATCAAGGACCTGCTCTACGCCGACGCAGCCGAGGACCGCGCGCAGGCGCCGGCCGAATCGAACACCCGCACGGAGAGAGCCCAGAAGGAGCGAACAGCATGAACGTAAGCCCACAGAAGGAGCGAACAGCATGAACGCCAGCACGCAGACGATCTCGGCGATCACGCCGGAGGCGATCCACCGCGCGGCCTTCCGGCCGACGCTGCTGAGAGCGCTCGACTACCTCGCCGGATGGGCCACCGCGGAGCTGCTGATGGCGATCCTCGAAGACGAGCAGCTGCTGGCGGCGCTGGAGCAGGGGGTCTCCGCCCAGGAGCTCGCCCAGCATCTGGGCTCGCCCGGGAGCGCCACCACGGGCGCATCCGGGAGCGAGCTCACCGGCGCGCTGCTGCAGGCGCTGCACTCCGAGGGCGCGCTGGTGCTGGAGGGGGGGATCTACCGCTTCGCCGAGGACCTCTCGGAGCTGCGCGCCGTGCACGGGTGGCTGGAGCTTCTCATGGAGGGCTACCGCGAGCTCTTCCAGGGCGTGGGCAGGCTGATGCGCGAGGGGGATGGAAGCATCGAGCGCAACCACGTGCGGGTCGCCCTGGGCAGCGCGCGGATCGCGATCTACGACGCGGTTCCCCTCACCCTGCGGCTGATCGAGCGGCTGGGTGCCTCGGAGGGGGTGGTGCTGGACTACGGCTGCGGGAACGCGCTGTACCTGATCACGCTCTGCACGCAGCACCCGGGGCTGCGGGCGATCGGGGTGGAGCTCGCGATGGAGACCGTGGAGGCCGCACGTGAGCACGTGCGCGAAGCGGGCCTGGAGGAGAGGATCACGATCGAGCACGCCTCGGCGCCGGACTACGTGCCCGCGGAGGAGGTGGACTTCGTGGTCTCGGCCTTCGTGCTGCACGAGATCGTGGGCCAGCGCGGGGTGGAGGGGACGATCGAGTTCCTGCGCTCTTTCGGCCGGCGCTTCCCCGCCGCGCGCCTGTTGATCATCGAGGTCTCCAACCCCTACGAGGAAGGCCGCGGCGAGCTGGTGGGCTCCGACCGCCAGGGGCGGGGCTACTACAACTACTACATCTGGCTGCACTCGGTGACCACGCAGCGCCTGCTGCCCCACGCACAGTGGCTGGAGCTGTTCGAGCGCGCGGGCTACCGCGTGGTCCACGAAGACAGAGCGGATGACATCGTGGACTCCACGGGCCTCGAGATCGGGTACGCGCTGGAGCGGATCTAGAGGGTGGCGCAGGCGGCCGATCCAGCCCTCCGGGCTGTGTGCCGGCGAGCCTGGGCCTCTCTTTTCAGAGAGCTCTCATTTGGGATCGTCCGCCTGAGCTGAGGAACGCGGTGTTGGGCGCGAGGCATCCGTGCCTCACGACCGGGGCTGCCCGGCGCCCTCCCGCTCACTGTCGAGCAGGAGCTCCCGAGCCTAGTATCAACGTGCGAACCATCGTCTTGGCGCAATCGCTTCGACATCCTGGACCATCTTCATTTTAGCCGCTACTTTTTCGAACGTCAGACTGCTCCCTGCGAGCATACAAGCAATTTCGTGTTCACGTTTTGGAGTCCCGCTTCTGGGAAGTTCGCAGATCTGCGCTCCTTCCACTTTGTATTTGACCGCCGGACAGGCAGTACCAGTTATTTCCACTTCGCCGAACATCGCCGCTCCGCCCGCTGGTTTGAATTCCTCTTTCAGCGGGGCAGAAGATCCGACCAGTCGTCCTGCTATTTTAAAGACAAAGGGGCTAACTCCACAGGTCGGACCCAGACCGGTGCCGGTGCAATTTTCGAATTTTATTTCCTGTCTCATTATGCCCAGATTCTGGAGGTCGTTGAGGTTTCCCATTGTACCGCCTTTTCTGCATTTTATTGTGATTGGTGTTTCTCCGATTTCACTCGATATTTCCGTTTCGTTTGCGCCGGCTTCTTCACTCAAATTAACCGATATGCCCTGGGGCAGCATCTCGTTCCTGGGGACGCCAACGACCTCATATCCATGCCTGGCCCCCATCAACTGGCCTTTCCTCGCTTTGATAGCATCCAACCCGCCAACTACACCAGATTCTTTTTCTTTTGCTTCGGACGCGCTACATTTATACTCTTTCGATTTTCCTTCGGCTTCCTCTTCGATCGTCCCCCGGGTTTCTTCTGCCGGCTCCTCTTCCACGAGCTCACTGGTTGTGCCAGTACATTCATCTGCCACTTTTAGAACGCCGCCTACTGCACATTCGACCTTGAGTCCAGGTGCTCCACTACCGCCATTTTCGATCACATTTCTTATTTCACCTGTTTCACTCGTTTCTTCTTTGAGGTGGCTGGCCCACGGCAGATCAACAGCCTTACCAGTCACTGTTTTACTTTCTTCACAGGCACCATGCTTTTTTTCAACGAATTTGCATTCGCCTATTGTAAACTTAGAGATCCCACCTGAGCTGTTCGCACCGACCCACCCCACATCGGTACTTGCACACGTGATCCTCACTTCCCCACCGATGGCTTTAGTGTCTGCTAGTTCCAGTTTTGGCCCACTGGAGGTAACTTCTATCGTTTCGGTGACTTCGCTTACTTCCCAGTTGCCTTTTTCCTGTTCCTTGGAGCACGAACCGCTTTCCCACTGGCCATGTCCAGCATTTTCCTTACACTGAATCCAGCTCAGTTCGCTGCCCATCGCACATGTTGCCATGACAGCCGTAAAGGCAATGAGGACGGCTAGCCCAAGGATGATCCTCAGATATTTCATGATATGTCCCCTTTCTTCGAGACGTTGGCCCGGCGACGCCGAGAGCATGGTGTAACATTTGGCCCATGCAAGACGGTTTAGCCGACTTCGCACAGCTCGTCAACGGCATTCATGTAATACCGCTGAGCAGCGCGCGGATAAAGCCAAATTGGCCGATGATGCTCGCGGCGAAGCAATGAGACACATATCCATGTTTCCAATTTCGTGGATCGACGATCCACACTTTTTGAAAAGTGGTAACTCCACCCCGCGGTGGCTCTAGGCGGATGCGCGCAACACTGCGGGCGCCCCGAAGGCCCCCAGGCACTCGGGTAGCGCGACGGAGCCGTCCTCGCGCTGGCCGTTCTCCAGCAGCGCGATGATCGTGCGCCCGACGGCGGCGGCGGTGCCGTTGAGCGTGTGGAGGATCTGGGTCTGTTGCTCCCCGCGTGTGCGGATGTTCAGGCGCCGGGCCTGATAGTCGGTGGTGTTGGAGCAGGAGGTCAGCTCGCGGTAGCGCCCCTGGCTGGGAAGCCACGCCTCGCAGTCGTACTTCTTCGCCGCCGAGGCGCCCAGGTCGTTGACGGCGATGTTCACGACCCGGTAGGGCAGTCCGAGCTCGCCGAGGATCTCCTCCTCGATCGCGAGGATCCGCTCGTGCTCGGCAACCGAGTCCGAGGGCTCCACAAAGCTGAACATCTCCACCTTGTCGAACTGGTGCACCCGGAAGATCCCGCGCGTGTCCTTGCCCGCGGCCCCGGCCTCGCGGCGGAAGCAGGGAGAGAAGCCGGCGTAGCGCAGCGGCAGGCGATCGGCGCCGAGGATCTCCTCGTCGTGCAGCGAGGCGAGCGCCACCTCTGAGGTGCCCACCAGATAGAGCTCATCCTCGGGGAGGTGGTAGATCTGCTGCTCGGTGTCGGGCAGGAAGCCGGTCCCGAACAGTGCCCGCTCGCGCACCAGCACCGGCGGGATCACCGGTTCGAAGCCGTGGGCGCGGAGCTTCTCGAGCACCCAGCGCACGAGCGCCAGCTCCAGGAGCACGAGATCGCCCTTCAGGTAGGCGAAGCGCGCGCCCGAGAGCCGGGCGGCGTGCTCCATGTCGATCAGCGGACCGGCCAGCTCCAGGTGGTCGCGGGGAGCGAAGGCGGGCTCCGGGCCGCCCACGCCGAGCCCGCCCAACCCAGCCTCCCCCACGACTCGCACCAGCTCGTCCTCGGGACCCGCGGCGGCGGTGGGGTCGGGGAGGTTGGGCAGCCTGAGCAGCAACGCGTCGAGCCGCTCCCTGGCCTGGCCGGCCTGCTCCGTGAGCTCCTTGACCTGGGCGCTCAGCTCCTTCATCCCCGCGAGCAGGGCGCTCACGTCCTCGCCGGCCCGCTTTCCTGCGGCGACGCTCTCGGAGTCGCTGCGCTGCTTGGCCCGCAGGCTCTCGGCCGCTCCCGTGGCGTCTCGCCACCGGCGATCCTGCTCGACGATCTCCACGACGATCTCCACGAGACCGGGGCCGCGCCGCGCAAGCGCAGCCCCCACCGCCTCGGGCTGCTGGCGGATGAGCTTGATGTCGAGCACGCGCCCTCGGCCCCTCTGGGCAGCGCCTATTTGGCGGTGCTCGCGGAGCTTTCGGTGGAGGAGCCTGGGAGTGAGGTGTTTTCGATGGTAGGCACCTTGGGGGCCTGTAGGCCGGAGTACTTCGCAAGGAACGCCGCGACTTCGCGGGCCTGGGCGCCAACCACGATGTCCTGGGGCATGATCGCCCCGGAGAAGCCGCCATTGCGGATCGCGTAGAGGACCTGCGTGTACTCCTCTTTGCGGAAGTTGAAGTTGGGGCCGTTGGTGCGCAGGCGGTCCTTGATGCTCGTGGCGGAGCCCTCCGCACCGACGGTGGCGAGAGTGTGGCAGCCGGAGCAGCGCTGGAGGAACAGTGCAGCCCCCTTGTAGTAGGGGCTGCTTTTGGAAACCTGGATGCCCTGGGTGCCGCAGGCCGAGAGGGCCGCCGCGGCGGCGAGCGCGGCGGCGAGCACGACGACGATCCTCACAATCCTCGGTTGGGCGCTCATGCGAGCCGGAATATATAGGCTCGCCCGATGGCACTCCGCTCCCTCGCCGCCGCGCTGCTCGCAACGCTCCTGCTGGCGGGCTGTGGGGCGGGCGGTACGACACGGGTGGCAGGCCACACCCTGAGGCTGACGCTCAGCGAGTACCGCATCGTCCCGCAGACGGCGAGCGTGCCAGCGGGTCCCCTGGAGATCGTGGCGCACAACGCGGGCATCCTCACGCACAACGTGGCCCTCCAGCAGGGCAGCCTGGACTCCAGCGAACGGATCACGCTCGCCGATGTCCCCACGCTGCTCCCCGGACGGAGCGGCTCGGTGCGCACGGGCCCGCTGGCCCCCGGCCGCTACCTGCTGGCGAGCACGGTGGGCAACCAGGCGGTGCTCGGCATGGCGGCCACGCTGATCGTGCGCTAACTCGCCTGCTCGGCCGGGAGACGCTCCTCTGCGGATGGCTCGTCCTCCCCGGGAGGCGCAAGTAGATAGACGATGCCGGCCAGTCCGGCGAGCGTGCCAGCATTGATCATGATGTCGCGCACGCCGCTGGCGAAGAGTTCGGCTTCAAATCCGCTCAACACGCCGCGGCCATGGGCGATCGAGTAGATGCCGAGCCCAACCTCGCCGAGCGCCGACCCGAGCAGTCCGCATACCAGAAAGAACGCCAACCCGCCGACCCGTCCAGACGCCAGAGCGGGTAGCCAGTAGGCCGCCGCCGTCACCCCGCCACCGAAGCACGCCAGAAAGATCAAACCGGGCACAAGCATCGGCGGCATCCTGTCCGACCCATCGGACAAGACAAATCCTTGAACTACCAGACGCCTGAATCGGCCTGGATCGGCTCAGATCCCATGCGCGGTGCCCGCGGCGCGCAGCAGTAGGAAGACGACCACGAAGGCGGAGAGAGCCATGATGCCCTGCTCGCGGCGAACGATCGCGGCGACCACCACATGCTGTTCGCCCTCGGGCAGCCGGCCGACCTCTTGAGCGCTCTCCAGGTCGCGCTGGTCGAGGATCGTCTGAGCGGAGGCGATGCGCAGCTGCTCGGCGACGAAGGCGACGGCGAGCGGGAGCAGGGCGTACAGGTAGAAGAGGCGTTCGCTGGAGGCGTGGCCAACGGCGGCGAGCACGCCGACGGCGAGGGCGAAGACGACGGCGAGGGCCTGGGAGATGCGAAGGAGCACCCAGAAGGCGCGGCTTGCCTCCCAGCGGTACCAGCGCCAACCGCCAAGCAGAGCGGGGAGGGCGTTGAACGCGGCGACCGCCAGGGCTCCCGTCACGACCGCGCCGTTCATGGCCGGGATATCGAGCCGATCGTCACTATGTAACACTCTCGCACAAGCATCGGCGTGCGGTGGTATAACAGCCGCGGTGCTGCGCTCCTATCTGCCCGCGATCGTATTTCTGCTGCTCGGCGGCGGCGTGGGGGCGGCATTCACGCTTCTCAACGGGGTACTCGGACCGCGGCGGAAGGCCAAGCAGAAGCAGGATCCCTACGAGTGCGGGCTCCCCTCGGAGGTCAAACGGGACATGCGGTTCGGGATCAGCTTCTACCTGATCGCGATGCTGTTCCTGCTGTTCGACACCGAGGTGATCTTCCTCTACCCGGTGGCGATCGAGTTGCGCGCCTACGGCGGGTACGCACTGGCCGAGACGGTCACGTTCATCGTGCTGCTGTTCGTCGCCTTCGCCTACGTATGGCGGCGGGGGGCACTCGAGTGGAGGTGAAACGCCAGCGAGTCGGGCCACCCGGGTCGGTCCCGGGGGGTCTGCGGTCCCGCCCGCCCGAGGGGGCCGGGGAGCTCCGCGTGGAGCGCCTGAACGCGCACCAGCTGTTGCGCGGCGGAGATCCCGAAGGCCCCAACCAGCCAGCCTCCCTGGAGGGCACCGAGCTCGAACGGTACGTCGAAGAACGCCTGCTCACCACCACGCTCGACAAAGCGGTCGCGTGGGCGCGCTCGAACTCGTTCTTCCCCCTCGGTTTCGGCCTCGCCTGCTGCGCGATGGAGTTCTTCCACACCGCCGGCGCCCGCATGGACATCGCGCGTTTCGGCTTCGAGGCCGTCCGTGCCTCGCCGCGCCAGGCCGACCTGATCATCCTCGCCGGGCGCGTCTCGATCAAGATGGCGCCGATCATCCGCCGCCTCTACGACCAGATGCTCGAGCCCAAGTGGGCGATCTCGATGGGTGCCTGCTGCAGCTCGATGGGCGTGTTCAACAACTACGCGCTGGTCCCCGCCGACAAGTTCATGCCGATCGACGTGCACGTACCCGGCTGCCCCCCCCGCCCGGAGGCGCTGATGCACGGGATCCTCAAGCTGCGCAAGCTCGTGCAGGACGACCCGGACATGGGCTGGCGCGAGCGCTACGGCGCCGTCGGCACGGAGGAGCGACCTGAAGATGCCTGAGGCCACGGACTTACGCGCGACGGGAAGGGGCCAGACCCCCCTCCTGGCCCCCCGCGAGGAGTGCGATGCCTGACGCCACGGGCTTGGAGCTGCTCGCCGGGGAGCTCGGCGATGCGACGATCGAGACCGTGTACTTCCGCGAGCGCGCAACGATCGTGGTCGACCCGGCGCGGATCCGCGCAGTGCTGGCCACGCTGCGCGAGCAGGGGTACGCGTTCATGGCCAGCCTCCACGGCGTGGACCACTACCCCGAGGAACCGCGGCTGGGTGTCATCTACGAGCTGCTCGACATGAGCAGGGTCGATCGGATCGCGGTCAAGGTGCGCGTCCCCCTGGAGGAGCCCCGCGTCGAGTCGGTCACCGCGGACTGGCCGACCGCCGACCACCAGGAGCGCGAGGTGTACGACATGTTCGGGGTCGTGTTCGAGGGGCACCCCGACCTGCGCCGGATCCTGATGCCCGAGGACTACGAGGGGCATCCCCAGCGGCGCGACTTCCCGATCGGGGGGGAACCCGTGATCTTCACGCGGGACGAGGCCAAATGGCTGGAGGCCCGCGAGTGAGCCCACCGCCAACGCTGTCGGAGTACCGCCAACGCGAGGAGAGCATCACCCCCATGGAGGCACTCCTCGAACGCCCTGCAGGCGAGACCAGCGAGGAGCTGCTGACCCTCAACTTCGGCCCCCACCACCCCGCCACCCACGGCGTGCTGCGCCTGCTGGTGACGCTCCAGGGGGAGGTCGTCCGGGACCTCAAACCGGTCATCGGGTACGTGCACACGGGGATCGAGAAGACCGCCGAGGACAAGGCCTATTGGAAGGTCATCCCAATCGTGGAGCGGATGGACTACCTCTCCTACTACTTCAACGCGATGGCCTACTGCGGCGCCGTGGAGACGCTCGCCGAGGTGGAGGTCCCCAAGCGCGCCCAGTACCTGCGCGTGATCCACCTCGAGCTCAACCGCATCGCCTCGCACCTGATCTGGCTCGGCACCAGCGCCCTGGACCTCGGCGCGAGCTCGATCTTCCTCTACTGCGTGCGCGAGCGCGATCTGATCCTCGACCTCTTCGAGATGTCCTCCGGGCAGCGCATGCACACGCGCTACTTCCAGATCGGCGGCGTGATCGAGGACATCCCCACGGGATTCGCCGCGAAGGTGCGCGAGTTCCTGAAGATCATGCCGAAGCGCACCGACGAGTACGGCGCGATCCTCAACTCCAACGAGATCGTGCTCCAGCGCCTACGGGGCACCTGCCCGCTCGACGAGCAGACGCTGCTCTCACTCGGCGTCACGGGTCCCCTGCTGCGCGCGACCGGCAACCCCTGGGACCTGCGCAAGGCCGCGCCCTACAGCTCCTACGACGACTTCGCCTTCAAGATCCCGGTGGGCACGGTGGGCGACAACTACGACCGCTTCGCGGTGCGGCTTGCGGAGATCTACGAGTCGGTCAAGATCATCGAGCAGGCCCTCGACGGGCTGCCCGAGGGGCCCTACATCACCGAAGACCGCAAGGTCTCCCTGCCCCCCCGACACGAGCTCGCCACCTCGATGGAGGCGCTGATCCACCACTTCAAGCTCGTCACCGAGGGGCTCAGGGTGCCGCCCGGCGAGGCCTACAACCCGATCGAGTCCCCCCGCGGCGAGCTCGGCTGCTATGTGCGCTCGGACGGCTCCTCCAAGCCCGCGCGGGTGCACATGCGCGACCCCAGCTTCGTCAACCTCCAGGCGCTCTCGCACATGACCCGCGGCAGCTACATCGCCGACCTGATCGCCACCACCGCGATGCTCGATCCGATCCTCGGGGGGATCGACCGATGAGTGCCGCGGCGACTCCGCGCGGCTGGGACTCACCGGCCGATCTGGAGAAGGACCCGGCGACGATCCCCGATCCCGCCAACACGCCCGTGCCCGAGGCGCTGCGGGCGGAGATCGAGGGCCACATGGCCCAGTACCCCAACTTCCGCTCCGCCATCCTCCCCGCCCTCGAGGCCGCCCAGCGCGTGCACGGATGGTGCTCACCGGAGGCGATCGAGCAGGTCGCCTGCGTGATGCGCCTGACCCCCGCCGAGCTCGACGCGGTGGCAACCTTCTACGACATGCTCGAGACCTCCCCCGTGGGGCGCCACAGCGTGTACGTGTGCACCAACATCTCCTGCTCCCTCTGCGGCGCGGACGAGCTCTACGAGGCGATCCGCGAGGCCGCCGGGGACGATCCCGAATTCAACGTGCGCTCCTTCGAGTGCCTCGGCGCCTGCGACATCGCCCCCATGGCCTCCATCGACGGCGCCTACGTCGGCCCCCTTGCGCTGGACGACGTGCCCCAGCTGCTCGATGACATCCGCGCCGGGCGCGAGGTGCTCCCCGAGAAGCAGCTCGCCCGCCGGCCCTGTGCGGACCCGGGGGGGCGCTCGTGAGTACGCTCTCGCCCGCGCCGCCCCGCTGCCCGACGCTTCCCCACCGCCGACCCGTATGAGCGTGCGCCGATGACCACCCTTCTCTTCGACCGCATCGACGAGCCCGGGCTGAACACCCTGGAGGTCTACCAGCGCCGCGGGGGCTACGAGTCCCTGCGCAAGGCCCTCGCGATGCCCCCCGAGGCGGTCCTGCACGAGCTCGAAGCCTCCGCGATCCGCGGGCGCGGGGGGGCCGGCTTTCAGATGGGCAAGAAGATCTCCTTCCTGCCCAAAGGGGGGATGGACAAGTACCTCGTCTGCAACGCCGACGAGTCCGAGCCCGGCACCTTCAAGGACCGGGAACTCATGCAGAAGTGCCCCCACATGCTGATCGAGGGGATCGTGATCGCCGCTCACGCCGCGGGGGCCACGCGGTCGTTCATCTACATCCGGGGAGAGTACGTCCTGCAGGCCGACATCCTCGACGCCGCCCTCGCCGAAGCGCGCGCCGCGGGGTTCGTCGGGGAGAACATCCTCGGTTCAGAGACCTCCCTCTCGATGGTCGTGCACCGGGGCGCCGGCGCCTACATCTGCGGCGAGGAGACCGGGCTGCTCGACTCGCTCGAGGGCAAGCGCGGGAACCCCCGCTTGAAGCCCCCCTTCCCCGCCAACCAGGGGCTCTACCAGGGGCCTACCCTGATCAACAACGTCGAGACCCTCGCCACCGTGCCCACCATCATCCGCATGGGCGGCGCCGAGTACGCCCAGCTCGGCGTGGAGACCTCCACCGGGACCAAGCTCGTGTCCGTCTCCGGACACGTCCAGAAGCCCGGCAACTATGAGATCGAGCTCGGCATCCCCTCCCGCGAGATCATCTACGGGCTCGCCGGCGGGCCCCCCGAGGGGCGCTCCGTGAAGTGCTGGTTTCCCGGCGGCTCCTCCTCGCCCGTGCTCACCGGCGAGGATCTCGACATCCCCTACGACTTCGACGCCATGGCCAAAGCCGGCACGATGCTCGGCTCGGGGGCGATCATCGTCGTCGACGACTCCACCCCCATCATCGACGTGGCGCTGAAGGTCGCCAAGTTCTACCGCCACGAGTCCTGCGGCAAGTGCACCCCCTGCCGCGAGGGCACCAACTGGACCGTGAAGATGCTCGAGCGGATCGACGCCGGCGAGGCCACCCCGATGGACCTCGAGATCATGGCCTCCGTCCAGGAGCACATCATGGGCAACTGCCTCTGCGTGCTCGGCGACGCGATGGCGATGCCGATCGGCTCCATGATCGCCAAGTTCCGCCCCGAGTTCGAAGCGCACATGGCGACCGCGCGCCTGCGCGGCGGGGCCGGCTATGTCGCGGCGGCCGAGGGCGTGCTCGCCGCCCAGGAGGCATTCGTCGGCGCCGGCGCGGGCTCCCACGGGGAGACCCACTGATGCCGCGGCCCGAACCGAAGACGATCACCTTCACGATCGACGGCCTCGAGGTCCAGGCCCCCGAGAACTCGATGCTCGTCGACGCCGCCAAGCTGGGCGACGTCGAGATCCCCGTGTTCTGCTACGAGCCCAAGCTCGGCAACCCCGTCGGCGCCTGCCGCATGTGCCTCGTGGAGATCGAGGGGATCCCCAAGCTCCAGACCGGCTGCTCCACCCCCGTCAAGGACGGCATGGTCGTGCACACCTCCTCCGAGCGCGTCAAGACCGCCCAGAACTCGGTGGTCGAGTTCCTGCTCGTCAACCACCCCCTCGACTGCCCCGTCTGCGACAAGGGCGGGGAGTGTCCCCTGCAGGACATCACCTTCGGCTGGGGGCGGGGCATCTCGCGCTTCATCGAGCCCAAGCGCCACTTCGTCAAGCCCCTCGCGCTCTCCCCCACGATCGCCATCGACCGCGAGCGCTGCATCCTCTGCTACCGCTGCGTGCGCTTCTCCCAGGAGATCGCCGAGGACCACCAGCTCGTGCTCCTGGAGCGCGGCGCTCACTCCTACGTCGCCACCTTCGACGGCCACCCCTACGTGGCGCCCTTCTCCGGCAACATCGTCGAGCTCTGCCCCGTCGGCGCGCTCACCTCCCAGCACTACCGCTTCCGTGCGCGGCCCTGGGACATCGAGGACTCCGGGTCGGTGTGCACGCTGTGCCCCTCCCAGTGCAACGTCACCCTCACCGTCCGCGACGAGCGCGTCCTGCGGGTGCTCGCCCGCGAGCACCCCGAAGTCGACGACGGCTGGCTCTGCGACCACGGGCGCTTCGCCTACCCCCGCCTCGGGGGCAAGGAGCGCATCGCCGAGCCGCTCCTGCGCGACAGCGGCGAGCTGCGCCCCGTCTCCTGGGAGCGCGCCCTCGAGGAGGCCGCCCTGCGGCTCAAACGCGCCGGGGCGCACACCGGCGCGCTCGTCGGCGGGGAGGCCACCGGCGAGGAGGGCCTGCTGCTCGGTCGCCTGCTGCGCGAGGGGCTCGACTCCCCCCACCTCGACTCCCGCCGTGCCGGCACCCTGCCGCTGGAGCTCCACCACGCCCTCGCCGATCCCGCCCTCCAGGCGAAGGTCAGCGACCTCGAGTTCGCCCACGCCGTGCTCCTGCTCGACGCCGACCCGATCCACGACATGCCGATCCTCGACCTGCGCCTGCGCAAGGGAGTCCGCCGCCACGGGATGCGCTTGGAGCGGATCGGCAGCGAGGACATGAAGGCGGTCCACGCGCTCGCCAAGGAGCTCGTCGAGCAGGCCGGCGAGGAGCTCATCGTGCTGTGGGGCGAGCGCCTCACCGCCGGGCCGAATGGAGCGCAGAACGTCCAGGCCCTGCTCGACATCGCCGGTGAGCTCAGCCTCGGCGAGATCGCCGGCGCCGGGCTGCTGGAAATCCCCGCCGCCGCCAACGGACGCGGCCTGCGCGAGGCCGGGGTGCTCCCCAACGCCGGCCCCGGTCTGCGCCCCGTCGAGCAGGAGGGCCTCGACGCGCCCGGCATCGCCGCGGCCCTGGCCGCGGGGGAGCTGAGCGCCCTCTACCTGTTGCAGGCCGACCCCACGGTCGCTCCGGCCGACGCGGCTCTGCCGGGCGAAGCGAGCGCGGCGCAGTCCAACGGTGGAGCGCCACACGAGAGGACCCCCGAGGAGACCCAGTGGGAGGGAGCACTGGAGCGTGCCAGCTCGGTCATAGCCCACGCGACCTTCCTCACCGACGGCCTGCGCGCGCACGCCGACGTGGTCTTCCCCGCCGAGGCCTACCCGGAGAAGGACGGGGTCCTCGTACACCCCGACGGGCGCCTGCAGCGGCTGCGGCCGGCCGTCAGGCATCCGGGCTCGGTGCGGGCCGGTTGGCAGGTGCTCGCCGACGTCGCCGCGCGCCTCGGGCTGGATCTCGGCGTGCTCAGCGGAGGGATGGCCTCCCAGCAGCTCTTCGACGCCGTGCCCTTCTACGCGGGGCTCACCCTCGATGAGATCGGTGGCAAGGGTGTCCGCTGGCAGGAGCGCGAGCGGGCGGTGAGCGCATGACTCTCGCCGTCGTGGGCTACTACGAAGAATGGTGGATTCAGATCCTCAAGGCGATCATCATCTTCGCCGTCGGCCTGCAGCTGGTGCCCGTCGTGCTGATCGCCGAGCGCAAGCTGCTGGGGCGCTTTCAGAGCCGCTACGGCCCCAACCGCGTCGGCCCCTACGGCGCGCTGCAGCCGCTCGCCGACATCCTCAAGCTGCTCACCAAGGAGCAGTTCCGCCCGAGCACCTCGATCGGGTTCCTGTTCGCGGTCGCCCCGATGATCTCGATCGTCACCGCCGTCGCGGCCTTCGCGCTGATCCCCTTCGGCAACGTCCAGCACATCTTCGGCACCCCCGTGGGGCTGTACGGGATCGACGTCTCGATCGGGCCGCTCTACCTGTTCGCCTTCGGCGCCGTCGCCTTCTACGGGATCATGCTCGGCGGCTGGTCCTCGGGCTCCAAGTACTCCTTCCTGGGCGCCATGCGCGGCGCGGCGCAGCTGATCTCCTACGAGGTCTCCCAGGGGCTGGCGCTGCTCGGCGTGATCTTCACCGCCCAGACCCTCTCGCTGACCGGCATCGTCAACGCCCAGAACGGCATGTGGTACATCGTGCCCCAGTTCTTCGGCTTCCTGATCTTCCTCACCGCGAGCTTCGCCGAGATAAACCGCGCGCCCTTCGACCTCGTCGAGGCCGACGCCGAGCTCGTCGGCGGCTACAACACCGAGTTCGGCGGCGGGCGCTTCGCCTCCTATTTCTTCGCCGAGTACCTCAACGTGCTCGTGGTCTCCGGCATCGTCACGACCGTGTTCCTCGGCGGCTGGCTGCTGCCGTTCGGCATCCACCCCCCCGGCTGGGTCGACCCGTTCGTGGTGCTCTTCAAGATGTCGCTCTTCACCTTCTTCTTCATCTGGATCCGCGCGACCCTCCCGCGCCTGCGCTACGACCAGCTGATGAGCTTCGGCTGGAAGGTCCTGCTGCCGCTGGCCACGCTCAATGCGCTCGTCACCGCGGTGCTCGTGGTGGTGACCCACTGACATGACCCCCGCCGACACGACCCCCCCGCAGCCCACGCCCGCGGCACCGTCCACGGCGGGCCTGAACGTCACCTCCTGGAACCCTGGGGAGGACGTCATCGTGGTCAAGCGCACCCCCGCGCCGGGAGCGGCGCGGAGCACGTGGCGCACCTTCAGAGAGACCGTCCGCGGATTGAAGACGACCTTCGGCCGCTTCCTCGAACACCCCGTCACCATCGAATACCCCGAGGAGAAGACCCCGGTCTACCCCCGCTTTCGTGGGCGCCACAAGCTGCACAAGTTCGAGGACACCGGCCTGGAGAAGTGCGTCGGCTGCTCGCTCTGTGCCGCCGCCTGCCCCGCCGACTGCATCCGCGTGGTCGCCGCCGAGAACACCCCCGAGAACCGGGTCTCCGCCGGGGAGCGCTACGCCGCCGTGTACGAGATCAACCTCTCCCGCTGCATCTTCTGCGGGTACTGCGAGGTCGCCTGCCCGTTCGACGCGATCACCATGGGCCACGACTACGAGCTCTCCGACTACGACCGCACCGATCTGATCTTCACCAAGGAGATGCTCCTTGCCGAGCCGCTGGAGCGGACCCCCCTGCGCAATGAGGGCGAGTAGATGAGGATCGAAGATCCGATCACGGTGGCCTGGATGGCCACCGTCCCAGTCAGAGGCGCCGACTCCAGGGCGGCAAGATGAGCTCCCTCCTCTTCTTCATCGCGGGCTTCGGCGCGATCGCGGGCGCCGTCGGCGTCGTCACACTGCGCGATCCCTTCTACAGCGTCCTCGCCCTCGTCGCCCACCTGCTATCGCTCTCCGTGCTCTTCCTGCTGCTGCGCGCCGAATTCGTCGCCGCCGCGCAGGTGATCGTCTACGCCGGCGCGGTGATGGTCCTGTACGTGTTCGTCGTCGCCTACGTGGGGGACACCGGGGAGTCCCTCGGGGAGCGCCTGCGCGGCGCCGGCAGCACCGGAGCGGGCGGCGGCTCGAGCCTACGGCTCGGGAGCGCCCTGCTCGGCGGCGCCCTGCTCGTCGAGCTGCTCATCGCCCTGCTCGGCTCCGGCCTCAAGGCGATCGAAGGGTACGGCGCCTCCTACGCGCCCGGGCCCCACGCCTTCGGCACCCCCGCCTACATCGGCAACCTCCTGCTCACCCGCTTCCTGCTCGCCTTCGAGACCGCCTCCTTTCTGCTGCTGATCGCCGCCGTCGGGGGCGTCGTGCTCGCCCGTCGGCGCGGCGGGCTCGGCGAGGACCCCTCAGAGGTGCCCCCACGCGAGCAGCTCACCCCGCTCGATCTGCCGCGGCCCCGTGGTACCGGCACCATGGCCGAGGGGGTCGCGAGCCTGCCGTTCGCCGCCGCGCACGACCGCGGCGGGGTCGGCGAGAACAGCGCCGAGGCAGGAAAGAACGGGGGTCGCTCAGGGGGGCATCGGGGAGACGGCGAGCCCGTCGAGGAGCACGCCGGCGTGGGCAGCGCCAGCGGAGGACATCGCGAGGAGGGCGGCTGGTGAGCATCGCCTGGTATCTCGCGGTCTCCGCAATCGTCTTCACGCTCGGCGCCGTCGGGGTCATCACGCGGCGCAACCCGCTCGTGGTGCTGCTCTGCCTAGAGCTGATGCTCAACGGCGCCAACCTCTCCCTGGTCGCCTTCTCGCGGATGTGGGGCAACGGTGACGGGCAGGTCCTCGCGCTGATCGTGATGGCCGTCGCCGCCTGCGAGGTCTGCATCGGGCTCGGCATGATCGTCGCCATCTACCGCCGGCGGCTGCCCATCGATGTCGACGAGCTGCGGGAGTTGCAGGGATGAGCGCCACCACCTTCGGCTGGCTCGTGCTGCTGTTTCCGCTGCTCGGGACGCTCGTGATCGGCTTCGGCTTCCGTTCGTTGCCTGGCCGCTCAGCCGGGTGGATCGGCACGGCGGCGATCGGGCTTGCCTTCCTCGCCGCGCTGGGGGCGCTGATCAAGATGCAGGGCAACGCCCCCTCCAACCGCGAGCTGACCTCCTCGCTGTGGAACTACGCGGTGACCGTGGGGATCGACGCGCACGTCTCGATCCTCGTCGATCCCCTCTCCGTCTACATGATCCTGATCGTCAGCGGGATCTCCACGATGATCCACCTCTACTCGGTCTCCTATCTGGAGCAGGACCGGGGGTTCGCCCGCTACTTCTCCTACCTGAACTTCTTCGTCTTCTCGATGCTGCTGCTGGTGCTCGCCGGCAACTTCCTGCTCTTGATCGTCGGGTGGGCGTTCGTCGGCGCCGCCTCCTACCTCTTGATCTCCTTCTGGTACCGCCGCACCACGGCCACCAGCGCCGGGATCAAGGCGTTCGTGATCAACGTCGTCGGCGACGTGGGGCTCGTGCTCGGGACCTACTTCATCTTCAAGCACACCGGCACCCTCGAATTCACGAAGGTCTTCGCGGCCGCCCCCCACGTCTTTCACTCCGGCGAAGGCGACATCACCGCCGGCTGCCTGCTGCTGCTCGTGGGGGCCTTCGCCAAGTCCGCCCAGATCCCGCTGCACACCTGGCTGCCCGACGCGATGGAGGGCCCCACCCCGGTCAGCGCCCTGATCCACGCCGCCACCATGGTGACCGCGGGCGTGTACCTGATCGCGCGCATGCACACCCTCTTCGAACTCGCCCCCGCCGCCCAGGACACCGGGGCCATCGTGGGCGCGCTCACGCTGTTGATCGCGGGCACCATCGCGCTCGTGCAGACCGACATCAAGCGCGTGATCGCCTACTCCACGATGTCCCAGATCGGCTACATGATCATGGGCGTCTCCGTGGGCGCCTACGCCGCCGGGATGTTCCACCTGATGACCCACGCCTTCTTCAAGGCGCTGCTGTTCATGGGCGCCGGCTCGATCATCGGCGCGATGGGAGGCGAGCAGTCGCTGCAGAAGATGGGCGGCTTTCGCAAGGCGCTCCCCTTCACCTTCGCCTGCTTTGTGATCGGCGGCCTCGCCCTCTCGGGCATCCCCCCCTTCTCGGGCTTCTTCTCCAAGGACGAGATCCTGCTCGTCACCGCCGAGCGCGGCGGCTGGCACTGGGCGCTGTACGTGATGGGCTACCTCGGCGCCTTCCTCACCGCGATCTACACCTTCCGCATGATCTTCCGCGCCTTCTACGGCGACCCCGTCGCCGAGGCCCGGGAGCTCGAAGGCGGACACCTCCACCACGCCGAGGTCCCCACCAACCCCGCCAACGGCGAGGTGGAGGACACCGATGTCGGCTTCCCCGGCCCCCACCACACGATCGCCGAGCGCGCCCTGCCGATGCGTGTCGCGATGAGCGTGCTCGCCGTCGGCGCGATCGGCGCGGGGCTCGTGCAGGTTCCCGGGGTGGACAAAGTGATCGTCAACTTCCTGCGCCCCACCTTCGCGACCTCGCCGCTGTATGAACCCCACACCCGCAACGGCCTCTTGATCTTCGGGCTGTGCCTCGGCACCGTGCTCGGCCTGAGCGGCATCGCAATCGCCTACCGCATCTGGGTCAAGCAGCCCTCGATTGCGGTCTCCGCGCAGAAGCGGTTCGGAGTGGTGTATGAGCTGCTCTGGCACAAGTGGTACTTCGACGAGGCCATCGACCTCCTGATCGTGCGCCCCGCAGCCGCCGCCGGGTGCTTCGCGCGCGACACCTTCGAGCGCATCTTCGTCGACGGCACCCTGGTCGGGGGAACCACCGGGATCGTGCGCGCCGGCTCCGCCGCGGTGCGCGCCGTGCAGAGCGGGTTCCTGCGCTACTACGCCGCCCTGCTGCTGCTCGGCGTGGGCGCGCTCGGCCTCTACTTCCTGTTGCAGTCCTGAACCCCGCGATGTCCACCCTGCCCACGCCCCCCACCGCCTGAGCGACACCGATGCCGCCTCTATCCATCCTGATCTGGCTCCCCCTCGCCTGCGGCGTGCTCGGCGCGGTCCTCGGCCTTCGCAGCGAGCGCCTCACCGGCCTGCTCGCGCTGGTCGGATCCGTGGCCGCGCTGGGACTCGCGATCGGCTACATCGCCGACTACAACCCCGGGGGCGGTCTCCAGCACGTCACCGACATCGTGTGGATCGCCTCGCTCGGGATCCACTACAAGCTCGGGGTGAGCGGCCTCAACGTGATGCTCGTGGGGCTCACCACGCTGCTGTTTGCCGCCGCGGTGCTCTCGGCCAACATGCGCGATTGGGAGCGCCCAAAGCTTTTCTACTTCCACTTCATGCTCGCCGAGACCGCCGTGCTGGGGGCCTTCCTCGCGCAGGACCTCGCGCTGTTCGTCGCGTTCTTCGACCTGATGCTGATCCCCTTCTACTTCCTGATCGGCGTGTGGGGCGTGGGACCGGACCGGGTGAAGGCGACGATCAAGCTCGTGATCTACACGCTCGTCGGCTCGCTGCTGATGCTCGCCGCGGCGATCGCCACCGGGGTGCTCGCATCCGAACAGCACGGGACCCCGCTGACGTTCGTGCTCTCCTCCCTGCACGCCCTGCCGCTCAGCGGGGGCTCGCAGGAGTGGATCTTCCTGTTCTTCGCCGCCGCCTTCCTCGTGAAGATGCCCGCCTTCCCCCTGCACGGGTGGATGCCCGACGGCTACCGCGCGATGCCAATCGAGGTGCTGATGGTCTTCTCCGGGGTGCTCTCCAAGGTGGGCGCCTACGGGTTCCTCGCGATCGTGCTGCCGCTCTACCCGCAGGCCGCCGTGCACTTCCAGACGCTGATGCTGCTGATCGCGCTCGCCTCGATCATCTACGGCTCCGCGATGGCCTTCACCCAGACCAACGCGCGCCTGATCGCCGGTTTCTCCTCGGTGGCCCAGCTCGGCTTCATCACCCTCGGGATCTTCGCGCTGAACCCCCAGGGCGCCCAGGGGGCGCTGCTGCAGATGGTCAACCACGGGCTCGTGGTGGCCCCCCTGTTCTTCATCATCCTCCTGCTCTCCGAGCGCGCGGGGGGCTCGGAGGACATCCGCGAGATGGGGGGCATCGCCTTCCGTGCCCCCGTGCTCGCCTCGCTGTTCTTGATCGTGGCCCTCGCCACGCTCGCGATGCCGGGCTCCGCCAACTTCGTCGGGGAGTTCCTGATCCTGCTGGGCCTCTTCAAAGCCAAGCTCGCGATCGCGATCATCGCCTTCAGCGGCGTCGTGATGGCGAGCGTGTACGCGTTGCGGTTGTTCATCCGCGCGATGCACAACCGCGTCGGCCCCGGGGTGCAGTCGCGTGAGCTGACCCTGCGCGACGGCCTCGTGCTCGTGCCGCTGGTCGCGGTGATCGTGTTCTTCGCCCTCTACCCCCAGCTTGCGCTGACGCGCAGCGAAGGGTCGGTGAAGGCCTCGGTGGCATCCGCCCAGGCGGAAACCCGGTCCTCCCCGTACACCACCGCTAGCACCGCCCCATGAACTACGTGCCCTACTTCACCGCCCCCGCGGCCACCGCCCACCTCAAAGGCCCCCCCGTGGACTTCGCGGGGCTCTCGCCGCTGATCGCCCTGCTCGGCGGCGCGACGGTGGTGTTGCTCGTCGGCCTGCTCGGCGCGCGCTGGATCCGCGCGCACGCGGTGCCCGCGCTCAGCCTCGTGGCGCTCGGGGCGGCGGCGGGACTCACGATCTGGCAGTGGGACGAACAGAAGTCGATCCTCTCCGGGGCGCTGCGGATCGACGACCTCTCGCTCGCGCTCAACCTGATCCTCTTCGCCGGCGGCGCCGCGACAGTGCTGCTCGCCTGGCGCTCCTCGGCGGCACACGAAGCCGCCCACGGAGAGTTCCACGCACTGCTGCTCACCTCGATCGGAGGGATGTCGCTGCTGGCCGCCGCGCAGAACACCGTGGCGCTGTTCATCGGCCTGGAGCTCCTCTCGATCCCGCTGTACGTGCTGTGCGCGACCGAGCGCCTGGGGGCGCGCGGCGCGCAGGACAGCGAGGGGCAGCGCTCCGAGCACTCGCTGGAGTCGGGCCTGAAGTACCTGATCATCGGCTCCGTGGGGTCGGCCACGCTGCTGTACGGGATCGCGCTGATCTACGGCGCCACCGGGTCCACCGACTTCGGCGCGATCGCCGAAGCGATCTCCACCCACGGCCTGAGCACCAGTGTGCTGCTGCTCACCGGCATCGCGCTGCTGGTGGCCGGCCTCGCCTTCAAGGCCTCCGTCGCCCCCTTCCACCAGTGGACTCCCGACGTGTACGAGGGCGCCCCCACCCCGATCACGGCGTTCATGGCGGTCACCACCAAGGTCGCCGCGCTGGGGGTCTTCCTGCGCCTCTTCGACGTCGCCCTGATCGGCGCCCAGAACAGCTGGGGGCCCGCGGTGGCGACACTCGCCGCGATCACGATCATCGTGGGCAACGTGGGCGCGCTCGGGCAGTCCTCGCTGAAGCGGATGCTCGCCTACTCCTCGGTCGCCCAGGCCGGCTACATGCTCGCCGGGGTGGTGGTCGCAACCCAGCTGGGGGTGCGCGCCACGGTCTTCTACCTCGCGGTCTACCTCTTCATGAACATGGCCGCGTTCGCCGTGATCGTCGCCCGCGAGCGCGAAACCGATCTCGGCGACAGCGTCGGATCGCTCGCGGGCCTCGGCCGCGAGCGGCCGCACCTGGCGTGGCCGATGACCCTCGCGATGCTCGGCCTGGCCGGCATCCCCGCCACCGCGGGGTTCATGGGGAAGTTCTACCTGATCGATGCCGCCGTCTCGGGCGGCTACACCTGGCTGGGCGTGGTGATCGTGATCGGCTCGATGATCTCCCTCGGCTACTACCTCCCGGTGATCGCCGCGATGTGGATGCGGAGCGCGCCCTCCCCCGAGGACACCGCGGCCGCCGCCGGCGGCCCCCTGCCCGCCGCGGGCCCGCTGCCCGCGATCGCCGGCGCTTCCTCCGAGCTCGATCCCCCCGCCGAGCCGGCCGCCGTAGGGGCCACTGGTCTGGCACCCCCCCACCCCACTGGTCCCCAGCTCGAGGTCGTGCTCGTCGCGATCCTCGCGGGCGCCGCCACGCTCTTCTTCGGGATCGTCCCCCAGCCGCTGTTCGACCTCGTGCGGCACGTGGGCAGCGGGCTGGGGCTGTTCTAGACCCTCCGAGCACACCTCTCCACGGGGCGAGCGTACCGTCGCCGTCGCATCCTACGATCTCGGCATGGAGTTACATCGCGCCACCATCCTCCAGACCACCGAGCCCCCCTGGCAGCTGCGCCAGGGAACTGACTGGTATACTGGTCACATGGATAGGATAATGACCGCCACCGAGGTCAAGGCGAAGATCCTTGCGCTGCTCGATGAGGTCGCATCCGGCGAGGAGATCGAGATCACCAAGCACGGCCGCGTCGTGGCGCGCCTGGTGCCCGCCAGCGGCGCCCAGTCGCTCAAGGGCAAGCTTGCCGGTGTCGCGATGAGCGCGGCCGCGGATGAGGATCTGTTCACAACCGGGGCTACCTGGGATCTCCCGTGAGCACGGTGATCCTCGACACCCATGTCGTGCACTGGTGGTCGGCGGAGCCGGAGCGGGTGAGTCGCGCCGCGGCGGAGGCACTGGGCGAAGCCGACGAGCTCGCGGTCGCGGCCATCTCGTGGTTCGAGTTGGCGTGGCTGGCCAGGAACGAGCGGATCGCCGTCGCGATCCCTGTCAGGTCATGGCTCGAGCAGCTCGCCGGCCAGCTGCGCACGGTCGGGATCACCCCGGCCGTCGCGGAGACCGCGGTCTCGCTGCCGTCATCGTTCCCAGGAGACCCCGCCGACCGCCTCATCTACGCGACCGCGATCGAGCATGGGTGGAGGCTCGTCACGAAGGACCGCAAGCTGCGGGCCCATCGCCACCCCCGCACCATCGCCGTCTGGTGAGCAACGCTCAGGAGTAGTAAGCCAGCCAAGCGAACAGGCTGGTGGTGCCCGCCATCGTGCGGAACATGCCGGGCAGCGTCTGGGAGTCCTTGATCGGGCCTCCCCACCAGCTGCCGAGCCAAAGGCCTCGGTCGGTGGCGGCGTGCTGGGCGGCGTGGGCGGCGTTGACCTCCGCCACCCCCAGCCAGTGGCCATCGCCCACGGCCTTGCCGTAGGCCATCATCCACTCCATGAAGATCGAGTCATACAGCGGCGCGAAGTTGTACTCGATCCCGTAGATCTCGGTCATCGAGCGCGCCTGTTCTTCGGAGTGCGTGCAGTAGCCGTTCTGACCCGTCGCCTGGCAGAGCAGGTACTGCGCGTAGATCAGCGGCGCCTCCACGTAGTCGATCACAGTGCTCCCCGGACCCCCGCTCAGGTAGAGCCCATGGAAGCCGATGTCGTGGGCGTTGCCCCAGTCGATGAACATCCTCACCTCATCGAGCTGCTGGCGCTGGTGGTCGATCCCGTAGAGCAGCATCCCCAGCAGGCTGTCGGCCGCCAGCGCCTCCCCGGCGTGGTAGGGGTGATCGGTGTTCCACCACATCCCGCCCCCGCCGGCCGCGTCCCAGCCCTGGGTGGCGGCGAAGTCGAAGGCGCGCTGCGCGTCGCGCAGGTAGCGGGACTCGCCCGTGGCGCGGTAGGCATCCACGAACGCCACCCCCAGCCAGCCGTTGTCGTCAAACCATGCCTCCGCGCCTCGATAGCGGTCGCCGGGATACGGCGCGTAGCCGCCCAGGTAGGGGTTCCAGTAGCGCTCCGAGGCGTGCCCGAAGCGGTCCACCTGCGCACGGTGAGCCGCAGAGGGCGCCGCGAGCTCCAGGGCATCCACCGATTCGAACATCCGCACGTCGCCCCAGATCGTCAGCAGCGGATAGGAGCCGGTGCAGCCGAGGTACTCGCAGTACCAGTCCCCCGAGCGCCAGCTCGCGCTCTGCCTGAGCCCCTGTTCGGCGAGCGCCATGTAGTTGAGCGGCTGCGCGGAGGCCGGGGCGGCGCATACGAGCGCGAGCGCCGCCACACAGGCCAGCATCGCCACTCCTGCCACGAGCACCGCGATGTAGGTCGCAAACACCGTGGCCGTGGAGGAAACGCCGGCTGGTACCGAGCTCACTTCGTCTGGGGGAGCTGCCACAGACGAGCGCGTCGGGAGGGAGCGCGGGCGAGCGATCACACGACGGTATCGGCGAGCTGCCCAGCGATGCTGAGGTTTGCGGTCCCGCCCTCGTCGCTTTGGCCAACGCCACACGGCCGCCGCCAAGACCCTGGCTTGCGAGTCAGGCCAAGTAGTACGACAACCACGCAAACAGGCTGGTGGTGCCCGCCATCGTACGGAACATGCCGGGCAGCGTCTGCGAGTCCTCGATCGGCCCGCCCCACCAACTGCCCAGCCACAACCCATCGCCGATCGTCGCGTGCTGGACGGCCTGGGCGGCGTTGGCCTCGGCCAGTTCCAGCCAGTGACCGTCGCCGACAGCCCGCCCGTAGGCCATCATCCACTCGAAGAAGATCGAGTCGTACAGCGACGCGAAGTTGTACTCGACACCATAGATCTCCGTCATCGACTGGGCCTGTTCGGCAGCGTGCGCACAGTAGACCTGCACCCCGGTGGCCTGGCAGAGCAGGTATTGCGCGTAGATCAGCGGCGCCTCGATGTAGTCGATCACGGTGCTGTGCGGGCCACCGCTCATGTACAGGCCGTGGAAGCCGAGGTCGTGCGCATTGCCCCAGTCGATGAACGCCTGCGCCTCGCGCAGCTGGAAGGGCTGGCGGTCAGCGCCGTAAAGCAGCATCCCCAGCAGGCTGTCGGCCGCCAGCGCCTCGCCGGCGAGGTACTGGTGATCGGTGTTCCACCACAGCCCACCGCCGTCGACGTCCCAGCCTTGGGTGGCGATGAAGCGGAAGGCGCGCTGCGCGTCGCGCAGGTAGCGGCGCTGGCCGGTCGCGCGATAGGCCTGCACGAACGCGATGCCCAGCCAGCCGTTGTCGTCGAACCATGCCTCCACGTGGCGATAGCGATCTTCCCAATAGGGTGCATAGCCACGCAGATGCGGATTCCAGTAGCGCTCGGAGGCGCGGGCGAAGCGGTTCACCAGCGAGCGGTGCGCCGGCGACGGGCTCGCGATGTCGAGCGCGTCGACCGATTCGAACATTCGTACCTCGCCCCAGATGGTCAGCAGCGGGTAGTGGCCGGTGCAGCCGAGGTATTCGCAATACCAACGCCCCGCGCGCCAGCTCGTGCTCTGCCCCACGCCCTGCTCCGCCAGCGCTGCATAGTCGGGCTGCCCGGTCGCAGCGGGCAGTGGCTGGGCGGCGGCAGCCGGCGATGGGGCGGCCATCGCGAGGGCGGGCGGGGAGAGAGCGGTGACCGCCGCGAGCGTCAGCGTCAAGATGCAGGCTGGGAGCGCGCGAATCGCGCGACCTTATCGACCCTGCGCGGCGCGAGGTTAGGATCGTGTTGCCCTACGGCCTCTCTCGGCCTCGGAGCGGCTATGCCTCCAGCGACGCCGTGAGGAAGGGCCGCAAGCCGCGATCCCACCGCCACCCGCGCACCATCACGGTGCGGTGGCCGCGCGGGCGGCCGCTTCGGCCAGCTCCAGCTGGCGCTCGACCAGGTCCAGGCCCGCGTCCCAGAAGCCGGGGTCGGTGAGGTCGATGTCGACGACCCTCCCCAGCTCCTCGGGGCTTTTGGAGCCCCCCGCCGCCAGCAGCTCCAGGTACTGGGGGACGAAGTCGGCCCCGTGCTGCGCGTAGCGCTCATACACCGACAGTGCCAGCAGCTGGCCGTAGGCATACGCGTACACGTACCCGGGGGTGTTGATGAAGTGGGGGATGTAGGACCACCACGTGCGGTAGCCCTCGGTGATCTCCACCGCGTCGCCCAGCAGCTCCGCCTGGCTGTCGGCCCACAGCTCGCCGATCCGCTGCACCGACAGCTCGCCCTGCTCGCGCCTGCCGGTGTGCGCCAGCTCCTCGAAGCGGTTCATCGCCACCTGGCGGAACACCGTGGCGATGATGTCCTCCAGGTGCTCCGCCAGCAGCGGGAGGCGGGTCTCGGGGGTGGTGTCGTCGGCCAGCAGCCGCCCGAACACCACGGTCTCGCCAAACACCGACGCGGTCTCTGCCAGCGTCAGCGGGGTGCCCTGATGGAACACGCCCTGGCGCGCCGCCAGCGCGAAGTGCACACCGTGGCCGAGCTCGTGGGCGAGCGTCAGCACATCGCGCCGGCGGGCGGTGTAGTTGAGCAGCACATACGGGTGCGCCGAGGGCACCGCCGAGGCGCAAAACGCGCCGCCGCGCTTGGCGGGGCGCACGGGGGCATCGATATACCGCCCGGTGAAGAAGCCGCGCGCCAGCTCCCCCAGCTCGGGGGAGAACGAGGTGTAGCAGTCCACCACCAGCTCGCGCGCCTGCTCGTAGGTGAAGCTCACCTCATCCTGCGTCACCGACGCCATGCGGTCGTAGTCGGCGAGGCGCTCGATGCCGAGCAGCTCCGCCTTCAGGCGGTACCAGCGGCGCGCCAGCTTGTAGCGCCCGCGCACCGCCTCGACCAGGGCCCGCACCGACTCGTCGCTGGCCTCGTTGGCCAGATTGCGAGCCGCCAGCCAGTTGGGGTAGTGGCGCAGGCGGTCGTCCACGGACTTGTCCGCGAGCAGGGTGTTGAGCACGAACGCCCGCGTGCGCAGACCCGGGGCAAGCGCCGCGGTGATCGCCTCCGCCGCGGTGCGCCGCGCCTCGCGGTTGGGCAGCGCCAGGCGGCTGAGTGCCACATCGAGCGCCACGCGCGCGGTCTCCTCCGCGGCGGGGCCGCCGTCGCGGTCGGCTGCGTGGTTCGGCGGCGGCAGCTCAACCTCGATCGCGGAGGTCAGCTCCTCGAACAGCCGCGCCCACGCGGTGGAGCCGGTCAGGGACTTCTCGGAGAGGATCTTCTCCTCGGGTTCGCTCAGGAGGTGCTCGCGGTAGCGGCGCACGGTGCGCAGGTGGTGGCGGCAGAAGTCGAGGCCCGGGTGCTCCAGCAGCTCCTCGGCGCGCTCCTCCGGGAGGGCCGCCCACTCGAGCTCGAAGAACAGCAGCGTCGTCTCGATCGCGGTCTCGCGCTCCTGCACCATCTGCAGCAGCGCCCCGTTCGCGGGGTCCGCGGTGTCCGTGGAGAAGCGCAGCCCCGCGTAGGTCCCCGCCCTGCCCACCAGCTCGTAGATCACCGCCAGCTCCGACATCGCCTCCGCGAGGCCAGCGCTGTCGAGCTCCCCGAGCTTCCCCGCGTGGCGCTCGGCAAACGCCCGCGCGCGGGTCAGTGCCTCCTCCAACCTCCGCTGCACCCCGGACTCACCCTCGCCGTCCAGGAGCGGCTCGAGGTCCCAAGCGGCGCGCTCGAGCTCCGGGTCGGCGGGCTGTGTGGCGGGCGTGGACATGGCGGCTCAGGATAGCCGCAGCGCGACCAGCCTAACGAGACGGTATTTGAACCCGGGAGGGTATCGAGGGGACGAGCGCCTGCATAAGACGCTACGACTGCCGCGTCGCTAACGACCCGAGTTGTCCCCGCCGCGCGTCTCGCCGACCATCGGGCTAGGACGCACAGGCTCAGGACGCGGGGGAATGGGGGGGACGGCCGTGGAATCGGCTTGGCAGACATTGCCACGAGTCTAGCGCTGGACTACGAGGGCAACCACCCACGCCAGAACCTCGACCACCAACAACACCGCACCGACACGAAAGACCCCCATCAGCGTCCTGAGCTGGCGGCGATTCAGTTCTGCGCTGCGGCCCATGTGCAGAGCAAGGTCACGTTCAATCAGGTGGAGCGCGAGTGGCTCTCCCTCCGCTGGCTCGAGGTACGTGGCAATGAAACTTGTCCGGTGCCAATGAGAACTCCCAGTCCCGACGCGGCCACAGCACGAGCAACACCGCGAAGCCGAGCATCACGAAGCATCCGATCGCGATCCACGCCGCAGCGCCGATGTCATGCTTCACGAGTGTCTGACCGCCAAAGAAAGACGTCGTGATGGCCGCAGCAGCCACAAGAGCGCCAGCACGCGCCCGGAGCTCTACCACCGATCTCTCCTGATCCTCCAATCCCATTCTGGCCTCGCGGTACGCAAGCGCATAGCCCTCGCGAGAAGCCTCAGCAGCAATCGCACTCATGCGTCGATCCTACGGTCGGACTGCGACGGCACGATTGCCGGCGCGCCATACACTTCGGCTAATCGAGAGATTCACACCGAGCGACCGTTGAGCGCGGGCAACGACAGCGCCCGCAGACGCATCCGCCAGGGCGCGCCGTCGGCCACGACCGCGCCGACGATCCCAGGTCGCGGCCGCAGCCGCCGTACCCGCCACTCCCCGGATCCCTCCGGCAGATCGAGGCGGGGGCGATCGGCGCAACGCTCGACCCCCACCTTGCGGAAGTCGAGCGCGAGACCCACGCCGAGTGCCTTTGCGTAGGCCTCCTTGACGGTCCAGTACTCGAGGAATGCAGCGGTGCGCCGGTCGGGGTCGGCCTGCATCACCCGCTCCCGCTCTCGGGTGTTGAGCGTGCGCTCGACCAGGCTCCTGGCCGGCTCCCTCCGATCGAGCGCCTCGATGTCGACGCCCACCGCGGCGCGGCGGGCGATCGCGAAGACCGCCAGATCCGCGGTGTGGGAGAGGTTGAAGCTCAACCCTCGGGGCGCGTTCAGCTCGGGGCGCCCGCGGGCGCCATGCACGAGCTCGACCTCCCGCGGTCCGATCCCCAGATAGCGGGCGAGCAGGAGGCGCAGGCCCACACGCGCGACTAACCGCTGGGCGCGAGCCGCGGGGGCGAGGATGCGCTCGAAGCGCTCGCGCTCCTCCTCTGCGAGCAACTCCCCCAGACGCGCGCGCGTATCGGCGGGAACGTCGAGGGGGAGCGTCCACACGTGCAACTCCTCCGCCGGCAGCCCCACGGCGGGCACCGGACCGTCCGTCGATGCCTCTGCAATCAGACCGCGATGGTATCGCGGAAGGGGCTGGGCAGCCTGGGGATGGCGTCCGGATGAGGCCCTACCATCGCTCGCCCCAGTGCACGAGACGACCCCCAGCGTGTTCCTGATCGCCCGCCCCTCGATCGACGTCGAGGGGCTGCGCGGATACCTGCGGGACGTGGGCGGCGAGTCGTGGCTGGAGCTCCGCTTGGGCGAGGTGCAGAGCGGAGGAGGAGGAGGAGGAGGAGGGGAAGAAGGAGGAGCGGGTGAGTCCCAGGCCGTCAACGCGGGCGAGCTGCTCGTGGAGTTCGGCGGACGCGCCTGCTACCGCAGCTGGGAGCCCGGCCTGAACCCCAACGTCTCCAGGATCCGCACCGACCGGCGGGAGTACTTCGCCAACATCCTGCGCTCGGGGCACGGGAGCGTGCTGGAGCACGCCAACTACTCCTTCGCGCTGCGCAACTGCTCACGAGTCTTCACCCACGAGCTCGTGCGCCACCGCGCCGGCTCGGCCTTCAGCCAGGAGAGCCTGCGCTACGTGCGCCTCACCGACATCGGCTTCCGCGTGCCGCCGGCGCTGGAGCCGGTGCGCGAGCAGGTGCTCTCGATCGTGGAGCAGCTGGAGGAGTTCCAGGTGAGCGCCGCCGCCAAGCTCGGGATCGACGCACAGGGGGTGCCCTTCCACGTCAAGAAGGAGGTCACCTCCGCGCTGCGCCGCCTGGCGCCGATCGGCCTCTCCACCGACATCGTGTGGACCGCCAACGCCCGCACGCTGCGCCACGTGATCGAGATGCGCACCGCCGAGGGCGCCGAGGAGGAGCTGCGGCTCGTGTTCGACGAGATCGCCCGGATCATGTGCGCGGAGGCGCCGAACCTCTTCCAGGACTTCACCCGCCAGGACGACGGCTGCTGGGTGCCGGAGAACCGCAAGGTTTAGGTGGGCGGCCTCTGAGATGGGCCGACAGGCATGGCTCATCTTTGCTTGCATCTTGTGGGCACCGTCGAGGGGTGCTTTGCCCGATGCTCGCATCCCCTGACGCGCCAGTCCAGCAGGCGACGACCAACAGGAGGCACCACCATGACCACCCACCAGCTAGTCACCGGCGTCGATTTCCTCAGTGTGCCGACGAAGGATCTCGAGGCGGCAGTGGAGTTCTACGGCGACACGGTCGGTCTACCACGCTCGGTGTACCTCAGGGAGCGCAACTATGCCGAGTTCGAGACTGGCAACGTGACGCTCAGCGTGTTCGACCCCGAGAAGATGGGTCTCGCACACAAGACCAACCCCAACGCGATCGCACTGCACGTCGACGACGTCCCGCAGGCGCGGGCAGCGCTCGAGGAGCGCGGCGTCGAGTTCGCGGGCGAGACCTTGGACACGGGCGTATGTCACATGGCCTTCTTCGCCGATCGCGACGGCAACGCGCTGATGCTGCACCACCGTTACGCCCCCCGCGCGTAAACGTCCCTGGCGTACAGGTCATCGCGTCGCGGATGGAGAGGTTCGCGGCGAATCACAATGTCGGAAGAACGGCCTCCGGGTCAGGCGCGGTCAGGCGTCCATGCTGCTCGTGCGCCATGCGCCGAGGCCGAGGAACACGACCAGCCAGGCGAGGAGCACGATGAATGCCAGGCCGCCGGACATCGTGACCGTTGCGCCGTGACCGCCTTCGGGGAGGTGGATCGGGCTGAAGTGCGACACGGCCTGACTCAGAAGCCATTTTCGGGCGCTCCCCAGCGAGCTGATGTTGGCGAGCAGCGGGCTGGCCACGATGTGCCACGCGATCAGGGCTATGATCGCTCCCGGCTTGGAGACGGTCAACGCCGCGAAGCCCACCGCCACCGCGCACAGCATTCCTGTGCTCAGCAGCATGAAACCCAGGCCGTTGAAGATCAGCGACGCGTCGGGTGTGGGGAGGTTCCCGGCGAAGACGAAGGTGCCGAGCAGCAGCGTCGCGTAGGCGGCACCCATCACTGAGAAGCACATGGCCAGCGCCGCGGGGACGCGCGAGGCGAACAGCGCCAGGCGCGAGCGGCCAGTCACCACCAGATCCCGGAAGACACCCGCTGAGGCATCCCCCGTGCCGGCCTCCACGCCGATCAGGAGGGCCGCGAGCGGGCCGAAGATGAGAGCCACCACGCGCAGACCGTCGTGGAAGTTGGACACACCGCCGGCGGGTTCGTACTTCTGCGGGTTGGAGGCGTGCTGAATGGCGGTCACAGCAAAGAAGATCAGCACTGGACCAAGTGCGAGCACGAGCGCCCAGATCAGGGTGCCGCGCTTCCTGCGCAACTTGAGGAAGTCCGCGCCGAACATCTGCGCCGCGAGCGTGACGACCGAGCCACCTCCGCGAGCGGGTGCGGGCGCCGTCGGCGCAACGGCACTCATGCCCTCACCTCCTCCACCGGAGCGTCCAGCCGCGCGGTGACCTCCAGGAAGCGCTGCTCGAGGCTGTGGCGCACGGGCTCCAGACGCATGACCGCGACACCGGCCCGTACAAGGCTCGCGTTCACCGAGGCCGCGGTCTCCTCCCCGCCGGCAAGGACCACCCGCAGGCCCTCGTCGGAGCGGCGGGCCTCGCTCACGAGCTCGCTGCCTTCGAGCGTGCCGAGCGCCAGCTCGACGTCGTCCACGCCCACGATCAGCTCGTTGCGGGCGCCGCCCGCTCCGCCGCGGGTCAGCTCGGCGATCGGGCCCTGCGCGATGATCTTGCCGCGGTCCACGATCGCCGCGGCGTCGCAGATCTTTTCCACCTCGTCGAGCAGGTGCGAGGAGAGGAAGATGGTGCGATTCTCCTGCTCGACCATCCTGCGGATCATTTCGCGGAACTCCTGGATGCCCCCGGGGTCGAGGCCGTTGGTCGGCTCGTCGAGGATCAAGAGCAGCGGGTCGGCGAGCAGGCAGCGGGCCACGCCCAGACGCTGGCGCATCCCGAGCGAGTACTTCTTGACCTTCTCCTCGGCGCGCTCGCTGAGGCCGACGCGCGCGAGCGCTGGGGCGATCCGCGCCTGTACCTCGGGTCCGCGCACGGCGGCGACGATGCGTAGGTTCTCGCGGCCGGTGAGATTGGGATGGAAGCGCGGCTCCTCGACGATCGCGCCGACCCGCCGCAGTGCCTGGGCGCGCTCGGCGGGCACGGGGGACCCGAGCACGCTCATGCTCCCCGCGCTGGCGTGCGTGAGGCCGAGCAGCATCCGGATCATCGTCGTCTTGCCCGCGCCGTTGGGGCCGAGAAAGCCGAAGGCGCTGCCGCGCGGGACGTAAAGATCGACGCCGTCGATCGCCGCGCGCGCACCGAAGCGCTTGGTCAGGCCCTTAGTTTCGATCGCCGCGGGGCCTCGACCCGAAGCGCCGCCGTTGTCAGTTGGCATCGGCACAGTCGCTTTCTCTGTTCAAGAGCTCGTCTCAACGGCCTCCGGATGCAGTGTGGCTTGCATCCCGCCGTCGAAGTTCCGGGGTAGCCTCGCAGCCCAACTTAAAGGACTCGTGAGAATTGCCGGGCGCGCCCGGTGGCCTCCTGCTAGTCCTCCTGCGCCTGCAGCTCGCTGACGCGCTCCTGAAGCTGAGCGGTCACGCCGGGGTCGCGCAGCGTGGTGACGTCGCCCAGCGCGCGGCCCTCGGCGATGTCGCGCAGCAGGCGGCGCATGATCTTCCCGGAGCGCGTCTTGGGCAGGTCGTCGGCCCAGATGATCCGCTTGGGGCGCGCGAACTTGCCGATCCGCTCGGCCACCGTCGCGCGGATGCCCTCCACCTCGCGCTCGTCGCCCTCCAGCTCGCCCTGGAGGGTCACGAACGCCACGATCGCCTGCCCGGTGTCCTCGTCGTGCTGGCCGATCACCGCGGCCTCCGCGACGTCCGGGTGGGCGACGATCGCCGACTCCACCTCCGCGGTGGAGAGCCGGTGCCCGGAGACGTTGACCACGTCGTCGATGCGCCCGATGACCCACAGGTAGCCGTCGGAGTCGCGGCGGGCGGCATCGCCAACCAGATAGGTCTCCGGCCCGAAGCGCTCGAAGTAGGTCTTGATGTAGCGCTCCTCCTCCCGGTAGAGGGTGCGCAGCATCGAGGGCCACGGCCTTCTCAACACCAGCAGCCCCTGCCCATTCTCGATCGGATAGCCCCCGGACTCCTGGTAGACCTCGGCCTCCACCCCCGGGAAGGGGCGCACACAGGAGCCCGGCTTGGTGGCGGTGATGCCGGGCAGCGGCGTGATCATGATCGCCCCGGTCTCCGTCTGCCACCAGGTGTCCACGATCGGGCAGCGCCCGGAGCCGATCACCCGGTGGTACCAGAGCCACGCCTTCGGGTTGATCGGCTCCCCCACCGTGCCCAGCAGTCGCAGCGAGGAGAGGTCGTGTTCGTTGGGCCACTTCGCCCCCCACTTGATGCAGGCGCGGATCGCGGTGGGGGCGCAGTAGAGGATGCTGACCCCGTAGCGCTCGATGATCTCCCACCAGATGCCCCTGTGGGGGTAGTCCGGCGCCCCCTCCCACATCACCGAGGTGGCCCCGTTGGCGAGCGGCCCGTAGACGATGTAGGAGTGCCCGGTGACCCAGCCCACGTCGGCGGCGCACCAGTAGACGTCGGACTCGGGCTTCAGATCGAACACGTAGCGGTGGGTGCAGGAGACCCCCGTGAGGTACCCCCCGGAGGTGTGCAGGATGCCCTTGGGCTTGGCGGTGGAGCCGGAGGTGTAGAGGATGAACAGGGGGTGCTCCGCGTCCAGCGCCTCCGCCGGGCACTCCGGCGCGGCGGCCTGCACGATCTCCTCGTAGAAGACGTCGCGGCCCTCGCGCATCTGGCAGGGGACGCCCTTGCTCCTGACCACCACGATCCGCTGCAGCGTCTCGAGGTCGCCCATCACCTCGTCGACCCGGTCCTTCACCGGCGCCGTCTTGCCCTTGCGCGCGGCCCCGTCGACCGTGATCAGCACCTTCGCCCGAGAGAACTCCATCCGCTCGCGCACCGCCTCCGCGGAGAAGCCGCCGAAGACCACGTTGTGGGGCGCGCCGATGCGCGCGCAGGCGAGCATCGCCACCACCACCTCGGGGATCATCGGCAGGTAGATCCCCACCACGTCCCCGCGGCTCACCCCGAGGTCCTTCAGCGCGTTCGCGAAGCGCTGCACCTCCGCGAGCAGCTGCGCGTAGGTGATGTCGCGCTCCTCCCCCTCCTCCCCGCGCCAGTGCAGGGCGACGCGCTCGCCCCTGCCCTCCAGCACGTGGCGATCGAGGCAGTTGTAGGAGACGTTCAAACGGCCCCCCACGAACCACTTGTAGAAGGGCGGGTTGGAGTCGTCGAGCACGGTTTCCCAGGGCTCGAACCAGTGCAGCTGCTTGGCCTGGCCCGCCCACCACGCCTGCGGGTCGCGCGCCGCCTCCTCGTACACCGCGGGGTCCGAGAGGAGCGCCTGCTCGCGGAACTCGGGGGAGGGCTCGAAGGTCTCCACCTCCAACAACTCGGCCAGCTCGCGGTCGAGGGCCTCCCCCTCTGGGGGTGCCTGCGGTTCAGTCCCCATGACCGGACTCTACCGTTTGCCCAACGGCATCACCGGCATCAGGGTGCGCCCGAAGGTCGAGTTCGCCACAGCCGCGAATGAGGCATACCAGGCCGCCGCCGCGGTCGCCAGACCGACGTAGCCGCCCCAGTGGGTGACGGTGGTGTGTGCGCCCACCGCTCCGATCGCGAGCAGGATGAAGGTGGCCGTGAGGAGCACGAACACCAGCAGCACCGCCCCGCTGACCCGCAGCGCCGCCACCGTCATGTATGCGGTGAAGATCGCCCACGCCCACAGGTACACGCCGATCGCGTGCCCCGCGTTGCCGCCGATCGACTTGGCGTAGAAGACGTTCAGCGCCCAGAACGAGAGCCAGAAGGCGCCGAATGAGCAGAACGCCACGGCGCCAAAGGTGTTGCCGGTGCGGAACTCCCACATGCCGGCGAGCAGCTGCACGATCCCGCCATAGGCGAGCGCCAAGCCCAGCACGACCGGGAAGCCCTTTTCATCCACTAGATTCGAGTTGAACATCGAGAGCACGAACGTGGTCATCGCGAACCCCGCCAGGCCGAGCGGGCCGGGGTCGGCCGGTTTCCACAGGCTCGCCTGCGTCGCCTCGCCCGGTGGCGGGTCGCGGCGCGGAATCGACTGCATCGGCTCGGGCCGTCGAATTGATGCTGCCTCCATGGGAAATCCTCCCTTCAAACCGCCCCTGCCGGGGGCTCGGGACACTGTGTGTCACTGCGGGAACGGGGAAGGGATTGTGGCGATTCCCACGCTCTCTGGAGCTATTGTTCCCGCGCGGCCGGTAACTCAATCATCGAGTGCCGCGCTCAATCATCGAGTGCCGCGCTCAATCATCGAGTGCCGCGCTCAATCATCGAGTGCCGCGCTTGCGCCGGCGCCTGGAGCTCCCGCTCCGGGCCGGCTGGGCGGGCTCGGGCACGATGTCGCCCGTGCCATTGCCGGCCCGCTCGGCGGACGGCTCGAGCGCTCCGGCGCGTCCAGACCCACCCCGCCGGGCTTCCCGCTCGGCGCGGACCTCCATCTGGGAGGGCCACGGCCGCGCCTCGCCCGCGGCCCACGCCGGGGGGTCACCGCCCGGCCAGCGCCCACCCAGCAGGATGCCCATGCTCACCATCCAGAAGGCCGGGATCAGCTGCTGGGCCGATCCCAGCAACAGCCCCACGGGGGTGAAGGCGAGCAGGGCCGAGAAGATCCCCAGGTACATCATCCAGCGGGGGAAGAGGCCGGTGCGCGAGGCGCCCAGAACCACGATCATGATGCCCGCGGCCAACACCAGGCCACCCAGCAGGCCGAGGTACTCGCTGCCTTCGAGCACCGCGGTCTGGGTCAGCGCCCGGTTGACGGCGTCGGTGGTGAAGTCGTGGCCCGTGGCGAAGCTGTGCGCGTTCAACGCCTGGGCCACCGGATGGACGATGGACACAAGCACCATCACCGCCCCGCCGCCAAGCACGAGCGGCCGCGCCAGGGGGCTCGTCTCGGGCCGGCGAAAGCGGATCGCGCCGAGCAGGAAGAGCAGGACCGCGACGAGGAAGAGGACCGCCACCGCCTGCAGCACGTTGCCCGCGATCAGGCCGAAGGCGTGGTGGTCGATGAACCTCACCTCGGCCGCACCCGGGCTGACGGCCGGGTTGGCTTCGCCCCTCAGCACCGGCGCCAGCCCCTGGATCGCGCCCACCGTCGGCAGCGAACGCAGGGTCGCGCTGACGATGATGCCGCCCAGCAGGTAGAGCACCCCGCCCGCAATCGAGGGCACCGAGAGACGGTTGCGCAGGTAGGTCTCGCGGGCGACCCGAGCGGCAACCTCCTGCTTGCCCGGCGCGAGCGTCTCGCCGCCGGACTCCTCGCTCCTGGATTTCTGTGACCTTGCCATGGGCAGGGCAGTCTATGGGCTGGCCAGGGCAGGGCACTGCATGGGTAGCGGGGGCCGAGCGCTCCATGGGCTGGGCTGGAGCAGTGCGGTCTGTGGGCGGTCGCTAGGATGAGAGTGCGATGGAGGGCAGCGGCTTTGGAGACCTGTTTGGCGACCCTGAGGAGCTTCAGCGCCGCCTGGCCGACTTCGCCATGCAGATGCAGGGCCAGCAGCGCCTCGCGTGGGCCGACAACGCGATCAAGCTCGCCGTCGACATGACGGTGGCGGCCGTCAACCGCGTCAACCTCCAGGGCAGCGCCGACGCGCAGGCCGAGCAGATCCGAGCAGTGATGGCGACTATCTTCCCCGAGGCCGTCACGCTCGTGCGCGAGGCGCGCGAGGGGCTTCAGTAGGCGGATCCTCCGGGTGGGCGGGTCTCGATAGGACCCCGGCCCGCTCCGCGCGCCGCTCCGCCTCGCGCGAGGCGTGTCCGGCGGCGATCACCTCGCGGAAGGAGCGGAAGCGGAAGATGAACACCACCGCACCCAGGCCCACGAGCGCGGTGAAGATCGCGATCGCGATCTGCTGGCCCACGGAGTAGGCCGCCACCGCGGCGGTGCCGGCGGCGCTCGCCGCGAACACCTTCACCAGCAGCGCCTGCTGCACCCCGGCGCCACCCGGCGTGAAGGGCACCGCGCCAGCCACCTGGTTGACCCCGAACACGAGCAGCACGTTCTCCACCGAGCCCCCCACACGGAAGGCGTCGAGCAGGAACCAGAAGGCGGCGAAGCGGCAGACCCACCCCGCCGCCTGCAGAGCCGCCACCTCGCGCAGGTAGCGGGGGCGGTCGTAGAGGATCGTGAGGCCCTGGCGGACGCGCTCCCAGAAGGCCTGAACGCGCACCGACAGCAGCGCGAACGCCACCAATCCGAGGATCGCCAGGGCCGTGATCAGGAAGAGCGTGAAGCGAAAGTGCCCCGCCAGGTAGGAAATGTCGAAGGAGCCCAGCTGCGAGAAGTCGGGCGGCTTGGGGAAGACGCCTTGGGAGAAGGCGAAGATCAGCACCAGCACCCCCACCGTGGCGTCGAAGATCGACTCCACGAAGAACGCCGAGGCGACCGTCGGGTAGGTCGAGCCGGGGATCGAGCTGCGCGTGAGGAACAGCTTGATGATGTCCCCCCCACGCGCGGGCACCACGTTGTTGAAGCCGACCGCCGCCCAGTAGGCGCCCCAGATCCGCCGCCACTGGAAGCTGACAGCCGGGTAGGCGGCGCGCAGGCTGTGGAAGAACGCCCGCGAGCGCAGCGTGAGGTTCAGAGCGAAGAACGCCAGACCCAGCACCAGCGCCCCCCAGTGCACGGCGGCGAGGTCCGAGAAGAACTTGCCGGCCGCGTCGAGGAACGAGCTGAGGCTGTGGCCGATCGAGGTCGAGGCGCTGGGCACACCTCAAGCGTATGGCAGGCTCAGATGTCGTCCTCCCCGCCCTCGTCCTCGTCCTCGAGGGTCTCGTCGTAGTCGTCGAGGTCCAACTCCTCCTCGTCGGCGCCGAACTCCTCGTCATCCTCCCAGTCCTCGTCGTCGAACTCATGCTCGGGGGCCTCGAGAATGGTGCCCAGCGACATGCGGCTCTCCTTTCAGGGCTCGCTCGTAGACTTGTTCTATTGCGTTGCACCCGGTCACCGGGGAAGCGGGAGAATCATAGTGTCGCGCCCGCGAGCGACGTTGCCCCCGTGTGGCGAGGATCACGGCCAGTCGATCCGCCTGGCCAGCTTGCCGTGGCTTCGAAGTTTGCGCGAGCCCCCACGCCCAACTGGCCCTCTACGCTAGCGGCGAGCTCATCCCTTGCAGCGCCTTCAGCACCCGCTCGTCGTGCTCCGCCGGCTTGACCTTGCGCAGCACATCCGCCACCCGTCCCTCGGAGTCGACGATGAAGGTCGTGCGCTCGTTGCCCCAGTAGGTGCGACCGTACATCGATTTCTGCACCCACACGCCATATGCCTCGGCCACGGCGTGATCCTCGTCGGCGAGCAGCGTGAAGTTCAGGTCCTGCTTGTCGTGGAACTTCTCGAGCTTTGCCGGCGGATCGGGTGAGATCCCGAGCACCCTCGCGCCCGCCTGCTCATAGTCGGCGCGGTGGTCGCGCACACCGCACGCCTGGACGGTGCACCCGGACGTTTCGGCCTTCGGGTAGAAGTAGACGACGACCGGCTGGCCGCGGAGCCCCGAGAGCTTGACGGGGTTGCCCTCCTGATCGGGCAGCTCGAAGTCGGGGGCCTGTTGGCCGGGCTCGATCATGGCCCCGCATCCTAGCCGGGTCGCGGAATGCAGCCCGGCCGGTCGTGCCTCACCCGGAGATCCGCGCCGCCGGGACGCTCGGCTGGTTGGCTATTTGGCTTTGGGTGGCTTGCTCGCCGCCGGCGGGAGGAGCTCGATCGTCTGGGTGTACCTGGTCGCCTTCTTGGCCTTGCCCAGCTTCAGTTCCACCGTGAGAGTCGCGGGGAAGCCCTTCTGGAGCCCCTTCAGTCGCTTGCGGGCGGCGGTGCTCAGTCGGATGTGGAGTTTCGCGACCTTCTTCGCCGCCGGCAGTGAGAAGGAGAGTCGGCCGAGCACCGTCTCGTGGGCGCCGTGGGCCTTCGACGCGATCCCCTGGCCCTTCGGGGCAATCGCCGCAGCTTTTGCCAGCTCTCCGGTCAGCGTCATCTTGCCTTTGCAGGGTTTGACGCAACCCAAGCCGACGGTGACCACGCCGCCCGAGATCGTCGCCGTGGGCGGTATCGCCACGGGCAGCCGCGCGCTCACGGTGCAGTGGGCCGAACAGGGCGATGAGGGTCCCCCGCCGCCGCGTTCGGCGGGCCGGCCGCCGGGGCCGCCCGGTTCGCCTCCGCCACCCACCGCGCCCGAGGTCTGGGTGGTGCCGACGGCGAGTTCGACGCCCGAGTGGGCGTCCGCAAACACCGCGTAGCTCGGCCCGCCGAGGCCGCCCCCGCCGGGCCCGCCGGCTCCCCCGCCGCCGCCCGCACCGCCGTTGCCGCCGGCGCCGATGCTGCTGGCGGCGTAGGAGCTGCCCTTGCCGCCTGCGCCCCCGGGTCCGCCGTTGCCGCCGTTGCCGCCTTCGCCGCCCTCTCCTCCTTCACCGGAGGCGAGGCTGCTGCTGTAGTCGAACACGGCGTGCGAGCCGCCCACGAGGTAGATCCCGAAGGAGCCGCCGCCACCGATGCCGCCTGCCCCGCCGCCGCCACCCAGGCCGCCGGAGCCGCCACCGCCACCGCCGTTCCCGCCTCCGTTGGTGAGCCCGTCGAAGTCCCCGGAGCCGCCGCCTCCGCCGCCGCCGCCGCCTCCCGGCTGGCCACTCGATCCGTTCGCGCCGGCAGCCGGTTCGTAGAGCCCGCCAGCCTTCGGCGCGGTGGTCGCCTCGTCGTTGCCGCCGGCACCGGGCCCACCGGACCCCCCGGCCGATCCGGGGGAACCGCCATGGCCGTTCTCGCAGCACCAGGTGCCTTCGGACTCGCCCGAGTCGCCGAGCGCTCCTCCGGCGGCGGCGTCGGCGTTGTTGACGATGGCCGGGCTGCCCGCGATCCCGGGATAGCCGTAGCCCAAGCTCCCGTCCAGTTCGCCGCCGTTGCCGCCGGCTCCACCGTCGCCGGGCGCGGCCACGTCGGAGATTTCACCGACGCCGGGACACGCGGCCGCTCCGCCTAGCTGGTATCCCGCGGCCGAGATCGCGGAGTAGTTCCCGTAGGGGCCGAGCCCGGGGCAGCCGCCCCCTCCCGCCCCGTCGCCTCCGCCGAAGAAGAGGCTGCCGGTTTCGAGGCCTCTGGACCTCACTTCTTCGGGTGTCGATCCCTGCCCGCCGGCCCCGCCGGCGGCACCTTCGGCGCCGGCCGCGCCGGTCACCCCGTTCGCGCCGTTGCGCCCGTTTTCGGCCTCGACTCCAACGTCGGCGAAGGTAGCCTGCGAGGCGCCGATCATGCGCACGCCGTAGGCGGACGCGCCTGAGGAGAAGGGGGCACCGCCCCGGAAGGTCACCTGCTGGAAGCTCATCGAGGTCGACCCGTTGAGCAGCAGGCCCTGCGGCGTCCCCACGAAGCGGGTGGGTTCGGCCGGTGCGCGTTCGGCCTTCCAAGTCGCGGGGCTCAGGTCGCCGTAGACCGAGATCTTCTGCGCGCTCGTGAATGCCAGGCCTTCGTACTCCCCGTCGGCGAAGAGGAGCTCGAGCGGGCCGACCTCGCCGTGTTCGCGAGCGATTTCTTCTTCGCGGCGTTCAAGCAGCGGTTCGATCGCGTGAACCGACCGGTACGGCGCCTGCTGGGTGCCGCTCCCTTCGCTGGGGGCTGCGGAGTCGAAGTAGATGACGAACGTGCCCGCGGGCGGGCTGCTCGGGGGGCCGAGTTCGAAGTTCGCCGTGTCGGTCTCACCGGCTTTGACATGTTCGAGCTTGCACGGGTTCTGGGTCGCGCAGGAGCCGCCCGACCAGCCGATGAACTGCAGGCCCGAGTATTTGCTTTCGGCTGTCAGCGTCACCGTTTCCCCTTCCTCGACGGTGCAGCTGGTCGCGGTGCAGGAGGCGTTTGCGCCGGCGCTCTGCGCGGCCACCTCGGTTTCCTGCGTCGCGGTCGCTGCGGTGACAGTGAACCGCGCGGGAGCCACGTACTGGTAAGCGCCGGAGGAGCAGTCTGCGTGCGAGGGACGCGCGGTCCCGCGCTGGTCGGTCGCGGGACAGTGCTGTTCCTGACCGTCTTGGGCCGCGAGCGAGAGCGAGCTCGAGATCGCGATCGTTTCGGTCGCCCCACCGTTGTCCGCAAGCTTCGGTTCCGCCGCCCCGGTTTTTTCGAGCCCCGGATCGCCGACTTTGTCGCTGTGACTCCCCAGCGCGCAGCTTGTGTCGTCGGCGATGTTGCCACCGAGCGAGGTTGGCGTGCGACCACCGCAGTCCTTGCCTTTGTTGTAGAAGACAATCGTGTTGGCGAGTTCCGTCACACCGAGCTGGTGTCCAGCGTCTTCGGCGCCCGACCCGGCGAGCGCCCCGCCCGTGCTCGGAGCCGAGTTGCCTGCGATCGTGGAGTTCGTGACGGTCAGGGTCGTGCCGTTGAAGACGGCGCCGCCTTCGTCCTTGCTGCCTGCGGAGACCGAGTTGTCGGCGATCGTGCTGTTCAGGACAGTGGTCGACTCGTGGTTGAGTCCGTTGAGGTCGCTGCTCGCGATCCCTCCGCCGAGGCCGACACCGCCGGCGACGGTGTTGTGGGCGATCGTGCTGTCTTCGACCACGAGCTCGCCCGCGTTTTCGACGCCACCGCCCTCGACCGCCGCGGCGTTGCCGTCGAGGAGGACTTCCTCGAGCTTCAGGGTGCCGTTCTGTTCGACCGCGATGCCGCCGCCTTCACCTTTTTGGGGCTCGAGTTCTGCTTCGTCGATTCCGCCTTCTCCGTTCCCGCCGGTGATCTCGAGGCGCTCGAGCACCGCCTCACCGCTCGTCCCGCCTTCGTTGCCGTCGATCAGGACGCGGCTGTTGCCTGCGGCGGTGATCACGACTTCATTGGCGCGAGCGCCGAGCCCGACGATCGTCGTGGCCTCTTCGGGCAAGCCCGCGAACGGGTGCGCGACGCGCAGCGGCCCCTTGGTGAGCGTGTAGGTCCCGGCGGGTAGTTCGATCGTGTTCGCGAGAGGTTCCCCCGCGGCTTCTTCGGCGGCCTGCGCGGCCACCACCGCCTGGCGCAGAGCACAGGGGGAGGCGCACGCGCTCGCCGCCGTCGTGTCGGGGATCAGGGGGTCAGCGACGAACGTCTGTGCCTGCGCGGCCGGCACAGCCAACAAGCCGAGGAGCACCACCGCCAGCGCGGGGGCCGACCTGCCGATCCATGGATGCCGCATCACGCCCCCTGCCTGTCGTCGTTTCGCGCCGATCCACCGTCGACGGGCTCGCGCGCGCGGCGATGATATATGCCGCTTGGGACGGCCCGGACGATATTCCCCCCGCTGTAGACTCCCGATCGATGCGCATCTTCAAGCGATTCGAGCGTCCGGTGCGCTGCCGTGAGGGCCATGTGTTCACCACGATCTGGATTCCGGGTGGCTCGCTGAAGGCGGTGAGGCTCGGCAGGTGGCGGTGGCAGCGCTGCCCGGTGGGCCGCCACTGGACGTGGGTGAGGCGCATCGACCGGCGCTCGGCGAGCCTCATCGGCCTCATCGAGCTCGGGGCCGCCCGGGCCAAACACGACATCCGCGTTCCCTGAGCGCCGGGGCCCGTTACTTCAGCAACCGCGAGAGCCGCCGGTCCTTGAGCACGCGCCCCTCGGTCTGGCAGGCGGGGCAGTAGGCGATCACGTAGTCCTCGAAGTGCACCGAGCGCAGCGTGGTGGCGCAGCGGGGGCAGGGCTCGCCCTCGTGGCGGTGCACGCGCAGCGGCATCGGCAGCTTGTCGGGGATCGGCAGCTTGATGACCCGCTCGTAATGGTCGATCGCCGCGCCGAGGATGCCCACGGTCGCCTCCCGCAGCCGCGTGGCCTCCTCCTCCGTCAGGTCCGCGCCGCGCTTGTAGGGGGAAAGCTGGGCCTCCCACAGGATCTCGTCCACCCAGGAGCGCCCGATGCCCGCGATGGTGCGCTGGTCGCGCAGCATCGTGTGCAGCGGACGGGGTGCGTCCAGCAGCTCGCGCAGCGGCGGCGGGTCGGGCCACGCTTCCGGGCCCAGCGTCGCGAGCGCCTCCTCCTGCGCGAGCACATCGGCGCGCAGCAGCTTCACCCAGGCGGCCTGCTTGGAGCCGAACTCGCGCAGACGCAGCTCGGCCTCCGGCCCGGCGGCGCCGCCGGCACCGGAGGAGGAGGAGGAGGAGGAGGAGTCTTGTGCTGCCGGCGAGCGCACCCGCACGAGCAGGCGCGAGGTGCGGTCGCGGGGACCCGCGCGCTTGTCGTAGAGCTGCAGCCTGCCGGCGGACATGAGGTGGATCAGCAGCACAAGGCGCTCAGAACCACCCGGGCGCTCAGAACCACCCGGGCGCTCAGAACCACCCGGGCGCTCAGAACCACCCGGGCGCTCAGAATCACCCGGGCGCTCAGAGTCCTCCGCGACCTCGACGATCAGGTGCTTGCCCCGCCGCCGCACGCCCGCGATCTTGCGGCCCGCCAGCGCGGAGAGCGGGGGGTCGAAGGTCTTCAGGGCGTTGATGCCCGGCGCCAGCGCCGACTCGATCTCCGCCCCCCGCAGGGCGCCGTCCAGCCGGCGCGCTGTGATCTCGACCTCGGGCAGCTCCGGCATCGCCCTTCCACTCTAGGGCGAGGGGGTCACTCCGATCGGGGGCCCTTCGTACTTCACACCACCGGGACTCGTCCAGCGCACCTTCCAGGCGACGCCCGCCGCGTTCGATGTGAGTTCCCAGTGGCCCAGGGATTCCGTGGTGGCGGTCTCGAGCGGGCGGTACCTCTTGGAGCCCGGCGCCCGCACGAGGATCGTCACCTTGGTGGACCCCGTGGCGGGCCGCACCAGGCCCCACAGCGAGTAGCCGCGCCCATGCTTGGAGACCACCAGTGGGACCGACCACGCATAGTAGAGCGGCTTGGGGATGCCGTTGAAGGTCTCGAGGCCGGTCTGGAAGCCGACGGTGCCACCGTGGACGCTCGACCCCGGGGGGCCGCCGGTCTTGTCGTCGTGCAGGAGGTACTGCGAGAAGGCCGCCACCCGTGGATCCCGCCAGGCGATGTCTTCGGCGAGGGCGTCGTATTCGGCCTGCTTTGCCAGCGAGACCCCCTCGTAGCGGTTGGGCACGCTCTGCACCCCGAACTCGGTCAGGTAGATCGGGATGCCCGATCGGATCGCCCCCGCCCGCGCGGCCTTGTCAAGCGCGCCTTCCAGACGCGAGAGCACCCCGATCGTGATGTCGTCGTACTCCGGCGGCTTCCACAGGGGGCCCTGCTTCTGGGTGTAGGCGTGGGTGGAGTAGCCGTACGCCGGCAGCGATTCGCAGGAGCCCGCCTTGGAGTAGTTGGAGTTGAGGCACAGCGCCCCGCGCAGGAACGCCAGCGGGGCCACGTCGTGGAGCAGCCCCCCGTGCCGCACCCCCCCGGTTTCGCGGATGTAGGAGCGGCTGAGGCTGTCGGCGCCGACGGGCGCGGTTTCGCCCATCAGCACCTTGGGGTGCGCGAGGCCCGCCGCCTGCAGCCCCGCGTAGCCGTACTGAAACAGGCGGCGGTAGATGCGCGGCGAGGCGGGGGAGCCGTTGGCGTTGAACTGGGGCTGCAGGAAGGCGATGTCGTTGGGCTCGTTCCAGATCGCGAACAGCGACACCTCCGAGCCGTAGCGGAGGCCCACCGCGGTCATGAATTCTTCGAAGTCCTTGGGGTCGGGGCTCGTGTAGCTGGTGCCGTTCGCGCTCGCCCAGTGGGGCACCGGCGAGGTCACGGTCAGCAGCACCTGCCATTTCAGTTCCCTCGCCTTGCCCAGCAGCCAGTCGTAGAGGCTCCAGTTGTAGCCCGGCGACGCGGGGTTGGCGGCTTCGAACTTGGGGCGCTTGCGGCTGGAGGCGTCGGGGGCCACGTAGGACCAGTAGAGCTCCACGCGCAGCGCGTGCACCCCGAGGTGCTCCAGCTGCGCGAGCGCGTGTTCGCGGTGGCGCGGTTCGAGCAGCACCTGGCCGCCCTCGAAGAAGACCGTCTGATCGTGCGAGGCGAGCGCCGGGGGGACGCCTGCCGCTGCGGCGAGAGCCGAGCATGCGAGCAGTGCACCGAGGAGTACGCGGATACGCGGCATGCGGGGAAACTCCATTCCGTCGGGGGCTTGCAGATACGCGGGTACGACGCGCAGACGTTGCACCGGAGCGGCCGTGCTGTCGCAGGGAAAGGTGGACACGCAGGCGTGCTTTGCGGTTAAGACACCGTACCGGAGAGGATGTTGCGGTCGCCTCCCCGTCGATCTTGGATAGCTTTGCGAGTGATGAGCGCTCCCGCGGCACCCGATGACGTCGTCCGCACCCACGCCGACGCGGAGGGCAACGCGCGCCCCCCCCTGCTCGTGCTGGAGCCCCTGCGCGAGTTCCTCGACGCCCACGGCCTCGGGGAGGGGGAGCTGGAGGCGAGCCCGATCGGGGAGGGGCACTCCAACGTCACCTACCTCATCCGACGCGGGGACGGCAGCGAGGTGGTCCTGCGCCGCCCCCCCCGCCCGCCGCTGCCGCCCTCCGCTCACGACGTGCTGCGTGAGGCGCGCCTGCTGGGAGCCCTGCGGGGCACCGCCGCGCGCGTGCCCAGGGTGCTCGCGGTGGGCGAGGACAGCGCCACGATCGGCTGCCCGTTCTATGTGATGGAGCGGGTGGAGGGGGAGGCGATCGTCTTCACCCTGCCGCCCGCGCTCGACGATCCCGCACAGCGGCGGCGGATCGCCGAGGAGCTGATCGACGCGCTCGCGGAGATCCACGCCGTCGACTGGGGGGCGGCGGGCCTGGAGGGCTTCGGCAAGCCCACGGGCTATCTGGAGCGCCAGCTGCGGCGCTTCGGGGGCCTGTGGGAGCACAACAAGACGCGCGAGATCCCCGCGGTGGAACGCGTGGCGCAGTGGCTGGCCGAGCATCTCCCGGAGTCGGGGGCGGCCACGATCGTGCATGGGGACTACCGCCTGGGCAACACGATGTTCGCCACCGATGCCCCCGCGCGCCTCACCGCGGTGCTCGACTGGGAGATGGCCACCATCGGGGACCCCCTCGCGGACCTGGGCTACATGTGCATGGTGTGGGGGCAGGCGGACGACCCCGCGGGGGGGATCAGGGACTCGCTGGGCGCGGTCACCAAGGCCGAGGGCTTCCCCACCCGCGCGGAGCTGATCGCGCGCTACGAAGCGCGCACAGGCCGTTCGATGGGCGACCTGCGCTGGTATGTGACGCTCGCGGTGTGGAAGATGACGGTGTTCATGGAGGGCAACTACAAGCGCGCCCTCGCGGGCGCCACCGACGACCCCTACCTGAAGCACTTCGGGGAGGGCGTGCTGCAGCTGGCCGCCCACGCCGAGGAGGTGGCACGGGGTGAGTGAGTCCGCCGAGAGCCTCACCGGCTCGGGAGAGGAGCTGAAGCGGGCCGCGGAGGCCGGCACGGACGAGGAGCAGGGCGCGAGAGCGCTGTCGGTGGAGAGCTCGAATGGCAGCGGTGGCCCGATCCGCGGCCTGCTGGTGGATTGGGGCGGGGTGATGACCACCAACCTGTTCAGCTCCTTCAGCGCCTTCTGCGAGCAGGAGGGCCTCGATCCCGCCGCGCTGGTCAACGCCTTCCGTGAAGACCCCAAGGGGCGCGAGCTGCTGATCGGCTTCGAGGAGGGCCGCGTGGCGGAGGCCGACTTCGAGGCGCAGCTCGGGGGCCTGCTCGGCCTCACCTCGCCCGCGGGGCTGATCGACCGCCTGTTCTCGGGCGCGACACTCGAGGAGACGATGGTCCACGCGGTGCGCACCGCCCGCTCCGCGGGGTTCGCCACGGGCCTGATCTCCAACTCCTGGGGCACCACCCGCTATCCCCGCGAGCTGCTCGGGGAGCTGTTCGATGGCGTGGTGATCTCCGGGGAGGTGGGCATCCGCAAGCCCGCCCCCCACATCTACGAGATGGGCGCGCAGGCGATCGCCCGCGAACCCGCGGAGTGCGTGTTCGTCGACGACCTCCCCTTCAACCTCACCCCCGCCGTGGAGCTGGGCATGGCCGCCGTGCATCACACCGCGGCCGCGACCACCATCGCCGCGCTGGAGCGGATGCTGGGAATCGCGCTGCGGGCTGAAATCGCATAACGGCAGATTCACTCACGCTGGGCGAATCCGTGCCCGTGTCCACCTGGCTTCGAGCAGGTGCGCGATGTCGTCCGGTGCGCTACGGAGCGGGCACATGCTTAGTGGGAAACAAAATGCGCAAGGTTGTGAGTGCGCGAAGATACCGAAACTGAGCCATTTCCGGCACGGCTCAAACTGATTGACTTTTAGAACTTGTATTGCTAGCGTTGGCGCGGATAGCCTAGCTCCTCAAGCAGCCACAGCCATGTGGCGTGTGCATTGCTTTCGACCTGCAAAAGGGACGGTGACGACACATGCGGAAGATCATCGGAGTAGCGGTCTCGCTCTCCTGTCTCGGGGCTTGTGCGCTCGCGCCTTCTGCCTACGCGACAAACGAACCCGTATGGGCGTCGAAAGAACATACGCTGAAGTCCGCCAGCGAAACGCGCTCCACGGTGGCGAAGTTCAGCAAACTCAAGATCAAGTGGGAAGATAAAAGCACAACAAACAAATTCCAGGTCGAATGCAAAAAAGCCAGTGGCGAAGTAGAACTCAAAGGCGGGTTCCCTGGAACGGATAAGTTTACGACGCTGACCTTCGAAGAATGCTCCCTCATCAAAGGCCCCACCGGCTGCAAACTGACGGCAGGGGGAGTGTCGGCTGAAGAACTACCCGGATGGCCGACCAAACTGGAAAAAAGGAAGGGATAGATAGCGAAAAAATATATTCTGATTCTGCCACCGAAGTCAGGTTCAGTCTGGCCCTTACGAGCTGCGAAAAAGGCAGCTTTAATAAAACCTGGATTTTCAAAGGGGACCTGAAGGCCACGCTCAAAAACGAATCGGGGAAGGTCAAGCTGACCCTCCCTACGCTTGCCGGCGGGGCTGAACCGATAGAAACCGAAGGCGACGAAGCCTCGCTGTCGGGATCGGGCGAATTCGAAGAAAAAACGGGAACGCTAGCGGCTGAAGAAGCAACCCCGCGCTGGTACAACGAAGCAAACGAACGCTTTGCAGCAGGGGTACGAGAGAGCACAGTCATTGAAAATGTTGGAAGCACGGTAATAGCGGCAAAACTCGAAGGGACAGAAGTCGAAATCTCATGTCCGGTCCTCGAAGGAGAAGGCTGGATCGAAAACCCGACAAGCGGTGCAGCTGGCCTGAACATCCACCTGGCTCGCTACAAAAAATGCACTGTGCCGAAACCCGGTGGTGGCTGTAAGGTAAACAAAGAATCATTCCGTGAGGTCACTGCCGTTAGTGGCGAATCTGAGCTAATATACAAAGGCACGACAATCTTTGACCAGCTCAAGCTGCCGAGCGGTGGGTTTGGAGAACCAACGACCAAAATAACTATCGAAGGCTGCGAAAAAGCAGGCCTCAATAAGGAATGGGTACTTACAGGAAAACTTGTTGGCGAACCCAACAACGAAAAATCCACAATCAAGTTCTCCAGTACGTCGGGAAGCGAAGTCGACCTCGGTAGCGAAAAAGCGACGTTCACCGGCGAAGACAAAATCGAACTAGAAACGGGTGGGAAAATCCAGGTCGGCTAAATCACCAGACAGGCGGCGGGAAAGGTGACTGGCCGAGCAGGGGCGAGGCCGACGTGAAGCATCCGACCGACCCCAGGGCGGACTGGTGCAGGGTGTGTGGCCGCCGCCCTAGGAGGCGAAGAGGCCGGAGACCTTGACGCCGCCCATGGGGAGCTCGAGGGCGGCGAAGTTGATGATGGCGTCGTTCACGCACACCGCCCCCGCTTCCACGCGGCGGGCGAGCTTCTCGTCCTTCTCGGTGTCCCTGCTGAACACCGAGCCAGCGAGGTCGTAGGGGGAGTCGTTGGCGAGGCGCAGCGCGCATGCCCAGGATGCTCGCGATGGGCGAGGACAACGCCACGATCGGCTGCCCCTTCTACGTGATGGAGCGGGTGGAGGGAAGGCGATCGTCTTCACCCTCGGCAAGCCCGCGGGCTACCTAGAGCCCCAGCTGCGGCGTTTCGGGGGCCTGTGGGAGCACAACAAGACGCGCAAGATCCCCGCGGTGGAACGCGTGGCGGAGTGGCTGGAAATCCGTGCCCCGCGTCCATTGTCACAAGGGTGTACCGCTTGGGTGATACACTTTTGCCATGCCGGGAACCAAGCCTCGCATACAGGTCACGCTCGACTCCGAGCTGGCCGCCGCGGTCGCGGAGCTCGGCGGCGCCAAGCCACGGTCACGCGCCGTGCACGACCTCGCGCTGCGCGGCGCCGAGGCGATCCGCGCCGAGCAGGACCGCCGACGGGAGGCGATCGAGTTTCTGCAGCGACTCGATTCGGGCGAGGACGATCGCTACGACTGGTCGGTATCCGACCGCCTCCATGCAGAACGCCGCTGAGCCATACGGCTCGCGCACGTCGCTCGTATTCGACACCTCCGCGTGGACTCGTCGCACCGATCCCGCGGTCCTGCCCAGGTGGGCGGCGACCCGCGACGCCGGCCTGCTGACCGTCTGCCCAGTGGTCGCACTGGAGCTCTTGGCCGCCGCCCCCGACGAGGAGGCATTCGGCGATCTCGATCGTGCGCTGCAAGGACTCGCAGGGGCCCCGGTAACACGTAGCGCGGGTGACGCGGCCCTCGGCGCCTCACGCGAATTGCGCGGCGAGCGACGTTTACCAGCCGCCGACTACCTGATCGCCGCCGCGGCCGCCGAGCGGGGCTCGGGGATGCTGCACTACGACCGCCACTTCGACGTCCTCTGCCGCGTACTCGGGATCGAAAGCGTGTGGATCGCAGAGCCGGGATCGATCGACTGACTCATATCGCCAGGTCGCCGTGACGGGGACGCCTGAGGGCCCCGCCCGTGCGCCCGCGCGGCCGCCTCAATCCCGCTTGCCCCGCCCATACAGCAGCTTCAGCGCTTTGCCCAGCCGTTTGGTGCCCCCGCGGGTGTAGGGGAAGAAGTGCGGTTCGCGCTTGAGCGCCAGCCGCGGCGTGACGAGGAGGGCCTGCTGGTTGCAGTACTTGCGGATCCCCCCCGCGCCGTGGCGGGAGCCCAGGCCGGAGGCCTTGACGCCGCCCATCGGCAGCTCCAGCGCGGCGAAGTTGATGATGGCGTCGTTCACGCACACCGCCCCCGCTTCCACGCGCCGGGCGAGCTTCTCGCCCTTCTCGGTGTCCTTGCTGAAGACCGAGCCCGCGAGGCCGTAGGGGGAGTCGTTGGCGAGGCGCAGGGCCTCCTCGGCGTCGCGCACCTTCATGATGGGGAGGGTGGGGCCGAAGGTCTCCTCCTGCATGATCTTCATGGAGTGGTCCACGTCCACCAGGACGGTGGGCTCGAAGAAGTGCCCCGCGCCCGTGCCGCGGTGCCCGCCGGTGAGCGCGCGGGCACCCTTCGCGAGGGCGTCCTGGACATGGTCCTCCACGATGTCCACCTGCGGGGGGAAGGTCATCGAGCCGACCTCCACCGTGCCGGGCCCCCCGTCGGGGCGGCCCTGGCGCAGGGCGCGCACCTTCTCGGTGACCTTGGCCACGAACTCGTCGTACACGGGGGCCTCCACGTAGGCGCGCTCGATCGAGATGCAGGTCTGCCCGGAGTTCTGCATCGAGTAGTACGTCGCCACGTTCGCCGCCCGCTCGAGGTCGGCGTCGGCAAGCACGATCATGGGGTCCTTGCCCCCCAGCTCCAGGGAGGCGGGGATCAGCCGCCGCGCCGCGGCCTCGGCGACCTTGCGCCCGGTGCGGGTGGAGCCGGTGAACATGATCATGTCCACCTCCTCGATCAGCGCCGCCCCCGTGGCCCCGCGGCCGGTGGCCACCTGGAAGACACCCTCGGGGATCCCGCACTCCTTCAGGCCCTCCGCCAGCAGCAGTGAGGTGAGCGGCGTCACCTCGGAGGGCTTGAGGATCACGCTGTTGCCCGCCGCCAGCGCGGGGACGCAGTCGCCGAAGGAGTTGGTCAGCGGGTAGTTCCAGGGGCCGATCACCCCGATCAACCCCAGCGGGCGGTAGCGCAGGATCAGCTTCTTGCCCTTCACGAACACCGTGCTCGAGCGCACCCGCTCGTCGGCGAGGTACTCCGGGGCGTGCTTGGCCCAGAAACCGAACGCGGCCCCCCCATAGGAGATCTCCGCGAGCTGGGCGTCCTCGTAAGTCTTGCCGGTCTCCGAGACGATCGTGCGCACGATCCGATCGGCGTTGTCCATCACCCACTTCTGCATCCGCGAGAGCACCCGTCCACGCCCCTCGAAGCCGTAGGCCTCCCACGTCGGCTGGGCCTCGCGCCCGCGCTTTGCCAGCTCCGCGACGGCCGCTGCGTCGAGGTCGGGGACGGTCCTGACGATCTCACCCGTGGCGGGGTTTTCGACCGGGATCTCCGCGCCCGCCGCCGCTACCGAGCTCCCGTTGCTCGCGCCGTTGTGGATTTCGGTTGCGTGCTGGCCTATCTTCGATCGGTCGACAGTCGCCATCGTGGGGCCTCCCGTGCTGGTTTGCGCTCGACACAGAGGCTACACCTCGCGCGCGGTCTCGTCGGGCTTTTGTCCCAATTGGTTGGGCATCCGCCCCAAACGGCGGCATCGCCACAAGTTGCGTGAGGCTGGTTCCCGATGGCGCATGCGCCATCGGGCGAAGCCGCACATGTGCGGCTTCGGGCAGGGCCACATGTGGCCCTGCCAGGGACTGCCACATGTGGCAGTCCCGCACCCGCCACATGTGGCGGGTGCCCTACTCCGAGAACTCGATCGAGGCGATCCCCACGGGCTCCACCGGGCGGTCCGAGCCGTCGGTGGCGACGCCCTCCAGGGTGTCCACCACGTCCAACCCCTCGGTCACCTGGCCAAACACGGTGTGCTTGCCGTCCAGCCACGAGCACTTCTTGGCGGTCACGATGAAGAACTGGGAGCCGTTGGTGTTGGGGCCCGCGTTGGCCATCGCCAGCGCGCCGCGCACCACCTTGTGGGGGTTGATCTCGTCCTCGAAGGTGTACCCCGGGCCGCCGGTGCCCGTCCCCTGGGGGCAGCCCCCCTGGATCATGAAGTCCTTGATGATCCGGTGGAAGCTGAGGCCGTCGTAGAAGCCCTCAGAGGCGAGCTTGCGGAAGTTCTCGACCGTCTTCGGGGCATCCTCGTCGAACAGCTCGAAGACGATCGCGCCCTCGGTGGTCTTCATCGTTGCGGTGGACATTCTCGACAGGTCTCCTTGCTCGCTCTCGGGTGAGCCGCGCACGATAGCGCCACCTATCGCACGCTCGCTCGGCGCCCCCGCGAGTCTTGCAGGGCGGCAATGGCAATGCCCTCGCTCGCGGCGACGCTCAGCAGTGGGCCGTCAGAGCTAGCGATGCGCCCACCCGCTGGAGCGCTCGCCACGAGAACAGCGTCGGCAAGCGAGATCGGGCAGCGGGAGCGGTGATAGTACGCGGCGCGAATCTCGCCCGCCCGCCAGGCCTGAGCGGGTCCGAGCGGGAGCAGCATCAGGCTCTTTGCCAGCAGACCCTCGATCACCGGTCGTGTTCGCTCGACCCCGAGGTCATAGCGCCGCTCGAGCCGGTCGATCGCCTCAGCGAGATTGAGGGTGGTCATCGCCGCGCCGCGGTTCAGCATCTCCTGCACCTCACCGGCCGCGGGCTCAGCCCCAAGCAGCGCGATGAGCGCGGAGGCGTCGATCAGAGTGCCCGCCGGGGACTCAGGCGCATCAGTGGCGGCCGCGCTCTTGGGCATCCATTTCCTCTTCGCGATCCAAGCGCTTGGCCTCCTCGGAGCCGAGCGCGCCGATCTGAGTCGCGAATGCTCCCACAGCGGCCGCCACTGGATCGTCTGGAACTGGACGCAGCACCACGTGGTCGCCGCGATCTTCGGCGAGGACGGTGCGGGTACGCCACCGCTTGCGCACCGCCGCGGGGACGGACACCTGGCCTCCGCTGGATATCACAAGCCGCTTTGCCATGGCCATTACAAGATACCATGACGATACGTGGCGGCGTTCCCTCTACGACGGGCCGCGCTACCCCGCCACCCGCTCCAGGCGCATCGGCAGGCCGCGCATCCTGCTCTCCCCCAGCGCCTCGATCACCCGGTCGGCCTCCGAGGCGGGGACGGAGAGGAAGGAGAAGCGGTCGAGCACCAGCACGTCGCGCACCGCCTCCCCGTCGAGACCCGTCGCGGAGGTCACCGCGCCCACAATGTCCGCCACCCGCACCCCCCCGGAGCGGCCGCTCCCCAGGATCAGCTTCGCGTGGGGCTCCGAGCTGTCACGGGAGACCTGGGGCTTGGAGTGGCGGCGCGGGCGCTCCCGCACCGGCGTGGGGGGCGCCACCGCGCCGCGCTCCCACGGGGCGATCGAGGTGCCGATGTGGCGCTCGATCGCCTCCAGCTCCCGCTTCTGGCGCGTCTCCACGAACGTGATCGCGCGCCCCGAGCGCCCCACCCTCCCGGTGCGCCCGATGCGGTGCACGTAGGTGTCCGGCGAGGTTGGCACGTCGTAGTTGATCACGTGCGTCACCGTCGAGATGTCCAGGCCCCGCGCCGCCACGTCCGTCGCCACGAGGATCGGCACGCGGCCCCCCTTGAACGCCAGCATCACCCCGTCCCGCGCCCCCTGCGTCATGTCCCCGTGCAGCGCCCGCACGTTCATCCCGCGGTCGCGCAGCGTGCGAAACAGCTGGTCGCAGCGGATCTTCGTGCGCACGAACACGATCGCCTGGTCCGGTTTCTCTGCACTCAGCACCTCCACGAGCTTCTCCGCCTTGTCCCGCACCTCCACCGAGAGCTGGAACTGCGCCACCGTGTCGATCGTGAGCGTCGCCGCCTCCACCTTCACCAGCACCGGGTCATACAGGTAGCCGTCCGCGAGCTTGCGAATCGGCGGGGGCATCGTCGCGCTGAACAGCGCCGTCTGGCGGCCGCTGGGGGTCATCGAGAGGATTCTCTCCACGTCCTCCAGAAAGCCCAGGTCGAGCATCTCGTCCGCCTCGTCCAGCACCACGAAGCGGCAGTCGTGCAGCACCAGCGAGTGGCGGGAGATCAGGTCGAGCACACGGCCCACCGTGCCCACCACCACGTGCCCCCCCGAGCGCAGCTGCGCCTGCTGGGTGCGAATCGGGGCCCCCCCGAAGACCGCCACCACGTCCACCCCCGCGTGGGCCCCATACGCGCGCAGTGCCTGCGTCACCTGGATGCACAGCTCCCGCGTGGGGGTCAGCACGAGCGCCTGCACCTCCCGCTCCTCGGGGTCCACGTACTCCATGATGGGCAGCCCGAACGCCGCCGTCTTGCCCGTGCCCGTCTGCGCTTGGCCGATCACGTCCTTGCCCTCCAGCAGCGGCGGGATCGCCTGCTCCTGGATCGGGCTCGGGGCCTCGTAGCCCACCTCGCGCAGGGCTCTGAGAGTGCGCTCGGTGAGCCCGAGCTCGGCGAATGACTTGGCCATGGCGAGAGTGGAGCTTACGTGGTGGGACCCTCCGGCGCGGACGCCGCTGCCGCAGGGCCGCCAGGGGCGCGATCGCTCAGGCCGTGGGATCGAGCAGCAGCTTGCCCGTGGTGCGCCGCTCGCGCAGGTCGATGTGCGCCTGCGGCGCCTGCTCCAGGGGGTAGGTGTGTCCGACCACCACCTCCAGCGGCGGGTGGGCGGGGTTCGCCACCACGCGGGCGAAGAGGTCGGCCAGAGCCCGCTCGAACATGCCGGGGCGCTCCAGGCAGTGGAAGATGTAGAAGCCCACCACCCCCCGCGAGTGGCGCAGCAGCGATCCGCTCGACACCCGGTTGGGCTGCTGGGAGGCGATCCCGCACACCACCAGCCGCCCGAACGGGGCCAGCGCGCGGTAGGAGGCGTCGAACACCTCGCCCCCCGCCATCTCGAACACGACATCCACCCCGCGTCCCCCGTTGGCCTCCAGCAGACGCTCCGTCAGACCCTCCGGCGCGGGGTCGATCGCGGCGTCCGCACCCAGCCGCAGCGCCAGCTCGCGCTTCTGCAGGCTGGAGGCCGTGGCGATCACCCGCCCCGCGCCGAGCGGGCGCCCGAGCTGCACCGCCAGCGAGCCCACGCCGCCCGCCGCCGCGTGGACCACTACGGTCTCGCCGGCCCCCTCCCCGGTCTCGCCGGCCCCCTCCCCTGCTGGCCTCTCCCCCACGCGCCCCGCCGTGCGGTAGAGGTGCCACGCGGTGGTTCCCTGCACCAGCAGCGCGAGCGCGGTGTCGTCGTCCACTCCCTCCGGGATCGCGAACACGTGCGCGGCCGGCGCCACCGCGTACTCCGCGTAGCCCCCCACCCCCGTCAGCGCTACCACACGCTCCCCGGTGTCCTCGCGCACGCCCGCCACCTCGCCCCCCGGCACCAGCGGCAGGGTGGCCTTGCGCACGTAGGAGTTGGTGCGCGTGTGGGTGTCCGCGAAGTTGATCCCCGCGCGGGTCACCCGGATCGGCACCTCGCCCGGGGCGGGCTGTGGCCGCGGGATGTCCACCCGCCTCAGCACCTCGGGGCCGCCGAACTCAGTCATCTGAATCGCGCGCATGGCCGGGAGGCTATAGGGTCCCCATCGATGCCCATCACCGTCGTCGGATCGATCGCCTATGACAGCGTCTCCACGCCCTTCGGCGAGCGTCAGCGGATGCTCGGGGGGGCCGCCGTCCACTTCGCGCTCGCCGCCTCCTTCTTCGAGGAGGTGCGCGTAGTGGGGCCCGTGGGGGAGGACTTCGGGGAGACCGAGCTCGACGTGCTGCGCCACCGCGGAGTGGACATCACCGACGTGGAGCGCATCCCCGGGGGCAAGACCTTCTTCTGGCGCGGCAAGTACGGCTGGGACCTCAACTCCCGCGAGACGCTCGACACCCAGCTCGGGGTGTTCGAGGGCTTCCAGCCCAAGCTCTCCGAGAACTCCCGCGCCAGCGGGGTGCTGTTCCTCGCGAACATCCAGCCCGATCTGCAGCGCGAGGTGCGCGCGCAGCTCCCCGATGCGCGCTTCGTGGCGCTCGACTCCATGAACCTCTGGATCGAAGCCGCGCGCGAGTCGCTCGTGACGGCGATCTCCGAGTGCGACTGCCTGATCCTCAACGACTCCGAGCTGCGCCAGCTCACCGGCAAGGCCTCCCTCTACGCCGCCGCCCGCGAGATCCTCGCGTGGAGCCCGCCCCACCCGCGGGTGATCGTCGCCAAGCAGGGCGAGTACGGCGCCGCGCTCGTCACCGCGGGGGGCTTCTTCTCGCTGCCCGCCTTCCCCCTGGAGTCGGTCGTCGATCCCACCGGGGCCGGCGACACCTTCGCGGGGGGCTTCGTCGGCTACATCGCCGCCCACGCCGACGAGGAGATCACCGACGAGCTGCTGCGCCAGGCGATGGCGCACGGCACCGCGCTGGCCTCCTTCAACGTCGAAGAGTTCGGCACCCAGCGCGTCGAGAACCTCACGGGGGCCGAGATCGTGGCTCGTGTGCGCCAGCTGCGCGAGTTCACGCAGTTCTCCGCCGCGCCCGTGCCGCTCGGGGAGTAAGCCCGCCCGACGCGCGTGAGCGAGCGCGGCCGGCGCTTCCGCGGGGGCGGGTCGGTCTTCCTGCCGGGCGGGTCGGTCTTCAGGTCGGTCTTCCCGCCGCGCGGTCGGTCTTCAGGTCGGTCTTCCCGCCGCGCGGTCGGTCTTCAGGTCGGTCTTCCCGCCGCGCGGTCGGTCTTCAGGTCGGTCTTCCCGCCGCGCGGTCGGTCTTCCGGCGGGGGCGGGTCGGTGGTAGTACCATCGGATACGGAGTGGATGCCTGGACCTTCATCTGGCTGATGTTCATTCTGAAGATCCCGATCGTCGGGCTCTTCCTGATCGTGCGCTGGGCTGTGCGCCAGGTGCCGGAGGCGAGCGCCGAGGAGGACGGCGGCATCGGCTTCCGGCCGCGTCCGCGCCATCCCCACCATCCCCGCCCGCGCGGGGGCGGGCGGGGTCCGATCGCATCTCGCCGCGGCCCCCACCACGGGGCCCCTGCGCTGCTCCCCCCGCCGCGCATCCGCATCGCCACCGCGCGCGGGCGTCTCGCGCCACGCTGACCCCGGGGGGGTCGCCGGGAGGCGGTGCCGCACGACAACTGCCCCGCCTGCGAAAATCCCCGTCGTGCCCGCCTCCCCTCTCGCGCCCAGCTCCGCCTCCCCCCCCGCGGACCCCGCGCCCGGCCTCACCCTCGGCTCCGCCACCCCCGCTCCCGACATCGCATCGGTCCTCTCCGACGGCACCATCGCGCGCCTCGTGGCGGAGGGGCGCATCAAGATCGACCCCTGGGAGCCGGGGCTCGTGCAGCCGGCCAGCGTGGACCTGCGCCTCGGCAGCTCCTTCCGCGTCTTCCACAACCACAAGATCACCGCCATCGACCTGCGCGACCCCCCGCGCGGGCTGACCGAGCAGGTGACCCCCGAGGAGGGCGAGCCCTTCGTGATCCACCCCGGAGAGTTCTGCCTGGGCCGGACCCTCGAGCACGTGGAGCTGCCCGACGACATCGTCGCGCGGATCGAGGGCAAGTCCAGCCTGGGGCGGCTGGGGTTGATCGTGCACGCCACCGCCGGCTTCTGCGACCCCGGCTGGAGGGGCACGCTGACGCTCGAGCTCAACAACCTCACGCGCGTGCCGATCAAGCTCTACCCCGGCCTGCCGATCGCGCAGCTCTCCTTCATGACCCTCGACGCCCCCGCCCTGCGGCCCTACGGCCACAAGGAGCTCGGCAGCCACTACCAGGGCCAGGTGGAGGCCACCGAGAGCCGCTATGGCGCGGGCTCCTGAGCGGCGTGTGGCGGGCAGGGGCTCTTCCCCGGAGCGCGCGGACGAGCGTGGGGGGGTACATCCGCATGCGTTGGCCCATAATCGGGAAACGATCTTAAGACGGGCGACATAGGAGAGAGCGATGAGCACCGAGACCGCTGATACGCAGAGCGGAGCCATGGGCCAGCAGAACGGCGGCAACGGGGCTGCGCCCGCGGAGACGTTGACGGTCACCGACAACCGCACGGGGCGCACCTACGAGCTGCCGATCGCCGACGGCACCGTCCGCGCGATGGACCTGCGCCAGATCAAGAGCGACGAGCAGGACTTCGGGCTGATGGCCTACGACCCGGCGTACATGAACACGGCCTCCTGCCGCAGCTCGATCACCTACATCGACGGCGACGCCGGCATCCTGCAGCACCGCGGCTACCCCATCGAGCAGCTGTGCGAGCACTCGAGCTACCTGGAGGTCGCCTACCTGCTGATCAACGGCAGGCTCCCGACACAGGCCGAGCTGGCGGGCTGGGTGGACGAGATCACGATCCACACGTTCGTGCACGAGAACGTCAAGGACTTCATGCAGGGCTTCCGCTACGACGCCAACCCGATGGGCATGCTCGTGGCCTCCGTGGGCGCGCTCTCGACGTTCTACCCGGACGCCAACAAGATCCACGAGGAGCGCGTCCGCGCGATGCAGATCATCCGGCTGCTGGCGAAGATGCCGACGCTGGCGGCATTCGCGTTCCGCCACAACATGGGCCAGCCCTACGTCTATCCCGACAACGACCTCAACTACGCCGGCAACTTCCTCGGGATGATGTACAAAATGACCGAGCTCAAGTACGAGCCCGATCCTCGCCTGGAGCGCGCGCTCGACGTGCTGTTCATCCTGCACGCCGACCACGAACAGAACGCCTCCACCAGCGCCGTGCGCTCGGTCGGCTCCACGCAAGTCGACCCCTACTCGGCGGTCGCCGCCGGCGTGGCCGCGCTGTACGGGCCGCTGCACGGCGGCGCCAACGAGCAGGCGCTGCGGATGCTCGAGCGGATCGAGAAGGTCGAGAACATCCCGGACTTCCTCGCGGGCGTCAAGGCCGGCGAGGAGCGCCTGATGGGCTTCGGCCACCGCGTCTACAAGAACTACGACCCCCGCGCGCGCATCATCCGCAAATACCTCGACGACGTCTTCGAGGTGCGCGGCAAGAGCCCGCTCCTGGACGTCGCCACAGAGCTCGAGAAGCGTGCGCTCGACGACGAGTACTTCACCTCGCGCAAGCTCTACCCCAACGTGGACTTCTACTCCGGGCTGATCTACGAGGCGCTGGGGCTGCCCGTGGCGATGTTCCCGGTGATGTTCGCGATCGGGCGCACGAGCGGCTGGATCGCGCAGTGGAAGGAGATGGTGGGGGACCCCGAGCAGAAGATCGCCCGGCCCCGCCAGATCTACACCGGCGAGCGCGACCTGGACTACGTGCCGGTGCAGGAGCGGGGCTGAGCTACAGCACCAGCGTCGCCCCGTGGCGGCGCAGCCACTTGCGATCCTCGCGCCAGCGCGGCCAGCGGCGCTCCACCAGCGCCCAGAAACGGGGGGAGTGGTCGAGGATCTCCAGGTGGCAGACCTCGTGCCACACCACGTATTCGAGCACGCTCTCGGGGGCCATCAGCAGGCGCCAGTTGAAGCTCATGCTCCCCCTCGCCGAGCACGAGGCCCAGCGGCTGCGCTGCGCGCGGATCGAGAGGCCGCTGTAGGGGGTGCCCGCCAGCGCCGTCGCCCGGTCCAGGCGCGCGGCGATCTCCACGCGGGCCGCGCGGCGGTAGAAGCGCTCGAGCGCCCCCCGCGGGTCGCCCTCGGGCACGAGCAGGCGCTCCCCGCGCCGGTGCACCCGCATGCGCCCCGCCTGTGGGACCAGTTGGAGGAGCTCGCCCAGGTAGGGCACCGTGGCGCCCCGCTCGGCAACGCGCGCGCGCGCTTGGTGCGCCTCGCGCAGCCGCCGCTCGATCCACGGGCGCAGCTCCTCCACCGCCGCCGCCGCCGCCCGCTCGTGGGCGCGCGCCGGCAGCACCACCTCCACGCCGGCGTGGGCGTGCACGTTGACCCGCACCCTCCGCGCGCGCGTGGAGCGGCGGACCGTGTAGGGGATGTCGCTCGTGGGAGATCCTTTGCTCGCCTCGGCCACCGCCGCGGGAGAGCCTAAGTCACGAGAGCCTCGGTCGCTCATCCGCGGAAGGGTACGCGGGCCGCCGGGTGCATAATCCGCACCGCCATGCCCCGCTCGATCGTGAAGCTCCCCCGCGAGGTGCGCCCGCCCTACGAGGTCTACCTCAACGGTGTGCGCCAGGAGCTGGGCGCGGACTACCTCGTGCAGAACGGCGCCCTCGTGTTCGAGCGCGAGCTGCGCAAGGACCACATCAGCGGGTGGCGCTGGCTGCTGGGCGCCTGGGGCGTGGGGACCTACCGGCAGAACGACTCCGTGGACGTGCGCTACGAGGCCCCCGATGGCTCCCCGCGCGTAGCCGAGGGGCTGGAGATCGAGCTGGTGGCAAAGTGACCGCACCGACGGAGGGGGCCGCCGAGCGATGGGAGTGGGAGCGTCGTCCACCAATGACACAAGGGAGAGAAAATGCCAACAGCCGCATCTGAGCCGCAACAGCCGGTCACGGCCGATCCCATGAGGCACCACAAGCACTACACCGACAGCACGCAGGGAGCCTCCCCCTATGCCGGAGGGAGCAGCTTCATGGAGCGTGTGTCGGAGGGTGTCGCGAGCGGCATGGGCACGGTCGGCTTCTTGATCGTCAGCTCGGCGGTCATCGTCGCATGGGTGCTGGCGAACCATGTGGTGCGCTTCCTGAGCAACTCCTGGCACGGGCTGCTCAACGGACATGGCTTCGACCCAGCCCCGTTCATCCTGCTCAACCTGGTCTTCTCAGCGGTGGCGTTCTACACCGGCGCGCTGGTCATCATCGCCCAGAAGGCCCAGACGAGGACCGACAAGGCCAACGAGGAAGCCTCGGCTGCACACCGCGAGGAACTGTCGCAGTTTCAGAACGACCTGCTCCAGAAGAACACCGACCTCACCGAGCAGATTCACACATTGGCGGAACACTTGAGCTCCCTCACCCAGGAGGTGCACAGAGCCACATGCAAGGACCTATCCTCGGCCTAAGCCTGAATCCACCGATCCCGGGGTTGAGGCTCCCTCCTCCCAGGGCCGCGTGAGCTTCAGCGCGCTCAGGATCGCACGGGTGGCGGGGGAGCGGTTGAGGGTGTAGAAGTGGATGCCCGGGGCGCCCCCCGCGAGCAGCTCGGAGCATTGCAGGGTCGCGTAGGCCACCCCGAGGTCCCGCACCGCCTCCTCCTGGCCCTCGCGCAAGCGCAGCTCCCGGCGCAGGCCCTCGGGGATCGAGGCCCCGCACATCCTGCTCATCCGCTCCACCTGGCCCGCGTGGGTGATCGGCAGGATCCCCGGGATGATCGGCACCTCGATCCCCGCCGCGCGGGCGCGGGCGAGGAAGTCGAAGTAGAGGGCGCTGTCGAAGAAGAGCTGGGTGATCAGGAAGTCCACTCCCGCCCGCACCTTCTCCGCGAGGTGCTCCAGATCCTCGGCGGGGCTAGCCGCGTGGATGTGGGTCTCCGGGAAGCACGCCGCCCCGATCGCGAACGGGTACTCCGCGCTGATCAGCGCCACCAGTTCGGAGGAGTACTCGAGGCCCCCCTCGGTCCTCGTCCAGCCCGCCTCGCCCGCGGGGGGGTCGCCGCGCAGCGCGAGCACGTTCTCCACCCCCGCCTCCCGCATCTCCTCGAGCGTGGCGCGCAGCTCTGCCACGGTGGCCCCCACGCACGTGAAGTGGGCCATCGCCTCGAGGTCGTGCTCGCGCTTGATCCGCTTGACGATCTCGATCGTCCGTGCCCGTGTGGAGCCCCCCGCGCCGTAGGTCACGGATACGAACGAGGGCTCCAGCTCGCGCAGCTCCCCGAGCGCGGCGTACAGGTTGCGCTCCCCCCGCTCGGTCCTGGGGGGAAAGAACTCGAAGGAGAACAGCGGGCCCGGGGCCGCGAGGAGGTCGTCGATGCGCATGGCCGCTCAGTTTGACAGCGGCGATGGCGCCGACTCGGCGGGGAGGCCCCGGAGGGGGCCGACGCTCACCGCTCACCGCCCGGGATCGCCGCCCACGTCTCTGGCTCGCTCGCGACCTTCCGCGCGCGGCCGGTGCGCTCCAGGTGCGTGAGGAAGGCGAGTGTTTCGGTGAGCAGCCACGGAGCGGTGTTGGGGGTGAAGGGCACCTCCCCGAGGACCTCCGGCACCACTTCGAAAGCGGTGCGCGGCTGCGAGGCGATCGCCCCCAGCACCAGCTCGGTGCGTTCGCGCACCAGCGTGCGGTTGCCCTCGATGTGGGCGTGGACATCCGTGAACGTGCGCCCGTGACCCGGCAGGCAGAGCCGCGCGCCGAGCCGCTCCACCACGTCGAGGGAGTGGACGAATTCCCCCACCGGGTCGGGGGAGTAGCCGTAGTCGAAGAACAGCGAGATGCGCCCCAGCAGGTGATCCCCGGAGATCAGCAGGCGCCGCTCGGGCTGGAACAGGCAGACGTGCGAGGGGGCGTGGCCGGGCGTCTCGTGCACCGTCCACGGGCCCAGGTCGGTGGGAATGCTCACGCCCGGCAGCAGCGCGCGGTCGGGCTCGATCACCGCGGCGATCCCCGAGTCGTGGTCGCGACGCTCGGCCGCGTAGCGGCGCAGCGGCTCCTCCGGCACCCCGCTCTGGCGGGCCACCTCGATGCGGCGCGCGATCGCCGCGTCGGTGTCCCTCGCCCACTGGGTCATGTGCTCGTGGTTGGGGTGCATCCACAGCTCGCAGCCCGCCCGCTCCACGATCGGGGCCGCCTGACCGTAGTGGTCGGAGTGGGCGTGCGTGCACACCACCAGGCGCACGTCCTCCACGCGCAGGCCGCACATCTCGAGCGCTCGTTCGAGGTCCAGGAAGGAGCCGGGCTGGTGCATGCCGGTGTCGAACAGCACCACCCCATCCCCCGCCGCCACCGCCCACGCGTTGCAGTGGGGCACGCCCGGCCAGGGCAGCGGCAGGCGCAGGCGGAAGACCCCCGGGAGGATCCGTTCGCCGCGCCCCAGCTCGCGCTTGTGGACCATCTCCGCCACCACCGAGAGCCTATTGGGCTCGCCCGCCCCCCGGCAGCCCCAGCCTAGGCCCTACACTTCCTAGCTTCGTCGCAATCCGCTCGAGGAGCAGACAGATGGCCGAGGAGAACGCAGAGCAGGCCGCAGCGCAAGCCGCCACGCGAGTGCAGGAGGCGGCCGCCAACATCCACCAGAGCGCACCCCCCAGGGAGCGCATCTCAGGGGCGCGCAGCGAGAGCGAAGCGGAGAACGTGGTGCGGCGCTACTTCGAGGCGATCAACGCCCACGACCTCGACGCCGCCGTGGCGCTGTGGGCTGCGGGCGGGCGCGAGAATGTGCGCGGCCAGGTAGACGTGACCGCTCCCGAGGGGGTGCGCGCGTTCGTCGGCGATCTGCTGGGGGCGCTGCCGGACCTGCGCTGGGAGATCGTGAGCACGACCACCGAGGGCGATCGTTGCGCGGCGCAGTGGCGGATGGTCGGCACCTTCGCGGGCCCCGGGACCTTCGGCGGGCTTGCCCCTACGGGCCATCCGCTCGTGCTCGAGGGCGTCGATCTGCTCACCGTCCGCGATGGGCTGATCCAGAGCAACGAGGCCTTCACGGACACGATGGAGGTGCCCCGCCAGATCGGGATGATGCCGCCACTGGGCTCCACCACCGAGCAGCGGATGCTGGGGGCGTTCAACGTCAAGACCCGCGTCACGGGCCGCGCGCTGGGCGAGCCCGAGCTGGTCGCCGAGGGAGTGTGGACGGTGCAGGGCCAGCCGGGGCGCTGCAACGTGTATCTGATCGAGGACGACGGGGGACTCACGATGTTCGACGCGGGCGCCCGCACGATGGTGCGCGCCGTCGCGGCCGCCGGCGCCCGGCTCGGGGGCATCCGCCGGATCGTGCTCGGCCACGGCCACACCGACCACCGCGGCACCGCCCCCGCGTTGGGGGTCCCCGTGTTCTGCCACCCCGAGGAGGTGCAGGACGCCGAAGGCAGCGGCGGCTTCCGCTACTGGCCGGAGGGACTCGCGGGCCTGTCGACCCCCCATCGCCAGATCCATCGTCTGGTACATCGCTTCGCCTGGGACGGGGGTCCGGTGAAGATCGCGGGCACCCTCACCGAGGGCGACGAGGTCGCGGGCTTCCGCGTGATCGAGCTCCCCGGGCACGCCCCCGGCCTGATCGGCCTGTGGCGTGAGTCTGACCGGCTGGCACTCACGAGCGACACCTTCTACACGCTCGACCTGTGGACACGGGACCGCCCGCCGCAAATGCCCTTCGAGGTCTACAACTACGACACCGAGCAGGCCCGCGCCAGCATCCGCAAGCTCGCCGCCCTGGAGCCCGCCGCCGCCTGGCCCGGCCACGCCAAGCCGGTGACGGGGGACGTGCGCGGTCAGCTGGAACGCGCAGCCGACGCCCCCTGACGGTGGCAAGACGCAAGCCCCGTAGGCAGCGGCCCGAGCGGCTGAGGGCTCCCAACAGCGACTACACCGACGCGGAGGGCAACGTGCTGACGCTGCGCGGCTCGATGACGCCGGCGACGCGGCTCAGATACGCCGAGACCGTGGCCGGCGGGGGAGCGCGCGCCGGGAGCACGCAGGAGGACACCTGGCACAGGGCGGTGGAGTTGCTGTTCGAGCACCTCGCGGTGAGCTGGATGATCGCGGGCGCGCCGATCGAGCGCCAGAACGAGCTGCTCGAGCGCTTCCGCGCGGCGACTGCGCACGAGCGCGCGTGGGTGCGGGAGGCGCTGCGCGAGCACTGCGCGGAGAACTTCCCCGACGTGCGGGCGCCGTAGGACCCTCCCGCCGACAGGCCCGCCGGAGACCTCCCAGACCTACACGCCAGTGGGGCCTCTCGGGGGACGCTCAGACCCCGTGGGACCCGCTTCGCAGACGTAACGCACCGTGGATGCCCCGCCGACCGCTACCGTGCGTGCGATGCGCCGCACGAAGATCGTCGCCACGATTGGCCCCGCCTCGCGCGAGCCGGAGACCCTGCTGCGAATGGTCAACGCGGGGATGGACGTGGCGCGGTTGAACTACTCCCACGGCACCCTGGAGGAGCACGCGGAGACCATCCGGCGCGTGCGCGACGCGGCGGGGAGGGCGGGGCGGCCTGTGGCGATCCTGCAGGATCTGCCCGGCCCCAAGCTGCGCATCGGCCCCTTGCGCGACGACGTGGTGGAGCTCAAGCCCGGGGATCGCGTCACCTTCTCCTGCGGCGCCGAGAACGGCGCGGGGGACGCCAGCCACATGTCGATCTCCTGGCCGGGTCTCGCCGACGCGCTGCAGCAGGGCGAGGTGATCTACCTTGCGGACGGCTCGGTGAGGCTGCGGGTGGTGGAGGTCCGCGCGGGAGCCCACGAGGTGGAGGCCGAGATCGAGGTCGGGGGCGCGGTGGCCTCCCGCCAGGGTCTCAACATCCCGGGGCCGGTCGACATGCTGCCCGCGGTGCCCAAGGAGGATCTGGAGCTGCTGCGCCACGGGGAGTCGATCGGGGTGGACATGGTGGCGCTCTCCTTCGTGCGCCGCCCCGAGGACATCGAGCTGGTGCGCGAACACACGCGCCTGCCGCTGATCGCCAAGATGGAGAAGCCCCAGGCGGTGGAGCACGCCGAGGAGATCCTGCGAGCCGCGGACTGCGTGATGGTGGCCCGCGGGGATCTCGGCATCGAGCTGCCCATCGAGCGGGTGCCGCTCGTGCAGAAGGAGCTCCTGCGCCTCGCGGGATGGCTGGCGCGGCCCTCGATCACGGCCACGCAGATGCTCGACTCGATGGTCACCTCCTCGCGCCCCACGCGCGCCGAGGTGGCGGATGTGGCGAACGCGATCCTGGACGGCACCGACGCAGTGATGCTCTCCCAGGAGACCGCGATCGGCGCCTACCCCGTGGAGGCGATCGCGATGATGGCGGCGGTGGCCGAAGAAGCGGAGTCGATCGCGCCCTACGAGGACTGGAACGCCTCCCGGGTGCGCCGCACGGAGGCCGATCCCGCCTACACCCTGGCGCACAGCCTCTGCATCGCGGTGCGCGAGCTGAGCCTCGACGCGCTGATCGTCCCCACGCTCTCGGGGCGCTCCGCGCGCCTGGTCTCCGCGCACCGCCCCACGGTGCCGATCTACGCGCTCTCCCCCGGCCGCGAGACGGTGCGCCGCTGCGGGCTGATGTGGGGGGTGACGGCCGCCTCGATGCGCCGCCACGAGACCACCGAGGAGCTGATCGCCGACGCCGCGCGGCGGGTGGTGGAGCTCGGCTGGTGCAAGCCCGGCCAGCGCGTGGGCATCACCGCGGGTTTGCCGAGCGGGCGGCCGGGGACGACGAGCCTCGTGCAGATCCAGGTGCTGTAGGGGAGGGGGTCCTCCGCGCGTGCTACCGCGTGGGCGCCGCCGTCCCGAGTCACGAGCTCAGCTCGCCGCGCCCACGCCTCCCTGGGCGTAGAACTCGGCCTCCTCGCGCCCCAGCTCGGTGACGGGCTCATCGCCGTAGATCCACTCGCGCGCGATCCGGTGCCAGTTGGCCTGCGCGCGCAGCTGGGAGAGCACCGCCAGCGTCAGCAGCTCCATGCGCCGCCCGAAGAGGTGCTCTGGGCGTATGTCCTGGTGGCGCATGCGAGAGAAGTGGCTGGAGCGGGGATCCGTGCTCTCCATCATCACCTCCGAGGCGATCTCCGGAGTCAGCGCCACCACCTCGTCGGTCGTGTACCACCCGATCGCATCGGAGAGGAAGGACAGCAGCTCCTCGGGGTCCACCCGCTCGGGGTCGGGCAGGAAGCCCGACGCCGCCAGCAGAGCGTGGAGCGCCCCGGCGTCCCCGTCCACCACCGCGCGCTGGGCGGCCAGCTCCAGCTCCACCGGGGCCGCATCCAGGCGCTTGAAGAGGCCGAAGTCCAGGAACGCCACGCGCCCGTCCGCCAGCAGCATGAAGTTGCCGGGGTGGGGGTCCCCGGAGAACTGGTGGTGACGGTAGAGGCAGCCGAGGAAGAAGCGGAACACGATCTCCCCGATCCGGTCGCGCTGGGCCTGCGGATAGCCCTTCAGCTCCTCGAAGCCCGCCCCCCTCACGAGCTCGCTCACCAGCACGCGCTCGCGGGAGAGCTCGGTGATCACATCGGGGATCTTGATGAAGGGGTGATCGCGGAAGATCCGCCCCAGCGAGCGCTGGTTCTGGGCCTCGAGCTCGTAGTCGAGCTCCTCCACGATCCGCTCCCTGATCTCCGCCGCCACCGCCCGCACGTCCAACTGGGGGGTCATCCGCTTGAGCAGCCGCATGATCATGTCCACGTTCTGCAGGTCAGCCCGCACCGCAGCCGCCACCCCGGGGTACTGGACCTTGACTGCGACCTCCCTGCCGTCCTCGCGCAGCGCAGCCCGATACACCTGGCCGATCGAGGCCGCCGCTATCGGCTCCTCGTCGAAGGACTCGAAGATCGCCGAGATCGGTTCTTCGAGGTCATCTTCGATCACTCGCCGCATCTGCTTGAAGGCGACCGTGGGCGCGGCGTCGCGCAGCTTCGCCAGCTCGTTCTGGAACTCCTCGCGGTACTCCTCCGCCACGAGGCCCACGTCCAGGAGGGACATCACCTGACCCATCTTCATCGCGGCGCCCTTCATCGTGCCGAGCACCGCCACGATCTGCTTGGCGGTCTCGACCTGCCGGCGCGCGAGCGCCTGCTGGCTGGCCTGCTCCCCACGCGTCACGTTGGCCGCGCGGGTGCCGAACTGCTTGACCGCCTCGCTGGCCGCGAGTTTGCCCACCGTCGCCGTGCGGCGCACCCTCGAGGTCTGGATCTTTTCGCGCGCCACGCCCCCATCTTAGGGGCCGTCAACAGCTGAAAGGCCACCCGAGGACGATCGTCCTCGGGTCAGAGGAGCTTGACCTGCGAACCGGGCACTATGTCGTCGGAGCCGTCCGGCCAGCGCACCCACGCCTTGTGGCCCCCGTCATAGTCCCCACACAGCAGCACCAGCGTCGCGGGCTCGCCCAGCGCGGTGCAGCGATCGGCTCCCTCCGCATCCAGACCGCGCCACACGCGGATGAAGGGGTTGCTCTCCCACTCCTCCGCGACCGTCGTGGGGTCGGCGTGACCAGGCTCGATCACGGTCTCCGAGGGCAGCTCCATCAGCGTGCCCATGATCGAGTCCCTCAGGTCGGTGTACGTCGTGTGACCCGGTGCCCGCACCCCGCCCACCGAGCCGCGGAAGAGGGTGTCCCCCGTGAACACCACCCCTTCCCTGCCGGTGAACCCTCCCGGCGCGGTGCTCGAGGAGTGCCGCGTCTGACCATCGGGCTCCCCCACCACGAACGACAGCATTCCCGCCGTGTGCCCCGGGGTCAGCAGCGGGCGCACCTCCAGCGCACCGAAGCTCAGCGCCTGCCCGGGCTCCACGGTGCCCGTCGCCACCCCCTCGCCGAGCAGCTCCCGCTCGACCGGGTGGATCAGGACCTCGAGCCCGGGCCACCGCTCCCGCAGCGCCCCCACCTCGCTGACATGGTCGAAGTGGTGGTGGGTGAGGAGCACATGCGTGGGCACCACCTCCAGCCGCCCCGCCGCCGCCACCAGCGGCTCCACCGGACCGCCCGCATCCACGAAGAACGCCGGCCCCCCGTAGCCGTCGGCGACCAGGTAGGTGTTCGACAGGAACCGCTCGTGCATCGCGCGCTCGACGATCATGGCGCCACCATCCATTCGAGAATCATCGCGCCATCCTTGCACGTAGCACGCCTCGCCGGTGCTTGCTTGGGGCGGGCGCCACGCCGGGGCCCTCGCGTCAGCCACCCGACGTGGAGCACCGGACCTCGTACGCCCACACAGGGCCGTAGACTCCCCCCATGGCCCTCATCCACACCTGCTATCGCATCACCGACATCGATCGCTCGATCGCGTTCTACAACGCGCTGGGCTTCGAGGAGGTCGGACGCATCCCGATCCGCGACGAGGCGATCAACGTCTTCATGAACCAGCCCGGCGACGGCGACATGCCGCGCTTGGAGCTGACCTGCAACTTCGGGGTGGACTCCTACGAGCTCGGCTCCGGCTACGGGCACATCGCGATCACCGCGAAGGACCTCGACGCCACGCTCGCCCGCCTGGCCGAGCAGGGCATCGAGCCCGAGAAGCCGCCCTACTCGGTACGCGAGGGTGGCTCGCGGCTTTGCTTCGTGCGCGATCCCGACGGGTATCGGATCGAGATCCTTGAGATGGGCTGAATGCCCAGCAAAAACGGCCAGATTCTTGTGCTTCGTGCAGCAACTGCCTCACCGGACCCAGCGCCGAGCCCGGCACGACCGTACCATCCCCGACGGGGGATAGAACTATGAGGTGGCTGAATCGATCGAGCAGCTCAGCTTCGAGTTAACCGCCGGTGCGCTGGCGGAGCAGGAGCGTGCACTTTCGGCCCTGAGAGCCCGCGCTGGGACTGTGCTCGCGGCGGCCGCCATCGCGGGCTCGTTCTTCGGCGCTAAGACGAGTCATGGCTCCCTCGGCGTGTTGGGCGTTCTGGCGATGGTCTCCTTCACCCTATGCGTAGCAAGCGCCATCTGGATCCTGCTCCCCCACGCGTTCGTCTTCGCCTTCCGCGGCAAGACGCTTCTGGCCGAGAGCGACCATCGGGGCGCATCCAATGTGATTGACGCGTACCGCATCGCCGGTATTTGGGTCGAACCCTACGTAGAGCGCAACCGTCGCAAGATCGCATCGCTCTCAGATTGTCTGGCCGCGAGCTGCGGGTTGCTCATCGCCGAGATCATTCTGTGGACCCTCAGCCTCGTCGGCTAAACTGAAGATCGTGGCCTTCAAGAAAAAAAACCCCCAGGCGCCTCTACCGCAGGCACCGTTGGAGCCACGCCTGCCGGAGCACTTCCCAGTCACCGCCCCCGCCGGCTTCGCCCTCCCCGAGAAGCGCGGCGGTTTGCTGGGCGGCAGAGGCGGCTGACTCTGCCGGACGGGCCCCAGCTGGCGGACCTGGCCCCGCCTGCGCAAGTGAGTTGCAAACCGTCAACCGGCCCGACGGCTATCGCGTCGAGATATTGGAGATGGGCGCGTAGCGCGCCCCATGTAACCCGGTTCGGCCGGGCGAAGCGACGGGTTGTTGTTGACGCGCCGAAGCCACGGATCATGCGCTAGCGTCCAGACATGGGCAACGAAATCATCACCGTAGGCGCGCTGAGCATCCACTTCCTGATCGAGGCGGCGGACTCGAACGGGACTGCGTCGGTGTTCGAGTGCTATGTACCCGCGAACGCGAGGATGCCGGCGCCGCACAGCCACGACGGCTTCGAGGAGACGATCTACGGGCTCGAGGGTGTTTCGACGTGGACGATCGACGGAGAGACGGTTGAGATCGGTCCAGGTGAGGGGGTCTGCGTGTTGCGCGGGCAGACCCACGGATTTGACAACCGCGGCAGCGACGACGCGAAGTTCCTCGCGATCGCGACCCCCGCCGTCTTCGGATCTTCCTACTTCCGCGAGGTCGGCGAGGTGATTGCCGCTTCGTCCGGCGGCCCGCCGGATCTGACTGCGATCGGCGAGGTGATGCGCCGCCACGGCCTCACGCCGGCCCCGCCGGGCGCTGCCTGAGCGCGACCGAGGGCATCGAACGGGCTGCAGAGGTGAGTTGCAAACCGTCCAGTACCTCGATGGGTATCGCGTGGAGATCATCGAGCAACCCTGACTGCAGCCGGGCTCCGCTCCCTCACGGAGCCCGCCACACGAACAGCCCGCCACATTTCTGCCCGCGCAGTTGAAGACTGGTGATGGCTTCCCGGACGCCGGGATGATTCGGGTGATCGCAGTCGTGGAACGCGACCACGGCTCCTGACTCGAGCGCGTCCCTCCATGCGTGAAAGGCCGCCATCACCGCCTCGCGCTCATGCGAGGAGTCGATGAACAGCATCGGCACGGGAAGGTCGGCGGTCCGTGGCCCGCTGCTGTCAGGTTCCTCGCGCAAATCGACCCGTGCGCGAACACTCGGACCGGCTACGGCGAGATAGGCCTCCCGCTCGCGCCGCACGCAGGGGTCGTAGGTGAGCACTTGGCGTGTGCTCTCGTCGAGAGCCAGCGCGATTGCGGTCCAAGCAGTGCCCGTGCCAAGCTCGACGACCAGACTGTGGCCGCGGGCAAGGGCGAGCAGCTTGGCCAGCTCGGCCGGGCGGGCGGCCGAGGCAAGGCTGAAGCGATCCCCGGTGCGACGCGCATGCCGGTATGCCCGCCAATAGAAATGGGCGACCGGCCCCGGAAGGACCCGCAGTGAAAGCGCAATCCGGATCTGTTGGCGCACGACCCTCAGCCTGTGCCTCGCATCGCTCACGCCCCCCACGATGAACCGGGGGAGAGCACTCATTGACACACGGACCGTGAAGTCACTCGCATATCTAAGCATTGGACGCCAAGGCAGCCGCTCGAGGTATCCAGGGGCATGTGGTCTCCTTTCAGTCTCCTTGATTTAGGTTCCACGACTCGAGGGCCACCGGATCGAGATCGTCGAGCGGGCGCAATGACAAGCTTGGCGATAGCCTCGCCCTGTGGAACTGGGCCTCGCCACCTTCGCCGATCTGCCCCTCGGCGCAGACGCCGGCCGCGCGGCGCAGCGGCTGCGCGAGCTGCTCGAGGAGATCGAGCTCGCCGACCAGCTCGGCCTGGAGGTCTTCGGGGTGGGTGAGCACCACCGGCCCGACTACGCGGTCTCCTCGCCCACGGTGGCGCTCGCCGCGGCGGCGGCCCGCACGCGGAGCATTCGCCTGAGCAGCGCCGTCACCGTCCTCAGCTCCTCCGACCCCGTCCGGGTCTTTCAGGACTTCGCCACGCTCGACCTGCTCTCCGGGGGACGCGCCGAGATCATGGCGGGCCGGGGGTCCTTCACCGAGTCCTTCCCCCTGTTCGGCCTCGACCTCGAGGACTACGACGAGCTGTTCGCCGAGAAGCTCGAGCTGCTGCTGGCGCTGCGCGACTCCGAGCGCGTCACCTGGTCGGGGCGCCACCGGCCCGCCCTGCGAGACGCCGCGGTCTACCCCCGTCCGCTGCAGCAGCCGCTTCCGGTGTGGATCGCCGTGGGGGGCTCCCCTGGGTCGGTCGTGCGCGCGGGCACGCTCGGGCTGCCGCTGATGCTCGCGATCATCGGCGGCGCCCCCGCGCGCTTCGCGCCGCTGATCGAGCTCTACCGCCAGGCTGTTGCACAGGGCCGTGCGCCGGCGAGCGCCGGCGACACCCCCGCGGGCGAGGCCCCCGCCGGCCACGCGGGGCCCGCCGTGGGGATCAACTCCCACACCTATCTCGCCGCCACCTCCCAGCGGGCGGCCGACGAGTACTTTCCCGCCTACACCCAGGTCATGAACCGCATTGGACGCGAGCGCGGCTGGCCGCCGATGTCCCGTGAGCAGTTCGACGCGGCGTGCTCCCCCGCTGGGCACCTGCTGGTCGGCAGCCCCCAGCAGGTCGCTGAGAAGATCCTCGCCGAGCACGAGCTCTTCGGCCACGACCGCTTTCTCGCCCAGATCAGCATCGGCACCCTGCCCCACGCGCGGGCCATGCACGCCACCGAGCTGTTCGGGACCGAGGTCGCGCCGATCGTCCGCGGGGCGCTCGCCTCACGCGTTACCCTTGAGGCGAGCGATGGCTGACACGGGCAAGATCGCCAAGAACCTGGAGCGCTTCGCGCAGGCGGTGGCCTCGCATGACCGTGAGAACCCCACGCACACCGCTCACGGCATCGGCCTCGCCCACTTCGACATGGAGCGCCTCGGCTTCGAGGAGGGCGAGGAGATCCTGCCCGGCATCACGATCCACGCCGACAGCGGCGTGACCGGCAACTTCCGCGTGCTCTGCGACGGCCAGCACGACGAGGACCGCGAGGAGTCCGAGAGCGAGGTCGTCGAGGCGGTGGCCACCCAGGCCGTCCCAGCCATCGCGCCCGCCGGGCCGGGCGAGCGCCGATTTCGGCCGTTCGGCGAGTAGACGCCCGCCGTCGAGGGGCGCGCGCGCCGCTCAGCGCGCGGGAATCGGCGCCGGGACACCCGCGCGCGCGGCAATCGTCGCCACCAGCCGCTCGACCGTCGGGCAGGGCACCCCGTGACGCGCAGCCGCGCGCAGCACCGCCCCCGGGATCGCGTCCAGCTCGGGGGTGCGGCCCGCCGCGATGTCGCGCTGCATCGAGCTCCCCAGAGTGGCGTGCGCGCTGCTCAATTCGCCAAGGGGGTCCGCCGTCTCGATGCTCGCCCCCTCCGCCACCGCCACCGCACAGCCCTCCTCGATCGCCCCCACCAGCTCCGCCCGCAGCTCCGGTGTGGAGAGGATCTCCCCGAGCAGCTTGTCAAACGCGCTCGTCGTGCACGCCAGCGCGTTGAGGCGCACCAGCTTTCCCCACATCACCTGCGCCTCGGACTCCCCCACACGCGCGGGGATCCCCGCCTCGGCGAGCGTCGCCGCCAAGGACTCCATCGCGGGCCGCGCGGAGGGATGCTCGGAGGCCATGTCGATGCGCAGGAAGGGGCTCGTGTGCACCACCACCCCCGCCTCGGGGCGGTCGGCCTCCACGCGGATCGTGCCCGCCACCACGGTCTCCTCGCCGAAGCGCTCCCGCAGCAGCGCCAGGTGGTCGAGTCCGTTGAGCAGCGGCAGCACCAGCCCCGGCGTACCGATCGAGGGTCGGCCGGCAACCCGCTCGAGCGCCTCCCCCAGCCCCGTGGCCTTGGTCGCCACCACCAGCACCTCGACCGGCTCCTCCAGCCGTGCCACCGCGCGGGGATGCGAGACGAAGTCCCCCAACAGCACCGAGCTCACCCGCAGTCCGCGCTCGGCGATCAGCTCCGCCGTGCTCTCGCGGGCGACCACGATCGCGGGCGTGCCCGCATGCTCGAGCGCCCCGGCCACAAGACCGCCCACGCCGCCCGGTCCCAGGATCGCGATCGTCATCGCCGAGCTCTCCCCAACCGGTTCTTCACCATCGCGAGTCTAAGGTCACTAGCCTTCTCCCTGTATGTCCACCACCTCGGAGCCCCGCACCGAACGTCCCGAGATCCTCGCCCGCGGCCCCTGGCCGCTCGAGCGGGTGGCCGCGCATTGGGGCGAGCAGCTCTTCGATCCCCCGACCGCCCACGTCGAGGCGGCCGACGCCGCGATCGCCGCGCTGCAGGAGCGGGGCTCCCCGAGCCACGACGGGATGGCGGGGCGGCTGGTGAGCTACCGCGAGGGGGATGGGGGCATCGAGCTCGAGCTGCAGCCCCTGCGCTGGGCGCTGCGGCTGGTGGTGGGGGACGCCTCGTGCAGCATGGCGGCACTGTGCGTGACCCGCTCGGCTGACGGACGCTGGCTGGCGGGACGGCGCGCGCCTTGGGTGGCCTCCTGGGCGGGCCGCTGGGCGCTCGGCGCCGGCGGCGCGGTCGACCTGGGGGAGAACCCCGCCAACACCCTCGTGCGGGAGCTGCAGGAGGAGTGGTCGGTCACGCCGGAGCGCGTGCAGGCGGAGGCGCTGGTGGCGCTGCCCCACCGGATGGTGATGTTCGTCGGCCAGGCCTGGCTGCCCGCGGGCGCAGAGGTCATACCCGACCACGAGCACGACGCCTTCGCCTGGTGGCCGGAGGAGATCGGGGAGTGGCCATCCGAGGCCGGCGAGACCCTGCCCCGGATGGCGCGCTGGCTCTCGCAGTGAGCCGCGAGCAGGTCTTCACCCGCCTGAAGTGGACCTCCTTCACCCACTCCTGCATCTACACCGCGCTGCTGGTGTGCGCCTTCGCGGCCGGCAAGCCCCAGCCGGAGACATTCGTACTGGGACTCACACACGGGCTGCTCTGGATCGCGATGTCCCTGGCCTGCATCGTGTGCGTGCGTATGCGGATCGTCCCCCTGCGCCTCGCGGCCGCCGTCGCGGTGCTCGGAGGGATCGGGCCGTTCTTCGGCAGCTGGGAGTTCGTGCGCGAGCAGCGCCGGCGACGCGGACTCGACGACCCGGAGGGCCCCCTGAGGCGAGCGGCGTCGGCGACCGTGATTCATGACTACGAGAGCCCACCTACCGCAGCTGCCGTCAAGCCCTGTGAAGGTCGGGTGAAGGCGCCCTCCCACGATCCACTCCGCCCACCCGCCGCGCTAGAGTGATTGCGGATGGCGGCAAGCGCTACGACTGGGCAGACCGTTGATGTCGTGACCCCCGCAGCGGGCGAGTCGGTGACCGAGGGCACGATCCTCGAATGGCACGTCAAGGTGGGCGACACGATCAAGTACGACGACACGATCGTTGAGATCTCCACCGACAAGGTCGATGTGGAGCTGCCCTCACCCGCCAGCGGCACGGTGAGCGAGATCCTCGTCGAGGAGGGCGAGACGGTCACTGTGGGGCAGGTGATCGCCAGGATCGCAACCCAGACCGAGGGATCCCCCGCAGCGGCTCCCGCCTCTCCGGTGGACGGTACGGACGGCGCGGCCCCCTCCGACGGTGCGCACGGCGCGGCCCCCTCCGACGGCGCGGGCGGCACGGCCACCGCTGCCTCCTCCTCTGCTCCCCCCGCGAACGGCGCGGCGGGCGACGGCAGCGCCTCCTCCCAGCAGACGGTCCCCGAGGGCGTCCGGGTCTCCCCCGTCGCCGCGCGCGCCGCCGCGGTCGAGGGCATCGACCTCGCCCGGGTGTCGGGCAGCGGCCCCGCGGGGCGCATCGTGAAGGCCGACGTGCTCGGTGCCGGCGCAGGCAACGGTGGAGTGGCCACCCCTCCCCCCTCCACCGACGGCGCAACGACCGCCGCGCCGGCCGGGGCGGTGCTCATGAAGGGCGGGGCGGCGGCGCTCGTGCGCTACATGGAGCAGTCCCGCTCGATCCCCACCGCCACGAGCTTTCGCACGCTGACCGTGACCGCGCTGGACGCCCGCCGGCGCGAGCTCAAGGCGGCGGGCAGGAGGGTCTCCTTCACCCACCTCATCGCCTACGCGATCGCGCGCGCCGCGCAGGACATGCCGGTGATGGCGGAGCACTTCGCCGAGCTCGAGGGCCGCCCCCACCGCGTGAGCGACGGCCAGGTCAACCTGGGCCTGGCGGTGGACGTGGAGAAGCGGGACGGCAGCCGCACGCTGATGGTGCCGGTGATCCAGAACGCCGCCCACATGTCCTTCGAGCGCTTCCTCGCCGCCTACGACGGGCTGGTGGAGAAGGCGCGCACCAACACACTCACCGCGGATGACCTGGTGGGGGCCAACATCACCCTCACCAACCCCGGGGGGCTCGGCACGATCGCCTCGGTGCCAAGGCTGATGAGCGGCCAGGGGACGATCGTGGCCACGGGCTCGATCGGCTACCCCGTGGGCCTCGCCAACATCGGCGCGATGATCGGCGCGGAGAAGGTCATGACGATGACCTCCACCTACGACCACCGCGTGATCCAGGGGGCCGAGTCGGGTCGCTTCCTGGGGCTCGTGGAGGAGTATCTGCAGGGGGAGCGTGGCTTCTACGACGGGGTCTTCTCCTCGCTCGGCGTGGAGCTCGGACCCGCCCCGCCGGTGCCCGCACCCGCGGCCGCCGCGGCGGCCGTCGCCGCCACCGCCGAGGAGGCCCGCCGCGGCGGCGCGCAGGCGCGCGGCGCCCCCGACGAGGAGCTGCTGCAGGCGGTGCAGTCCGCCACGGCCCTGCTGAAGGCGTTCCGCACCCACGGCCACCTCGCGGCGCGCCTGGATCCCCTGGGCATCGAGCCCGAGGGCGACCCCGCCCTGGACCCCGAGCCGCTGGGGCTCACACCCGAGCTGATGGCCCAGATCCCCGCCAAGATCCTGCGCATGTGGGTCCCCGGGGCGACCCTCGCCGACGCGCTGCCCCACCTGCGGGAGACCTACTGCGGCACGATCGCCTACGAGATCGAGCACATCGCCTCCCACCGCCAGCGGGTGTGGCTGCGGGAGAAGATCGAGTCGGGGACCTTCCGCCAGCCGCTCACCAGCGACGAGCAGCAGACCCTGCTCAAGCGCCTGATCGAGGTGGACGCGCTGGAGCGCTTCATGCACAAGGCCTACCTCGGACAGCACCAGTTCTCGATCGAGGGCCTCGACGTGACCGTGCCGATGCTCGACGAGCTGATCCAGCTCGCCGCCGCCCACGGGGGGCGGGAGGTGGTGATCGGCATGGCCCACCGCGGCCGGCTGAACGTGCTCGCGCACAACCTCGGGCGCCCCTACGACACGATCTTCGCGGAGTTCGAGGGGGCCTCCACGCTGGAGGCGGTGACCACGATCCCCCAGGGGGGGACGGGGGACGTCAAGTACCACCACGGCACCCACGGCTCCTACCAGCTGCCGGGCGGGGAGACGATCCAGGTCAACCTCGAGTCCAACCCCTCCCACCTGGAGTACGTCTCCGCGGTCGTCGAGGGCGCCACCCGCGCCGCCCAGACCACCCGCCAGGGCCCCCACGCCCACCAGGACACCGATGCCGCGGTGCCGATCGCGATCCACGGCGACGCCGCCTTCCCCGCCCAGGGGGTGGTCGCCGAGACGCTCAACCTGCAGGCCCTGGACGGCTACAAGGTGGGGGGCACGGTGCACCTCATCACCAACAACCAGATCGGCTTCACCACCGACCCCGACGACGCCCGCTCCACCCGCTGGGCCTCGGACCTGGCGAAGGGCTTCGACGTGCCGATCATCCACGTCAACGCCGACGACGTCCCCGCCTGCATGAGCGCGGTGCGCCTCGCGTTCGCCTTCCGCAAGGAATTCGGCCACGACGTGCTGATCGACCTGATCGGCTACCGGCGCTTCGGGCACAACGAGTCCGACGAGCCCGCCTACACCCAGCCGGAGATGTACGCCAAGATCAAGGGCCACAAGCGCGTGGCGGAGTTGTGGGCGGAGCGCCTGATCGCGGAGGGGATCGTCACCAAAGAGAGAGTCGACCAGCTCGGGCAGGAGGTGTGGGACAACCTCACGCTCCTGCACCAGCGCCTGAAGAGCAAGATCGCCGCCGCCGCGGAGCACGGCTCGGCGGCAAGCGGCACCGGCGAATACCAGCTCGACCGCTCCCCCAGCCCCGAAGTGCAGACCGCGGTGCCCGCGGAGCGACTGCGCGAGCTGGGCAACCAGCTGCTGCGCACCCCCGAGGGCTTCACGGTGCACCCCAAGCTCGTCAAACAGCTCGAGCGCCGCCGCGCCGCGCTGGCGGAGCCGAACGGAGCTGCCGGTGCAGGAGCGGGGGCCGGTGGAAACGCCGCGGGCGGGGACGCAGGGGCGCAGGGCGCCGGGAGCGCCAGCGGGGCCGCCGCCGAGCACCCCCGCCTGGACTGGGCGCACGCGGAGGCGCTGGCGTTCGCCTCGCTGCTCACCGACGGCACCCCCATCCGGCTCACCGGCCAGGACACCGAGCGGGGCACCTTCAGCCAGCGCCACATGGTGCTGCACGACGCCAAGACCGGCCAGACGGTGTGCCCGATCCAGAGCCTCCCCGAGGCGCTCGCGCCCTTCGAGCTGCACAACAGCCCGCTCTCGGAGCTCGCCTGCATGGGCTTCGAGTACGGCTACTCCCAGGAGGCCCCCGAGACGCTCGTCCTGTGGGAGGCCCAGTTCGGGGACTTCGTCAACTCCGCGCAGGTGATCGTCGACCAGTTCATCGTCTCGGGCCTCGCCAAGTGGGGGCAGACCTCGCGTCTCACCCTGCTGCTGCCCCACGGCTACGAGGGCTCCGGCCCCGAGCACTCCTCCGCGCGACTGGAGCGCTTCCTAGCGCTCGCCGCCGAGGGCAACATCCGCGTGGCCAATCTGACGACCCCCGCCCAGTACTTCCACCTGCTGCGCCGCCAGGCCCGCATCGCCAAGCAGCGCCCGCTGGTGATCATGACCCCCAAGTCGCTGCTGCGCCTGCCGCAGGCCTCCAGCGACATCTCCGAACTGGCCGAGGAGAGCCGCTTCCAGCCGGTGCTCCCCGAGCCTGGTGTCCAGGACGAGAAGGTCACCCGCCTGGTGCTGTGCACGGGCAAGATCTACTACGACCTCGTGGGCCACCCCGATCGCCAGGACAACGAGGCCGTCGCGGTGGGGCGCGTGGAGTTGCTCTACCCCTTCCCCGAAGGGCAGATCCTCGAGCTGATCCACCGCTACCCCAATCTGCGCGAGGTGGTGTGGACCCAGGAAGAGCCCCGCAACATGGGCGCCCGCGCGCACATGTTCCCGCGCCTCATGCAGATCCTCTCCGGCGAGGTCCACTTCGGCTACATCGGGCGCCCCGAGCGCGCCAGCCCCGGCGAGGGGTACCCCGCGGCGCACGCCGCCGAACAGAGCCGCATCGTGCGCACCGCGCTGGACCTCAGCGTGGACACCTCCCAGTACCCCCGCAAGACACCCGGGGAGCGGTGATGGTTGGGGGAGGGCAGGCCCTCCCCCAAGGCCCCCTCCCCTTTGGTTCATACTTAGAAGATGCTCTGGCGACGCTTGCAGAACGTCTTCCGTCAGTGGCGTCGTAAGCGCCACGCCCGGGGCTGAACCGGCGCGGTTCCGGCGCACCCCCGCGGCACGCAGCGGGCTGTGCGGTCGGGTCATGCGGTGGGTGAGGCCTACGCTCGATACGCTGAGCCGGTGAGCCACTCGGAAGGCCCCCCCCGAACCGCCGATCCACCGAGCGCGGAGGGCGTCCGCCACCCGCTCGCAGTCCCCGAGGCTATGCTTGCCGCTCGCCGACGTCCGATGTCCGAGCGCTTGGAGCTGGCTTTGAGCTGGAACTCCGTCGCCGCCGAGCTTCGTGCTGGACTCGGCGCGGTCGCCGGGCAGCAAGATACCGGCCGGTGATCGTGCAGGCAAGCGAACCGGGCCGGTTCGATGCCCGCGAGCTCTTCAGGGCCCTCTCGCGCCACAATGTGAATTACCTGACAATCGGTGGCATTGCGATTCAGGCGCATGGCGGCCAGCGGCTAACACTGGATCTGGATGTCGCGATCGCCGCATCCACCGATAACGTCACACGGCTGTCCGCTGCCCTACTCGACCTGGACGCACGTATTCTCGGCCCCGACGGCCAGCGCTCACGGTCGGTGCCATCTGCTCCCCTGCTTGCATCGAGTGACCAGTGGCATCTCATAACCGTCCACGGCCCGCTCGACATTCTCACCCTCCCGGCCCACCTCGGATCGTTCGAGGCCATGCGGGCCAGGGCTCACGAGGTCCCCCTCGGGGATCTATTCATTCCCATCGCCCACCGTGACGACCTGCTGAAGATGAAGCGCGCCGCCGGGCGGCCACAGGATCTCGCTGACATTCAGCTGCTGGAATCGCTCGATGAGGCACCCTGAGGAGCACAAGCCCCGCGTATCCTCCGCGCATCCGCGGTAAGTCCCTACCGCCCCCGCCACACCGGCTCGCGCTTCTCCTTGAAGGCACTCGCGCCCTCCTTGGCGTCCTCGGAGGCGAACACCGGTCCGGTGATCGCGCTCTGGCGCTCCCACATCTCGGCGGTGGACCAGTCGAACTGCTCCTGGAGGATCTGCTTGGAGGCGATCAGCGCCAGGGGGCCGTTCTTGGCGAGCGTCCCGGCGAGCTCCATCGCCGCCTCGACCGCCCCCCCGGGCTCGGTCAGGCGGTTGACCAGGCCGAGCTCGTGGAAGCGCTCCGCGGGCATCGTCTCGCCGGTGAGCGCCAGCTCCATCACCAGGTGGTAGGGAATCCGCCGCGGGAGGCGCAGCAGCGCGCCGCCGGCGGCCACGAGGGAGCGCTTGGCCTCGGGGATGCCCAGCTTGGCCCCCCGCGCCGCCACGATCAGGTCGCACGCCAGCGCGACCTCCATCCCGCCGGCCACCGCGAAGCCCTCGATCGCCGCGATCAGCGGCTTGCGGGAGGCGCGCTGGGAGATGCCCGCGAAGCCGCGGTCCCCAAACCAGGGGGATTCGCCGCGGACGAACGCCCCGAGGTCCATGCCCGCGCAGAAGAAACCCCCCGCGCCGGTGAGGATGCCCACGGCGAGCTCCTCGTCGGAGTCGAGCTCATCGAGCGCCCCCGCCACGCCCTCGGCGACGGCGCCGTTGACGGCGTTGCGCACCTGGGGGCGGTTGAGGGTGATCAGCAGCACGTCCCCCCGTCGCTCGCTCAACACGGCGGGGGGCTCGGCGGGGGAGGCGCCGGTGGTCGAGTCGGCGGTGGAGGCGGCGTTATCGGTCATCGCCGCATCTTAGGGGCTCCAATTCGCAGGCAGAGCGCCCTCGGGCGCTGTTTCCAGCAGGCGCCGCTCCCAGACACACCCGTCGTCTCTACGGACCTGCGGGCTCGGCGCCCCGGGCACGCATACGACACCGCCCCGCGCTCGCCACACCCGGCCATCCGGTGCGCGCAACGCGCAGCCGCGGTACCCGAGCGCGGGCGGCCCGCCTGGCGGGGCCGCGGTTGGGGGGAGCCTGGAGCACAGCTCCACCAGCTCGTGCGCCGGCCCCGCTGGAACCACCCAGGTCGGATTGGGCCGCCCCGAGAAGAGATCGACCGAGGCGGTCCACTCCTGCTCAGGAGATCTTGATGTGGCCATGCATGACGATCATGAACTGACAGAAGTCGACGTAGGGCCCGCGATCGGCGGTGCGTGGATCTGTGATCACGTGGCCCGCATTGTCGACGTTCGTGGCGGGGGTGCCCCCGGGTTTGTGCGTCCACATGCCGTCCTTGCCCTTGCGGTACCAGTGAAAGTCCCAACCCGGTGCGATCACCAGCGCGACGAGGTGGCCATAGGCGGGACAGTTGTTGTCCGCGGAGGGATCGGAGATGAGATCGTCGGCAACGGCCGCGACACCGACGGCGGGGCAGGTGAGCGAGGTGTAGATGCTGCCGGCCGCCCTGCCGGGCTGCGCGAAGGTGTCCGTGCGGTAGTTGGTGGCGTAGTTGTAGCAGTTGTTCACCGGCTGGCGCTCGGGAACGTTCCACCAGGCGGGCTCGTAGATGGGCCCGCACGCGCAGGGGTCGACCCAGGGCCACGGCAGGTATCTCCACCAGGGCCACTCCCCGATCTCCGGCGCGCTCCCGATCAGCTCGCCCACGCGCCCGAGGAGCACGGGATCCTCGAGTTTGCGAAATGGGCCCTCGGGGCCCACGAGGAACTCCTCCACCGCCACGTCCGCGGGCCGGTGCGCGAGGCCGGGACCGACGAGGGCCTCGCCTCTCAGCCTGAACGAGTGGGGGAGGTCGGAGAGGTGGGCGTCGGCTCCGCGGACCACGACGCCGCGGTACCCGAGGTAGGAGGAAGGGGTGAGGTCGGAGTCCGGCCCGAGGCGCCCCTGGGGGCGAAGCCGCTCCAGGAGGCCCTCGGCCTCCTCCCCCTCCAGTTCCACCGTGGGGTTGGGCCTACCGCTGAACACATCGAGCTCTAGAACGAGAGACACAGCTTCCTCCTTGTCCGCTTAGCACCACACATCGGCCGCTGTATAACGCATGGCTCGCACGATGTCAAACACCGGAATCATGTTGATAACGGCTGAGCAGTCACCCCTCATGCCGGGCGACGCGGTGCCGGGCGAGGCGACGGCGAGAAAAGAGGAGGAGGAGGAGGAGGAGGAGGAGGAGGAGGGGAGTCCGCTACGCCGCGAACAGCCTCAGCTCCGGCTCGCGCTCGCCGCGCAGCACCTCGAGCTCGACCTCCACGCACTCGATCCCCCTTGCCTGCGCGAGCACGCGCGCCTGGGGCTTGATCTGCTGCGCAGCCAGCACTCCCCGACAGGCGCCCAGCGCGGGATCCAGGCGGATGCGCTCCAGGTAGCGCGTGAGCTGCTCCACCGCATCGATCGTGGCGATTCGCTTGATCTCCACCGCCACCCACTCGTCCTCCCCGTCGCGGCACATCAGGTCCACCGGGCCGATGTCGGTGGGCCACTCGCGGCGGACCAGCCGGAATCCCTCGCCGCACCACTGGGGAGCGCCCGCGAGCAGCTCCTGCAGCTCCCGCTCCAGGCCCTCCTTCTCGAGCGACGCCAGTGTGTCCAACTCGTGCTCGATGTCCGAGAGCACCTCGGCGATCGCGATCTCCAGGCGGTCCTCCTGGCGCTGCTTGCGCACCGTCAGATGCGTGAGCACGCCCCGCGAGTCGCTCTGCGCCTCGAGCACCGTGGGCGGGGTCATCCAGTTCAGCGGCTTCACGTTGGGACCCCCACCGTCGGCCCACACCATGAAGGCGCCGTCCGCCTTCAGCATCAGCAGGCGCACCGCCTCGGGCAGCACCGTCGTCAGACGGCCAACGTAGGAGACCTCACAGCGGGCCACGATCAGGCGCACCCCAGGAACCTACCTGGCGGCGCGGAGGGCAGCCTCTAGGCGGGGCGCTGCTCGGACTCCCGCTCGGGCTCGGCGGGCTGCGCGGGTGCAACCACCGCTTGCGGCACGACCTGGGCGCCGACGGGCTCCTCCTCCACGACCCCACCGTTCAGCGCCTCGCGGAACTCACGGATGCTCTTCCCCGCCGCGCGCGTCAGCTCGGGCAGGCGCCTGGGGCCGAGCACCACCAGCGCCACCGCCGCGAGGAAGAGGATGTGCACGGGGTTCTCGATGCCCACGCCTTCCAGGCTAGCGCGCCCGGCGAGCGGCACCCAACCCCTATGGGGTGCCGGCCGGACCGCGCCGTACGCTGCACCCGTGGCCCAGGAGTCCCCCCGCCAGCCCGGCCGGCCATATCCGCCGCCGGCGACCCCCGAGCCCTTCTGGCCCGCCCAGGCCACCATCCTCGCCGCGATCGCCCTGCAGCTGCTGCTGCCCAAGCGGCTCACCGCGGGACCCCCCTGGCTGATCCCCTCGCTGGAGGGGGCGCTGTTGATCGGGATGTTCATGGCCACCCCGCGCCAGCTCGAGCACGAGCACCCCCGCCGCCGGCGCGTGGCGCTCAGCCTCACCGCGTTCGTGAGCGCCGCCAACATCTACTCGCTGGTTGCCCTCAGCCACCTCCTGCTGCACGGCCACGTCGAAAACGGCCGCGAGCTGATCGTCTCCGGGGTGCTGATCTGGCTCACGAACTTCCTGATCTTCGCGCTCTGGTACTGGGAGACCGACCGCGGGGGGCCCGGCCGGCGCGCCGCCGGCCATGACGGAGCGCCCGACTTCCTCTTTCCCCAGATGTCCGACGACCGCATCGAGCCCCTGCACTGGCGGCCGCAGTTCATCGACTACCTCTACGTCTCCCTCACCAACGCCACCGCCTTCTCCCCCACCGACACCATGCCCCTCACGCCCACCGCCAAGAGCATCATGGGCGTCCAGTCAATCGTCTCGCTCGTCACGATCGGGCTGATCGTCTCGCGGGCGGTGAACATCCTCGCGTGAGCGCCGCCCTCGACCGGAGACCGGGGGGCACGAGCCGGTAGCGGGATCGCAACTCATTCACCGCCTAGCGGGGTGCAGCTGCGGCGGGGAAATCGCAGTGGTTCTAGGCGGCGGTGGGCACGGGCGCCCGGGGCTCGATCGCCAGGGCCTTGACCACGAGGTCCCGCACCTCGCCATCCGCCCCCAGGCTCAGGGCTCGCTCCAGCGCCTCCAGCGCGCCCTCGCGATCCATCAGGCGCAGGCGCAGGCGGCCCAGGCGCTCCCACGCCCCCGCGTCGGAGGGGCCCCGCTCGGCGGCACGCCGGGCGGCTTCCTCGGCGAGGTCCACGGCGCCCACGTCTTCATAGATGCGCGCCGCGAAGCGGTGCGGTGCGGGGCGCTCCCCGTCGACGCGCGCCCAGTCGCGCACCGAGCGCGCCGCCGCCTCCAGGTCGCCGGCCTGCCAGAAGGCGAGCGTCATCAGTCGCAGCACCCCCACGTTGCCGGGCTCCGCTTCGCGCGCGTACACCAGCCGGCGCGCCGCCAGCGCGTACTCCCCTTCCGCCATCGCGCGCTGGGCGGCGACCATGAAGCGCTCCATTCTCTCCGCCGCGGGGTCCGGCTTGGAGAAGTCCACGAAGCGCATGCTTCCCGCGGGCACCGTGCGGATGCCGTGGCTGAACTTCACCCGCGCCCACTGCTGGACCTCCTCGTTCCCGACACTGTCGCCCGTGAAGTAGATCCCCGCCACTGTTCCCACCCCCCACTCCGGGTAGGACATGCAGCGCGCGTAGCGGTGCACCACCGAGTGGTCGGGGACCCTGCTCCCGAAGGGGTCGTGCTTGGCGTTCTCCGCGGCGCTCTCCCGCGCCCGCTGCTCCGCTTCGTAGGCCCTGCGCCCCTCCTCCTCCCGCGCCTTGCGCGCCGCCGCGGCGCTCGCCCGGACCGCGTTGCGCGAGACGTGCCCGCCGCGCAGGCTCTCCGCCATGCGCTCGAGCTGATCGGCGGCCTCGTTGATCGCCTTCAGGTGGCGCTCGTGTTCGGACTGCTTGCCCGGGGGGGCCAGATCGGGGTGCCAGCGCTTGGCCATCTTTCGGCGCGCGAGCTGCACCGCGCGCTTGTCGAAGGGGGGCTCCAGCTCCAGCAGCATCATCTGCTGCTCGATATCCAGCACCGTGGGCATGAAGCACAAACGGTAGCGCCTCGGATTGGGCTCTATGCTGCGCGGGAATGTCCGCCCAATACATCTTCACGATGCACCGCCTGTCCAAGCTCCACCCGCCGGACAAGACGGTGCTCGACAACATCACCCTGGCGTTCTACCCCGGCGCGAAGATCGGCGTGCTCGGCTACAACGGCGCGGGCAAGTCGACGCTGCTGCGGATCATGGCGGGGGTCGATCAGGAGTACCGCGGGGAGGCCACGCTCGCGCCGGGCGCGACGGTGGGCATGCTCGAGCAGGAGCCGCATCTGGATGAGTCCAAGGATGTCAAGGGCAATGTCGAGGACGGCGTCGCCGAGACCAAGGCGCTGCTCGATCGCTTCAACGAGCTGGCGGCCAACTACTCCGAGGAGACCGCGGATGAGTTCGGCAAGCTTCAGGCGAAGATCGAAGCGGCCGACGCGTGGAACCTCGACACACAGCTCGAATACGCGATGGACGCGCTGCGCCTACCGCCGCCGGACGCAGAGGTGAGCACGCTCTCGGGAGGCGAGCGCCGCCGCGTGGCCCTCTGCCGTCTGCTGCTGCGCGCGCCCGACCTGCTGCTGCTGGACGAGCCCACCAACCACCTCGACGCCGAGTCGGTCGCGTGGCTGGAGCAGCACCTCGCCGAGTACAAGGGCGCGATCGTCGCGGTCACCCACGACCGCTACTTCCTCGACAACGTCGCCGGCTGGATCCTCGAGCTGGACCGCGGCAGGGGCATCCCCTACCAGGGAAACTACTCCAGCTGGCTGGAGCAGAAGCAGGCGCGGCTGGCCCAGGAAGAGCGCTCGGAGAAGGGCCGCGAGCGCACGATCGCGGCGGAGCTCGAGTGGGTGCGCACGAACCCCAAGGGCAAACGCACGAAGTCAAAGGCACGCCTGGCCCGCTATGAGGAGCTGGTCTCCGAAGAGCGCAACGTCAAGCTCGAGGAGGTCCAGATCCACATCCCCCCGGGGCCGCGCCTCGGCGAGAAGGTGCTGACTGCGAGCAATGTCTCCAAGGGCTTCGGCGAGCGGCTGCTGATCGAGTCGCTCTCCTTCGACCTGCCCCGCGCGGGCATCGTCGGCGTGATCGGCGCCAACGGCGCCGGCAAGACGACGCTGTTCAGGATGCTCACCGGCGAGGAGGCCCCCGACAGCGGCACACTCGAGCTCGGCGAGACGGTCGAGCTCGCCTACGTCGACCAGTCGCGCGATGCCCTGGACCCTGAGAAGACCGTGTGGGAGGAGATCTCCGAAGGCTACGAGCACATCAAAGTCGGCGAGCGCGAGGTCAACTCGCGTCAGTACACCGCCGGCTTCAACTTCAAGGGCTCCTCGCAGCAGGCGCGTATCGGCAAGCTCTCCGGCGGCGAGCGCAACCGCGTGCACCTCGCGAAGCTGCTGCGCAGCGGCGGCAACCTGCTGCTGCTCGACGAGCCCACCAACGACCTCGACGTGGACACGCTGCGCGCGCTCGAGAACGCGCTGCTGGGCTTCCCCGGATGCGCGATCGTGATCTCCCACGACCGCTGGTTCCTGGATCGCATCGCAACCCACGTGCTGGCCTTCGAGGGCGACTCGCAGGTAACGTGGTTCGAGGGCAACTTCGAGGCCTATGAGGAGCACCGCCACGAGCGCCTCGGCGCCGCCGCCGACCGGCCGCACCGGATTTCGTACAAGAGGTTGGTGCGAGGCTGACGGCATCCCGCTGCCATGCGGGCAGTGATGGTGATGTATACTGCGCTGTATATGGCCGCCACCCGCACACAGGTGTACTTGACTCAGGAGCAGCGTGATCGCATCGAGGACCTGCGTTCACACGATGGACGCACGTTGGCGGAGGTCGTCAGGGCGGCGCTGGATGAGTACCTCGCCACCCACGGCCGCGAAGCCGAGGAGGCGCGACTCGCGCAGACCCAGCGGGTATTCGACGAAACATTCGGTATCGCACCCGACTTCCCCTATCCGAATCGCGGCGAGCCAGACCGCTTCGACAAAGACTGGAACCCTGTTGAGCGAGATTAGGCCTTGGAGTGCATGAGCAAGGTCCTGCTCGACAGCGACGTTCTAATCGATCATCTGCGTGGCCGCCGGCATCTGCAGACAGCGGGCCTGGCGGTCTCCGTGATCACTCGCACGGAGTTGTACGCCGGCCCAGAGCGCGAGGAGCCAGCCGTCGATGCAATGCTTGCGGAGCTCGAGGAAATCCAAGTTGACGCCACAATCGCTCGTAGAGCCGGGCGAATCCAGCGTGCCACCGGTTTGAAGATAGCCGACGCCCTAATCGCCGCCACCGCACTCGAGCACGACATGGCGGTGATGACGCGCAATCGGCGTCACTTCGACCAAGTCACAGGTCTGCGGCTGCACACGCCCTCAGAGCCGGGCAGTCCCTAGACCTCGCTCCACCGGCGCACCGGATATCCACAAGCGGCTCGTGCGGAGATGAGCCGACTTTCTTAGCAGCCGCTAAGATCCTCGGGAACTCGACCTCGGCTCACTACAGATTGGATGCTGCCATGGCTGACTACACCTCGAAGCAGATCGATGAGATGGAGGCCGCCTTTGGCGGCGGATTGAAGAAGGCGCGCGCTGAGCTCGGCGTGGCGTCCTTCGGGATGCAGGTGATCGACCTGCCCCCCAATTACCAGGACTACCCCGAGCACGACCACGAGGCCGACGGTCAGGAGGAGGTCTACTCGGTGATGCGCGGCTCCGGCGAGCTCGACGTCGAAGGGGAGCGCATCCCGCTCACCCCCGATGTCCTCGTCCGCGTCGGGCCCGGCACCAAGCGCAAGGTCTTCGCCGGCCCCGAGGGCCTGCGCCTGTTGGCGCTCGGCGGGACCCCCGGCTCCGCCTACGAGGCCCGGGAGTTCACCGAACTGAGCGGCGCCAGCGCCTGACGGCGGGTACCGGCGGGCGGCCCCGGGGTGGCCCGCCGATTCGCCCAACCTCTCGAGCAGGGCGAAGGCCCGCTCGTCCACGTGCGCCGGCAGGCGCCTCTAGCGCGCGAACGAGGTGTCCGCGTCCAGCGTGCGCGCCGCGGCGGCGATCAGCCGGGCGGCGGCGTGCACGTCGGCGAGCTCCACGAGCTCCACGGGTGAGTGCATGTAGCGGATGGGAACCGACACCAGCGCGGTCGGCACCCCGCCGCGGCTGAGGTGCACCGCGTCGGCGTCGGTGCCCGTGTTGCGGCCGATCGCCTCCACGGTGAAGGGGATCTGCTCGCGCTCCGCGGTGTCGTGCAGCAACTCGAAGAGACCCGGGTGCAGCGTCGAGCCCCTGCTCAACACGGGCCCCGTGCCGAGCTCGTGCTTGCCGGCCTCCTTGATCTCGATCCCCGGGGCGTCGGTGGCGTGGGTCACGTCGACCACGATCGCCGCGTCGGGCTCCAGCGAGAAGGCGCTGGTGCGCGAGCCCCCGAAGGTGGTCTCCTCCTGCGCGGCCGCCACCGCGACCACCTCCCACTGCGCACCACCCTCATGCGCGCCGTCGCCCTGCACGCCCTTGCCCTGCACGCCCTTGCCCTGCGCACCGTTGCCCTGCGCCACCAGTCGGGCGGCCTCCAGCGCCACGAAGGAGCCCAGGCGGTTGTCGAGGGCGCGCGAGGCAATGCGGCCGTTGGGCAGCTCCACGGGGTCGCCGGCGATCACCGCCACGTCCCCGACCCGCACGAGCTCCCGCGCCTGCTCGCCGTCACGCGCGCCGATGTCGATGTGCAGGTCGCGCACCTCCGCGACCTTCTTGCGCTCCTCATCGCGCAGCAGGTGGATCGGCTTCTTGCCGATCACCCCCGCGAGCTCGCCCGCGCGCGTGCCGAGCACCACGCGCTGGCCCACGAGGATCTGCGCGTCCCAGCCCCCCACCTCGCGGAACCACAGGAAGCCCTCGTCGTCGATGTGGGTCACGATCAGCCCGATCTCGTCGATGTGGCCCATCACCACAAGCCGCCGGGTGGGCGGGCCTCCCATTCCCTCCACCAGCGCAGACGGGGTGCCGACCACGTCGATGCCCACTTTGGCGCCGAATGCCTCGGCCGCCGCCCGCCACACCGCCGCAGGCGCGCTCTCATAGCCTGACGGACCGCGCGCCGCGAGCAGGTCGCGCAGGACTTTCGGGAAGTCGTCGCTCACGAGGCGAGCAAGCCTCGCAGCACGTACTGGAGAATGCCGCCGTGGCGGTAGTAGTCGGCCTCGCGGGGCGTGTCGATCCGCACGCGCGCCTGGAACTCGACCGGCGCCGCCCCCTCGCCGGCCTGCTCGCCTCCCCGCTCGGCGCGCACCGTGACCTCGCGCGGGGCCTCCCCGCCGCTGTTCATCGCGGTGGCGAAGCCCTCGATCGAGAAGATCTCCTCGCCGGCGAGGCCCAGCGACTGCGCGCTCTCCCCCTCGGGGAACTGCAGCGGCAGCACGCCCATCCCCACGAGGTTGGAGCGGTGGATGCGCTCGAAGCTCTGCGCGATCACCGCGCGCACCCCCAGCAGCTTCGTGCCCTTCGCCGCCCAGTCGCGCGAGGAGCCCGTGCCGTACTCCTTGCCGGCGAGCACCACCAGCGGCACCTCTTCCAGCATGTAGCGCACCGCGGCCTCGTAGATCGACAGCCGCTCTCCGTCCGGGAGGTGGACGGTCACGCCGCCTTCGGGCAGCGCCGCTCCGTCGGGGGTCCGCAGGAGGTTGCGGATGCGGATGTTCGCGAAGGTGCCCCGCACCATCACCTCGTGGTTGCCGCGGCGCGCGCCGAAGGAGTTGAAGTCGCGCGGCGCCACCCCCTGCTCCTGCAGGTAGAGCCCGGCCGGCCCGTCGCGCTTGATCGCGCCCGCGGGGGAGATGTGGTCGGTGGTGACCGAGTCCCCCCACACCGCCAGCACGCGGGCGTCGTGCAGATCCTCGACCGGCGCGGGCTCGGGGGGCATCCCCTCGAAGTAGGGGGGCAGGCGCGCGTAGGTGGAGCGCTCATCCCAGGCGAAGCGATCGCCGGTGGGGACCTCCAGGCCGTTCCAGTGCTCGTCGCCGGCGAACACCTCGGCGTAGCTCTTGCGGAACATGTCCGACTGCACCGCCTGCTCGATCGTCTGCGCGATCTCGCGCCCGCTGGGCCAGATGTCGCGCAGGTAGACCTCCCGGCCGTCGGCGTCGCGGCCGAGCGGGTCGGCGGCGATGTCGATGTCCATCGTCCCCGCCAGCGCATAGGCCACGCACAGCGGCGGGGAGGCGAGGTAGTTCATCTTCACGTCCGGGTTGATGCGCCCCTCGAAGTTGCGGTTGCCCGAGAGCACCGAGACGACCGCCAGGTCCTCCTCGCCCACTACCTTCGAGATCTCCTCCGGCAGCGGCCCCGAGTTGCCGATGCAGGTGGTGCAGCCGTAGCCCACGAGGTTGAAGCCGAGCTGCTCCAGCGGCTCGGTGAGCCCCGCGCGGTCGAGGTATTCGCTGACGACCTTCGACCCCGGCGCGAGCGAGGTCTTCACCCACGGCTTGCGCTCCAGGCCCCGGGCGAGCGCGTTGCGCGCGAGGATTCCAGCCCCGATCATCACCGAGGGGTTGGAGGTGTTGGTGCAGCTGGTGATCGCCGCGATCACCACATGGCCGTGGCGCAGGGTTGTTGCGGTGCCGTCCGAAAGCGTCACGCGTACCCCCCCCTCCTCCTCCCCCTTCTCCGCCTCCGGCAGACCTGCCGCGCTCGCCCCCGACGCCTGCGGGTGGGACGCTCGCGGGCCCTCGCCGTTGGCGGGCTCCTGCGCGGCGGTGGGGTCGCTGGCGGGGAACGTCGCCGCCACCGCTTCGTCGTCGCCGTTGGAGGTGGGCACGTAGCCGGCGAGCGCGCGCCGGAAGGCCGGTTGGGCGTCGCTCAGCGAGATTCGATCCTGCGGGCGCTTGGGGCCGGCGAGGCTCGGCACCACCTCGCCCAGATCCAGCTCGATCTGTTCGGAGAAGCGCGGCTCGGGGGAGCTCTCGTCGTGCCACAGGCCCTGCTCGCGCGCGTAGGCCTCGACCAGCTCCACCTGCTCGGCGGGCCGTCCGGAGAAGCGGAGGTAGCGGATCGTCTCCGCGTCGATCGGGAAGATCGCGCAGGTCGACCCGAACTCGGGCGACATGTTGCCGATCGTCGCGCGGTCCGCCAGCGGCAGGCCAGCGAGGCCAGCGCCGTGGAACTCGACGAACTTGCCCACGACGCCGCGCTCGCGCAGCATCTCCGTGACGGTCAGCACCAGGTCGGTGGCCGTGGCCCCCTCCCGCAGAGCGCCGTGCACGCGGAAGCCCACGACCTGCGGGATCAGCATCGACAGCGGCTGGCCGAGCATCGCCGCCTCCGCCTCGATCCCGCCGACGCCCCAGCCGAGCACGCCGAGGCCGTTGACCATCGTCGTATGCGAGTCCGTGCCCACCAGCGTGTCGGGGTAGGCGGCGGGCGGCTCGGAACCCTCGCCGTCAGCGACGAACACCACACGCGAGAGGTACTCCAGATTGACCTGGTGCACGATTCCCGTGTCGGGGGGGACCACCTTGAAGTTGTCGAACGCCTGCTGACCCCAGCGCAGGAAGAGGTAGCGCTCCTGGTTGCGCTCGAACTCGCGCGCCGCGTTGATCGCAAAGGCCTCGCGCGTGCCGAAGGCGTCGACCTGCACGGAGTGGTCGATCACCAGCTCCGCGGGCGCGAGCGGGTTGATCTTGGCGGGGTCGCCCCCCATCTGCGCCATCGCGTCGCGCATCGCCGCGAGGTCCACCACCGCGGGGACGCCGGTGAGGTCCTGCATCAACACCCGCGCGGGTGTGAAGGCGATCTCGATCGAGGGCTGCGCGGCGGCGTCCCAACCGGCGAGCGCCTCGATGTCGGGCGCCGCCACCGCCCCCGAGCCCTCCGTGCGCAGGAGGTTCTCGAGCAGCACCTTCAGCGAGAAGGGCAAGCTCGCCACGTCGAAGCGCGGTGCGAGCGCACTCAAGCGGTAGACCTCGTACTCGCGTCCCCCCACCGCGAGCGTGCCCCTCGACTGGAAGCTGTCCTGCGACATACCCCCAGTCAATCAAAGAGCGGCGACGCCGGCCTACTGGACCGCCAGCTCGACGCGGCCCTTGCCCGCGCGCTTGCTGCGCAGCAGCGCCTCGTCGCAGGCCTCCAGCAGCTCCTCCGCGGTCATCGCGGGGAACCACTGGGCGACGCCGACCGAGGCGCGGACACCGGCCTGGGCGCGATCGACGGAGGGGATCGCCGCGAGCCGCTGCAGGGCGCGAGCGGCCGCCTGCGCGGCGCTCTCCAGGTCCGCGTTGGGGAGGATCACCACGAACTCGTCCCCCCCGTAGCGCGCCACCCGGTCGAAGGCCCGGACCTCCCCCATCAGCGCGCGGGCGACCTCGCGCAGCAGCGCATCCCCCGCGGGGTGGCCGTGGCGGTCGTTGACGAGCTTGAAGTCGTCGAGGTCGAGCAGCAGGCACGCCAAGCGGCCGTCGGTGCGTACGGCGCGACCGATCTCTTCGCGCAGGCGGCGGCGCATCGCGCGGTGGTTCATGCAGCCCGTCACGCCATCCGTCCCGGCCTCCGCTCGCGCCCGCAGCAGGGCCAGCGCGATCGCGGCCTGATCGATCAGCGCCGAGGCGCGCTGGAGCGCGTGGCCGGCGAAGACCTCGGGACCCCGGTGCACGAGCACGACCACCGCATCGACCTCCCCCCGCACCCCGAGCGGCAGCAGCAGCGCACAGTCCGCGCCGCCCGCGGCCGCCAGACGCGGCACGCTGGCCGCCAGTTCGTGGGATCCGACGGCGAGCATGCTCTGCCCCGTGCTCGCGACCCAGGCGATCCCGGGGGGGCGCTCGTTGCGGGGGGCCACGTAGTTGAGGCGCCCCTCGCCCTCGAAGAGGTACACCACCACGCGCTCCCCCTCCGACGCACCGGGGGCCGCAAGGTGGTGGACGTGCATCTCCTCGGCCCCCAGCAGCGCCAGGAGCTCGCGGGCGAGGGCCCGGAAGATCGCCTCAGAGTCCTCAGCTCCGTCCGCGAGCCGCATGATGCGGCGCAGGGCGTCGAGCACGGGATCCCCGCCGTCGCCCGCTCCGGTGTCGGTGCCGGTGTACTCGTCGACTCCCACAGGCAACTCCGCGCTGACGCTTGGCATGTGACAAATGTAGGCGATGCGACACCCGGGGGCAAGTGCAGCCGACGGCGGAGATCCTCGTCTTCTGGGTGATCCTGGCCCCGTTCTGCCCCACAATCGTGGTGGGCATCGCGAGCTTCGTGGCACAGAGGCTGCCGTTGGCGCTCAGCGCCGAGTGGGGACCGACCGACAGGTCCAGCGAGAAGCTCGAGATCGGCACGTCGGGCAGCGATTCGAAGTGCGCGCTCGTGATCCCGCTCTTCGATATGTGGGTGTGGCCCACGAGCACCACCTCGACGCCGTCGCCGCGCAGGATCGCATCGAGGTCGGGGAAGGCCTCTCCACCATGGGAGACCAGGTAGACGGGCCCCTTGAGGCTGCCGGACAGCACGGGGGTGTTCGCGACGGCCTCTCCGACCTGCGCTTCCCCCGAACAGCTCCCGGGCGGGTCTGCGACTTCGAAGGTCGCCGCGAGACACGCCTTGCGGAGCGTGCTCTGGCGTGTGACCAGCTGCTTTGGCAGCGAGGTGAGCACCTGCGCGATGTTCGCCTGGTGGGCGCCCTGGGAGACCCGGACTTCGAGGCTCGCCCCGTTCGCTTTCGAGGGCCTCCCCCCGGTGAAGGCGGTGAGCTTCGGAGTGAACCTCAGCCCGCCGCACCCGCTCACCTGGAAGGGGCTCGAGAGGCTCTGCGTGGTGAGCGCGCTCGCTCCGGGCACGAAGCCCGTGAGCAGCGATTCGCTCGCGAGCGGCGCGCAGTTGGTCGGGTTGAACAGGAAGTTGGGGCGGTCCACCTCGACGTCGAGGCTCCTGAGCCGCAGCGGAACGCCTTCGACGATGGTGGGCAAGGTGCTCGTCACGACCACGCGGCCGCTGTACAGGCCGACGCCGATCCCCGCGCGGGTGATCACGTCGCCGAAGTCGTAGGGGCCCGCCTGCGCGGGCACGACGATCGAGAGCCCGTAGGGGGCCCCCTGGTAGGGGCCGGTGAGGTACACGTGTCCCGCGAAGCCATACGGTTCGGGGCCCGAGCCCGCGCCCACTGCGACAGTGCCGATTTCACTGCCCGCCGGGCAGCTGCCGGCGCTCGCTTGCGGTTCGGGGCACAGGGCGACCGAGGGGATCGCGCCCAGCAGCCCCGGTGGCAGCGTCACCTGCACCCGCGAGAGGTACTGCTGTCCTTCCCCCCGAGCGAGGTCGAGCGTGAACGGGCTGTACGCGCCGGCGCTCGACGGGCTCTGCGGCGGGGTGCTCTGCACCAGCGCGAGGGGCAGCGGCGAGGGACAGACGCCCCCGTGGCCGTCGGCATCGACGGCGAACCCCCGCGTCTGCGCGGCCGTGGGCGGCTGCCCGGTGTAGGGGGTGAGTGCGGCCGCCGGTTCCGCCGGGCCGCAGCCCAGCGGGTTGGCGAGCGGCGCGCGGGGGCCGCCGTGGAAGGTGAGGACGATGTCTTCGAAGGGGACCTGGGGCGCTTCTTCGAAGATCGCCGTCAACCTGCCGGTCTGGGCGTTCGCCTGCACGTGGCCCTCCAACCGGATCCCCACTCCGTAGCGTGGCGCTTCGGCGGCCAGGAAGATCCGGAACTCCCTCCCCGATTCCGGCCCCTGCCCTGGTTCGGGGGTGCCGAGGTAGACCTCGCCGGCCAGCGAGCCGTTGGGGATCCCCGGCGCGTCGAGCGCCACCGTCCCGATCTCCGAGCCGGCGGGGCATTCGATCCCGTTGTCCGTGCCCAGCCCGATCTGCGCGTCGCTGCACCCTTCCAGGCCGCGCGCCGCGGAGGGGTCGAGCGTCATCCCTTCCGGCAGTGAGACCGCCGCGCTCTGCAGGTCCGGCGAGTCCGGCGTGCCCGGCTGCGCGATGAGCTGGGGAACGTGCAGGTCCACCCGCGCGCCATCGGGCGCGTCGGAGCCGCTCGTTTCGGGTTCCAGCGAGAGCGAGGGATCGAACGCGAGCGCGTTGCAGCCCGTGGCGGTGATCGGCGTTCCATCGCGCAGGCGCGTTTCGCTCGAGTACTCCAGGAACTCGCCTTCGCTTTCATAGGAGTCGGCGTGCAGATAGGTGGTCTGCGGGTCGCTGCACGCGTTCAGCGAGCTCGGCATCGTCACGAAGGCCCGTGGGGCTTCGCCCGTGTGGGTGTGTTCCTGCGGCACCCCCCAGAAGATCAGCTTGGATTCGATCAGTTCCGGCTGGGTCGGGATGTTCTGGATCCTGAAGAGCTCGTGATAGTCCCCGCTGGGCACGCCGCTGTTTTCACTGGTTTCGGTTTCGTGGTGCCAGCTGATCGCGCCTTCCAGGTAGATCACGCCCTGGAGGCCGAGCAGGTCGATGGTGGGGCTCGTGACCTCGATCCCGAACCTCGCGGGCTCCCCGCTCTTGCGGACCACGTTGAAAACGGGGAACGTTTCGGTGACCGTGTCCTTCACACCGGCCACCGCCGCGGTGCCCAGGGCTTCATCCACCCCCACCTGGGTTGCTTCGGGGCATTCGAGCTTCTCGATCTGGGCTTCTTCACACTGGGGGGTCGCTTCGGGATCGATGGCGAGGCCGGGGGGCAGGTCGACGCGGACGTCCTTCACGTGGCCTTCGGGTGTGAATTTCTTCACGCCCACCAGTTCTTCTTCCTTTGCGTTGAAGCGGAAGGCGGTGATCCCGAAGTTGGGGTGCCCGGCGGCCTGGGTGTAGAATTCCGCCGCGGGGTCCTTCCCTTCGACGTTGCACGTGGACTCCTTGCAGGTCCCCGCTTCCCATTTGCTGACCCCGAATGCCGCTTGCGCCGCGGGCGTGACCGCCCCGAGGGCGCCGCAGGCCAGCAACGCGACGAGACAGGCCACTGCAAGTCGAACCCTCACGATGACCTCCTGGTCGCTGGACTCTCCCGTGAGCGAGGTGACACCCTGCTCACCACCGGATCGCTCCTCACAAGACCCGGCCTACCGCCTCTTTACCCGTGCCGAGCGACCCCTATTCAGGTTTCGGCGAATATATGCGCGCCCATCGGAGATGCGCCGCCCGCCCCAGTGCGGACGGCGCTCTCCCCTGGGGACCCATCGGAATGGGTCCCCGGCTCCCCGCCAGGAGCGTTTTCAAGCTCTGAAGGTCACCGTGGCGGACGCCTTGGAGCTGGCGCCCTTCTTCTTCGGCACGAACCCGATGCGCACTTTGATCCGCAGTTGGCGGAATTTGGCGAGCACTTCTTTGCCGACGCGGGTGAGCGGCACGTTGATCGTCGTTTTACCGGCGCCGCCGAGGTTGCGGGTGACGAATTTCAGATCGGTACCGCTGCCGCTGATGCGCCCGGCGGCGGGGGCCTGCACGGTCATGATCGCGGTGGCTCCCGAGGTCCGGTGTTTGAGGATCTGCACCGGGCAGTTGGTGGGAGAGATCTTTGTTTTCTGCGTGATCGTCGGCCCGCTCTGCGCGACGATCGTCGTCGGCATCACGAGGTTGGCGGTGCAGAGGTTGCCGTTGGCGGCCAGCACCGAGTTCGAGCCGGTCGGGAGCTTCAGGGCGAAGCTCGAGACGGGCACGTCGGGGAGCGATTCGAACGTGGTGGTGATGATCCCTTTCACCACGCTGGTGTGGCCGATCAGGATCGTCGTGATCCCGTCGCCCTGGAGGACCGCGTCGATGTCGGGGAACGCCTCGCCGCCGTGGGAGACGAAGTAGACGGTTCCCGAGAGCGTGCCCGGCAGCACCGGAGTCGTGGCGGTGGCGCTGCCGACCCGCGAGCCCGTCGGGCAGTTGCCGGGATTGGCTTCGAAGGTCGCCGCCACACACGCGAGCTTGAACGTGGCCTGACGCGCGGGCAGCTGCTTGGGCAGCGAGGTGACCACCTTCAGGATGTTGCCCTGGCCCGCGCCCTGGCTGATCTTGACTTCGAGGCTCGCCCCGTTCGCTTTCGAGGTTTTCGCGCCGGTGAAGGCGGTGAGGCTCGGTTTGAACGCCAGCTTGCTGCATTCTTCAGCCGTGAACGGGCTGGAGACGCTCTGGGTGGTGAACGTGTTCGACCCGAGCGTGGCGATGCCGGTGAGCGTCGATTCGCTCGCGCGCGTGGTGCAGTTGGTCGGGTTGAGCAGGAAGCCCTGACGGTTGACTTCGATGCTCACCTTCTGCAGCCTCAGCGGGACGCCCTTCCAGATCGTCGGTATCGCGCTCGTGACGATCACGCGGTAGGGGCTGTTCGGTTCGACGTTGATCGTGGCGCGCGTGACCACGTTGCCGAGGCTGAACGGACCGGTGACGGCCGGCACCACCATCGCCATTCCGTAAGGGGCCCCGCCGTAGGGTCCCGTCAGGTAGACCGAGCCGGTGAGCTGGTAGGGCGCCGGACCGGCCCCCGCGGAGACCGTGACGCTTCCGATCTTGCTGGCCGCGGGGCAGGCTTCTTCCTTGGTCGAGGCTTCCCCCACCTGCGCTTCGCTGCACTGCGCCACCGCGGGGATCCGCCCCACCAAGCCGGGCGGCAGCGCCGTCCTGACCTGCGAGAGGTACTGCTGGCCCTGGGGACGGGTGAGGTTCAGCGTGTAGGAGGTCGAGGCCCCCGCGCTCGTGGGCAGGCTGGAGGTGCTCTGCGTGAGCGCGAACGGCAGCGGCGAGGAGCAGGCCCCGCCCGAGCCGTTGCTGTCCACGAGGAACGAGCTGAAGGGCGACTTGGTCGCGAACGAGCCGATGTACGGTTCGAGGCTCGTTTCGGTGCTCGCGACCGCGCAGGTCAACGGATTGGCCAGCGGCGCGAGCGGCCCGCCTTTGAGGTGAAGCTTCACATCGCTGATGGGCTGTTCCGGGTTCTGCGCGAAGGTGACGGTCAGACGCCCCGTCGTTTCTTGGGGCACGACCGTGCCTTGGAGGCGCACCGAGATGCCGTAGCGCGCGGACTCGGCGTCGAGGTACATGACATACGGCGGTCCCGTGATCGGACCGGATTCGGGTCCGCCGAGATAGAGGTCGCCCTTCAGGGAGCCCGCCGGCAGGTTCGTGGTGTCCAGGGTGACCGTGCCGATTTTCGAGCCGATCGGGCACTTCACTTCGTTCCTCGTGCCGATGCCGATCTGCGTGGGGGTGCACGCTTCCAGGCCGTGCGCAGCGGAGGGGTTGAGCGTCATGCCTTCCGGCAGCGTGATGCTCGCGGTCCTCAGCTGCGAGGAGTCGATGCCCGTGGTGCTGGGATCGTGCGGCAGCTTCAGTTCGGCGCTGATGCCGTCAGGCTGATCGGACTGGGTGGTTTCCGGTTCAAGCGAGAATGTCGGCGCGAAGGGGACGGCCGAGAATGGTTCGGCGCCGCTGCATCCTTCGGTGCCGATCGGGGTGGTGTATTCCCCCAGCGCTTCTTCACCGAAGAGACCCTCGAGCCTCACCGTATTCCTAGTGGCAGGTCCTGGGCCGGCGCAGTTGCTCGGGTTGGTGATGAACCCGCCGTCTTCTCCAGTGCCGATGTCTCCTTTGAGAATCAGCCGCGAGGAGATCAGCGGCAGAGCCGGCGAGATGTTGATTTCGTAGTAGTCGTGGTAGTTGCCCTGACCGGTGCCCTTTGCTTCCTTGGCCCATTCCACGCTGCCTTCGATCAGGATGTGGCCGTAGTATTGTTGTTCCTCGAGAGCTTTTTCGGTGGCCGCTTTTTCCGCTTCTTTTTCGGCTTTTCCCCCTTTGAACTCCCCTTCGGGAAGCGGGTGTTCCGCAAACGCTTTCTTCAGTACGACTTCGGTGAGAAATGTCGGGAGTTTGAGCGCAACTCCGAAGTCCGAGGCCAAGCCCGTGGGCTGCACGAGGTTGTAGACCTTGCCTTCGATCGGCAGGTCACCGCCTTCGGGGAACGGCTTTGAACCTGCGTACACCGTCACCTTGTTCACGCCTATTTCGGATTCCGCCGGGCATGTCGGTGCCGGATAAAATCCCGTGCCTGGGATCGCTTCTTTTTCACCGTACTGCGCGAACGAGCACTGCGCAACAGCCTCGGGGTTGGTGCTCACGCCGGGACCGACATCGGTGCGAACGTGCGTGACGATCCCCGATGGCGCCTCGTTGGGCAGTTCTCCGGTGGTGGCGACCTTGAAGTCGGTGATGCCGTACGGCGGATGGCCGGAAGCCTGGTTGTAGGCCTGTGCTCTGGCTTCGGTGAGGGTGGGTTCCTTGGGTACCGAGTACTTGAACCCAAATATTTCCACCGTTTCAGAGCCACATTCTTCAACGGAGCAGTTGGCACCCACGAGCGTTTCGACGCGAAACGAAGCCTGGGCGGCGGGGGCAAAAGCAGTGAGGCCCGCGCCGACCAGCAGCGCGATGAGCCAGATCCGCACGGAACGGATCGTCGTGTCAGCGGGGAACCTCATGTCAATCCTCCCTCATAGCCCAGGGTCGTCCTTGCATACCTGGAGAAACACCGAGTTTATACCCGGGTTGCGCACTCCTTAAGCATCTTTACAGGCCAACCCGCTGTCGGGCGGAGGAATCCTTGCAGGCTCAGCGGCCGTCGGGCGGAGTAACCCGGCCGTATCAATGACTTTTGGGCTGGGGAGTCGTGAGCGGGGGACGCTCCTCCCGCGCCGTCGCTAGCGACTCCTCCAGGCCGGCGCCGACGCCGGCGCCGACGATCGGCTGGATCAGCATCCGCAGCGCCAGCGCCGCCCCCACCCAGCGGGGAGCGGTGACGCGCCTGGAGCGGTGCTGCACACCACGCTCGATCGCGTCGATCGCGAGCGCCAGCGGCAGCGGCTTGGTGACGGCGCTGAACCCGCGCTGCATCCGCTGGCCGGTCCGCGTCTGCATGCCGCGGCTGACCATGTCGGTGTCGATGAAGCCGAAGTAGCCCACTCCCGCACGCGCACCCGAGGGGCGGAGCTCGACCTGCAGGGTGTTGCCGAGTGCCTCCACCCCCGCCTTCGAGGCGTTGTAGGGGCCGAGCATCGGCCCATGCACCGCCGCCGCGAGCGAGGCGATCACCAGCGCATACCCGCGGGGGTGCGCGATGTGGGGCCCGGCGGCGCGCAGGGTGTAGTAGACGCCGAGCAGGTTGACCGCGATGATGCGCTCGAAGGCCGCGGGATCCCCACCGATCAACGGCACCGCCGCGGCGATGCCGGCGTTGGCGATCACCACGTCCAAGCCCCCGAGGCCCTCGACGGCGCCCTCCACGGCGCGCTCCACCTGGGCGCGATCGGTGACGTCGCACTCGAACCAGGGGGCGCTCCCGCACTCCGCGGCCACCCCCTCCAGCAGCTCGGGCTCCAGACCGGCGAGCGCCACCCGCGCGCCGCGCTCGTGCAGGCGCCGCGCGGCGCCGGCCCCGATCCCGCGGGCGGCTCCGGTGATGAGAATGCGGCGTCCCCCGAGGGGGATCGAAGCTCTACTCGTCATTGGAGAGAGCAGGCTACCCGTTGCCGGCCCCGCCCGCAGCGCAAACGGGCGCTCTCCCCGCGGATCGGCTCAGCCACAGGAGGACCGCGAAGACGGCGAGGGCGAGCAGGTTCAGGAAGAGCTTGTAGTCGAGCGCGACGGCGCCGAAGAGGTGGGCGCGGCTTGGCCGGGGGCCGGTGGGAAGGAGGCCGAGCACAGCGAACAGCGCCGTGACCGCGAGCGCGGCGAGGACCATCGTGAGGTACATCAGCGCCACCGTGCGCAGCGCGTAGGAGGAGCCGTAGAACTTGCGGTAGATCGCGACGATCGGCAGCACGAGGAGGTCCGCGAAGAGGAAGGCGATCACGCCGGAGAAGCCGATCCCGCCGGACCAGAGCACCGCGGCGAGCGGCACGTTGCCGATCGAGCACACGAAGGAGAGCACCGCGATCAGCGGGCCCACCAGCGCGCTCTCGATCGCGGGCAGCGGCTGGGGGGCGTTGACGATGAAGAGGCTCCGGAAGAAGCCGTTGCCGAGCTGCGCGATGAAGCCCGCGAGGAGGAACCCCACGGCGATCTCGCGGTAGACCATCTGCCAATCCCCAGAGAAGTTGAGCGCCACCTCCGACCAGGCGGCTCGCGATCTCAGACGCTCGCGCCAGTCGCGCTCGGGGGGGTCCGCGGCGAGAGGACCGTCCGCGGCCTGAGGGCCGTCCGCGGCCCGAGGACCCCCTGCCTGGTGGGAACCCTCCCCCGAGTGGGGATCCTCGGCGGCATGGTCGTGGCCCCCGGCGTGGTGGTGATGATCGTGGCCCGCCGTCGCGGCACTTTGCGCGTGCCTGCGCGCATCGGCTTCCAGGCCGGCGGGCACGAAGCGGCGCAGCAGCAGGGCCATCAGCGCGATCATCGCGATCCCCCCGAGGTACTCGGCGAGCGTGAACTGCCAGCCGATCAGCACCCACAGCACCAGACCGAGCTCCCACACGAGGTTGGTGGAGGCGAACTGAAAGGCGAGCGCGGTGGCGGAGGAGGCGCCCTTCTCGAACAGCGAGCGCGCGATCGCGACCGCGGCGTAGGAGCACGAGGAGGAGGCCGCCCCCAACCCTGTCGCCAGCGCCACGGGTCGTGGCCCGGAGCCCGCCAGCGAGCGCTCCACGCGCTCGCGCGGTGCCCACGCCTGCACGATTGCGCTGATCGCGAAGCCCAACACCAGCGCCCACCACACCTCCCACGCCATCAGCAGCGAGTCGCGCAGCCCGTGCCAGATGACTTCGAGCGGGCCGCTCACGCGCAAAACCAGTTGTGCATGCAACGAACGCTAGCGGGAGGTCCGGCTCCCCAGTCGCAACGACGAACGCATCGAGGTCCGTGGTCAGCTCGGCAGATGGAAGGGAACGGTCGTGACGACGATCCCCGGAAGCTGGCGCAGCGCGCGGCGCAGGCGCGGGGCGATGCCGTTGTGCAGCAGGCGGTGCCAGGCGCGACGGACGACGAGTTCGGGGAGCACGATCGTGATCGTGAAGTCCGGCGCCTGGTCGTGCAACAGGCGCAGGTAGCGCGCGAGCGGGGCGACCAGGGCGCGGTAGGGGGAGAACACGATCTCCAGGGGCACGTGGTCGCCCCACACCTGCCAGTAGGAGCGAAAGCGCCGGGCCTCCTCGGGGTCGGTGGAGATGTGGATGGCGAGCACCGGCTGGCCCAGCGAGGCGGCGTAGGCGAGGGCGCGCAGGGAGGCGAGATCCATCGCGATGATGGGCACGACGGTGAGATTGAGAACCTGGTCGGGGGCCTCCTCGCGCTCGTGCAGACCGCTGCGCACGGCGCTGTGGGCACGGTCGCTCGGGGGAGAGCTGGAGGGGGGCGTGATGATCTTCGCGCGGGCCCTCGCGGGGACCGGCTGCAGAGCCACGGCGCGCCCGACGGAGAGGTAGTGGACGCGGATGTGCAGGAAGAGGACCACGAGCATTGGGATCAGGATCACGACCAGCCATGCCCCCTCCAGGAACTTGGTGAAGGAGGTGATCAGCAGCACGATCGCCGAGAGGAAGGCGCCGAGCGCGTTGAAGCAGATGCTCCGCTGCCAGCCCTCCTCGCGGGTGCGCAGCCAGCGCACCACCATCCCGGTCTGGGAGAGCGTGAACGCCAGGAACACCCCCACGGCGAACAGCGGGATGAGGCTCGTGACGGAGCCGTCGAACGCGGCGAGGATCGCCGCAGCGGCGGCGCCGAGCACGAGGATCCCGTTGGAGAACGCGAGGCGGTCGCCCATGCGCAGGAAGAGGCGCGGGGCGGAGTAGTCGCGCGCGAGGAAGAACAGCAGCCGGGGGAAGTCCGAGAAGGCGGTGTTGGCGGCGAGCAGCAGCACGAGCGCCGTGGCGGCCTGCACGTAGCCGTAGAGCACGCCGTTCCCGAGGCCCTCGTGGGCGAGCTGGGAGAGCACGGTCTGCGAGGACTGCGGCACGATCCCGTCGAGCTGGATCAGGACGATGGTGCCGATGAACATGAGCACGAGCAGGCTCACCATCCACGTGAGGGTGGTGCGCGCGTTGCGCCACTCCACCGGCTTGAACGCGGGGATCCCGTCGGAGATCGCCTCGATCCCGGTCATCGCGGTCGCGCCGGAGCCGAAGGCGCGCAGGATCAACAGCAGCCCCACCCCCTCGACGGCGTGCACCGGCGGGCGTGGGGTCGCGTGGAAGCCGTGCCCAGCGGCATCCACGAGGCCGACCGCGACGAGCAGGAAGATCGCGAGGATGAACATGTATGTCGGCGCGGCGAACAGCAGCCCGGCCTGGCGCACGCCGCGGAGGTTGCCGGCGACGAGCACGGCGATCACCGCGAGCCCGAGCGGGACGGTGTCCGGCGCGAGCGAGGGGATCGCGGAGGTGATCGCGGCGATCCCGGAGGCGACGGAGACGGCGACGGTGAGGACGTAGTCGAGCATCAGCCCCGCGGCGGCGGTGAGGCCGGGGACCAGGCCGAGGTTGTCGGAGGCCACGATGTAGGAGCCCCCGCCGCGGGGGTAGGCGCGGATCGTCTGGCGGTAGGAGAGCCCCACGACGACCATCAGCACGAAGATCGCGAGTGAGATCAGCCGCGAGTAGCCGAAGGCGGCGGCCCCGCCGAGGGCGAGCACGACGAGCATCGCTTCGGGTCCGTAGGCGACGGAGGAGAGCGCGTCGGAGGAGAGGACCGGCAGCGCGACCAGCTTGCGCATGCGCTCCTCGAGCACGGCGGCGGAGTGCAGCGGAGGGCCGAGCAGCGTGCGGCGCACCCGCGCGGCGGTCCAGCCCCCGCGCGTGGGCGCGTGCCCGGCCTCGCGCGTGGCCTCGAGCTCCTCCCCGGGCGCGCCGTCGACCTCTACCGGCACGAAGCGCGTGCGCCCGAGGCGCACGGCACCCGCGCCGGCGCTGGCGCTGGCGGGAGTCGCGCCGCCATGCCCTGGCGCGCCGCTCTGCCCGGGCGCGCCGTCATGCCCAGGCGCGCGGCCCTGCCCGAGGTTGGGATCGCAGGGCAGCGCGCGGATCCACTGCGCGTGCTCGCCGAGCGCGCTCCCCCAGCGCTCCCCGATCCCGCGCAGCACCTCCAGATCGCTCTCCGCGAGCGCGGGGTAGCCGGTGGCGGGGCTCAGCACGACGGGCACGTGCTCGTCGTCGGGCGCCGCCCCGGGCGCGGGTGCCTGCCCAGGCGCCGAGGGGGGCTCGGTCTGCGGAGGGGTGGGGCTCGCCATCGGCGCCATGATCACAGAGCCCGGTGACGTCGGGCTCGGCTCAGCGCACGATCAAGGTGGCTTTCATCCCTTTGGCCTCATGCCCGGGGAGCGAGCAGAAGAGGGTGTAGCTGCCAGCGTGGAGCTTGAGTTTGAGGTCGCGCACGCCTCCGGGTTCGGTGTTGGGGAGCGCGCCGGCTTCGGTGCCTTCGGTGGGTTCGAGAACGTGCATGTTGTGCATGTCTTCGCCGCGGTTGACGAGCTCCACGATGACTTCCCCAGCGGGCACTTCGGGACGGGAGAGGGTGAAGCTGTACTCCTTGGCGATCACCTGCACGCGCGCGGGCGCGGGCGGTCCGGGGGGGCTCGTGGCGGGCGATTCCCCGGCACCCGGGGCGGGCGTGCTGCCTTCCGGGGAAGCGCCAGCGGCCGCTGGCGCAGGGCTTGCGGGGACCGTGGACGGGCTGGGATCGACCGGCGCGACGGAGCCGGCCGCCAGGGAGGGAGCTTGCGCCTTGGAACCAGGGCGGACCGGCTTGCGAGCGTGGCGCGAGCGCAGGCAGCGATGGGCGTGCGCGGAGCGACAGGCATGGGTCCGGCAGTGGGATGAGCGCGCGGCTCGGCAGGCGCGGCGAGCATGCGCAGTCGTGGGCGCGGCGAGCGCAATCGCGGCGAGGGCCCCGGCGAGGAGACAGAGCACGGCGAGCGTCGCCACCCAGATCCGGGCGCGAGCGCTCATCACTTCAACAGCGCCGGCCGCGCGAAGCTCGATGCTTCGGGGATCGCCACGGCGGCTTCGGTGTCGAACCACTGCTCCAGCAGCGAGCAGTACATCGAGCGGAAGTCCGAGGTGTTGCGGAGGTTTTCGTTTTCATCGAGCGTGGAGAGGCCGGGGAATTCGCCGACCATCGTGCCCGACGCCTGGGTGCCGATCAGGAACGCCACGCCGCCAGCGCCGTGATCGGTGCCGAACCCGTTTTCCTGGGGGTGGCGCCCGAACTCCGACCACAGCTGGATCAGCACGCGGTCCGCGAGGCCGCGCGCTTCGAGGTCGCGCTGGAAGGCGAGCACCGATTCCACGGTCTGCCCGAGGTTGGTGGGGAGCGTGGTGAGCTCGTTGGAGTGGGTGTCGTAGCCCCCGACCGCGTTCAGCGAAACGCACTTGATCGGTAGCCCCGCGGCGAGCATCGCGGCGAGCGCGGCGAGCCGTTCGGGGAATTCCCCGCCCGTGGTGGGGTAGGTGACGGGGGAGGTGTAGGCGGGCTTGCCGTCGGGGCCCACGAAGGGGGCCATCTCTTTGAGCACGATGTTGGTGTCCAGCGACGCACCCCGCGCTTCGGCGAAGGCGGGAGAGGGCGAGCCGAGTTCGCCGAGCGCGCCGTAGGTCTCCAGGGTGGGAGCAGTGAGCGGTTCGCCGAGGCCGTACGCCCACATGTTGAAGCCCACCGGGGAGGAGACCGCGGCGACTGGCACCTTCGCGGTGGCGAGCGCCGGCGCGAGGCTGTAGTCCATCGAGAGACCCTGCAGCGGGTTTCCCGGTTCGCCGGTGGCGTCAAGAAAGCGCCCCATCCAGCCGGTGCGGGTGTCCGTGGCGAGCTGCCCCACCTCCCCCACCTCCCAGTAGTGGCGACTCGTGAAGTGGCTCTCGTCGGGGGGGTCGTAGCCGATCGCGGGGAACACCGTGACCTTGCCCTCGCCGTGGAGCTTGGCGAGACCCCCGGCGTTGGGGTGCCACATCAGGGTGGGGTCCTCGGTGAACGGTTCCCCCGTCCCTTCGGCGAGCCCGATCGCGGGGCGCAGTTCGTGGTAGCGCGTTTCCTTCACGGGCGCAAGGACGGAGAGCGCGTCCCAGCCGCCTTCCATGAAGATCGACACGAGCACCGGCTGGTTGGGGGTCGCGGCGGAGGCCTGCGCGATGCCGGCTTCGAAGTGGCGCGGGGAGAGCATCGAGGCGCCGTACACCGAGATCGCGGCGCCCACCGAGCGCAGCAGGAAGCTGCGACGGTCCATCCCCGTGCCCGCCGGCAACGGCATCCCCGGCTCGATCGAGGGCAGCCCGCGGCCCGCCGCGGCCACGCCGCGACGCAGCAGCTGGGCGCGGTTGAAGTCGTTGCAGGAGCATCCGCCGGGCATCTCAGCTCACCTCGCGTGGTTGGGGGATGGAGTCGTTGTGGTGCATCAGCTCACCTGCATGTCGGGGGAGGTGGCGATCAGCATCCGCAGCGCGTTCTGGCGCAGCGCGCGGAAGGGGCTCTGCTCCCATTCGGCGGTGAGCTTGCCATCGAGGCAGGATTCGGCGAAGGCGGCGATGCACTGCTGCGATTCGGCGGAGAGCGGGGGGTCGGCCCAGTAGGCGAGGGCGCGCGCGAGTGCGGTGGCGGGTTCCTCGGTGGGGTCGTATTCGGGTTCGCCTTCCCCCGGCCACGGGTTGGGGTAGGTCTTGGCGGTCACGTAGGTGGCGATTTCCCAGCGCGCCTTCGCGGTGGAGGTGTCCAGCCAGCGCGAGAAGTCCCAACCCGAGACGTTGGGGGGGTAGAAGAGCTGCTGCCCCGCGGAGGAGTCCAGCCAGGTCCAGGCGGTGGTGTCGATGTAGCGCCCGACCGCGCGCAGCAGGCCGGCGTTGTAGACGACCGGGGGCGTGACCAGCTCAGGGCCTTCGTAGAAGTCGGGGTGCTGGAGGATCGCCTCCACGACCGGGCCGATGCCGAAGTCGCTCGATATGTAGAGGCCCTGAAGCGAGGCGAGCGTCTGTTCGTCGGGCGGGGTGGGGATGAAGTAGCCCCAGAGCTTGGTCACGAAGAAGGAGGCGTGCAGGGGGTGCTCGACGCAGAAGCGCACCGCGTCTTCCCAGTTCCAGTTGCCGGTCTGCCCGAAGACGGTCTTGTTCGTTTCGTCGTGGCGTTCGGGTTCGTAGTGGAAGTTGTGCAGGCCCAGTTCATCGGACCATTCCGCGGTGAAGCCGGTGAGCGCGCGCCCCATTTCGCGCACGTCGTCCTCCGTGTAGGCGCCGCGATCCGCGCCGAGCGAGAACAGCTCCATCATCTCGCGCGCGTAGTTCTCGTTGGAGTTGCCCCCTTCGTTGTAGATCCCGTCGAGGAACACCAGCATCGCGGGATTCGCGGTGACCGAGAGAAACAGGTCGTGGAAGCTGCCGAGGCACTGTTCGCGGAAGAGTTCGTTCTGATCGAGCATCAGCTGCTGGGAGTTCACCTTTTCGTTGGAGTTGGCGAACCAGTCGTGCCAGATGAAGGTCATGCGCTCCACCAGCTGCTGGTCGGAGCGGATCATGCGATCGAGCCACCAGCAGTGGTCCTGCCCCCACGCGTCGACGGGATCGAGCGGATCGCCTTCTTCGTCGACCGGCGCGGGACCGCTCAGGACGGCGGGGCCGGAGGGGCGGGTGAGGCCGTACACGACCTGCTGGAGGGGCTGCCCCGCGAGTGCCGCGGCCTGCCCGGGGGTGGGCCCGAAGCCGGCTCGCCACAGCAGGCGGTTGGCGCCGGCCAGATCGATGATCGCGGGAGCGGTGGGAACCGGCGCGTTCGAGGGCGGCGGGGGTGCGACGGGCGCCTTGGGCAGCCCCACCCCGGCGGTGCCCAAGTGGCGGTGGTGGACCTTGCGGCGATGCTTGCGGTGGTGCTTGCGGTGCTTGGTGTGCTGCTTGTGGCGCGTGGCGTGCTGTTTGTGGCGCGCGTGGCGCTTGTGGCCCTCACGGGCCTCGCCACTCGTGGCGTGCGACCCCGCGTGCCCCTCATGGGCATCGAGGTGTCGGGACGCCTGGCCCGTACCGACCATACGAGAGCCCTCGGCAGAGGGGAGCGAATCGTTTAGTCCCGCAACTCAGGTTGGACAGTCGTCCAGTCGAGTACCCTGCTGAGCGTCGTGAAGCCGCTCCCCAACATGCACGAGAGCGCAGCTCGTGAGCTGTCGTTCGGGCACATCAAGGGCCTCTGGCGCGACCTTGGGCGCGAGGCCGGCACGCGCACCGTGGGTCTGCGCCGCATCGAGATCGCCGCAGGGCACTTCGCCACGCCCGCGCACGAACACGGGGGCGACGAGGAGATCTTCTTCGTGCTCGCCGGCAGCGGGCTGCTGTGGGAGAACGGCAAGACCTGGGAGGTGCGGGGCGGCGACTGCATCGTCCATCGTCCCCTGCGGGGCGCCCACACCCTGCGGGGCGGGGACGACGGGCTCGACGTGCTCGTCTTCGGAGAGCGCCGCGACCCCCGCCTCACCGCGCTGCCCCGCATCGGCATGGCCTGGAGCTTCCCCCACTGGGTCGAGCTCCCCGGCGGCGAGAGCCCCTTCGCTCGCGAGGCCGCCGCGGGGCCCCCCGAGTGCCCCCCGCCGCTGGCCGAGCGCCCCCGCAACGTGGTGGCACTCGGTGACGCCCCCACCGTCTTCGACGGCGCGGGGCGGCTGCTCGGCAAGGCCGCCGGAGCGCGGGCCACCGGCCTCAACCACGTCACCCTTGCCCCGGGCGGGCAGGGCGCTCCCGCACACTGCCACTCCGAGGAGGAGGAGATCTTCGTCGTGCTCGACGGCGGCGGCACGCTCGAGCTGTGGCCCCGCGGCGGCGGCGGCGAGAGCTCCGACCGATTCGGGGGACACTCGCATCCCCGAATCGACCAGCACTCGCTCCGCGCCGGCGACGTCGTCTCGCGCCTGCCCGGGACCGGGGTCGCGCATACCCTGCGCGCCGGTGAGTCGAGCCTCACCTATCTCGCCTACGGCACCCGCGCGCCGGGCGACATGTGCTTCTACCCGCAGACCGGCCGCGTCTCCCTGCGCGGTCTCGGCATCGCCCTGCGCTCCCCGGAGATCGAACCGCTGGCCTCATAGCCCGGGGTCGCATCGCCGCCGGCCGCGAGTGCGCCCGCGTCGATGTCGAAATGACTGGCGAGCGCTTGGCGTCCAGCCGTGGTGAGGCGCAGCGCGCGGGGCACGCTGCGGGGAGTGACCCAACCGCGAGCACGGAAGCTGGCCAGCAGGGCGGCTCCGAGCCCACCGGCGAGATGGTGGCGGCGCTCGGTCCAGTCGAGGCAGGCGCGCGCGAGCGGGCGGCGCCGCGCCCGCAGGCTCGCGGTGTCGATGCCAAGCGCTCGCAGGCGCCGATCACCCGCGGGAGTGAGCGCGATCCCAGTGGACGTGACGCTCAACGTGCCGTCGGCCTGCAGCCGGTCATAGAGCGCCGTCGCGATCGTCCCGGCGAGGTGGTCGTAGCAGACACGCGCAAAGCGCAGGTCGAACCCGACGTGCCGTGGCGGTGTTGGGGGCGACGCAGGCGCGAACGCCATCATGCTCTCCAACAGGACGGCGACCTGGGGATGTGCAAGCCGGTAGTACCGATGCCGGCCCTGCGCCTGGACTGCGAGCAGCCCGCCGTCGGTCAGGCGGCTGAGATGTTGGCTGGCGGTGGAGGGGGAGATCTGGGCCAGGCGAGCGAGCTCGCCGGCGGTGCGAGCACGCTGGTCCATGAGCGCCTGGAGCATCGTGGAGCGCGAGGCGTCGGCCAGGAGCCCGGCGAGAGCAGCGATGTCGATGGCGTCATCCATCACGGGGCGCCGGCTGATCGTAGCGGTGCACGTTTCGGCGCGCGGCGAAACGACACGGACGAGACTCGCCCGAGTGCAGCCCGGCAAAGACGACACCGAGACACCCCCCGCCGAGGAGCACGAGAGCATCTGGCCGAGCATCCTCTACTTCGGCACGCCGGTGGCGCTCGTCACCACCATGAACGCCGCGGAGACGCCGAACATCGGGCCGATGTCCTCGGCCTGGGCGCTCGGCTACACCGTCGTGATGGGCTGGGAGAGCACGGCGCACACCCTCGCCAACCTGCGGCGCGAGCGCGAGTGCGTGATCAACCTTCCGGGGCCGAACCTCGTCGAGGAGGTCGAGGCCCTGGCCTCCCTGACGGGCCGCAACCCTCCTGCGCCCCACAAGGCCGACACCTTCCGCTTCGAGCCGCACAAGTTCCAGGCCGCCGGCCTGACCCCGGTGGCGGCCGAGACCGTCAGGCCACCCCGCATCGCGGAGTGTCCGCTGCAACTCGAGGCGAAGGTCACGGCGATCCACGAGCCCGCGACCCGTCCCGACGGCGAGTACTTCCGGATCGTCGAGGCCCACGTCCAGCGAGTCCACGCGCTCACGAGCATCGTCAAGCCCGCAACCGACCACATCGACCCCCAGCGCTGGAGTCCCCTGCTCTACGTCTTCCGCCACTACTTCGCGACCGGCCAGGAGATCGGACGCAGCTTCCGCGCCGAGGACTGACCGCGATCGGCCCGGTCACGGTGGATGCCTGAGCACGCGCGGCGGTGGGCTTCAGCCACGCGCCAGTTAGTATATATCTGCGTTTGATGGTATATACTTGCCGTGGTGGCAAAGCATCTGGTGGACATAGATGAGCAGGCTCTACAGGATGCACGGGCCCAGCTCGGCGTAGACACGATCAAGGAGACGGTCAACCGGGCACTCCGCCTGGTTGGTGGCGATCACAGCGCGGCGGTGACGGAGCGCTTGGACGCGCTCGCCCATGCCGACCTCGCGCCGCGCGAGCAGGCATGGCGCTGACGCACCTCCTGGACACGAGCGTTCTCACTCGCCTGCGCGAGCCGGCGGTCCGGGAGGCAATCGAGGAAAGGGCGCAGCGTGGGGAGCTGGCTCGCGCGGGGATCAGCGACCTCGAGATCGGCTTCTCGGCTCGCAACGCCGCCGAGTGGGATCGCCTCGCCGACGCTATGGAGGTCTTCGAGCTGGTGGAGAGCACCGCCGAGCATATGCGTCGTGCAAGGCAGGCGCAGCGCCTTCTCGCGTCCGGGCACCAGCGTGGTCGCAAGGTGCCCGATCTGCTCGTCGCAGCTGCCGCCGAGGCTCGCAACCTCACCGTTCTTCACTACGACGCTGACTTTGATCTGATTGCGGCCGTAACCGGACAGTCCTGCCGCTGGGTCGTCCCGGCCGGTTCGATCGACTGAGTCAACTGAGGACCTCGGACGGCCCCGGGAAACTCGAGGATGATGCCCCCTACCGGCCCTCACCCCGTGACGGTGGTCACCGCGGAGAGGATCCACAGTGCCAGGCAGGTGAAGCCGACCATCACGGCAAGCATCCAGTACTGGGAGCGCACGGCCGCTTCGGAGCTGCCGAAGGCGACCAGGCCACGCTCGTGGGAGAGGATCAGGCCGCTGACGTGGCCGGCGACGATCGCGGCGATCTGCACGTACCAGATCGCGGCGAAGGAGATCAGGTTGTAGTTGACCAGGAAGTTGGCGGTCCCGAACAGGTCGTCTCCCCGCCCGAGGGGGTCAGAGACCAGATAGCCCATCGCCTGCCCGTCGAGCACCAGCAGCGAGAAGTAGTGCGCGAGCATGTACCCGAACGCGATCGGGACCAGCGTGTGCAGGAAGGTCCGCGAGAGCGCCCGCCGATCCTCGGCCACCGCCGCGGGCAGCGAGAGCCCCCGCAGGGCGCCCACCATGCCGCGGATGCCGAGCTGGTACATGCCCGCCACGAACGCCCAGCAGAAGAGCAGGCCGACGGTCCCCACCACCTCGTAGGCGGTGAGCGGAGCGATGCCGAGGTGCCCGAGGTCGGTCTCGAGCGTCGGGGCGATCTGCACCCAGACCTCGCCGTTGGAGAAGCCGTCGAAGCTGGTGGAGCCGATCAGCGCGCACACCACCGCGGTGGTGCCGGGCAGGACCTCCAGGTCGCAGACGCCCGACAGCGGCGCTCGCAACCGTAGCTGTCGCTCCCGCCAGTCCAGGGGCGAGAGGCTGCCCATCAGGCCGAAGTAGACACCGAAGCCATCCGCGCGCTCGCTCCACGCGCTCACCCCGAACGCCGCCATCCCAGCCAGCTGAACGCCCGCGTAGCCGAGCGCGAGAATCGAGAGCAGGCGCGGATCGTCCTTGCTGGGATACACGAGCTCCAACCACGCGAAGCCGATCAGCGTCGCCGCCGCCGGCCAGCGACCCAGACCCGCCGGGTAGCCGCCGCGCACCAGCGGCCCGCCTCGATACCCCGCCCGGCGCGCCACCCAACCCCCCAGCCTGCCCATCGCACGCCACGGGTTGAACGGCCGGAAGAGGTCGCCCACGAACGCGCTCACGATCGGGATGCCGACCCAGAAGATCACGTAGATGAAGGTGGGGGAGAGGTTGGAGGTGAAGTTCTGCGCCCCCCACAGACCGCAGACCACGACCAGGACGAAGAGGAAGATCCCGATCGCCCCGCACAGCCATTCCAGCGACCGGGGGACCCGCAGCAGCACCCGGCCTCGCGGGCCCTGCAGCCGGGGCTTGGACCACAGGCCCCAGAGCGCCAGGAAGGAGATCACCATCACCGCGGTCGCCGTCCACGCGAACAGCCACGCGGGGATCGGCAGGTCGGCGCGGCCCACGATGCCGTGGGCCGACGCCGCCGCCGGGGCCAGCAACCCGATACCGAGCGTCAGGGCGCACGCAAGCACCAACCGCCAGCGAACGCCGCCGCCGAGCCCCCGAGAGCGCATCTGCTTGTTGGCGCGGGCCGCTAGCTCTTCACCGTCACGTCACCGCAGAGAATCGCGGGGTCGTTGCTCATCGCCTGCATGAACGCCATCGAGGCCGGCGCGGAGCCGATCTGGTCGCGCTGGTCGGCCGGAGTGGGCTTCTGGTGGATCACCAGGAAGTACCCCGGGCCCACCACCCGCTGGTGGACGATCAGGTTGACCGTGCCGTACGCTTCGCCCTTGGCGTTGGCGGTCAGGTCGGGGAGCACCACCGCCATGTTGGAGACCTGTTTGCTCGTGGGGGCGCACGCGCCGTCGGGCCCATGCAGGTGGTTGGCGTGGCTGCTGTAGGGGACCAGGCCCCAGATCCTCCGCCAGCCCGTCAGGTGGTCGCCTTCCTGCTTGAGCTGGGCTTCGCCGTGGGCGGTGGTGAGCACGTAGGGCATGCCACCGCCGGCGGTGGCCATGCTTTTCATCTGGCTCGCGCTCATCCCCTTCATCGAGCCCGCCGTCTTGGCCGCGCTGCTCGCGTCCCAGGTGGCCATCGGCTTGATCGCCACGTGCGCTTCGGTCGTGGCCGCGCTCGAGCCACCGCATCCGCTCGCCGCGAGGACGCTGGCCGCGAGGACGGTCACGGCCCCGAGGGACGTCCACTTTTGCCGTTGCTTCATGCCTGTCATCTGACTCCTTAAGGTTGTGCCGGATCGCACCGCCGGGCCGCGCTGCGATGCACAGCCGTTGTGCCGGATCGCACCGCCGGGCTCGCACCGCAATGCTCAGCCGCGGAGGGCGGCCCGCAATACTGGTCAGCCGTAGAGGGCAGCCCGCGGCGGCGGTGGCGCGCGGCTGGCGAGGGAGACGGCGAGCAGCCGTCCCCCGCGGGGCACGGGCAGTTCGATCCTGTGCAGCGCGCGCGCCACACGGACACGGACACGGCGGGCGCTGCGGCCCGCAAGCGCGAGGAGCAGCCGCTCGCCGGGGTAGCGCCTGGCCAGCAGGACCGCCAGCAGCAGCAGCGCGGGCAGCAGGTAGAGCATCCCCTCCCACAGACCCGCAGCTACGCCACCGCTCGGGACGGCCAAGGCGAGCACTCCGACGCTCAGCAGCAGGACGATGACAGCCCCGGCAGCGACCCGGGACCCCCGCAGAGGCCCGATCCACCCGCAGACAACGATGCGGAATCTCGCCACGACGGCGCATCATACCCCGCGTCGATGCCCGCACGGGGGTGTCCCCGCGAGTCATCATGTGAGCCCATGAAACCGGCCGGCCACCATCGGGTAGGCACTGGCGTGCGGCGCTTGGCCGTCCGAGCGCTCGACTGGATGCTGCCCGAGGAGAATCCCGCGGAGGCGATCTACGGGACGATCACGATCGGTGCCCTGCTCGCAGGGGAGAGCGCCCTGCGCGACACCTACCCCGAGACCGTGGGATCGGTGGTGGTGGCGATCCTGATCTACTGGCTGGCGCGCTCCTACGCCACTCTGCTCGGACGCCGGCTCACCGTGGGCGAGCGCCTCAGCGTGGCCGAGCTCGGACGGGCGCTCGCCCACGACTGGGCGATCGTGCGGGGAGCCGGGCTGCCGCTGATCGCGTTGCTGGCCGCGTGGGCTGCGGGCTCGAGCCAGCAGACGGGGGCCGCAGCGGCGCTGTGGACCTGTGTGGGGAGCCTGCTGGCGTTCGAGCTGCTCGCGGGACTGCGCACGCGGGCGCAGCCGGCAGAGCTGGCGCTCGACCTGTGCGTGGGGGCCACGATGGGTCTCGGCGTGGTCGCCCTGAAGGTGATCCTGCACTGAGCGGGGCACCCGGCCAGGCCGGTACGCCGACGCGGCCCGAGCCTGGATCCACCAGACAGCGGCTGCCGCCCACCGCGGGCAATCGGGGACTCCAGCGAGGCCGATGCTCCCGCGGTCGACCAAGCGATAGACATCCAGTGGCTCGTATTACGAGCCGATTTAGATCAAGCCCTTGACTCGCCGGGCCCGAACGTGGGGCTTCTCCCGCCGAGGCGGCGCTATCCTCAAAAGCCGTGTGTCTGCTTGGGAAAGCCCTCCGTTCGACCACCCTTGACGCGAGCGGGAGGAATTGCGTAGAGTAAGGTGTAGACAAAAAATCGCTGACATGGGAATGTATTGTCTACCAGACTCCATGACAGTCGTGGTATCGAGAGGATGCGGGGAGGTCGAATGTCTGGGTCGCAGCACGAAAGCTCGGGATCGTCGAGTAAGGGGGACGCGAGGAAGGCGGGCGGCAAACCCGCAAAGAGCGGGAAACCCAAGAAGAAGACGACGCAGGAGATCGTGCCCATCTACGCGCGCCTGCCCAAGGGTCCCCACCGCATCGGAGCGATCGGGGTGGCCCGCAATCAGCGTATCCGCATCCACGGAGGGATGATCGAGGCGGTCACCACGCGCGGCTACCAGAAGACGAGCGTGAGGCTCGTCATCGGGCTGGCGGGGGTCTCGCGGAGGGCGTTCTACGAGCAGTTCTCAGGCAAGGAGGACTGTTTCTTGGAGACATTCGACCTGGTCGTGAACAGGGCGCTTCAGCGGCTCGCCCATGCCTACCGGACGGCGGGCGGCGGCCCGCAGAAACGCATGCGCACGGCGCTCGAGACCCTGGGGGGGAACTCGAACAGAATCCCAAGGCGCTGCGCTTGGTGGTATCGGAAGCCCAGACCGCGGGACCCGAAGGCCTGCGGCGGCTGCACCGCGCGGGGGCCATGTGCGAGGGACTGCTGTCGGGCGCCTTCTCCGATCCTCGCAACCCGGATGCCCTGCCGCTACCCGTGGTGAGGGCGATCTTGGGGGGATTGCGGCGAACCACGCGGATGCGCCTGCGCAACGAAGAGACCGAGGATCTCGGTGGGCTGATGAAGGAGATGCTGAAGTGGTCACTGGTCTTCAAGGCGCCCGCGGTGCGGGGTCTGCTGCCACGGCCATGCGCAAACCCGCCCTTCCCCGAGGTGCTCGAGCTCGAGCCCGATGCATGTGGCGGCCAGCCCTGCCGTGCCAGGCTGCTGCGCAGCGCGATCGAGGTCGGGGTGCGGGAGCAGAAGTACGAGGAGCTCACCAAGCTGCGCATCGCCGACGATGCGGGGCTGCCGATCGAGTCCTTCATGGAGCTGTTCCCCGGTCCCGAGGCTTGCTATCTGGAGGCGCTGGACGCGCTGGGAGACGAACTGCTGCAGCTGGTCGCCAACCCCGGCCTGGTCTCCGCGGAATGGCCCACCGCGGTGTGCAGCGCGGTCGAGCGTCTGCTCGCCTACCTGGCGAGCAGCCCCGCACGCCTGGTCACGCTCACCGCGAAAGCGCTCGAAGCTGGACCAGCGACGATCGCGAACATGGATGACCTCGCCTACGAGCTGGCGACGCTGCTGACCGAGGGGTCGCCGCGGCGCCCGCGCACCCGGATCGCCGTCGAGGGGATCGCGGGAGCGCTCTGGTACATCCTCCATTGTGAGGTCATCGGCGGCCGGGGCCACCGGCTGCCGGCTCTCTCGGAGTACATCTCGTATGTGATCCTCACTCCCTTCCTCGGCCCCGACGCGGCGCTGGCGGCAATCGAGCAGTCGAGGCCCGCGGGGAGCCAGACGCAGGAGATCCCGCAATCCGGTGCGAGCGATGTGGCCACCGCCGGTAACGGGGCGCCCGCGAGTAATGGAGCCACTGCCGGCAACGGAGCGACCGCCGGCAACGGAGCCACTGGGGGCAACGGGGCGACCGCCAGCAACGGAGCGACCGCGGGCAGAAGGGTCGCCGCCGGCAACGGAGCCACCACGAGCAATGAGGCGCCCGCGAGTAACGGAGCCGCCCCCCGCAACGGGGTGGCGGCCGGCAAACGGGCCACCGTCAGTAACCGGGCCACCGTCGGTAACGGAGCCATCGCGGGCAACAGCGCCACCGCAGGCAACGGCGCCACCGCAGGTAACGGGGCCACCGCGAGCCGTGGCCTTCCTGCCGACACCGTGGCGGGCGCCAGCGGCAAGCTCGCCGCCACGAACGGATCGGCTCCCCCCATCGAGGATGCCGACGGGGACTACCGGCGCCTGGCGGATCGACGCTCGGCGAAATACGTGAACACGACTCCGACGAGCACGGAGAGCACGATCACGACGATCAGGGGTGCGTGACCGGACCCGAAGACCCAGTTGACCTTGACGTCTTCGAGGTTGAAGACGGCGAAGAGGGTCATGAACACCGCAAGCGCCACCAGGGCGCCGGTGCGGGCCAGTTCGAGGTTGCTGCGCTTCGGCTTGGACGCCGGGGTCTGGGTGGAGGCAGACATTGCCCACCCCCCATGGTAGGGCATATGCGCCGGGGCGCCTACTGCGCGGCGAGCTCGGACCTGACCCACGCGCAGCCGCTGGAGAGATCCTCGACGCCGAGGGCGGCGGCGACGTTGAGAGCCATGCCGTGGCGGAAGAAGTCGTCGATCCGCTCGTCCTCGGCACCCGAGAGCTCCTGGGCGAGGCCGACGAGCACGGCGTAGTGGTGGCGCACACGGGTGCGCACCTGCTCATCGTCACAGGCCGCATAGGACTGGTGCTGGAGCATCAGGTAGTCGCGCTCGTCGGAGAGCATCTCCTTGTAGGCGCTCCCCATCGCCTCGAGGGCATCCGCGCAATCGGGGGGAGCATGCCCCTCGCGGTACTCGGTGGCGGCTCGTTCGAAGGTGCCGGCGATCCGCTCGAAGCTGCGCTCGAGCGCAGCGAGGAAGAGCTCGCGCTTGTTGCCGAAGAGGGTGAACACGTAGGGCTGCGCCACACCGACGCGGCGCGCGATGCGCTCCACAGGGGTGCCGTGCAGGCCGCCGTGTGCGAACTCGTGCACCGCGGCAGAGATCAGATCCTCGCGGCGCTCCGCCGCGGGTACGCGCACGCGGGCCGGCTCTACGCTCAAGCGAACCCCTCCTTAGTGATTGCTAACTAACAAAATATTAGCGACGACTAATAACCTTGTCAAGAGCAACCCCGGGGCCATCTCCGTGTTGGCCGAGGAGGTGCGTGTCCGCGCGACGGCGAAATAAGGTGGTGCGATGATCGGACGAGCGGCATTGATGCTAGTCGCGCTGGCGGCGGGGGCCGCGGGCGGCGCGCTGCTCGGAGGCTGTGGCGGTGCGACCAAGACGGTGACCGTCTCTGGCGCCGCCGCCCCCACCTCGAGCGCGAGGGCGCAGAGCACGGTGCGCACGAGCACGAGCACCGGCACCGGCACCGTCTCGACCGCGGGAGCGCCCGCCGGCCAAGCTTCGACCGGCAGCGGCGCCACCACCAACACCGCAAGCGCGACGGCGCAGGGTACGAGCACCACGCGCACCGCCCCCGCCCCCGCGTTCACCAAGACCGAAACGCAGTCCGCGGAAGCGACCGCCAACGCGCAGGCCGAGGCGGCGGCGGTCGCCGTGACGGCCCACGGGTACACCCCGACCGACATCACCGAGTACCACCCCAACCAGACCCTGCGGGTGCTGATCGGGACCCGCACCGGCTCCACCTACGCCCAGCGCGCGTTCTTCTTCCTCGACAACCACTACCTCGGCACCGATGCGGGCCAGCCGAGCGCCTCCATCCACGTGGTGAGCCAGAGCGACACCGAAGTCACCCTCGCCTACGCCCTCTATCGCGCCCACGACTCACTCTGCTGCCCCTCGGGCGGTCAGGCCGTCGTGCACTTCCAGCTCAACGACGGCCAGCTCGTCCCGCTCGGGCAGATCCCCCCCGTCAGCTCCGCCACGGGCCTGGCACGGCAGTAGCGTCGCCCCGCGCGGTCGCACGATCGTTCGCTCGCGAGCCCCTATCTTTGGGGGTGCAGAGTGACACACCCACCCGCGAAAAGGAGAGCATCTCATGAGTGCGAAGATCGAGGGTCACGCCGAGCAGCTGCTGAGGGGCAAGAACTTCTGCACCGTCGCCACGCTCCGCGACGACGGCAGCGTGGCCGCGGCGCCCGTGTGGGTCGACGTGCAGGAGGGAATGCCCACGCTCAACACCGCCGAGGGCCGCGCCTGGCCGCGCAACCTCGAGCGCGATCCCCGCGTTACTTTGACGGTGCAGAACATGGAGAACCCCTACGAGTACGTCACCATCCGCGGACGCGTAGCCGAGCGCACCCACGAGGGCGCCGACGCCCACATCGACGCGCTCGCGATGAAGTACCTTGGCCAGGACACCTACCCCTACCGCCAGCCCGGCGAACAGCGTGTGATCATCCGCGTCGAGCCGGACTACGTGCACACCTACGGGGCATGAGGGGGGTCGGTGTGCCGCAGTAGCCTCCGCCACCACGGCGTGGGGCGCGGCTGGGTCCGCAGCCACTCGTCCCGCTGCCTCAGCTGGCCCCGTTCACGGGCCCGCACCACGCACCTGGTGTGGGCGTGGCGGCGGCGGCGGGTGTCCCCTTCGGGGGCGATCAGCATGTGCTCGCTGAGCGCGGGCAGCTGATGGCCGCACAGCGGGCAGCGATACGTCGCGGGCTTGCGATTCGCCGCGCGGCGCACCGTCCACCACGCGGCCGACGGAAGACGCGGGGGCATGGCCCCATTGTGGCCCCTCTCGGCACCACTCTGGTCGTGGTAGGCGTGGGAGTCGCGCTCGCTCTCGCCAAGGCCAAGCGGCAGCGGCGCTCCGCCAGGGAGCGCTCCAAGCCCGACCAGAGCAGGCGGCAAGACCGCCGGCGGCCCTCGCTGCGCCGCGGCGAGCCGCTCGCGGAGGGGCTGCGGCGCGTGATGCTCGAGCAGCTCGACCTCGCGATCGAACTGCTCGAGCACTACCAAGCTGCAAGGGTGGCGCAGTCAGCCGAAGGCCGACGAGCCGAGCCCCTCGTCTCCAATCACTCCGGCCAGGACACCACCGTGCACGAGATCCGCAAGGCCATCAAGCGCCTGCGTGCCCTGCTGGCACTGATGCGGGGCGAGCTCGGCCCGAAGCGATGCGCGCGTGAGAACACCGCCCTGCGCAACTGCGCCCGCCGCCTCGCGGGCGCGCGCGATGCGGAGGCGATGCTCGACACCCTCGACGCCCTCAAGGAGCGACACCACTCACGGCTGACAGGCAGCGCCGCAGTGGACGCATTGCGAGCCCAGCTGCTCGCCGAGCGCGAAGCGGCCGCCACGCTCGCCGTCCGCGACCCCCGCGTGCGCAGCGAGGTGCTCGGCGAGCTGCTCGTGGTCCGCGCGCGGGTGGAACGCTGGGAGCTGAGGGAACGCCCCACCAAGCTGCTCGCCCCCGGCCTGGAGCGCATCTACCGCCGTGGACGCCGCGGCTTCGGGGTCGCCCTCGGGCACGGACGTCGGGACCGGCGCGCGGGGGCGGCGGGGCGCACCGAAGCGCTGCACACATGGCGCAAGCGGGTCAAGGAGCTCCGCTACGCCGCGGAGACCCTCGACCGCGGCGGCAAGTCCTTCAGGTCCACCCGCCGCCTCGCGCGACGCGCGGACCGGCTGGGGGAACTGCTGGGCGAGGAGCACGACCTCGCGCTGCTGGAGGGCAGGGTGCGCGAGCGTTCCCGTCAATTCGCCGGCGAGCGGGGGACGCGCAAGCAGCTCCTGAAGCTGATCGCCCGCCGGCGCAAGTCACTGCGAAAGGGCGCCCTGCGCGAGGGCGAGCGCCTCTATCGGCGCAGGCCGAAGCAGTTCGTGCGCCGCCTGAAGCGCACCTGGTAGGACCGCCGAGCTCGCGCCCACGCGCTCCGGGAGGGCCACCCATCTCACCCCTGGGGGCTCGGAGACTCGCGCACCTCCCGCGATCCCCTTCAAGGGACCAGCCGCGTCCGCCGATGCGGAAGGGGGAATGCGAACAGCAGAAATGCAGGCGATGGAGATGCGCGTAGCGGGGATGCAGACGACGATGCGGACACGGCCCCTCTCCGTGACCCTGATCCTCGCACTGCTGGTGGGGGGGGTGGGAGTGCTGATGCTGCACACCCTCGCCGGCCTCGACGGTCTTGCGCGCGGGGGACTCTTCGACGAGAGCGTCTACGGGGTGCTGATGGGCGGGGCCGCCCTCACGGTGCTCGCGCGGGGCGCATTCGTGCCGGCACAGCGCGCCGCGTGGCTGACGATGGGCGCGGGCCTCTCCTGCTGGTGCCTGGGGGATCTCTACTACACCCTCTTCGTGGAGGGGGCCGGCGCCGCGGGGGGCAGCGTCTCCCCCGCGGACGCGCTCTACCTGGTCTTCTACCCCTGCTGCTACGCCGCCCTCGTGCTGCTGCTGAGCGCCCACCTGAGCGAGTTGCGCATCGGGATGTGGCTGGACGGGCTGATCGGCGGGCTCGCCGCCGCGGCGGTGGGGGCGGCGATCATCCTCCCGCCGATCCTGAGCGGTGCCCACGGGAACGACACCGCGATCGGAGTGGCGCTCGCGTACCCGATCGGGGACCTGCTGCTGCTGGTGTTCACGCTCAGCGCCCTCGGCATGACCGGCTGGCGCCCCGGGCGGGTGTGGCTGCTGATCGCGGCCTCGATGCTCGCGAGCGCGGTGGCGGACTCCTCCTACCTGTACCTCACCGCCACCGACAGCTACCGCGTGGGGGACTGGTCGCAGTGCCTGTGGCCCGCCTCGGCGGTGCTGTTGGCGCTCGCCGCCTGGACCCCCTGGCCGCGACCGGCGCGCCGGCGGGTGGAGGGGTGGCGGCTGGTGTCGGTGCCCTCGCTCTCGCTGCTCGCAGCCCTGGGGGTGCTGATCTACGGCAACCTCCCCCACTCCCACCTCACCCCCACCGCCCTGGTCCTCGCCGCGGTGACCGTGCTCGCGGTGTGCGTGCACCTGATGATGACCGTGCGCGAGAACATCGCGATGCTCGCCGGCTCCCGGCGCCTGGCGCTGACCGACCCGCTCACGGGCCTCGGCAACCGCAGGCAGCTGATGGAAGACCTCAACCTCGCCTGCCGTCGCGTGAGCGGGGGGGAGACGTGGGAGCTGATGCTCTACGACCTCAACGGCTTCAAGCGCTACAACGACACCTTCGGCCACCCCGCCGGGGACGCGCTGCTGGCGCGCCTCAGCGACAAGCTGAGGACTGTGGTCGCCCCCTACGGCACCGCCTACCGCATGGGGGGCGATGAGTTCTGTGTGCTGCTGCGCAACTGCGAGGCGCGCCTGGAGGCGCTGACGGCGGCCAGCGTCGCCGCCCTCTCCGAGCGCGGGCCGGGCTTCTCGATCGGCGCGGCCCACGGCGTCGTGAGCATCCCCCCCGGTCTGGAGGACCCTGCCGCGGTGATGCAGCTCGCCGATCAGCGCCTCTACAAGCGCAAGGACGAAACTCGCGAGGCGAGCGCGGTGCAGCAGTTGCGCGACGTGCTGCTGCAGGCCTTCCAGGAGCGCCACCCCGAGCTGCAGGAGCACCAGCGCGGCGTGGGGGCGCTGGTGCTCGACGTGGGGCGCCGCCTGGGGATGAGCGGCGAGGAGCTCGACGTGCTCGCCCGTGCCGCCGAGCTGCACGACGTCGGCAAGATCGCGATCCCCGATGCGATCCTCAACAAGCCCGGCCCCCTGGACGCGGAGGAGTGGGGCTTCATGAGCCGCCACACGATCCTCGGCGAGCGCATCCTCAAAGCCGCCGCCGCGCTGCGCCCGGTGGCGGGGCTGGTGCGCTCCAGCCACGAGCGCTTCGACGGCAAGGGCTACCCGGACGGCCTGCACGGCGAGGGGATTCCCCTCGGCGCGAGGATCATCTTCGTGTGCGACGCCTTCGACGCGATGATCTCCGAGCGCTCCTACAGCGGCGCCGTGGCCCCCTCCGATGCGATCGCGGAGCTGCGCGCCTGCGCGGGCACCCAGTTCGACCCGGTCGTCGTGGAGGCCTTCATCGCCTCCCTCGAGGTGCCCGCGCTCGCGCCACCGGCGCCGGCGCCGGCGTCCCACGGACTGGCGCAGGCTGGCACGGGCGATGCACCGACCTCCGCTGCGCCCGCCCTGAATCCCCCCGTGGCGCCCGCGCTCGACCGGGCGGCGGGCGTCAGTCGACGCTGAGGATCGTCAGCACGCTTTCTCCGCGGGGCAGGACCACCGCCGCCTGCTCCCCGGGGCGACGCCCCACCAGGGCACGAGCGACCGGGGATTCGGCTGAGAGGCGGCCCTCCGCGGGGGCGGCGTCGTGGGAGCTCACGATCGTCCAGGAGCGCTCCACCCCGTTCTGGTCGCGCACCGCGACCCTCGAACCGAAGCCCACCGCGCCGTCGGCGGCGGGCCCCTCCTGCTCCTCGACGACCACCGCCGTGGAGAGCTTCTCGCGCAGGCGGGCGATCTTCGTCTCCAGGTGGGCCTGGTCGTTCTTGGCGTCGTGGTACTCGCTGTTCTCCTTCAGGTCACCCCACTCGCGCGCGGTTTTGATCCGCTCCGCGATCTCGCGGCGGCCCTCCCCCTCCAGCACTTGGAGCTCGGCGCGCATGGACTCCAGGCCCGCGGGGGTGATGAGGTTGGTGGTCTCGGCCATCCACCGCAGCGTACACGCGATCTAGAAGTAGGTGCTGGGCGACGTGGAGAGCAGCGCGTAGATCTGCACCAGCGCGGCCTGCCCCAGCAGTTCGGCGGTGGGGGGTTCGCCGTAGGCGAAGAGGTTGTCGCCAAGGCGATGGCGTTCCCAGGCCCAGTAGGCGTATTCACGCGCGGGGTGGGTGCCGGGGCCTTCGTGGGCGAGGGCGTCCAGGTAGATCTGGTTGCGCAGGTAGACCGCCACGAAGAAGGGGTTTTCCGAGGCGAGCCGGCCGTAGGTGAAGTAGGCGAGCGCGGCCTTCGCGGTCTGGCGCGCCTCGGCGAGGTAGGCCCCATCGTGGGTGACCTGGTAGAGCAGCGCGCCCGCGCCCATCATCGAGCCCTGGTTGTAGGACCACAGCGACCTGTTCACGGTGCCGTTGAGTTCGACGTGATCGGCGTAGAGGCCGCTCGGTTCCAGCAGGCACTGGCGCACCCATCCGTAGGCCATCTCCGCGAACTGCAGGTAGCGGGCTTCGCGGGTGATGCGGTAGAGCTGCACCGCGAGCTCGGCCCCGGGACCGTCGGTGACGGTGTTGCGCTGGGTGTTGCTCTTGGCGTTCGAGAACGGCACCCCCCCGGGGCAGGGCAGCGGCTGGCCTTCGGGGCCGGTGGTCTGCCAGCCGGCCATCACGAACTGCATGATCTGCTCGGCCTGCGCCAGCGCGGAGGGGTCGTGGTCGAGCTCGTAGATGCGCGCCAGCTCGATCCCCACCCACTCGTTGTCGTCGTAGTAGCTGTCGCCGCCCGGGCCCACCGGGGGCGCCACGTCGCCGTCGTAGGAGCGCAGCGTGGTCGTGGTCGAGGCGCCGGTGGCGGTCGTTTCCCCCACGGGAGCCCCGGGGCTCGCGTACACCTGCAGGCCCGCCGTCAGGGCCCGCAGCCCTCCTTCGAGCTTGGCCCGCTGGCCGGGGATGTGGGCGACGCTGACGCTCGCCGCGAGCGCCTGCGAGAAGGGCCACAGGAACGAGTACTCCGGTTCGCCCTTATAGAGGCCCGCGCTGGGGACGTAGAAGTTCTGCTGCATCGCCGCATAGGCGAGCAGCGCCCGAGTCGCGTAGAGGCTCAGCGCGGGCGGCTTGCTGGCCTTGGACCGGCTCCTGCCGTGGCCGCGCGTGGCGGCGATGGCCGCGGGCGCGGTTGGCCCACCCGCTCCACGGTCCCGCTTGGCGGCGATGGTCGCGGGCACGGGGGGCCCACCCGCGCCGTGGCCCCCGGCGGCGAGGGCAGCCGGTGGGCAGAGGAGCAGTGCGAGCGCCAGGAGACATCCGGCGATCGCGGATCGATGGTGGGCAGTCCGGGGTAGCTTCATCGGGCCGTCGGGCAAGGGAACAGGCTAGCGGCCTCTTCGATGCGGATCGACTCGATCCTTTGTCGATCCGCGTGAGAGACCCCAGGTGAGGGTGTCACCAGTCTGGCATCTCATTTCCGGCACATGTTCGCAACAGTCAAACACAGGAGGGATTGCATGGGAGCGGTGAACGAGAACCCGCACCGCGAGAACCCGCACCGCCCCCCCGTCCCCGGGTCGCTGCGGGTGGAGTTCCAGGGGGGCGAGGGATTGCCGCTCACGGCAGCGGTCCATGGCGAGATCGACTACGCGGGGGCCTTCTCGATGCAGGTGCGGATCGCGGCGGCCTGCAGGCGGCGGCGGGCGCGGGGCCTGATCGTGGATCTGAGGGGAGCGGAGTTCATGAGCTCGAGCGGCCTGGGCGCGATCCTCAACCTCCAGCGCGAGCCCGCCTGCCAGCGGGGCGGGTTGATCCTGTCGGGTCCCTCCCGCGAGGTGCGGCGCATCATCGAGCTCACCGGACTGGAGCGGCGCCTGATCGTGGTGGACACGGTGGAGGAGGCGGAGATGCTGCTGCTCTACAGCGCCGCGGGCTCCGACACGAGCTCGAGCCCCCACCAGGACTCGAGCTTCAACTGACCGGCCCGCCCTAACTCGGCTACCGTTCCCACGGCTCGGACGATCCGAGCGAAGGTCCACGGCGAGGAGCGGAGACACGCGATGAGGACAGTCCGAGAGGCCACGATCGAGCTGCTGCGGGCACAGGGGATGACCACGCTGTTCGGCAACCCCGGCTCCACGGAGCTGCCGATGCTGGGCGACTTCCCGGAGGACTTCCGCTACATCCTGGGCCTCCAGGAGGCGGTGGCGGTGGGCATCGCGGACGGCTACGCGCAGGCCACGGGACGCCCTGCGCTCGTGAACCTGCACACCGCGCCGGGGCTGGGGAACGGCATGGGGGCGATCTTCAACGCGCAGGCCAACAAGTCCCCGCTGGTGGTGACCGCGGGCCAGCAGTACCGCTCGCTGATGACCCTCCAGGCCAACCTCACCAACCGCGACGCCACGCGGATGCCGCACCCGCTGGTGAAGTGGAGCTGGGAGCCGCCCTGCGCGCAGGACGTGCCACATGCGCTGGCGCGCGCGGTGCACACCGCGGCGCTGGCACCCAGGGGGCCGGTGTTCGTGTCGATCCCGATGGACGACTGGTACGCGGAGGTGCGCTCCGAGGAGGAGGTGCGCCACCAGCTCACGCGCACCGTGACCGGCGCCGGGGTGCCCGAGCGGGCGGCGATCGAGCGGCTGGCGAGGCGCCTGGCGCAGGCCCGCAACCCGGCGTTCGTGGCGGGCCCCGACATCGACGCCGCGGGCGGGTGGGACGCGGCGGTGGCGCTGGCCGAGCGCGCCCGCCTGCCCGTGTACGCGACCCCGGCGACGGGTGGGGGGCGGCTGGGCTTCCCGGAGGATCACCCGCTCTTCCAGGGGATCCTCCCCCCGGCGGTGCAGCCGCTCGGGGAAGCGCTCGCGCCACACGACTTCGTGGTGGCGGCGGGCACCTCGATCTTCCCCTACTACCCCAACATCCCCGGTGCGCTGCTGGCCGAGGGCACAAGCCTCATGGCGATCACCTCCGATCCCGACGAGGCGGCGCGGGCGCCGATGGGGGATGCGATCGTGGCCGACGTGGCGCTCACGCTGGCGGCGCTGGCGGAGGCGGTGGGCACAGCGATGGAGGCGCCCCAGGGATCCCCGGGGGGACAGGCGGGGGCACCCGGAGGCGCCGGCGCGCTGCGCGAGCCCCCCACCGCACGCCCGGCGCCGGAGGCGGTGCCACTCACCGACCCGATGAGCCCCTCCACGGCGGTGCGCACACTCGCGGAGGTGTTCCCCAAGGACGGGATCGTGGTCCTGGAGTCCCCCTCGGCCACACCCGCCCTGCGCAACCAGCTGCGCCTGGGGAGCCCCGGGAGCTACTACTTCTCTGCGGGCGGGGGCCTCGGCTTTGGAATGCCGGCGTCGATCGGCGTGCAGCTGGCCTGTCCGGAGCGCCCCGTGGTGTGCGTGATCGGGGAGGGCTCCGCGCAGTACGCGGTGCAGAGCTTCTGGACGGCGGCGGCCTACAAGGTGCCGGTGACGTTCCTGGTGCTGCGCAACGAGGAGTACGCGATCCTCAAGTTCTTCTCGCTGATGGAGGAGGTCCCGGGCGCCCCCGGCCTCGACCTGCCGGCCCTGGACACCGCGGCGGTGGCGGCGGGATACGGGGTGAACGCGCGCCACGCCAGGGACCCCGAGGAGCTTGGCGTGGAGCTGCGCCGCGCACTGGCCTCCGACCAGCCGGAGCTGGTCGAGGTGCAGGTGGCGCCGGGGATGGCGCTGACGTGATGCGCGATCCCGACGCGATCGTCGTTGGGGCGGGCCTCGCCGGGCTGGTGAGCACGCTGGAGCTGCTGCGCAGCGGCCACACGGTGCTGCTGCTCGACCGCTGCCACCCCCACGAGCTGGGCGGACTTGCACGGGAGGCGTTCGGGGGGATGTTCATGGTGGACTCCCCCGAGCAGCGCCGTTCGAGGATCCGCGACAGCGAGCGCCTCGCGCTCGAGGACTGGCTGCGGATCGCGGAGCTGGGGGCCGAGGAGCAGTGGCCGCGGCGGTGGGCGGAGCAGTACGTGACCCGCGCGCGCGATGACGTCGGGGGCTGGCTGCGCGAGCTGGGGGTGCGCTTCTTCCCCGTGGTCAACTGGGCCGAGCGCGGCAACTTCGGCGACGGCAACTCAGTCCCGCGCTTCCACCTCACCTGGGGCACCGGCAAGGCGCTCGTGCAGGCGGTGTGGGGGGCGATCGAGCGCCACCCCCGCCGCGACGCGCTGGAGGTGCGCTTCGGCGCGCGCGTGAGCGAGCTGATCGGCGACGAGCGGGGCGGCGTGGTGGGCTGCAGGGTGGACGAGGACTATGAGGTCCGCGCCGGCAGGGCGGTGGTGATCGCCGCGGGCGGGATCGGGGGCAACCACGAGCTGGTGCGGCGGGTGTGGCCCACGGAGGAGCTGGGCAGCCCGCCACAGCGGATGCTGATGGGCTCCCACTACTACGCCGACGGCGCGCTGCACGAGGAGGTGGAGCGCGTGGGCGGCGCGGTCACGCACCTGGAGCGGATGTGGAACTACGCCGATGCCGTGCGCCACCCGGCCCCGCAGCGCCCCGGCCACGGCCTGAAGCTGATCCCGCCGCGCTCCGGAGTGATGCTCGATCCCGACGGCCGCCGCTACGGCCCGGTGCCGGTGATGCCCACCTACGACGCCTACGCCGCCCTGGAGCGGATGTGCGAGGACGAGCGCAAGTACTCGTGGCTGATCTGCAACTGGCGGATCGCCCGCCGGGAGCTCGACGTGTCGGGCTCCCAGCACAACCCCCACCTGCGCGAGCGCCGCTGGGTGCGCTTCCTGCTGGGGGTGCTGCTGGGCAAACCCCGGGTGGTCTCCCACCTGCTGGAGGGCTCCCCCGATTTCGTTTCCGCTGCCACCCTCCCGGAGCTGGCGGGGAAGATGAACGAGGTGACGGGCGAAGCGGCGATCGACCCCGCGGTGCTCGCCGCGGAGATCGGCCGCTACGACGAGACCATCGCCCGCGGGAGGGGCCTCTTCAACGACGACCAGCTGCGGCGCATCGCGCAGCTTCGCAACTGGCGCGGGGACCGCCTGCGCACGTGCGCCTTCCAGGCGATCCTCGACCCCAAGGCGGGGCCGCTGATCGCGATCCGCCTGCAGGTGATGGCGCGCAAGAGCCTCGGCGGGATCCAGACCGACCTCGCCTGCCGCGTCCTGCGCGCGGGCGACGGCGAGCCGATCCCCGGCCTCTACGCGGTCGGCGAGGCCGCGGGCTTCGGCGGCGGGGGGATGCACGGCAAGCGCTCCCTGGAGGGCACCTTTCTGGGGGGGTGTGTCTTCACCGGCCGTCTCGCCGCCGCCGCGATCGCGGGCGCGGAGCTGCCGCTGCGCACCCCGCCCGCGGTGGGCGTCCCCTCGCGCTGAGCGGTGCCCCGGTACGACTACGTGGCGGTGGGGCACGTCACCGTCGACGTGCTCGACCCCGACGCCTCCCGCCGTCCGGGCGGGACGGCCTTCTACAGTGCGCTCCAGGCCGCCAGGCTGGGGCTGCGCACGCTGATCCTGACCAGGGGCGACCCCGTCGAGATCGAGCAGCTGCTCGCGCCCTACCGCGAGGAGCTCGATCTCGAGGTCATCCCCGCCGAGCGCACCACCACGCTGCGCACCTGGGGCGAGGGCGCCGACCGCCGCCAGCGGCTGCTCGCGTGGGCGGGGCCGATCGAGGAGTCGATCGAGGTGGACACCGCGATCCTGCACCTCGCCCCCGTGGCCCGCGAGATCCCCCGCGAGTGCCTCGATGCCCACCCGCCCCGCGCCGGCTTCGTGGGGCTCACCCCCCAGGGTCTCCTGCGCGAGTGGAACGCCCGCGGCGACATCGCGCTCACGGCACTGCGCCGGGAGCTGCTGCCGGAGCGCTGCGACGCGATCGTGCTCAGCGCCGCCGAGTGGGAGCGCTGCGAGATGCCGATCCAGGCGAGCCCCGCCGGAAGGGGGCTCGTAGCGGTGACCAGCGGCGCGCGGCCCGTCGCGCTGCACCTCCCCGCCGGCGAGACCCTGCGAGTCCCCGTGCACCCGGTCGAGAGTCTCCGGGACGACCTCGGCGCCGGCGACGTCTTTGCCGCGGCCCTCTTCGTCGCCCTGCGCGAGGGACGTTCCCCAGCCAGGGCGGCGGCCTTCGCCAACGCCGCCGCCGCGGTGCGCATCGCCGGGGCGGGACCCGGCGCGATCGGCGACCGTCCCGCTATCGAGGCGCTGCTCGAGCCTCGATAGCGCGGAGGGGCATACCCGCGCCCGCATGTAGATCAGTCCCGTGTCGCTGTTCGTGTACTGCCCATCGAACCCAAGCGGGTCGCAGTTCGCGCACGCATTTGGTGGCGCCGAAGGTGAGTCTGCTACCCCAGCCGCCAATGCCGTCTCGGACTTCTTCTCCGAGTTCTCCGAAAGACGCCGAGCCCGGTTGGGTCGCTCTCGCTGAGCGGGTTGTCATCAGTGTAGTTGTAGGGTGCTCCAGGTAGATGAGTCCAGCGTTGCTGCTGGCGTCTTGGGCGTCGGCACGCTGCTGAATCTACGGTCCCTGCGTGCCGTTGTCCTCAATGGCCTGGTTCAGCTCCCGATCAAACCACGCGCCCAGCTCCACTGTGTCTCCTCCGTTGGGGTACGAAATATCGGGTGCAAACTCAATGACATCGACCAGGTTACGGTCGTTCCATATGTGGACGCTAATCTCGGGATGCCCCTCGCGAGTGTGAGCCGCATCGCCAGACAAAATCTCACAACGCAACCTCGCGCCAATAATTTGCGAGTCGCGAGCGCGGAGGATATCTTCGACGGCCTTTACGGCCTGTTGGTAAATGTCTGTCAACTGCGTCATTTAGACTCCAATCGTCGATATGCAATCACATTCGTCAGGGAACATCCGCCAGTGCCAGCGCCACCGATATGTGTTTGATGTTGGTAAATGACCTCACCATCGAGTTCGACACGATGTGTAACCGATATCGTCTCTCCCATCTAATGTCTCGCGAATAGTTTGCGTAGCCCATCAGCACTAAGGCTCCCCCGCGTAGTTATCTCTTTGCCAAGTTAGCCGACTCGTCGGCAGCCTCGGTGTTTCCTCGCCGGGCATGAGCGCAGCTGTGGCAAGAGCCGGGTCGATCCGGCCTGATCGTGATGGAGATACGTGACGGTGCCGGTGGGGTCGTTGATTTGCTCGATACTCACGTGGCTCGGACCGTAAACGTAGAAGTTTTACATCCAAGCCGCACGACGCAAGAGCAATCTGGCTCAGTTAGCACGTCGCATCGCCGCGAGGATTTGCCCGTCGCTCGCATCCGTCAATTCGCACACCACCCCGTCGCCAGGCTCGAATTGCCAGGTCTCGATCTCACGATCATATGGCTGATCGATGATCCTGTAGACCTTGCCTTGGATGTGTTCCGCTTGAACGGGCCGCCAAACGTCAACTGCTTCATCAAGCAGGCTGACAAAGATCTCCGTCAGGTCACTCATGGCAGATCACCGCTCCCTGGGCCGAATCTAAATCCCGCTGCACCGACCTGGATCACTTCTCTCGTCACGTCGTCGATAACCACCGACTGCCCGGTTGTCGGATTGATGTAACGAGTCGCGGGGTTGCCCGTGGCCTTGTTCACCGCCCGGACTTGCTCACCCAGAGTCCATCACCTCCTGAATCGACTCCTCGGTCCATCCACGAGCCTCCATCTGTCGCGCGATCTGGGCACTGATCGAGACGCCCTCAGCGCCGATCTCGGCCTCTCCCTCACCGGGTATGAGAACGGCAGTCGCTAGGCCGGCGTATCCGCCAGCCTGGTAGGCGCCCGAGCAGGCGTTGATGTTGTTGATGCCAAGTTCTTCGCGCACCCAGTTGGTGGCACCGAAGGTGATCGTGTCGCCCCATCCGGCGATCCCTTCTCCCACTTCTTCCAAGGACGGAAGTCCGAACAGCAGCTCGGTCGGATCGCTCTCGTTCACCGGGTTATCGCCGGCATAGCTGTAGGGTTCTCCGCTGACCGCGCGGAGCGGATCGACGCTGAGGAACTGCGCCGTCGCGGGATCGTAGACACGTGCCCGCATGTAGATCAGCCCAGTGTCGCTGCTCGTGTACTGCCCGTCGTACCCGAGCGGGGTTGTGGAGGTTCCTTCGCAGGTCGGGGTTCCGTAGGCGCCATAGGTGCATTTCCCGGTGACGGTCCCAGTCGAGCCTGTGAGGAGGCGTGATGAGCCGGCTTGGTCGTGGTGGAGGTAGGTGATGGTGCCGGTGCCGGTGTTGATTTGCTCGACACTCATTTCGGCGGGACCGTAGATATAGGTTCCCCCACGCCGCTTGGCGGCTGGCGACTCCCCTGCTCACGTTGCATTGCTGCGCAAGCACTCTGCAGCGTCGCCATTGGAGTTCCCCCGCTTTCGTGGACACCTGAATGCCGTGTCGTCTGACACGGCTGAAAGGATGTCCAGTCATGTCTATCAATCGTGGAGGGAAACGTGGATATCCGCCTGAGTTTCGTGCGCAGGCGGTTGAGTTGTATCGCTCCTCAGGGCTGTCGTTCGCGCGCGTGGCGACCGACCTCGGCGTATCGATCGCGACGCTGAAGGCGTGGGTCAAGCAGGCTGAGATCGATGCCGGCGAGCGCGAGGGGCTGGTATCCGCGGAGCGCGAGGAGCTGGTAGCGCTACGGCGCGAGAACAGGGTTCTGCGTGAAGAGCGTGAAATACTAAAAAAAGCAGCGGCCTTTTTCGTCAAGGAGAGCGAGACCCGGTGAGCGCGTTCAGGTTTATCGCTGCGGAAAAGGCCCATTACTCCGTCAAGACGATGTGTCGTGTACTCGGTGTCAGCCGCGCCGGATTCTACGCCTGGCTGGGTCGCAAGCCTAGCGCCAGAGCGCGCCAGGACAAAGAGCTGACCCGTCGCATCCGAGAGATCCACAGGGAGAACCGTGGGGTGTATGGGTCGCCAAGGATCCACGCTGAGCTGCGTTTGGCCGACGGTGTGCGTGTCGCTCGCAAGCGTGTGGAGCGCCTGATGCGCCAAGCAAACATCAGCGGTCTCACGCTCAGGAAGAAGGGGCGCACGACGATCAGGGTGCCGGGTGTGAGAGTCTGCGAGGATCTGGTCGACCGTGACTTCCTCGCGAGCGCCCCGAACCGTTTGTGGGTGGCAGATATAACGTATCTGCGAACCTGGGAGGGCTGGCTGTATCTCGCTGCTGTTCAGGACGCCTATAGTCGCAGGATTGTTGGCTGGTCGATGGCTGATCATATGCGCACGGAGCTCGTCACAGATGCACTACAGATGGCGCTCGAGCGCCGCTCTCCTGGGCCAGGGCTCATTCATCATTCCGACCAGGGCTCGCAGTACGTATCTCTGGCCTTCGGCCAGAAGGCTCGGGCTGCAGGGATCGCGCAGTCGATGGGCTCCCGGGGGGACTGCTTCGATAACGCCGTCGCTGAGAGCTTCTTCGCGACACTCAAGAAGGAGCTGATTCACCGTCGTGCATGGCCGACCAAGGCCGAGCTCCGCGGCGAGGTCTTCGAGTACATCGAGGTCTTCTACAACCGCCGACGACGGCACACCCGACTCGGCCAACTCTCGCCGAGCGAGTATGAGAGGATCACACACAAACAACATCAACCAGAAGGAGCAATGGGCGCATAATCAACCGTGTCCACCGAACCGGGGGAACTCCAGTCCGCCGAGAGCTGAGTGTGGCCTATAGGTGTTGTAGTGGATGCGCCAGTCCTCGATGATGACCTTCGCCTCGGTGAGGCAGGCGAACTCCTCGATGTTCAGCAGCTCGTCGCGGAGGCGGCCGTTGAAAGACTCCACGAACGGGTTCTCCCAGGGGCTGCCGGGCTCGATGTACGCGGTTTGGGTTCCGGTGAGGCGGCAGTAGTCCCTCAGCGTCCACGCGATCATCTCCGGGCCATTATCAGCCCGGAGATACTTTGGGGTTCCTCGCTGTTTGATGAGCTGCTCGATGACGGTGATTACGTTCTCGGCGGTGCAGGTCCGCTCGACCCTGATCGCGAGTGCCTCGCGGGTGTACTCGTCGACGATGTTGCAGAGCTTGATGCGGCGGCGGTCGGATGTCTCATCGAACTGGAAGTCCACGGCCCACACCTCGTTCGCTCTGCTCGCCCGCAAACGCGCTGCTTGCCCGTTGCTAGGACGGCGACGCTTACAGGTCCTCACGGGCCGCCTGAGGCCCTCCTGGCGCCAGACCCTTCTGGTGCGCTTGCGGTTGATGCTCCAGCCTTCTCGCAGCAGGATCTCGTGTGCTGTCTTCCAGCCCCACCTCGGGTGCTCTTTGGCGATCTCCCGCAGCCTCGATGCAAGACGCAGATTCTCATCACGCGGTGGTCGTGGCTGCTTGCGTTGCGTGGAGCGATGCTGGCCCGCGACACGGCACGCGCGGCGCTCTGAGACCCCGAAGCGCTCCTGCAGGGTGCCGACGGCCCTACGCCGGCGCCCCGGGGTCAAAAGTTTCCCTCCGCCAGCTCCTTGAGCATGTCGATATCCAGCGCCTGCTCAGCAACAAGCTTCTTCAACCGCTGATTCTCGCCCTCCAGCTGCTTCAAGCGCTTAGCTTCATCGGCCTTCATCCCGCCGTACTGCGCCCGCCAACGATTCCACGTCGCCTCGCTGACCTCCAACCGGCGGAGCACCTCCACGAGCTCGCCGCCCTCGTTCAAGAGCCCTTCGCCCTCCCTGATCTTCCTGACCGCCTGCTCCGGCGTATGCCTGCGTCGCTTCATGATCGTGTCCATCCTCCCATCCCATCACGGGAAACACGACCACGCATCCAGCCTGGATCACTTCACGGGGACCCCGTCAACGAGATCTGTATCCGACGACGTGTATTGCCCGTCGTAGCCGAGCGGCGTCGTGGTGGTTCCTTCGCAGGTCGGGGCTCCGTAGGCGGTGTAGGTGCATTTGCCGGTGACGGTGCCCGTGCTGCCGGTCAGTAGCCGTGTGCTGCCGGCTTGGTCGTGGTGGAGGTAGGTAACGGTCCCTCCGCTGGAGATTTGCTCGACGGACAATTCAGATGGACCGTAGATGAACGGGTATCAACTAGGGCTTCTGCGGTCCGCGCCCTGACCAGCGAATTGGGCCCCAATTGTGATCGTACTTCAGCATTCGGCGCCGGCGCGGCACCCCGTCTGTCTGCTCAGCTTGACCATGATGGAGATCGTTACGCTCGCACCAGGCGTCGAAACGCCCTGGGTTCATGAGCGGAAGCTGCCCAGCGCTGATCTTGACTCCGAACCACTCTGACAGTGCTGCCGCGACTCTCATCTGGGCGTATATGAATGCGGCAAGACGCCAGGCCACCACTGCCGCCAGTACCGCCCCGAGCACGTCACCGAGCGTGCTCGTTCCGAGGAGCAGCCCAGCGGCGCCCGCGACGAACGGTAGGGTCATCCCAATAAAGCCGGCTCGCCGATAGCGGCGTAGCTCTCTGACGCCGGTCTCGCCGATGCGAGGCGTCCAGATCGCGTCAAGGTCTTGCTTGGCCAAACCCACACCCGCTTGCTGTTGAGCTTTCTGGCGCGCTGGGTGAAGCCAAAGCGCCGGCGGCGTCACCGAGGGACCCTGTGCCGCTGGCCGTGAGCCCTATTGCCGCAGCACCATTCGCAGCATCGCCCGTGGCGCCAATTGCAGCACCAAGGGCACCTATCGCTCCGACGCCGCCCGTTGCCGCACCCACGCAGGAGATACCGCTTCCGCCAGCGCATTCCTTCAGATCTGCGCCCGCACCCACAGCACCGGAAACAGCCGAAATTGCACCCAGCGAAACACCGCCGATGGCGGCGCCGCCTGCAACGACCTCGCCGACGCCAGTTGCGAGAGAGACGCCTCCGGCTACGATGCCGACGACGCACCAGACGCTACAGCGTCCTGTGGGGTCGGCGAAGGTGAGTGGGTTGTCGCCGACGTAGCTGTAGGGTTCGCCAGTGATCGCGACCCACGGGTCGCGTGTGAGGAACTGTGCTGTGGCTGGGTCATACTCGCGCGCCCGCATGTAGAGCAGCCCGGTGTCGCTGTTGGTGTACTGCGCGTCGTAGCCGAGCGGCGTCGTGGTGGTTCCTTCGCAGGTCGGGGTGCCATAGGCGGCGTAGCTGCATTTTCCGGTCACGGTCCCCGTCGATCCGGTCAGCAGCCGTGTGCTGCCTTGCTGGTCGTGATGCAAGTACGACACGGTGCCGGTGGTGTTGTTGATTTGCTCGATACTAGATTCGGAGCGACCGTAGATGAAGCACACCGCGTTCAATCCGCGTCGTCCTGCGCCGACCGCACGCTGTCCAGAACGCCCTGCTCGCCGAACGACAATTCGATCAATGCCACGTCGTCCTTATCGTCAGTGAGGTATTGATGACCGGCCCCGTGTTCGCAGAGGGCTTGCACAAGATCACGCAAATGCAGCCAGCCGTCGTCCGTGGCTGACCACTCAAACGATTGCTTGGAGTCGGTGTGAGTACCAAGTTCTCGAATCGACACGCGGGGGCCGCTAGACCGGCGAACCAACGTAATCTCGCCTATGTTCTCCAGACGGATCTCCGGCTCAGATGTGAAGACGCGTGGTCCGCCTCGGTCAGCCAGGTCACGAAAAAGCCTCTGTAGCCACACACAAGCGGCGGATGACATCATGACTAGCAATATCGTCGGTCCATAGGCGCCAACATAGTAATCACCCCTGATCAAGATCGAGCGGCGGCTGCTGAATTTACTGTTACTAGTCATGTGCAGTTATTCAATAGGAATTTCTTCCCACGGGGCTAGCTTGCCTGGAAGCCGTTTGTAATCCCAGTGAGGCACTTCATGATGTCTGTCTGGGCCGTGGTAGTGCCACTCACCACCTTCCGGGTCGTAATAGTTTTCATCAGGCTCTTTAGCCCGTGATGCCGGGCCTTTGGTCCATGTGTCGGGATTGTAGCCCGGCGGCGTGTTCCCGCAATTCGCTTCTTTTTCGCGTAGCTCGGCTTCGCCTTCATCGCCCTGTACTTCGTTTTCGTTGGCGGCGTTCCATACTTTTTCGACGGTGTGTTTTGCTGCGTGGTAGGCACCTTCGATCGCTTCTTCTACTCCTTCATTAGCTTCGCACCACGGGCACGGGATGCCTGAGCCACCTTCGAGGACTTCTTCGATACCGAGCCCGCTTCGATCCTTGTATGTCAACGGGTTGTCCCCCGCATAGGCGTAAGGCTCGCGTGTGAGCGCCACGGCGGGGTCGCGGCTGAGGAACTGGGCTGTAGCGGGGTCGTACTCCCGCGCTCGCAGATAGATGAGCCCGGTGTCCGAGCTGGTGTACTGCGCATCGTAGCCGAGCGGCGTGGTGGTGGTTCCTTCGCAGGTGGGGGTTCCGTAGGCGCTGTAGGTGCATTTGCCGGTGACGGTCCCAGTCGATCCGGTCAGGAGCCGTGTGGAGCCTTGCTGGTCGTGGTGTAGATACGTGACCGTCCCGGTCGAGGTGTTGATTTGCTCGATACTTGTTTGGGACCGACCGTACACGTAGCTGCCAGCTCAATCGCCGTCGAAGTATCGCAGGGCCGCGTCCAGATCGGCAGAGCCTGCATCAGCAACACCCTGGCCGACGAAGCGCTCCAACTCGATATGCCCGTCGGGGAAGAACTCGATCTCCCAGCGCTCCCCCGGCACCGAAAGCAAAACCATGATTGCTTCCGGTCGTACCACTAGCAAGTCGAAATGTGCCCTACGCTTGCTTAGCTCCGTGCAAAATGCGAGAAGCCTCTCCATTACGCTCATCAAGACCGCTTTGTGTTCTGCTCCAGGATGGTGTCCACTTCGCCTTCCACCCACTTCCTGAACTCATCGAGGGAATTGACGAGTATGCCCTTCCGGACGATGTGGTCCTCTAGGCCGTCGATGAATTTGTTCTCTCTCCAGAACCCCATGCGTAGCTCGCAGTTCTCGCGACCATCGGTGAACCATCGCTTGACCTCCATCGTGGCCCGAAGGCCCGACGCGGACAGCGCTGAACTGCGCGCACCGAGGACACCGTCCGCCATCTCACGAACGGCCTTGTCGATCTCCACCTGCTCGGTCACGGTGCCTCCACATCCGGGTACTGAATCCATTCATTCGGGAACTGCCGTTCGCCGCCATACGTGCCGATGTGCGTCTGATGCTGATGGATCACCTCGTCTTCGAGTTCGACCCTATGCGCCGTTGAGATCGTTTCTCCCTCTAGACGCTCCTTGCCGTATTCCGAGACTCCACCGTCCGCCCCCTCGTCCGCGCGTGTCTTCCAAGCCCACTCCGCTGCCTCCCCAGCCTCGGCGTCGTCCTCGCCGGGGATGAAGACTCCGGTGACGAGGCCGGCGACTCCCCCGCTTTGGTAGGCGCCTGAGCAGGTGTCCACGTTTTCGTCGCCGATCTGTTCGCGTACCCATTTCGTCGCACCGAAGGTGATCGTGTCACCCCATCCGGCGATCGCTTCGCCGGCTTCTTCCCACGACGGCGTGCCAGGAATGCCAAAGATGAGTCCGGTGGGGTCGCCGTAGGTCAGAGGGTTGTCGCCTGCGTAGCTGTAGGGTTCGCCGCTGAGCGCCTTGAGCGGATCGACAGTGAGGAACTGGGCGGTCTTGGGGTCATAGACCCGGTTGCGCAGGTAGATGAGCCCGGTGTCGCTGCTCGCGTATTGGGCGTCGTAGCCGAGAGGCGTGGTCGCGGTCCCGGTGGAGCCGGTCGTTTCGCCGTAGGGGCCGTAGGTGAAGGTGGCTTCGGTTTTCCCGGTCGATCCCGTGAGTAGCCGCGTGGAGCCCGCTTGGTCGTGGTGCAGGTAGGTCACGGCCCCGGTTGTGTTGTTGATTTGCTCGACAGGCAAGCCGCCGGGCCCGTAGATGTAGCTGCTGGTGCCATCGCTTAGGATGAGGGGAAGTTCTTCGGCCACGTCCCATGCAATATAGCTGGTGGTCCCGGAGATGGTCTGGGAAGCCCGTAGCCCTTCACCGTTGTAGGTGTAGGCGTCTTTGATCTTAGGCTTGCTTTCTCCTTCGGGCCGTTCGATCGAGATCAGATCGCCCGCCTGGTCGTAGCCATAAATGGTAGCGGTAGTCGGATGCGATTCCCCCTCCTGTATGCGGTTGTTGTCGGTGTCGGCGGCCCACAGGTTCCCGGGGCTGCTGGTGGCTATGCCTTCGGGTTTGTTGAACTGGCCGCTTTCGTTGCCCGCGGTACCCACCTGGCTCAGGTACGACCCTTCGCTGGTGAAGCGCTGAACCCTGTCGTTGCCGCTGTCGGCGACCCAAAGATCGCCTTCGGAGTCGAACGCCAGCCCGACCGGCTTCTTGAACTGGCCTGTCCCAGTGCCTTCGGAGCCGAAGACGCGCATGAATTCCCCGGTCGACTTGAACTCCTGAACACGGTCGTTGCCCGTGTCCGCGACCCAAACATCGCCTTTACTGTCAACCGCGATCCCCTCGGGGGTATTGAACTCGCTATTTTCTTTGCCTTCAGACCCAAATTTCGTGATCAGTATGCCTTTTTCCGCACTGAACTCCTGCACACGCGCACCTTTCACGAGCCCCCCAACAAGCTGCACTTCAACAGTCCAAATATGCCCTTCCGGGTCAACCGCCACGGCCTCCGGGTCACTCGATTCCATTTTGATCGCACTCACATATCCGCCTTTGGAGTTGAACTCCTGCACCCTTTCGTTACCAGTATCAGCAACCCAAACATCGCCTTTACCGTCAACCGCGATGCCCCGCGGCCGAGAGAACTCACCATTTTCCTTGCCTTCAGAGCCGAACTCCCGCACGAATTCGCCTTTGGAATTGAACTCCTGCACACGATCATGACCAGTATCCACAACCCACACATCACCAGAAGCATCAACCGCCACACCCGACGGCTTTTCCAACTCGCCAGCACCAGAACCAGAGCCACCAAACTTCTGCACGAATTCACCTCCGGTCAGCTCCTGTATCCGGTTGTTACCGGTGTCCGCGACCCATAGATTCCCGGAGCTGCCGATGGCGACGCCTTCGGGGTCGCTGAACTCGTCGTTTTCGTTGCCCGGAGCGCCCACCTGGCTCACGTATAACCCTTCGCTGTTGAGACGCTGCAGCCTGTCGTTGCCGCTGTCCGCAACCCAAAGATCGCCTTCAGAGTCAAACGCCAACCCGACCGGCTTCTTGAACAGACGATTCCCGGTGCCTTCAGAGCCGAAGGCCTGCACAAATTCCCCGGTCGACTTGAACTCCTGAATACGGTCGTTGCCCGTGTCCGCGACCCAAACATCGCCTTTACTGTCAACCGCGATCCCCTCCGGGCTTTTGAATTCGCGATTTCCTTTGCCTTCAGAGCCGAATTTCGTGATCGGTACGCCTTCCGCACTGAACTCCTGCACACGCGCACCTTTCACGAGCCCCCCAACAAGCTGCACTTCAACAGTCCAAATATGCCCTTCCGGGTCAACCGCCACGGCCTCCGGGTCACTCGATTCCATTTTGATCGCACTCACATATCCGCCTTTGGAGTTGAACTCCTGCACCCTTTCGTTACCAGTATCAGCAACCCAAACATCGCCTTTACCGTCAACCGCGATGCCCCGCGGCCGAGAGAACTCACCATTTTCCCTGCCTTCAGAGCCGAACTCCCGCACGAATTCGCCTTTGGAATTGAACTCCTGCACACGATCATGACCAGTATCCACAACCCACACATCACCAGAAGCATCAACCGCCACACCCGACGGCTTTTCCAACTCGCCAGCACCAGAACCAGAGCCACCAAACTTCTGCACGAATTCACCTCCGGTCAGCTCCTGTATCCGGTTGTTACCGGTGTCCGCGACCCATAGATTCCCGGAGCTGCCGATGGCGACGCCTTCGGGGTCGCTGAACTGGTCGTTTTCGTTGCCCGGAGCGCCCACCTGGCTCACGTATAACCCTTCGCTGTTGAGACGCTGCAGCCTGTCGTTGCCGCTGTCCGCAACCCAAAGATCGCCTTCAGAGTCAAACGCCAACCCGACCGGCTTCTTGACCAGACGATTCCCGGTGCCTTCAGAGCCGAAGGCCTGCACAAATTCCCCGGTCGACTTGAACTCCTGAATACGGTCGTTGCCAGTGTCAGCCACCCAAACATCGCCTTTACTGTCAACCGCGATCCCCTCCGGGCTTTTGAACTCCCCGTTTTCTTTACCTTCAGACCCAAATTTCGTGATCGGTACGCCTTCCGCACTGAACTCCTGCACACGCGCACCTTTCACGATCCCCCCAACAAGCTGCACTTCAACAGTCCAAATATGCCCTTCCGGGTCAACCGCCACCGCCTCCGGGTCACTCGATTCCATTTTGATCGCACTCACAAATTCCCCTTTGGAGTTGAACTCCTGCACCCTTTCGTTACCAGTATCAGCAACCCAAACATCGCCTTTACCGTCAACCGCGATGCCCCGCGGCCCGGAGAACTCACCATTTTCCCTGCCTTCAGAGCCGAACTCCCGCACGAATTCGCCTTTGGAATTGAACTCCTGCACACGATCATGACCAGTATCCACAACCCACACATCACCAGACCCATCAACCGCCACACCCGACGGCTTTTCCAACTGGCCTCCACCAGAACCAGAACCACCAAAGGAGAGATTGAACGAAGCTGCCTGGGCCGACGGTTCCGCCCCAGTGCGCTCCCCGAGTTCATCGTAGTAGTACTTGGTTTCCGTGCTCTTTTCGAGCTCGTCTCCTTCGTTGAACGTATTGGTGCTCGACCCCTCCGTGGTCGGGTTATTCGCCGCATCGTATTTGTATTCGGTGCTGGCGCTTTTGGTGAGACGGTTGTTTTCGTCGTATGTGTCTTCGGTTGTTTCTTCGCCGGGAAGCCCTTTCGATACCGTCCTTTTGACCTGGCCGTCGTTGTCGCGAGTGTATGCGAGCGAAGCAAGTGTTTCTGTGCTTTGATCCATATCGATTTCGCTCGTCTGGTCCGCGTCGTTGTAAGTGTAGGCGTCTTCGTCTTTCGTTTCGGCCGGAAACACCGTCGCTTTTAGCTCGGAGTCTTCGTTGTAGGTGAATTTGGTCACCTTGGAGTTCCAGTCCGTGACCTTTTCGAGCCGCGCGTCTTTGTCGTACGCTCGGGTGACTGCTTTACCGTTGGGGTATGTGATCCTGGTCGGCTCGTCGGCTAGGTTGTATTCGTACTTGACGACTTCTTTGTTACCGTTGTCGGCTTCTGTGAGTCGATCGAGTTTGTCGTAGGTGTTTTTAGTAGTGCCGCTAGCATCGACCATCTTCGTGAGCTTGCCGTCTTTGTTGTATTCGTATTCGACGGCATGCGTTTTACCATCAGAGTAACTGATTTTTTCCAGACGATTCGTGGGATCGTAGGTGTAGGTCGTGACCCGTTTCTCCGGGTCGGTCAGTTTCACGAGATTACCCGCCACGTCGTACGCCTTGAGTGTTTTCTTCCCAAGTGGATTGACGACTTCTTCGACCTCCTCCAGGGCGTTACGCACCTATTTGGTTATGTGTTTGTTCCCGTCCGTCTGGCTTATGACCCGCCCCATCGAGTCGTATTCCGTTTCGGTGACCGATTTGTTGGGTTCTTCCGTCTTGGTCGGCTCGTTGTCAGCGTCATAGACGTATTTGGTTTTGTTGCCGTTGGGATCAGTCAGCGTTTCGAGGTTGCCGTCCGCGTCGTAGGCGTACTTCGTTTCGTGTTTGAGAGGGTCCGTGACCTTGAGCGGTCGGCCCTGTGCGTCGCGTTCGATCTTGGTCTCGTATTTTTCTTCTTCGCCGGCTTTGACATGGCCACGCGGGCTAACGCTGGCGATCACCTGTGAGTCTTCGTTGCATTCCCACGTGCGCTTGTTGCCTTCTGGGTCGGTTTCAGCCTTGCGATCGCCGTAGGAGTCGTATTCGTATTTCCATGTCTGCCCCAACGCATTGGTCATGCTTTCGACATCGCCGTTACTGGCGTATTTGTACGTCGTTCTCTGTGGTTCGCTGCCGATCGGCCGTTCGATCGTTTCCGGATCGCCATGGCTGTTGCGTTTGACCGTAGTCATCTCTCCTTCAGGCGTCGTTTCCGTTTCGATGTCGTGCGTGGAATCGTATTTCCATTTCTTTTCGTCGCCGTCGGGATTCTTTTCGCTCGTCTTGTCTCCAGCTGCGTCATAACCGTATTCGGTCTTGTGTTTGTCCGGGTCGATGACCGCTACCAGCTCATCGGCTTTGCTGTATTCGTAAGTTGCTGTCGCCGCGATGGAAGTTCCCGATGCGCGCGTAACGCTTGTCGGCAACCCTATTTTATTGAACTTCTCAACCGTTACAGAGCTGTTGGGCTCCGTAATCGTTGTTTCGGTGCCGCCTTCAATCGCGGCATATTTCCACGAGCGTTTACGTGACATCGCATCCGTCTGCGAGACGACCTGATGGGCTTCGTTGTATTCCGTGGTGACCGCGTGTTCACGCCCGTCCGTCTCAGAGGTCATCTCGTGTTCGGTATTATATTTGAACTTCCAACGTGGTTTTTCTTCACCCGGTAGCGTCACCGTCGCAAGATTCCCAGATTCATACGTGAATTTGGCGGTGTGACCCATCGGGTCGGTGGCGCTTTCCACCTCTTTTTCAGAGTTGTATTTGAAAGTCATTTTCCGCCCAGCGCTATCGGTCTCCGATTCAAGCTCTTTTTCGGCGTTGTACGCAAGCGTGACCGTATTCCCGTTGCGGTCTGTACGACTTACCAGCTGCCCCGCTTCATTAAAAGTCAACTTCGTCTGATCTGGAAGCGTGTAAACATAGCTGCTGCCTTCCTTGACAAGCGTCGCTTGTACTAGCGGATTCACCGCAGTGTGGGGACCACCAGATTCACCTTCAAAAAAGAAAGCACTCCCGTTATCTTCATAGACCTCGATACCGCGTTTCTCACAAAGGGGAACCCTAAAACAAGCCGCCGGGAACGCGAGATGCGCGCTACCAGTAGCTGCCCACCCATACCCAAACGCCCCATGAACACCTTGACGACCCTGCGCCGAAGCAGCCTGAGAATTATACGTTCGCGTCAGCTGCAACCCAGGCCCACGCCCCCCGACAGAGAGATCGCTCTGAGTCTCGACCTGGTTGCCAGTAGCACAGTTCACAGGATGGCCTTCGAGACAAGGCTTGTCGTTCGGTGCACCTTCGCTACCTGCACCAAAAAGTTCGGCTCCGAGTTCTTCTTCTTCGGCGGCAGACACTTCATACGTGACCAATATCGACCCCACAGAGATTTCAGCGGCAACCGTCACAGGATGGGATTCTGCACCATTGAGCGCAAGCGACGTATGAAAATTTGGATTTTCCGTACAACCCGACGACGAAAAAGTAATAGTAGATGGCCACGTAAGTTCCCCGCTGCCGCTATAGGTCTCACCTTCGTGACAAGCCCATATCGACCACGAAGCATTCCCGTTCCATCCTTCTTTTGCCAACGCCTTGATAAAACCACCGACACCGAGCAATTCGACCTTCGAGAACCTGAAGCTCGGCGGCACCCCCAAAGTCAAAGAAGCTTCACCAGAATCCACCCCACCTTCCAGCGGAAACGTCGCTTCCCCCCGGAGCGACAGCGACGACCCATGAGCCCAAGCTATGCCTTTACTCCCCGCAAACGTCCACCCCTTGCTCCCTTCGATCGGCACCGTAACGCTGGGATCCACCAAAACCGGATACGCAACTTCACGATCGCGATGCGAAACGCTCAAAAGCAGATCGTCCCCCGACACCCGCATCGAGACGGGCACCACAGAACCCTGCGCATCCCGCGCAACGGGCGCCGACACCCGCGCCAAAACATCACCACCACGCAAGACGACTGCGCCACCGGCATGCTCCTCCAGAGTCGCACCCGCAGGCAATGCCACGCGGTAGCGAACCTCATCCGGGCTCGAACGCGACCGCAACACCGCAAAGAGCTCCGCCCCGTCAATCGTGGGCGCAACCGATGCGTCCATATCGACACCAACAGAACCAAAGAAGACGCTCTGACCACCAGCCACCCGCGTGCCCGCCACCGGCGCTCCTTCAAGCGTCACACGCAATCCGCTGCTCCCCACAGCCACACCACCAGCCGAATCTCGCGCGATCGAGACGCTGGCCACAGGCGCCACAGGCACAAACGCGCCACCCGCCGCACGCAACGCGAGATCCACAGGACGCTTCCCCATCCCGCCGCCAACCACCAGCGGAGTCGCGGAGCGCTCTATCAACAGTCCATGAGCACCACGCACCACGGCCTCGTAATCCCCGAGATAGCGAACGACACGACCCGATCGCGCCACCGACGCCGCCGGATTCCCACTCACACCGGCAAGCACCGCACCATAATCGTGCCATAGCAGCCCCCTCGCCGCACCCCCCGCCAAACCGTGAAACTCCATCCGCGACGCCACACGCTGCGCACGCGCTCCCGGACTCTCGAGCCAACGCCGCCGCCGTGCCACTTGTGCCAATGCCGCCCCTCCAAACCTGCCCTTCGCGACATCCTCCGGCAAAACCCGACGCGCGACAGGCACCCCAGACACGGATACCCGAGGAGAGCCCACACGATGTCCAGCATCATCGAGAGCCGGGGCTACACCACCCCACGCCGCCATAGCTACACAAAACAGACCCACAACGGCCACGGAAGCCAGCAAGCCGACGGCCCGCGCGCTCCAGCGCCCCAATCCACTCCGGCTTCCCCTCACCAGCTCGCCTCCTCAATAGCACTCGGCCGGAAACCAGCAGGCTCGTAACACCACAAGAGCGCCCTGGACCAGATAATCGAAATAGGGGCCTGACTGGATCGACATCGTAGCTCCTGAGACACCGACTCTACTCACGCAATGGCAAGCAAGTCAATAGTTCCAAGCACGCATATTCTCGTAATTTGCGGGGCAACACACGCCCGCCGCCTCCTTCGGACTGGCGGTGGCAACCGAGGTCGCCTGCCACCGCCATGAGCCCGCGCTCGGTTCCGTCTTGGGGGGAGGCGTTCAATGCATTCGGGCTGCCCCTCGACCTCCGTCATGGGCTTCCCTGTCCCCGCGATCAGCCGGTCCGCTGCGCCAGCCCCCCCTCGATGAGGCCCGCGAGATCGATCCCCTCGAGCGCGGCCTCCGCCCCGCATGCGTGCGCCGCCAGCAGCAGCGAGCCCCCCACCGGGGCCATCTCCACGACCGCCACCTGGGCCTGCGGGGCGAGCGCGTGGATCGCCCGCGTGAGCGGCTCCACGAACACCGCGCCCGCCTTGTAGGCGCTGCCGATCAGCCCCACCGGGAAGGCCCCCCGCAGGCCGGTGCGCTCGATCACCGCGGCGATCTGCTGCGCCAGCTCGGCCGCCCCGCGCTCATAGAGCTCCCGCGCCACCGCGTCCCCCCGCTCCGCGAGCTGAGCCGTCTCGATCGCGAACGCCGCGATCTCGCTCTTGGTCAGCGGCTTGCTGTAGACCAGCGCCGCCAGCGCCTCCACGCTGGGCACTCCGAAGAACTCCACCGCCGCCTCGCTCAGCGCGGTCTCCGGGCCCGAGCGCTCGCGGTCGCGCAGCGCCGCCTTGATCGACTGCACCCCCAACCAGTATCCCGAGCCCTCGTCCCCCAGCAGGTGACCCCAGCCGCCCGCCCGCCAGGCGCGCGTCTCGGTGCCCACCCGCCCCACGCCAAAGACGTTGCTGCCCGTGCCCGCGATCGCTCCCACGCCGGGCTGCGCGCCCGTCGCCGTAGCCCACGCCCCCACCACGTCGCCCACCACGATCCACTCCCTCGAGCGCTCCCCGTGGACGTACGCGAGGACCGCGTCGGTGTCCGTCCCCGCCACCGCCAGCACCGCCGCGTCGAGCTCGCCGTCGGCGATGCCCGCTCCCGCGAGCGCCTCATCGGCCGCATCGAACAGCGCCCTCCCCGCCGCCTCCACACCCACCGCGTCCTGGTTGCTCGGGCCCCCCTGCCCCAGGTGCAGCGTGCCGTGCTCCACGTCCAGCACCGCCGCCAGCGTCTTCGTCGCGCCTCCGTCGATCCCCAGCAGGAAGCGCACCCCCCGCCCGGGAGGGGGAGCGGACGGCGCGGCGCCGAAGCGGGCGAGCGCCGGGGGCAGCTTGACGAGTGGGTCGCGCTCCACGGGCGGGGATACTTACAGCCGATGCGGCAGGCTGGCGTGCACCCGCGGTTCCCAGCTCCTCCCGGGCGTCCGGCGTGATGCGGCAGGCAGGCGTGCACCTGCTGCTACCCAAGCCCTCCCCGGCATCCGGCCCACTGGGTCGAGCGCGATGAGCCAGGCTGGCGTGCACCCGCAGTTCCCCGGCGCCCCGCAGCGCGCGGGGATGTATGAGTCCTTCTACCTTCGCGCCGTCGCCCCCGAGGAGCCCCTGGGGGTGTGGATCCGCTGCACAGTCCACAAGCCCCCCGGGCTACCCCCGCGGGGCTCGGTGTGGTTCACCCTCTTCGACCACCGCCGGGAGGGGCCGTACATGCACAGGATCACCACCGCGGAGCTCGCCGTCCCCCCCGGCGGGTGGATCGCCGTGGGAGACTCCCGGCTGGGTCCCACCGGCGCCGAGGGCGCTTGCGGGGAGGCCCGTTGGTCGCTGTCGATCTCCGCCGCCGCCTCCCCTCTGCACCACCTCCCCAGCGCCCTGCTCTACCGCTCCCCCCTGCCTCGCACCAAGCTCACGAGCCCCATGCCCGCCGCGCGCTTCGACGGGACGATCGAGCTGGCCGGGCCCAACCCCCGCACGATCGAGCTGGGAGGGTGGCGGGGAATGGTCGGCCACAACTGGGGCTCCGAGCACGCCGAGCGCTGGATCTGGCTGCACGGCATCGGCTTCGAGGAGGACCCCACCGCGTGGCTGGACGTCGCGGTGGGGCGCGTGCGCGTGGCGGGCCGCACCACCCCGTGGGTCGCCAATGGGATGCTGCAGCTCGATGGGGAGCGCCACCGGCTCGGGGGCCTGGGGGAGGCACTGCGGCCGAGGGCCGTGGGCGGGCTGCTCGTGGCGGAGACCCCCCTGCGCTGCGCCCTCTCGCTCCCCGGCGCCCGCGGGCTGCTCGCGGAGGCCCACGTGCGGAGCGACCCCCGCGCGATCGCCCGCTGGCGCTACGCCGACCCCGACAGCGGGGAATCGGAGCTCGGCCAGCCCGAGGTGAGCAACTGCTCCATCGCCGCCCTCGCCCTATCCGTGCGCCGCCCGGGCCTCCCCGCGCGCACCCTGCACACCTCGCACGGTGGCGCCTACGAGCTCGGGTCGCGCGAGCGCGGGGCCCGAGGTGGGAGACATCTTCGCCCACCCGAGAGCCAGATCGCCCCCGCCCAGCACTGATCGGCGGCGTTTGGCGGTCCGCCGCGCAATTGCGCTCATCTCGTGAATTTGGCCGCATTTTGCGACCGAACGGGCTACAATGGCGGCAGAAGGAACACGGATGGGCAGATACAGGCAGGGACAGCTTGAGTTCCGACCGCGCTCCGCGCGCAGTGGGTCGGTGGCCCTGGGTCATCGGCGCGTCAAGATTGCTCGGACCGTTCTGAACTTATCGACACGCCCCCGACGCGGGTGGAGACAGCGAGGACCATGGATGATCATCGCGGGCAGTGACCCCGACCGAATACGCGCCGCATCGGGCACGATCGAGTCCGGGGCCCTCAGCCACGGGCGGACCCCGTTTCGCCGGACCCCGCCGCTGCCCCCCACCGCTCGCTCCGCCCAGGCTCAGCCCGCCTCGGCGCGTGGCTCGCTGTCCGCCGCGATCCGCAGACTTGGCCCGAGGGCACCCGGGGGGCTCAAGGTGGAGACGCTCGTGCCGCTCCTGCTGCTCGCGCTCGCCCTGAGCGCGTTCCTGCCGGGGACCCGCTTCGAACTGCGGAGCACCGCAGACCAGGTCGCGGTGGGGACCGCGGCCACGCTGATCTCCACGCTCGCGGCCCTGCTCTTCTTCGACCGCTTCTGGCGCCACCAGCGCCGGCGCGACCTGCTGCTCGCCGGCGGGCTCGCGGTGATCGCGGTCTCCAACCTCGGAGCCGGCCTGCTGCTCGCCAATGACGTCGAGCTCGCCGGGCACGCCGCGGCTTGGATCGTGCTCGGAGGGCGGATCTCGGGATGGCTTCTGATCGCAGCCGCCGCGCTCGCGCCCAACCGCCTTCTCTCCCGCCCCGGCAGGGAGGCCACCCGCATCGCCTTGACCTGTGCGGCGGCCCTCGCCGCCCTGTTGGCGCTGGCGATCCTGATCGGGGCCCACCCGGTCTCCGCCGCGGCAGCCAACAGCGGACCGTTCGCCAACCACACCGCGATGCTCGCCGCCCAGATCCTGCTGGTCGCGCTGACCGGCACCTGCGCGCTCGCCCTCCTGCGCGAGAGCCGGTGCGATTCAAGCCCCGCCGTGCGCCTGCTCGCGCTCGCCTGTGCGTTCGCCGCCGCAGCCGCGCTGGCCAACTGCGCGGCCCCCTCCTTCTACGCCTCCCGCGTGGGTGTCGGCGACCTCCTGCGCCTGGGCTGGCTGACGACGCTGTTCGCGTGCGTCTGCGTGCAGTGGTCCCTGGACGAGCGCCGCGCTCACGCGACCGCGCTCGCGCGCGAGCGCCGTCGGATGGCGGCCGACGTCCACGATCTGATCATGCAGGATCTCTCCTTCGCCCTCGCGCACGCCCGCACCCTCGTCGATCCTGCCGCGGGACCCCAGCAGGCGAGCACGGTCGTGACCGCCGGGGAACGCGCCCTCGCTGGCGCCCGCGGCGTGGTCAGCGAACTGACCGAACACGCCTGCGGGCCCGCCGCGCGCGATCCGCGGCCGATCGTCCAAGCCGTCGAGGCCAGCGTGCGCGCCGCCGCGCGCCACACCCCGCTGACCTTCCACGCCGGGGACGCCCCCCCCTCCGCGAAGCTCGACCAGTCCACTCACGAAGCGCTCGTGCACATCGCCCGGGAGGCCGTCACCAACGCCGTCAAGCACGCCCGCCCGACCGCCATCGAGGTGGTGCTCGAGCACACCGGACAGTGGCGGCTGACCGTGCGCGACGACGGCAGCGGCTTCGATGAAACACCCGCCAACCCCGGTTTCGGGCTGCTCAGCATGCGCCAGAGCGCGCACGCCGTGGGCGGCGCGGTCCACGTCGGCAGCAGCACCGGCGAGGGCACCACCGTCGAGGCCGTCCTCCCATGAGCGCCCACCTCGACAGCCAGGCCCACCCGCGCGGCCCCGCCCGCGGGCCGAGGAGCGTGGAAGCCGTCACCGGGCCGGGGGGCGCGGAGAGCGTCGATCCCATGAGCGAGACGCCCACGGCGGTGATCGCCGACGACCACCCCCCCTTCCGCATGGGCGTGCGGATGGCGCTGATGCGCGGAGGCTTCCGGGTGCTGGCCGAGGCCGCCGACGGGGACAGCGCCGTGGAGGCCGTGCTGCGGGGGCGACCCGACGTGTGCCTGCTGGACATCCGCATGCCCGGAGGGGGCATCGAGGCAGCGGCCCGACTGAGCGATCTCGCGCCCGCCACGGCGGTGGTGATGATGAGCGTCTCCAACAACGCCGAGGACCTGCTCGCCTCACTGCGCGCCGGGGCACGGGGCTACCTGCCCAAGGACATGTCCCCCGACCGTCTCCCCGCGGCGCTGCGCGGGGTGCTCCGGGGCGAGGCCGCCCTCCCTCGCACGTTCGTGGGGCGGATGCTCAGCGGCCTGCGCGAGCTCCCCGCCCCCGGGGCCGCGCCGCTGCGGGTCGGCGACGTGGAGCTCACCGCCAGAGAGTCCGAGATCCTGCGCATGCTCCGCGCCGGCCTCTCCACCGTGGAGATCGGGGAGCGGCTCTCCCTCTCCCCCGTCACCGTGCGCCGCCACATCTCCACCTGCGTCGCCAAGCTCGGGGCCACCGATCGCGACGACGCCCTCAGGTCGATCGCGTAGGCTAGACGAGGCCCGCCCGCAGGGCGTACACCGCGGCCTGCACCCTGCTGCGCACGCCCAGCTTCTCGAAGATGTTGGTCACATATTGCTTGACCGTGTGGGGGCTGATCGAGAGCGCAACGCCGATCGCCACGTTGTCCGCGCCCTCCACGATCAACTGCAGGACCTCCACCTCGCGCGGGGTGAGAGCGGGGGCGGTCGGCTCCTGCTCGTGCGGCTCTCTCCCTGCCCCGTTCCTCGCCTCCTCGGCGGCGCGCGATTCCTCCTGCGCACCTGCCGACTCCCGCTCGGCGCCGGCGCGCACGTAGGCCCTCAGCGCCCGCGCCACGCCGCTGGAGAGCACCATGTGCCCCTCCGCCGCCTGCTCGATGGCGGCGGCGAGCTGGTCGACCCTGCTGTCCTTCATCAGGTAGCCGCACGCCCCCGCCGCCAGCGCCTCCAGCACGTCGCGGTCCTCCGCGGAGACAGTCAGGACCACCGTCTGGACCTCGGGGCCGCGGCGGGCGATCTGGCGCAGCGCGTCGAGGCCGGAGACCCCCGGCATGTTGAGGTCCAGCACGAGCACGTCCGGCGCGAGCTCCCGCGCCAGCTCGAGGGCCTCGGCGCCGTCGGAGGCCTCCCCGACGACACTCATCCCCGCATCCTCGAGCGTGCCACGCAGGCCGTCGCGGAAGATCCGGTGGTCGTCTGCGATCACCACGCGCAATGGATCGCCGGGGGCAGGCACGCCCCCAAAATAGAGTAATCGGAAGGCCGCCGTGGACGCGGCGGGCGGCCGGGCGAGAGCGCGTCCATGCAGACGGAGGTCATCCCGCGCGAGGCCCCGCGAACGCCCGGCACGCGGCGGGCAGCCGCGGGTGCGCATCCACGCAGGCGAAGGGTCGTCCCACACGCCCTACAGCGACGTCGTCCCTTTGACACTACGCCAGCGTTGTCCCAATAAATGGACACACGGGCGGCATGTGGTTCGAACGTCTAGGCGGGTCCTCGCGGGGTAAAGGGGGCACCGGGAGGAGTCGAAGGCCGGGATGCAGTGCCCACCACGCCAGGAGGCCTTCGATGCTCAAGCTTTGCCCTCGCAGCGTTCTCGCCGTCACCGCACTGCTGCTCACGCTCATGAGCTCCTCGGCGCTCGCCGCGCGCGGCTTGCGTCATGAGACAAAGCGTGCAGCCCACGCTCAGCGCAGCCGTCGCCGCCACCGCTCCCACCATCGCCGGCCCGGGCACGGGCCCAGCGGGATCGCCGGCCACGGGGCGGTCGTCTTCCGCGCCGCGTCCACCTCCACCACCACGATCGCGGCCCTGCTGGGCGACGAATCGGTGGAGCCCAACAGGGATTGGCTGAGCGGGGGTCAGGCGGAAGCGTTTCCCTTCCAGGCCCACACCTCGGGCTCCACTGGCGCCGCACACGTATACATCGACTCCAACAACACGGCCACGACTCTGATCGTCGGCCTCTACGCCAACGCGAGCAACCAGCCCGGCGCACTGCTGAGCACCGGCTCGCTGTCCTCTCCCGAGGCCGGCGCTTGGAACACGGCGACCATCGCCCCCGTCCCGCTCGTATCGGGAACCACCTACTGGCTGGCCGTGCTGGGGACCGGCGGCACGCTGCACTATCGCGACCACGCACACGGGACCTGCACCGCCCTCACCAGCTCCCAGACCAGCCTCCACGCACTGGCCACCTCGTGGAGCACCTACAAGGCCTACACCACCTGCCCGGTCTCCGCCTATCTCACCGCCGCGACCGAGACCTTCCCCGTGGACCCGCCCGGGCCGGTGGAACTCACGTCCCCGACGGACCCGGCCCCGCCCGTCGAATCGACATCTCCGACCGAACCCTCCCCGCCGCCCCCGCCGGCCGCACCGGCGAACAACACCCTTCCCACCATCGGCGGAACCGCAACCGAAGGTCAGCTGCTCACCGCCACCACCGGCATCTGGACGGGCAGCCCAACCTCCTACTCCTACCAGTGGCAGGACTGCAACTCCGCGGGGGCCAGCTGCGCGAGCATCGCCGGCGCCACCGCCCCCTCCTACGCACTCGCCTCCGCCGACGTGGGGCACAGGGTGGTCGTGGTCGTGCTCGCCCGCAACGCCGGGGGATCGAGCTCGGCGACCTCGGCGCCGACGGCAATCGTCGCGGCCGACCCGCCGCCACCACCGCCGCCGCCATCGGCCCCGGCCAACTCGAGCGCTCCGTCGATCGGTGGCAGCGCCGTGCTCGGAGGAGTCCTGTCGAGCACGACCGGGACCTGGACGGGCAGCCCGACCTCCTACTCCTACCAGTGGCAGGACTGCAACTCCACGGGGACCGGCTGCGCGAACGTGAGCGGCGCGACCGCGTCGACCCACGCGCTCGGCTCGGGCGATGTCGGCCACACCGTGCGCGTGGTCGTGACCGCCGCCAACGCCGGCGGCGAAGCGCCCGCCACGAGCGCGACCATCGGGCCCGTGAGCGCCCCACCGCCCACCGCGAGCTTCACCTACTCACCCAGCGCGCCCGCCACCGGGCAGCAGGTCACGCTCAACGACACGAGCTCCACCTGCCCCGACGGCCCCTGCGCCTACGAATGGTCCGACGACGGCTCCACCACCAGGCCGATCCCGTCGCTGTGGCCACTGGGCAGCGGACAAACCCTGCTCTACACCTTCTCCGGCGCCGGCACCAAGTACATCCGCCTCGTGGTCACCGACGCCGCCGGGCAGGAAGCCACCGTCGAGCACAACGTGACGGTCGCAGGCAAAGTCGAAGAAAACCCCCCGCCACCCCCGCCCCCACCGGTCGCGCCAACCAACACGGCACCCCCCAAGGTGAGCGGCACCGCCCAGGTCGGGCAGACACTCAGCGCGACCAGCGGCACGTGGAGCGGCACCGCGCCGATCGCCTACTCCTATCAGTGGGAGGACTGCAACGCAGCCGGCGCAGCCTGCGTCGACATCGCCGGCGCAGCCTCTGCGACCTACACGCCCGGATCGGGAGACGAAGGTCACACGCTGCGGATCGTCGAAACCGCCTCCAACGAAGGCGGGTCGGCCGCCGCGACATCGGCCCAGACGGCCGCGGTCGCCGCAAGCGGCGAAACGCGAACGAACTGCTTCTCCAAGCCAAGCGAATGCGGCTACCCCGACTCGACCAACACCGGCGTCCCGCCAGGGAGCACCCTGACGCCCTCCGGCGAAATCGTCGTCACCACCAACGGCGCGGTCATCAGCCGCAAAGACGTCACCGGCTCGATCCAGGTCCAGGCGAACAACGTCGTGATCAAGGAAACCGAAGTCACAGTTGACGGGACCCAGAAGTGCCCCGCCGACACCAAGCCCTGCGGCGGCTACGGCATCCGCGTCTATGAAGGGTACACCGGGACGGTCATCACCCACGACACCATCCACGGCGGCGCCGAAGAAGGTGAAAACGCCCTCCAGAACTGTGTCAACAACGAAGGCGGCGAAACCACCACCGTCACCTACACCTACGCCTACCACTGCACCTTCGGCCACGGGAGCGGGGTCTGGGAAGACAACTACTCACTGCTCAACCTCACGATCCCAGAACTCCACTATGACAACTTCATCGACGACGGCTACACCGGCAAGCTGGTGCTCCGGCACAACACCTTCTTCAACCCCCACGAACAGACCTCCGAGATCCTGCTTCAGGACCAGTTCGGGGACATCAACGAAGCGGTGGTGGAAGACAACCTGCTCGCCGGCGGCGGCTACATGATCTACGGCGGGGAAGGAGCCCACACCGAAGAATACGCGGTGAACGGCCCGGTCATCGTGAGAGACAACCGCTTTGCGAGGTGCACCGGCACCAGCGAAAGCACCGACAACGGGAAAATCTGCAAAGGCCTCGCGTTCGGCGCCACCGATGGGCACGGGTTCTATCCGCGCGGCGGCTTCTACGGCGCGTTCGCCCACTTCGACGAAGCCGTGAGCACCTTCTCCGGCAACTACTGGGACAACGATCTAGAAGCGCTCACGCCGTGACGCCACGCAGAGCTCCCGCTCCCGGCGGGAGCTCTGCGGCGGTGCCCGCCAGGCTGGCCGCGGGAGGCCATCCCGGGCGTGAGCGGGGTGCGGCGCCCTCCGATGAGATCCCGGCGGCGACATCCGCGCGAGCCGCTGGGGAGCCCCTTGGAGCTTGACTTGCGCATCCAGTCCTCTCGCTGGGCTAGGATGCCCGGCCAGATGCTTCGAGAGCGGGCCCTGCTGGCAGCCGTGGCGGTCAGCGTGGCGGGAATCTTCGTGGTGGGAGCCCTCACGGCCGTGGCCGGTGCGCGGCAGCCTGCCCCGAGCGCGCTCGGGGCGCGCTCCGCGAAGGCTCGCCGCCATCCCAAGCGGACCCACCGCCGCTCCACCGGCCCCTCCCGCTGTGCCAAGGCGCGGCGCGCAAAGCACAAACGCTCCGCGAGCCAGCGCTCTGCCACGAAGTGCCCCGCCGCACGCCGCAAGTCCGTGAAGCGGCCGGTCGCGGTGTCCGGCCCCAGCTCACCGAGCGCTCCCATCGGCACGACTCCGGCGAGCGCGGGGAGCCCGTTTTCCCCCATGCTGCCGGCCACGTCGGGACCCACAGCCGAACCCGAACGCAAAGTCGAACCCGAACACAAGGTCGAATCCGAACACAAGGTCGAATCCGAACTCACCACCCCCCCTCCTCCTCCCGCCCCCGCGAACAGCTCTCCGCCGAGCGTCCACGGGACCGCCGCGGTGGGCCAGCGGCTCACCACCGACCCGGGCGTGTGGACGGGCAACCCCACGTCCTTCGCCTACCAGTGGCAGGACTGCGAAGTCTCCGGCGGCGACTGTTCGGATGTGGGCGGCGCGATCGCCTCGACCTACACGCTCGGCTCGGGCGATGTCGGCCACACCGTGCGCGTCGTCGTGACGGCCTCCAACGCCGGTGGCGAAGCGCCCGCCACCAGCCCCGGCCTCGGGCCGGTGAGCGCCCCCCCGCCCACCGCGAGCTTCACCTACTCCCCCACCGCACCCGTCACCGAAGGGCAGGTCACGCTCAACGGCACGAGCTCCACCTGCCCCGACGGCCCCTGCACCTACGAATGGTCCGACGACGGCTCCACCACCAGGCCGATCCCACCGCTGTGGCCACTCGGCAGCGGACAAACCCTGCTCTACACCTTCTCCAGCGCCGGCACCAAGTACATCCGCCTCGTGGTCACCGACGCCGCCGGGCAGGAAGCCACCGTCGAGCACAACGTGGTGGTGACAGCCGCGCCGCCACCACCCCAGGCGCCGAGCAACACCACACCGCCGGCCATCACCGGCACCGCCAAGGTGGGGCAGACGCTGAACGCGAGCAGCGGCAAATGGAGCGGCACCGCCCCGATCGCCTACGCCTACCAGTGGGAAGCCTGCAACGAAGCCGGCGAGGACTGCGCGAACATCGCCGGGGCCACCGCGGGAGCTCACACGGTGAGCGAAGCCGATGCCGGGCACACCCTCCGCGTGCTCGTGACCGCCACCAACGTCGCCGGCGAAAAGTCGCAGGCATCCCTGCCCACATCGGTGGTTCCCAGCGAAACCGCCCCCCCCTGTACCACCACGGTCACGCCGAGCACCTCGGCGAGCACGATCGCGAGCACGATCGTCTCCGCCGCGGGCGGCAGCACGATCTGCATGGCCTCCGGCAGCTACCCCGCCCTGACCGTGAGCGGCGCGACCCACTCGAGCTACGTCACCCTCCGCCCCGCGCCAGGCACCACCCCCACCGTGGCGGGCATGAAGATCTCCGGCAGCTCGTTCCTGCGCATCGAAGGTTTGCGAATGAGCGAAGGCATCAACGCGCAGGACCTCACCTCCGCCGTCAGCCACGACCTGCAGTTCATCGACGACACCTTCGAAAACACCGTCTACGGCATCGCGATCGATGGCAACAACGCGCCGATCACCCACGTGCTGATCGAAGGCGACTACTTCCACCACATCGACTTCCCCGGCACCTGCGCCTCAGGAGCCGGCTACGCGGGGGGCCAGGGCGTCAGCAACTTCTACGGCGACGGCATCACCGTCGCCCACAACACCTTCAAGGAAATCAGCTGGCACTTCATCCAGGGCGGCGGCGGCGAACTCGGGATGACCGTCGATCACAACCTCTTCGAAGGCCCCATCCCGCCGGCCCACCTCGAATGCACCCACCTCGACGTGTGGCAGATCTGGACCGGGGGCTCCAACGACACCTTCACCGACAACATCGTGCGCGGCGAACCCGGCAAGCCCGCCGCGATCATCCCCCTCATCTTCGAGACCGGAGCCGGCGGCGCCGAATGTGGGGATGCGCTGAGCAACACCACCGTCACCAACAACCTCTTCGTCGACGCCTCCGCCAGCTACATCGCGGAGATCTACACCACCACCAACCTCGTCTACAGCCACAACACCGCCGTCGGCGGCCAGTACGGAACGTTCCTCGACCGTAGCGAACCCTGTGGCCCGGGACACAACCTCACCGCCGAACACAACATCGCCGTCGGCACCGAAGGCGGCTACCGCTTCATCTACGGGGAATGCACCGGCGCCTGCAGCTTCAACTACAACGTCAGCGACGACGGCACCGCGGACAGCGGCGGCTCGACGCACTACCTGATCGACTGGACGCCCAGCTGGGAAAGCACCACCTACCTCCACGCCGGCTACTACATCCCCACCGGCCTACCCTTCGCCGCCGGCTACGAAGGCGGCGGCGGGCCGTAGACCCAGAGGCATGAGCCACAGCCGCTGGACGGTCCTTGGCATAGGCCTCGCCCTGGCCGCCACGGCGATTGTCGTCATCGTCGTGGGGGCCCTCACCGCGAGCGAACCCTCCGTGAGAAGGGGGGTCGCCTGCACCACCACCGTCACCCCGAGCACCTCGGCGAGCACGATCGCGAGCACGATCGTCTCCGCCGCGGGCGGCAGCACGATCTGCATGGCCGCCGGCAGCTACCCCGCCCTGACCGTGAGCGGCGCGACCCACTCGGGCTACGTGACCCTCCGCCCCGCGCCCGGCGCCACCCCCACCGTGGCGGGCATGAAAGTCTCCGGCAGCTCGTTCCTGCGCATCGAAGGCCTGCGAATGAGCGAAGGCATCAACGCGCAGGACCTCACCTCCGCCGTCAGCCACGACCTGCAATTCATCGACGACACCTTCGAAAACACCGTCTACGGCATCGTCATCTACGGCGACACCGCGCCGATCACCCACGTGCTGATCGAAGGCGACTACTTCCACCACATCGACTTCCCCGGCACCTGCGCCTCAGGAGCCGGCTACGCGGGGGGCCAGGGCGTCAGCAACTTCTACGGCGACGGCATCACCATCGCCCACAACACCTTCAAGGAAATCAGCTGGCACTTCATCCAAGGCGGCGGCGGCAAGCTCGGGATGACAGTGACCCACAACCTCTTCGAAGGGCCCATCCCGCCGGCCCACCTCCAGTGCACCCACCTCGACGTGTGGCAGATCTGGACCGGCGGCTCCAACGACACCTTCACCGACAACATCGTGCGCGGCGAACCCGGCAAGCCCGCCGCGATCATCCCCCTCATCTTCGAGACCGGAGCCGGCGGCAGGGAATGCTCCAGGGCGCTGCGCAACACCACCATCGCCAACAACCTCTTCGTCGACTCCTCCGCCAGCTACATCGCGGAGATCTACACCACCACCAACCTCCTCTACAGCCACAACACCGCCGTCGGCGGCCAGTACGGAACGCTGCTGGACCGCAGCGACACCTGCGGGCCGGGGCGCAACCTCACCGCCGAACACAACATCGCCGTCGACACCGAACACGGCTACCGCTTCATCCTCGGAGGATGCACTGGCGCCTGCAGCTTCGACTACAACGTCAGCGACGACACCACCGCGGACACCGCCTCATTCACTGCCGCAGACACCCCCGTCTCGAGGCACCATCTGACCGACTGGACCCCCAGCTGGGAGAGCACCGCCTACCCCCACGCCGGTTACTACGTTCCCACCGGCCTGCCCTTCGCCGCCGGCTACGAAGGCGGCGGCGGCCCGGGCTGAGGGCGTGTTGCAGCGGACCACGACGGGGGCTCCACGCGAGGGAGCTGACGGACCGCGACCAACACCCAGGCGATGGGGATCTCAGCGGACGGCGATCAGAGACTTGATGAACGGCCCGGCGCGCTCGTAGCGGATCGTCGAGTCAGGGAAGTACCGACGCATCTCAGCGATCCCCAGCAGCTCGATGTCCTGCAGCGAGCGAATCGCCTGCGCCGGGGAGTCCAGTCCGCCGGCGTAGTTGCCCACCGGCCAACGGACGGCTGCCCGCGAGGCGACGGCCAGCGGCAGGTACTGCAGCAATGGGCACAGGAAGTGCGGCTCGATGGGGAAGTAGCGATAGGGGGTCTGCAGCCAGTGATGATCGCCATGGGCGTTGACGGTTTCGGCGAAGCGCATACGCCGCCAGTGACCGCCGACGTGCTCGAGCACCGAGTTGGAGAACACGAGGTCGAAGCGGCGGCCCTGCAGCGCGGAGGGCGGATCGCACGCGTCCCCCACGATGACCTCGGCATCGGGAGTGTCCTGTCCGAAGCCGTTGAGCAGTGTCAGCTGCGCCGGTCGCGTGGGGCTCAGACGCCACGAGTCCGCGGTGCCGCCTAGGTCGAGCACCGTCATCTGCGCAAGGTCCGGGAACTGCTCGCTGAGCAGGCGCCAGCGGCGCGCCCGGAAGCGTGTGCTCACCGAGTCCGAGCTCGAGACGTCCACGAACCGGTCGGTGATCGAGTTGCGCTTCGGGACCGCCTTGCGGGTTTCCGGGCGCTGGCGATTCGCCTCCTGCGGCTCCGCCCCATTGCGTGAGAGCTGCTCCACGCTAGACATGCGCGCCCGCCAGATCTCGCTCCGCAGTGGTGCTCTCCGCGGCGGGTGCGCCCGAGCGGTCAGCCGCAGTTGGTGCGCCCGAGCGGTCAGCTTTGCTCGACAGCGGCGCCACCGCCGTCGGGGGTGGAGCGCCAAACGGGGGCTCGGCTCTACCCGCAAGCGTGCGCAGGGCGCGGCGGGCGCCCTCGCGGCGCGCAACCGCCTCGCCGCCGCCGGTCCCCGCGCCAGCGAGGCGCACCACGTGGCGGGTGGCGAGCGCCGAGAGGTAAAGGCCGCGGTAGGCGCGGCTGAAGTGCTTGTTCGCGTACTGCTTGCGCGCGTAGGCGTCCTGCGCGACCATCCGCGGCCGTACCCCGCCCTTGCCGGCGTGGTGGACGATCGTCATCTGCGGCAGGTGGCGGACCTGCCAACCGGCGCGCTTGATGCGCAGACAGAGGTCGGGCTCCTCGGAGTAGATGAAGGAGCGCTCGTCGAGCAGCCCGGCGCTGAGGAGTGCCTCGCGGCGGGCGAGCATGAACGAGCCCGATGTCCAGTCGCACTCGCCCTCGCGCTCGTAGCGATCCCAGTCGAGCACCCGCTCGCCCGACCAGCCGGGATGCACCGGCCAGCGCTCGGAGAGAAACGCCTCGCTGAGCGCACGCCCGGCGCTTGGAAAACGGCGAATCGTCGGCCACAGCGTGCCATCCGCCGTGACCTGGCGCACGCCCGCCAACCCCACCTGCGGCCGAGCATCGAGCAGCTCGACCAGATCCCCAAACGTACCCTCGATCACCTCGGTGTCGGGGTTGAGCAGCAGCACGTAGCGTGCGTGTGCCTGCTCGATCCCCCGATTGTTGCCGTAGGAGAAGCCGCGGTTGGGCGAGTCGACCACGCGCGCCCCCGGGAAGCGCGACTCCACGAGCTCGCGGGTGCCATCGGTGGATGAGTTGTCGACCACGATCACATCGAGCTCGGCGCCGCCCGCGCGATCGAACACGGTCGGCAGGCAACGCTCCAGCCAGTGCGCCTCGTTTGTGGAGACCACCACGATCGCGAGGTCGGCCAGCTCAGTTGGATCCTCGCTCAGGGAAGGCATGGCGCGTCCCGCTCAGCGGGCCAGGCCGCGAGCGGCGAGCTCGCGGGTGGCATCGTCGACGCGATCGACCGCCTCCTGGTCGGCGAGCCACTCCAGCAGAGCGCGCATCCCGTCCTCCAGGGTGGTGGCCGCCTCGAAGTCCAGCAGATCCCGGGCGCGCTGCGCATCGGCGACGCAGTGGCGGATGTCCCCTGCCCGGTACTGACCGTTGCGGATCGGCTCGATATCGACGTCGAGACCCGCCGAGAGGGCCTGCGCGATCTGGGCGACCGTGCTGGGACGCCCGGTGCCGAGGTTGATCGCGTGCCCCGCCGCCTCCTCGGACTCCAGCGCGAGCGTGATCGCACGCACGATGTCGCTGACGTGGATGAAGTCGCGGGACTGCTCGCCGTCCTCGAAGATGATCGGCGGGCGCCCGTTGAGCAGGCGCGAGGCGAAGATCGCGGCCACCCCGGTGTAGGGGTTGGAGAGCGCCTGTCCCGGTCCGTAGACGTTGAAGAAGCGCAGCGCCACCGCGGGAATCCCGTAGGCGCCGCCGGTGACCAGGCACAGCTCCTCGTGGTCGCGCTTGGTGATCGCGTAGATCGAGGTCGGGATCAGCGGCTTGGTCTCGCGGGTCCCCACCGGCCGCAGCTCGCCGTCGCAGTGCGGGCACACCAGCTCCCACTGGCGAGCGAGCAGCTGCTCCTCGGGACGCGGCGGGGGAGCCATGCGGCCGTGCTCGGGGCACTCGTATTCGCCCTCCCCGTAGATCGACATCGAGGAGGCCACCACCAGCCGCGCCGGCAGTGGCCGCTGGGCCACGAGCCGCTCCAGGAAGATCGCGGTCTGCATCGTGTTGCGCTCGGTGTAGCGGGCGATCTCATACATCGACTGACCGACGCCCACCGCGGCGGCGAGGTGCACCACGCGGTCCACGCCCGCGAGCGCGCGATCGGCTGCCTCGCGGTCGCCGACGTCGCCGACGATCAACTCCACCGAGGCCGGCAGATCGGGGGTGGCGCCGCCATGAACCTGCTCCTCCAGCGAGTCGAGCACGACGACCTGATCGCCACGACGCACGAGCTCCTGCACGACATGGCTGCCGATGAAGCCCGCTCCTCCTGTCACCAGTGTCCTCACGCTATCTACCTCGCTGTTCCATTTAGCCCTAGTGGTGTCCGTTCGTTTGAGTTAACGAAGGGTCCGAATTGGTTCTTGCGAGCGCTGACGCAGGAGCTCAGCAGAGTGCGATCTCGTCGCCGTCCCCAACCTGCAGGCGCATCGCGCGCGGCATCGCGAAGTCCCGGAAGATCCGCGCGTCACGGCCCACTACGCTCGCCACCAGCCGGCCCCCCACGTGGAGGATGCTGGCCCCCGCGAGGACGATCGAGCGCTCGATCTCGGCTCCGTCCATGTGGACCCGCTCGCCGATCGAGGTGTGCGGTCCGATGTAGGAGTTCATGATGTGCGCGCCCGCCCCGATGATCACCGGCCCGCAGATGACGCTCGAGCTCACCAGCGCGCTCGCATCGATGAGCACCCGTCCCTCGAAGCGGTTGTCCTCGCCCTGCAGCGAGGGGGTCCTGCAGTCGAGCGCGTCCAGCACGGCGCGGTTCATGTCGAGCAGATCCAGCGCGTCTCCCGCGAACGCGCGCCACTCGTTGTGCACGACGCGCACCTGAACGCGACTGCTGCCCTGTTCGATCTGCGCCTCGATCAGGGCTCCGAACTCGAGTCCCCGCGGGTGCGCCTGGCGCAGACGGCCAAACGCTCCCGGTCCCAGCACGCACACCCCCGCCACTCCCAGCGCCGCGTTGTCCGGGTCGAGCTCCGTGACCCGCAGCAGCTCCTGCGCAGCCGGTCCCAGCCGTTCGGTGTTGCGGGCGCCCTGGGCGACGAGCAGCACCATGTCGGGCCGATCGCGATGCACCAGCTCGAGGAACGGCGCCAGCGGCTGGCCCAGCAGACCGTCGGCGCGGTGCACGATCGTCGGCGCGTCGCCGGCGAACCGCTCCAGCGCGCTCATTGCCCCGGCGGGATCGTCCTGGCAGCCATAGGTCAAGGTGAGCACCTCGCAGCCCCCGGGCCCCTCGCGTGCGATGCAGCCGGCGATCTCCTCGGCGAGGTCATCTGGCGCGAGCACCGCGACCTCGCCCGTGCCCGCCGCCGCGAGCGCGTCCAGCACATGGCAGACGATCGGCCGGTTGGCCACCCGTTGCAGCGATGTCGCCCGCGTGGCGTCCAGCCAGCGTCCATTGGACCCAGCCAGGGGAGGGACCATGATGATGCCCCTGCTCAGCACCCCTACAAAACGCTTCGACTGCGCCGACACTCGCGCAAGATCTTTCACACCTGCGCCTTTGCGCCGGCGCTACAGGCGCAGACGGGGCACATCCCTCCGTGCACGGACCGCCAGGCCGGCCGCACGCTCGATGTCGGCGTATGTGAGCGACTCCGCGGAGCGATGGACCGCAAGCCCGCGCAGATCGAGCTCGGTGGCGATCTGCCGCTGGTGGTCGTCGATGTGCTCGCCATGGGCGTGCTCGCGCGGCACGAGCACGGGGCAGCGGCCCGCATCGAGAGCCCCGAGCGCCGATCCGATGCCGGCATGGGCCACCACCACGTCGGCCCTGCGCATCTCCTCGTCGAGCTCCTCGCTCGAGAGGCTCACGATCCCGTCGATCGGCAGGTCGCGCACGTCGGTGCCGCCGACCTGCCACGTCACCGAGACGCCGGCCGGGACGATCTCGATCAGCCGCCTGAGCAGCCTGGAGAACCCGAAGCCGATCGTTCCCAAGGTGACCACGATCCGCTCCACCTCCTTCGCGCCATCGCCCGGGGCGGCCTCGAAGCCGTCGAACACCGAGCCCGCGTATTGCCACTTGCGATCCGCCCAGTGCTCGTACTGGGTGAAGAGCCGGACCCCCGGCGTCCGACTCAGGATGTTGCCGGTCAGCGAGGGGCCGCTGCTGCGAGCGGCGCTCTCGATGTAGATCGGTTCCGCGTCGTGCAGCAGCGTGACGGGCAGGAAGGAGAGCGCGGGCGCGGCGCCCGTGCTGATCACGCGTTGATAGCGGCGGCCGCGGAGAACGCCGTGGGCCGTCCAGGCGTTGCGCGCGGTCTGCATGTATGCGCGGGAACCTGTGTAGGGCAGGTAGCGCACATCCTGGCCGGCGAGCAGCGACCGGCTCTGGGGAGTGTCGAACGTGATCCAGGTCCGCTCCTGCGCGGGTTGCGGCAGCCGGTCCACGAGCCTGTGAAGCTGGGCCAGGTGGCCGCCTCCGGATGCGACCAGAAGATCGGCCATCGCTCCCTCGGCCCCCTCAGAGCCCGCGTCGCCCGACGACGTGGGGCACCGTGCGCAGCATGATCTTGACGTCCCCCCACAGCGACCAGTTCGCCACGTAGAGGTAGTCGATCGCGACCATCTCCTGCAGGGGGACCCGCGCCGGGCCGAGGATCTGCCAGGGGCCGGTCATGCCCGGCATGAGCTCCAGGCGCCTGCGATACCAGCCGCTGACGCACTCGTCCTCGTCGACGACCAGCGGGCGCGGGCCGACGAGGCTCATCTCCCCTCTGAGCACGTCGAAGAGCTGGGGAAGCTCGTCGAGGGCGCATGCGCGCAGGACCCTGCCCACACGCGTGATGCGGGGGTCCCGCGCGATCTTGAAGAGCCCCTCCTGGGCTTCGTTGAGATCGCGCAGCGACTCCTTGAGCTCGTCCGCGTCGCTGACCATCGTCCTGAACTTGAACATGCGGAAGCGCTCGCTGTCCTGCCCCACGCGCAGCTGTCTGAAGAACACCGGGCCCCTGCTGTCCAGCTTGATCGCGAGCGCGATCAGCGCCATCAGCGGGGCGACCGCGACGAGGACGACCGATGCGCCGAGGATGTCGAAGGCGCGCTTGACGGCGGCGGAGGAGCGTGTGAGCTCGAAGCGCCTGACGCCCATCACGGTCACCCCGTGCAGATCGTCGAACTCGACCGAGGAGCCCACCACCTCCAGCACCCGGGGCAGCACGCTCACGCGCACGCCCACCGCCTTCAGCGTCCGCACGAGGTCGAGCATCTCGCCGCTGTCCGTGCGCCCCGGCGCGATGATCGCGCGGTGCACGTCCAGCGAGTCGGCGAGCTCCCTGATCTCAAGGATCCTGTCCACCGAGAGCGCGTCGGCGGTCCAGAACGCGACCTCGTCGGCGTCGAGTTGGGCGACGACCTCGGCCTTGACCCCACCGTGGCCGGTGAGCTTGGAGCAGATCGTCTTCGCGGCCGCCGCGTCGCCGATGAACAGGCAACGCTCCACCGGGGCCAACCGCAGCGCGAGCACCCGCGCCACCGTGCGCGCGATTATCAGCAGCACGAAGATCGCGACCCACAGGAAGAGCATTTCGGGCCGATGCAGCGCGCTGTTGAGGACCAGCCCGCCGGCCAGCCACGCAGCCAGCGCGCAGATCGTTGCGACCTGGAAGAGCTTGGGCGCCTCGTCCAGCGTCGTCTTGCGCAGCAGCATCTCGTCGCGGTCGTAGAGACCCAGGATCTTCGCGCCCACCAGCAGAATCGGCACACCGGCGATGCTCGTCCACGTCAGCTGCAGCGACCTGGAGGAGAGCAGCACCATGAGCTGGAAGGCCCCCACGACCGCGAGCACGTCGGCTGCGAGGAGCATGCGCCTGAACAGGGCATCCCTGCGCATGCCCACGAGCGAGCCGCGGAACTTGCCGCGCAGCACCGCGTCGCGCCGCGCGCGGTCGTAGCGCTCGCGCTTGCTCGCGGCCCCGTTCTCGCCCGTGAGCGCTGCGCCCCACTCGGGGCCCGCCTCAGTGGTACTGCCGGTTCCTAACTCGCCGCTCATGGCGTCCCCTAGCCTCCCTGGCTGATGTTGTCATCGTCCTCGTCCCGAGCTGCGGACATGAGCCCTGGCGCACACTGGAGAAACGCGTGGCTGGGAGCTGATCTTTTGGATCTTTTGCAAAGCGGGACCGGCCGCCCCATGGTCAGCTTGGCTCGGCGCGAGGCACGATCTTCAACTTCGCCGGGTCCAGCGCGCCCCGCAGGCGCGCGCGCAGCTCGTGGTGGACGAACCGGCGGAAGGCCGGGTCCTCGACCCTTGGGGTGCGGCGGACGGCCGAGCGCAGGTAGCCGTAGAGGAACGCCAACCCCGAGAGCCCGCGGGGCCGTTCCCGGGCCATCTTGAACGTCCGCAGGGTCACCCACAGCAGCGTGAAGTGGACTATGTAGGCGCACTCGCCATGCCGGGCCCGGCCCCTGAGGGTGCCGTCGGCGCTCGCCCGGGGGCGATGGTGGAGGGCGACGAGATCGACGAGGGCACGCGTGCGATATCCGCGCAGACGGGCGTAGGTCTCGTCGATCGTGTCCCAGCCAAGCCGCTCCTGGATGCCTCCCACCGCCTGGAAGCAGGCGAGCGAGTAGCACTTCAACGTGCCCGGGACGTGGTAGTCGGAGGGAATGCCCACCACCTCCCAGCCCTCGCCACGCGGATCGGGATCGGCGTACAGGCCCCCCGCCAAGCCCAGCTCGGGGTCGCGCTCGAACTCGCCCAGCAGGCGCTCGAAGTACTGTGGCGGCAGCTCCGTGTCCCCGTCGAGCTTGGCGATGTGTGTGAAGCTCTCCCACGCCACGCTGTTCAGCCCGAGGTTGAACGCCCGTGCCTCGGCGGCCGTGGCAAGACGATCGTTCACGGGGCCCACGGGCGGCAGATCGGCGGTGTTGAGCACCTGCAGGAACTCGATCCGCTGCTTCAGCTCCGCGAGGATCTCGGGCGTGCGGTCGGTGGAGCCGTCGTCGACGACCAGCCACAGGTCCGGGGGCCGTGTCTGCTTTGCGACTGCCTCGGCGATCAGCTCGATATGAGCCTCCTCGTTGCGCACGGGGGAGATGAGCAGCAGCCGCTGGGTCATGGCAGTGAAATGGACGCTGGCGTGCCGTTGTTGGAGGGACCGCGCCGCAAGGGTTCGCCCTGCGAGGGCCCCTCATGGGAAGGCTCGCCCTGCGAGGCCCCGCTCCGCCAGGGTTCGCCCTGCGAGGGCCCCTCATGGGAGAGCCCGCCCTGCGAGGCCCCGCTCTTGGAGGACCCGCTCAGCCGCTCCGCGACCAGCGCATCGAGCTGGGCGGCCCGATCCCCCCAGGTGTTGGCGAGCGCGAAGCTGCGGCGCTCCTCGCGGCCGGCAGCAGGGTCGGCAAGCGCCCGCTCGACCATCGCGAGCGCCGAGTCGGCGCTGTCGGCGTAGTTCATCAGCGGCGGCCCGTAGCGGCGCAGCTCGGCCGATCCGGCGCCCACGATCGGGGGCCCGGCGTAGAGGTACTCCCAGAACTTCATCGGCGACTGGTGGCGCGTCCACTCGCTGTCCGCGTATGGCAGCAGCGCGACGTCGAGATGGCGGAGGTATGCGGGCAGCTCCGTGCGGGGCCGGACGCCCAGCAGATGGATGTTCGCCCGCGACGCGAGCGCCGCGCGCGCGGACTCCGAGAGGCGGGGGCTGAGGGGGCCGACGAACACGAGCGACCCCTGGCCGAAGCGGTCGGCGAGCCGGAGGATCAGATCGAAGTCGAGTCGGTCGTCGATGCCGCCCGTGTATCCGAGCAGCGGCCGCGGCAGCGCGGCGTACTCGGGCGGCTCGGCGGCGCCGTCGTAGGCCCCGGCCAGATCCGCGGGGAAGCCGAACGGGACGAGCTCGTTGCGCCAGCCCCGCTCGGCGAGCAGCTCGTGCATGGGATGGGAGGTCGTGCAGATCAGTCCCGCCGCCTCGCAGAGCGCCGACGCCTCGGCCTCGAGCGCCGCAGGGTCGCGACCCAGCAGCGGGGCACCGGCGGCCGGGTGGTCCATGACGACCGCCACGCGCAGCGACTCCCCCGCGACCCCGGACAGCTCGGGCAGTCCTCGCCAGGCAAGGACCACCGGCCCCTCCAGGTGCGCGCGGGCGAGCGCGAAGCGGATCTGCGCCCGCAGCAGGGGCAGCGAGCGCGCGCGCATCCGCGAGCTCGCGACGGGCGGCAGCACGATCGGGCTGAGCACCCGCACACGCCCGCACGTGCGCAGGCGGGGGTCGATGAGCGCCCGCAGCCAGGGCCAGGTCACCGGCCGCAGGCCGTAGCGGATCGGGCTGAGCAGGCTGAGCGGAGGGTCGACATAGAGCACGGAGTGCTCCACCGCCAGCGCATCGGCAAGGTTGTGCGCCGGCTGCCGCGGGCTCTCCCACGGCGTGGGTGCGTAGATCACGTAGCTGCGCCGGCTCATATCCCTTTGAACCTCAGGCGCATCCAGCCGGTGTGGTGGCGCACGCGGTGGGCTGCGCCGGTGGCGAGGAATGGGAGGAAGCCGCGCGAGCGCCGCGCGCCGATCCGCCGGCGCAGCGCAAGCCCCTTCCACTCCCGCAGACGGCGAGCGTCGGGGTAGAGGCCCAGGGCGAGCTCGGTCAGCTCCTCGACGAGATCCTCTCCGGTTCCGCGATCGACCGCCCTGCTCGCCCTCCACAGCGCCTGGCGGGCCAGTGTGCGCGCCGCCAGCGAGCGCAGGCGCTCGGGCCGCTCGAGCTTTGACGCGCACGCCGCGAAGAACGAGTCGAAGGCCGCCCTGCGCTCCCGCAGATCGACCGTCGGCCCGTCCTGACTGCGCCACATGCTGCCCGCGTGGACGCGATAGATCGCCTGCGGGGTACCACGGATGTGGGCGATGTCGGCGACGGCGGCGATCCGCAGCCACATGTTCAGGTCGCTGGTGTGCTGGCAGCCCGGGTCGTAGCCGCCGACGGCCTGCTGCACGGAGTTCCTCACGACCGCCTCGGGCGAGGCGATGCAGTTGTGTCCGGAGCGGCAGCGCAGGCGAATCCACTCGGCCCCCGGCCACACCTTCGTGGCACGCCACCTGCCCGGGGCCCGGGCGATCGGACGGCCCTCGCTGGCGCGGATCGCACGCCCGTAGACCAGGCCCACGTTGGGGTGGCGCTCCATGACCGTCGCAGCCCGCTGCAGCGCCCCCGGGACGAGCAGGTCATCCGCGGACAGCAGCACGACGAAATCCCCCCGCGCCCACTCGAGGCCCTCGTTGGCGGTGGCGATCAGCCCCGCGTTCTCTCGGTGAGGACGAAACTCGATGCGCCCGTCGCTCTCGGCCAAGCGCCGGCCCACCTCGGCACTCGAATCGGTGGAGCAGTCGTCGACGATCAGCACACTCACATCGACTCCCTCCTGCGCGAGGACGCTCGCCAAGCAATCCGCCAGGACGTGTCCGTAGTTGTAGCAGGGCACGATCACGCTGACCGTCGGCGTGATCATGCCCTGCTGCCTGTCCCCGGCGACCGCGCTCATCACCGAAGGAACGTGCCCGTCGGTGGATTCTCGCGGCGTTGAGCGCGATGGAAACACGACGTGCGCCTCCAGGCGGCGCAGATCCGCACAACCCTGCACAAACCTGCCCGCGCAGCCGGCGGCCTGCAAAAAACTCTCCCCTGACGCGTTGGTTGCGATAGAGCACCGCTGCACCGCCACGCTGCACCGACAGGTGGCCTTGCGGCTGAAGGTGGCTCGTGGGACGCGCCGAAATGATTCATCGGCGGTCGGCAAAGACAACGAGAAGGGCTGAGTTTGCATGGAGTTCGCACTTCTACTACGTGAGCTGTTGAGGCGCTGGCCGCTGCTTGTCGTCGGGGTCCTGATCGCGGCGGTCGCGGCGATCTTCAGCGTCTACCACCTCGAAGGCTCGAAGCTGAAGGCCCGTTCGTTGCAGTACTCGAGCGCCAGCACGCAGGTGCTCGTGGACACCCCGGCATCGGTGCTCGGCAACGTCTCGCAGTCCTTCGAACCGCTCAGTGCCCGCGCGGTGGTCTATGCGAACTTCATGGCCAGTCCCGCCGTCCTCAAACTGATCGGGGAACACGCCAGCATCCCTGGCGACCAGATCTACGCGGCGGGGCCGGTGGACGAACTCCAGCCGCGCGCCGTGCAGGAGCCCACCGCCCTGAAGCGCAACGTCGAGATCACCGGCGAGACCGACCCCTACCGTCTGAACTTCAACAGCACCACGAACGTCCCAACGATCACGATCTACTCGCAGGCGCCCACCACCGTGCAGGCCCTCGCGCTGGCCAACGGCGCCGTCGCGGGTCTCAAGCAGTACGTGGCGAGTGTCGAGACAACCAACAGGATCCCCCCCCATTCGCGGGTCATCGTCCGCCAGCTCGGCCCGGCGACGGGCAGCGTGGTGGACGGCGGGATCAGCAAGGCGCTGATGGCGATCGTGTTCCTCGCGACCTTCCTCCTGTGGTGCGTGCTCGTGCTCGCCGGAGCGCGATTCCGCGAGACCTGGCGCGCGAGCGCCGTGCTCGCCGGGCGGGCGAAGGGCGAGGGTCTCGGCGGGTCCGCTGCAGACGGCACGCTGATCGGCGCAGAGAAGGCCCTGGCCAGTGGACGCACCGATGTGTCCGGCGGAGGCGAGGACGCCACCCAGGCGACGCAGAGGCATCCCGTCTACTCCCCCGAGGCCGACCCCTTCGAAGCGCTCTCGGTGAGCGCCGACGAGCGCACCCCGGTCACGACACGGAGCGCACGGTGAGCGCATCGGAGGCGCAGCGCACGCCGAGCTTGGGCCGGCGGACCACGGTGAGCGCGTCGGAGGCGCAGCGCACGCCGAGCCTGGGCCGGCGGAACACGGTGAGCGCGTCGCCCCCGCAACCGGCGGGGTAGGTCGTGGCAGTCGCAACCGCAGCAGTCACGGCCGGCGAGGGTGGCGTTCCCGTGCCGCCGCCGGTTGTGCCCGGGCGGCCGCCGGCGGTGCCCGGGTGGCCGCTCGCACGCGGGCGCGCTGTCGCCGCGAGCGAGGAGCCGGCGCCGCCGCGTGACGCCTTTCCCCACACCAGGCGCCCGCTGCCGTGGATCCTGGCGGGCTTCCTGGCGATGCTGTTCTTCATCCCGGTGGCCTCGACCGAATTGAAGATCCACCTCCCGGTGGACTCCCGGATCGACCGCTTCGCGATCATCGGGATCGTCGCGGTGTGGTTCTGGTGTGGCGGCGATCAGCGGGCCTTCCTGCGGACGCGGCGCTCCAAGCTGTACGTCACCGCGGCGTTCGTGTTCCTCGTGCTGGCCGTCGCGAGCCTGCTGCTCGATGTCGGCCGGATCAACAACCTCGGCGACCTCCAGCTCTCGGGGAAGCGCTTCGCGCTGCTGCTCTCCTTCCTGACCCTCTCCTGGTTCATCCTCACCGCGCTGCGCTTCGAGGACGTGCGGGGCTTCGCCACCTACCTGATCGGGCTCGCCTCGATCATGTCGATCGGGATGATCGTCGAGCGCCACACGGGGTTCAACGTCTTCTATGAAGTGAGCAGGGCGATCCTCGGGCCGATCGCCAAGGTGGCGCCCTCGCCGACCGACATCAATCCGACGTTCGGCTCCGAAGGTCGCGTGGTGGTGGTGGGACCCACACAGCACGGGCTCGCCGCCGCGACGATGCTCGTGATGGTGATGCCGTTCGCGCTGGTGCGCGTCTTCGACTCGGCCTCGCGCAGGTCGTGGTGGCTGAACGCGGGGGCGTTCGCGCTGATGTTCGCGGGCGCGATGGCCACCGACCGCAAGACCGCGCTGCTCGTCCCCGTGGCGGTCGTGCTCTACATCGCCTGCTACCGTCCGCGCCAGGTGCTGCGGCTGGCGCCGGTCGGGCTCGTGGTGCTGTTCGGAGTCGTGCACCTCGCCTCCCCGGGGTCGCTCGGCCAGGTCTTCAACCTGCAGCAGGCCGCGGGCAGCAACTCCACCACCCACCGGATCCTCGACTTCACCGACATCGAGCCCGACGTCCTCGCGCACCCCGTGCTCGGTCGCGGCTTCGGGACGCTCAACCCCGAACAGCCCAGCCAGTTCCGGATCAACGACAACGAGTACATCGACGAGCTGTGGGAGGTCGGCGCCGTCGGCCTGCTCGCCTTCGTCTGGATGATCCTCACCCCGGTGATCACCGCCCGCAGGGCGATCCGCTCGCGCAGACCCTCGGTCGCCTCACTTGCGCTCTCCACCTCGGGCGGCTGCATCGCCTTCCTGGTCGCCTGCGCCCTGTTCGACGCCCTCTCCTTCCCCCAGGCGCCGTACATGTTCTTCACAGTCGCCGCGCTGACCACCATCGCCGCGGCCGGCCCGGAGGGCAACGTGGTGCCCTCCCGTGAGCTGGTGCGCCAGCTCATCACGAGCAGACGCCCACACACGGTGCCGGCGTGAGCCGCCGCGGCGCCGGCCGCGTGCCCGTCCGGCGCGAACCGCCGCGACCCTGTCCGCGTGCTCGCGAACTCGGCGAGGGCGCCCTCCGCCGAGTCCACATCGAGGGTTGATCGTGAGCGAGCCGACACCCGACGAAGCGGAGGGAGTGAGCGAGCCGACACCCGCGGAGGCGGACGACTCGCTGGCGCCCGAGGAGCTGCACGCGAAGACGATGCACGGCCTGCGCTGGACGGTGATCGGCCGGCCCGCGACCCAGGTACTGCTGCTGGGCTCGATGATCGTCCTCGCCCGGCTGGTCGCACCGGTGGAATTCGGTCGCTTCGCCGTGGCCGCAATCGTCGGGAGCCTGGCCGGCATTCCGATCGCGGGCGTGGGTGCGGCGCTGGTGCAGCGCCGCACGCTCACCCGGGAGCACCTGCAGGCGGGCTTCGCGCTGGCGCTGCTGACCGGCCTCGCTCTGGCCGCGCTGTCGCTGGTGGCAGCCACCACGATCGTGGCTCCCCTGGTGGACGAGAAGACGGCGGAACTGGTGCGCATCGCGACGCCGCTGTGCCTGATCGTCGCGGCCGGCACCGTTCCCTCGGCGCTGCTGCAGCGCCGCCTGGCGATCCGGCGCCTGGCCGTCGTCAGCTTCCTCGGCGCGCTGATTCGCGTGGCGGCCTCGATCGGGATGGCCCTGGCGGGCCTGGGCGCGCTCGCCCTCGTGCTCGGTGTGATGGCGGGCGAACTGATGGAAGCCGCCACGATGTGGATCTGGGCTCCTGCCCCCCCACCGCGCCTGCGCCGGGAGCCCACGAGGGAACTGTGGAGCTACGGCCGGCCCGCGTCGCTCGCCGCGGCCAGCTGGGTGGGCTTTCTCAACTGCGACTACGCGATCGTGGCCGCGCGCCTGGGCGCGCTGCAGGCGGGGCTGTACTTCCGCGCCTACACGATGGGCGTCGAATACCAGAAGAAGGTCAGCGTGGTGATGACCACAGTGGGCTTCCCCGTGCTCGCCCGCACACGTGACGCCGCCGAGCTCTCGGCGCTGCGCGGCAGGATGGTGCGCCTGCTGACCACCGTGCTGTTCCCGCTGCTCGTCCTGCTCGCCGTCGAGGCGCCGGTGCTCATCCCCTGGCTCTACGGACCCAGGTGGGACGCGGCGATCGTGCCGACGCAGATCCTGGCCCTGGGCGGGGCCTCCACCCTCGTGATCGACGCCGCCGGCTCCACCCTGATGGCCTGCGGCCGGCCGCGCGCCCTGCAGGGCTTCGGGTGGGCGCACTTCGGCGCCTACGGGCTGGCGGTGCTGCTCGTCGCGCCGCTGGGCATCGTCGCGGTGGCCATCGCCGCGGCGGTCGTGCACACCCTCTTCCTCCTGGTCGCCTACGTGCTGCTGCTGCACGGCTCCGGCGAGCGGCCCCTGCGACAGCTGTGGCACGACGTCGAGCCGGCGGTCGTCTGCTGCGTGGCCCTCGCCGCCGTCGCCGTTCCGGGGGGCCTCGCGCTGAGCGCCGCGCACGTCGGGCCGGTCATCTACCTGGCGGCGGTGACGCTGATCGGTGGCGCGGGGTACCTGCTCAGCCTGCGGATCTGCTTCCCGGACTCCCTGCGCAGCCTGCGGCGCTTCGCCGGGCGCCTGCTGCCCCGCAACCCGCTGAGGGGCGGGACGCGACGCCTGGCGCCGGCCGACACGCGGTAGCGGCGGGGCTGCGGCACTGGGGCTCGCTATCAACCCCGCTGCTGCACTCGTTCACGTCTCAGCGGCAATACCGAGCCTGCATTGGGTATATACTGATTGGCATGGCCAAGGTCATGGTCAGCATTCCAGACGAGCTGCTCGGGCGTTTGGACGCTCACGCACACCAGCGCGGGACCACTCGCAGCGGCCTACTGCGGGAGCTCGCCGAGCGAGAGCTTCGCGCCGACCTGCGTCGGCGCGCGATACGCAAAGTGCTGGCAAGTGCCTCACCGCATGGCGGGGAAAGCGCGCGCCACGTGCGGGAGCTGCGGCAGGCACATTGAGTCACCTTCTGCTGGACGCCAGCGTCTGGCTGGCCATGCTCGACCCCGACGACCGCTATCACGCCGCGGCCAAGGCACTCGTGGAACACGCCGGCGACGATGCCGATACTGGCCTGGAAGATGACGCCAGCAAGGAGGCCGAAGCCGACGCTGTCCCCATCACCCTCGCCGCGCTCGATCTCACGCTCTACGAGGTCGCGAACGTCGCCGTCGTGAGCTGGCATTCGCAGGCCGATGCCGAGCGCCTCGCCGAGCTTATCCATCTCCTATGCCCCGCGACACTCGCCCGAGTGGACGAGGAGCACGTGCGCAAAGCCACGCAGATCGCAGCCGCGCACGACCTGACCGTCTACGACGCCGCCTATGTGGCGGCTGCGCGCAAGCACGACTGGATACTCGTCAGCTGTGACCTGAAAGACCTCGTCCGGCCCGGCCTCGCCATCGCGCCCGATGCGGCCCTGTCCTCGCCGTAGGGCAAGGCCACCAGCGGGAGCCTGCCTACCTCGGGTGTGGCGCCGGCACCCGAGGCAGCGCCTCGGCTGCGAACCGGCTGCCCACCGAGCAGGGCGCCGTGATGCTCAAGACCCGGCCCCGGCCCGCCGGGACGAATGTCGTCGGCTGTCCATAGACGCCGCAGTAGGCGGTCTGGCCGGCGACCACCAGCTGCTTGCGATCCTTGATCTCGGGCTCGATCTTCGAGAGCTCCAGCGCCTCGACGGTGATCGTGACGAAGCTCTTGGCGCCCACCGGCTGGTAGATGCAGGTCGGACCGAGTGGCGCCTCCTGCGGGGTGTCGATCGGGCGGCCGATGATGGCCTGCGCCTGCGCCCGGGAGACGAGCGTGCACGGGTTGAGCTGGCCGGTCGCGGACACGTTGCCGCTGTCCGCGTACCCGGGGTTGTCGTCGTTGATTTCAGAGCCGCCCGTACCCCGTTTCGGGTGCTGCACCACCGTTCCGGTGTGCACTGGATCTGGGTGGATCCGTGCTGTGACGTGGGAAACCGATCCGGCGGGGGTGGTGCGGGCGACCGCCGCCGCGGACACGGCCGTGGAGCCCGTCGAGGGGGAGGGGGAGGACGAACCCCCACAGCCGGCGATCAGCGGCGCCGCGATTGCGAGCAGAACCGCACCCAAGAGCCGCGGGCCGAACCGGCGGCGCGAACCCGACTCGATCCCAGGCGTGTTGAGGGCTGGCTCCATCCGAGCAACGATATCTCCCCGGCGGGCGTCAGCCGCCGGGCGCGAAGTCGACGTCCACCCAGTAGTTGGTCGCTTTGTAGGTGCTGGTGGGGAAGGCGTTCGTCGAGCTGTAGATGTACACGCCGTTGGCGCTGAGAGTGTTGGCGAGCGCCTGCAGCGGCGAGTTGGTGACACCGACCGACGCAAAGGCGGAGGCGGTGTCGGAGTAGTGCCCTTTGGGCGCCAGGTAGGCGGCGACGTAGGTCGTGTTCGCCGTGATCGCCACCGGCGAGGAGAAGGCGACCTGCTGCCAGCCCGAGGCGGTTTCGCCGGTGAACGTGGCCGACGCCAGGAGTGTCCCGCTCGCGCTCCACAGGCTGCCGACGTGCGTGCCGGTGTTGGTGCTCGCCTTGTAGAAGCGCACGCCCGTCACGCTGCCCGCGACTTCCGAGCTGAACTTCAAGCCGAGCACAGTCGAGTGGGCGTCGCCCGAGTCGATCGTCGCGGGGGTCGCGAAGTCGAAGATGGTGTTCTCCGCAACGACCGCGCCCGAGGCGCCCGACGCGGGGCCGCTGCCCCCGGCGTTCGTCGCGGTGACCGTGAACGTGTAGCTCGTGCCGTTCGTGAGGCCCTTCACGACCGCCGAGGTCGCGCTCGCGCCGACTTCGACCGGCGTCTGCGCTTTCGCGCCCACGTAGGGCGTGACCGTGTAGCCGGTGATCGGGCTTCCGCCGTTGCTGGCGGGTTCCGTCCAGCTCACCAGCGCCTGCGCGGTGGCCGCGCTCGCGGTGACGCCCGTGGGCGCGGACGGCGGGTTGACGGAGGTCGGCGTGACTGCGCTCGAGTGTTCGGAGGCCGGTCCCGGGCCGTTGGGATTGGACGCCGTGACCACGAAGGTGTAGGCGGTGCCGTTGGTCAGAGCGCTGATTTTGACGCTCGTCGCCGGGGGCGATCCATTCACCGTGGTCGCCGTCTGCGCTTCGGAGCCGATGTAGGGGGTGACCGTGTAGCTCGTCACCGGCCCGCCGCTGGAGGGCGCGCTCCACGACACCGTGGCCGCCCCGTTTCCGGCCGTGGCGCTCACGTTCGTGACCTGGCCCGGCACCGGCGCGGGCGCGAAGTCGAGATCGACCCAGTAGTTGCTCGCGCCGTTGGTGGAGGTCGGGAAGGCGCTGGTGCTCGTGTAGGAGTACACGCCGTTGACGCTGACCGGGTTGGCGAGCGCCTGCAGCGGCGAGTTGGTGACACCGATCGAGGCGAACGCCGAGGAGGTGACGGAGTAGTGCCCCTTGGGCGCCAGGTAGGCGGCGATGTAGGTGGTGTTCGGCGAGATGTAGACGGGCGTGGAGAAGTACACCTGCTGCCAGCCCGACGCGGTTTCGCCGGTGAAGGTTGCCGACGCCAGCGGCGTCCCGCTCGAGCTCCACAGGCTGCCGATGTGCGTCCCCGTGTTCGTGGTCGCCTTGTAGAAGCGGATACCCGTCACGGCGCCGTAGGTTTCCGAGCTGAACTTCACGCCGAGCTCGGTCGAGGAGGGGTCGCCCGAGTCGACCGTCGCGGGCGTCGCGAAGTCGAAGATCGTGTCCTGCGGAACCACCGTGCCCGAGGGGGCCGACGGCGAGCCGCTCCCGATGGCGTTGGTGGCGCTCACCGTGAACGTGTAGCTCGTGCCGTTCGCAAGGCCCTTCACGACCGCCGAGGACGCGCCCGCGCCGACTTCGACCGGCGTCTGCGCTTTCGCGCCCACATACGGCGTGATCGTGTAGCCAGTGATCGCGCTCCCACCGTTGCTGGCGGGTTCCGTCCAGCTCACCAGCGCCTGGCCGGTCGCCGGGCTCGCCGCGACTTCGCCCGGCGCCCCCGGCGCCGTCAGGGCCAGCGGCGTCACCGCATTGGATTCCGCTGAGACCGGTCCCGCGCCGTTGGCGTTGGAGGCCTGCACCTTGAACGTGTAGCTCGTCCCCGGGGTCAGGCCTTTGATCGTGATGCTCGTCCCCGGCGGGACTCCCGTCACCGTGCTCGCGGTCTGCGCGGTCGAGCCGATGTAGGGGGTGACCGTGTACTGCGTGACCGGCCCACCTTCGGAGGGGGCGCTCCACGTCACGCTCGCCGACCCCTGGCCCGCCGTGGCGCTCACGTTCGTCACCTGGCCCGGGACCGCGGTGGGCATGAAGTCCACGTCGACCCAATAGTTGCTCGCGCCGTTGGTGGAGGTCGGAAAGACGTTGGTCGAGCTGATTGCGTACACGCCATCGGCGCTGACGGGGTTGGCGAGAGCCTGCAACGGCGGGTTGCTCACACCGACCGAGGCAAACGCCGCGGAGCTGATGGAGTAGTGACCTTTGGGTGCCAGGTAGGCGGCGACATAGGTCGTGTTCGCCGCGACCGCCACCGGCGAGGAGAAGGTGACCTGCTGCCAGCCCGACGCCGTTTCGCCGGTGAACGTGGCCGACGCGAGCAGCGTCCCGCTCGCGCTCCACAGGCTGCCGACATGCGTGCCGGTGTTCGCGGCGGCCTTGTAGAAGCGGATGCCCGTGACCGTGCCCACGGCTTCCGAGCTGAACTTCACGCCGAGCACGATCGAGGAGGTTTCGCCCGAGTCGATCGTCGCGGGGGTCGCGAAGTCGAAGATCGTGTTCTCCGGAACGACCGCACTCGAGGCGCCCGATGGGGAGCTGTTGCCGACCGCGTTCGTCGCGGTGACCGTGAACGTGTAGCTCGTGCCGTTGGCCAGGCCCTTCACGACCGCCGAGCTCGCCCCCGCGCCTACTTCGACCGGCGTCTGCGCTTTGGTGCCAACGTAGGGCGTCACCGTGTAGCCGGTGATCGGACTCCCACCGTTGCTGGTCGGTTCCGCCCAGCTCACCTGCGCCTGGTCGGTCGCCGGGCTCGCCGCGACTTCGCTCGGCGCCCCCGGGACGGTCAACGGCGTCGGTATCACCGCATTGGATTCGCCCGAGATCGGACCGGAGCCGTTGGGGTTGGAGGCCCGCACCGTGAACGTGTAGCTCGCCCCCGGGGTCAACCCTCTGATCGTGGCGCTGCTCGCTGGCGGGGAGCCGCTCACCGCCGTCGCCGGCTGCGCTTCGGAGCCGATGTAGGGCGTGATCGTGTACTCCGTCACCGGCCCCCCGCTCGCGGGCGCGCTCCACGAGACGTTCGCCGACCCCGGACCCGCGGTGGCGCTCACGTTCGTCGCCTGCCCCGGCGGGGGGGTGGGCGCGAAGTCGACGTCCACCCAGTAGTTGGTCGCGTCGCTGGTGGCGGTCGGGAAGACGCTGGAGGAACTGTGGGCGTACACGCCGTTGGCACTGATCGGGCTGGCCAGGGCTTGCAGCGGCGGATTGCTCACATCGACGAATTCGAACGCCAGTGGGGTGGTGGAGTAGTGGCCTTTGGGGGCCAGGTAGCCGGCGACATAGGTGGTGTAGGCGGAGATCGCAACCGGCGTCGAGAAGTTGACCTGCTGCCAGCCCGACGTCGTTTCGCTCGTGAACGTGGCCGACGCCAGCAGCGTCCCGCTCGCGCTCCACAGGCTGCCGACGTGCGTGCCGGTGTTCGCAGCGGCCTTGTAGAAGCGGATACCGGTGATTTCGCCCGCCACTTCGGAGCTGAACTTCACGCCGACCTCGGTGGACGCCGTTTCGCCCGAGTCGATCGTCGCGGGCATGGCGAAGTCGAAGATCGTGTCCTGCGGCTTCGCCGCGTTCGAGGCGGCCGAGGGCGAGCTGTTCCCGATCGCGTTCGTCGCGATCACCACGAACGTGTAGTTGACGCCGCTGGTCAGGCCCTTCACTATCGCCGAGGGCGTGCCGCCGCCCACTTCGACCGGCGTCTGCGCGGTCGCGCCGATGTACGGAATGATCGTATAGCTGGTGATCGTGCTCCCACCATTGCTCGGTTCGGTCCAACTCACCTGCGCCTGGCTCGTCGCCCCGCTCGCGGTCACTTCGCTCGGCGTGCCGGGAACGGTCGGCACCAACGGCATCACCGGATTGGAGGCCGCCGAGAGCGGCCCCGCCCCGTTGCTGTTCGAGGCCTGCACCTTGAACGTGTAGGTGGTCCCGTTGGTCAGCCCTTTGACCGTCACGCCAGTCGCCGGTGGGGAGCCGTTGACGGTGCTGGATGTCTGCGCTTCGGAGCCGATGTACGGCGTCACCGTGTACGTCGTCACCGCCCCCCCTTCGGAGGGAGCGCTCCACGATACGCTCGCCGAGTTCGGGCCCGCGGTCGCGCTCACGTTCGTCACCTTGCCCGGCACCGGGCTCGGCGCGAAGTCGACGTCGACCCAGTAGTTGGTCGCTTTGTAGGTGCTGGTGGGGAAGACGCTGGTCGAGCTGTAGGCGTACACGCCGTTGGCGCTGACCGTATTGGCGAGGGCCGACAGCGGCCCGTTGACGACGCCCGCCGAGGCGAACGCCGAGGCGGTGTCGGAGTAGTGGCCTTTGGGCGCCAGGTAGCCGGCGACATAGGTGGTGTTGGCGGAGATCGCCACCGGCGTGGAGAAGGTGACCTGCTGCCAGCCCGACGCCGTTTCGCCGGTGAACGTGGCCGACGCGAGCAGCGTCCCGCTCGCGCTCCACAGGCTGCCGACGTGCGTGCCGGTGTTGGTCGCGGCCTTGTAGAAGCGGATGCCCGTCACGGTGCCGGAGACTTCTGAGCTGAACTTCACGCCGACCTCGGCCGCCGAGGTGTCGCCCGAATCGATCGTCGCGGGCGTGGCGAAGTCGAAGATCGTGTTCTCCGGAACGACTGCGGCCGTGGCCCCCGATGGCGCGCCGGCGCCGACCGTGTTCTTCGCGCCGACGGTGAACGTGTAGCTCGTGCCGTTGGCCAACCCTTTCACGATCGTCGAGGTCGAGCTCCCTGAGACTTCAACCTGCGTCTGCGCGGTCGAGCCGATGTACGGCGTGATCGTGTAGCCCGTGATCGTGCTTCCGCCGTTGCTCGCCGGTTCGCTCCAGCTCACCTGCGCCTGAGCCGTCGCCGCGCTCGCCGTCACCCCCGTCGGCGCGCTGGGCACGGTCAGCGCCAACGGCGTCACCGCGTTTGATGCCCCGGAGACCGGCCCCGCCCCGTTGCTGTTCGAGGCCTGCACCTTGAACGTGTAGCTGGTCCCGTCGGTCAGCCCTTTGACGGTCGCTTCGGTCGCTGGCGGGGAGCCGTTCACGGTGCTCGACGTCTGCGCTTCGGAGCCGATATAGGGCGTGATCGTGTACGTCGTCACCGAGCCGCCTTCGGCGGGAGCGCTCCACGACACCGTCGCCGAGCCGGGGCCCGCGGTCGCGCTCACGTTCGTCACCCGGCCGGGCGGGGGGGTCGGGACGAAATCGACGTCCACCCAGTAGTTGGTCGCTTTGTAGGAGCTGGTCGGGAAGACGCTGGAGGAGCTGTAGGAGTACACGCCATTGGCGCTGAGCGTGTTGGCGAGAGCAGTCAGCGGCCCGTTGACGACGCCCGCCGAGGTGAAGGCGGAGGAGGTGACCGAGTAGTCGCCTTTCGGCGCCAGGTAGGAGGCGACATATGTGGTGTTGGCGGAGATCGCCACCGGCGAGGAGAAGTAGACCTGCTGCCAGCCCGAGGCCGTTTCGCTCGTGAACGTGGCCGATGCCAGCAGCGTCCCGCTCGCGCTCCACAGGCTGCCGACGTGGGTGCCGGTGTTGGTGGCGGCCTTGTAGAAGCGGATGCCCGTCACGGTGCCCGCGAATTCGGAGCTGAACTTCACCCCCACGTTGACCGAGGAGCCGTCGCCCGAGTTGATCGTCGCGGGCGTGGCGAAGTCGAAGATGGTGTCCTGCGGCGTCACCGCGCCGGACGCCGCCGATGGCGTCCCGCGGCCGATCGCGTTGACGGCCGTCACGGTGAACGTGTAGCTGGTGCCGTTGGTCAACCCTTTCACGATCGCCGAGGTCGAGCTCCCTGAGACTTCAACCGGCGTCTGCGCGGTGGAGCCGATGTACGGCGTGATCGTGTAGCCCGTGATCGTGCTTCCGCCGTCGCTCGCCGGTTCGCTCCAGCTCACCTGCGCCTGAGCCGTCGCCGCGCTCGCCGTCACCCCCGTCGGCGCGCTGGGCACGGTCAGCGCCGACGGCGTCACCGCGTTTGATGCCCCGGAGACCGGCCCCGCCCCAATGGGGTTGGACGCCTGCACGGCAAAGGTGTACTGGACGCCGTTGGTCAGCCCTTTGACCGAGACACCGGTGGCCGGCGGGGTCCCCGTCACGGTGGTCGGCGTCTGCGCTTCGGTGCCGATGTAGGGCGTGATCGTGTACGTCGTGACCGGTCCGCCTTCGGCGGGAGCGCTCCACGTCACGTTCGCCGTGTCGTAGCCCGGCGTGGCGCTCACGTTCGTCACCTGGCCTGGAGCGGGAGTGGACGTGAACACCGGGTCGACCCAGTAGTTGGTCCCTTGGAAGCTGCTCGAGGGGAAGGTGCTGACGGAGGTGTAGGAGTACAGGCCGTTCTCCGAGATGTACGCGCCGTTCACCGGTGCGGCGTTGGCCGGGACGGCATGCAGGGGTGGGCTGTTCAGCGCGTTGCCGCCAATCGGAGGCGGCGTATAGAAGTAGTAGGGCGAGGCCGCGTAGTGGCCGGACGGGTCGAAGTAGGCCGCTACGTAGGTGGTGTTCGGGAATACGTCCACCGGGGTGGAGAAGTTGACCTGCTGCCAGCCGGATTCCGTTTCGCTGGTGAACGTCGCCGTCGCGAGCAGCTGGCCGCTGGCACTCCAAAGGCTGCCGATGTGCGTGCCGGTGTTGGTGGCGGCCTTGTAGAAGCGCACGCCGGTCACAGTGCCGAATGTTTCCGAGGTGAACTTCACGCCGAGCTCGGTGGAGTGCGAGTCGCCGGAGTCGGGGGTCGGCGGCGTGACCGCCGCGCCCCAGATCGAGCACGGGCAGGAGACGTTGACCTGCACACCCGCGGAGGGGCTCTCCATGTTGGCGCTGTCGTCGACGGCGCGCGATTTGATGGTCGTGCTGGGGTACCCGTGCGCCGCCCACGTGTAGGACCAGTTGACCGACTGTTCGGCCGGCGTCGTGAGCGTGGCGGGGTGCCAGGTCGCCCCGTTGTCGGTGGAGACTTCCACGCCCGCGACCACCCCCGTACCGGCTGCTTTCGCCGTGCCGGCGATCGTGACCTGGCTGCCGTCCTGGAAAGTTTCGCCCTGTTTCGGCGCGGTGATCGTCGAGGTCGGGGGGGTCGCTTCGGTCGACTTTTCTCCCGCCACGAGACTTTTGACCAACGTCCCCGGCTGGGCGCCCATTTCGGCGAACAGGTTGACCGTGAACTGCTCCATATTGGGGTCGGGCGCGTTGCGGCTCGGGTCGGTGGCTCCCTCCCCCCAGGCGTCCACGTTGGACAGCCCCCAGGACCACTGCACGGTGCCCGCGCCGAAGACGAGTGCACCGCTCGGCGCCCGGTAGAGCGTGAGGTGGTGGGTCGCGGTGGCGTTGCTGTTGAGGCTGCTGCCGTAGTCGGTGAACGTCTGCACGCCGCTGACCGTGGTCGAGGAGAGATCGAACTCGCCTGCCGGCCGGAAGCCGTTGTCGACGTCTTCGTCCCACTCGTAGCCGAGCGTGCCGGCGTTGGGCGAGAGGGTCAGGGTCTGTTCCGGCTGGAGTTTCGCCACGGCGGTGTTGCGCCACAGCCGCAGCTTGGCGTACTGCCCGGGCACCGTGATGTCGGCCGTCCCCGAGTTGACCGTGAACTGCTGGCCGGTCAGCGCGTTCTCGGGCTTGCCGCCATCGTCCCCGGGGCCCCCGCGCGGATCGCGCCATGCGCCCGTCCACGTCGGCGGATCGTCGGGGTCGACGGGCCCTTCGTAGTGCGTCTCCTTGTATGTGGTCAACGTGCGGTAGGGCGTGTTCGAGCCTTCGATGCTCGGACCCCAGCGCGTCTTCCAGAAGATCTCGTTGCCGCTGAAGAACGCGAGGTTGACGCCCGCTTCGCGCGCCGCTTCGACGTTGGCGCGCTGGCCCGCCGACCAGTACTCGTCGTGGCCGCTGGAGACGAAGACCTTGTGGTTCTTCAACAGCGCACCGTTGTTGTCGACTTCGTTCTCGCTGGTGTAGCTGACGTTGTAGCCGTTCTCCTCCAGCCAGTAGATCATCTGGTATTCGGCGTAGTAGAGGTAGGAGGCCCCGTCGTCGGTCGTGAAGGCGCCGTCGAAGGGCCGGTTGTAGGAGACCGAGTCGGCGCCCTTGTAGGCTCTCGGATTGCCCGGCGGGCAGTCGACCGTGCAGGTGTAGAGGCTGTTGCCGCCGTAGTCGTTGTAGGCCTCCCAGGTGGCGTCGGAGGTCTGCAGCAGAACGTCCGAGTGGCTCGCGTCGTTGCGCACGACGAACGGGATCTGACTTTCCCCGCCGGTGTCGTTGCGCACGAGCTGCGCGAGGTAGACCCCCGAGACGGCGTTGTTGGGCACCGTCCAGGATGCCGACACTTCCCAGTTGCCGCAGTCGATCAGCCCCGTCGAGGGTTCCTTCAGGCATTCCGGCTGGGTCTGCGGCAGCGTCGCCGTGGGTTTGATGTTGGACGCAACCAGGCGGGCGCCGTCGCCGCCGTAGTAGCCCAGCCGCAGGATGTTGATGTGGTACGAGGTCGAGGGGGTGTTGATCTTGAAGGACTCGGTCTGGCCGAGGTTGACGCTCATCGAGGTGGCGTAGCCCTGGATCGTGGGGTCGCCCACCCCTTGGATCTGCCAGCTTGCCGGCGGGTCCCCGGGCAGGGCGTTCTCGCAGACGATCGGGTTGGCCGCCGAGGCGCAGTTGTTCGTTTCTTCGACCGCCAGGGCGGGGGCGGGAAGCAGCGCGAGGAGGGCCGGCGCGAGGATCAGGGCCGCCAGCCGCCTCCATCTGGAAGCGGAGGCGATGGCAGGCTGATCATCCGCACACGTCGGCACACTGGAGATACGCCCTGGCAAGGCCCGAACTTTCGTCCTTCGAAATCGAAGATCTGTGGAAGAAAAGCCAGAGAGCGTGGCCGTCCCTCACGCGGTGCGGGCGGGGACCGACTGCGAGCCGCCCGATCCGATCGCTCCGGGACTTCCTCAGTCCGGGAAGCGTGGCGAGAGGCTCCTCAGAGCGCCCTATGCAGGCGCGAGCACGGCGGCGAGCCGCCCGATCACGTAGTCCTGCTGCTCCTCGGTGAGGTCCGGGAACAGCGGCAGCATGAGCGTCTCGCGAGTGGCGGCCTCGGTGTACGGGAGGTCGGCGGGCGCGGAGCTCGCGTAGGCGGCCTCTTCGTGGATCGCCATCACCCCGCGGCGGGTGGAGATGCCATCGCGCAGCAGGCTGCGCATCAGCTCGGTGCGGTCGATCGGGGCGCCCGGCGCCAGGCGCACGCAGTAGGACTGCCAGGTGCGCTCCGCGTAGGGAGGGTCGTAGGGCGCTTGCAGGTGGGGGATCCGCTCGAGCGCCGCGGTGTAGCGCTCGGCGAGCACACGGCGGCGCTCGAGGATCTCATCGAGCACCTGAAGCTGGCAGAGCCCAAGGGCGGCCTGGATGTCGGTCATGCGGCTGTTCCAGCCCCGCTCCGGATAGGCCTCCACGACGATGTCCTGCGCGGAGTGACGGGCGAGGTCCGAGGTGTCCATGCCGTGCGCCCGCAGGCGCCGCAGCCGCTCCGCAACCGCGGGGTCCTGCACGGCGATCATCCCGCCCTCGCCGGTCGTGATCACCTTGCGGGGGTGCAGCGAGAAGCACGCCAGCGGGCCGAGCGAGCCGATCGGCCTGCCCTTGTAGCTCGCGCCGATCGCGCAGGCGGCGTCCTCGACGAGCGCGACCTCGTGGCGCTCGGCGAGCTCCAGGAAGGCGTCCATGTCGGCGGGAAGGCCGATCTGGTGGACCGGCATGATCGCCTTCGTGCGCGGCGTGATCGCACGCTCGGCGGCGGCCGCGTCGAGGTTGTAGGTGCGGGGGTCGACGTCCGCGAAGACCGGGCGCGCACCGCAGTGCCAGACCGCGTTGGCGGTGGCGATGAAGGAGAGCGAGGGCACGATCACCTCGTCTCCGGGCCCCACGCCGCAGACGTGCAGGGCGAGCGCGAGGGCGGTCGTGCAACTGGTGGTGGCGACGGCGTCCGCGGCGCCGATGCGCGCGGCGAACGCCTCCTCGAACTCCCGCACGCGCGGCCCCTGGGAGATCCACCCCGAGGCGATCGCCTCGGCGACCGCCTCCGCCTCCCCGCCCGCGAGATGGGGGCGGGTGATCGGGATCTCCATCGCGGGGATCGTCTGGGTGGGTGTCATCGCGCGAGGAGGATCGTCGAAGTCGAGGTCGGCGTTCGCATGTGTCGGTCGTCGTGCGTCGAGGTGCGATCGTCGTTCGCGATGTCCGCCGTCATCGCGCGAGCAGAGTCGTCGGGGCGGTCCCGGCGGCGCTTTCGGCGCGCCACCACTCGACCAGCCGCCGCAGGCCCTCCTCGAGATCGACCTCGGCCTCGAAGCCCAGGCGCTCGCGGGCGAGCGTCGTGTCGGAGAGGCGCCGGGGAACCTTGTTGACAGCGCGCTCGGGCCCGTGCTCGACCGAGACCTCGGAGCCCATCACCTCGATCAGCAGGCCGGCGAGCTCCAGCAGGCTCGTCTCGGTGCCGCTGGCGACGTTGAACACCTCGTCGCTGACGTCGGCGCCCGCGGCGAGCACGTTCGCGCGGGCGACGTCCTCGATGTAGATGAAGTCCATGGTCTGCGAGCCGTCGCCGAGGATCAGCGGGGCGTCACCCGCGGCGATGCGCTCCATCCAGCGCACCAGCACCTCGGTGTAGACCCCGTGGATGTCCATCCGCGGCCCATACACGTTGAAGTAGCGCAGCGCGACGTAGTCGAGCTCGCGCATCGCGTGGAAGCTGCGCAGCAGACCCTCGTTGAACGTCTTCGCGGCGCCGTAGAGGGTGTCGTTCGCGTAGGGATGGTGGGACTCGTCGGTGGGGAACCGCTCCGCGAGGCCGTAGACCGAGGCGGAGGACGCGGCGACGATCCGGCGCACCCCGTGTTCGAGCGCCGCCTCGATCACGTTGTAGGTGCCGTCCACCATCACCTCCAGCGCCGCTCGCGGTTCCTCGGCGCACTGCGTGATCCGTAAGGCGGCCTGGTGGAAGACGACGTCGACGCCGCTGGTCAGCTCCCCGACCAGCTCGCGGTCGCGGATGTCGCCCTCGACCAGCACGACGGGCCCGTTGGCGAGCGCCCACGAGAGGTTCTCGCGTCGGCCGCGCACGAGGTTGTCGAGCACGACGATCTCCTCGGCGCCAGCCCGCACGAGCTGGTCGGCGATGTTCGAGCCGACCGCTCCCGCGCCGCCGGTGATGAGTGCGCGTTCACCGCGCATGGCCGTAACACCTCATGCCCAGTAAACGCTCCCCGACCCGGCAAATTTGTACGCCTGCTCCACTCCGGCGATCGGATTGTCCCGCTCCCCTCCCCCGCCGGCGATCGAGACGCGGGCAGTTCGGGGGCGGCCCCGCTCCACGACGGCGCCCATGCCCCGCTCTACTATGGTTCGGCAAGTTGACCGACGGGGAGAATCACGTGCCCGATGAGGCCGGTAAACAGGGCGTCACCCGGCGGGGGGTGCTGTCAGGCGCAGCGCTGCTCGGGATCGGCGCGGGCTTGGATCACGTCCTCGCCAAGGGCTCGCAGACCATCGTCGAGGGCCCCAAAGTGGCCAAAGGTCCCTACCGACGCGCTGCGGGGGGAGCGACCGCAGCCACGCCCGCGGAGCAGTTCACGCCGTTCTACGGTCCCCACCAGGGCGGGATCACGACGCTGGCCCAGGACTACATGAACTTCGCTGCGTTCGACCTCACCACCCACGCGCTCGAAGACCTGCAGGCGGTCCTCGAACGGTGGACGGCCGCAGCCGCCCTGCTGACGGTGGGCAGGCCCTACGAACCCACGCCCCAGAGCTCGGACAAGCCGCCGCTCGACCCGGGCGAGGCGCTCGACCTGTCTCCCTCCCAGCTCACGATCACCGTCGGCTTCGGCCCGAGCCTGTTTCGATCGGCCGGCGTCGACAGGTTTGCTCTCGCGGATCGCAAGCCTGCGGTCCTGGACCCGCTGCCGCCGTTCCGGGGCGAGCAGATCGACCCGGCGATCTCCGGCGGAGACATCTGCGTCCAGGCGTGCGCGAACGATCCCCAGGTCGCCTTCCACGCGGTGCACCTGTTCGCGAAACTTGCAAGTGGCGCGGCGAGGCTGCGCTGGTCACAACTCGGCTTCGGGCGCACCGCGAGCACCAGCAGCGTGCAGGTGACGACCAGGAACCTGATGGGGTTCAAAGACGGAACCGACAACATCCGCTCCGAGGAAGCCGCGGCCGTGAATCGCTACGTGTGGGTGCAGCCAGCCGACGGCCCGACCTGGATGACAGGCGGCAGCTACCTGGTGGCCCGGCGAATCAGGATCCTCTTCGACGAGTGGGACGCGACCAGTCTGGAAGGGCAGCAGCGCACGATCGGCCGCGACAAGTTCACCGGCGCGCCGCTGGGCCGCGCGCACGAGTACGACCGCGTGGATCTCCAGGCCACTGACTCAGGCGGCGAACTGGCGATCCCGCTCGACGCCCACATCCGCCTGGCGAACCCGCAGAACAACGACGGGGAGCGCATCCTCCGGCGCGGCTACTCCTACTCCGAAGCGACCGAACCCGGCACCGACGAGCTCGACGCCGGCCTCTTCTTCATCTCCTTCCAGCGCAACCCGCTGACCCAGTTCATCCCGCTCCAGGCCCGCCTCGCCGCCTCGGATGCGCTCAACCGCCACACGCTCACGACGTCGAGCTCCATCTTCGCCTGCCCGCCCGGACCTCGCGAAGGCGGGTTCATCGGCGACGCGCTGTTCGCCTAGGGCTATTCCACGTCGCTGACGATCTCGACGGCCGCCATGTTCCAGTCGTCGCCCGTCGGCTCGGTGTCGTTCATCGTCACCACGCTTCCCGCCGGGCCGGTGAGGGCGCTGGTGAACTGCGACCACAAGGTGTTCCCTCCAGCCGTGTCGACATCCTGGCGCATCAGCGTCTGATTGGGGCCGAGTGTGCGCGCGATCGCGTTCTCCCAGTCGTTGCCGACGGCATAGACGAGCGATCCCGCCTGCTTGGTGGTGAGCGAAACCTTCTGTTCCCCGCTCACCCCTCCAGCGGTGGCCGATGCCCCGCTGCCGTTGGAGCCCTGCATCGAGATCACCGTGAGCGACTGGTCGTAGCCGCCGACCGCGAGCGTCGAGGTGACCGTGGCGTTGCTGAGCTCGGTCTTCGCGTCCGCGGTCCAGATCTCGGCGTCGCCCGACTGCGTGTTCGCGCGCTTGACGAGCGTCCAGGTGAGTCCGGCGCCGGAGACGGTGGCCGACTGCTTGCCGGCTCCCGCAGGCCCATCGGCCGAGACGAACGCATACATCTGCTCGCCCGCTTCGGCGTTCGTGAAGGTCTGCGTGGTCACCGCGCCCTTTCCGGTGACGTTGACCGTGAGGTCCATCACGAAGCACGCTTCTTCTTCGGCGGGGTTCTGCACCGTCACACTCACCGGAGCGGATTCGCCGACCCCGCTGGAGACGTTGGTCGCCGTGGCGGTCAGGGTGTGGTTGGCGTTGCTCGCTTCGGTCGTGTCCCAGCTGATGGCGTACGGCGCTTTGGTCACCGGCGCGCCCAGTGGTTTGCCATCCAGGAAGAACTGCACCGAGCCGATCGCGACGTTGTCGCTCACGTTGGCGGTGACCTGCGTCGTCCCCGAGACGACCTCTTCAGCGGTTGGGTTGACGATCGACACCATCGGCGGTTCGGCGCCGGATTTTTCGGGCGGACTGGGCAGCACCTCAACGGCGGCCATGTTCCAGCTGTCGCTGGTGGGGGCGGTGTCGTTGAGCGTGAGCGTCTGCCCGGCCGCCGTGCTCGGTGCTGTCGCATACTGCGTCCAGGAGGTTTCCTCGGCAGCCGTTTCAACCGTCTGCGCCAGCAGTTCCTGACCCGAGCCGAGCGTCCGGGCGATCGCTTTTTCGGAGTCCTCGCCCGTGGCGAAGGCCACCGACCCGGCCTCGGTGGCCGTCAGGCCGACGGTGGGCGCACCTTTGGCGGCACTGGCGGTGGCCGAGGCGCCAACGCCGGCGGCGCCGGAGAGCGCGACGACTGTCAGCGACCCTTTGTACCCGCTGTCGGCCGCGGTCGCCGAGACGGTCGCGTTCAACAGGGAGCCCATGGTCGTGGCCGTCCATATCTCCGCATCGCCCGTCTGGGCGTTCGAGCGCTTGACGAGCGACCAGGTGAGCCCGGCGCCAGACACTTTGAGCGTCTGGGCGCCAGCCGGTCCGTCCGAGTCGGCGAACGCGAGCAGGACCTCGCCGGGTTCCGTGGTCGAGAAGGCCGGTGTCGTAACCGTGGTCGTGCCAGTCTGGCTGACATCGGTGCCGATGGTCACAGTGCCGACTTTCCCGCCGACGGTCACCGGGACCTCGGGGGCGGTGCCGACGAACCCGCTGCTGTCGGTTGCCTGCGCGCTGAGGAAGTGTTTCCCCGGTGTGGCGCTTGTGGCCGCCCAGTTGAGCGTGTAGGGCGGGGTTGTGACGGGCGAGCCGATCGGCTCGCCGTCGAGCAGGAACTGAACCGAGGCGATCGGATTCGGGCCGCTGGCGGTGGCGGTGAGCGTCGTCGCCCCGGAAAGCACGGCGTCTTCGGAGGGGCTCGTGAGAGTCACCGTCGGCGGCGTCGAGTTGGGGTGGATCTGTTCGAGGACCTTCACGGTGTTGCCCGTGACTTCGATCTTGGTGTCGGTGATGTTGTTCGAGGTGTTGGATTCCTCGAAGTTGTGGTTGGGGTCGATTTCGCCGCGCAGCCAGTAGGTCCCGTTCGCAAGGCCTTCGATTGGGATGCCCTCACCACCGTCGGTCGCTTCGTACTGGTCGCCCCACCCGACGCTCAGGCCGAGTTTGCCTTCGGGTTTCTCGCAGGCGCCGTCCGGATATTCGTTGTCGGCGGGAGTGTTGGGCACGCCGCCGACGTAGGTGTCGGAGGTCATGCAGTAGAGGACCTTGGGGCTCTTCGCGACGACGCTGCCGAGCCCACCGCCGGTGGCGGTGTTGTAAAGCCAGAACTTGTTCAGCGGGAAGTTGTAGTCGCTCGGCGGGGTCCAGATCATCGGCCCGGCAAACGGGACCGAGTAGGCGTATTTCCATACCCCCGGGCTGGGCATCGTGTACAGCGCCTGGTAGCCCTGCGAGATCCCCGTCGCGGCGTCATAGACCGGGCGCAGCTCCCACGGACCGGCGCCCGCGTCCTCGCTGATATGCGTGAACTCGAGGGTCTTTTTGCTCCCGTCCGTAACGATCGAGATGTCTCCTGTCGGCATCAGCACCTCTAGATCGGGGTAGGCGATCGTTTCGCCGCTCGGCGTCACGGCGCTGGAGGGCGAGGACGCCGGTCCTTCGCCGATCGCGTTGGTGGCACTCACCGTGAAGGTGTAGGCGGTGCCGTTGGTGAGCCCTTCGATCGTGGCAGTGGTGGCCGGCGGGGTTCCGCTCACGACCTTGGCGGCCTGGGCGGTGGAGCCCACGTACGGGGTCACCTTGTAGCTGGTTATCGGGCTGCCGTTGGAGAACGGGGCGGCCCACGTCACCGTGGCCTTCCCGCTGCCCGCCGTCGCGGTCACCTCCGTCGGGGCGGAGGGCGCGGTGGGCGCGGTCGGCGTGACCGCGTTCGACGGTTCGGAGACCGCCCCCGACCCGACCGAGTTGGACGCCTGGACCTCGAAGGTGTAAGAGGTGCCGCCTTTCAAGCCGCCCACCGTGACGCTGGTCGCCGGCGGAGTCCCGTTCACCGTCGTTGCCGGCTGCGCGGTCGAGCCGATGTAGGGGGTCACGGTGTAGGTGGTGACCGCCCCGCCGCTCGTCGGGGCGCTCCAGCTCACGCTCGCCGATTCGGCGCCCGCGGTCGCGCTGACGTTCGTCACCTGGCCGGGCGCGGTGGTGGAGGTGGGCACGAAGTCGACGTCGACCCAGTAGTTGGTCGATTTGTAGGTGCTGGCGGGGAAGACGTTGGTGGCGCTGTAGGCGTACACGCCGTTGGCGCTGGTGGAGTTGGCCAGGGCGGTGAGGGGCGGATTGCTCACGCCCGCGGTGGCGAATCCGGAGGCGGTGTCCGAGTAGTCGCCCTTGGGCGCGAGGTAGGAGGCGATGTAGGTTGTGCCCGCGGTGATCGCCACGGGGGTGGAGAAGCTGACCTGCTGCCAGCCCGAGGCGCTCTCCCCGGTGAAGGTCGCCGACGCGAGCAGCGTCCCGGTCGAGCTCCAGAGGCTGCCGACGTGCGTGCCGGTGTTGGTGGCGGCCTTGTAGAAGCGGACGCCCGTCACGGTGCCCGCCACTTCCGAGCGGAACTTCACGCCCAGCACGACCGAGTGCGCGTCGCCCGAGTTGACGGTGGCGGGCGTGGCGGAGCCGAAGATCGTGTCCGGGGGCGTTTCGGCGGAGCCCGCCGCGGCGGTCAGCCCCAGGAGCAGCGCGATGGCAGCCAGCGCCAGGGCGATGCGGCGGACCAACCTCGCCTTGGGATCGCGCGCCCCGCGTTGTCCTGCCTCGATCCCGCTATTCATGGTCGCCCCCTTGTTGCCTGCCGTTCATCTGGAGCCGCCGTGACAGTCGTCTGCGGTACGGCGTTATGTAACCGTACCATGGCTGCCCAAACCGCCCCTGCCCATACCGGTTATTCAACGGGCTCCATCGCGCAAAGCTTCCGTTCCGCCGTACGGATCTCCCGGTCCGCGTGCATTCAGAGCGCCCTGATCACCCGCGCGGGGTTGCCCGCGGCGATCACCCCCGCGGGGATCGCCGCGATGACGACGCTGCCCGCGCCGATCACCGAGTCGCCGCCGACGCTGACCCCCTTGAGGATCGTGACCCCGTCTCCCACGAAGACGTTCTCGCCGAGCTCCACGGCACCCATGCGGGGCTCCCCGCCGCGGCGGTGCTCGGGGCGCAGGTCGTGGAAGTCGCTGTCGTAGATCGTGACGCCCGACCCGAGCAGTGCCCGCGCGCCGATCCGGACGCCGGGCCCCTCGCTCTTGATGAACACGTCGTTGTTGATCTGCGCCCCGTCGCCGATCTCGATCCTCGCGTCCGGCTTGGAGGCCTCGAGGTGGCAGTAGCCGGTGTGGAACGACCGCGAGGTGGACCAGCCCAGTTCCACCTCGCGCCCGAAGGCGATCGCGCCCGGCCCCAGCAGCAGCACGGGCTGGCGCACGATCGGCGTGCCGCTCACGCGCCCACAGGTCGAGAGCGCCCGGTACTTGAGGATCCGGGGACGCTGGAGGAGCTCGCCCAGTCGCGCACCGGCGCTCAGCATCGGCTCACCCTACGACACGCAGACGCGTATCGGCTCCGCGAGGCACGATCGCCGCGAGTCCGTGACGCACGCGCGGAGCCCCCACCCCCAAAGCACTGGCCCGAGACGACGCGAGGCCAACCGCTACGCGGCGGCCCGTGCCAGTCTGGGGGCGACCGCGAGCGGCCGGCCGTTGTCCTCGATCGAGAGGCCCGCCATCTCCACCGCGGCGACGATCTCGATCCCGAGCGCCACGTTGGAGCGCGGTTCGGCGCCGGTGCGGACCGAGTGGGCGAAGTCCTCGAGCTCCAGGCGCAGCGGCTCCTTGGCGTCCACGCGCGGGATCACCACGTCGCCGGAGCGGTAGATCAGCTGGTGCTCGCCGAAGGTGGTGGCGGGCTTCACGTCCATCCCGCGGTCGTATATCCGCACGGGCTCGTCGGCGGCGGTGTCGTCGTACTGCACCATGCGCTTGCTGCCCACCACGATCATCTGGCGCACCTTGCGGGGGGCCAGCCACGAGAGCTGCACGTTGGCGGTCGTGCCGCCCGCGAAGGTGAGCGTCATGAACGCGGTCTCCGGGACCCCCTCGGCGATCACGCTGCTGGCGGACGCCGAGACTTCGACGATCGGCCGATCGAGCCAGTACAGGAGGATCGAGAGATCGTGCGGCGCGAGGTCGCAGACGACCCCGTGGCTCTGGTACTTGCCGAGGTTCATCCGCGAGGAGGTGGCGAAGTGGATGTCGCCGATCGTCCCATCGCGCACGAGGTCGCGCACGGTGTTCACGGCCGGGCTGTAGAGGAAGGTGTGGCCCGGCATCAGCACGAGCTCCTCCTCCTCCGCCAGGTCGGCCAGCTCGCAGGCGTCCGCGAGCGTGGTGGCGAGCGGCTTCTCCACGAGCACGTGCTTGCCCGCCTGCAGCGCGCGCTTGACGAGCGGATGGTGGGTCGGGGGGGGCGTGGCGAAGATCACGGCCTCGATCGTGGGGTCGCACAGCACCGCGTCGAGCTCGCCCACGGCGCGCACCTGGGGGTGGCGCTGGGCGAGCACCCGCAGCTGGTCGGGTGCGCTGTCGCACAGCGCCCCCAGCCGCAGCGCCGGGCTCTCGGCGACGTTGCGGGCCAGGTTCGGGCCCCAGTAGCCGCAGCCCACGACCGCCACGCTGACCGGCTCCGGACGCGACACGATGCGCCCCTGCCGGAGCACCTCCCCCGGTGCAGCACCCCATTCACCATGCATAGTTCAGATACCTCCTGGCATCAATCGACATCCTGTCCAAAATCCGGTCCATGTAACGCATCAACGCCCACCCTCCGGCGGGTCTTCCGTGGTGAAGCTCGCCACTGCCCCCACCACCTGCTCGAGCTCCGCTTCGCTCATCCCCGGGAACATCGGCAGCGAGCAGATCCGCTCCGCCAGCGCCTCGCTCACCGGGAGACTGCCGGGCTGCAGGCCGAGGTCGGCATAGGCCCCGGTGCGGTGGATCGGCACCGGGTAGTGGATGCCGGTGGCAACGCCCCGCTCGGCGAGGTGCTCGCGTAGGGCGTCGCGCTGCTCGCAGCGCACCACGAACAGGTGGTGGACGCTGTCGGCCTCCGGGAAGGGCAGGTGGACGGGGTCGACCACGCGGGCCCGATCGGGCCCCGCAACTGCACCCGCCCCATCCGTCGTCGGGCTCTCCTCCCCGAGCAGGCCCGTCAGCCGCGCGCGCAGCTGCGCCCCAAGGCGGCGGCGCTCGTCGTTCCAGCCATCCAGGCGCGTCAGCTTGCGCCGCAGCAGCGCCGCCTGGAGAGCGTCCAGACGGGCAGTCGCGCCGACCAGGCGGTGGTGGTAGCGCGGGCGCTCCCCGTGCGAGCGCAGCAGCCGCACGCGGTCGGCGAGCTCGGGCACCGCGGTCACCACCGCCCCCCCGTCGCCCCAGGCGCCGAGGTTCTTGGCGGGGTAGAAGCTGAAGCAGCCCATCGCCCCCAGCGTGCCCACGCGCCGGCCGCGATAGTGCGCGCCGTGCGCTTGGCAGGCGTCCTCGAGCACGTGGACACCCGCTTCGCGGGCCACCTCGAGGATCGGGTCCATGTCCACGGTGGCGCCGAACAGGTGCACCGGGATCACGCAGCGCACCCGCGGGCCGAGGCTCGCGGCAACCAGCTCGGCGGTGAGGAGGTGGGAGTCGGGGTCGACGTCCACCGGCACCGGGGTGGCGCCCACCGCGCTGACCGCCTCCGCGGTGGCGATGAAGGAGTTGGCCGGCAGGATCACCTCGTCGCCCGGGCCGATCTCCAGCGCCCGCAGGGCGAGCGCGAGCGCCTCGGTGCCCGAGGAGACGCCCACCGCGAAGTCGGTCTCGCAGTAGTCGGCGAAGTCGCGCTCGAACGCCTCCACGTGGTGGCCGAGCGTGAACGCGCCGCGCTCAGCCACCTCGCGCACGGTCCCCAGCAGCTCCTCTAACAGAGCGGGGTCGGCGCAGTCCATGCGCGTGAACGGAACCTCGGTCGCCAGCAGGGGCTCCTGGATTGCGATCTGGCTCGACATGGCCAGCTCAGCCCGCGCAGGCGGCGGTCGCCGGGGCGCAGTCCAGGCGGCGCAGCTCCAGCTGCAGCGCCCGGCGGCCACGGTGGTGCAGGCCATGGATCGAGCTCTCCGAGCGGCCCATCTGCTCGGCGATCTCCGGCGGGGTCAGCCCGATCACGTGGCGCATCACCACCACGTTGCGCTGCTCCTCCGGCAGCGAGTCCAGGGCGGTGCGCAGGTTGCGCGCGCGGTCGAGCGCCGTCTCGTCGACGTGGGTGTCCGCCCCGTACACCTCTTCGGCGGGGGTCGCCCGGCGGCGGCGCAGATGGTCGAGCGCCACGTTGCGCGCCAGCCGCAGCAGCCAGCCCGAGAAGGGGATCCCCCGGTCGTCGTACTTGCAGATCACCGTGATCAGCTTCAGGAAGACGTGCTGGGTGAGGTCTTCGGCCTCCTTCTCGTCGCGCACGATGCTGCGCACGTAGCCGTAGACGTTTTCCGAATAGCGCACGTACAGCAGGCGCAGCGCCTCGCGGTCGCCCTCCTTGGCCCGCGCGATCGCCAGGCGCACCTGGCGCATCGCCTCGGGGGACTCGTCGAGGGTCGCGCGAGCGCGCAACCCGATCAGCTGACCCTCAGGGGCCTTCGTGGCATTGGCGGGCATCTGTCATCTCCATCCTTGGCGACGTTTTCCGTGTGTTGTGAGGCCCCTCCATCCGCCGGCGTCGTGGCCTGTGGCGGCAACCCCCTGAATCCGGCTGGGTCTTGCTCCGGGTCGGGTCCTCTCCGGCGATGATGGGCGGGCGGCGGGGCCGCCACAACCGCCCGTTGTGCGCGACTTGCGTTCACGCGGGTGAACGCCCCGATCAGTCATCCTTCGGGGGGAGCACCCCGATCGGACCCCCCGCCGCAGCTCCAGAAAGGCGAGGAGCCGCGCCCCTCAGCGCCCCGCGAACCCCCCGCGGAGCCCCCCCAGAGCAAGGAGCTTCACGATGAGCGAGCACCCCCACACTACCGCGCACCCCGACGAGGAGGACCCCTACGAGTCGCTGATGGCCCGCCGGGGGGCGCCCAAGCGCCGCTTCCCCGTGAACGAGGCCGATCCGCGGCTGGCCTACGCGCTGGTGCACGACGAGCTGCTGCTCGACGGGGTCGCGCGCATGAACCTCGCGACCTTCTGCACCACCTGGGTCGAGCCCGAGGTGCTGAAGCTGCTGGCGGAGTCCTTCGACAAGAACATCGTCGACAAGGACGAGTACCCCCAGACCGCCGAGCTCGAGGCGCGCTGCGTGCGGATGCTCGCCGACCTGTGGCACTCCCCCCACCCCGACACCACGCTCGGCACCTCCACCACCGGCTCCAGCGAGGCCGCGATGCTGGCGGGCCTCGCGGCGAAGTTCCGCTGGCGCGAGCGCCGCGCGGCGGGGGCCGCACATGCGAACCCCTCCCCCTCCTCCCCCTCCTCCACAGGGCCCGAGTCACCCGAGCGGCCGAACTTCGTGTGCGGCCCCGTGCAGGTCTGCTGGGAGAAGTTCGCGCGCTACTTCGACGTGGAGATCCGCGAGGTCCCGATGGCCCCCGGGCGCTACCTGATGGAGCCCGAGCAGTGCCTGGAGCGCTGCGACGAGAACACGATCATGGTGGTGGCCACGCTCGGGCAGACCTTCACCGGCCTCTTCGAGGACGTCGCCGCCATCGCCGCCGCGCTCGACGGGCTGCAGGCCGAACGGGGCCTCGACATCCCCCTCCACGTGGACGGCGCCAGCGGCGCCCTGCTCGCACCCTTCACCGCGCCCGAGTTGGAGTGGGACTTCCGCATCCCCCGCGTGAAGTCGATCAACGCCTCCGGGCACAAGACCGGCCTCGCACCGCTCGGCTGCGGCTGGGCGGTGTGGCGCGAGCCGGCCGACCTGCCCGAGCGGATGATCTTCAACGTCAACTACCTCGGCGGGGAGATGCCCACCTTCAACCTCAACTTCTCCCGCCCCGGGGGGCAGGTGGTGACCCAGTACTACGACTTCATCCGCCTCGGGCGCGAGGGCTACCACCGTGTCCACGGGGCCACCTACGAGACCTGCCGGCACCTCGCGCACGAGATCGCCAAGCTCGGCCCCTTCGAGATCGTCCACGGCGGGGATCGCCGGGAGGGCATCGCCGCGGTCTCCTGGAAGCTGACGGAGGGTCGAGAGCACGCCTTCAACCTCTTCGACCTCGCCGACCGCCTGCGCGCCCACGGCTGGCTCGTGCCGGCCTACACGCTGCCCCCCCAGCTCGAGGAGCTGGCGATCCAGCGGATCCTCGTGCGCCACGGGTTCAGCCGCGACATGGCCGACCTGCTGCTCGCCGACATGCGTCGCAGCCTGAAGACGCTCCAAGAGCACCCGCCGAGCAGCTCGCTCTCAGAGCGCGAGGTGGGGTCCTTCAACCACGACGCCAAGGCCGCGGTGGCCTGAGCCCTACAGCGCCTCCTGCGCGAGGGCCTCCGCGAGATCGTCACCCCAGGTGCAGAAGAATGCCTCCGCGGTGGCCGCGTCGAGGGGGCGCGCGAACAGGAAGCCCTGACCGCTGTCGCAGTGCTCGTCCTGCAGGAGGCTCAGCTCGCCGTGGCGCTCGATGCCCTCGGCGAGCGTCTCGATCGACATCGCCTTGCCGAGCTGCACGAGCGTGCGGATCAGCGTCTCGCCTTCGGGGCTCTGCGTGAGGCGCGCGATGAAGGAGCGGTCGATCTTCAGCGCGTCCACCGGGAACTGCTGGAGGTGGGAGAGGGAGGAGTAGCCGGTGCCGAAGTCGTCGATCGCGATGCGCACCCCGAGCTCCTTGACGGCGCCCAGCCGGCGGACCGTCTGCTCGGCGTCGCGCATGATCGTCGTCTCGGTGATCTCCAGGGTCAGCGCCCCCGGCTCGAGGCCACTCGACTCCAGAGCCTCCCGGACGTGGTCGATGAACTCGTCGGTTTCAAGCTGCCGGGCCGACACGTTGACCGACATGCCGATCGGGTGCCCCGCCGCACGCCAAGCGGCACTCTGCCTGGTGGCCTCGAACAGGACCCACCTGCCGATCTCCGTGATCATGCCGGTCTCCTCGAGCAGCTGCACGAAGTCGTCGGGCTGCACCACCCCGCGGCGGGGGCTGTTCCAGCGCAGCAGCGCCTCCACGCCCGTGGGAGTCATGCTCTGGAGGTCGAAGGTGGGCTGGTAGACCAGGAAGAACTGATCCTTTTCGCAGGCTTCCCGCAGATCCATCTCGAGCTCCATGCGGCTCTGCACGGCGTCCTGCATCGCGGACTCGAACACGGTGTAGCGGTTCTTGCCGTCCCACTTGGAGCGGTACATCGCGATGTCCGCGTCGCGCAGCAGCTCCTCGGCGGACTCCCGGTCGCCCATTGCAATTCCCACGCTTGCGGTGACCGCCAGGCGGTTGGCCTCGGAGCCGTCGAGCACGAACGGTGCCTCGAGGGCGACCAGCAGGCGCTCGGCGATCAGCTCGGGGCCGGCCGCCAGCGACATGCCCTCGGCGATCACCACGAACTCATCCCCCCCGAGGCGACCCAGCGCGTCGGTGTCGCGGATTGCGGCCCCCAGTCGCGCGGCGACCGCCTTCAGCAGTCGGTCGCCCGCCCCGTGGCCGAGCGTGTCGTTGATGCCCTTGAAGTTGTCCAGGTCCACGAACAGCGCCGCCACGGGCGCGCGATTGCGTCGCGAGCGCACCAGCATCTGCTCGACGCGGTCCAGGATCAGCGTGCGGTTCGGCAGACCCGTGAGGGGGTCGTGGGTGGCCAGGAAGGCCAGCTCGTCCTGGCGGCGGGAGAGCTCCTCGTGCGCCTTGCGGCGCTCCTCCTCGAAGGCCTCGCACATCCGCACGAGCGTCACGTCGAGGCTGCGCTGCAGCATCTCGAGCGCCCGCTCCCGCACCTCCTCCCCCAGCTCGAGCGCCGCGGCGCGCTCGAGCACGACCTCCTCGGCCGCGTCGCGCCAGCGCAGACAGCGCTTGGTGACCTCGTTCAGCGGCGCCGCCCGCTGGGCTGCCAGTTGGCCAAAGATCCGCCACGACTCGCGGCCCACCTCGCGTGCGACCTCCTCGCCGTCCCCGGCCATCCACCTGGCGACTGCGATCGTCGAGACCGAGCCCACCCGTGCGAAGCTGTCTTCCACGAGCGCGTCGAGCACCGCGCCAGACCCCGCCGAGCGGCGCTGCATCCCCGCGACCACGTCGTCGGTCCCCCCTTTCAGGGCTTCCCCGAGACGGCGCAGATCGTCGGCTATGGCCGCCTGCATGACGCCGGCCCCTCCGCCGTGTTCGCTGCGATCGCTGGAGTCGAGGGACCTCGACCTTGAACGGGCATACCCTCCTATATCGGCGCGGACTCCCGTACCTTGAGCCCAAGCCGGTGGGCCGCCGACGGCGGGTTCGCATCGACTGGGCCGTCCGTAAGCCATAGTTTTCTATCATGTGGCCCAGGAGCCACCAGAAGCTGCCTGCGGCACATCTGCGCAACTCGCCCGCCCGCCGTGGGTTTGACCAAACAGCGGGTGTTATAGACACCGTCTTGACGAGAAGCCCACCGTGCCGTTAGGCTTCCCGGGCTCGGAAGGGGCCTTACACAAAGCAGCAGGAGGAGAGGAATCATGGACATGAAGCTTTTTGCTCACCGTAGGCTTGCCGTTGGAGGCGCGCTGGCAGCAGCCGCTGGCACGATGGCGCTCGCCGTCGGCGTCACCGGCGCAGCGGGATCGCCCGCGCGCGCAGCGGGCACCATCACGCTGAACGACACCGGACACCTGCACAAGACCTCCAGCAAGGGGTTCAACCTGTACGAGAGCGGCCAGGCGAGCGGCTCCATCGCGGGCGCCGTCACCCTGAGCCTCGACGTCACCTCCACCAGCCACGTGAAGGCCGAACTCACCGTCCACGCCCATGGCGGCACGATGACCGGCACCGCGTCGGGCGCCTACCGCAACCTCGGCTCGACCGCGACCTTCACGGGCACCCTGTCGATCACCCACGGGACCGGCAGCTACTCCCACGCGCACGGGTCTGGCATCAGCTTCAGCGGTACGATCCAGCGCGCAAGCGGCGCCGTGACCGTTCGGGTCGACGGCCGCCTCTCAGACTGACAACGCAGGCGGCGGGAGATCCCATGCTCAAACTCAGAACCCTGATGGTCGCGGCTGCGCTGGTCTGCGGGTGTGTCCCGGCGACGGCCAGCGCGGTCACGGAGACCGCGACGCTCAATGCATCGTTCTCACCGAACAGGCTCGGCGCACCCACGACGCTCCAGTTCGGGTTCCATCTATCTACCACCGAAGGCGTGGCGCCCCCGCCCCTGTCGAGCATCAGCCTGAGCATGCCGGCGGGGATGAACTACACGCAGACAACGCTCGGCCTGGCGATCTGCCAGCCCGAAGTGCTGAAGGAAAAGGGTCTCGCAGGCTGCCCCGCCGACTCGCGGCTGGGATCTGGCTCGGCGATCGTGGAAGTCCCCTTCGGCACCGGCGTGGGCCACGAGCTCCCCGAAATCCAGGCCCTGATGGGACCGCCGACGGCCAAGAGCAACATCGTCGTGCTGTTCTACGCCAACGGGATAACGCCGGTCTTCGCCCAGCTGGTCTTCAGAGGCGAACTGCTGCCGGCCTCGGGGTTGTTCAGCAACTCGCTGGTCACGGTCGTACCACCGATCAGCAGCGTCCCCGGCGGGGCCGATGTCTCGATCATCAGCGTGGAAAGCACGATCGGCCCAGCCCACCTGAACTACACCAAGAAAGAACACGGCAAAACCGTGCACTTCCACCCCATCGGCATCTCGGTGCCCGAGCACTGCCCAAGCGGTGGCTTTCCGTTCAAGGCGGAATTCGGCTTCCAGAACGGCAACACCGCCTCAACGACGACCACCGTTCCCTGCCCGCCGGTCGTCAAGAAGCACCACAAGCACTAGCAGGCGCTGTTCTCCGCCGAGTGGGTGGGCGCGTAGGATCCGATCCCGCGCCCATCCACCCGGCGGCAGCCTGAGGGGGGAGGACTGCGAGATCGAGGTTTGGGCTGAGCCGCCGTGGCCCCGGATTCGTAACAGACTGCTCCCCGTCGAGGCGCCTGCGCCGTGCCCCGACCGATACTTTTCTTGCGATACGGCGTCACCGAGCGGCGACCGGGTCAGGGCATATCGCCAACGAGACGGTCTTCAAGGACGAGGCCATTCAGCTGCAGCCAGTGGCGCTCGCGGTCGTCCCACGGCATCTGTGTGGCGTGCGGGAGCCCGAGCATCAGAAGCAAACCTACGCCGTCCTCGATGCGGGCATTGACGTCCCTGACGAGGTCACTTCTGATCGTTTTCTGATCGGCCTCGTAGAAGCGGACATCGGCCACAGACAAGTTCGGTGCGGGGTCGAGGTCCCGCACGTGCAGGCGGAGTTTCCCGTACCTGTCTACGATCAACGTGGGGGGCTCACTGGCTCGCACGACGGCTAGGGAGCGCTCGCCTGATCCGGCATCGACGGCGTAGCCGCCTCTCACGTTCTCAAGCGCCGGGCCGAAGGCCGTCTGGATATCAACGTCGCGAACCTCATGAAGCAGGTCTAGGAACTCCTGATCATCCAGATCCCTGACGTACTCGACGTTGGCGGTTTGGAAGGCATGGTCCTCGCTCTCGGGCGGCGATGGCTCCGGGGTGACGGGACCGATGTCGACTAGCGCGCCCATGACAATCGGTCCCAGCTCCTCGCGTAGGAGAACTCTCGTAATCAGGTCTGTCGGCGGAGTTGTCGGCCGGACATGCCGGTATCTCTCGGGGTCTATGCCGGCGATGCAGATCCGAGGGGCGCGCATACGCGTGATGTGGTTGAAGACGAGCTGCATCGGCTCACAGGTGAACGGCGTGAACGTCCGGCCAGCGAATGGCAAGGTAGTCGCAGACCAAGCGCCGGTGGCAATGCTCGGGGCCTGCCTCGCTGCACAGCAGCACGGTCGGCGTATCGAAGTCCGAGCGGGTGAGAGCATCCTCGATATGGCGCTCGGCCATCAGCTCAAGGAACTGCGTTTCGTAGACGGCCCAGTCGCCTTTCTGCCTCTTGTAGGAGTCCAGAAGCTGCTGAGTCGGCGCGAGCCGCGGCTCATGCTCATAGGTTGCGCCGACGAGTGCGTGCAGGAAGTACGGCAGATCCTTGGACTTCGCGAACCCGGCGAGCTGCGAGGAGTTGTTCAGACGAACGTCGAGCAGCCGCTGCACGCCGGCGTTGGCTAGGCGGCCGAAGAAGCGCTCAGCCGTCGTCTGCGTGAAACCGATTGTGTAGATCTCCACGGATCGACCTCCTCTGCGAGCAGCGAGCATTGCGCGCCCTGGGATGGAAGCGTTACTGTGTCCTCGGCCAGGATCGCGCCGTCGGGCAAGATGTGGCGCAGCTGCAGCGAGTGCTCGGCGAGGACCTTGCCGACGAGCAGCCGGCGGTGACAGTGCTCAGGGCGGGCCTCGCTGCACATCAGCGCCAGGCGGTGCCGTTGAGCCCCCCTGATGAGCGCCTGGATCGCGTCGATGAACGCGTCCCGCTGCGACATCGCCCGGTACAGGGCGTGCCCGTCCTGGTCGTAGTGCTCCTCGCGGTCCGGGCGCCCGCCGAGCTGAGAGCCCATGTAGAGATAGTCGATCCCGAGCGGCGGGATCGAGATCGCTAGCTCCTCGCGGCCGTACTGCGGGGCATAGCGCGAGTAGGGGTAGGAGCGCACGTCGATGAGGTATTCGATCTGCTCGCTCACGAGCAGCCGCCCAAAACGGTCGAACTCGTGGTTTGAGTGGCCCACGGTCCAGATGGCGCGAGGCGTCGTGATCACAGGGTGCATGCTAGGGGACAACGGCGACGGGACAGCGCGGGCGATCCGGTAGTTGACCCATAAGAGGGCATCGAGCGGTGCATGCTCAGGCGCTCGCCGCGGCGGTGACGGCCCTGCCTGCACCAAAGGAGGTCGATCGGGCGGGCTCCCGATGGCCTGCGGGGCATGACGACCGCCGGTGCCCGCCGGCAGGGGCGGGCAAGGACAACCAACCCGAGTACGCGCCGCTGCTGAGGCTAATCCTGCAGGGCGACCGCGGGAGGAACCCCGGCGGCGAGGTACCCGGGGATCGCGACGATCGCCACCGCGGCGGCGGTGACAAGCGCGAGGCTTGCGAGCGCAACGAGTATGCCGAAGGAGTAGACGACGGGGAAGTTGACCACGTTGGCAAGCGCGCGGTCGAGCAGCTGCTGGCCGTAGAGACCGAAGGCCGCGCCGCTCACGCAGCCCACCCCGAGCAGCAGCAGGCTCTCCAACAGGATCGTGCGCCAAAGTTCGCCCCGCGGGAAGCCCTCCAGCTTCAGCTTCGCCAGACGGGGGCGGCGCTGCCAGACCATGTTGCCCATCGCCGCCGCCATCGCGAGCACCGCCGCGATCAGGATCAGCGTGGCGATCTGCGTGAGACGTTCGAGGCCCTGGCGGCTCAGCGCGCGCTGTTCGGCGGAGTGTTCGTCGGCGGTTTCCACCGCCAGCCCCGAGTTCGGCCCGAGCGCTTTTTCGATCTCCCGCTTGCCCTGCAGCTGCGAGACGCCGGGGGCCAGGAGAACGTTGTAGGCGCTGATCTGGTTCGAGCCCCACGCACTGGCGAAGGCGGTGGCGTTCATGATGATCGCGCCGGGCGCCCAGCCGATGTTGGTGCCGATCGCCGCCACCCTGAACGTGGTGGGGACCGGCGTGGGAAGCGCGAAGGGATCTCCGATGTGCAGGTGATGTTCGGTGGCGATCGCCTGCGAGATCACCACCCAGTTCCCCGACCGGACCTCCGCGGTGGCGCGCGCCAGGTTCCCTTCGAGGATCTGGCTGGAGGGCAGCAGCGGGGTGGATTCGCGCGGGGGGGCGATCACCCACACCCGCCGTTCGCCGATGTCGAGCAGCCCCCCGCGGTAGGAGCGCACCGCGGTCACGCCCGGCAGCTTGGCGAGCTGCGCCTGCTGCTTGGGTTCGAAGGGCGTGGTCTTCAGCAGGTTGTAGGAGCCCGCCGGGGAGATCCACACGTTGGTGAACGCGTTCATGTCCCGCCCCGCGTTTTCCAGGCCCTTCAGCAGGTCCCCGTGGGCGGCCTCGATCGCGACGCTGCCGAAGACCGCGACCGCTCCGGTCGCGGCGATCGCGACGGCGCGCGCGCGCCCGGCGCGCAGCTCCATCACCGCGACGTGCGGGACCGCGCTCGTGATCCCGGGGGCGATGCGCCGCACCACCGCGAGCGTGGCGTTCAGCGGGAGCGGCAGCAGCAGCAGCAGCGCGCCGACGAGGAAGACCATCCCCAGCACCGCCGATTTGGGAGCGGCGAGCAGGATCGCGGTAGCCGCCCCCAGGCACACGACCCCCCCGAGCGCGAGCCAACCCGTGGGGCCGGCCCCGCTGCCGCCCTCCTTCTGCGTGATCGCCGCGAGCGGGGAGCGCGAGACGATGTCTTTGAAGGGGCTCAGCACCGCGACCGAGGCGGCGAGCATCCCTCCGATGACGGCGATCCCGACGCTCTTGGCGCTCACCGTCCGCTGGGAGCCGACGGCGAACGCGGAGGAGAGGTAGCCGGGGTTGGAGTGGAAGAGGTGGATCGAGAGCTCCTCGCCGAGCACGAGCCCCACGATGCAGGCGAGCACGCCGAGCACCACGGCGTCGAACATCAGCACCCAGATCACCGTTCCCGGCGGGTAGCCGTCGCGGCGCAGGTCCGCGATCAGCCGCCTGCGCTGGGGGATCGTGAGCAGCATCGCGTTGAACGCGAAGAGGAAGCCCACCAGCGCGCTGATCACCGCAAACAGGTAGGTGGACTGGTTGGTGGCGGCGGCGGCGCGCGCGAACAGTTTTTCGTCGAAGCTGGCCGGCTCGACGTTGAGCCGTCCGGCGGCGAGTCGCACAAGGCCCGCGCGCACCTGCGCTTCCTGGCCCGGGGCGGGCTCCACGAGGATGCGGCTGACGCGCCCGGTGAGGCCGCTCATTTCCTGGGCAAAGGAGAGCGGGGCGATCGCGATCGGGGTCGAGATCAGCGGGCCGATCTGCTTGGCGGTCAGCTGCTCGTAGAGGGGCGCCTGAGCCACCCGCCCGTCCAGCTGGAGGGTGGCTTCATCGCCGAACTTGGTCACGCCGATCTTCTGCGCCAGCGGCGCGGGCAGCACGATCGCGCCGATCCCCGCCACCGGGGAGAGCTGCGTGTGGTGCACGAGCGAGCCCCCAAGTTCGGAGAGGCTCGCGTCGGCGCCGACGAGCTCCACCGATTCGTGCCCCTTGGGCCCCACCGCGTTGGCGTTGCCTTCCAGCAGCGGCGCCGCGGTGCGCACCCCAGGGAGCGCGCGCACCTGCTTGACGTACCCTTCTTCGAAGCCCTGCGCGTCGCGGGCGACCAGCTGCAGGGTGGCGTTGCCGACGATCCCGTGCGAGAGCTGCGCCACCGAGCTCGAGAGGCTCGAGCTCGCGACCTGCGAGGCGAACAGCAGCGCGACGCCCGCCGCGATCCCCACGATGGCGAACAGCTCCTGCAACATGCGCGCGCGCAGCCGCACGCGGTATAGGTGCAATACGTTGGAGGGCTTCAAGGCAGTGACCCCGGCGCCTACTGCGCGACCCGCGCAGCCCACTGCTCGGGCTCGTACTCGCCGAGCTTCCCGTCGCGCAGCGCGTACACCCGGTCGGCGTAGGCCGCCGCCTGGGGGTCGTGGCTGACGAGCACGATCGCGACCTGCTGCTCGCGGCAGAGCTCCGTCAGCAGTTCGAGCACTTCGCGGCCGCGCTGGCTGTCGAGGCTGCCGGTGGGCTCGTCGGCGAGCAGCAGTCGCGGTTCGGTGGAGAGCGCGCGGGCGATCATCACCCGCTGGCGCTCACCCATGGAGAGCGTCTCCGCGCTGTGCTCGAGGCGCCCGCCGAGGCCCAGGCGATCGAGCATCGGCGCGATCTTGCGGTGGGCCTCGCGCCAGCGCATGCTCTTCAGGAGCTTCAGCACCGCGTTGTCGATCGCGCTCACCCCGGGCAGCAGGTCGAAGTTCTGGCGGATGAAGCCCAGTTCGGAGAGCCTGAAGTGCGAGGCCTCGCGCTCGGAGAGCGAGGAGACGTCGCGCCCACCGATCAGCACCGCGCCGCTGGTGGGTTGCAGAAGCGTTGCGACCATCAGCAGCAACGTGGTCTTACCCGAGCCGCTGGGGCCGTACAACGCGACCATCTCGCCCGGCTCGACCGTCATCGAAACGCCGTCCACGGCACGTATCGGTTCGCCGCCAGCCTCTGCGTAATGCTTTACAAGATTGCGTAGCTCAAGCAAGGAAACTCTCCCTCGGGCCGCGGATACGACGGTGACCAGACCGCTCCACGGCGCCCTTATGTATAGATCCGATCAGACAGGGACTCTACTTGATGCCATGTCCCTCATGGCCCACGGTGCCGGGTGCAGTTGCGGTAAACGCTACTGCACCTGCGGTCCCGCCCTGTACCAACTCACCAACCACATTAGGTAGAACGACCTCCGCCCCGTCGCCGCGTCGCGCGGGCGCCCCGGGCGCACTCGGCGCCATGCGCCGCAGCGCCAGACGCGAGCGAAAGACGATCATCGACAGCGCCGCCGGCTCCCCGAGCGCGCGCAGCACCGCGTCGGCCACCGGCGCCGCCTCGGGCCCGCGTGCCTCCGCCGTCGAGAGATAGAAGCTGGCCATCGCCGCCAGCACCAGTTCGTGGCGGCGGCCCGGGAGCGCGCGTGCGGCCTGCATCGAGTGCTCCGCCAGCAGGCCCATGCGCGTGGCAGCGTCCACCGGGGAGGCGTAGCAGCCGACGAGGCTGCGCTGCCCAGTGGCGTAGTCCTCGGCGGCATCCACGAGATTGTCGAGCAGCGAATGCAGTGCCCCGATCCAGGGGAAGTAGGCCCCCTCGATCGCCGCGATCTCCGTGGCATCGACATTCGACTCGGCGGCCGCCGCGATCAACGCATACACACACAAGGAGGAGCCCCCAGAGGCGGCCGTCTCCCACCAGCGCAGGCCGCTCCCAACCGGCGTGTGTGCCCGTGCCCACTGTTCCAGGGCCAGGTAGTCGCCCTGCACCTCGCCCGTGTTGCAGCTCTGGAACGCCACGATCCGCTCCGCCGCGCGCAGCGCCGCAGGCACCACCGCCGCGTAGGAGGGCAGCTCCGCCAGCGCCGCACGGCAGGCGTCGACCGTCTCCGCGAGGTAGCCCCCGTCGTCGTGCAGGTGGTGGTGGGCGTAGTAGTCGAGGTGCTCCGCCTCGGGGTCCAGCGCAACCAGCAGCGCGCGGTGCAGCAGCCGCCCGTTGGCCACCGGGTCGGTGTTCGGCAGCTCCGTGAGCATGTCCAGGTAGTTGTAGGCCGCCTGGAAGCAGGCCATCGCACGCACCGCCGCAGAGCGCCGCCGGCGGGGGACGAAGGCCGCGAACGCGCTCGCCCCCTCGATGTTGCCCCACTTGTGCAGTGCGTCGACCACCACCTGGCGCAGAAGCTGGTCGGGTATCTCCCGGGCGCGGGCCTCCCGCCGGCGGCGCTCGGCGCAGACGCGCGGGAAGACGCCCAGCCAATAGCGACGGGCGGCTCCCGCAAAGGACCCCGCAAGCGCGGTGCTGCTACCAGCTATGGAACCCATCGAACACCTCCCCCAGACCCTAGCTCCTCAGCCGCGCCAACCCACGCGGTAGCGGGATTATAGACGCACACGCGATGCTTTGTCTAGTCGGTGCCGTGCTTAATGTCAGCGAGCGTTCCGGAGGGCCCGCGCGGGACGGTGCCGGAGCGCCACCCCATGAGATCGACGATCCGCCGCGCGCGGATCGGTCAGTGGGCGCTCCCAGGCGCGCCCGTGCAGGGCGGCCTCGGGGCGCCACTGCACCTCGGGGATCGGGGCAAGCGGATCGGTCGAGCAGGCGCTGCGGCGCCCACGCGGGGCTGTGCAGCGAGGGGCCGCTGCACCTCGAAGATCAGCGATCCGCCCGCACGCGGATCGCCCGCTCGAGCTCGTGGCCGCGCGGAGTGAGCGTCCAGACGTTCGGTTCCCCACGGATCTGGCTTTCGCCCTCGTTGGCGATCAGGCCAAGGCCCTCCAGGCGCGCCAGCAGCTTGGACATCTGGCCCTGGTCGGCCACCCCCGCTTCGCGTGCGACCTGGCGGTTGTTGAGCCCCGGGCGGGCGGCGACCGCGCAGAGGACGCGCATCGTGCGGTAGGTCAAGCGAATGTCCAGCTGCTTGAGGGGGTCCGAGCTACGCGCCCGACGCACCCGCAGTGGGGGGCGGGCCAGCTCGGCCGCAGCGGCCTCGGAGCCCAGGTAGGGGAGCACGATCATGCTCATCAGCTGGCCGCGCAGCACCATCAGCGGCTTGGGGCTCGACTCACACAGACGCGTGTAGAGGACGCCCAGCACCGCGCCCACCACGCCCTCCGCCGTCACGCGACTGAGGCCAGCGGGGGCGGCCGCCTCGCGACGCCCCCGGTCCACGGTCCTCACCAACGCGTCGACCACCCGCGCTCGGCGCTCCATCGCCGCGGGACCCGCGGCGAGCGTGTCGACCACGCACAGCGCCGCCATCGTGGGCTCGGCATCGAAGAGCTCGAGCATCGCCGTGAGGCCCGCCCCGATCCGATCGCTCCAGACGTGCTCGCGACGGTAGGCCGGGAGCACCGCGGCCGCGATCCGCTCGAACGCATCCTCGAGCGCAGCCAACAGGCATGCCTCGCGGTCCTCGAAGAGCTCATAGAAGGTGCGCCGCGAGACACCCGCTCGGGCCACCACGTGCGCGACCGTCACCCGTTCTGCGCCCCGCTCGTGGGTCAGGTCGACCATCGCGCCCAGGATGCGGGCGCGCTGGATCTCCCCCACCTGCTCGTGCTGCAGAGCGGGGCGGGCATGCCGCCGTCCGTTCGCGAGCAGCTTGTGTTCGCTCTCCCTGCCGTTCTGCCTGCCATGCCTGCTCACTTCCGTGCCACCCTTCGATCGTCTTTCTGCCCCTCGGCCCTCTCCCCGCGAGCTCCAGCGCCTCACGACCCCCCCAAAGCGACCCGCATGTGCAATGTAGGCGAGACGCGTTGGATTTATCAAGTCATGTTTCTCTCTCTCGCACGAGTGCGCCTGGGCATCCATCGCGGTCCTCGGACGCTCATCAACCCGCGCTCCGGCGCGTAGCGGAGCCGCTCCGCGAGGGAGGCGAGGCCGAGCTGGCGCTGAATGTGCGCACGATGGGTCCCAACCGTGCGCACAGATGGAAACAACAGCTCGGCGATCTCGGCGTTGAACCGCTCGGCGATCTCGGCGCTGGGCGTGGCCGAGGCGACCAGGGCGCACGGCACCTCGATCTCGCGCTCCCCGCCCCAGACGCCTGCCGTGACGGGTGTAGCATGGGTTCCAGGTGCGAGCGTCCGCTCGACGCAACGAGGGAGGCGGTTCTGATGCGCGAGTACGACTATGTGATCGTCGGAGCGGGATCCGCCGGATGCGTCCTCGCGGCGCGCCTCAGCGAGGATCCCGGCGTCAGCGTGGCGCTGGTCGAGGCCGGCCCGCCCGACACGATCGAGAACATCCACGTGCCCGTGGCCTTCCCCGCGCTGTTCCGCACGCAGGTCGACTGGGACTACTCGACCGCCGCCGAGCCCTGCGCCGATCGCAGGCGCATCTATCTGCCCCGCGGCAAGACCCTCGGGGGCTCCTCCTCGATCAACGCGATGATCTACATCCGCGGCAACCGCGCCGACTACGACGGGTGGCGCGAGGGGGGCTGCGCGGGGTGGGGCTTCGAGGATCTGCTCCCCTACTTCATCCGCGCCGAGGACAACGAGCGCGGAGCCTCGGAGCTGCACGGTGCGGGGGGGCCGCTGGCGGTGAGCGAGGACCGCGCTCCCAACCCGATCACCGACGCCTTCCTGGAGGCGTGCGCGCAGGCGGGGCTGCCCGCCAACGAGGACTTCAACGGCGACACCCAGGATGGCTTCGGGCGCTACCAGCGCACCCAGCGCGACGGACGTCGCTGCAGCGCCGCCGTCGCCTACCTGCACCCCGCGATGGCCCGCCCCAACCTCACCGTTGAGACCTACATGCAGGTGCACCGCGTGCTGTTCGAGGGCGAGCGCGCCGTCGGCGTGCAGGGGGCGCGCTTGGGGGAGCTGCACGAGCTGCGTGCCACCCGCGAGACGATCGTGTGCGCCGGCGCCTACAACTCACCGCACCTGCTGATGCTCTCCGGGATCGGCCCCAGCGAGCTCTTGACGTTGCTGCAGATCCCCGTCGTGCAGGATCTGCGCAGCGTGGGGCAGAACCTCCAGGACCACGCCGCCTCGGGGGCCACGTGGGCGCACGACGAGCCGGTGTCGCTGCTCAACCCGCTCACCGAAGAGAACCTCGCGGCGTTCCTCGGGGAGGGACGCGGCCCGCTCACCTCCAACATCGCCGAGGCCGGCGGCTTCATCCGCTCCTCCGCCGCGCTCGACGCGCCCGACATCCAGCTCCACGCCGCACCCGCGATGTACGTGGACGAGCCCGTGCTCGAGCACGGCTTCGGCGCAGCGCCCTGCGTGCTCACCCCCGCCTCCCGCGGGTGCGTCCTGCCGCTCACCCCCGACCCCACCGCCAAGCCCTACATCCTCCACAACTACCTCGCGGAGGAGGCCGACATGGCGAGGATGGTCGAGGGCCTGCGCGTGACGCTCAAGATCGCCCGCCAGCCCGCCCTCGCGAAGTACACGACGCGTCCCCACTACATCCCCTCCTCGGACTCCGAGGCGGACGTGCGCGCGCACATCCGCCAGCAGACCTTCACGCTCTACCACCCCGTCGGCACCTGCCGGATGGGCGCCGATGCGGAGGCGGTGGTGGACACGGACCTGCGCGTGCGCGGCGTGGAGGGGCTGCGCGTGGTGGACGCCTCGGTGATGCCCACGGTGCCCCGCGGCAACACCAACGCCCCCACGATCGCGATCGCCGAGCGCGCCGCCGACCTGATCCGCCACGGCGCGGCGGTCGCTGTGCAGGGCGCTCTGCACAGCGCCGCCTGAGGCCGCCACCGCCGCGGCCGTGGTCGCTAGCCTTTGGGGGCACACCCGGAGGGGTGGCAGAGCGGTTGAATGCGGCGCCCTTGAAAGGCGTTTTCGGGGACCTCCTCGGACGAGGGTTCGAATCCCTCCCCCTCCGCTTTGGCTGGGTTTGGGCGGTTGTTGAAGCTTGCAGGGCCAGGAATGCCGCAAGAGAGTCTTGGGCTCCGCCTCTAGTCAGGCATGTGCCGTGCGACGCGAGCGGCCGCCGCTCGACTGTCCCTGCGTTGCAGCTCTTCGGCAGTCTCGCGCAGGATCTGATCAACGCGGCTCTTGCTGCATCCGATTGCTGTTGCAATGTCGCGGCGGCTCAGACTGTTGCTGAGGGCCAGTGCCGCCATGCGTTCGTCGCGTTCCCAATGGGCATGGGCGATGCGATCGGTCAATTCCCGCAGCTCCCGCATCGACTCGACTTGGAGGTTGTAGTCAGCGCCAGGTGGCGTCCAAGTTGGCATGAGCTCGTCTTCTGAAGTCGCGTAGCGGTGTCTGCGAGGCATCCTTCCCGCACAATAAACTACGCTGCTGATCCATGAAACTGCGAACCGCCTTGTCATCGAGCTCGACGCCTTGAGTGCCTCTGAAGCAGACGCTGCTCGAGTCGTGCGGTTTGCGTGGATGAGCTTGCCGTCTGCTCATCGCAACCTGCTGGAGGCCGTTGGTGCCTCCCAATGGCAGATCGCCAACGGGCCGATCGGATCGGCGGCAGATGAGATGCTGCGCTCGGCCGGACGGCCAGGGCTCACACCACCAGTCAGAGCCGAACTCGATGGCGCCCTCGGCGCTTGGGTTCCGGGTCTGCGGGTGCTTCTGATCAACGTTGGCCACCCCGCAATAGCGGGGCTAGATTCGCAGGCACATGAGGCATTCGTGGCTCACGTCGCATGGCATGAGTGGGGTCACGCGCTCAGCTTGGCGCGTTGCTCCCCCGATGACCTGGCCGCTGGAGATAGGCTGCTGGCACTGGCCCCCCGAGGTATTCGTGAGGGGATCCGTGGTGCCGGCTATCGTTCTAAGAGCTATACCCATGAGGTGGTAGCTGAGACCTATGCGTTGTTGATGGCGCGACGTGTCCGTGGACATCGGGGCAAGCCGACATGGCTGGACGAGAAGATCTACAACCTCCTCAAGAGAGTGACCGACTGGGGGGACTGAATCCCCCGATTGGCTACTACCTGGGCAAAGGCCGTCGCCCAGAGGACGTTCTCGCCCTTCAGGCCGAGCTGCTTCGAAGCGAAGGCATCGACCCCAGGTGGCCAGGGCTAGACCAGCCGCCGCCGTCATCCTGAGCTGTAGCACTCGGTCGGGCTACACGCTACCCAGCCGAACCGCTGGGCATGCAGCTCGCCAATGCATTTCGCTCTGAGCGACCCCTCAGCCGTCTCGCCCACTAGGATAGTTCCGCTCCTAGCCCAGACCGACCGGAGGCCCGCCTTGCACCCGCAGTTGCTCGACCAGGTACTCGATCCCGATGCCCTGCTCGCCAAGCTGGCCCAGCTCGAACGGGCCCGCGCCGAGCACCCCGAGCACGCCCGCGTGGGCCCCGAGCGCTACGAGAGCATCAGGCGGGCCCTCACCGACAAGAGGATGCGAGATCACGCGCCCTCGGCCCACGGCGCCGGCGAGGGCCGCCCTCCAGCCACGATCTACCTCCAGTCCCACCCCGCGCTCAGCCAGTTTCAGAGCGTCATCACGAACTGCTTCGAGGCCGAGCTCGTCTCGGCGGGACGGCTGGAGCCCTCCGAGCAGGGGATCGGGCATCTGCTGGGGGAGCTCGAGGAGCGGTTTCGCCGCTTCGGGCCCTGCGACATCCGCTGGGTCGAGCCGGCGCTGCTGAAGCTCGCCACCGGCCTGCTCGACGACAAGCGCGCATTCCCCGACCGCCCGCCCGAGCGCGTCGAGCTGGCGGAGAACGCCAGGGTGTTCCTCGTCGGGGACTGGGCCACCGGCCTCCCCCAGGCGAGGAACGTGGCGAGCGCAATCGCGCGGCAGCTGGCGGAGACCCCCGCCGAGCGCGAATGCCACGTGATCCATCTCGGCGACACCTACTACTCGGGGCTGGAGGAGGAGTACACCCACCGCTTCCTGCCCCTCTGGCCGGTCCAGCGGGGGGCGCGGGCGCGATCGTGGTCGCTGAACGGCAACCACGACATGTACGCCGGGGGACACGGCTACTTCGACACCCTGCTGCGCGATCCGCGCTTCGATGCCCAGGGGGGCTCGAGCTACTTCTGCCTCGGCAACGGGCACTGGCAGATCGTGGGGCTCGACAGCGCCTACAAAGACCCCGACGTGCCCGACCTACAGGCGCCCCAGCTGCCCTGGCTGGAGGGGCTGCTGGCGCCGGCCGAGCGACCCGCGACGATCCTGCTCACCCACCATCAGCCCTTCAGCGCGTGGGAAGCGGTCAGGTCCCCCCTCGCCGGCACCGTCTGCGGCGCGATCGGCGAGCGGCGGGTCGAGGCGTGGTTCTGGGGCCACGAGCACCGCTGCGCGGTGTACAAGCCCGGCATCGACTACGGGGAGTACCACGATCACGCCGCCTACACCGCAATCGTCGGCCACGGCGGAGTGCCCAATCTCGTCTCGGGACCGGACGTGCCGCCGCTGGACGCGGTCGATGCGGGGAGCGTGCAGTGGCAGAACACCGACACCGACACCTACACCATCGGCGAAGACACCTGGAGCTACGGCGGCTTCGCGGTCATCGACTTCGCCGCCGAGGACGCCACGATCCAGTACTGCAACGAGCTCGGGCACCCCCGCACCGACACCCACGGCGGGGCTCTCCCACCCGACCGGCTGCCCAGGCTCTAGCTCTCTGGGCTCCCCGATGCTCGTAGACCTGCACGCGCACTACCCGATGCATCTCCTGCCGGAGCCCGAGCAGCGCACGCACGGGCACCTGCTCACCTGGCTGCGCCGGCGCTGGCAGGCACGCCTGGTGGGGCTGATCTCGCTGCTCCTCAACTACCAGGGGCCCCACGACGAGCCCTCCGTCACCGTGGAGCGGATGCGCGAAGGCGAGGTCGGCACCGCCCTGTCGGTGCTGTACGCGCCGCTCGACGAGATGGACCTGAGCAAGCGCTACGGCGCACCGCCGGCCGGCGGCTACTGCTCGGACGTCCTCGCCCAGCTCGAACTCGTCGAGCGCCACGTGGAGGGCCGCAGCGACGTCGCGATCGCGCACTCGCCGGCCGAGCTCGACGTGCTCATCGAGGAGGGTCGCCTGGCGCTCATCCACTGCATCGAGGGCGGCTTTCAGCTCGGAGAGAGCGAGCAGGCGGTGCGCGAGCACGTGCGCACCCTCGCGCAGGCGGGCGTCGCCTACGTCACCCTCGCGCACCTCTTCTGGCGCGAGGTCACCACCAACGCGCCGGCGCTGCCGTTCCTGGCGGACTCCATCTACAACCTCGTGTTCCCCCAGCCCCGGGAGGGCCTGGCCCCACTCGGCCGCGCGGCCGTCGAGGCGATGGCCGACGAGGGCATCCTGATCGACATCACCCACATGAGCCAGCGCGCGATCGACGACACCCTCGCGCTGCTCGACCGTCGCGCCCCCGACCGGCGCCCGCCGGTGATCGCCACGCACATGGCGTGCCGGTTCGGGAACCTCGACTACTGCCTCTCCGATGAGACAATCGCCAAGGTCGCGGAGCGGGGCGGCGTGCTCGGCTGCATCCTCTGCGAGCACTACATCACCAGCGGACTGCGCGGGCGGGTGCGCTCGCTCACGGACTCCCTCGATGCGCTCTGCCGGCACATCGATCGGATCCACCGGGTCACCGGCTCGTTCGACTTCATCGCGATCGGCTCCGACCTCGACGGCTACATCAAGCCGGCCCTCCCGGGGCTCGAACACATGGGACGCATGGGAGACCTGCAGGAGTCGCTTCGCACGCGCTATGGCGTTGATGTCGCGGAGCGGATCTGCAGCGAGAACGCGCTGCGGGTTCTGCGCTCGGGTTGGCGGGGGCGGGGCGGGTAGGTCTCAGAGCTCTCGGCAGGTCGAGGACTCCGTAGGCATCGTAGGTGAAGCTGGCATTCCCTTTTGCCGAGTTCCACGCCCTAGCGTTAGTCTGCGCGAGTCAGCTTCATCAAGCGGATGGGTGGAGTGGACCCGGTTTCGTGGACAGTCAATTCCGCGCACTGCGATACTTCACACTCGCCGGCACCAACCACGCCACCCAAGCCCGCCTCATCCGCCGATACATCCACTGGCGCAACCGCAATACCACAACCCCCGCCTAAAACGACCCATCAACACGGCAAACATTGCCTGACACTTCACTAGCGTGACGGGATAACTGCGAGGCGCGTGCTGACCTCGGTTCTGTAGAATTCGCGGTTTCAGCCACCGCAGTCAAGCTGGTGAACGGAAGCTCACTGAGGCCACAAGACTTGGAGGTCGTTCGCGGCCTGCGCGGCACCGTTTATGAAGTGACCCCCGTCACGAGAGCCGCTGCGCTTCGCGGCGCCTCACACAGTTGCACCTAAAGGTGCGCGGCCGATCCTCAGCGCCGTCGCTGGCGTTCTCCGCCGGCGCCTGCCGGGTCTCGAAAAGTCTGCACAGAGTAGATGCACCGTGATGCTTTCGCACAGCAATCGCTGTGTCCCGAGCCGGCCACGAGCGCCGGGTGCGTCTCGGTGCCACACCGTGTCCCGGGGAATGTTGGGCGGCTTCGCCGCGGTGATCGCGCGCCCAGTCGCTGCGCGACTCCCCCCGGGCGCGCTCGTGCGCACAACCCAACCTCCAACCCCGTGCACACAGGGGAGCGTGAGGGCTTCGTGGGACTCAGGGACGCCGCTGGCGAGCCTGGCGGCGGAGGTCCCGCTGCTCGTCTTGGGCTTCGACTTCGAGGGCCTTCCGCCGCGCCGGGCGCCGCGGTGCTGGCTGGCCGCAGGACCGCCCCGCCACCGTTGCCGCGGCCGTGGCGGCGGGGTTGGTTTGAGGCGCCGGGGTGCGTGGCGGCGTGTACCGCGGCGAGCCTGCGCAGCGAGACTTGGGTGTAGAGCTGGGTGCTGGTGATGTTGGTGTGGCCGAGCATCTGCTGGATGTAGGGGATGTCCGCGCCGCCTTCGAGCATCACGGTCGCCATCGTGTGCCGGAAGACCCCCGCCGCGCCCCCCTCGGCGGTGCGTGGTGGTGGTGGCCGACCGCGACGCGAGCGCCCGCAAGGAGATCATCTCATGCTGGAGCGCATCTTTGCCGATATACGCCGTGTGCGGGCTCGTACCTCAGTCGTCCTGCTGGCCGCTGCAGTGATGGCATCAATCGCAGTCGCAACGATCCGAATCTCGGACGCAACAGAAGATCATCGCAACTGGGCTCTGAAGGTACCCCAATACGGGACGACAGGCGCACTCGCCGCGGAAACCCGCGCGAAGCTCAAACCGCCGCCGGGCTTCAAGCGATCAAGCGACTGCCCCGTCGAACCGGAAACGGTGTGCTTCGTTCGCAACGAATCGCTCCTACTCAACGCTCGCGTCATGGCACGGCTTCTCGCCGCAACCGGGGCGACGCTCTACTCGACCGACCGCGTGCAATCCGAAGTACCACCGATCGGATGCCGCACGGCAGGGCTACGGGCAGACCCGCGTGTCCCGCTCTCGTTCCAGAGTTGCGACGCCGAAGCCATCATTGGCCACGAACATCTCAGGGTCTCCGCAAACTCGGCGATCCTGGCCGCTCACGGGTCGCTACGGCCAACCAGACGCACGCCCAAGGGCTTCTCCTTCCCGGCCGAAATTCATGTCTACGTCATCGGGCACTTCCTCCACGAAGGCACACCATAAAGCGTGATTCGCGCTCCTCTCACGCTCGCCCCAGTATCCGATCAAGAGGACCGATGACCACCGTCGCTCCACGCATTATCCACGCGCACCTAGCCGCACCGCAACGCTGATGTGGTAAATCTGCCGCAGGGCTTTGATAAGCGACGGTAGGCCGATCTCCTGCGATGCAAGCGAAGCAAATTTGCCGACCAGCTGCTTTTCGATCCTATGAAGTTCCTGTTCCCCGCTTCTTTGCAACGTCCCGTTTCCTTCGGCGAACGCGACTTCAAAGAAGAAATGCACTTTGATAATCCCTTGAAACAACTCGATTGTTTCCCAGCTTGCGTGTTTATTTTTGAGCTGCTTGAGCCCTTCGCTTTCGAGAGAGAGAATTTCATGGGCTACCCTCGATTCTTCAGGGCCTTCGCCGGTCGGGTCGCTGTCCCTGAGTGGGTTGTCCTTCGCGTATTGGTAGACCGTGTTCGTCTCTTCGGCCTTGGGGTCAACGCTCAGGAATTGCGCTGTCGCTGGGTCGTACTCTCGCGCCCGCAGGTAGATAAGTCCCGTGTCGGCGTTGGTGTACTGCCCGTCGTACCCAAGCGGTGTTTTGGCGGTGCCGGTGCTGCCGGTCTGGTTGCCGTATGCGTCGTAGGTGAAGGTGGCTTCTGTTTTGCCGGTTGACCCGGTGAGCAGGCGTGTTGATCCTTGCTGGTCGTGGTGGAGGTAGAGGACGGTGCTGGTGGTGTTGTTGATTTGCTCGACAGGCAGGCCCCCAGGGCCGTAGATGTAGCTGTTGACGCCGTCGTTGAGAACCAGCGGCAGCTTTTCAGCTAGGTCCCATGCCATGTATGTGGTGGTGCCGGAGATCGTTTCGGACGTGCGCAGCCCGTCGCCATTGTAGCCATAGGTATCTTCGATCGCCGCCACTTCGGTGCCTTTTGGTCGCGCGACGGAGATAAGGTTCCCTGCCTGGTCATAGCCATATGTCGTCGCGGGTCCGCTGGCGGGTTCGGTCTTGGTGCGCTCGCCGACTTCGTTGTAGGTGTACGTCGCGGCGGTGGCTTTTTTCAGCACGCTTTTTTCGAGCTCATCGGCGGCGTTGTAGCTGTAGGTGTGTTCGGTACCGATGGTCGTCGGATTGTTGGCGGCATCGTATTCGTAGGGGGTACCGACACCTTTTGTCAGCCGGTTGTTTTTGTCGTAGGTGTAGGCGGGTTTTTCTTCCCCCGGTAGCCCTTTGCTGGTCGCTTTTTCGACCAGCGCGTCTTTGTTGCGTGTGTAGACGAGCGATGCAAGCGTTTCGCTGCCTTTTTTCATCTTTACTTCGGTCATCGCATCAGAGTCGTCGTATGTGTAGGTGTCTTCGTTGCTCGTGCCGCTCGGGAATGTCGTGGCCGTGAGGTCTGAGTCCGCGTCATAGGTGAATTTGGTTACGTTTTTGGACCAGTCCGTAGTGCTCTTGAGCCGCCCCGCGTTGTCGTATTCGCGTTCGACGACTTTGCCGTTGGGGTACGTGATCTTGGTCTGCTCGTTTGCCAGGTCGTATTCGTAGCCGACGGTATTCCCGTGGCCGTCTTTGGTTTTGGTGAGGCGATCGAGCTGGTCGTATTCGTAGGTCGTGGTGCCCGTGCCGTCTTCCATCTTGGTTCGGTCGCCATCCGTGTTGTATTCGTATTTCACGGTCGGGGTTTTGCCGTCAGAGTAACCGACTTCGATGAGACGGTTGTCGTTGTCGTGTTTGTATGTGGTCGTTCGTTTCAGGGGGTCGGTCAGCTTCGTCAGGTTCCCCGCGGCGTCGTATTCCTTGAGTGTTTTGCGGGCGAGCGGATCGATCACTTCGGTGACCTGCTCGAGGACGTTGCGGACGTATTCGGTCGCGTGTTTGTTGCCGTCGATCTGCTTCTTGACCTGGCCGGCCCCGTCGTATTCGGTTTCGGTGATCGTTTTGTTTGGTTCTTCGACCTTGGTCCGCTCGTTGTCGGCGTCGTAGGTGTACGTCGTCTTGTGGCCTTCCGGGTCGGTCACGGTTTCGACGTTGCCGTCGCCGTCGTATGCGTATTTCGTTTCGTGGCCGAGCGGATCGGTGATCTTGGTCGGCCGGCCCTGCGCGTCGCGTTCGGTTGTGGTCGTGTATTTGCTTTCTTCACCAGATTTGACATGGCCCCTGGGGCTGACCATGCTGGTTTCCTGCGAGTCTTCGTTATAGCCCCAGGTCCGCTTGTCGCTTTCGGGGTCTATTTCCGCGGTCTTGTCACCAGCGCTGTCGTATTCGTATTTCCACGTGCGTTTCAACGGGTCGGTCATGCTTTCGACCTGCCCATGAGAGGTGTATTTATAGCTCGTTGACTGTGTGGTGGAGCCCGGCGCCGGGCGTTCGATCACTTCGGGGTTGCCATGACTTTCGCGTTTATAGGTAGTCGTCTCTCCGTTGGGCAACGTTTCGGTTTCAACGTCGTGAGTGCTGTCGTAGCTCCATTTGGTTTTGTTGCCTTCGGCGTCTTCCTCGAGGGTCCGGTTACCGTGCGAGTCATACTGGTACTTAGTCGTATGCCCGTCACCGTCGGTCAAGCTCAGCAGCTCGTCGGCAGAGTTGTAAACACTGGTTTCGGTTGTTGCGCTCGATGTGCCGTAACCGTTTGTGAGAGAAGTGCCGACGCCATCGCTTGTGAAGTACTGCATCTTTACGTCGCCGGTAGCGTGATTGGTCGTCTTCGTATGAAACCCCTTGTATTCGTAACTCGTTATGCGTTTCATCGGGTCGGTCCGGGAGACCACCTTGTTGGAGCTGTTGTATTCGATGGTGGACTTGCCGCCTCGCCCATCGGTGAGTTCTGTCATCCGATGCGAGCTGTCGTATTTGAACTGCCAGCGAAGCGAGGATTCACCAGGCTGGGTAACACTCTTGAGGTTCCCGCTTTCATACGTATATTTGACGACGTGTTTCATTGGATCTTCGGCGCTTTCCACGAGACCTTCTAAGTTATACGCCAGTTTGATCTTCCGACCCGCCGGGTCGGTGATCGTTTCGAGCTTGCCGCTCCCATTGTAGGAAAGCGTCGTCGCATTGCCGTTGCGGTCGGTTACGCTTTCCAGGCGCCCCGTGGAACCATTGAACCTGTAGACCGTCTGGTCTTCGAGCGTGAGGGCGTATCCGGATGACGACGAGCCGCTGAAGGTGTCGCGGGTCCATGCTGGCGCTGTGAATGTTTCGCCTGCGCCTTCGGTGAAGGTGATAGTGCTCCCGTCGGCTTCAACCAGCTCGACAGTGTGATGGGCGGGTTCGCTTACGAGATGGTCGCTGAACGAGCTCGACCAGCCATAGCCGAATATACCTTTTTCTCCCGCGACCGCAGCTTGTGAGTTGTATGTTCGACTCAAGTCCAAGCCGACCCCCCGGCCACCGATCGAGAAATCGCCCTGCGTCTGCGAGTAGTTACCGGACTCGCAGCCCACCGATTCATCTTCCCCGCACTGGGCCGGTTCCTGCGGGTTTTCGCCGCCGCCCCACTGCGTTTCATTTTGTTCGACAAATGGGAGCGTGAATTCCATGGGGCCCCCGGGTTCAGTGATAATGCCATAGTTTTCGGTAGGGACTTCCACAGAGGTCACTTCGAGACCGTTACCATTCTTTTCCATTATCCCGTAATTTTTGAAAACGCCCGTGCTTTCACCGGGTTCGCTAGATTTTTCCGGTTTGATCCCGGTCGCACATTCTTCGCACGCTTTTTTGTCACTTACGAATAAAGACCCAAGGTTTTCAAATATCGCAGTGTGGCCGAGCACGAGCGCGCCAGATGGCCAGGTCAGGCGGCCTTCGTTCACAAACTTGTGGCTGATCAAGTTTACGGTCGAATCTTCAATGACTCCAGTGGCTTTTTCTTCCAGGACAGTCTGGCCCAAACCTTCCATTGCTCCTTCGTTCCACAGCAACGAACTGCTGATGTTCAGCCTACCGGGACCGCCGAGCTTTCCATCGGGATGCAAGAGCTGAAGCTTGGAGACATTTGACACGCCTGGCCCATTCAGCGTCAGGAGGCCGCTCTTTAGCTGCAAGTCGACTTCGCTGCCCTGGACATCCCCGGCGCTGATCGTAGCTCCCGTGTCGACGATCGACCCCTTGATGCTGATTGCGGACCCCCACGTGAACGAGCCGCCCGTGAATTCGATCGCGGTCGAACTGCCGGTGGCAGACCACGAGCCCGTGGCCGTGTGCCCGCTGATTCCTCCGCCTTTGAATTTGAGCTCGCCGGTTTCCGCGCTGACGCTGCCTTTGTTATCGAAGCCGACTTCGACCAGGGCTTCAGGGCCCGCGGACTCGATCACCGCGCCGGTGTTTTCAAAAGTACCCGAGCCGGTGCCCGTATCGATGCCACTCCCCCGGCACGTTCCGCCGCACGACGGGCCGTTGTCGTTGGCGTAGAAGGTCCCGACGTTGGAGATCTGCGCTCCTTCTTCCAGGAAGATCGCACCCGACGCCCACGTCAGCGTGCCGTCGTTCACGAGCGAGCGTGCCTTCACGTAGGCCGGCGTTTTGACTTCGATCTTCCCCGTCGCGCCGGATTCCAGCACCGTCGAGCCCGAGCCCGACATCGCCCCGCCTTCCCCTGTCCATTCGAGCGAACCGCTCACCTTCAACGTCCCCGCCCCGCCCAGCGTGCCACCCGTCATCGACAGATCGCGGACCGTGCTCGCCGTCGCGCCCGCGACGCTCAACGTGCCGCCCTGAAGGCTTGCGGGCACGGTGCTGCTGTCCCGCACACCTTCAGCGCTCACGCTCGCCCCGGTGAGGTCGATCGCGCCCGACCAGCTGCTCCCACTCAGCGCGAACGAACCGCCCGCCAGCGCGAGCGACGCCCCTTCCCCGGCTACCCATTGAGCGGTCGATGTGGACGATCCGCCCTCGGCGAACGCCAGCTGCCCTTTCTGGGCTTCCGCGGTCCCGCTGCTTTCAAACGCCACCGACACCTGCGAGGTGCCCGTGCCCGAGGACTTCTCGAGCGTGCCCGTGTTCACGAGCTTGCCCGAGCCGCCCGAGGCCAACTCGATCGCACCCGTGGCTTCCGAGTTGACCTTGAGCGTGCCCCGATTTTCGAGCCTGGCTTCTTCGGAGAGCGCGATATGCCCCGAGACGAGCGTCAGGGTGCCTTCGTTGACGAGCGAGCGCTTGGCCAGTTTCGCTTCGCCGGTCCCGGGCACGCTGATCGACCCAGACGCTCCCGAGGCCAGCACCGTCGAGCCCGACCCGGACATCGTGCTTTCCATGGTGGGCGCCGGCCATGAGAGCGTTCCTGTGACCTTCAGCGTCCCAGCACCAGACAACGTACCGCCCGTCATCACCAGGACACCAACCGTCCCGGTATCCCCTTCGACCATGCTCAAGGTCCCTGAGACAAGCGTCAATTCACCGCCCGTGCCTTTGAAGCTATCACCCGTGACGCTCGCGCTCTCGATCTCCACCGAGCCTTCCAGCACACTGCTGTTCCCCAATACCGAAGACGAGCCGCCGATAAACGCAATCGGTCCGCTATGACCGTTGATCGTCCCGAGATTTTCAGTATTGACCCCAATACCTATTTCACCGGCGCCTTCCGCTTTCTTCACGACACCCGTATTCACGAAGCTGCTCGAGCCCGAAACTTTTTCCAGCCCGGTACGGCCGCATTCTCCACACGCTCTTTCGCTGTCGTTCAGGTAGAACGTCCCGCTATTGGAGAACACCGCGCCACTCCCGAGTTCGATCGAGCCCGCGGTCAACGTGAGCGTGCCTTCGTTGACCAGTCGCCGTTCGCTCAACGTCACCGAGCCAGCATCGATACTCCCGGCCGCCGCCGCGTCCAGCACCGTTGACCCCGACCCTTCCATCGTCGTTTCCGTCCACGACAACGACGAGGACACCCCCAGCTTCGCCGCGCCCTTCAACCTGCCCCCGCTCGCCGTGAACACATGCACGGTCGATTCTTCAAGCGCACTGGCCAATTCCAGCGAGCCGCCCCTCAACACAAGCGTCCCTTCGTCCACAAGCACCCCCGCCGCATCCGTCCCACCCGTGACTTCGACCGTCACGCCACTCCCCACGCAGGCAACATCCACCGACGTGGGCACTTTGCCCGTGGACCAATTGGACGCCGTCTGCCACGACCCCGAACTACCACCCGCCCATTTGTCCGTACAGAGCGGTTCAGCCGACGCGCGAGGCGGCACGAAAGCCAGCGCCACCACCAGTAACGCAGCCAACAGGCCGATAGCCCCCACCATGCGGGTACCGCCAGCAAGACCTCCCCGCCAGCCTGTCTGGACTGTCAATCGCGTCCCGCCAACCCGCATCCCACCCATGAGGCCTCCCCATCTCGCTCGAAGGAACCGACCGCCTCGGGTTCTATCAGATGCAGACGACAGACAGCCGACGGCTATGGTCAATGATTTGAACAATCGATAGACCACTCAGCCGCCACACCTGTGTTTCCCCAGCGGGAGACAGTGCAAAAGGCCGATCTCTACGCATAGGCCGAAACGTGCGGATCGCCTGCAGGTGCGCAGCGAGTGGCCGGATCCTGGGGCCATGGTTCATGCATCGAGCAGAAAACGGAGGGGGAGAGATTCGAACTCTCGGTACGCCGATAGACGCACAACGCCTTTCGAGGGCGCCGCATTCAACCGCTCTGCCACCCCTCCAGGGGTTCATCAAAGGCTAGCGGGCCGGGGGGCCCGAGGGCGGGCCGGTGCCAGTGGGAGCACGCACCCAGGCGCCTCGGGCGCCCGCCCTCACCTCCGCGAGGCGAAGAACTCGCTGAGCAACGCCCCGCACTCCTGCGCCAAGAGGCCCCCGGCGACCTCCGGGCGGTGGTTCAGACGGGGCTCCCCCAGCACGTCCAGCACGCTGCCCGCCGCTCCCGCCTTGGGGTCCGCCGCCCCGTACACGACGCGAGGGATGCGCGCCAGCACGATCGCCCCGGCGCACATCGCGCAGGGCTCCAGGGTCACGTAGAGCACCGTTTCCAGCACCCTCCAGCTGCCCACCTCGCGGGCCGCGTCGCGCAGCGCGAGCAGCTCCGCGTGCGCGGTGGGGTCCTGGCGCGCCTCCCGTTCGTTGTGACCCGCCCCGATCACCTCTCCGGCGTGCACCGCGACCGCGCCGATCGGGACGTCCCCGTGTTTCAACGCTTGCCCCGCCTCGCGCAGGGCGAGGCGCATAAAGTACTCATCGCGCGGGAAGAAGCGGTCACTCATCGGCTGCTGGCGATCTCCGATCGGGGGCCGCCACGGGCGCGGCCCTGTGCTGGTCCGGGGCATCATCATGACCTAAGCCGATGTCACGCAGCGACCCACCCACTCCCCTCCCGAGAACCCCCGCCCGCCCCTCGCGGGGCACGCTGGCGCTCACCTGCGCGCTCCTGCTCGCGCTCGGCGCCTCGGCGCCACTCGCGCTCCTCCCCCACTCCGCCCACGCGGCCGCACCCTCGGGTCGCCACCCCGACGGGGTCGCGAGCGCGGCCAGCGACGCCCCCACACCGCCGCCCGGAACGGAAGCCCCCTATGCGCCCGGGGTGGTTGTGGTCGGCTACAGCACCTCCGCTCCCCCCACCGCGCGCGCCGCAATCGCGCGGGAGGCCGGTGCCGTCGATCCGATCGAACTCGGGGTTGGGGGGGGCACGGTCGATCATCTGCTGACGCTCGCGCCGCACGCCTCCGTTCCCCGTGCTCTCGCCCGCCTGCGGCACGCGAGGGGGGTGGCGTGGGCCGTGCCCGACTACATCGCCCACGCCGCCGTCATGCCCAACTCCCACGCCACCGCGGTCTCCGCGACCACCGCCGTCTCCGCGACCGCTGGTGTCTCGGCCATCGCCGTCGCTTCGGCCGCGGGCCTCCCGACCGCGGGCTTCCCGACCGCCGGCGCCTCGGCCACAGGCTCCTCAGCCGCCGCCGGCACCTCGGCCGCCGCCAAGGAGCCCTTCCCCAACGACCCGGGGCTCGCCAAAGTCCCGGGGGGGTGGAGCCAGCTGCAGTGGAACTTCGTCGGGACCTACGGGGTGCAGGCTCCGGGAGCCTGGAGCAACCTGATCGCCGACCACGCCCCCGGTGGCCGGGGGGTGATCGTGGCGGTGCTCGACACCGGCGTCGCCTACGCCAACCGCCGGCACTTCCGCATCTCCCCGGACTTCTACCGCTACCAGTTCGTCAAGGGCCACGACTTCATCGCCCACAGCACCCACCCCAACGACCGCAACGGCCACGGCACCGACGTGGCGGGCACCATCGCGGAGGCCACCAACAACGGAGTCGGCCTCACGGGTCTCGCCTACGGGGTGCACATCATGCCGGTGCGGGTGCTCAACGGCGAAGGCAACGGCGACGCCTCCACGATCGCCAAGGGGGTGCGCTTCGCGGTCAACCACGGCGCCCGCGTCATCAACCTCTCCCTCGAATTTCCCGGGGGGATCACCGCCTCGGACATCCCCGAGCTGATTTCCGCGCTGCGCTACGCCAACCGGCACGGGGTAGTCGTGGTGGCGGCCGCCGGCAACGAGGCCCAGGCCGCCGCCGCCTACCCCGCGCGCGCGCCCAACGTGATCGCGGTGGGGGCCACCACCGAACACGGGTGCCTCGCCTCCTACACCAACTACGGCACCGACGTCACCCTCGTGGCCCCCGGGGGCGGACCCGACGCGAACCTCCCCGAAGACCCCAACTGCAACCCCTCCCTCCCCCCGGGGCGCGACGTCTTCCAGGTCACCTTCCTTGGCACCTCCCCCCGGCGCTTCGGGATCCCCAACGGCTACGAAGGCACCTCGATGGCCACCCCCCACGTCGCCGCCACCGCCGCCCTCATCATCGCCTCGCGAGTGCTCGGCCGCCACCCCACCCCCGCGCAGATCAAGGCGCGCCTGATCGCCACCGCGACGCCGCTCGGGGGGCCCTCCGACAGCCACCTCTACGGCGCGGGCCTGCTGAACGCCGCCGCCGCCACCGCGCCCGGCGGACCGGGGGCCGTGGGGGGCTAGACGCCCCCGGGCGCGTGCGCGGCGATCACCGCCGCCATCTCGCTGCGGAAGCGCTCGCGCCCAAACTGCGCGGCGCGGGCGCGAGTGTCGGCCTCGGCGAGGTCGAGCGCCTCGAAGCGCTCGATCGCATCTGCCAGGCTCCCCGCCGTCTGCGCATCGAACAGCACCCCCGTGCGCCCGTCCAGCACGGTCTCGGCGACTCCACCGACGCGGTAGGCGATCACCGGCACGCCGGCCGCCTGGGCCTCGACCGGCACGATCCCGAAATCCTCCTCCCCCGCGAACAGCAGCGCACGCGCGCCGCTCAGCAGCTCGTCGCGCTCGCGATCCCCGACACGGCCGAGGAACTCGATCGCGGGGGAGGCGCTCGAGATCCGCGAACCCTGTGCCGGGCGCGCCCCGGGCGCAGGCGAAGACGCCGCCCACGCAGCTGTGCTCGCCGCGGCGCGCACCGCCTCCAGCGCCCGTCCATCCCCGGCGACCTTCAGCGCGAGCCCCAGACGCGCGCACGCGGCGACCGCGAGATCGACGCGCTTGTAGGGAACGACCCGCCCGAACACGAGGTAGTAGCCCCCCGGCGCGCGCGGGATCCCAAGGAAGTGCTCGACGTCGACCGGCGGATGCACCACCTCGGCGGTGCGCCCGTAGCAGCGCTCGATGCGCTGGGCCACGTGGCGGGAGTTGGCCACGAACACGTCCGGGCCGGCCGCTCCCCGCAGGTCCTGGCGGCGCAGACGACCCAGCAGCAGCGGCAGCGCCAGCCGCGCGAGAGGACCGACCTCCTCGCCCGCGAGAAAGCCCTCCTCCCAGGCGTAGCGCATCGGCGTATGGCAGTAGCAGACGTGTAGCGATCCCCGCGGCGTGCGCACGTTCTTGGCGAACGCATGGTTGCTCGAGAGGATCAGATCGAAGCGGGAGAGATCGAAGGAGCGGTAGGCGCGATCCATCAGCGGCAGCAGCCTCTGGTAGTGGTCCCTCGCGCCCGGGATGGCGCTCAGGTACGAGGCGTGCACCGCTCGCCCCGTGATCTGCTCCGGCCACGGGGCGGGGTCGTAGATCGAGGTGAAGAGCTCCGCCTGCGGGAACATCTCCAGCAGCTCCAGCACCACCTGCTCGGAGCCCCCGGGGATCGTGAGCCACTCGTGGACCACCGCCACGCGGGGAAAGCGCGCGCGCAGCTGCTCGAGCACAGGGAAGCTCACCGTCGCGAGGGTACCGATCGCCCCGCGCGCCACCTGGGATCATGGCCCCGATGCCAGACCACCCTCGCCTGCGCGGGCGCGAGATCGTGTGCGTGGGGTTCGCCGATTGGGACACCGAGCTGTGGACCAACCAGCAGCATCTGATGTCGCGCCTGGCGCGCGAGAACCGCGTGCTCTTCGTCGAGTCGCTGGGGCTGCGCCAACCGCAGCTGGCGGGACGCGACCTCGCCCGGATCGCGCGGCGGTTGCGGCGCGGGCTCGGCCCGCCCCGCGCGAGTGACGGGCTGCACGTGCTCTCCCCACTCGTCCTCCCCCTGCACGCTCACGGCGCGATCCGCGCGCTCAACCGCCGCCTGCTGCGCGCGCAGGTGGGCCGCGCGGCGCGGACCCTCGGCATGGGCTGGCCGATCCTGTGGGCCTACGTGCCCCAGGCGGAGGCGCTGATCGAGGCGCTCGACCCCGCGCTCGTCGTGTACCACTGCGTCGATGACATCGCCGCCCAGGCGGGGGTGGACACCGAGAGCTTTCGCGCCGCCGAGCGGCGCTTCGCGGCGCGCGCCGACCTCGTGCTCGCGAGCGCGCCCGCGCTCGCGGCGCGGATGCGGGAGCTCTCGGGGAATGTTCTCTACGCCCCGAACGTCGCCGACACCGAGTTGTTCGCGCGCGCGCTCGCGCCGCCGGAGGAGAGCCGGGCAGTGGGAGCGCGCCCCGACCCCGATCCGGCGGTGGCGGCGCTGGCGCGGCCCTGCATCGTCTTCACTGGGGCGATCGTCGCCAAGAAGCTCGACGTGCCTCTGCTCGCAACGCTCGCGCGGGCACGGCCAGGGTGGTCCTTCGCGCTCGTGGGTCCGGTCGGCGCAGGGGACCCCGGCACCGACGTCTCGGCGTTGAGCGGGGAGCCCAACATCCACCTCCTGGGGACCCGCACCTACGAGCAGCTCCCCGGAGTGCTGCGCGCCGCCGACGCGGGCCTGATCCCCTACGCGCGCAACGCGCTCACCGAGAGCATCTTCCCGATGAAGGTCTACGAGTACCTCGCCGCCGGCCTGCCGGTGGTGGCGACCCCGCTGCCCGCGCTGGCGGAGGTAGCCGAGATCGCCACGGCTCCCGACGCCGAGGGGATCGCGCGCCTCTTGGAGGAGGCACTCGCCGCAGACAGCCCCGAGCGCCGCGCGGAGCGCTCGCGCGCGGCCGCCGCCCACTCGTGGGATCGGCGCCTGGAGGAGATCGCGGGGGCGATCGAAGCGCTGCAGGACGCCACGCGTCCAGACTCCAGGGAGAAGCCGTGAGCGCTCGGGATCGACTCAGGGGACGCGGCGTGAGCGCCCGGGATCGACTCACGGGACGCGGCGTGAGCACCCGGATCGGCTCAGGAGACCCGGCGTGAGCACCCCGGACCGGCTCACGGGACGCGAGGCGCGGCCGTGAGGGACCTGCTCGTCACCCCCCACACTCCCGCGCTCGGATCGGGGCGTGCGCTGCGCACCTACGGGGTCGCCCGGGCACTCGCCGCGCAGGGGGGCCTGGATCTGCTCTACGCCCGCTTCGAGGCCCCCTCTCCCGACACGGCGTTCCGAGCGATCCCCGGGATCGAGCTGCACGAGGCGCTGCCCTCGCGCGGCGCGCGCCGGCTGCTCGCCTACGTGGCGGCGCGCGGGCGCGGCGTGCCCACCGCACTCGCGCGCGGTGTCTCCCCCGAGCTGATCGCCGGGGCCACCCGTCTCGCCGGCGCGCCCGGCCGCGGCCGGGTGATCGCCGACGGTCCCGTGGCCGCCGCGGCGTTGGGGCGCCTGATGCGCGAGCGCCCCGTGATCTACAACGCCCACAACTTCGAGTCCGGCTTCCGCCACGAGCTCGGGGGCGCGAGCGGGCTGGGCAGCGCGCGGGCGCTGCGGTCCTTCGAGCGGGGGCTGCTCGAAGGCGCCCAGGAGTCGTGGATGGCCAGCGAGGCCGACGTGGCGGCGGCCCGTGAGCTGTGCCCGGCGGCGCGGCTGCGGTATGTGCCCAACGTGGTGGACGTGGCGGCGATCACACCCGTGCAGCCGCTGCCGCTGGAGCGGCGCGCGATCTTCGTGGCGAACTTCGCCTACGAGCCCAACCGCAACGGCCTGCGCTTCCTCCTCGGCGAGGTGCTCCCGCGGGTGTGGGCGCAGCTGCCCGACGCGAGGCTCGCGCTGGTCGGCGCCGGCCTAGAGCTGGGGCCCCACGGGGATGGGGGTGCCGATCGACCCGCGCCGGTGGGCAGCGGGCTGAAGGGATCGCCAACGACGTCCGCGGCCGCGGCGACGCTGGGGCCAATCGAGGACCCCCGTGTGGAGGTGCTCGGCTTCGTGGAGGACCTGGGGGCCGTCTACGCCAGCGCCCGCTGCGCAGTCGTTCCGCTGCTGCAGGGTGGCGGCACGCCGCTGAAGCTGATCGAGGCGCTGGCCCACGGTCTGCCCGTCCTCGCCACCCCCCGCGCGACGGCGGGCCTGGAGGTGCGCGACGGCGAGCACTGCCTGATCGCCGACGGCGCCGAGGCGTTCGCGGATGCGCTCGTCGGCCTCCTGCGCGAGGGCGCCCCCGAGCTGGGCCGCCGCGGGCGGGAGCTCGTCGCGGAGCGCTACTCGATCGAGGCGCTCAGCGAGCTGGTGGCAGCGTAGCCCTGCCCGTGCGCGCCCGCGCCGAGGGCGCGAGGACCGCGGGGGCATCCCCCGCGGTCCTGGCCAGCAGCGCGAGCAGCCCCAGCTGCACTCCCAGCAGCACCGTGAAGCGCGGGTCCACGCCGGTGAAGCTCGCGGTCGTGTCGATCGCCACCAGGCCCGCCAGGCCGCAGAGCGAGGCGAGGCCGAAGGCGCTCAGCAGCGGCTCGCGGCTGCGCCGCCACACCTGCCACGCGAGCGACATGCTCCCGAGCAGGATGCCCACGTAGGCGAGCAGCCCGAGCACCCCCAGCTTCAGCCAGAACCACAGGGCCGCGAAGTGCACGTACTGGCGTCCTTCTTCGTGTTCGACGGAGAGCGGCTGCACGTCCGCCGCCCATGGGATCGTCACCCCGAGGCCGGTGATCGGGTGTTCGCGGATCGCACCCAGCACGTTCGCGCGCTCGTCCAGGCGGTAGCGGTCCTGGATGTTCGCTTCGAGCTTCGCGGGAGCGAGCGAGGCGACGCGTTTGACGAGCGGCAGCTGCGACTGGAAGTTGATCGACCCCAGCAGCCAGATCGCGGCCGCCACCCCGAAGCAGGCTGGCAGGAGCAGACGGCGGCTGCTCGAGGAGGTGCCCAGCAGCAGCACCAGCAGGATCCCCAGCGTCGCACCGATCCAGAAGGAGCGCCGGTAGGAGAGGACCAGGCAGGCGATCAGCAGCGGGCTCGAGAGCAGCACCCACAGCGGCGGCTTGGCGCGCGCGAGGAGCATCGCGAAGATGCCGAGCAGGGCGATCATGATCAGCCAGTTGGCGGTCGGTTCGAAGTAGGTCAACGTCGCGGTGCCTTCGATCGGCAGGCCATAGTGGCCCACGACCTCGATCAAGCCGAGGATCGCCTTGAAGATCGCGAGCGCCGTCGCGCCGCCCAGCAGCCGCATCGCCTGCGAGCGGTTCAGGTCGAGGTTCGCGATCGCGATCGGCAGCAGCAGCAGGTATGCCAGCACGTGCTCGCTGGCCACCGCGAAGCGGAGCTTGGCCCCCGCGGAATATCCCGTGATCACCCCGGCCACCATCGCGAGCGCGAGGATCGCCAGCGGGAGCGCCAGCGCCCGCGGCACCAACAGCGGGCGGTGGTGGCGCAGCACGTCCAGGGCGACGGCGAGCAGCGCCAGCGCCACGAGCACGTCCAGCATCGAGATGTCCCCGTAGACCTGGATGTAAAGGTGCGAGGTGAAGGTCAGGATCCCGAACTGCGCTCCCTCGCAGAGCACCGCGAGTCCCACCACCAGCGTCACCGCCGCCAGGGGTCTTGCCAGCAGGATGCACGCGAGCGCCACGGCAACCGGGACGAGCAGGCCCACGGTCCCCAGCTTGTGGATGCCCGCGAAGGCCAGCAGCGCGGTGACGCCCGCCGCCAGCGCAGTGGCGCCCAGCTCCCTGCCACTCGGCGCCCCCGCCCGATCGCCGATCGGCCGCAGTCCTCGGGCGCCCTCCATCGATGTCCTCAGCGCGCCGTTCGCCCGGCGGCGGAGCGACTCGAGGAGCTGGGCCCCGCCCACCCAGGCGTCCCCACATCCACCTCCAGTGTGGGCGCCGGGGTGGGCGGGGCCTTATCGGGGCCGTATCCGTAGCGGCCCGAATCGCGGATGCCGGTCACGACGATCCCCACGGGCGCGACGATGTGGCGATCGAGGATCGCCCGCGCGCGGCGCACCTCATCGCGCGTGGTCCGCTCGACCCGCGCGACGAGGATCGCGGCGTTGACTGCCTGGTTGTTGAGCAGCACCTGCGCGTCCGCCACCGGGTTCAGTGGTGGCGCGTCGATGATGACCATGCTCTCGCTCCTCGCGAGCTCCGCCAGGATCTCCGCCAGGCGCGGAGCCCCGAGCAGCTCGGAGGGATTGTGGGGCAGCGGGCCGGAGGGCAAGACGAGCAGGTTGGGCGCGTCGGAGAGCGGCTCCACCAGCAGCTCGGAGAGCTCCCCGCGATCGGTGAGCGCGGTGGTGAGCCCGCGCGTGGCGTCGAGCTCGAAGTGCTCGGCGAAGGTGGGCCGGCGCAGGTCGAGCTCGATCAGCACGGTGCGGCGCCCCGTCAGCGCGACGGTGTGGGCGAGATCGACGGCGACCGTCGTCTTGCCCTCGCCGGCGACCGCACTGGTCACCAACAGAATGTCGAGCTGGCGCGTGACCGCGGCGAAGTCGAGGGCGCTGCGCAGGATGCGGTAGGGCTCCAGCAGATCCTCGCGCTGGGCCGCGCGGCGCGCGCGGAAGGCGGACTGGGGGATCGCGGCGAGCGCCGGCAGCCGGTACTCGCGCTCGAGCTCCTCGATCGACTTCACGCGCCGGTCGAGCGACTCGAGCAGGAACACCAGCGAGAACGCGATCGCCAGACCGACCAGCAGGCCGATCGCGATGGTGCTCGCCAGCCCGGTGCCCGCGGGGCTCGTGGGGGGGGTGGCCCGCCCGATGATGTTCGCCCCGCCCCCCGCGACCGCGCGCAGCGCGCTGAGATGCTGCAGGTCTCCTTCCAGCGCCACCCGTTCGGAGGAGCCGGCCGGCAGCGCGGCGATCTGGTGCTGGAGGCTGGTCTCGGAGGCGGTGACGCCGGCGAGCTGCGACTGCGAACGGAAGGCGATGTACTGTTCGGCGAACGCGTTGGCCAGACGCGCCGCGTACTGCGGATCGCTGGCGGTCGCGACGATGTTCAGGACGTCCGCATTGGGGGCCGTTTCGACCTTCACCTTGCTCAGCAGTTCGCTGGGTTCGGCCTGGACGCCCAGCTCGCGGGCCGCCGCCGCCGCCACTTCGGCGGAGTGGGCGATCAACGCCTCGGTGTCGGCTTCCCGCTGAGGTTCGCCGCTGCTCGACGGGCTCACCTGGAGGCCGGCCTGCGAGAGCGTGCCGCTCTGGAAGGCGACGTTGGCGGTCGCGGTGTAGGACTTGGCCTTGTGCTCGTGGCTTGCGAGCAGCACCGCCACCGAGGCGAGGACCACCCCCACCATCATCAGCCAGCGGCGGCGCAGCACCTCGAGCATGTTGGCGAGGCTCTCGCCCTCGCGTACGCGCTCGAAATGCTCGGAGGCGCTCATGCGTTCGGAGGCGCTCATGCGGGCAGCCGCCGCTCGGGTGTGGCGGCACGAACCGGGGCAAGGGATCTCATCGCAGGGCTCCTATCGTCGACTCGGAGCTCACACTTGACGCTGAAGCCTGCGGCTTGGGCGAGCCGGCGCGATCGGCATTCACAGCCCATGGTATCCGCTGCGGAGACCTCCGCTCCCTGGGCGCACCAGGACCCCCGGCGCAAAAAGGCACGCGCCGACATCCGTCCAACGGCCGAGCGCTGGGTGTCGCCGCCCCCGGTGACGCCGATGAGAGCAGTGGACGATCACGGCGTCCTGCACATCACGCAGTGCACCACGACAAAGGTACCCCCGCCGCGAGGCGGGCTCGCAAAGCCAGGGGTCTCTCCGAGACAGCCCAGCTCCCGAAGGAGCACCAATTCTCACCCTCTCTCATCTCGCTCGTCACGTTGCAGCGGCTCTCGCTCTCTTCAGTATCGCCTTCCTGGGGGCCTTGAACGCCAGTCCGTCCGACGCTCAATCCTTGAATCGGCAGCAAGTCGGAAAGCTTGCGGCCATTTCGCAAGTCACGTTGCAGGCTCGCACCCGCCATCTGCAGCAGCTGGCGAGCCGCGCCTGTGCGTCGCACGAGCGCGCCCTCTGCGCCTCCAGGCGCGCACGACTGGCACGTCTCGACGCTCAGCGCGCACTGGTGGGCAGGACCGCCGCCGCTCGCCGCCGCGTCTCCCATCCTCGTCGGCCAACCGGACCCGCCGTCTCCTCCTCCGCCAGCCCGAGCTCCCCGCCGTCGAGTGGCTCCGGCTCCAGCCCTGCCCGCGGCTCCGACCTCACCAGCGGGTCGGGCTCAACAAGCGGGTCAGGCTCCGCCAGTACCGAGCCGAGCTCCACTGGCGGCTCCGGCTCCACCGGCGGGTCGGGCGACTCCGGGAGCATCACAGCTCCCCCCGGCGAAACCGGCCCGGTCGCCGAACCCCCCGCACCCTCCTCCACGTTCCAGGCCGGGATCGACTCGGGCACGAACATGACCCTCGACCTCCAGGGATCCGAGCAGGTGGGAGCCAAGCTCGTGCGGATCGAGTTCCCGATCGCGACGACCACCCCAGCGGAAATGGAAGCGGCGATCGGCGGCTACGCCGCCAAGGGCATCCGCGTGCTGGCGCTGGCAACCTTCCGCGGCACGCTGCCGACACCCGCACAGGCGCAGAGCCTCGCGGGATGGGCCAGGATGTTCGGCCCCGGCGGCACCTTCTGGGCCACCCACGCGGGCGGCCAGGAGGCGGTCCAGTCGATCGAGTTCGGCAACGAGACCTCCTACGGCTACCAGTACGGCGATGAAGCGGGCGAGCGCTCCTACCGGGAACGCGCCGAAAACTACGCGCGGCGCCTGCAGGAAGCGGCCGAAGCGATCTCCGCCACCGGGATCCACGTCGGACTGCTGGCGCAGGCCGACGACTGGACGGGGGATTGGGTCAACGGGATGTACGCGGCGGTGCCCAACCTCGGCGAGTACGTGGCGGGCTGGACGATCCACCCCTACCACCACTGGCGCAGCCGGATGGAGGCCCTGCTCGAACAGACCGCGGCGCATGGAGACACCACGATCCCGATCGACGTCACCGAGTTCGGGCTCCCCACCGACAACGGGCGCTGCATCGGCGAAGACGAGGAATACAGCGGGTGCATGCCCTACGGCGAAGCCGCCTCCGTCCTGCGCAGCACCGTCGGCGAAATGCGCCAGCTGCTCGGCAGCCGCCTCGGCATGTTCATCCTCTACCAGATCCGCGATCAGGAACCCACCGGCGCGAGCACCGACGACGAAATGTATTACGGCGCCCTCCAGCACGAACTGCGGCCCAAGGGCGAATACACCACGGCTGTGAAGGAACTGCTCGCCACTCCTTGAGTCGCAGACCGTGGACAGCCGGAGCCTCCCCCGCTGCGCGGTCCTGGGGGCCTGAGATAATCGATCGCGTGGGCATCAGCATCGAGCCCCGCAGCAGCTCCGCCGCAACCTCTCGCGAGTCCGCCGCCAAGCGAGCCTGGCCAGCGGCGGATTCGCGACTGCGGCGACCCGGCACCGCGGTGCTCGCGCTGACGCTGGGCGCCGCGGCGCTGCGATTCGCGACCCTGAACGTGCAGAGCATCTGGCTGGACGAGTCGGCCACGATCATCCTGGTGCGCCGCGGGTTCTCCGGGATGCTCTCGCACCTCTCCTCCAGCGAGTCGGCGCCGCCGCTCTACTACATCCTCGTGTGGGCCTGGACGAGGCTCTTCGGGGTCGGCCCGCTCGGCTTCCGCACCCTCTCGGCGCTCGTGGGGACGCTCACGGTTCCCGTGATGTACGCCGCCGGACGGCGGATCTCCACCCGTGCCGGGCTGTGGGCGGCAGCGCTGACCGCCGTCAACCCGGCGATGTACTACTACTCCCAGGAGGCCCGCGCCTACGCGCTCGTGATCCTCCTCAGCGCCGCGGCACTCGTGCTCTGGCAGCGCGCGCTGGAGGCGCCCAACCCTCGCAACCTGTGGCTGTGGGCCGCGCTGTCGAGCCTCGCTGTGCTCACCCACTACTTCGCCGCGTTCCTGTTCCTGCCCGAGGCGATCGTCCTGGGGCGCCGACTGGGGTGGCGGCGCGTGCTCGCCCCAGTCGCCGCGGTCGGGCTCGTGGGCGCCGCCCTGGCACCGCTCGCGCTGCGCCAGCGCGCCGACGGGAAGACCGATTGGATCGAAGCCGCCTCGTTGACCTCGCGCATCGGGGAGAGCGCCAAGCAGTTCCTCGTGGGCCTCTACGGCCCCCTGGAGATCCTCTCGGCGCTGCTGGCCGCGCTGCTCGCGGCCGGGGCCCTCGCGCTGCTGCTGCGCCACGGCGATCGGCGCGAGCGACACGGGGGGCGCGACACGGCGATCCTCGCGCTCGGGGGGCTCCTCCTGCCGCTGCTGCTGGCCGTGACCCACCTCGTGGACATCTTCGACGGGCGCAACGTGATCGCGGCCTGGGTTCCCTGTGCGGTCCTGATCGCAATCGGCCTGGGGGTCGCGCGCGCGCCGCGGGCCGGCACGGCGCTCGGTGTCTGCCTGTGCGCGCTCTCGCTGGCGGTCGCGATCGCCGTCGAGGCGATCCCCGGCTACCAGCGCGACGACTGGCGCGGGGCGGCCGCGGCGCTGCCCATCGCAACGCCGGGCCGCGTCATCATCGGCGAGGAAGACTCCTCGATCCCCCTGTCGATCTACCTGCCGTCCACGAGCCCCGTCGAGGGCGGGAGCGTCTCCACGCGGGAACTCGACTTCATCGCCCTGCGCACCAGGCGCACCGGCCGCTCCCCCCTGCCGCCCGCAATCGTGACGACCCCCCCACCGGGCTTTCGCCCGGCCGGCGTGCGCAGGAGCGAAACCTACGCGGTCTCCCGCTTCCTCGCCCCGCGCGCCACGAGCGTGACGGTCGCGACCCTCCGTCGCATCGGCGGGGAACCCAAAGCAGAAGTCATCGTGCAGCGCTGATGGCGGTGGGCGAGCCTACCCGGCAGATCGCCTCCGAGGGGCTGTCTTCACGGAGTGAGGACCCTGGGGGTCCGGAATCGATCAAGGTCGGGGCGCGCCGGGCAACTGTGGACATCGGCGTGCAGGTGGTCGGCCGCATCGGCAACCTCGCGCTCGGCGTCGTGGTCACCGCGGTCGTGGTGCGCACGCTGGGGAGCGGCGGCTTCGGGGAGTGGTCGACGATCTTCGCGATCACCCAGATCGCGGCGAACTTCGGCGAACTCGGCCTCACCCAGGTGGCCGTCGGCCATGCCGCGCGCGAGCCCCCCCGGCAGGGCGAGTGGCTGGGGGCGCTGCTCTCCCTGCGAGTGCTGCTGGCGGTGCCGACCACGATCCTCGCACTCGTGGGGGTTCTGCTGATCCTGCCCACGCAGTCGGCGGAGCTCGCGGGGGTCCTGATCGCCGCCACGATCCTCGTCAACGCGCCGATGGCGCTCAGCGCGGTCTTCCAACTGCGCGTGCGCAACGACATCACGATCGCGATCATGACGGTGGGCAGCGTGCTGTGGACCGCCGGGGCGATCGCCATCGCGCTCACCTCCAAGAGCATCGGCGCGCTCGCGGCCGTCTTCCTGGCGGTCGCCGCGATCACGACGTGCCTCACGATCCTGCAAGCCCGGCGCCTGGTCTCCGTGAGCTTGTCCTCCACCAGACGGCTGTGGCCCGCGCTGATGCGCGTGGGACTCGGCGTCGGAGCCGCCGGGATCCTGGTGACGCTCTACGTGAAGCTCGACCAGGTGCTCGTGTTCGAGTTCGCCGGCAGCCGGCAGGCGGGGCTCTACGGCGCCGCCTACCGCATCCTCGATCAGATCCAGTTCATCCCGATCTCGGTGATGACCACGCTCTTCCCCCTGATCGCCACTGCCTACCCGCGCGAACGCGAGCGCGTGCGCAGCCTGCTGCAATCGGCGGGCGAGTACCTCACGATGGGCTCGCTGCCCGTGCTCGCGTTCACGGCGGTCGCGGCCGCGCCGATCGTCAGGCTGCTGTTCGGTGCGCAGTTCGCGCAGGCCGCGCCCGCGCTGCCGATCCTGATGGGAGCGTTCGTCTCGATCTCCTTCGGCTACCTCGCGGGCAACATGGTCGTGATCCTCGAACTGCAGCGCAGGTTCCTCCGCTACGCCGCCGCCGGGCTCCTCGTCAACGCCTCGCTGAACGTCGTGCTGATCCCCCGCTACGGGTTCCTCGCGGCGGCCTGGATCACGCTCCTCACTGAGGTCCTCGTGATGTCGCTGACGATGCGCAGCGTGCTGGGAGAGCTCGCGATGAGGCCCCGTCTCGGGCGCCTCGCGCGCACGCTCGCGGCGGCGCTCGCGATGGGCCTGCTCACGTGGCTCGCGAAGCGACTCGGCGTTCCCCTGCTCGGGCTCGTCGCCGTCGCGGCGCTCACCTATTCCGCCCTGCTGTTCTCGCTGGGAGCGCTCACGTTCGCGGAGGTGCGCGCGATCCTGCGCAAGGAGCCTCTGTAGCTTGCTGTCAAGTCAGGTGTATCCGATGCCGAGGAGAACACGATGCCCAGCAGCGAGGAGACTCGGGATATCTCGTTCGTGGTTCCCAGCCACAACCGCCGCGACGCGCTGCGCAAGAACCTCCCGGGGCTGCTGGAGCTCGACGACGTGCTCGAGGTGATCGTCGTGATCGACCGCCGCTCCAGCGACGGCACCGAGGAGATGGTGCGCGAGACGTTTGGGCAGGAGCCGCGCGTGCGCCTGCTGCGCCAGGCGGGCGACGGGCTTTCGCGGGCGCGCAACGCCGGCTGCGCGATCGCGCGCGGCGAGTGGGTCGTGATCTCCGACGACGATCTGCGCTATCCCCGCGACTACGGCCCCACCCTCAAGCGCGTCGCGCGCGAGCAGCGCGCCGACATCGCCGGGGCCCCCTGGCTGAACCTCGCCAACGACGACATGGAGTCCGCACTTGCCGCCGCCCGGGCGCGGCGCGGCGGGGTGCCCACCATCGACGATCACTCCGTCGTGCCCGAGCGGGAGCTGGAGACCCCCTTCATGCCCGCGCCCGCGCTCGTCAACCGCCGCGTGTTCGAGCGTGTCCGCTATGACGAGAACTACGGGAACACCGGCTGGCGCGATGAGACCGACTTCTTCATCCAAGCCGTGCGCAGCGGCTTTCGCTGTGTCCTGACGCCGGTCACCGCGATGTACCAGCTCGAGCAGTGGGAGGGAGGCTCGCGCCGGCCGCGCCTGGAGTACGAGTGGTCCGCGATCAAGAACAACTGGCGCTTCCTCTCCCGACACGGGCGCTGGCTGACCGAGCAGGGCCACATCAAGAGCCCCACCCGGGGGCAGCTCTCGTTCGTCGCCGCTCGCGCGAAGCTGACGCTCAGGGGCTTCCTGGGGGCACGTCTGAAACGGGCGCGCAGCGCACTGAGGGGCCTGCTTCCAGGCTGAGGCCAATCCCGCTGGTTAGAGCACCCGGATCCGAGACCCAACCCTCCCCGGCACACGCTGCCGTGCGACGAGGACCCCGGCCGACGGCAGGGCACGCGGTCGTCCTCTCGCCGGCGCCGGAGGGCAACGCCGGCGGCGTCGAGCGCTTCTGCTGGCTGCTCGCGGGCATCCTGCGCGAGGAGGGCTGGCGGGTTTCGATCGTCGGCCCCACGCGCCAGCCCGGGCGCTGGACGTTCCGCTTCGGCGGCTCCCCGCTCGTGTGGTCGCTGTCGAGCGGGCGCGCCGCCAGGGCCGCCGAGCGCAAGCCCGATCTGATCGTCGGCAACGGCTTCCTCGGCCTCGGCGCGCCGCGCGGGGTGCCCCGTGTGCAGGTCTTCCACGGGACCTCCGTCGGCGAAGTGCTCGCGGCGCGGCGCGGCCTGCTGCGCCGCGACTACCTGCGCCGGCTCTTCGGCTACTGGCCGGTGGAGGCCCTCACCTGCCGCGCCGGTCAGCTCGCGGTCGTCTCCCAGAGCGCCGCGGAGGAGACCGCGCGCTACTACCGGCGCGCCCCCGCGGCCGTGATCCCCAACGGCGTCGACACCGACCTCTTCCGCCCACGCGACCGCGCGCGGGCACGATCGCGACTGGGACTGGACGCGCAACCACGCTACGCCCTGTTCGTGGGCCGCCCGGAGTACCGCAAGGGCGCCGATCTGCTGCTCGCAAGCTGCCGGGAGGCCGGCTGGGAGCTGCTGCACGCCGGAGCGACCCCGATCCCCGGCGCCCGCCACCTCGGCCTGCTCGCGCCCGAGCGCCTCGCCGACGCCTACGCGGCGGCGGACTGCCTGCTGTTCCCCACGCGCTACGAGGCCTGCAGCTATGTGCTGCTGGAGGCGCTCGCCTGTGGCACCCCCGCGATCACCACCCGCGTGGGGTGGACGCGCACGCTGCTTGACGAGCTGCCCTCCTACGAGACCCTCTGCGTGCGCCCTGCGGTGGGCGAGATCGCGGCGCGGCTGCGCTGGCTGGAGGGAGCCGACACACTTGCCCTGATGGAGCAGGTGCGCGCCTTTGTGAGCACCCACAACGACCTGGCCCGCTTCCGCGCTGACTGGCTCGAGCTGATCGAGCGCGTCGTGTCAACTCGCGCGTGATCGCTCACTTGCGCAGGACGAAGATCACCTCCGAGGCCAGCTCCTTCGGGAGATGAGAGGCGAGGCGCACATCGGCGCGCGTCCAGCGTGGATCGACGTTGTAGCCCGCAAGCTTGGCGATCAAAGGAGAGAATATCTCGAGGGGTTTCACCTCCAGGACGGTGAAGCGCCTGGCGAATTCCTGCTTCCACCAATTAGGTGAATGAAAGTGCTCGACGTCCTGGCGAATATCCCCGCGAAAGCGGTTGCGGCGAAAAAGGGTGCGGGGATCGCGATCGTTCAGGAGGGCGAAGCTGCCGTAGGCGTTCAACTGCCCGAGCACGGCGATCCCTCCGGGGCGCAGCACGCGCCACAGCTCCCCAAGAGCGCCCTGTAGGTCTGGCACATAGGATAAAACCGATATGCAGAAAAGTGAGCCGAACTGCTCGTCGGCATAGGAGAGTTTGCTGACATCCTCCTTGGCGATCTCGATGTCACGCCCCACGATCGCCGCGTTCGCCCGGAAGTTCTCGCGCGCCCGCTCATCGTAATCCGCGGCGGTCACGTCGTACCCCCACTCGAGCAGGTGCAGCGTGAGCCACCCCGTGCCGGCGCCCACGTCGAGTACAGGATCGCGTGCCCACTCGGCGGCGATCTCCAACCGCTCGCGGATCGGCCACCAAGTCGGGACCGGGGTTTCAGGCGTGAATCTGCCCTGCTCGAACTCCGGGATCAGCGTCACCATCGCGTTGAGTCTAGGATGGCACACTCGGAAAGGAGAAACGAGTGAGCTTGAAGACATTGGTCACGGGCGGCAGCGGTTATATCGGCGCAATGCTCGTCAAAGAGCTGCAGGACGCGGGCGGCGAGGTGCGCGTCCTGGATTCGCTGCTGCACGGGCAGGAGGAGATCGCCTCCGAGCAGGAGCGCGCGGGCGTGGAGGTGATCCGCGGCGACATCCGCGACGTCGAGGCCCGTCGCCGGGCGCTCGCGGGAGTGCAGGCGGTCGTGCACCTGGCGGCGATCGTCGGCGACCCCGCCTGCGCCCTGGACCCCGCGGTCTCCGACGAGGTCAACGTCCAGGCCACCCGGGCGCTCGTCGCCGATGCCGGCGAGGCGGGCGTGGAGCGCCTCGTGTTCGCCTCCACCTGCTCCAACTACGGACGCATGGCCGACCCCGACGTGCCCATCACCGAGGAGGGGGAGCTGCGCCCGGTCTCGCTGTACGCCGAGCAGAAGGTCGGGATGGAGCAGCTCATCCTGGGCGAGAGGAATGGGACTCCCACCCAGCCCCCACCCACCTCCGTCAAACCGACGTGCCTGCGCTTCGCCACCGTCTACGGCGTGGGGCGGCGGATGCGCTTCGACCTCACCGTCAACGAGTTCACCCGCGAACTTTGGGCCGACCGCGAGCTCGAGGTCTTCGGCGAGCAGTTCTGGCGCCCCTACATCCACGTCCGCGACGCCGCCCGCGCGGTGCGCACCGTGCTCGAAGCACCCCCCGAGAAGGTCGCGGGCGAGGTCTTCAACGCGGGGCGCTCCGGGGAGAACTACCGCAAGCTCGACCTCGTGGGAGAGATCGGCAAGCAGATCGACCGCGGCAGCGTCTCCTACGTGCGTCGCGACGAGGATCCCCGCGACTACAAGGTCAGCTTCGAGAAGATCCGCGCCGCGCTCGGTTTCGAGACGCTCATGATCGTGCCCGAGGGCATCGCCGAGATCATCGCCGCGCTGGACGCCGGCCAGTTCGGCGATCCCTTCGAGGGCCGCTACCGCAACATTCCCTGAGCGTCGCGCACCGAGCGCCGCTCTCGACACCCGATGGCCCAGACCGACACCTTCCCCGAGCTGCCGCTGTTCGACCTGTGCCTGGAGGAGCGGGATCTGGACGCAGTCGCCGAGACGCTGCGCTCCGGCTGGCTGACGCTCGGCCCCCGCACCGCCGCCTTCGAGGAGGCCTTCGCCGCGCACCTCGGGGCGCGCCACGCGGTCGCGCTCTCCAGCTGCACCGCCGCCCTGCACCTCGCCTACCTCGCCGCCGGGGCCGGCCCGGGCGATGAGGTGATCGTGCCCTCCTTCACGTTCGCCGCCACCGCCGCCGCCGCGATCTACTGCGGCGCCACCCCCGTGTTCGCGGAGATCGTCTCGCGCGAGCGCCCCAGCCTCGACCCCGACGATGTCGAGACTCGCATCACCCCTCGCACCAGGGCGGTCTGCGTCGTGCACTACGCCGGCTACCCCGCCGCCGCCGACCGCCTGCGGGAGCTGTGCGACGCGCACGGGATCGCGTTGATCGAGGACGTCGCGCACGCCCCCAGCGCCACCCTCGGGGGGCGCAAACTGGGGACCTGGGGGCTCGCGGGCGCCTTCAGCTTCTTCTCCAACAAGGTCCTCTCGGTGGGCGAGGGGGGGCTGCTGTGCACCGACAGCGACGAGGTCGCCGCCCTCGCGCGCTCCCGCCGCTCGCACGCGATGACGAGCGGCACCTGGGACCGCCACCGCGGGCGCACCGACACCTACGACGTCGCGGGGCTCGGCTACAACTACCGCCTCGACGAGCCGCGCGCCGCGCTGCTGCTCTCGCGCTTCAAGCGCCTGGAGGCGGACATCGCCCGCCGGCGGGAGCTGGCGCTCCGCTACCGCGCGCTGCTCGCACAGGTCGAGGGGATCATCGTGCCCTTCGAGGACGCCGACGTGCCGAGCTCCTCCTGCTACGTCATGCCGATCATGATCGAGCGGGACGGCCGCCAAGCGCAGGTGAGCGCGCAGCTGCGCGAGCTCGGCATCCAGACGAGCATCTTCTACCCCTCGATCCACCGCTTCAGCGCCTACCGCGAGCGCTTCCCCGACGTCTCGCTGCCCATCACCGAGCTGGCCTCGCGGACCGAGCTGACGTTGCCCTTCTACCCCCACATGAGCGACGCCGACCAGGACCGCGTCGTCACCGCGCTCGCCGAGGTGCTCGCGCGATGAGCACCGAGCGCGGGCCCTCCACGCAGGCAGGCGACCGCAGCGCCCCCCGACGTGCGCGAGCGCCAGTGGAGGATGACCGATGAGTGACTGGCGCGTTCCCCTCACCGACATCGCGATGCCCGAGCAGGACGTGCAGGCCGTGCTCGAGTGCCTGCGCTCCGGCTGGCTGACGATGGGACCCCGCAACGGGGCGTTCGAGCAGGCACTCGCAGCCTACATGGGCGCGCCACACGCGGTGACGGTCTCCAGCGGCACCGCCGCGCTGCACCTCGCGTGCCTCGCCGCCGGGATCGGCCCCGGCGATGAGGTGATCGTGCCCGCGCTCACCTTCGTGGCGAGCGCCAACGCCGCCCGCTTCACCGGCGCCGTGCCCGTCCTCTGCGACATCCTCGGCGCCGGCGGCGCCGGCCCGTATGACCTCAACATCGACCCCGGCGACGTCGCCCGCCGGATCACCCCCCGCACCCGCGCGGTCCTCGCCGTGCACTTCGGCGGCTACCCCGCCGAAGTGCTCGCGCTGCGCGAGCTCTGTGACGAGCGCGGCCTGATCCTGATCGAGGACTGCGCCGAGGCGATCGGCGCGCGCCTGGAGGACGGCCGCCAGGCCGGCACGGTTGGGGAGCTCGGCGCGTTCAGCTTCTTCTCCAAGAACCAGCTCTGCGTCGGCGAGGGCGGCGCGGTCGCCGCCGCCAGCGAGGAGCTCGCCGCGCGCGTGCGGCTGCTGCGCTCCCACGCCCTGAGCAGCAGCACCTGGGACCGCCACCGCGGCCATGACCCCGCCTACGACGTCGTGGACATCGGCTTCAACTTTCGCCTCGATGAGCCGCGCGCCGCCCTGGGGCTCAGCCGCCTGGGGCGACTCGACGAGGACATCGCGGTCCGGCGCGCCCTCGTTCGCGCCTACCGCGAGCGGCTCGCCGAGGTGCGGGGGATCGAGCTCGCCTGGGACGAGCACGCCGTCGAGCTCGCCTCCCACTTCTTCTTCCCCGTCCTGCTTGCAGACCGCGGCACGCGCGACCGCTTTCGCGCGCAGCTCAAGGACGCGGGGGTGCAGACGACCTGGTATCCCGCGCTGCACACCTTCACCGAGTTCCGCCACGCTGCCCGCCCCGGGGACCTTCCCCGTGCCACCGAAGCATCTGAGCGCCACTGCGCCCTGCCGCTCAGCGCCACGATGGACGAGGCCGCGGTGGAGGTCGTCGTGGCCGCGGTGCGTGCGGCGCTCGCCTAGCTCTGGCGATCGGTTCGATAGTCGGTCTTGGGGTCCTGATAGGAATTGCGCTCGTGACACCGAGCGCGATCGGCGATTCGCTGGACGGTCCGCTGCCGAGGTGGGAGGAGATCTCCACCTTGGAGAAATGGCAGGCGCTCCTGCTTGGCAACGGCTTGAGCATCAACGTCTGGCCGAACTTCGGCTACGGCTCGCTCTTCGATCACGCCCAGGATGGCAACCTGACAGACGAGGATCGCGCTCTGTTCAGGGACACCACCAACTTCGAGCGTGTCCTCGCCGACCTCAACATAGCCATCCGCACGTGCGATCTGGTGGGCCTCGACACGGCACCCCTATATGCGCGATACCGCAGCATTCAACTCGCTCTCGGTCACGCGATCCGAGAGGTCCACCTGCAGAGATCGCAGGTACCGGACACGACCCTGGGGGCGATCCGCGAGGTTCTCGAGCGCTTCGAATGGATCTTCACCACCTCCTACGATCTACTGGTCTATTGGGCCATGGGCTACAGCGCCCGGGGACACGCCATCAGCTTCACACCCTTCGTGGATTGCTTCTGGGGCAAGCACTGCGAGTTCGATCCAGGCAAGGCGGACATCCTCGCCAAGAAGATCCCCATCTACTTTCTCCACGGCGCCTTGCACCTGGTGGTCGGGGGCTCCGGGACCACCTGGAAGCTGAGGAACACCGCGATCCGCACGTTGCTCGACCAGTTCGGTCAACCCATCGCGGGAGACTCCCAGGCCCGCGCCCTCCTCGTCACCGAGGGCTCCGCGCAGGACAAGCTGCGCATCATCGAGGGGAACGCCTATCTGGCCCACGCGCTGGAGCGCCTGCGAAGCTGCCCGCTGCCGGTGGTCGTCTTTGGGAGCAGCCTGAGCGAGCAGGACCGCCACCTTGCGGATGCTCTCAACGAGCATCCCGAGCGTCCAGTGGCCGTCTCGCTGCATCCGGGGCCGATGCACGATCTGCGCGCCCGACGGAGTGACATCTATGGTCGTCTCAAGGCCAAGAAGCTGATGTTCTTCGATGCGACCACGCATCCGCTGGGCTTGGCGGGGATGGCAGCTCCAAGCGACTAGGACCGACCCGAAACGTCCGCAGAGCTACTTATCCTCCATACCATGAGCTTGAACGAGAGGATGCCTCAGGTGCTTGGCAAGAGATACGTGCAGCCCAGCAGGAGCGACGGTGGCTGGGAGGTCCTCAAGGAGGGCCATCGCAGAGCCACCATTCACACTGCCACGCAGGAGCAGGCGGTCGCCCAGGCGCGCACGCTGGCCCGCCAAGAGGGCGGCGGCAAGATCAGCGTCTTGGATCGAACCGGGAAGGTCTCCGAAACGAAGATCGTGCGGGGCTCCGCGTCCGCTCGGTCCAGCCGCTAGCCGGGGTCTGCCGGTCTCCAGGGCCGGGCTCGGTCCAGCCGCTAGCCGAGTCTGCCGGCCTCAAAGGTCGGGCTCGAGAGACAGCAGCCGGCCCCTTGCTACAGTCGCCACCGTGGCGAAGACGAGCCCCACACCGTCCTCGCCCGGCGTCGATGTCGAACGCGCCCGGCGCGAGCGCGAGGCCTACGACGAGCACGGCGTCGACGAGGCCAACAGCACTTGGCACTCCCGCTTCCCGCACGTCTTCCAGGGCCCCAACACCATTCGCGCCGAGGAGCGCTTCGACGCCCTCACGCGGGCGGCCGTAGCCGACCGACGCGTGCTCGACATCGGCTGCGGCAAGGGCAGGAGCTCGGTGCGACTGCTCGACATGGGAGCCGAGCACGTGCTCGGCGTCGACATCTCCGAGACGTCGATCGCCCAGGCCCGGGCTCGTCCCGAGGCACAGGCCCACCTGCAGGCGGGACGACTCGAGTTCCGCGTGGCGGATGCCACTCGCGAGATCCACGGCGAGTACGGGGGCATCTTCGGCCGCGCCATCCTCCACCACATCGACTACCGCTCCATGCTTCCCCGGCTCTACGCCCAGCACCTGGCGCCCGGGGGGACGATGCTGTTCATGGAGCCCCAGGGCCAGAACCTCCTGATCCGCCTCTACACCAGGCTCGTCGCAGCCGCGCACACCCCCGACGAGCAGTCCTTCATGGACGATGACCTGCATTGGCTGCGCGGTCATTTCCCGGGTGTCGAGCTGCTCCCGATCAACTACCTGACCCTCCCCCTCGCGATCCTCACCTCACTCCTGCGGCTGCCCCCGGACAACGTCCCGCTGCGCCTCTGCGATCGCGCCGACGAGTGGCTCGCCGCCCGCGCGCCCCGCCTGCGTTCGCACTATCGCCAGACGATCGTCGTGATCCGCAAGCCTGCGGTGTGAGGGCGCCGAGGGGCGCGGGAGTGCGAGGGGGACGATCTCGAGAGCCTCGGAGAGTGGCCCGGGGGCTCCGGCGCAACAACCCGCCGGTGAGAAGAGGCGCAGGCCCCCAGCGGGAGCAGACTCAGGCCTCCGGCGGGAGCAGGCGCTCGCGCACGCTCTCGAACTCCTCGAGCGCCTGCTCGTAGTCGTCGTGGCGGCCGATGTCCAGCCAGTAGTCCCCGCTCGGCCAAGCGCGCACGAGCTTCCCGGCGGCGATCAGGCGCAGTATGAGGTCGGGGAAGTCCAGCCGCTCCCCCGGCTCGACGTAGGCGAGCGCGTCCGGCGCGAAGCAGTAGACGCCCATGCTGGCCGTGTAGTCGATCGAGGGCTTCTCGTCGTAGTCCGTCAGGCGGGTGGGGTCCTCAGCGTCGCCGAAGCGCAGGACCCCGAGCGAGATCTGCACCTGGCGCACCTTGGTGGCGATCGTCGCCACGGCCCCGCTCGCCCGGTGGCGCTCCAGCAGCGCGCCGTAGTCGATGTCGGTGAGCACATCCCCGTTCATCACCAGCGCGTGGTCCTCGCGCAGCCCGTCGATCAGCGCCAGCGCCCCCACGGTGCCAAGCGGCTCCTGCTCGCGGTAGTAGTCGATCGGAATGCCGTACGCGGAGCCGTCGCGGAAGAACGCCTCGATCAGCTCCGCCAGGTAGCCCGTCGCGATCGTGATTCGCTCGAAGCCGTGGGCCTTGAGCTGGCGCACCACGATGTCGAGCACCGGGCGGTCCCCGATCGGCATCAGGGGCTTGGGCAGCACGGTCGTGTAGGGGCGCAGACGCGTGCCTTCGCCCCCCGCGAGGATCACTGCGCGTTTCACAGTCGGTGCGCTCGAGCGGACATCGGTCTTGCGATCGGCGCCCCACGCGGAGTCGCGGCGTGCCTCGCAGCGCCTAGCATATGCATGTGAGCGATCGGTGGCCGCCCCGTGTGCTGCTGGTCGAGGAGGTGGGCTCGGGCGGGATCGCGGAGTACACGAGCGAGCTGGCGCAGGCGCTCGCGCGAGCCGGCTGCGAGGTCCATCTCGCCACCGCGCGCGCCCACGACTCCGCGGCAGCCCCCGAGGCGATCCTCCACCGCGTCTTCCCCTACGTCCGGGGGCGCCGGTGGCCCGGCCGGCTGGCGCGCCGCCTGCGCCTCTCGCGACCGCTCAACGGCGCCACCCATCTGGCCGGCGACCTCGTGGTGACCCGGCTGGCGCGCCGCTGTGAGATCGCGCACCTCCAGGGCGAGGAGTGGCCCCCGCTCGGCGCAGTCCTGGCGCTGCTGCTGCGGGCCGCCGGGCGCCCGGTGGTGTACACGCCGCACAACACCTTCGACCGCGGCGAGCGCTCCTACCCCCGCGCCCACCGACTGATCCGCCGCTGCGCCGCGAGAATCGTGGTCCACTCCGAGTACGACCGCCGAGCGCTCTCCGCCACCCAGGCGCGCAAGGCGGTCGTGATCCCACACGGCGAGTACGGCGGTCTCGCCCGCCGCGGAGGGCTCGAGGAGGACACCGAGGCCGTGCGCGCCACCCTCGGGGCCAGCGGCGAGGAGCTCGTCGTGCTGCTCTTCGGCCAGCTGCGCCGCGACAAGGGGGTGCGCGACCTGCTCCGGGCCGCCGCCGAGGTCGAGGGCGTGCGCGTGGTGCTCGCCGGGGAGGATCGCGGCGCGCTCGGGGAGGCCGCCGCGGAGCTCGCGGACCCCCGCCTGCGCGGACGGGTGCTGGTCCAGGAGGGGTTCGCGCCCGCCGCGCAGGTCAGCCGCCTGTTCGCCGCCGCGGACGTGGTGGCGCTGCCCTACCCCCACGCGAGCGCGAGCGGTGTGCTGCTGCTCGCCTACGGGTATGGGCGGCCGGTTCTCTGCTACCCCGTGGGGGGCTTGCCCGAGTACGTGATCGACGGACAGACCGGGTGGCTGTGCGAGCGACCCGACGCCGCGGCGCTCGCCGAGAGCCTGCGTGCCGCCAGGGCCGCGGGGCGTGGGGAGTGCCGCGCGCGTGGGGCGCAGGCCCGGCGCCTCGCGCAGGAACGCTTCGGATGGGACTCGATCGCGCAGCGCACGATCGAGCTCTACCAAGAGGTCCTCAGGTCGTCCTGATGATCATCACCGAGCAGGGGGCGTGGTGGGAGACCTTGTTGGGCACCGAGCCCAGCAGAAAGCGCTTGGCACCGGTCATGCCCTTGTTGCCGACCACGATCAGGTCCGCCCCGCGCTCCTCCGCCACGTCGAGAATCGCGTCGGCGGGGTCGCCCTGGCGGGCGTAGACGTTGACCTCGACGCCCTCCTCGCGGGCCGGCGCGGCGGCGGCCTCCAGCGCGAGGTCGACGTCCTCGCGCGGGTTGATCGCCCACTGGAGGTCCTCCGGGGCGTCACGGCGTTCGGAGCGCAGGCGCCCCGCCGGCACGGGCTCGTAGGCGCTCACGATCTCCAGCGCCGCCCCCAGGGTGCGGGCCAGATCCGTCGCCTGGCGCACCGCCTCGCCCGCGGTCTCGGAGCCGTCGGTGCCAACCACGATCGATTTGAACATGCCTCTGACTCCTCGCCTGCGTATTGGGTTGGTAAAGCTCAAGTCGTGCCTGCTGGGCCGATCATATCCGCGCCTGCCATAACGTTCACCTACACGTGATCGACCTGCACTGCCACGTGCTGCCGGGCATCGACGACGGGCCCACCACGATCGAGGGGTCGCTGGCGATCGCCCGCCTCGCCGCAGCGGGCGGCACGCGCGTGCTCGTGGCCACCCCGCACGTGAACTGGCGCTACCGCAACGACGCCGCGACGATCGCCCAGCGCGTGGAGGAGCTGAACGAGCGGCTGGCCGCCGAGGAGATCCTGACGGCCGACGGCCACCCGCTCGAGGTCCAGGCCGGGGCCGAGATCGCGCTGACCCTGATCGCCGAGCTCCAGGATGCCCAGCTCGATGCCCTCGGCCTCGGCGGCGGCCCGTGGCTGCTGGTGGAGCCCCCCTTCACGCCGGTCGCACCGAACCTCGAAGCGCTCCTGCTGGAGTTGCAGGCCGGTCGAGGCTCGGCCGGTGGACACCGCGTCGTGCTGGCCCACCCCGAGCGCTGCCCCGCCTTCCAGCGCGACCCCGCGATGCTGGAACGGCTCGTGCGCGCCGGGATGATCACGTCGATCACCGCCGGATCGCTCAGAGGCCAATTCGGCGGCGAGGCGCGCCGCCTGGCGCTCGCGCTCGCCCGGGGGGGGCTGCTCCACAACGTCGCCTCCGACACCCACGACACCGTCAACCGCCCCCCCGAGATCGCCGTGGAGCTGAAACGCGCCGGACTCGCCTCGCTCGCGCAGTGGCTGACCGTCGCGGTCCCCACCGCGATTCTCGCCGGCGAGAGGGTCCCGCCGGCTCCGGCGAGCGACGTGGAGCGGGGTGAGCTGGAGCGGGGTGAGCTGGAGCGGGGTGGGGTGGGGCGGGCACCGCGAGGATGGTGGCGCTCCCTGCGCCGCTGAGGCTCAGACGAGCTTTGTGATCGCGATGATCATCCCGATCACCACGAACACCACAATCGCGATCTGCATCCATATCCACGTCGGCGACATGCCCTGACAGCGTACCGGCGGTGTCTAACATCTAGAGGTGGCAGGATGCCGAGTCACAACCATGGCCGGACGCCTACTCACGCTCACAGCCCTCGCACTGCTCTGGCTCTCGGCGCCCGCGTCGCTCGCGGCAGCCGGCAACGCCGGGCACGCTGCCGCGGCACACGCCTCCTCCGCCCCGCCCCTGGGCGGCGTGAACATACCGGGGCTCAGCTCCGGCGCGCGGCCCGCGGAAGCCGACCAGGAGATCGCCGCCGCGAGGGCCCTGAACGCCAAGCTCGTGCGCATCGCGGTCCCCTGGGCGACGCTCCAGCCGCGCGGCCCCGGCGAAATCGAACCGCGTGCACTGGCCTTCCTGGATCGGCTGGTGGGCGATGCGGCGGGCAGCGGCATCGGGGTGATCGCAACGGTCTACAGCACGCCCTGCTGGGCCTCCTCCGCCCCCCCCTCGCTGCTGCACAGGTGCGTGGCGGGGGCTTCGAGCAGGGCCAATGCCTGGCCGCCCCGCAACCCCTCCGACTACGCGTCCATGGTGGGCTACCTTGCCGGGCGCTACGGAACCCGGCTGGCCGCGATCGAGGTCTGGAACGAGCCCGACCAGGCCAACGAAGACTACTTCGCGGGGCCCGAAAAACCGCAACGCTACGCCGCCATCCTGCGGGCCGCCTACCCCGCGATCAAGCAGGCCAACCCGAATGTGCCCGTGCTCGCGGGCTCGCTCGTCGGCTCCAACGGGGTCTTCCTGCGCGCCCTCTACGCCGCCGGCATCAAGGGCTACTACGACGGGCTGGCCGTCCACTTCTACAACCTGCTGCTCGGCTCGCTGCGCGCGATCCATGAAGTGCAGCTCGCCAACGGCGACGACACGCCGCTGTGGCTCGACGAGTTCGGCTGGAGCAGCTGCTGGCCCAAGCACAGAATCCAACAGGAACAGGGATGCGTGACCAAGCGCGTGCAGGCGGCCAACATCACGAGCACCTTCCGCTCCCTCGCCCGCACCCCCTACGTCGCAGCCGAGGTGCTCTACAAGTTGCAGGGCTCCCCCTCCGAAGACTTCGGCGTCCTGGGTGGAGGGGGCACCCACAAGCCCGCCTTCGCCGCGCTCGCGCGGGTGCTCGCCTCCCCCTTTGGCGCCCCCAGCCCGGTGACGCTGAGCCTGCGCAGGAGGGACGGCGCGGTGGTTGCAAACGGTTCGGGGCCCGTGGGGGACTACATGCAGCTGGAAGCGCTGCGGGGCAGCGTGCTGCGCTACAAGGCCCTCTTCACGCTCGACCGCTTCAACCGCTACTCGATCCCGCTGCCGCGCGTGCTGGGCACGCACGGCCTCACCGTGCGCGTCTTCCGTTACTGGGAAGGCAGCGGGAGCGACGTCCACCGCAGCATCTGAGGCGACCTACTCCCCGCTGCGCAGCACCGCCCCGAGGGTGAGCGCCAGGATCTTCAGGTCCAGCGCGAGCGACCAGTGGGCGATGTAGTAGTTGTCCCACTCCACCCGTTCGGCCAGCGAGGTCTGGCCGCGCAGGCCGTGCACCTGGGCCCAGCCGGTGATCCCCGACTTCACCCGGTGGCGGTCCCCGTAGCGGGTGACGTCTTGGCGGAAGAGCTCCACGTACTCGGGCCGCTCGGGGCGGGGGCCGATGATGCTCATCTCGCCGCGCAGCACGTTGAAGAACTGCGGCAGCTCATCCAGGGAGGTGCGGCGCAGGAAGCGCCCGATCGGGGTGCGGCGGTCCTCGCCCTCGACCCCACCGGGGGCGGTGTCCCCATTGAGGGTGAAGTCGAGCGTGCGCTCCTGCGGCCCGCTCGGCTCGTCCTCGGCGCGCCCCACGCGCATCGAGCGGAACTTGTAGAGGTCGAACAGCCGGCCGTCGCGGCCCACGCGGCGCTGGCGGAAGAGGATCGGTCCCGGCGAGGTGAGGCGCACCGCCAGGGCCGTGAGCGCCAGCACCGGGGAGAGCACGATCAGGAGCGCCACCGCGAACACCCAGTCGAAGGCGTGCTTGAGCGCGAACTGAACGCCTCTCGGGTTGACCGTGGTGAAGGAGAGCAGGGGCAGGCCGCCCACCGTGTCGTAGCCCACGCGGTTGTTGATCGTGTCGAACATCCGCGGCACCACCGAGACCTCGACGCCCAGCTCTTGGCAGCGTTGGACGAGACGGCTCACGTGCGCGTCGGCCACCGAGGAGAAGGCCACGATCAGGTTGCGCGTGCGCGTGCGCCGCACCACCTCGTCGAGATCCTCGGCGCTGCCCAGCACCGGCACCTCGCGCCCCCCCACCTCGGCCAGCGGGCGGGGGTCGTCGTCGAGGAAGCCCGCCGGGTAGAGCCCGTACTCGGGGTGGTCTTCAAGGCGCCGCGCCACCTGTGCGCCCACCATGCCGGCGCCCACGATCAGCACCGGCCGGCCCACCAGCCGGCGGCTGCGGGCCCACCGCTGCGCGAGCGCCAGCGCGGCGCGGCCGGCGCCGAGCGTGAACAGCGCGAGCAGCCACGCCCGCACCCAGTCCGAGGGGGTGGGGATCTGTCCGTTGGCGAGCAGGCCGATCGCCGCGACCGCCATCGCCGCGATTGACACCGCGCTCACCGCCGGGGCCAGCCCGTCGAGGACCAGAGCGCGCAGGCGTGTGCGGTAGAGCCCCCGCAGGTAGAGCGCGAGCATCGTCAGTGCGGGCAGCGCCAGCAGTGGCGCGCCCACCGCCGGGACGTGCAGAGTGGCGCGAGCGCCGCCGAGGGCGAGCACCACCGCGACGCACAGCATCGCGAGGTCCACCGCCGGGCACAGCACGTTCCAGCCGGGCTCCTCCAGCAGCAGCTGCAGCGGCCCGTGGAAGATCCCGCTGTGGGTGGAGTGCGGCTCCAGCGCGGGCCGCGCCGCAGGGTGGCGGGTCAGCGGCAGGCTGGGCGCTGTGGTCTGCTGGGTGAGGCGAGGCTCGCTCATGAGAGGAAGAGCATCCTTGTCTGTTGCAATTTCCGTTGCAGCCCCACCTGTCCCGCTCCAGCTCCAGGCTCCTTTCGTTCCGCTCGAGCCCCTGCCCGGACCCCGAGGACATGCCCGAAGCCACTCGGCGCGAGCGCGAGCGAGCGCGTCCTACTCATGATTAGTACCCGCAAGTCGCATGGTCGCAACCGCCATCAGCGCCAGCGCGCCCGCCACCCCCACCAGCGCCAGTAGATCGGCGGCGGGGAACCACGACGCTCCGATGCTCGCCGAAGCGGCCGCGGAGGTCTCCAGACGCGAGGGGCTCGAGTACGCGCCGGCCCTCCCCGCGGACGTCGTCGAGCCCGCGCTCGAGGTCCGTCCGGCATTGCCATGCCCGCCGGAGACCGTCGCGGTCTTCCCGCTGCCGCTGCTCCCCACCCGAGGGGACGGCGCAGGGGATGGGGAGCTGCCGGCGACGCTGCCGGGCGAGGAGGAGGAGGAGGAGGAGGAGGAGGGAGGAGAAGAAGAAGAGGGGGAGGGGGAGCCACTGGAGTTGCCGCCGGCGCCTGCACCGGGCCCGTTGATCAGCGTCCCGCCGATGATCGCCTGGGCGCCGGCGCCGGGGCCGCCGTAGCCGCTGAGCAACGGCCCGCCGGCGAGTGCGGCTGGCACGTGTGCAGCAAGGAGCACCAGCGAAGCCAGTGTGCCGATTATCGTCCGATTGCGCTTCATCTTTCCCAACCTTGGGTGGTCCTTTCGGCTTCGAGCGACACCAGGGTGAGTCGCTCTCCTTGCCTTGCACGCCGCCTCGGCTCGCCGCCAGCTGCCCGCTCTCTGGGACTCTGGCCGCCACGGGCCTCGCGACCGGCGAATCGATCAGGCTTCACCACACAAGCTAGCGAAGCCCAGAAGCCTTGTCGAGTAAAGAACCCGGTATCTGGTCCGTAGTTTCACCCACCGCTAGGTTCGTCTTATGAGAATTGACGAGCGTTGAGCAGTATTGAGCGGTTCAGTTCCCCAATGCCCACCCTGTGGCCGTGGCGCACCAGTCGGAGGGCTTCGCGGATGAGGGGATCGCGGGGGCTCAGACGCACCGCCCGTTCGAGCAGCCCAAGCGCTTCCCCTTGCCTTCCCCGTGTGGATGCGATGGCGCCAAGCTCCAGCGTTGCATAGGAGTCCCCCGGCGTGCGCCCGAGGGCGAGCGCGAACTCGCGCTCGGCGTGCTCCACTTCGCCGAGGCGCAGCGCGATGCTGCCGGCCACCACATAGGGTTCGTCGCTCAGGGGGTTCAGCCCCGCCGCGTCGTCCAGGCGCGCGTAGGCCCGCGCCGGGGCCTGTACCCAGACGCGGGCCGCGCTCTGAACCTGAAGGCGGCTCAGCCAGGGCAGGGTGAACGCGACGATTGCCGCAGTGGCCGCGATGGCCCCCACCGCGATCGGCCATCGAGCGCGCCGTCCACGGGGAGTGGGGCGTGTGCCCTCCTCCCCACGGGGCGCCAGCGCGCAGGCGAGCCCGAGCAACGCGAAGGCGGGCGCCCCCAGGCCGGCGAACTCCCAGAACCAGTCAAAGGAGCCGTGCACCACCCAGTAGGCGAAGCCCGCCACCGCCGACGCCGCGACCGCCCGCGCCAGGGGATCGGGATTGCGAGCGATCGCCCGCCAGCACGCCAGCAGCGCCGCGCCCAGGCCGGCCACCGCTAGCAGCGCGCCCACGAGGCCCGTCTCGGCCAGAGTCCGCAGCTCCACGCTGTGGGGGTAGTGGGGGGTCTCGCTGCTGCGCCCGTGCGCGAGGTACTGCTCGGCGAAGTTGTCCGCCCCGATCCCCAGCACGGGGTGGGCGAGGAGCTCGTCCAGCGCCACCCGGTAGAAGTCGTAGCGGCTGCTCCCCAACCCGCCCGTCAGGCGGCTGCCGGTCGTCGAGTTGGCGGCGTAGCCGCTCGGGCTCTTGAAGGTGTCCCACTCGTGGCGCACACGTGCCAGCGGATCACCCGCGGCCGCCCAGCCCCCTGCCAGGAGCGCCACCAGCAGGACGCTGGCGCTCACCGCAAGGGTCCTGTGCACGCGCGCCCGCGTGGCGGGCGAGAAGCTGCGCCGGCTCTCGAGCGCCGCCCCCACCGCCACCGCCAGTCCCACCGCCAGCGCCGCGAGGCCGATTGCCAGGGTGGCGCTGTGGACCGCGGTGCTCGCGCCACGCAGCGCCGCCGCCGCGCCGGGACCGCCCCGTTCGAGCGCGGTCACGCGGTCGCCCACGCGCAGCACCGCGGGCGCCGCCGCGCCGATTCCCGCCGCCACGGGGACGAGCAGCGCGAACGTGCGCACCCGCCCGGGGAGCAGGGCGAACACCAGCACCAGCATCACCGGGGTCGCGTACAGGGAGCCCCTGCTCTGACTCAGCAGCGCCACCTCCGCGAGCAGCACCGCGCCCCCCGCGAGCGCCCCCCGCAGGCCCCACGGCAGCCGGGGGCTGCGTGCGAGCAGCAGCGCCGGCCAGCACGCGATCAGCCACTGCGCCGCATTCGCATTGGCGTACCCCGCCGGGTACACCAGCCGCCCTCCCGGGAGCAGCGCCTCCAGGCGGGCGGCGCTGCCGGCCGCCGCATGGACGTGCAGGAGCGCGAACAGCGCCATGCCGATCAGGGCGAGCAGCCACGCGCACAGCAGCAGTGCCGCTGTCGCGCCCCTCTGCGCCCAGCAGGCGAACAGCGCGAAGACCAGCAGGTAGAGCAGCGTCCGGTCCGCCCCTTCCCAGGCGTCGCCCGGCACGCCCGCCCAGAGGATCGAGAGGAAGCTCAGCGCGGTGTACGCCGCCAGGCACCCCAGCGCGATCCGCACGGGCACCGGGATCTGCGCCCAGCGCGGTCGCACCGCCAGCAGCGCAACCGCCAGCAGCGCGAGCACGATCAGCCCACCTGGCGCCCAGTGGGTGAGCGGGTAGCCGGCCTGGTCGGAGGCCCACACCACCATCAGCGCAAGCGCGCCGAGGGCGGGCACCGTGGCGGGGGCTTCGCGCAGCTGCGCCACAAGCCTCGCTCTCATTCGCTCCCAGCCTACAGATCGCCCCAGGGACCCCCGCGGGCGCGGCTTCCCGCTGGCCTCCTACTCGGCGGACGCCGGCCGAGTCGCCCCCGCGAGTAGCAGCGAGAGCACCCGGCCCATCAGATCGTCGGGGACCGCCTCGGGGTCCGCCATCTTCTGGCGCGCGATCCCGTCCGCGAGCGCGTCGATCGCGATCGCGAGCTGCTCCGCGGGCAGCTCGAGCTCCAGCGCGAAGTCCCGCGCTCCGTCGGCGATCAGCCGCGTGAGGACCGCGCGGGCGCGCGCGAAGCTCTCCGCCACGTGGTGGCGCACGCCCTCATCGCGCGCGGCGTAGGCCCAGAACTCCATGAACAGCAGCAGCAGCTCGGGCTCGCGCTCGATCATCGCCATCCACCGATCGGCGCCCCCGCGGGCGCGCTCGGCGACCGACGCGCGTTCCCCCACCGCCTCCTCGATCTCGCGCGTGTGCTCGTCGATCTCGCGGTCCATCACCGCCATGAAGAGGTCCTCCTTGCCGCTGAAGTTGGAGTAGAGCGCCCCCGTCGAGTAGCCCCCCTCGGCCGCGATCTCCTCCACGGAGGCCCCGTGGAAGCCGCGCCGCGCGAACACCGTCCGCGCCGCCACCAGCAGCCGTTCGCGCGTGATCGCCTTGCTCTGCTCGCGGGTCAGGCGCGCTGTGCTCACCCACTAATCGTACTTGACAAAGCGATCGCTATTGCGATAACGTTCATTATCGATTTTCGGGATCGACCCACCCCCCGCCGATCGACCCTCAATCCCCCCCGCCCGCAGAGGAGCTGACGCCCCATGGCAACCACCGAGCAGCCCAAGACCTCCAGCGAGGAGCTCGGCAGCCTCCCCGCGGACGCGATCTCCTACGAGGACCTCTACGCCCGCTGGGAGCGGGGCAATTGGAGCGCGATGGAGCTCGACTTCACCGAGGACGCCCGCCAGTGGCGCGAGGAGTTCACCGAGTTCGAGCGCCAGGCCGCGCTGTGGAACTACGCCCTCTTCTTCTGGGGCGAGGACGCGGTCGCGGACAACCTCTCCCCCTACATCGACGCGGCCCCCCTGGAGGAGCAGAAGTACTTCCTCGCCACCCAGCAGGTCGACGAGGCCCGCCACGCGGTCTTCTTCAAGCGCTTCATGCACGAGGTGGCAGGGATCGGCGACGGCTCGATGGCGAGCGGGCTGAGCGCGATCAAGCCCCAGCTCAGCCCCGGCTTCCGCAAGATCTTCGAGCGCCTGGACACGATGGCCGACGAGCTGCGCGCCGACCGCTCCCGCACCAAGCTCGCGGCGGCGATCACGCTCTACCACATCGTGATTGAGGGCACCCTCGCCCAGCCGGGGCAGCACCTGATCTGCAGCTACCTGGAGGAGCGCAACATCTTCCCCGCCTTCCGCGAGGGCATGGAGAAGATCCAGGCCGACGAGCAGCGCCACATCGGCTTCGGCGTCAAGCTGCTCGCGGACCTCAAGCGCGAAGATCCCATCGGCGTCCCCAAGGCCGTCTCGCGGATCCTCAACGACGTCACCCGCTACACCGCCCAGGTGCTCATGCCCCCCGGCTGGGACGAGCGTTACCTGACGGTCTTCGGCTACACCTTCGACAAGATCGGCCCCGACGGGGTCAACTCGCTGCTGACCAAGCTCCGCTCCGCGGGCATGCCCGCGGAGACGCTGCCAGGACCCCCGATCATGCCCCCCGGCCTCACCCCGCTGGAACTCTCCCAGCGCGGGCGGCGGCTCGCCAAAGCTGGCGTGATCGGGGTGCGCGAGGGCCCCACGATGCGCGACCCCGAAACGATCGAGCTGCTGTTCGACACGATCCGCCGCCAGGTCAACCCCAATCACGGGCTGCGCCGCCCTACGGTGATCCAGTGGGAGTTCACCGACCCCGACGTCCCCAACTGGCACCTCACCGTCGACAACGGCTCCTCCGCCGTGTCTGAGGGGACCGTGCCCAGCGCTGCGGTGCGCCTGCGGGTCTCCTACCAGGACTTCGTCGACATCGTCGGGCAGCGCCTCACCCCGCTGCGCGCCCTCGCCCTCGGGCGCATGCGCCCCCGCGGCAACCCGCTCGCGCTGAGGCAGCTGGCCAAGGTGTTCCCGCGGGCCTGAGGGGCGCATCTCGATAATCGCCCAGCGATCGTGGAGGCGCTAGAGCGCCACTAGCTCGGCCCGTTCGTCGCAGCGAGCAAGGCGTGCGTCTGTCGTAAGCAGCGCGACTGCGTCGAGCGAGGCGGCGAGCTCAGAGTAGATCGCATCGACGAGCCGCTGATTGTCGCGTCTCTCCCATGCACCGGCAAGCAGGTCTGCCAGCGGATGCCGACGGATCGGTGCGCCAGCCAGCGCGTTGAGCGCTGTCGCCACAGCTGCCTGTTCGAGATCGCCGGCATGGTGCAGGCGCCCAAGCGCCGAGAGCACCTCCGCGTCGAGGTGCGCCGGGGCGTGCAGCTGACGATCGCGCATGCGCTCCCGCACCTCGATACCGAGCTCGGTGCCAAGCAGCGCCTCCACTATCGCCGAGGCGTCGACCACGAGCGCTTCAGCGGGAAGCGGAGTCACCAAGCTCGGCGCGCCCCTCGTCGATCGCCTCAATCACGCTGCTGTGAGGAATCTCGGTTGGCGGTATGCGGTCGAGGCGGTCAAGCCAGCGGTTGGTCTCGCTGTGCGCGAGGGTGGCGCTCAGTGCCTGCTGCGCGACCTTGGATATGTTCAGGCCTGCAGCTCGCGCCTCCTGTGCCAAATCGTCGGGTAGATAAACGTTCACTCGCGCCATGCGCATATTATACACACCACACCCAGCCCCGGCCGGGACTATTCCGGGCCGAACTCCCGTTCCGCGTGGGTTGGAGGTCCCGCCGGGGCGGACGTAGCGGGTTCCTCGCCGCCCGCCCTCGGCGGACGGCGCGAGGCCGCGCGTGCTGTCTCCAGCGCTGGAGCCGGAGCGGGGGCTGTGGAGCCGCGCGCCGCGAGCGGCTGTTCGGGACCGAACTCGCGCTGGGCGTGCCGGGCCGAAGCCCTGCGCGCGGCGGCCGCTCGCGCTACCCGTGAGACGACCCGCGTGGTCGTGGTGGAGGGCCCTCCGACCAGCGCCTCGACCAGCGGGGTCGAGCCTGTCGCCAGTTGCGCCGCGCCCGCCGTGTCGTGGTTCCTTGCCGGAGGCTCACGGTGGAGCCGTCCTCGTGTGGCAGCGCCCGCGTGGTGAGGCGCCACCGTGAGAGCCACGCAGCCGACGCTCAGCGCCAGCAGACAGCTCACCGCCAGCTTTGCACCCACCGAGCCACCCAGCAGCCAGCCCCCACCGGCGCCGCCCGCCCCGGCGAGGCCCGCCGAGGCCGAGACGGCCCCCGCACCGGCTCCCGCGGAGGCAGCGCCCGGTCCTGCGCCGGCTCCGGTCCCCGCGCCCGCCTTGGCGCCCGCCCCCTTCGCACCCGCCCTCGCACTGACCCCCTTCGTGCCGGCCTTCGCCGCGGTGGGCGTGGGGTGGGCCGGTGAGACGTGACTGGACGGAGCTTCCAGGGTGGGCGGGGCTCCCGGACCCCACGGAAGTGGCAGCGGCGGCAGCACCGCGGCGAGGCCGCGCAGCGAGAGGACGTAGGCGCGGCACGCGGGGCACTCGCGCTGGTGCAGGCGCGCCAACTGGTAGCGCTCGCCGTCGGGGTCGAGGATGCCGAAGGCAAAACCGCGCATCAGCGACGCCTGCTGCTCGCACCACTCCCCCTCGCGAATCGCCTCGAGCAGCACCCCCACCTTGCCCGCCACGCCCGGCCTGCCCGGGCCGCGGCCCTCCATCAGCTTGACCATGCGCGCCTCGCTGATGCCCATGCGCTCAGCGGCCTGCGCACGGGTGAAGCCCTGCAGATAGCAGAGGCTCGCCGCCTCACACTCGCGCGTGCTCAGGCGGCTGCGCAGGGCCTCGAAGAGGTGGCGCAGACGTGCGCGGTCGTCCAGTTCAGCCGGGAGGTCCGGTTCGACCGCGGCTCGCTCCGGCGCCCGCCCCCGGGGGGCGCCGCGGTGCTCGTCGATCGCCCTGCGGAACGTCACCACCGTCAGCCAACCCCCCGGATTGGCGATCTCCTCACCGGCCGCGACCGCCGCGTAGAGACCCTGCCAGGCCTGGGCGTAGCACGCTTCCAGGTCACCACCGTCGAGGTGCACGCCGCGCGAGCGCAGCCGTCCCCGCACGCTCCCCAGCACCTCCTCGCGCAGCCCCCCGAACTCCTGGCGCAGCAGGCGCTCGGCGCGGTAGCGGCGCAGAGTCGAGGGGCTCACGGCCGGCGCAGAGTCGAGGGGCTCACGGCCGGCACAGAGTCGAGGGGCTCATGACAGGAGCAGGGTCGAAGCTCACCGCACGAAAGATTACGAGCTGTGGGAATCCCACGGCCCAATCGAACCGATGGGTCAAAACCCCGAGCAAATCAGCTCCTTTGGCGGCGCCAAGGACTATGCCCTGGTGGCGAAAAGGCAGGTGGCCTACGCAAGCTCGGCGATCTGGGCGAGACTGACCGCGCGCATGTCCTCGCCGCGCCGATGCGCCTCGTGCCAGCTCACCACCCGCTCCAGCGCCTCCCCTAGGCCCCACGCGGGGCGCCAGCCGAGACCGTGCTCGGCCTTGCTCGAGTCGAGTGCCAGGTGTCCAGCCTCCGGAGGATTGAGCTCCCCACCCTCCCCATCGTCCGCCTCCCAGCGCAACGCACCCGCCCAGTAATCCGCCAGGCGCCGCACCACCCAGCCCACCGTCCGCGCGTCCTCCCGGGCGGGGCCGAAGTTCCACGCGCTCGCCACTTCCGGGGAGTCCTCGCGGCACAGCTCCTGCGCCAACGTCAGGTAGCCGCTCAGGGGGTTGAGAACGTGCTGCCAGGGACGCACCGCGCCGGAGTTGCGCACCCTCACCGGCTCCCCCGCCTCCACCGCGCGCACGATGTCAGGGATCAGCCGGTCCGCGCCCCAGTCACCGCCGCCGATCACGTTGCCCGCGCGGGCGGTGGCGATTTGGGTTCTTGGGATGGGGGAGGAGGGGGAGCGCTGTGGCCCCGCATTCCGGCTCGCGCTCGCGCCGGCGGAGAAGTACGAGCTGCGGTACGCCGCCGCCACGAGCTCCGCGCACGCCTTCGAGCTCGAATAGGGGTCCTCGCCGCCCAGGGGATCGCCCTCCACGAACCGCCGCGCTCCTCCCGCGGGGTTCTCGTAGCACTTGTCCGAGGTCACCACCACCACCGCGCGCACCTCCTCTCCCGCGCAGCGCACCGCCTCCAGCAGGTTCACGGTGCCCATCACGTTCACCTCGTAGGTCAGCACGGGCTCCCGGTAGCCGAGGCGCACGAGCGGCTGCGCGGCGAGGTGCAGCACGACCTCGGGGCGCTCCTGCTCCACCGCCTCCAGCAGCGCGGGTGCGTCACGCGCGTCGGCGGTGCGCTCGCGCATCCCCTCGCCCACCCTTGCGAGCTCGTACAGGGAGGGGCTCGTGGGTGCTCCCGCCAGCGCGAGGCCCGTGACCCGCGCGCCGAGCTCCTGCAGCCACAGCGCCGTCCACGCCCCCTTGAAGCCGGTGTGGCCCGTGAGCAGCACCCGCCGCCCCGCCCAGAAGTCTCGATCGATCCTCGCCACCGTGATGGGTATCTTCACCCAATCGCCCACTCCCGCGCATCCACCACCCCGCCCTGCACCATCCCCGAGCCGCCCCCCCGCGCGGAGATCCTCGGCATCCCGCTCGCGATCTCCGACTACGAGCAGGTGATGGACTGGATGGAGGCGATGATCGCGGCCGGGAAGCGCGGCTACCTCACCGCGGCCGCGGTGAACCTCGTGATGAGCGCCCGCGAGGACCCCGTCACGCTCGCCGCCACCCTGGACGCCACGCTCGCGGTGCCCGACGGGATGCCGCTCGTGTGGGCGCTGCGCCTGCTTGGCCACGCGCGCGCCACGCGTGTCTACGGGCCCGACCTGATGGCGGGCTTCTGCGCGCGCGCCGCCCGCACGGGGACGCCCATCTACCTCTACGGGGGCCGCACCCCCGAGGCACTGGAGCTGCTCACCCGCCGTCTGCGCGAGCGCTTCCCGGGCCTCGAGATCGCCGGTGGCCACTCGCCGCCCTTCAGGGAGCTCACCCCGGAGGAGGAGCGCCGCGTGGTCGCCGAGATCGACGGCTGCGGCGCTCAGGTCGTGTGGGTGGGCACCGGGCAGCCCAAGCAGGAGCTCTGGATGCAGCGCATGCGCCCCCGGCTGCGCACCCCCCTGCTCGTGGGAGTCGGCGCGGCCTTCGACTTCCACGCCGGCCTCGTGCCCCAGGCTCCGCCGTGGATGCAGCGCAGCGGCCTGGAGTGGAGCTACCGCCTCGCACGCGAGCCCCGCCGGCTGTGGCGGCGCTATGCCCGCTACAACCCCCGCTTCGTGGTCGGGTTCGCCTGCCAGTACTGGCGCGAGCGCCGCTAACCTCACCTTCCATGACCCCGCCCCAGCACACCGCCGACGTCTCGGTGATCGGCCTCGGCCGCGTCGGGCTGCCGCTCGCGCTCTCCTTCGCCGACCGCGGGCTGCGGGTGATCGGGATCGACAACGACACCGCCCGCCTCGACGCGGTGCGGGAGGGCGCGATGCCCTTCCAGGAGACCGGCGCCCAGGAGCTGCTGGCGCAGGTTCGCGAGAGCGGCCGGCTGGAGCTCTCCGAGCGCGTCGCCGAGGCCGCGCGGGCGCGGCACATCGTGATCACGCTCGGCACCCCCTCCTTCTCGCACATCGAGATCGACATGCGCGACATCCGCTCCGCACTGGACGACCTCCTGGGGGTGCTGGCCCCGGGACACTCGCTCGTGCTGCGCTCCACCGTGGCGCCGGGGACCACGGAGTTCGTCGCGGGCTACCTCGCCAAGCACCGCGGCTTTCGCATCGGCGAGGAGGTGTTCGTGGCGCACGCCCCCGAGCGCATCGCCGCGGGGCGCTTCCTGGAGGAGATCGACACCCTCCCCTGCATCGTCGGTGGCGTCGGCGCGCGCTCCGGGGAGATCGCCGCGGAGCTGTTTGGGGTCTTTGGCGCCCCGATCGTGCAGACCACTCCCGTGCAGGCGGAGCTCGCGAAGATCTGGGCCAACATCCTGCGCTACACCAACTTCGCGCTCCCCAACCTGCTGATGATGGACTGCGAGCGCCACCACGCCAACGTCTTCGAGGTGATCGACCTCGTCAACCGCGACTACCCCCGCGGGGGCATCGCCCAGCCGGGGCTCACCGCGGGGACCTGCCTGCGCAAGGACTTCGCCTTCTCCGAGGAGCGCTCCAACGCGCCCGGAATGCTGCTCGCGGTCTCGCGCGTGAACGAGTCCGTGCCGCTGTTCCTCGTCGAGGGGATGCGCCGGCGCCTGGGTACGCTTGAGAACCGCAAGGTCGCGGTGCTCGGCCTCGCGTTCAAGGCGGACACCGACGACGAGCGCGACTCGCTCGCCCACAAGCTCGTGCGACTGCTGGAGCGAGAGCTCGCGGATGTCACCGCGCACGATCCCCACGTCCCCACCCCCACCGCGCCGCTCCAGGAGGCGCTGGAGGGGGCGGACGCCGTTGTGGTGGCGGCCAACCACTCGGAGTTCCGCGAGCCCGGGACGCTCGCCGCGATCGCGGCGCTCGCCGCGGAGGAGTGCCTGGTCGTGGACCCCTGGAACTGCTGGGGGGCGGGCCAGGTGTTCGCGTACGCCTCCGAGCTCGCCGCGCTGGGGGCGCCCAGCGCATGAGCCGCGTGCTCGTCACGGGCGGCGCCGGCACGATCGGGGCCGCGGTGGTGCGCCGGCTGCTGGCGGACCCCGCCTACGAGGTGCGGGTCTCCGACCAGCGCCCCGCCCCGCAGTGGATGCGCGAGGGGTGCGAGGTGCACACCGGCGATCTGCGCCTGCTCACGGAGGCCCGCCGCGCCAGCGAGGGCTGCTCGCACGTGATCCACCTCGCCGCGATCGTGGGGGGGATCGCGAACTTCCATCGCCTCCCCCACACCCTCACGGAGGTCAACAACGCTCTCTACAACGCCGTCGTGCGCGCCGCGCTGGAGGTGGAGGTGGAGCGCTTCGCCTACGTCTCCTCCTCGATGGTCTTCGAGCGCGCCACCGAGTACCCCACCACCGAGGCCCACCTCCCCGACTGCCCCGTCCCGCTCTCCGCCTACGGCTTCTCGAAGCTCACCGGCGAGGTCTACTGCCGCGCCGCCCACGAGGAGCACGGCCTCCCCTACACGATCTGCCGCCCCTTCAACGCCTACGGCCCCGGCGAGCTGCCCGACGCCGAGCCCGGCATCGCCCACGCCGTGCCCGACCTGATCCGCAAGGTGCTCTCCGGACAGCGCCCCCTGCAGATCTTCGGCTCCGGCGAGCAGACCCGCACGCTCACCCACGTCGACGACATCGCCGACGGGATCGTCACCGCGATGAGCGCCGAGGCGGGCCTGAACGAGGACTTCAACATCTCCGCCTCCCGCGAGCTCACCGTCGCGGAGATCGCGCGGATCGTGTGGGAGGCCTGCGGCGAGGACCCCGAGGCGTTCGCGCTGGAGCACCTCCCGAGCTTCACCGTCGACGTCCAGCGCCGCTGGCCCTCCGTCGAGAAGGCCCGCACCCTGCTCGGCTGGGAGGCCCGCATCGGGGTCGAGGAGGGCATCGCCGCGACCGTGCGGTGGCTGCGTGAGCGGGAGGCGCCCGTTCAGGCTCACACCGGATCGGCTGCCGCGTGAGCGTCCCCCTGTTCGACACCTCTTCCCCCCTGATCCCCCTGCGCGAGGAGCTGCGTGCGGCGGTGGCGCGGGTGCTGGACTCCGAGCGCTACATCCTCGGCCCCGAGGTGGCCGCTTTCGAGCAGGAGTTCGCGGCGTACTGCGGGGCCGCACACGCGGTGGGCGTGGCCAACGGCACCGACGCGATCACGATTGCGCTGCGCGCGATGGGGGTCGGGCCGGGCGATGAGGTGGTGGTGCCCTCCTTCACCTTCTACGCCTCCGCCGAGGCCATACCCCCGACTGGGGCCACGCCGGTCTTCTGCGACATCGACCCCCACACCTACTGCCTCACCGCCGACACGGTCCGCGCTGCGCTCACCCCCCGCACGAAGGCGGTGATCGCGGTGCACCTCTTCGGCAACGTCGCCCCCGTCGCCGAGATCGAGGCGCTCGGCGTCCCCGTGCTCGAGGACGCCGCCCAGGCCGCGGGCTCGCGCACGGACGCGGGGCGCCCCGGAGCGCTCGGCACGGCCGCCACCTTCTCCTTCTTCCCCTCCAAGAACCTCGGCGGCTTCGGCGACGGCGGCGCAATCGCAACCTCCGACCCCGAGATCGCCGAGCGCGCGCGCACCCTGCGCTTCCATGGCTCCCACGACAAGATCGCCTACGAGCAGGTGGGCTACAACTCGCGCCTGGATGAGCTCCAGGCAGCCCTCCTGCGAGTGCAGCTGCCCCACCTCGACGCCTGGGCCGAGGGTCGCCGCGCAGCGGGCGCCCACTACGAGCAGGCCGGCCTCGGCGAGCTCGTTGCGCTGCCCAGGCCCCTCGCGGGCGCGCAGCCCGCCTGGCACCTCTACGTGATCGGCCACCCCGATCCACCGCCCCTGGAAGCGGCGCTCGCCGCCGCCGGTGTGGGCCACAAGCCCTACTACCGAACCCCCATCCATCGCCAGCCCGCGATGCGCGCGTGGGGCGAGGGCGTCGAGCTGCCCGCCACCGAGCACGCCGCCCGCACCCACCTCGCGATCCCGATGAGCCCCGTGCTCACACGGGCGCAGGTGGCAGAAGTCATCGCGGCCGCTCGGGCCACGGCCGCTTGATTCTCACTCCCATTGGCACTGCCAGTCAAGAAAGCTGATTTCTTGCACGCAGGGTGACGCACCGCCCGTATAGCCCCACGACTCTCCCGTGTTGCCAAAGATCCACGCCGCGGCGGGACGCGGCCGGTCCGGGGCGTTGGGGTCGCCGCTTGGGACGTACAGCGCCGTGTCGGGCTTGCCTTTCTTTTCTTCGCATTCTTTCTGCGGCTGTTCGCCGTAACCGTCCAGGAAGAAGTAATAGAAAACATGTTCAGGTCCGGCTTCCGGGATCAGAGTCTTGACCAGCCACTCTGCGTGTTCACCCTGTTCGGCTTCGGTCCATATTTCGGTCGATCCGTAGTCCTCGCACTCGTATGCCCCAACCTCCGTGAACCACAACGACGACGCCCCGTCGCCCCAGTGTTCCTTGAATTCGGTCACCGTCGCGATTGCCCTGTTCTTCACCGCTAGATACGGATGCATGCCCCAATCGCGGAAGGTCCAGCCGCCCAGGGCTGCTACATATTCCTTCTCGTACTTCACCATCTGACATTCTTCACAGTCCAGGAGGTTACCCACTACCGTTCCGCAGCCGTGCACGTTGCACAACGTCGAGGCTTCCTTGGCGTATTCCGCCGCACGCGACGGAGTTACATAGGTGCCAACCCACTTCCCGTTCTCTTGACCGCCGCTGTCAGGCTCATTCCACGGCTCGACATAGCGAACAGCAGTTGCATAGCTCAAGAGCCCTTGAAGTGCCTCCTTATACGTAGCCGCCGTAGGCCGTTCCCTTTCCGTTGCTTCATAAGTGGTAAGGGAAAGCTCAAGTGTTAGGCCAGACATGCGCGACTCTACGTCGTTGTACCAAGCTTCAAATTGTGTTCGCTGTTCTTTGTCAAATTTGCTGGTTCCTATCATCGCGTTCCATTGCACGACGTAGCGCAAGTATTTGATGTGGCCACCGGCGACCCATCTTGTTGTGAAGAGTTTTGTGAAGTAGCCTTCCGTGTTGCTATCCCACGTCGCGATATTCAGATCGGAGACCCCATCGACGTATTCGGTCGCCGAAGCCGGTGCGCACGACCAGACAGCGAGCACTACGCACATCGCCACGCACCTCCTCCAACCAGTCGGCGGCGTCACCAGGGAACGTGTCCCCCTACTCGTACTGCAGCGCCTGCAGCACGTTGAGCCGGGCGGCGCGCCGCGCCGGGAAGATCGCGGCGACGATGCCGGCGAGGATCGCGGCGATGACGAACGCGACCAGCCGGCCCACGGGGAGGGTGAAGGAGGGGTATTCGATCGCCTGCCCCACCATCAGCGCGAGCACGATCCCCACGGGGATCCCGAGCGCGGCGCCGATCAGCGCGGTGATGATGCTTTCGTGGCGGATCATGCGGCGCACCTGGCGGCGGGTCATGCCGATCGCGCGCAGCATGCCGAGCTCGCGGGTGCGCTCGAACACGGTCAGCACGAGCGTGTTGACGATCCCGAAGAGGCTCACGAGGATCGACAGCGAGAGCAGCACGTACAGGAGGTTGAGCAGCGTGGTGATGCCCTGCTCCTGGTTTTCCTTGAACTGGCCCTCGGTCTGGATCTTCGCGTCGGGGAAGGGCACGAGCGCAGCTTCCAGGCGCCGGGTGTTGGCGGGCGTGGCGCCCCCGGCGATGTTCACGAACGTGTACACGCTTTCGGGGTTCTGGTATTCGGCGTCGAAGCGCTGCGTGGAGATCGTCACGTCGCCATAGGGCGCACCGCCCTTGGGCGGTGCGTAGATGCCGCGCAGCATCAGGTGCATGACCCGGCCGGAGGGGGTCTCCACGGCCAGCGGCGAGCCGATGTGCAGGTGGAGTTCTTTCGCGTAGGCCTTGGACACGAACGCGCCGTCCGCGCCCAGTTCGCCGGGGGTCGCGGGCGAGCCGTGCTGCCATTTGACGTGCACCACCTGGCTGATGTCGCCGGAGACGCCGCTGACGTTGATCGCGCCGCCGAACGCGCGTCCGCGGCCGGCGCGCACGCCGGAGACGACCTGCACGCCCGGCACCCGCGCGACCGCTTCGGCGGAGGCGGTGGAGACGGGGGAGAAGTTGTTGGTCGCGGTGAGCGCGTAGTCGGCGTGGAACAGTTCGTTGACCGAGCCTTCGAAAGTGGTTTTCAGCCCGGCCGCCAGCACCGACACGAGCGTCACGAGCGCGAGCCCGATCATCAGCGCGGAGGCCGTGGAGGCCGTGCGCGTCGGGTTGCGCATCGCGTTGCCGCGCGCCAGCCGCCCGGCGGTGCCGCCGATCCTCGTGGCGGGCCACCCGAGCGCCTTGGCCAGCGGCGGCACCAGCGTCTTGGCGAGCATCGCCACGCCCACGAACACCCCCACCGCCCCGAGGCCGATCGCCAGCAGGCGCAGGCCCGTGGAGAGCGAGCTCACGAACAGGCCCACGAGCATCAGCACCACCGCGCCGCCGAGCACCCCGAGCGCGGCGGGCGTGTTGAAGCGCGCGAAGCGCGAGGTGGGCAGCAGCGCCCCCTCGCGCACCGCCGCTATCGGCGGCACGCGCGTCGCGCGGGCGGCGGGGCGCAGCGCCGCGAGCATCGTGATGCCGACGCCCACGAGCAGCGAGACGATCACGGTGCGCGTAGCGAACACCGTCGCGGCCTGGGGGAGGTCGATGCCCAGGTGGTGGAACAGGGAGTTCAGGCCCTTCGCCAGCCCCAGCCCGAGGAACAGGCCCACGACCGATGCGAGCAGGCCGATCGCGAACGCTTCGAGCAGCACCGAGCGGCGCACCTGGCGGCCGGTCGCGCCGAGCGTGCGCAGGGTCGCCAGCTCCCGGGTGCGCTGGGCGATCGTGATCGAGAGCGTGTTGGCGATCACGAAGGAGCCCACGAACAGCGCGATACCCGCGAAGGCGAGCAGGAAGTCGCGGATCACGCTCAGGAGTTCGCCGGTCATTTCCGTGCGCTTCTTGGCTTCCGCTTCGCCGGTCCGGACCTGCGCGTTGGCCGGCAGCGCGGGGCGGATCTCGTCCGCCACCTGCTGGGGGGAGTAGCCGGGCCGGTCGGCGACCGAGATCGAATCCAGGCGCCCCACCTTGTTGAAGAGGCGCTGGGCCACGGGGAAGTTGAAGATCGCCATCGTGGCGCCGCCGATCGAGGAGACGCCGCCGATCCGCGCGATCCCCGCGATCCGCATCGGCTGCTCGGCGCCCCGGGTTATCACCCCGATCTCCTCCCCCACCACGTAGCCATCCTTTTCGGCCGAGTTGGCGTCGATCGCGACTTCGTGGGCTCCCACCGGCCAGTGGCCGCGCAGGAGTTCCAGCGGGTTGAAGCGCTGGTTGCCGAGCGCATGCACGCTGTAGCCGAGGCCCGGTGAGCCGTGCGTGGAGAGCACCTTGCCGTCGCGCCCCACCAGCTGCGCGCGGCTCTGCACGGAGCCCTGTGCTTCGGCCACGCCCGGCAGCGCGCTCACCGTGGCGAGCAGCGTTTCGGAGAAGGCAGGGGTGCTGCCGCGTTCGCGTTCCCCTTCCCCTTCGCTGATCGCGCTGCGGCCCGTGACGATCACGTCGGTCTTCTTGTAGACCACGGTGAAGACCGTGTCGAAGGCCGCTTCGATCGTGTCGGTGAGGATGAACGTGCCGCTGATCATCGCCACGCCGAGCACGATCGCCACCGCGGTCAGCGCCGCGCGCAGCTTGCGCCCGGCGAGCCCTTTCAGGGCGACGCCGATCATTCCGGGCGCTCCCCGCGCGCTCGCGCCTTGGTCGCCACGCGCTCTTCTCGAGGCCGCGTGCCCACCGCCCCACGCGCCCGAGCACTCCGCGTGCTCGCCGCCGCGCCACGCGGGCGCCCGCTCATGAGGAGAGCTCGCTCATCACCGTCACCACCTCCCCGGTGCTTGCCCCGGTGAGCTGCTTGACGATCTGCCCGTCGGCGATGAACAGGACGCGGTCGGCGATCGCGGCGGCACGCGGATCGTGCGTGACCATCACCGTCGTCTGCCCGTAGGAGTCGACCGAGTCGCGCAACAGGTCGAGGATCTCCCCGCCGGTTTTCGAGTCGAGGTTGCCGGTGGGCTCGTCCGCGAGCAGGATCGTCGGCCGCGTGACGAGCGCGCGCGCGATCGCCACGCGCTGCTGCTCGCCACCGGAGAGCTCGGAGGGACGGTGGTGGCGGCGGTGCTCCAGGCCGACCTTGCCCAGCAGCTCCTGCACCCACGCCTGGTCGGGCCGCTCGCCAGCGATCGAGAGCGGCAGCACGACATTCTCTGCGGCGTCGAGCATCGGCAGCAGGTTGAAGAACTGGAAGATGAAGCCGATGTGCTCGCGGCGCAGGAGCGTCAGCGCCCGGTCGTCGAGCCGGCCCAGCTCGGTGCCGGCAATCGTCACGCTGCCCGACGTCGGCCGGTCGAGCCCCGCGAGCAGATGCATCAACGTCGACTTGCCCGAGCCCGAGGGCCCCATGACGGCGACGAGCTCACGATCCCGCACGTCGAGGTCCACTCCACGCAGCGCCTGCACCGCGGTGGCGCCCTCCCCGTAGTGGCGCGTGAGCGCCCGAGCCGCGACGGGGACGCCGGCGCCCGCCATCGGCGCTGTCTCACTGACAGTGGACATCTGGCCCTCAAGCTAGCCGATGCCGCAGTCGAACCCAACCGCGGCTGCGACTGCCCGACGCGTGGAGCCACAAGTTTCGCCGGCTCAGCCTGGATCCACCGATATCCGGCTGGACATCGGTGCGGCCCCGGGATCGGTGGATTCGGTTCAGGCCACCGGCACCGCCTACGCCCCAGCCGGGGCCGGCCGCGCCTTGGCGCGTGGACGAGCGGCGGGCTTCGGCGCAAGCGCCGCTTCCTGCGGCTGCTCGACGGACTCGGCGGTGCTCTGGCGGCGGTGCTCGAGCTCATCGCTCGCGTTCTGGATGGCGGCGAGCCGGCGCAGGAGGTGGGTCTGGGTCAGCTCGAGCTCCTCGACGTCCAGCAGCCGCGGGCCGCGCGCGGGCAGCGCCCGGCGCACAGCCGCGCGCGAGGCGGGCACCAGCTCGGGATGCTCGGCTTCCATCCTCGCGAGGACCTGCTCCAGGGCCGCGATCTGGACGCGCAGCCCCCGCCGGCGCTCCGCTCCCTGATCGTGGGGCAGGGGATCGGATCCCGGCTCGACGTACAGGGCGGCCGCGACCTCGCGCGGATCGACGCCCGTCTGCAACGCCTCGCGGGCGGCGCTTGCCGCGATCGCACCAGCCGCGGAGGACCTGCGCGCGGTGGCGGTGACGAACGTCCCGCTTCCCTGCTGGCTTTCGATCATGCCTTCGTGCTCCAGGCGCTGGTAGACGGCGCGCACGGTGTTGGCGTTCACCTTCAGCTCCTGCGCGAGGTCCCTCAGGCCCGGGAGACGCTGTCCGGGCGCCAGCCTGCCGTCGTGGATGCGCGCGCGCAGGGCCCAGGCGAGCTGAACCCCGATCGGAACCTCCGCCCGGCGATCGATCGCGAAGTCCAGGCCACCGTCCAGAGGCGTGCCAAGCCCCGAATCCCCGGTGTCAGGCTGGCGGCTCACACCCGTACGTTAGCGGCCCCGGGCCGCCTTTGAAAGTTTGCCAGTAAACTAGTATATTGGTGCAATGTGCAGGGTCGGTGCTGCAAGCGGGGCCTAGGAGCGCCAGTGCTCCAGCAGGTCCTCCGCGGGAACCTCGCGCACCACTCGCGCGGGGACACCCATCGCGACCGCGCAGGGCGGGATGTCGCGCGTCACCACGGCCCCCGCGGCGACGAACGCCTCCTCCCCGATCTCCACACCCGGGGTCAGAACCGTGCCGCCGCCCACACGGCAGGCGCGGCGCAGGGTCGCTCCCCGCAGGGGAGTCGCGTCATCGTGACGGGCCATCGTGTCGTCGTTCGTGGTCGTGGCGCCGGGGCCCACGAAGACGTCGTCCTCGATGAGGGTGAACGCCGTCAGGTAGACACCCGTCTGCACTTTCACCCGGGCGCCCACCTGCACGTCGTTGTCCACCACGCTGCCCCGCCCGATCACCGAGCCCGCGCCCACGCGGGAGCGCTCGCGCACGAACGACTGGTCGCCCAGGATCGCCTCCTCGCCGATGCTCGCGCCCGCGAGCACCACCGCGCCGGCGCACACCGTCACCCGCTCCCCCAGCTCCAGAGGGCCCACCTCGCCGCGCGCGGAGGAGCTCCGCGCCAGCCGCGGGCGCTTGCCGAGCACGGCGTGGTCCTCGATCACGCAGCCCGCCCCGATCGCGGTGCCGTCGTGCACCACCACATACGCCCCGAAGGAGACCCCCTCGCCGATCTCCACGTCCTCCCCCAGCAGCAGGCCCGGCGCGCGCGGGTCCGGGGTGAGCGTCACAGCTGCACCGTGTTCCCCACCCGCGCCCCCCGCGTGACCCCGCGCAGGTCCACCACCACACGCGCCCGTTCGGCCGCGAGGCTGTGATCGACCGTCGGGTGGGCCGTCACGATCAAAGCGAGGTCCGCCTCCTCCAGCGCCTCCTCCAGCGGGACGCTGCGCATGCCGAGCTCGGGCAGCTCGGGGACGTGCGGATCGTGATAGGCGAGCTCCGCCCCCAGCGCCCGCAGCAGGGCGATGATCTTCAGCGCCGGGGACTCCCGCACGTCGCCCACGCCCGGCTTGTAGCTGACCCCGAGCACCGCGATGCGCGCGCCCCGCGCCGGCAGGCCCTCGTCGTTGAGCGCACGCTCCACCTTCATCACGCAGTGGTAGGGCATCTGCTGGTTGACCTTGCCCGCCAGCTCGATGAACTCCGTCACCATGTCGAACTCCCGCGCGCGCCAGCTCAGGTAGAAGGGGTCCACCGGCAGGCAGTGCCCGCCCATGCCCGGCCCCGGCTCGAAGCGCATGAAGCCGTAGGGCTTGGTCGCCGCGGCGTCCACCACCTCCCAGATGTCGATCCCCATGCGGTCGGTCAGCATCGCCAGTTCGTTCACGAGCGCGATGTTCACCGAGCGGAAGATGTTCTCCAGCAGCTTGCTCAGCTCCGCCGCCTCGGGGCTGGAGACGGGCACGATTCGCTCGCACACCAGCCCGTAGAGCGCCCCCGCGCGCTCCGCGCACGCCTCCGTCAGGCCCCCCACCACCTTCGGGGTGTTGCGCAGCGTGAAGTCCGTCCGCCCCGGGTCCACGCGCTCGGGGGAGAACGCCAGATGGAAGTCCCGGCCCGCCGCGAGGCCCGACTCCTCCAGGATCGGCAACATCCGCTCGCGCGTGGTGCCGGGGTAGGTGGTCGACTCCAGCACCACCAGCTGGCCCGCCTGCAGCACGTCCGCCAGCCCTCGCGTGGCGTCCAGGAGCGGGCCGAGGTCGGGCTCCCGGTTGCGGGTCAGCGGCGTGGGCACGCACACCAGCACCGCATCCGCCTTCGCCAGCCGCGCATAACGCGTGCTGGCGTGGATCCGCTCCCGCACCCCCGCGAGCTGCGCCGAGGGCACGTCCTCGATGTAGGACTCCCCCGCCTCGATCGCCGCCACCTTGCGCGCGTCCACGTCGACCGCGACCACCTCACAGCCCTCCTGCGCGAACGCCACCGCCAGCGGCAGCCCCACGTAGCCCAGCCCGACAATGCCCACAGTCGTCATGACCGGCCGTAGTGTAGGCGCGACGCGGGACGCGCGGTAACGATCGTGAGATCGGCGCGGGCGACTTCACGACAATCGGCGCTGGCGACACGAACGCGTCGGCGCGAGCGGCTCACGGCAATCGATGCGGGCGACTCACGACGCCGTCGCAGCCTCATATACCTGCGCCAGCTTCCCCGCGACCACCTCCGGAGAGCACAGGGCGCGAACCCGCTCCAGCGCCCGCGCCCCCGCCTGGGGATCGCCGCGCAGGCGTTCGATCGCCGCCGCCAGCGCCACCGCGTCCCCCGGGGGCGCCAGGGACTCCTCGCCGAGGAGCTCCGCAAGCGCCCCCACGCGGCTCGCCGCGACCGGCAGACCAGCCGCCATCGCCTCCGCCGCCGCGAGGCCGAACGTCTCCGCCGAGCGCGAGGGCACCAGCGCCAGCGCCGCCCCCGCCCGCAGCTGAGCGAGGCGCGCATCGTCGACGCGGCCCACGAAGCGAACCGCCCCGCCTTCCGCCCCACCCGCCGCCTCGCCACCGGGGGCGTTGCCCCCCAGATCCTCCCCCGCGACCACCAGCGAGATGCCCGCGCGGCGGCACGCCTCGATCGCCACGTCGATCCCCTTCTCCGGAGACAGGCGCGCCACCACCAGCGCATAGCCATCCCGTGGACGGCCCTCGGCCGGTGCGCCGTTGATGAGTGCCCGCACTGGGGGCGCCAGCACGTGCACCCGCTCCCACGGCAGCGGAGCGCCCAGCTCCCGCAGCCGCTCCCGCGCGAACTCGCTCGGGACGATCACCGCGTCCGCCTGCTCCACCACGCGCCGCTGCCACAGCGCCAGGCCGGCCCCGTACACGAGCGCCTCCCCAAGGTTCCCCCGGCAGCCCCGCAGCACCCCGGGCAGGGTGTTGCGCCCGTGGCAGCGCACGCACTCCTCGCCCCTCGTGAAGCACACCCCCACCGCGCACACCAGGCGGTACTGGTGCAGGTGCACCACCACCCGCGCCCCCGCCTCCCGCGCGGCCGCCAGCGCCCGCCAACCGAGCGTGGGGTTGATGTTGTGGGCGTGCACCACCCGCGCCCCCGTGGCGCGCACCGCCTCCGCCACCTCGCGCGGGTCGAGGCCCCCGCGCAGCAGGCCCGCCGCCGCGCGCGTCCGGCCCGCACCCTGCCCCTCCCGCGCGAGGAGCTCCACCGGCTCCCCTAGGCGCTCGCGCACCAGCCACATCAGGTCCTCCACCACGCGCTCCTCTCCCCCCGGGGCGCGGTAGCGGTTGTGCAGGAACAGGATCATGTCTAGGCAAACCTAGAATGTTCCACTGGCGAATACTCTCATTGCGAGTATTCGCATCACGCCCAGAGGGCGGCGCAGCCGGCCGCTGGGCGATCGGCGATCCCGTCGATCCCCGATCGGTCGGCGAGCCGGGCCCCTCTTCCCAAGCAACACCCCATCTTGAACCCCACCGCATCGATCGTCATCCCCACCCGCGCGCGGCCCGAGTACCTCGAGGTCGCACTCGCCTCGATCGCCCCCCAGGCCGCTGCCGCCGGGGCCGAGTTGCTGGTGGTCGAGGACGACCACTCCTCCCCGGCGGTCCGCGCGGTCGCTGAGCGCTTCGGCGCGCGCTACCTCTCCCACGACCGACCCCTGGGGCTGAATGCGGCCCGCAACACCGCCGTCGCCAACTCCCATGGGGAGCTGCTCGTGTTCGTCGACGACGACGTCGAGGTCCGCCCCGGATGGCTCCAGGCGCTGCTGCTCGGCGCCCGCGAACACCCCCACGCGGAGGTCCTCGCCGGCCCGATCCACCCCCGCCTGGAGGGCCGGGGCGGGTGGGGTCGGCACTCCTGCGGGCGGGAGGGCAGTCCAATCACCTCGCTCGACCTCGGGCCCGAGGACAGCGACCGCGTGCGCTACGCCTGGGGGGCCAACATGACCGTGCGCCGCAGCGCCCTGGAGCGCGTCGGGCCCTTCGACGCCGCCCTCGGGCTCTATGGCGACGAGCAGGAGTGGCAGGACCGCCTGCGCGCCGCCAGCCGCGGTGCAGCCGCGGGCCGCAATGGGGCCCGGCCCGCCGGACCCATCGCCGAGCCCGGGGGACCCATTGCCCAGCCCGCCGGACCCGTCGCTGAGCCCGGGGGACCCATTGCCCAGCCCGCCGGACCCGTCGCTGAGCCCGGGGGGCCCATTGCCCAGCCCGCCGGACCCATCGCCGAGCCCGGGGGGCCCATCGCCCAGCCCGCAGGACCCATCGTCGAGCCCGCCGCGCCGATCGTGTACATCGCCGCCGCCGCCCTCGACCACCGGCGCTCGCCGGCCGACGCGCGGCTGCGCCCACTCGCCCGCGCCGCACGGGCACGGGGACGTGCCAGCCGCCGCTATGACGCGTGGCGGGGTCGGGCACCCGGTCTCCTGCGCGAGCTGCGCACCCTCGCCGGGTGCCTCGGGCACGTTGTGCGTCGCCGCTGCCCCGCGGGGCTCACGATGGTCGCCCACAGCCTCGGCCGGCTCGAAGAGGGGGTGCGCGAACGGCGCCACCCACCCGCGCGCGGCGAGACGGAGGAGCCCCGCCGCGAGACGGAGGACTTCCTCTCCGGGGAAAGCGGCACCGTCGGGGGCCTCGACGCGGTGCGGCGGGAGCTCGTGGACCGGGCGCTCGACGCCAGCGAGCTGCTCGACGGCCAGCGCCTGCGCCTGCTGCGCGCCGCGCGTCGCTCACCGCCGCGCCGGCGCGTGCTCGTCCTCGGCGTGCAGCGCCCCGAGCGACGCGCGATGGCGGGCGCGATCCGCGCCGAGCTGCTGCGCTCCCGCCACGACGTCGAGCTGCACATGGGCGAGCCGGGGGCGCTCGGGAAGTTCCAGAACCTCAACCGCCTGCTCGCCGCCCATCCCGCCGGGGAGTGCGACTGGCTGCTCGTGGTCGACGACGACGTGGTCCTCCCCCGGGGCTTCCTCGACCGCCTGCTGTTCCTGGCCGAGCGCCTGCGCTTCGACCTCGTCCAGCCCGCCCATCGCGCCCGCTCCCACGCCGCCTGGCGCGTCACCCGCCGCCGCGCGGGCTCCGTGGCGCGCCAGACGCCGTTCGTCGAGATCGGCCCCGTCACCGCCTTCGCCCGCGCCACCCTCCCGGCGCTGCTGCCCTTCCCCGACGTGCGCATGGGATGGGGCCTCGACCTGCACTGGGCCGCGCTCGCACGCCAACGCGGGTGGCGCTGCGGGGTGCTCGATGCCGTCGCGATCGCCCACACCGCCGCGCCCGCCGGCGAGGCCTACTCGCGCGAGGCCGCCGTGGCCGAGGCGCGCACCCTGCTTGCCGGGCGCCCCCACCTGAGCGCCCGCGAAGCCCAGACCACCCTCCTCACCCACCGCCACTGGTGAGGGTGGCGGTCGTAGCGGAGTTCTATCCCCGTCACGGCGACCCCGTGCTGGGGATCTGGGCCCATCGCCAGGCGCTCGCCGCGCAGGCCGCGGGAGCGGAGGTGCACGTGCTCGTCCTGGACCGCCTCGTGCCGCCGCGCGCCTCGCTGTATGCCGGCGGGGGAGGGCTGCTGAACGGCCCGCGGGCGCTCGGGGGGATGCTGCGCGAGCGGGTGCGGGGGGGCATGCACCAGCTCCGCGACGGCCTCCCGGTCACCTACGTACCTTACGTCTCCCCGCCCCGCTGGCGCTCCTACCCCGCCTGGGGCGCCTGGGCCGCGCCAGCGCTGGGGGTCGCCCTGCGGCGCCTGCACCGGCGCGAGGGCTTCGATCTGATCCACGCCCACAACGCGGTTCCCGCCGGCGAGGCGGTGTCCCGCGTCGGGCTCGAGCAGCCCCTCGTGGTCTCCGTCCACGGCGGCGACGTGCTCCACACCGCCCCCCGCTCGAGCGACGGCAGCGAGGCCGTCGCGCGCGGGCTCGGCGCCGCCCGCCTGGTGCTCGCCAACAGCCGCGGCATCGCCGAGCTCGCCCGCACCCACGGCGCGCGGGAGGCGCGCGTGGTGCACCTCGGCGCGGACCTCCCCGCCGCCGGGGTCGCGCGGGACGCGGAGCCCTCGCTGGTGACCGTCGGCCACCTCGTCGCGCGCAAGCGCCACGCCGACGTGCTGCGCGCGCTCGCCGTGCTCTCCCCTCGCCACCCCTCGCTGCGCTACGCGATCGTGGGCGACGGCCCCGAGCGGGTGGCCCTGGAGGGGCTCGCCGCCCGGCTCGGGGTCCGCGAGCGTGTGGAGTTCTGCGGACAGCTCCCCCCCGCGGAGGCGCTCGCGCGTGTGCGCCGCTGCACGCTGTTCGCGATGCCCTCCACCGAGGAGGCCTTCGGGGTCGCCTACATCGAGGCCATGGCGGGCGGCCTGCCCGCGATCGGCTGCCGCGGGGAGCCCGGGCCCGAGGAGATCGCGGCGGCGGGTGACGGCTTCATGCTGGTCCCCCCGGGGGACATCGAGCGCCTCACGCAGCGCATCGACGAGCTGCTCTCGGACCCCGTGCGGCTGCGCGAGGCGGGCCGCCGCGCGCGCGCCACCGTCGCCGCCCACTTCACCTGGGAGCGCTGCGGTGAGCAGACCCTCGCCGCCTACGAGCACGCGCTGCGATGAGGCCCCCCGGGGAGTGCCCACGATGACCCCCCGGGCAAGCGGTGGGCCGGTGCTGTTCGTCACCGGGCACGCGCCCCTCGACCGCGTGGGCGCCTTCGCGCGCCTGCACGAGCGCGAGGACGTCGAGTACGCGCTCTTCGGGGGACGATCCCAGCACGGGGGCAGCGCCACGGAGGGAGAGCTCCCCTTCCCCCACCGGCGCGTGCGCCAGCACGAGGTCGCCGCGCTCGCCGCGGCGGGGCGCCACCGCGCCGTCGTCGTCTCCACCGGCGGGCGCCTCGCGCTGCCCGGCGCCTGGGCGGGCACCCGCCGGGCGGGGGTCCCGCTGATCCTCTGGAGCTCCCTGTGGGCCCACCCCCGCACCGCCGCCCACCTGCTCTCCTACCCCGTGCTGCGGCACCTCTACCGCTCCGCGGACGCGCTCGTCACCTACGGACCCCACGTCAGCGCCTACGTGCGCGCGCGGGGCGCCGTCAACGTGCACGTGGCTCCACAATCGGTCGAGAACGACTTCTGGGGCGCCCCCGGCGTGAGCCCTCCCGCGAGGCCCGAATGGCCGTCAGAGACGGACGTCAAGTTCCTGTTTGCGGGTCGCCCCGTCCGGGAAAAGGGTCTCGGGGTGCTGTTGGAGGCCTGGCGCTGTTCGGGCCTCCTCGCGCCCGCCGCCGCGCTCGTCCTCGTCGGCGTGGGATCCATCCCCCCTTGGGTCCCCGCCGGCGGCGCGGTGACGGCCCGTGCGGGACATCCCGGAGGGCGCCGACCGGGTGGCGCGGCAAGGGGGCGCGCCGGTCACCGTCACGCCGGGGGACGCGACGCCCTCGCTGGGACCCCGCCCGGAGTGGTCTGCCTGGACCCCGTCCCGCCCGGGGAGCTGCGCAGCATGTACGACTCCGCCGACATACTCGTGGTTCCCTCGATCGCGACGCGCACCTTCCGCGAGCCCTGGGGGTTGGTGGTGAACGAGGCGATGAACCGCAACCTCCCCGTGATCGCAAGTGACGCCGTGGGCGCCGTCGCCGGCGGCTTGGTGCGCGACGGGCACAACGGCCTGGTCGTGCCCGCCGGGGATCCCCGCGCGCTCGCGCACGCCCTGCGCCGACTGGCCGCGGACGCTCCGCTGCGCGCCCGTCTCGGCGCGGCTGGCGCCAGGGACGTGCAGGCCTACACCCACGACGCCTGGGCAGGGGGGTTCTCGAGCGCCCTTGGCAGCCTCGGCCTCTCCCACGCCTCGGCCGGGCCCAGCCTCGCCGACACGCCCGGCGATCACGATCTTTCCCGCGGGGGGCACTGGTAGCGTGCGTCGCTTGCGCGCCCGTGTCGCCCTACTCCGATCGACGCTCGCCGTCGCGGCGGCGCTGCTGCTGCTGCTGCTGTTCGCGGCGGGTGCCTCCGCAAGCGAAGTCACGAAGATCTACGAAGCCTGCGCCAACGGGACGCAGCCCACCGGCTACAGCCAGCAGGCCTACAGCCAGGCGATCAAGGAAATGGAACCCTTCCTCGCCGAGTACTCCGCCTGCCCCGACCTCATCCACAAAGCCCAGCTCGCCGGGGCCGCCGGCTCCCACAGCGGGCCGGGAGGGGGCTCCAGCGCGACCCCCACTGCCACGGTGGCGCCGCCCACCCCCACCGAACAGCACACCCTCGAACGCGTCCCCCACGCGAGCGCGCCGTCGGTCCCCGTAGGCAACGAGGTGATCCACCCCGGGGTCGTGCACGTCGACATCGCCTCCGCGCTCAGCTCGCTCCCCACCCCGCTCCTCGCGCTGCTCGCCTTCCTGCTCGCCGGCGCGCTGCTGCTCATCGGCCGCACCGTCCACAGCCGTGTCCGTCGGGCAGGCGGGAACTCCACCGCCGGCGACTGAGATGTCCATCGCGGTGGCACCACCGGGGCCAGCAGCCGAGGCGCACGAGGAGCAGCCCAACCCCGCCACCGCGGCCTCGCGCCGGGAGCCCGGCGTCCCACCGAACAGGCTCCTGGAGCTCGCCCTCCTCGCCCTCCCCACCCTGCTGGTCGCCTGCGTCCTCTGCCTGATCACCTTCCTCGCCGGCGGTGGCCTGAACCTCGGCACCCGGACCCCTGTCGAGATCGGGCTGACGCTGGGCTGCGCCGCGGCGATCGCTGCGGCGATCGTGCTCACACCAGCCGGGAGGCCCACATACGGACTGTGGCCGACGGGCCTCCTGCTTGGTCTCGCCGCGCTCTCCGCGCTGTCGGTCGTGTGGTCGGTGCAGCCCGACGCCAGCTGGCAGGACGCCGACCGCTTGTTCGCCTACAGCGCGGTGTTCGCGCTCGCCGTGCTGCTCGCGCGGGCTGTCCCCGCCCGCTGGTCGGCGGTACTCGGGGGGGTGCTGCTCGCCGCCGTGATCGTGTGCGGCTACGCGCTGCTCACCAAGATCTTCCCCGATGCGATCGGCGCCGCGCAGAACTCCGGGCACGTCTACGCGCGGCTGCAGGCTCCCTACGGCTACTGGAACGCGATCGGGGTGGCCGCCGCGCTCGGAGCGATCGGCTGCATGTGGCTCGGCGCCCGCCGCGCGGGGCACGCACTGCTGAGCGCGCTCGCCTACCCCGCGATGGGGATCGTGCTGGTCACCCTCATGCTCGCCTACTCCCGCGGCGCCCTGGTTGCGCTCGCGGCGGGGCTCGCGCTGTGGCTCTGCATGGTGCCGCTGCGCCTGCGCGGCGTCGCGGTGCTCGGCGCCGGCGCCCTCGGCGCGGGGGTGGTGGTGGCCTGGGACTTCTCCCAGCACGCGCTCACCACCGACGACACGCCCCTCGCCGCGCGCATCAGTGCGGGCCACCAGCTGGGCGTGCTGCTCGCCGCGGTACTGGTGGCGCTGACCCTCACCGGCTTGGCGGTCGGCTTCTTCACCAGCCGAAAACGGGTGCCACTCGCCTTCGGCGAGCATCCCCCTTTCGGCCAGCGCACGGGTGGGTGGATTTCAGCCCGGACGCGCCGGCGCGTGGGCGCGGTGCTGCTCAGCCTTCCCGTGATCGCCGCGATCGCCCTCGCCGGGATGCTCACCGTCAGCCACCGCGGTCTCTTCGGCAGCATCTCCCACACGGTGAGCACGCTCACCAACCCCAACGCCCCCCCGCCCGCGAACGGACCCGGGCGCCTCACCGCGATCGGGAGCGTGCGCGCGCGCTACTGGAACGAAGCCCTGGAGATCTTCAAAGACCACCCCCTGCTCGGCGTTGGCGCCGAAGGCTACGAAACGGCCCGTCTGCGCTATCGCACCGCGATCCTCAACGTGGGGCAGGCCCACGGCTTCATCGTGCAGACCCTCGCCGACCTCGGCCTAGCGGGGCTGCTGGTGGTGCTGGGGCTGCTCGGGGCCTGGCTGCTCGCCGCGGGGCGCGCCACCCATCCCTTCAACCGGCGCTGGAGCGGCTGGCGCTGGCGGAGGATCCTCGGAGAGGAGCGCCGCTACAGCGCCGAGCGCGTGGGACTGCTGAGCATGATCTGCCTCGTCGCCACCTTCGGCGTGCACTCCTTCGTGGACTGGACCTGGTACGTCCCCGGGGTCGCCTGCGCCGCCCTGCTCTGCGCCGGCTGGCTGGCTGGCCGCGGGCCGCTTTCCAGCTCGCCGGGCGAGCTGCGCCTGCAGTCGCTGCGCGAGCTCGGGCCCCTGCGCGGGGGAATCGCCCTCGCGGTCGTCGTCTTTGCGCTGCTTGCCGCCTGGGTGGAGTGGCAGCCGCAGCACTCGGTGGACGCATCCAACGAAGCACTCGCGCTCGTGGAACACGGCCACTCCGCCGCCGCCCTCGCGGCGGCGCACACCGCGGTCAGCCGCGACCCCGTCTCCGCCGAAGCGCTGCTCACGCTCGCCGCCGTCCAGGAAGGCGCCCGCCAGCCCGGCGCGGCGGCGGCCACCTACCAGCACGCCGTGCACCTGCAGCCCTCCAACTACAAGACCTGGCAGGCACTCGGCGAATACGACCTGCGCGCCGACCAGCCCCGCGCTGCGCTGGGGGCGCTCGAGGCGGCCGTCTACCTCAACCCCGAGGCCGTCGCTCCCCGTGCCCAGATCGCCGCCAACGCCGAACTGCTCTCGATCCAGAACGCCTACCTACAGGCTCTGCGCGCCGCCGGGAGCAACGGCGGGACGGCCGTTCGCTAGAAGCGCGAGCGGCGCGCCGCCACGAGCAGCACCCTGCGCGCTCCGGGCAGGCCGCCGAGGGCGCGGGTCTCGATTCGCTCGAAGCCGAAGTCCTCCAGCAGCGCAACCATGGTGCGAGGCGTGTAGAAGCGCAGGTGATCCGAACGGGGATCGAAGTGGGCCCCGAACGCGCGCCCCGAGAGTCCCAGCGCCAAGCGGGTGAGCGGCTCGTGCGCGGGCGTGCTCAGCGCCAGCGCGCCCCCCGAGCGCAGCACACGGCGAACCTCCGAGAGCCAACCCGCGGTATCGGCCACGTGCTCGATCACCTCGCCCGCCCAAACGGCGTCGAAGCTCACGTCCTCCAGCGGCCACGGCCCGTCGGCCGGGACGAGACGCACGTCGAGCTCCCCCTCGCGCTCGCGAGCGCGGCGCAGCGGCTCCTGTGCCACGTCGATCCCCACCGCCTCCCTGCCCGCCCGTGCGAGCGCCGCCGTGAACCAGCCCTCGCCGCAACCCACGTCCAGCACCCGCGCCCCAGGCTGGGCGTGCTCGAGCAGGAAGGCCAGCCGCGCCTGCAGATAGGGAGGGCGCATCCCCTCCGGCAGCGCCTCCCACAGGCTCTCGTGATAGTCGTGCGCGGGCACCCCCGCAGGCTAGAGGGGGAGGGCGGGGAGGGGTCGAGCCGGGCGGCGAGCCGGGCTGGGAGACGCGGGAGATGGGGAGAATCCGGACAGAGCGGCAACTCCTCTGTCATTTCTATCGCTACCGCCCCAAACCGACTAAGGTTTCGCCCGTGCACGTCTGGGTAGCGACGTGAAGGGTCCCGAGCGCCTGTGAGGGTGGCGTTCGACAGCCGCCCCGCCGCCGAGTCGCGGGGCGCGGGTTGCTATGCGCGCTGCCTGCTCGAGGCGCTGCGCGACACCGCGGGCGAGCAGGACGAGATCCTCGAGACCCACCGCCCCCGGAGGGCCGAGGTCTTCCACAGCCCCTGGATGCAGGGCGCGATGCTGCACAGCCCCTGCCCGATGGTGGTCACCCTGAACGACCTGACCGCGCTCAAGCGCCCCAGCGAGCGGCTGCGGGGCGGCGGCATGCACCTGCACCTGCGCCACCTGGCACTCCAGCGCGCGACGCACGTGATCGTCCCCAGCGAGGACGTCGCCGGCGAAGCCGCGGCCGAGCTCGGGATCGAGCGCGAGCGCGTGATCGTGATCCCGCAGGGGTCCGACCTCGCGGCGCAGGGGTCCGACCTCACAGCCCTCACGGCTCGAGAGCACGCCGCCCAGCCAACGTGGACCTGGGAGGACGCCGCGCGCGAGACGTGGGCGGCGTACCAGCGGGCTCTTGCCCAGCCCCACCGGCCCTGCGTGACCAAGTCCAAGCGTCTTCAGCATCTGCGCCTGCCGCGCTCGGGCCGCGCGATCTTCGATCGGTCGGATCGGGTTCAGGGTCTTCCGTAGGCGCTCGGCACGGCGAGCAGAAGGGGGAGTCCTTCCCTCCAGGGCTTGACTTGGAGGAGCGCATTCCTGCGCGTCGCCGTCCTCCCCTGCGCCTATCGTGGCAGCGATGGGGGATCAGGAGCAAAGCGTCGTCGATCCCGATGGTCGGCTGGTCGTGTTCGACGCCGGCTCGCACTTGCACCTGGCCCAAGGTGGTCGCTCGTGGTTACTCGACCGCATCGAAACGATTCTTGCGACAGTGGCACGCCCTGACTACCGCCAAGACGATCCACGGCCGGGACGCGAGCGCTTCTACCGCCAGAATGTGCTCACGCCGGAGCGGTGGATGCGGGTTATCGTAGACTTCAACGATGTCCCGGCATGGATCGTGACTGTCCTGATTCAGGACGACGATCCCCGACCCCATCAAGTCCCATGAGCATCACGATCGCCGGCACCACCTTCGAGGATCATCACTACGATCAGCGTGGAGACGTGCTGTATCTCAGTGTGGCGCACTACCAGGGCCCGCCTGCCAGGGCCACGTCAACTCCCGAGGGCCACAACATCGAGTACGACACGACGGGCCGGATCGTCGGCATGACCCTCACGAACGTGTCCTGGCTGCTCGATCGCGATGGGGAGATCACGATCACCCTGCCCCCGGGCCACGTCGGCCCAAACGATCTCGCCCAGGCGCTGCGGCCGGCCGCATAGATGGCAGGAGGAGTCAGTAGGCCCCGCGCCGCGTCAGCACCGCGGGGAGGGTCTTCAGGAGGATCGTGAGATCCACCGCCAGCGACCAGTGCTCCAGGTAGAGGAAGTCGAGGTGCACGAGGTCGTCGAAGTCGAGCTCGGAGCGGCCGGAGACCTGCCACAGCCCCGTGATCCCGGGCAGCACCAGGTAGCGCTTGCGGTGCCACTCCTCGAGCATCTCGAAGTCGCGCTCCGGCAGGGGACGGGGCCCGACCAGCGACATCTCGCCCCGCAGCACGTTCACCAGTTGGGGCAGCTCGTCCAGCGAGAAGCGCCGCAGCAGCCGCCCCACCGGGGTGGTGCGGGGGTCGTCGCGGATCTTGAAGAGCGCCCCGGAGGCCTCGTTGAGCGCTTCCAGGTCCCCCTGCTGGTGCTCGGAGTCGGCGTACATGGTGCGGAACTTCAGGCACGCGAAGGGGCGCTCCCCGATCCCGGGGCGCATCGAGTGAAACAGCGCGGGCCCCTTCGAGGTCGCCCTCACCGCCACCCAGATCGCCGCCAGCAGCGGGCTCAGCGCGATCAGCAGCAGCGTGGCCCCAACGAGGTCGAAGGTGCGCTTCAGCGCGTAGTCGATCCCTTCGAAGACCGGGGGCTTCAGTTCGAACAGGGGCACGGACTCCCCCGGCACGAACTCCGCGCGGTGGATCAGGATCTCCATCGTGGAGGGCGCGATCCGCACCCGCACCCCTCTCTGGTGGCAGCGGTCCACCAGCTCCACCGCCTCCGCCTGGGGGAAGTCGGGATCGGCGATGATCACCTCGTCGATCCCCTCCGCGCTCAGCAGGAGCTCCAGGTCACGGGGGGTGCCCAGCGAGCGCAGGCCGTTGGCGGGCAGCGCCTGGGGGGAGACGAACCCCACGACCTCCACGCGCGAGTGGGGGGCATCCGCGAGGACGTGGGCCACGTCGCGGATGTGCTTGCCCGTGCCCACCAGCACCGCCCGGCGCTGGCGACCGGCGATCCGCAGGAGCACGCCCGTAGCGCGCTCGTACATGTAGCGCAGCAGCGGGATGTACAGCAGCGCGAACGCCAGCGCGCCCCAGAAGATGTAGTAGCTCTGGAAGTGCTCCCCGCTGACGAGCGCGAAGATCAGCGCGACGAAGGTCACCTGGAAGAGGCACCCCACGATCCGCGTCATCCCCGGCCGCTGCGCGCGCATCGCGTAGAGGCCCGAGCGCGCGAACAGCAGCGCGGTCAGCAGGTAGGCGAACGCCAGGATGCTGCGCGTCTCCTCGTAGGCGCCGTGCACGCTCACTTCGCTCAGCACCGCCGCCTTCAGCACCAGCGCCGTGAAGATCGCCAGTGAGAGCCCCGCGAAGTCCAGCGCCAGCAGCGTCAGCACCCGCGCCGCGCGCCGCGCGGTCTCCACCCGCATCAGGAAGGAGATCGCGGGGGAGCGCTTGCGCCGCATGTCCCGCTCGGAGGGCTCCCTGCGCACCGTGGCCTCCGAGAGCACTCTGATTCCACGCAGCGGGGCCCCGGAGGAGGGCGCCTCGAGCGGGGGCGTCTGGGGTGTGGGGGTCTCGAGTGGAGGAGCCGGCGTCCCGGTGGCGTGTGCCATCTCTCCGTTCACAACGCCTCAGACTTGCAGATGTAGCGGTCGGGAAGCATCCCGGAGGAGGCCACCCGGTGGAACGGGGGCGAGGATCGGGCGGGGCTGCAAGCCATCTGGTGCTCCCGCTACCCGCCCGCGGGAGCCCCCAATCGAGCTCAGCCGACGAGAACCTCGACGCCCGACTCGCTGATCGTGCGCTCCAGGCCCTCCCGCAGCGCCACCTCGGGCGACCACCCCAGGAGCTCCTGCGCCAGCGCGATGTTGGGCCGGCGCTGCTTGGGGTCGTCCACGGGGAGCGCCTCGAAGACGATCTCCGAGCTCGACCCCGTGACCTCCTTGACGGTCTGCGCGAGCTCCAGCAGCGTGAACTCGTCGGGGTTGCCGATGTTCACCGGTTCGTGGTGGCCGGACTCCGCGAGCGCGATGATCCCCCGGATCAGGTCGCTCACGTAGCAGAAGGAGCGCGTCTGGGAGCCGTTGCCGAAGACCGTGATCGGGCGGTTGGCGAGCGCCTGGCGCAGGAACGTCGGGATCGCCCGCCCGTCGTGGGGGCGCATGCGGCTGCCGTAGGTGTTGAAGATCCGCACGATCGCCGTGTCCACTCCCTGCTGGCGGTGGTAGGCCATGGTGAGCGCCTCCGCGTAGCGCTTCGCCTCGTCGTAGACCCCCCGGGGGCCGATCGGGTTCACGTGGCCCCAGTAGGACTCCGACTGGGGGTGCTCCTTGGGATCGCCGTACACCTCGCTGGTGGAGGCGATCAGGAAGCGCGCCCGCTTGGCCTTCGCGAGGCCCAGCGTGTGGTGGGTCCCGTAGGAGCCCACCTTCAGCGTGTGCAGCGGCAGGCGCAGGTAGTCGATCGGCGACGCGGGGGAGGCGAGGTGGTAGACGAAGTCCACCGGCTCCTCCACGAAGTAGGGGTCGATGATGTCGATCCCCAGGTGCACGAAGCGCTCGGGGTCGCGGATGTGCTCGATGTTGGCCAGCGACCCCGTCTCGAAGTTGTCCACGCAGATGACTCTGTGGCCGCGCGCGAGCAGCTCGTCGCAGAGGTGCGACCCCAGGAACCCCGCGCCGCCGGTCACCAGACATGTAGCCATCGGCGCAGGATACCCTCAAGCCATGACGGTGCCCGACGAACTTCTCACGGTCGCCCCCATCGTGGGGCCCGAGGACCCCCGCCGCTTCACCGACTCGGGGATCGAGGTGGGGGCGCTCTACACCGAGGCCGACCTCCCCGGGGAGCTGGAGCTGGGGGAGCCCGGCGAGTACCCCTACACGCGGGGGGTGCACCGCGAGATGTACCGGCGGCGGCTGTGGACGATGCGCCAGTACGCCGGCTACGCCTCCGCGCGGGAGTCCAACCGCCGCTACCGCTATCTGCTCTCCAAGGGCTCCACGGGGCTCTCGATGGCCTTCGACCTGCCCACCCAGCTGGGCCTGGACTCCGACAACCCCCGCTGCCTCGGCGAGGTGGGGCGCACGGGGGTGGCGATCGACACGATCGAGGACATGCGCACCGCCTTCGAGGAGATCCCCCTGGACCAGGTCTCCACCTCGATGACCATCAACGCCCCCGCCGCCTGCCTGCTGCTGCTCTACGAGCTGGTGGGCGAGGAGCAGGGCGTCCCCTCCGTGGAGCTGCGGGGCACCACCCAGAACGACGTGCTCAAGGAGTACATCGCGCGGGGCAACTACATCTACCCCCCCGAGCCCACGATGCGGCTCACGACGGACCTCTTCGAGTACTGCCAGGAGCACGTGCCGAAGTGGAACACGATCTCGATCTCCGGCTACCACTTCCGCGAGAAGGGGTGCTCGGCGGTGCAGGAGGTGGCCTTCACGCTCTCCTCCGGGATCGCCTACGTGCAGGCCGCGATCGAGAAGGGGCTCGACGTGAACGACTTCGCCCCGCGCCTGGCGTTCTTCTTCAACGGTCACAACAACGTCTTCCAGGAGGTCGCCAAGTTCCGCGCCGCGCGGCGCATGTGGGCGCGGATCATGCGCGAGCGCTTCGCCGCCACCAACCCCCTGGCGACGATGCTGCGCTTCCACACCCAGACCGGGGGCGTCACGCTCACCGCGCAGCAGCCCGAGAACAACATCGTGCGCGTCGCCCTGCAGGGCTTCGCGGCGGTCTGCGGGGGCACCCAGTCGCTGCACACCAACGGCTTCGACGAGGCGCTCGCGCTGCCCACCGAGCACGCCGCGAAGATCGCGCTGCGCACCCAGCAGATCCTCGCCCACGAGTCCGGCGCCGCGGACACCGTGGACCCGTTCGCGGGCTCCTACTTCGTGGAGGCCCTCACCGACGAGATCGAGCGCCGCGCGCAGGAGCTGATCGACAAGGTCGACGCGCTGGGGGGCTCGGTGGGGGCGCTGCAGTTCATCACCGGGGAGATCGACGAGTCCGCGTGGGGCTACCAGGAGCGCTACCGCATCGGCCAGGACATCGTGGTGGGCGTCAACGCCTTCCAGGAGGAGGACCTCGAGGTCCCCGACCTCCTGCGCGTGGACCCCGAGTCCGAGCGCGAGCAGGTGCAGCGCCTCACCGCCTTCAAGGAAGCCCGCGACGGGGCGCTGGTGGAGCGGCGCCTGGAGGAGCTGCGGGATGTCGCCCGGGGGAGCGAGAACCTGCTGCCCGCGATCCGCCGGGCGCTGAAGGACCACTGCTCGATCGGCGAGGTCTGCGGGGCGATGCAGGACGTGTTCGGCTCCTACGCCCCCACCTTCTGAGCTCTTTGGGTCCCGCCCACATGTGGGCGGGACGAGCGGCCGCATGCGGCCGCTCCCGAGCCCGCACATGTGCGGGCTCGCCGATCGCACATGTGCGATCGGCCCACCCGGCGCGTGCGCCGGGTGGCACAGCCCAACTAGTCGCATATGCGAGTGCCGCCCCCGTCGGCCAGCATGCGCCGACTGGGTCAATAGGATCCGTCCGTGCTCCTCGCCGCGGCCCTCTGGGAAGTCGTCCTCGCGCTGCACATCGTCGCCGTCGTCATCGCCTTCGGCGCGACCTTCGCCTATCCCGTCCTGCTGGGCGTCGTCACGAAGTCCGACACGCGCGCGCTGCCCGCCCTCTACCGCGCCCTGCACGCGATCAGCCAGCGGGTGATCATGCCGGGGCTCGCGGCGATCGTGGTCTTCGGCATCTACCTCGCCTCCCACCTGCACCTGTGGAGCTCGTTCTTCGTGCAGTGGGGTCTCGGGGTCGCGATCGTGATCGGCGCCGTCGAGGGCGCCTACCTGGGGCCGCGCGAGCGGCGCCTGGTGGAGGTCGCCGACCGGGATCTGGTGGCCGCGGGTGACGGTCCGGTGACAGCCAGCGCCGAGCACGACGCGCTCGTCCGGCGCATCGGCGCGGTCGGCGCGCTGATGGACCTGCTGGTGGTCCTCACGATCTACTTCATGGTCGCCCACACCGGGGCTTAGCGTGGGCGAGCACCCGCTCGTTTGAACACCGCCCCGTCATGACTCGCCGGGGAACGTCCCGCTGACACAGATGATGTACTGCGGCGCCGCGGAGCTCCCCTGACTGTGGGGGTCGAGATAGCTCAGGTTGGGCAGGCCGAAGTTCGTCGTGCCGTTGCCGCCGTAGGTGATCCCGACGAGGCTGAACAGCGCCGTGTTGCCGGAGATCGGGATCGTCCGCCCGTCGGCGGGCAGCCAGTTGTTGGCGTACACCGCGCCGGCGTCGAGGACCACTTCGCCGACTGTGCACGTCGCGCCCGTATCGTTGCCCTGACCGAAGCTCAGCGAGGAGTTGCCGAAGTTCCCAGCAGCCTCGAAGGCCGAGGCCGGGCTTCCGCCAAGCTCCGAGCTGTTCGCGGCGGTGCCGCTGGTGGTCAGGTAGCCGGACGCCGGGACGCCGCCGAGCTCTGAGCTGTTGGCCGCGGTGCCGCCGGCAGTCAGGTAACCGGACGCCGGGACGCCACCGAGTTCCGAGCTGTTCGCGGCCGTGCCGCTGGTGGTCAGATAACCGGACGCCGCAACACCGCCGAGCTCCGAGCTGTCGGCCGCGTTGCCGCCGACCGGCAGGTAGCGAGAGTCGCTTTCGTCCTTCGTATAGAAGTTGCCCGTGTCAACGGTTCCCGTCGGCCCCTGGGGCCCCTGGCCGCCCTGCGCTCCAGTCGGGCCGGCCTGACCCGCCGGACCCGCCGGACCCGCCGGACCCGCGATGTTCCACCTGACCATGTGCTCGGAGGGTTTGCAGCTGCCCTGGCGCAGCAGCCGCATCGCGCCGGTTTCGTTTGACACGCACGCCTTGAGAACACCTGTCGGTTTCGAGGTGCTCACGGCATAGGCGCTGCCACCGAGGGCAACGAACAGCGCGAGATAGGCAGCCACCGTCGAGTGGTGGGGAAGTCGCATCGGAGTTCCTTTCACGAGATTCCGTCCGTCGCAGTATCGCTCGCAAGCGACAAACCACAGCGATTTTCCTCGTCCGCTCGGACAACCGTCCGGAAACGCGGTCGGAGCCGGTGCGCAGCCGGGCACTCCGTCAGGCGCGCCCAGACGTCGCCGGGACGAAACGCATCTGTGGGATGGCCGTACTTGGGGGCGTTCTCCCGCGATACCCTGGCGAGGTGCCAAGCGAGGGGTATCGAGTAGCGGTCGTCGGCGCCACCGGCCAGGTCGGTTCGCTGATGTTGCGCCTGTTGCGCGAGCGTTCGTTCCCCGCCCGGGAGGTCGTGGCGTTCGCCTCCGCGCGCTCCGCTGGGCGCGTGCTCGAGGGCGCCGCCCCCGACGGTGGCGAGCTCACCGTGCAAGCGCTAGGCGAGGACTCGATCCAGGGCTTCGACTTGGCGATGTTCTCCGCCGGCGGCTCCACCTCGGGCGAGTGGGCGCCGCGCTTCGCCGACGCCGGCGCGGTGGTGGTCGACAACTCCTCGCGCTGGCGCAAGCACGACGAGGTGCCGCTGGTCGTCGCCGAGGTCAACCCCGACGCGCTCGCCGGGCACCGCGGGATCGTCGCCAACCCCAACTGCTCGACGATGCAGATGGTGGTGGCGCTGAAGCCGCTCCACGACGCCGCCGGCATCGAGCGCCTCGTGATCTCCACCTACCAGGCGGTCTCCGGGACGGGCAAGGCCGCGGTGGACGAGCTGCTCGACCAGTCCCACGCGTTGCTGCACGAGCGCCCGATCGAGCCGCCTGCCGCCTACGCGCACCAGATCGCCTTCAACGCCCTCCCCCACGCGGGCAGCTTCGCGGAGGGCGAGGACCACACCGACGAGGAGCGCAAGCTCATCCACGAGACCCGCAAGATCCTCGGCGACCCCGCGATCCGCGTCAGCGCCACCTGCGTGCGCGTCCCCGTCCTCACCGGCCACTCCGAGGCCGTCAACGTGCAGACCCGCGAGCCCCTCACTCCCGAGCACGCCCGCGAGCTGCTCGCCGCCGCGCCCGGCGTCACCGTGCTCGACGACCCCGCCGCCGCGCTCTACCCGCTCGCGATCGACGCCGCGGGCAAGGACGAGGTGTTCGTCGGGCGCATCCGCCGCGACCCCGGCCACGAGCGCGCGCTCGATCTCTGGATCGTGGCCGACAACCTCCGCAAGGGCGCCGCCACCAACGCCGTGCAGATCGCCGAGCTGCTGGATCGGCGGGGGCTCATCGTGCCGTCCGCCCAGCGTGTCGCTGCTGCCTGAGACCCAGGTCAGTAGGGCGACCGGAGGCCGTCGAGCATTGGGAAGTGGCGCACGTTGGTCGTGAGCAGCTCAGCGTCGAGCACGATCGCCGTCGCAGCGATCAGGTAGTCGACGTCGTCGATCCCGCTGTGCGCGTCGCGAAACCTGCGCGCCAGTGAGCCCGCGGCACGGGTCACGTCCCGATCGACGGGCCACCACATCAGCGCCGAGCAGAACTGCTCCAGCGCCTCGATCTCATCCGGGCGCACGCCAACCAGCAGCTCGAAGCGGACGAGCTCGCTCGCCGCGAGCAGCTCATCCTCCTCACTCAGCCGCGCCAGCAGCTCCACCGCGGGCTCGAAGCCGCGCAGGTGATCGATCGCGACGGCAGTGTCGAGCAGCTTCACTGCAGGCCGAGTCGCCGCAGGCGGTCGTTGAGGTCGCCCCGCGTCGCATCCACATACTCCGCGCCCGTGAACCCCCTACCCCGCCACGAGCCCGCGCTGGCCGCAAGCGCCCTACCTCTTTCCGCCCTATCGCCGGCCCCGAAGGCCTCCCTGATCGCTCGGCGAATCAGCTCCGAGCGGGAGGCCCCGACGGCACGCGCGGCGCGATCGAGGAGCTCGAGCTCCTCCGCCCCTAGGTATACCTGCGTGCGACCCACAACACCACTGTACACCACCTGGCACACGCCATCCGAACAAAACGACTCTTCATCCTGTGAAGGACTCCCACGCCGGTGCTCGAACAAAGGGCCGATGGCCCCCATCGAAGCGCAGCGCACCCTCGTGAAGTCCCCCCCGAGCTATGGGCCGAGCTGAGCGACCCCGCCTCGCTCGCGCGGCACCTCAGTCCCTTCGGGGAGATCCGCATCGCCCGCGTCGAGCCCGAGAAGAGCGTCGAGTGGGAGGCGGACACCGTCGCCGGCACCGTCGAGCTCAAGCCCTCCGGTTGGGGCACGAAGGTGACGCTCACCGTCGTTCGCGAGCCCCCCGAGGCGGCCGCCGTCGAGCCGGTTGTCGTCGAGCCGGCCCCCCAGCCCGCGGTCGAGCCAGAGGCGAGCCCACAGCTGGCGGCTGAGCTAGAGGTAGGCCCGGGGCCTGAAGCCGACCTAGAGGCGAGCCCAGAGCCCGAAGCGGTTGCCGAGGGCATCCCCGAGGAGGGTCCCGAGCCCAAGCCCACGACACGGAGATCGAGGTTCCTGGCCAGGTTCCTGCGCCATCGCTGGGGCCGCACCGCCGCGACCGAGCAGCCGCCCGCGGCCGAAGCCGAGCAGCCGCCCACCGCCGCAACCAAGCAGCACTCCATCGCCGAAGCCGAGCAGCCGCCCGCCGCCGCGACCGGGCAGCCACCCGCCGCCGAAGCCGAGCAACCGCCGGTCGTCGAGGCCGAGCCCCCACAGCCCGAGCCGGCGCCCGCGCAGGTGCCCCCACCGAACCTCGCCGCCGAACTCGCCGCCGAGCTGGCGCGGGTGGAGGAGGCGATGGCCGAGCAGGACAGCGCGCTGCTGAGCACAGTCCTGGACCGCCTGGGCGCGGCGCACCACCGGCCGTTCTCGCGCAGTTAGACGTGGGACGTCCCCGAGCCTGGGCGCCCCGGGCCCGGCCACATGTGAAAATATCTTGAGGCGGTGGGAGAGTCCGAAGGGGCGTGGCGAAGATAACATCGTGCGCCCAAGATGATGCGCGCGAAAGCACCGGAGACCCACGAAGAGAAGCTCGCCCAGCTGCAGGAGCTGCGCGCGGCGGCGCTGCACTCCGCGCCGGAGGCCGAGGAGAAGCAGCACGCGCGCGGCAAGTACACCGCGCGGGAGCGCGTGGAGAAGCTGCTCGACCCCGGCTCCTTCCAGGAGCTCGACACCTTCGTGCGCCACCGCACCTACGAGTTCGACATGCAGAAAAACCGCCCCTGGGGCGACGCGGTGGTGACGGGCCACGGCACGATCGACGGCCGCCAGGTGTGCGTGTTCAGCCAGGACTTCACCGTCTTCGGGGGCTCCCTCGGCGAGGTGATGGGGGAGAAGATGTGCAAGATCATGGATCTCGCCGCCAAGATCGGCTGCCCCATGGTCGGCATCAACGACTCCGGCGGGGCGCGCATCCAGGAGGGCGTGGTCTCGCTGGGCTCCTACGGGGACGTCTTCCTGCGCAACGTCCGCAGCTCCGGGGTGATCCCCCAGGTCAGCCTCGTGATGGGGCCCTGCGCCGGCGGGGCGGTGTACTCGCCGGCGATCACCGACTTCATCTTCATGGTGGCCGAGACCTCCCACATGTTCATCACCGGCCCCGACGTGATCAAGACCGTCACCGGGGAGGAGGTCGGCTTCGAGGAGCTCGGCGGGGCGATGACCCACAACACCAAGTCCGGCGTAGCCCACTTCGCCGCCGTGGACGAGGACGCCTGCCTGGAGGACTGCCGCTACCTGCTGAGCTTCCTGCCCTCCAACAACCTCGGGACCACCCCCCGCGTGCAGCCCACCGACGACCCGCTGCGGATGGAGGAGGCGCTCGACGGCGTGGTCCCCGACAACCCCAACAAGCCCTACGACATGCGCGACGTGATCCGCCCGATCGTGGACGACGGGGAGTTCCTGGAGGTGCACGAGCACCACGCCAGAAACATCGTCTGCGGCTTCGCGCGCATGGACGGCTTCACGGTGGGGATCGTGGGCAACCAGCCCAGCCAGCTCGCGGGGGTGCTCGACATCGATGCCTCCGCCAAGGCCGCCCGCTTCGTGCGCACCTGCGACGCCTTCAACGTCCCCCTGCTCACCTTCTGCGACGTCCCCGGCTTCCTGCCGGGCACCGCCCAGGAGTGGGGGGGGATCATCCGCCACGGGGCGAAGCTGCTCTACGCGTTCGCCGAGGCCACCGTCCCCAAGGTCACGATCATCACCCGCAAGGCCTACGGGGGCGCCTACGACGTGATGTCCTCCAAGCACCTCGGAGCGGACTTCAACCTCGCCTGGCCCACCGCCGAGGTCGCGGTGATGGGACCCGAGGGTGCCGTCAACATCATCTACCGCCGCGACCTCGCCTCGAGCCCCACCCCGGTGGAGCGGCGCAAGACGCTGATGGACGACTACAAGGCCCGCTTCGCCAACCCCTACACCGCCGCCGAGCGGGGCTACATCGACGACGTGATCATCCCCCACGAGACCCGCCCCCGGCTGATCACCGCACTGCGCACGCTGCAGACCAAGCGCGAACCCGGGCCCAAGCGCAAGCACGGGAACATCCCGCTGTAGGCGGGCGGCCCGCCGCAACGATCGTCCTCGCGATGGGCAGTTCGCCGCGGCCAGGAGACCGACTGGTGCCTACACTGTGCCCCGGAGATGGTCAATCGTCGCCCTCAGCTGGAGCTGATCGCCCCCGCGGCCTCACCGCAGGAAGCCGCGGCGGTCGTGGCGGCATTGGAACGCTTCATGAGAGACACCGCACCCCGGCTGGCGCCGGTGATCGAGCGGCGGGACCTGTGGACGCGCATGGCGATGCTCGAATGCGTCGGACGCGAGGACGAGTGGCCGTCCGACTGGGGGGACCCGCACCCCTGGGAATGAGCGGGACCCGGCGCCCGCCCCGACGCACCCGTGAGCAGCGATCCCACAGCCGCTGTCACCCGCTCTGGATAAATACCCAAAAGCCGCTAGCCTTTAGGGCCAAACCCCGACAGCCGCCGATGACCTGGACGAAGCAGCCCCCAGCCGCCAGCAGCAGCGCAGCGGCAAGCCCCCCCGAGAAGGCCCGGATCAGGAGGTCCCCGTAGATGGAGCCAACCGCCGTACCCACCGCCCCCCGCGGCACCCTGGAGGATCCGGAGATCCTGCAGAACGTGCCGGGCCACGTGATCCCGATCCTGCAGCGGGAGTTCGACGACTTCAAGACCGAGGCCACGAAGTTCCTCGAGGGGCAGACCCCGGAGGACGAGTTCATCAAGTTCCGCCTCAAGCAGGGGGTCTACGGCCAGCGCCAGCCGGACGTGCAGATGATCCGCGTGAAGCTCCCCTTCGGGGGGATCACCCCGGAGCAGCTGGAGAAGTTCGCCGAGGTGATCGAGAAGTACGTGCCGCTCAACAAGGGCCACGTCACGACGCGCCAGAACATCCAGATGCACCACATCCCCCTCCCGGAAGCCGAGCAGGCGATCCGCGAGCTGGGCGAGGCGGGGCTCTCCAGCCGCGAGGGGTGCGGCAACACGGTGCGCAACGTCACCGGCGACCCCTGGGCGGGGGTGGCCACCGACGAGCTGTTCGACATGACCCCCTACGCGGGCGCCTACGTGCGCTACTTCGTGCGCCACCCCACCACCCAGGCGATGCCGCGCAAGATCAAGACCGCCTTCGACGCCAGCGAGCCGGGCAGGGCGATCAGCGAGATCCACGACATCGCCTTCCGGGCGCGCACACGCGAGATCGATGGCCGCGGCGAGGTGCGGGGCGCGCAGATGCTGGTCGGCGGGGGCACCTCGATCATGCCCCGCAAAGCCCCCGTGCTGTACGAGTTCGTGGAGCTCGAGAACGGCGAGTACCTGAAGATCGCGGAGGCCGTCTTTCGCATCTTCGACCGCCAGGAGTGGCTGCGCGCCAACCGCGCGCGGGCGCGGATCAAGGTGTTCGTGGACAAGTACGGGATCGACGAGCTGCGCCGCCAGGTCGAGGAGGAGCTCCAGGGCGAGTGGGTCGCCGAACGCGACTTCTCGATCGAGCACCGGCTCTTCCTCGACGACGAGCGCGAGCACGCCCCGGCGCCGCCGTCGACCCACGGGAGCCCCAACGGGGACCTCTCGGAGTTCGAGCGCTGGAAGGCCGCCAACGTGCGCGCGCAGAAGCAGGAGGGCTTCGTGACCGTGGAGGCGAAGATCACCCGCGGCGACCTCACCCCCGAGCAGTTCCGCGGGCTGGCCGCGATCGTGCGCGAGCACTCCGGCGGGTACGCGCGCACGACGGTGCAGCAGAACCTCGTGCTGCGCTGGGTGCGCCACGAGAGCACCTATGACGTGTGGCGCGCGCTGAGCGAGCTCGGACTCGGCGACGCCGGCTCGCGGGAAATCGACGACGTGGTCTCCTGCCCGGGCACCGACTCCTGCAAGCTCGGAATCACGAGCTCGATGGGGCTCAACCAGGCGGTGCAGGAGCGGATCGAGGCGATGGACATCTCCGACCCCCTGACGCGCTCGATCCACGTCAAGATCAGCGGCTGCCCCAACGGGTGCGGACAGCACCACATCGCCAGCATCGGCTTCACCGGAGCGTCGATCAAAGTGGGCGAGCACACCATCCCCGCCTACATCCCCCACGTCGGCGGGGTCTTCGAAGGCGGCGAGGTGCAGTTCGGCCAGCGCCTGAAGCTGCGCCTGCCCTCCAAGCGCGTGCCGGAGGCGGTCCAGCGGTGGATCCGCCACTACGAGTCCGCGCGGCAGGAGGGCGAGGAGTGGGGGATCTTCGTGCAGCGCGTGGGCACCGCCGAGCTGGAGGGCCTGGTCAAGGACCTCTCGCTGCCGGTGGAGTTCGGCCTGGAGACGATGGGTCAGTTCATCGACTGGAACCGCGACGTGCCCTTCCAGGTGATCCGCGGAGAGGGCGAGTGCGCGGTCTGAGCGACACCTCCACGCCGGCGCCTTCCACGCCGGCGCCCTCGGCGCCTGCCCCCTCGCTCGCGCCCGGCCACCAGCGGGAGAGCCTGAGCGACACCCTGCGCGAGGCAGCGACCCGCCATGGCGGCGGGGCCGTTCTGCTGTGCTCCTTCCAGAAGGAGGAGTCGGTACTGGTCGACGAGCTGCTCCAGATCGAGGGCGGAGATCGAGTCAGGATCGTGACGATCGATACCGGGGTGCTGTTCGAGGAGACGCTCGAGACCTGGAGGGCCTTCGAGAAGCGTTTCGGGATCGCGGTGGAGGTGTTCGACGCCAGCGCTCCGGAAGGCGACCACTGGACCGGACCCGAGCACTGCTGCTCACAGGCGAAGGTCGCCGCCCTAGAGCGGGCACTCGACGGAGCCGAGGGCTGGATCACCGGCATCCGCCGCGAGCAGGGCCCGACGCGCACGGAGACAGAGCTCATCGAGCACGACGAGCAGCGCGGCCTGTGGAAGTACAACCCCCTGGCCCACTGGACCGAGAAGGATCTGTGGCGGCGCATCCACGAGCGCGAGCTGCCCTACAACCCGCTGCACGACCAGGGGTACTCCTCGATCGGCTGCGAGCCCTGCACAAAGCCGGGCAGCGGCCGCGAGGGTCGCTGGGCAGGCACGGACAAGACCGAGTGCGGCCTGCACGTCGTGGAGGCCGTGCGATGAAAGACGAGGAAGCATGTACGGTGGGGCTGGGGCGAGCGTGAGCGTGGCGGCACGCCCCCAACTGAGCCACCTGCGGGCGCTCGAGAGCGAGGCTATCCACGTGATGCGCGAGGTCGCCGCGGAACTGGAGCGCCCCGTGCTGCTCTTCAGCGGGGGCAAGGACTCGATCGTGCTGCTGCGCCTCGCCGAGAAGGCCTTCCGCCCGGCGCCGTTCCCGTTCCCGCTGATGCACGTGGACACGGGCCACAACTTCCCGGAGGTGATCGAGTTCCGCGACCGCCGCGTGGCCGAACTGGGGGAGCAGCTGATCGTGGCGAGCGTGCAGGAGTCGATCGACAACGGGCGCGCCGTCGAGGAGACGGGGCCGAGGGCCTCGCGCAACCGCCTGCAGACGGTGACGCTGCTGGATGCGATCGCCCAGCACGGCTTCGACGCGGCCTTCGGAGGGGCGCGGCGCGACGAGGAGCGGGCACGGGCCAAGGAGCGGGTCTTCTCCTTCCGCGACGACTTCGGCCAGTGGGACCCCAAGAACCAGCGCCCGGAGCTCTGGAACCTGTACAACGGGCGGATCCGCAAGGGTGAGCAGGTGCGGGTGTTCCCGCTGTCGAACTGGACGGAGCTCGACGTGTGGGAGTACATCGCCCAGGAGCAGCTGGAGGTGCCCTGCATCTACTTCGCCCACGAGCGCGAGGTGTTCAGCCGCGACGGGATGCTGTACGCCTGGCGGGAGGGCGTGGAGCTGATCGACGGCGAGCGGGTGTTCTCCGAGACGGTGCGCTACCGCACGGTGGGCGACATGAGCTGCACCGGAGGCGTGCGCTCGCTGGCGAGCACGCTCGAGGAAGTCGTGAGCGAGATCGCGGCCACGCGGATCACCGAGCGCGGGGAGACGCGCGCGGACGACCGCACCTCCGAGGCCGCGATGGAGGACCGCAAGAAGGCCGGTTACTTCTGATGACGCTGGATCTCCTGCGCTTCACGACCGCGGGCTCGGTGGACGACGGCAAGAGCACCCTGATCGGGAGGCTGCTGTACGACACCAAGCAGGTCTTCGAGGACCAGCTCGAACACGTGGCCCAGGCGAGCGCCCGCCGCGGCGGGTCGGGCGCGCTCGACCTCGCGCTGCTGACCGACGGCCTGCGGGCGGAGCGCGAGCAGGGGATCACGATTGACGTGGCCTACCGCTACTTCGCCACCGCCCGGCGGCGGTTCATCATCGCGGACTGCCCGGGCCACCAGCAGTACACGCGCAACATGGTCACGGGCGCCTCGACCGCCGACCTCTCGGTGATCCTGCTGGACGCGCGCAGGGGCGTGCTGGAGCAGTCCAAGCGCCACGCCTTCATCAGCGTGCTGCTGGGGATCCCCCACCTGGTGGTGGCCGTCAACAAGATGGATCTGGTGGACTACTCGCGGGAGCGCTTCGAGGAGCTCCAGAGCGACTTCGGGGAGTTCGCGGAAAAGTTGGGGGCCCACCCGCCCGCACGGGTGAACGGGGACTCCGTCGCCGCGCCCGCCGAGGATCCCGGTCTGGAGGCACAGACGGGACCGAGCCTGACGTACATCCCGATCTCGGCGCTCGAGGGGGACAACGTGGTGGATCGCTCGCCGCGGATGGATTGGTATGAGAGCCCAACGCTGCTGGAGCTGCTGGAGGAGGTGGAGGTGGCCTACGACCACCCCTACACCACCCCCTCGCGCTTCCCGGTGCAGTGGGTCATCCGCCCGTCGAACGCGCAGGCGGGCGCGGAGGGCTCCCGCGACTATCGCGGCTACGCGGGCCAGCTGGCGAGCGGGGCGCTGCGGGTGGGCGACGAGGTGGTGGCGCTGCCGAGCGGCCTGCGCACGCGGATCGCGGGGATCGACACCTACGAGGGGGAGCTGGACGAGGCGCTGGCCCCGATGTCGGTGACGCTGCGCCTGGAGGACGAGCTGGACGTCTCCCGGGGGGAGCTCCTCTGCCGGGTGCAGGAGACACCGACGGTGAACCGCGAGCTGCGGGCGGACGTCTGCTGGCTGAACGAGCGCCCCCTGCAGGTGGGCGGGCGCTACGTGATCAAGCACACCACGCGCAGCGCGAGCACGGTCGTGGAGGAGCTCACAGACGTGGTCGACGTGCACACGCTCGAGCGCGCGCCGGCGCCGAAGGAGCTGGCGCTCAACGACATCGGTCAGGTACGGCTGCGAACGAGCTCGCCGCTGGCGTTCGACCCCTACCGCTCCAACCGCCGCACCGGGAGCTTCATCCTGATCGACGAGGCCACCAACGAGACGGTGGGCGCGGGGATGGTGGCCTCGCCCGAGGACTGAGGCGGGGGCAACCCCAAGCCCACCACGCACATCCCCGCACGCTGGACGCGAGCGGCCGCCGCGTCGAACATCCCGCAGGCTGGACGCGATCGGCCTCCGCGTCGAACATCCCGCACAGGCGCGATCGGCCTCCCGTCGAACATCCGGCCACGCCAGGGCCAATCGGCGTCAAGGCTTTCGACGGACATTCTAGCTTGGTTCGATCTATAGAACTCCAGAGCTTGTAACGTCGATGACAAGGCCGGTGGATAGGCCGTCCCGGCCGCCCACCCAGGCAGGCGGGCACCGTGCGCAATAGCGCGCCAGGGCGGTGCCTGAGGCTCGCGCCCGGGGTCTGTGGAGCGCTTACCCCGGGCGCGGGTGCCTGCCGGACACGGTAATCTGCCGGCCCTCCATGTTTACGAAGGTACTGGTTGCCAACCGCGGCGAGATCGCCGTGCGCATCGTGCGAGCCCTGGAGGAGCTGGGGGTCGCCTCGGTGGCGGTGTACTCCGAGCACGACCGCGATGCCCTGCACGTGGGGCGCGCCGGGGAGGCCTACAACCTCGGGGGGGGACCGGCGGCGGAGAACTACCTGAGCATCGAGAAGATCCTCGACGTGGCGGCGCGCGCGGGCGCGGAGGCGATCCACCCGGGGTACGGCTTCCTGGCGGAGAACGCCCCGTTTGCGCAGGCCTGCGCGGACGCGGGGGTCGTGTTCATCGGACCCCCCGCGAGCGCGATCGAGGCGATGGGCTCCAAGACGCGCGCGCGCGAGCTGATGCAGGCGGCGGGCGTGCCAATCGTTCCCGGCACCACCAAGCCGGTGGACACGGTCGCGCAGGCGCTCGAGCTCGCCCGGGGCGAGATCGGCTTCCCCGTGGCCGTCAAGGCGGCGGGCGGCGGCGGCGGCAAGGGCTTCCGGGTGGCGCTGAGCGAGGAGGAGCTGGAGGGCGCCTTCGAGGGGGCCAGCCGCGAGGGGGAGAAGTTCTTCTCCGACCCCACCGTCTACCTGGAGCGCTACCTGCCGGACCCCCGCCACGTGGAGGTGCAGGTGCTGGCGGACCGCCATGGCAACGTGATCCACCTCGGCGAGCGCGACTGCTCGATCCAGCGCCGCCACCAGAAGGTGATCGAGGAGTCCCCCGCACCGGAGTGGGTGGTGGACGCCGAGATGCGAGCGCGGATCGGCAAGATCGGGGTGGAGGCGGCGCGCGCCGTGGACTACGTGGGCGCGGGCACGATCGAGGGCCTGCTCTCAGCGCGCCCCGACGGCCAGGATCCGGAGTACTTCTTCCTGGAGATGAACACACGCGTGCAGGTGGAGCACTGCGTGACGGAGATGACGACTGGCATCGACATCGTCAAGGAGGGCATCCGCGCCGCCGCTGGCGAGCCGCTCTCCTACGCACAGGAGGATGTGGTGCTGCGCGGCCACGCGATCGAGTGCCGCATCAACGCCGAGGACGCCTCCAAGAACTTCGCCCCCGCGCCGGGCAGGATCGGCCGTTACAAAGAGCCGACGGGGCCCGGCGTGCGCGTCGACTCGGGCGTCGGCGAGCGCGGTGAGGTATCGCCGATGTACGACCCGATGGTGGCGAAGCTGATCGTGTGGGACGCCGACCGCGCACAGGCCACCCAGCGAATGCTGCGAGCGCTCGGCGAATACGAGATCGAGGGCCTGCGCACGTTGATCCCCTTCCACCAGGCGCTGCTGGCAACCGAGCAGTGGGCGCGCGGCGAGACCTGCAGGGACCTGCTGGAGGACCGCGCCTGGCTGAAGACGCTGGCCTTCGAGAAGCCCCAGCAGGACCCCGCGGCCGACTCCGACGAGCAGGAACCGGAGAAGGTCGAGCAGTCCTACACCGTGGAGGTGTCGGGGAGGCGCTTCGACGTGAAGGTGGTCGGCCCCCCCTCCGGCGCGCCCGGTCTCGCGGGGGCAGGCACGCTGAACGGATCGGGCGCTGCCGGTGGGCGCCGCCCCCCCCGCCGCGGGGAGCGGAAGTCGACGGCGGCGGGAGGTCCCGACACCCTGCCCTCCCCCCTGCAGGGCAACATGTGGAAGGTGCTCGTGAAGCAGGGCGACACCGTGCAGGAGGGCCAGCTGCTCTGCATCATCGAGGCGATGAAGATGGAGAATGAGATCACCGCCCACAAGAGCGGCGTGATCGCCGAGTTGCCGATCGCCGAGGGCGAGCCGATCAGCGCCGGCGCCCCGATCGCCACGATCAAGAGCGAGCCCGCCGCGGCCGGGTAGCGCCCGGCAGCATCCCCAGCAGGCGCCGGTAGTCCTCCCACTCGCCCCGGGTCGGGACGATGACCCTGGCGAGGCTCCCACCCGTCACGCGCCCGAAGAAGAAGGCCACCAGCGCAAAGCTGCACGTGTAGGAGATCGTGGACGCCAGCGCGGCTCCCTCGCCCTTCAGCCAGGGGATCAGCCACAGGTAGAGGGCGATGGTCACCGGGGTGGTGCTCAGCGCGACCAGCAGCGAGTAGCCCGGCCTGCCGCGACCGACGATGATTGCCAGCAGGACCCCCAGGAGGCCGATCATGGCCACGCCGGGCAGGAGGATCAAGCCGAGGTCGACCGACTGCTTGAAGGCGGGGCCGAAGATGGGCACCACCATGAAGATCAGGCCAAGCGCCACCAGGACGGTCATGACCGCGACGATGATGGCCGTGTGGCGTATGCCCTTCGCCTCCACCATCGCCAGGTGGGCCGCCGGCTCCTCGCCCTCGCCCGCGGTCAACGCGGCCACCCGCGGGAACACGAGTTCCCCCACCGCCGGCGGGACGATCCAGAGCGCCTGCGTGACCGCCACCGCCACCGCGTACCGGCCCACCGCCGGGGCGCTCGCGACGGCGCTGAGAATGAAGATGTCGAGCCGGTAGTTGAGGATGTTGAGCGCGTTGGCCGCGTACCCCTTGACACCGAAGCTGGCTGCGTCCCGCAGGGTGCGCGGATCGGCCGGCTTCACCTCGGGCACCCTGGCGAGCCACCTGCGTGCCCAGAGGAGCATCGCCACGGCGGCGATCGCGTGGGCCAAGGCGACCCCGATCAACGCTCCCCGCAGCCCGGCGGCGAGCGAGAGCGCCGTCACCAGGAGCAGCGCCGCGAGGGACTGCACCAGCGGCGCCACCGCGAAGCCCTCGAAGTTCTCGGACGCGAGCGCGACGAAACTCGCGTAGTACCACGAAAGGACGAACGGCATGGCGAGCACCACCACCGCCGTCATCGACACCGACAGGTCGCCGAAGGCCGCTGGGTAGAGTATTCGCACCCCGAAGCCAAACGCCGCGCCGAGCAGGCCCGCACCGAGCGCGATCCGCTGGGCCGAGCGGAAGGCGTCGCGCGCAGCCCAGCGCCGGCCGCCGACGTAGTAGGCGATCCCGTGCTCGATCCCCATCGTGGAGAGGACCGTCAGCACCACGATTGCGGAGATCGCGATCGCGTAGCCGCCCGAGCCCGCCGGCCCCAGGATCCGTGCCACCGCCACGGTCGCGAGCGACCCGGCGACGGCCACCCCGCCGCGGCTCACCGCCAGCGTCACAGCGCCGCCCGTCAGCGGTCGCAGCGCGCGCGCCCCGTCCCCACCCTCGGGCGTGCGGGCGAGGGCCTCAGGGGTCGCCATCGGACGCCGCTCGACTCTCACCGCGCGGAGGAGTCCTCAATCGCACGTTCCGCTGGATCCTAGGGAGCCCGAATCGCCGCGTCGGCTCCACCACTCTCGATGGCGTAGCTGTGGAGGTTCTTTGAATCCCCATGTCTCTCACTCGGTGGCCGGGTAGGCGGCCCCGGGCGACTGCGAGTCAGAGACAGGATCCGGGAGTTCTGAGTGCGAGGACTCCGTGCCGCACACCCGAGCAGCGCCATTCCGACAGTTCACTCATTCCCGGGCGCCTACAATCCGGTCCGCCGTGGCCCGCCGGATTCTCCTCGTCACCTATTTCTATCCCCCCGACCCGTCGGTTGGCAGCCACAGGTGGGCGGCGCTGACCCGGTACCTGCGGCGCATGGGCCACGAGATCACCGTCATCACGACGTCGGCGTTCGGCACCCTGCCCGACGACGGCGCCCAGGTGGTGCGCACGGCCGATGTCTTCACCTCGCCCACCCTGCGTCGATTGCTGCGTCGACCCCCGCTCACGACCGATGGCGCACTCCCCTCCGTGGTCGTGCCTCCGCCGCGCCTGGTGCTGGACGGGGCAGTGCCCGATGCGTGGCTTTTGACCTGGATGCCATTCGTGCTCATGAGCGCTCGTCGCCTGCTGCGCTCCGGCAGGTACGACTGCTTGGTGACCTCGGGCCCACCCGATTCGACCCATCTGCTCGGCCTGCTGCTCGGCCGCAGAAGGCCGGCGTGGGTGGCCGACTTCGAGGAGGGCTGGCGGTTCGATCAGTTGCGCGAAGCCTGGCCGACTCGATTCCAGGATCGCATGGATCGCGCCCTGGAGGCACGTGTGGTCCGCAGCGCCGACCGACTGGTGGCCGTGACGATGCCGATCGTCGAGGACTTCAATCGTCGTTTCGGTCCCTGCGCCGATTACATGTCGATGGCCTGGGATCCGGACCTGGACGAGCAGTTCAGCTCCGCACGCCCGCCCAAACTGGACACCGATCGCATCAACATCGTGTACACGGGCACCCTCACCCTCCCCCATCGCCGCGATCCAGGGGGACTCATAGCGGCGCTGCGCGAGCTCGCCGTCAGGTATCCCGAGGACGCCAGTCGCATCCGCCTGGTGCTGGCCGGGTCCCTCTCGGACGAGGAGCGGCACATGGTGGATGGCATGAACCGCGATGGCCTGGTAAGCCACGTTGGCGCGCTGCGTCGCCCCGATGCGGTTGCGCTTCAGCGTCGCGCCGATGCGCTGCTGCTGCTCACCTCCGGCAACCACTCATCGCAGATAACGGGCAAGATCTTCGAGTATCTGGCCGCGAATCGTCCGATCATCGCCCTCGCCCCGGACAACGAGGCAGCCCGTCTCGTGCGGGAGACCCACACTGGGGTGGTCGTTGGGCCAGAGGACGTGCAGGCCATCGTCGGCGCTCTGCGCGAAGCCGCGAGCGGGCAGCTTGCGAGCAGGTTTGAACCCAGGGGTCTCGAGCGCTACCGCTATCCGGGGCCGGCGAACGCGTTCGTCGAATCGATGGAGCGGGCAATCGCCAGCCACCACGCCCGTGGGGTCGGCCGCCGATAGCGCCGGGCGGCGTGCGCAGCCGGGGGGCCGAACGAGTCCGCCCGCTGCGCCGCCGGCGTGTGCTCAAACACCAGCCGGGGCGAGCGAGGTGAGGCGATTGACCGCCTCTACGATCCTGCGAACGTCGCTGTCGTCCAGGTGGGGATGGATCGGCAGGGACAGCTGCCGGCGGGCGCGCTCCTCCGCCACGGGGCAGTCGTCGGCCGACGGCGCAAACGCGGTGGTCGAGGGGACCGTCTGGCGGTAGTGCACACCGCTCGGAATCCCGTGCTCCCGCAGCGCCTGCTCCAGCTCATCGCGATCGTCGACCATGATCGGGAACACATGGTGGACCTCCGCCTGCGGCTCGCCGCCGTCCCAGTCCAGCAGCGGAGCGAGGCTCGCCCGGTAGCTGCTTGCCACCTTCCTGCGCGCCTGCGTCCACCTCTCCAGATGCGCCAGCTTGACCCGGAGAACCGCCGCCTGGAGTGGATCCATCCGGCTGTTGCATCCAGCGATCTCGTGGTTGTCGCGACCGCGCCGTCCATGGTCCCGATGGAGCCGGAGACGGTCCGCGGTGGCGCTGTCATCGGTGACGGCGGCACCGGCGTCGCCGACGGCGCCGAGGTTCTTACCGGGGTAGAAGCTGAAGCAGCCGACATCGCCGACGGTGCCCGCGCGGCGCCCGTCGCGGCTGGCGCCGTGCGCCTGAGCGGCGTCCTCGATGACGCGGAGGCCATACCTGCTGGCGAAGGCCGCCACGGGACCCATGTCAACCATGCGGCCGTACAGGTGAACCGGGACGATCGCCCTGGTGCGTGGGGTGATGCGCGCCTCGGCGCTGCGCAGATCCACCAGGCCGGTGTCGAGCGCGACATCGACGAAACGCGGGGTCGCGCCCACGGCGAGGACCGCCTCGGCGGTGGCGATGAACGTGTTGGCCGGCACCAGCACCTCATCGTCGCGTCCGACGCCGCTGACGAGCAGCGCGAGCCGCAGCGCGTCGGTGCCGTTGGCGACTGCGATCACGTGCCGCGCGCCGAGAAAGCTCGCAAACGCCTCCTCGAATGCGGTCACCTCTGGACCCCCGACGTGACGCCCGCTGCGAAGCACCTGCAGCATCGCTTCCTCGATCTCCTCGCCCAACTCCGCATGCAGCGCGCGGAGATCGACCATCTCGAGCCGATTCATGAGGCGCCCAGCATCGGGGCCGGTGCCAGCGCCACCTGCTCGGCGGCGCCGTTGCCTTCCAGCGAACGCTGCGCCGCCTCGAGCACCGCCACGACCCGCCGCCCGCTCGCACCGTCGGTCACTGGTGCACGTCCCTCCACGATGCACTCGACGAAGTGCTCGATCTCGAGCGCGAGCGGCTCACTGGGCTCGATCTTCGGCACGAGGATGTCACCCGCGCGAGCGAGCATCTGAAAGCGCGCAAAGGTCTCATACCGCCCGAGCGAGCGCTGCTTGACGATCCCCTTGTCATACAGGAGGACCTTCATGTCGGAGGACATCTCGTTGTACACAGCCATCTTGCGGCTGCCCACGACGGTCGCATCGCGGACCTTGTTGGGATCGAGCCAGCTGCAGTGGACATGGCCGATGATGTCGTCCTCGAACCGGATCGACATGAAGATGACCTCCTCGATACCCGGCTGCAGGAGCGCGGCCCCGGTGGCGTTGACGCTGACGGGGGCACGCTGGAGCCAGGAGATGAGGATCGAGATGTCGTGCGGAGCGAGGTCCCACATCACATTCCCGTCCTCCCGGACGATGCCCAGATTCGTGCGGCGCATCGAGACGTAGTAGGGCTCGCCGAGCTCGTCCGTGCGCAGGTACTCGCCCACGAGCCGCACCGCGGGGTTGAACTCGAACGTGTGACCCACCATCAGCACGCGCTCGCGCGCCTGGGCCGTGCGGATCAGCTCGTCGCACTGAGAGACCGAGCTGGTCAGCGGCTTCTCGACGAGCACGTGCTTGCCCGCCTCGAGCGCCTCGAGCGCGAAGCTGTGGTGAAGCGCGAGGGGCAGCGCGATCACGACCGCGCCAACGTCTTCATCGGCAAGCACTGAATCCCAATCGTCGGTCACACACGTGTCACCATGGCGCGCCGAGGCGCGCCGGCGGGCGAGCATATCCCGGTCACAGACGCTCACCAGACGCGCCCCACTCGCCGCCGCCACGTTGCGGGCGAGATTGGGTCCCCAGTAGCCGTAGCCGACGACCGCGATGCCAACGTCTGAGCCGCGAGTATCCATGCCGCCAGAGACTGTCACCCAAAACCTTCAGAGTCTCTGCTCCGCGAGCCGCGGCCAAGCGGTCCTGCGCTTGGCGGGTCGCTCGAAAACGTTGGCAGCGAGCGGTGGACAGCGGGTCCTCGATCCGTTCGGCCGAGGACCCCATGATCGGCATTTTGTCTCCAACTAGCGGTGGTTGCGAGCCACCTTTTCGTGGTTAGGATGCAACCAAAACAAAATCAGATATCCAGGACGGTGTGGTCATACGCGCTTACAGACAGACGTCGCTCGACCCGGCGAGGAGTGTGCTGGGCGAGGACGACCAGGAACGTTGCCCCGTCTGCGCCGGGCGACTCGGCGCCCCGCTCCTGCGCGCCCCCGACCGCCTCCACGGAACGCCCGGCCTCTTCTCGGTTGCGCGCTGCGGGAGCTGCGGACTCGGTGTCACGCTTCCCGTTGCCACCCCCGAGCAGCTCGCCACTTTCTATCCGCGCACCTACGGGGCCTACGGGTTCCCCACTGGAGTGCTGGGACTCTGCTCGGCGGCGATCCGCCGCCTGCAGTCCTGGCAGGCGCTGCGCACCGCCCCCCTGGAGTCGCTTGTGCGCATGCCCCCCGGGCGCCTGCTCGACGTCGGCTGCGGGCGCGGGGACCTCGGTTCGTGGTTCATCGAGCGGGAGTGGACTGCGGTCGGAGTGGAGCCCTCCCCGGAGGCCTGCACGCTCGCGCGCTCCCGGGGCCTCGACGCGCGCGCCGGGACCCTCCCGGAGGTGGAGCTCGCACCCGGCTCGTTCGACGCCGTCGTCTTCCGCCAGTCGCTCGAGCACGTGAGCGATCCGCTCGCGGACCTTTGCCGTGCACACGAGGCCCTCCGCGACGGGGGCCTGCTGGCGGTCAGCGTGCCGAACTTCGGCTGCTGGCAGCGGCGGCGCTTCGGCGGCCACTGGTTTCATCTGGACCTCCCCCGCCACCGCTTCCACTTCGACGCCGGCGCGCTGGAGGGAGCGCTCGCCCGCGCGGGCTTTGGGGACATCCGGATCCTCACCTCCTCGAGCACCGCCGGACTCCCGGCTTCGATCCAGTATGCGATCGCCGGGCGCTGCCTGTTCCCCGGCGGACTGCCCCTGCGCGTCGCGTCAGCCTCGTGCGTCCTCACCCTGCCCGCAACCTCGATGCTGGCGCGCCTCGCTGGGGAGGGGGACGTGCTGCATGCCCTGGCGCACAAGCGTGAGAGGACCCCCGGGGAGGCGATCGCCGACGGTCGCGGGACGGCGCAGCGGGCGGCGCTCGCGACATCATCCGCACCCTAGGGGGCGGGATGGAGACAGTTTTGGGATCGAGCGCCCCGCCCGCAATGGCGAGCGCGGGGATCGCTTGACCCTCCCTGGGCCTGCTTGTAAGGCTTGTTCGGCTATGCAGAGCTTGCCCATCGACGTCGTCATCCCGATCCACGGACACCGGGAGATGACCGAACGCTGCCTCGCCGCGCTCGCCCTGCAGACGCGCCCGCACCGCACGATCGTCGTCGACAACGCCTCGCCGGACGACTCCGCGGTCGCCATCGCGGGACGCTTCCCGGAGGTCGAGATACTGAGCCTCGAGGCCAACCGCGGCTTCGCGGCCGCCTGCAACGCCGGGATCGCCCGCGGCTCGGGCGAGGTGGTGGTGCTGCTCAACAACGACGTGATCGCGCCCCCCGCCTTCCTGGAGCGGCTCACCGCCCCGTTCGCCGCGAGCCCGCGCGTGGGCTCGGTCGCATCAGTGCTGCGCCACCCCGTGTCCTTACTGATCGACAGCGCCGGGCTCGCGGTGGATCCCACGCTGGCGGGCTTCCCCCGCCTGCAGGGCGAGCCGGAGCAGAGGGCGAGTGCGAGCAGTCCCGTGCTGCTCGGCCCGGCCGGGGCCGCGGGGGCCTACCGGCGCGAGGCGCTGCGCGCGGTGGGGGGCCTGGACGAGCAAATCTTCTTCTATCAAGAGGATGTCGACCTCGCGCTGCGGCTGCGCGCCGCGGGTTGGAGCGCCGCGCTCGCGAGCGACGCGCGCGCCGAGCACCTCGGGTCGGCGACCGCCGGGCGGGGCTCGGCGTGGCAGCGGCGCAATGGCGGCCTCGCACGCGGGTATCTGCTGCGGCGCTATGGGGTGCTGCGCGGACGCCACGCTCTGCGAGCGCTCGCCACCGAGACGATCGCGGCCGCTGGCGACGCGCTCTCCTCACGCGACCTCGCCGCGCTGCGCGGCCGGCTCTCGGGCTGGCATGGCGCGCGTTGCGAGGGACGGCGCAGAGTCCCCCGAGATGGGGTTGACGCCTCGATCGGGTTCCTCGCCAGCCTGCGACTGCGCACGCGCTCCCGCGCGGCGACCGCGTGAGCGACCGTGGGGGCCAGCGTCGAAAGAGCCGTCCTCCCGGAGGAGCTGGAGGAGCCGTCATATCTGGTGTCAGTCGTAATCCCCTGCCTGAATGAGGCAGAGAACATCGAGCAGTGCGTCTCGACCGCGCTGGGCGCGATGGCCGCGGCGGGGATCTCGGGGGAGGTGGTCGTCGCGGACAACGGATCGGAAGACGGCAGCGGCGCTCTGGCGCAGGACGCGGGCGCTCGGGTGATCCACGAGCCGGTGCGCGGCTACGGCAGCGCCTACCTGGCCGGGTTCGCGGCGGCGCGCGGGGCGTACATCCTGATGGCGGACGCCGACCTCACCTACGACTTCAACGAGATCCCGCGCTTCCTCGCGAAGCTCGAAGCGGGGGCGGACATGATCATCGGCGATCGGATGCAGAACATCCAGCCGGGCGCGATGCCGTGGCTTCACCGCTATATCGGCAACCCGCTGCTCTCGCGCCTGCTCAACCTCCTCTTTCACACCGGCGTCAAGGACGCCCACTGCGGGATGCGCGCGTTTCGCCGCGAGCACCTCGAGCGCCTGGATCTGCGCACCAGCGGCATGGAGTTCGCCTCCGAGATGGTGGTGCGGGCGGCGAAGGCGGGGCTCGACATCCGCCAGCTGCCGATCGAATACCACCCGCGCGGGGGAGAGTCGAAGCTCTCGAGCTTCCGCGACGGCTGGCGGCACCTGCGCTATCTGATGATGCACTCCCCCCGGCACCTCTTCATCTTCCCCGGCACGGTGATGGCGGCAATCGGCGGCCTGATCTGCGCGACGGTGCTTGCGCACGTCGACGTGCTCGGGCGCCGCTGGGAAGTGCACACCCTGATCGGGGGCTCCCTGCTCCTGATCGTCGGCACGCAGGTCGTCACCCTCGGACTCTGCGCGCGGGCCTACGGGATCTACTTCATGGGGGAGCGCGATCCCTGGTTCGAGGGCATGCGCAGGCGCTACCGGCTCGAGCACGGCCTGATGCTCGGCGGCCTGATCGCCCTGCTCGGGACGGCGATCCTCGCCGCAATCGTGGTGGAGTGGGTCAGGCTCGGCTTCGGCAGCCTCTCCGAGGAGCGCCTGGCGATCCTCGCCGCAACCCTGCTGGTGCTCGGCATCCAAGTCGTGTTCGCCTCCTTCCTGCTCAGCATCCTTGGGCTGCGGCGCAGGTGATGCGGATCAAGGTCGCGCTCGGGGCCGGGTTGACGCTGATCGCAATCGCATTCGCGGTCACGCTCTCGCACGCGCCCGCGAGCACCGTCAAGCAGTCGGTCCCCCCAGAAAACAAGCTTGTGTCCACGGTATTCGACGCCAGCGCCTGCCAGAGCGGCGAAACGCTCCCGCGCGACACCTCCGCAATCCGCCTCGGCCTGTTCGCGGACGACAGCCCCGTGGTGTCGGTGCAGGTGTACTCCGGCTTGCAGCGCATCGCAGCGGGCCAGCTCGGCCGCGGCTGGGAGGGCGAGGGGGCGACGGTCCCGGTCAACGAGATACCCCACGCAGTGTCGCCGGTGAAGGTCTGCTTTGAGCTCAGGCACGTGATCGGCGAAATCCACATGCTGGGCGTCGCCTCGTCCAAGGCCGAAGCGACGGTCAGTGAAGGCAAACCGCTGTCCGGCAGGATCAGCATCGAGTACCTGCAGCACGGTCACAGGTCATGGTGGTCGCTCGCCACCTCGGTCATGCGGCGCATGGGCCTGGGCCACGCGGCCAGCGGCGCCTGGGATGCCCTGTTCGTGATCGTGCTGACGGGCACCGTCCTCACGCTCGCCTCATGGTTGGTCGTCAAGGAGCTGCGATGAGCAAGCGCTCGGCGTCGAGGAGGTCCCCGAAGAGCACGGCCGCGCAGTCGAAGGCCCCCGCGTCCTCCGCCAAGAGCGGTGCGGCGCAGCGCCAGGCTGCCGGTTCGCCGGGGAAGAGTGGAGCGGTACGGCGGAAGTCCTCCGAACCCTCCGTCGAAGGTGCCGCGGCGCGGCCCAGGACCGCCGCTACGCCCGCGAAGAGTCCCTCCGAGCCGGCCGCGACCGCCACGGCGACCATGAAGAGTGGGCCCAAGCCGCCCGCAACGACCCGCGCGCCGGCGACGGGGCGGCGGCCGTTCACACGGAGCGCCCTGGAGGCTCGACGCCGGCAAGCACGCAGGCGGGTGGTCCAGGAGCGCCGGCCCGGGCTCGGCCTGCGAGACGGGCTGCGCAGCGTGCCGCGGGCGGCGTGGGTCTGCGCGCTGGTCGCGGTAGTCAATGCGGCGTGCTGGTCGGTGATCTCACCTCCCTTCCAGGTGCCGGACGAACCCTCCCACTTCGCCTATGTACAGCGCCTGGCCGAGACCGGAAGCCTGCCGACGGGGCCGACTGAAAAATTCCCCAACGCCGAGGTGGTGGCGCTCAACGACCTGCACTACCCGGAAGTCCGCGAGCGTCCCGCGTTTGGCACGATCTCCACAACCGCCGAGCAGCGCAAGCTCGAACACGACCTCGCGGCCCCCTACTCGCGGACGGGGAGCGGCAATGCGGGAGTCGCGGCCTCCCAGCCACCCCTGTACTACGCCCTGGAGACGATTCCCTACGGCCTTGGGTCGATCGGCACCATCCTCGACCGGCTCGCCCTGATGCGACTGCTCTCCGCACTGATGGGTGGCATCACCGCGCTCTTCGCCTACCTATTCCTGCGCGAGGCGCTCCCCGGCGCAAAGTGGGCGTGGACCGTGGGCGGCCTCGGCGTCGCGCTGGCGCCGCTGCTTGGGATCATGTCGGGCGCGGTCAACCCCGACGCGCTGCTGTTCGCGGTCTCCACCGCGCTCTTCTACTGCCTGGCACGGGGGTTCCGGCAGGGAATCACACCGCGGCTCGCGATCGCGATCGGAGCCGTGCTCGCCGTCGGCTTCATGACCAAGCTCAACTTCCTCGGGCTGCTGCCCGGCGGCATCCTCGGCCTGGTCTTGCTGTGTGCGCGCGAGGCGCGCACCTCCCGCCAGAACGCCCACCGCTGCCTCAGACTCGCGCTTTCGGTGGGAGCAAGTCCCATCCTGCTGTACATCCTCGTGAACGTTCTCTCCAACCGCTCCGCGATCGGAGCCCTGGGCACGGCGATCTCATTCACCGGCAAGCGTGGATCGATCCTGCATGAGATCAGCTACGTCTGGCAGTTCTACCTCCCCCGGCTACCGGGTATGAAGTCCTACTTCCATGGCTTCCCCACAACGCGCATCTACTGGTTCGACGGTCTGGTAGGGCTCTATGGCTGGCTGGACACGACGTTCCCGGCCTGGGTCTACAACGCCGCGCTCATTCCTGCGGGGATCCTTGCCGTCCTCTTCGTGCGAGCGCTCGTGATCTCACGAAGTGCGCTACGGAACCGTCTGACCGAGCTCCTCACCTATGCCGCGATGAGCTGCGGAGTGCTGTTCATCATTGGCGCCGACGATTATCTGCACGTCCCCGGCGCCTACGCCGAGCCGCGCTATGTGCTGCCGATGCTCGCGCTGTGGGGCGCCGTGCTGGCGCTTGCTGCGCGCGGCGCCGGGCGGCGCTGGGGGCCGGTCGCGGGGGTCCTGATCGTCACCCTGGTGATGGCGCACGACCTCTTCAGTCAGCTGATCGTCATCTCGCGCTACTACGGCTGATGGTCTACGACCCGGCCAGGCAGTGGGAGCGCTACGGGGCGCTCGACCCCTACTACGGGGTGCTCTCCGCGCCGGACTTCCACCAGGCCCGGCTCGACGCCGCGGCGCGGAAGCGATTCTTCGACAGCGGTCGCCGGCACGTCGCGGAGTTGATGGCAGAGATCGACTCCCTGCTGGGGGAGGACTTCGAGTGCCGCTGCGCACTCGACTACGGCTGCGGCGTCGGACGCCTGACCCTGCCCCTCGCCGAACGGTGTGAGCACGTCTTCGGGGTGGACGTATCGCACTCGATGCTGCGCGAGGCCGCCGTCAACGCCAGGCTCATGGGCGTGGGCAACGTGGAGTGGGTCGAGGCCGACAGGCTCGCGCAGCTGAGCGGACGCTACGACCTGGCGCACTCGTTCCTGGTCTTCCAGCACATCCCCGTCCGCGAGGGGGAGCGGATCTTCGCCGCGCTCGTGCGGGGACTGCGCCTGGGTGGGGTGGGAGTCATACACGTGTCCCTGCGCCCGAGCCATCCCCTGGCGGGCCTCTTCCACTGGACCATGAAGACGGTGCCCCTCGCCTACAACGTCTTCAACCTGCTGCGGGGCAGGGAATGGTCCTACCCGCACATGCAGATGAACCACTACTCGCTGAACCGACTCGGCGGCCTGCTCGCCGAGGCCGGGATCGCCCAGTGGCACACCCGGATGCAGCCCGGGAACACGCGGATGGCGTATGACTGCGCGGTGATCGTCTTTCAGAAGGGCGGCAAGAGGTGACGACACGTTTGCCGGCACCGAGACCGGCCAAAGAGGGAAAGGAGCAGTTCGAAATGAAGAATTTGAAGATCGTCTATGGGCTGATCGTCGTAGCCAGCCTGATTGCCCTTTCGGCATCTCCCGCGATGGCGAGCCCAAGATGGGCGCAGTGCGAGGAAGACCTAGGGAAAGGCCATTGGGAAGACAGTAAGTGCACAAAACCATCGGCAACAGGCGACTGGGAAACGAAAGCGATCCTCGAAACGATCGAAGTCACTTCCAGTAGCGCACTAGCGGTGGAAGACATAAACGCTTTGGGCGGAGAACTCGAGGCCGAATGTACAGAGGTCGGCGTTGGCTGGGCTGGGACAAAAGGCAGAGGGGGGTTTAGCCGAGTAGAAAAAATCAAATGCGAATTTATTGGCAAAAAGCATGGCGTATGCGAAGAAAACAAAGGCGTAATAGTCAGACCTATAAATCTTCCGTGGGCGACCAGGCTCGTCGAAAGAGCTGGTCCTCCATTCGAAGTGAGAGATACCTTCGAAAGTGGCGGCAAAAAAGAAAATGGCAACGGCGAACCTGGTTGGTCGGTTGAATGCACCATTAGCGCGGTAATGAAAATCGCAGACACGTGCGAACGGTCAGGCTACACCTCCACTGCGATAGGGAACAGAGGCGAAGGCACAGTAGAAGAGTCCTTTGACGAAAGGACGAGGGAAGAAACGATGTTCAAATGCACGGCCGGCGGCGCCGAAGCCGGCTTAGTCCGCGGGAAGATCCTATCCAAACCAAGAAGGTCAGGCTCGTTGTGGGTCTTGCAATCTGGAGAAAAAGAAGGAGAAGAAAAAGGAAAAGAAGAAGGAGAAGAAGAAGGAGAAGAAGAAGAAACACACTCACCGGCGGGTTTGACTTGGGTGCAATGCAAGGAAACCGTAGGTAAAGGTCGATGGGAAGACGATAGGTGCACCAAACCGGAGGGGACAGGTGACTGGGAAACCCAGGAAGTCATCGCGACCACGGAAGTCACATCCAGCGGCAGACTTGAACTGGAAGACTCGAAAGCAACAGGAGGAGCAGTCGCCCTCAAATGCACAGGCAACAGCACCGGATGGGTCGGAGGGAACACCGCAGGAGGCGTCGTAAGCATGACGAACATCAAATGCGGATTCGTAAGCAAAAAGCACGGCTCCTGTGAAGAAACCCATGGCGTGACCGCCAACCCCAGAAACCTTCCCTGGGGTATCAAACTCGAAGAAAGAACCGGCGGAGTCAGAGACGTGCTCGAGAGCGGCGACAGAAAAGAAGAAAGCAACGTAGAACCCGGATGGGCAGTCGAATGCACCGTCGGGGGTGTACTAAAAATCATGGACACATGCGAACACTCAGGCAATACCACAAGCGTTGTGGGCAACAGAGCCGAAGGAACAATCGAATCGCAATTCGAAGGAGTTACAAAAACAGAAACCATGGCTACGTGCTCCACAGGCGGATCAAATGCAGGGTTAGTCCGCGGAACGATCACTACCAAACCAAAGAGCGGCGACGCACTCTGGGTTGCGCCACCCACAAGCAACGAAGAAGAAGAAACGCGAGAAATGACCGAGCCGACATGGGTTCAGTGCAAAGAAACAGTCCGAAGAGGCCAGTGGGAAGACAACCAGTGCTCCAAAGCCAGGGCAGGCGGCGGCTGGGAAACCCAGGAAGTCATCGCTACCACGGAAGTCACATCCAGCGGCAGACTTGAACTGGAAGACTCGAAAGCAACAGGAGGAGCTGTAACGCTCAAATGCACAGGCAACAGCACCGGATGGGTCGCAGGGAACACCGCAGGAGGGATCGTTAGCGTAACGAACACAAATTGCGGATTCGTCAGCAAAATGCACGGCTCTTGTGAAGAACACGCCGGCGTGACCGCCAAACCCAGAAACCTTCCCTGGGGTATCAAGCTCGAAGAAAGAACCGGCGGAGTCAGAGACCTACTCAAGAGCGGCGGGAAACTAGAAGAGGGCAATGGAGAACCTGGATGGTCAGTCGAATGCACCGTCGGGGGTGTAATAAAAATCACAGACACATGCGAACACTCAGGCAGTACCACAAGCATTGTGGGAAACAGAGCCGAAGGAACAACCGAATCGCAATTCGAAGGAGTTACAAAAACAGAAACCATGGCTACGTGCTCCACAGGCGGATCAAACGCAGGGTTAGTCCGCGGAACGATCACCACCAAACCAAAGAACGGCGACGCACTCTGGGTTGCGCCACCCACAAGCAACGAAGAAGAAGAAACACGAGAAATAACCGAGCCGACATGGCTTCAGTGCAGCAAAGAAACAGTCCGAAGAGGCCAGTGGGAAGACAACCAGTGCTCCAAAGCCAGGGCAGGCGGCGGCTGGGAAACCCAGGAAGTCATCGCTACCACGGAAGTCACATCCAGCGGAGAACTCGAACTGGAAGACTCGAAAGCAACAGGAGGAGCAGTAGCGCTCAAATGCACAGGCAACAGCGCCGGATGGGTCGGAGAGAACACCGCAGGTGGCATAGTTAGCATAACGAACACAAAATGCGGATTCGTCAGCAAAATGCATGGCTCTTGTGAAGAATCCGCCGGCGTGACCGCCAAACCCAGAAACCTTCCCTGGGGTATCAAGCTCGAAGAAAGAACCGGCGGAGTCAGAGACCTACTCAAGAGCGGCGGGAAACTAGAAGAGGGCAATGGAGAACCTGGATGGTCAGTCGAATGCACCGTCGGGGGTGTAATAAAAATCACAGACACATGCGAACACTCAGGCAATACCGCCGCCGTGATAGCAAATAGAGCTACCGGGGCGCTGGAAGCAACATTTGATGAAACAACGCGAGAAGAAACGATGGCAACATGCTCAGTCGGCGGGTCAAACGCCGGGTTAGTACGCGGAGCCATCACCACCAAGGCGAAGGATTCCGCCGCCCTGTGGGTTTCAGATAAGTCCTTGTGAGGCCGGTTCAAACGAGACGCTTGACGAGCTGGGTGGGCGCCGGAGCGATCTCCGGGCCCACCCAGCTAGACCGCCGCTCCACCGCCGACCCGGGCGGCGTTCTCCCCGTGCATGCGCCGCTGGAACGCGGTGCGCCGCCCGGGGGGAAGCTCGGCTTCGGCGCCGCGCTCGCCGAGGGCCCGCAGGTAGGCAAGGTCCTCCTCCAAGACCGAGAGCGCACGGGCGCCGTCCGACACGGGCCCGTGGCCGGGCACGACCCACTCGGCCTGCACGACCAGCGGGCGCAGCCGCTGAAGCGTCGCGAGGTAGGCGTCCAGGGCCCCGGCAGTGTCGTCCAAGGTGGGGATCTCGACGCTAGAGAGGTAGTCGCCGGGGAGCAGCACCCGCACCCATGGAGCCCATACCGCCATCCCATCGGCGGTGTGGCCCTCGGCCGGATGCAGCTCGAGCTCGAGCTCCCCGATCTCACACCGCCCGGGGACGGGGAGCGCCTGGATCGCTCCAAGCGCCAGCGGCCGGGGGCGTTCGAGGAGGTACTCCTCGTCGAAGGCGCGCAGCTCGCGCTGTGCCTCGCCGGGGGCGGCCTGCATCCGCTGCGCCGTGCTCTGCGCGCACCCCAGCGCCACCCCCGGGAAGGCGAGGCGCCCCAGCAGGTGATCCCAGTCACCGTGGGTGGCGAGCAGGCCGCTGGGAGCAGGGAAGCGGGCCTGGGCGAGCAGGGCGGGCAGCGCATCGAGCTCCTCGGGCAGCACGGGGGAGTCGATCAGGAAGGTCTCCTCGCCACCCCGCAGGATCGCGCAGTTGGTCTGCCAGATCGCACTCGTGGCCAGGAGCACGTCCGGGTGCAGGGCCAGCACCCGCACCGCGGGTCAGGAGACGCCTAGGAGCTTGGCCGCCTCGCGCAGGGTGGGGACCTCCGCGGTGGGCTTGCGCTGAGAGGAGTCGAGGGTCTCCTTGTTGCGGTTGACCCAGATCACCGGGACGCGCTGCTTGAGGCAGGGTTCGACGTCGTGGTGGTGGCTGGAGGCGATGTGCACCCACCCCTTCTTGCTGCCGATGCGCCGGGCGCACTCGGTGAAGTGAGCGAGGTCGGGCTTGTAGGAGCGCACCTGCTGGGCGGTGACGACGAGGTCGAAGTCGGTCGCGATGTGACGGCGGGTCTGGCCGAGCAGCTTGTCGTCGATGTTGGAGAGCAGGCCCAGCTTGTACTTCTTGGCGAGCTTCTGAAGCTGGATGGGGGTCTCCTTGAAGGGCTTCCAGCGCTGCACCGAGTCGGGCAGGAAACCCGAGCGCGACGTTTCCAGGGGCCACTCGAGACGTTTGGCGATCTCGAGCGCCGTGCGGCGCAGGACCTCGGCGTAGAGCTCGTAGGAGCCCGCCTCGATTTCGCGGGAGATCTCGTGGAAGAGGGCGAGCAGCTCAGCGCGGTCGAGCGTGACCCCATCGCGCACGGCCTCCTTCTCGAACGCCTCCCAGATGCCGGTCTCCCAGTCGATCAGCGTGCCGTACACGTCAAATGTGACGAAGGTGACGTTCTTTGGCAGGGGCATCGCGCGGGCATTATGACCTGCGCGGGGATCACCGCGCGGTCCGCCCACTTTCGGCTAGCATCCCGCGCCGCCATGGACCTCCTCGAGTATCAGGGAAAGCAGCTCTTTGCCCGCCACGGGCTGGCGGTCTCCCCCGGGAGGGCGGTCACGACCGTGGAGGACGCGGTGGCCGCCGCAAGCGAGGTGGGCTACCCGGTGGTGGTCAAGGCGCAGGTGCTGATCGGCGGACGGGGCAAGGCGGGCGGCGTCAAGCTCGCCGACGACGAGGCGCAGGCGCGCGAGCACGCGGCCAACATCCTCGGCATGGACATCCACGGGCACACGGTGCGCAAGCTGTGGATCGAGCATGCGAGCGACATTGCGACCGAGTACTACGCCTCGGTGCTGCTCGATCGCTCTGCCAAGCAGCCGCTCGTGATGTTCAGCACGGAGGGGGGCGTGGACATCGAAGAGGTCGCGGAGCGGACCCCGGAGAAGCTGGTGCGCCACCACGTGGACGCCCTCGCGGGCCTCTCCCGAGCTGAGGCGGTCCAGATCGCCACCGAGGGAGGGGCGGACGCCGACGTGATCGAGGGGGTTGCGGACGCGCTCACGGCGCTGTACGAGGTGTGGATGCAGGAGGACGCCACGCTGGCGGAGATCAACCCCCTGATCGTCACCCCAGAGCGGCAGGTCAAGGCACTCGACGCGAAGGTCTCCCTCGACGGCAACGCGCTCTACCGCCACCCCGAGAACCAGGACCTCTCGGACGCCGAGAACGAAGATCCGATCGAGCGGCGGGCCAAGGAGGAGGGCGTTCAGTACGTGGCGCTCGATGGGAACATCGGCATCCTGGGCAACGGGGCGGGGCTGGTGATGTCTACGCTCGACGTGGTCGCCCAGGCCGGCGGCCAGCCCGCCAACTTCCTCGACGCGGGGGGCGGCTCGGACGCCGCCAAGATCAAGCAGGCGGTGGAGCTGATCCTCTCGAACCCCCGCGTGAAGGCCGTGCTGTTCAACATCTTCGGCGGGATCACCCGCTGCGACGAGGTGGCGAAAGGGTTGATCGCGGCGTTCGCCGAGATCAACCCCGAGGTGCCCTTCGTGGTCCGTCTGGACGGCACCAACGACGTCCAGGGCCGCGAGCTCCTGGCGGATGCGGCGCTGCCCAACGTGCACCCCGCCGCCACGATGAACGAGGCCGCGGAGAAGGTCGTCGCGCTCGCCGCGGGACGGGGGGCCTGATGGCGGTCCTGGTCGACAAGGGCACCCGCCTGGCGGTCGCTGGGATCACCGGCAGGGAGGGCTCCTTCCACACGCTCAACAACCGCCGCTACGGCACCAACGTGGTCGGTGGGGTGACCCCGGGCAAGGGCGGCCAGAATGTGGAGGGCATTCCGGTTTTCGACAGCTGGGCGGAGGTCGCCGAGGCGACGCAGCCGAACACCGCGATGATCTTCGTCCCCCCGCGGTTCGCCGCCGACGCGATCCTGGAGGCCGCGGCGGCGGGGGTGGAGCTGGTGATCGCGATCACTGAGGGGATCCCGGCGCACGACGAGCTGCGGGTCTACAACACGCTGAAGCGCGAAATGAAGAACACCCACCCACCCACGCGGCTGATCGGCCCCAACTGCCCGGGCATCCTCTCCCCCGGGAAGGCCAACGTGGGGATCATCCCCGCCTCGTTTTTCAAGGAGGGCAACGTGGGGGTGGTGTCGCGCTCGGGCACGCTGACCTACCAGATCGGCAACGAGATCGCCCAGGCGGGCTTTGGCAACAGCTCGATCGTGGGGATCGGCGGGGACCCCGTGCCGGGCTCCTCGTTCGTGGACGTGATCGAGCTCTTCCAGGCCGACCCCGAGACCGAGCTGATCGTGCTGGCCGGTGAGATCGGGGGCTCCGCGGAGGAGGAGGCGGCGCAGTACATCGCCGAGCACGTCTCGAAGCCCGTGGTGGCCTACATCGCGGGCTTCACCGCGCCGGCGGGCAAGCAGATGGGCCACGCCGGAGCGATCGTCTCTGGCAGCTCGGGCACGGCCGCCGCCAAGGCGCAGGCGCTGGAGGAGCGGGGCGTGCGCGTCGGGCGCACCCCCACCGAGGTTGCCGAGCTCGCAGTGCAGATCCTGCGCGGCTGATTGCGCGGGCGCTCGAGTTGCCCGAGGGGCAGGCGGCCACAGGCTGTTCGGGGCCCACACGCTCGGGTCAATACGCCCGGTCGAGCGCGATGCGCGCAATATGCGGCCCAGCGCTTGGGTGACCGGGGCTCCCGCCCGAGTAGGATTGGGTAGACGCTCGTTCCCTGGACAGCGATGACCGACACGTTCGCCAATGGACCCAGCGCGCCCGGCGGCGCCACCCCGAGCACGAGCCAGCAGGCTGGTGACGTGACGGGCACGCTCGCCGAGCTGGAGCGCAAGCTGCGGGAGCTCGAGCAGGAGCTGTCCTCGATCGGCCGGCGCCGCGCGCTCACCGGCGCCCCCTCCGCGCAAGACGCGGTCGCGGGGTCCTCCGCGCAGGCGAGCGGGAGGCTGGTGGACGAGGCGATCGAGCCTCCCGTGTCCCCCACGCCCTCGCTGTCCTCCGTACCGCGGGAGCCTCCGGCGGCCCCCGCGCCCGCGGTGGCCTCGCTGTCCTCAGAGCCCCCGGCGCCCGCGGTGTCTTGGCTGTCCCCGGAGCCCCCGGCGCCTACCGCGCCCGCTGCGTCCTCGTTGCCCCCGGAGCCCCCGACGCCCACGGTGTCCTCGTTATCCCCGGAGCCTCCGGTGTCGCCTGCGCCCGCGCTCTCTCCCGTCCCCCCCCAGCCGGCGGCGCCCCTGGCTCCCGCGGCGCCCATCGAGCCCGCCGGAGCCGGACAGCCGGTCAAGTTCATGCGACCCCACGAGCCGGCGCGCGCGAGCGGGTCGAGGGAGCCCGCCCCCAGGAGCGAGACGCCCGCGGGCAGTGAGCCGAGCGGGGAGAGCGAGCCGCAGTGGACGCCCGCACAGCAGGAGCGCCCGCGCCCGAGCGAGGCGCAGCTCGCGAGCCTCGCCGAGCTGCGCCGCTTCCGCGATCGCCTGGAGCGGTTCGCCAGGGATCTGGCGGACGAGTACGACGCGCTGCTCGGGCGGGTGATGTCTGGACTCACCTCCGCACCCCCTCCCGGGGCTACCCCCACCCCCGGCGCCACCCCGCGGGACACCGTGCCGGCAGCCCCCACCGTCAGTGCCCCGCCCGCTGCCACCGTCAGCGCCCCGCTCGCTGCCACCCCCCTGGCGACCTCCCCGCCCCCGGAGAGCGCCCCGGAGTCTCCGGAGGACGCCCTGTTCGAGGGTCGTGTCGAGTTGGGGGTCGGGCCGTTCTACGACATCGTCTCGCTGAGCGCCTTCGAGCGGCGGCTGGCAAGCCTGCCCTATGTCGTCGAGGCATCCGTGCGCCGCTTCGAGGCGAGCCACGCGGTGGTCGACCTGCGCCTGGCGGCGCCGGTGGCGCTGGTGCGGGAGCTGCGCCGCACGGCGGAGACCGACTTCAGCGTGCGCGAGGTCGCCGACGGGCGCATCCTCCTGACGTTCGACGAGACCTGAACGCGGCTCGCGTAAGCTTCGCCGCATGACAGACTCCACGATCTCCTTCGCCCGCGGCGCGCCCTCGCTAGACATCGTCGACGTCGAGGGCCTGCGCGAGGCGGCCTCGCGCGCGTTCACCAACGACCCGGCGGGGGCGACCGCATACGGCACCTCGATCGGCTACCCAAAGCTGCGGGTGTGGATCGCCGAGCGCCACGGGGTGGAGCCGGAGCGGGTGCTCGTCACTAATGGCTCGATGCAGGCGGATGCGTTCCTGTTCGAGCACACCGTCAGGGAGGGGGACGACGTCGTGGTGGAGCGCCCCACCTACGACCGCACGCTGCTCTCGCTGCGCGAACGGGGCGCGCGCGTGCATCAGGTGGAGCTGCTAGCGGACGGCATCGACACGGACGCGCTCGCGGCGCTGCTCGCGGGAGAAGCCGGCGCCGGCGGCGCCCCCGCAGGTGCCGGCGGCCCTGGGGGCAGTGGTGACACAGGCGCAGGGGTGCGTCCAAAGCTCGCCCACATCATCCCCAACTTCCAGAACCCCGCGGGCTACACGCTCGCGGTGGAGAAGCGCCGCACGCTGCTGAAGCTGGCGAGCGAGCACGGTTTCCTCGTGTTCGAGGACGACCCCTACGTGGACCTGCGCTTCAGCGGCCAGACGCTGCCCACGATGCTCTCGCTGGACCCGGAACGGGTCGTGTACGCCTCCTCGTTCTCGAAGACCGTCTGTCCGGGTATCCGGGTGGGCTACCTGGTGGGTCCGCCCGAGCTGATCGCAGCGATCGCGAAGCTGGCCACGAACACCTACATCTCCCCCAACATGGTGGCGCAGTCGATCGTCTACGAGTTCTGCGTCTCGGGTGCCCTGGAGCGCTCGATCGAGACGGTCAGGACGGCCCTGGCCAAGCGCGCCCGCACGCTGGAGGCGGCGCTGCGCCGGGAGCTGCCGGAGGCCGAGTTCGTCCCGCCGGAGGGTGGCTACTTCATGTGGGTGACACTGCCCGAGGGCACCGACGTGGGCGCTCTGCACAAGGCCGCCGCCGAGCTGGGGGTGGCGTTCGTGAAGGGCACGGACTTCCTGCTGGAGGGTGGCGAGAACACGCTGCGCCTGGCCTACTCGGGCGTGACGCCCGAGCAGGTCGAGGAGGGCGTCGCGCGATTGGCGGCGGCGGTCCGCTCGCTCGAGGGCGCACGGGCGTAGGCGGCGCGGGCGGCGCCCGGAGGGCTACCTGCCGTAGCGCTGCTGCCCCAGCACCAGCTGCTCGGGCAGCGCGGTGCGCGGGGGCGGAGAGGGGTCGGCGACCACCGAGACGGTCTCGGCAACGCTCGGGGTGACGGCGCAGCGGCCGCCGTCCGCACTCTCCACGACCACCTCCTGGCGGTCGCGGGCGGCGAGCGTGCCCCGCAATCCGGGCTCCAGACCGGAGTCCTTGAGGTAGTGCAGGAGGTCCTCGGCCTCGTTCTCGAAGCGCAGCACGCGCACGGCGGCCCCGATCTCGACGTCGGCGAGCGGCACGCCGACTTCGCGGGCGCCGGCGACGATGGGGTGGCCGTGGGGACAGGTCTTGGCGTCGCCGATCGCGACCAGCATGCGCTCTTCGAGCACCGGGGACATGGCGTGCTCCAGGCGCTCGGCCTCCTCGTGCACCTCATCCCAGGGAACACCCAGGATGTCCGTCAGGAAGCGCTCGATCAGACGGTGGCGGCGCACGATGCTCTCGGCCTGTCTGGCGCCGTCGTCGGTGAAGGCAATCGCGCGGCTCTGGCCGCGGGTGATGTAGCCGTCGCGTTCCAGGCGCCCCACCATCTCGTGGACGGTGGGAGCCGAGAGCTGCATCGCGCGCGCCACGTTGGCGCCGGTCATCGGCAGCCCAGCCTCCTGGAGCCAGAAGAGGATTTGGAGATACTCCTCCTCGCCCACCGTCGCGCTGTCGCCGGTCATCTCTCTCGATGCTAGTGGAGCTGGTCGAAGGTGCACTGCCGGGGGTCCTTGTCCTCCCGCCAGCGCCGCAGCTTGGCGCCGTGGCGGATGCGCCCCGCGGAGACATGATCGAAGTCGATCTCCACGACGAGCTCGGGGCGCAGCGCGACCCACTCCAGGTCCCGCCCGGAGCTCCAGCGGCTGGGGTCGGCGGAGCCGCGCTCGCCGGTCTCATACGGCGCGAAGAAGCCCACCAGGCGGCGCTTCTCGGCGGCGGTGAGCCCGGAGCAGTGCCCCACGACACGAAGCTTGGGACCGTCGTAGAGGCCAAGGATCAGAGCACCCACGGTGTCGGGCTCCTTGCCGGGACGCCAGCCCACGAGAACGGCGTCGATTGTGCGGGTGCGCTTGACCTTGACCATCCCGCGACGCATCCCGGGCAGATAGTGGGCGGAGCGTTCCTTGGCCATCGCGCCCTCGGCCTCGCGCAGCCAGTGCTCGGCCTCCTGGGCGGTGTCGACTGTGGCCATCAGCTCGAGGGGAGCGCTCGCGAACTCCCTCCGTTCGAGCAGCGCCTCGAGCGCGGCGCGGCGCTCGGTGAGTGGACGCGCGAGCAGCGGCTCCTCCTCGCAAGCGAGCAGATCGAAGGCGACGTACACCGCGGGGGTCTCGGCGGAGAGGAGCTTGATGCGCGTCTCCGCGGGGTGGATACGCTGCCCGAGCGCGTCGAAGTCCTCGCGCCCATCGGCCCCGCGGACGACAATCTCCCCGTCGAGCACGTAGCGCCCGGGGGGTAGACGGAGCTCCGGGAAGTAACGCCCGAGGGGCCGGCCGTTGCGGGACTGGAGGAAGACCTCCTCCCCATCGACGAACGCGATGCAGCGGAAGCCGTCGAGCTTGACCTCGTAGATCCATCCCTCGCCCTCGGGCAGCGCCCCGCGGGAGAGCGCGAGCTGGGGCTTGAGGGGAGGGCTGAGGGGGAGGGTCATGGCTCCTCATCCCCCTGCGCCGCCGCGGAGCCGGATCCCTTGGAGGACTTCGGCTTCCCACCCTCCGGGGCCTTCCCAGCGGCGGCCGATTTGGACTTCCCGCCGGCCTTGCGCGCGCGGCTGGGCTGCACCCGCGGAGGCTCGCCGCTCTGCTTGCGGAAGTGGGGCGGCCAGGGGGCGTCGCCGAGGCCCTCGCGCTCGTCGCGGTCGGCCAGCTCGAGCAGCGAGTCCAGGGAGCCGGCGTGGCGGTCGATCTCCGCGGCGGGATCGCCCCGCTCGCGCAGGCGGGCGGGGAGGGTGTCGAGGCGCAGCTCGGCGGGCTCCACGTCGGCGACCTCCTCCCACTCCAACGGGCAGGAGACGCGGGCGTCGGGTACGGCGCGCACGGAGTAGGCGGAGGCGACGGTGCGGTCGCGCGCGTTCTGGTTGTAGTCGATGAAGACCCCCTCGCGCTGCTCCTTCCACCAGCGCGTGGTGGCCTCTGTGGGAATCCGCCGCTCGACCTCGCGGGCGAGCGCGAGCGCGGCACGGCGCACCTCGCGGAAGGAGCGCTCGGGTGCGATCCGCACGAACACGTGCATCCCGCGCGACCCCGAGGTCTTGGGGAAGCCGCGCAGCCCGTGCTCCTCCAGCACCTCGCGGACGACGAGCGTGACGTTGCGGACCTGCGCGAAGGGAACGTCGGGCTGGGGGTCCAGGTCGACGCGCAGCTCATCGGGATGGTCCAGGTCGGCGCGGCGGACCGGCCAGGGGTTCCAGTCGACCACTCCGAGGTTGGCCCCCCAGACGAGATGAGCGGCGTCGTTGGCGACGAGCTCGCGGGCGGTGCGCCCGCTGGGGAACTCCACCACGGTGCTCTGCAGCCACTCCGGGGCGGAGTCGGGGACGCGCTTCTGAAAGAAGGGCTTGCCCTCGACGCCGTCGACCCAGCGCTTCATCACGGTGGGGCGCTCGCGGAGGTGCACGAGGACGGCCTCGTGGCACTCCATGTAGTAGGCAACGAGATCGAGCTTGGTGAGGCCGCACGCGGGAAAGAAGAGCTTGCCGGGGTTGGAGACCCGCAGCTCGCGGCCAGCGACCTCGATCGTGACGTGCTCCTTTGGTGCCGCCATGCCTGTAAGGATGCCGGACTGTGATCCCGCACACGGTGCTCATCGCACTCGAGCCCCTCGGCGAGGCGCTGGGCGCGGAGCGCGCGGGCGCAGCGATCGGGCGGGGACTGCAGGCGGGGGACCCCTCGCTGGACGTGGAGGTGTGCGCGATCGAGCCGGCGGAGGGGGAGGATGTGCGGGAGCTGTTGCAGGCGCTGGACTTCGACAGGCGGATGCGCGCAGCACGGGCGGTGGTGGTGGGTGGGGTGCGGCTGGACGAGCGCACGCTGGTGGGCAGCGCGACGTTCGAGGCCGCCACACGGGCGCGTCAGGCGGGGGTGCCGGCCTACGCGGTGACGGCAGAGAACGCGCTGAGCCTCTTCGACGCGCGGATACTCGACCTGCAGGTCATCCTCCAGGCACGCGATACGCGGGCGCTGCGGCGGGCGGGCGAGCAGCTCGCGGGGCTGGTGTAGGGAAGGCAGGGATGAGGCTCGGCGGCCCGCGGGGAGCATCCGGCGAGCCGGCGCGGAGCGTCCGGAGCCGGGGGCTTCACAGGAAGCACTGTCCCTCGCCGCGGTAGGTGGGGACCTCCTCGACGATTCGATCCCCCTCGATGAGGTGCAGGCGATCGAAGCGCTCGCAGAGCTCGCCGGCCTTGGCGTGGCGCATCCAGACGCGGTCCCCCACCGCGAGCGCACGCGCGGGGGCGCCCAGCAGCGGGGTCTGGACCTCCCCGGCGCCCTCCTGGCGATCGAGGCGCAGGCCGGCGGGGAGATGGGGGCGCGGCAGGCGCGCGCGGTCGGGGGGCCCGGAGGCGGGATAGCCGCCTCCGAGCGCGGTGGCCACAGCGGGCGAGGGGCGCCGCACGACGGGCAGCGCGAAGAGCGCAGCCGGGCGGGGCCGGAAGGCGCGGTAGGCGTCGAACAGCAGCGGCCCGTAGAGCCCCGAGCCGGCGGCGATCTCGGTGACGGCCTCCTCGCGGGCGGTGCGGTGGAGGCTGCCGGTGCCCCCACCGTTGACGAACTGAAGCGGCGCCACAGCGCGCACGGCCGCGACGGTCTCCGCGCGGCGCGCCGCCAGCTCGCGCGCGGAACGGGCCTGAAGGAGGCGGACGGCGAGGCCGCGCAGAGGAGGACCGATTCCGGGCCCCCGCGGCGCGTCGCCGACGCCCGCGATCTGAGCCTCGTAGGCCATCAGGCCGACGAGTCGCACCCCGTCGCGCGCGAGGATGGCGCGGGCGAGCGCCGCGACCTGCGCGGGGGTGTGCAGGGGGGAGCGCTTGGCGCCGATGCGCACGCGCCCGCCGAGCGCCCAGAGGCCAGCGTCGAGCTCGATGCAGACGCGCACTGACGGGCCGGCCGGTGCCCCATCCACGTCTGTCCCCCCGGCCACATCGACGCCTGCTCCTCCCGCCACATCGACGCCCGCCGCACCCGCCACGTCCACGCCTGCACCCGCCACGTCCACGCCTGCACCCGCCACATCCACGCCCGCACCCGCCACCACGCCCGCACCCGCCACATCCACGCCCGCCCCTCCAGCATCCACCCCCCCAGCCACACCGCGGGTGGCGGCATCGAGCAGATCGAGCTGGGCGAGGCTGTCCACCATGATCGTGACGCGCGCCCCGGGCCGCTCGGCGGTGAGCAGGGCGAGCTCGCGCAGCGCCTGGCGGTCGGCGGTGGGGTAGGCGACAACGATGTCCTCGAACCCCTGCCCGGCGAGCCACAGGGCCTCGGGGAGCGTGTAGGCGAGCGTCCCCACGAAGCCGGGCCGCGCGAGCACCCGCTCCTGGAGCGCCCGGCAGCGCACGGACTTGCTGGCGAGCCGGATCGGCTTGGGGGCCGCGCGCCGTTCCATGTCGGCGGCGTTGGCCCAGAAGGCGTCGAGGTCGACGACGGCGAACGGTGGATCGAGCTCGGCGGTGGCGCGTTCGAGTCGATCGAGGTCCTCAGGCATCGAGCGCTCCGAGCACTCGGTCTGTATGGGCGTTGGCGAAGCGCCCCGCGGGATCGAGGCGTCGGCGCACCGCCTGAAAGCGCTCCCACTCGGGGTAGCGCGCGCGCAGTGTGGCGGCACTCTGGAAGTGGCGCTTACCCCAGTGGGGGCGCCCGTCGAGCTCCTCCATGATGGCCGCCACGGCGCGGAAGTACGGCTCCCAGGCCATCCCCTCGAACATGTGCACCGCCACGTAACCGCTGTCGCGCCCGGCGGCGGTGGAGAGGAATGCATCGTCGCCGGCGACCGTGCGAACCTCGATCGGGAAGGGGACCGCGAATCCTTCTGAGACCCCCTTGCGTACCCCCCCTCCTCCTCCCCCACCCTCAACCAACGCCAGCACGCGACGCACGGCCTCGATCGTGCGCTCGCGGGGAAGCGCGTACTCCATCTCGGTGAAGCGCACGAGACGGGGGCTCGCGAAGATCCGATCGGAGCGATCCACGCGCCGGGAGGCACCCGCGAGCCGGGTGACGAGCCGGTTGATGTGGGGGATCAGCGAGGGCATCCGCCGCCCGAGGCGACAGAAGAGCTCGAATGTCCTGTTGGTGAGCAGCACGTCGTTCGCGTAGGAGCCCAGGCGGGTGCGCGGATGGGCGGCGAGCTCGGTGCGGTTGTTGGTGCGGGTGAGCGCGGTGCGGGCGTGGGGAAAGACGTAGAACTCGAAGTGGTCGCTGGCGCGCGAGAGCTCATCGAAGCGCGCCAGCGTCTGCTCCAGCGGCGCGGGCGCGTCGATGCCACAGAGGCGGAAGGCGGGCACACAGCGCAGCGTGACCTCGGCGATCACCCCGAGCGCGCCGAGCCCCACGCGCGCGGCGCGCAGCAGCTCGGACCCCTCGCCGGAGCACTCGAGCGTGGAGCCGTCGGCAAGCACGAGCGTGAGCGCGGCCACCTGGGAGGGGATGTTGGGAAGCTTCGCGCCCGTGCCATGGGTGGCGGTGGAGATCGCTCCGGCGATGCTCTGCACGTCGATGTCCCCGAGATTCTCCAGCGCGAGGCCGTGCTCGGCGAGGCGGCGGTTCAGCTCGCGGATCGTGATGCCGCCCTGGACGCGCACGAGCCCCCCGGAGCGATCGACGTCCAGCACGCGGTTCATGCGATCCAGCCTCAGGAGGAGCCCGCCGGTGAGGACGATGTCGCCGAAGGAGTGCCCCGCACCCGCGACCCGCACGCGCTGGTCCCGCGCCGCGGCACGCTCCAGCGCGGCGGCGATCTCCGCAATCGACGCCGGCCGCTCGATCCCAGCCGGGCGGCAGAGCTGATCGCCGGTCCAGTTGCGCCAGACGCGCGCTTGCGAAGGTCGATCGCTAGGCTCGCTCACCGAATGACTGAGCCTACCCCCCGCGCACGCTCGCTGCCGACTCCGGGGGCGAAGCGGGCGACGGTGATCGGGGCGGGCTCCTTCGGCACGGCACTCGCGGTGGTGCTGGCGCGGGGAGGCCTGCGCACGACGCTGCAGGCACGCACCGCCGAGCAGGCCCGGCAGCTCGAGGAGGAGCGCGAGAACCGCCTCTACCTGCCGGGAGTGGAGCTGCCAGGGCAGCTGCGCATCGAGGCGTCCGCGGCGGGGGTGGCGCGCGCGGACTACGTGTTCCTGGCCGTGCCCTCACAGGCGCTCGGCGGGGTGACCGCGGGGCTGAGGGACGCGGGCCTGGGGCGGCGCACGGCGGTGGTGTCGGTCGCCAAGGGCCTCGTTCCCCCACAGGGGACGCCCCCGACGAGCATCCTCAGCGCGGCGTTCGGCTCCGAGCGCGTGGCGTGCCTGGGAGGTCCGGCCCACGCCCAAGAGATGGTGCACGCGGGCGCGGGCCTGGTTGCGGCATCCCAGGACGAGGAGCTCACCGGCCAGCTCGCGCAGGTGTTCACGCGCGCGGGAGTGGTGTGCGAGCGCTCCGACGACCCGCTCGGGGTGGAGCTCGCGGGCGCGGCCAAGAACGCGGCGGCACTCGCGGCGGGGGCGACCGACGCGCAGGGCCTCAACGCGGCGGGCGCCGCCGCGGGGCACATCTTCGCGGAGGTGTGGCGCTATGCCGAGAGCCTCGGTGCGAGGCCGGAGTCGATGATCGGCCTGGCGGGCACCGGCGATCTGGTGGCCACGGCGCTCGCGCCCGAGAGCCGCAACCGCCGGGCGGGCGAGCTGCTCGCGGCGGGGGTGCCGGCCGCAGAGATCCCGGCGCGCATCGGTCAGGCGGTGGAGGCGCTCGAGTCGGTGCCGCTGCTCGCGCGCGCCCTCGAGCAGGCGGGCGGAAGGGTTGCGGTCACGAGCGCACTCGGTCGCCTGATCTCGGGAGAGCTCCCGCTGGAGGAGTGGGTCGCGCTCGTGCGCGCGACGGTGCCGCCGCCGGCGCGCTGGCGGCGCCGTCCGGGGCCGGGGTTCTGGCGGCGCGCGTGGGGGCGGCTCACCCGAGCGCAATCCATGTGACCTGCGGCGCCACGGGTAGGCTGGGAGGCGGCAAATGGGAAACGCCAAATGCCACCGCGCAGGCACGGAGTCACCGTCGAATGCGCCTGTGCAGCGGCGGGGAGCACAAGCGCTGGAAACGCGCTCACCCCGCTGGTAGCTTCGCCAAACTCTGCCCGCCCCCAGGAACATCGCTGCGACCGCCACGCGCCCGCCTCGCGCGAGGCGGGCATTCTCGCGCCCCGCGGAGCACGAGCGGCGGGAGCTCACGACCGCGGAGATCGCGTGGCTCCTGGCCGTTCCCTGCGCGGCTCTCACAGTGGCTGCAATGGTCTTGCTGGGTGGCCCGCTTGGCAGTTTGCTGCTGACGAACCACGGCCAGGTGACAATTCTGCCCGAATGGGAGTTCGCCCTCCATCCGAAGCCAACCGAACAGGCACGCTACCTCATCGCACTCGCCGCTCCGCTGATGCTCGCGGTTGCGACGCTGATCCTCGCGCAGCGATCGCTGCGATTGCCGCCGCGCACGACCGGAGCTCTGGTGATCGTCAGTCAGTGCGCGGGGGCGGCTTTCATCATCGTCTGCGTCTGGGAACAGCGCACCATCCAGACCTATTTCACGGCTGAGACGCTGCTCGCCGCGGGCGCGCTGGCAGCCGGAGCACTGTGTGCCCTCAAGAGCGACCGCGTGCGAGGCGCGGTAACGGGGGCACTGAGCAGTCGGCGGGCGGCGGTGAGCGCTGTCGGAGTGGCGGCGGCCGTGCTCGCGACAGTGATATGGGTACTCGCGGGACTCAATTTCAGCGACACCATCGGCAACGCTGGCGGCGCGACCATCTACAACCTCAAATGGCCCCTGGATGAAACCTTTGCGGTGCTCGACGGACGAACGCCGCTGGTCAACTTCGTCCCTCAGTACGGGGCCCTCTGGCCGTCTGTGACGGCTTTGAGCATGAGCGTGTTCGGGGCGACATTCACCACCTTCTCGGTGACTATGTGCGCGATCACAGCCCTTTCGCTGATCGCCATCTTCGCCCTCCTGTGGCGCGTCTGCGGTAACGCCATCGGCGCACTTGCGCTCTACCTGCCGTTCCTTGCAACCAGCCTTTTCTTCTTCGCGCCGCCAGGTGTCAATCGCTGGGGGCCGATCACGCTCTATGCACTGTTTCCGGTGCGCTGCGGTGGCCCATACCTGTTGGCTTGGCTCACCGCTCGACACATCGATGGCGCAGCTCCACGCCGACGCTGGCTGCTGTTCGGAGCGGCGGGGCTCGTGGCCCTCAACAACACCGACTTTGGCATCCCCGCGTTTGGGGCGACGCTCGCCGCGCTGCTGTGGCTCGCCTCCCCACTGCGCCCGCGGACTGCGGCGCGGCTTCTGGGTGAGGCGCTCGTGGGCCTGCTGGGGGCATACACTCTCGCCTCGATCGTCACACTGGTACGCACGGGCTCGCCGGTGCACATCGGTGAGCTGTTCCTTTTCGCGCGCATCTACGGACTCACTGGCCTGGGGGACCTGCCAACCCCGACGCTGGGCCTGCACATCGTCATCTACCTGACCTACGTCGCCGCGATCGGGCTTGCGACGGTGCGGGCGATCCGCGGCAATCCCGGGCGCCTGCTCACCGGGCTGCTCGTCTGGAGCGGTGTGTACGGACTGGGTATCGGCGGTTACTACATGGGCCGCTCCGCGCCGGAAGCGGTGGTGATGATGTTCTCCGCGTGGGCGCTCACCCTGGCGCTGCTGAGCCTCACGGTCGCACAGCAGATCGCGCGAGACCCCAGGCGACGGCCGACAATCGCCCAGTTCGCGGTCTTCTTCGGCATGGGCGTGGCAGCGTGTTCGCTTGCGCAGACCCCGGTGCCGTGGGCGCAGATCAAAAGGCTCGAGGCGCGGGCCGCGCCGATCGAACTTGCCTCGCCCGCCCTGAAGCGACTCCTGGTGAACAACGGTGGCGGAAGGCCAGAGGCGATCATGAGCGTGCTCGGGCACCGCGTGGGCTATGAAGCGGGCATCGTCGATGTTTCGCCGTTCATGGGGATGATCTCGACTTTCACGCTGCGGCAGTTCAACGAAACGCTGTGCGCGCTGCACACCGCCGGTGGGCGGCTGCTGGTACTGCCGAACGCAAATACGTTCAGGGGCTTCTACATCGCGACCCAGGAAGCCGGCTTCACGCTCCTTGGGCGCTCGGGGATCGGCTTTGAAGCGGAAGTCAACAAGCCCGACGGCCTGACTCTGTGGTCGGCTCCGGCCAAGGAAGCAGCCGACGGGCCGTGTCGGAGGGGGTAGCCCACCAAGGGTTGTGTGGTATCGGCAAGTGGGGTTGGGCTCGCGTCGGCGGGTTGATCGCGTCGGGAGTCACTCAACAGCCGTGGGCGCTCACCGGCACGGTGAGGCGGTAGACGTCGAGCGCGCTGTCAGCGAAGACGAGGCGGCTGACGCTCGAGGGCTCCCGCACGTCCCTGCCGTGGGACCTGTCGATCAAGATGTAGCTCACGCCCCTGCGCGCGAGAGCCCGGACGGCCACTGGATTCGCGCGCCGCGTGGCTTCGTTGTTGAGTGCAAACAGCGCCGGATAGGGCTGTGCGCGGTGCAGTCCCTGGCTTGCCATGATCCAGCTTTCGAAGAAGACTTCGCGTTCGGCGAACGCGGAGTAGTAGAAGTAGCCAGAATCTGCCTTTGCGGTCAGGGCGCCGGCGGGCCTGATCTCGGGGGTGTTGACGGCGAGGATCGCGCAGCTGTTGGTGTGCTCGCGCACCCAGGTCAGACCTCGATAGAGCGCCGCGGTAATCCCTGGATGGCCCGGGGAATCCCGCGGCACGGTCTGCGTGTCCATCACAGTTTTCCACGCATCGGGGACGGCGAGGGCGATCGACTCCACGCAGCCGAGCCCAACGAGCAGAAGGACCCCGAGCGCGACCGCCCGGACGCTGCGCGAGGAGATCCCCCAAATGGCCCGGCGCTCGCTCCAGAGCGCCATCAGCGTCGCGGTCGCGACGGGGATCAGCGCGATGTACCCGTACCACACGAAATAGGTCTCGTTGTCGAGGGTACTCCCCATCAACACGTAGACGAGGAACCCGACCACGAACACCGCCAGCGCAAGGCTCATGTATGGCGACCAGGTGCCCCGCCGCCACGGCGGCCAGAGGACTCCGGCGACGGGGAGGAGCTTCCAGGTGAACATCACCACGGCCACAACCAGCAACGGCGCGAGCCCCGGGTGCGCGTGGAGGGTGGCCCCGAACACGGTGTATTTCAAGAAGTCGAGCGGGGCGAGCTTTGTCTCGGTCGCAGCGGGCGCGCCGGCGCCGGAGAGCAGCAGGAAGTACATCGCGGCGGAGCACGCCAACGTCACGGCCAGCGCGCAGGAGAGCAATCGGCCAGCGTGCCCCCGCGCCAGCCGCCACAGCCAAAAGAGTCCCAGGCCGCCGGCGAACGTCGCAACAGCGGTGCTCTTCACAGCGCCCCCGCCGAGGATGAGGATGGCGAGCATGAGCAGCGAGCCCGCCGCTCCGCGCGGCAGGGAGCCGGCGGCCGTGGGAGTCGATGACTCGGGCGAGCCCACCCTCGCCGCTCCGCGCGGCAGGGAGCCGGCGGCCTTGAGAGTCGATGGATCCTCCATCCCGAGGAGTCGCGTTCTGCACAGGATGAGCAGGCCCAGGAGGAAGATCACGCCGAACCCGTACGTGGGGCTCCATGTGAATTCGCTGAACAGGGCGACCCCGAACACCTTGGTGTGGGTCGGGAACAGCTTCAGGTTTTCGACGAAGATCAGGAGCGCGAGGGTGAGCGGACCCGCCCAGCGCGAGCGCCTGAGCAGCCCGCCCAGGCACCAGAACTGCAACATGGCCACAACGGTCGCCGTGGCGGGGAGGAGCCTGAAGATCACCGTCGCAATTGGAACGCCCGTAACCTGCTTGATGGCGGCGACGTGGATAAATACCCCTACGTAGTAGCGGAGCGGGTGACCGGCGAGGTAGGACTCGACGATCGGCCAATGGTGAAGCGCCTCGGCCGCCAGCGATACGTCCCACACGTTGTCCACGAAGTAAAACACGCTGTTGGCGTGTGCCGGCAGGGGATAGGTGGCGAAGAACCTGAAGGCCAGCAACACGAGGGCGATTGCGATCGCGATCGCCCCAACGAGCGACTCCACTCCCCAGCCGTGCTCCGCCGGCGAACCGCCGCGAGGCAGGGCGTCCCCGTGCAGTGTGGCGGAGCCGGCTCGACGGCGCCTGTGGAGGACCAGCAGCCCGACTGCGCTCGCGCAGAGAAGCGGCAGGAACGCGAACAGGCCACGCACGTGGAGCGCGGCGGTCAGCGAGAACGCGCCGATCTCGAGCGCGTAGCCCAGAGGCCAGCCGACGGCAAGCACCAACAGGCGCCCCCCGGGGACGGGGTTCAACAGCATGTACAGCAGGCAGCCGGGAAGCAGGACGTAGAGGGCTTCGAAGGCGACGAACCGCGCGATGTCTCCAATCGGGACTCCCGAGAGCAACCAGATCGCAAGGAGCGTGAGGGCGACAAGCAGGGCCGCTGGATATCCCGCCGGCGCGCTAAGCCGGGCACTCAGCACCGCTCCCGGGCGGGCCTGCCAGCGGGCGGCCTTACCTACACCGAGGGGCGCAGCCATGGCACGGCAAAGATAGAAACATTAAACGATCCAGAATAGTAGGATTGTACAGGGGGCCCTGTTTGGGCGATGACGCGGCGCGGCGGGCGGCGCAAGATATAGCCGCGGTGGTCACCTCCCAGCACCCCCTCAGCAGGCAGATCAGGCGCAGCGTCCTGACGCAGTCCAAGCGCGCCGATGTCGGTCACATCGGCTCCGCGCTCTCGGTCGTGGACCTGCTGGCCGCGCTCTACGGCGGCGTCCTCGAGGCACACTCGGCGAGCGACCCCGAGCGCGATCGGTTCGTCCTCTCCAAGGGGCACGCCGCCCTGGCTCTCTACTGCACGTTGCACGCCACCGGCCGGATGAGCGACGACACCCTGGCCAGCTTCTGTGTCGAGGGCAGCTCGGTGGCGACTCACCCGGAGCACGTGATCTCGTGGGTGGATTTCTCCACAGGGTCGCTCGGCCTGGGGCTCGCATACGCGGTCGGCGCAGCACTCGCGGCGCGGATCGAGGGATCCCCTCGGCGCGCGTTTGCGCTCATCAGCGACGCCGAGTGCGACGAGGGCTCAGTGTGGGAGGCGGTGATGCTGGCTGCTCACCACAGGCTGGACAACGTGATCGCCCTGGTCGATGTCAACGGCCAGCAGGCCCTCGGGTACACCCGCGACGTGCTCGACCTCGCCCCCCTGTCGAGGCGCTGGGAGGCGTTTGGGTGGGATGTCCACGAGGTCGACGGACACGATGTCGATGCGCTCACCCACACGCTCGGAGGCCTGGGCGCCATCGCCACCAAGCCACACGTGCTCCTCGCGCAGACCACCTTCGGCAAGGGCGTCTCCTACATGGAGAACACGATCGCCTGGCACTACCTGCCGATGTCCGACGCGCAGTACGCGCAGGCGATGGACGAGTTGGAGGGCGGACCATGAGGAACGCCGCTCCTCGCGCCATGCCGGCGCCCTCCACCGGCAGCCCCACCCCAGCGGGCGGTGCCATATGAGGAACGCCTTCATCGGTGCAGTACAAGAGATCGCCGAAGCAGATCCGCGCGTGGTGTTTCTCACCGGTGATCTCGGCTTCACGGTACTCGAGCCACTCGCCGAGAGACTGGGGAAGCGATTTGTGAATGTGGGAGTCGCCGAGCAGAACATGGTGGGTCTCGCCACGGGGCTCGCCGAGGCGGGGCATGTGCCATTCGTCTACTCGATCGGCACGTTCGCCTCGATGCGCCCCTACGAGGTCATCCGCAACGGCCCGCTGCTGCACTCACTGCCCGTGCGGATCGTCGGAGTGGGGGCTGGGCTCGACTACGGACACAATGGCGTCACCCACTATGCGCTGGAGGATGTCGCGATCATGCGCGCTCAGCCCGAGATGACCGTGATCGCCCCTGCCGACCCCGCCCAGGCGGTCGCGGCGGCGCACGCCTCGACCGCGATCGACGGGCCCATCTACTTTCGGATCGGCAAGGGCAACGCCACGATCCCCGAGCTGAACGGGCGCTTCGAGCTGGGACGCCTGGGACTGATCGGGGAGGGCCGCGACGTGGCGATCCTTGCGCTGGGGAGCATGGCGAGCGAGGCGGTGAGGGCGCGCGAACTGCTGGAGGAAAACGGGATCGCCACCACGGTGGCTGTTGTCGCCAGCGTGCAGCCCGCTCCAATCGACGACCTCCTCGAGCTCTTGGGAGACCGGCCCCTCGCTGTCACAGTCGAGGCCCACTACCGCACCGGTGGCCTCGGATCGTTGGTGGCCGAGGTGATCGCTGAAAACCGGCTGAGGTGCCGGCTGCAGCGCAGGGCCATCGAGACGATGCCCAGGGGAGTGACGGGCACACTGCCGTTCCTCAACGACCTCCACCACCTCTCTGCCCGGGCCCTCGCGACCTCGATCACGAGGGAGTTCAGTCACGCCTGACGCTACGCGCAACCGTAGCTCGGGGGACCCGTCGGCAGACGGGGTTCCCCGCTCGCGGTGGGAGGCTGGGGTTCGGTCATGCGGAGCGCAAACAGACCCCGCCCGTCGGTGGCGATTTCCTTCAGCGTGAAGCGCGCCTGGAGAAGCCTGAATGTGAACTTCTGGATCGGTAGCAGCAGACCGGCGTCGGACGGCGAGAAGCTGATGATGAGTATCCCGCCCGGTCGCAGCGACCGCACACCGGCCACAGCGCGTTCGGGGGAGCGCTGAGATAGTGCTTCCTGGCAGGGGTTGCTCGACCCCACGGCGTTTGCCCTGCCGAGATGCAAGAGTGCCTCAGTCTCGATATTCGGAGTCAGTAGGATGGTGAGGCTCGAGTGTCTCTCTCCAAGTGAGGAGGCGAAGCTCACGACGTGAGCCGCGACCGGTTCCACGATCGGGTTGTGCCACAGTGCGCTCACCTCGGTGGAGAGCGCCGGCGCGTCTCCCAACAGCGCGGCGAGCGCGGTGTGCCGGTACTTCTGGCCGATCTCCCTGTGCTCGCTCGCGACAATCAGAGCGCCGAGGAAGATCGCCGTGCCGCTCGCGACCGCCACCACCAGGCGGCTGTCGAGCGTCGAGCGGACGATGGCGAGCCAAACGAACAGCAGCGCCACCGCGGGCGGCGAGATGTGGACGAGGTTGTTCGGGTGCGCGCGGCCGAGGTAGTAGGTGAAGACGAGGACTCCGAGCACCGTCAAGCCAGTGGCGGCACGGAACGCCACGATGCGCTCGCGCACGAGCGCCGGTCGCATCAGTGCGAGCAGCACGATGACGATGGCCGAGACCGTGTACATCGCCCCGAGCGCAAGACCCGGCGACCAGGGCTCGATCGGCAAGGCGCCGAGCCCGCCGGTGGTGTAGAGGCGGATGTATTCGATGTATGCCCCCCAATCGGCCCACGCGCCGCTCGTCACCCGCGTCACCAGCGTGAACGACAACAGACCGCAGGCGCTCGCCGCGAAGAGCGAGGCGATTCGGGAAGCGCCCATGCGTAGGCGCTCGCGCGCGCTCGCATCGGCGGCGGTCGCGTTCAGGCACGCAAGCGCACATGCGGTCCCCAGGCAGTAGGCGCCGGCCTCTCCGCTCCAGACTGCCGCGACGGTGACGATCGCGAGCAGCAGACCATCGAACAGCCGGCGATGGCCCTCGGTTCTGGCGGCGGCGAGCGAGCACAGGACCACGAGCCACGGCGGGCCAAACCGCAGCACGCCGGTACTTGGGAAGTAGGCGTAGAAGTCGATCTGCCCAAAGACGTAGAGGCTCACGGCGACCGTCAGCCCGATCACGGCGAGCAAATGCGACCGCGTGCTACAGCGTAGGACGACGTAGAGGACCACGAAGAGCAGCACCGTCAACGTGGACAGCAGGAGGGTGAGGGTGCCGTATCCGATCGGCACCACCAGGAACAGCGCCGCGAGCGCGTCCATCACTCCGACGCCGTACTGCGAGAACGTGCCCACCAACATCGGATGCCCGTGGAGCACGTCGATGGTGGGCCCGAGGAAGTAGTTCTGGTTATCCGCGAGAGCCACAACGGGATGCCTGAGGTAGAACACCACCAGCGCGCAGAGGAGGACGATCCCGACATCGAGCAGCCGAGACCAGGCGCGCGGCAGGCCGGGGAGATCTCCGTGGGTGAGGGCCAGGTAGAAGGCCGCGAGGCCACTCGCGAGCGCGACGGCGATATCGAGAAAGCTGAGCGTGGCGGGCGGGACGAACGGCAATGCGGCAGCGAGGAGCAGCAGGGGCATCGCGACCAGCGTCGCCTTTGCCGGGAGCCCGCGCGGCGAGGTCGAGGGCACGAGACGCGCGGAGAGCGCGAGCGCGGCATAGGCCGCGAGGAGCGCGATCAACAGGAACAGGGTGGTGTCGAGCGTGGCCGTGGTGGGGAGCGCCAGCACCCGCGTCACGCAGAGCGCACCCGCGGTCGCCGCGAGTGTGGCGCAGGCCAGGATCTGGCGGCGCTCGCCCGTCGAGCCCGCGCGCTGGCGGCGCCATGCGAGCGTCACGCTGAGGGGAACCACGACGAGGATCGCGAAGAAGTAACCCAGACGCTCGATCGGCTTGCTCTGACCGAACAGCACGATCACAGCGGCGGCCGCGATCGCAAAGCTCATAACGCCATCCGCGATCGCCGCGCTGAGGAGCGATGCGAACTCGCCATCGGTGTCGCCAGCGGGAGGCGTGCGACGGGCGCTCACGATCATCGCGAGGACGATCAAATCGCAGCCGGCGATCAGCAGCGTCGCCTGCTTCAAGCCAAACGCGGGGGACACGCCCAGCACGGTGAGTGCGAGCGCGACGGTCGCAGCGAGGGCGCCGGTTGCGTACAGCCCCGCCGCCGCGCGGGAGCGTACACCGGTTACAGGCGCAGATCCTCGCATAGGGCTACGCCGTAACGCTTCCAGAGCCACGGCCGCTCGCGCAGCCACTCGGCGGTGCGGGCGAGGCCCTCGCCGATACCCGTCGACGCCCTCCAGCCGATCCGCTCGAACGCCGCGCTGGGGTCGGACACCCACACGTTCGTGTCCCACCCGCGCCCCTCCATCGTGCTCCATTCCGGGAGCGCTGTCACCCCGAGGGCCCGGCGGGCGAGCTCAACCAGCTCGTCCAGTCGGGTCTGTCTCCCCGAGCCGACGTTCAGAGTCGCACCGGACCCACCGGGGGCACCGCGCTGGGCCGCGCGCAGCAACGCCTCGCAGCAGTCGCCCACGTATACGAAGTCGCGCGCGGTGTCCGGTGCGACCAGCGACGGCAGCCGGCCCCGAGTCGCCTCGCGCACCAGCGCCGGTATGAGACGGCCGGGATCCTCCCAAGGGCCATAGATCGAGTACAGGCGCAGCGTGACGGCCGGTAGCCCATCCCCCGCCGCGAGCGCCGTGAGATGGCTGCCCGCGGCCTTGGTGACGGCGTAGTAGCTGTTGGGCTCGAGCCACTCGTCCTCGCGCGGCGGGTGCCCCTTGAGACCGTACTCCGAGGAGGAGCCCACGTTGACAAACGCCTCCACCGCGGCTGCACGTGCGGCCGCGAGCAGCGCTGCGGTGGCGGAGACGTTCACCTCGATCATCGCCTCGACATCGGTCTGCCACGAGTAGGCGCCGTGGGCGGCGAGATGAAAGACCCACTGCGGCTCAATCGCCGTCACGGCCTCGCCAATCGCGGCGGTCTCGCGGAGGTCCAGCTCGAGGATCCGCACCTCCCTCTGGATCTCTTCGAGCCGCCACGAGTTCCCGCCGGGGCGCGAGAGGGCGATCACCTCGTGCCCGGCGGCACTCAGATGTCGAACTAGATTCGCGCCGAGAAATCCCTCGGCGCCGGTGACAAGCGCTCTCGCCACTACGCTCAACCGGGCCTGCGTGCGATCAGGCAGAGATTGCCGAGCGGCACCGTTACCCGGAAGCGTCCCGCAGGCCCTGCGCTCAGGCCCGCCAGCAGCCTCGACTTGACCCCGGCGGGTAGTGGGAGGAGCTGCGTGAGATAGGCGAGGCTGTAGGTGTTACACACTCTGTGCACTTGCGCCTGGGCGAATCCCGCCTTTGCGAAGACGCCGCGCATCGTCGCGGGCGAATACAGGTAGGTGTGCTCGATGTCGACGATCGGGCTGCGCTCGCCGAGCACCCTGGCGGACCACGCGCTGACGTCGTGGTTGAGGGCAAGGATCCACCCACCGGGGCGCAGGACCGCCAGGCACTCCTCGAGCAGCTCCACCGGGTGGGGGATGTGATCGAGCACCTGAAAGAGGCACACGGCATCGAAGCTCTCGTGGGAGAACAGCCCACCGCGCATCACGTCCCGCACGATCGCGCCGTCCAGCTCTGGGGGCGCCTTCGCCACGGCGTCGGCGCTGGGCTCCACACCACGCACCACCATCCAGCCGCGCCGCCGAGCCTGCTGCAGGAAGAAGCCGTTCCCGCAACCGATCTCGAGCAGCGCCTCGCGTCGCTGGGAGACGGCTTCCAGCCGGCTGAGCGCACGACCGTAGGTCGCCTCGATCGACTCGAGCTCGCTGCCGTAGTCGAAGCTGCTCGATGCGTAGAGCGTGGCGAGTAGCTCCTCGCTGGCCACCGGGTCGGAGCGCACGAGGCCACAGGTGTTGCAGGTGACCATCCGGTAACGGACCCGGTCGGGCAGTCGCCGCGCCGAGAAAACACGGGCGTTAAACGCCTCGGGGTCGAAGGTCGCCGCCCACCGCTCGGTCGCCCCGTCCTCTGACCCGCAGATCGCGCAGCGCGTCGCGCACATCACCGGCAGCTCGGTATCGGTGGCACTCACGGTAGTGCTGTCCCCTCGGGCCGCAGCGGCTCGAGGGGGAGCCGCTGCACGTTCAGCAACCTCGCCTCGATGGCGGCGACTCCATTCTCGACCGGGAGCGTGGTGGGAGCATTGAGGATGCTCTCCACCAGGAAGGGCGGGCGGTGCTTGCTCTCCTCATAGATATGAGCCACATAGGAGCCGATGATCGCGAGGCATAGAAGCTGGACGCCGCCGATGAACAGCATGCCCACGATCAGCGTGGTGAAGCCCTTCGGAGCGAGGCTCGGGTCGGCGACTCGTAGCACGAGTTGCACCACAAGCCCCACGAGCGAGACTCCCACGGTGACTAGCGCGAGCCAGGCGATCAGGTCGAGGGGAACGTATGAGAACGAGACGATCGCGCGGCGCGCCCAACCGATGTTCTTGATCAGGGAGTTGGTGCTCCTGCCAAACATGCGCTCGGGCCGCACGTAGGGCACTCCGGCCTGACGGAACCCAACCCAAGCGCGCAAGCCCCTGAGGAAGCGATGCGACTCGGGCAATTCGTTCAACACGTCGACTACGCGGCGGTCGAGCAGCCCGAAATCGCCTGCATCCAGGGGGATGTTGACGTAGGAGAGCCGGCGAAAGACGCGGTAGAAGAGCTTGTAGGCGCGGCGCATAAACGCCGTTGTCTCGCGCTCGACTCGCACGCCGTACACGATCTCGAACCCCCTGCGCCACTCCTCCACGAACCGGGGGATGATCTCGGGCGGATCCTGGAGATCTCCGTCGAGGAGCACAACCGCGTCTCCGGTTGCGATCCGCATCCCACTGGTGAACGCGCTCTGCGAGCCAAAGGCCCGTGTGTGATTGACCACCACCACCTTGGGGTCCCGGCCGGCAAGCTCGCTCAACACCTCTCGCGCGTTGTCCGGACTGCCATCGTTGACGAAGACGATCTCGTAGTCGGCGCCGATTTCGACGAACATCCTGCTCAGGCGCTCGTGCATGATGGGCACCGCCGGAGCGTCCCCGTAACACGCGATGACAGCGCTGAGCTTCATGCGGTGGCGGCGTCGGCCGTCGCAGGGCAGGGGTTCTCGAGTGGGCGCATCGGCGCAACGATGCCACACCGTTTTTTGGAAACAAAGCAGGACGGCTGAGGAGTCGCCGCCTCTCGTCAGAAGATTCTCAGGACTCTCCTCGCGACATGAGCATCTTTACCACGGCCTCGTACACCCCTGCGCCGTGGGCCGCTTCGCACACGCGCACGTTTTCATGCTCGATCGCCCCCCTGATCGTGGGGTCGCGCGCGACCGCGTTGGCCACCAGCCAAAAGGTGTGTACGTGCGCTGCGCTCGCCAGATCCTCGCGCGAGTCACCCACCGCGAATGTCTCCCTCTGCGCATACCCCCGGGCACCGCGGTGAAAGGCGACAGCTGCTGCCTTCGAGGCTCCCGCGGGCACCAGGTGGTAGGCGCGCACCTGCGGCAGGCCCTCGAGCGCCTGGGAGCGGCGGCTCACCGAGCCGTTGTCAATCAGCCGTAGACCCTCGTAGCCATGCCCCGCCAGCACCCGGTCCGCCTCCTGTGCGTCTACGAGGCCGCGGAAGAGGTGGGAGACTTCGCGCTCACTGTGCCACGGGTCGTGGTGCTCCAGGCGGCCCGCGTAGTGCTCCAGCAGCAGCGCGGGCGCCCCCGTGCGCTCGATCTGCTGGGCGATCGTCAGTTCCCCCGGGCGCATGTTGCCCGTCAACCAGTGCTCCTCCCCGTCGAGCACCACACAGGCGCCCGCCTCGTAGATGTAGGAGCTCTGTCCCAGCAGACGGGCGTCCTCGGCCAATTGAGCCTTGCGCCGACCCGACATCAGCACGACCTCCACCCCCGCGCGCAGACACGCCTGCATCGCGCGCACTCCCTCGATCGAGATCTCCCCCTCTCCGTCGTGCAGCAGCGAGGCGCCCCGCCCGAGCAGAGTGCCGTCGAGGTCCAGGTACAGGCAGCGCACGCTCACCACACCAGGCCCAGGCTCGCCAGCGGCGGGCGCTCGGGGGGCGGCTCGTAGGCAAGCTCGACCAAGCGCCCCTCCCGCTCCAGGCGCCGCGCGATCGTCGCCAGCACGGTGCAGGCCATCGGAGTCAGCTCCTGGAGTGGTTGATGGCGGTTGCGGTGGACCTCCAGATCCACCTGCGCGATCCTCTCGAGGCCCACCTCGCGCCATACGTCGATCAGCATTCCGATCTCAACGCCGTAGCCGGTCGCGAAGGGCACTCTTTCCAGGAGCTCCCGCCGCGCCGCGACCTCCCCCGCGAGTGGCTGGCGCACCCCCGCCAGATCGGGGTAGAACAGCGCCAGCGCGGGGCGCGCCATCAGGTGGTTCACTCGTCCACCGCCATCCGGCAGCGAGATCCCATCCTGCTCGAAGGGCCGCCTGTAGAAGGCCTTCACGAACTCCACCCCCTCCTCGCAGACCAGTGGTCCGAGCAGGCCCGTCGCGAAGTGCCCCTGAAAGCCCTCGCTGTCCGCGTCCAGGTAACACACCACGTCACCCTTCAGCACGGAGAGCGCGCGCCACATGGCGTCGCCCTTGCCCAGCACGGGGCCAATCTGGGGCAGCAGCTCGGCCTCCTGGTGGACCGTTGCGCCCGCGCGCTCTGCCACCTCCGCCGTCCCGTCGCGCGAGGCCGCGTCCACCACCACGATCTCGTCGATCGCCCCCGCCTCCTCGAGCTTCACGAGCTCCCCCACAGTTCTGCCGACCGTCTGCGCGCACTCCCTCGCGGGCAGGCACACCGACACGCTCGGCCTCCCCGCCGCCGCGATCCGCTCCACGGGGAAGAGCGAATGGTGGAGGGTGCGCCTCTGCGCCCATCGCTGCGCTGCCGCCGGCAGGGGGCACCCCAGCCCCGCTTGATCCCGGTGGTTGCGCCCGTCCTCGCGGTGCTCGTCAGTCGCAGCGGCCATCGCCTCTACTATCGCAATCGGTGGCGATAGAGCGCACGATCGAGCCCTGGAGCGCCCTGCTCGACGACGGCCGCGCCGACGGGCGGCTCGTGCGCGAGGCGCAAGAGGGTCCGGGAACGGCCCAGCTCGTGGAGCCCCCCGCGGAGCTGCACCCCGAGGTGCTCGCGGCGCTGGAGCGCGCGGGCATCGAGCGGCTCTACTCCCACCAGGCCCGCGCCCTGCACGCCGCCTGGGAGGGCCCGTTGATCGTCACCACGGGCACCGCCTCGGGCAAGTCGCTGTGCTTCAACCTCCCCACCCTCGACGTCCTCTGCCGCGACCCCCATGCGCGCGCGCTCTACCTCTACCCCACCAAGGCCCTCGCGCAGGACCAGGCGCGCGCCCTGCAGCGCTTCGGCCTCGGGGAGCGTCTGCGGCCTGCGATCTACGACGGCGACACCCCGCGGGAGGCCCGCACCCAGATCCGCCGCCGCGCGAACGTGGTGCTCACCAACCCCGACATGCTGCACCTCGGCATCCTCCCCCACCACGAGGCGTGGGCCACCTTCTTCGCCAACCTCGCCGTCGTGGTGATCGACGAGGCTCACGTCTACCGGGGCGTGTTCGGCTCCCACGTCGCCAACGTCCTGCGGCGACTGCGCCGCATCGCCGCCGCCTACGCCACCGAACCTCGCTTCCTGCTGGCCTCCGCCACGATCGCCAACCCACTCGAGCTCGCCGAGCGGCTCACGGGCCTGGAGGGGATCGGGCTGATCGACGAGGACGGCTCCCCCACCCCGCGGCGGCGGATCGCGATGTGGAACCCCCCCGTGACCGACGCCGTGCTCGGCGCGCGGCGCTCCGCGCTGGGCGAGGCGGCCGAGGTGCTCGCGCGGCTCGTGCGCGGGGACGCGCGAGCGATCTGCTTCATGAAGTCCCGCAAGGGCGTCGAGCTGCTCAGCCGGCTCGTGCGGGAAATGCTCGATGAGAGCCTCGCCGACTTGGTGGTGCCCTATCGCGCGGGATACACCCCGCAGCAGCGGCGCGAGCTCGAGGGACGGCTGGTGCGGGGGGAGCTGCGTGCGGTGATCACCACAGATGCGCTGGAGCTGGGGATCGACATCGGCGAGCTCGACGCGGCGGTGGTGGTGACCTTCCCGGGCACGGTTGCGTCGCTGCGCCAGATGTGGGGGCGCGCAGGGCGCCGTGGGCGGGGACTCGCGGTGTACATCGCGGGGGAGGACGCCCTGGACCAGTTCTTCTGCCGCCACCCCGACGAGTTCCTGGAGCGCCCGGTGGAGGCCGCGATCCTCGACCACGAGAGCCCCCAGATCTACCTCGCCCACCTGCTCTGCGCGGCCTTCGAGGGACCCCTCTCAAGCGAGGATGCGGAGATCCTCGGGGCCCGCTGGGAGGCATACGCCGAGATGCTCGTGGGCAGGGGCGCGCTGCGCCGCCGCCAAGGCAACCGCTATGTCCCACGCCGCCCGGGGGAGTACCCCGCGGCGGCGGTCTCGCTGCGCTCGGCCTCGATGGACAGCTTCGCGATCGTGGACAGCACCTCGGGTGAGCTACTCGGCACCACGGAGGCCGCGCGCGCGCACTCCACGGTGCACCAGGGCGCGATCTACATGCACCTGGGGCGCTCCTACGAGGTGCAGGAGCTCGACCTGGAGCGCCGCCGCGCGCTGGTGGCCCCGTTCGACGGCGACTGGTACACGCAGCCCAAGCGCGAGACCGACACCACGATCGAGCGGCTGCTCGACCGCCGCGAGACGCTCGGCGTGGAGCTCTCCTTCGGGGAGGTCAGCGTCACCGACACCGTGCTCGCCTACCAGCGCCGCCGCCTCTCCGATCACGGCCAGATCGACCTCGTCACGCTCGACCTGCCAGAGACCAGCTTCTCCACGCAGGCCCTCTGGTTCGAGCTCAACCCGGAGGCGCTCGAACCCGACCCGCCCGACAACACGCAGACGCATGCGCAGGCGCCCGCGGAGGGGCACCCGCGGGAAACGGAGCTCGGCGCGCTGCACGCCACCGAGCACGCCCAGATCGCGGTGCTGCCGCTGATCGCGATGTGCGACCGCTGGGACATCGGCGGACTCTCCACCAATCTCCACCCCCAGACCGGGGGACCCACGATCTTCATCTACGACGGGCACCCCGGCGGCGTCGGGATCACACGGGCCGCGTTCCTGCGCTTCGAGGAGCTCTGTCGCGACGCCCATCGCCTGATCGCGGAGTGTCCCTGCCGCGCCGGCTGCCCCTCCTGTGTGCAGTCCCCCAAGTGTGGCAACCTCAACGAGCCGCTCGCCAAGGCGGCGGCGCGCCGGATGCTGGAGGGGATGCTGGGCCAGCCGGGGGAGAGAGCGGCGCCAGCGGTGCAAGGCGCGTTGTAACCAGCGAAGCCAGCGGGCAGGACCGTCACAATGACGCGAATGTCCAAGCTCCTTCCCGGCAAGAGGGCGATCATAGGCCTCGGCGCCCTGCTGGCGCTTGCGGTCGCGGCGCCCACGAGCAGCGCGGGCCTCGACCAGCATCCCATCGGCCTCGCGGGCCAGACGATCCCCCCCACCGGCCTCCTGACCCCGACCACCCTTCCCACCGGCCTCGGCGAAGTCCCGGTCGGTCTCGGCGAAGGTCCGGGCGGGCGTATGGAGCTGACCGACTGGACGCTGCGCTCGGACCCCGAAGACGTCGGGCAGCTGCGGGGCTGGCCCACGGGGGACTTCGGGGGGGCGCCGGTGAGCGTCCCCAACGTGGTCAACGCCGCTCCGATCAAAGGCCGGCGGGCGGTGCCCGACTTCGAGGGCTCGGTGGCGTGGTACCGCACGACCCTCACCGCGCCCGCCACGGGCACCTACGCACTGGAATTCCAGTCGGCCAACTACCTCGTGGAAGTGTGGATGGATGGGCACCCGCTGGGCTCCCACGTCGGCTTCTACCTGCCCTTCGAAATCCGCGACGCGCTGGCGGCGGGTCCGCACACGCTGGTGGTGCGGGTGGACTGGCGCGACCCGCTGTTGCAGACCCACGAAGGCTTCAACCGCTCGTGGTTCAACTTTGGTGGCCTCGACGGCGCGGTGAGCTTGCGCGAGATCGCCCCCAGCGAACTGTCGGACCCCACGATCCAGACGACGCTCACGCCCGACGCCCCCACCGCTGCGCAGGCGACCGTGCAGCTGAGCGTGGCGGTGCGCAACAACGGACCGGCGCGCACGCTCACACCCGAAGGCACGCTCAGCCGCCCGGGGCAGACGATCCCCGTGACCTTCGCCCCGCAGCCCGTGGGCTCCGAACAGACGGTGACGATGACCGCCACCGTGACGGTCCCCTCCCCGGCGCTGTGGGCGCCGGGGAGCCCCAACCTCTACGAATTGACGCTGGACATACCGGGGGAGAGCAGCTACACCGCGCGCGTGGGCCTGCGCCAGCTCACTTGGGGGGTGGGGAAGATGTACCTCAACGGGCAGCCCCTCACGCTGCACGGCGCCTCGATCCAGTTCGAAGCGCCCGGCCACGGCGACGCCCCCGGTCCCGCCGAAGAGGAGACGCTCGTGCAGGAGCTGCAGGCGATCGGCGCCAACGCCGCCCGCACCCAGCACCCGCTGCCCGACAGCATGCTCGAACGCCTCGACGCCGCCGGGATCCTGGTGTGGCAGGGCGTCGGCCCCGTGGACCCCTCCGGCGACTGGACCGGCATCACGCCACAGCTCGCCGAACGGGCGCGCGAAGACGTGCGCAGCACCGTCCAGGCCGACCAGCTGCACCCCTCGATCATCGCCTGGAACCTCACCAACGAGATGGCCGGCAACGGCCACCCCGGGGGACAGGCGCAGTATGTCGAAGCGATGGCCCAGTGGCTGCACGCCTACGACCCCGGGCGGATGGTGGCGGTCGACGTCTGGGGGGAGCACCCCCCGCGGCACGCGGGCCCGCTGTACAGCGACGTGGACGCCGTCTCCGAGACCGACTACTCCGGCTGGTACGAGGGCCTGCATGACAAGCCGGCGAAGCTGCGCAAGCTGATCGACGGCCGTCTCGCGGCGATGAACGCGACGTTCGCGGGCAAAGTCCTGATCATCAGCGAGTTCGGCGCCGAAGGCAACGCGCTGGACCGCCCCGGCCGCCCTGGCAGCTACTCCTTCCAGACGCACCTGCTCACCCAGCACATCCACCTCTACGAGGCCGACCCCGCGCTCAGCGGGATGCTGGTGTGGGTGCTGCGCGACTTCGCGCTCACCCCCACCTACTACGGTGGCTCGGTGCTCGCCGAGGACCCCCACATCAAGCTGATCGAAGGGATCCTCGGCAAGGGCCTGTTCGACTACGCCGGCCACCCCAAGCCGGCCGCGAGCGCGGTGGCCAAGCTGTTCGAGGCGCTGCCGCCCTACTGAGCGTCTGGCCAGATGGCGGCGCCCATGACGCCGTCGCCATCCTCGGGCCTGGGGCCGCCCACGGCGAGGATGTCGAGCCCCTCAGAGCCCGCCTCAAAGGCGCGCACCACGTCGGGCGCCACGCGCACCACGTCCCACTGGCGCAGCTCCTGGGTGTCGCCATCGAGCAGCACCCGCCCGGACCCGGCGACCACGACGTAGGCCTCCTCCTGCTCGCGGTGGCTGTGGGCGATGGGGCTGCGCATGCTCGCCGCGTAGCGGAAGAGGCTGACCCCGAGGTCGCGCGACTCCAGGTGTTTGCGAGCGAACCGGCCCTCGATTCCCGGAGCGCGGTCGCCCACGGCATCGTCGAGGTCCAACAGGTTCACGGTGGCGAAGCGGGACATGCGATCTCCTTTGGCGGGGTGTTGAGGCTCTCACGTTAGCCAGCGACCCGCAACGTCCGCTACCGATTGCCTCGCGCGATCTTGCCAAGATCGATCGTGGCGTCGTACAGCTTGGCGTCGACGCCCTCCTCGAGGGCAACCTCGCGCAGCGGCCGTCCCGAGGCCGTCGCCTTGCTGACGATCGCAGCGCCCTTGTCGTAGCCGATGGCGCCGTTCAGCGCGGTGGCGACAGCGAGCGTCCCACCGGCGGAGGCGGCGACACCAGCCTTGTTGACCCGGATGCCGTCGACGCACTTCTCCGCGAACGCACGCGTGGTGCTTGACAGCAGGTGCAGCGACTGCAGCAGGTTGCGGGCGATCAGGGGAATGCGAACGTTGAGCTCGAACTGGCCCTGCATCCCGCCGATTGTGATCGCGGTGTCGTTGCCGATCACCTGCGCGCAAACCTGCAGGACGACCTCGGGCAGCACGGGGTTGACCTTGCCCGGCATGATCGACGAGCCCTTCTGCAGCTCCGGCAGGAAGATCTCGCCGATGCCGGTGCGCGGGCCCGAGCCCATCAGCGCTAGATCGTTGGCGATCTTCGTCAGTGAGACCGCGATGACCTTCAGTGCGCCGGAGAGCTCCACGAGCGCGTCGCGGTTGGCCTGCGCCTCGAATGGGTCCAGGGGCGGGGCGATCTGCTTCAAGCCGGAGTCCTTCTTCAGCCGCGCGCGCACCCTCTCGGCGAAGCGCGGATGCGTGTTGAGGCCGGTGCCCGTGGCGGTGCCGCCGAGGGGGATCTGCCCGACGTGCTCCAGAGCACCCCGCACGCGCTCCTGAGCAAGGGTCATCTGGGCGGCGTAGCCACCGAACTCCTGCCCGAGGGTGACGGGCACGGCGTCCATCAGGTGGGTGCGCCCGGCCTTGACGATGCTCTGAAAGCTCCCGGCCTTCCTGGCGAAGGAGCGTTCGAGCTGGCGCAGCGCGGGGAGCAGCTCGCGCTGGGCGACCTCCAGCGCGGCCAGGTGCACGGCGGAGGGGAAGACGTCGTTGGAGGACTGCCCCATGTTGACGTGATCGTTGGGGTGCACGCTCTCACCCGCCAGCGCTGCGATGACCTCGTTGGCGTTCATGTTGGTGGAGGTGCCCGAGCCGGTCTGGAAGACGTCGATCGGGAACTGCGCGTCGTGCTTGCCGGCGGCGATCTCAGCGGCGGCCTTCTGGATTCGCCCCGCGCGGCGCTTGTCGAGCAGCCCGAGCTCCGCGTTGACCACTGCGGAGGCCCCCTTGATGCGAGCCAGCCAATGGACCACGGCGACAGGTACGGTCTCCCCGGAGATCGGGAAGTTCTCCACTGCCTTGGCGGTCTCCCCGCCCCACAGCTGCTTGTCGTTGGTCATTCGCTCTCCTTCAGAGGCCAGGGGGTCGTCGTTGGGGCTGATGTTTGGATAGCGGCGTTCGCACCGCGGGCGCAGACGTTATCCATGTGCCACGTGACGCGCCCGCTCACCCGCAGAACGCGACGAGCTCCCGCGCGAGCCCGACGGGGTCGTCGTAGGCGATCAGGAAACCCGTCCCGGGGAGCACCCGCAGTTGCCCGTCCGGGAGCAGCCTCAGCGTCTCCTCGGCGCCGGCAAGCGGGTGCAGGCGGTCGCGATCGGCCCACAGCAGCAGCACGGGCATCCGCAGGCGTGGGTAGAGGTCGAGCAGCTGCGACTGAGAGCCGTGCGGCCAGCGGCGCGCAAACTTGGCCCACGAGCGCGCGAGGCTGGGGTTGCCGGGGACATCGGCGAAGGAATGCCGCACGAGGTCGCAGGCGGCGGGCTCTCCACGCGCAGAGAGCCGCAGCCCCAGCGAGGGGGCGAACACGATCGGCGCGGCGTGGGTGAGCACGCGGTCAGCGCCCGGGAGGGCGCCTGCGCGGGTGGCGATCCGCCAGGCCGCGCGCAGCCGGGCGTGCTCTTCGGGGCGGTGCAGACGGTTGGGCATCAGTACCACCCGCGCGGGCGTTAGGCGCCCGCTGTCGACCGCGTGCAGGAGGATCTCCGCGCCGATGTCGTGGCCGGCGATCATGGGCCGCGGCCCAAGCACGTCAGCGGCGAAGCCCGCGAGCACCTCAGCGAACCATTCGAGCGTGTAGGGATGGCGGGGCCGATCCTCGGAGTCGCCGTGCAACGGCAGATCGGGCAACACCACGCGGAAGCGCTCGCTCAGAGGCCCGGCGATGGGCTCCCACTCCATGTGCGAGAGCGTGGCCGAATGCAGGAGCGCCAAGGGGGGGCCGGAACCGAGCTCGCGGTAAGCCACGCGGGCGCCGTCGGAGTGGTGGTAGAGGCGCAGCCTCACGTCCGTACGCGGTAGCGGGTCACCAGTGCATCGTAGGCACGGGCGCCCAGGGTCTAGACCGGCAGGCGCCCAGGGTCCAGATCGGCAAGCGCTCAGGGTCCAGACCGGGCAGGCGCTCGGAGTCAGCCGCGGGCGCTTGGACGCTCAGGGGCCGGGCAGCGAGCGATCAGAGCCCAGACCGCAGGCGTTCGAGGTCAGCCGGGCCCTTGGCATGGAAGACGCCGTTGCGGAAGACCACGAAGTTGACCATGGCGAGCAGCACGGCGGTGGCGAGGTAGACGATCTCCGTGGGCAGCCCGAGCACACCGGGCAGCACTGCGACGCTGATGGCGGTCACCCCATACTGCAGGCCGGCAAGCGCGATATAGCGGCCGAACTGGCGGCGCAGGGGCAGAGCGAACTCCTCGTGGTGCATCCACACGAACAGACGGTGCAGCGTGAAGTTGACGGCGATCGCCAGCGAGAACCCGATCGCGAGCGCGACCTCGAAGTCCAGGCCCGCGACAAGCGCGAGGAGCGTGGTGCTGAGCAGGTAGATGGACGCTGAGGTGCAGCCGTTCACGATGTAGCGCACCCCCTGTCCGAGCAGACCCGAGTCGGGGGTCAGGAGCCTCTGGAGGTGTTCCCTCACTCGGCCTCCAAGCCCTTGCACTCGAGGGCCCCCCGGGCGGTCTCCAGGCCACTGAGGCCGTGGTCGATCCACTCCATCGCACCCGGCGGCGCCCCCCCGCCCGCCAGCTCATCCAGCGGCGCGGGGTCGATCGAGCGCGCGAGCACAGTCGCCGCGGCAAGGTGGGGGGCGCCGGGATCGCTGTTGCCCATCGCATCGAGATCATCTCCAGGACCCGCCGCCCCGTCCGGCTGGCCCCGGTCGTGCCGCTCGATGCTTGGCGAACAGCGGGAGAAACTGTTTTCGACTTGGACCGCCGCGCGCCCCCGACCTTCGCCCGCACGGCCCGCCGGTCGTCGCGATCTGGCGGTGAACTCCTGCCGGCGCACGACATCGGTCGCGCTGCAGGGGACCTTGCGGGGGTTGCCCCAAACCTGCGCAGAGGTGAGCATCCCTGCATGAGCGCGATACGCACCAACGCGGCGGCGGCGATGCTGGGGGTCAGCCCGAACACCCTGCGCAGCTGGGAGCAGCGCTTCGGCTACCCCAGCCCGCGGCGCACGGAGGGCGGGCACCGCCAGTTCGAGCTGAGTGAGATCGAGGCGTTGCGGCAGGCCTTCGAGGAGACGCAGAACATCTCCTCGGCGGTCTCGATCGCCCGTGAGCGCGGCACGGGACTGGCCTCCCCGGGCCAGCTGCGCGGCGCGCTGGCGGCGCTCGACCAGGAGCGGGCCGACCGCCTCCTAGAGGAGAGCCTCGCGGTACGCTCGCTGGAGCGCACCGTGGAGTCGCTGCTGCTGAGCGCCGTGCAAGCGCTGGGCGAGGAGCACGCGGCCGCGGAGGGAGTCTCCCCGGAGTACGGCTTCGCGTGGCGCTATGCAACCGGCTGGCTGGCTGCCGCTCTACGGGTCGCGCCGCCCTCGGCTGGATCCGCGGAGGGCGTGCTGATCATCGACACGACCCACCCCCCCGACCTCGACGCTCTGCGGGTGCAGGCGCTGGAGCTGTGCCTGCGCAGAGGCGCCCTGCGGGTGCTGACGCTGCCGGTGGCGCTGCATACGGAGCGCGTGGGCCACGCGCTGCGCGCGCTGCGTCCGCGGGCGATGGTGCTCGCCGGCGAGGGCGCCTCGCTGGACGCTCTCGGGCGTCTGGTGTACGCAGCCCGGCAGAGCGCCGGCGCGGGGCTCGAGGTGCTCGACTACCGCGGCGCCCTGCCGGACACGGGCGCGAGCATGGTGCGGCGCCTCCCCGACGAGCCCCATGCGGCCGCACATGCGCTGCGGGAGCTGCTGCTCGCGGAGCCTCAGCGGATCCCCCTCCGCCGAACGGCGGCGGGGATCGCGGCAAGCTCCTAGAAGGGGCTGGCCTAGAAAGCGCCACGCTCGCACGGAGCGGATCCCCGTGGGCGCCCGCCCGGAGGGTCCAGGCGCAGGACGCCCATACAATGGGCCGCCCGTGACGGCTCCCCCGCGGCATCCGCTGATCCCACCGCGCAAGGTGGACCCCCACCAACTGCTGCCAGCGCTGGAGGAGCAGGTGCTGGAGCGCTGGCGCGAGCGCGAGGTCTTCGCGCAGTCGCTGCGGATGCGCGAGGGCGCAGAGCCGTGGATCTTCTACGAGGGCCCCCCCACCGCCAACGGCCGCCCCGGCGCCCACCACGTGCTCTCGCGCGTGTTCAAGGACATCTACCCGCGCTACAAGACGATGCGCGGCCACCGCGTGGAGCGCAAGGGCGGGTGGGACTGCCACGGGCTGCCCGTGGAGATCGCCGTGGAGCAGAAGCTGGGGATCAACAGCAAGCACGAGATCGAGAACGTGGTGGGGATCGAGGAGTTCAACCGCCAGTGCCGCGAGTCGGTGTTCGAGTACCTCGAGGAGTGGAACCGCCTGACCGAGCGGATCGGCTTCTGGATCGACCTCGAGCACGCCTACCGCACGCTCGATGAGAGCTACATCGAGTCGGTGTGGTGGGCGCTTGCGGAGATCCACCGGCGGGGGCTGTTGTATGAGGGGCACAAGGTCGTGCCCTACTGCTACCGCTGCGGGACGGCGCTCTCCTCGCACGAGGTGGCGCTGGGGTACCAGGATGTGGTCGATCCGTCGGTGTATGTGAGGCTCGAGGTGATCGCTCCCGCCGCGCCGCTGCAGGGAGGAGATGAGCTTCTGATCTGGACGACCACGCCATGGACGCTGCCAGGCAACGTGGCGGTGGCGGTTGGACCGGGCATCGAGTACGTACGGGCGAGGTCCGGCGCGCAGACGCTGATCCTTGCAGCCGCGCTCGTGGAGCGAGTCTTGGGTGAGGACGCGGAGATCCTCGATCGGTTTCCCGGCACCCAACTCGTCGGCGGCGCTTATTTGGGGCCGATCTTCACCCTGAACGACCGCGAGCGCGGTGGCTTTCCGATCATCGCAGGCGACTTCGTCACAACCGAGGACGGGACCGGCCTCGTGCACATCGCCCCAGCGTTTGGCGAGGACGACTTCAACGCCGCCGCGGCCGCCTCCGACGTGCAGTTCGACCCCCGCGACCCCCATACCCTCTACAACCCGGTCAAGCCCGATGGCACCTATGACCAGCGCGTGCGCGATCGCGGTGGGCACCCTTTCGAGGGGCACGTCAAGGACACGGCGCTCACAGAGGCCCTGATCACGGACCTCGAGGCGCGCGGACTGTTGTTCAGGCGTGAAGGGTACGAGCACTCCTACCCCCACTGCTGGCGCTGCGGCACGCCGCTGATCTACTACGCCAAGCCCTCCTGGTACATCGCGACCTCGCAGGTGCGCGAGCGGATGCTCGCCGCCAACGAGACCGTGGGGTGGCACCCGCCGCACATCAAGCACGGCCGCTTCGGCGACTGGCTCTCCAACAACGTCGACTGGGCGCTCTCCCGCGAGCGCTACTGGGGCACGCCGCTGCCGGTGTGGCGTTGCGACGGAGGGCATCTCCATGTGATCGGTTCGTTCGCGGAACTGGAGAGGCTCTCCGACGTGCCACTCCCCGACCACCACCGCCCGTACGTGGACGAGATCCGGTTCCCCTGCCCGGAGTGCGAGCAGCCGATGCGCCGCGTGCCGGAGGTGATCGACGTGTGGTTCGACTCCGGCGCAATGCCGTTCGCCCAGCATCACATCCCGTTCGCTGGCGAGCAGGCCAACCGCTTCACCAGCGACCCCGCGCGCTTCCCCGCGGACTTCATCTGCGAGGCCCTCGACCAGACGCGCGGCTGGTTCTACTCGCTGCTCGCGGTCTCCACCCTGCTGTTCGACACCGCCCCCTACCGCAACGTGCTCTGCCTCGGGTTGATCCTCGACGCGGAGGGCCAGAAGATGTCCAAGTCCAAGGGCAACACCGTGGAGCCCTGGCGGGTGATCGAGGCCCACGGCGCGGATGCGTTCCGCTGGTACTTCTTCACCTCCAAGCAGCCCTGGGACGGCTACCGCTTCTCCGAGGAGGCGATCGGGGAGGGGGTGCGCCTGTTCCTCAAGCAGCTCTGGAGCACCTACTTCTTCTACGTGCTCTACGCCCACGCCAACGAGAGCGCGCTGAGCGGACTTCCCGCGGAGCCCCCGGTGGGCGATCCGCGCGCGGGCGATCGCTCGGCCGAGGACCCGGGCGCGCAGGCGGGGGGGGTCGAGGACGATCTCGACCGTTGGGCGCTCTCGCGGACGGCCGGCACCGCGGAGCTCGTTGCCGAGCGCCTGGACGCCTACGACGCAACCACCGCGGGACGCGCGATCGCGGAGCTGGTGGACGAGCTCTCCAACTGGTACGTGCGCCGCTCGCGGCGGCGCTTCTGGGATGGCGACCCCGGCGCCTTCCGCACGCTGCGCACCTGCCTGTTGAGCATCGCCAAGCTGCTCGCCCCCTTCTGCCCGTTCGTGGCGGATGAGATCTACGACAACCTCGACGGGACGCTCGGGAGCGTTCACCTCTGCGACTTCCCCCTCGGCGACGCGCTCCCCGCGCGGGACCGCGAGCTGGAGGAGGCGATGGCGATCGCGCGCGAGACTGTGCGCCTGGGCCTCGGCGCGCGGGGGCAGGCGAAGATCAAGGTGCGCCAGCCGCTCGCCGAGGCCGTGGTGGTCGCCGCCGGGCGCGAGCGCGCAGCGGTCGAGCGACTCGCCGGCATCGTGCGCGAGGAGCTCAACGTGCGGCGTGTGCGCTTCGTCGCGGGGGCCGAGGAGCTGGGCCGCTACGAGGTCAAGGCGAACTACCGCCGCCTAGGCCCGCTGTTCGGCCGGGAGATGCCGCTGGTCGCGGAGGCGATCGCCGCGCTGGACCCGGCGCGGGTGGCGGCGGCGGTGCTCGACGGCGCGGACGGCGAGACGGCCCTCGGCATCTCCGTCGGGGGCCGCGAGCACACGCTCTCGCCGGAGGACGTGATCCTCACGATGCGGGCTCCCGACGGCTACAGCGTCGAGCGCGAAGGCGCCCACGCGGTGGCGCTCGACCTCGCGATCGATGACGAGCTGCGCCAGGAGGGGCACGCGCGGGAGATCGTGCACGCCGTGCAGAGCGCCCGCAAGAGCGCCGGCCTGGCGGTCGAGGATCGGATCGAGCTGCGTCTCACAGGCGACCCCGCGCTGCTCGCCGCGGCCGAGGCCCACCGCGACTACCTGGTCCGCGAGACGCTCACGGTGGCGCTCCACCTCGGCGACGGCCCGTCGCCAGCCGAGATGGGTTACGCCGAGCAGACCGAGATCGACGGTCTGGAGATTGAGATCGCGCTGCGCCCTACGCGGTGAGCGCCGGCTCCAGCTCCGCCTCGATCTTCTTCTTGGGGTACGCGCCCACCACCGTCTTGACCGGCTCGCCCGCCCTGAAGAGGATCATCGTGGGGATCGAGAGCACCTGGAATTTGGCCGCCGTCTGCTGGTTCTCGTCCACGTTGAGCTTCACGATGCGCAGGTCCGCGCGCTCCTGGGCGATCTCCTCGAGCACCGGGCCCACCACGCGGCACGGGCCGCACCACGGCGCCCAGAAGTCGACGAGCACGGGGGTCTCGGATTCGATGACCTCAGCCTGGAAGTTGGTGTCGGTGACCTCGCTCAATGCACCTGCCATGGTGGCCTCCTTTGTCTGCGGCCGCACTCTTGTAGTTGGGGGGTGATGCCTAATACTATACAAAGTGTAGTGAGGGCTTTCCAGGTCGGCCACAGAGGCCCTCACTCGAGCCCAAACCCGGCGGGGCGATCAAGCGCCGCTATCTGAGCGCATGGACGTTCTGCTCAGCGGCCGGGGTCGCCTGCGGTGGTTGGCGGCCGTGGCGCAGTTGCGGCACCAGCCACATCGCCTCCGCGGCGATCCGCCACGACATCTTGCTCTGCCCGCGCTGGCGATCGCGAAAGACGATCGGGACCTCCACCACGTGGAAGCCCGCGCGCACCGCGCGATAGGTGAGCTCGACCTGGAAGGCGTACCCGCGCGAGCGCACACTGTCGAAGTGGATCGCCTCGAGCACCTCGCGACGGAAGCACTTGAAGCCGCCCGTCAGGTCGCGCACGCGCAGACCGAGCACGAATCGCGCATAGGTGGAGCCCCCCTGGCTGATCAGGCGGCGCAGCAGACCCCAGTCGCTGACCCCCCCGCCCGGCACGTAGCGAGAGCCGAGCGCGAGGTCCGCGCCGTCGCGGATCGCCTCCAGCAGGCGCGGCAGGTCGGCGGGGTCGTGGGAGAAGTCGCTGTCCATCTCCAGCACGTAGGCCGCTCCCTGCTCCAGCGCGTGGTGGAAGCCCGCGAGGTAGGCCGGGCCGATGCCTTCCTTGGTGGAGCGGTGGAGCACCCGCACCCACGGGTGGGTCGCGGACAGCCGATCCGCGATCTCGCCCGTGCCATCCGGGGAGCCGTCGTCGACGATCAGCACGCGGTGCTCCCTGCAGGGGGCACGGGCAAGCGCATCCCCCGCGGCGAGCACGATCGCCTCGATGTTCTCGGCCTCGTCGTAGGTGGGCAGTATGAGCCAGGCGGTGCCGTCCACTGAGGCCACGTACCCTAAACCACCATGCCCGCGGACCTCCCCAATCCCGCGATCGCCGACGCCCTCGAGGAACTGGGGGACCTATACGAGCTGGACGGCGCGATCGTGCACCGTGTCCTCGCCTATCGCAGAGCCGCCGAGGCGATACGCGAGGCGAGCGTGTCGGTGGGGGCCCTCGCGCGGGCGGGGCGCGCCACAGAGCTGCCCGGGATCGGGGGGACCCTGCAGGAGAAGATCGTGGCGCTGCTCGACACCGGCTCGATCCCCGCTGCGCAGCGGCTGCGCGCGAAGTTCCCACCCGGCCTCCTCGCGATCACCCGGATCCCCGGCCTCGGCCCCAAGCGCGCGCGGCTGCTGTACGAGCAGCTCGGCGTCGACTCCCCGCAGGCGCTGCGGGAGGCGGCGCTCGCCCAGCGCCTGCGCACGGTGCGGGGGCTCGGGGCGAAGTTCGAGGAGAAAGTGCTCGAGGCGCTCGAGGAGTTGGCGACGGAGGGGGCGTCGATCGAGGAGCTCGGCGCCCGCCCGGGCAGCTCACGTCGGCGACGGGCGCTGCTGCCGGCGGCAATCGAGCTCGGGGAGGCGCTCGCGGCGGGGCTGCGCGAGCACGGCCCCCAGGACGCGCATGTGCAGCTCGGGGGCTCCGCGCGGCGGGGGGTGGAGAGCGTGAAGGACATCGACCTCGTCGCGGTCACCGCCCACCCGGAGCAGCTCGCGCAGTCGCTGCAGTCCCTGGAGCAGATCGAGCGCGTCAGCGCCAGCGGGGCGGCTGGCGCCCGCGGCCGCGCGCACTCGGGCCTGGGCGTGGACCTACGAATCGCCGCCCCCCCGCAGCTCGGGAACCTGCTGCAGCACTTCACCGGCTCCGCCGCGCACAACACCGCCCTACGCGAACACGCGGTGCGCAAGGGCCTGCACGTCTCGGAGTACGGAGTCCTGGACGACGTGACGGAGGCGACGCAGACGTGCGCCGCCGAGGCCGAGGTGTACGGGCTGCTGGGACTTCCCTACATCGAGCCCGAGCTGCGCGAGAACCGCGGCGAGCTGGAGGGGAAGCTCCCAGACCTGGTCGAGCTCAGGGACATCCGCGGGGACCTGCACTGCCACACGGTCGCCTCCGACGGGAAGGCCACGATCGAGGAGATGGCGCAGGCCGCACGCGCGCTTGGGTACGGGTACCTCGCGATCACCGACCACTCCGCCTCGCACGGCTTCGGCAACGACGTCTCCCCCGCGCAGCTGCGCGAGCAGATCGAGCGGGTCGGGGAGATCGATGCGCGCCTGGAGGGAATCACGCTGCTGGCGGGCAGCGAGGTCAACATCCTGCCGGACGGGACGCTCGACTACGAGGATGAGCTGCTGGCGCAGCTGGATTGGGTGGTGGCGAGCGTGCACACCGCCTTTGGGATGGGCGAGCAGGCGATGACGAGGCGGATGATCGCCGCGATCGAGCACCCGCTGGTCGACGCGATCGGCCACCCCACGGGCCGTCTGATCGAGCGCCGCGAGCCCTACGCGCTGGACTTGGAGGCCGTGTTCGCGGCGGCCGCGAGGACCGGGACGATGCTCGAGATCAACGCCAACCCCGATCGCCGGGACCTCTCCGAGGCCCACGCCCGCGCCGCGGTCCGCGCGGGGGTGCGGATCGTGATCGACTCCGACGCCCACCGCCCCGAAACGCTCCGCAACATGCGCTGGGGTGTGCTCACGGCGCGCCGGGGGTGGCTGACCAAGGCAGACATCGCCAATACCCGCCCGTGGAGTGAGCTCGAGCGGACGCGCAAACGTGCGCGCTGATCACTCCCCCAGCAATCGCGGGAGCAGCTCCTCGGCCACGACCCGATCGACCGCCGCCGTGGTGAAGGGCTCCATCAGCTTCGCGGCGCGTGCGGAGTAGCCGGCGGTGGGCGCGTCGAGCGCGCAGCGCAGGGCGACGCCGAGGTCTGCGCTCACCAGGCGGGAGTCCAACTCGCGCGCGATGGGCAACGCGACGTAGGCCCCGGGAGCGGGGGCACTGACGAGCAGGCACCCCTCGGCAAGCGCCTCCAGCTGGGCGATCCCGTACTCCTCGCGGCGGGGAGCGCACACGAACACGCGCGCGCGGCGCAGCAGGGCACGGTAGTCGCCCTGGGGGAGTGTCCCCGCGACTTCGACGTCTTCGTCGGGCACGTCGAACCCACACTCGCGCAGGCGCTCGCGGGTGATACCGACCACGACCAACCGCTCACCGGGTCGGCGCACGCGCCGCCAGGCCTCGAGCACGCGGTCGAAGCCCTTCTTGGTGGGGTTGGCGGCGTAGGTGACCGCAGCGACGTCGCGCTTCGCGGGCTCCGACCAGGGGTCGGTGTGGCGCTCCATCGGATCGGAGATCGAACCGCCGCCGCGCGCATCGGGTGCGGGCACCAGTGGAGCTTGATCCTCGCACGGTGGATCGGAAGCGATCGGGACGGGCACCACCAGTGCGTGCTCCTCGCAACCAGGAACCGCAGCGGCGGCCTCGGCGAGGGCGCCCTCGCTCGATGGCAGCAGCAGGGGCGCCTGGTGCAGCCGACGGCGCTCCAGCGGCCGCTGCCAGAGCCCGTGGCGGCCGGGCCGGTTGGCGGCGGCGGGCGCGTCGAAGCGGATCGCTCCGGGCAGCCGCCAGAGCAGGGCGGCGGTGGTGGTGGAGTAGATCACCGCGCGGGGTGGACTCCGCTGCAACCGCCCGAGCGCCTCCTCGGCGGCGCGGCGGGAGCGATGGGCCCAGGCGAGATCGGTGAGCATCAGCGTGCGCACCTCCCGGGGGCGCGCGGCGGCAGCGACAGCCACCTTCGCGCCGGCGCGCCGCAGAGAGCTGGCGAGCTCCCCGTCGGCGACGCGCAGACCCTCGGTGGAGCCGAGCGTGACGAGCAGCACGTCGATCCTCTCCCGGGGCTCCTCCAACGCCGCCGCCCTCAGCCCCCGGTGCCGGGCGGCGCCGGGGATTCCGCCCCCCTCAACGCGCCTGCTCGGGTCGCACCGTCTTGAAGCCGGGGGTGCGCTCCAGGGCGATGGTGTGGACGGGGGAGGTGGGCTTGACGTAGAAGCGGACCCCATCGCGCTCCTCGATCGCCGCGACCGCCGCGTGCTGGCGGCGCCACGCGAGCGCCCAGATGATCGCGAAGCCGGCGCCGATCGCGGGGATTTGGGGAGCGAGGAACGCGAGGCCGCCGGCGAGCACCGTGAACACGAGCAGGGGCCAGAGCCGGTTGAGGAGGATCGCGGAGGGACGATGCTCGGGCAGCGTGTTGGTGGAGCGCGCGCCGGCGAGCAGCTGCGCGATCGGAGGGCTCGTCTCGTTGCCCCGGCCGAGCGCCGCCCCGACCAGCGCGGCGATCACCCACCACACGAGCGCGAGCAGCGCGATCTGCGACTGCGAGTTGGAGGCGGCGGAGAGCACGGTGACGAGCGCCAGCGCAGAGGCGGCACCCGCGCTGAGCAGGACGGTGGTCTTGAGGAAGTCGGCGAAACGCACGGGACGGGTGGGGGTCTATGAAAGAAGCGCCTCCAGCAGCGCACGTACGCCGTCGGGGCCCTCGATCGCCAGGTCGGCCTCGGTGAGGAGCTCCGGGGGGGCTTCATCGGAGCTGACGGCCACACACACAGCACACTCGAGCCTCCCGGCCTGCACCAGTGAGCGCAGCCCGCGGAAGGCGTCGAGGTCGGTGGTGTCATCCCCGACGTAGAGGGCGGCGCGGAGGGAGGAGCGCCCATCCACCGCACCCGCGCCATCCGCTCCCCCATCGACGCCCGCCCGTCCGTCCGCGGAGAGGCCTACATCCACTCCGGGGGCCACGCCTTCGAGCAGCGCGGTGACACCGATACCCTTGTCCAGCGCAACGGGGGGACGCACCTCGAGCACCTTGCGGCCCCAGTGCACAGCCAAGCCCTCGGCTTCGGCGAGCCCGGCGATCTCCCGCACGGCGGCCGCAGCGGCGGCCTCGTCGGGGGCACCGCGCCAGTGGAAGGCGGCGATCGCCTGCTTGTCCTCGGCGCGCACCCGCAGACGTTGGTGGGCGCCGGTGTAGACGCGAGCGGCGAAGGCGCGCACGCGCTCGCTCCACGCGGCGAGCTCGGGGTCGAGCTCGGGGCGGGTGGCACCGGGGCGCAGCAGCTCCCCGCCGTGGTTGCCGACGTAGGCGATGCTCCCGATCGCGACGATCTGGCGTGCGGTGGCGGCGCGGCGGCCGCTGACGCAGCCGACGAGCCCGTAGCGCTTGGCGACCTCGATCAGCAGGGAGCGCGTGGCCTCGGGGACGTGGGCGTCGTCAGCGTGCCTCACGATCGGGGCGAGCGTGCCGTCGATGTCGAGCAGCACGGCGGAACGGGAGGGATCGGAGCGCAGCGGCTCCAGTGCCTCCACGAGTGTGGCGGCGGGGCACACGATCCTTAGTATGCCCAGCATGGCGGCGAGCAGATCGCCCGAGCGCGTTCTGAAGCTGATGGCGATCGGCACGGCGGCCGGGCTGTTCAGCGGGATCTTCGGGGTGGGGGGCGGCACGGTGCTCGTACCGCTGCTGGTGCTGTGGCTCGGATACGGGGAGCGCGAGGCGACCGGGACCTCGCTGGCGGCGATCGTGTTCATCGCCGCGTTCGCGGCGGCGGTGCAGGCGGGGTACGGCAACGTGCGGGTCCTCGACGGAGTGCTGATGGGGGTGCCGGCGGTGGGCGGGGTGCTGCTGGGGACGTGGCTGCAGCAGCGCCTGCAGAGCCGCACGATCGCGCTGCTGTTCGCGCTGGTGCTGGTGGCGAGCGCAGTGGAGCTGCTGGTGCGATGATCGGCGCGATCGTGATCGGAGTGGCGGCGGGCGTAGTGGCTGGCCTCCTGGGGGTGGGCGGCGGCGTGCTGTTCGTCCCGGGTCTCGTGATCCTCCTGGACCTGACCCAGCACCAGGCGGAGGCGACGTCGCTGCTGGCGATCGTTCCGGTGGCGATCGTGGGGGCGATCGCGCAGGACCGCCACGGCAACGTGCGCAGGGGCGAGGCGCTGCAGCTGGGCCTGTTCTCCGTGGTGGGCGCGGCGGCGGGGGTGGTGCTGGCGAACGCGCTCTCGGGGAAGGCCCTGCAGGTGGGCTTCGCACTGTTCATGCTGCTGGTGGCCGGACAGCTGGTGCGCAAGAACGTGGGCAGGAATGCACGCCCGGGCGTTGGTGGACGAAAAAGGGCCTAGACTGAAATCATGGGTCTCGACAATCCAATCCATATTGCGTTCCTCGTGGTGATCCTGCTGCTGGTGTTCGGCGCCCGGCGGCTTCCGGAAATCGGCCGCTCGCTGGGAAGCGGGATGCGCGAGTTCAAGGACGCCATCAGCGGAGAGGCGAAGCAGCCGACGCTGAGCCAGACCGCCCAGCCGCCGCCAGCCCAGCAGCCCCAGCCACCCGTGGCGCAGCCCGTCGCAAGCGCCTCTGCGGCCGCACCCCAGGCTCCGGCCGAGCAGCCCGACGAAAGCACCTTCGGCAGGTAGCTGCGCGTCCCGCGATGCAGGCGTGTCCGCCGCTACGCGGGCGTGTCCGGCAGCGCCGCGGGGCGACCCTCGCGCAGCAGGGGTGAGCCGCAGCGCCAGCAGTAGGCCGCACCGCGGCTGTGGACCGCACCACAGGCGCGACAGGCCCCGCTCACGCCGCTCTCGGCGGAGGAGAGCAGGCGCTCGATCTCCCCGAGCTGGGCGTCGGCCTGCTGGAGCTCCGCGGCGCGGCGGGCGAGGACGTCGAGGCGGTAGTGGTCGCGGATCGCCATCTCGTAGGCGAGCCCACCGAGATCCCACGTCAGGGAGGCGACACGCTCAGCGAGCTCCAGGCGCTCGCGGCGGAGCTCCGCGAGCGATCCGCTGGAGACCTGCGGGGACTGTGCGACCGCGGGCGCAGAGGGGGAAGCAGCGAGGAGCTCCTCGACAGGGGGAGGGTCCTCGCCGGAGTGGGGCTGTCCGTTGGGACCGGCGGCGCTCATGGGAATCTCCGTGCGTGCTTGGTGGCGATCGATGCGCCTGATCCCAAAGACGCTATCAATGGCCGGTTTCGATCGGTCCGTTGCCGAGCGCCGCGGCGACTTCTTTCGCGTGCTGCTTGCCGGTGGTGTGGGCAAGTTTTTCGAGCTTGCTCGCGGACGTCTTGTGGGCGGCGGGCAGGGCCTTGGTGGTCGCGGCTTCCTTGACTTCTGCGGCTTCTTCGGCCTTTTCGCTCTTGGGGGAGCTCTGGGGTTTGGAGGAGGAGCCGGTGGAGGAGCTGGAGCCTCCGGAGGAGCCGTGGCCGCTGGAGGAGGAGCCGGAGCCGGAGCCGCCGCTGGAGGAGCCCGAGCCGGTGGAGCCCGAGCCGGTGGAGGTCCCCGAAGCGACGGCGAGCGGCCCGCTCAGGCCCTTCACTTCGACGACCTGCTTGCCGGGAGCGCCTCCCGCGGTGATCCAGTGTCCGACGAGCAGCCCGATCAGCAGCGAGGCGAGCAGCACCCCGAGCAGGCCGAAGAGGCCGGAGTAACGGCGCAGCGAGCCGAGCAGCCCGGGGGGGTCGGGCGGGAGCTGATAGCCGGCCGCCTGCGGCCCGCCGAGGACCGGCGTGGAGACGGTCTGGTGCTCGCTCTGGAGCACGTCGAGGAAGGCGAGGCGCACGGGCGAGCAGGGTCGCCCGCAGGCCAGGCAGTAGCGCTGGTCGGGGGCGAGCGGGGCGCCGCAGCCGGCGCAGGTGGCCGGCGGGGCGCCATCGGTGGGGTTTGCGCCCCCCCGCGGGATCACATCCATGGGAGCTCCCTCGCGAGGGACCGTCGACCCCGGGCTCATCCGAAGGTCCCCCGGACGTAGTCGCGGGTGCGGGGAGCGCGGGGCTCCTCGAAGACCTGGTCGGCGGTGCCGTACTCGACGAGATCCCCGAGGTACATGAAGGCGACCTTGTCGGCGACGCGGCGGGCCTGGGCGAGGTTGTGGGTGACGATCACCACGGCGTGCTCGCGGCGCAGCTCGTGGATGAGCTCCTCGATCACGCCCGTGGAGATCGGGTCCAGCGCGGAGCAGGGCTCGTCCATCAGCAGCACCTCGGGCCGCAGCGCGATCGCGCGGGCGATGCAGAGCCGCTGCTGCTGGCCACCGGAGAGGCGCAGCGCGGGGCGGTGCAGATCGTCCTTGACCTCCTCGTAGAGCCCGGCGCGCCGCAGCGCGTCGACCACGAGCGGCTCGAGCTCCGGCCGGCGGGGCCGGCGGCGGGACTGCTCGCGCAGCGCGAAGGCCACGTTGTCGAAGATCGACATCGGGAAGGGGTTGGGCTGCTGGAAGACCATCGCCACGCGGGCGCGCAGGGCGGTGTCTTCGAGGTCATGGATATCCTCGCCGTCGAGCAGGATCCGCCCGGCGCGGCTGGCGCCCGGGGTCAGCTCGGTGAGCCGGTTCAGGGTGCGCAGCAGGGTCGTCTTGCCGCAGCCCGAGGGCCCGATCAGAGCCAGCACCTCGCCCTGGTAGATCGAGAGGGAGACCGAGCGCACGGCGTTGGCGCCACGCCGGCCCAGAGTGCTGGCGCTGCCATAGGAGACGCTGACGTCCTCCAAGCGCAGGCGCTCGGGGCCGGCGGCGCTCGCGAGCGGGCGCAGAGCCTCGCGCTGCTCGGGGGGCCGCACGGGCTCGGGGGAGCGGTCGAGCACGATCGTGCGCACCGGGGGCACCGGGGGCACGGCTGGCGCCTGCGGAGGACCCGGCGGGTCGAATGCCTGCTCGAGCTCGATCATCGCAGGGTTCATCGGTTCCTCACCTTCCACACTATAAGGACTGAAATGGTGTTGCGGGGACATCAGACGATCCCCCAGGCGGCTGCGACTCCCCCGGTGCGTTCGTGGGAGCGACGAGAGATCCGTTCCATGGCGAGGTTGAGCAGCAGCACGAACAGCAGCAGCACGACGGCGGCGGCGTAGGCCTTCTGCGGGGCGAGCGATTCGCCGGCGGGAGAGTTGTCGTAGATGTAGCTGGTGAGGCTGGAGCCCGCGCCGCGCAGCACGTTCAGGCCGGGAATCCCGCCTTCGGGCGAGAGGCGCAGCTGGTCGCCGAGCATCACGATCACGATCGCGGTGTCGGCGATGATGCGGCTGATGCCAAGGGTGACGCCGGTGGCGATGTTGGGGCGCACGCTGGGCAGCAGCACGCGGCGGATCGTGGCGATGCGGGTCTTGCCGAGCGCGAACGCGGCCTCGCGCATGTGGGCGGGCACGGCCTGCAGGCCGTTGCGGGTGGAGACGAATATCGGGGGCAGCGCGATCAGCGACATCATCGCGCCGGCGGTGAGGAAGGACGTGCCCGTGGCAACACCGTTGGGGGCGGAGGAGGCAAACGCAAGGAAGTGCAGCTGGAAGATCGCCAGGCCGAAGACGGCGATCAGGATGTCGGGGGTGCCGGCGACGATCTCGATGCTGGATTCCACGGCCCGGGTCAGCCAGCGAGGACGCCCGTACTCGACGATCCACAGCGCGCAGGTGATCGCCAGCGGAGCGGCGAGCGCGATGCCGATCGCGGTCAGCAGCGCGGTCCCGATCAGCGGATCGAGGAAGCCGCCCGAGCCGGCCTGGTTCAGGCTCGCCTGGGGGCGGCTGAAGAGCAACTCGGGCCGCAGGTACTGGGCGCCGCGATAGCCCATGTAGAGGAGGATCGCGGCGGCGATCGCGCACAGCGAGAGGCCCGCGGCCCAGGCAGCGAGCCACACGAGGCGGTCGCTCCAGCGCCAAGTGCGCATCGAGGAGCGCCGGCCGCGCTGGGGCCCGGCGGCAGGTAGCGCTGCACGGGAGACGAACGTGCTCATCCGCGCACCTCCGGGCACCAGCGACGCAAACGGGGGCGACGTTGCGCGCTCATCGTCCGCGGACCGCGGGGGCAGCGTTGGGCGCTCATCATCCGCGCACCTGATACTTGCGCAATGGCAGCTTGACGAGGTAGCCGGCAATCGAGAGAGCACAGACGGAGAACAGCAGCAGCAGGGCGAAGGCGTACAGAGTGGAGTTCAGCGCCGGGGCGCCGCCGAGCCCTTCGCGGAAGTCGACGATCGTGGAGGCGAGAGTGCGCATGGGCTCGAAGAGGGAGGTCAGTCCATCGCTAGGCCGGGGGGCGAAGAAGTTCGAGCCGGAGACCATCGAGATCATGATCGCCTCGCCCAGCGCGCGGGCAGTGGCGAGCACGGTGGCGGCGACGATCGCGGGGCGCACCGCGCGCAGGGTGACGGCGCGGATCGCCCGCAGCCGGTTGACGCCGAGCGCGGCGGCGCCCTCGCGCCAAGCCGGCGGCACCGCGCCGAGGGCGTCGCAGATGAGCGCGACCATGATCGGGGTGATCATCAGGGTGAGCAGCACCACGGCCACCGCCAGACCGGTGCCGTTGAGCTGGACGGTGCTCTCCAGCGAGACCTTCTCGGCGTTGGTGATGAGGTGGTTGTAGACGAACGGCACCAGCACGAGGATCCCGAGCAGGCCCCAGATGACCGAGGGCACGGAGGCGAGCAGGCGCACCACGCGGATCAGCGTGCGGCGCATGCGGGCGGGGGCGAGTTCGACGATGAAGATCGAAGTGAGCACCGCGAGCGGCAGCGCGAGGAGGACCGCAAACGCGGTGATCAGGAGCGTGCCGTAGATGATCGGCCAGGCGCGCACGCGGTAGACGGAGGCAGGAGGATTCGAGGGGGCGTTCAGCATGTTTTCGATCTGCACCTTCAGGCTGCCCCCGGGCCCAAGCCAGCTGAGGCCGTTGTGCTCGAAGGTGGGCCAGGCGCGCACGGCGACGAACGCGACCATGAGGATCACGAAGAGGCAGACCAGCAGCGACACCGCGCCGAGCGTACGCTCGGCGCGGCTGTCGCTCCAGGGGTTGCGCAGGCGGCTGAGCAACACTGAGCGGGAGGGGGGCGGGCCCCCCTCCTGACCTCCCCCCGCCGTGTTGATGGGAGCGGGCAAGCTCATCACGTTCAGCTGGCTTTGACAGGAACCCACTGGGTCGAGATGATCTTCTTGGCGGCGCTGCTGCTCCTGATCCACGAGATGAACTGGCCGGCCGCGCCGGTGGCGGGGCCTTTGGTCACCTCGTAGAACCGCGCGGTGGCGGTGTACTGGCCGGAGGCCACGTTGGCGCGGGTGCAGGCGACGCCGTTGTAGGCGACCGGGTTGACGGTGCCCTGGTCGGCACGGTAGTTGGAGAGAAAGCCCACCCCGTTGGCGGTGTTGGCGACCTGCTGCTCGAGCTGCCCCTCGGAGGGCTCTTCGGCGGCGGTCGAAGCGACGCTCTTGTTGCCGAGGAACAGCGTCTTGAAGTTGGTGAGCACGCCCGCTGTGGAGGTGCGGCTGATCAGGTCGATCGGCCCGGAGGCCGAGGCACCGGGGACCTGGCCCCATTCCTTGGTCTTGCCCTCGAAGATCCCCTGGATCTGGGCTTCGTTGAGGGAGGCGAGGGTGTTGGACTTGTTGGTGACGATGCAGATCCCATATTCGGCGATCGGGTAGAAGTCGAGGCCGGGCGGGTCGGTGGGCAGGGGGTCGCGGGAGACGTCCCCGATCGAGACCCGACCGGCGGCGACGTCGTTGATGCCAATCGTGGCACCACCCTGGGAGATCCTGAAGGCGACCTTGTTGTGCTCGAGCTTGGAGTACTTGTGGGCGAGCAGCTGGACGAGCGGGAAGGAGGCGGTGGCGCCGCTGATCGTGATCACGCTCGTAGCCGAGGCGATCGCGGGCACCGCGCTCCCTATCAGGGTCACAGCCGCGAACGAGGCGACCAATTTGAGAAGAGGGGCCCGGCTTGCCGGCCTGCGGCCGGCTGCACCACCCTCTTTGCGGCGGATTCGACTCATTCTTTGGGCCTCCATCTAGGGACGTGTTGACATTTCGTTGACGATCACTCTACCATATTCGCATAAACATGATCGAGATTAGCTATTTTGTCGAACAGATCAGGAAGGTCCGAGTTGCGGCGCAACTTCCGAGTCCTCCCGACGATCCACCCTCTGCCAAGCGCCACCGCCTGCGATGACCCCCTCCCCAAACCCCCCCATCCCCCCGCTCCCCTCCCCCCGGCTGCCCTCCCGCAAGGTGGGCGCGGTCCTCGCGGCGCTGATGCTCGCCGTGGGAATCGCGCTGGGGGCACTGATCGGCTCGGGCCCCGCGGACTCGCTGGCGAGCTCCTCCCGTGCGGCGGCTGTGGCGCGCGTGCTGACGCTGCTCGCGTTGGGGGGAGGCACCAACTCGGGCGGCGATCTGCTGCTCTCCTCCGGCGCAGCCCACCCGCCAGCGGCGGCGTCCCAGCCGACGCCCCCCTCCTCGAGCAGGGCCACTGCGAGGACGGGTGGCGCGAGCGGGGCGGCGGGCGGACAGTCCGGCGCCTCCTCGCGAACCGGCACCTCCTCAGCCTCCTCCACCCACCCCTCGGGCTCAACGTCTCCCACCTCCTCCACGAAGCCGGCCGCGAGCAAAGGGGAAAGCGAAAAGACCACCAAGACCGAGCCGCTCCCGCCGATCGCGAACGTGTGGCTGATCGTGCTGCCCTATGGCGGCAGCCTCGCGAACGCCCTGAAGCAGAGCACGGCCGCGCCCTACCTCAACGGGCAGCTCCTCAGCAAGGGCACGGTGCTGAGCGACTACTCCTCGCTGGCGGCGGGGCAGCTCGCGGGCGCCGCGACGCTGCTCTCCGGTCAGGTGAGCGCGAGCGTGAGCACGATCGCCCCACCCCCCTGTGGCGGAAGCGCCGCCGCGGGAGCGACCGACCCGACGAGCGCCGATACGCCGGGGGTGAGCACGCCAGGGACAACCACCGGGCAGGGCGCCCCCGCGAGCGCCCCCTGCCCGTCCGGAGAACCGGCGGGCCTGCAGGCGGCGGACGCGTTCCTGCAGGAAGCGGTGGCGAAGATCCTGGCGAGCCCCTCCTATCTGGAACACGGGCTGATCGTGATCACGTTCGCGCCGGCCGCCCAGGGGGGGACCTCGACGGGCACCACGACGGCGCCCTCGGCGGACACCACCGAAGCGGCGGGGACAGGGATTGCCTACCCGGCCGGCTCGCTGACGAGCACGCTGAGCGCGGCGGGCTCTCCCGCGGGCGCGCTGCTGCTCTCGCCCTTCCTGCGCCACGCGGGCACACGGAGCTCGAGCGCCTTCGAACCCGCGGCTCCCCGCACGAGCCTCGAAGGGCTCCTCGAGGCGAAGGCGCCCGGAGGCTGAGCCCCGGCCTGCACCCACCCCGCTTGCACCACCCCCTCTCCCCAACGACCCAAAGACTCAACGACTCGAGAACCCAACGACCAACGACCCAGAACCCAAAGACTCAAGCGTATGACTCAACGACCCACCCAGCCGCAAACCAACCCTCTCACCGTCCGTCCCTCAATGAATGGAGGCCATGTGCACTCACTGAAGTCGACCTACCGCAGCGCTCTGAAGTCCAATCGCCGAAGGGCCACCTGGTGGTTCACGGCGCTCCTGGGCGCGTTCGCCCTGTCGCTCCTCACCCCGGCCCTCGGCGAGGCCGAAACGGCCCCGGCGGCGGCCCCGCCCGTGAGCTCGAACCCGAACGACTACGAATGCTCCGGTCAGCTCTCCGCTGGCAAGGCGGAACCGGGCAATGAAGAAACGCCGGTCCAGTACGAGTTCAAATGCGACGGGCAGATCACGGGCTACCAGGTGCAGACTCAGCTGCCGATCACGGGGATCGAAGGCTCGCCGCTCATCACCAACTACGCCGGCACGGCCCTGACGGACACCTTCTCCTGCAGCGGTGCCTTCCCGGGGTATGCGGCGAACTGCGTGGGGAGCACCAGGGAAGCGAACGAGCACATCACCGGCCAGTTCACGATCGGCTGGAAGCTCTGCACCGAACCGCGGGTGGACGCGCTGCTGACGGTCACCTACGCGTACCTGGAAAAGAACGTGGTCACCCAGGCGATCTCGGGGCCGTTCGACCTCGGCCGCCCGGCGGGCTGCCCGGCGACGGCGCAGTCGGGCAAGGACCGGCTGGACGCCTACCAGGGCAAGGAACCGAAACCGAAGAAGAAGCACAAGAAGGGCAAGAAGGGCACGAAGGGCACGAAGAAGAGCGCCAAGAGCAAGGCGGGCAGCAAGAGCTCCTGAGCACCCCTCCCCGTCCGGCGGCGGGCGCAGCAGCGTGCGCCCGCCGCCGGACGGTTAGGCTTGGCGACCATGGGGGTCGCATCTGCCTCGGGGTCTGGACCGTCGGGTCCGAGAACCCCGCCGAAGCGAGCGTGGGCGCTCGGCGCCCTCATGCTCGCCTTGGCACTCCCGGGCTGTGGGTCGAGCAACTCGGGGTCCTCCACCACGATCACGGACACCGCAGCGGTGGCCCCGATCTCGAGCAACTGCCCCGACGCGGTGCTGGAAGGCATCGAAGCCGTCGCAAGCCGGGTCTACCAGGAGTCGGCAACCGGCAGGATCATCGCCGAGGCGCTCCAGCGCTTGACGAGCTCGAGCGCCCTGGCGCAGGCGGTAGAAGCGGGTGACCGGGCCACGGCGCATCGGGTGCTGGAGGGGCTGCTGCTCAACCAGATCGTGAGCGTGCGGGTGCTGCGCGACGGGCGCACGCTCGCGGCAATCGAACGGGGCGCGGGAATCGCGCCGGCGAGCGGGAAGCTCGTGAACGCACAGGGGCTCGAGGTGGGCACGTTCACGGTGTCGGTGCAGGGCGCCAACGGATACGGCCAGACGGTGAGCGGCCTGCTCCACGCGCAGGTCCTCATGCGCAGCGGCGGACGCGAGCTGAAGGCAACGCTCAACCCGGCCCCGAAGCTGACACCGGGGAAGCTCGAGCTGAGCTACGACGGGGTGAGCTACCGCGTGGACACGTTCGCCGCGGTGGCGTTCCCGGACCGGCCGCTGAGCATCTCGCTGCTGGCGCCGAGCACCGCGATCGCAGCGGTGTGCGCGAGGCGCGGCGCCAGTCCCGCGCAGGCGCAGGCGGACACGCTGGGACTGGTGGCCGAACGGGTCTACTACGCCGAGCACGAAGGCAGCAAAGCCGAACTGCTCCGGGGCTACGTGGAGCGCTCGCGGGCCTTCCGCGAAGCGGTGCTCGCGGGCAACGCGGTGGCGACGCGGGCGGCGATCATCGGCTTCTTCCGCAGCCACCTGCACATCGTGCGGGTGCGGGTGATTCGCGAAGGCAAGCTGCTCGTTGACGTGGGCGGCCCCCACGTGCTGGCGCCGATCCCCGGCGTGATCCGCAACGCCCGGGGGCGAGTGGTGGCCAATTTCCTGATGGCGATCCAGGACGACCTGGGCTTCCAGATCCTCTCGCGGGCGTTCACGGGGGCGCAGGTGCTGATGCGGGAGGGAGCGCGCCAGGTGATGGGCACCCTCAGCCCCGGGCCCACCAACGTCCCCGACCGCGGCCGGGTCGTCTACCGCGGCACGCCCTACCGGGCGTACTCCTTCGACGCCCGGGCCTTCCCCTCGGGCGCCCTGCGCATCTCGCTGCTGTACCCGGCGAGCTGAGCGAACATCTTCGTCGAGGCGCGCTGCAAGCACCGAGCAGCAGCCGACCACCTCATGTGTGAGCAGTCGGAGACACGCCTGCTCTGATTCGAGCAGCGATCGAACAGCACCCGAGGGTGGGGCGCGTTGATGCTTGACCGCCACACAAGAGGCCGCCAGCCTAGTGGGGATGTCCACAAAGCAGCCACGCGCTCGGTCGGCAAGTATTTTCGACGTGCCAACAACGCCCAACGTGGCAATAACTTACACGTCGACGATGGTGAGAAACTTTGTGGAATCTCCATATGCGATAGTGGCGGGAACACCGGAAGCTTGGTGGCTGGGAAAAGCTGCGTCCTCGAAGTGGAATTTCGACCATTGAGCGTCGAGAATTTCAACGCAGTTCTTGGTATCAACTACACGGCCGGCGGAGTCAATGGCCGATATCGCCAGCGGATGTTTGGTAGCGGCCTGTTGTAGAGCAGGGACTCCCGGACGAACCATTTCCTTCGCCAGCCACCCATATATCCAACTCCAGAGACCTGGGCACGCGCTGACCGTCGGCGACTCGCCCAGGTCTTCACCTCGCACGCCAGCCCGGCGAGGTCAGCACCGAGAGCCCCACACGTCTACTCGGTGCTGATCGACATCCGCTCGACCTCCTCGATGGAGGTCTGCCCGCTGCGGACCTTCTCGATTCCGTCGTCGTGCAGGCGCCGCATCCCTTCGCGGGTGGCGGTGGCGGCGATCTCATCCACGGAGGCGTGCTGGAGGATCTGGTTGCGGATCTCCTCGCTGACGGTCATCACCTCGTAGATGCCCACCCGGCCCCGGTAGCCGGAGCTCGCGCAGCGGGAGCACCCCACCGCCTCGTAGGGCTGGGCGTCGAGACCGAAGTCGAGCAGCACCGACTCCGGCAGCGAGGCGGAGCGCTTGCAGTGGGGGCAGAGCTTGCGCACGAGTCGCTGCGCCACCACGCAGTCGACGGCGGAGGAGATCAGGAAGGGCTCGATGCCCATGTCCAGCAGGCGCCCCAGTGCGCTGGGAGCGTCGCGGGTGTGCAGGGTGGAGAGCACCATGTGCCCCGTGAGGGCCGCCTCGACCGCGATGTGGGCGGTCTCGCGGTCGCGGATCTCGCCGACCATAATCACGTCGGGGTCGGCGCGCAGCATCGAGCGCAGTCCGGTGTCGAAGGTGACGCCGGCCTTGGGAGCGACCTGCATCTGCTTGACCCCCGCGATCCGCGACTCCACGGGGTCCTCGATGGTGAGGATCGAGCGGGCGCCGTTGTTGAGCACGCTGAGCGCGGCGTACAGAGTCGTGGACTTGCCCGAGCCCGTGGGGCCCGTGACCAGCACCGCCCCGTGGGGCCTTGCGATCGCGTGGTCGAAGCGCTCCTCCTCCGAGGACTGCATGCCGAGCGACTGAAGGTCGCGCACCACGGCCCCCTTGTCGAGGACCCGCATCACGGCGCCCTCGCCATAGACGAGCGGGAGGGTGACCACGCGGATGTCGATGCGCCTCCCCTCGACGTTCAGCGCGAGGCGCCCGTCCTGGGGGGCGCGGCGCTCGGAGATGTCGAGGTCGGCCATGATCTTGATGCGGGAGATCATCCCCGCGGCCATCCGCCGGCGCACGGTGGCGGCGGGGTAGAGCACGCCGTCGACGCGGAACAGCACGCGGGCGTCCCCCTCTTCGGGGTTGACATGGATGTCGGAGGCCCCCTGCTGCACCGCCTGGGCGATGATCGAGTGCACGAGCTTGATGACCGGGGCGTCCTGGTCGGCCTCTTCGGAGAGCGTGGTGGAGGCGTCCTGGTGCTGGCCATCCTCGTCTTCGACGATGTCCTCGATCGCCCCCTCCAGCCGCCCGAGGCGCGAGGCGAGCAGCTTGACGTCCTCCGCAGAGGCCGCGGCGACCCGCACGCGACGGTTGGTGATCATCGCGATGTCGTCGATGCTGAGGATGTTGGTGGGGTCCGCCATCGCCAGCAGCAGGGCCCCGTCGTCCATGAAGCGCACCGGCACCGCCTGGTAGCGCTTGATCGCCTCGGCGCTCAACAGGCTGACGGCGCCCATGTCGGGCTCGTACACCGACAGGTCGATGTAGTCCAGGCCAAACCGTTCGGCCACCACGCGCGCGAGCTGGTCCTGGCGCAACACCCCCTGCTCGACCAGCACCTGCCCCGTGGGCTTGCGCTGGGATCGCGCCGCGGCGACCGCCTGCTCGACGGCGTGGCGATCGGCGAAGCCGAGATCGACGACCACCTCCCCGATCCGCCTCCCCGAGCGCCCGGGGTGGGTGGGCGAGCTGAGCCCATTGGCGGGGTGGCGCACCTGCGTGGAGGTGGCAGCGGGTGGGGTGGTGGGAGAGGCTGGAGGAGCGGGGGAGGCTGGAGGAGCTGGGGAGGCGAAAGGAGCGAGCGGCTCCGGAACCGCGGCAACCTCCAGGCTCGCCGGCGGGGGCTCCTCCGCGAGGTTTGGCGGTGGGAGCTCCACCTCCAGGGTTGAAGATGGGAGCCCCTCCTCGGGGCTCGGTAGGGGCAGCCCCTCCTCGGCAATCGGTGGCGCGGGCTCCAGAAGCGCGAGGGCGGCGGGACGCTCGAGCACCACGGTGACCGCGGAGCCGGAGTCGACGGACTCGAGCGCGGAGAGCTCCGATGCAACGGGGGCAGGCGCCGGCGGCGCGGGCTCCTCAGCGGGCAAGGATGGGGCCAGCCCGGGAGCGGGCGGCGGCCCAGCCGGCGGCGACGCTGTTGGCTCCCCCGCGGGCGGGGGTACGGCGGACGCGGGCGCAGAAACGGGTTGCGGCCCAGCGGACAGCGACGCCCCTGGCTCCCCAGCAGGCGACGCCATGGCGGACCCGGGAACGGGCGGCGATCCCCCAGCCGACAACGACGCCGCTGAATCCCCAGCAGGCGACGCCATGGCGGACCCGGGAACGGGCGGCGATCCCCCAGCCGGCAACGACGCTGCTGGCTCCCCTGCAGGGGCAGTGCGGGCACGGGGACATCGGGCTCGGGGGTGGGAGACCCGCCCGCCTCCGGCGGGGTCGCCTGCTCATCGCCGGCCGTCTTGGCACGTCGGCGTCTAAACCAACTCATCGCTATCTAATCGGCATCGGCGAGACCCCCCTTGACCGTGCCTGCCGCAGACGCGAGTCCGCTCTGCATCGGAGACCCGCCCCCTCCTCCCCTCCCCCCTCCCTAGGGCCCGTGCTCGAAGGCGCTCTTGAGATGGGCGTCGAGGGAGTTGCAGCGATACAGAGCGATCGCCTCCGCGGAGGCGAAGCGCTGGCCGGGGAGAGCGTCGGGGCCGTGGTGGGCAAGGATGCAGTGCTCCAGCGCCAGCCGGCGGGGCTCGCCGAGCGAGGGGGGGTAGCGCGGCGCGAGCAGGCGCAACCCGAGCTCGACGTGCCCGAGCAGCCGCCCCTCGTCGCTGCGGGCGATCTCGGCGCCGTAGGTGAACTCGCGGGTCTTGCCGAGATCGTGCAGGAGGGCGGCGGCGAGCAGCAGGTCGCGATCCAGACGGGGGTGCAGGGCGCAGAGCTCGAGCGCAAGCGAGGCCACGGCGACGGTGTGCTCCAGGAGGCCCCCCAGGTAGGCGTGGTGGCCGCCCGCGCCCGTGCGGCCCGGGTTGCCCGCACCCGCCCGCCCGGGCACCGAGCAGGGCGCGCGGCGGATCTCGCTGCGCAGCTCCCTGCCGCTCTGGGATCGATCGTCGAGCACCCGCTCCAGCAGGGCCCGCAGACCGGGTTCGTAGAGCTCCCGCGCGAGGTGCTCGAAGAAGCCCTCCAACTCGTCGAGATCGCGGTGGGCGACGGGCAGGAAGCCGGCGGGATCGGCCGCGGCGCCCTCGACGCGGGCGATGGCGCGCAGCTCGATCTGCAGCTGCTCGCGGAAGCGCTCCACACGGCCCTCCACGCGCACGAGCTCACCTCGCTCGAAGCGCCCCGCAAGCAGGTCGGCGTCGCGGAAGGCACGCGCGAGGACCGAGCCGGTGCGATCGCGCAACTCGACGGTCAGGTAGGGGACGCCGGAGCGCGAGAGCTGGCGTTCCTTGCGCGAGCACGCGAACACCCCCGCCACCTCCTGGCCCTCGCGCAGCGTGGCGACCGTGGGGGGCTCCTCCTCGCGGGCAGACATGGGCGCATGATGTACGGTGGAGCGGATGCAGCCGCTGATCTGGGATCGCCGCCCAGTGGGCCTGCGGGCTCCAGCGATGGTGTGCGCATTCGAGGGCTGGAACGATGCGGGCGATGCCGCCTCCACCGCGGTGGCGTTCCTGAGCAACGCGCTCGATGCGGAGCGCTTTGCGCGCGTCGACACGGAGGAGTTCTACGACTTCCAAACCAACCGCCCCCGCATCCGCCTCTCGGAGGAGGGGGCCGGGTCCCCGCCCCGCCGCGAGATCGAGTGGCCGTCAGTCGAGATCTACGGAGCGATGGTCCCCGACGCGCCGCGCGATCTGGTGCTGGTGAGGGGAGTGGAGCCCTCGCTGCGATGGCGCTCCTTCAGCGCCCTCATCGTGGAGCTCGCGGAGGCGCTGGGGGTGGGGATGGTGATCACAGTGGGGGCGCTGCTGGCCGACGTCCCCCACACCCTTCCGGTGGCGATGACCAGCTTCGCCTCGCACCCCTCCCTGCTGGAGCGCCTGGGGACCACGAGCCACCCGAGCAAATACGAGGGGCCCACGGGTATCGTCGGAGTTCTGCACAGCGCCGCCACCGACGCGGGTCTGCCCTCGATGAGCGTGTGGGCAAGCGTCCCCCACTATGTCGCCGCCGCCCCCTGCCCCAAGGCGGCGCTGGCGCTGGTGCACCGCCTCGAGGAGCTCGTGGGAGCGTCGGTGGACGTCGGCGAGCTGGAGGAGGCCGCCGCGAACTACGAGCGCCAGGTGGAGCTCGCGGTTTCCAGCAACCCCGAGGTCCGGGCGTTCGTGGAACGCCTCGAGCGGGACGCCGAAAGGGATGAGGAGGAAGAGGAGGAGGACGATGAGAGCCCCCTCCTGCTCGACGACCTGCCCTCCGGGGAGCGTCTGGCGAGCGAGTTCCAGCGCTTCCTGCGCCAGCAGGGCGACCAGAAGCCGCCCGCGAGCTAGCGGGCGCTCAGAGCGTGGGGTGCCGTTAAGAGGGTCCGGCGAAACGAACTGCGAAACTCAGATGGTCCTAGAACGACTCGACCCGCCTCTTGGGCGGGTCGGGAAGCGAGGGGACGACCCTCGGAACGCCTGATAAGCACCCATAAAGCTAGCGCAATCGACGGAAAGTGCAAGCCCGCTGACCCAGAGCTTGCAAACCAAGTGGCGGGGACGACCCGCAAGTGCATGATCGTGGCACCTGTTGCTTTCTCTGGGTCAGGCAAGTTTGCTGGCGGTGGGCAGGAGACTCGAACTCCATCCGGGGAGTGACCCCGGATTCCCGCTTATCAGGCGTTCACGGCGCCTCGCCGATATACCCACCTCACGGGAGCCTATAGGGACCATAGGATGGAATAACGAACGTATGTTCGTAGAACGCCCTTGTTAGGGGATCAGAAGCCGTTGGTTGCGTTGTGCGCCTGACCGTGGAGGTCTAGGCCGCAGGGGTCCACGCTGGATGCGATGCCCCTGTCGCCCTCCCAAGCCTTCGGCCAGGCAGCCAGAGAGATCCGCAAAGAGCGGGGATTGAGCCAGGAACAGGCCACCCTCGACGGCGGCATCGACAGGGCCTACCTGGGCCACATCGAGCGAGCTACCAAGAGCGCCACGCTTCGGACGATCTGGCGGATGGCGGACGCCCTTGGGGTCCCGCCGTCGATGATCTTCGTTCGGGCAGAGCGTATTCTGGAGGAGCAGATCAGCGACGCCAGGAATACTTGAGGCGCGTCAAGTACGGGACCGGCCAGACCGGCGAAGACCACTACTCCCAGCCACGCGGTGGCGGTCGCAAGTCCTACGATCGCCGCGATAAGAGCGGCAATCATGCCGATCCCCAGCGCAAAGGCGATCTCGCGGGCGTCCATTTGCTTCCGCATGAACGAACTTTAGCGCCATGTCTAGGGGGTAGATTCCCGACAATCTTGGTTGGGTCTCGACCTCTCATCAAGCCCTCAAACCTGGCTTCCAGAGCCAGATGTCGAGTTTCGCAGATCCCTTTAAAAGGCCAGCGGAGCGGCCTGGCCGCTCCGCTGGCTGAGGGAGGAGAGGGTCCTTCTCCTGCCGGCGGGATATGAGGCCGGCAGACTCTCCCGCGCTCGTGTCTCCTCCGGAGCCGAGGCGGGGGAAGTTGGTTCTAGACCAGGTTCAGCACGCGCTCCTGCACGCGGCCGGCGAAGTCGGCACCGTCCTCCAGGCGAGTGCGCACGGCGTCTTCGATCTGCGCCTGGGTCCTCTCGATCTGCGCCTGGGTCTGCTCGACCCTGGAGGAGACGCTCTCGAGGAGCCGCTCCCGCTGCTCCTCGAGCTCACGCCGGCGCTCGCGCAGTTCGCGCTCGACGCGGGTGCGGGTCTTGCGTACCTCGCGCTCGAGCCGGCTGCGAGCGGTGCTGCCGCGGCGCTCGAATTTGCGCAGCTGGGTCTGGGCCTTGGAGGGAGTGGAGTAGCTGGAGATCACGTCGCTCACGCCCGAGACCACACGCTCGCGGGCAAGCAGGGCAGCCCCAACGGGTATCAGGACGGCACGTTCGGCGTAGTCAAAGAGCTCGGTGGTGCCGCGGGTGGAGCTGGCGCTGGAGCGCGGGCCCCTGCGCGCGGACCCGCTGCCGGCCGAGCTTCGTGTGTTCGCACGGGCGCCGGCGGACCTGGCGCGGGAGGCGCCGCCCGAGCCGGCCTTCGATCGACCGGCCGCCGTGGTCCGGGCGGCACGGGCTTTGGCCGGCGAGCGCCTGGAGGCGGCGGATTTGGCCGACGTGGCGGCTTTGGGGGAGGCGGGGGCAGTGGTGTCAGGCATGTGGAGGGGTCTCCTATCGGTCTTGTGTTCCCCTCGGGGAGGAATCGGTGAGTACATTCGTTCTATGCGTCTCGGCAGGTCAGCCGCGCATCGAACATATGTTTGTACCCTGCTCCTCTCAGCTAGTTACACCGACAGGGTAGCACGATATGAAGTCATGATGAGCCCTCGCTTTGGGCGGGAGGAGTTTGTAACAGAGAGAACATGCGTTCGTGGACGGAGGGGAGTGGCAGCCGCTGCGCCAGCCGGATTCGTGCGGATCTTCCGTTGTGGAAGGGGTGCTCCGCATCGGCAGTTGGTACTCCCCGCACGAGCCGGATTCGGGCGCGGTAGAGGAGCCGCTCACCCCACCCGAGCGAGCCACAGCTCGGGGGCCCGCAGCTCTCCAGCGGTGGGGATGTCCTCCGCTGAGCGCCACGCCCGCGCCAACGCCGCGGGCCCGCCCTCGAGGACGACGGCGTCGCAAAAGCGACGGCCCTCCTCGTACTGGCGCAGCTTCAGCTCCAACCCCAGCAGCCGCTCGAGCAGCCGCCAGGGCAGCCCACGGCTCTCGCGGCGTCGATTCATCGAGGCACGCAGGCGCGGCAGCGAGGGAAGCACCTCGGCGCCGACGGCGTCCATCACATGCTCCGCGTGACCCTCGATCAGCGACATCGTGGCCTGCAGCCGCTCCACCAGCTGCCAGCGCTGCTCGCCGACGGTCAGCCGCATCATTTCCCCGTGGCGCAGGCGCTCGGCGAGCGTGCGGGCGTCCTCGGCGCTGGGAATCCGCAGGAGGGCCCCGAGCGAGACCGTCACCTGCAGTCCGCCGATCAGCTCCCGCAGAAGTCCCGCGAGGTGCTCGCGCAGCCAGGGAGCCCCCGAGAACTGGACGGCGTGGGTGATCTCGTGGATCGTCACCCAGATGAGCAGCTGCTCGCTGTCCACCTGCATGTTGCGTGCGGCCTGGGCGAGGTTGGGAGCCACCAGCAGCAGCCGGGGCGATACGGAGGCGTCCAGCAGGGCGAGGTCGTACTGACCGAGGACCCGCTGGGAGAGCATCCCCGCCATCGCTCCCACCTGCGCCCCCAGCAGCAGCCCTCCGGCGGCGCCGAGGGCGTCGTACATGGGCCCGAGATCCTGTCCCGGACGTTTCCAGCTGCGCCGCGCGCGGCGGCGCGAATGGGCAGGGCCGAGCCCGCCCGCCTGCTGGGCGAGGGACTCGATGACCGGGCGCATCGTCTGCAGGTTCGCGGCGATCCAGCCGGGGCGATCGATCGCCTCTATGGGAGGCAGCTCCCCGGGGAAGGCGAGCCCCGAGTAGTCGCTCACGCGACGGGCGAACTGGAGAGCGAGCGGCTGCACGGTCTCGGCGAGCACATGGGTGGGCGGGCCCTGGGAGGGGGGGCTCTGGGAGGGCGGGCTCCCCATCCAGGAAGACCCCGCGACCAGCTCCCCCACGCGCTGCGCGGTGCCCCAGTCGATGGTGTCCATCCCTGGAGGGTAGAGCGCCGGGCATATCCTTATGGGCGGTGCCCTCCTCGCTCGATGACCCCACGAGAACCCGCGACGCGCCCCAGCGGGCGGAGCTCCTGAAACGCGCGGAGGTGCGGGACGTGCTGGCGTGGATGCGCCTGCTGATCGACCCCAGGGACGCGGCGGCGGCGGTGCGCGCGCTGGCGCGTCCCCCGATCGAGTTGCGCCAGGTGGACCTGGCGCGGGTGATTCAAATAGTGCGCCGCCAGCGTCTGGAGGTGGTGGCGGCGCTCGCCGCGGCGATGGAGTCTCCGCAGCTGCCGCCACAGGCGCGAGAGCGGATTGGACGCTTTCTGGAGCTGCACCGATGGGCGGCCGGTGGGCTGGACACGGTGCGGGCGGACCTGTTCGTGGGACGCCTGATCGAGCGCCTGGGCCTACGCCGCCGGCAGCTGCTCGCGCCAGCCGGAAAGGACGCCGAGCGCCTGGCGGGGCTGGCCGGTCTGTGCGAACTGGCCGAGGAGTTCGTGAGATCCTCACCCAGGCCCACCGCGCGGGCGCTCGCGATCCACCTGACGGCGGCCTCCGAGGAGGCGGAGCTGGAGATCGCCCCCTCCCGAGAGGAGGACCCCGGCGGAGACCTCTCGGGGATCGCCGCACCGCCAGGGGAGGAGCCCATGCTGAGCCCCGAGATCGCCCCGCCGCCAGGGGAGGGCCCCCCGCAGGACCCCCCGCGGATCGCCCAGCAGGCCGACGTCACCCCCGAGACCTCCGATGGGACGCCACAGGCGACACTGCGGATGATGCGGGAGGAGGTCCTGGGAGACGTCGCGCGGATCGCGGGACGCCTCGGGGAGCTGCGGCTCGACACAGAGTTGGACATCTCCCACGGGGTCGTGAGATACCTGGAGCTGCTCAAGCTGGCGGCGCTGCTGGAGCGTCCCGCCGGAGAGACCACCGAGGAGGCGCTGCGGGACGTGAACGCGCGCCTGCGGGCGGCGATGACGCCGCTGCAGCGGGAGATCTACGAGAGCTCTCCCCTGGACGAGCTGCTGTGCTCGGAGCGCTCGGGGATCCACCAGCAGGGCGAGCGCGGCGAGCGCGCACGGGCGCAGGCGGTGGCGGCCCGAGACGAGCCCTCGCTGGAGGCGTTCCTGCCGCGCAGGGGAGAGGGTCTCGTGCTGTCGGCCTCGGACGTGGTGACCTACCGCAGCTGCCCCCTGAGGTACAAGTTCGCGCGGGTGCTCAAAATCCCGACAGACCAGACCCTCAACCAGCGATTCGGGATCGTGGTGCACCAGGTGCTGGAGCGCTACCACTGCGCGGATGGGGGGACGCTGCAGCAGCTCATGGACCTGCTGGACGCCGCCTGGCGGCGTGCGGGCATGGGAGAGGGCGTGCGGGAACGCGAGCTGCGGGAGAAGGCGCGCTCGGCGCTCAGCCGCTACCACGAGCGCCTGCACGAGGAGCCCGCCCTGCCGCTGTGGTTCGAGCGCTCGTTCGCCTTCAGCCTGGGACCCCACCACGTGCGCGGGCGGGTGGACCGCGTGGACCGCCTCCCCGACGGAGGCTTCGAGCTGATCGATTACAAGACGGGCTACGCCAAGACCGCAGAGGAGCTGGGCGAGGACATTCAGCTCTCGCTCTACGCGATCGCCGCCCGGGAGGCGTGGGATCTCGGGGAGACGCGCCAGGCGTACTACTACGTGCTCGACGATCGCAAGGTCCCCGTGCCCCGCGCGGCGGGGGACGCGGAGTGGGTGCGTGGCGCGGTGCTGGAGGTCGGTGAGGGGATCCTGGCACAGGACTTCGAGCCGACCCCCTCGCCTGCGGTGTGCGCTTACTGCGACTACCGCATCGTGTGCCCCGCGGCCGAGCGCTGATCTCCCGTTCCGCCAGACGGCGGCCGAGCGCTGATCGCCCGTTCGCCAGACGGCGGCCGAGAGCTGCTCGACGGTTCTGCCAGAATGACCCCGTGCCCACGCGCGAGCAGATCATGAAGGCCCTGGAGGCGGTGATCGACCCAGAGCTGCGCCGCTCGATCGTAGAGCTCGAGATGGTGCGCTCGGTGGAGATCGCCGCCAGCGGGGTCGTGGACGTGACCGTTTCGCTGACCACCGCGGGCTGCCCGATTCGCGGCCACTTCCAGAGCTCGGTCGCGCAGGCGGTGGGGGCGCTGGAGGGGGTGGGTCACGTGAACGTCTTCTTCGACGTGCTCAGCGACGCCGAGAAAGCCGCGCTGCGGGAGCGGCTGGGGCGCGTCAGCCTGCCTGAGGGCGCGCTGGCGCAGGTGCGCAACGTCGTCTGCATAGGCTCGGGCAAGGGCGGAGTGGGCAAGTCGACGCTGACGGCCAACCTCGCGGCGGCGCTGACGGCCGAAGGCAGGCGCGCAGGGGTTCTCGATGCGGACGTCTGGGGGTACTCGATACCCCGCATGTACGGGCTCGGCTCCACGCGCCCGCCGGTATCGCCCCAGCGCAAGATCATCCCGCTGGAGGCGCATGGCGTGAAGGTGATGTCGATCGGCTTCTTCGTGGAGGAGGACGCGGCGGTGGTGTGGCGGGGACCGATGCTGCACAAGGCGCTCTCGCAGTTCCTGCAGGACGTCGAATGGGGGGCATTGGACCACCTGCTGATCGACCTGCCGCCGGGTACGGGGGATGTCTCGATGACGCTCGCCCAGCTGCTGCCCCAGGCACGTTTCGTGATCGTCACGACCCCCCAGCCGACCGCCCAGAGGGTGGCCCGCCGATCGGCCGAGATGGCGCACAAGGTCTCCCTGGAGATCGCGGGGGTGATCGAGAACATGTCCGGCTTCACGACCCCCGCGGGGGAGCGCTACGCGATCTTCGGCGAGGGCGGCGGCCAGGAGCTCGCGGACGAGTTGGAGGTGCCCCTGCTGGGCAAGGTTCCCCTGACGATGCCGCTGCGCGAACACGCCGACAGCGGTGTGCCGCTGGTGATCGAGGACCCCGACGACCCCGCCTCCCAGGCGATCCGCCAGGCGGCGCGGGGTCTGATCGCGATGGCCCCGCTGGAACTGCCCGTGCTGGACGTCCCGGCCGTCTCCGCAAACGGAGGCTCCTCGACTCCGGCGCCTGCGCCGGCGAGCGGCAAGCCGGCGGGTATGTCGCTGCCAATGGCCTGAGGGCACACGCGGCCCGAGAGCCCTGAGCGGCGGAGCCGATCCTGGAGCGGCCGCGCGGATAGCTGCTGTCGGGTACGAATGTTTCCAGCTCGACGGCCCCCGCAGGCGGTGCGGGGGCGCCCAAAACACCGCCCTTTGCAGGGAGATTCCAGCCCGAGCGCCAGCCGAAGCCGAGCGCGAGAGGGGCCCGAGCGCCGCTCGCTTGACGGCCTCTCGAGCGCTCTAGATCATATGGATCATTCCATTCAGTAGAGAGAATCGGGCCGTACGCATCGCGCTTGTTGCGGGACTGGCGCTGATGGCAATCGCGATCGTGGCAAGGCTCGCGCGGGCGCCGCTGGTCCTCGCGGGGAGCAACTCGGTCGCGCCGGCAGGTCACCTCGTGGTGCGCAAAGGCGAAACGAGCGTCTGCCAGGCCGGTGAAGTGCTGCCGGGCGGGACCACGGCGATGCGTCTGTGGATCTCTGTGAACATCGGCCCCCGCGTGAACGTCGCTGCGCTGGCAGGCTCGCGCGTGATCGCACAGGGCGTGCAGGGCGCGGGTTGGACCGGGGAGGTCGTCACGATCCCAATCGCCCCGATACCCCGCAGGTCATCCAAGGTCACGGTCTGCATCGGGGTCGGCCCGCTGGTCGAACAGATCTACTTCATCGGCGGACCGCCGCCGCCGGGCTCAGGCGGCGGGGCGGCCAGCAAGATGCGGATCGAATACCTGCGGCCAGGCCGGCGATCCTGGTTCTCCCAGGCGCACTCGGTGGCCCAGCGCATGGGCCTCGGCCGTGAGCCGGGCGGCACGTGGATCGCGCTCATCCCGATCCTGCTGATGGTCGCGGCCGCCGCCCTGACCTCATGGCTCATCCTGCGCCAGCTCGGATCGCGCCGTGGCGCCGGTCCAACCGGCACAGGTCCGAGATCCCGCCCTGGCGCCGGTCCGAGCGGCACTGGTCCGAGACCCCGCCGTGGCGGCGGTCGGCGTAGCCCGGCGCCGATCGCGGGGGGAGCCCAGATCGCCTCGCCGCCAGATGCGCCCGAGCACCCGGCGAGCACTCGGCCCGCGTGGATCCGCGCACTCGCGCTGGGACTGCGACCGATCAGGGAGACACTCGCCTCGCTCGCATCCCCGGTTCGGCCAGCGCTCGCAGCCGTGCCCACGGCGGCGTGGGTGTGTGCGGCGGTCGCCGTTCTGAGCGCGGCGAGCTGGTCGATCATCACCCCTCCCTTCCAGGTCCCCGATGAACCCTCCCACTTCGCCTACACCCAGACGCTTGCCGAGACGGGCGAACTGCCGAAATACAACGCGTCGCTCTACTCCCCGGAGGAGACGGCGGTGCTGGCAGACCTGAACCACAGGAATGTTCGCTTCAACCCCGCCGTCGGCGCGATCTCCTCGGAGGCGCAGCAGCGCAAGCTCCAGCACGACCTCGCCCTGCCCCTCGCCCGGCACGGGGTGGGCGAGGCCGGCGTGGCGACCGCCGAGCCACCGCTCTACTACGCGCTCCAGACGATCCCCTACTACCTTGGCTCTGGGGGCACGCTGCTCGACCAGCTCACGCTGATGAGGCTGCTGAGCACGCTGATGGAGGGTCTCACCGCGCTCTTCTCCTTCCTGTTCCTGCGCGAGGCCCTCCCCGGCGCCCGCTGGGCCTGGACCGTCGGCGCCCTTGGCGTCGCGCTCTTCCCGCTGCTGGGCTTCATCTCGGGCGGGGTGAACCCCGATTCGATGCTCTTCGCTGTCAGCGCCGCGCTCTTCTTCTGCCTCGCGCGGGCATTCCGGCGCGGGCTGACGCGGACGACAGCGATCGCGATCGGGGCCGTGACCGCGGTCGGCTTCATGACCAAGCTCAACTTCATCGGCCTCGCCCCGGGAGCGGCGCTCGCCCTGATCCTCCTCGGGCACCGCACCGCCCGGACCGCGGGGCGCTCCGCATACATCTCGATGGCGATCGGGGTCGGCATCGCCGCATGCCCGGTGTGCCTGTACATGTTCTTCAACCTCATCCACCACCACCCCCTCCTCGGCAATGCCACAGCGGGTATCGAAGACTTCGGCGAACACGGCTCGATCGGAGCCGAGGCCAGCTACATCTGGCAGTCCTATCTGCCCCGGCTGCCCGGGATGGTCCGCTACTTTCCCGGCCTCGACACCAGCCGGCTGTGGTTTGACAGGTCGATTGGGCTGTACGGGTGGCTCGACACCTACTTCCCCGGCTGGGTCTATGACCTCGCGCTGATTCCCGCCGCGGCGATGGCCGTCCTCTGCCTCCGGGAGCTGATCCTCGACCGCGCCGTCCTGCGGGGCCGCATCGGGGAGCTGATCGCCTATGGGGCGGTGGCGGTCGGGCTGCTGGTCCTGGTCGGCGTGAACTCCTACCTCAAATATCCGGGCCTCACGATGGACTACGCGGAGCCCCGCTACCTGCTGCCCCTGGCGGCGCTCTTCGGCGGCCTGCTGGCGCTGGCGGCGCGCGGGGCAGGGCGCAGGTGGGGGCCATTGGCGGGCACGCTGATCGTGCTGCTGGTCCTCGGCCACGACATCTTCAGCCAGCTGCTGCTCGTCTCGCGCTACTACGGGTGAGGCCTCGCCTCTCCCGGCCACGAGGGAACGCCTCCCCGACGCCGCGGAACGCCCCCTCCCTACCTGCTGTTGGCGAAGTACTCCGCGTTGATCTGGGTGTACTTCTGCCACTCCTCCGGCAGCTGGTCCTCGGCGAAGCAGGCGTCCACGGGGCAGGCCTCGACGCAGGCGTCGCAGTCGATGCACTCATCGGGGTCGATGTAGAGCATCTCGGCGGCGTCGTACCCGGGCTCGTCGGGCGTGGGGTGGATGCAGTCCACAGGGCACACCTCGACGCAGGAATTGTCCTTGGTGCCGATGCACGGCTCTGCGATCACGTAGGCCATTCGCTTCCTTCTCAAGTCGTTTTGGGCTGCTTGCAGGGAGAGGAGCGAATACTAGCGAGCGTTCCTCGACGTGCCCGCGGCGCCTGGTCCCCTCCCGCCGGGCCCGCTGGTCGAAGATCCGGCTCCGCCTTTGGCCGAGGCCGGCGTTCCGGCTTCCCTGGGCCCGTAGAAATGGGGTCTGGGCAGCGGGCAGAAGTCCTGCGCGCCAGGCGCCACCGGGTCGCCGACGCGCACCCATACTCCGGTGTGGTCGTCGAGCGTCACGCAGGGCGGGGGTTCCCCGGGGGCGATCTTCTCGTGCGAGAGGATGACGTCCTTCCGTGTCAGAGTTGCCAGCGGCACCGTCCTTTCCAGGGGGTAGAGGCCCGCAACGCGAGCGAACACCGTGATCCCAGAGCGCGCGAAGTCCGCTTCCTGTGACTGACTCGGAATCCAGGTCACGGTTCTGATGCCGTACCGATGCAGCGCCTGGAAGGCCGCAAGCAGGTCGCCATCTCGATGCGGCGCGCTCACTGGGAACCCCGTGATGGAGAAGACCGGCACGTAGCCCGGGCGCTCCAGCGCCGTCGACTGCTTACCCAGCCATGCCCCATTTTCGCCCCCCACGCCGGTGTTGATCATCACCGTGTTGGCGAGCGCCACCACGACCAGCGCCGTCGTTGCGGCGATCCGCCCCCGGTGCCCCAGTCTCACGATCCAGCCGGCGCCGAACACCGCCAGGTAGAGGAGCAGGGGCATGCCGTAGCGGACGTCGTGGACGTAGGTCTCAGTCAGGATCGCCCAGGAGAGGAACGCACCGATGAGCAGCTCGGGAGCCAGAGGGGTGATCGAACGCCGCCGCACGGATCCGACGAGCGTCCACAGCCAGCCCACTGCCGCGAACAGGAACAGCGGGAGGTAGAGCTGCCAGCCGAGGATGTTCCACAGGTACCACTCCAGGTTTTCCCGCGAGAGGCGTGGTGGTGCGATTCCGGTGGGCGACTGGGCTCCTGGTGGAGCGAAGGCGGTCGAGGAGGCCGTCGCCTCGGTTTTGATTTCCAGGATCTTCGAGTACTCGTGTATGTACCAGGGGAGCGCGATGGCGAGCGCGACCAGGGCGAAGATCGCCATCCCGCGCCACGCCCGAGGACCCCCCCGCACCGCCGTCACGGCGATCACCCCGAGGACGAAGATCGCGAACGGCTCCTTCGTCAGCATGCCGACCCCCACGGCGAGTCCAGCGAGGGCGCAGGTGCGCGTCCGGGTGAAGCCCTCGGTGGCGATGATCAGCCAGATGGCGACCGCCACCATCGAGGTCTCCGGGCCGTCGGTCATGAAGACGTGGGACTGCGCGATGATCAGCGGTGAGCCGAGCGCGAAGACCACGCTCAGCAGGCCCGCGACCGGACCGAACGCCAGGCGGCCGACCTGGTAGCAGCCAAGCGCGAGCAGGGAGTAGAAGAAGATGTTCTCGGCGATGATCGGGGGAGGGACGCCGAGGCCGCCGATCGCGATCCCCAGCGAGCCGATCAGATAGGTGAAGGGCGGGTAGGGGGCGCTCGTGCTGAGCGCCTCGACCACCTTTCCTTCGCCCAGGAGCTGGTGGACGTTGAATGCGATCTGCAGATGCAGTCCCGCATCCCAGATCTGGATGCTGCGGTCCACCGAGAGCCACCAGCAGGTGATGCCGATGAACAGCGCGGTGACCCCGATCGCCCCCCACGCGGGCGCCGGCCAGCTGGGTCTGGCGATGCGGGCCACCGCCAGGGTGCGCGCGGGAGCGCTGCGAACGTCGACACGGGTCGCCACAGGGCAACGGTAGTCCCTGCCTTTCCCCGCTGCAACAATTTGGATCGTTTTGTTTCTTACAAAACTCCCAGCATTTACGGGCGCAGGGTTGCGGCTCCGCCGAGCCTGCTTGTACTAGGTTGAGAGGGGTAATGCTGCTGTTGACCGGCGCCACCGGCCAGGTGGGCTCTGCGCTCCTGGGCCGCCTGCTCGCAGAGGGCGCCTCGGTGCGCTGCCTGGTACGCAACCCTCGCGGGCTGGGAGCACGCCGGGTGCGGGTGCAGATCGCCCTCGGCGACCTCGCCGATCCGCCTTCGTTCCGCAACGCGATGCGCGGTGTGGGCACCGTGGTGCACCTCGCGAGCGCGATCCGCGACCAACCCCGCGGGTCGATCGAGGAGCTCGGCGGGATCGCCACGTGGCGCATGGTGCAGGCCGCGGAGCGCGCGGGGGTCGAGCGCTTCCTGTTCTTCTCCGCCCTCGGCGCCTCCACCCACAGCCCCTCGCGCTTCCTGCGCGCCAAGGCCCTCGCCGAGCAGGCGGTGGACGAGGCGGGGATGCGCTCGATCGTCTTCTCCCCCTCGATCGTCTACGCCCCGGGAGACCGCTGGCTGACGCTGCTCGAACGGCTTGCGCTGCTGCCCGCGATGCCGGTCTCGGGACGCGGCCGCGCCGTCTACCAGCCGATCTGGGCGGAGGATGCCGCGGATTGCGTGATGGGCGCGTTGCGCGAGCCCGGCCTCCGCGGCTCCTTCGAGCTGGCAGGACCGCAGACCCTCAGCCACGAGGAGATCGTGCGCCTGGTGCTGCGCTCGCTGGGACGCCGCCGGGCGCTCGCGCACGTGCCGACTCCGATCGTCTCCCGCGCACTGCGCCTGCTGGAGGCGGCGGCCGGCACGCACGCCTTCGCGACCTGGGACGAGGTGGAGCTGATGGAGGTCCCGATGGTCTCCGGGCGCGGTGACGCCGACGCCAGGCGCCTCGGCGTCACCCCCCAGCCCATGGGCGCGGTGTTGAGTCCCGCCCAGCTGTAGCTGGAAGACACTCAGTCACGGGCTAGTTCTAGGTGCAGGACACCCCCGGTCCCAGGCCCGCTCCAGGCGCGGGACGCCCGAATCCCCCAGCCCTAGGAGACCGCCAGCTGCGGCCGGCGCGCGGCCCAGGGGCGCGCGGCTTCCAGCTGGGCGGCGAGTGCGAGCAGCGCCCCCTCTCCCGCAGGGCGGCCCACCAGCTGCACGGCAAGCGGAAGTCCGTCCTCGCCCTGAAACAGCGGCAGCGAGATGCCGGGCTGGCCGCTGGCGTTGAACACGGGGGTGAAGGGCGTGAACAGGCCGGAGCGGTTGAACGTGTCCAGCGGGTTGGGCCCCGCGGTGTCGAGCGTGCCGAGCTCGAGCGGCCGCTCCGCCAGCGCGGGTGTCAGCAGCACGTCGTAGGGCTCCAGGAACTCGACCAGCTGGCGGGTGAACGCCTGCAGCCTGACCGTTGCGCCGAAGCCATCCACCGCGTTCAGTTTGCGGATCATCGAGAAGATCGCCCAGCTCATCGGCTCCATGTCCTCAGCCGTTAGCTCGCGGCCGGCGACGATCCCGGAGAAGGCGATCGAGAGGCCGATGTGGGTGCAGAAGACCGCCCCGAACAGCTCGCTCACGCCGTCGATCTGCCACGGCGGCTGCACCTGCTCCACCTCGTGGCCGAGGGCACGCAGGAGCTCGGCGGCCTCGCTCACCGCCTCCGCAGCCACCGGGTCGACCACGGCGTCGGGGATCGGCGGCAGGGTGGTGGCGGCGATCCGGAGTGGACGCCCGCCCGGGCCTTCGGTCATCGCGACGGCGGCGGCCGCGAACGACTCCTCCGGGGGCGGGGCCCAGGTGGCGTCGCCGGTCTCATAGCCGGCGAGCACGTCGAGGATCGCCGCGGTGTCGGCGACCGTGCGGGTGAGCATTCCGTCGATGCCCAGCGAGGACTCGCCCAGTTCGGGGGCCGCGGAGATGCGTCCGCGCTGGGGCTTGAGCCCCACCAGGCCGCAGCACGCCGCGGGGATGCGGATCGAGCCACCGCCGTCGTTGCCGTGCGCGACCGGCAGCATGCCCGAGGCGACCGCGGCAGCCGCTCCGCCGGAGGAGCCGCCCGGGGTGCGCTCCAGGTCCCAGGGATTGCGCGTGGGGCCGAACAGACGCGCCTCGCTGGTGGGCAGGATCCCGTACTCCGGCAGCGTGGTGCTGCCCACCACGATGAAGCCCGCCCGCTTCAGCCGGCGGGTGACGTTGTGGTCGTGCTCGGCCCTGAAGTCCTTCATCGGCGAGCACCCGTAGGTGAGCCGCAGCCCGCTCACCGGCCGGTTGTTCTTGATCGCGGTCGGCACCCCCGCGAAGGGACGCTCGTCGCCCGGGCGCACCTCGTCGGCCGCCGCCAGGGCACGCTCGGCGTCGATCTCCACGAACGCGTTCAGCGCGGGGTTGAGCTCCTCGATGCGGTCGAGCGAGTGCTGCACCAGCTCACGCGCGGAGAGCTCCCCTGCGCGCACCATCCCGGCGAGCTCGCTCGCGGGGCGGAACATCAGATCGTCGTCGGACACCGGCTCCTCCTCCAGGATCGAGACCAGTCATCATATGCCTCTGCCCACAAGGCAGCCAACCCGTCAGCAGCGAGCCCAGAAAGCGAGTGCCATGAGCGCGGTTCAGACAGCACCGGAGGTCCAGTCGGGCCTCGAAGGCGTCGTCGCCTTCGCAACCGAGATCGCAGAGCCCGACAAAGCGGGGGGCGCGCTGCGCTACCGCGGCGTCGACATCGAGGACCTTGTGGGGAATGTTCCTTATGAGCAGGTGTGGGGCCTACTTGTCGATGGACGCTTCAAACCAGGGCTGCCCCCCGCCGAACCGCACCCGCTGACGGTGCGCTCGGGCGACCCCCGCGTGGACGTGCAGGTGGGGTTGGCGATGCTCGCGCCCGAGTGGGGCTTCAACCAGCTGATCGACATCTCCGACGAGCAGGCCCGCGAGAACCTCGCGCGCGCCTCGGTGATGGCGCTCTCCTACGTGGCCCAGTCCGCGCGTGGCGTCGGACAGCCGCCGGTGCCCCAGGAGGAGATCGACCGCGCCGGCTCGATCCCCGAGCGGTTCCTGATCCGCTGGCGCGGCGAGGCCGACCCCAGGCACGTGAAGGCGATCGACGCCTACTGGGTCTCCGCCGCCGAGCACGGAGTCAACGCCTCCACCTTCGTCGCCCGTATCGCCGCCTCCACCGGGGCGGACGTGGCCGCCGCGCTGTCGGGCGCGGTGGGGACGCTCTCGGGACCGCTGCACGGGGGGGCGCCCTCGCGCGTGCTGAAGATGCTCGAGGAGGTCGAACGCGCGGGGGACGCCGAGCTGTGGGTCAAGCAGGCGTTGGACCGCGGAGAGCGGCTGATGGGCTTCGGCCACCGCATCTACCGCGCCGAAGACCCCCGCGCGCGGGTCCTGCGGCGCACCTGCCGGGAACTGGGCTCCCCGCGTCTGGAGGCCGCCGAGGCGCTCGAGCAGGCCGCCCTGGCGGAGCTGCACGCGCGCAAGCCCGACCGGGTGCTCGCCACCAACGTCGAGTTCTGGTCGGCGGTGGTGCTCGACTTCGCGGAGGTGCCCGCGGAGCTGTTCACACCGATGTTCACCTGCGCGCGGGTGGCGGGGTGGTCGGCGCACATCCTCGAGCAGAAGCGCGAAGCGAAGCTGATCCGGCCCACCGCCAAGTATGTGGGCGAGCCCGCGCGGCCGGTGAGCGCGGTGGAATAGCCCTTCACCTCAGCGGAAGGCCCTTCCACGAGTCAGAAACACTCGCCCCGAGGGGTTGGTGGCTGTGCCAGGATTCTCTGCGCAAGGCGCCGTCCCGGCGCCTCCTCGCACGGCGGCGGATCGGGGGACCACGAGCCAGGACGGGCAGGGCTCTTCGATTCACTCCGTCGAGGATGGCGGACCCGCCCCCCCAGGGCTAGTACCGCGACGAGGGCCCGGCACACTGCCGGGCCCTCGTCTTTTCCATACCTGTGTGGGAATCCTCGCCTGCAAGCTCGTCGGGGAGCTTCGCCGGCAAGCGCGGGCGGGGCAAGGCGGGGGCGGGGGCGGGGGCGCTTCGCCAGCGCCCCCGCCGGCCCGATCCCCGCGCTTTACATCATCCCGCTCATGTCCGGCATGCCACCGCCACCGCCGCCGCCCGATTCCTTCTCGGGCACCTCGGCGACGATTGCCTCGGTGGTGAGGATGTTCTTGGCGATCGACGCCGCGTTCTGCAGCGCCGAGCGGGTGACCATCGCGGGATCGATGATCCCCGCCGCCACGAGATCGACGATCTCGTTGGTGGCCGCGTTGAGGCCGTGACCTTTCTTGGCCTTGCGGACGTCGTTGACGACCACGGAGCCCTCCAGGCCGGCGTTCTCGGCGAGCTGGCGCAGCGGCTCCTCGAGCGCCCGCAGCACGATGCGCGCCCCGGTCCGCTCGTCGTCGGAGCCGTCGGCGTCGTGGCCGTTCTGCTCGACCTTGATCGAGCCGGTCGCCTGCAGCAGCGCGACGCCGCCGCCGGGCACGATGCCCTCCTCCAGCGCCGCCCTCGTGGCCTGCAGGGCGTCCTCGACGCGGTGCTTCTTCTCCTTCATCTCCGTCTCCGTGGCCGCGCCCACCTTCACGACGGCCACGCCGCCGGAGAGCTTGGCCAGACGCTCCTGGAGCTTCTCCCGATCGAAGTCCGAGTCGGTGTTCTCGATCTCGTTCTTGATCTGGTTGATGCGCCCCTTGATCGCCGCCGCCTCACCGGAGCCGTCGACGATCGTGGTGTTGTCCTTCGCCACCACCACGCGCCGGGCCCTGCCGAGCTGCGAGACCTGCGTGTTCTCGAGCTTCAGGCCCATCTCCTCGGTGATCACCTCGGCGTTGGTGAGGATCGCGATGTCCTCGAGCATCCGCTTGCGGCGATCGCCGAAGCCGGGGGCCTTGACCGCCACGCCGGTGAACGTCCCGCGCAGCTTGTTGACCACCAGCGTCGCCAGCGACTCGCCCTCGACGTCCTCGGCGATGATCAGCAGCGGCTTGCCGCTCTGGATCACGGCCTCGAGCACCGGCAGCACGTCGCGCACCGAGCCGATCTTCTGGTTGGCGATCAGGATGTAGGGGTCCTCCAGCACCGCCTCCATGCGATCCTGGTCGGTGACCATGTAGGGGGAGATGTAGCCCTTGTCGAACTGCATCCCCTCGGTGAACTCGAGGTCCATGCCAAACGTCTGGCCCTCCTCGACGTTGACCACGCCGTCCTTGCCGACCTTCTCGATCGCATCGGCGATCACGTCGCCGATCTCTTCATCGCCTGCCGAGATGGTGGCCACGCGGGCGATCTGCTCCTTGCCCGAGACCTCCTTGGACTGCGAGGCGATGTTCTTGACGACCTCGTCCACGGCCTTCTCGATGCCCCGCTTGAGCGCCAGCGGGTTGGCGCCCGCCGCGACGTTCTTCAGGCCCTGGCGCACGATCGCCTGGGCCAGCACCGTGGCGGTGGTGGTGCCGTCGCCGGCGACGTCGTTGGTGGCGGTGGCCACCTCGCGCACCAGCTGGGCGCCCTGGTTCTCGAAGACGTCCTCGACCTCGATCTCGCGGGCGATCGTCACGCCGTCGTTGGTGATGGTGGGGGCGCCGAACTTCTTGTCCAGCACCACGTAGCGGCCCTTCGGGCCGAGCGTGACCTTTACGGCATTGGCCACCGCGTCCACGCCCGCCTCCAGCGACTTGCGCGCCTCGGCGGCGTACTTGAGCTCCTTATGTGCCATGACTATTCAGTTCTCCTTACGCGATCTTGGCGAGGACATCGGACTCGCGGAGCACGAGCAGGTCCTCGCCTTCGACCTTGATCTCGGTCCCGCCGTACTTGCTGTAGAGGACCTCCTCGCCCTCCTTGACATCCAGCGGGATGCGCTTGCCGTCATCGTCGAGCCTGCCATCGCCGGCGGCGATGACCTTGCCCTTCTGCGGCTTCTCCTTGGCTGTATCTGGGAGCACGAGGCCACTTGCGGTGGTCTCCTCCTCCTCGATCGCCCGCACGATCAGGCGATCGCCCAGGGGCTTGAGCTTCATCTTGATCAGACCTCCGCTACTAGAGAGAGTGGATCGAGGGCGGCACGCCTCCGGAGAGGGTCCAACCTCCTCTGGCACTCGACATGGTCGAGTGCCAACGACACGGCCACTATATACGACCAGGGCAGCAAGTCAAGCAACTCCGCCCACCTATTCGGCACTTTCGTGCCGAGACTGCCAAAAGGCGTGCGAAGCTCAGTTCTGTGCGCCGCCGAAGCCCTTCATCGCCTCGGTCATGCCCGTCGGCTTGTCCATGATCCGCGAGAAGCGCACCACGGTGACGACATCCTCCATCGAGACCCCCCGGCCGTAGATCTGCTCGAGGAAGTTGATCAGCTCCTCGTGGCGGCGGAACTCGGGGTTGTCGTGCTTGATGTCCCGCGGCGAGAGCTCCGCGAGCCGCATGACTTCCACCTGATCGATCACGGCCTCGAAGATCCGCTCTCTCGGTGAGTACTGGTAGCCGATCGTGACCAGCACCAGCTGGTTCTTGCGGTACTTGTCCGACTTGTCCCCCAGGCGGATAGTCGCCGTCTTGCGGCCCCGCTTGAGCTCGTCAGCGAAGATCGTAGAGTAGAAGTTCAGAACCTGCACAGCAGAGAGCAGGCTATCTCATGGAAGAGGGGCCCGGCTCGCCGGCCTGACGGCCGGCTGCGCCACCCTCCAGCTAGGGATCCAGCGCGCTCAGCGCGCGCCCGGCGATCTCGCGCTCCCCCGCATAGGTGAGCTCCTCGCACGCCTGCGCCAGGGGCATCCAGCGCACCTCCTCGACCTCGTCGTCGTGATCGGAGATGTCGCCGGAGAGGTAGCTCAGGAGGTAGAAGACCACCGACTTCGGCACGCTGCGGCCAGCGCGTCTGTACCAGTAGCGCACCTCGCCGAGCTCCCCCACGAGCTGCGCCTGGACGCCCGTCTCCTCGCGCACCTCCCGCAACGCCGCCTGCAGGGGGGTCTCACCCGGGTCGATGTGCCCCTTGGGCAGCCCCAGCACACGTGCGCCGTCCGCCCCGCGACGCCGGGGCACGATCGCGAGCATCTGCTCACCGCGCACCACCACCCCGCCCGCCGAGCGCTCACGCGGTTCCCCATCAAAAGACATAGGCCCGCAGCGCCTCCGGGTCGTGCACCGTCAGCCGGCCTCTGCCCTGAGAGATGACTCCCGCGCGCTCCAGCACCGCCAGGAAGCGGCTCGCCGACTCGCGTGAGCTGCCAGCCAGCTTCGCCAGGTCTGCCTGGGTGGCGACGATCGCAACATCCCGGCGCTCCGCCTGGGCGGGTGGGCTCTGCGGTTGAGCCTGCTCCACCAGCTCGCTCAGCGCCGAGGCAACGCGGCTCTGCACCGTCTGGAAGGAGCGCCGAGCGAGGCGCTCGTTGGTCTCCCGCAGGCGCCGGCCCAGCCCGATTAGGAGGCGCATCGCGATCTGGGGGTGCTCCGTTATCAGCCTGCGCATGTCCGGACCGAGCACCGCCACCACTCTCATCTCCCCGAGCGCCTCCACGGTCGCGGAGCGGCGCTCGTCCTCGAACAGGGCGAGCTCCCCGAAGATGTCCCCGGGGCCGAACGTCGCCAGCGTGATCGTGCGCCCGTCGCCGTGCTCGTGCACCGCGCGCGCGCGGCCAGCCTGCACGATGTAGCAGCTGTCGCTCCGATCCCCCTCGCGAAGCACGACCTGGCCGGCGTCGAAGCTGCGCGGCACCGCCAGCTGCGCGATCTGCTCGAGGTCCCCCTCCTGGAGCGTGGAGAAGACCGGCACGCGAGCCAGCAGCTCGACGATCTCCACTGTGCTCGACGCCTGCATCGCCCGAGTGGATAGCACACCTCCGCGCACCCGCCGGCTCCCTCTCAGAGACTGCCATCCACCGCGCTATCTTCACAACATGACCCCTTCGAGGATCGCGCTGCTCGCGACCGGGGCGCTGCTGGCCGCGGCGCTTGCGCCGTTGGCGCCCGCGGCAGCCCGACAGCCGGTCCGGGCGCTGGAGCAATCCCCTGAACTGTGGGCCACCGTGAACCTCTGCAACACCACTCGCCACCCCGACGAAATCGGGATCCGTGGATCGATGCCCAGCGATGGTCACCCCCACGACGTCATGTACATGCGCTTCCTCGTCCAGTCCCTCGACCTCGCGACCCACCAGTGGACGGACCTCGGCAAGAGCGCCGAATCGGGCTTCGTGCAGATCGGCTCGGCCGCCTCCACCCGACAGGCTGGGCACAGCTTCGGCTTCAAGCCCTCCACCGCCGCTTTCACGATGCGCGGGTTCGTCGAATTCCAGTGGCGCCGCGCCGGCCATCTGGTGCATCTCGCCACCCGCCTCACGACGGCCGGGCACACGAGCCTCGCGGGAGCCGAACCGAAAGGGTTCAGCGCGGCGACTTGCTCGCTCAGCTAGTCCGCTTTCCTGCCAGCCTGTTGGGGACCGCGAGCTTGCTTCGGGGTCCGGAGCTGGTTTTCGGTCGGCAGCGGCCGGTTTGCCGGACGCCAGCTGGCAGGAAGGTGCTGTTGCAGTTGCCGTCCGGCTTGCCGGGTTGGGTCCTGGGCTGGGAGCGGACTGACTCTTAGTCTGTCTGTCGGCCTTCGGGTCTGACCGACGCTCGTTGTGTCGTCCGCTACCACCCAGGACCTGCGGCGTGACCTAATAGGAGCGTGGCAACCGCCCCAAGGAAAGGCCTGTCCGCCGAGGGTCCAGTCAACGAGAAACCATCGATGAAGGGACGGGCTGGATGATCGTGATCGGAGCGGATGTCCACAAGAGCACCCACGCACTCCGCAGGGGCAGGCGCCTGCTCGTCGTCCAACTCAGGCGTCTCGTTGGCTACGCTGGCGCGCCTGCTTTCCGCGCTGAGCAGGTCGCGCATGACCTTGGTCCAAGATGGTCGTGGAGCGAGCGAAACAGGGCAGCGTGGCATCGGTATCCGGACTGGGTGCGATGAGATCTCGAGCCCTCGGCGGTCTACAGTGGGTGTTGAGCCGCCACCCCGAGAGGAGCCAGCCGTGAGCTTGCCTGAGATTGTCAGCAGCGAAGAGTGGATTCGCGCCCGCGTAGCCCTTCTCGCGCACGAGAAGGCGCTGACCAAGGCGCGCGACGAGCTCGCTGCCGAGCGCCGGCGACTGCCGATGGTCGAGGTCACCGAGCACTACCGGTTCATCGCCACCGACGGCGGCGCACGGACACTGTTCGACCTGTTCGAGGGCCGCCATCAGTTGATCGTCGATCACTACATGTTCGATCCCGACTGGGAGGAGGGGTGCATGAGCTGCGCCGGCCGGGTCGATCAATACGGGAACACGGCCCACCTGCACGAGCGAGACACGACGATCGCCGTCGTCTCTCGCGCGCCGATCGAAAAGATTGAGCGGTGGAAGCACAAGATGGGCTGGACGTTCCCCTGGTACTCAAGTTACGGCAGCCGGTTCAACTTCGACTTCGGCGTTTCGTTCGACGATACCGTCGACGATCCCCATTACAACTACCGTTCCGCCGCCGAGTTGAAGGCCAAGTACGGCTTGGCCGAGCTCCCGAGTGAGCTACACGGAACGAGTGTCTTCCTTCGCATCGAAGATCGCGTCTTCCACACCTACTCGACCTACGCGCGTGGCACCGAGCAGGTAGGCGGCACGCACTACTACCTCGACATGACGGCCCTCGGACGCCAAGAGGATTGGGAGGAGCCCAAGGGGAGGGCCGAGTCGCTCAGGCCACGCGCCGACCAAGCAGGAGCGGGAGCCGCATCAGGCGTGAGCTGAGGTCGCAGCCACCCGCGTGCTCAATTGGTGGCGAACAGCCGGGGATCGTTGGTGATGATCCCGTCGACTCCCATCGCGGTGAGCCGATCCATCTGTGCGGCGTCGTCCACCGTCCACACGTACAGCTCCCCGCCACCCGCCGCGACCGCGCGAACCAGCGCGGGTGTGACGACCCGCCAGTGCGCCATGATCGCGTCGAAACGGCCCGCCCGCAGAGCCGCCTGGGCCCTGCGGGGCAGCCAGGCGCGGTAGCCCGCGAGCAGCGCCAGCGCCGGAATCGCCATCAGCCTGTCCTCCGTGTAGTCCCGCCGCGCGCGCGGAACCGACCATCCCACTCTTAGCGAGGGCTCGATCGCGCGCATCGCGTCGAGGTCCTCGGGGTAGGTGCTGCTCACCAGGGAGCGCCCGATGAGCCCGGTCTCGCGCAGCTCCCTCACCACGCGCTCCCCGTAGCCGGGAAGCTTCACGTCCACGTCGAGCTCGATGCCCGCGTACGCCTCGCTCGCGAGGTGCTCGAGACCGGCTCGCAGTGTGAGCGGAGGGGGCGCGCCGGCGGCGAACACGCTGTAGTCGTGAGCCAGCAGCAGCTGCCCGCTCCCGTCGGGGCGCTCGCTGAGGACGTCGAACTCGATCATGTCCACCCCCGCCCCCACCGCCGCCTCGAAGCTCGCGAACGTATTGCCAGGCGCCAGGTGCGCGGCTCCCTTGTGCCCCACCCTGCGCGGCGCGATCCTCGAGCTTGGGGCGCCCATCACCGCCCCAGCATAGAGGGAGCGCCGAGCGCTCAGACGCGCTCGTCGCGCGCGAGGCTTCTGCGGGTGGCCTCGATCGTCTGCCCCGCCAGCTTGGGGCCAACGTAGGGAGCAAGAACCAGGAAGGCGAGGTGGTCGGTCAGCGAGGGGAGGTACTTCACGCGCTTGCGCACCGCGTAGCTGCCGATGATCGCCCACATCGCGCCCACCACCGCTTCGTGCGAGATCAGTGGTGCCCGACGTGCCTCGGGGGCGCCCTCGCGCAGCATCTCCGCGAGCTTCCCCAGTGAGCGGTCGAGGCACTCCGTCACCGTGGGGCCAAGGTCGAAGAGATCCACGAACGCCATCCTCGTGAGTCCCGGATGGGCGACGAAGTGGTCGATGCCCGCCTTCACACCGAGGTATGCCGCCTCGGGCCAGTCGCTCGCGCGAGCTGCTCCCGCGGTGACCGCCTCGATCGTTTCGTCCACGAACTCGTCCACCACGGCCAGGAAGCACTCCTGCTTGGAGGGGAAGTGTTTGTGGAACGATTCCGTGGACATCCCCGCGAACTGCGCGATCTGTGGATCGGTCAGCTCGAGGTAGCCCTCGTCGAGCGTGAGATGCACCACCGCACCGAGCACGCGGGCGCGTTTCTCCTCGCTTTCCAAGAAGTGCGCCGGCTCCGCCGGCCTGTGCGGCGGAGCGGTTCGAGAGACTCCGATCCGTGCCGCCGGGGAGCGATAGGCGCTGATCCAGTCGAGCAGTTCGTCGGTCAGGGTCGGCAGCTCCTCCGCACGGTCGTTCAACAATCGGTCGAACATCAAATAGCGTCCACCGCCGACGATCGCCTTCGGCCCCAGCGGCGGGAGCTGGACACCGTCGGGTGCCGCCCTGAACCCTTCGGCCAGCACCCGCTCGAAGGCAACCGCGGAGCGCATCAACCGTTCACGGCTGCGGGCCCCGAGACCCAGCCCCTCGATCAGCACCAGTCGGGATGACTTGACGTTTCTGCTCACGTCCTCCACGAACGCCTGGCAGGCGCGGTGCACACGGTTTGCCCAACCGCGCTCGTTCATCCAGCCATCCACCATTCTGCGCTTCGCACGCGCCACCGCGATGTCGTAGGTACCCAGGAAGCAGTCCTCCTTGTTGGCGAACTGCTCGTAGAACGCCCTCCGCGAGACGCCCGCCAGCGCGATCACGTGTGCCACCGTCGTCGCCTTGTAGCCCTGACGGTGAACCGCCTCGATCATCGCCCCGAACAGTCGCGCTCGCTGATGACGAGCGACCGCATCGCGCCCCATCCCGTGGGGACCGTGCGGCAGGCGCCGATACATCGCGCTGAGCTCCCTCTCGGTTCCACTCATCCCCACGCTTCCGACCATACAGGATTGACCAAAGATTGCAAGTTAAAAACCGTAGGATCTATCTACCTTTCCGATCATCACTAGGTGACCCGTTTTCGAGGCATTTTGCCTGCTAATCGGAATAGATCCTGAGAGCGATTCGGGGCTGCTACCGCGCGGCCAGCTCGGCACGCCGCGGGCCCACACGGAAGCCGGCACGCTCCAGGGCCGCCTCCCAGGGGGAGCCGAGCACCGACTCCCCATCCACCCGCTCGAGCGCGATCCGCGCCGGCAGGCGCCCGGCCCGTGCGTGCTCGGCAAGCGCACCAAGGGCCTGCTGGACACGCGCATCCTGCGGAGTCTCAAGGAGTACCCGCAGCGATCGACCCCCGCGCTCCAGGTAGAGCACCGGCTCCGCCCCCACCAGCACGACGCTCGCCCCGGGTACCCGCGCCGGGGAGGAGCGAGACGGGCGGCTTGCGAGCGCCTCCCCCTCACCCGCCGCCGCCGCGGCGGGCGCGGCCGCGAGCCCGTGTTTCTGATCGCCCGGAGGGCGTTCCTGGCTCGGCCACGGAAGGGCCGCGCCGTAGGGCTGCGCGGGATCGGTCGCCGCGAGCACCAGGGCCTGCTGCATCCCGGCGCTCGCCGGCCCCTCCCCACGCTGGGAGCGCAGGCGCTCGACCGCGCCCGGCAGCGCGAACTGGGAGCCGCCGAGACCCTCCACGAAGTACCCGCGGCGCACCACCCCCAACGTCTCCATACGACACAGCTCGGGGTAGAGCGCCGCGAAGCCCCCCGGCACGCTCTCCGCGAGCGCCAGCTCCCGGGTGAGGATCCCGTAGCGCTCCAGCAGCAGTTCCGCCAGCGCCCGGAGGCGATTCTCCGAGGTGAGCTCACCGGCCCCATCGAACAGCGGCCCGGTCAGCGACCAGCGACCGGGCAGGGAGCTCCACCCACCCGCCCGCCTCGCGGCCCTGCCTCCTGAGAAGCGCCCGCCGCGAGGCATGCCGGCGGGGGGGCGGGAGGCGAGTTTCAGACGCGGCGCGCGCAGGGGGGCAAACGCGTCGTTGCTCACCTCCCCGGCCCATACGAGATCCCACAGCGCCTCCTCCAGCTCCGCCGTCGGCAGATCCCCGTCGAGGAGCAGGTCCGCGAAGAAACACGGAGACTTACTTAGACGCGCGCGCACGCGTGCGTGCGCGCCCGTCTCCAGCGGAGGGCCGCCACGGCGCGGCGGGGGGCCGAGCAGCGCCACGTCCTCGCGGAAGTAGAGCGCCACACGGCCGTCTGTGCGTCCGAGCGCGCCAGCCCCCACCCACACCAGCTCCCCGCTTGCGCACAGCTCATCCATCCACGTCGTCGAGTACGCCCCCACACGACGCGGCAGCACCTCTCGCTCCCAGGTCCGGGGGGTCAGCGCCAAGCCCTGCAACGGCACGAGCTGCTCGCGCAGGCGATCCACTCCCGCGCCCGCCGCGGCGTGGCGGTCGACCCCCTGCCACACCGACAGGAACGCGGCGAACGCACGCCGCTCCGCCGGCTCGATCTCGTGGCGCAACGCAGCCAGCGAGGCACGCCGCAGGCGTCTGAGCACCTCCACGTCGCACCACTCCCGCCCGTCGTCGCGCGGGTGACCTCGCTTCGCGCCTCGCAGCGAGGCGGGGTCGGGATGGAGCTCCCCCCGCACCACCGCCCCCGCGCGCTCCAGCGCCCGCAGCCCGGACTCGATCACGGCGGCGCCAAGGGCGTAGCGAGCCCGCGGCTGCTCGGTCGTAAACGGCCCGCGCGTCGCCGCGTAGCGGCGCAGCAACCGCTCCAATGCGTTGGGCACATCCGCCAGGAAGGCCTCCGGAAGACCTCCTGGGGGCACGACGGCGAGCGCGTCGCGATAGAGACCCGCATCGGCGGCATCGATGTAGCGCTCCTCCCCGCCGACCCGCACTCGCACGGCGCGCCGCTCTCCCTCCAGCGCCGCCAGCAGAGCGCCCGCGTCGACTCCCCCCAGCACCCGCTCCGCGGCCTCCGCCAGGCTCAGGTCGCCGAGGAGGCGCAGCGCGTCGTGCAGCTCGTCCCGGTTTGCCGCCCGCATGCGCTCGCCGCGGTGCTGCAGATCCTCCTCCAAGCGTTCGAGCGCCCCGCGGTCGATCAGCTCGCGCAGCTCCTCCTGGCCCAGCAGCTCCCGCAACAGGTCCCGGTCCAGCGACAGTGCCGCCGCACGGCGCTCGGCGTTGGGGGCGTCCCCCTCGTACATGTACGTCGCCACGTAGTCGAACAGCAGCGAGGAGGCAAAGGGCGAGGCGGTGGCGGTCTCCACCTCCACCACGCTCAGCTCCCGGCGATGCAGCTTGCCCAGCAGGTCCGTCAGTCCCGGGAGGTCGAACACGTCGCGCAGGCACTCCCGATAGGCCTCCAGCACGATCGGGAAGTCGCCGTAGCGACGCGCCACCTCCAGCAGCGACTGCGCCTTCAACCGCTGCTGCCACAGGGGAGTGCGCTTCCCGGGATACGCCCGCGGGATCAGCAGCGCCCGGCCTGCGGCCTCGCGAAAGCGGGCCCCGAACAGAGCCGAGCCCGAGAGCTCCCCCACGACCAGGTCCTCCAATTCGTCGGGCTCGACCAGCGCCAGCTCGACCGCCTCGGCTCCGCTCAGGTCGTCCGCCTCGGGCAGGTGCAGCACGATCCCATCGTCGGAGTAGATCGCGTCCGCCTCCAGCCCCAGCCGCTGGCGGATGCGCGCCGAGATCGCCAGCCCCCACGCCGCGTGAATCCGCCCGCCGTAGGGCGAGAGCACGCACAGCCGCCAATCCCCGATCTCATCGCGGAAGCGCTCCACCACCACCGTGCGGTCGCTCGGCATGACCCTCGTGGCCTGAAGCTGCTCGCGCAGGTACTCCGCGAGGTTGCGCGCCGCCCGGGGATCGAGGTCGTACTCGCGCTCCAGCACCTCCGCCGGCTGCTCCACCGCCCAGCGCGCGAAGGCCCCGATCGCCTCTCCCAGCTCCTTGGGGCGCCCCAGCGCGTCGCCCTTCCAGAATGGGACCGCCCCGGGCGCACCCGGCGCCGGCGTCACGATCACGCGGTCGCGGCCGATCTCCTGGATCCGCCACGAGGAGGCCCCCAGCAGGAAGACCTGCCCGGGCCGCGCCTCGTAGACCATCTCCTCGTCGAGCTCCCCCACCCGCCGCCCATCCGGCAGCGTCACCAGATAGAGCCCCCGGTCGGGGATCGTGCCCGCGTTCGCCACCGCCAGCGCGCGCGCTCCCTTGCGCGCGCGGATCGTGCCCCCCACGCGGTCCCACACGATCCGCGGTCGCAGCTCCCCGAACTCCGAGGAGGGGTAGCGCCCGTCGAGCATGTCCAGCACGTTCTCCAACTGGCGGCGGGGGAGCTCCGCGTAGGTGTGCGTGCCGCGCACCCGCTCGTAGAGCTCCTCCACCGCGAGCTCCTCCTCCGCGGCCGCCATCGCGACGATCTGCTGCGCCAGCACGTCCAGCGGGTTGCGCGGCACCACCGTCGGCTCGATCGCCCCCTCGCGCATCCGCCTCACCAGCACCGCGCACTCCAGGAGATCCGCGCGGAACTTCGGGAAGATCCGCCCCCTCGAGACCTCCCCCACGCCGTGCCCTGCACGCCCGATCCGCTGCAGCCCCGCTGCAACCGACTTCGGGGACTCCACCTGCAGCACCAGGTCCACCGCCCCCATGTCGATCCCCAGCTCGAGGCTCGAGGTCGCCACGATGCAGGGGATCTCCCCCGCCTTCAGCAGCTCCTCCACCACCATCCGCTCCTCCCTCGCGAGCGAGCCGTGGTGGGCGCGCGCGATCTCGCGCGGGGCGGGCTCCCGCTCGCCGCCCGTCCTAGCCGCACCCTCCCCCTCCCCCTCCTCCTCACCGTCTGCCCCCGTGTCCGCGGCCGCCAGCTCGTTCAGTCGCAGCGCCAGCCGCTCCGCGGAGCGGCGGTTGTTGACGAACACGATCGTCGAGTGGTGCGCGCGGATCAGGCGCAGGAGCTCCGGGTAGATCGCCGGCCAGATCGAGCCGTGCAAGGGCTGGTCGGAGTCCCCGTGGACGGTGCCGTGCAGGTCCACCATCGACTCCACGGGCACCTGGACCTTCACGTCCAGCGGCTTGGGAGCGCTCGCGTCCACGATCCGACAGGTCCGCCTCGGCCCCACCATGAAGCGTCCCACCTCCTCCAGCGGGGTCTGCGTCGCGGAGAGGCCGATCCGCTGCGGCTCGGCGCCGCCGCCCTTGCGGACGAGCGCCTCCAGGCGCTCCAGCGTGAGCGCCAGGTGTGCCCCCCGCTTTGTCGCAGCCACCGCGTGGATCTCGTCCACGATCACCCACTCCACACCCCCCAACAGCTCCCGCGCGCGCGAGGTGAGCATCAGGTACAGAGACTCCGGGGTCGTGATCAGGATGTCCGGGGGCTCTCGGAGCATCCGCTGGCGCTCACGCTGGGGGGTGTCCCCGGTGCGGATCGCGACGTGGATCTCCTCCGTGCCGAAGATCCCCTTCAGGGGCGCCCGCAGGTTGCGCTCGATGTCGTAGGAGAGCGCCTTCAGCGGCGAGATGTACACCAGGCGCGTGCGCCTCCCCTCCCGGGGCGCCGCCGCCAGGCGGTCCAGCGCCCACAGGAACGCCGCCAGCGTCTTGCCCGAGCCGGTGGGCGCGGAGATCAGCACGTGCTCCCCCGTGGCGATCGCCGGCCACGCCTGCGCCTGCGCCGGGGTGGGCTCCGCGAAGGCCGCCTCGAACCAGTCGCGCACCGCGGGGGTGAAGGGGAGGGGGGAGGGAGGGGGAGTGGAGAGAGACACTCTTCCTCGCGAGGCTAGCGAGCTGCCGCGCAGGCCCCCTTTCAGGGACCCGAATCGCGGGGTTTTTCCAGTAACCTCGAACTATGGGGAGCTCCAAGCTGGACCTCGACCCGGGGATCGTCGAATCCTGCCGCCACGCCGCCACGCGGATCGCCGCTGACGTCGCCGAGCAGGTCGCCGGCATGACCACTGTCTCGATCGAGCGCACCACCGCGCGCCTCTTCGGAGTCGACGGCGCCAACGACCTCGGGGCCCCTCTGCCCAACGTGCTCGTCGAACACGTTCGCAGCGGGGGCGGCCTGGGCCGGGGCGTCGCCTACTGGATCGCCAACGCGATGCTCCACGCCGAGGGGACGGCGAACCCGCCCGCCCCGGAGAGCGCTCAGCAGATCGCGGACGCCGTCGAGGAGGGCAGCCTGAACCTCTGCGCGCTGCCACTCGCCAGCGAGGGCGCGATCCGCGAGCGCGCGCGCGCCGAGCTGAGGCGGCGACTGGAGGAGATCGGCTCGCGCATGGACGAGCGCCGCGCCCTGCGCGAGCGGCTGGGTGAGAGCCCCCCGCCCCTGCGCTACGTGCTCACCGCCACCGGCAACGTCTACGAGGATGTCGCCCACGGCCTCGCCGTCGCGGAGGCCGGCGGGGACATCGTCGCCGTGATCCGCTCCACCGCACAGAGCCTGCTCGACTACGTCCCCTACGGACCCACCACCGAGGGGTACGGCGGCACCTTCGCCACCCAGGCCAACTTCGCCATCATGCGCGGCGCCCTGGACGAGTGGTCCCAGACGAACGGCCGCTACGTGCGCCTCTCGTCCTTCTGCTCGGGCCTCTGCATGTCCGAGATCGCCGCTATGGGCGCCATCGAGGGGCTGGACAACATGGTCAACGACGCCCTCTACGGGATCCTCTACCGCGACATCAACATCCTCCGCGGCCTGCTCGACCAGCGCGTCTCCCGCACGATCAACGGCTACTTCGGGGTGATCATCAACACCGGCGAGGACAACTACCTGCGCACCGCCGACGCCCTGGAGGCCGCGCCCTCGGTCACCGCCTCGCAGTTCATCAACCACCAGCTCGCCCGCGACTCCGGGGTGCCCGACGAGCAGATCGCGCTCGGGGACGCCTTCGAGATCGACACCCCCGTGACCAACGGGCTGCTGTACGAGTGGGCCCAGGCCCTGCTCACCCGCGAGCTCTTCCCGGAGTGCCCCGTCAAGTACATGCCCCCCACCCGCCACATGGACGGCAACCTCTTCCGCACCCACGCCTGCGACACCCTCTTCAACCTCGTCACCATCGCCACCGGGCAGGGCATCCAGACGATCGGGGTCCCCACCGAGGGGATCTTCACCCCCCACATCCACGACCGCGTGCTGGGGCTGCAGAACGTCAACTACGTCTTCAACGCCGCCCGCGACTTGGGCGAGGAGATCGAGTTCAAGCGCGGCGGGATCGTCCAGACACACGCCCAGGAGGTTCTGCGCGGCGCGCACGCGATCCTCGAGCACATCGCCGATGTCGGGCTCTTCAAGGCGATCGAGGGGGCCGTGTTCGGGGACGTCAGCCGCCACCTCCAGGAGGGCCGCGGGATGGAGGGAATCGTCGCCACCGAGGAGGGCTACTTCAACCCCGTCACCGAGCTCATGCGGGAGACCCTGAGCGTTGCCTGACGGTGCAGACCCACTGGAGGACGGCGCCAACGGCGGCGGCGAGGACACGCAGCAGCGGGACCGCCGGGGCGAGGCGGAGCACGTCAAGCCCTACGCCGACCACCACGGCGACGGGATCGTGCAGCTCAGCTTCACGCTGCCCGTCCCCGACGGCCTCGCCGCACGCCGCGCGGCGCTCGAGCTCGCCAGCAAGATGGGCTTCCAACACCCCGAGGTCGTCCATCAGCAGCGCCTCACCGAGAGCCACACCTACTTCGTGATGTACGGCCACACGGTGCACGCCGTCGACTACGCCTCCCTCAGCGAGGAGGGCGCGGACATCGTGCAGTACATGACCGAGGAGGAGGTCGAGGCCTATGCCCAGGAGCACGTGCAGCGGCCGATCGTCGTCGTGGGCGCCTCCACTGGCACCGACACCCACAGCGTGGGGATCGACGCGATGCTCAACCTCAAGGGCTTCCACGGCCACAAGGGCCTGGAGGGCTACCACGCCTTCGAGGCCCACAACCTCGGCAGCCAGGTCCCCAACGGCGCGCTCGTCGCCAAGGCGATCGAGCTGGAGGCCGACGCGATCCTCGTCTCCCAGACCGTGACCCAGCAGAACCTCCACATCCACAACCTGACGGAGCTCGTCGAGATCGTCGAGGCCGAGGGACGCCGCCGGGCGACGATCCTCGCCTGCGGCGGGCCCCGCGTCTCCAACGAGCTCGCCAAGGAGCTCGGCTACGACGCGGGCTTCTCCAAGGGCACCTACCCCCACCACCTCGCGACCTTCCTCGTGCGCGAGCTCGCCGCCCGCCTCGGGCGGGGCGAACCGGAGGAGGACGAGCACGACAGACCTCCTCCCGGCCGCACCGCCTTCGCAGAACGCCGCGCCGAGGCGGGGCGACCGGCGAGCAACCTCCCCCCGGCCGCGCGGCCCTCGCAGAACACCGCCGCGAGGCCGGCCGGCTAGGCTGAGAGCCGATGCAGCAGCTCTCCGAGTTGATCGCCCCCGCGCGCCGCCTTGCCCTCGTGGGCCTGGCGAAGAACACCGGCAAGACCGAAACCCTCGCCGCGCTCCTGCGCGAGTGCCAGGAGCGCACCCGCCGCGTCGGCGTCACCTCGGTGGGGCGCGATGGCGAGGAGCGGGATGTGATCGACATCCGGATCGAGAAGCCCCGCGTGGAACTCTGCGCGGGCAGCCTCGTGGCGACCACCGACGCGCTGCTGCGGGCGGGCGCCATCCCCCACGAGCTCGTGCTGGAGACCGGCGTGCGCACACCGCTCGGGCGCGTCCTCATCGCTCGCCTGCTGACCCACGGAACGATCGAGGTGGCGGGACCGAGCGCCGCGGCCGACGTTCGCGAGGTCTGCGACGCGATGCTCGCCCACGGAGCGGAGCAAGTGCTCATCGACGGCGCCATCGACCGCCGCGCCGCCTCCTCGCCCGCGGTCTCCGACGGTCTCGTGATGTCCACGGGGGCCGCCCTGCACGAAGAGATCGAGCAGGTGGTCGCGCGCACCCGCGAGGCCGTCGAGCTCGTGCGCCTGCCCGAGCTGGGCGACGGCAGCCGGCACGTGCACGAGATCGCCGCGGCGAACGCCGCCAGCATGCTGATCGACCCGGACGAGGAGCCGCTCACGCTGCACCCCCGCTTTGCGCTCACCAGCACGGCGGCGGACATCGCCCAGCTGCTGCGCGCGCGCCCCTCCGCGTCGCATCTCCTCGTGCGCGGCGCCCTCTGCGAGCCATTCCTCGCGGAGCTGCTCAGGGCCCGCGATCTGCTCGGGAGGAGCGGGGGGGCGGGCGGGCTCGAATCCCGCGAGCTGCAGCTCGTCGTCGCGGACGCCACCAAGGTCTTCCTGACCGATCACGGCAGCGAGTGGTACCGCCGCCAGGGCGTCTCGATCGCCGTGCTCGCCCCGATCGATCTGCGCGCGATCACCATCAACCCCGTCGCCCCCCAGTCGCACAGCTTCGATTCACCCCGCCTGCGCGCCCTGCTCGAGGAGGCGATCCCCGACGTGCCCGTGATCGACGTGCGCGACCCCACCTACAACCTCGTGCCCGCCGCATGAGCGCAGTCGAGGAGGAGCGGGAGCGCGACGAGCCGGACGAACGCCGGGCGAAGATGGAGCGGCTGCGCGCCGAAGGCGTCGACCCGTACCCGCCGGTGACGCTGTGGGGCACGCGAACGCGCATCGCCGACGTGCTCGCCGCGCACGACCCCGCCGAGTTGGAGGCGGGCGCGCACCCCGAGCTGCGCTACCAGATCGCCGGGCGGCTGATCTCCAGGCGCACGCACCCGAAGAACTCGTTCCTGGACGTGCGCGACCTCTCCGGCCAGATCCAGGCGGTCGTGCGCGCGGACGCCCTCGGGCCGGAGACCTACGAGCGCATCATGGCGCTCGACGTCGGCGACATCGTCGCGATCGACGGTTGCGCATATGTCACACAGCGCGGCCAGCTCGCGCTCGAGGTGAGCGAGTGCACGCTCTTGACCAAGACGCTGCGCCCGCCGCCGGACAAGCACCACGGCATTGGCGACACCGGCGCGCGCTACCGCTATCGGGAGCTCGACCTGCTCGCCAACGAGGACACGCGCGACCTGTTCGTCAAACGCCACAGGATCGTGTTCGAGATCCGCAAGTGGCTGAACGGGCGCAACTTCATCGAGGTCGAAACACCGGCCCTGCAGTCGCTCGCCGGCGGCGCCGGCTCGCGCCCGTTCACGACCCACCACAACGCGCTCGACCGCGACCTGTACCTGCGCATCTCCGTCGAGCTGTTCCTCAACCGCTGCATCGTGGGCGGCATGGAGAACGTGTACGACATGGGCAAGGTCTTCCGCAACGAGGGCATCTCCCCCAAGCACAGCCCCGAGTTCACGATCATCGAGTTCATGTGCGCCTACTCCGACTACAACGACGTGGCGAGCGTCACCGAAGAGATGTTCCGCGACGTCGCCCAGGCCGTGCTCGGACGCACGACGATCAAACGGAACGGCGAGGAGATCGATCTCGCCAAGCCGTGGCGGCGGATCACGATGCGCGATCTGATCCTCGAGCGCACGGGCCTCGACTTCATGGAGTCCACGCGCGAGCAGCTCGCGGAGGTCCTCGACGGGCCGCTGGACCCCGCCTCCAGCTGGGCCGACGTTGTCGGCGACATCTACTCGGAGAAGATCGAGCACACGATCAACCAGCCGACGCACGTGTTCGACTTCCCGCTCGAGCCGTTCCCGATTACCAAGCGCCACTCGGTGCACCCCGAGCTGGGTGAGCACTTCGACGCGGTGATCGGCGGCATCGAGCTCGTCAGCGGCGACACCGAGCTCAACGACCCGGTCGACCAGTGGCAGCGCTTCGTCGACCAGCGCAAGCGGCGCATGGTCGACGACGCCGACGTGCCGCACCCCAACGACGAGGAGTACGCGCGCGCGATCGAGTACGGCTACTCCCCCACCGCCGGCGGCGGCATGGGCGTCGACCGCCTGGTGATGATCCTCACCGAACGCGACACGCTGCGCGAGGTCATCCCCTTCCCGATCGTCAGGGAGCTGCGGTGAGCAGCGAAGCTCGTCAGAAAATCTGCTAGACTGCCGCTCAGATTTCGTAAGAGCATCCGGCGCTACCCCGCGCCACGCTACACACCCCCACCAAGAAGGAGCCCCCACCATGGGCAAGACAATAGGCATAGACCTCGGCACCACCAACTCCTGCATGGCGGTGCTCGAGGGTGGCGAGCCGACCGTCGTCGAGAACTCCGAGGGAGGCCGCACCACACCGTCCGTGGTCGCCTTCACGGCCTCCGGCGAGCGGCTCGTCGGCACCGTCGCCAAGCGCCAGGCGGTGACCAACCCGCAGAACACGGTCTTCTCGATCAAGCGCTTCATGGGCCGCAAGGAGGGGGAGGTGCGCGAGGAGGAGTCGATCGTCCCCTACAAGGTCGTCTCCGGCCCCAACGGCGACGCGCGCGTGGAGGCCGGCGGCGAGCAGCACTCCCCACCGGAGATCTCCGCGATGATCCTGCAGAAGCTCAAGACCGACGCGGAAGCGTACCTGGGCGAAAGCGTCGACTCCGCGGTGATCACGGTCCCCGCGTACTTCAACGACGACCAGCGCCAGGCCACCAAGGACGCCGGCAAGATCGCGGGCCTGGACGTCAAGCGCATCATCAACGAGCCCACCGCCGCCTCGCTCGCTTACGGCCTGGACAAGGAGAACGAGCAGACGATCCTCGTCTTCGACCTCGGCGGCGGCACCTTCGACGTGTCGGTGCTCGAGATCGGCGACGGGGTGTTCGAGGTCAAGTCCACAGCCGGGGACAACCACCTCGGCGGCGACAACTTCGACAAGGCGATCGTCGACTGGCTCGTCGCCGACTTCAAGCGCGACCAGGGCATCGACCTCTCCGCCGACCCGATGGCCCTGCAGCGCCTCTACGAGGCCTCGGAGAAGGCCAAGATCGAGCTCTCCACCACCCAGGAGACGCAGATCAACCTGCCCTTCATCACCGCCGACTCCTCCGGCCCCAAGCACCTCGACACCCGCCTCACCCGCGCGAAGCTCTCCGAGCTCACCTCCGCGCTGCTGGATCGCGTCGTGGCCCCGGTGCGCCAGGCGCTGGACGACGCCAAAGACAAGGGCGTCAAGGAGATCGACCACGTCGTGCTGGTCGGCGGCATGACGCGCATGCCGGCCGTCCAGGAGAAGGTCAAGGAGCTCACCGGCAAGGAGCCCCACCGCGGCGTGAACCCCGACGAGGTCGTCGCCGTCGGCGCCGCGATCCAGGCGGGCGTGCTCGCAGGCGACGTCAAGGACGTGCTGCTGCTCGACGTCACCCCCCTGACGCTTGGGATCGAGACCAAGGGCGGCGTGATGACGAAGCTGATCGAGCGCAACACCACGATCCCCACGCGCAAGGGCGAGGTCTTCTCGACCGCCGAGGACAACCAGCCTTCGGTCGAGATCCACGTGCTGCAGGGCGAGCGCGAGATGGCGACCTACAACAAGTCCCTGGGGAAGTTCCAGCTCACCGGCATCCCCCCGGCGCCGCGGGGCATCCCCCAGATCGAGGTCGCCTTCGACATCGACGCCAACGGCATCCTCAACGTCTCCGCCAAGGACCTCGGCACCGGCAAGGAGCAGAAGATCGAGATCAAGGCCGGCTCGGGGCTCTCCGAGGAGGAGATCAAGAACATGGTCTCCGACGCCGAGTCCCACGCCGAGGAGGACCGCCGCGCGCGCGAGCTCGCGGAGGCGCGCAACAACGGCGAGAACGCCGCCTACCAGGCCGAGCGCCAGCTCGTCGACCTGGGAGACCAGGTGGATGGCGACTCCAAGGCCCGCATCGAGGAGGCGATCAAGGAGGTCCGCGAGACGCTCGAGTCCGAGGACCCCGCCGCGATCAACGCCAAGACCGACGTGCTGCAGAGCGCCTTCCACGCGGTCTCCGAGGCGATGTACCAGCGCGCCCAGGAGCAGGCCGCGGCCGCGGCGCCCAACGGCGGTGGTGCCTCAACCGACGGAGCCGGCGCGGCTTCGGAGGAGGAGGACGTCGTCGACGCGGAGGTCGTGGACGAGACGAAGGCCTGAGCGCGATGAGCGACATCGAGCAGGCACTGCAGGAGGACCAGCCGCTCCAGCCCGAGGACCCCGGCGCCGCGCAGGCGCCGGGGGATGGGAGCGCGAACCGCGACGCTCCCGCCCCCCGGGCGTACACACCCGCCGAGGGGGGCCCCGTAGCCGGCCCCCTGGAGCCGGACCTCGAGGATGCGGGGGAGGCGCGCGAGGTCGAGGGCGACCTCGACGAGCTCGTGGCGACGGCGGCGCAGCGCGACGAGTACCTCGCGCTCGCCCAGCGCACCCAGGCGGACTTCGAGAACTACCGCAAGCGCGTGGCGCGCGAGTCCACGGCGGCCGCGGAGCGCGGCGTGGCGAAGCTCGCCAAGGAGCTGCTGCCCGCGCTCGACAACCTCGACCGCGCGCTCGAGGCCGCGGAGGAGGAGGACCCGCTGCTCGAAGGCGTGCGGCTCGTGCGCTCGGAGCTGAGCTCGGCGCTCGCGCGCGTGGGCATCGAGTCCTTCGACCCCGCGGGCGAGCCGTTCGACCCCACCCACCACGAGGCGATGGCCCAGAGGCCCGTGGAGGGCACCGAGAGCGGCACCGTCGTGGAGGTCTACCAGCCGGGCTACCGGCTGAACGGGACCGTGATTCGCCCCGCGCGCGTCGTGGTGGCGGCGTGAGGGGGGAGCGCTAGGAGCCATGGCTTCCCGCCCCGACTACTACGCGACGCTGGGCGTCGAGAAGAAGGCCACCCCGGAGGAGATGAAGAAGGCCTACCGCAAGCTCGCGCGCAAGTACCACCCGGACCGCAACCCCGACGACAAGGATGCGGAGGCGCGCTTCAAGGAGGTCTCCCACGCCTACGACGTGCTCTCCGACCCGGAGAAGCGCAAGCAGTACGACAGCGGCACCGGGCCCTTCGCGGCCGCGGGCGGTGGTGGGGGCTTCGGGGGCTTCGGCAACTTCGACTTCGACGCCTCCAGCATGGGCGACATCCTCTCCAACCTCTTCGGGGGGTCCGCCAGCGGGCGGCGCACGCGCGCCAAGCCCCGCCCGGAACGTGGGCGGGACCTGGAGACGGAGGTCTCAATCTCCTTCGAGCAGGCGGTCGCGGGCGCGCAGGTGCCGCTGTCGGTCTCCACGCAGGCGGTCTGCCAGACATGCCACGGCACCGGCGCGAAGCCGGGCACCGCGCCCAAGGTCTGCCCGAAGTGCGAGGGCCGCGGGATCGAGACGCAGGGCCAGGGGATGTTCTCGATCTCCCAGCCCTGCTCGCGCTGCGGCGGCTCGGGGACGGTCATCGAGGACCCCTGCCCCACCTGCCACGGCTCCGGCGCGGTGCGCCAGCTCAAGCGCTACCGCGTGAACATCCCCCCGGGCGTGAAGGAGGGCTCGCGCATCCGCCTCCCCGGCAAGGGCGAGGCCGGCCCGCGCGGCGGCCCCCCGGGCGATCTCTACGTGATCACGCACGTCGCCCACTCCCCGATCTTCAAACGCCGCGGCGACAACGTCGAGGTCGAGGTCCCCCTCACGATCCCCGAGGCGCTGAGGGGAGCGGAGGTGAAGGTGCCCACGCTGAGTGGGTCAAAGACGCTGCGCGTGCGCCCCGGCACCACCCACGGGACCGTGCAGCGCCTGCGCGGCGAGGGACCCCCCAAGCTCGGGGGCAAGGACCGCGGTGACATCCACTACCGCTTCCTGATCGACGTCCCCGCGACCCTCACCGACGAGCAGAGCGCAGCCGTGCAGACGCTCGCGGACACGATGAACGGCGGGGACCCACGCGCGCGCCTGTTTGCCGCGAGCGCAGCGGACGCGGGCGCCGCTCCGCGGGCGAAGGAGGGGGCCTCCTAGATGGCCGATGGGCGGGAACGAGCGGCCGAGCGCATGGATGGCCCCATCGGGGCTTCCGATCGCAGCGTGAGCATTGAGGTGGCCTCCGACAACGGGGTGTACATGATCTCGGTCGCGGCGCGGCTTGCCCAGATGCACCCACAGACGCTGCGCACCTATGAGGCGCGCGGCCTGGTCGACCCCAAGCGCTCCCCCAAGGGCACCCGCCTCTACTCGCACGAGGACGTCGAGCGGCTCCGCCGCATCCAGGAGATGACCGCGGACCTTGGCCTCAACCTCGCCGGGGTCGAGCGGGTGCTCGACCTCGAGTCCCAGATCGAGCTGATGCACGCCCGCATCGAGGAGCTCGAGCTGCAGGCCCTGCGCGCGCAGGTCGAGTTGGCCGAGCGCCTGGAGGAAGTCCGGCGCTCATTCCGCGCCGAGCTGACGATTCCCTATCGCGGGGGTGCCGAGCTCGTGCGAGCGGCCGACGCACGGCCGCTCGGCGGCCCCACTCGGCGCACACGCTGAGCGACCTTTCAGCACCGACCACCCCTTAAAGCCCGGAGGGCCCGCCGCGTGACGCGGCGGGCCCTGCCGGAACCGCAAGAGGCGTGAAGCGAGCTCTTATTCGCTCGCCCTCACAGCTTCTGCTGAGGCAATGTCGAGCTTGCCGTTGAGGATCGCGGTGTTGTGACCCGCGGCGGCCGGCAGGCCGAGTGTGCTGTCGACCACCGGGTCGATGAGGAACGAGAAGATCCCGCCGCAGCCGGTGGCTTCAGGCGCCGCGAACGAGTTGTCCACGAGGGAGCCCCCGGAGAGCTGCGTGATCAGACCGCCTTCGAGGCCTTCAAACGTGCCTTTGGCGCCATGGATCGATTTGTTCGGCGCGGGCGGTTCGGTTGCACCCGTCGTGAGGTTCAGGTCGATCGGGTCAGAGGAGGAGCCCACGTAGCATTCGCTGCCCAGGAAGACGTTCCCCAGTTTGACCTTCACCGGCAGTTTCAGCGCGATGCCATTTTCGGTCAGCAGGTGCGTGGCGTTCAACCTGATTTCGCTCGCCGGCTTGGCCAGTTCGGTCGTCTCCGTTACGCCCGTGAACCCTTCGTTGATGAAGTTATTGATAATTTCCTGCAGCCATTTGGGCAGGTATTCCGGCGCTACGATCCCCAGCAGCCCACCGGGCACGGGGAGCGCAGTTTTCACCAGCGTTTCGCCGTTTTCAGCAGCCACGAAGGCGACTTCTTCGGGATTCGCAGTTTCGACCAACCCACCCTGAAGGATGATTGGTTTGACGATCGGCACCGCCTTTTTGCCAACGGCAAATTCGCCACTCGTCGTTTCCGCGTATGTACAGGAGGGCACTTCGTGATTGCTCAACGGGCAATCTGCGAAGATCGAGAAGTCTTTAGTCGGGTGGTGTATGGTCGCCGAAGCCGAGGCGACAACTGCCAGTGACGCGAACAGCGCCACGATTACTATGAACGTCCGGCCGGGCAGGCCAGCCAGACGCCCGATCTGGGTTTTGGTCATTCGAATCCATCCTCCGGGTCGTGTCATGGACACTTACAAGGCCGACCCTATCCAACCCCGGGACCCTCCACATGGGATGTTTCCGACTCTAGGGATTATCCTGCTCTGCCCCCCTTCCTGGGCTCCGGCTCTCGCTCCGCCGCGGGCTCCCCGATGGTCAGCGGGGCCTCCCCACCGCTGTGCTTGTGCAAATCTTGATCGATGCAGCCCGACCGCCTCACGATCAAGGCCCAGGAGGCACTCGCGGCAGCGTCGCGCCTGGCGCAGGAGCGGCGCAACCCGCAGGTGACCCCCGCACATCTGCTGGCTGTGCTGAGCGGCGCCGCCGGCGGCGCCCAGGGCGAGGAGGCCGGGGGCGTGGTCGTCCCGATGCTCACGAAGCTCGGGGTCTCCCTGCCAGCGCTGCGCGCGGAGTGCAGCCGCGCCCTGGAGGAGCTGCCCCGCCTGAGCGAGGGCTCCTCCACGGAAGGGGGCCAGCCCTCCGCGGAGCTGCTGGCGGTGCTGCGCGCGGCGGAGCGACAGGCGCGGGAGCTCTCCGACGAGTACATCTCGACCGAGCACCTGCTGCTGGCCCTCGCGGGCGAAGAGGAGGGACCCTCCTCCCGCGCGGGCCGGGCGCTGCGCGCCGTGGGCGCGAGCCCCGAGCGCCTCCTGCAGGCGCTCGCGGAGGTGCGGGGCCCCCACCGGGTGACCGACCAGAGCCCCGAGGAGAAGTACCAGGCGCTCGAGCGCTTCGGCCGCGACTTCACGAAGCTCGCTGAGCAGGGCTCACTGGACCCCGTGATCGGCCGCGACGAGGAGATCCGCCGCGTGATCCAGGTGCTCTCGCGGCGCACGAAGAACAACCCCGTGCTGATCGGCGAGCCGGGAGTGGGCAAGACGGCGATCGTGGAGGGCTTGGCGCAGCGGATCGTGGCGGGGGATGTGGCGGAGTCCCTGCGCGAGCGCCGCGTGATCGCGCTGGACATGGGCTCGCTGATCGCGGGCGCGAAGTACCGGGGTGAGTTCGAGGACCGCCTGAAGGCGGTGCTCAAGGAGGTCTCCGAGGCCCGCGGCGGGGTGATCCTGTTCCTGGACGAGCTGCACACGATCGTCGGCGCGGGCGCGGCGGAAGGCGCGGTGGACGCCGCGAACCTGCTCAAGCCGATGCTCGCGCGCGGGGAGCTGCGCTGCGTGGGCGCGACCACGCTCGATGAGTACCGCAAGCACATCGAGAAGGACGCGGCGCTGGAGCGGCGCTTCCAGCCGGTGATGGTGGGGGAGCCCACGGTGGCTGACACGATCGCGATCCTGCGGGGCCTGAAGGAGCGCTACGAGGTGCACCACGGGGTGCGGATCCAGGACAGCGCGCTGATCGCCGCGGCAACCCTCTCGGACCGCTACATCGCCGACCGCTTCCTGCCCGACAAGGCGATCGACCTGATCGACGAGGCGGCGTCCAAGCTGCGCATCGAGATCGACTCCCTGCCGACGGAGATCGACGAGGTGGACCGGCGGGTGATGCAACTGGAGATCGAGCTCACCTCGCTGCAGAAGGAGACCGACGAGGCCTCCGCGACCCGCCGCGAGGCGATCGAGCGGGAGCTCGCCGAGCTGCAGGAGCGCTCGGCGGCGATGAAGGCGCAGTGGCAGGCCGAGAAGCAGGCGATCCAGGGCGTGCGCGAGCTGAAGGCGCGCCTGGAGGAGGCGCGGGGGGAGGCCGAGCGGGCCGAGCGCGCGGCCGACCTGCAGCGCGCGGCGGAGCTGCGCTACGGGGAGATCCCCGAAATCGAAAAGCGATTGGCCGCCCTGGAGGGCGGACCCGAAGACGAACCCAAAGGCCAACCCGAGGACGGACCGGGGAAGTCAGACGACGCGGGGGAGCCATCTGCAACACCGCCGGCGGGCCCCCCGCCGGCGGTGTTCCTGAAGGAGGAGGTGGACGCGGACGACGTGGCCGAGGTGGTGGCACGCTGGACAGGGATCCCGGTGAGCCGCCTCTTGGAGGGAGAGGTGGAGAAGCTGATCCACATGGAGCAGCGGCTGCACGAACGGGTGATCGGCCAGGACGAGGCGGTGGAGGCGGTGGCGACTGCGCTGCGCCGCTCGCGAGCAGGGCTTGCGGACCCGAATCGCCCGATCGGCACGTTCCTGTTCCTCGGCCCGACGGGCGTCGGCAAGACCGAGCTGGCAAGGGCGCTCGCGGAGTTCATGTTCGACTCCGAGGAGGCCATGATCCGCCTGGACATGTCGGAGTACATGGAGAAGCACACGGTCTCGCGCCTGGTGGGGGCGCCACCGGGGTACGTCGGCTACGAAGAGGGAGGGCAGCTCACGGAGGCGGTGCGCCGCCGCCCCTACTCGGTGGTGCTGCTGGACGAGATCGAGAAGGCGCACCCCGACGTGTTCAACACCTTGCTGCAGGTGATGGACGACGGGCGCCTGACCGACGGGCAGGGCCGCACGGTGGACTTCAAGAACACGGTGCTGATCATGACCTCCAACATTGGGGTGGACGGGCTCGAATCCATTGACGAGGAGGCGTCCTCGGACATCGCGCTGCGGGAGGCGCTGCTGGGCCACTTCAAACCGGAGTTCGTCAACCGCCTCGACGACATCGTGCGCTTCACGCCCCTGACGCGCGAGCAGCTCGGGGAGATCGTGGAGCTGCAGGTGGCGCTGGTGATCGCGCGCGTGCGCGAGCGCGGCGTGGAGGTGACGCTCACCGACGCTGCGCGGGAGCTGTTGGGCGACATGGGCTACGACCCCGCCTACGGTGCGCGCCCCCTGCGCAGGGTGATCCAGAAGCAGCTCACCGATCGCCTCGCGCTCTCACTGCTGGAGGGCAGCCTGCGAGCGGGCGATGCGATCCGTGTGGACGCGGCGGCGGGCAGCCTCACTTTCGAGCCCGCCCGAGCGGCTGCCACGACGGCGAACTGAGGTCTAATGTGAGTCTCACACCACGGCCGAGGAGGTCTAGATGCCCACGTACATCATGCTCGCGCACCTGACACCGGAGGGCGTGCAGACGGTGAAGAACAACCCGCAGCGAATTCACGAGGTCAACCGTGAGGTGGAGCAGTTGGGGGCAAGGGTCAAGGCGCAGTGGGCGACGCTGGGGCGCTTTGACTTCGTCAACATCGTCGAGGCTCCGGACGAGCAGACGATGGCGCGCGTGTCCCTGGAGCTCGGCTCGCGTGGCACGGTGCACTACGAGACGCTGACGGCGATCCCGGTGGACGACTTCATCGCCTCGCTCTGACAGATGAAGGTCCTGGTTACATGAGGGTCCGGGTGCCATGAAGGTCCTGGTGGTCGGCAGCGGCGGGCGCGAGCATGCGCTCGTGCGCGCGCTGGCACGCTCACCCCAGCGCCCAGAGCTGCTCTGTGCGCCGGGCAACGCGGGCATCGCAGGGGACGCTCGCGTGCTCGACATCCCCGCGGATGACGTAATGGGTCTCACGCGCGCCACAGAGCGCGAGGGCGTAGACTTGGTGGTCGTCGGCCCAGAGGTCCCATTGGTGGCAGGGCTCATCGACGCTCTGACGTCGACCGGCGCAGCCGCATTTGGGCCCACCGCGGCGGTGGCCAAGCTGGAGGGCTCGAAGGCATATGCCAAGGAGCTCATGGTCGAGGCGGGGGTGCCGACAGCGGGCTTTGAGCTGGTCGGCAGCGTGGAGGAGGGCCTCGCGGCGATCGACCGCTACCCGGTGGTGCTGAAGGCGGACGGTCTCGCGGCCGGCAAGGGGGTCGTCATCGCGCAGAGCGAAGGCGAGGCTCGCGCAACCCTGGAGGATCTCCTCGTCCATCGTCGCTATGGGACGCGCATGGTCGTCGTCGAGGAGTTTCTGGAGGGCAGCGAGCTGTCGCTGTTGGCGTTGTGCGATGGCGAGCACGCCGTGCCGATGGCATCCGCGCGCGATTACAAGCGCATCTTCGACGGGGACCGCGGGCCGAACACCGGCGGCATGGGCTCCTACTCGCCCGTGGCGGGCTTCGACATGACACGTGTGCGGGAGATCACCGCCAAGGTGCACCAGCCGATCGTGGACTTGCTGCGCGCGCGTGGGACGCCCTTTCACGGGGTGCTCTACGCCGGGCTGATGCTCACCGCCGACGGTCCGCGCGTACTGGAGTTCAACGTGCGCTTCGGCGATCCGGAGACCCAGGCGATCCTGCCGCGGCTGAAGTCCGACCTGCTGGAGCTGCTGCTCTGCGCCTCACGCCCGGGAGGGCTGCAAGACGTGCAGCTGGAGTGGTCGGCCGACCGTGCGGTGACGGTGGTGCTGGCAAGCAGGGGCTACCCCGAATCGTCCTCCAGCGGCGATCCGATCGCGGGGCTCGAGCGGCTGGGAGAGGAGGTCGAGGTGACCCACGCGGGCACGGCGCTGAGCGACGGCGGGATCGTGACAGCGGGTGGGCGGGTGCTGAACGTCACCGGCTTCGGCGAGGACACGGGCGCCGCCCGGCAATCCGCGTATGCTGCGGCGCGGATGATCTCCTTCGAGGGCATGCAGATGCGAGCTGACATCGCCGCCGCCGTGGCGGCCGATCCCAGCCTGCCGGGCATCGAGGACTGGCTCGGGCGGTCCTCCGGGGAGGGGCCCGCGGTGGAGGCCGGGCGTGGGTGAGGTCTCCTCGATATCGACCCCGCTGACCGAGACCGAGGTGCGGGCACAGCTCGAGGAGCTCGATGTCGACGCCCCGCGCGTGGGCATCGTGATGGGCTCCAAGAGCGACATGGAGAAGATGCAGAAGGCCGCCGAGGAGCTCCAGGCGCGGGACATCCTGCACGAGCTGCGGGTGATGTCCGCGCATCGCGAACCGGACGTGGTGGCGGAGTACGCGAAGAACGCGCAGATGCGCGGCCTGCGGGTGATCATCGCGGGCGCGGGCATCTCCGCGGCGCTGCCGGGCGCGGTGGCGGCCCACACGGAGCTGCCCGTGATCGGGGTCCCGCTGTCGGGCCGCCTGAGCGCGGCTGGGGGCCTGGACGCGATCCTCTCGATCGTGCAGATGCCCCCGGGCGTGCCGGTGGCGTGCGTGGGCCTCGACAACGCTCGCAACGCGGCGATCCTCGCGGCGCAGATCATCGCTGCGTGAGCGGGCACCGAGGGGCCGGCCAGGACCAGCGGGGCAAAGCGGGCGCACATTGCCGAAGCGGGCGCACAGGCCTCGCCAGGCGGCAGCCCCTGGGGCGGACAGGGATAATCGAGGGGTGATCGAGCGCTACACACGCCCCGAGCTGGGCTCCATCTGGACCGACGGGGCGCGCATGGAGGCGTGGCGCCAGGTGGAGGTGGCGGCGTGCGAGGAGCTGCCGCTCCTGCTCGGAGAGGGGGAGGGCCCCACCGAGGCGGAGCTGCAGGAGATCCGGGCGGCGCGGTTCACGGTGCAGGAGGTGAACGAGCGCGAGCGCACGACCGACCACGACGTGGCGGCCTTCGTGGACGTGCTCGCCCAGTCGGCGGGCGAGGCGGGGCGCTGGATCCACTTCGGCCTGACCTCCTCGGACGTGCTGGACACCGCCCTCGCGCTGCAGCTGAAGGCGGTGGGGGAGATCGTGGTGCCGGGTGCGCGCGCGCTCCGCGACGCCCTCGCGACCCGCGCGCGGGAGCACGTGGGGACGCTGTGCGTGGGACGCACCCACGGGGTGCACGCGGAGCCCACGACGTTCGGCGTGAAGCTCGCGGGCTACGCGTTCGAGGCGCACCGCAACGCGCAGCGCCTGGAGCGCGCCTTCGCGCAGGCATCGGTGGGGGCGGTCTCGGGGGCGGTGGGCACCTACGCGGCCACGAGCCCGGAGTTCGAGGCGCGCGTGCTGGCGCGCCTGCGCCTGGCCGCCGAGCCGGTCTCCACGCAGGTCGTGGCGCGCGACCGCCACGCGGAGCTGCTGGGAGCGATCGCGCTCGCGGGCGCCGGCATGGAGCGCCTCGCAACCGAGGTGCGCCATCTGCAGCGCACGGAGGTGCGCGAGGTGCAGGAGCCCTTTCGCGCGGGCCAGAAGGGTTCGAGCGCGATGCCCCACAAGCGCAACCCGATCAAGGCCGAGCAGATCTCGGGGTTGGCGCGGGTCCTGCGCGGCAACGCCCAGGCGGGCCTCGAGAACGTGGCGCTGTGGCACGAGCGCGACATCTCGCACTCCTCGGTGGAGCGCATCGTCCTGGCGGACTCCACGATCCTGATCGACTACCTGCAGCACCGCGCCCGCGCGCTGGTGGAGGGCATGACGGTGGATGCGCAGCGGATGCGCGAGAACCTGGAGCTGACGCACGGCGCGCTCTTCTCCCAGCGCCTACTGCTCGCACTGGTCAAGGCGGGCATGAGCCGCGACGACGCCTACTACGGCGTGCAGCGCGCCGCTCAGGCGGCGTGGGACACGGGCACCCCGCTGCGCGAGCTGCTCGCCGCGGATCCCACGGCCGCGGACCTCGATCTCGACGCGATCTTCGACTACGGGCACTTCGTCCGCCACGCGCAGGAGATCGTCGCCCGGCTGGACGAGATCGCGTGAGGGGTGATAATCGTCCAGCTGCGTCTCTGTTCGCCTGTCCGGCGCGTACTTTGTGTGGCAGTAGTGATCGATTCCGGTTCACGATGCCCGGAGGAGCTAAGCGTCGCCCTAAAGAAATGGAGAATACGATGAGCGGCGGGAAAGACGGTCCTCGTGGTTTGCTGGCAAGCCGCGCGCGGATGTCCAGCCCGGCACTACTCGCTGCGATCGTGACGGCGCTGGTCGCCGCGGCGTTGCCGGCGGCAGCGTTCGCCGCGCCGGAGCGCACCTGGGTCGCTTACTACGGCACCGACTCGGGCACATGCCCCCAAACGTCGCCGTGCGCGACGTTTCAGTATGCGGTCGGCCAGACCGCCGCAGGCGGCGAGGTCGACGCCGAGACCGACGGCGACTTCGGTTCGCTCGTGATCAACAACTCGATCACGATCAGCGGGGACGGCCACAACGCGACGATCGGGGAACCCTCCGGCCAGGCGATCGCCGTCAACGAGTACGCGACCACCGACGTCGTCAACCTGATCGGGCTGAACATCGACGGCTTCGGCAGCGGAGTGGAGGGCGTGTATTACCCGGGCGGGGGGACGCTGCGAATCGAGAACAGCAACATCTACGGTTTCACATACGACGGAGTCGTCAACGTCACGAACGGGACCTCGCGGCTCGAGATCGACAACACCAGCATCTCCGGCGGCGCGACGGGCGTATACGTCAACGAGGACGGGGGGCAGACCGACATCGACAACAGCACCATCTACGACGCCGGCAGCTACGGCATGGAGCTTCTCAATAGCCCCGGTCAGGTCGTGGTCGACGACAGCGAGATCAACGAGAACGGCTTTGGCGTGTGGGAGTCCGCGGCGGGCTATGGCTCATCGCCGATGCAGGTTGAGATCGACAACAGCACGATCGACTCCAACCAGGACGATGGCGTGTTGGCCGAGCCGGACGGTGCGACCGTGGGCTCACAGTTCACGTTGCAAAGCGACCAGGTCGATCAGAACAGCTGCGGGGTCGTCGCGGCGACGTCGACGGAAACGTTCTCGTCGAGCAATTGCGGGGCCGGGGGGACAGCCGGATCGGGAGCCGCCGCGACCATCAGCTCGGCCGGCACGACGATCTCCGACAACACCGGCATGGCCTTGCTCTCAAACGGCGCGGGCACCGAGAACCTGATGTCAAGCGACTTTGTGACCGGGAACGGGACCGGGCTTCAAACCGCCAATGGCGGGACGATCGTCTCGCTCGGCGCCAACAACTCCATCTACGGAAACACAATCAACGGCAACCCCACCTCGACTGTGACGACCGGCGCGATCGGGCCGGTCGGTCCAGCAGGTGCTCTCGGCCCAGCAGGCCCACTTGGTCTCTTCTCCAGCGAGCTTTAAGGCGAGTGCCGCGAGTGCGAGCATTTCGCGTGCGGGTCATGTCGATGCGAGCGGTTCGCTGCGGGACGGCAAGCTCACCCTGCACGCATCGAAAGCGCTACAGGCGGGACGCTACACGCTGACGCTGACGACCGGGATCGGGAGGCACAAGCGCACGAGCACGGAGACGATCGCGCTCACGTAACCAGCCACGCCGCGGCCAGCGATAGAGTCCGGGACACCATGACCGCCCTCGCAGACCTGCCCCTCCTCGCCAGCGGCAAGGTGCGCGAGCTGTACGACCTCGACGACCGCCTGCTGATGGTCGCCAGCGATCGCATCTCGACCTACGACGCGGTGCATCCGACGCCAATCCCCGACAAGGGGAAGGTGCTCACCGGGCTGTCTGTCTTCTGGTTTGAGAAGACCGAGCAGATCGTCGCCAACCACCTGATCTCCGCCACGGAGGGCGTGCCAGAGGAGGCCCGCGGCCGCGCGCTGGTGGTGCGCAAGCTCAAGATGCTGCCGGTCGAGTGCGTGGTGCGCGGCTACATCACGGGCTCGGGCTGGAAGGACTACCAGGCGACCGGCGCGGTCTCGGGTATCGAGCTGCCGGGCGGCCTGCGCGAGTCCGAGCAGCTGCCCGAGCCGATCTTCACACCGAGCACGAAGGCCGAGGTGGGCCACGACGAGGCGATCGACTTCGAGCGCGCCGCCGAGCTGGTCGGCGACCGCGCGCTGATGGAGCGGGTGCGCGAGGTGTCGATCGAGCTGTACACGTTCGCTGCTACGCACGCGCGCGAGCGCGGGGTGATCCTGGCGGACACGAAGTTCGAGCTGGGCTTCGACGAGGAGGATCCCACCCACCCGCTGGTCCTCGGCGACGAGGTGCTGACGCCCGACTCCTCGCGCTACTGGCCCGCCGACGGCTACGAGCCGGGCAGGGGCCAGCCGAGCTTCGACAAGCAGTACGTGCGCGACTGGGCCGCGGGCAGCGGCTGGGACAAGCGCCCGCCGGCGCCGGCGATCCCGACGAACGTGGTCGAGGGCACCCGCGCGCGCTACGTCGAGGCGTACGAACGGATCGCCGGCGAGCCCTTCCAGGCGTGGCTGGACCGGACCGCCCCCGGCGATTGATGCGCGCCCGCGTGCTGATCCGCCCGAAGGCGGGCATCCTCGACCCTCAGGGGATCGCTGTCGAGCGCGCGCTGCCGGCGCTGGGCTTCGCTGGCGTGGCCAACGTCCACGTCGGCCGCCTGGTCGAGCTGGATGTGGAGGACGAGGCCCAGCTGCAGCCGATCTGCGAGAAGCTGCTCGCCAACCCGCTGGTGGAGGAGTACGAGGTGCAGCTGCTCGGCGGCAGTGGCTGACCCACGTTGGAGCGAGTTTGGGAGGAGCTCATATGCGCATGTGTGTCTGCTCATGTGCATGCTAAGGTGACGCTATGCCGCAGCTCACACGCCGCACCCAGCTTCTGCTTGACGACGATCTGCACCGGCACCTACGCGAAACGGCGGCGCAGCGGGGCATCTCGATGGGAGCCCTGATCCGCGAGGCGATCGATGAAAAGCTCTCACGCGTTCAGGAGGATCGCGCCAAGGCGATCGACGAACTGCTCGCCGCGCCGCCGATGCCCGTCGACGATTGGCCCGTGATGAAGAAAGAGATGCTCGAAGACAGATACTCGAGCGTCATGCGCGTCCTTGACACTTACGACTGACCGGCCGGTGCGTCGCTTCCTCTTCGACACGGGCGTGTTCCTCTACGCGCTCGGCGGCGAGCACCGCTACCGCGAGCCCTGCCAAGAGATCCTGCGCGAGATGAGGAGCGGGAGACTCGCCGGAGAGGCAAGTATCGAGTTGATCCACGAGTTTGCATACGTCCGTCAACGGCGGATGCAAGCCCGGGCCGAGGTTGCACACTGGGCGCGAAGGATCGAGCGCTCATGCCCGTTGCACACGGTCGAGCGGACTGACATCGAGCGCGCCCTCGACCTGTGGTGCGAGCACGAGCGCCTGGACATGCGCGATGCGATCTTCGCAGCCCAGGCGCTAAACCGCGGCATCGATGCGATCCTCAGTCCCGACCGCGACTTCGACGGTGTCCCCAAGATCGAGCGCATCGACCCGGCGGACGCCGAGGCAGTGGCGAGGCTGCGGTGAAGTTCGGCGTCCTCCAGTTCCCCGGCAGCTGCGACGAGGTGGATGCGCTGCAGGCAGCCCGGCGCGTCGCCGACGCGGAGCTGCTGTGGCACGGCGAGCGTGACCTGAAGGGAGCAAACGCGATCGTTGTACCCGGCGGCTTCTCCTACGGCGACTACCTGCGGGCCGGGGCGATCGCGCGCTTTTCGCCGGTCATGGAGGCGGTGCTCGAGTTCGCGCAGGACGGGGGGCTGGTGTTGGGGATCTGCAACGGCTTCCAGGTGCTCTGCGAGGCGCACCTGCTGCCGGGCGCCCTGCTCCCCAACGCCAACCTGCGCTTCACCTTCCGCCAGGTCGCCCTCGATGTGGTCAACCCCGACAGCGCCTTCACCCGCGCCGGCGCCCAGGCATCCTTGAGCATCCCCGCCAAGCACTCCTGGGGGCGCTACTACGCGGATGCGCGCACCCTGGAGGAGCTGGAGGGCAACGGCCAGGTGGTGCTGCGCTACGCCCCGGGCAGCAACTTCAACGGCTCGCTGCGCGACATCGCGGGCGTGCAGAACGCGGCGGGCAACGTCTTCGGGCTGATGCCCCACCCCGAGCACGCGGTGGACGAGCTGACGGGCTCGACCGATGGCCTGAGGATCTTCGAGTCGATGCGCCTCGCGGTGGAGGGCACTCGTGTCTGAGGGTGGCGTGCGTGCGCCGCGGGGCATGTCCGGCGCCCCGGCGAGTCGAGGGTTGGCCGGTGCCTGAGAGCGCTGCCCTCCCCACGGTCGAGGATGCCATCGCCCTCGGCCTCACTCGCACTGAGTACGAGCTCGTCTGCGAGAAGCAGGGCCGACCGCCCAACCAGGTGGAGCTGGCGATGTACTCGCTGCTGTGGAGCGAGCACTGCGCGTACAAGCACTCCAAGAAGCTCCTGCGAACGCTGCCGACAGAGGGGCCGCACGTGGTCATGGGCCCGGGCGAGAACGCCGGCGCGGTGGATGTCGGGGGTGGCCTGGTGTGCGCCTTCAAGGTCGAGTCCCACAACCACCCCAGCGCGGTGGAGCCCTTCCAGGGGGCGGCCACCGGCGTGGGGGGGATCCTGCGCGACATCTTCGCGATCGGGGCACGCCCGATCGCCGTGCTCGACTCGCTGCGCTTCGGGGAGCCCCTGGGGGACGAGGGCTCCACCCGCGCGCGCTACCTGCTCGACGGAGCGGTGCGCGGGATCGGGCACTACGGCAACTCGATCGGGGTGCCCACCGTCGGGGGGGAGGTCTACTTCGAGGGCCCCTACGAGCAGAGCTGCCTGGTCAACGCGATGGCGCTGGGCCTCTGCGCGCGCGAGCGGCTCGTGCGCAGCGCCGCCGCGGGACCCGGCAACATGGTGGTGCTGTTCGGGGCCTCCACCGGGCGCGACGGGATCGGGGGGGCCTCGGTGCTCGCCTCCGCCGAGCTGGGCGAGGCGGACGAGGAGAAGCGCCCCACCGTGCAGGTCGGGGACCCCTTCGAGGAGAAGAAGCTGCTGGAGTGCTCCCTGGAGCTGCTGGAGCGGGGGCTGCTCGTCTCCCTGCAGGACCTCGGTGCCGCGGGGCTCACCTCCTCCGCGTCGGAGATGGCCTCCAAGGGGGAGGTGGGGATCGACATCGACATCGCGCGGGTCCCCCTGCGGGAGCCGGGGATGGAGCCCTTCGAGATCATGGTCTCGGAGTCCCAGGAGCGGATGCTCTGCGTGGTCGCCCCCCCCGACGTGCCCGCGGTGCTGGAGCTGTGCGCGAAGTGGGAGGTGGGGGGCGCCGCGATCGGGACGGTCACCGACACGCGCCGCATGCGGATCCTCGACGGCGAGCGACTCCTCGGGGACATGCCCGTGGAGGCGCTCGTGGACGAGTGCCCGCTCTATGACCTGGAGCCCGCGAGGCCCCATGCGCCGATCTATCCCCCGCCCCCCTCCACACTCGCTCCCAGCGCCGGCCCACGCGAGACGCTGCTCGCGCTGCTGCGCTCTCCCAACATCGCCTCCCGCCGCCCCCTCTTCGAGCAGTACGACGCGGTCGTGCAGTCCCGCACCGTGCGCCGCCCCGAGCAGGCCGACGCCGCGGTGCTGCGCCTCCCCGACGGGAGCGCGCTCGCGGTGAGCATCGACGGCAATGGCCGCCGTGTCGCGGCGGACCCCTACACGGGCACGGTCGAGGCCGTCCTGGAGTGCGCCGCGAATCTCGCCTGCGTGGGGGCGGAGCCGCTGGGGAGCACCAACAACCTCAACTTCGGCAACCCCGAGAAGGCTCACATCGCCTGGCAGCTCACCGAATCGGTGCGCGGTCTCGGGGATGCCTGCCGCGCCCTGGAGGCCCCGATCGTGGGGGGCAACGTCTCGCTCTACAACGAGGGGCCCGCCGGCCCGATCTACCCGACGCCGGTCGTGGGGATGGTGGGTCGCCTGCCCGACGCCGCGCGCGCGGGGCGGATGGGGTTCGCGCGGGAGGGCGACACGGTCGCGCTCGCCGGCCCCTTCGCTCCCGCGCTCCCCGCCAGCGAGCTCGCCAAGCTCCGCGGGGAGAGCCTCCCCGAGGGGCTGCCCCCCGTCGATCTCGGCGCGGTGCGCGCCACGCAGCTCGCCATCCGCAGCGCCGTGCGCGAGGGGGAGCTCTCCAGCGCGCACGACATCGCCGAGGGGGGCCTCGCCGTCGCGCTCGCCGAGTCCTGCCTGGCCGGTGGGTTTGGCGCCGAGATTGCGCTGGAGGAGGAGGAGGAGGAGGGAGGGGGCGTCCGCAATGAGTGGACCGCCCTCTTCGGCGAGGGCCCCGGAGGGTTTCTCCTCAGCGGCACTCAGAGCGGGGTGCGGGCGCTCGGTGAGCGCACGCCGGTCAGGATCCTCGGGACGGTCGGCGGGGGCGCCCTGCGGATCGCGCTCGGCGGGGAGCTCCTCGAGGTCGCGCTCGGGGAGCTGGCCGAGGCGCACGGGGCGCTGGCGGAGCTGTTCGCATGAGTTTCACCCCCGCGATGCGGGGCGAGAGGACGGGCATCGATGACTTCGCGGCATCGCCAGCGCGAGACAGCGAGCGCTCGCGCAGTCAATCCCCCGATGAGGGCGCGCGCCGGCTTGGCGGGGGCTGCTAGCTTGTGGGTGTGAGGCCCACGCCCGGCCGCGCCGAGGATCGCGATGGGCCGCGCGACGAGTGCGGTGTGTTTGGCATATACGCGCCCGGGCACGAGGTCTCGCGGCTCTCCTACTTCGCGCTCTACGCGCTGCAGCACCGCGGCCAGGAGTCCGCGGGCATCGCCGCGGCGGACCGCGGGGGGCAGATCGTCACGCGCCGCGAGCTCGGCCTCGTCAGCCAGGTGTTCAGCGAGAACGACCTGCGCACGCTCGCGGGCGATCTCGCGATCGGGCACGTGCGCTACTCCACCACGGGCTCCAACGCCTGGGAGAACTCCCAGCCGGTGCAGCGCTCCGAGGGCACCCGCGGCTCCCACCGGGAGCTGGCGCTGGCGCACAACGGCAACCTCATCAACGCGGTGCAGCTGCACGGCGAGCTGCTGGAGCGGGGGGTCACCTTCAGCTCGACCTCCGACTCGGAGATCGTCGCCGCGCTGATCGCCACCCATCCCGCGGAGCGGATCGAGGACGCGATCGCCGAGGTGCTCCCGCGCCTGCGCGGCGCCTTCTCGATCGTGGCGATGACCAAGGACCGCGTGCTCGCCTTCCGCGACCCCCACGGCCTGCGCCCGCTCGCGATCGGCGCGCTCGGCGCCCCCGCGGACAGACCGGGCGGGCATGGCGCCGCCCCCACCCCCACGGACAGGCCCGGGGCGCAGGACCACGACGCCCCGACGGGGACCGATGGAGCCGGTGAGGTCGCGTACTGCGTGGCCAGCGAGTCCTGCGCGTTCGACATCATCGGCGCGCGCCACCTCCGCGACGTGCAGCCGGGTGAGCTGGTGAGCATCGGCAAGGACGGCTTGGAGAGCCGTCAGGTGGTGAGCGGCGCGCGGCGCGCGTTCTGCGTGTTCGAGTACATCTACTTCGCCCGCCCCGACTCCCGCATGAACGGCAGCGCGTTGCAGGTCGCGCGGGGGCGCATGGGCGAGATCCTCTGGCACGAGGCGCCCGTGGAGGCCGACGTGGTGATCGCGGTCCCCGACTCCGGCAACCCCGCCGCCCGCGGCCTCGCGCGTGCGGCGGGCCTGCCCCAGGACGACGGCTTCGTCAAGAACCGCTACGTCGCCCGCACCTTCATCCAGCCCGGCCAGGAGTTGCGCAAGCACGGGCTGCGCCTGAAGTTCAACCCCCTCCCCGAGGTGATCGCGGGCCGCCGCCTGGTCGTGGTGGACGATTCGATCGTGCGCGGCAACACCACCCGCCAGATCGTGCAGATGCTCCGCGAGGCCGGCGCGCGCGAGGTGCACATGCGCATCTCCGCCCCCCCCATCAAGCACCCCTGCCACTACGGGATCGACATGTCCACCCGCGAGGAGATGATCGCCCACGACCGCACCACCCCCGAGGTCGCGGCCGAGCTCGGCTGCGACTCCCTGCACTACCTCTCCCTCGCGGGTGTCTACGAGGCGGTCGGCGCCACCCGCGCTACCCACTGCGACGCCTGCTTCAGCGGCGAGTACCCGCTCGACGGCACCGGCGAGGCGAATGGGAAGTACGCGCTGGAGGAGCCCGCCGGGCAGTCGCTGCCGCTCGTGCGGGCCTAGCGCCCGCGAGCGCCTCGCCAACCTTCCGCCGACAGCGACAGCGGGGTCGCTGCCGGCGTACCCCTACCTACTTCGCACCCCTACCTACTTCTTGCCCTTCTTGCCTTTGTGCGCCGCCTTCTTCTTGCCCTTGTGCTTCTTGTGCTTGGCTTTCGCTTTCTTCTTCACCTTCGCCTTCGGGCAGCCGACGACGGTGATCGGGGTCTTTTGGTTGACCTGGGCGCCGTTCTGCGCAAAGAATTCGGTGGGCATCGAGAGTTTGTCGCTGCAGATGTTGCTGGCCGCCGCGAGCGCGGAGTAGGGGCCCATCGGGAGCGTCAGTTCGAAGGTGCCGATGGGCGCGTCGGGGATGGTCTTGAAGGTACTGCTGGTGACGCCTTCGTTGTTGATGAACGTCGAGCCGACCAGGTCGATCGTCACGCCGTAGCCCTGGAGCACGAGGACCAGCGAGGGGAATGCTTCGCCGCCGTGGCTGACGAAGTACGCGGGCCCTTCCAGCGGGACGGGGACGAGCGGGGTGACCGCCTTTGCGTGCCCCACCACCGACGCCGCTGGGCAGCCAGAGGGGTTCGCTTCGAACTGGGCGCTGGTGCACGCTTTCTGCAGGGTCGTCAGTCGCGAGGGGAGCTGCTTGGGCAGTTCCACTTTGACACGCTTGACGTTCGCCTGGGTGTCCAGCGGGGCCTGCGGGTAGGAGAGCTTCACCGAAAGGCTCTCGCCGTCCTCTTTGGTTGGTTTGGCCTGCGTGGAGCTCGAGAATTTCGGCTGGAAGCGCAGGATCGCGCAGTTGGCGACCTGCAAGGGCACCGACACCTGCGAGGAGGCCCCTTCGGCACTGTAGACCGTGCCCGTGACCTGGGTCTTTTCGCAGTTCGTCGGGTTGAACGTGAAGTACGGCCGGTTGATCAGCACGTTGACGTGCTTGATCTGCAACGGGATCCCATCGATCATCGTCGGGATCGCATGCGGCGAGCCCGGCGGGTCGGTGACGACCGACAATGCAGCGTTGTACGGATTGACTTCGACCTTTGCCCGCACGACCACCGGGTGGCCTTCCTGCAGATCGAAGGGGCCCGCCTTCGCCGGGGTCACGATCGCCAGGCCGAACGGGGCACCCCGATAGGGGCCAGTGATATAGACCTTGCCGCCCTCCACGCTGTACGGATCGTCACCCAGACCGACGCTGATGACCGTTTCCCCGACCTGGCTTTCCGGGCCACAGGTCCCTTCGTTGGCCTGCGCTTCGCCGCACAGTTCCACAGCCGGGTGCCCTTCGGCGCCAGCTAGGAGCCCGGAGATGCCCGCCGGGTAGTGCAGTTCGATCCCCGAGAGGGGCTGCTGCCCATCTTCGCGGGAGAACGTCGTGTTCAACTGACTGAAGCCACCCGCGTTCACGTTGATCGTGCCCGAGATCAGCGACGGCGCGAACGGCAACGGGTTCGCGCACGGCGACAGTTCCGGCCCGACCGCCGTCACGAGCTGCGGACCGGAGGTGACCTGGAAGCTCGAGCTCGGCACCACCGGCGGTGTGCCCGACCACGGCGAGATCGACGCTTCGGTCGTGTACGTCCCGCACAGCGAGGGAGTCGTCAACGGCGCCCGGGCGGTCCCGAAGAATTCGATACTGAAATTGTCGACAGGTGCCTGTGGCGTGTTTTCGAAGCTGGTCGTGATCTGTCCCGTTTCGGGGTTCGTCGTGACTCGCCCCGCGAGCTTGACTTTCACGCCCGCGATCGGTTCTTCGGCATACAGGTACATCGCCACCAGCCCGGAGAACGGGTTTACCGGCGGGCCAGCGAAGTTCTGCGGCGCAGCGAGATAGATCGAGCCCGTCAGTTCGTGTTGCAGCAGCGGCGTCCCGAACCGCACGTTGGCGATCTTCGACGCGTTCGGGCACGTAGGCGCTTCCGGCGTGAATTGGGCCGTGCGATTCCCCGGTTCAGTCGTCGGGTCGAGTTCCGCGAAGCCAGTGAAGCCGATCTGTTCGATCGAGCACGCCTGCAGGCCATCGGACCCACCCGGGCTGATCTGCACACCCTGGGGCAGCGTGACGGTCGTGTTGCGCACGTCCGCCTCGCCGGCCCCGACCGGGTTTTCCGTTGTTTCCTGCGGTATGTGTATACCCACGGTCAATCCCGTCGGCGTGCTCCCCGCCGTCCCATCCGGCACCATCGTGACCGTTGGGCTGAAGTCGAGTTTTTCGCAACCCGTCAGCTCCGGCAGAGTCGTCGATCGCCTTTTGAAGTCCCCTGGTTCCTGCCACGAGTCGACCGCCAACGTCGCCGGTCGCGGTACACCACACGACGTCGGGTTCGTCAACAGGGGCAACTCCGGCGCCTGCGACGGGCATTCCCCGGTGGTAAGGACGGGCGCTTCCTTGTATTCATCTTCCGCCCGGGTTATCACGGGGCCTTCGATTTCATCTTCACCTTCCCTCAAACCCTCACCAGGCGCTTCGATTTCTCCAAGTTCGACAAACTCGGTGTCGACGAGCTGGCTGTCGCAGTGGCCACGTATGTCATTGTGCGCCGGAGCGGCGGGCACGCCCCAAATCGTGACCTTGCTCGCCGCGATCACCAAGGCCTGGTTGAGTGGGGGCACGCTGACCGTCAGGCCATAATCGGTCCCCGACCGGAGTTTGGACTCTAGGAACACTGGCGTGGAATCCGCGACGATGTAGCCGAACTCCGCCGCGGTACCGGTCGGTGGCACCAGATTGTAGATCGGGTCGCTCGTCGAGTCGAGATGACCTATACCGGACCTGGTGACCCAGGTGGTGGCAATCCCAATAGCGCTTTCGTCCGAACAATTACCGCCCTGAATGAATTCTTGATAGCGGCACTGGGGCACGGCATTCGGGTTGCCGACGAAGCCCGGCGGCATTTCGAGGTTGACTTCCCTCAGGTCGCCGTAGGGCTCGACGAGTCCGCCGGCGAGGGGTTGGTTCAACACGAACGTGGTCGTCAGCGCATAGGGATGAGCGCCCGCCTCTATGCTCGGCGAGCCGTTTTCGTTGCGCTCGGAGATCGCCAATTTCGCCAGACCAAATTCCGCCGCGCCGTATCCGAGCGCCGCCGGCGCCGCACCCGCAAGCGCCGACAGCACAACCGCGGCGACGATGCACAGCGCACACCACCGCGCGTGCAACAACCGAGCGCCCGCCGTGAGAGCCCTACCGAATCTTTGGTGAGACACAAGAGTCTTCATCGGCCCGCCCTCCGCATGTCGGTTGCCTTGCCTGTCCGTTTGGCGCTCTTCGACTTCTTTTTCTTCTTTGGCTTTTTCTTCTGCTTCACGCACTTGCCGTGACTGAGCCGCTTGCCTTTGGCGCATTTCACCGTTTTCGTGGTGGAGCTCGGCTTTTCTTCCACGAACGAGGGAGTCGGCGTGAGATCCCCCGGGCCGGAGAAGGTCGCGCTCGCCGGCACGCCGAGGACCGCCGGCTGCGGCGTCGGTGGCGGTTTGCACGCATCGCCATTGTCGCACGGCGGCGGCGCGGACGGCACCGGATATCCGCCGCCGATCCGTGCATCCCACACCATGACGTTGTTGCCCGCGTCTTCCGGCAGCAGCTGATCGGCAGTTGCGAAGAACACATTCGACCCATCGGGGCTCGCGTCTAGGAAGAACGATTCATAGCCCCCGGCCACATCCGAGATCGCACGAATGACACCATTCTCATACTCATACACATTCTCACGACCATCGCTCGCATTCGGCACCAGCGCATCGCGGCTTTCGAAGAACAACGCGCCGTTTTCGGCCAGATTGTGCTGCCGATAGGTCTCATATGCGGGCTCGAGGTAGGGCCGGAAGCTCGCCGGGCCGAGCGGCGCGGCGCCGGTCGGATCGCAGGAGGCGCAGGCCAAACTCCCCGTCTGCGCGTCGTAGAGATACAACTCTCGGCATTTCCCTTCTTCTGAAGTGGAGTAGTTGCCATGAATGCTTCCTTCGCACTCGCCCGACTGCGCCTGCCCGTTGTCATAGCCCGTCAGGCTCGACCCCGATTCGAACGCCAGATACCTCCCAGATGGGGATACCACCGCTGCATTATTGATCTCCCCGGCGGCGCCGGTCCAGACCGATTTGTCAGTTTCTGGGAGTGTCGCGATGAACGCCGGCGCCCCTCCGTCATGGGAGACATAGAGGTTCCGCGCTCCCGGCGTCGCGACTCCCGCGAGGTCCCCTTCCGCGACGAAGTACACATACGATCCTTCTTCGGAGATCTGCACCACGTCCAGTACCCCGGCGCCGTTGCCACTGCCGTCGACCGAGAGGTCCGCCAGTCGCCCGGGCACTCCGGGTTCGCCGCTCAGTTCGTATTCGTAGAGGTTCGGCGCATTGTCGTCCGGGCCCGTGTAGGCGTCATTGGTCAGCTCCGCCTTACTGGTGAAGAACACCCTCGACCCGTCGGCGCTCGCGCCCTGATAGTCGGCGCCCTGCGGTCCATGCGGATCCGTCCCGTCGGGACCGCTGCCGTTCGTCTTCTGCGACGCCGACACTTCGATCGTGCAGGCATCGGCGGCGTTCGTGCACTCGCTGCCGCTCATCGGGCTCTGCGGCTTTTCGACGTTGACCCGCGAATACACCTGGGAGTCATGAGAGTCGGAAAAGACCACACGTGAGCCGTCGGACGACACGGCATGCCAAAGACTTCCGCCAGGGAAATAACTGGATCTGGTCTGCGATCCGATGTCCCCTTCGAGCTCTTCACCGTGATTGCCGACCGTCACCGGGAAGACCTCTCCTTCCACCCACTCGGAGTTATTGAACACAACGTGGCTGAGGTTCGCCGAGGCACCCTGTGGGTCAGGACCTTGTGGCTGCAGCCCCACAAACTGGTAGGAGTCGCTTTCAAAATCGGCCGCATAGAGGGCGTATTGTTCTAGTCCAACGCTGCTTTCGCCGTTCAGCGCGTAATTCGTGTTAGCGATACCGGACGTCAATTCCGGATTGAAAATAACACCCTGGTAAGAAGTGTAAAATTCAGTTTCGTGCGGCTGATGTATCGGCGTGATGTCCCGGGTAGACCACCCTTCCGGCCCACGTCGAGAAAGATACGCGGTTTCCAAGCTGCCGCCTTTCGGTTCGGCGAAAACGCCCCTCGATGCGTAGGTGACCGCATCGCCGGACACCGCTGCGCGGGGTTGTTCGGAGGTGATGAACGAATCGGTCGCGTCGTGCCCGTTGGTTGCCAGCGTCGAGACCATCTCGTATGCGCGGCAGTCCGGCAGCCGCAGCCCGTAGGGCTGTTCGGCGCGGCGCTGTTCGTTGGAGCAGTTCTGCGGCGGTTCGGAGCCGGGCGCGGGAGCGGTCGTAAAGGCCTGTTCAACGCCCACGATCGTGCCGTGCGCGTTGCTCACGACGAAGCGGAAGTGATACGTAGTGGCGGGTTTCAGGCCCGTCAGCGTCTGCGCGACAACCAACGGCGTTTTGGACGGGACGGCGTGCGCTTCCGGCGTGGTGACTTCCGCGATGCTGCTCGCGCCGTATTCGATGTGGTAGCTCGTTTCCAAGCCGCCCGCCCCGACTTCGGCGTTGAGCGTCGCTTCTTTGCCGGTGACGCTCGCGGAGAACTCTCTGCCCAGCGCGCTCGTTATGAACGTCACGGGTGCCGCGATTGCCCCTTCGCCGGCATTGTTGACGACCCCGAGGCAGAACGTGTATTCGGTGCCCGGCAGCAGCTTGCTGAGCGTGACGGACACCGGCTCGCGCAGCGCGCCGGTGTCGACGCCCGCTGGTTCGGGGGCCCTGCTGCCCCCTTCGCAGCCCCCCGTTTCGCTCTGCGGTTCGCCCTGCCTCGTGTTCTTCCTGTAGAGGAATTCATAGTGGCCCGCTTCGCCTGCGTTTTTCGGGTTCAGCACGCCCTTCAGCGTCGCGCCCACGCCACTGACTTCGCTCGCCTGCTCTTCGGCGGGGGTTTCGGGACGGATCGTGGCCGTCGTCGTGAACGTCACGGACGGTCCGACTTCGGCTTCACCAGCAGCATTGACCACGCGGATGCACGCCGTGTACTGGGTTTTCGGCCGCAGTCCCGTAACTTCACCGGAGACCGTTTCGCCCTTGGCACCGGCGAGCGGCCCCACGCTGGGCGTCGCGCCTTCGTTCTCGCATTCGGCGGCGGAGGCCTGATAACGGAATTCATACGAACCGCCGGGTTCACCGGCATTGACGGGGTTCAACGTGCCTTTCAACTTCACAGTCGTCCCCGTCAACGACCCTGCTTCCACGACGGGTGCGTCGGGCTTTTCCGGCGGCAGCGCGGTCGTGAACGCCACCGGCGGCCCAACGGTCGTGCCGCTCGCGTTCGTCGCCGCCAAGCAGAACACGTACGCCGTGTTCGGGGTGAGGCCCGACACCGCTTGGTACTCCCATTCCGGTCCGCCCCCGTTATAGACACCTGGCGTGGCGGGAACCTTCGTGCCGCTTTCGCATTCCGCCTTGGACGGCGTCGGCGTCGCCTTGTAGAGGAACTGATAGGTGCCCGGTTCGACCGGTTCGCTCGCGTCCGGGTTCAGGAGACCGTACAGCCCCACCGATTCTTTCGTGCGGGAGTAGAGCGCGCTTTCCTGCGGCGCTTCCGGCGCCGCAGCGGCGGTTGTCTTGAAATGTTCGACCGCGCCCTTCTGCTCTTCGCCTGTTTTGTTCTTGGCTACCACCTGGTAGTAGTAAGTCGTCCTCGGCGCGAGCACTGCGCCGGTTTGCACGATGACTTCTTGTCCACCCCAGCCTTCGAGCGTCCCCGCACCAGGGATCGATTTCGCATTTTCAAGCTTTTCGTTGGTGGCATATAGAAATTCGTAGCTCATCTGCTGGTTGTTCGGGTTGATCCCCGCGTGGAACGTCGCCGCCTTGGATGTAACCGGCGACGCGTACTCCCATTCGACCGTGGGCGGGGCGGGCTGGGTCGTGAAGGTGACGGGCGCCCCCGTCGCTTCTTCGCCGGCCGCATTGCGAACCCGCAGGCAGAACTGGTATTTGGCGTTCGGCTCCAGGCCGATTTCGGTGGAGACCTTCTCTCCCTTCGCTCCGGACTCGGGTTCATTCGCCGATGCGCTTTCTTCACAATCTCCGGTGGGAGGCGCAGACAGCGAGGACGCCTTGTAGATGAATTCATAGGTGCCGTACTTGCTCGGCGCGCTCGCGTTGTAGCCCGGTTCGCTCGCGTTGTTGGGGTTCAACTCGCCCTTAACCTTCGCCGTAGTCGCCGTGACTGCCCCCACTTCCTCACCCACCGGTTTTTCCGGGGGCTGAGCGGTCTTGAAGTGCACCGCTTTGCTGGTCGCCGTTCCCTGAAGGTCTTCGGCGACCGCGCAGACTGTGTATTCGGTGTCGAGCGTCAAACCCGTGATTGGTTCACCAAGTTCTTCGTGTTCATTGCCGGTCGCAGCCAGCGAGAGCGTTTCAAGACCACCCATGCACGATGACGCCCCTACCGCGTAGTAAAATTTGTACATCACCGTTTCGCCCGCTTTGGCATGCGGTTCCAGGACAGCCACAAACGTCGCCGTGGTCGCTTTGACGGATCCGACCTGCAATTCAGGAGTCTCAGGCGGAGCAGCAAGCGCCGGGACGGCAGCGAAGCCCATGACGCACAGCAGCGCTCCCACGACCGCCACCACGGAAGACGCGCGGCCGATTCCGGACGCACCACTCCCTTGGCCCCGGAGCAGGCCGGCGAGCGCCGCGCGGAGACCGGTCCCCGATGTGAGTGCGGATTGCGCGACTGGCTCTGTGGATTTCACCTTGTCTCCTCGGTTGAGTGGTGCAGCAGATGCAGTTGTGGGAGTCGCAGACGCCCGGATCGAAAGAGAGTGCGAGCGCTGCGGCGGGGGTCTGCGACCGCGGCGCTCGGGCGGCCAGGCATCGAGAGAGGGGCGCCCGGCATCCAGGCGTCGTGGGGGCCCTGCACCATTTCGGTTCCCTCGCAGCTCATGCTCTCTCTCCTCACCCACCTCACCCACCGCGGCAGCGGTCCACCCGAATCGCCGAGACGTGCCGGCAATTCATCCGGGCTATACCGCAGGCTAAACGGGCCGGCCCCCAAAGCTCAAGGGGGTGTTTTTGGTTCCGGTCAAGCCGTCCGGGGCAGCCGCAGTGGCTGGACTTGCCCGGCACCCAGGGACACTGCCCCACGGGACGGGCGCAGGGGGGCCTTGCACGCGCCGCGATGACCCGCGGCCGGTGTAAGGCGTGGACGGCGCACGGCATGGCCCTGATCGTGAGGCCCTCAGCCGCCAGTCCAGGAGCGCCCCATCTCTGCGCACGCGGCCCCCCCGGCTGACCACGGCGGCCGCCGTCTGCACAAGACCACCCAGACTCGGTCTTACCGGCCCGGGCCTTGACAGCAGGCGCAGCTCAAGCATTGCTACCCGCTTCGCAGGCCGCTACACTCCCGATAGAAGCTTCTATATTCGATATGACATCATAAACTGAGTCTTGACAACATGTCATGTCTCGTGTTACAGTCCCAGGTCATTGAGTGCTGAGCATGCGACCCAGGGGCACGGGGTCGGGGGTCCAAGCGACGAGAGGGACGATGGGTAGGAGTGGCACGTCGATGCCGGCGGGGCCGGCGGGGGATCTTCAGACCGCTTCGTGTACGTCTCTGTACACGAAGCTGAAGCCGCGGCCAAACGGGCCGGGGCACGAGCGCGTCGCGCGTCATCAGCGCGCGCGCCTGCATGGAGCGACGATCGAGGCGGTGGCGGCCCGCGGCTATCCGGCGATCACGGTCTCCGAACTGGCGGCCCTCGCGGGGGTCTCGCGGCGTACCTTCTACGAGCGCTTCTCGGACCGCGAGGCGTGCTTCCTGGCGAGCTACGACGCGATCGTCGGCGCGGCGGCGCGGCAGACGCGAGAGGCGTGGGGCGGCGCGAGCGGCAAGGAGCCCGGCATCGAGCGCGCGTTCGCGGTGCTCGCGGCGCAGATCGCCGGGGATCCCAAGGCGGCTCGCCTGGCGGTGCTCGAGATCCTCGCGGCGGGTGCGGTGGGGCGCGAACGCGCGGAGCGGACCCAAGCGGCGCTCGAGCGGGGCTTGGCGCAGAGCCTCGGCGGACCGGACCACGCGCCCCTGCCGCCCGACCTGATCCGCGGGATCTCGGGAGGCCTCTGGCTCGCGATCCGCCGGCGCCTGCTGGAGGGTCGCGAGCAGCAGCTCCCAGAGCAGGCCGGAGAGCTGCTGAGGTGGGCGCGAGCGTGCGCCCACCCCGTGGCCGCCGAGCTGCCAACGGGCCTGTCGACGCCCGCCGCCCTCGCAGGCACCCGCGACACGGGAGCGAGCGGGGAGCGCGACGAGCACCGGCTGATCCTGCGTGCGACCGCGCAGCTGGCCGCACGGGAGGGCTACGCGCGGGTGAGCACGGGGCGGATCGCCCACGAGGCGGGGGTCTCGGAATCGCTGCTGAGCGAGCGCTACGAGAGTCGCGCGGAGTGCTTCCTCGCGGCGCTCGAGCTGCTGACGGCGGAGGCGCTGGCGGCCTCGCTGCGCAGCGCGCAGGGAGCGGCGGACTGGCCGTCGGGGGTGCGGCGGGCGATCACGACGCTGATGCGCCACATCGCGCACGACGGGGTGTTCGCGCGAGTCGCGTTCCTCGAGGTGCTCACCGTGGGCCCCGCGGGCCTGGAGCGCGGAGAAGGGCTGCTGCGCGGCCTCACCGAGCTGATCCTGCGCCACGCCCCACCCGCGCAGCGGCCCGCCCCCCTGGCGGCGGAGGCATCGGTGGGGGCGATCTGGGAGATGGCCCGCCACCACGTGGCAAACGGCACGTCGAGGAACCTCCCGGACCTCGCGGGCTACGCGTCGTACGTGGTGCTGGCGCCGGCGATCGGGGCCGAGGAAGCGGTTCGTGTTGTCCGCGCTGGGTCCTGAGGCGGTTCGCGATCAGGCGCGCCGTGAGGCGCTGAGGACACGCCGCCCCCGACTGGGGCGGCCGCCAACCGCCCGCCGGTCGTGAGGCCCACCGCCCGCACCCTCGACCGCTCCCCCACCCTGGAGGGCGATGTCGATTCTCTGCGCGATCCGCCGGCCCGCGAGGGTGAGCGTCCAGGCATTGGGCTCGCCCCTGCGCCGCCCCCCGCCGCTGTTGGCGAGCAGCCCGAGGCGCTGGAGGCGCCCGAGCAGCTTCGACACCTGCCCGGGGTCCGAGATCCCGGCGCTGTCGGCGATTTCGCGGTTGCTGGCGCCGGGTCGCTCGGCGACGCCCTCGAGGACACGCGCGGTGCGATAGGTGAGGCGGATCGGCAGATCGTCGAGCGGAACGCAGGCGACCAGCGCGGAGCGGCGGGGGGCACGGCGGATCGCGGCGGGCGCGGGGCGGATCTGCTCACGGCGCGCCGCGGCGGGCCCGAGATAGGGAAGCACGATCATCCCCATGAGCTCGCCCAGCAGCTCGGTGAGCGGCCGGCGCCGGCGCTCCAGCAGGCGGGCGTAGACGATTGCGAATGCGGCGCCGACGAGGCCCTCGGCGACCAGCGGCGTGCTCGCGGCGCCCCGCTCGCCCAGCGAGCGACCCTCGTCGACGGCGGCGGCGAGGGTCGCGAAGACCTCCTGGCGGCGTGCAAGCACAGGGGGACCGCCGCCCATCGCGTGCACCACGCAGACCCGCGCAAGCGCGGGCTCGCGGTCGAGGAAGGAGAGGATCGCCCACAGACCTTCGCGCATCCGCTCACACCAGGGGAGGCCCGCGAGGTCGGCGGCGGCCATCTCTTCGCGGATCAGCTCGAGGATGTCCTCGAGCGCCGCCGCGAGACACTCTTCGCAGTTGGCGAACATCTCATAGAAGGTGCGGCCCGAGACGCGCGCGCGAGAGACGATGTGCGCGACGGTCGCGTTGGCGTAGCCGAGCTCCTCGACGACCTCCACCGCGGCCGCGAACAACCGCGAGCGCTGAATCTCGGCAACGTGCTCACGCGGGGCCACCCCGCCTGTGAGCGTCCAAGCCTCGACCTCCGCTTCGAACACGCGGCCAGACTAGGCAGAGGGGCACCCGATGCTCAACCTGGTGTTTTTGGTCGAGCTGTCCTGCCCGCGGGCGGACGTAATCGGGGATCCGCCTGACGAAGCGATGATTTCCCATCAGCTGTCCGGCCACACGCCAACGAGGCCACACCAGGCTACGCTTCGCCAGCCTTGACCACGCCATCGCCACGCCGGACTTGACCGCCGCAATCGAGACCCCGCTGCCAATCGCCGTGCTGGCCTCGGGCGCAGGCACCAACCTCCAGGCGCTGCTCGACACCGTGCACGGGCGAGAGGCGGAGGTCGTGGCCGTGGCCTCCAACGTCTCCGGGACGCCCGCGCTGGCGCGCGCGCGGGCCCGGGAGGTGCCGAGCGCGGTGTTCCCCCGCGCGGAGCACCCCAACCGCGGCGCGCGCGACCAGGCGATGGCCGACTGGCTCGCCGGGTGCGGCGCGCGGCTGGTGGTGCTGGCGGGCTACATGGAGCTCGTCGGGGAGCCCTTCCTGAAGCGCTTCCCCGGCGCGGTCATCAACATCCACCCCTCCCTCCTCCCCTCCTTCCCCGGGCTGAGGGCGATCGAGCAGGCGTTGGAATACGGGGTGAAGGTCTTCGGCGTGACCGTCCACTTCGTCGACGCCGGGGTGGACAGCGGGCCAGTGATTCTCCAGGGCGCCCGCGAGCTTCCGGGCGCGAGCGATCCCGAGGAGGTGCTGCAAGCGCTGCGCCCGCTCGAGCACGCGCTGCTCCCGGAGGCCGTGCGCCTGTTCGCGCGGGGAGCCCTGAGCCTCGATCCGGATAACCCGCGTCGAGTGGCGATCGCCCCGCTCCGATGAGAGCGGGGCAGGCCGGCGGCGAAGACGCGCGCCAATCGATCGGCTCGTCGAGGCCCCGCTGAGAGCTGAGCGCAAGGATCGCCGCGAGGGATCGCCATCGGCGGATAGGCTCTGACCATGCCCCCCGACAGCGACACCGTGGCAGCTCCCGGCCTCGGCATCGAGCGCACCGCACCCGGCGAGGTGCGCGTGCGCCGGGCGCTGCTCTCGGTCTCCGAGAAGGCCGGGATCGTCGACTTCGCACGCGGGCTCGTGGAGCTTGGAGTGGAGATCGTCTCCACCGGGGGCACCGCCCGCGAGCTCTCGGGCGCGGGCGTGCCGGTGCGCGCAATCGAGGACTTCACGGGCTTCCCCGAGATGATGGACGGGCGCGTGAAGACGCTGCACCCGCGTCTCTACGCCGGGCTGCTCGCGCTGCGCGACAGCGAGGAGCACCTGAACGCCGCCGCCGCGCACGGGATCGAGGCGGTCGATCTGGTGTGCGTGAACCTCTACCCCTTCGAGCAGACCGTCGCGCGCGGGGACGCCACTGCGGCGGAGGTGGTGGAGAACATCGACATCGGCGGCCCCACCATGATCCGCGCGGCCGCCAAGAACCATGCCTTTGCGGCCGTCGTGGTGGACCCCGGCGACTACGCCCCCGTGCTGGCCGAGCTGCGGGAGTCGGGCGGGCGCTTGGGGCTGGCCACGCGCGAGCGCCTCGCCGCGGCCGCGTTCGCCCTGACCGCCCGCTATGACGCCGCGATCTCGACCTGGTTCTCCCGTCGCACCCACGAGGGCTTCCCGCCGCACTGGCGCGAGGCCTACGAGAAGGTGAGCGACCTGCGCTATGGCGAGAACCCCCACCAGCAGGCCGCCTTCTACGCGCGGGTGGGCTCGCCCACCCATCTGCTGGACGGGGTGGAGCAGCTGCACGGCAAGGAGCTCTCCTTCAACAACCTGCTCGACCTCAGCTCCGCGCGGGAGCTGGTCGAGGACTTCTCGGGCCCGGCGTGCACGATCGTCAAGCACAACAACCCCTGCGGGTGCGCCCTCGGGGAGAGCGTCCTGGAGGCCTACGAGCGCGCCTTCGCCTGCGATCCCCAGAGCGCCTACGGAGGGGTGATCGCGCTCAACCGCCGGGTGGACCGCGCCTGCGCGCAGGCGCTCTCCAAGCAGTTCATCGAGGTGCTGCTCGCCCCCGGCTTCGACGAGGAGGCGCTGGAGGTCCTGACGGGGAAGAAGAACGTCCGCCTGCTCGAGCTCCCCCAGTGGCCGCCACCTCTGCGCGAGGTTGAAGGCAAGCCGGTGCTCGGGGGGCAGCTCGTGCAGAGCCGCGACCTGGTGACGGAGACGCGCGAGCAGATGCGCGTGCTCACCGTCACCGCCCCCACAGAGTCTCAGTGGGAGGACCTGCTGTTCGCCTGGAGGGTCTGCCGTCACGTGCGCTCCAACGCGATCGTGCTCGCCGCGGGCGCCGCGACGGTCGGCATCGGCGCGGGCCAGATGAGCCGCGTCGACGCGGTGCGCATCGCCGTCGAGAAGGCCCAGTCGGCCCAGCCGGGCCTCTTGGCGGGTGCGGTGCTCGCCTCCGACGCCTACTTCCCCTTCGCCGACGGCCCCCAGCTCGCGATCGACGCTGGCATCGGCGCCGTCATTCAACCTGCGGGCTCCGTGCGCGACGAGGAGGTCATCGCCGCCGCCGACGCCGCGGGCATCGCGATGGTGGCTACGGGCATCCGCCACTTCCGGCACTGACATATTCGCGATATATCGTGCTACTATCGTGATGTTCAACGATAGGAGTAGATATGCATAGGCATTACCAACACACAGCACGAGAGGGACACTGCCGCCATCGCCGCGAGAGCGGGCCCGGCGGCTTCCCGTTTGGCGGGTTCGGAGGTGGCGGGCCCTGGCGCGGCGGGGGCCGCAAGGCGCGGCGCGGGGACATCCGCACCGCCGCCCTGCTGCTCCTCGCCGAGGAGCCCCGCAACGGCTACCAGATCATGCAGGAGGTCCAGGAGCGCAGCGAGGGTGCCTGGAGCCCCAGCCCGGGCTCCGTCTACCCAGCGCTGCAGCAGCTCGAGGACGAGGGCCTGATTCGCTCGGAGGAGATCGACGGGCGCAAGCTCCTGCGACTCACCCCCGAGGGTCTCGCCCGCGTCGAAGAGCGTGACCCCGAGCGGCCCGCCCCCTGGGAGGAGATGAGCGGAGGCTACAGCCCCCCGGTGGTGGAGCTCGGCAAGCTCATGCGCGAGGTCGCCGTCGCCTTCACGCAGGTCATGCACGGCAGCGAGGCCCAGCTCGCGGAGGCCCGCAAGGTGCTCGTCAACGCGCGCCGCGAGCTCTACCGGATCCTCGCCGACGGCGCGGAGCCCGAGAGCCCCGAGAGCGATCCCAAGAGCCCTGAGAACAGCTGAGCTGCGCGCTACGGTGTCTGCGGTCCCTCCCACGGGGGCCGCGGACACCCTCACCATGACCTCCCCCACTCCCGCAACCGACGGCCCCTCCCGAAACGGCAGCTCCTCGCCGAACGGAGGCCCCTCCCCGGACCGCAGCCCCTCCCCGAACGGCAGCCGCGAGTCCGCCGCGCCGGCCGATCTCCGATCGGTCGCTCCCGCGGTCTCGGTCAAAGGCCTCGCCAAGCGCTACGGCGAGATCGAAGCCGTGCGGGAGATCGACTTCGAGGTGGCCCGCTCGGAGGTCTTCGGGTTCCTCGGGCCCAACGGCGCGGGGAAGTCCACCACGATCAACATGCTCTGCACCCTCGTCAAACCCACCGGCGGCGCCGCGCTGGTGGCGGGACACGACGTGGTCTCAGAACGGGATGCGGTGCGGCGCAACATCGGCCTGGTCTTCCAGGACACCACCCTCGACGGCTACCTCACGGCCGAGCAGAACCTGCGCCTGCACGCCGAGCTCTACGGCGTGCCCCGCGAGAGCGTCGCGCCGCGCATGCAGCAGGTGATGGAGATGGTGGGGCTGTGGGAGCGCCGCAAGAGCCTCGTGGGCACCTTCTCGGGGGGCATGAAGCGGCGCCTGGAGATCGCCCGGGGCCTGCTGCACTCTCCGCGCGTGCTGTTCCTCGACGAGCCCACCGTGGGCCTCGACCCCCAGACGCGCAGCTCGATCTGGAGCTACATCGACGAGCTCAAGCAGCGCGAGGACATCACGATCTTCCTCACCACCCACTACATGGACGAGGCCGAGTACTGCGACCGCATCGCGATCATGGATCAGGGACGCATCATCGTGCTCGACACCCCCGAGGCGCTGAAGGCGAGCGTCGGCAAGGACCGCGTGCAGATCTCAACGCCAGACGATCAGGCGACGATCGCCGCCCTGCGGGAGCGCTTCGACATCGAGGCCACGATCGCCGAGGGCGCCGTCACCTTCGGCGTCTCCGACGGCGAGCAGTTCGTGCCCCGGCTGTTCGATGAATGGGACCCCGCCCACCCGCCGATCCGCTCGGTCTCCGTCTCCCGGCCCTCCCTCGACGATGTCTTCATGTCATACACCGGCACCACCATCCGCGACGCCGAGGCCACCTCCACCGATCACATGCGCAACGTCGCGCGGATGATGTCCCGCTGATGGCAGCCCCCACGCCGACTGCCGGCGACCCGCACGCCCCAGGAAGGAGGATGAGCCACTGATGGCCGCCACCCAGACTCCCGCTTCCAATCCAATCGCCGCGCCCGCGGGTCATCCCGTGGCCCAGGTGCGCGTCCCCACGCGCAGCGTCGCTGGCGAGCTGCGCGCGATCCGCGTGGTGTGGCGGCGCGAGCTGATCCGCTTCTCCCGCGACCGCCTGCGGATCGTCACCTCGCTCGTGCAGCCCTTCCTGTTCCTGTTCGTGCTCGGTACGGGGCTCTCCTCGTTCGTCTCCGCGAGCACCCACGGGATCAACTTCAAAACCTTCATCTACCCCGGCGTGCTCTGCATGGCGGTGATGTTCACCGCGATGTTCTCCGCCGCCTCGATCGTGTGGGACCGCGAGTTCGGGTTCCTGCGCGAGATGATGGTGGCCCCCGTGCGGCGCTCCTCGATCGTGCTCGGCAAGTGCTTCGGGGGCGCCACCGTCGCGGCCTTCCAGGGCGTGATCGTGCTCGCGATCGCGGGCCTCGTCGGAGTCCCCTACTCGTTCGGCCTCATGGCGGAGCTCTTCGCGCTGCAGCTGCTGCTCGCCTTCTCGATCACCGCCTTCGGCATGATGGCCGCCGCGCGCATCAGCCAGATGCAGTCCTTCATGGCGCTCATGCAGATGGCGATCATGCCCATGTACTTCATCTCCGGCGCGATGTTCTCCGTCGCCCACCTGCCCCAGTGGCTGGCGATCCTCAACCGCCTCGACCCCCTCACCTACGCCGTCGATCCGATGCGCCGCGCGATCTTCTCTCACCTGAACATCAGCGCAGCCGCCCGCCACGCGCTCGCCCCGGGGGTGACGTGGTTTGGCTGGCACGTCCCCAGCATCCTCGAGGCCGCCGTGGTCGCCCTGCTGGGGCTCACGATGCTGTGCATCGCGATAGCGGAGTTCAGCCGCGCCGAGTAACCCTGACGGTCGCAGAGCTGCGCATGCCGTTGTCCTCGGTCGCTCGTGTGCTCAGCACGCCACGCTCTCTGCGTCCTAGGCCTGCTTGCTCTGCGGCCGTCAGGGGGCCGCAGCTATGAGCACGCGTAATACGGTGTGGGTATGCGCATGCGCATCCGGGTCGTGCGACCCGACCACCCCGAGGTCTCCGAGGTGATCGCCTCCGATCACTGCGTGCTGCGCTTTCGCAAACGGGGCAGAATCCGCTCGCCGGGCCTCGACGCCGTCGGGGAGGCTCTGCAGGCGGCCTTCGAGGAAGCCGACCTCACCCGTTGGGCCCCCACCTGGGTCGACACCGACAGGCGGACGCAGATGTGGGCGCTGCTCGACGACCTCGCCTTCCCGCTGATTCCCACGGGCGAGCCGGGGAGCTGGCTGGCGACCACCTGTCTGGTGCGCGAACGCACGGGATAGGCTCCCCGGGTGGCCGATCCCGATGTGCACAGCGCCTACCGCCGGGCGGGCGTCGACTACGCCGTGCTCGACGCCGGCAAGCGCAGGGCGCTCGAGGAGGCGCTCGCCACCTCCCACTGGCTCGCCACCGCCGGCGCGCGTGCGATCGACGGATCCCGGGGGGAGCCGGCGTTCGTGCTGCGCTTCGCGGGCAGCACGCTCGCGTTCGTGCTGGAGACCCTCGGCACCAAGTCGATCATCGCCCGCGAGTACCACGAGCTGACGAGCGCGGGTGAGCGGGCCGGAGCCAATCACTTCGACGACGTCGCCTACGACACCGTGGCGGCGGTGCTCAACGACCTGGTGTGCGTGGGGGCGCTCCCGCTCGTCGTCAACGCCTACTTCGCCACCGGCTCGAGCGCCTGGTACGAGCACTCCGAGCGCGCCGACGCGCTGCTCGCCGGGTGGCGGCGCGCCTGCGACGACGCGCAGTGCGCCTGGGGCGGAGGCGAGTCCCCCTCCCTCAGCGACCTGCTCGCACCCGAGGAGATCGAGCTGGCGGGCAGCGCGCTCGGCTTCGTGCCGCCCCCCGGGGAGCCGCTGCTCGGCGAGGAGCTCGCCCCGGGCGATGAGATCGTGCTGCTCCCCTCCAGCGGCCTGCACGCCAATGGCGCCTCGCTCGCGCGCCGGGTCGCGGCGCAACTTCCCGATGGGCTCCTGACGGAGCTGCCCGGCAATCCCAGCGGGGTGACCTTCGGCGAGGCCCTGCTGGCCCCGAGCCGCCTATACGTCGCGCTCGTCCGGCGCCTGCTGGGCGATGCGCAGGTGCGGCTCACCTACCTGAGCCACATCACGGGGCACGGGATGCTCAAGCTGATGCGCCCCCAGCGCGAGCTCACCTATCGCATCCGCGAGCTGCCCCCGGTGCCCGGAGTCCTCGCGTTCCTGGCCGCGCAGGCGGAGCTGGACCCGGCGGCCGCCTACAGCACGCTGAACATGGGCGCGGGCTTTGCCGTCTACTGCCGGCCGGGCGACGGCGCGCGCGTGGTGGAGCACGCGCGCGAGCTCGACCTCGACGCGGTGCTCGCCGGCGCGGTCGAGGAAGGGGCGCGCCGCGTGATCCTGGAGCCGGTGGGGGTCGCCTTCACCGGCGATCAGCTCGCGCTCGCGCCGGAGTCCACTCCTCACCCACGCCCCGAGCGCACCCGCTGAACCCGTTCGCTCTCCGCGAGCGCCTGCACGAAGATCTCGATCCCCCGCACCAGCAGCCCCCGGGAGATCACCAGCGGCGGCAGGAAGCGCGCCACGTTGCCGTGGTGGCCGCCGAGCTCGATGAGCAGCCCCCGCTCACAGCACGCCCTGCGCAGCGCATCCGCGAGCTCCGGCCAGGGCGCCCTGCTCTCGCGGTCGCGCACGAGCTCCACCCCGATCATCAGTCCGCGCCCGCGCACCTCCCCGATCGCCTCGAGCTCCTGCGTGGCGCGCGCGTCCTCCAGCAGCTCCAGGGCGAGCTCCCCCAGCTCGCGCGCATGCCCCGGGAGGTCGAGCTCTCCCATCAACTCGATCGCCGCCGCCCCCGCGGCCATCCCGACCTGGTGCCCGCGGAAGGTCCCGATGTGAGCCCCCGGCTCCCACGTGTCCAGGGCCTCGTCGTAGGCGATCCCCGACAGCGGGTAGCCGATCCCCCCGAGGCCCTTGGAGAGCACGATCACATCGGGGTCGATCCCGTCGTGTTCGCACGCAAACATCGTCCCCGTCCTGGCGAACCCCGTCTGGATCTCGTCCACGATCAGGGGCACCCCGTGGCGGCGGGTGATCGCGCGCACCCGCGCCAGCCACCCCGGCGGCGGGACGATCGTGCCGCCCTCCCCCTGGATCGGCTCGACGATCACGCCCGCGGGCTTGGGCAGGCCGCTGTAGGGGTCCTCCAGGGAGCTCTCCAGCAGCGTCGCGCACGCCATCCCGCACGTCGGCCGGCGCAGGCCGAGGGGACAGCGGTAGCAGTAGGGGAAGGGCATGAAGTGCACCGCCGTGTCCTGCGGCCCCCCGCGGGCCACCTCGGCGGTGACCGAGAGCGCGTCCGCGGTCATCCCGTGGTAGGAGCCCTGGAAGGCCACGAGGGGCCGGCGGCCGGTGTGGGCGCGCACGAGCTTCAGCGCGGCCTCCACCGCGTCCGAGCCGGTGGGACCGCCGAAGTGGATGCGCGCCGTGCGCCGCAGCGCACCCGGCAGGATCCCCCTGAGGCGGCGCATCAGCGCCAACCGGGGGGCGGTGGGAAAGTCGAGAGCTTGCACCAGCCGCCCCTGCTGCGCGTGCGCCGCGCGCGCCACCACGGGGTGGCCGTGGCCCAGGTTGAGCGCGCCGGCGCCGCCGAAGAAGTCCACGTAGGTGTTGCCGTCCACGTCGCGCAGCGTGGCCCCGCGCCCCTCGTGGAGGGCCACGGGAACGCCGCGCGGGTAGGAGCGGGCGCGGCTCTCGAGCGCCGCCTGTTCGGCGAGCATCCGCTGGGAGCGGGGGCCCGGCACGGGACCCGAGACCGCCGGGGCGGGCGAGAAGTGCAGTCCCTCGAAGCGCTCCCCCGGGCGCGCCCGGGGCGCCACGGCGCTCATCGTGCGCACCAGCCCGCTACGGCTGCCTGCCCGAGCGCCACCCCGCCGTCGTTGGGGGGAACGCGGCTGTGGGAGTACACCCGAAAGCCCGCCCCGCCCAGCGCCTCGTGGCAGCCGCGCAGCAGCAACTCGTTCTGGAACACCCCACCGCTCAGCACCGCCCGCTCGATGCCGGTCCGCTCGCGGATCGCCTCGCAGGTGCCGCGCACGATGTCGATCAAGGTGCGGTGGAAGCGCAGGCTGAGCTCCGCCGCGGTGGTGTCCCGCCGGCGCGCCTCCCGGACGAGCTCGCGCACCATCGGCGTGTGGTCGATCCGCCACGGCCACTGCTCGGGACCGCGCAGCCGCCACGGGAAGGGCCGATCGCCCAGGGCGCCGGGCCGCACGAGCTGCTCCAGCTCGATCGCCGCCTGCGCTTCGTAGCGGCAGTGCTCGCGCACCCCGATCAGCGCGGCGACTCCGTCGAACAGCCGCCCCACGCTCGAGCACAGCGGCGAGTGCAGCCCCGTGCGGAGCATCTGCGCGAACACCCGTCGCTCCTGCGGTGAGCGCTCGCTCACCACCGGCAGATCGAGCCCCTGAAAGTCCTCCCCAAAAGCCTCCCACAGCAGCGAGAGCGCCACTCGGTAGGGCTCCCGCACCGCGCGCTCGCCGCCGGGCAGCCGCAGATAGGCGAGGTGGGCGGCCCGCTCGAAGCCCACGTAGTCGCCGACCAGGAACTCGCCGCCCCAGACGTTGCCGTCGGTCCCGTATCCGGTGCCGTCGAAGATCACGCCCACCACGGGCTCCTCGAGCCCGTGCTCGCACATGCACGACGCCATGTGCGCGTGGTGGTGCTGGACCGCCACCGTCGCCAGGTGCTCCTGGGCGAGGGCGAACCGCGTGCTGCGGTAGCCGGGGTGCATGTCGTGGGCGATCACGCCCGGGGTCACCTCGAGCAGCTTCGACAGATGCTCGATCGCGTGCTCGAAGGAGCGCATCGTCGCCTCGTTCCCGAGGTCCCCGATGTGGTGGCTGAGGAACAGCTCCTCTCCGCGCGAGAGACAGATCGAGCTCTTCAGCTCTGCCCCCACCGCGAGCAGGGGGGGCGGCTCGAAGGGGGCCCTCACCGACTCCGGGGTGTAGCCGCGGGCGCGGCGGATGGGGACCACCTCGACGCGGCTCGCGACCGCCCGTCCGTCCGTCCCGACCGGCTGGCCCGAAGCGCCTGAGTCGCCAAGCTTCACGCAGCGCACGATCGAGTCGTCCACCCGAGTGAAGATCTCGCGCTCCCCGATGAGGAACGCATCCGCGATCCCCGCCAGGCGTTCGAGCGCGTCGTCGTCGCGGAACGCGATGGGCTCCTCCGCGACGTTGCCGCTGGTCGCCACCAGCGCGTCGAGGCCACCCTGGAGGAGCAGGTGGTGCACGGGGGTGTACGCGAGCATCGCCCCGTAGCTGCGGTTGCCCGGCGCGACCCCCGCCGCAAGTCCCTCGGCGGCATCGTCGGTGCGCTTGCGCACGAGCACGATCGGCCGCTGGGGACCGCTCAGGAGCTCGGCTTCGCCATCTCCAACGTGCGCGTATCGGCGCACCGCGTCCAGGGTGGGAGACATCACCGCGAGGGGCTTCTCCTCGCGGTGCTTGCGTCGGCGCAGCCTCGCCACCGCCTCCTCGTCGCGGGCGTCGACCATCAGGTGGTAGCCCCCCAGCCCCTTGACCGCGACGATCGCACCTTCGCACAGCAGTGCGATCGTCTCCTCGATCGGGTCCGGCGCGGACGGAGCGTCGCCGCAGGGACGCTCACCCGCCAGCACCAGCGCCACCCGCGGGCCGCACTCCCAGCACGCCGTGGGCTGGGCGTGGAAGCGCCGGTCGCGCACGTCGTGGTGCTCCCGCTCGCAGCGCTCGCACATCTGAAAGCCGGCCATCGTGGTGAGCCCGCGGTCATAGGGGACCCCGCGGACGATCGAGTAGCGGGGTCCGCAGTTGGTGCAGTTGATGTAGGGGTAGCGGTAGCGACGGTCCGCGGGATCGAGCAGTTCCTGCAGACACTCCTCGCATACACAGGTGTCGGGCGGGATGAGCGTGCTCGAGCCCGCAGGGCGGTGCTCGCTCGCATGGATCCCAAAGCCCTGGAGGGGCCACTCATCGTGGCGGCGCTCCAGCAGCGCCACCGAGTCGACCCGCGCGAGCGCGGGAGCATGGGTGCGCACCTCGTAGATGAACTCCTCGAGCGCCCCCGTCGGGCCCTGGACCTCCAGCAGCACGCCGTCGGAGTCGTTGCACACCCAGCCCCCCAGCGCGCGGCGCGCGGCGGCGCGAAACACGAAGGGGCGGAAACCCACCCCCTGCACGACCCCGCGGATCTGGTAGCGCCGCGTCTCGAGCGGGGGGAGGGTGGGGGAGCTCTTCAGCACAGCCGTGGCAGCTCGGCCCCATGGGGCAGCTCGAGGACCGCCTCGGCGCCGTCCGCGCGCACGATGCTCACCGCGCCGGCGCTCGCGGCTCCACCGATCGCGGATCGGCCGGTGAGCTCCCGCACGGAGCCGACGATCTGCGCCGCGCGGCCATGGGGGTGCCAGCGCACCGCCTCGAGGACCTCGGCGGCGGCCTCGGGTGCGACGAGCATGCAGATGCTGCCCTCGTTGGCGAGGTACAGCGGGTCGACCCCCAGCATGTCGGCGGCCATTGCGGTCTCGCGCTGGATCGGCAGCCGGCTCTCCTCGATTCGGATCGAGACCCCGGCTCCCGCGGCCAGCTCGTCGAGCACGGTCCCGAGCCCCCCGCGGGTGATGTCGCGCATGCAGTGCACGTGGGGGGCGTGCTCCTGCAGCACGTTCCACACCAGGCCGTCCAGGGGCGCGCAGTCGCTGAGCACGCGCTCCTCGAAACCGAGGCCCTCGCGCAGGGAGAGGATGTGGATGCTGTGGTTGCCCAGCCAGCTCGTGACGATCACCGCGTCGCCGGGGAGGATCCTCGAGACTCCGAGCTGGGGCTCACGCTCGAACACGCCGACCCCGGTGGTGTTGATGAAGAGCTTGTCGACCTCCCCCGCCCTGACCACCTTGGTGTCGCCGGCCACCACCTCCACGCTCGCCGCGTCCGCGGCCTCGCGCACGGAGTCGAGCACCCGCTCGAGGTCGGCGATCGGGAATCCTTCCTCCAGGACCAGCGCGAGGGTGAGGTAGCGGGGGAGCGCCCCACTGACCGCGAGGTCGTTGACGGTGCCGCACACCGCGAGCTTGCCGATGTCCCCATTGCCGAAGAAGAGGGGGTCGATCACGAAGGAGTCGGTGGTTAGCGCGATGCGGGCACCGCCGAGCTCGAGCACAGCGCTGTCTTCCATGCTGCCCGAGTGCACGTGGCCCAGGCGGGGGGCGATCAGCTCGGCGACCAGCTCCCGGCTCATCCCGGCGCCGGTGCCGTGATCGAGCTGGATGACGCCTGCGCTCATGGGATCGCCACCACGCTGAACTCGGGCAGGCTGTCCCGCGCAATCGCCTCGGCGAGCTGGGCGGTGGGCATGATCGTGGCGCAGTAGGAGCCCAGCCACTCCAGCGCCCGCACCTGATCCTCGGGACGCGCGGAGACGACCGCGTCGGGGGGCACGACCACGTTGTAGCCGCGGAAGAAGGCGTCCGCGGCGGTGGTCTGCACGCAGATCTGGGTCTGCATCCCGGTGATGATCACCGTGTCGACGCGCAGCTCCTGGAGGCGGTCGTGCAGCGCGGTCTCGTAGAAGCCGCTGTCCTTGTTCTTCTCCACCACCACGTCGCCGGGGGCGAGGAACTCCTCCACGATGCGCGCCCCCTGGGAGCCCCGGGTGACGGGCAGCCACCCGTCGTAGCGCTCCGCGCGGGGGTCCTCCTCGAGGTTGATCAGCTGCAGGTGCACCACCGGCACCCCCAGCGTGCGCATCGCTTCGAGGAAGCGCTGCATCTTGGGGGTGAACGCCGCCACCGCCGTCCTGCGCGCAGCGTTCTTGTGGACGAGGTCGTACTGAAGGTCGTTGGTCAGGACCGCGCAGCGAGCCACCCTGTATCGCTCTCCTTCTCGGGGCCAAACGGGACCGCCCCTCGCCCCGGCTCCTGCGAGCGGCGAGACGGGGGCGGCCGTCCGTCCGGAGTCTGGCAGGACATCAGGCAACATCAACATATCGGATGTGTTTGAGTCTTTCTGGACTTATGGACCGCTATCCGATAGCGTCGAGATCATGAACGGTTCGCGGATCGACACAACCGCTGTGCCCTCCCGAGCGCCCGCCATGGCTCCCATCTCAGGCGCTGGCGCGGTTTCCAGCCCCAGCCGCCCAGCCGAGGGGGACGTCAGTAGCGCCAATTCGTTTTCCACTCGCGGAGCGGACTACGACCCGGGACCGATCGAGGCCCGCTGGCAGGCCGCGTGGGAGCGAGCCGGCGTGTTCGCGGCGCCCGCGCCGGGGGACGAGCGCAAGCCGGCGTATGTGTTCGCCGGCTGTCCCTTCACCTCGGGGGACGCCCACATGGGACACATCCGCAGCTACACGATCGCCGACGCCCACGCGCGCTTCCTGCGCACTCGCGGCAGGGGGGTGCTGTTCTCGCTGGGCTTCGACTCCTTCGGGCTGCCCGCCGAGCTCGAGGCCCAGAGCCGGGGGATCGCGCCCCAGGAGTGGGTGGCGCGCTGCTGCGAGCGGATGCGCGGCCAGTTCGAGGCGCTCGGTTACTCCTGCGACTGGGAGCGCACCTTCGTCTCCTCCGAGCCCGAGCAGTACCGCTGGACACAGTGGCTGTTCCTGGCGATGTTGGAGCGGGGCCTCGTCTACCGGCGCGAGGGGCAGGTCAGCTGGTGCGACTCCTGCCAGACGGTGCTCGCGACCCTGCAGGCACAGGAGGGACTCTGCTGGCGCTGCCACTCAGAGGTGCGCTTCGTGCGCCTGCCGCAGTGGTTCATGCGGATCACCGCCTACGTGCAGGAGAACGAGCGCGGCCTGGAGGCGCTGACGGGCTGGGACAAGGCCGCGATCGGCTCCCAGCGCGCCGTGCTCGGCCGCGTGGACGGCGTGGAGATCGACGCGAGCACCTTCGACGGGGCCACCCTGACGGTCTTCACCCCCCACCCCAGGGCGATCGCGAAGGCGGCCTTCGTGGCGATCTCCCCGGGACATCCGGAAATCGACCGCTGGGCCTCCGATTCCCGGGTGGCCGCCCAGCTCGCGAGCGTGCGCGAGGCGGGCTGGCGACGGGGGGACCGCGAGTCCAAGCAGATCCCGGTGGTGCAGACCGGGGCGCTCGCGACCGTCCCGGGCGTGGCGGGGACGCTGCCAATCGTGATCTCCCCGCTCGTCGACGCCCGCTTCGGTCCCACCGCGGTGCTGGGCATCCCCAAGCTCGACCCCACCGACGCCTCGATCGCAGAGCGCCTGCCCAAGTCCGCGACTGCCGCGTGGAAGGCGGCGAGGGCCAGCTCCACCCCGCGGCCGGCGGTGCGCTACCGCGCGTGCGACTTCCCGATCTCCCGCCAGCGCGCGTGGGGGGCGCCGATCCCCTTGATCCACTGCCCCGCCTGCGGCACGGTCCCGGTGCCCTTCGAGGAGCTCCCCGTGCGGCTCCCCGAGGACCTGAGGATCTCGGGCGAGGGCGGCAACCCGCTCGCGGGCCGCCCCGACTTCTACGAAACCCCGTGCCCCCACTGCGGGGAGGCGGCAAGGAGGGAGACAGACACGATCGACTGCCACGTGGACGGGATGTGGATGTGGATGCCGATCTGCGTGCCCCCGCAGGACCGCGCCACCGAGATGTTCAGCCACCCCGAATATGCCCGCTGGCTGCCGGCGGAGCAGATCGTGTGGGGCGCGGACGCGGGGGGCTACATGTTCGACCAGCGCCTCCTCGGCAAGGTCCTGCAGGACCTCGGCGAGCTGCCCGAGCTGCCCGACCGGGAGCCGTTCGCGAAAGCGCTGATGCACCAGATGATCCGCCTGGAGGGGCGCAAGATGAGCAAGCACCTCGGCAACGTGGTCGACCCCAACGAGTTGGTGGCCAACGTGGGTGCGGACACGGTGCGCCTGGCGGTTCTCTATGCGGCCTCACCGGGGAGGGCGTTCAACTGGAACGACCAGCCGGTGCGCCACTGCCAGATCTTCCTCAAGAAGCTCTACGGCTACGCCGAGGGACGCTTGAGGGAGTGGAGCCCCCAACTCGGCGCCGCGGCGCAAATCGAGACATCCGAGAAGCTGCGCCGCCGGCTGGCGGGGTGGTGCCGGGTGGCGTGCGAGAAGGTCACAAGGAATCTCGAGGGCCTGGAGATGCAGCGTGCGGCGCACAACGCGATGCTGCTGCTCACCCGCATCCAGGACTTCGAGCAGCGAGCACTGGAGCGCCCCGGTGGGGAGCTCCAGCAGGCCGACCGCGAGGCGGTCGTCGCGGCGCTGCTGCTGCTCGCCCAGCTGCTCGCCCCCCTCACCCCGCACATCGCCGAGGAGCTGTGGTCGCTCGCGGGCAACAGCACGCCCGTGAGCGCCACGCCCTGGCCGGCGCTCTCCGAGCACGCCCTCGCACGGGGAGGCCATGCGTAGCCACAGGTGAGACACACGCGTCCGTAGCTCAACGGGTCAATGGCAGAGCAAGTATCCGGTGAGGGAGGGCGCCGCGCGAGTCACTCAACCGGCGGCCTCGTGCCACGCCGGCGGCTCACCGCCGCATCCGCGGTCGCGGCGTCCAAGCCACCTGAGAAATCGACGCCTAAGAGCAGCGGCCTTTGGAGCCGCAGATACGGGTTCGAGTCCCGTCGGACGCACTGCCAGGTGCCTCCGTTGAACAGGCACCAGGCGATCGTTGGATCTATCTCGGAATAAAGGAGCAGGAATATGAAACTGAAAATCCTCTTTGGGCTTGTCATCGCATCCTGCCTGATGACGGTGGCGTCAGCGCCCGCATCTGCGGTTGAAACAATAAATTGGAAGATATGCAAGGAAAACGCGGGAAAAGGACAGTGGCAGAATAGTCTTTGCACTGAAGCAAAAGCAGGCGGCAACTGGGAAACAAAGGAAGTCACTGAAACCGTAAACGTCACCTCTAGCGCAGAAACCATAGAACTCATCGATACCAAAGCTACAGGCGGAGAATCCAGGATCTCCTGCAAAGAGACCGGCAAAGGATGGGCCGGTCGGGAAGGAGAGGGTGGGATCTCTGCGGTGACGTTTTCGGGATGTGAAAGAAATACAGGTGAGTGCGAAGCAGGTACAGTCAAAGCCACACCGCTCACCCTCGGGTGGGACTTTACCGTGTTACGCAGAGGAAGCGGAGCCGGACCCAGAATATGGATCTCGTTCTTTTGGACCAAAGGCAGCGGACCCAGTGTCAAGGTCGAATGCGAGGTGGATAAAATCCTCAAAGTGACAGATGAATGCTCTGGCGCGATCAATGCACTAGGGGAAGAAGTAAATGGAACAGTAGCGTTTCTCTTTGGAAAAAATGAAGACTTGGAATCCCCAAAACAGGAATGCTCCATTGGTGGTCCGGAATCCGGCGAAATCCGCGGAAGGGAGGTCACCAAACAAGAAAACAGCCATGGACTGTTCTTTTAGACGCTGTGATGTCTGCTGGTTTTCTTAGCCGGCGATTGAGTTGAACCTCAGTGCTGGGTGGAGCCACAGGTTGTCGGCTCCGCCCAGCCGATCATGTACATGTCACGCGCGAGCCATGTCGTAGGGAGCTCCACCGCACAGCAAGATCCTGTAGAGTCCAGTTCTAAGAATCTGTCGTCTCTCCAGACGTTTATCGGGGGTTCCTCGCGGACCAGCCGAGACCTAGACACAACGGCCGACCGAGGTCGGCCACCCATCCACCACACCGAGAGCGAGGCAGCGACACCCCGACCGGCCGCCGCGTCGGAGATGCGGGTCACGCACACCCAAAAGCCGGCACATGCCCCGAGTGGAACAATCGACTCACCCACGACTCGACCGGAGGTGACCGATGACCGAGAAGACCATCAGCGAGGACCACCACCCAACGCTCCGCCACGCTGACCGGCGCGCCATCGGCGGCGAGCTGCAGGCCGTGCTCGTCACGCTCACGGACCTGTCGCTGGCCGGCAAGCAGGCCCACTGGAACCTCGTCGGGCGCCTGTTTCGTCCGCTGCACCTGTTCCTCGACGAGCTCGTCGAGAGCTGGCGCACGGCGGCGGACGAGGTCGCGGAGCGTGCGGTCGCGCTCGGCTACCAACCCGACGGGCGGGCGGGGACGATCGCCGCGCGCTCGACCCTCGCGCCGCTGCCGGAGGGGCAGCTCCTGGACGCCGAGGTGGTCGCCGCCTTCACCGAGCTGCTCACGACCGCGGTGGGCGACGTCCGCGAACGCATGGACCGTCTGGAGGACGTTGACGCCGTCACCGCAGACCTGCTGCACGGCGTCGTGCGTGGCCTCGAGGAGAACCTGTGGATGATCAGGGCGCAGTCGCCCGAGCTTCGTCGGTAGCCGTACTCCTCGAGCCAGCCAGAAGAGCGCACAGCAGGAACCTGTAGAGTCCAGCTCTAAGAATCCGTCGTTTCCCCAGACGGACATAGGAGAGCGCTCGCGGACCACCTCGAGGGCCTCGACACCACCAGCCGACCGAGGTCCAGTCGGACGTCAGCCCGACGGATCCACCACATCGAGGGAAACGAAGAAGCGGACACGCCGGCCACCCGATCCAGAAAGAGAGCACGAGATGCCCGCCCTGAGACTAGGCAAGAAGCCCGCCACGAAGGACGACCGCGACCTGCTGTTCACGAAGTACCTCGATGCGGCGAAGCTCCCACCCGCGCCAGCCGAATTCGGCCACGAGACGCTGTTCCCGCCGAAAGGCTGGGGCATGCTGGGCAACGACGAGTGGGGCGACTGCGCGTGGGCGGGCCCGGCCCACGAGACGATGCTCCTGACCGCCGAGGGCGGCGATCCGGCGACGTTCACGACCGCCGACGTGCTCAGCGACTACGCCGCCGGAACCGGCTTCAACGAAAACGCGGGACCTCCGGGCCACAATCCCACCGACAACGGCTCGAACGTCCGCGACGTGCTGAAGTACCGCCGCAGGACCGGCATCATCGACATCACCGAAAAACGCCACAAGATCGGCGCCTTCGTCAAGCTGGAGCCCAAGAACCTCGAGCAGCTCTACCAGGCGCTGTACATCTTCCAGACGGTCGGCATCGGCATCGAATTCCCGGGCTCGGCCATGGAACAGTTCAACGAAGGCAAGCCCTGGAGCGTCGTCGAGGGCGCGACTGTCGAAGGCGGTCACTACATCTGCTGCGTGGCCAAGCGCGCGAACCTCGACATCGTCACCTGGGGTGCGCTGCAGCAGATGACGGCCCCCTTCTTCGAAAAGTACTGCGACGAAGCCTGGGCCTACATCTCGACCGAGGACCTACAGAAAGAAGAGAACCCCGACGGCTTCGACCTCGCCCAGCTGAAGAAGGACCTAGCCCAGCTCTGAGGTCGAGGATCACGGGCTGAGCATCCTGCGAAGGGGACAACCCCAAATCGATGGATCGGGGCCGGGCCCGTCCCGGCCCCCGCCCGCTGTCGAGGCTCGGCCTTCTATACGATCCCGCCGCGTGGAGCGCACCGCGATAGCCGATCTGCAGGCGAGGGTGGGCGAGAGCGTGCGCCTGCGCGGGTGGGTCAACGCGGTGCGCGATCAGAAGCGCATGCAGTTCGTGATCCTGCGCGACGAAACCGGGCTCGCGCAGGTGGCGCTGGAGAAGAGCGAGCCCCCGAGCGAGCTCAACCAGGCGGTCTCGGAGCTGACCGCGGAGTCCGCGATCACGATCACCGGCGTGGTGGCCGCGGACGAGCGCGTGAAGCTCGGGGGGATCGAGGTGCGCCTGGAGGGCCTGGAGATCGACTCCCTCGCGGAGCCCGAGCTGCCGGTCACGCCGGAGTCCGCCCTGGACAAGCGGATCGACTGGCGCTACGTCGACCTGCGCCGGCCCGACCGGCGCCTGATCTTCGAGGTGCAGACCACGATCGAGCACGCGATGCGCGAGCACTGGCGCAATCAGGGCTTCATCGAGCTGCACACCCCCAAGTTCATGGGCTCCGCGAGCGAGTCCGGCGCGGAGCTGTTCAAGGTGGAGTACTTCGAGGGCACCGCCTACCTCGCGCAGTCCCCCCAGTTCTACAAGCAGATGGCGATGGCGGGGGGCTTCGGGAAGGTGTTCGAGATCGGCCCCGTGTTCCGCGCCAACCCCTCCTTCACCTCCCGTCACGACACCGAGTTCACGAGCGTGGACGTGGAGATCGCCTGGGTGGACTCCCACGAGGACGTGATGGCCTTCGAGGAGTCCTGGCTCGCGCACGTCTTCGGCGTGGTGGCGGCCGAGCACGGGGAGGCGATCCGTGAGACCTTCGGCGTGGAGGTGGTGGTGCCCTCGCTGCCGTTCCCCCGGATCCCGCTCGCCCAGGCCAAGGAGCTGCTGCGCGCCCACGGGCACGAGCACGTCCCCGGGCCCGACGATGACCTCGACCCCCCGAGCGAGCGGGCGCTCTCGGCGATCGTCGCGCAGGAGCACGGCCACGAGTTCGCGTTCCTCACCGACTACCCCACCGCGGTGCGGCCCTTCTACCACATGCGCCACCCCGACCAGCCGGGGCTCACCAGGAGCTTCGACCTGCTGTGGCGCGGCATCGAGATCACCACTGGCGCGCAGCGCGAGCACCGCCTCCCCGTGCTGCTCGAGCAGGCCCGCGACAAGCACGTGGAGACGGAGCCGATCCAGTATTACCTCGACTTCTTCCGCTACGGCGCCCCGCCCCACGGCGGCTTCGGCTTCGGCCTCACCCGCCTGCTGATGCAGATGCTCGGCCAGGAGAACGTGCGCGAGGTCACCTTCCTCTACCGCGGGCCCAACCGCCTGGAGCCGTAGCTCCGGCGAGGCCGCCCCCGCGCGCGGGCGGACCGCGGCGCCTATACCCTCTCCCCATGCTTGCCATCCCAATGAGGCGCGTCTGCCTCCCCCTCCTCGCCGCCGCCCTGCTCGCCCTCGGGCTCGCGGCCTGCGGTGGCGCGGTCTCCACGAGCGGCTTCAAAGGCGAAGCCCACGCCGTGGCTCAGCGCATCTCGGACCTCCAGTCCGACGTGACCGCGGCGAACGAGCAGAAGGTCTGCGAGGAAGACTTCTCCAGCGCCGTGCGTGCGCGGCTCAGCACCGCGGGGGGCACCTGCAAGCAGGCGCTCAAACGCCAGATCGGGTCGATCGACAGCTACGAACTGACCGTCAAGCAGATCGCGGTCAAAGGCGCCACGGCGACCGCCACCGTGCAGAGCACCTGGTCGGGCAAGCTTCGCCTCGCCACGTTCGAGCTCGTCCGGGAAGGCCGCAGCTGGCGGATCTCCGGACTCAGCTGACACGGACTGGCTGACACAGGGCGGAGTTGCCGTCCGCATCGGCCTCTACCTTCAGGCCCATGCTCATCAACGAGCTGACAGACGGCGCGGAGGTCGACCAGGTGCTGCTGGTGCGCCAGCTCGAACGCCGCCCGCGGCGCGACGGCGGGGACTACCTGCGCCTGCTGTTGGGCGACCGCACCGGAGCGGTGGCGGCGATGGTGTGGGAGGGCCTCGAGCAGACCGAGGCGCTGGCGCGCGCCGGGGAGCCGGTGCACGTGCGCGGGCGCTACTGCCTGCACCCCCGCTTCGGCCCCCAGCTCAACCTCCGCGAGCTCGCGGCCGCGGAGTCGGGGAGCTACTCGCCGAGCGACCTGCTCGCCGGCGCGCTGCGCGAGGCGGGGCAGATGGAGCGGGATCTGCGCGAGCTGATCCTCACGATCCAGGAGCCCCACCTGCGCCAGCTGTTGGAGCGGGTGCTGGGGGAGCGCTCGGAGATGTGGGCCGGCTACCGGGTGGCGCCCGCCGCGAAGTACTACCACCAGGCCTACCCCCACGGGCTGCTGGAGCACTGCCTCGGGGTGGCGCAGGCGGTGAGCGCGACCTCCGCAACCTTCCCGGGCATCGACCGGGACGTGGCGGTCACGGGGGCGCTGCTGCACGACATCGGCAAGCTCGAGGCATACACGGATGAGGGCGGTGCAGGACGGGCAATCGACCTCACCGACCTGGGCCGCCTGCATGGGGAGATCGCGCTCGGCTACTACCGCATCCGCCGCGAGATCGAGGAGATTGAGGGCTTCCCCGAGCAGCTCGAGTGGGCGGTGCTGCACATCATCCTCTCCCACCACGGCTCGCTCGAGCACGGCAGCCCGGTGGTGCCGTGCACACGGGAGGCGACGCTGGTTCACATGATCGACAACCTCGGGGGGCGCCTGGGCAGCTTCGACCGCCTCGAGCGGGAGCTCGCCCCCGGGCGCCACTGGTCGGAGCTCGATCGCGCGCTCGGCGCGGCCGCGTACTTCCCCGCGCGGGGCGAGCTCGAGTCCGGGGTGCGCGAGGCAGCCTGAGCATCGCCCAGGCTGCTCGCAATCTCCGCAAATAGCGGAGCGCCGCACCAGGGCGCGATCACCGTCTCGCCAGCGGGTTCTATCTTTGGCGATAGATGGCGAAGGACACCGAGAAGCTGATCCGCCAGCTCTCGCTGATCTCCTACCTGATGGCCGAGCGCCGGCCAGTCACGGCACTGGAGATCCGGCGCGACGTGGAGGGGTACAGCGTGATGAACGAGGACGCGTTCGCGCGACGCTTCTACGCGGATCGCGCGGAGCTCGAATCGCTGGGAATCCAGCTCACGGTGGACCGGCCCGCGGACGCGGCGGCCGAGCAGGAGAGCTACTCGCTGCGCTCGGAGAGCTTCCACCTGCCCGAGATCGAGTTCACCGACGAGGAGCTCGCCGCGCTGCAGACCGCCCTGCACCTGCTGGACGGGGAGTTCGCCTATGCGGAGCCGCTGCGGCTCGCACTCCAGCAGATCACCTGGGGGCGGCCCAGTCCGCTGCGGGCACCCGAGCAGCAGCGCTCGGTGGCGCTCGGGATCACGGCCTCGGCCGGAGGCCACGAGCTCTCCGCGCGCCTGGCGAAGGTCGAGACGGCGATCTTCCGCCAGAAGACGATCACCTTCGACTACTACACGATGGAGCGCGACGAGGTGGGCGCCAGGCGCGTGGACCCCTACCACCTGCTGTTCCAGGGCGGTGAGTTCTACCTGCTGGGGCGCGCCCACGAGCGCAAGGCGGTCCGTGTCTTCCGCCTCTCGCGCATCCGCGGCAAAGTGGCGTACGCGACGAAGGCGGAGCACGACTTCAGGCGCCCCACCGACTTCGATCCGCGCGCGTACGCCAACCGCGCGGAGTGGCAGCTGGGGGAGGAGCGGGGGACCGCGGAGATCCTGCTCGGGGAGCGGATCGCCTGGCAGATCGAGCGCCACTTCGGCCGCTATGGCGAGATCCGCGCCGCTGAGGAGGAGGGATCGGGCGATCGCGTCTTCCTCACCACCTATGGGGCCCCGCGAATGCTCGTCTCATGGGTGCTGGGTCTCGGCGAGCACGCCCGCCTGCTGGGCCCGCCCGAGCTCGTCGAGGAGCTGGCCCGGCGACTGGAGCTGGTGGAGCAGCGCCACTGCGAGAGCCCGCTGGTGCTCGTCGACGGCGAGGCGCTTGCCCCCGGGGGGCCTCGCGCAGGCGAGCGGCTGGCGCCCGCGAGGGCCCGCCGGCGGCGCAGGCCCGAGGAGGACGCCTCGCCCGAGGAGCCGCGCCGCATGGAGACCGCGATCAGGCCGGAGCGCTTCGCGCGCCTGGTGACGCTCGCCGGCATCCTGATCCACGCCGGCCGCGAGGGGCGGCGGGAGGTGCTCGCGGACCTCCAGGAGCGCCTGCAGCTGAGCGAGGAGGAGCTGCGCGAGGACATCGACGTGCTGAACGTCGTCAACTTCGGCGGGGGCTCCTACGTGCTCTATGCGGAAATCCTCGAGCTGGAGGAGGGGGCCGTGATCGAGGTCGATCCGGAGCCCTACAGCGACAACTTCGACCGCCCCGCGCGGCTGCTGCCGGTGGAGGCGAAGGCGCTGATCGCGGCGATCGACCTACTAGGGGAGCACATCCCCGAGGGCTCCCTGACGTCGGCGCGCGAGAAGATCGTCGCGGCCCTCGGGGGGGACCCCATGGAGCAGGGTCTGCAGGTGGCGCACGCCCGCAGCGACGACTCCGACGTGGCCCGGCAGATCTCGGTCGGGATCACCGAGCACCGGCTGATCGAGCTGGACTACTACAAGGAGAACGAGGACGAGTTCTCCCAGCGGCGCGTGGAGCCCTACGCGCTGGTCAACGGGCGCGAGGGCTGGTATGTGGCCTCGTTCGACCCCGCCAGAGAGGACATGCGCCACTTCCGCCTGGATCGCATCAGGCGTGCGGAGGTCACCGAGGAGCACTTCGAGCCCCGCGCGGAGGTCGATCCGGCGGCCGAAGTGGAGGGCTGGATGCGCACCGGCGAGGTGCAGGCCTCGCGCACCGCGCGCCTGTGGGTCTCCCCCGAGCGGGCGCGCTGGGCGCGGGAGAGCCGCCGCGTGGTGGAGGAGCGCGCCGACGGCTCGGTGGTGGTGGAGCTGAGCTTCGCCGGCGTGCGCTGGCTGGTGCGCGAGGTCCTCAGGGAAGCCGGCGACGCGGCCGTGCTCGAGCCCGAGGACGCCCGTGAGGCGGTGCTCGCCGCGATCGCCCGCCTGCGCGCGGTGCCCGCGGGGGTGGGTTGAGCCTGGTCCGCTGGCCCGCCGGCGTGAGCTGACGGGCGCGGCCCGCTAGCCTGCCACTCCAGGATGAGCCGGCGGGAGCAGATCAGGATGGACGGGGATGAGGTCGCGGCGTTCCTCGCGCAGGAGCGCACGGCTGTGTGCGCCACTTGCGGACCGCGGGGGTGGCCGCATCTGATGCCCCTGTGGTACGTGCTGCGCGAGCGCTCCGGCGGCAGGCCGGGACCGCAGCTGTGGTCGTGGACCTACGCGGCCTCGCAGAAGGTGCGCAACCTGGAGCGCGACCCGCGCGCCACGCTCGAGGTGGAGGCGGGGGAGCTCTACCAGGAGCTGCGGGGGGTGATGCTCGAGTGCGAGGTCGCGATCCACCGTGACCTCGAGATCGTCAAAGCCCTGGGGCACGAGATCTTCGCCCGCTACGCCGCCCCGCGCGGGGAGCCGGGCGGGCGGGGCTCGGATCCGCTGCCGGCGGAGGTGGGCGAGGTGGTCGACCAGCAGGCCGCCAAGCGGGTGGCGTTGCAGTTCATCGAGCTCGATCGGGTTACATGGGATCACCGCAAGCTCGCCGGGGTCTACTAGCCTTCGCGATCCGATGAACCAACTGAAGGGTCTGATCCTCTCCGGCGGCAAGGGCACGCGCCTGCGCCCGATCACGCACACGAGCGCCAAGCAGCTCGTGCCGGTGGCGAACAAGCCCGTGCTCTTCTACGGGATCGAGGCGATGGCGCAGGCGGGGATCGAGGAGGTGGGGATCATCATCGCGCCCGAGACGGGCCCCGAGATCGAAGCGGCCGCAGGCGACGGGGGGCGTTTCGGAGTGCGGATCACCTACGTGGTGCAGGATGAGCCGGCGGGCCTCGCGCACGCGGTGCTCACCGCGGAGGAGTTCCTGGGGGGCGACCCGTTCGTGATGTACCTGGGGGACAACCTGCTCCAGGGGGGGATCTCCGATCTGGTGACGGCCTTCCGCGAGCACCGCCCCGATGCCCTGATCCTGCTGACGCCGGTGGCGGACCCCGAGAACTACGGCGTGGCGGAGCTCGCGCCGGTCGAGCCGGGGGAGACGACGGGCCGCGTGGTGGCGCTGGTGGAGAAGCCCGCGCAGCCGGCCACGGACCTGGCGCTGGTGGGGGTGTACATGTTCACCGCCCAGATCCACGAGGCGGCGCGGGCGATCCGGCCCTCCGCACGGGGGGAGCTCGAGATCACCGACGCGATCCAGCATCTCGTGGACTCGGGCCTGCGCGTGGAGCCGCACATCGTGCGGGGCTGGTGGAAGGACACGGGTCGCCTGGAGGACATGCTGGAGGCCAACCAGCTGATCCTCGACAACATCGTGCGCAGCGTGGAGGGCGAGCTGATCGACTCCCAGGTGGATGGGCGCGTGGTGGTCGAGCGGGGCGCGCGCCTGGAGCGCACGAGAGTGCGCGGCCCGGCGGTGATCGGGGCGGGGGCGCAGCTGCGCGACTGCTACATCGGCCCCTACACCGCGATCGGGGAGCGCTGCTCGATCGTGGGCGCCGAGGTGGAGCATTCGATCCTGCTGGAGGGCTCCTCGGTCTGCGATCTCGACGGCCGCATGGAGTCCTCGCTGCTGGGGCGCAACGTGAGCGTGCGTCGCGGCGACCGCCAGCCGCGGGCCTATCGCTTCATGGTGGGAGACAACTCGGACATCTCGATCTTATGAGGCGCCCCCCCTCGGGATGGCGCCGCATCCACCTCGGGCCCGGGAATCGCGCACCGCTGAGCACCACCGTCCGTCCCCTGCCGCCCGATGCGCTGGAGGGTGTCCTCCGGTGAGGATCTTGATCGCCGGCTCCGATGGCATGTTGGGGCACGACGTGCAGCGCTCCGCCGGGCGCGGGGGCCACGATCTGGCGCTGGGGGACCTGCCGGAGCTCGACATCGCAGACGCCGCATCGGTGCGCGCGTTCGTGGCGGAGCAGCCGATCAAGGCCATCGTCAACTGCGCGGCGTGGACCGACGTGGACGGGGCCGAGACTCATCCCGAGCAGGCTCGCGCGGTGAATGCGCTGGGGGCCGGCAACCTCGCCCGCGCGGCGGCCGAGCTCGGGATCCCACTGCTGCACATCTCCACGGATTACGTCTTCGACGGCGAGGCCCCGCGCGACGCGGGGGGCCGCCCGCGGCCCTACCTGGAGTCCGATCCCACGGGCCCGCGCTCGGTCTACGGCCAGACCAAGCTCGAGGGGGAGCGCGAGGTGCTCGCGGCCTCCCCGCGCCATGCGGTGGTGCGCACCGCATGGCTCTACGGGGTCGATGGGCGCAACTTCGTGGACACCATGCTGCGCCTGGCGGACGAGCGCGAGGCGGTGCAGGTGGTGGACGACCAGATCGGCTCGCCGACGTGGTCGGGTCACCTCGCACCGGCCGTGCTCGGGCTGCTGGAGCGCGGGGTGAGCGGGCTGGTGCACCTGACCGGCGGGGGGGCGATCTCGTGGAACGGGTTCGCGCAGGAGATCTTCCGCCAGGCGGGGCGCAGCTGCCGCGTGGAGCCCGCGACGAGCGAGCAGATGGCTCGCCCCGCTCCGCGCCCGGCCTACTCGGTGCTCGAGTCAGAACGCGCGGACGTGCTCCCAATGCCCGATTGGCGAGAGGGATTGGCGGGCTACCTGGCAGCGCGAGCTGGGATGATGCGTCCATGAGACTTCTGGTCTGCGGCGGCGCGGGGTTCATCGGCTCGCACTTCGTGCGCGTGCGGATGTGCGAGCACGGGGACACCGTGACGGTGCTCGACAAGCTCACCTACGCGGGCCGCGAGGAGAACCTCGCGGAGTTCGCCCAGGAGCCGGGCTACCGCTTCGTGCGCGGCGGGATCGAGGACCCGGAGGCGGTCGCGAGGGCCCTGGAGGGGTTTGGGAGCCCCACCGACCCCCAGGGGAGTCCGGAGGCGATCGTGAACTTCGCCGCCGAGACCCACGTGGATCGTTCGATCGCGGAGCCCGACGCGTTCGTGCGGACGCACGCGCTCGGCACCTACGTGCTGCTGGAGGCGGCGCGGGAGCGGGGTCTGCGCTATGTGCAGGTCTCCACCGACGAGGTGTACGGGTCGATCGAGGTCGGCACCTTCACCGAGGCCTCCCCGCTGCGGCCCTCCTCGCCGTACTCCGCGACGAAGACCGGCGCGGACCTGTTGGTGGCGAGCTACTTTCACACCTATGGCCTGCCGGCGAGCATCTGCCGGGGGTCCAACAACTACGGCTCCCACCAGTACCCCGAGAAGCTGATCCCGCTGATGATCCTCAACGCGCTGCACGGCGATCCGCTCCCCGTGTATGGGGACGGCAGGCAGGTGCGCAACTGGATCCACGCGAGCGACTTCGCGCGGGCGATCGGGTGCGTGCTCGAGCGGGGCCTACCGGGCGAGATCTACAACGCGGGGGGCCCCGATGAGCTCGCGAACATCGACGTGGTGAGGCGCATCCTCGAGCTGACGGGCGCCGATGCGTCGCTGATCGAGCACGTCACCGACCGGCCGGGGCACGACCGCCGCTACTCGCTCTCCTCGGCGAAGGTGCGCGCGCTCGGCTGGGAGCCGCGGGTGCGCTTCGCCGAGGGTCTCGAGCGGACGGTCGAGTGGTACCGCGAGAACGCGTGGTGGTGGGAGCCGATCCGCTCCGGGGAGTACCGCGCCTACTACGAGCGCCAGTACGGCAGGGCTCTGAGCTGATCAGCGCCGTTGGGCCGACCCCGCGGGGAGGCCGGCCCTCACCAGCCTGGTGCTACTCCCGCTCGTCGTCGCGCCTGTAGCCCAGACGCGCCGAGATGCGGTCTGCGGTTGAGACGAGGTGCGGTCCGAGATGCTCGACCAGCTCCTCGAGCGAGATCATCGAGCTGTGCGCGGCCATGTTGACCGCGGCGATCACCTCGCGCGACTCCGAGCGCACCGGCGCGGAGATCGAGTGCAGGCCGGAGGCGAGCTCCTCGTCGTTGACGGCGAAGCTCTCCTCACGCACGTGCTCGAGCTCGGAGCGCAGGCCCTTCTTGCTCGTGATCGTGTTGGGACCGCGCTTTGCGAGCTTGATGTCCGCGAGCAGGTTGCGTTGCTCGTGCTCGGGGAGGTACGCGAGCAGCAGCTTGCCCATCGAGGTGCAGTAGGCGGGCAGCCGCGAGCCCAGCGAGAGCCCCAGGTCGATCTTGCTCTGCCCGCGGCGGAAGCTGCGGGCGCGGTCGACGTAGAGGATCTCCGGCCCGTCGAGCACCGCGAGGTTGACCGTGTAGGAGGTGCGCTGGCGCAGTTCCTCCAGATATGGGCGCGAGTGCTCGCGCAGCCCGGTGGAGTTGAGCGCCGACATCCCGAGGTCGGTGACCCTGAGACCGAGCCTGTACTTGCGCGAGGCCCCCTGCTCGAGGTAGCCGAGCGCGACGAGTGTGATCACATAGCGGTGCGTGGTGCTGCGACTCATACCGAGCTCGTCGGCGATATCGGCGATCCCCAGCACGGGCCGCTCGGGTGTGAAGCACCCAAGGATTGCCAGGCCCCGCTCCAGCGACTGGGAGTAGCGCGGTTCGCGTAGGCTGGGAATCGAGCGGACCCATTCCCCGTCGGCGTTGAGTCTGTCAGTATGTGAGCTTGTTCTTGGCATCTGTACGGTGTACCCCTGTCATTTGTACGGTGGACCCCTGTCCATAGTCCAGTGACCAAGACCCCGTGGGGCCTAGGCGTGTCTGAACAACGATCATACTTCGAAGTTCGGATGTTCTCAATCATAAGCACGGGGTTTCTCCGGATATTGGTCTGGTATTCCCCCGGATCCCAGGCCATCTCCACATTGGCGCCCCGCTGGGCGCACCCGGCGAGCAACCCCCGGACCATCCCCGGACCCTCGCTGATCCCGTCGCGCATGGCCGCGGAGGAGGTCACGCGGTCCCACGCCGAACCCGCGCCGGGCGGCTCACACACGCCGGTCCGATCGAGCGTGCGGGAGTCCTCACATACACAGGAGTTCACGCGCCTGCGGCGGCCGCGATGGCCCAGGCGCCCGCTCTGAGAGAGCCTTTGCGGCGGCCCGTGTCGGAGCCTCCGAACATGCCCGGAGCGCGACTCGGACGGCTTTGAAAAAAAAGATCGGCGCCACCCAAGAGATCGGCGCGACCCTAGTGGGCATCCCGTCGCGTGCGGGGGTCCGGAGCACGCCGGCTGGGGCACATGCGCGCCAGCGCACATTCGCCGCAGGCGGGCACGCGCGCGTGGCAGGTGCGGCGGCCGTGGCGCAGAAGGTTGACGTGCAACTCCAACTCCTCCCCGGGAGGGGTGAGCGAGAGCATCTGGTCGTGCAGCTCCGCGAAGGGGGCACCCGCTCGCAGCAACTCCAGGCGTCCCCCGACGCGAGACACATGAGTATCGACGGGAACTTCGCGCAGGCCGTACGCAAACAGCAGCACACACGCGGCGGTCTTGCGACCAACCCCGGGGAGATCGGTCAGATAATCCCGCGCCTGCTCCAGCTCCACCCGAGGAAGCCAATCGAGCGACAGTGAATCGGAGAGCGGGGGCACCCGGCCCGCGGAGCCCACTTGCTCGGAGGGTTGGACCGCCCCGCCGGCTCGCGCCGAGACCTGGGGCACCCGGCCCGGAGACCCCGGTCGCCTGCCTGTCGAGATCGCACGCAGGATTTGCTGGATCCGCTCGGACTTGACCTTCGAGAGCCCTCCCGGGCGGATCGCCTCCTCCACCTCCTCCAGGGGAGCGTCCCGTACTGCATCCCACGTCGGCAGGCGTGCACGCAGGCCCAGGTAGGCGACGTCGCGGTTGCGGTCGTTGGTGCTCTGCGAGAGCACGGTCAGCACCAGCTCCGCCAGCCCATCGCCGTGCACGGCCATGCGCGGGATCCCGTACACCGCGCGCAGCCGGTCGCGCACCGCGCGCACGCGGCGGCGAGTGGGCGGGGTCCACACGGCGGTTGGCACGAGGCCACGGTATATGCTCGGCCCGGTGCCGGATGCAAGAGAGCACACCGCTCAGATCGGCGAGCTGCCGGTCTTCTGGCGCAGCGCGCCGCCCCCCGGCGAAGGCGAGGGCTCCGTGCCGGTGCTGTACCTGCACGGGGTGCCCACCAACTCCGACGATTGGGTCAGCTCGCCGGCGTTCGATGGGGAACCCCCACCGCCCCGGTGGCGGCGGCTGCCCTGGAGGCATCCGCGAGCGAGGGCCGAGGCGAGGGTGGGGTTCCTGGAGCGCACCGGGGGACTCGCGCCCGACCTCCCGGGCTTCGGGCGCTCGGGCAAGCCCGGGCACTTCGACTACTCGATCCCCGGCTACGCGCGCTTCATCGAGCAGTACCTCGACCTCGTGGAGGTGGAGCGCGTGCGACTCGTCGTGCACGACTGGGGGGCGGTGGGACTCGCCTTCGCCCAGCTGCACCCCGAGCGGATCGAGCGGCTGGTCGTGATGAACGCGGTCCCCCTCCTCCCGGGCTTCCGCTGGCACCGCACGGCGCGCCTGTGGTGCACCCCGGTGCTGGGGGAGATCGCGATGGGCGCCACCACCCGTCCGGTGCTGCGCCACACCACGCTCGAGGCCAACGCCACCCCGGGGCCGCTGCCCGACGCCTGGCTGGACAGCGTGCTCGACCACTTCGACCAGGGCACCCAGCGCGCGATCCTGCGGCTGTACCGCGGCTCCCCCCCCGAGGTTCTCGCGCAGGCCGGCGCCGAGCTCCACCGCCTGGACATGCCCGCCCTGGTCGTGTGGGGCATGGACGATCCCTACATCCCCCTGCACTTCGCGGGAGAGTACGCACGCGCTCTCCCCCACGCCGAGCTGCTCAAGATCTCGGGCGCCGGCCACTGGTGGTGGCTGGACCGACCGGACGCAATCGAGCGGGTGGTCGCCTTCCTTGCGGCCTCGTGAACCGACGGCTGCCAGGGGCCCCGGCGATCGCGCTCGCGGTGTCGATCCCGCTGGCGGTCGGCTACCTGATCGTCCAGCCGCCCAGCGGGGACCTCGCGGCGGCCACCTACCGCAGCGAGCTGTTCGCCCGCGTGGGGCTCACGTTGTGGGACAACGGCTGGTACGGCGGGCACTACCTCCCGGGCTACTCGCTGCTCGCCCCGGCGCTGGGGGCGCTCTTGGGCAACCGCCTGCTGCTCGCGCTCGCCACCGTGGCCGCCGCGGGGCTGTTCGGTCTGATCGTCCAGCGCGCCTTCCCCGCGGGTGGCGCCCGCATCGCGGCGGGATCCTTCGCACTCGGCGCCGGCGTGACGATGCTCTCCGGGCGCGTCGCCTTCGGCCTTGGGGTTGCCGTGGGGCTGCTCGCGGTGGTGGCGCTGCAGCGGCGACGAACCCCTGCGGCGGTGGCGCTCGCGGTGCTCACGAGCCTCGCGAGTCCGGTCGCGGGCGCCTTTCTCGCGCTCGCGGGACTCGCTTGCGCACTGGCGGGGGGCACGCCGCGCGGGCTCTCCGGCACACGCCTGCGTTTCTCCATCGCGTGGCCCGGGCTCGCGATCGCGTGGCCCGGGCTCGCGATCGCGTGGCCCGGGCTCGCCGTCGCGGCTGCGGCACTGGCCCCGATCCTGCTGCTCGCGCTCGCCTTCCCCGAAGGCGGCTGGGAGCCGTTCGCGCCGTCGGTGTTCTGGCCCGGCCTCGCGGGGGTGGGGTTGATCGCGTTGATGCTCCCCCGGGTGGGCGGGGGGAGGGCGATGAAAGATCGAGCCCCGGGGGGGCGGTCCGCGGAACGGTCCGCGGAAAGGGCAACCGCGGGCCTCTCCCCACGTGCCGTGCGCGCGCTCGCATGGGGCGCGTGGCTGTACGCGCTCGCGCTGATCGGCGCCTTCGCGCTGCACACCCCCGTGGGCAGCAACGCGGCGCGCCTCGGGGAGCTCCTCGCGGCGCCACTCGTGGCGGGTGTGCTGTGGGAGCGCCACCGTCTCGCGCTGCTGCTGCTGGCACCTGTGCTCCTGTACTGGCAACTGGAGACCCCGATCAACGATGTGTCCGAACTTGCGGGGGACCCCTCGGTGAACGCCTCCTTCTACGCACCCCTGCTCGGAGAGCTGCGGGAGCGCTCCGGCGGAGCGCCGCTGCGGGTGGAGGTCCCGATGATGGGCACCCACTGGGAGTCGGTCTACCTCCCCGAGCAGGGCTCGATCCTGCTCGCGCGCGGCTGGGAGCGCCAGCTCGACACTCGCTACGGGGGGCTCTTCTATGAAGAGGGGGGGCGCTCGCTCACACCCGCGGCGTACAGGGCGTGGCTCTATGAAAACGCGGTCTCCTACGTGGCGCTGCCCGACGTGCGCCTGGATTTCGCGGGGGCGACGGAGGGTCGTCTGATCGCGCGCGGGCTGCCCTACCTGCGCGAGGTGTGGCGCTCGGCGCACTGGCGCCTGTTCGCGGTGGCGGGAGCGCCCGCGCTGGCACAGCCCCCCGCGCTCCTCAGCGCCCTCGGCGCGGACTCCTTCACGCTCCGGGCGCCGCGGCCGGGGAGCTACGCGGTGCGGGTGCGCTTCACCCCCTACTGGGCGCTCGAGCAGGGGCGGGGGTGCGTGCAGAGCGCGCCGGGCGGTTGGACCGTGGTCGATGCGCGCGCCGCGGGCACGATCCGGGTGGGGATCGCGTTCTCTCTTACGCGCATCTTCAGTCAGGGTCCGCGTTGCGCCTGAGCATCCATTAGGCTACCTCGATGCTCGCCCGGCTCCGTCTGATGCAGGGACGAATCCTGCCCCACGGATGGCTGGACGTGATCCGCCAGGTGCTGCTCTTCGGAGGCGTCTACCTTGGCTACCGCCTGGTGCGGGGGATGGTCGAGGGGAGAGCCACGGCGGCTTTCCAGCACGCCCGCGACCTGATTCACATCGAGGAAACCCTGCACCTCTTCGTGGAGCCCTCCGTGCAGGCGTGGGCGTCGGGCAGCGTGCTGCTGATGCATATCTCGAGCTGGCTGTACGTGAACGCGCAGACCACCGTCACGGTGGGCGCGCTCGTGTACCTCTATCTGTGCCACAACCGCTCGTTCTACTTCGTGCGCAACATGCTCGTGATCGGGATGGCGATCGCGCTCGTGGGCTATGTCGTCTTCCCGACCGCACCCCCGCGCTTCCTGCCGGAGTGGGGCTTCGTGGACTCGGTGTCGGACTTCACCGGGGTGCACGTCGAGACCGCGCACGGCGGCGGCGGCATGACGGGGGCGCTCACCAACATCTACGCGGCGGTGCCCTCGATGCACGTGGCGTTTGCGCTGATGATCGGCTGGCCACTCGCGCGCCTGGTGCGGTGGCGGGCGCTGCGCGTGCTATGGCTGCTGTACCCCCTGTTGATGGCCTTCGTGATCATCGCCACCGCCAACCACTTCATCCTCGACGCGATGTTCGGCGCGCTGACCGCCGCCGTCTCCGCCTACGGCGCGCGCTGGCTGGCCCGCGCGCGCCCGGCCGTGTGGCGTTTCTCCCCGGCCCCGGCGAGTGTGGGGGCGAGCGCGTAGGGGATCGACCCGCCGACCCCCGCTGCCCCCCTCCTCCCAACAGCTACGTACATGCCCCCTCGACACGCCCCCCCAGTGAGACCGACTCGACGGCGCGAGGGGCTCGGAGGGGCACGGCGGGGAAGGGGGAGAGGCCGGACGGGCGGACGGGTCCCCCTGACCGCGGCGCAGCGGCGCGAGCTGGTGCGCGACCGGCTGATCGAGTCGCGCCTGACCCCCAACGCGATCTCATTGACGGGCCTCGCGCTGAACGTGCTCGCCGCGGCGCTGGTGTGGGAAAGCCTGTTCTTCCTCGGGGGCATCGCCTTCGTGGTGGGCTCGGTGATGGACACGCTCGATGGGCGCTACTCGCGCATGTCCGGCAAGGGCACCCCCTTCGGGGCGTTCCTGGACTCGACGCTCGATCGCATCGAGGAGGGGATCGTGCTGACCGCGGTGGCGGGCTACTTCGCGCTGCACGGCAACCGGGTGGGCGCCGCGGCGGTGGTGGTCGCGGTGCTGGCCTCGCTGATGGTCTCCTACACCCGGGCGCGCGCGGAGGCGCTGGGGGTGGAGTGCAAGGTCGGCATCGCCACGCGCCCCGTGCGGGTGGTGATCCTCTCGATCGGCCTGATCTTCGCCCGCGGCGCCTCGCTGGGGCACTTCGAGCTGCTGCAGCCCGCGGTGTACGTGCTCGCGGTGCTCAGCGTGATCACAGTGTTCCAGCGCATCTGGCACGTGCGCGGCGAGCTGTCCGGGTAGTCTCCGGGGATGACTCCAACCAGCGACAACGGCGCCTCCACCAACGGCAGGGCGCGCTACCAGCAGGAGAAGGTCCGCGTTGCGATCGTCGGCGTGGGCAACTGCGCCTCGGCGTTCGTGCAGGGCGTGCACTACTACGCCGACGCCGACCCCTCCCACCGTGTTCCCGGCCTCATGCACGTGGACCTCGGCGGCTACCACGTGCGCGACATCGAGTTCACCGCCGCCTTCGACATCGACCGCGCGAAGGTCGGCAGGGACCTCGCAACGGCGATCTGGGCGGGGCAGAACAACACGATCAAGTTCGCCACGAGGAGCCGGGGGGTTCCCAAGAAGCTCGGCGTGCCGGTGCACCGCGGCATGACCCACGACGGCCTCGGCAAGTACCTCAAAGAGAAGATCGTGAAGGCCCCGGGGGAGACCGCGGACATCGTGAGGATCCTGAAGGAGACCCACACCGACGTGGTGGTCTCCTACCTGCCGGTGGGCTCAGAGCAGGCGACGAAGTGGTACGTCGAGCAGGTGCTGGAGGCGGGGTGCGCGTTCGTGAACTGCATCCCCGTGTTCATCGCCCGCGAGGACTACTGGGACCGGCGCTTCAAGCAGGCGGGCCTGCCGATCGTGGGGGACGACATCAAGTCGCAGGTGGGCGCCACGATCGTGCACCGCGCGCTCGCCCGCCTCTTCGGGGACCGCGGCGTGAAGGTCCTGCACACCTCCCAGCTCAACGTGGGGGGCAACATGGACTTCTACAACATGCTCGAGCGGGAGCGGCTGGAGTCCAAGAAGATCTCCAAGACCAACGCCGTCACCTCGATCATGGAGGACGAGCTGCCCGCCCATGACGTGCACGTGGGCCCCTCGGACTACGTGCCGTGGCTCACGGACCGCAAGTGGGCGCACATCCGCCTGGAGGGCCAGGCCTTCGGCGACGTGCCGCTGACGGCGGAGCTGAAGCTCGAGGTGTGGGACTCCCCGAACTCCGCGGGCATCGTGATCGACGCGGTGCGCTGCTGCAAGCTGGCGCTCAACCACGGCGTCGCGGGCCAGCTCGACGGACCCTCCTCCTACCTGATGAAGTCCCCCCACAACCAGCGCCCCGACGATCGGGCACGCGAGGAGACCGAGAGGTTCATCGCCAGGTACGCCCGCACGGCGGGGGCACCCGCAAAGGGTCCCAGGGCCACCAAAGCCGCAAGGACCGCCCGCGCCGCCAAGTAGCCGCTTGACCTAACCTGGGAGGCCGATGGCCCCGTCGTTCGCGATCGCCCACGTCACCCCGTACCCGTGGGAGGCCGAGGACAACGCGGTCAACGCCTACGTGCGGGAGGTCACGGGCGAGCTCTCGCGCCGGGGGCACCGCGTTCTGATCCTCGCCCCCTCGCGCTCGCAGGAGCGGGTGCGAGCCTCGCGGCGGGCGCTGCGCGCGGCGCGCGAGCGTCCACAGAGCCTGCTGGAGGGGACCGGCGCCGGGGAGCCGGGGGTGATCGCGGTGGGGGAGGTGCTCGATGTGCCCTCCGGTTCGAGCCGGCCCACGCGGGCGCTGCCGATCGACGTGGCGCGCACGATCGAGGAGCTGCTGGGGGCGGTGGCGCTGGACTTCGTGCACGTGCACGAGCCGTTCGCGCCGAGCGCCGCGAACGCCGCCCTGCGCCACTCGCGGGCGCTGAACGTGGGCTCCTTTCACGCGCCCACCGAGCGGCTGCTCTCCACGATCCTGGGGCGGCGCTTCGTGACGACGTTCTTCGGGCGACTCGACGCGCGCACGGCGAGCTTCCCGGAGACCGCGCAGCTGATGGAGCGCCACTTCCCCGCCGACTACCGACTGGTGGCGCCGGCGGCCGCGGGGCGCCCCTGGGCGCTCGTGACGGACGAGCTGGAGGGGCTCTACGGGGAGCTCGCCGCGCGCCGGCGCGACCCCGGGGGCGATCCGGCGCTGCGCGGTCGCCTGGCGGGGAGGCCGGTGATCGACGTGGACCTGCACATGCACACCGACCACTCCCCCGACTGCGCGACCCCAGTGGAGGTGCTGCTGGCGACGGCCCGCGAGCAGGGGCTGGGGGCGATCGCGGTGACCGACCACAACGAGATCTCGGGGGCCCTGGAGGCGCGCAGGCTGGCGGAAGAGCCCGGTCCCCACCCGCCCCTCAAGGTGGTGGTGGGCGAGGAGGTCAAGACGGCCTCCCAGGGCGAGGTGATCGGGCTGTTCATCGAGGAGCGCATCCCGCGGGGGCTCACGCTGGCGGAGACGGTGGCGGAGATCCGGCGCCAGGGGGGGGTGGTGTACGTGCCGCACCCCTTCGACCGGATGCACGCGGTCCCCGACTACGAGCACCTCCTCCCGGTGCTGGAGGAGGTGGACGCGATCGAGGTCTACAACCCCCGCGTGGCGATCGGGGCGTTCAACGAGGAGGCGGCGCGCTTCGCCGCCAAGTACCGGATCGCCGCGGGGGCGGGCTCGGACTCGCACGTCGCCCGGGGTCTCGGCTCGGTGCGGGTGCGGATGCGGGACTTCGAGGGGCCGCAGGAGTTCCTGCAGTCCCTGCGCGACGCCGAGATCGTGACGCGCCCCACGAGCCTGCTGTACGTGCAGGCGCTCAAGTTCCTGGAGACCAGGGCCACCCCGCCCTCCGCACGCCGCGCGCGCGCCGCGCGCAGGGTGCGGCGGGCCACCGGCGGCAATCCCTGACTGCGACTGGGAATCGAGGTACGAGGTGGTCGAGGGTCGAGCTGGGCAAGAACGCAGCGAGCGTGGCGGGCTCAGCCCGCGAGCGAGCGAGGACGCAGCCCAGCGAAGGCCATCGGCCACCTCGCAAGGGACGGTGCAGCGCCAAGGACAAGCCGGCGGGCCGTCAAAACCCACGGCGTCCATGCCCGCGACCGACGACGAGATCCGCGAGAAGTACCTGGAGCGCGCGATCCGCGAGCTGAACACGCTCACACGGGACCTTCAGAGCTGCCCGCACTGCCCCCGGGGGAACCTGATGCCGGTGCTCGGCTCGGGCCACCCCCAGGCGGACGTGATGCTGCTCAAGCACGCCCCCATGCCCTCGGAGATCGAGGAGGGGGTCGCCTTCTACGGCAGGGCGGGGGGGGCGCTGATGAAGTCGCTGAAGCGCCTCTCCATCGACCCCCTGGCGGTGTACGGCACGCTGTGCGTGAAGTGCCCCCTGGCGGACTGCACCCTGGCCGATCCGGAGTGCATCGCGCGGGTGGTCGAGGAGATCGCGATCGTGCAGCCCAAAATCGTGGTCGCGATGGGCGCGGAGGCGCTGGCGACGCTGAACGAGCTCGAAGTCCCGCTCGCGCGCCCGCTGGCCCCGCGGGTGGGGGAGATCCAGCGGCTGACCCCCACGATCGATGCGCTGTACGTCCCCAACATCGACGAGTCCCTGGACGAGCAGGCCGCCAAGCGGGAGTTCTGGGAGGCGTTCAGGGTGCTCGGCGAGTGGTGGGCCGCACAGCCTCCCTATTGAGCTGTTCCCACCGGCGCATGCGCCGGTGGGCCTGAGGGTGCATGCACCCTCAGGTGAGCCCGCACATGTGCGGGCTCAGGCAGGCCCACATGTGGGCCTGCCGGGGCAGCGCATGCGCTGCCCCGGACCACGCCGCATGCGGCGTGGTCAACCGACGAGGAGCAGGATCTTGCCGAGCTTGCCGCCGGCCGCGAAGCGGTCGTAGGCCGCGGCGGCCTCCTCCAGCGGGAAGGTCGCGGCGATCGGCACGGTGAGAGCACCCGAGGCGAGCAGCGGCAGCACCTCGCGCTCCAGGGCGCGGGCCGCCAGCGCTTTCTCCTCGAGCGGACGCGCGCGCAGCGTGGAGCCGTGGACACGCGCGCGCTTGCCCATCAGCGCGAGCAGGTTGAGCTCGCACTTGACGCCCGCGCTCACGCCGATCACGAGGATCCGCCCGCCGGTGGCGAGCGCGTTCAGGTTGTCCACCATGTTGGGCGCGCCCACCAGCTCGAGGATCACGTCGAAGGGCCCGCGGTCGGCGAAGCCCTCGGGTGCGATCGCCTCCGCGCCGAGCGCCGCCACCTGGGGGCGCGACTCCGCGTGGCGCACGGTCGCCGTCACACGGGCCCCGGTGGCGCGGGCGAGCTGGATCGCCGCGGTGCCCACCCCGCCGGCGCCCCCGTGCACGAGCAGATGCTCACCGGGGCGCAGCTCTCCTTGGGTGAAGAGCGCGTCGTGGGCGGTCGTGAACACCTCGGGCGCTCCTCCCGCGGCTGGCCACTGCAGGGTCTCGGGGACCGGCATCAGCTGACGCTCGTGCACCACGCACAGCTCTGCCTGCGCGCCCCCGCCGACGATCGCCATCACGCGCTCGCCCTGCGCGAAGCGCTCCGCGCCGGGGCCGACCGCGGCGACCTCGCCCGCGAGCTCCATTCCGGGGATGTCCTGCGGCGATCCGGGGGGCGCGGGGTAGAGACCGCGGCGCTGCATCATGTCGGCGCCGTTGAGCCCCGCGGCGCGCACCCGCACGAGCACCTCGCCGGTCCCCGGAGTGGGGTCGGGGTGCTCCTCGATCACGATCTCCTGCTCGCGGATGGTGACGGCGCGCATCGGTGACGAAGAGTACCCGGAGCCCATGGCGTCCACCGAGAGCTTCGTGGAGGTCACCTTGCATAGAGTGCCGGCGGTGCGCATCGCGACGCTTCTTGTCATCGACCGACAACCCGCGGCCGCGGGTGCCTGGGGGGAGCAGACTCTCAGCCTCCCCGGGGTCCTGCTGCCTGCTGCGATCCCTGGCACCGTCGGACTTGGCGCGTTCATCGAGGTCGAGGTCGACCCGCAGGACACCCGTGACCAGCAGCTGGACGTGTGGGTGTACGTGCGTCCGTTGGACCCTGCGCTGCGAGTGATAGACGAGCTGAGCGAGCTGCTGCATCTCGTCGACCACCGAGTGGCGCCGGTGGGCACGATCGCGGAACCGGTGAACCAGTCGTTCCTCGTGTGGATGCCACGCTATCCCGTGGAGCACCCACAGCAGTTGTGGTTCGAGGCGCGCCTGAACAACGTGCCGCGAGCCGAGCGGTCGATCTCGCTCGTGCCGAGGGTCTAACTCGCGTGCTTTGCGTCGCCCTTGCGGCGCGCGACACGCCGCCACGGCGGCATCAGGCGAGAGACGCTGGACGGCTTCACTCGCACACTGTCGAGGTCCTCGATCACGGTCGTGACCGGTACGGCGACACGACGCGCCTGAGCGGCGCTCACCGCGGCTTCGGGGGTCTTCTCGGCAGCCATCTCGATCTCAAGTGTAAACCACTTGGCTCTAGACGCTTTGGGTATAGAGCGCTTACGCAGGCAGTGCAGTGCGCTCCAGCAACGCCACGCACTCCACGTGGTGGGTTTGCGGGAACATGTCCACGGGGCGCACGCGGCGCAGCTCCCAGCCGGCCTCGACCAGTTGGGCGGCGTTGGGGGCGAGGGTGGTGGGGTTGCAGGAGATGTAGACGATCCGCCGCGGGGCGCACTCGATGATGCGGCGCACCACTTTCTGGGAGAGCCCCGCACGTGGGGGGTCGACGACGAGCACGTCGGGGCGCCCCGCGCGGGCGAGCAGCTCGGGCAGCGCGAGACGGGTGTCGCCGGCGAAGAAGTGGGTGTTCGATATCTCGTTGCGCCGCGCCGCGGCGATCGCGTCCGCGACGGCCTGCTCGACGAGCTCGATCCCCCACACCTCCCCCGCGCGGGGGGCGAGGGCGAGCGCGATGGTGCCGATGCCGCTGTAGAGGTCGTAGACCCGCTCCCATCCCTCCAGGGCGGCGTACTCGGCGGCGAGCTCGTAGAGCACCTCGGCCATCTCGGTGTTGGTCTGGAAGAACGCCTCGGGGGAGATGCGCAGCTCCAGCTCCCCCAGGCGCTCCGGCAGCTCGGACTCGCCCCACACCAGCTCGGTCTCTCCCCCCGCGGTCGTCTCCGCGAGCTGGCGCGAGCGGGTCCAGAGGACACCGGAGAGGCGCTGCTCCCCGAGCCCCGCCGCGAGCGCCGCGGCGAGCGACGGTGCGTCGAGCTCGCCGTCGGTGGTCACGATCCGCACCTGCAGGCTGCCGGTGCCACGGCCCTCCCGCACCACCAGGTTGCGCAGCAGTGCACGGCCGTCGGGCCCCGGCCCGGTCCGCTCCTCCCGCTCGGCGGGGGCAGCGCGAGGGACGCCCCCGAAGCCGCCCCCCTCCTCCCCACCCCGGCTCCAGGCGCGCAGCCCCTGCTCGCGGCACCAGCGCATCGCCACCTGGCGCGCGAGATTGCCCTCCTGGGAGGCCAGCAGGCAGTCCTCGATCGGAAGCACCATGTTCCAGCCGGCGGGCGCGTGGAAGCCGCAGACGAGCTCGCCGCCGTGGAGGTCGTGGCCGAAGGAGTACTCGAGCTTGTTGCGGTAGCGCCACTGCTCCAGCGCCGGCACGATCCGCTCGACCTCGAAGTCCGCGAACCCGCCGATCCGCCTCAGGGCATCCTGGGCCTGGGCCTGCTTGATCTCGAGCTGGCGCTCGTAGGGGAGCACTTGCCAGGCCACGCCCGGGTGGTCGGCGAGCGGGGGGATCCGCTCGGGGCTTGGGTGCAGCACCTCGAGTGTGCGCGCGTGGGCGTAGTTGCGCTTGCGCTTGTAGACCACCGCGCGCACACGGTCGCCGGGGATGGCGCCCGCGACGAACACCACGTAGCCCCCCTCCCCCAGGCGCGCGACGCCCTCGCCCCCGTAGGCGAGTGAATCGACCGTCAGCTCGAGCTCCTGGCCGCGCTCGGGCCTGGCAGCGAGGGCCGCGCGGGGGTGGCCGGCGGGGCTCATGAGGGGGGGTCGGCGGCGAGCGCGCGAGGACCGCCGGCGCTCCCGCGATCGGCACCCTCGGCGGTGAGCAGCTCGAGCAGCGCCTTCTGGGCGTGGCGGCGGTTCTCGGCCTGCTCCCAGATGCGCTGCCGGGAGCCGTAGAGCACCTCCGCGGTGATCTCCTCACCCGGGTGGGCGGGCAGGCAGTGAAGCGCGATCGCCCCCGGGGCGGCGAGGTCCAACAGGGCGTCGTCCACGCAGTAGGGCTCGAGGGCGCGGCGGCGCTGGGCGGCGGTGGTGGCGTCGTCGTTCAGGCTCACCCACACGTCGGTGTAGACCGCGTGGGCGCCCGCGACGGCCTCGCGGGGGTCCTCGTGGAGGGAGATGCGGCCACGCTCCTCGGGGGAGAGGCCCAGCTCGCGCTCGTCGATCGTGAGGGCGTACCCCGGTGGGCAGGCCACGGCGATCTCGGCGCCCGCGCGGGCGCCGAGCACGGCGAGCGAGCGGGCGACGTTGTTGCCGTCCCCCACATAGGAGAGGCGCAGATCCCGCAGATCGCCGAAGACCTCCCGCACCGTGAGCAGGTCCGCCAGCGCCTGGCAGGGGTGGTGCAGGGCGGTGAGCATGTTGAAGACGGGGACCGAGGAGTGGGCGGCGAGCTCGGCGAGCACCGCATCGGGGCCCGTGCGCACCCCCAGGGCGGCGACGTGCCTGGAGAAGACCATCGCGGTGTCGCGCAGGGACTCCCCCCGCGAGAGCTGGAGCTCCGCGGCGCGCAGGACCACGGGATGCCCGCCCAGCTCGTGGATGCCGGCCTCGAAGGAGAGGCGGGTGCGGGTGGAGGGGTGCTCGAAGATCAGCGCCACGCTGCGCCCCGCGAGCGCCCGCGAGGAGAGCGGAGCGGCCTTCAGCTCGGCTGCCCGGGCAAGCAGCCCCTCGAGCTCCCCAGGTCCAAGCTCCGCTCCGGTGAGGTAGTGGCGCGGGGACACGAGCGGCACCGCATCGCCAAGCGAGGGGGCTCGGTCGGGTGCGTGGTCGGGAGAGGATTGGGAGCGCGCCATGGAGGTGCCAGTCTAAGCTAGGCTGACACCAATGCAGAGAGGGGAGGGTCAACGATGAGGCGAGGTCTATCCGCCGCGGCAGTGTGTGCGGCATTCGTACTCGCCGCCGGCTGCGGGTCCGGCGGCTCCAACTCGACGGGCACCACCGCGGGGAAGCCGCAAAGCAAGCTTGAAGTAGACAAAACGCCAAAGTACGCCTCCCCCTCCTCCGCGGAACCCGTGAAAAGCGGAACCGTGCAGATCGCCTACCGCAACATCGCCATCAGCCCCGACACGGTGAGGGTCAAGGTGGGCACCACCATCGTGTGGACCAACTACGACCCCGTAGAACACAACGTGACAAGCAAGAGCGGCCCACTCAAATTGGCCTCCAAGAACTTCGGCGAAGGCCAGACCGTCAAGTTCAAGATGACCAAACCAGGAATCATCCACTACCTGTGCACCATTCATCCAGCAACGATGAACGGCACAATCGAAGTGGTCGAGTAGCCCAGTAGGCGAGTAGCCCAGTAGGAACCCCAAGCGCGCTCCGAACCCTCCCACCCCGTACACCCCTCCCACCAGGAGGGGGGAGGGGGCCTGGGGGGAGGGGGGAGGGCTTCCTCCCCCCTCCCCCCAGAGAGGGTCAAGCAGTTAGAGAGGTCAAGCAGGGAACTCCGCCAGACCCTCCCCAGGCGTGGAGGCAGTGGCGTAGAGACGCCGAGGGATGCGTCCCGCCAAGCGAGCGAGGCGCCCAGCCTCAACAGCATGGCGCATGGCACGAGCCATCCGCACCGGATCCTCGGCGCGAGCAATCGCAGAGGCCGCCATCACGGCGTCGCAGCCAAGCTCCATCGCCAGAGCGGCGTCCGAGGCCGTGCCGATGCCAGCGTCGAGCACCACGGGCACCTGCACAGCGTCGCGCAGCAGAGCGAGGTTGTAAGGATTGCGGATGCCCATGCCCGAGCCGATGGGGGCACCGAGCGGCATCACCGCGGCGCAGCCAACGTCCTGCAGGCGCCGCGCAAGCACGGGGTCATCGGTGGTGTAGGGAAGCACCACGAAACCCTCATCGACGAGCTCCTCGGCAGCGCGCAGCAGCTCGGGGGCATCCGGCAGCAGGGTGTCCTCGTCCCCGATCACCTCCAGCTTGATCCAGTCGGTGGCAAACGCCTCCCGGGCGAGGCGGGCGGTGAGCACGGCGTCGCGAGCGGTGTGGCAGCCGGCGGTGTTGGGCAGCAGCTCCACGCCGGCGGCAGCGAGCACATCGATCAGCGACCCCCGCGCGGCCACGTCGACGCGCCGCAGCGCGACAGTCACCAGCTCCGAGCCGCTGGCGCGAATCGCCGCGTCCAGCAACTCGAGCGAGGGGAACCCCCCGGTGCCGAGCAGCAGGCGCGAGCGCAGGTTGCGCCCGGCGATCGTGAGCGGGTCATCCGCCTGCGAGAGAGGAGGTTGCAAGAGAGGAGGTTGCGAGGCCAGAGCAGGGTCATCGGCCCGAGCGACGGCCGGGTCGGGAGTGGCGGGGCTGGGGGGTGTGGAGCGGGTGACACTCACCGTGTGCATCATCCTCCCTGCATCGCGCTGAGCACCTCCACGCGAGCATCCGGGGGGAGCGCGAAGGTCTCCCAGGCGGCGCGGGGAACGACCTCGCCGTCGACGGCGACCGCCACACCGCGCGCATCGACGGACAGCCCGAGCCGCACGAGCGCCCCGGTCACGGTCTCTCCGGCCGGCAGGTCGGAGCCCTGCCCATTGAGGAAGATCACACCGCCACCCCCACCAGCGCCTCCGCCACAAGCTCGGCGGTGAGCGGCGCGAGCAGGATGCCGTTGCGGTGGTGCCCGGTGGCCCACACGAGCCCGTCCACCGCCCCGGGGCCGATGATGGGGACGTTGTCGGGGGTGGAGGGGCGAAACCCGACGGAGAGCTCCTCGATCCGCAGCTCGAGCACCCCGGGCACGAGCTCGTGGGCGTCGCGCAGCAGCTCGTAGACCCCACCGGCGGTGGGCTGCTGCTCGAAGCCGCGCTCCTCCACGGTGGCCCCGAGCACATAGCGCCCGTCCCCGCGGGGAACGAGGTAGCCGCCCTCGAAGCGCACGACCCGCTCCAGCAGGCCCGGCCCGGTGGGATCGCGCAGCCGCAGGATCTGCCCCTTGAGGGGCCGCACGGGAACCCGTGCATGCGCGGGCAGGCCCGCGACCTCGGCGGTCCACGCGCCGGCGGCGAGCACCACCCGCCCGGCGGACACCCGCTCGCCGTCGGCAAGCGCGACTCCCGTGACGGCGCCGGCCTCCCCGTCCAGCTCGACGCGGGCCACGGGGGCGTGCTCGCGCACCCGCACCCCGTCCAACTCGCAGGCGCGATGCAGCGCGAGGAGCACGAGCCGGGGATCGACGCTGTGATCTTCGGGCGCCTCCAGCGCCAGCCGCAGGGTCGGCGCGAGCGCGGGCTCGAGCTCGCGTGCGGCGCTCGGTCGCAGCCGTGTGGCGCGCAGCCCCAGCGACTCGCGGAGGGTGAGCTGGCGCTGCAGTTCGCGCGCCTCGTCCTCATCGCGCGCGAGGAGGAGCGTGCCGGTCTGGCGCAGCCCGACCTCGACGCCCGAGGTCTCCTCCAGCTCGGCCGCGAAGTCGGGCCACATGCACGCGGAGCGCAGCCCAAGCTCCAGCACCCGTCGCCCGGCCTCCCCAACCTCGACCTCGGAGACGGGGGCGAGCATCCCGGCGGCGACACCCGAGGCGCATTCGCCACCGATCGCACCACGCTCGAGCACAACGACCGACAGCCCGCGCAGCCGCGCCCTCCAGGCGACGGCGAGGCCGATGATCCCGCCGCCGACGATGGCGACATCGGCCGCTCGAGCATTCATGAGGATGATGCTAGCCCCGCCGTGCGGAGGGCCCGTGCGAGACTAGATCGCATGCCCACCCCCGATCTCGACGACCGCAGCCAGGAGACACCGGCCTACGGCCGGAATCCCCGTTTCGACCGAAGCCGGGAGACACCGGCCTACGGCCGGAATCCCCGTTTCGGCCAGCGACGTTCCCGCCTCGCAGCAGCGCGTCTCTACCTGGTCTGCGACTCCGAACCCGGCGGCCGGGAGCTGGCCGGCGTCCTGCGCGCGGCTATCGCGGGCGGCGTCGAGGTGGTGCAGCTGCGCGACAAGCGCCTCTCCGACGGCGAGCTCACAGATGTTGTGCACACTGCTCACACGATCTGCGAGCAGCTGGGGGCGTTGCTGCTCGTCAACGACCGCCCCGAGGTGGCGCTGGCGGCGGGCGCCGACGGGGTGCACGTGGGCCAGGAGGACATGCCCATCGCGCAGGTGCGCGACCTGGTCGGCCCGGACCTGCTGATCGGCCTCTCCACGCACGCCCCGGCGGAGATCGACGCGGCGATGGGGGGGTTCGCGGACTACATCGGCGTGGGTCCCGTCCACGCAACGCCCACCAAGCCCGGTCGCCCGGCGGTCGGCCTGGAGCTCGTCCGCTACGCCGCGGAGCACACGCGGTTGCCGTTCTTCGCGATCGGCGGCATCGACGTGGGCAACGTCGGGGCGGTCCTCGCGGCCGGTGCCCGGCGCGTCGCGGTCGTGCGGGCGATCGCCGGCGCGAGGGACCCCGAGCGAGCCGCGCGCGCGCTGCGCGAGGCGCTCGACGTGCACGACCGGGAGCGTGAGCTTGCCGCCCGCTAGCCCCAGGCCGTCCGAGCTGCGCGAGGAGCGCGCCCGCGCCGCGCTCCTGCCCCTGGCCGACGGGGAGCGCCCCACGGCGCTGAAGGTCGCCGTGGCGGTGGCGAGCCTGCTAGCAGGGGGGATCGTGGTGGGGGTCCTCAGCATCCACGACTTGCGCAGCCGCGGTGGATCGGTTCCCGGCGGAGCCTTCCTGGCGCTAGTGCTGGCGGGATTGGCGTGGGGGATGTACAGCAGGCGCTACTGGGCGGTGCTCGGCTTCGAGGGGCTGCTGGCCTTTCAGGTGATCGTGGCCTCGCTGGCACTGGTGGTGGCCTCCACGATCCTCGCCGCCGCGCTGTGCCTGCTCAACATCGGTCTCGGCGGCTGGCTCTTCTGGAAGCTGGTGCGCGTGATGGGCCGCATGCAGGCCGGAGAGCGGCTTGAGAGCACAGCCGGCGGGGGCACGACGGAGCCAAGCGAGCCGCTGCGATAGGCTCGCGACACTGTGGCTGGCACCTCCTACGACTGCATCGTGATCGGCGCGGGGCCGGGCGGGTACGTGGCTGCGATTCGCGCCGCACAGCTCGGCATGAAGACGGCGGTCATCGAGCGGGACAAGGTCGGGGGGCGCTGCCTGAACTACGCGTGCATCCCCGCGAAGGCGGTGCTGCGCTCGGCCGACCTGCTGAGCGAGATCCGCGAGGCGGGGGACTTCGGGCTGCGGGTCGCCGACGTGGAGGTCGACTACGACGCGGTGCAGGCACGACGCGAGAAGGTCGTCGGCACGCTGACCGGCGGCGTGAGCGGGCTCTTCAACAAAAACGGGATCGAGACGATCGCCGGCGAGGCTTCGCTCGTCCCTCCCTCCAGCGGCGACGGCGGTAGCGCCGCCGCCGTCGGGGTGCGGGTGGACGGCGAGGAGCTTCAGGCTCGGACCGTGATCCTCGCCACCGGCTCCGTCGGGCGCTCGATCCCCGGCGTTGAGCTGGGCGGGCGGGTGCTTGGCACCGAGCAGGCATGGGCGCTGGCGGAGCTGCCGGCGCGCCTGGCCGTCGTTGGGGCGGGGGCCTCCGGCGCGGAGATCGCCTCCGGCTTCGCGCGGCTCGGCAGCGAGGTGATGCTGTTCGAGGTGCTCGATCGCGTGCTCCCCACCGAGGACGCCGACATCTCGCGCCTAGTGGAGCGCGGCCTCAAGCGCCAGGGCATCCAGATCCACACGAGCACCCCGGTCGAGAACGTCCAGGCGGGCGCAGAGAGCGTGAGCTTCGCCTACGGCGGGGGCCAGTCCGCCGAGGTCGACTACCTCGTGATCGCCGCTGGACGCGGGCCCGACGTGGAGGCGCTCGGACTCGCCGCGGCGGGCGTGGAGCTCGACGAGCGCGGGCTCGTGCGGGTGGACGGCGCGCTGCGCACGAGCGCGGCGGGGGTCTACGCGATCGGCGATCTCGTCCCCGGCCCGGCGCTCGCGCACAAGGCCTCCGACGAGGGCATCATCGCCGTCGAGGACTCCGCCGGGCACCCGACGCACCCGCTCTCCTACATCGACATTCCCCGCGCCACCTTCTGCACGCCCAACGTGGGCTCCTTCGGGCTGACCGAGGAGCAGGCCCGCGAGCAGGGCTACGAGGTGGTGGTCGGCAAGGTCCCCTACGGCGCGGTGGGGGGCGGGATCGTCTACGGCGACCGCTCCGGCCTGGTCAAGCTGGTGGGGGAGTCGAAGTACGGGGAGCTGCTCGGCGGCCACATCGTCGGCAGCCGCGCCACCGAGCTGATCCAGGAGCTCGTCAACGTGCGCGCACTGGAGGGCGGCTTCTCCGAGGTCGCCCGCATCGTCCACGGCCACCCCACCCTCTCGGAGGCCGTGATGGAGGCCGGACGCAGCGCGGACGGCTGGCTGATCCACGGCTGAGATCCCAGTCGGGCAGAGCGGGGCTAGGCTCTGCGCATCGACTCCGCCTTCTACTTCGATCTATCCAGCCCGCTTGCATACCTGGCCGCCGAGCGTGTCCTGCATGTGCTGCCGAGACCCCTGGAGTGGCAGCCTGTGCTCGCACGGAGGCTGACAGGCGGGGAATCCTTCGATGCGTCCGAGGTCGAGCGGCGCGCACTCGCCTTGGGTCTGCAGCCGATGCGTTGGCCGGCCGACTTCCCGTTCGACAGTGAGCTGGCGATGCTGGCCGCCACCTACGCGAAGTCCATCGGCCGCGTCGTCCCGTTCGCTCAGGCGGCCTTCCGTCAGGCGTTCGCTGGGGGCCGCAGTCTCGCGGGGACAGATAGCGTGCTGATCGCCGCCGCAGCCTGTGAGATGCACCCGGCGGCGGTGCTCAAGGCGATCGAGCTGACATCCATCCGCGAGCAGCTGAGCGCCGCCACCGCGGCAGCCGCCAAGCTGGGGGTGACCGGAGTGCCGGCCCTGGTGGTCGACCTTGGATCGACCAGCGAGCGCATCTTCCTCGGCAAAGACGCCCTCGATCAGGCGATCGCCGCATGAGGGCCAACCGCGCCTACCGGCTGATCGTCAGGCGCGGCGGCTGGGCACCCGCGCTGCTCGCGGACCCCACCCGGGTGGACCACATCGAGGTGGTCGAGATTGACAGCGGCGAGGTGGTGCTGTTCTGGGATCTCCACCCCCAGGAGGCCGCGCGCCGCGCGCGGGCGCTGCGCGCCGACCTTGCGCAACTCCAAGAGGACGAGCTCATCCCCCGCTGGGCTACCGTGGAGCACTGATGCGCAGATGAACATTGACGAGCAGCTGAGCGCAACCCTGCCCGACCCCGAGACGGCGCGCGAGTGGCTGGCCACGATGACGCTGATCCGCCGCTTCGAGGAGCGCGCCGGCGAGATGTACGCGCGGGCGAAGGTCGGCGGCTTCCTGCACCTCTCGATCGGCGAGGAGGCCACGATCGTGGGCAGCGCCCGCGCGCTGCGCCCCGGGGACTACCTGATCTCCACGTACCGCTCCCACGGCCACGCGCTGGTGCGCGGCACCCCGCCTGAGAACGTGATGGCGGAGCTGTTCGGCAAGCGCGACGGCTGCTCGAACGGGCGGGGGGGCTCGATGCACATGTTCGACCTCGCGCGGCGCTTCATGGGCGGCTACGGGATCGTCGGGGGCAACCTCCCGATCGCGGCGGGCATCGCGCTGGCGAGCGACTACCGCGGCGAGGAGGACATCACGCTCTGCACGTTCGGGGACGGCGCCTCCAACCAGGGCACCTTCGGCGAGACGCTCAACCTCGCCGCCCTGTGGCACCTGCCGGTGGTGTTCATGGTCACCAACAACCAGTTCGGGATGGGCACCTCCCTGAAGCGCCACTCCGCCGTCACCGACCTGCAGCGCAAGGGCGAGAGCCTCGGCGTCCCCGGGATGCGCTGCGACGGGATGGACGTGCTCGACACCCACGCCGTCGTCTGCGAGGCCGTTCGCCGGGTGCGCGAGGAGCGCCGCCCGGTGCTCGTGGAGGCCGTCACCTACCGCTTCCGCGGCCACTCCATGGCCGACCCCGAGCAGTACCGCTCCAAGGAGGAGGTGTCCCAGTGGCGCGAGCGCGACCCGATCCCCGCGTTCGGCGATCTGCTGGAGCGCGAGGGGATCCTCGACGCGGCGGCGCGCGCCCAGATCGACGCGGGGGCGCTCGCCCAGGTGGATGAGGCCGTGGCGTTCGCCGAGGCCTCGCCGTTCCCCTCGCCGGAGTCGCTGTACGACAACGTGTACGTGCTCGGCGACCAAGTCCAGGGGTGGTACTCGGTGCGGACCTCCTGATGGCCGAGATGCGCTACCGCGAGGCGCTGAACGCCGCTCTGCGCGAGGAGCTGGCGCGCGACGAGCGCGTGTTCCTGATGGGCGAGGACATCGGTGTGTTCGGCGGCGCCTTCAAGGTCACCGAGGGCCTGCTGGAGGAGTTCGGGGAGCGGCGCGTGCGCGACACCCCGATCTCCGAGAACACCATCGTCGGCATGGGGGTGGGCGCCGCGATGGTCGGCCTGCGTCCCGTGGTGGAGCTGATGACGATCAACTTCGCGCTGCTCGCCCTCGACCAGATCGTCAACCACGCCGCCCACATCCACTACATGTTCGGCGGGCAGGTCCGCGTGCCGCTGGTGGTGCGCATGCCCCAGGGCGCCGGCCACCAGCTGGGGCCCACGCACTCCCACTGCCTGGAGGCGATCTTCATGCACGTGCCCGGCCTGCTCGTCGCCACCCCTTCCACCGCGGCGGACGCCAAGGGGCTGCTGAAGGCCGCGATCCGCGATGAGAACCCCGTGATCTTCATCGAGCACGAGTCGCTCTACGGCCAGCGGGGGGAGGTGCCCGACGGGGAGGAGCACGTGCTCGACTTCGGTCGCGCCGCCGTGCGCCGAGAGGGAACGGACGTCACGATCGTGGGCCTCTCGCGCATGGCGGTCACGGCGGAGCGCGCCGCGCGGACGCTCGCGCAGGAGCACGGCGTGCAGGCCGAGGTGATCGACCCCCGCACCCTGCGCCCGCTGGACCTCGACACGATCCTGCGCTCGGTCGCCAAGACCAACCGCTGCGTGGTCGTCGAGGAGGGCTGGCCCCACGGCGGGGTGGGCGCCAACCTCAGCGCGCTGATCTCCGAGCAGGCCTTCGACGACCTCGACGGCCCCGTGCGGCGCGTCACCGGTGCGGACGTGCCGATGCCCTACTCCAAGCCGCTGGAGGAAATCGCCTTCCCGCACGAGCCCCAGATCGTGCACGCGGCGCTCGAGGTGCTCGGAGAGGTGACCGAGGGGGTCCGGTGATGGCCGAGATCGTGATGCCCCGCCTCTCGGACACCATGGAGGAGGGCACCGTGCTGCGCTGGCTCAAGCGCGATGGCGAGCAGGTCAGTCGCGGCGAGGAGCTCGTGGAGATCGAGACCGACAAGGCGGCGATGGTCTACGAGTCAGACCAGGAGGGCCTCCTTCAGATCCTCGCCCAGGAGGGCGACACGCTCGCCGTCGGCGCCCCGATCGCGCACGTCGGGGAGGCGGCTTCTGTCCAGGCGCCGGGCACAGAGCCGCCCGCGACAGTCGAGGCGGCGCCACCGCCGGCAGCCGACGCGGGTCCCCCACACGCCCCAGCCGATGCCACCCCCCGGCCCGCTGCAGCCGATGCGGCGCCACCGCCGGCAGAGGCACCCACGGCCACCGCTGCGCATGGAGGCGAGGACCGCGTGAAGGCCTCGCCGCTCGCCAGGAGGATCGCGCGCGAGAGCGGCGTGGACCTGCGCACGATTGCCGGCACCGGCCCCGGCGGGCGGATTGTCAAGGCCGATGTGGAGGCCGCAGGTGCGCCAGCCCCTGCGGGCGAGCCGGCGAAACTCGCAGAGCGCGCCGCCGAGCCGGCGACGCTCGCCGAGCGAGTGGCGAGCGCCAAGGGCGAGACGACCGTCGTGGAGCTGACCCGCACCCAGCAGACGATCGCGCGGCGGATGGCGGAGTCCAAGGCCACGATCCCCGACTTCGCGCTGCAGGCCGAGATCGACATGGAGCGGTGCGTGGCGCTGCGCTCGGAGCTCAAGCGCCTCTCCCCCGAGCAGGCCCCCACCTACAACGACATGGTCGTCAAGGCCTGCGCGCTGGCCCTGCACGAGCACCCCCGCGCCAACGGCTCCTACCGCGACGGCAGGCTGCAACTGCACTCGCGCGTGAACGTCGGGGTCGCCGTGGCCGTGGGCCCTGACGGCGGGGGGGCACAGGCGGGCGGCGGGGAGGCGGGCATGGCAGACGCCCTCGTCGTCCCCACCGTCTTCGACGCCGCGCTGAAGTCGCTCGGGGAGATCGCCCGCGAGACCCGCACCCTGGCCGAGCGCGTTCGTGCCGGCACGATCACCCCGCCGGAGCTGGGCGGGGGCACCTTCACGGTCTCCAACCTCGGGATGTACGGGATTCGCAGCTTCACCGCAATCGTCAACCCCCCGCAGGCCGGCATCCTCTCCGTCGGCTCGCTGGAGCCGCGCGCCGTGGTGCGCGACGGCGCGGTGGTCGCTCGCCACACGATGGCGGTGACGCTCGCCTGCGACCACCGCATCCTCTACGGCGCCGACGCCGCCCGCTTCCTTGCCCGCGTCAGAGAACTGTTGGAGGAGCCGGCGGCGCTCACGTTGTGAGCGCATGGCCCGCCCGGGTGCGGCCACCGCGGCGCCGGGTGTTCCGTGCATACGTAGTATCCGATCTTGTGGGCGGCGATCTCACAGCTACGGCAGCGGGCAACTCGCCGGCCAGACAGGCACAGGCGCGGGCGGTGCTCGAAGCGGATGGCTCGGGCAAGCTGCGGCGCTTCGGGTGGCTTGCCGCGTCGTCCGTCTTTTCGACGAACGTCGACTTCGACAAGGTGGTCGTCTACGACAGGGCGGGCGAGGTGCTTGACACCCGCCGCTACTACGCCGAGCGACATGGAGGCACAGCGGCCGGCCTGAGCGTCTTCGCCAAGAAGCAGGGTTCATGGCTCCTCCGCAGAGAGGCGTTCGAGGATCTCTGGGAACATGGCCGTGCATTCGTCTACGGCGCGGTCAACGCCGGGGGGATGGGCGTCATGGGCAGCTTCGGGCCGCTCTGCCTCGTCGTCCAAGACCCCGAGCGCCAGCGCCCGCGGGTGCTCGCCGCCTTCCCGGCCGACACCGCGGCTCGCTACACGGACGCGGCGGGCGCCGTGGACGGCCGGCGCGCACGAGCGGAGGCAACGACGTGGGCGGCACGCGGCGAGCTTGCAGTCATCCAGCGCCAGAGCGAGGCGGTGGCAAGCGCCGCGCACGACTGGCCACGGGTGCTGTGCTGCCCCGCGGCCTACCTGGAGGCGACCTTCGCGGGGTCGCTGCCGCTGGGGGCGCTCAGCGAAGTGCGCCTGCTCGACGAGGCGCACGAACACCTCGAGGAGCTGAGCTCGCGCCGGGTCAGCGGCGAGACGTTGACGGACACCGAGAAGAACGAACTCGCCGCGTACGATCGGTTGCACAGGTGGCGCCGCGAGCACGGAACCGCGATAAACGTCATACCCACGTGAGCAACCTATGATTTCCAGCAGTCCATGGTGAAACCCGTCACCCTCGTTGCGATGGCCCCATCGGGCGCGACGCTCCTCGTGCGCGACAGCGACGACCGCACGTGGCTCTGCCCATCGCCGGGCGCGGGGCAGCCGTGCCTCATCGACCCCGAGCGCATTGAGCAGGTCATCGTGCGCGGGGACCTCGAACGGATCGACCGTGACTTCGCGGGCTGGGAGGAGCTCGACGCCTTCCGCCAGGAGCGAGCGCGGAGGGTGACGCCGCAGACGATCCTCGACATCGACTCCTTCGACGCCCACGACGTTGAGCGCCACCTGGCGGTCGCCGAGCGGTGGCTCGCCAACGGAGACGCCGAGCGTCCGCGGAAGCTCGCACTCAGGCTGCTGCGCACTCCGGTGGCGCGCTCCGACGCCGAGGTGCACGAACGTCTCATCGACCTCCTCGAGCGCGTCAGGGAACCGTTGATCGCGTTCCGGTCCACGCCCCGCACGTCCCTGCAGGCGGCGGCGCGCGAGCGGTGGCAGCTGCAGCGCGCGGCCTGAAGTGCGCACGATCACCTTCTACTCGTACAAGGGCGGGACGGGGCGCACGCTCCTGCTGGCCAACTTGGCGCGGCTGGCCGCGGGCACGGGAGGGCGCACGGTGGCGCTCGACTTCGACCTCGAGGCGCCCGGCCTCGCGTACAAGCTGCTCGACGACGGCCACCCACACGTGGGGGGCCTGGTCGGATGGCTGCGCGACGCGCTCGCCGGTGAGCGCCCGGCCGCGCTCGAAGGACTACCTGCTCGACGTCGCCGTGCCCTCGCCGTTCGTGGCGGACGGCTGGTTGAAGCTGATGCCCGCAGGGCGGGCGCCATCGCCCAACTACTTCCAGGATCTGCGCCGCCTGACCCTCGACCAGGCACTCGACGAGGGTCGCGGGATCGACGCCCTGCTGGACCTCCAGCAGCAGCTCGAGGACGATCTCGGCGCCGAGTTCCTGCTCGTCGACGCGCGCACCGGCATCACCTCGACGAACGCGGTCACCACACAGGTGCTCGCCGACGACATCGTCGTCCTCACGCTCGACACCCCCGAGCAGCTCGAGGGCACGCGCAGCGTCCTGCGCGCCCTGCATCCCCTCACCTCGCTGCGGACGGGCCAACCGATGCGACTGCACGTCGTGTTGAGCCGAGTCCAGCCAAAGCCGCCCGACGCCGCCGCCGCCAGCCTGACGGGGACCGAGGAGGCACAACTCGAGCGGGTGCGGGCGTTCCTCAACGAGCCGGCGCAGCCACTCACCCACACACTGGACGTCCAGAGCATCCACCTGCTCCACACCGCCCCGGAGCTGCAGCGGGGCGAGTTCCTCTTCCTCGAGCGCCCGGGCGAGTGGACACGCTCGGCGCTGCACGTGGACTACCTGCGGATCGGGACGGCGCTCTTTGGCGATGCAGTGGAGGACGCCGCCGCGCGCGCGCTGGCCGAGGCGCGGCCCGACGCGGAGCGCTTCGAGGAGCTCGCGTACTTCTTCGCTCGGCCGGACGCGCTACTCGAGGCCCGCGGCCTGCGTGCCCGCGAGCGGGAACCAGCAGAGCGCACCGAGGTCGACCTGGGCGAGCAGGTCGACCTGTTGCGCGGGCGCGCCGAGCGGGATCCCGCCGCGCGCCCTGACCTGGCGGCACTCCTGCTCGATGTCTCGAACCGTATGCGGGAGTTGGGACAGCGCGAGGATGCGCTCGCCAACGTCAGGGAGGCCGTAGCCATCTATCGCGACCTCGCCGAGACCCGCCCGGAGACCTTCCTCCCCAACCTCGCGGGGTCGCTGAACAACCTCTCCAGCTGTCTCAGCGATCTCGGGAAGCGAGAGGAGGCACTAGCCGCAATCGAAGAGGCCACCAAGCTACGCCGCCAGCTCGCACACGACCGCCCAGAGGTCTCCCTCCCCGACCTCGCTACGTCGCTGAACAACCTCTCCCTCCGCCTCGGCGATCTCGGGAAGCGAGAGGAGGCACTAGCCGCAATCGAAGAGGCCACCAAGCTACGCCGCCAGCTCGCACACGACCGCCCAGAGGTCTCCCTCCCCGACCTCGCGGGGTCGCTGAACAACCTCTCCAGCTGTCTCAGCGACCTCGGGAAGCGAGAGGAGGCACTAGCCGCAATCGAAGAGGCCACCACGCTCTACCGCCAGCTCGCACGCGACCGCCCAGAGGTCTTCCCCCCCAACCTCGCGGGGTCGCTGAACAACCTCTCCAACCGCCTCGGCGACCTCGGGAAGCGAGAGGAGGCACTAGCCGCAATCGAAGAGGCCACCACGCTCTACCGCCAGCTCGCACGCGACCGCCCAGAGGTCTTCCCCCCCAACCTCGCTACGTCGCTGAACAACCTCTCCAACCGCCTCGGCGACCTCCGAAAGCGAGAGGAAGCACTAGCCGCAATCGAAGAGGCCACCAAGCTACGCCGCCAGCTCGCACACGACCGTCCAGAGGTCTTCCTCCCCGACCTCGCTACGTCGCTGAACAACCTCTCCCTCCGCCTCGGCGATCTCGGGAAGCGAGAGGAGGCACTAGCCGCAATCGAAGAGGCCACCAAGCTACGCCGCCAGCTCGCACACGACCGTCCAGAGGTCTTCCTCCCCGACCTCGCGACATCGCTGAACAACCTCTCCAACCGCCTCGGCGACCTCCGAAAGCGAGAGGAGGCACTAGCCGCAATCGAAGAGGCCACCAAGCTACGCCGCCAGCTCGCACACGACCGCCCAGAGGTCTTCCTCCCCGACCTCGCGACATCGCTGAACAACCTCTCCAACCGCCTCGGCGACCTCCGAAAGCGAGAGGAGGCACTAGCCGCAATCGAAGAGGCCACCAAGCTACGCCGCCAGCTCGCACACGACCGCCCAGAGGTCTTCCTCCCCAACCTCGCGACATCGCTGAACAACCTCTCCAACCGCCTCGACGACCTCGGGAAGCAAGAGGAAGCACTAGCCCCGATCGAAGAGGCCACCAAGCTCTACCGCCAGCTCGCACACGACCGCCCAGAGGTCTTCCTCCCCGACCTCGCAGGGTCGCTCAACAACCTCTCCCTGATTCTGGACCAACTCGGACGGCACGAGGAGGCGCGCGCGGCGAGACGGGAGACGGAGGAGCTCGGGAGGCGACTCCTGCACCTCCGCGACGAGGCGTGACCCGCCCGGGGGATCGGAGACCGTCGGGCTGCGTGCGTTCTTCTACGCTGGAGCGAGGACCCCGATGAACGAGACGCCCCAGCGACCGACTCCGCATCGACACCACGAGCTTTGGGTGTGCCACCTCGGCACCGTCCCCTACCGCGCCGCCCTCGCCATCCAGCAGGATCTCGCCGCGCGCCGCCAGGTCGGTGGGCTACCCGACACGCTGCTGCTGCTGGAGCATCCCCCCGTGTACACCCGCGGTCGACGCTCGCAACCCGGCGAGCTGACGCTGGGTGAGGACTTCTACCGCACGCGGGGGATCGAGGTGGTGCCCACCGACCGCGGCGGGCGCGTCACCTACCACGGCCCCGGGCAGCTCGTGGGGTACCCGATCATGGGCGCCAGCGACGTCGTCGAGCACCTGCGCACGATCGAGGACGCAATCGTCGCCGCGCTCGCGCAGGAGGGCATCCGAGCGCGCTCGCGCCCGCAGGACGGCCCCGACTACACCGGCGTGTGGGTGGGGGAGCGCAAGATCGCCTCGCTCGGGGTCCACGTCTCGCGCGGGGTCTCCACGCATGGGTTCGCCGTCAACGTGGACAACGACCTCGAGCCCTTCTCGTGGGTGGTCGCGTGCGGGCTGCCCGGCGTCGAGATGACCTCGATCGCCGCCGAGCTCGGCGGCGGGGCCTCGATGGAGCGCTTTCGCGCGCGCATGGCGGCCAGCTTCTGCCGGGCGCACGACCGCCACCAAAGGCCGGTCACGGCCGACGAGCTGGGAATCGAGACCATGCACAACGCGGAGCTGGCAGCCGTATGAGCGCCACCCGCTCGCGCTCCAACCCTGGCGGGATGGACGTGCTCGATGTTCTCGGTCCCAACGTGCGCCCGCTGCGCGAGCGCAAGCCGCCCTGGCTGAAGGTGCCCGCTCCCGGCGGTGCGCGCTACCGCGCGCTCACTCAGCTGATCGATGAGGAGGGCCTGCACACTGTCTGCCAGGAGGCCGCCTGCCCCAACGTCGGGGAGTGCTGGGAGCGGGGGACAGCCACGTTCATGATCCTCGGGGACACCTGCACTCGGCGCTGCGGCTTCTGCAACGTCAAGACCGGGCGCCCCACCTGGAACGATCCGCTGGAGCCCGCGCGCGTGGCGCGGTCGATCGCGCGCATGGGGCTGCGCCACGCCGTCGTCACCTCGGTGGACCGCGACGACCTGCCCGACAAGGGGGCCTCCGCGTTCGTGGGGGTGATCCGCCAGGTCCGCCGCCAGGCCCCGGGCTGCCTGATCGAGGTGCTCACCCCCGACTTCCAGGGGCAGGAGATGCCGCTCGCCAGGGTGGTCGCGGAGCGGCCCGACGTGTTCAACCACAACGTCGAGGTCGTTCCCCGCCTCTACCCCCTGGCGCGGCGGGGCTCCTCCTTCGAGCGCTCCTGCCGCGTGCTCGCCCTCGCCAAGGAGCTTGGCGGAGCCGAGGTCACCACCAAGTCAGGGTTGATGGTCGGCCTCGGGGAGACCCACGCGGAGCTCGTGGAGACCTTCGCGGCCCTGCGTGCGCGCGGCGTGCAGGTGCTCACCGTCGGGCAGTACCTGCGCCCCTCCGCCCGGCACCTCCCCGTGGTGCGCTACTGGCACCCCGACGAGTTCGCCGCCCTGGAGCAAGCCGCGTACGCGCTCGGCTTCGAGCATGTCGCCGCCGGCCCGCTCGTGCGCTCCTCCTACCACGCCGACCAGCACGTGCCGCAGCAGCGGACCGGCGTCGGTCCGCTGGCGAGCGCCAGTCCGCTGGCAAGCGCCAGTCCGCTGGCGAGCGCCGGATCGCTGGCGAGCGCCGGATCGCGGGAGAGCGGGGCCACGCAGCCGGCGTGGGCGCGGGCGGCCCGCGGATAGTCTCCGCCGATCCCCCTCCCTCGCGAAACCCTCCCGTCGCGATGACCCGCCTGCTCATCCTGCTGGTGGCGGCGCTGTTCGTGGTCGGCTTCGCCTTCCTCACGCTCAGCACGATTGCCGCCCAGGGGGGCATTAGCCTGGGTACCGCGATCTCTGTCTTCATCGTCGTACTGATGGGCGTCGGAATCCTCGGCGCTCTGCTCGACTTCCGTAAATGAGCATCTCCCCCTTCATGGCCCCCTCTGGCCGCCGGCGCTCCCGCGAGGCCGCCCGGCGGCGTCGACGCCGCCGCCGGCGGGCGCTGATCGGGATCGCGCTGGTCGTGGCGCTCGCCGTGCTCATCGCGCTGGCGCACCCGTGGCACACGCACGCCTCCGCCGACGCCACCCACCGCGGCCGCAGTGCGGGGGCCGACGCACATGCCGCCGCGCGCACCCCACTCTCTCCCGCCGGCCTGCCGCTGGGGAAACCCCCGCTGGCGCTGGGCCTCGCCGATCCCGCGGCGGACCCGATCCACCTGAACTCGCCCGAACAGCCGCGCGCGGGTCTGCTCTTCAACCTCGACACCGGCCGGGTGCTGTGGCAGCTGCATCCATTCGCGCGGCTGCGGATCGCGAGCCTCACGAAGATGATGACCGCGCTGCTCACCGTGCGCTCGGGTGGGGCTCCCAACGCTCCCGTGCTCGTGACCCGCCAGGCCGAGGAGACGAGCGGCTCCAAGGTGGGGGTGCTTCCGCTCGGGCACGACGTGGAACTGGAGACGATGCTCTACGGCCTGCTGCTTCCCTCCGGCAACGACGCCGCGGTCGCGCTGGCCCAGCACGTGGCGGGCACCGTGAAGCGCTTCGTCGGCGAGATGAACTTCGAGGCCGCCGCGCTCGGGATGGGCTGCACCCACTACTCCTCCCCCTCGGGCTACTACAACACCCACAACTACTCCTGCGCTGCCAACCTCGCGGAGCTCGCGCACGTCGATCTCGAACAGCCGCGTCTCGCGCGCATCGTGGGCACCTATGAAGCGGTGCGACCCTTCCCGATCAGGGGGGGAAAGCTCTACCTCGACAACAACAACCCCCTCCTCATCTACGGCTACCCCGGAGTCACCGGGATGAAGACCGGCTACACCATCGAAGCCGGCCGCTGCCTGGTGGCGACCGCGGAGCGCCACGGGGTGCGCCTCGGGGTGGTGCTGCTGCACTCCCCCGCCCCCGGCACCCAGGCGCGGGAGCTGCTGGACAACGCCTTCGAGAACGTCTACCACCAGCGTCCCGTCCCCGAGCCCTACATGCCGCCCGACGCCTGACGCTCGACATCTCCAGGCGGAAGGAGTACCTTGTCGGGAGGCGATTGACTGGTCAGTCAACCAAGGAGACGTTGTGGATCTCGATGACACACCGGAGCAGGCCGCATACCGCGCACAGGCGCGGGCGTGGCTGGAACAGCACAAGTCCGAGGCGCCCGACCGATCGGAGATCGGCCAGCAGGGCGAGGGGGCACTGAAGGACGAGCATGAGATCGTCGCCGCGAGGCGCGCGTGGCAGGGCAAGCTCGCGGAGGCCGGCCTGGCGGGCGTGACGTGGCCGGCGGAGTACGGCGGCCAGGGCCTCGGCCCAATCGAGCAGCTGATCTGCGGCCAGGAGATCGCCCGCGTGGGCGTCCCCGGGATCCTCGACGCGATCGGCGTGGGGATGCTGGGCCCGACGATCATCGCGCACGGCTCGGAGGAGCAGAAGAGCCGCTATCTCGGCCCGATGCTGCACGGCGACGAGGTCTGGTGCCAGCTCTTCTCCGAGCCCGCCGCCGGCTCGGATCTGGCTGCGGTGCAGGCCCGCGCGCGCCAGCAGGAGGACGGCAGCTGGCGCCTCTCCGGCCAGAAGGTGTGGACCACCAACGCGCAGTTCGCCTCCTACGGCCTGCTGCTCGCGCGCACCGACGCCGACGTCCCCAAGCACAAGGGCCTGACGATGTTCATCGTGCCACTGGACGGCGAGGGCGTCACGGTGCGCGGCCTGCGCCAGATCTCCGGGGAGGCGGAGTTCAACGAGGTGTTCTTCGACGACGTGGCGCTCGACGCCGACGCCGTCGTGGGGGGTGTCGGCAACGGCTGGGGCACAGCGCTCACCACGCTGATGTTCGAGCGCGTCACGATCGGCCTCGGCGGGGAGGGCCTCGGCTACAACTCCGCCCGCTTCGCCCGCGCGATCGCCGCCGACGAGCACGCCCGCCGCGACCCCGAGGTGCGCCGCCAGCTCGGGGAGATCGCCAGCGAACTGCTGGCGGTGCGCTTCACGGGCTACCGCACCCTCACCGTGCTGCAGCGCGGCCAGATCCCCGGCCCCGAGGCGGGCCTCGCGAAGGTGACGATCGTCAACGGCGCGATCAAGTCCGGCGACCTGATCGCCGACGTGCTCGGTCCAGATGCTCTGGAGGAGGGGGGCGAGTGGGCGTACATGATCTCCTTCCTCCCCGGCCTGAAGTCCGCGGGGGGCACCGAAGAGATCCTGCGCAACACGATCGGCGAGCGCGTGCTGGGGCTGCCCTCCGAGCCGCGCCTGGACAAGGGCATCCCATTCTCGGAGCTGCGATCCAAGGAGACGGCAAAGGCATGAATCTCGCACTCTCAGACGAGCAGGTGCTGCTGCGCGAGGCCGCCCGCGGGGCGCTGTCGCGCTTCAAGACCCTGGAGGACGCCCGCGAGGCGCTGGACAGCGGCGGCGAGCTGCCGGACCTCTGGCCCACCGCCAGGGAAGCCGGCTGGCCCGGCCTGCTGATCGACGAGGACCACGGAGGCGCCGGCCTCGACGTGTTCGACGCAATGCTCGTGCTCTCCGAGTGCGGGCGGGTGCTCGCCGCCGTCCCCCTGCTGGGACACCTGCCCGCCTCCGCGATCCTCGAGGACGGGGCGGGCGGGCTCGGTCAATCCGAGTTCCTGCCCGCCCTCGCCAGCGGCGAGCGGCGAGCGGCCTACCTCCCCGCGCGTCCGCCCGACGACCTCAACGCGAGCTGGACCGCCGACCCGGCCAGCGGCCTCGCGCGCGCCGAGCTGCCCCGCGCGGGTGCCCCCGGCGATGACGGGCGCGTGCCCCTGAACGGGAGCTTCGCCTTCGTGCCCGACGCCCCCGGCGCCGACGTGCTCGTGGGTGTCGCCCTGCGCGAGGGGCAGCCGATCGGGGTGGCCATCCTGAGCGACGCCCCCGGCGTGGAGGTGAGCCCCGTGCGCCGCTACGACGCCACCCGCTCGCTCGCCCACATCTCCCTGCGGGACGCCCCCGCCGTGGTCCTGGATGCCCCCGAGGCATCCCTCGCCGGCGCCTGGCATCTCGCGCAGGCGCTGATCGCGGCGGAGTCGCTCGGCGCGGTGGAGAGCGCGCTCGACGTTTCGGTGGCGTACGCCAAGGAGCGCTTCACCTTCGGCCGCGCGATCGGCTCCTATCAGGCGGTCAAGCACTCGCTCACGGAGGTCCTGCGCCAGCTGGAGAACGGTCGCTCGCTGCTCTACTACGCCGGCTGGTCTCGCCATGGGGCTCCCGCCGAGTTCCCCCTCGCCGCAAGCGCCGCGCGCTCGGTGGCGGGGCGCGCGCTGGACCACGCGGCGCGCACCATGATCTCCGTCCACGGGGGCATCGGGGCCACGTGGGAGCACGACGCTCCGCTGTTCTTCCGCCGCGCCCAGCTCTCCCGCCGCCTGCTGGGCGGCACCGCGCTGGCCACCGACCAGGTGGCGAGCGAGCTGATCGCGCAGGGTTAGCAGCTACCGCCGTCGCCGCTCGCGGCCGGTGCGGCGCCGTGTGCGGTGGGTGCGCCCCGCACGCGCGGCGGTGGCGGTCGGATACGTCGCCATCACCGGCGCGCCGTAGGCTTCGTAGACGGCCTGGACCATCGCGCTTTCCACGCCGCAGTTGATGCAGAAGCCATGCTGGGACCAGCCGATCGCGCGGGCCAGCACTTCGTCGGCGTATTCCACCCCGTAGGCGTCGTGGCCGTAGTAGTCGTACGCCGCCCACCACGCCGAGTCGTCGAGCGCGGCGCCCGCGCCATCGGAGTAGAGCAGCCAGGTGGCGGCCATGATCGAGTCGTAGTCGTCGTAGATCGAGGGGTGGTGGGCGGTGCGGTGGTCGTACACCGCGGGGCGCGTGCCGAAGCGGTAGGCGTCCCGCACCAGATCCCAGGTGGATTGGATACCCGCCCCTCCGTTGGTGACGTTGAACTGCATCGGCCCCCCGCAGCAGCCCGCGAAGTTGAGCCCGCGATAGGTGGAGGGTGCGGTGGAGAAGGCCGTCTCCTGCCTGTGGATCGAGGCGAGCAGCAGCCAGTTCACGCCGAACACGCGCTGAGCCTCGGCGTAGATCGGGTAGAAGCCCGCCTCCCAGGCGGCGGGGATGTGAACTTCGGTCTGGCCGAGCAGACTGCCCGCTTCGCCGCTGCCCGGGGCGCTGGGCGGGTTCGCAACCACGGCCCCGGCGGAGGCGACGTCCCGCGTCGTCCCGCTCGAGGTCCCGGCACCGGCCGCCCCTTCTCGGGTTCCCGCCACGAGCCCGCCTGAGGCAGTCCTCCCGGGGTCCCCGCCGGCGGGAGTGGCGTAGGGCCCGGCCGCGGCGCCCCGTCCCGCGAGCGCCGCCGCCTCTGAGGCATTCGCCGCGGTGGGCGTGGGGGCGTCCGCGAGCATCGCCGGCGCGGCGGCGAGCGCGCTCCCCCGCGTGGAGCCCACCGTGCCGGTGAGAACGGCCGCGAGCACGCCGGCGCCGAGCAGGCAGAGCGCGAGCGCGAGCATCCAGGCCCTCCGTTCTGAGGGGGGGGTGGGTGGGAGGGACTCGTTGCGCAAGAGCACTGACGGTATCGGCGCCACTTAAAGCGCGCGTAGCTCCTACGCTGGACGCGATGCCCGAGGGGATCGATCGGAGATCGTCAAGCGACCCGCCTGCGCCGCCCGCGGACCGCGCTCCTGCGGTGGCCCCGCCGGAGCGCAGCGGCCCGCTCGCGCTCGCGCGCCACCGCAAAGCGGACGGGCGGCTGCTGATCCTCTACTCCCGCGAGGACAACACCGGCGACGGGGCCCCTGAGACGGGGGCGCCCGCGTGGGGAGAGGCGGCGAGCAGCGAGGATGGGTGAGCTGCGCTTCGAGGAGCTGCGGGGGGAGTGGGTGGACTACGCGATCCACCGCCAGGAGCGCACATTCCTGCCGGCGGAGGCTCACTGCCCGCTGTGCCCCACCCAGCCGGGTGGGGTGGGTGGGCTCGATACGGAGATCCCCTTCCCGGCGTTCGAGATCGCGGTCTTCGAGAACCGCTTCCCCGCGTTCGAGCCCCCCTGCGGGGCGGCGGAGGTGGTGGTCTACACCGATCGGCACCACGGCTCCTTCGCCGCGCTCGCGCCGGAGCGCGCGCGGGCGCTGATGTGGGTGTGGCGTCAACGCTATGAGGAGCTGGGCGCGAGGGAGGATGTGGAGTACGTGCTGATCTTCGAGAACCGCGGGGTCGAGGTGGGGGTGACGCTGCACCACCCCCACGGGCAGATCTACGCCTACCCCTTCCTGCCGCCCGTGCCGGCCCTCGAGCGCGCCGCGGACGCCCGCCTGGGGGGCTGCACCCCGTGCGCGCTGCTGCAGCGGGAGCTCCGGGAGGGGAGCAGGGTGGTGTTCGAGAACGGGGAGGTGCTCGCCTATGTCCCCTACGCGGCGCGCTGGTCCTACGAAGCGCACGTGGTGCTGCGCGCACACCGCCCCAGCCTGCCCCACTGCACCCCCGCGGAGCTCGACTCGCTCGCCGCCGCGCTGCAGGCCCTCACGCGTGGCTACGACGCCCTGTTCGAGCGGCCCTTCCCGTACGTGATGGCCGTGCACCAAGCCCCCACGGGAGCCGGCGAGGAGCGGGAGGGCCACGTGCACGTCGAGTTCTACCCTCCCCTGCGCACCGCGGAGAAGCTGAAGTACCTCGCGGGCTCCGAGCAGGGCGGGGGGGTGTTCATCTCGGACACCCTCCCCGAGGAGTCGGCGGCGGCCCTGCGCGAGGCGGTCGCCCGTGCCGCCTGAGGCGCGCGCGTTCGCGCCGGGGCGCGTGAACCTGATCGGGGAGCACACCGACTACAACCAGGGTCTCGCGCTCCCATTCGCGATCGCGGAGGGCGTCACCGTGTGCGCGCGCGCCGCCGCGCATCCGCGCATCCGCGCGCACGCGCTCGACCTGGACGAGCGCGAGGAGTTCCTGATCTCAGAGGAGACCCACACGTTTCCCGCCACCTCACCGCGCACGGGCTGGCGGTCATTCGTGCGCGGCATCGCCACCGAACTACACCGCGCGGGACTCGAGATCCCCGGCGTCGACCTGGAGATCTCAGGTGACCTGCCGCGCAGAGCCGGCCTCTCCTCCTCGGCTGCCCTGGAGGTTGCGCTCGCCCTGGCGCTGCTGGCACTCGCCGGCGCGGAGCTCGACCCTCGCGAGCTGGCGCAGCTGTGCTCCGACGTGGAGAACGACTGGGCGGGCGCCCGCACAGGACTGCTCGACCAGCTCGCCTCGCTCTTTGGAGAGCCGGGCGCGGCGCTGCTCATCGACTTCTCGGATCTCGACATCCAGTCCGTGCCCCTGCCGCTGGAGGGCGGCTGGCAACTGGTCACGCTGGATTCCGGCGAGCCCCGCGAGCTGGCGGGCTCGGGCTACAACGAGCGGCGCGCGGAGTGTGCGAGGGCGTGCGAGCTGCTCGGGGTGGACTCGCTGCGGGAGGTGGGCAGGGGCGGCACCGATCGCCCGCCCGGCGCCCTGGACCCCCTGCTCGCGGGCGATCTCTCCCTCGAGGAGATGGCCCGTCTGCCGCCGGTGCTGGTGCGTCGCGTCATGCACGTGCTCGGCGAGAACGCCCGCGTGCGGGCGACCGTGTCCGCGTTGGGCGAGGGCGATCTTCCCCGGGTGGGCACGTTGCTCGACGCCTCGCACGCGAGCCTGCGCTCCCTCTATGAGTGCTCCACCCCCGCGGTCGAGGCGGCCGTCGAGCACCTGAAGCAGGCGGGGGCCATTGGTGCGCGCATGGTCGGCGGAGGCTTCGGGGGCCACGTGCTCGGACTCCTGCCCCCCGGCGCCTCCCCACCCGCGCAGGCGCGCGAGGTGCGACCCTGCGCGGGTGCGCGGCTGCTCGCCTGAGGCCTTAGGCTACGGCAAGCGTGGCCTGCTTCTCGGCCAGCGCCGCGATCAGCTCCTCGAAGGAGTCCGAGAACTTCTGGACGCCCTCGCGCTCGAGCGTATCGGTGAGATCGTCGTAGTCGACGCCCACGCGGGCGAGCTCCTCGAGCAGCTTGTGCGCCTCCGCGACCTGCGCCTGCAGGCGCGTCTGCGGGCGACCGTGGTCCTGGTATGCGCGGATCGTCTCCTCCGGCATCGTGTTGACGGTGTCCGGGCCGATCAGCTCCTCCACGTAGACCGTGTCCTGGTAGGCGGGGTTCTTCGCGGAGGTGGAGGCCCACAGCACCCGCTGTGGGGTCGCGCCCTTGGTCGTGAGGTACTCCCAGCGGGGTCCCCGGAAGACGGAGCAGTAGTGCTGGTAGGCGAGCCTCGCGTTCGCCACCGCGAGGCGGCCCTCGAGACTGCCGACATCGGAAGCCCCATTCCCCCCGGACTTCAACTCCTCCAGGCGCCGGTCCGCCTCGGTGTCGATCCGCGAGACGAAGAAGCTCGCCACCGAGGCCACCCCGCGTGGATCGCCCCCGGCTGCGATCAGCCGCTCCAGGCCACGCAGGTAGGACTCCGCGACCTCCGCGTAGCGACGCAGCGAGAAGATCAGCGTCACGTTGATCGAGCGGCCCTGCGCGATCACGTCCTCGATCGCCGCCAGACCGGGCTTGGTCGCGGGGATCTTCACCATCAGGTTGGGGCGATCCACGGTGTCGTGGAGCTTCATCGCCTCGTTGAAGGTGGCCAGGGTGTCGTAGGCCAGGTCGGGCGCGACCTCCAGCGAGACGTATCCGTCGCGTCCCACCCCCCCCTCCCAGATCGGGCGGAAGAGGTCGCAGGCGTCCTTGATGTCGCGCTCCGCCAGGCGCCAGAAGGTCTCGCGCGCGTCCAAGCCCTGCTCCCCGAGCTCGTGCAGCTGCTCGTCGTAGGCATCCCCCGTGCTCATCGCCTTCTGGAAGATCGTCGGGTTGGAGGTGGCCCCCACGACGGCGTCCGCGTCGAGCAGTTCCTGGAGGTGGCCACCGCGGATCGACTCGCGCGAGAGGAAGTCCACCCACACGCTCTGCCCCAGCGCGGAGAGGCGGTGAAGGGGGGAGAGGGTCTGGGAGGGCATCTGCATCTCCTTGGGTCGCTTGACCTACGGGGCTTGACCTACAGCCTACCCCTCGGATGCGGGCGCGAAGAACTAAAGCAGCGCGCGTGCGCGTGCGGCGATGTTCTCGACGGAGAAGCCCAGCTCCTCGAGCACGCGGGGGCCCGGGGCGGAGGCGCCGAAGCGGTCGATGCCGAGCACGTCCCCATCGGAGCCCACCCACTTCCACCAGCTCATCGTGGCCCCCGGCTCCACCGCCAAGCGGGCCGTGACCGCCGGTGGGAGCACCGTGTCGCGGTACTCCTGGGTCTGGGCTTCGAAAAGCTCCATGCACGGCATCGACACAACCCGCACCGCCGTGTCCTGCGCCGCCAGCGCCCGGGCAGCCTCCAGCGTGAGGGGGACCTCGGCGCCGGTGGAGATGAGGACGACCTCAGGGCTGGGTGAGGAATCCCACAGCACATAACCCCCGCGCTCCAATTCCTCCGCCGGCGCCACCCCGCCGTCGCCGCGGTCGAGCACCGGGATCCCCTGGCGGGAGAGCAGCAGCGCCACCGGACCGTCCTCGCGCTCCAGCGCGACCCGCCAGGCATGCACGGTCTCGTTGGCGTCCGCGGGGCGGATCACCCACAGGTGGGGAATCGCGCGCAGCGAGGCGTAGTGCTCGACGGGCTGATGCGTGGGGCCGTCCTCGCCGAGGCCCACCGAGTCGTGCGTCCACACCCACACCACCGCCAGGCCCATCAGCGCGGAGAGGCGCACCGACCCGCGCATGTAGTCGGAGAAGACCAGGAAGGTCGAGCCGTAGGGCTTCACGATCCCTCCGTGGGCGGCGGCGCCGTTGACGATCGCCCCCATCGCGTGCTCGCGAATGCCGAAGGGCACGTTGCGCCCGGTGTGCACCCGCGAGAATTGGCCGGCGCCGGGGAACACGGTCTTGGTCGACTCGACCAGGTCGGCCGCTCCACCGAGCATGGTGGGGGCGTACGCCGAGAAGGCCGCCATGGTCTTCTGGCCGGCGGCGCGCGTGGCGAGCTTTTCGCCCGCCGCGAAGCTCGGCAGCGCCTCACGCCAGCCATCCTTCATGCGGCCGGCCCAAGCGCGCTCCCATTCCTCCGCCAGCGCGGGGTTCCGCTCGCGCCAGGAGACCACCCGTGCACGCCACTCGCGTTCGGCCTCCGCGCCGGCGTCGGCGAGGCTCATGTGGGCGTACACCCGCTCATCCACCCAGAAGTGGCACTCGGGGTCGAAGCCCATCGCGAGCTTCGCCGCGCGCACCTCCTCCTCGCCCAGCGGAGCCCCGTGCGCCGCCGCGGTGTCGACCGCGTGGGGGGCGGGGTAGGCGATGTGCGAGCGGATCGCGATGAACGAGGGGCGCTCGCTTTCCGCGCGCGCCGCCGCGAGCGCCGCGGTGAGGGCCTCCACGTCCTCGGAGTCCCCCACCCGCTGCACGTGCCACCCGTCCGCCGCCAGGCGCGCGAGATGGTTCTCGCCGTCGAAGGAGATCGCGGTGCTCCCGTCGATCGTGATGCGGTTGTCGTCGTAGCACACCACCAGCCGGCCCAGGCCGAAGTGCCCGGCGACCGAGGCGGCTTCCTGGCTGATGCCCTCCATCAGGTCTCCGTCCGAGCAGATCGCGTAGGTGTGGTGGTCCACCACCGCTTCGCCCGGGCGGTTGAAGCGCTCGGCAAGGAAGCGCTCGGACATCGCCATTCCCACCGCGTTGGCAAAGCCCTGGCCGAGCGGCCCCGTGGTGACCTCCACGCCGGGAGTGTGTCCCCGCTCGGGGTGCCCCGGAGTGCGCGAGCCCCACTGGCGGAACTGCTGCAGGTCCTCCAGGGAGAGCTCGTAGCCGCTGAGGTGCAGCAGCGAGTACAGCAGCACGCAGGCGTGCCCCGAGCTCAGCACGAAGCGATCGCGGTCGGGCCACCGGGGGTTGCCGGGGTTCACGCGCAGCACGCGCCTGAAGAGCGCATACGCGAGCGGAGCGAGCGCCATCGCGGTGCCCGGGTGCCCGGCGCCCGCCTTCTGCACCGCATCCATCGCGAGGCCGCGGATGGTGTCGATCGAGAGGCGCTGCAGCTCGCGCTCCCCGGGGTCGCCCATCGGTGGACCGTCTGCCCGCAAGCCGATCGATTCGCTCGTTCTCGCCACTGCGCACGATCCTAGTGCACGGACCGTGTTCTCGACCCCCGACTCAGCAGCCCTCTACCGGCCCAGTTGTCCTCTACCGCCGAGTTGTCCCCCGTCGGCTCAACGGCCTCTACCCGCCCGGCGGCCTCCACCGCCCAGCGGCCTCTACCGGCCCAGCGGACGTCGGCGCGCCGGCGGCAGGGCCGCTATGTGGTGGGCGCGCCCACGGGCACACCACCACACCACTGGGCGCACTCTCACGAGCCAGTGCAGGTCGTGGCGACAGTGCGAGCGCCGGTACGGCCAGCGGGGGTGTAGAGCCCGCTGCATCCGCCGCTCCTCACAGACGAACACCTTCATGACGATCATCCTCCCTACCCTTGCGATTGGCCCGGTCGGCCGAAAGACTCCCCATCCCGTACTTGACCCCTAATCTCACAGCTAATAGCACCGCGCCTACAGAATGCCCTCATAACAATTGGAGGCGGCGGTCGCTACGTGGTCTCTCTTCCAGCCCTATGCGTAGTGCTGGATTCGGAGCCACGACCGGCTTTCCCCTGCCTTTCCACCCGTTGATCGATCTCAGGCGGCCACTCAGTGGGATTCCCTGGAACCGCCCCTCCCAAACACATATAAATCACGCTTTACTCATCCTGTCAACACGGAAGGCGCAGATAGCCCAGCGCCTACCCAAAGGTCAAGCCCATTGGCACGCCCACCGTTGTCAACTAAGGTTGTGCGTGTGTCGGAGGGACGGAGGCAGAGCAGCGGGAGGAGCCCTGGAGCCGGTGGCGCCCGGTCGCAGAACGCCGACGGCTGGGCGAGCACGGAGGGGAAGCGGTCGAGAAGCCGGGACGGCCGCAAAGGCACGAATGCCCAAGCAGACCCGGACGGCGATCGAAGCACCCTGTCCGAGAACGGGGGCAAGGGCATGAATGACCCCGGGCGCTCGGGCGAGGATCGGGAGGAGCGCTCCAGTGGACGCCCGGGTTCCCAGCGTGCCCTGCCGCGGGGCCCCCAGGCGCTCCCACGCAGCGAGGTGGCGGCACATCAGCGCGAACGGCTGGTGGATGCCATGGTGCAGGCCGTCAACGAGCGGGGGGTGGTGGCAACCACGATCTCCGACCTCGTCGCGCGCGCCGGCATCTCCCGGCGGACCTTCTATGAGCACTTCGCGAACAAGGAGGACTGCCTGCTGGCGACCTACGACACGGTCGTCGAGACCGAAGTCGAACGGCTGCTCGGACTCGCGGCGAACTCGGGCGCGGTGGAGTGGCTGGATCAGCTGGAGGCGATCGTCCGCGCGCTGTTCGACGCGATCGCCGAGCGCCCCGATGCGGCACGGCTGATCTGCGTGGAGATGGGCGCATCCGGCACCGTGGGAGTGCAGCGCTGGGCGGATGGGGCGACCCGCCTGGAACGCTTCGTCAGCGCCGGCTTCGAGCACGCGCCGGGACCGGGGACGGTCCCCGATCCGGTGGCCCGCGCGTTCGTGGGGGCGCTGCGCAAGATCATCTACACGCGCGTGCGCGAAGAGCGCTCCAGCAAGTCCCTGAAGGCCGAGTTCGCGCGAGTGGTGCCGCAGCTCATGGATTGGATCGCCTGCTACTACCCCACTCCCGCGGGCATCCCCCGCCGGCCGCGCGCGCGCAAGCCGCGCCGCCTAGAGGGGGGGCGCGCGCCCGGGAGCCTCTCGCCGGTGGCACCCTGGGGGGTGCGGGGGCTGCCGCGCGGCGAGCACAATCTCCCGCGGGGCTTCGTGGAGTTCAACCAGCGCGAGCGGATCTTCGATGCGATCGCGCGGCTCACGGCGAGGGACGGCTACCAGGCGTTGAGCCTCGAGGACATCGCGGCGGCGGCGGCGGTCTCGCTGCAGACCTTCTACAGCCACTTCGAGAACAAGGAGGAAGCGTTCCTCGCAACCTATGAGGTGGGGCACACGCGGGCGAAAGCCGCGGTCAACCGGGCGCTCGCACACGAGACCAACTGGATCGGCGGGGTGCTCGGGGGAGTGCGCGCGCTGCTGGAGTTCCTCGCCTCCGAGCCCGCCATGGCGCACCTGTCGTGCGTGGACATCCTGATCGCCTACCCCCACGTGTACAGTCGCGTGGAGGAGGCCAACGCGGGGTACGCCGAGCTGCTCGACATGGACTTCGCCGAGGACGCCCCCTCCCAGCCCTCCGCCCCGATCGTGGGCGAGGCGATCGTCGGGGGGGTGTTCGAGCTGCTCAATCACTACATCCTGAGGGGCGACACGCGCAGGCTCCCGGAGCTGGCGAACCACGTCAGCTACATCGCGCTGGCCCCGTTCATCGGCAGCGCGGCCGCCGCCGAGGCGGTCACGCAGCGCCGCGGGTGAGTCCTCAGCCTCGCCAGCGGGCGATCCGAGCCATCCTCGCCGGGACGGTGCAGGGCGTTGGCCTACTACGCGAGGCCACCAGGCGCCGAGCGGGCGAGCTCGGCGTCGCGGGCTGGGTGCGCAACGCAGACGATGGGACCGTGGCCGTGCACGCCGAGGGTCCCCCCGCCGCGATCGAGGCGCTCATCGCCTTCATGCGCGTGGGCCCACCGGGCGCCGGGCCCACCGACGTGGCCGTGCAGGAGGTCCCGATGGAGGGCCACGAGCAGTTCGCGATCCGGGGAGTGAGCGCGGGGGTGTTCGTCGTGCAGCAGCACGCGGCGAGGACGCGCCACTTCGACCTGCGCCTCGAGGTCGCGGGAACGATGCGCTCGTGGGCGGTTCCCAGGGGCCCCTCGCTCGACCCCTCCGTCAAGCGCCTGGCGGTCCAGGTCCCCGACCACGGGCTCGACCACAACGCCTTCGAGGGCCCAACGGAGGGGGGCGCCGTGGTGGTGTGGGACCGAGGGCCCTACGAGCAGGGTGGAAGGGTGGCCTGGCCCGGGGCACTGGAGCGTGGGCACGCCGTCTTCGTCCTGCACGGCGAGAAGCTCCGCGGCGGTTTCGTGCTGCAGCGCACGGGGCCCGGGCGGACGGGGCGCGCGGGCGGGGAGTCCCAGTGGCTGCTGCTCAAGCGCAGCGACGAGGAGGCACGCCCGGGGTCGGACGTGGTAGCCGAACAGCCCGCCTCGGTGGTGAGCGGCCGGACCCTCGAGGAGCTGCTGCGCGAGAGAGAGTGAGGCGTGGAGAGAGAGTGAGACGAGTCCCCGTCGGATCGGCCACCGGGGAATCCGGCCCTGGACCACCGGCGCAGAGCGAGACCCGGCCGATCGGCCACCGGGGGACCCGTGCCGCGGACCACCTGCGGGAGAGCGAGGCGGCGGGCGGTCATCCCCCGTCGGCCGCGGGGGGCCTGCGCTCCTGCTTGCGCTGGGAGGCCCGGCGCTTGTCCGCCAGCCGGCGGGCGCGGGAGGCAGCGCTCGGGCGGGTGGCGCGCCGGCTGCGGGGCACCGCCAGCGCTCGCTCGAGGTGCACGGCGAGGCGCCAGAGGGCGAGCTCGCGGTTGCGCGCCTGCGAGCGCTCGTCCTGGGCCACCGCCACGAGCCGCGGCCCGGCACGCGCCAGCAGACGGGAGCGCCGCATCTCGCTCAGCGAGGGGGAGGCGAGGACGTCGAAGATGGCTTCCACGCGCGAGGCGGTCACGTTGGCATGCTGGCCGCCGGGACCCGAGGAGCGACTCGTGCGGAGCGCGATCTCGGCCAGCGGGATGGCCAGCTCACGGTAGACCGCCTCCACGTCGCCGACGTGGCGAATGTTGCGCGAGGAGGGCACGGGCAGACGATAGAGCTCGTGTCCTCTCCTCGCCCTCGGCCACACGAGCGCCAGGGTGAAGCGAGAGCGCCGCGGGGTGGCGGGTCAGTTTGAGCAAACTGACCCACGACGCGCCGCGGGCTATGCCTGCGCGTTGCGCAGCGGCTCGTGCGTCACGACGGTGAGCGTCGCGGTCTGCCGCACGCGAAAGCCAAGCTCCTCGTAGAGTCCGATCGCTCCTGTGTTGGTGGCGAGGACATGCAGGAACGCGCGCTGCGAGCGAAGCTGGATGCCCGCTATCAGGGCTCCGACGAGCCGGGAGGCCAGCCCCCGACCGCGATGGTCGGCCTTGGTGCAGACGGCGCTGATCTCGGTCCAGCCGTCCAGGCGAAACCGCTCGCCGGCCATCGCAACGAGCTCCCCGTCGCAGCGGATCCCCAGGTAGTCGCCAAGCTCGACGGTCCTGGGCAGAAACGGCCCCGGTTCGGTCTGGGCGACGAGCTCGAGCATCTCGGGCACATCGGGGGGACCGAGCGGGATCGCCTCCGGGCAATCGACCCCGGTGACTCGCTCTCCGATCATCTGCACCAGATCGAACGCGTCGACCGCCCGCCAGCCATCCGGCAGCTCGGCGCCGCTGGACCGGACTGCCGCGTAGGTGCCCGGCGATAGGAGCCCGGCCGCGTCACACCAGTCCTGCGCCGACGGCGGCGAGGGCAGCGCTAGGAACGGGGCCACGTCCTCTTGATATCGGCGCACGCGTCCACGCACCTGCGCAAACTGTGCATGGGCCCCGCCCAGCGCCGCGTACACCGGGTTGTCGAGCAGGGCTTCGTCGGCCGGGAGCATGCCGCATCAATACCACGTGGACGGCCCGGCCGCCTTGAACTTCACCGTACTGCTCTGCGGACGCGCAAGAAGACGAGAGCGCCTGTGAGCGCGGCGGCAATTGCGAGGTAGCCCCAAGCCGGCAGGCCAATCGTCGCGGCCACCGCCGCGACAACAGCGATGATGCCAAGCCAGGCGAACTCACTCGCCTCATCCAGCAGGCGGCTCCAGACTGCCGCTCTGACCTGCACCACGCCGCAGATCGCAAGGTCACCAAGTTCTCGGCGAGCGAAGAAGTCCAGGTAGATGTCGGGGTAGGGGGGAAAAATCGCGTAACGACTGGCGCAGTCAACGTAATTGGGAGCTTGGTCGCTTTCCCAGGACTCGCGCGTCTTCGTGGTTGTCTCGTCGACTTCCAGAACACGCCGGCGGATTCGCTTGGCCGTCCAGTGTGCCGACGAGCCGTCATCGGCTTGCAACGCCGGTGCCATCGCTTCCAGAGTCACGAACCCGCCTGAGGGCACACCCAACGCCGAGAGACTGCTGGATGACATTCGACAGACCGGCTTCTCGGTATCGGACTTGAGCGGCATCTTGGTGTGAGCCACGAGCGTTCTCGGCCCGACGCTCTTGCGATACGTCCATCTTCGGATATTCTCAGTGAAGGTCTCGGCTGCCCAGGGATGGACCTGGCAGAGCTCGCCGTCCGCCACTCCGAGTGTCTCGCGGATGGTGCGATCCACATAGATGGTGGGGTGGTTGCGCTCTTCCGCTGGTAAGTCCGCCTCGACTATGACCCAGGCGGGTAGGCGGCTGTCAGGGAAGTACGGGTTGACAACGATCACGTAGGCGGGCCGGCCGAGGGCCTCATGTGCGTGCGGCGAGAGCACAGCTACGAACTCACCTCGTATTCGATCTCGACGCAGGTTCGGCCGGACGCGCCACAGGCCATCCACATCGATGGGCTCGGTGAAGGACCAGGTGCTGTTCCAGTACTCGTGTCGATCGTTTTCCGTCGGCACGAACGGGATGTCCGCAGGCTCGATCCGGTAGGCACGCTCGAAACGGATCCCGGCAAAGGCAGGTACGTCTGTCTGACGGGCGAGGTCGCGGGGCGCAGCCGGGTCTTCGCAGAGCGCTCCGAGTTGGCCGGACCCGATCAGCGCGAGGATGCGCGCCGATCCGTCGCCGGCATCTGTGAGGATCGGGAAGACCGAGGTGACCCCAAACTGCCGCAGCCGGGCGGCCTCGATCTCGATGTCCTCGCGGCAGTCGAACAGGACCGCCACCGAATGGCGGAGTGTTGGCCCACCGCTTTCGATCATGAAACGGACGAGCGCGATTGGTGTCTGGCCGGGCGCTCGCACCCGCAGGTGCGACAGCGGAAAGCCCGGTGCCAGAAGGAGCGCATGGTGGGCTCCTGTGCCGAGGAGCTCGCCGACCGCGTTGCGTCGCCGCTCAACCCTCAGGGGCACAGGCCTCGGTGCGGGCCTCGTGGAGTTTCGGGTGGTTGGGACCATCTGCGGGCGCCATTCTAACCCGACATCCGCCAGTCCCTTCGCACGTACCCGCGCGCCGCGGTGTGGCGTGCCAGGGTCTCCGATCGGATCCTCGGCGTGGCATCATGGAGCCGATGTCCTCGCCAACATCCACGCCAGCCACGAGCCTGTGGCACGATGTCGCGGATCCGGTCGTTGCGTCGGTATTGACCCATTACCGGCAGGGTGTGCGCCGCGAGGATCTGTCTGCCGTACAGGAGCTGCGGCGGGTTCTCGCACCCGCGGGGGTTCCTCACTATATCGTTGTGGTCGGAACGAACGGAAAGAGCAGCACCGCGACTTACATAGCGCGGATACTCACAGCCGTTGGACTGCGCACAGGGCTATACACCTCCCCCCACATCGCCTATTGGACGGAACGGCTGTTGATCGACGGGGTTCCGTGTGATGAAGAGGAGCTGCTTGGCACCCTGCGAAGCTACGACACCATCGCGCAGTCGCAGCCAGTGGCAGTGCGGCGATCCCTGCGCTTCTTCGACGTCCTCACTCTCGTCGCCGAGGAGATCTTTGGGCGTCATGGCGTTGAGGTGGCCGTGTTCGAGAGCGGGATCGGTGGACGACTCGATGCGACGCGGGCACTCGCGCCACAGGTGGTCGCGCTGTCGAGCGTCGGATACGATCATCAGAAGCTCCTTGGCGACACGCTGCCGGAGATCCTGGTCGAAAAGCTGGGCGTGGCTCCGCCAGGCGCAACGGTTGTGTCTGCGCCCCTGAGCGATGAGCTACGGCAGGTGGAGCGCAATTGGACCGCCGAGCACTGCGTCGAGCTGGTTGAGCTCGACACGGAGTCTCGCGACGGCATTCCCGCGGAGTCGCTCCCACATTTCCTGCACCAGAACCTGGCGGTTGCGCTGAAGACGTGCCAGGAGGCCTCGCGCCGGTTCTCTTTGACGATCGATCGGGAGGCGCTCGCGAGCGCGTCGCTAGCGATAGACACAAACGTGGTGGGTCGGTTTCACCGCGGTACCGTCAGAGGAACGCGGTTCTTGGCGGACACCGGACACAACATCACGGCGTGGCAGGAGATGCTCGACAATCTCGACCCCGCGACGAGGGGGTACATCGCGGTTGTGGGGTTGACGATGGAGCGGGACCCACGAGAGCTCGCCGAGGCGCTCGCGGCGACGCCGGCGATCGATGCGGTGATTGCGACGACGACGAGCGTGAGGCAGGGGCATGCTCCCGACGCCCTGGTTGAAGCTTTCACCACCGATCGCTTCCCGGTCCTGGCCGCCGCCCGCCCTGAGCTGGCGTTCGAGTTGGGGCTCGAGCTGGCGGGCCAGCGCGGGGCTTCGTTGCTGGTCACAGGGTCCACTTACCTGGTGGCGGATTTTCTTGCTTGGCAACTTGGTGACGGTCTGGCCGGAGATGGTGAATAGCAACGGGGTTGACCTGATCATGGAGATGCAGCGGGACGACGTGCTTCCGGAGGCCGACTCTGCTGCCCTGGGTCGCCGCCTCGCGGTGGCTATCGGGCAGGGAGCGTCGGTGAAGATAGGGGTGTCTCAGCTCGAGACACATGGTCTGCCGTGGTGGCTTGCAATTCATCTGTGGTGCATGTCCAGCCGAGCCATGGAGCACGTCGCCGAGCTGAGCGAGAGGACATGCGACTGGGCCACCGAGTGGCGGCGGAGCTGTCCTCGGCAGCGACCCGTTTACATCACCCTCCGGGAGGCGAGTGGTCGTCGCCTGTCCGGCGTGGTCGTCGGCAATCGCGGCGTGCGACGACTGGCGCTCGTTCACTCACAGGCAAGGCCGAAACCGGAGATCGTCGCAAACATCACTCTCGATAGCGACTGCTAGGGTTGCAAATATGACCTTTATCTCGCGCCCGTAGGACCGGGCGCCATGTATCTCGAGCAGTTGGTTCCGCCTGGGCCGCGGCTGGACATCGATGAGATGCTGGCCGGCCTCGATCCAGTGCAGCTCGCACCTCCGGAGCGGCCTTATGTGATTGCCACTCTGATTTCGAGCGTCGACGGGCGCGCCACGCTCGGCGGCACGTCCGCCGGGCTTGGCGACGCCGCCGACCGAGCGATCTTTCGTGGATTGCGAGGTGTCGTAGATGCGATCCTGGTCGGGACCGGCACCCTGCGCGACGAGAAGTACGGGCGCGCTGGAAGAAGCAAGGCGTTGCGCAGAGTCCGCGCGGCACGCGGCCTCGCCGAGGAGCCCACCATCATGATTGTGAGCAGAAGCCTCGAGCTGCCGGTGGACGTGCCGTTGTTGGCAGACCGCGCATCCAAGGTGAGGCTTTACAGCTCCAATCCCGACCCAGTCCCGGCGATGGGTGCGCAGGTTGAAGTGACCAGGCTCCATCCGTCGCGGACCGGCCTGGACGAGGTGTTGCGAGTGGCCCGGTTGGAGCACGGGATTCGGGCGATCGATTGCGAGGGGGGCCCCACGCTGCTGGCCAGCCTGCTGGCGCTGGATCTGGTCGATGAGCTGTTCATCACCTCCGCGCCTGTGTGGGCGGGCAGAGCGGAGCTGCCGCTGGCGGGCCCTTGGCATAGGGAGGAGCCTCTCGCCTTGGAGCTCGTTGGCGCCTATCGCCGCGCCTCACGCCTGTATCTCCGCTACGCGCGTTGCCGTGAGGGGAGTGGAGTGGACGCGATTTCGCGCTGATGCTGGTGGCGGTACCGAGTTGACCACTACCCGGGAAAGGCGAGCCGCGGGAGGCTAACTACGAGGCGGTGCCGCGCGTGGCCCGGAGAGCGTCCGGGCAGTGCAGAGCGTGGAAGCCCGATGGTTCCTGCAGGCAGTCAGCCTGGCCGCTCGAGCTATGCCGGAGCGCTGGCTCCGCTCAGCGCCTCGATGCTCATCTCGCTCTCGATTGCCGCACCGATCGCAGCGAGCGACGGCGATCGCACGCGCTGCTTGGTTGCCGTGTGCGCCGCGCGGTTCAGGCCGGCGAGTCGCTCCGCCTCGCGCCGTACCGCCTCGCCAAGCTCGGCCGCTGGCACGACCTCATCGAGGTAGCCGACCTGCACGGCCTCTCGGGGCGTGTACATCGCAGCGTCGATCACCGCACGCGCCAGGTGACCGGGGTGCAACCGCTGGCGCGCGAGCTCGATCACGAACTGGGGCATCGTCAGCCCGATCTGCACCTCGTTGAGGCCAACTCGAAACTCGCCGTCGACCCCGATCCTCACGTCCGCCGCCATCAACATGAATGCTCCCGCCGCGACCGCGTGACCGTCGCTGGCGATCAACACGGGCGCCGGAAAGCCCATGATCCGCTGTGCCAGGGTGGCTCCCAGCCGGAGCATCTGGACGATCCGCTCCGCGTCCCCGCTGGCGAAGACCTGCAGATCGAAGCCCGCCGAGAAGTAGCGGTCGCGGCCGCGCAGGACGACGACCGCACCGTCGCGCTCGGCCCGGTCGAACGCCTCGTGCAACGCGCCCAGCATGTCCAGCGAGAGCGCGTTGACCTTGCCATCGTCCATCGCAATGGTCGCGACTGCACTCTCGAGGCGATAGTTGACGAGTCCGCTCACCGATCTCCCCTCATGGTCGTGGTCGTCCATATACTGTAGCAGTGTTCCGAAACATCGTTCTCAAACACGCCTGTGCCGCTGGCGCCTCACCGCAAGCCGTTGATGAGCGCCAGCGCCGCGGTTGATTCGATGCCGAGAGCCAAGCAGCGCACCCCAGAGCTGCGCGATCGCGTGCTTCTCCACGCCGTCGACCTACTCGCACGCGATGGCGTGGCGGGCTTCACCGCTCGGCGCATCGCGCGCGAGGCCGCCACGTCCATACCAGCCGTGTACGAGCTGTTCGGCGACAAGGCCGGGCTGCTGCGAGAGGTCTTCTTCGAAGGCTTCCGGCTGCTGCGCCGCCGATTGGACGAGCTGCCTCGCAGCGATGACCCACGCGCGGACCTGATCGCACTGGCCGAGGCCTACCGCGACTTCATGCACGAGCACCCCGTGCTCGCGCAGTTGATGTTCTCCAGGCCCTTTGCCGACTTCGACCCGAGCGAGTCCGAGCTGCGAGCAGGCGCGTCGGTGCGCGAGTTCATCGTCGAGCGCGTTCGCACGGCGATCGATGCCGACGTGCTGCACGGCGACGCCACGGATGTCTCACACGCTCTGGTCGCGACCGTGCAGGGCCTCGCCGCAGCCGACCGTGACGGTCGCCTGGGCAGCTCGCGCGCGTCGATCGACCGGCGCTGGCGGCTGGCGATCGACGCGATGATCACGGGCTTCGGCTCGGAGCTCGACGCGTAGCCCCGGGCCAGCGACGGGCAGGAGTGGAAGCAGCCGGAGGACTATCGAACCACCGTCTTGGTTCGATTAGCGACGTGATGGTGGACCTTGTCGGAGCTCTCTCCAACCCTGTTGGACCCCTGAAGACTTTGCTCGAGGGCCCGCACTGGATACGCCAGGACTCGGAAAGTTCGGGCTCCGTCAGGCTGCCAGCCACGACATCCCAGACCATCGGGGCACAGCATCGGCGGCGGGGCTGGGTCGTCGAAGCGATCGTTCGAGTGCTGAGTGATCGGCAAGGGGCGATGCAAGCCAAGGACATCCACGCGGCCGTTGAGGGACTGCTCGGCGAGTCGGTTCGCTGGAAGTCCGTCAAGGCTGCCCTCGCTGCCAACGTGGCAGGCCCGTCGCCTCGGTTTGTGCGGGTCGCCAGAGGGCGTTACAGGCTACGTTGAGCGCGTGTGTCCCAATGTAGCTGCTCCCATGCACGGTACAGGAATGGCTGATCAACGGCCTCGTGGCGATTCTCCTGTGGGTGGCGACTGCTTGATTGCCAGCGTGATTGCGTGTTACGTTTAGAGTGTGAAAAAGAGCACTGATGCCCCTGGCCAACGCCAGTTCATTACGATTGCCCGAACCAGCGGCCGGTCCAGGGTCTTTAGCTTTTCCAAAGCCCTCTGTAGTGCATACGCGCTCAGTCAGTTTGGCTATGCGATACTCTATTTCGACAAATCCCAAAGGCGCATCGCTTTTCGATTTACTAATGATAAATACAAACCGGGTAAATTTGCGGTGACGAAGGCGCCCGGCGGCAGGCTCGATATTGTTGCGTCAGGGTTTTTCAGCAAGTACGGACTAGAGCTTGAGAGGGACGCTGGCAGGTACGATGTTCGACATCATCGTTCTCGTACACTTGGCATAGACGAGCCAGATTACAGCTTCGTCATCAAGCTAAGGAGGGCGAGATGGCACGAAGCTACCTAGATCCTTTGAGTGCGTCGATGTCGCCCAAGCGGCATTCTGCGTTACTATGGGAAATCACGATGCGCGATTTGCGCTGCTTGGCTATACAAAGGCATCAGACGCTGCGTGATGAGTTGCTTGTCGGCATTGGTTATCGCACCGTCGAGGGCGGAAGGTTCGTAGCAAAAGGCGCGGGCTGCGGTCAATGACTCCTTGGACTTACGAAATCTCGGGTCGTGCTCGAAGCGGTGCTTTGCCTCATCGCTGAACCAGGTCTTAATGCCATAGGTCAGGGTCCAATCGATCATCGCTGGCGACCACGGTAGGTCCCATTTTCTACAGACCTCACGCAGAGACTCTTCCGGACGTTCGCCAAGCTGCTCAAGCGTGATGACGCTAACAGGGAGTTCGCGCTCACGTGCATCAAGGGCGAACCGAACGACGTTTGAAAAGCTCTCTAGGAAGAACTCAATTGGGGAGCGGTACTCCGAGATCCCCTCCGAGTAATGATTCAGTCGCTCTATGGAAGCCCATGTCTGAAGGGGGTCGCGGAGAAGTACCAATGGTCGGGTCCGCACGACAAGCTCGGTCGATAGCGACCAGATTCCCAGAGCAAATGCGTCGGGTCCAGGCGGGATCGGGGCAAAGTTTGCCTCGGGCTTCAGGAAGCCGCCTATGGTCTCCTTGGCAACGATTGTCTTTTCGTGGCTAGGCCCCTCAAGATCATATATGCCATAGTCGAACGGCTTTTGTTCTCGGAAACCGGACTTGACTGGCTGATGGTAAACGCGATCGACCGCCGGGTTATTCTCGAAGCAGCGCATGAGTGCTGTCGAGCCACTCCGCGTAGGAGAGAGAATGATGCGAAGCATGGGCGAACAGTTTACTCTGTGCGAACTACATTAGACGTTTCGCTGGGCGACCACGTGCAGTAGGCGCGCTGATCTTCGGTAAGGGTCGATCCGTGAAGCAGCGGCCTCAAGTGCGATCAGTTCATCCAGAGATGTCTGCTCAACTGGGCCGGTGAGCGAATCGCTAAAGACCTTGACACCGAACCACTCGACAGTCGATAGACGATGCCTTGTAAGTAGGCTTGTGAGGGCTTCGACGGTGTGCGCGGAGGTCTCAACACCCAAACGCCCCACGCTACGCGCCTTGTTTTCGATCAGCCGCCGAGCCTCGTTGAAGCGGCCTTCCGCCACCGAGCGATAAGCGAGGGCTTCGGCGTTCTTTGCAACCAGGGATAGCGTCCCGTCCTTCGCAATCAGTCGGCCGATGTTCGCGATGAATCGTTGGTCGTCGTGTTGATACATGATCACGCCGTGGCATAGCACCAGATCAAAGCTGTGGCTATCAAGAAGCCGGACAGCGTGCTCGTCGTCACATTCCAGAAACCGAAGCCTAACTCGCTCGGTTCGGCCGAGACCTTTGGCAGCGAGTCGTGCAGCGGCGAGCATTGAGGCGGATGGGTCAATGGCCGTAACTGTGTGACCTCGCTTTGTGAGCCAGAGCGCATCCCGTCCCTCGCCGCAGCCGACATCAAGGACATTGAACCGACGGTTACCTAGATAGCTCTCAAGGTTCCTGCGAACCACCTCGCCACGAACTGCGCCTTGGGCTGAGTCATAGTAGGCGAGGAACTGATCACCAATATGGTCAAAGAGGGCGCTCATTTGAGCCTCCGCTGTTGCGTTTCCTGTCTGAACGGAGCTTGCGCCCTATTTTTGATCATCCAGTTATGCCTTTTTAGTTAAATACAGTATGTCACCCAAGGGGCAATACGGCAAGCAGCGCAACGGCAGAGCGCCGCATGTCTTGGGACGAGAACTGAAACTAGTGGTGCCGCCGGACGGAACTTGGGACGGGCTAAGCGAGCGTAGCCTCCGAGACCAGACTGGCGCGAGGTGGGCTATCTGCGTCCACGTCGCACAAGTGCCATTATGCGCCGCAGCGGATGTGAACGAAGGCGTCTCTGCGTTCGATCAGGCTGGCGGCCTGTAGGGCTTCCAGGGCCTCGGCGACCGCGATGGGGCTGCCGATCGCGTCGACCAGCTCCCCAACTCCCCAGCTGCGGTGGTGGTGTTCGAGTAGGAGGTCGAGGATGATCCACTCGACGCTGGAGGCAGGTCTGCGCGTGGGATCATCCACGGCTCACATCAGCCTATAGCCCACGCCGCGCACGTTGATAATCCAGCGTTCGCCTTCGGCGCTGAGCTTGCAGCGCAGACGACTGGCGTGGCTGTCGAGGGTGCGTGTAGTTCCAGGCGAGCGGTATTCCCAGACCGCTTGTAGTAGCTCCTGCTTGTGGAACACTCGTCGCGGGTCGCCGGCGAGGTGGACGAGTAGTTCGTACTCCATGCGGCGTAGGTCAAGGTGCTTGGCGTGGAGGCTGGCCGTGTGAGCGGCGGTGTCGATCGCCAGTGGGCCGACCCGGAGCACCCGCGTGTGCTTGGGACTGTCGGCCCGGCGCAGGAGGGCTCGCAGCCGGGCTCGCAACTCCAGATATCGGGCTGGGCGAGCCATGCAATCATCGGCGCCTGCCTCGAACGCCCGCAGGAGGTCGGATTCGTAGGTGTTCGAGCTGAGTACGATCACCGGCACGTCCTCCTGCCAGGGGGAGGCATAGGGGCCGCTATTGCGGATCGTCCTCAGCAGATTTAGAGCGCCGAGCGGGGTGTCAAGCTCTCCCAGCACCACCATCCCTGGCGGCCGCCTACCCGCCAGCATCTCGGCGTGGCTGGCGTTTCGCGCGAGTTCCGCCGGGTGATCGTCTGCGACCAGCTGAGTAACTATCTCTCGTCCAAGGCTAGGATCAGCCTCGACCACGAGTACCAGCTGACGGTCGGGCGTCATCCGAAAGGCCCTCGCTCCCAGCGGCTCAGGCGCCAGCATTTGATGGCTGCTTGGGTAGCGAATACTCGTCGTCCGTTGTAGCGGATCAGGCCGGCTCGGCGGAGAGTCGTCAGGGCTGCGGTGGCGTCGAGTCGGTTGCCGACGGCCCGGATCAGTTCGTCAATCGTCCGGGGAAGTGGGGCGTTTGGAGGGCTGAGCACCAGTGCCAGGATTTGCCGTTGGGCCAGCCAGGCGAGGCGTTCGTACATCTCTTCTATGTCGTCATTGAACATACGGCAGTCTCTTGGTGACATCCGATTATCTCCGGTGGTCGCGGGCCTTGGCGGTGGCCGGCAGCGTGCTGATCCCGAAGTGCACGTGCAGGAGTTGGTAGACACGGGAGCGGCTGACGCCGAACCGGCGTCCCGTCTCGATCAGCGACAGGCCCTCGACAAAGCGCAGGCGGAACATCTCAAGGCTGCGTTGGTTGGGCAGGCGTACTGTGCCCCACTCATTCGGGAGCGCCAGGCCATGCTTGTGCAGTTGCCGGGCGATCTCGTAGACCTTGGCTGTGCCGAGGTCGGGGTGCTGCATCAGCTCGACGCAGGAATGGCTGGTCAGCTGCGTGACGTTGACGATGCCCGCCGTGTGTAGGCAGGCGAGTGTGGCTGGCCTCAGACCCAGCTCTGTGACGCGCATGGTGGCGACGCCTCAGATGCCGATGAGTTCGAGGGAGTCCAGGTACTGCGCGCAGCGGGAGGAGGCACCGATGAACTCGTCCAGGCAGCAGATGACCCCGCTCGCCTCTAGGCGGACGATGGCTTTGCGTACGGCTTCGGGCTTGAAGTCGGGGAGGGCGCGTTCGATCTGTTTGTCGGACCAGCGCTCGCGGTGATCGTCGCGTAGCAGCTGGAGGACGATGGCGCGCTCTAGTTGTTTGTCGGCGGCAGTGGGTAGTGCACTATGATTGGCCGGCATGGGAGACGATACCTCCTGTGTACGGCCCCCGGCTGGCTTCACTCCGGCCGGGGGTCACTTTTTTCACCAAAATTATCCCGGAGGGTCTACCAGGCGCCCAGGACGGAAAAGCGTCCCGATTCCGGGGCGTATATTTTGGTGAGTTTTACCGGATTTTGCGATCGCCCAAGAGGGTGGTCTTCACCTCGCGCACGTCGCCCGTGACTTGGCGCAGGTCGCGGCCAAGGGCGTCCAGTCGGGCCAGGACGGTCTCCTCGAAGGTCTTGCCAGTGGCGTAGCGGCCGGCGGCGCGCAGCAGCTCGGCCGGGTTGGCTCCGAGGGCTGCGGCGATGCGTTGGATGATCTCGTCGGCGGGCGGGCCTTGCTCGCCGAGCTCGATGCGCGACAGGTTGGAGGCGGACATCGGCACCCGCTCGGCCAACTGGCGCAGGTTCAGGTTGCGCTCGCGGCGCAGCTTGCGCACCAGGGCACCGAGCGCCAGGGCGCGGTCGGCTTCGGTTTGGCCTCGTGGGGTCGGCATCCTCCGAGGCTACGGCCCGGATGGCCGGGCTCCTTGCCGGTTCCCGTGATATAGGATATGGCCCGGTAGGACGGGACGACCGGCGTGTCCGACCACACCCAGGACGAAAGGCAGGGCTAACGCCCCAACCAGAACAACGACCCGAAGGAGAGAATATGAGACGAAGCATCAGCGTTGTTGCCGTGCTTGGCCTGCTCACGAGCACCGCGATCTTGGCCGCCGCGGCCTCTGCTCAGGCGACGATCATCGTCGGTCAAAGCATTGACGGCGTGAAGCTCAGCGAGAGCGAAGCACAGGTTATAAGCACCCTGGGAGTACCGACCTACAAGATGCCCGGCCGGGAAGGCGAAAGCTCCTGGGGCTATCCCAAGACCCTGGAAGGCCGAATCGGCTTCGACAAGCAGCTCCAGGTTGATGGCATGTGGACTATCTCCAGGCACCAGAAGACAAACAAGGGTATCGGGCCTGGCTCATCACTAGCTCAAGTGAAGAAAGCCTATCCGAAGGTTCAGTGTTCAACTGGGCCGTTTGGCCCAAAGTCACTTATCTGCACTCTGAAGTCGAAGTTGGGCGGTCGGGCTGTAGAAACAGCCTTTCCTTTCTATACCCGCGCTATGGGTGTTCGGGAAGTCGATATCGGCTTTGGGTGAAAATAGATATGAGTAGAAATAATCCACGTCATATTGGCTTCGTGAGGCGCAGTATAGTGTCGCTAGTCTGTCTGACTGCTTGTAGTCTAGGGGTGGTCGTTAGCCTCAGCCCGGCCGCACCGCTGCATACAGTGGTGACGCCCGTTAACAGTCTGGTTGCACGTGACGTGGGAAGCCTGTCAACGCGGATACGCCAAGACGCAAGACGCGGAGGCTCTGTCGGCATGACTGCCGTGAAAGTCGTCAAAGGCTGTTGTGGTGTTCGGGCGCTGGAAGTCTATGAGCGAGCCCGACCGGGGAGCTTCGCGCGTTATGGCGTCTACTACATACAGCTCGTCACGAAAGGCGCGTCGATTCAGAAACTGGCGATTGATGAGTTCACCACCAAGCGAGGGTATCGGTTTGGTGAAGCCTACGGAGAAACGCCCTACTCCATTGATATTGGGCCGACTCAAGGACATTGGTCGATAAGTGTTGGTCATGCCTACCACCCTGACGAGGAGTACACGACCGACAAGGTAGTGCTTCACTCCCAGGAAGCAGAGTTGACGGCCTCGGAGCTACAGACGCTATATGACCAAGCGCTTACCGTAGTCAAGAAGGCCGAGACTCATTCTCCATTCAGCAAAGAGGAATACTTGCATCCAGGTCTGCCCTGTGGTCTGCCGGAACATCAGGCGTGTGAACCTGGGGGTAGGTGGTAGTGGCGTGTATTTGCGACTTTCTGCGCGGACGGTTAGACCGACAAAGGAGCCCATCCGTAAGGCAGGCGCTCTCGACTCAGCTCCCAAGGTGGCCCTGATGAGGGGTTCACTTCAAGCGCTGGCCGCTGCTATCGGGGCGATCATGGTCGTGGGGCTTCTCATCGGCTGCGGCAGCAGCTCTCAGACGCCTTCCACGACCCAGGCCGCAGCGACATCATCGCCATCACTCGCGGCGCCCGCCAAGACGGCGACCTCTACGCCTGCGGCAGCGGCTACGGCTTCTGAAGAAGAAAGCGGATTGCGCGAAGCGGGAGTGCTCACCCTGACGTCTCCCGGTCTCATGCTAACTACTCGATACCGCGTGGCTCCGCTTGGCTACGGCAGGAGCGCAGCGCCGCCGTCAACTGTGCTCGAAGCCTGCCACGCCGAAACTGCATCACTCGAAGCCGATGCCTTTGCCCAAGGGGAAGTGACGCTCGACTACACAAAGGGTCGGTTCCCCGAAACGGTGATTCTCGATGACTTCCAAACGAACTCGACTGAATCGCTCAGCACTAGCGCTCAGTTGAAAGGCGGCGAACTTGCCTGGGAAGAAAATGGAGCCTGGGTCTGTAAGCCAGAATCAGGCGAATCGCCGCGGCCTTTTACGATGCAGCCAGGTCAATCTGTGACCTACAAAGTCTGGCTTGTCTTTCAAGGTGCGCTCAGTAACGAGCACCCGCACATCACTCCCGAAGAACTAAACACCATCAGGTGGTTTGAAGGCACCCGCCTGGTGAACGCCAATAACACACATGCAACTCTGCGCGGGCCACAGGTCGGTACGTGTGGAAGCGCGGCAAACAAAGGTGAATACCTATTGCCGTTTGCGCATTTCCCATTCAAAGCGACCGTGGCCGAAGGGCCGGTCACCTGCCACCACGGTTAGTGGGTCGCTCCCAACACAAGGAGTAGTAAGCTCGTGGCCACACCACACAAGAATGCCCTTCGAGCCATTGAGGTCGTCTCTGCTCTTCCGGCCGACGGGCTAGCGGACATCTGCAAGGCTGCTGCCGAGCAATGCAAGATACGACTGGAGGCCGACTCGTCAGGACAGCTCGTTTTCAGCGTCCGGGGACTGGTGCGTCCCGAGAAGAACCGCCTGATGATTTTTGAGGTACGTCTGTCAGGCGACGGTGACAAGCGGGTGATGAGAAGCCGCATCAAAAGCTACAGAACCAGCCAGGCGAAGTATCTTGGGCTTATCCCGATGGAACCCCGGAAACTGGTGGGATTGCCGTCCTATGACAAGTTCATGGAGCGACTTGGGGAACTGGCGCGTCACGCTGATTCATCGGCGAATGTGACCGTGACAGATTTGGGAGCCGTGTGACATAAAGAGCTAGTTACCATACTCACGCCAAAGCCCTATCATCCAAGCGACTACGATCAGCCACGCCGCTGGATTCCACCAATACCTGAAGCCCTCCCATCCCTCTGACCACAAAGAGAACCACAAGAACACGGTAATTCCACTTGCGATCAGTTGACCAGTAGTGATGCTCGAGCCCCGAGCCGGTGAGCGGCGGGCCTGTGTCGTCACGCGCATGGCGCGCGGCGATGTCATCGGCGGAGGTCGTGATATTGCTGTTGCGCGTGCTCGTTCTGTTTCGCCCACAGGCCCGCCACCGCATGACGGGCAGTCTCGGCGCAGTGTCAGGTGTCCGCTGCGAAGTGTGCCAAAGCGATTTAGGCCGAAGGTTTGGTACGGAGGGCGAGTCCGGCCTGCACGCATAATCTCTCGATCGGGTGAGGCCGGGTCAAGGAGGCCTAGACTTATTCGCAGCGATGTATAGATCACCGGCAGGGCAATGAAGCCGAGGGCTTGCGCTCCGCGCAGCGGTGCATCATGGGGGCGAAACTCATCCCAACAGCTAAAGCAAGGGAGCTGATCGTCTAGTTGGACAATGATCTCGCCGCCTCCCTCAACGTAGAGCGCGGGGAAGATCGACGGTATCCCCAACGCCAGTGCACGCCGTCCCACCCGTCGCTGTGTCTCATGGTCGTCGGTTGCCGCGATGATTAGGTCGGCATCAGCGAGCCACTGATCGAGCATGTCGTCGGATATCGACCGATCAATTTTATGAGGCACGGCCTCAATCTGTAGACCTTCGACGTGCTGTGCAAGATAGACGGTCAACCCCTCGGCCTTATTCCAACCGAGATATTCATCCGTAAGAACATGACGGGAGAGGTTTGCCCTTTCAAGGATGTCGTGGTCGATCAACCGCAAGTGACCCACGCCACATTTTGCCAACTCCTCGGCTATCGGTGAGCCGACCATGCCGACACCAGCAATCACCACCCGCCTACTTTGCAGCAGAGGAAAGTTTACACTTCCGCGGATGCGAGCGAAATAATCAGGCGTAGACATTTACAGGGCTTTAGGGGAGGCATTGACGAGATGCTGACTTGGTGAGATACTCGATTGTAGTAAGGTCAGTTGACCAAGAGGCACGATGGCAGAGCAGCGAAGAAGCAAAGCAAGCGAAATAGTCGAAGATCTTATGAGGCATCCCTTGACGGCGGAGGAAATCGCCCAGAGATATCCGAAAGTAGAGCAAGTACGACTTCGCCCGGACGTACCCACAGCAGAGATAGATGAGACTCTGCCTGTCAAAGAGGTAATGGAGAGATTTCGAAGCGATGATGTTGACGTCATCGCACTCCGTGAACCCGGCTCCGACGCCACTGCCGTCATCATCCCTGTTGAGCGATACCTAGAACTCGCCGGTAAAGAACTGGCGGGCTACTCCGAACGAGTAGGAACGCTTGATGGTCGCATGATCCCGGCTGAATCTGCGTTTGAAGCCTCGTACGTGGAGCCGGTCGATCCCGACGCTACCTGGACGCACGACGACACCACCCTGCTGAAGTGAGCAATAGGTGCGAGACGCGAGATCATTAGTGATTCTGCGCCCCGCACCTTTGCCAGCCTCAGTCAATCGTCTGTGGTGCCGCTCGCATGACGGGCTCTGCGACTTGCGTCGATACGGGTGCAGGCTCGACCCATTGCCCGTCCAGCGTGCCGATCAGACCAGTGCGAGGTCTTTCGGCCTCCCGTCGCGCCAGAATCTGCGCTGAGGACTGCGGCCGGGTGACGAGATCGAGAACTGCGTCGGATGCCTTGCTCATAGCTCCATACCTCCAGTGTCTGTCGATTCCTGCTGGACGTCCGTTGTAGCGCACTTCGGGCGCAACCTGAATAGCCCAGCAAGACGGGCGTTATACGGCGTTTACGTCTGGCCCTCGGATCGGGTCGTCCTCAATGGCTGGCCGCTGCCCCTCGACCCGCACCAGCACGTCGAGCCCAAGCTGGTAGCTGTCCGGGAAGCACAGCCGTCCTTCTGCGTCGACCATCTTGAAGTACGCGATGCTCGAACAATCGTAGGTCGGGGCCTTGAGCAGCGCCACAATCTCGGCCAGTTCCCCCGGCTTGGTGTCGGGCACCTCCACGAACCGTAGAGAGCTGATGAGCCCCGGCCCGGTCAATGGCCCCTGCCGTTCCAGCCGTCGCCCGTGCCACGGCACGGTGCCGCTGTTCTTGACCCGCCAGGTCTGCTCGAAGACCTGGCCAGGCTCTATCAGCGTGCCGTGCGGGATGGTGTCGCCGACGAAGGTTGAGGCATCGCCGGGTATGGCCCTGCGGAGCCTGGGTCGTCGTCCGCCAGCTCGCCGCCGATCCTGCTCCTGTGCGTGTACGGCGACTTCGTACATTGACAGCAGCAGGCCATCGGCCTCGAACGTGTCCTCGTAAAACTGGACCAGCTCCCGGCTGGGTTTGGCTCCGTTCTCCACTCGGGAGATATGGCTCGGGCTACAGCCGAACTCCTGGGCCACCTGCTTGCCGCTCCAGCCGTTGATGAGTCGGAGCTTCTGCATCGACCAGGCAAGGACGGTCTTGGGCTGCCGGGGCACGAGATGGGGCGGCAGATGGGGACGAGGCATGGCCCAAAAGATTGCAGGTTGCTCAATAACTCTGCGCTTCTCGATTCTTCGACCAAGCCCGCAGTCAAGGCGGGATCATCAAACCCGAAAGGAGTGCAAGCGTGACGACGCCTCCGTCTCGCTGGTCTGATCGAGTGCTTGGCCTAGCGTTGACCGTCCTAGCGATCGCCGTGATGCTGAATATCGCTGCCCGGCTCATCGTGGCTGTGCTGCCGGTCCTGATCGGCATGGGCGTGGTTGCCCTGCTCGGCTTTGCCGGCTGGTCTCTTTATCGTTTTCGCAAGTCTCGTTGGTGAACAATTCTCCAGATAACAGGGGTGTCGTGTCGGTGTTGTGAAATAGACAAAGGGTATTGACTTATTTACATATTCATTGTGTACTAGTCAAACTCCCGATATTGCCATAAGCAGTATACGGATCGGCTGAGGTAGGGATTTACGTCCCATAGTTGACACACGAGCCCGTGAAAGGGGTGGTGCGCGGCGTGCCAAAAACCGGCCCGGATAGCGGAGCGAAAGGAGGTTCAATTATGAGTAGAACCTATCATCATTACAAGAATCGTGACATCCGGGTACGGGGTATAAGACGCCCTACTGATCTGCGGCGTCTGTCCCAGGCGCTGATCGATCTGTCGCAGGCCCAGACAGAAGTCGAGGCCGAAGCTGAACACAAGCAGGAGGATCAATCAAAAGCTAAACCGGGCGGCTCCCGTAAAAAAGACCGCACGACTGGCCGCAAGAACAAGAAGGAGAGCGCGTGAAGGCGGCGAGCCTAGTTTGGTATCGACTCACCTGGCCGCGTGAGGTGAAGCCCGAGCAAATCTCGCAGATTTTCCGGCTGCTAGCGGCAACGGCGGGTACACCCGTGGTAATTGAGGCTATCGGTAAGGCCAGCATGGTGACACACCGGCTAGCGGTGTCCGAGGGACGCACCGGCAGCGTGGTCAATCAGATGTGCTCAGCCTTGCCGGGGTTGGCTGTCGAGGCCGCGCGTGAGCGGCCCGTAATGGGCATGAACCGAGCGGTCGAGCTTGGCCTTTCGACGCGGCGGCGGCCACTACGCACCGATGATCTGGAGGGAGTCAGCCGGGCCGTCATTACGGCTCTGGCGCACGTCGGCCGCGGCGAGGCAATCGGGTTGCAGTGGGTCCTGGTTCGTCCGCTGATGGCGGTGCCGGTGCCCAGCCACCTTGACGCTCTGGCCCATGAGTCGTGGATCAAGGGGTTGCTGACGGCCCCGGTGGGCCTGGCTCAGCCTCCAGATGCCGAGTTGCGCAGCGCCATCAGGAGCAAGCAAGGCGATCCCGGCTGGCGGATTACCGGACGCCTGTCAGTACAGGCAAAATCGACTAACCGTCAGCGCCAGTTGATCCGGGCGGTGCTCGGGGCGCTGCGCAGCACCGAGGCACCCGGCGTCGGTTTCCGTGTTCGCTCCAGCCATCCCAGGCGCTTCATCCGTCCAGTAATCCCTTGGCGAGCCCCGCTGCGGCTCAATGTCAGCGAGCTGGCCGTGCTGTCAGCGTGGCCGGCTGGCAGAACCAACGAGTTGCCGGTGGACAGGGTTAGCAGCCGCCAGGTGGCACCGACGGCGGCGATTCGCCGTTCGGGACGTATCGTTGGAGAGAGCACTTCCCCAGGGCGAAAGCGACCGCTGGCGCTCACGGCCACCGACTCGCTGCGCCACCTGCACGTCGTAGGCCCTACCGGCTCGGGCAAGTCGACGCTGCTGCTCAACCTGATCGCCCAGGACATCCGTGCCGGCCGTGCCGTGGTCGTCATCGAGCCCAAAGGCGATCTGATCGCCGATGTCCTCGAGCGTATCCCGTCCGATCGTATTCAGGACGTGGTGCTGATCGACCCGACCGACGCCACGCGGCCGGTCGGTCTGAATCCGCTACAGCGCGCCGGTCGCTCACCGGAGCTGGTGGCCGACCAGCTGCTCGGTCTTTTCCATGCCTTGTACGCCGCCCATTGGGGGCCAAGGACGGCTGACATTCTGGGGGCGTCGCTGCTGACCTTGGCGCGGCTGCCGGATATGTCGCTGCCTGCTTTGGTGCCGCTATTGACCGATGCGAACTTTCGCCGTCGGGTCGTTCCGAAGGTGGCCGATCCCATTGGGCTGGCGCCGTTTTGGAGCGCGTTCGAGGCCTGGAGCGAGGCGGAGCGCACGACGGCCATCGCGCCCACCATGAACAAGCTGCGTCCGCTGCTGATGCGACCGGAACTGCGGTCGATCCTCGGGCAGACCAAACCGCGTTTCGATCTGCGCCAGGTCTTCACCGAGCGAAAAGTGTTGCTGGTCAACCTCGCTCGTGGTCAACTCGGGCCGGAGACGGCGGCGCTGCTCGGCAGCCTCATCATGTCGCAACTCTGGCAGGCCATCCTCGGCCGTTCCACGGTCTTGCCGGAGCGCCGCCATCCCGTCTTCGTTTACGTCGATGAGTTCCAGGACTACCTACGTCTGCCGCTCGATTTCGCCGATGCTCTGGCCCAGGCGCGAGGCCTGGGTGCGGGGTTCGTGCTGGCCCACCAGTACATGCACCAGCTCGACGCTGCGATGCGCTCGGCGGTATTGGCGAACGCCCAGTCGCGGGTCGCCTTCCGACTTCCCAGCGAAGACGCCCGAATCATCGCCGCTGGCAGCGCCCTAGACCCGGAGGACTTCCAAGGTCTCGGCGCGTTTGAGTGCTACGCCCAGCTGGTATCGGGTTCGGCAGTGCAGCCGTGGTGCAGCGGGCACACGCTGCTGCCCATGAAGCCGACCAGCGATTCGGCCGTGGTGCGGGCTGCCTCCCGCGAGTCTTACGGCACTCCGCGCATGGAGGTCGAAGCGGACATTGAGGCGCTGGTCATGCCCAAGCGTCAAAGCGCCGTTGATGACCTCGGCCCACGGCGGCGGGATCACGGAGACGGCCTATGAACGGGTGTCGTGTCGCTAGTCGTGTCGGGTTGATCGCGCCTGCCCATATCGCCTGTATTCAAGGGGAAGGCGCTCCAACAAATGCGGCGAAAGTCTCTCGCTGTTCGCCCCTGCTTTTCCTGCCTGGCGGTGGGCGCCGAGCTCGCCCGCTTGAGCGCTGCCTTGTGGCGGTTGTCAGGTCGCTGCCAGGTGGGTGGTTGTCGGTGGGGCTTGGGCTGCCTGCTGCTTCGGTGGTTGGCCGTCGGGTCGCGTCGAACCTTGCACCTACGCCAACACCTTCATTCCACTCTGCTATTGCGGCGAATGAGTGCGGGGGTGAGTGGTGAGCGCGTGCGGGCTGCGGCCCTACGTTTCAGCCAAGGGACTTGAGCAACTGCGTGATCGGCTGTCCGGGAGGGACTTGGCGATTATCGGGCAGGTCGCGGATCTGCGGCTGATGAGCGCCCGCCAGATCGAGGCCATCCACTTCCCGGCTTCCGAGCATGACAGTCAGTCGGCGGCAGCGCGGGCTCGTCAGCGGGTGCTCGGGCGGCTGGTGCGTGATCGTCTGCTGATCCGCTTGGAGCGCAGGATCGGCGGCGTGCGCGCCGGCTCCGTTGGCTTCGTGTTCGCCGTCGGTCCGGTCGGATATCGGCTGCTGGCGGCCGGTGGTCCAGTGCGGCGGTTTCAGGAGCCGACTACTCGCTTTCTCGATCACACGCTCGCTACGGCGCAGCTCATCGTGGACGTGACGATCGCCTCGCGCGGAGGTCTGCTGGACATCCTCATCTGCCAGTCCGAGCCGCGTTGTCACAGGGAGTTCTCGGGGCTGAGCGGCCGGCTGCTGCTGCGCCCGGATGCCTTTCTCGCCCTGGGCGTCGGCAAATACGAATGGCGCTGGTTCTGTGAGATCGACCGGGGCAGCGAGTCCGTGCCGGTGATCCTGCGCAAGTGCCGCCTCTATGCCGACTACTACCAGAGCGGCCAGGAGCAGACCAAGCGCGGTGGAGCCTTCCCAACGGTCTGCTGGATCGTGCCTGACACCCGGCGCGCAGAGCGGCTGCGGCAAGCTATCGACCACGATCGCCACCTGCCTGATCGCTTGTTCACGGTCACTACCAGCGAGCAGGCCTTGAGCGTCCTGATGGGAGGGCAGCCATGAGCCCGCCGCGAAACGTGGTGCTGGTCGGTGATGTGCGTAAACGTCTGGCCGAGCTGCCGGACAGGTCGGTGGACTGCGTGATGACCTCGCCGCCGTACTTTCAGCTTCGCAACTACGGCAGTCCAGAGCAGATCGGCTTGGAATCGAACGTCGAGGCCTGGGTGGACGAGCTGCGTCTGGTGATGCGCGATATAGGCCGCGTGCTGAAACCGGGCGGTTCGGTCTGGCTGAACGTCGGTGACAGCTACAGCCGCCACACCCGCTACGGGACGCCGCCCAAAAGCCTGCTGCTTGGACCTGAACGCCTCGTGCTGGCGCTCTCAAGCGACGGCTGGATCGTGCGTAACCGCGTAGCCTGGGCGAAACGTAACACCATGCCGACGAGCGTCGGCGATCGTTTGGCCTGCACCTGGGAGACGGTTTATCTGCTGGTTCGCGCTCGGCACTACTTCTTTGACCTGGACGCCATCCGCGTGCCACATCGCTCCACCCCACGAGCGCCCTACCGGACGGCCACAGACGGCTACCCGCCGAAAGGGGTCACGCCGGAGGGCTGGGGCGGCCCGCTGGCCGGCAGCCATACCGGCCTATCAAGCCTGAAGGCGCGCGGGCTGGTGGGGCACCCCTTGGGTAAGAATCCTGGCGACGTATGGACGACGGCGGTGTCGAACTTCCGGGGGGCTCACTTCGCCACCTTCCCCGCGTCGCTCGTCACCCGGCCGCTGCTGGCAAGCTGCCCCGAGCGTGTGTGCTGCACCTGCGGGCAACCGTGGCAACGTCCGCCGAGTCGCACCATGCACGGTGCCCTGCAACCGACTTGCGCCTGTAAACGAGCCTGGCGAGCAGGGCTGGTGCTCGACCCGTTCTTCGGCTCCGGCACCGTCGGGCTGGTAGCCGAACAATACGGGCGGGACTGGCTCGGCATCGAACTGAACCCCGCCTTCGCAGCTATCGCCAGGCAACGGATCACGGCGGCGCGCACAGTGCCGAGGATCACAAACGTGAGGTCAGCTCGTCGGTGTGCTGCGGCTTCAATAGGAGATTCCATCCGGGAATCGCCGGTCGCAAAAACACCGAGGAGGTATCCCACAAATGGGTTACACACTCACCATCATCCAACAGGAGGTCGGCTCGTGCCCAAGACACTAGCGATCAAGTTGGAGGATGACACGCACGCCCAGCTCACCATACTGGCACAGCTGGAGGCGATGCCCGTCTCTGACGCCCTCAAACAGGCCGTCGATGGGTACATCACCTCCAAGCGCAGCCAGCCGGAGCTAAAGGCAAGGTTGGAGTCCGTGCTCGCAGACATCGAGCGCGACGCCGCCACCCGACGCGAAGCCATCACCTCGCTATTCAGCGAGGAAGAGGCCGCATCGGACGCAGGCACCACCGCAGACGCCAAAGCGTCCTCGCGGAGAAGCCGCGACAAGGGAGGTGAGCCAGCCACAAGCTGAGCAACTAACACTTCCCACCCTGGCAGGGGCTCCATTTGACCTGATTCGCCTAACCCGCGAACCTCGTCTTATGGATGCCCCTGCCACTTACACCACCAAAGTAAACGAAAGGAGGTAACGACATGAATATACCAGTACAAATCCGACGGAACCAATGTGAGGGTTTTGTTAAAATATTTGACACGGAAAATGGGTGTAGTACACTTAACAACATTCCATTTATCATCAAATGCGCCACGGGCGGACGGGAGGTAGTCTATGGAAATGCCGAGTGAATCGGAGAAACCTGAGAGCGTGGACGGAGTCCAGGCGGTCATATATATACGGGTGGCCTCCAAAGACAAGGCTGACCAAGACAACGCCATCACCATGCAGCGCGAAGCCTGCGAATGTGAGGCCGACAAGATCGGTGCCACTGTCGTGGATGAGTTCGTTGACGCTGGCGTGTCTGGCAACACCACCAACCGCCATGGGCTACAACGACTGCTGAAGTTCATCACCGAAAACCACATCACCTACGTCATCGTGCGGGATATAGCCCGCCTGTCACGCAACTACCGTGATGATTTGGTTATCCGTCAAGCTATTGAGCAGGCAGGAGTCACGCTGGTATCGGTCAATGAGAACAGCAATGAAACTGCGACCACAGCCGTGATCTATCTGCGCGTCTCCACCAAGGAACAGGCTGAGAGAGGCGGTGATCCCGAGGGCTACTCCATCCCTGCCCAGCGCGAAGCGTGCAAGCGCAAGGCGGCCAGTATCAATGCGGCCGTGACCGAAGAGTTCGTGGATCGCGGCGAGTCCGCCAAGACCGCTGACCGACCCGAACTACAACGGCTGCTTCAGTTCATCACAGAAAACCCAGTCACCTATTGCATCGTTCACAAGGTTGATCGCCTGGCCCGCAACCGAGCCGACGATGTAGCGATCAACCTGGCACTCAAGCAGGCAGGAGTCACGCTGGTATCGGTCAGCGAGAACATTGACGAGACACCATCGGGACTGCTGCTTCACGGCATCATGAGTTCGATTGCCGAGTTCTACTCCCGTAACCTTGCGACTGAGATCATCAAGGGCAGCGTCCAGAAGGCCAAGAACGGAGGCACGCCAGGGCGCGTCCCACTCGGCTACTTGAATGTCCGGCACTTTGAGAACGGCTACGAAATCCGCACCGTCGAAATCGACCCCGTGCGCGGGCCGCTCATGGCGTGGGCGTTCGAGGCCTACGCGACGGGCGACTGGACGATCCTGACCCTGCTGGCCGAGCTGACAAAGCGCGGCCTGACTACTGCCCCAGGCCCGAAGACTGACAGCAAACCGCTCAGCGACTCGCAACTACACGCTCTGCTGCGCCATCCGTACTACATGGGCTTGGTGCGCTACCGAGGTGCGATCTACCCTGGCAAGCACTCCCGCCTCGTGACGCCAGAGACATGGCAAAAGGTTCAGAACCTGTTGAGCGCCAAGCATCTGGTCGGTGAGAAGCAGCGCGAGCATCCCCATTTCCTCAAGGGGAGCATCGCCTGCGGGCAGTGCGGTAGCCGTCTGATCGTCAACTACGCCAAGGGCCGAGGCGGCATCTACCCCTACTTCATCTGCATCGGACGCCAAAAGGACAAGCACAGCTGCAACCAGCGCGCCCTCCGCATCGAGCTTGTCGAGGAAGCCGTCGCGGCATACTACGCGACGGTTGAGCTCCCCGAGGAGGAGGCCACACAGTTGCGCGCCTTTCTCAGCGAAGCGTTGTCGAAGCTCCGCGCCGAAGCCCACCACGAAAACGCTGCCCAGCAGCGCCGCAAGCGCAAACTCGAAACCGAACGCAAAGCGCTCCTCGACGCGCACCTCGCCGAAGCCGTCCCACTGGATCTGCTCAAGAGCAAGCAAGACCACATCACCGCCGAGTTGGCCGCCGTGGAAGGACGCATGGCCGCCATCGCCGCCGACTTCAAGAAGGCCGAAACCAATCTCCACCGCGCCATCTCCTTCGCCGGGGATTGTGAGGCCGCATACCGCCAGGCATCCGACGCAGTCCGGCGGCAGTTCAACCTAGCCTTCTTCCAGCGACTGCTCATCGACGACGGCTACAACGTGCGCGGCGAGCTGGCAAAGCCCTTCGACATCATCCTGAGCGACGAGCTACGCCGGGCCGCCATCGCCAAGGCCGACGAGCGCACCAGAGCAGCCATCGAGGAAGCACTGCGCCAGCGACACGTCCAGGTCGAGGCTGACAACGAAAAGCGCCCACAAGAACCTGAACAAGTCCTTGTGGGCGCTACCCCAGCCCCGACCCCTTTCAAGGTCGTGGGTTGGAGTCAGATCAATTTGGTGGAGCTAGGGGGACTCGAACCCCCGACCTCCTGGGTGCGATCCGCCCGCTCTGGACGCGCTTTCGGCGTTGAAAGGTGCCGATTTGCAGGGGAGTTGTGAGCCAGTGATTGCGCCGATGCATGCGGATTATCGGCGATTATTCACGACTCAGGCACTCGTGGCGTCGAGTGCCTGAACGTGAGGCACGAGTGTCGGCGGACGCGAGGCCGGCAGGCGCCCGTCCAAAACCGCCGGCAACCCCTCGGTAGGCCGCCCGTGGCGAGGGCATGCGACCGACTTCTTCTTCTCCTCCTTTCGCCAGGAGTGCAGAAGTGACGGGAGCGGGTTTTGCCTGGGATTAGCAGGCGACGGTGGACGCGACCTGTGTCGTGTGGATGCGGCTACAGATGGGCAAGCCGCAGTGCGCTCGGGGAACTTATTGGAAGGACTGCATCGCCACGCCGCCGCCGAGCGAGCGAGCGCCCGACGATGCGCACGCAGTCGAGCGGCAGATGCGCGATCATATGACCGTGCGGGGACGAGCACACAGGAGCGATGGGTGGCTGGTGTCCTTGCTGGCCGCAGCGGCCGCGTGGGTCCTGCTGCTGGCGAGCTTTGCCGCGACCGCGCAGGGAGCATCCGGATGGACGGCCTATGCCGTCACGGATAGTGCCAGCGGAGGTGTCTTGCCGATCGACACCGCGACCGGCGCGGCCGGGACCACGATCGACGGCGCCGGCCAGTACCCCGACGCGATCGCCCTCACGCCCGACGGCCAGACTGCCTACGTCGCCGACTACTACGGCGAAGTGACACCGATCGACCTCGCCACGGGCGCCGCGGAGCCGTCGATCGAAAATGTCGGCACCTACCCGACCGCGATTGCGATTACGCCCAACGGCCAGACCGCCTACGTCGTCAACGAAGGCAGTGGCGGCGATGGGTAGTGGGTCAGTTTGAGGATAGGCCCCATCGGGGCCATTGCGGGGTCTAGGCTGCGCGGCATTCCATAGCCAACCAGCGGCCCCGACGCGGGCGGTAACCCGCGCCGGGACCTAGACATAAGGAGCGATGACTCCCCATGCCTGACAAGAACCCTACCCGCGTTGAAGCGGGCGATCTACGGATGGCGCAGCGAGCGATCGTGTTGCAGTTGCTCCGCGATGACCATGACCCGCGATGGTCCCGGGCGGAGCTGCGACGCGAGGCGTCGGACCTCGACCCGCAGGCCGTCCGTGATGGTCTCGCGCGCCTCAAAGCCGAGGGAGCCGTCACCACCGCGCGTGAGCACGTCCTCGCGTCCCGATGCGCGTGGCACCTCGACGCACTCGAACTGGTGTCGATCTGATGCCCGGCGAGTATCACCTGGAGCTGGTCGCGCTCGGCATAGTGATCCGCCACCAGCGCCAAACCAAGGGCCTCACGATCGAAGCTCTCGCCCACAAGGCCGGTGTGTCCGCGGGGCACCTTGGCAGGATCGAGCGGGGGCACGGCAACCCACGGTGGGACACGTTGTGCGCCGTGGCGTCCGCTCTCGACATGCACCTCGCTGACTTGTGCGACGAAGCGCCGAGCATGGACACGATGCGCGCTCTCCACGGCGAGGGCTGACCTCTCAGGGCGCCACGCCGCCGGTTCGGGCGTGGCGCCCCCCGTGGCGCTACGATCCCCGTATGGCTGATTTCAGTCAGCTTGCGCACCGCGTCGTCCAAGCGACCATCGACGCCACGGAGCCGGGAGAGCCCGCGCCAGCGGACCCCCAAACGCCCGCGCAGGTCAACGGGCGCAATGGTGGCCGCAAGGGCGGTCCCGCACGCGCAGCGAAGCTGACGGCCGTGCAGCGCTCGGAGATCGCCAAACGGGCAGCTCAGGCGCGCTGGCGCAGGATACGTGCCAGCCAGTAACACGTTCGCACGCTACAGCCACGCATTTGTTCCCTCGGCGGCGCTGTTGTTCTGTCGCTGCGCCTTATGCTACGCTTCGCTTCATGCCACAGCCGAACCCCGTTATTGATGTGCTTGCCAAGCTGTCTGCTGCGAAGCTCGAAGCGATGCAGAAGGACATAGAAGGACAGATCGCAGACCTGCGAACTCAAGCCCGCTGGGTGGATCGTGCTCTCATCGAGAAGGGCGTACACCCGCACCCGACGCCACAGAACGGGAACGGGGCCGCGGCTGCTCCTACGGTCACTTCGGCTCCCAAACGTCGCACGCGGCGCAGCGGGAGGGGCACCGGCACCGCCGCCATGATCCGAGCGGCTGTCAATGAGCGCCCCGAGCATGTGTGGACTCCGGCGGAAATCATCCGCACAGTTCAGGATCGCGGCGCAACGTCGTCGCCAGCGGCGATCCGCGTGGCGCTCCGACGGATGCACGATGTCGAGCACTTCCTTGAGCGCGGTCCCGATGGGACCGGCTGGAGACTTGCCTCATCGAACGGCTCTCGACAAGAGTCGTTCTCAGAGGCCACAAGCTCAGGTCCGGGGGGTACGGGCGGATAAGCGCCCTGGCCCCAGATGATGGGTTGGGGTTGCATCCACCCCGACCGGATCTGTGATCACGCTAGATGGAGGGTCGCCTAGGCGGCTCTCCATCTAGTCCACTTCTCAATGTAGCCCAACCAGCGGCGACTTGCAAGCGTGGCGCGAGTTCTGCAAGCCGTTTTTCCGTCCGATGGCTCAAGCATAATAGGTCAGGATGAACCGCTTGAGTACCGAGAAGCGCGCGCAGGTCATCGGGTGTCTGGTCGAGGGCATGAGCATCCGCGCCACGGTCAGGATCACAGGAGCGGCCAAGAACACGATCACGAAACTGATCGTGGACCTTGGCGCCGAGTGCGCTGCCTATCAGGACCGGACGCTGCGCGACTTGCCCTGCACGACGTTCGAGGTCGATGAGATTTGGGGCTTCTGCTACGCGAAGAAGAAAAATGTGCCCGAGTCGTTCCGTGGGACTCCGGGCTACGGCGACGTATGGACGCACGTAGCGATCTGCGCCGATACGAAGCTTGTGCCGTCATGGCTGGTCGGAGAGCGGACAGTAGAGGACGGCAGGACGTTCATGGCCGATCTCAAGAGCCGCCTACATCACCGCATCCAGCTAACGACCGACGGCTACCCGGCGAACAGCGCCGCGATTGGCCTCACGTTCGGGCGCGATATCGACTGGGCGATCATTGAAAAGATTTACCGGACGCCGCAGGAAGGCGAACGGCGCTATAGCCCGCCGGTCTGCACGGGCACAAAGGTCCGGGTTCTCAAGGGCGACCCCGACCCCGCCAGGGTCAGCACCAGCTACGTGGAGCGCCAGAACCTCACGATGCGGATGGGGATGCGCCGGTTCACGCGGCTCACTAATGGCTTCTCGAAGAAGATCGAGAACATGACGCACGCCGTTAGCCTCTACTACATGCAATACAACTTTGGGCGACCCCACCAGACGCTAGCCAACCCGTACCCGCGCACCCCGGCGATGGCCGCAGGCGTGGCCGATCACGTCTGGACCCTCCAGGAGATCGCAGGGCTGCTCGGCTAAGGCCTTCGCGCGCTAAAGTCCGTCCGACGCGGCTGAGATTCTTGCAGTGTGCAGCAGGAATCCCCGCAAATAGCGAGAATCGGTCTCTCGCAACAGGGAGGCCCCCCGACCCAGAGGTCGAGGGGCCTGGGTGACGCAACCGAGACGCTCTAGCTGACCGCTGGTACTGGTCCACAACACCAAGCCACACGGCCCTGCTTCCAGTGCGCTTCCCTACAACGGAACGGCACGGTTGCAGCGGTATACGACATCTACGATCAACGTCGAGGCGAACGCTACACCTGCCACAGGACGGCTCCGAGGCTTGAAAGTTTAACCCCTGGAATTACGGGGTTTTGAATCGAACACCGCGCGCGGCCGGAGAGCAAGAGATCGCGGGCTACTTGACTAGCGAGTGCCCAAAGCGCGCCGTACCGCTTGCCACGGCGGTGACCATCACGGGTGTCAATCCGCTGCTCCTAATGGCATCTGAGCTAACGGCGCGCATTGGACACCCAGACAAGCGTAACGCCGCCTATCCTCAAACTGACCCACTACCCGGCGATGGCACCGTCGTGCCGATCGACCTCGCCTCCGGTGAGAAGGGCGCGGCCATAACGGTCGGCCCGAAACCCGGCGCGATCGCGATCGCGCCCGACGGCCAGACTGCCTACGTCACCAACTACGCTGGTGAAAGCATCACGCCGATCGATCTGAGCAGCGGGCAGGCCGAGACGCCGATCGATGTCGGCGTCGAGCCGATCGCGATCGCGATCGCGCCGGATGGGCAGACCGCCTACGTCGCCAACCAGGGGTCCGGCAGCGGGGGCAATGGCAACGTCACGCCGATCGACCTCGCCACCGGCCAGGCCGGCAGCGCCATCCACGTCGGCACGGACTACCCCGAGGGGCTCGCGATGGCACCCAACGGTCAGACGGTCTACGCGACCGACTACGGCGGCTCGGTCACGCCGATCGATACGGCGAACGACGAGGCACAGACGCCGATCGCGCTCGGCGAAGAATTGCACTGGATCGCGATCACCCCCGACAGCGGGACCGCCTATGTCACGAACTTCTCCGGCACAAAGGTGACGCCAATCGACCTGACGGACGGCAAAGCGGGCACGAGCATCACCGGCTCAGACCTGGGTGCGATCGCGATCGCACCCGACCAGGCGCCGCAGGCCGCATTCTCGCTCATCGCGGCACCGTCCGGCTCGGCGTCGAGCTTCGACGCGTCGTCGTCTTCGAGCGCGATCGGGTCGATCGTCAGCTACCAGTGGAGCTTCGGGGACGGCCAGAGCGCGACGACGACGAGCCCGACGACCTCGCATGTGTACGCGACGTCGGGTGTGTACACCGTCAGCCTGACGGTCACCGACAGCGCCGGCACATCGCTCGCGCAGGTGTTCACTGGTCAGACGATGAGCCTCGACGGTGGTCCGCAGGCCACCGCGACGCATACCGCCACGATCTCCGCCACCCCGACGACGTCCACGACCTCGATGTTGCCGACCTCGACAACGCTCAGCGCAGTGCCAACGGTGACGCAGACGACGCAGTCGCACGCGGTTTGGCGGGAGGGGGACGCACTGGCGAGCTTCGCGAGGAGCAGGCAGAAGAAAGCTCCGCCGATCGGCACGACGTTCTCCTTTGCGCTCAACGAGCCTGCGCACGTGAGCTTCGCGTTCACACACAAGCTCGCAGGACGCAAGGCCAAGAGCGGCTGCGTCGCGCAGAGCAGGAAGAACGCTCGCAAGCCCGCCTGCACCCGCACCGCGACCGCGGCGATCCTCTCTTTCACAGGCCACGCCGGCATCAACAAGGTTTCCTTCCAAGGGCGTGTCTCGACCTCGCTCAAGCTCCCGCCCGGCCACTACACGTTGCTGATCACGGCCACCGCCACGGGCGAGACCTCGCGCGCGGTACACCTGAGCTTCACGATCGCTGGCGCTTGAGGACAGCCTGGCGGCATCGAGGCGAGCACCAGCAGGGCGAGCGCCGCGGTGAGTATCGCCAGCGGGACTGGCCCTACGCCGGGGTTGCATCGATAACCAGCAACTCGCGCCTCCTAACCTCGTATTTCCTCGCCGCGTGAAACATCGCAGCACCCCCTCGGGCCCGCCACGGACGAACTTGGAGCGTATCGTCCAGGGGTCGCGGGACGCCTGCTTTCCGCATCGCGGAGCAGGAGCGCGGGTTCGATGCCAGACAGCGCCCGGACCTCGTCGTGGGTGTCGCGCAAACCCCTGGTCTGTCCGGGTGGGTGAGGAGACTTTGGGGCATGGCTATGAACTTCTTGGCGTGTGATCGTGAGCAGGCATTTTTGATGCCGCCGGACCCGCGGGATTGGTTGCCGGAGGGTCATTTGGCGTGGTTTGTGCTGGCGTCGGTGGAGGAGATGGATCTGGCGGCGTTCTATGGCTCCTACCGCCAGGATGGTTGGGGTCGCGCGGCGTTTGAGCCTTCGGTGATGGTGGCGCTGTTGATGTATGCCTACGCGCAGGGCGAGCGTTCCTCGCGGGGGATCGAGCGTCGCTGCGTGGAGGATGTCGCCTACCGGGTTATCGCGGCGCAGCAGACGCCTGATCATGCGACGATCGCGCGGTTTCGTGTGCGCCATGAGGCGGCGCTGGCGGGCTTGTTCGGCGAGGTGCTGGGGCTCTGTCGGGAGTCGGGGTTGGTGAAGGTCGGGGTGATCGCGATCGACGGCACGAAGGTGCACGCGAACGCCTCGCATCACTCGAACGTTGACTATGGGCAGCTCGCGCGGGAGATCTTGAAGGAGGCGGGCGAGGTCGACGCTGCCGAGGATGCGCTCTACGGCCAGGCGCGTGGGGATGAGCTGCCTGAGCATCTGCGGACGCGTGAGGGGCGACGTGCTGCGCTGCGTGCAGCCAAAGAGAAGCTCGCGCGCGAGCGTGCAGGAAGAGCAGGCGTGCAGAGCGAGGCCGCCGGCGAGGTATAGGTGGCTGAGGTGAAGATCGAGCTTGACTCGGATGTCATTGTGGCCCGCACTCAGGGCCGCGAGGGTTGGCTGCGTGAGGCCCGCCACCAGCTCGATGAGCACCGTCGCCGGGAAGCGAAGCCGATCGTCCGTTCGCGTGCGCAGCGGCCGTTGGAGGCGGAGCGCCGGATGGTGCAAGACCTCGAAGTTGAGCGTGCGGCGAACGAGGCGTATGAGCACTACCGCGAGCACGGACGAGATACGCAAGGCCGGCGACTCAGTCGCCGGCCGAAGCCATATGAGCCACCCGATATCCCGTGGGGAAGATCAACACGACCGACCTGGACTCGCGGAATGTGAAGACTCCGCGCAGCTACACCCAGGGCTATAACGTTCAGGCCGTCGTGACCGACGAGCAGATCGTGCTCGCGGCCGAGGTGAGCGCGAGCTCCCCGGACTTCGGTCACCTCGAGCCGATGGTCAAGGCGACTAAGAGGGAACTCCAGGCGATCGGTGTCAGTGAGATCCCTGCGGTCGCGGTTGCCGATAGCGGCTACTGGAATGAGCAGCAGATGGACCATGTCGTGGCCAACGAGCACGTGCAGGTTCTCATCCCGCCGGACGCTGGCAAGCGCGAGACCCCGCGGCCGGGATGGCAAGGTGGAAGGTACACGGCGATGCGCCAAGCACTCGCGACCGAGTATGGAGACAGGCTCTACCGGCGACGAAAGGCGATGGTCGAGCCGGTGTTCGCACAGACCAAGCACAACCGGGGCATCAACCAGTTCCAGCGACGAGGAAGATTAGCCGCGCTCTCGGAATGGCGGCTGATCACCGCCACCCACAACCTCCTGAAGCTCCACAAGCACCAGACAGCCACTACAGCGGCCTGAAGGAGGCCCCGGCGGCTACACACGCCACTCCACCAGCCACAGCGACACAGCCGCAGGCCAGGCGACCACCTCTACCAACGCGGCCACTGCCACGACCGCGAACCTTTACGCGACACCCACCGTCCAACTCGGGCGCGAGTGGTGGCGTTGCGCGCTCGCACACGAAACCGGTAGTGCAAGGTCGGCTTGTGCCGGCTACCTGCTGATAGCGCCCGACGCTGCTGCTCTGCTGGTGGGAGGATGGCTGTTGTCGCGGGCGGCGTTTGTGTTCGCCTGCTCTGAGCAAGGAGGTTGGATCGCTATGGGCTTTCTTGGTAGGCGCAGCGGCTACGCGAACGTGGCCTTGACGGTGGTGCTTGTTTTTTCGATGAGTAGCGTGGCGTTGGCTGCGACGCACTATCTGGCGGCGAGGAGCGCCAAAAAGGCGCCGCATAAATATGTGATCACGGCGGCGAGCGAGATCAGCCCGGCGGTCCTGAGAGAAATCGAAGCGAAAGTTGCTGCCAAAGTGGCGGCAGGCAAGGAAGGTACCGCGGGCAATGAAGGCAAAGCAGGCCCGGCAGGCAAGGAAGGCGCCGCTGGCAAGGAAGGCAAAGAAGGCGGCTCGGGTTTCACGGCGGAAGAGCGCTCCAAGCTGCTGGCGATCCTTCCCTACATCACCTACGAGGCCTCTGGTGTCGCAGGCAAGCCGACGATCCAGTTCTCCGGGGTTAACGTGCAGGTCCTTTCCGGGGCCAAAGAGGCCGAAGCAATGGGCGAGGGTAACCTCGTGGTTGGCGAGGACGAAGATCCGGGTGCTCAGACGGGCTCGAATAACCTCGTGGTCGGTGGCTCAGGCCAGTCCTTTACGAGCTACGGGTCGATTCTGGGGGGAGCGGGCAACACGGCCAGCGCTCCGTTCTCGTCGGTTACCGGGGGCATAGCCGGAAAGGCGACGAAGGCCTACTCCGCGGTGACGGGGGGCATTGAGAACAGCGCCGAAGGCGAAGCTGCCTCGGTCAGTGGTGGGGACGCGAACACGGCAAGCGGTGCTCACTCCTTGATCAGCGGCGGCGTCTTAAATAAGGCTGAAGGCACCAGCTCCTCGGTCAGCGGCGGCCGCGAAAATGCCGCGAGCTCCGATAACGCGTCTGTGTCGGGCGGCGAAAAGAACACGGCCGCCAAGAGGGATGCGTCAGTCAGCGGCGGCAAGGAAAACCAAGCCAGCGAAGAAGGCGCTTCGGTAAGCGGCGGCAAGCTCAACATCGCGAGCGGCCTGTGGGCGTCGGTCATCGGCGGCGAAAACAACACCGCCAGCGGCAGTTACTCCTCGGCCAGCGGCGGTAGATTCGATCTTGCGAGCGGCGAACTCGCCTCGGTTAGCGGGGGCGAAGCAAACAAAGCCAGCGGCAGAGGCTCCTCGGTCAGCGGGGGTGCAGCAAACAAAGCCAGCGGCAGAGCCTCCTCGGTCAGCGCTGGTCACGAAAACGAAGCCAGGGGCGAATCATCCTCGATTAGCGGCGGCGAAAACAACACCGCCAGCGGTTTCGAGGCGTCGGTCAGCGGCGGCGGGGAAAACATTGCCAGCGGCGAGGTCTCCTCGGTCCTTGGAGAGGCCAATCAAGAAGCCGTAGGGGGATGGGAAGCCAAGCTGTAGCGGCGCAGCCCTTGACTCGATGGCGACCTGGCCTCCAAGGCCGGGTCGCCATCGTTGCATTCCGGGGTTGCGATGTATATGAGACGGGAGCACAACGCGACAACCGTCGCGGGTCACAGGTTTCTCGCTCTGGGCGAGGACGGGCACTGACGCACACATCCGCTGGAAGTAGCTCGTCTCGCCCCTCTGCAGCCCCCAGCACACGATCGGGGTCGGCCGAGAGAGCGGCCAGCGATGCGTCCTCAATGTCTTCGAACTCGAAGCGAAGAGCCGCGCGCCGCATCACGGCGATGATCTCCTGCACTTACCTCCTCGGTGCCGGGCCCCGGGCGGTTGCTGCCGTGCCGGAGCCGCTTTATGTTCTCGACGCCGCGACCGCAGTTCCGCCCGCGCGCCAGATCCAGCCCCGATCGCCGGGAATCCACGACGATCGGGCACAATCCCCATGATCTCAGGCACTAGTTGTCCGAGATCACCGCCGATACGCGGCGACTCCTGCCGATCCCCCACTGCCAAAAGCGGCCGATTAGCAGGGATCTTTAGAAATGGAGCTAGGGGGACTCGAACCCCCGACCTCCTGGGTGCGATCCAGGCGCTCTCCCAACTGAGCTATAGCCCCGCGCATCGCGAAGGCGCGATAGGGCCAAGTGTAGTCAGAGCGAGATGCCCCCGGAGCCTGGCGAGCGATCAGACCCGTCGAGGGCCCTGAGTGGCGCCGGACCCGAACCCGCTCGCTGGCAGGCTCGTGGAGCATTCCGGGCCTTGATCGCGATCCCCAAAAAATGCGGCGGACCGGAGAGGTATGGTTTGGGACGCAATGGGATTGCTCGATGATGCCATCCGCGAGCACCTCGAACTCAAGCGTCTTGGTGGCGCCGATCCAAGCGAGGTGATTCGCCAAGAGCAAGAGGCTCTCGGCCCCGCTCTGCGAGGGGACGACGCAACGCACGGGGAGTACGAGGCGGACTCCGAGGAACGCTCTGCCGCTCGCCAGGACTGGGCCCCTGACCGGGTGGCGGCCCATCCAGACAAGGACCTCCCCTACCGGGGCCAGGAGACCGTGGAGCTGGACATGCAGGCGATCCTGGGGGTGGAGTCGCGAAGTGGCAGTTATCAGCAGACGAGCGCCTGAGATGGCCATCAATGCCGCCGGGCGCAAAGCTGCCTGAGCGCCGAGTTCCGCCTCCCAACGGGTATCCTGAGCCTTCCAGGGGCCATAGCTCAGCTGGGAGAGCGCCTGCTTTGCAAGCAGGAGGTCACCGGTTCGATCCCGGTTGGCTCCATGTAACCCGACTCAATGCGAACCGCGGGTGCGCGAAAGGTCGGTTCGATCTGATCGCGTGCATCCACGCGGATTCCGTCGATCATGGCTTGGAGTACACCCTTGACGCGCTTGGGATCGCTGTCAACGACCACAGGGAGCGGACCAGGTGAGTACGCCTACACTGCGCCGAGGTTCAGGGACTACCTGCTGCGCCGCATCGGCAAGTAGGGAGCGCCACTGTTGGGGATCAACTATGGATCGCGACGTATAATCCGCGACTCGCTTGGCACGGCGTTGGTGCAACCGTCGCATCTTGTCGCGGCTGCCGCAGGTGGACATCGAACACCAGAGCCGACGTCCGCTGGTATTGAGGAACAGCCATCCGCAGCCGCGCCCGGGGCAACGGCGGAGGCGTGTTAGGCGGCCTGGATCTGCGAGCAGCGCGATCGCGTCCGTGGCGACGGCGTAGCGGATTCTTCGTGAATCACGTGCCAACCAGTCGAGCTTGTAGAAGCTATCGCCGGGCAGCAGATAGGCGTCTCTGACGGCCTGGGCGTAGCTGTTCATCAGCACGTCCAAGTCCTTCTTGGCGGGCTCCTTGTCTCGACTGATCGAGGAGAAAAGGCGGTAAACAGCGTCCCGTAGCACGCGAGCGCGGCGCAGCTCATCCGCGCTCGCCGGCTCCGCGTCGTCGCTTAGCAGGCCGCCGCGCCGGCCCCAGCGGCCCAGTGTGTCCTCCGTACGCAACACATCGGTTTGCTCGGGATCGACGTGCTCATCCTCCGGCGACCAATCGACGCTGTTGGCGTAGTCCAGGCAGAGCGTCCCTCCCCATAGATGAATCGTCTCAGGCGTCCTCGACACGATCAAATATCTTACCAGTAGAAGGAGTAGTACGGTAAGGTGACGGTAACGGCGGCGGCGGCGAAGTCCGACCAAGCGAGGTGATCCTGATGGCAGCGCGAGACATGATTAGCAGCAGCACCAGCCGTCAGGTCCCGCCTAGCGGTAGACAGACCTTCCTCGACCCCTGCACTGCGGTTGCGTCCTCCTGCCGAGAGACCGCGGCCTAGCGATGCCCGCTTTCGTGCACCACTTGCGCGTCCGTTACAACGAGTGCGATGTCCAGGGCCACGTCTTCAACGCCAACTATTTCGTCTACTTCGATGTCGCCTTGAGCGAGCTTTGGCGGGAGGCTCTTGGCTCCTATGCGACGCTCACGGACGGTGGCCTCGACCTAGTGGTCGCCGAGGCCGGGGCACGCTTCCATGCACCGGCGCACTTCGACGACGAACTTGAGATCACGCTCAAGATCGAGCACCTCGGCAACACATCGATGGTGTCCGCGATCAGGATTGCGCAGGATGGGAATACGCTCGCGGAGGGCCACATCGTACATATCTTCGTGCGCGCCGACCGTCTTGGCGAGAAGACCCCGATTCCCGATCATGTACGGCGGGTACTGCAACGCTACGGCATCGAGGACCCCGATCCGCTCGCTACGAGTCCGAACACCGAGAGCTGAACTCCCGACCGCTTAGCCAGCCCCGCGGTTGTCGCCGAAGGAAGCGTCCCCGCCTTCCACGCGCGTCGGGTCACACCTCGGCGGCGCACAGCGGTCGCCAGACTTCGATGCCGTCGTCGGGATGCGCAGAGTCCGGGGGCAAACTCCCGTCGCTCCCAGCCTACTCCTCCTCGTCAAGCGACATCCGCCCGCCGGCTATCGCCACCATGCAGTTCGCATTGAGTCGGGTTGCCTCCCTTGACTCGCGCCGGGGCTATGCGGCGGCTAGCGACAGCCGGAGATGAGGCATGCGCGATCTTTGCTCTGATGGGAGCGCTTTACCTAGCCATGTGGAACGTCATTTAGATGACGATTGTTTCGGGCGTGTCTCGGTAGGGTCACGCCCAGCCGACGCGACTAGCGTTGGACCTTCTGTCTGCATCACCAAGCAACGAGAAACTGGGGAACAATGAGTGCTCGCGCGCGTCGGCATGCAACGGCCAGCCTGCGCTAGCGCCCTCGGAGCAGGGACCGGTCACGCCGCGCCGTGGGTACCAGCGCTGGTTCTTCACCGCTCAGGGGACGTGGAGCGGGGAGCGGATCGCTGCGGCGATGCGGGCGTGGGCGCGCGAGACGGGGGTGGCGCCACGCTCGTGGGAATGGTGTCCGGGCGCGGCGCGCAGCGCGGGCTTGATGAGCGAGGCGGAGAGCAAGTGGGAGCGCGAGCACCCGCGCTGGCCGGGCAACACGACCGTCTACCGCTATTTCGACTCGCTCTCGAGAGCTAAGCGCTACTCCGCTTCGTCAAGCGACATTCGCCCGCCAGCGAGCGACACAAAGCGGTTCCATTGACTTCGGTCTGCTCCATACGACGTACAGTGGGCGGACCGGCCGGCCGGTGGAGCCGCCACTCCGGGTTAGCCGTCACCCCGGCGCTTCGCTTTGGGCCCACCGCTGCCGGATTCAAACGCCACCGCAGTCGATGAGGCCCGCCAACGATCATCGCCTGCGCGCCACACGGATGCCACATCGTGCGAATCCAGAAACGCGACATAGGCATCACCAACTGGCTCGCTGAAGAGAGCGAGCAGTCTGGGTCGACGCTTTTGGTACAGAAAAAAGCGATACATGAACACCTGCGCCAAGGCAGCGCGAACTGCGCCCGTCGCATTGCCCACGTAGAGGATCTTCGCCTCAACCAACCATTCCTCTCCAGGTCGGCGTAGAACTAGATCTCGAGGGTGCACCGTCGTATCAACCTCGAAGCCGAGGCTGGCGCACCATGCGCCGAAGTCCGCGATGAGCGCCTCGTGCGAGCGTCGCTTGACCAGTGCACGCCCCTCCACGTGAGCTATGTAGTCCGAGCTGTCCTTCGGCCTGAAGTTCACGAGCGGATCGTCAAGACTACTCTCGTGGCGAAGTGCCTCATACTCTCGCCTGCCGTCGTCGCTAAGCCTCCAGGGAGTCCCGTACCCTTCAAAGGGAAGCAGTAGGCCATCCTTCACCATGCGGTCGCGTTGCCACGAGACTCGATTTCTCCACTTGGTCTCGAATGGACGCGAGGGTGGCGAATCGAGGTCGTCAGGAGTGAAATACAAACCAAAGATAGCTTCGATCCTTGCAAGCACCTCCGCGCGCGATGCACTGCCATCCATCTGGCCCAGCGCCAGGATCAGCCACTGCTGTAGCTGGTTGTGGGGGGTGAGATCCATCCGAGACAAATATCTTACGACTTGCTTACGGCCAGGTGAGGTCAAGCGCACGCACCGCGGTGCTGAGATTCATAATCAGCCGGCGAGGGTCTGTCGGCGAGGGCTGGAGGTCGTGGGCACGATAGAAGCTTGCTGCGTCCTCACCACCGCGTCGGCTACGACAAGGCGCTCGCCAGCGGAGCGCGCGGCCACGACGACCGTGGTCAAGGCGTGATCCAGCAACTCGGCGCCGAGCCCCTGACCACGCAGACCCTTATGAAGGGCCAGCTTGGCGTGGAGGATCGCGGGGATACGCTGAGGCGCCCCGCGGCCGACAGCTCGCGGGGCGTTGATTGCGGCCTCGGCCTTGCGCCAGTCATAGCCGCCCCCCCCAGTACGCGACCAGCTCACGGAGATAGCTGTCCGGGACGCCGTAGGACCAGTCCCCATTCCCCTCGTCCAGCGGCGGACGAGTCAGTGCGAGACGGGCGCACAGGTCATCGAGAACCTCCTCGGACACATGGATCGGGGTGGGCTCCAGGGGAAAGGCGTGCGGGTGGTCATCCGTCGTTTAGCTTGCCGCATGGCACCTCGACCCTCCTCGCGCTTCGCGCGCTAGCCTCACTCCAATGCCGGTGAGTCAGAGAATCGAGGTGGCGAAGCTCAACAGGAGAGGGTGGGAGACGCGATGAAGCTGACCGTAGTCGAGTTCGTGACACTTGACGGGGTCATGCAGGGTCTCGGATCGCCCGAGGAAGATCGCGAGGGTGGCTTCGAGTACGGCGGCTGGGGCCCTCCCTATGGCGACGAGGTGCTGGGCAGAGCGGCGGCCGAGGGCAACGTCGCCACGACCTCCTACCTCTTCGGCAGAAAGACGTACGAAAAGATGGCGGCGCACTGGCCAAACGAGCCGCAGGACAACCCGGTTGCGGCGCGCCTCAACGCCGCCCCCAAGTACGTCGTCACGAACACGTTGACGACGCTCGACTGGGCCGGCTCCCACGTGCTCGCAGGAGACGCGCGGACGTCCGTGAGCGAGCTGAAGAGCCGGGGAGACGGGACGGTCGTCGTTCTCGGCAGCGGTGTACTCGTGCAGACCCTGATCGAGCACGACCTCATCGACGAGTACCGCGTGTTCGTGCATCCCCTGGTGCTCGGGAAGGGCAAGCGACTCTTCCGCGGGAGGTCTCGCCCGCTCCCGTTGCGGCTGATCGACTGCACGCCGACGACCACAGGAGTGCTGCTCCTCACCTACCAGCCGGCAGAGACGACGCGGGATCGTCGCTAATTCGCTTCTCGGGCGCCGGCGCTAATCCTCACTGGTTTCCGTGTGGACGACGACATCGGCGATATCGGGGATTTGCCGTCGGATCTCGTCCTCCAGTTCGCTGCCCAACTGGTGAGCGTCAACGAGGGATGTGTGCGCGCCGACGCCGAGCGTGAGGAAGATCACGCGGCCGGTCTCGGTGGCGAGCAACCGCACCCCTCGCGGGCTGGCGCCCGTGTGATCGAGGACGACCCCGAGGACCACACGCTCGATCTCTCGTGCTCCGTTGGAGTCGCTGTCCGTGCCGATCGAGTGGGCGCTCAGCGGGCGCTCCAGGGGCTCGAGGTGTGTCTGGACCTCGCTGACGCCGGGCCGAGCGCGAATCGCCTGCTCGATCCGTCCGGCGGCTGTGAGCGCCGTCTTCAGTGGAAGATCGGCGGGAAACTTCAGGTGCAGTGAAACGCTGGCCGTGCCATCGTGCTCGTAGATCGTGACGTCGTGGACTTCTTTGACCAGCGGCTCCGCGAGCGCGAGTGTGAGCACCCGGTCGCGAAGGTCGAGGCCGCTGCGACGCGGCTCGACGTGGACGACGACATCGCTGCCGGGCAGGGCGCGCTGGAGGGCCTGCTCGATCCGCTCGGCGGCCCGGTGGCCCTCGATGACGGCCTGGCCTGGAGGAACCGCGGCAATCACATCGGCGAAGTAGCGCCCCGCGGACTCGCGCAGGCGCAGGCGCACGAGCTCGATATCGGGTTCGAGGCGTTCAAGCGCGCGCTCGGCCGCCGCTCTTGCGTCGGCGGGGGTGCGGTCCATCAGCACGTTCGCGTTCTCGGCGATCAGCCTCACCGCCGCGGCCAGGATGATCGCCGCGATGAGCAGCGCCGCGGCCGCGTCGCCGGCTGGGAAACCGGCGCGCACCAGCACCAGCCCGACGAGCACCACAGCGGAGCCCGCCATGTCACTTGCGAAGTGGAAGGCGTTCGAGCGCAATGCGGGACTGCGGTAGCGGCGGGCGACGCGCAGCGAGACGAGCGTGCGTGCGAGGTCCACGGCCAGCGCCACGCCGATGACCGCGAACACATACCAGCGGGTTTCGGGGGCGCCCTGGGGTGCGATCAGGCGTTTGACCGCCTCCACCGCCACGACCATCCCACCCACGAGCAGGATGGCGGCCTCGCCAAGCGCCCCGAGGTTCTCGGCGCGGGCGTGACCGTAGGGGTGCTCGGGATCGGCGGGCTGGCGGGCCAACTGCACCGCGAAGAACGTCAATGTCGCGGCGAGCACGTCGCCGCTCGACTCGATCCCGGCTGAGACCAGCGCGAGGCTGCCGGACGCGAGGCCCACACCGAGCTTGAGGATCACGAGCACGGTGGCGGCGGCGATCGACGCCAGCGTCGCGCGCTGCTGCACGACAGCCCGCTCTCTGTCGCTGGCCGATCTCATGCGCAGAGACTAAGCGCCTGGCGCTCGGATCCAGCGAAGGTCGCAAACGCCAGATCGACCCACTCGAGGTGCTCCGGCCGGGCCGCGGGTTCGGCCCAGGATCGCCGTGTAACCATCGGTCATCATCTCGGGGTGGTCGTTCTTGCCGTCAAGGCGCTGCTGGCGCCGTCGTTCGTCGTGGGAGCATCGATCGCCGCGCGGCGCTTCGGCCCGTGGGTCGGTGGGGTCATTGGCGGGCTGCCAGTGGTGGCCGGTCCGATCTTGCTGGTCTACGCACTCGCGCACGGCCGTGTGTTCGCTCAGCACGCCGCCGCCGGAACGCTGCTCGGCCTGCTGTCGCTGACAGCGTTCGTAGTGGTCTACGGCCGCCTCGCGAACCACGCCCGGTGGTACGCCTGCATGCTCTGCGGCTGGCTCGCGTTTGCCATCGGCACGTTCGCGCTGGACGGTGTCGAGGTGCCGGCCGGTGTCGCGCTTTCCCTGGCATGCGTTGGCTTCGCCCTCGGCCTGCTGCTGCTGCCCGAGGCAACCAGTGACCCTCCCGTGAGGGCGTCCCCGCCGGCGTGGGATCTACCTGTCCGCGCCACCTGCGCCCTGGCGCTGGTGCTCGCCCTCACGACAGCGGCGGGATGGCTCGGGCCACAGCTCAGCGGGCTGCTCGCCCCGTTCCCGGTGATCACCACGGTTCTGGCCACCTTCACGCACACCCAGCGCGGGGCCGGCGAAGCGGTGAGGCTGTTGCGCGGAATGCTCTCCGGCTTCGTCGCGTTCGCGCTGTTCTGCTTCACGCTCACGATCCTGCTCCGCACAGCGAGCGTTGCCGAGGCCTTCCTGTTCGCGACGGCGGCTGCGCTCGTCGGACAGGCCGCGATGATTTCACGCGCGTGGCGCACCTCGGTGCAAGCCCCCGCTTGAAAGAGACCCACGTCGAGTTGCCACGGGCCGGCGGGAGGCCGGCGCGCCACGGGGATGCGGATCGCCGATAGGCTCGCGCTCACTGTGGGCATCTCCCCTTACCTGCGGCGCCTGCGCGAGCGGGTCGGCCACGACTTGCTGCTGCTCCCGTCGGTGGCGGTGCTGGCCCGTGACGAGCACGACCGCCTCCTGCTGGTTCGCGAGGCCGAGACTGGTATGTGGCAGACCATCGGCGGGGCGGTCGAGCCCGACGAATCTCCGGCCGAGGCCGCAATCCGCGAGGCGGCCGAGGAGGCGGGCGTCGTCGTGGAGCTCACCGGCATCCGCGGCGTGATCGGTGGGCCGCTGTTCCGGATGACCTATCCAAACGGCGATCTCGTCAGCTACGTGCCGACGATCTTCGATGCGCGCGTCGTCAGTGGCGAGCCGCACCCCGACGGCGACGAGACGATCGACGTCGCCTGGTACATGACCCACCAGCTCGCGGATGTCGCCCTCTCGGAGTTCACGATCGCGCTGCTCAGCGATCCCGCCGTGGCGCTCATGGGCCACGGCGACACTCGCCAAACCGGGAGCTGAGGACGAGATCTATCTACCCGCTCGGAACCTAGGTCGCCCCCCCACCCGAGCAGGGCACGGACTCTGCGTTGGCGCACCCCTGCTGGCGCAGGCCGCGCGCGCGAGGCGCCGCTCTGGTATTTGTCCGGCGGTGGCGGACTGGAAGATCCGGGGTGCTCTCGCGCGGGACATCGAGCCCGTGCTGTCCTTGTGGAGAGCCGCGGGCAGCGCACCGAGCGCCACCGACACGCGCGAGGGCCTGGATCGCCTGCTGGCCGCCGACGGGGAGGCGCTCCTCCTCGCCCCTGCCGACGGGGTGCCGCTCGGGTCGCTGATCGCGGCCTGGGACGGGTGGCGGGGCAGTTTCTACCGGCTCGCGGTTCATCCCGATCGGCGGCGGGAGGGGATCGCCACGGCACTGCTGCGGGAGGGCGAGCGCCACCTGCGAGCACGGGGCGCGATCAGGCTCACCGCGATCGTCGTCGACGACGATCCTGCCGCGATGGGCTTCTGGCGAGCGGCCGGCTATGCACAGCAGGAGCATCGCGCCAGGTTCGTCCGCCTCGTGGATAGCTGATCCGGCTCCGCCCGCGTGCGCCGCAACGTTCTCATCGTCCTGGGGATCGCCGCCCTCGCGTGGGCGGTGCTCGCGATCGCGTTGGGCTCCCCCAGCCTGCGACTGCTCTCGGGCGCGAACGCAACGAGCCCCTCCCCCGCGTGCCTGCCGACCACCATCCAGCACTCGGCCGCGCTGCCCGGCACCGACGTCGACGTCTCGCCGGCGCCGGAAACTGTCACCGCCAACCCCGACACCCAGATCAGCTTCCTGGGCGCGCCCGCAGGGGAGATCCGCGGGGTCTCCGTGGCTGGCGAACGCAGCGGCCCCCACTCCGGCCGTCTGCGCCCCTACTCGCAGGGTGACGGCGTGAGCTTCACGCTCGACACCCCGCTCGACAGCGGCGAGCGCGTCGCGGTGCACGCCGTGATCGGGGCGGGAGCCGGAAGGCCGATCGCCTTTGGCTTCCGCGTCGACACCCCCTATCCCACCGCGAACGTGCCGGAGTTCCCCGCCCCGCCGGCGACGCCGGCCGACTACCAGAGCTTCTACACCCTGCCCGGCGTCCAGGCCCCGATCCTGAGCGTCACCGTGCCCGATCGCGATCCCGCGGCGGGGGACATCCTCACGACCAACGGGCCCGGACCGGGCCAGTACGGGCCGCTGATCTACACGCCGCAGGGCCAGCTCGTGTGGTTCGACAAGCTCCCCAAGGGAGTAGCGGCGGAGGACCTCAACGAGCAGACCTACGAAGGTCGGCGCGACCTGACGTGGTGGAGGGGGCGGGTGCTGTCGCTGGGCTTCGGCCAAGGCGAGGACCTCGTCATGAACTCCCGCTATCAGACCGTCGCGAGGGTCCTCGGCGGCAACGGCCTTCAGGCTGACCTGCACGACTTTCGGATCGCCCCCCACGGGGTCGCCTACATCACGGCGTTCAACCCGATCCGCTGCAACCTCACGTCGCTGAAAGGCGCCGCTGACGGCACGATCACCGACACCGCGATCCAGGAGATCGACATGAAGACCGGCCTCGTGCGCTGGGAATGGCACAGCCTCGATCACGTTGCCGCCTCCGAGTCCGAGGTCGAAACGCCGACCGGATCGACGCCCTGGGACTGGTTTCACCTCAACTCGATCGACCCCGAGCCCGACGGCAACATCTTCATCTCCGCCCGCAGCACCTGGGCCGGCTACCAGCTGGAAGGCGGCACCGGCAAGGTCCTCTGGCGCCTTGGCGGCCTGAGGAGCTCCTTCAAGATGGGGCCGGGCACGGAAACGGCGTGGCAACACGACGGGCGGATCCTCCCGGACGGAGAGATCACCTTCTTTGACGACGGCGCCAACCCTCCAATCCACCGCCAGTCGCGGGGCGTGCGGATCGCGCTCGACTTCTCCACGCACCAAGCGCGCCTGGTCTTCGCCTATACGCACCCCGACCCGCTGCTGCTCGCCGCAAGCCAGGGCAACATGCAGACGCTGGCGAGTGGGAACGCCGTCGTGGGCTATGGAGGGCTGCCCCAGATCAGCGAGTACGCCAGGAACGGGGCGCTGCTCCTCGACGCGCACCTCCCCTACGACATGACCTTCTACCGGGCCTTCCGCTTCCCCTGGAGCGGGCGCCCGGCGAGCCCGCCGGCAATCCTCGCGAGCTTCAACAACACCGGCGAAGAGACGATCGTGCACGCGAGCTGGAATGGGGCGAGCGAAGTGGCCTCGTGGCGGGTGCTCGCGGGCGAACATCCCACGGCGCTCGAGCCCCAGACCACGATCCCGGCGAGCGGTTTCGAAAGCTCGACGATCCTGCCCGAGAAGAAGTACGCCTACGTGGCGGTGCAGGCACTCGACTCAGCCGGTCGCGTGCTCGGCACCTCGCCGGCAGTCAAGCCGATCGGCTTCTACGCCTCACTCGTGAATGCTCAGTAGGCCGGTTTGCTGGAGTGCTTGTGGGGGGCCGTCGTGGAGGGTGCGCTCGTCGTTTTCGCAGTCGAGCTCCCGCCTTTGCCGCCGCACCCCGCCAGGGCGGCAGTGGCGGCCAGGGCGGCCACCAGCGTTAGCATGGCGGTCAGTGGCGTTCTTCTCATTGGCCGCGCTCCAATCGTCGCTCGAGGACTCGGGCGCCCACCCTACCAGGCACCCCCGGCGCCGGGCGACCCTGGGCGGTCGGCCGCGGCTGGCCAGGCCGTCGTGAGCGTCCAGGCGCCAGCGAGCCCGGCCGCGGAATCCCCACCTGGGGGAAGCGGGCGGGGCTCGGGTTCGACGTGGCTGCTGGTGGTCTGCTGCGTGGCGCAGTTCATGGTCATCCTCGACCTCAGCATCGTCAACGTGGCGCTGCCCTCGATCCAGCTGAACCTCGGGTTCTCCGCGCCCGAACTGCAGTGGATCGTGGATGCCTACGCGATCACCTTCGCGGGCTTCCTGATGTTCGGGGGCCGCGCAGCCGATCACTTCGGGCAGCGCCGGATGTTCGTCCTGGCGCTGGTCCTGTTCGGGCTCGCCTCCCTGGCCGGGGGCGCCGCGCAGAGCCGGGAGATGCTGATCGTCGCCCGCGCTGCGCAGGGCCTCGGCGGCGCCCTGATGGCGGCGTGCTCGCTGGCGATCATCACCTCCTCGTTCGCGCCGGGCCCACAGCTCCATCGCGCGATCGGCGCATGGGCGGCGATGAACGGGCTCGGGGGCGCCGCGGGGGTGCTGTTCGGGGGGATCATCACCCAGGAGATCAGCTGGCGCTGGGTGCTGCTGATCAACCCCCCGATCGCGATTGCGGCGGCGCTGGTGGCGTACGCGGTCGTGAGCGAGCGCCGCGGAACGCGGGCGGGCAAGACCTTCGATCTCGCGGGGGCGCTGACGTTGACGATCGGCCAGATGGTGCTGGTGTTCGGGGTGGTGGAAGCGGGCCTCAAGGGTTGGAGCACGTTCGCCGCGCTCGGCCCCATCCTCGGCGGCGTGGCCCTGCTGGTGGTGTTCGGCGTGATCGAGTCGCGCCTGGCCTCCGAACCGCTGATCCCCTTCAAGGAGCTGACCAAGCCATTGCGGATCGCCAACAACATCGTCCTGCTGTTCAGCGCCTCGCTCTTCCCGATGTGGTTCGTGAGCTCCCTCTACCTGCAGCAGGTGCTGGGCCTCTCGCCCCTGCACACCGGTCTGATCTTCCTGCCGATGACGCTGATGATCATGCTGGTCGCCTCGCGCACCGGCAGGCTCGTGAGCAGCTTCGGGGTGCGCCCGGTTCTCGGCGGGGGCCTCGTGATGTTGACCGGCGGGATGCTGCTGCTCGCGAAAGTCGGCTCCAGCGGGAGCCCAATCGTGTACATCATGCTCCCCGGGCTGCTCACCGCGGCGGGTATCGCGATGTCGATCGTCCCCTCCACGATCGCCGCCACCCAGAGCGCCAAAGAGGGACAGGCGGGGCTCGCCTCCGGCCTCGTCAACACCTCGCGCCAGGTGGGCGGAGGGCTCGGCCTGGCGGTCCTGGTCACGCTCGCAACCCAGCGCTCGAGTCATCTGATCGGCACCGGGCAGCAGGTGCCGCAGGCGCTGACCGAAGGCTTCCGCTTGGCCTATCTGATCGGCGCCGGCCTGGCTGGGGCGGCGGCGCTGGTCACGTTCACGGCGCTGCCCCGACCCGCGGGTGCGCAGCGGGGAGCGGCACGGCGCCTGGCGGTGGCGATCGGCGTGGTCGTCGTGGGCTTCGTCGCGATCGACCAGGCCTTCGCGGGCTCGCATGGAGCTCCGGTGGGGGCGTACACGACGCGCGGCGCCTACAGCTTCCTCACCGCGCCCTCGCTGCACCCGCCGGTGCTTCGCAGGGACGGCCCCACGCTCTCCGGCAAGCTGGCGGGCGGCTACATCCTCACCGCCAACTTCTACAACCTCAACTACCCCCCGCTGGTCGGCCAGAGCGGGCCGTTGATCCTCGACAACGACCTGCAGCCGGTCTGGTTCCAGCCGGTGCCAGAAAAGCTCGTCGCCTCCAACCTGAGCCTGCAGACCTACCAGGGCAAGCCGGCGCTGGCGTGGTGGCAGGGCGTGGTCACGAACACCGGCTCCACGGAGAGCGGCGAAGACGTGGTGGTCAACCAGCACTATCAGCCGGTCGCGCGGCTGAAAGCGAAGGACGGCTGGGTGCTCACCCTGCACGAGCTGCTGATCAGCGGCGAAGACGCGTGGGTGACCGCCAACAAGAACATCGCCAAGAACCTCTCCAGCTACGGCGGCGCCTACAACGGGGCGTTGATCGACTCGGCGGTGCAGGAGTACAACCTGAAGACCGGCAGGCTCCTGCGCAGCTGGGACGCGCTCGAGCACATCCCGCTGGGGGACTCCTACGCCAGCGTGCCCACCAACGGGTTCCCCTGGGACGCCTACCACGTCAATTCGATCGACCTGTCCGGCAACGGGACCTTCCTCGTGTCGATGCGCAACACATGGGCCGCCTATCTGGTCGACATCGCCACCGGCAGGATCGAGTGGACCCTGGGCGGCCGGCACTCGAGCTTCGAGTTCGGCCCCGGAGCCGCCTTCCAGTGGCAGCACGACGTGAAGCTGCAGTCGGGCTCCACGGTCAGCATGTTCGACGACCACTGCTGCCAGCTCACCGGCGGCGGCACCTCCGTCCCCGCAACCGCGGCCTCCCGGGGACTCGTGCTGGAGCTCGACCAGAGCACGCACACCGCGAAGCTCGTGGCCCAGTACCCCGGGGGCAACCAGTTCGAAACCGAATACATGGGCGACACGCAGCCGCTGGCGAACGGCAACACATTCGTCGGCTGGGGCTCGGAACCCTACTTCTCGGAGTACAGCCACTCGGGCCAGCGGCTCCTGCAGGCGAGCTTCCCCGGCTCGGACCTGAGCTACCGGGAGACACTCGATCCCTGGGTCGGGGAGCCACTCACCCAGCCCGCCGGCGCCGCCCGCAAGAGGGACGGCGGGACCACGGTGTACGCAAGCTGGAACGGCGCCACCCGGGTCGTCTCCTGGAGGGTCCTGGCCGCAGTCGGCTCCGGTCGGCTGAGCACGGTCGCGAGCGCCGCCAGGTCTGGGTTCGAGACGGCGATCCCGGTGCCGGCGGGCTACACGAGCTTCAAGGTTCAGGCGCTCGGCGCCGCGGGACACGTCATCGGGGCCTCCCAACCATTTACGGGATAGGCGCCCCACCGGCGGGCCAGCGAGCGGTTCTCGACTCCGTGCTCAGCTGGGCCCGGCCCACGACGCGTCCTCTCAGCGCGCCGCGAGCGGCTCCTCGAGCTCCCACTCCGCCAGCGCGCGGCTGACGGCGCGCTCGAAGGACAGCGGCTGGATGCCGAACAGCTCGGCCAGCTCCGCCGCGGCCCGATCCGAGCGGGGCAGCACGTCCGCGACCAGGCTCCCCATGAGCGCCCCCACGAGGTCGACCGGCGCATCGCCGACGGCAGCCGCCACCGCCGCGGTCACGGGGGTGATCGAGACCGGCACCGCGATCTCCGGACGACCGATGCCGAGCGCCTCGGCGATGCCCCGGAGCATGGCCCCGTAGGTCAGCACGTCGGGTCCGACAACGTCGATCGAGCGCCCCGCCGTGCGCTCCAGGAGGGGCGCCTGGATCAGGCACCGAACGACGTCCGCCTCGGCAACCGGCTGCGTGCGGCGCTCGCGCCAGGGCGGCAGCGCCAGCACGCGCATCCGCTCGACCAGCCGCACCATGAGCCGGAAGGAGGAGGAGTGCGCCCCGATGAGGATCGAGGCGCGCAGGCCGGTCGCACCGGCCACCCCCTCCATCAAGATCTGCTCCACCTCCAAGCGCGAGCGCATGTGCGGCGAGGGCGCGCCGGTGGGGGCGATGCCCCCGAGGTACACCGTCCGTGCGACCCCCGCGCGCCGGCAGGCGCGCACGAAGTTGTGCGCGGCGATGCGGTCGCGAACCTCGAAGCTCTCCGCGCCGGGCTCCATGGAGTGGACGAGGTAGTACGCGGCCTCGCAGCCCGCGAGCGCCTCCTCGAGACCCTCGCCGGTGAGCAGATCGCCCCTCACCGTCTCCAACTCGAGCTCCTTGGGCATGCGGGCAGGATCGCGTGAGAGGGCGCGCACGGGACGGCGCTCGGCGAGCAGGGCGCGCACGACGAGATTCCCGACATACCCTGTTGCGCCCACCACCAGCTCCAGCTCGACCACCCCGTTCGCTAGTCGATCGCCCCGACCTCGCGGCGAGGTACAGCAGTCTGTCACGCTGTGGCGGTGGCCGAGGAGCTGCCTGAGGTGACTGTCCCCGACGCCGTGGGTTGGCGGGCGTGGCTGGGGGAGCATCACGAGAGCTCCGCCGGGGTGTGGCTGTGCCTCGCCAAGAAGGGCGCCACCGAGCCGACGAGCCTGACCTACCTCCAAGCTCTGGAGGAGGCGCTCTGCCACGGCTGGATCGACGGTCAGGTGCGGGGGGGCGACGAGCGCGCCTACCGTCAGCGCTTCACCCCCCGGCGGGCGCGCAGCTCGTGGTCCAAGCGCAACGTCGCCCACGTGGAGCGGCTGACGGGCGAAGGCCGGATGCGCGCCGCGGGCGTCGCCGCCGTCGAGCGGGCGAAGGCCGACGGACGCTGGGAGGCGGCCTACGCGGGCCAGGCCTCGATCGAGGTGCCGGACGACCTCGCAGCCGCCCTGCGGGCCGACCCTGCGGCGGGGGCGATGTTCAAGACGCTCACCAGCCAGAACCGCTATTCGGTGCTGCTGCGGATCGATGCCGCCAAGCGCGCCGACACCCGGGCCAGGCGCATCGAGCGATTCGTCGCGATGCTCGCCCGGGGGGAGACGCTCCACCCCCAGAAACGAGCGCCTCCAGGGTGAGGGCTCGCGGCGGCATGGGCTACGCTTGGAGGCAGCGTCCCTCGATCCCAGGCGGTGAGCGGTGCCCGAGAAGCTGACGTTGTACGTGTGTCACGTCGATGATGGCGGCCCCGGCCCCCATGCGTGCAAGCGCGCTCAGCGGGCGCTGCTGGACTCCGGCCACGACTTCGAGAAGATCGTGTACGGGAAAGGCATCCCGTTCGGGCTGTTCACGAAGGGCCGCCGTCCCGACCTCAAGGAGATGAGCGGCCAGGAGAAGCTGCCCGTCCTGAGGCTGCCCGATGGCGAGACGGTCAACGGCGGTGCGAACATCGCCGCGTGGGCCAAGGCCAACGCCCCGGCAGCCGTCTCCTAGCCTCAGGCGGGGCTGACCACGACCAGCGGGATCGGGCGGGGGGTGCCCTGCTGGTAGACGTCGTAGCGGCCGTGGTTGTTGTCGTTCACGAGCCGCCACAGCCGCTCGTAGTCCTCATCGCCCGGCTCCAGCGCGCGTGCCGCCCCGGGACTCCGGGTGCGGCCGATCTGAATCTCCACCTCGGGCTTGGCGCGCACGTTGAAGAGCCATCCCGGAGCACGGTCGGAGCCGCCGTTGGAGGCGACGAGCACGTGGTCCGCGCCATCCACCGCGTAGACCAGCGCGTTGCAGCGCTGCGCCCCGCTGCGCCGTCCGGTGGAGCGCAGCAGCAACGTGGGGACCCCGACCATCTTGTGGCCGACCCTCCCGTCGCTGCGCTCGTAGAGCTGCTGGTGGAGCTTCAGGACGGGACCCTGGAGCGTGTCTGCCAAGCCCACGGCAGCAGTGTACTCAGCCCAGATCCCCCTCGATACCCGCCATGCCCTCGGAGGGCGCCGGGAGGCCCCAGAGGTGCGGGATCGCGTACGCCCGCCACGGCCGCCAGCGCTCAGCCACACGGGCGGCCTCCCGCGGGGAGCACCCCGCCCCGGGGGCGCCGTTGCGACCCTCTCTGGAGCGGGAGATCCCAGCGCTGCCGGCGGGGCGGCGGCGGAGCCGTTCCAGCCCGCGCAGCACACCCAGATCGGTGGGGAGGAAGGCATCGGGGTCGGCGAGGGCGCGCAGGGCGATGTACTCAGCGGTCCAGGGCCCGATCCCGGGGAGCGCGAGCAGGCGAGCACGCACCTCCTCGCGGTCGCTGCCGGGGTCGATCGCGAGCTCCCCATCGGCGAGCAGACGTGCGAGCGCCTGCAGGGTGTGCCTCCTGCGCGCGGGTCCGCCTGGCAGCTCGGCGGGATCGGCGGCCGCGATCGCAGCTGGGCTGGGGAAGAGGTGGGTGAGGGTGGATGGGTCCGGGTCGCTCGCCGGCAGGCGCTCCCCAAGGGCGCCGACGAGGCGCGCAGCGGCGGTGCGGGCGGCGGGCACGGAGATCTGCTGGCCGAGGACGGCGCGCACCGCGAGCTCGGCCCCATCCACGGCTCCGGGCAGGCGCAGCCCGGGGGCGGAGCGGATGAGCGGGGCGAGCAGGGGATCGCCCCCGAGGTGCTCGTCGGGCACGGCGGGGTCGGCATCGAGGTCGAGCAGACGCCGGCAGCGCTGCACCGCGGCGGTGAGGTCGCGCAGATCGGCGAGCCGCAGGCGGCACTCGATATGGCCGTTCACGGGGGCGAGCGCCACGATGCCGTGGCCGCGAGGCAGACTCAGGGTGCGCCGGTAGCTGTCCCCCACGACCTCCTCGACGCCCGCCACCGCGCGATCCCCGAGGAAGCGCAACAGGCGCCCCCAGTCCAGGGGCTCGCGGTAGGCGAGGCGCACGACGATGGGAAGCCCGCCCACGCCCGGCTCGCCCTCCCCTGGCCCCCCCTCCCCTGGGGTGGCGCCCGCGCGTGCGGCGCGAGACCCGCGGGCGGCGGGCCGCCGGCGCAACTCCGTGGGCGTGCGCCCGTACACCGTGCGGATCGTGTCGTTGAACTGGCGCACGCTGGCGAAGCCCGCGGCGTGGGCGACGTCGATCAGGCGCAGCCGAGTCGTCTCGATCAGGATGCGCGCGGTCTGCGCGCGCTGCGCGCGAGCGAGCGCGAGCGGGCCCGCCCCGAGCTCCGCTGTGAGCTGGCGGGTGAGGTGACGCTCGCTGTAGGAGAGGCGGCGCGCGAGCCCGGCAACGCCCTCCCGGTCCACGATCCCGTCGGCGATCAGCCCCATCGCGCGAGCGGCGAGGTCGCCGCGGCGGTTCCACTCCGGGGAGCCCGGAGCGGCGTGCGGGTGGCAGCGCAGGCAGGCGCGGAAGCCCGCGCTCTGCGCCGCCGCCGCGGTGGGGTAGAAGCGCACGTTGCGGCGCTTGGGCACGATCGCGGGACAGCTCGGGCGACAGTAGATCCCGGTGGAGGTGACCGCCACGAAAAAGCACCCGTCGAAACGATGGTCGCGACTGCCCAGCACGCGGTAGCGAGCATCGAAGTCCCTGGTGTCGTAGGCGTCGATCATCCACAGCAGTATGAGGGGCCGGGGTAGCGGTTTTCGGACACTCATGGCGGTGGGCCCTATCGAGTCCGATTTCCGCCAGACCCAGCCGGGCGGACGTGTCAGAGTGCCGGTATGAACTACACAGAGATCGAGAGCCCCGTCGGCGAGCTGCTCGCAAGCGCGGATGCAGCGGGGCGAATCACGGGCCTGCACTTCCTCGACGGCCACCGCACCCCCCCGGGCGGCGCCGACTGGGTACGCAACGAGCGGTCCCTCTCGCCGCTGCGCCTGCAGCTGGAGGAGTACTTCGCCGGCGAGCGCCGGGAGTTCGAGCTCGACCTCGCTCCGAGCGGGACGCCCTTCCAGCTCAGCGTGTGGCGCGCGCTGTGCGCCATCCCTTACGGCGAGACCGCCTCCTATGGGGAGATCGCCGCGGCGGTGGGCCAGCCGGGGGCGGCGCGCGCGGTGGGGGGAGCGAACAACCGCAACCCCATCGCGATCATCGTTCCCTGCCACCGCGTGATCGGTGCGAGTGGGTCGCTCACGGGGTACGGCGGGGGGCTCCCCCGCAAGCGGCAGCTGCTCGCGCTGGAGGCAGGCGTGCCCACGCTCGCGTAGGGATCGCCGCAGGCCCTCGCGCCCGGAGCACGAGCATGCCGGGCGCCACCCTCGTCAACCCAACTCGCGAGCGGGTCGGGCGTCCGGACTGGGGTCGGGCGTCCGGGCTATATTCCCCGCGATGCCCCGTCACCTGATCTCGATCGACCAGGTCGACGACGTGCTGGCGCGCGAGATCTTCGATATCGCCGACGACATGGCCGCGGCGCTGCGGATCCCCACACGCCTCGCCAGCCTCACCGGGCGGGTGGTGGCGCTGCTGTTCTTCGAGCCCTCCTCACGCACGATCCTCAGCTTCAGCGCCGCCGCCGCGCGCCTCGGGGCTGCGGTCATCTCCCACCGCGGGGTGGAGTCCTCCTCGCTCTCCAAGGGGGAGTCGATCGAGGACACCGTGCGCGTCGTGGGCAGCTACGCCGATCTGATCGTGCTGCGCCACGAGGCCGCGGGCGTTGCCCGGCGGGCGGCCGAGGTCAGTCCCGTGCCCCTGATCAACGGTGGGGACGGCCCCAACGAGCATCCCACGCAGGCGCTGATCGACATGTACACGATCGAGCGCGAGCTCGGGCGCCTGAGCTCGCTGCGGGTGGGGATGGGCTTCGACCCCCGCCACTCCCGCTCGATCCACTCGCTCTGCCGCGGACTGAGCCATTACCCGGACAACGACGTGCTGCTGGTCGGTCCCCAGGAGCTGTGGCTCGCGGAGGAGGATCTGCAAGAGCTGCGCGAGCGGGGGCTGCGGGTGGAGCAGAGCACCGACATGCAGGCGCTCCTGGCCCGGGAGGTCGTGTACGTGAACCGCTTCCAGGTCGAGCGCATCGAGGACCAGGCGACCGCGGCGGTCTACCGCGACCGCTACTGCATCACCGCCCGGGAGATGCGCGGCTCGGAGATCAAGCTGCTGCTCGACCCCCTCCCCCGCATCCACGAGATCGCCGAAGAGGTCGATCGCCTACCCGAGGCCCTCTACTTCAAGCAGGCCGCCAACGGCGTCCCGATCCGCATGGCGCTGCTCTCGATGCTGGCGTAGGCCTCGCATCGGCCACGTCGCTCCCGATGCCGGCCCAGGCCCGCGTCAGCCACGGCGCGCACGCACGTGCCTCGGCATGCCCGCCGCGCGAACGAGGAACGCGGCGGCAGCCGCGAGCAGGAGAATCGCGAGCGCCGCCAGCAGGGCCCTCGCGGAGTCCCCGGCGGGGTGTCCAGCCACAGCAGTGCCAGCGCCAGCGGGCGCCACGGCCGAGGCCGGCCCGGCGGCGCGCAGGGCGTACGCGATCCGGCTGCCCTCGACCCACGCGGCCAGCGCCAGACCGCTCCGCGGGTCGACCGCCGCCGCGGGCGGCCCGTTGGAGCCCGGCGGAGCCACCGTTTCGGGGGCCGCGAAGGCCACCTTGCCCGCTTCGGCGTAGTGGCCCTGCGCCGCATGGATCGCCCGCCGTCGCGGATTGGGGACCCCGCTCGCCGCACGCGGTGCCGTGCTCCACAACGCGAGCGCTTCCGCGTGGGGTCCCGCCACGAGATCCGCCAGCACCGCATCCTGTCCCCTGGAGGCCCCCGAGATCGTCACGGGCGCCCACGCGCCGCGGCGCAGGGAGACCGGCGAGGCGCGCACCACGTAGCGGCCAGCGCTCATCCCTGTCCACCCCATCATCACCGCCTCGCTGGAGAGCCTGATCAGGCGCAGCGAGCCCGCGGGCGGCGGGAAGCCGGGGGGGTCGCGGAAGCGTTCGACGGTGAGAGCCGCGCGGGCGCTCAGGGACAGGCGCGAGCCCGACGAACGATGGGAGCTCGAGGCAGGAAAGCCCAAGGCAGAGTGGGAGCCCGAGGCAGAGTGGGAGCCCGAGGCAGAATGGGAGCCCGAGGCAGGACGAGAGCTCGACACCGCGCGGGAGCTCACCTCGCAGAGGCTCAGCTCAATCGTCGTGAGAGCTCCCCCGCTCTGCGCTGTGCTCTGACTGCGCCAGGCCACGATTGCGTGGCCGTCGTCGCTGATCAGCGCCCCGATCTCCGGTTCCGCGCCAGCGCTCCCGAGCCTCCGTGCAAGGCCGATCGGGCCTGTGGCGGGGATCTCGCGCGCGTAGACGCCTCCGGCGGAGACCCAGGCGACGAGGATGTCGGCGCGGTAGTCCATCGTGGCGATCACGGCCCTCACCGGCGCGGGGCCCACGGGCAGTAGACGCGGGGGCCCGAACGAGGAGCTGTAGTGACGCTGCACGCGCACCGCGATTGCCCACCCCGCCTCCGGGGTCCGTACCGGGGAGGCGAGCACGGTGTCGCCGAGATACGAGCTCGAGGCCGCCACCGGCGTCGCGGGGCCGCCGAGGGGCCGCGACGTGAATGTCCCCGGTGTACGACCCTCCGCCATCGTCCCCCCGCTCGTGCCGCTGCCCGCCTGCGTCCCCACGCCTGTGGGGCTACGAGCCGTCGTGTCCGCGTCTGCACCACCGCGGGCCATCGTCCCTCCATCCACGCCGCTGCCAGCCAGGGCCTCCCCGCCGATGCTGCTGCCCGCCACGACCACCTGCCCCGCCGCCGTACCGGTTGCTGCGACGATCCCCGTGAGGCCGCTCGCTCCATCTGCGAGCAGACTGCCCCCACCGGGCAGGTCGTCCGTCGAGAGCGTCGCGCCGAATGCCTCGGCGCCGGGCGCACCCGAGGCGCACTCCCGCGGCGCCGACCACAGCAGCGCGCCCGGGCCGCTGCGGCTCTGGGGTTCGGCGCTGGGGAAGACGATCAGCGGCGCCTGCAGGGAGGAGAACGCGAGGGCGCAGCCGGAGAGGGACCCCGGCAAGGACCAGCGAGCGGCCGCGGGCGGCGCCGCACACAGCGCCATCGCGGCCGTCGCTGCTGCAAGCGCGGCGGCCCTCAAACCCCCCTGGCCGCCTGGTCGGCGAGGCGGGCGCGGCGGTACTCCTCCACGACGATCTCCGTGAGCTCCTCCACCGAGGTCTCGGCGGTGGGCTTGTCGAGTGCGATCACGCCATCCTGGATCATGCTGACACGATCGCAGGCCTCGAGAACGTGCACGTAGTTGTGGAGAATCATGATGATCGAAACTCTACCCTCTCCCTTGAGGCGGGCGACGAGGTCCAGGATCATCGCCCCCTCCTTCGCCCCCATCGCCGCGAGGGGCTCGTCGAGCAGCAGGATGTCGGCGTCGGAGCTGACCGTGCGCGCCACCGCGATCGCCTGGCGCTGGCCGCCGGAGAGGCGTGCGACCGAGACGTCGATCCGGGGGATGTTGATGCCGATCTCATCCAGCGCCGCGCGGGCTTCGTGTTTCATGCGCCGGTTGGAGAGCAGCGGCAGCGGGCGGTGCACCCGCTCGCGGCGCAGGAAGAAATTGTGGTAGATCGAGAGTTCGTCGATCAGCGCGAGGTCCTGGTAGACGGTGTCGATGCCGTGCGCACGGGCGTCGTCGACGCTTTTGGGCTGGTAGGGCTCGCCGTGCAGGAACATCTGACCCGCGTCCTGCCTCTGAAAGCCGCAGAGGATCTTGATCAGCGTCGACTTGCCCGCCCCGTTGTCGCCGAGCAGGCCCAGCACCTCGCCCTTGCGCAGGTGCAGGTTGACGTCGCGCAGGGCCGTCACGGGCCCGAAGCGCTTGGCGAGGTGTTCGACGCGCAGCACGTCATCCGGCGCCGAGACCGGCCCCACGATCGTCTCCGCCGGCACGGGCCGATCAGCCACTTCGGGAACCCCTGCGCACGCGCTGCACGTACACGTTGACGGTCATCGCCAGGATGATCGCGAGGCCCAGGTAGAAGAGCTGGTAGTCGGCGTTGACGCCCTTGAGGATGAGCCCGTCGTTGAGGATGCCCAGGAACAGCGCTCCGATCAGCGCGCCCACGACGGTCCCCGACCCACCCGCAAGGAGCGTTCCGCCGATCACCGCCGCCGAGATCCCCTTGAACAGGATTTCGTTGGCCCCGGCCACGTCTGGCTGAACCGAGGAGGCCCGCACCGCCTCGAGGATGCCGGCGAAGCCCCCGGCGGCGGCGCAGAGGATGAAGTTGCGGATCATCACCAGGCGCACCCGCACCCCGGCCTCGGAGGCGGCCAGCTTGTTCGAGCCCACGGCCACTGTGTACAGGCCCCAGCGGGTGAACGTCAGCACGATCTGCCCCACCACCACGATCACGAGCGCCCAGATCAGCTCCGAGTAGGTGCCCTCGCCGAGGACTTTCGCGAACGTCGAGACGTGGTTGACCGTTTCGGTGAGCACGATGTGCGCCCCGTTGATCACGTGGTGGACGCTGACGGTCGTGCTCGTCACTTCCGCCCCCGGCATCGCGACCGGCACGCCATGCGAGATGATCAGCGTCAGCCCCTCCAGCGTGAAGAGCATGCCGAGCGTGGCCACGAACGAGCTGATGCCGACGATCGCCGTGAAGAACCCGTTGATGAAGCCGACCGCCATGCAGCCGGCCAGCGCGATCAGCACGCACGGCACGTATGGAATCCCGGCCACCGCCAGCTTGTAGTAGAGGAACGGCGCGAGCAGGTATGTCGCCCCGATCGACAGGTCGATCTCGCCCAGGATCATCACGAACACCTCGCCCGCGCCGAGGATCGCGAACGGGGCGAAGAACGGCAGCAGCGTCTTGAAGCTGGAGCTGGTGAGGAAGGTGCTGGTGGTCAGCGAGAAGTAGATCGCCACGAGCAGCGTGACGACGATGATGCTGCCCTCGCGCAGGGAGAGCGCGCGTTCGAGCAACACGCCCCGACTCGGCAGCGAGGCGCGGCGCGTGTGCGTCGGGCCTCCAGCCGAGGGGGTCGACCCCGGCGCCGAGGCCGGAGCCGGGGTGGGCCCCAAAGACGAGCTGGCCACGGTTGCCGACCTTGGTTATGCGGCGGGGGTGCCCGCCGGGATCGGGACGACCTTCGGTTCAGAGGAGGTCCCCTCGAAGCGGCTCTTGGAGTTGATGTACGGAGTGACGGTTTCCTTGTTGATGAATTTCAGGCCCGTGTCGACTTCCGCCGGGCCCGTCAGGGACCCGGAGACCTGCCACAGGAACAGTTGCAGGACCGGCAGGAACCCCTGCAGGTAGGGCTGCTGGTCGATCGTGAATTCGATGTAGCCTTCGTGGAGCAGTTTCTGGGTTTTTTCGGTCAGGTCGAAGCCGCCGGCCTTGACGCCTTTGGCGGTGAGCCCGAGCTTCTGCATCACGCCCGCCAGTTCGGCGGTGTCCCCACCGTCGACGGCGTACATCCCCTTCGTGGTCGGATGGCCGGTCCAGTAGGCTTCGATGGCCGATTTCTCACCCGATTCCAGGGAGCCGGTCACGATCGTGGTCAGTTTGATCGGCGCGCCCGATTCCTTGATCGCCCTTTCAGCTCCTTCGAGGCGCGGCTGCAGGTTCGCCGAGCCCGCGTTGGCGGTGAAGATGACCACGTCGCCCGAGCCCACCGCGAGGACGATCCGTTTGCCCATGAGTTCGCCGGCCAGTTTCAGGTCCTGGCCGATGTAGGCCAGACGCTTGTTGGGGGGCGAGGGGGCGTCGGCGTTGTAGGCGACCACCGGGATGCCCGCCTTCAGCGCGTTTTCGATGGGCACGTTGAACGCGGTCTTGCTTATCAGCGACACCGCGATCCCCTTGGCGGCGGATGAGACGGCGGTGTTGATGGCGTTGACCATCTGGTTGATGTTTTCGCTTTCGGAGCCCGTCCACTCGTAGCTGCAGCCGAGCAGTTTGCAGGCGTCGGCGATCCCGTACTGCGTGGGCACGAAGAACGAGTTCGTCGTCACGTGGTTGACCGCCACGAATTTGTATTCGGGGTGTGACCCGAAGATCGAGGCGGAGTTGCCGCCGGAGGAGGAGCTGGCGCTCGAGCCGCACGCCTCCAGCAGCGCGCTCACGGAGCCCACCGCGGCGCCGGTCAGGGCGGTGCGGCGCAGGAACGCCCGCCGGTCGAACCCCGGGAGCCGCTCGGTCACGGACCCCGCCCGCCGGTCGGCGTACTCCAAGCGCTCCACGGCCTCATGGACCAGATCGCTCTCGGACATCTCTCCTCCTTCTCTTGCGGGACGCACACTGCGCGGATGAATCACCCACACACAGGGTTTCCCGCGCGGGCCTTCTGCTACTCGCGGATTTCAGCGCCCGGGAGGGTGAGATCGCCTCGCCCGCCGAGGGTATGCGCTATCCGGGCCCGCCGGAGGTCACCACGGCCATCGTCATCGTGGCCGCGACGAGCACCACGGTGACCGCGATCACCGCGCGCTGGCCGGTGACGCTGCCCGGGAAGTCCGGTTTGCGCAGGCCCAGGCCGAGCGAGAGAACCAGCGCCCAGCTCACCAGCAGGCCGCCCGCGATGTAGAAGGGCACCTTGCTCTTCGCCGCCCCGAGAACAGGGGCCAGTTGCAGAACGGCCGCATGCATCACGGGCGAGCCTAACACGGAAAACGGAGCTATGCTCACCCGCGTGACGCCCGAGACCGTACGCACACCCGACGAGCGGTTCGAAGGCCTGCCGGACTACCCGTTCCCGGCGCACTACCGCGAGGTGGGGGGCCTGCGCATGGCGCACCTAGACGAGGGCGGGGGGCCGCCGGTGATCTTCCTGCACGGCGAGCCCACGTGGTCGTTTCTGTGGCGCAAGGTGATCCCGCCCGTGCGCGACGCCGGCTTCCGCTGCGTGGCGCCCGACTACGCCGGCTTTGGGCGCTCGGACAAGCCGACGGACATCGGCTGGTACTCCTACGACCGCCACGTCGAGCTGACGGTGAGCCTGCTGGAGGACCTGGATCTGCGGGGGGCGACGATGGTGGTGCACGACTGGGGCGGGCCGATCGGACTGCGGATCGCCGTGGAGCACTCCGAGCGGATCGATCGCCTGGTGATCCTCGACAGCGGGATCTTCACCGGCAACCAGAGGATGTCGGAGGCATGGCTGGCGTTTCGCGACTTCGCGGCGCGCACTGAGGATCTGCCGGTGGGCTTCCTCGTGAAGGGCGCCTGCAAGAACGACCCCGGCGACGAGGTGGTGGCGGCGTATGAGGCGCCCTACCCAAACCCCGCCTCGAAGGCGGGGGCGCGGGCGTTCCCGAGGCTGATCCCGTTCGAGCCGGACGCCCCGGGCGCGGAGGAGGGGCGGCGCACGCTGCACGCACTGCGCGAGGACACCCGCCCCACGCTGATCCTGTGGGGGGACTCGGACCCCGTGCTGCCGATGTCGGTGGCGGAGAGCTTCGCGGGGGCGATCGGCAAGCCGCCGCCGCGCCCGATCCCCGACGCCGGCCACTTCCTGCAGGAGGACAAAGGACCGGAGATCGGCGCAATCGTCGCCGAGTGGCTCACCGCGTAGGCCCCGCGGGGGTCGACCCCGTCCCGAGCCACGGCTTCGCATCCGTCAAGCTCGCGCCCGCGTTCGCCCGCGAGCTTGCGGGGCCCCGCGGGGCTCAGCTCGACTGCTCGGTGATCTGCGGCTGCTCGGGCGCCGGGGCGAGCGCCGGCTCGGAGCGAGCGGCGCGCAGCTCGTAATCGCGGCGCGCCCCCATGTCGGCGTTGGCGACCACGCGGTCGACCTTCGTCAAGCGGCCGATGCCCTCGGCGACCGAGCGCGGCAGCAGCGTGCCGAGCTGGTAGGTGCGCTTGGTGGATTCGGGCACCCAGACTTCGACGGTGCCGTTCTGGAGCGCCTCGACGACGGCGGCGGCCACTTCGGAGGGCTCGACGTTGCGAAAGCCGCGCGCCTGCCCCAAGCCACTGCCCAGTTCGGTGTTGACGATGTAGGGCATCACGTAGCTGAGGTCGATGTGGGCGCCCATCAGGCGCAGCTCGCCGCGCACCGCCTCGGTGAGGCCGACCACGGCGTGCTTGGTGGCCGAGTAGGTGGCGATGCCGGAGGTCCCGAACTTGCCCGCCTGGGAGGCGATGTTGACGATGTGCCCGCGGTCGCGGGGGATCATCCGCGCGAGCGCAAGCTTCATCCCCAGGATCACCCCGCGGAGGTTGATGTCGATCGTCCGCTGGGCGGTGAGATCGTCCTCGTCGATGAACCGCCCGACCGGCATGATCCCGGCGTTGTTGACGAGCACGTCCAGGGGCCCCACCTGCTCCTCGGCGGCGTCGAGGAAGCGGGCGAAGGAGTCGCGGTCGGTCACGTCGAGCGGGAGCGCCACCGTGCGCGGGCCGAGCTCCCTCGCGGTCTGCTCGGCGGCGGAGAGGTCCACGTCGCCGATCGCGACCCTCATCCCCGCCTGCAGGAAGGCGTGTGCGGTGGCGCGACCGATGCCGCGCGCGGCGCCGGTGATCGCCGCGCTCTGTCCGGCTAGGAGGCGGGGCTGTTTGGCCATCGCAGGGAAAGCTAGCGCACCTTTCACACAGGCGCCGGGTTTGAACTGCCGAGCGACCTACCGGAACCTGGGGCCGGCGGGGCGCCGCAAGGAGGGAGGGCACACACCGCTCGGGCGATCCACGGCATCGCCCGAGCATGTGTGAGCGGTGGGGTTGCAAATACCCACCGGCCCGTGCCCGCGGTCGAGTGGGAGTCCAATCCATCCGCTCCCACTCCCCGCGGTCGGGTGGAGCCATCCTTCGCCCCTCCGCGGTCGAGAGGGAGCAGCCGACTGCGGAGGCAGTCGGGAGAGGAGCAGCCGATCTGCGAACGGTACTCTTGGGGTATGCCGCACTTCCTGTTCGAGGAGCAGCGGATCGCCTACACGGAGTACGGAGGCGGACCCGCAGCGCTGACTCCCTCCGGCGGTCGCGGCCGCACCGCACGCTCCGCGCCCGCCTCGGCGCGGCCGCTGATCCTGGTCCACGGGCTGCTGCTCGCCCAGACGATGCACACGCGCTTGGCGGAGGATCTCGCGGCACGCGGCAACAGGGTGGTGACGGTGGACCTCCTGGGCCACGGCGAATCCGAGCGTCCGCGCGACATGTGGCGCTATTCGATGCACTTCTTCGCCGAGCAGGTGCTCGCGTTGATGGACCACCTCGAGCTCGAGCAGGCGGTCGTGATGGGGACCTCACTGGGCGCCAACACGGCCCTGGAGATCGCGCTGGAAGCCCCGCAGCGGCTGCGGGGGATGGTGATCGAGATGCCGGTGCTCGACAACGCGCTGCTCGCGAGCGCGCTCACGTTCACCCCGATCCTCGTGGCGCTGACCTTCGGGGAGCCCGTGATGAAGCTCGTGGCACGCGGCGCGCGCGCAGTCCCCCGGGGTCTGCTGCCCCAGTACGGCAACGTCCTGCTGGACACGATCCGCCAGGAGCCCGGACCGGGGGCCGCGGTGCTGCAGGGTCTCTTCTTCGGGCGCGTCGCGCCTCACCGCACCCAGCGGCGCTCCTTCCAGACGCCGGCGCTCGTGATCGGCCACCGGCGCGATCCCGTGCACCCCTTCTCCGATGCGGGGATGCTCGCCGAGGAGCTCCCCAACGGACGCCTGCTGGAGGCGGACTCGCTGGTGGAGCTGCGCCTGCACCCCGAGCGGCTGACCAACGAGATCGCCGGTTTCCTGGACGAGGTGTGGCGCGACCGGAAAGCTTCTAAGCAGAGGGCGGCGGGTAAAGCGCGACTTCGCTGAGGGCAACCTGCCCCGGCGCCTGGGGGGTCCCCTGCGAGGAGGGGGGCGCCTTGACGATCCACACGACCAGCCAGCGGAACGCATGTCCCTTGACGTGGAGCTTCAGGTGGGTGACCGTCTTCTTCAGCACGTGGGAGGAGCTGAGCAGCTTCCAGCCCGGTGTGGTGATCGTGGCGGGCGCCTTGGCGCCGCCCGCGCCGTACACCTGGACCGTCATCCCACGGGTCGGCGTGCGCAGTTCCAGGCCACCCAGCTTGGTGGGGCTGCGCAGGTCGATCAGCAGGCCCTCCGCGAGGTTTGGGAAGGAGTGCGCCTGCACCTGCGCGGTCCACGCGGTCGAGGGTTCGCCGTCGATCGCCAGCGCTGCGTCGCCGAAACCGGCTTCGGGGTAGTTGTAGGGGTTGTAGGTGGAGGCCGAGTTGGTGTCCAGCAGGATCGGTTCGCTCTTGCTGGGTTCGCCCTTCGATTTCGTTTCGGTTGTGGAGGTGCTGGTTTCGGTGGTCTTGGTGCTCGCGGGCGTCGTCGTCGTCGATTCCCCGGAGGAGCCCGTGGAGGATTCCCCGGTCGAGCCGCCCGTGGATTTGGGCGTGGCGGTGGGGGCGGGAACCTTGGGCGGCTTGCCGGTCGAGGAGGGCGGGAACAGAAGGCTGTTGGCGGAGCCCTTGGAGGCGGAGCCCGCGCCCGTCTTCTTCGCCGTGCCACCTTTGCCGAGCGTCGAGGGGAGGCCCGTGGGGGGGACGCTCGTGGCGGGCACCGTGGGTGTCACGGTGGGGGCCAGCGCGACCGTGGCCGGCCGCGGGGCGCTGCTGTGCCCGTTGAGCGCAGCCGCCACCGCGACGGCGGCACCGGCGGCAAGGACCGCGGCAGCGAGCGCCAGCGCGCCCAGGGGTCGGCGGCTGGGGCGCTCGCCGAGGCTTCCGGGCTCGCAGGCACCGCACTGCAGGCACCACTGCTGGCCCTCCTGCAGTGGAGCGCCGCAGTGCGCGCACACGCCCCCCCGGGGAGCTCTTGGCCGTCCTCGGGCGCAAGCGGGGAAGGTCCGGACGCGGGCGGCTGCTCGGAGCTCGGCGCGGCGGGAGGATCGGCGAGCAACGTGTTCACGGCACCTCGATTCTACCCATGCCCCCTCGATTCGACGCCCGTACCGTCCCAGCGGCCCACCGGCGCAAACGGGGGCGGTCCCACCGGCGGCGGGCAGCGGTCGAGCGGCGGGACGGCCGCGGGGCCTACAGACGGGGTGGCGGTGGCCCTCCAGGGACGATCTCCCGGCCGGTGGGCCGCAGCTGCTCGTCCAGCTCCAGCTGCCAGTAGTAGCGCGTAAAGGTGCACCCCTCGCGGAACTCTCCCACGTGCGGTGCCACCGTCTCTCCGGCCGCCATGCGCACGATCAGCTCGGGGTAGGTGCGGCCCGGCAGCGCGGCGTAGGCGGGCGCCGGGAAGGCGCCCCCGAAGCGGGTGTTCACATCGGTGATCCCCAGGCCCACCTCGGGGTCGCGGAAGACCTGGATCGTGGCGGGTCCACGCACCTTCAATGCCTCCATCGCACGAGCCCCCAGCGCGATCAGCTCGGGGTCGCGGAGGCTCGCACCCTTGATCGACTCCCCCCCGCGGGACTCGAGCATCGTGCGGGGGATCGCGTTCAGGCAGCGCCCCTGGGGGTCCCCGAGACAGTCGATGGAGAGCTCCGGACCGCGCATCGCGCGCTGCACCATCACCGGCTCGCCCGCACCGCCGGCTCCCCCCTCGGCGACGTAGCGCACGAAGAAATCCTTCTCCGCGGGGTCGCGCGCGAGGTGGATCGAGCGCGCGCCCGAACCGCGGCGGGGCTTGACCATCACCGGATAGGAGTCCGGCTCGCGCTCCGGCAGCACCGTCGGCGGGGAGGGCAGCCCCAGGCGCGAGAGCAGCAGATGGGCCTCGTACTTGTCATACATCGCGCGCGCCACCTCGGGGGAGGGCACGAGCGCGGGCAGGAGCCCGTCGACCCGCGCCTGCGCCAGCACCTCGATGTCGAGGTCCGTGAGCGGGATCACCGCCCCCACCCCGTGGCGCTCGCACAGCTCCCGCAGCGCCGGCACGTAGGTGGGGTCCTCGATCGGCGGCACCGCGACGCGCACGTGCGCCGCGTACTGCGCGGGGGCCAGCGGGTTCGGATCGGCTGCGACCGTGGTGGCGAGCTGCGCGAAGCAGGCGACGATGTCGTAGCGCTTGCCAACTCCGGTGAGGAGGATCGCGGGGGTCATGTCCAGCCTCCCGTCTCGCCCTTGTAGAGGCCCGAGCCCCCCAGCACGATCGCCAGGGTGCGGCGCACGATGCGCAGGTCCAGCGCGAGCGAGCGATGCTCGATGTAGTGCAGGTCGAGCTCGATCCGCTCGCCCCAGGGCAGCGCGGCGCGGCCGTTGACCTGGGCCCAGCCGGTGATCCCGGGACGGATCGCGAGGCGCCCGCGCTGGCGGGGGGTGTAGCTGGCGACCTGCGCCGGCAGCGTGGGGCGGGGGCCGATCAGCGACATCTCTCCGCGCAGCACGTTGAGCAGGTTGGGCAGCTCGTCCAGCGAGGTACGCCGCAGGAACGCCCCCACGCGGGTGATGCGCGAATCGTTCTCGTTCACCGCCAGGCCTGCCCCGATGCGCTCGGCGCCGCTCACCATCGTGCGCAATTTGAGCATCTCAAAGGGACGCCCCTCCCTGCCGATGCGCCGCTGACGGTAGATCGCGGGCCCCGGGGACTCCAGCCGAATCGCCACGACCGCCGCGGCCAGCACGGGGGAGCTCAACGCCAGCAGGGACGCGGAGACCGCGATGTCCACCGCGCGGCGGATCACCTGGTCCCCTCCGCGGCTTCCCAGGTTGCGCTCGTGCCGTGGCGCAGCCAGTCCCATAGGCCGAGCGCGAGCGAACCCGTGGTGAGCACGTAGTAGCGGCACACCAGCAGCACGCGTGCCCGCCACACCCCGCCGAGCCCGGCGGCGGCGAGCAGCGCGAGCTGCAGCGCGAGCGTGACCGTGTAGAGCAGGTTCGAGGGCCTGTCCGCGACGAGCGCGACGTTTGCGGCCAGGGCGAGCGCGTGCAGGAAGGGCGTCGCGTAGCGCAGCACGCGATGGGAGAGGATCATCAGCGCATAGCCCGCGGGGTAGCCGCGCGGTGAGAGCATCCCGCCGTGCAGCACGATCGGCCAGGTGTGGCTCATCATGCGCCGCTTGCGCGCGAGCTCGCCCTCGATCGAGGGGACCATCCGCTCGGTGGCGCGGGCCTGGGGCACGTACACCGCGAGCCAGCCCCGCTTGACCATGTTGAAGGGGAAGGCAAGATCGTGGCCCATGATCGGGTCCACCACGAGATAGGACTTCCGGCGAGTGGCGTAGATCGCGCCGTTGCCCGCGGTGATCGAGCTGAGTCGCGACTCGATCCCGCGCACCGCCATCTCATAGCGCCAATACACCCCCTCCTGGTTGGGGGCTCCGGCGCCGTCGGCGCGGCGGGGCTCTCCAGTGACCTCCCGGGCGATGGCTCCAGCGCCAGGGCCGTGGGACTCCCGGGTGGGCTCCCGGGTGAAGTGGACCTGCCCGCACGCGTAGCCGACGCGCGCCCGCGCGAAGGCCCCCACGAGGGCGCGCAGCGCACCGGCGTCCCACAGGGCGTTGGCGTCCGAGAACGCGAGGAGCTCCCCGCGCGAGCGCTCCACGGCGGCGTCCTGCGCGCGCACCTTGCCCCCGCGGGGCAGCTCCAGCACGAGGTCCGCTCCGGCGGTCCGCGCACGCTCGGCGGTCGCGTCCGTGCAGCCGTCGCACGCGACGATCACCTCCAGCAACTGCCGCGGGTACTCGAGCTCGAGCGCGTTCGCGACCTTCGCGGCGATCGATGCCTGCTCGTCGTGCGCGGCGATGACCAATGAGACCATGGGCAGCGAGGGACCATCGGCAGACGACGACTCCTGGGGTCCGACCAGCCGTGCGACCACGGCGAGCGCCAGCGCGTAGCCCACCTGGGTCCACAGGATCAGGCCGGCGGTCAGCCAGAAGAGGATCTCCAGGGCGGTGCGCATCTGCCCGCGCATTCTCTCCGAAGAGTGCCCGCTCACCGCGCGAGCAGCCGCTCGTACAGCTTCAGATGGGCTCGAGCGACGGCCTCCCACGAGTAGGGACCCGCAGCAGCGGCACGCGCATTGCTGGCCATCTCGGCCAGCCGGGCCGGATCGCCGAGCAGCTCCCGCAGCGCCTCCCGCAGCGCCGCTGGATTCCCGGCGGGGACGGTGCGCGCGGCGCCTGTGGCGGCGATCTCGGGGAAGCCGCCAACGTCGCTGAGCAGCAGCGGCTTGCCGAACGCGAGCGCCGTGAACAGCACGCCCGACTGGTCGGCCTCCAGGTAGGGCAGCACGACAAGATCCGCGCGGCGGAAGTACGCGGGCAGCTCGGCGTCGGGGACGAAGCGCGGCACGAAGCGCACGCTCGACGGGGCCACCTCGCTCAGGGGAGCGACGTCGAAGCGGGGCATCCCAACGATCCACAGCTCGGCTCCCTCGATCCCCCGCCACGCCTCGAGCAGCACGTCGAGCCCCTTGTACGGCCGCAGCAGCCCGAAGAACAGCACGACGGGGCTCTCCGTCTGGACGGGCGGCGGGCCGGTCGGCAGCTCGGCGAGATGCGTCAGCGCGCCGTGGGGGATCACGTGCACGCACTCGGGATGGGCGCCCAGCTCTCCCACCAGGCGCTCGCGGCCGTGCTTGGAGTGCACCACGACCGCGTCGAAGCGCCCATACAGCCGCCGTTGTGCGGCCAGCTGCCCCGGCCGCGGCTCGCGCGGCAGCACGTCGTGGGCGGTCAACACCAGCTTCGGCCGAATGCCCGCGGCGGCGTGGCGGTGCGGCGGCAGCAGGTACGCGTCCAACTGCGCCACCGTGAGCCACTGGAAGTGCGCGATATCAGCCGCGCGCGCGGCGAGGCGGTAGCGCAGCATGTCGGGCACGTGCTCGGCGAGCTTCAGCGCCAGGCGCGCCCGCGAGCGCCTGCCGTCGGCGGCGCCCCTGTGGGCGAGCCGGTAGAAGAGCTCGCGCCGCCGATACCCCTCGGCGGGCGGCACCGGGCCGTAGGCGAAGCGGCTCGTGAACAGCTCGACGTCCGCGCCCGCCGCCGCCAGGGCGCCGCACAGAGCGTGGTCGTAGGGCGGTGTGTAGGCCGAGGGGTCGACGACGTGGACACGCACCGCCAGGACAATAGGCGTGGCTGGGGAGACAATAGGCGCGCGATGAGCACCGAGCAGACCTCCACGCCCGCCGGCTCCCCCGATCGGGAGCCCTCAGGGGGACCGATCGAGCTGAGCTTCTGCGTGGTCAACACCTCCCAGCGCGAGCTCCTGCTGCGCGGCCTGGACGCGATCGCGCGGGAGCGGGCGGCGCTCCCGTTCGCCACGGAGGTGCTGGTGCTCGACAACGGCTCACGCGACGGCTCCGCGCAGGCGGCGCGCGCGCACCCCGCGGTCGACGAGGTGATCGCGGCGGACGAGCGGCGCGGGAAGGGGCTCAACGACTCCGAGCTGCTGCGCCGCGCGCGGGGGCGCTATGCGCTGCTGCTGAACGAGGACTCCGAGCTGCTGTCCGGGGCCGTCCTCTCCTTGTACGAAGCGCTCCGGGCACGGCCGGCTGCGGCCTGCGCGGGAGCCGCGCTGCGCCGACCGGACGGGACGCGGCAGGCCTCGGCTTGGCGCTTCCCCACACCCCTCACCGCGCTCGCCGGCGCGCTCTTCCTGCACCGCCTGTTGGTCGTGCAGAGCCGCGGAGAGCGCACCCGCGAGGTGGACTGGTGCCAGTCCTCGGCGCTGCTCGTGCGTCGCGAGGCAGCCGCACAGGTCGGCTACCTCGACCCCGACTTCTTCGTCTACTCCGACGAGGTGGACTTCGCGCGGCGCCTGCGCGACGCCGGCTGGCGCAGCCTGTGGGTGCCCGCCGCGGCGGCGATCCACCACGAGCAGCTCTCCACCGCCGCTGTTCCCGAGCGGCGGATCGTGGAAATGGCGCGCAACCGCGACCTCTACATGTGCAAGCACCACTCCGCTGCGGCTGCGCGCGCGGTGCGCTGGTTGACCGCCTGGAGCTACGCGCTGCGCGCGCTCGCCGCGCTCGTGCTTCCCAGCCACTCGGCCACGCGCTACTGGTGCCACGTCACCGCGACGCTGCACCCCGAGCGCGGCGAGGGGCTGCGCGAGGCCGCCGCCGAGTACAACCGCGAAGGCGTGGAGAGCAGCAGCGGGAGGGGGACCTGAGCGACTGTCACGCTCATGTGCGGGTGGGCCGCGGCCGGTAGGCGATCGCCGCCCGCACCAGGCCCTGCGCTCCGCGCAGCTCGTGCGGCCGGAAGAAGCGGGTCAGGAAGAGCAGCGCCGGTACCAGCCCCAGCCACAGAGCTCGCAGCACGAGGCCGCCGACGCCGCTGGTGGGTAGCAGTAGCTCCCCCGAGACCGCGACCCCCGCGAGGATCGCCACCAGCAGCGCCAGGCGCGCCCACTCGAACGACACGCGAAAGAGCGAGCGCGTCAGGAGGTAGAGCACCGTGAGCATCGCGACGTAGGCGCCGCACAGCGCCAGACCCGCCCCGGCGATGCCGAGGTTCGCACCGCCCGCGGGCACCAGCCACAGCAGCAGTGCCACGTTCACCGCCAGGCCCGCCGCCGCCGCGGGGAAGTTGCGCGTCGTGTTCCCTGCACGGCCGGCCAACACCATCAGCACCGGGTAGAGCCCGTACAGCGCCCAGCCGAGCGCCAGCCATGGCAGGGCCTTGTATGCGCCGAAGTATTCTGGGGCCGCCAGCAGGCGCACGAGCCAACGGCCGAGCAGCGCCACGCCGCAGACCATCAACCCCGTCGCCAGCACGTAATAGGTGGTCACCAGCGAGTAGAGCCGCGAGGCCTCTTTGTCGCTCTGGATCGAGTAGGCCAGCGGCGGCCAGGCGTACTGGAAGCCGCGCACCAGCAGGAACACCACCGTGGCGAGCTGCAGTGCGATCGAGTAGAGGCCGGCCGCGCTTTCCGAGTAGACGCGGAAGAGATAGAGGCGGTCCACCACCTGCAGCGCGTACACACTGGCATCGGCTGGCACAGTCGGCACGCCGAAGCGCAGCATCGCCCGCAGGTCGTGGAAGCGGAAGCGCAGGGAGAAACGGCGCGCTCGCGCCAGCACCACCCACAGACCCAGCACCACCACGGCCGAGGCCCCGAAGTTGCCCAGCAACAGGCCCCGCGCCTGCTGATCGGCGAACACGACCAGCAGCACCGTGAACGTGACGGTCATTGCCACGTTCGCCATCGAGGCGTACAGGTAGGTCCGCGCGCGCTCGTCCACGCGCAGCTGGGCGTAGGCCATTTCGAGGTTCGTGAAGGCCCACATGCCGAGGATCGCGCAGTCCATCAGGTCGGGGTCGCGGGTGCCCAGAATCAGCTGCGAGAGCGCAGCCGAGAAGACCAGCGCGAGGAGCGCCGCGACCGTCGTCGTCCACGCGACCGTCGCCGTCACCGTGCGCGCGATCCGCCCGCGACGCACGGTGTCGTGGTCGGTGAAGTAGAAGCGCACGAACGCCTCCCCCAACCCCACGCGCAGGAAGATGCTCGAGAGGATCACCGCGGTCAGCAGCGTCTGATATGCGCCGTAGCCCTGGGTTGGCACGTGGCGCGTGTACAGCGGCAGCAGGATCACCGCGAGGCCCTTCGCCACGATGTCGGCCGCCTGGTAGGCCGCGCCGGTGGTGAGCAGGCGCTTCAGGTAGTGGCGCACGCCCTCAGCTTCTCAGCACCGCTGGCTCGACGCGCGGTGCGGACCCGCCCTGTGACTCGGTTCGTACCGGAGCGTAGGCGAGCGCGACTCCGATCCCCAGCAGCATCCACGTCTCCGGGTCCTCCAGGAAATCCGCGTAGGTGAAGGTGTGCAGCACGAGCGCCGCGAAACACGCCGCTATGGCGATCCGAGGGGGGGAACGTCCAGCCCCCCCGGACAGCACCGCGAAGGCCGACACCAGCAGCGCCGCGTACAGCACCAGCCCGACGATCCCCTGCTCGGCCGCGACCGTCACCGGGATCGTGTGCGAGGCGGAGGTCGCGCTGCTGCTGGTGACGTGTTCGTGGGAGCGGTACTCCCGTGCGAAGGAGCCCGGCCCAAAGCCCTGCAGGGGACGGTCGGCGAACAGCCTCAGCCCGCCTTCGATCAGCTTCGTGCGCCCGCTCGTGGCGTTGCTCGCCGAGCCGCCTTTGCCGGTCAACCCGAGGTGCAGGCTCGGCGGCGCCACCTCCACCGCGATCAGTGCGACCGCCGCCAGCGCGACCGTCACGTAGATCGTGCCGCGCACATCCCAGCGGTAGGCGGCGAGCACCGCCAGGCCGAGCAGCAGCGCGGCGATGCTCGACTGCGAGAAGCTCGTCACGAGGCCCGCCAACAGCCACAGCAGCACCGCGCCGCCGAGCAGCACCTCGCGGCGGCGCACGCTCCACAGCACCCCCGCCATCACCCCGATCATCACCAGCGCGAGGAAGCGCCCGTAGATGTTGGGGTCGAAGAAGAGCGAGTTGACTCGAAAGTAGTTGCCGTACTGGTCGGCCGCCACCACCTTCGGGTTCAGGAACAGCTGCTTGCGGTCGTACTCGATGAAGCCGATCCCCGCAAACACGACCGCCAGTGCCACTGCGACAGCGAGACACTGCAGCAGCAGCTCGCGGGTCCAGCTCACCTCGCGCAGCAGCCCGAACAGCAGCGCGAAGGGCACGTAGAAGAACACCATGTTCTCCAGCGCCTTGGAGAAGTCGGCGGAGTAGGTGGCCTGCAGCGCGTACAGCACCACCGCGGCCAGCAGCAGCCATTCCAGCAGCACCGGCCCACCCCGCTCGGGGTGCTCAGAGCGCTTGCGCAGGCGCGGTGTCAGATATGCAAGCGCGCCGGCGCCCACCACCAGGTAGAGCGGGATCAGGAGATTCGAGGTGCTGCCGCCCGTCGCGATCGGCAGGCGGAACGGCAGCGCGAAGATCGCCAGCAGTGGAAATGCCCGTGGCTCTTTGTGCATCGACACCGCCAGCGCAAGCACCACGATCACTCCCGCCACAACCGCCGCGCCGGCCTCCGCCGGGTGGTCTCGCAGGTGTGTCAACTGCGAGGTGTGCCAGATGTCCGCCAGCAGCAGCGCCGGCGTCAGCACGAGCATGGCCAGCATCGCGAGCGCACGCTGTCGTTCGGAGATTCGTGGCGGGCGCGCGAGCACCGCCACCGCGGCCAGCAGCGCCACTGCGATCACGCCGAGCTTCTCGACGCCCTCTCCAAAGCCGTGCGCGGTCGCGAGGATCGCGGTGCTCACGGGCGCGCCCCCAGCTTGAAGGAGAGCGTGGATTTGACCGTGCGGTCCAGGCTCAGCAGTTTCACCTGAATGCGGTATTCACCGGCTGGCGCGAGACCCCCGCTCTGCGTCGGACCCAGCTGACCGTTCCAGCAGAGCGACAGCTGTTTGTACCGCTCGGCGGGCAGCGCTCGCACGACCGTGGCCACGCTCTTTTCGGCCGAGTCGATGATTTCCACCGTCACCGCTTCGGCCTGCGCGGGCTTGAACGAGAGGTACTCGATGCGTTCGCTCGCATTCACCTGCTGCGCCGGCACCTTGCCGCGACAGCCCGCCACCGGCCTGCTCGCCGGATAGAAGGCTTCGTCGGCCTCGAAGCTCTGTACCGGCGTCGGGGTGTGCTTGAGTCGCTGCGTCAACGCGAACGCGACGAAACAGGCAACCACCAGCACGGCGAACACCAGGCGCGCTGGCCAATCTCCGATCGGTCTTTGGGCTTCCCGTGGCTCACCATGCATACGCGCGCCGCCGGAGCGGTGGATGGGGTCCCGCCCACCCCGGTCCCGCCCACCCGCGGGTCCCTCTCCTGTCAATCCTTCCCATCCAGTGCGAAGCGCTCCACGGTGTCCGAGCGCAGCCCCAGCCGCAGCGTCTCCAGCGAGAGCACGTCGCTCGGAGCGATGTTGCCGAGGTTGCACTCGCTGCCGAAGAACTCCAGGAGCCACACCTGCTGCTCCTTGCGGGGCGCCTCGAAGATCATCCGATCGCAGTCCACCGCGTGTGCGATCTCGTCGATCAGCCCGCTGCGCACCTCTCCGTCGGCCCGGTAGATGCCGGCCGTGCCCGACTCCCTGGCCTCCGCGATCACCTTCCACGCGCCCGCCTCCAGGTCGCGTTCGATCTGCTCCACCCACACGTACGGGGCCATGATGAAGTCGGCGTCCTTGCTGCCCACCTCGGCGAGCACCGTGAACCCGCCGGCGGCGAGCGTGCGAATCAAATGTGCCTTCACCTCGGGCTCGAGTGGGATCGTGCCGTCCGAGAGCTCGACATGACGCAGCCCCAGCTCACGCAGCCATGCGATCAGGCCCTCGACGCGACCCTGCTTGATCGCCAGCTCGGTGAGCGTGCCGCCGAGCACGACGGGGATGCCGTGCGCGGCATAGCGCTCCAGCTTGGGTTTCAGGTTCGCGCTCACCAGCGCCGTGCCCCACCCCAGCTTGACGATGTCCACGTACTCGCCCGCGACTTCGAGCAGGCCCTCCACCTCCGCCAACGAGAGGCCCCGGTCGAGCACATGGGTGAGGCCTCGCTCACGAGGCTTGCGCGAGCGCTCCGGGATGTCGAGAAAACTGGCGATGGTCGGGAACCCCGGGCTCGTCACTGGCGTGGGGCCCAAGGAGCCCTCACTGGCCCGTGGCGGCGGACGCTTCCCCACCGGCCGGTGCTTCGCCGCCGTTCTGGGCCGCTGCGCCGGACTGGGCTTCTCCGCCGTTCGCAGCGGCACCTTCGCTCGACGCCCCGGTCGAGGAGCCCACCAGCGAGGCCTTGTCGGCGCCGGCGATCACCACCACCGTGGCCCCCCCTACGAGTGGCGCAATCGCGGTTTCCAGGGGCGCCAGTTCACCGATGCCCAGCGTCTGGCTCACGTGCTGCGCTTCGGCGAGGTGGCCACTCGCATACTCCACCACTGAAGTCGAGCGGGCACTCGGCGGGCGGGCGCTGAGCGCGGCCGACTGGGTGTAGCCGCTCTGCTGCAGGTTCCCCGACAGGCGGTGCGCCAGCCCGGTCGCTTCGGTGGCGTTCAGCACCACCACGTGCGTTTCGGCGGGGCTCGCCACCGCGGCGGCCGAGCCCCCGTGAGGATGGCGTGCGCCGTGGCCGGAGGTGGAGCGCGCGGCGCTTCCGGTTCCCGTGCTCGGCGTGGAGCCGCCGCTGAGCGACAGCAGCACGACGATGAGCGCCGCCACCCCCACCGCCACGCCGCCAACGATCAGCGCCGTCGCTTTCCGCGGCGAGCGCTCCTCTTCCTGGAGGAACTGAAAGCTCCTCACCCCCGGCGGGCGGGCCGAGGCCGGCGCAATAGGGCGGCCGGAGGCCTGTGGGCGCGGGGGCAGCTGCGGACGCGGGGGCAGTGGGGGGCGCGGGGGGGCCTGCGTCACCCCACCTCCGGGCTCGGCGGCGAGCGGGCTCGCCGGGACGGGCGGAACGGGGGCGCGTGGAGGCGACCCCACGGTGCGTGTCGCCATCGTGGAGGACGCCGCGACGGTGGCCGCAGCCGCGACGGTCGCCGGTGCGATCTTGCTCGACACGGCCTGCCCCCCAGCCGACTCGCCCTGCTCATCGTTCACGAGCGCGTGCGCCGCCTCGTGGGAACCCTCGGCGGCCGTTTGGCTCGCCACGGGCTGCCGGGTGTCCTTCGCAGCAAGTTCCCCCACCGGCGCTGGGTCCTTCCCCGCCTGCGCGGCCCCAGCCACGGTCGCGGGCGGGACAGAAATCCCCGGGCCTACGGCGGGCACAGGGGAGTCAGCGGGGCCAGCCGGGCGCTCGGGTGTGCCCCCCGCCGCCTTGTCATCGCTGGGCGCGATCTGCGCGGTGGGCACGAACGCCGGCTGACCCGGCACGGGCGTCGCGGTGGGCTTCACCGTGGGCACCGGCTGGCCGGCGACCGCCGGCGCCGATTGGCCGGGTAGCTGGTCGGGGGGCGCGGGGGTGGGCTGGCCAGCGGCGGACTCGCCGGGCGCGGCGGGAGCAGGCTGGCCGGGGATCGGCGGGGCGGGCTGGCCAGCGGCGGTGACGGCTGTGGCCGCGGGCTGGGTCGCGACCGCTCGCGCGACCACCGGCGTGGGATTTGCAACCACGCCGGGGCGCGCTGAGGGCTGGACGACGCGTCCGGCCCGCATCGCGGCCTCGGCGCTCACCCGCTGCTCCAGTTCGGCGGCGCGCTCGGGGGCGCGCCCGGCCCACTCGCGCAGGCGCCTGATCTCGCGCGCCTGCGCGAAGACGAGCAGCGAGAGCACCGCGATCCCCAGCAGCGCCGCGAAGGCCGCCAGAGCGCCAACGTCCAGGAGCTTGTTGGAGAGCGAGAGCGCCGGCAGCAGTGCGATCATGCGTCGCCAGAGTGTAGGAGGGGTACAGGCGCCTCCGGCGCGGTTAGGACCCGCGGGCCGTACCCGGCCGGGTCGATGAGCTGCGGCTCGACGAGCTCGCTCTCGACGGCCTGCAGCTCCTGCTCTGAGGACTCGCGATGAGTGGGCTCCCAATCGTTGCGGCGAGCCGCCGAGGTCAGGCCGGCGACCTTGGCCGCGAGACCCGCCGCGTCGCCCTCCAGCACCAGCAGGTTGATCTCCTCGAACATCTCCTCCACCACCCTCGGCGCCAGCGGCTCGCGTTCGGCGAGCAGGATCTTCTCGGTGGAGGTCCGCCGGGAGCGCTCGTAGTCGTTGAAGAGCTCCTCGTGCAGCTTCTCCCCGGGTCGGCTCCCGACCTCCTCGATCTCGATGTCGCGGTCGGGGTCGAGGCCTGAGAGCTCGATCATCGCCCGCGCCAGCTCGACGATGCGCACCGGCTCGCCCATGTCGAGCACCAGCACCTCCGCGGTGCGCTCGGGGTCGAGCTCCCCCTGGGGGCCGAGGGAGCCGGCGCGGATGATCAGCTGCACGGCCTCGGGGATCGTCATGAAGTAGCGGGTCATGCGCCTGTCGGTGACCGTCACCGGCCCTCCGCGTGCGATCTGGCGGCGGAAGATCGGCACCACGCTGCCGGAGGAGCCGAGCACGTTGCCGAAGCGCACCGCCTTGTAGACGGTGCCTGGAAAGCGCGCCGCGGCTCCCTCCAGCGCGAACTCGGCGAGCGCCTTGGAGGCCCCCATCACGGTCGCGGGGGCGACCGCCTTGTCGGTCGAGACGAGCACGAAGCGCCCGACCTGGAGCTCGCCGCAGACCTTCGCCATCAGGCGCGTGGCGATCGCGTTGTTGCGCACCGCCTCCACCGGGTTTTCCTCCATCAGCCCCACGTGCTTGTAGGCGGCGGCGTGGAAGACCACGGTGGGGCGGTGCTCGTCGAGCACCTCGCGCATCCGCTCCTCCTCCCTGCAGTCCGCGAGCACGGCGGCCAGCGCCGCGGGCGGCACGTGGCGCTCGTCCAGCAGCTCGCGGTGGATCGCGAAGAGGTTGTCCTCCGCGTGATCGAGCAGCACCAGGCGCCGGGGGCCCACATGCGCGATCTGGCGGCAGAGCTCCGAGCCGATCGAGCCGCCCGCGCCGGTCACGAGTACCACGGCCTCCCGCGCGAGGTAGGCGCCCACCCGGTCAAGCTCCATCAGCACCGGCTCGCGCCCGAGCACGTCCTCGACGCGCACCTCGCGCACCTGTCGCGCGATCGTGCCCGCGCCGCGCGCCTGGAGCAGCTCGAAGACCGTGGGGAGCGTGCGCACCGGGATCGCGCGTGCGCGACACTCGCGCACGACGCGCCCGCGGGTGGAGCCGGGGGCGGAGGGGATCGCGATGATCACTTCCTCGGGCTCGGCCTCCTCGAGGATGCGGGGCAGGTCGGCTTCGGTGTTGCCTCTGACCTTCACCCCGTCGATGCGCAGCCCCCGCTTGCGCGGGTCGTCGTCGAGGAAGCCCACCGGGGTCAGCCCCAGCCCTCGGTTGCGCACGATCTCGCGCAGCACCAGTCGACCGCCGTCGCCGGCGCCGACGATCAACACGCCGCGCTCACCCTCGCGCACGCCGCGGAAGGCCCCCTGCAGCCGGCGCTCGTGGATCGCGCGGCCGAGCACCCGCACACCCACCAGCAGCACGAGGGCCAGCAGGAAGAACAGCGCGATCACCCCGTCAGGCAGGCCGACAGCCGCGCTGCCCCCCCGGTGCGGGATCTGCACGGGGCGCGTCACCGCCACCCCCACGACGCTGAGCAGCACGATCGCGACGACCCCTCGGAGGATCGCCTCGTAGTCGCGCTGCCCGGAGTAGCTCCAGCTGCGCTGGTACACGCGGGCGAGCACGAGCACCAGCACACCCCCGAGCGCCACCCCCAGGATCGTGCGTTCCAGCAGCACCGTGTAGATCGCGTGGACCGGCGCGCGCGCATCGTCGAAGCGCAGCTGAAAGGCGAGGTAGTACGCGAGCGCGACCAGCACCCCGTCCACGACGATCTGGGGCAGCATGTGCCGGTGGAGAGGGATGGGGGCCACCGAGCGGAGACGTCGGCGCATTGCAGGGAATTGTAGGGGCCTACTTGAAGAGCGTCAGCTCCGAGATCGCCGCCATTTCGCGGCCGGGGGGCAGGCGGGTGATCCACAGCAGGTAGTAGCGGTAGCGCATCCCGCGGGTGTCGAGCGCGACCGTGCTCTGAGCGGGGAGGGTCCGCGGCGGGGCGAGCCGCACCCAGCCGCGTTCGGAGAGGCTCTGGGAGGACCCATAGGGGAGGCCCGAGTCGAACGTGTTGGCGGCGTAGACGGCCGCGGCCAGCCCCGGCGTGGGCGTCTGGACCTCGATCGCGCGGGCACGCAGGCCGGGGGCCGCGTCGAGGTAGACACCCGTTCCGGGCTTGTGCCCGAGGGTGTCGTCCAGATAGTGCTCGGTGCTCCAGAGGGTTTCGGGGTCGCCGTCCACCACGTTGGCCACTTGGGTGGGGTGTTCGGGTTCGTTGCCATAGGGGTTGTAGTCGTGGGCGGAGGTCTGTTCCAGGGGGACGGGGGTGAGACCGGGTTTGGCGGCGACGTCCGGGGCGATCCCGCGATGGGTGTGGCCGGCGGCGAGCGCGATCCCCAGCGCGATCAGGCCGCCGAGCAGCGCGAGCGAGGCGAGCCAACGGGCGGGGTGGCGCATGTGCCAGGGCAGCCGCCGGCGGGCGGGGGCGGGGAGGGTACGCAGCACCGAGGTGACCTCGCCGGTGGCCTGGCCCGCGCGGGCCGCCTCGATCGCGAGCACGTCCTCGAGGTCGGCGAGCAGCGCCGGGATGTCCGGGTAGCGGCGGGCGAGGTCCTTGGCGGTGGCCCGATCGACGACGGCGGCCGTGGCGGCGGAGACCTCCGGCCGGCGGTGCTGCACGTCGGGGATCTCCTCGCGGACGTGGCGCATCGCGACCGCCACGGGGCTCGCGCCGGTGAAGGGGATCACGCCGGTCAGCAGCTCGTAGAGCACCACCCCCAGGGAGTAGATGTCCGACTGCCCCGTGACCCGATGGCCGAGGGCCTGCTCGGGGGAGACGTAGTCGGTCGTGCCCAGCACCCGTCCGTCGAGCGTCAGACCCTGCTCGGTGAGCGTGCGGGCGATCCCGAAGTCGGTGATCTTCGCCGTGCCCTCCGCCGTGAGCAGCACGTTCTGGGGCTTGACGTCTCGGTGCACGATCTGGCGCTCGTGCGCCGCCCCCAGCGCCCGTGCGATCTCGATTGCGTAGGCGATCGCCTCGGTGATCTCCAGCGGGCCGCTGCGGCGGATCAGGGCCTTCAGCGTCTCCCCCTCGACGTACTCGAAGACGATGTACGGGGTGGCCCCCCCGGGGGGGCCACCGCCCGCCCGACCCACGCCCCCCCCATTGCCCGCCCCATCCTCGCCCGCCCACCCCTCCTCGCCGGCGTCGATGACGGTGACGATGTGGGGGTGGCTGAGTTGGGCCACCGCGCGGGCCTCACGCCGGAAGCGCTCCAGCTGATCGGAGTCCGAGGCGATCTCGCGGTGCATCAGCTTGATCGCAACCGGCCGCTCCAGCACGGTGTCGAACGCGCGGTAGACCGTGGACATCCCCCCCTTGCCGATCTGGGCATCGAGGCGGTAGCGCCCGCCGAGTGCCGTGCCGAGCAGGGTTTGCGACATCGCTCTATTTTGGGCCCTCCGCAGGCGGGAGCGGGATCTACAGCGCAATCAGCGCGATGCCGGCGAGCGCCGCGGCGACCCCTACCGTCTGGAATCGCGACAAACGCTCGCCCAGCAGTCCCACGCCGAGGGCGACGGTGACAATCGGAAAGAGCGAGCCGAGCACCGACACCAGCGAGAGCTGGCCGTGCGCGGCGGCCGTCGTGTACATGATCGTGCCCGCCACCAGCAGAACGCCAGGGATCGCGAACAGGGGGCTCATGCGGACGAATCTGATCGCCCGAAGCTCGCGCCCGGCCCACAGCGCAAGCAGCGCCACCAGTGCCAACCGCGCGTCGAGCAGCGCCCACGCACGCCCATGCGCCGAGGCCTTGGGCAGCGCCGTCAGAAAGACACCGAAGGCGACCGCCGACGCCGACGCCCACAGCACGGCCGCGCGCGGATCGGAGTAGTGGGCTGTGCTGTGATGAGCGGAGCCGCGACGCGCGACGAGCACCGCACCGCCCATCGCCAGCACCAGCCCCACCGCCTGCGCCGGCTTCAAGGAATCGCCGCTGGCGAGCCCCCACGCGACGGGGATCACGACCCCCGATGCCCCGATCGGCGCCACCACCGACAGCGGCCCCAGCTCGGCCGCCTTGTAGAAGCCGATCAGCCCACCCGCGTTGCCGGCACCGGCGAGCAGCGCCAGCCACATATCGGTCGAGGGCAGCGCCCGCCCCCCTTCCAGCGCCAGATACAGCACGCACGCCCCGAGCGCCGCGACCTGCGAGAGCACCAGCACCGTCACGAGCTGGTGGCGGCGCACCAGCTGGGGGCCGATGAAGTTCGACACGCCGTAACAGAGCGAGGCGCCGAGGGCGAGGGTGATCGCGAGCATCGGCGTGAGTCTGGCAGTCGGCTACGCTGCGCCATGTGCGAGCGTTCCCCACAGCGCCAATTGCGGCCGCCTCGCTGATCGTCGGCTATGCGGTGGTCGTTGCCACGGGCTCGCGGACGCTGGGGGGCGTGGTGATGGCGCTCGGGGGCCTGTGGTGCATTCACGCCTGGCTGCAGCGCCACGGCGCGCGGACAGCCACCATCCTTGGCTGCGTCGGGCTTGGTCTGTTCATCGCCTCGCACCTGCTCGCGCTGGCGGTCGGGGCTTGGCCCTCGGTCCTGTTGGTCGCGGGGACCATGGGGGTGGTGGCGTGGGTTCGGGCGGACTCGCTGCTCCCCACGCAAGCTGGAGCGTCGCGGACTCTCAGGTTTCGATCGTGACCAGCGTGCCGATTGGCGTGTAGGGCCAGATCTCCGCGGAGGCCGCGAGCGGAAGCTCGACGCAGCCGAGGCTCTGCGGGGTGCCGAACGAGGCGCGGTCGAAGTTGTGCAGCGCGTCGCCGCCGTTGAAGTAGCTGACCCATTTGATCCCGGGGTCTTCGTAGTGGGAGCCGTCGGGGTTGGTGCCGCTCATCGTCGTTTCGGGGAGATGCTCGAACACCGCGAACGTCCCCAGTTCGGTTTCCGCTCCGGAGATGCCCGTGTTGGCGGGCGAAGCGATGATTGTCTGGCCGTCATGCCACAACGTCATCGTCTCGGGGACTTCGCGGTGCACGTACACGTAGCTGTAGCCGCTGGTCAGGCGCTTGCCGGCGATCGCGTCGCTCAGCAGCGCCTGCCATACCGTCGGCCCCGCGAGCCCGTCGACGGTGAGGTTGTTTTCGTTCTCGAACTTCATCACCGCGCCCTTGGTGATCAGGGTCGCCTGGTCGGGGTTCCACATCGCCTGCAGCTGGTGCGGCGTGCTCGGGTAGCGCCACGTGAAGCTCCCACTCGGGGGTTCGACGGCGGCTCGTGCCTCGGCGCTCGGCGTGCGGGGTACGGCGGGCCCCGACGGCTGCCACTGCACCGGCAGGTAGCCGGCTTCGGCGAGGAGCTGGTGCAGGCGCAGCGTCGAGCCGGGCGGCACGGTCCATTCGATCTGATTGGTGGTGCGCAGCCCGCTGCCGCCCGTGGTGACGGCGACCGCGCGCGGGAGCTGGACCTGCAACTGGGAGGCGAGCGCCGCTCCTAGGCCCGAGGGGGTGAACACGAGCGTGTGGCTGTTGGTTTCGCGCCACTGCCCGGGCGTGCTCGGGGAGAGCCGCGGACGGGCTGAGCCCAGCAATTCGCTCACTGTCTTGGAGAACGTCAGGTCGATCGGGGTGGCGGGAGAGATGTGCGCGCCGGCCGCGGGGAGGCTGACCATCACCGGAGCCTGGGAGGGCGGGAACCAGCTCACCTGCGTGGGGGCGCCGAGGGTCTCCCAGGGGCGCGGCGCCGCGGCGATCTCGACTGCGCCGGTCGAGGTCTGCTGCCCAAGCGAGATCGAGCTCTGGGCGCTGCTCAGCTCGTGGTAGGTCGAGCCATTCGTGCCGCTCTCGTAGGACACCGCGCTCACGGGCCGATCGAAGCTCACGCGCACCTCCGAGCCCGAGGGCACCGTCATCCAGCGGTGAGTCACGTGCGCGACCGGCGCGCGCAGCGTCAGCCGCTCGCTGCGTTCGCCTCCCAACGCCCAGCTGAGCCACCCCGGTCGGCGAACCTCCACGTCCACCGTCACCTGCTCGCCTGGAGTCAGCCGCTTCAGGGGCGTCAGCCGTCCACCGTGGATCGCTAGCGGCACCCGTCGACCGTCAGGCCCGTACGCGCGGACGCGCTCGATCCTCCCGCCCAGCGGCTGCACCGTCACCCGCGCGAGCGCGGTCGGATCGCTCGCCAGCGTCACGCCGGAGAAGGCCAGCACCGCCACGGCCAGCAGCGCCACGATCAGGACGCACGTCATCCCCACGCCGAGCAGGGCTCGTGCAAGACGATGCTCAGGCGACACGGGGTCACGATGAGCCGAGGCCATCGCCATGTATGGATCGTAGGACGATTCGTCGGGAACCGTCGCATTTCGCCATGCACGTCCTCACGGAGAGGGACCTCGACCGACGTTGTCTTCGTGCGGGTGGGAGGATGGTTGCTGTCGCGGGCGGCGCTCGAGTTCGCCCGCTCCGATCAAGGGGGCCGGATTCGCTATGGGCTGGTTTCGCAGGCATATTGGCTACAGCAACGTGGTGTTGACGTTGGCGCTCGTGTTTTCGATGGGCGGCGGGGCGCTTGCGGCGACGCATCGTCTTGTGGCGAGGACAGCGAAAAAACCCGCCCCGCGATACGTGATCACGGCAGTGAGCGAGATCAGCCCCATGGTCTTGAAAGAAATCGAGGCGAAAGCGTCGGGCAAAGCGCCGGCTGGCAAAGAAGGGGCACCGGGCAAGGAAGGCAGTCAGGGGGTGCCGGGCCCGGCAGGCGAAACCGGCAAAGAAGGCAAGGATGTGGAAGGCAAAGAAGGCAAGCAGGGCCCCGAAGGCAAACGGGGCCCGGAAGGCAAGGAAGGCAAACAGGGCCCCGAAGGCAGGGAAGGAGGGAGCAATGGCCTGTCTGGCGGGGAAGAGGCGACACTGAAGGCGATCCTGCCGTACATGAGGTTTGTGGCATCTGGGGTGGCTGGTAAGCCTACGATCCAGTTCTCGGGGGCGAACGTGCAGGTTCTCTCCGGGGCCAAAGAGGCCGAAGCCACCGGTGTGGGCAACCTGGTTGTCGGCAATGACGAAGAACCGCAGGCCCAGACGGGCTCCAATAACCTCGTGGTTGGCGGCTTGGGCCAGTCTTTTACGAGCTACGGGTCGATTCTTGGGGGGGCGGGCAACGTAGCTGGTGCCCCCTACGCGTCGGTTACCGGCGGCAGGTCCGGGAAGGCGGTCAAGGGGTTCTCGTCGGTGACGGGCGGCTATGAGAACAGCGCCGAAGGCGAATATGCCTCGGTCGCCGGCGGGTATGACAACACGGCCACTGGGGCTCACGCTTCGGTGGCTGGCGGCAGGGCAAACCAGGCGCTGAAGATCAACGCGTCGGTGGCGGGCGGCACCGATAACATCGCCGAAGGCGAAGGTGCTTCTGTCAGCGGCGGCTTTGAAAACAACGCGGCGGCCATCGACTCTTCGGTGAGCGGCGGCACCGTGAACCTAGCGGACGGCTCGTTCGCATCTTCGGTGAGTGGTGGCTTCAAGAACATCGCCGAAGGCGAAAAGGCATTTGTCGGCGGCGGCGAACAAAACGCCGCTCACGGTAGTGACTCGGCGGTGTTGGGCGGCCGCGCCGACAAGGCTGTCGGAGAGTGGGACGCGGTGAGCGGGGGCCTTGAAAACGAAGCGCTCGCGGAAGGCTCTTCGGTGTCCGGCGGCAAGGCCAACGAGGCTAATGGCAACGACGCCTCGGTCAGCGGCGGGCACAACAACACGGCCGATAACGAAGCCGCCACGGTCAGCGGGGGCGTCCTGAACAAAGCGGAAGGCACCAGTTCCACGATCAGCGGCGGCCGCGAAAACGCCGCGGGCGGCGGCAATGCGTCGGTGTCCGGTGGCGAAAAGAACACGGCCACCAAGAGAGATGCGTCCGTGAGCGGCGGCAAGGAAAACGAAGCCGGCGGGGAAGGCGCTTCGGTCAGCGGCGGCTCCAAGAACTTCGCCCTGGGCCCCCAGGCTTCGGTCACCGGTGGGCGCACCAACTTCGCCATGGGCGAAGAAGCATCGGTGACTGGCGGCTTCGACAACGAAGCCAGCGGCGAGTATCAGGCCTCGGTCAGCGGCGGCAATGGAGACAAAGCCACGGCGAAGTACTCCTGGGTTGGTGGCGGCGAGGACAACGAAGCGACCGGTGAGTACGCGTCAGCGAGCGGGGGTACGTCTGGCGTGGCGAAGGGCGCGGCTTCATCAGTCAGCGGCGGTACGCTGGGCGTCGCAAAGGGTTCCGCCTCTTCGGTCAGCGGCGGCAACGAAAACCACGCCGAAGGCGCGAAATCGTCGGCCAGCGGCGGCTATCAGAACATCGCATTCGGTGAAGAGGCGGCTGTGAGCGGCGGCGAGCTCAACACCGCAGACGGTGTGGCAGCCTCCATAGTTGGTGGCTACAAAGGCGACACCTTCGGTAATGCGACCTCGGTCAGCGGTGGCAAGGAAAACTATGCTGCGTTCGAAGAGGCGTCGGTGAGTGGCGGCCTAGACAACAAGGCCGAAGGCTACTGGTCTTCTGTCAGCGGCGGTGCGGGAAACACCGCCAGCGGCGAATACGCCTCGGTCACCGGAGGCGGCTACAGTCTCGCCTCTGGCGCGTATGCCTCCGTCAGCGGAGGCGGAGGGAACACCGCCAGCGGACACGCCGCCGCAACCAGCGGGGGTACGGAAAACACTGCCAGCGGAGAATTTGCGTCGGTGAGCGGAGGTTCCAACGGCGTCACGAAAGGTTTGGCTGCCTCAGTCGGCGGGGGCCAGAAAAACATTGCCGGCGGCCGGTACGCCTCCGTAAGCGGAGGCGCATCGAACGTCGCGGACGATGTTTGGGGCTCGATTTTGGGCGGCTGTGAAAACTACACCGGCGCAGCGGCGCCCACCGAACTCCCAACCGGTCAGTGCTCCTTTGTACCAAATCAACAAAGCGGAAAGACCGAATTGGCCCTTAACACGGTTGTTGGCGGCCTGGAGAACAGCTCCCGCGGCGACGATGACTCAATCCTTGGCGGCAAGTTCAACACACTGACGGGAGAAGACGCGGAAACCGAAGACTAACCTCGAGTCGCTCGTCGTGTTCGCGTGTCCACGTGCCGGTGCTCATCGGCTTCACCGTCGCGCGCCACGCCGAGCCGAGGGCGCCGCGGCGGCCAGCGCCAGCCCGGCGCGGTAGAGCGCAAACGGCCACAGCGCTCGCCCGCGCCTGCCGGGCCGGATCAGCGGCGCGCTAGCCAGGGTGGAGAGGAAGGCCGTGGCGGCGCCCGCGCTCAGCACGGGGAACGCTCCCTGTGGGACGCCGTGTTGTGCGAGACGGAGGGCCTTGAGCGCAGTCGCGCCCGCAATCACCGGCAGGCCGGCGCGCCACGAAAGGACGTGGGCATCCTCGCGGGCAAACCGCCGCGCGCGCGCCGCGGTGAGCGAGGCGCCGTTGCGTGAGATGCCCGGGAGTAGGGCGAGCGCCTGGGCGACACCGAGCACGAGGCCGTCGAGGGGTACGGCGTCCTCCAGTCTCCGCGCCTGCGGGCGGCGGTCGGCCCAGGCCATCACGGCACCGCCCAGCGCAAGGCCCGCGGCGAGCGCGCGCGGGCCGCTCGGGCGACGCTCCAGGCGCTGCTCCAGGAGATATCCCACGAACGCGGGCGGAACGAGGGCGAGCACCGCCGACACGAGGGCTCTGCCATCCATCTCCCGCGAGCCGCGCGCCAGCTCCCCGCGGAGGGTGGCCGATTCGAGAGACCCTCGCTTCGCCGAAGCCGGGGGACATTCGCCTCCGGCGAGCACCCCCGTTTTGGCCAGCATCCCCGAATAGACCAGCAGCGCGGCGGCGGCGCCCGCGTGCAGCGCGACCTCCAGGGAGTTGCGCAGCTCGCTGTCCATTTGCGCCTCGGGCCAGCCCGCCAGGCGCGGGAGCAGGGCGATGTGCGCAGAGGAGGAGAGCGGGAGCACCTCGGTGGGGCCCTGCACCAGGCCCAGCAGCAGCGCGTGGCGCAGGGGAAGCCTGGGCCGGGCCCCCGGAGACAGCCCAGTCCTAGGCGGCATCCGGATCGGCAGCGCGTGCACGGCGCCGGACGATCCCGTAGCCGATGCCCACGATGACGAGCGCGAGGATCACGTAGTCGGCGTACTCGAAGCCCTTGCGCACGCTCGTCCAGTCGCCACCGAGCGCGTGGCCGGCGAGCGCGAGCGCGAGCACCCAGGGGATCGAGCCGATCAGGGTCAGCACCGTGAAGCGCGGCAGCGGCATCTTCGCGACGCCCGCGGGCAGGGAGACGAAGGCGCGCACCAGCGGGATCACGCGGCCGAAGAGGACGGTCATCTCGCCGTAGCGCGCGAACCAGCGGTCCGCGCGCTCGACCTGCGCGGGACCCATGTGAATCAGATGACCGTGGCGTTCCATCAGCTCCAGGCGCCCGCCGCGGCCGATCGCGTAGGCGACCCAGGAGCCCACCAGCGTGCCCAGCAGCCCCGCCAGCACGATCCCGGTCATCGTCAGGTGGTGGTGCGCGCCCGAGCCCCCGGGATCGGCGACGGCGAAGCCCGCGAACAGCATCACGACCTCCGAGGGGATCGGGATGCAGGCCGAGCCGAGCGCCATCAGCAGGAACACCGCCGGCAGCCCCCCGTCGCGGACGAGGTGCCAGGTGGTGTTGACGACCGATTCGGTGACCGAGGCGAGGACGAGCATGAGCGCGTCAACGATACCGTCCACCCGATGCGCGTCTGGATCGACCTCACCAACAGTCCCCACGTGCTCGTCCTGCGCCCCGTGATCGAGGCGCTGGAGCGCGAGGGCCACGAGGTGCGGGTGACCGCGCGCGACTTCGCGCAGACGCTCGGGCTGCTGCGCCGTTTCCAGATCCCCCACACCGCGATCGGCCGCCACCGCGGCGAGCGCCTCGCCGCCAAGGCCGGGGGCCTCGCGCTGCGCTCCGCGGCGCTCCTGCGCTGGGCGCGGGCCAACGGCCCCTTCGACATCGCGCTCGGCCACGGGTCGAACGACGTGAGCGTCGCCGCCGCGCTGCTGGGAACCCCGAGCGCCACGATGTTCGACTACGAGTGGGCCACCGTGCAGCACCACATCAACTGCCGGCTCGCCAGCGCGGTGGTGGTGCCCGACGCGATCCCCCCCGAGCGGCTGGATCGCTACGGCGCGCGCGGCAAGGTGCAGGCCTACGAGGGGCTCAAGGAGGAGTACTACCTCGCCGACTTCCAGCCCGACCCCGCGATCTTCGCGCAGCTGGAGCTCGACCCCGCGAGGCCAATCGTCGTGGTGCGCACCCCCCCGGAGGTCTCGCTCTACCACCGCTTCGAGAACGACCTCTTTGCGCAGGTGCTGGAGCGCCTGCGGGAGGCCGCGGGCGGCGGGGAGGGGGCACAGCCGGTGGTGCTGCCCCGCACCGCCGAGCAGCGCGCGGAGCTCGCCGGGGTGCCCGGCTTCATCGTGCCCCGCGAGGCAATCGACGCCCAGTCGCTGATCGCCCACGCCGATCTCGTGATCTCCGCCGGCGGCACGATGAACCGCGAGGCGGTCGCGCTCGGCACCCCTGTCTGCACCACCTTCGAGGGCCGCCTCGGAGCGCTCGACGAGCGCCTGATCGCGGAGGGCCGCCTGCACAAGCTGCGCGATCCCGGCCAAGTCAATCTCAAGAAGCGGCCCCCCGCCACCACAGACGCGCGTATTCGGCGCGACCCGCGGGTGCTGGTCGATCTGCTGCTCTCGCCGCTGCGCTCCAGCTAATACTGGTAGGAGCGCCTGGCCTCCCAGCGCTCGATCCCGATCCGACAAAGGCGATCGACGAGCTCCGGATAGGGAACCCCCGAGGCCTCGATCAGCTTCGCGTACACGCTCGTGGGCGTGAAGCCGGGCATCGTGTTGAGCTCGTTCACCAGCACCCGCTCGCCATCCACGAAGAAGTCCACGCGAGCGAGGCCCTCGCAGCCGGTGTATGCGAACACCTCCAGCGCCAGCTCCTGCACCCGCGCGCTCGCGGCGGCGGAGATGCGGGCGGGCACGACCAGCCGCATCCCCCCGTCCTGGTACTTCGCCGCGTAGTCGTACCACTCCTCGTCGAGCACGATCTCCCCGGGCACGGAGGCGAGTGTCTCCCGGCTTCGGTCGGGCCCCTCTGCAGCGAGCGCCCCGAGCACGGCGCACTCGATCTCGATCCCGGGCGCCATCGCCTCGACGATCACGAGGGGGTCGTGGGCGAAGGCGCTGTCGAGCGCCTCCCCGAGCTGGGGGGCCTCGGCGACCTTGGCGATCCCGACCGAGGAGCCGAGGTGGGCGGGCTTGACGAACACGGGGAGCCGCAGGGCAGCGATCTCGCCGAGCACCTCGAGGGGGGCCTCGCGCCAGCGCTCGACTCGGACGCCGACGTACTCCACCTGGGGTACTCCACAGGCGGACATGAGCTCTTTGAAGAGCACCTTGTCCATGCACAGCGCCGAGCTCGCCACGCCGGCGCCGACATAGGGGATGTCGAGGGTCTCCAGCACGCCCTGCACGGTGCCGTCCTCGCCGAAGGGCCCGTGGAGGGCGGGGAACACGACCTCAGCGTCGAGCAGTCCCTCTCCCGGACAGAGGCCGATCCGCTCCCCGTCATGACGCCAAGCCCCATCGCGCTCGATCTCAACCCAGCGGACCTCGTGCCCGGCGCGCTCCAGCCCCTCGCGCACGGCGCTGGCGGAGGCCAGCGAGACGTCGTGCTCGGAGGAGCGCCCCCCCGCGAGCAGGGCCACGATGAGCGTCATGGAGTGGCGCCCGCCGCCGGCGCGGCGGCCGGGGGAGTCTGGGAGGTGCTGGGGGTGGTGCTCGCGGGGGGCGTCGTCGCAGTGCTCGGCGTCGTCGATGTGGGCGCCACGCCCACCGTGAGCGTGATCGTGGCCCCGCGCTTGGCCTTGACCCCGCCGGCGGGACTCTGCTGCAGCACGAGTCCGACTTCGGCTTCGCTGGAGACGGTGCGGGTGGTCGACTTCGCGACGAAGCCCGCGCCGACGAGTTCGCCTTCGGCGCGTTCGGCCTTTTTCCCAACGACGCGGGGCACGGTGACTTCCTGGGTGCCCTTCGCCACCACGAGATTCACGGCTTCCCCGCTGGGCACCGAGCCGCCCGCGGCAGGGGCCTGCGAGAGCACGGTACCGGCGGCCTGGCCGGGTTCTTCGTGCTTGGTGACCGTACCCGCGTGCAGGCCCGCGGCGCGCAGCGAGGCGCGTGCTTCGGCTTCGCTCTGACCGGTCACTTCGGGCACGCTCACCTGGGCGGGGCCGCTGGAGACGAACACCGTCACCGGGCTGCCCGCGATCAGCGGCACGCCCTGGGAGGGTTCGGTGTCGATCACCTTGCCGACCGGCACGGTCGCGCTGGAGCGGCTCTGTTCGCTCGGCTTCAGGCCGGCCTGGGTGAGCTTGCGCACGGCCTGAGCGCCCGTCATGTTCCTCACGTCCGGCACCCCCACGCTGGCTGGGCCGGAGGAGACGGTGATGGTCACGCGCGTGCCCCGCTGCACCTCGCTCCCCGCGGGGTAGCCCTGGCTGATCACGAGGCCCGTGGAGAGCTTCGCGCTCGGGGACGACAGGGAGACGGGGATGAGGTCCTGCGCTTTGAGCGCTGCTTCGGCGACCGTGGCGGTGGCGCCGACGACGTAGGGCACGGTCGCCTCGCGCCTCGGTGCGGGCTTCAGCGCCAGCAGCGCGACGGCAGCGGCGGCCAGCGCGAGCAGCACCGCACCGGCGATCCACCACCAGCGCCGCCGGCGTTTGCGGGCGGCGTCCTGCGGGTCGATCTCGGCTCGGTCCTCCTCCCCCGCCGCGTCCCCGGCCGCCGTGAGCGGCGCCAGCAGCAGCGCAGTCGCGGTCATGGGGACAGCGGGCCCGTTGCCGTGAAGCGCCGTTGAGGCCCGTACCCCCCCCGCGGGAAGCCCCCGGCGCACGTGTTCGAGCGCCGCGATGAACTCATCCGCGTCGGCGAACCGCTCCGCGGGCTCCTTGGCGAGCGCCCGCAGCACGACCGCATCGAGCTCCGGCGGGATGTCCTGCATGCCTCTGAGCGAGCTCGGCGGGGGTGGGACGGCGGAGACCTGCTTGAGCGCAATCGTCACCGCCGTCTCCCCGTCGAAGGGCACCGAGCCGGTGAGCAGCTCGTAGAGGACGATCCCCACGGCGTAGATGTCCGACGCCGCGCTCACCGCGTGGCCCTGGGCCTGCTCGGGGGAGAGGTATTGAGCTGTCCCCATGATCGAGCCGGTGAGCGTCATGTCGGAGGCGCCGGCGCGGGCGATCCCGAAGTCGGTGACCTTTGCGCGGCCCTCCTCGTCGAGGATCACGTTGTGGGGCTTCAGATCCCGGTGGATCACTCCGCGACGGTGCGCGAAGCGCGCGGCGTGCAGGATCTGGATGACGATGTCGATCGCCGCCACGGGGTCCAGCGGTCCCTCCTCGCGCACCACCGCCTTCAGGGAGCGGCCGGGGAGGTACTCCATCGCGATGTAGTAGGTGCCGTCCCACTCACCCCGATCGAAGATCGCCACCACGTTCGGGTGGGAGAGGCCGGCAGCGCTAGAGGCCTCGCGCCGGAAGCGCTCCACGAACTCCTGATCCTCGGCGAAGCGGTGGTGCAGCAGCTTGACCGCCACCTGACGGCCCAGGAGCTGGTCGCGCGCGAGGTACACGTCGGCCATCCCGCCGGTGCCGATCCGCGAGAGCACCTCGTAGCGGCCGTCGATCACAGTGCCGGATTCGATCATCGGAGCAGCACTTCCATCACCTGCCGCGCGATCGGCAGGGCGTAGGTGGCGCCGTACCCGGGCACGCCCTTGACCGTCACGGCAATCGCCACGCGGGGGTTGGCGGCGGGGGCGAAGGCGATGAACCACACGTTGTTGATGGCGGTGCCGATCTCCGTTTCCGCGGTGCCGGTCTTGCCGGCCACCTGCACCCCGGGGATCCGTGCGTTTTCGCCGGTGCCTTCGTTGACGACCGCTTCCATCATCGAGGTTACGGCGGTGGCGGTGGAGGGCTTCATCACCACCGACTGCACGCGGGGGGCGATCCGCTGCACGGTGCGCCCTTCGGGGTCGACGATCCGGTCGGTCAGATGCGGGATCATCAGCCTGCCGCGATTGGCCACGGCGGCGGCGACCTCGGCCATCTGCAGCGCGGTCACCCGTAGTTTGTCCTGGCCGATGCCCATGCGCCCCACGTCGACCAGTGGGCTGGTGGGCGAGAGCAGGCGTTCGCCTTCGGTGTACTCGCCGCTGGCCGACATTTCTTCGGCGGGGTAGTCGAGCTGCGGCTTGGCGTCGAAGCCGAAGCGGCGCATGTAGCGCGCGAGGGTGGGCTTGCCGACCTGTTCGGCGACCTGCGCCCACACCGTGTTGACCGATTTGGCGAGTGCCTGGGTGAGCGTGAGCGCGCCAAAGCTTTCGTTCTGGTCGTTGCTCAGCGGCACTCCCGACACCACGACGCCGTTGCGGCCGCTGAGCGTCGAGGAGGGTGTGAATCTCCCGGTGTCGATCGCCGCGGTGGCGGTGACGACCTTGAAGGTGGACCCCGGCGCGTAGCCGTACTGCACGGCGCGGTTGACCAGCGGGGCTTCGGCGTCGGCTTTGAGCCTTTCCGCGGAGGTCGGGGAGCGCAGCGCATTGGGGTCGTAGCTGGGGGTGGAGGCCATCACCCGCACGGCGCCGGTGGATGGCACCAGCGCAACCACGGCGCCCTGATGGCCGCCGAGCCCCGCGATTGCGGCCCGCTGGGCGGCGGGGTCGAGCGTCGTGATCACTTCATCCCCCCTTTCGCCCTGGCCCTGGAGCTGATCGAGGATCGACTGCAGGTTGCTCTGGCTCTGTTCGTTGAGCGAGGCGTTGCGGTAGCGCTCGAGGCCTGTGCGCCTGAACGTCAGGGGGTAGGAGTAGCCGATCGCCTGGGCGAACTCCTCCCCGGTGGGGTAGGTGCGTTGGTAGGTCCCCTCCCGCGTGCGCACGCTGCGCGCGAGGACGGTGCCGTCGGCGGCGAGGATCGCGCCGCGCTGGACACGCTCCTCCTTCAGCAGCGCACGTTTGTTCAGCGGGTTTTCGCGCAGGGAGGAGGCCTCGAAGATCGTCCAGCGCGAGGTGAAGGCGACGAGCAGGGCGAACAGCAGCACGACGAGCATGTAGAGCCGCACGATCGGCCGGTTCATCGTATGACTCCGTCGCTGCGCCGCTTGCCGGCGGCGCTCATTCGTTCAGCTCTTCCAGTTCGAGGCTGTGCATCAGCGCACCGGCGTTGCCTTCGGAGCGGAGCTTGTGGTCGAGCAGCATCCCGCGCCGCGTGGGGCTCAACGTGGAGGCGCCCACCCCGGAGACGTAGTAGCTGTCGTAGAGCTCCAACCCCCCGGGGAGCTGGTAGGGGAAGCCCTGGTAGATCGTCACCAGACCGCGGCTGTTGGTCCCGATGAAGTAGACCGACTGCGAGGCCACGTAGCCGCCGGCGGCGAGCAGCCCGAGCACGGCGAGCACCACCAGCGCTGGCAGCGCGCGGCGCAGGCGGCGCGGTCGAGCCCGATCGACAGCCCCCGGCGCGGCGCGTGGGCGGCGGGCCGCCACGGGCCGCGGCGCGGTGGGCATCGAGGTGGTGTGCGGCGCGGTCGCGGGCAGGGGGGCTGCCCTCGACAGGGCGGGCGCGGGCGACGCGGGCGCGGGCGACAGCGGGGGCGCGGCGGAGATCGACCGGCTGGGCAGGGGTGCGGCGGGCGACGGCGCGGGTTGGTGGGCGCCCGACGAGGACGGGGCGGGCATCCCCACGACCGTGGGCTGCAGCTCCTGATGAGCACCGCCACCGATGTGGACCTCCTCCAGGCGCAGCAGGATCACCGTGACGTTGTCGCGCCCACCGGCGCGGTTGGCCTCGGCGATCAGCGCCTCCCCCACATCGCGCAGGCGCGCCCCCGCGTGCTGGCGCAGGAGCTCGGCGAGCCGGGACTCGGGGACCATCGAGGTGAGGCCGTCGCTGCACAAGAGGTAGAGGTCGCCGGGGCGGGCCCGGAAGGAGCGGGTGTCGATCTCCACGGTCTCCTCGGGGCCGAGCGCGCGGGTGATGATCGAGCGCTGGGGGTGCTCCTCGGCTTCCTCGGGAGTCAGGCGCCCCTCGCGGATCAGCTCGTCCACGAGCGAGTGGTCGTCGGTGAGGCGCAGCAGCTCGCCCTCGCGCGCGCAATAGGCGCGACTGTCCCCCACGTGGGCGATCGAGACCTCCTGCTCGCCGACGTACAGGGCGGTGAGCGTGGTGCCCATGCCAGCCTGCTCGGCGTTTCTGCGGGAGAGGTCGTAGATGCGCGCGTTGGCGGCCAGCGCGCGCACGGCCAGCGCCTCCTCGGGGCTGGTGTCGTGGGGGAGGCCGGCCTGGAAGGACTCGACCGCGATCTTCGAGGCCACCTCCCCTGCCTGCGCGCCGCCCATGCCGTCGGCGACCACGAACAGCGGCGAGCGCGCGAGCAGCGAGTCCTCGTTGGCGCGCCGCTGCAGCCCGGTGTCGGTGCCCGCGTATTGCTCGGCGACCCGCAGCATCAATCGACCTCGAACACGAATTCGCTCTCCCCGATCCGCAGATGATCGCCGGGGTGCAGGGGGCGGGGGGTGTCGAGCAGCTCCTCGTTGAGGTAGCTGCCATTGGTGGAGCGCAGGTCCTCCACCACGAACGTGCCGGCCTGCTCGTAGATGCGGGCGTGGCGGGAGGAGGCGAAGGGATCCTCGAGGCGGATCTCGGCGTGGTCGCCGCGGCCGAGCACGAGCTCCCCGTCGAGGTCGTAGATCATTCCGGGATCGTGACCGCTCGCGCGCTCGACCACCAGGCGGGGGGCGCGGCGGCTGACGTCCGAGCGGCTGAGCGCCGAGGCGGAGTACATGCCCGTGGCATCCGGCGAGGCCTCCCGGCCCGCTGCGAAGGGGGTTGGCTGGGCTCCCCCGCCACCCCGTCCTCGCAGATCCCGCAGGGCGCTGCGCGCGACCCACAGCAGGAAGAGATAGAGCACGGCGATGAAGCCGAACTTGAGCGCAACCGACACCGGCTGGAGCGTATTCATTGCAGCTCGAACACGATCTCGGTGGAGCCGAGCTTGATGCGATCGCCCACCCGCAGCGACTGGACCTCGTGGAGCTGCTCGCCGTTGAGGAGCACCCCGTTGGTGGAGCGCAGATCCTCGATCGCCCAGCCCTCGGCGGCCGGGCCGATGTGGGCGTGCCGGCGGGAGATACCGGCGTCCTCGAGGACGATGTCGCAGTCGCGGCCGCGGCCGATGACCGCGCCGCCGGGCGGGACGAGCAGCCGGCGGCCGCCGACGAGCAGCAGAGCGCGCGCGGAGCGGCGGCCGCGGCTCTCCTCGAGCGGCTCGCGCACGCGGCGGGAGCTGCTGTAGATCATCGTCTGCCCATGCTCGTCGCCCCCGCTCGGCGCGGCGTCCCACTCGAGCGCCCCGCGCTCCTCGCCGGCGCCCTCGTGCTCGCCGGGTCGCACGAGGCGCGCCTGAATGCCAAACTCGCCGAGCGCGAGATCGGGGTCGGTGTGGAAGGCGATCGTGGGGGGCGAGGCGAGCGTCAGATCCTCGGCGCGGGCGTGCTCGAGCAGATAGGCGCAGAGCTCGTCGATCAGATCGTCCTCCACGCCTTCGTAGCGCGCGCGATCCCGGGTGGAGAGCCACACGGCGTACTCGTTGGGGGCATAGACGCGGGAGACCGAGGCGGTGCGGTGCTCATCCATCTCGCGCGCGAGCTTGCGTGCGAGTTCCATGGGGCGGACCTCCGAGCGAAAGAGGCGCCCGAAGGCGCCCTCGACGAGGGAGGTCAGTGTGGTCTCGAAGCTCTTGAGGGGATTCATCGATATGCGGGATCGCGATGGTGGAGCGTGGGCGTGACGCCGCGAGGCCCCCGCCACTCCCCACTTTAAGGCTCGCCGGGCAACGATCCTCTACACGGGACCGCGCACCGCGCGGGCCACGACGGCGAGGATCGCCCCGAGAGCCGATCCCAGGATGACCCCACGCGGGGATGGAATCGCCGCGCCCCCCACTCCGCTCCCGTCCACGAGGGGGAAGCCCCGGTCCACCAGGGGTGCGCTCGCGGCCAGCGCGCCCGCCCAGAGGAGCGCGGCGAGCGCGTCGGACAGCGCGCTGCGCCCCCGCACGATCCACGGCAGGACAGCGGCAGCGAGAGCCCACAGGGCGGCGCCGAGCAGCAGGGCGGGGCCCAGCAGCGGCCCAAGCGCGTGCATGGCCGTGGTGCTCAGGGATCCCTCCCAGGAAGACCGCGCACCGAGGTTTGCTGGAGGCCCGAGCCACAGCTGGCGGGCGCCGCGATCGAGTGGCAGCTCGGCGAGGCGCAGCCACCAGTAGCCGAGGGCGCCAAGCAGCGCGCGCGCGCGCCAACGGGAGGCCTGTCCTGCGAGCGCGGGAAATGCACCGGCGAGCCCGGCGAGGCCGAGCAGGGGCGCAAGCGCGGCGGCGGCCCACCGTGGGCCGGGACGGCGCACGAGCAGCACCAGCGGTAGCGCGGCACAGAGCGCGATCAGACCGACGCCCGGACGCGAGTCCGCGATCTGCCATATGCAGACAGAGAGCGCGGCGGCGATCCAGCCCAGACGCTGGATGGTGAGCCACCCTGCCGTGTCGGGCCGCTGCTCGGTGGGCCGCTCCTCGACGGGCTGCTCCTGGGACCGCGGCGGCGGCGGACCCCCGACCGTGACGAGCGGTGGGCGAGGGGTTTGGTGCAGGGCGTGTGCGATCGCCTCGCCCAGCTCGGGGAGCGTTCCGCGACGCCGCGGATCGGGGTCGAGCGCCAGGTCCACGGCCCGTGTGAGCTCGCGCGGCAGGTCGCGACGCGGACCTCCCAGCGGTGGCAACTCGCTGCCGATGCGCCGCGCGGTGGCGGCATGGGTGGGGCCGCGCACGGGGTTCACTCCGCTGAGAGCCTCGTAGAGGACGAGCGCGAGCGAGTAGAGGTCGGCGGGCGCGCCGACCTCGCGGCCCTCGATCTGCTCGGGGGCCATGTAGGCGAGGGTGCCGAGCACGTCCCCCGTGTGGGTGAGGGCCTCCTCGCCGGCGAGCAGCGCGCCACCGAAGTCGGTCAGCTTGGCGACGGCCGCCAGGCTCTGCGGCGGGCGCTCTCCCGGCGCGGTGGGGGCGGGCTCCTGGAGAGAGTGGGGCACGAGCACGTTCTGGGGCTTGATGTCGCGGTGGATCACCCCCCGCCCGTGGGCGTGCAGAAGAGCGTCGACGAGCGCGAGGCCGATCGCGAGCACCTCCTCGTCGCCGAGTGCCTCGCGGGCGATCAGCTGGGCGAGGGTCTCGCCGTGGACGAGCTCGGAGATGAGGTAGAAGGCGTCCTCTGCGGCGCAGGCCTCGTACAGCGCGACGATCGCCGGGTGGGCCAGGCGGGCGCAGGCGAGCGCCTCGCGGGTGGCGCGCTCGCGGTCCTCCCCCGCCGGGAGGGGGATCACCTTGACCGCGACCTCGCGGTCAAGCAGCTCGTCGTGCGCGCGCCAGACGACCCCGAAGCCGCCGGCCCCCAGGCGCTCCAGCAGGCGATAGCGGTCGAGCGGGGGACCGATCCGCCCCGCGCGGACCCCCTCGACGGGACCGCGCTCGCCGCCGGGGCCGTGCCGAGGTGCGATGAGGGTGTCGTGGGAGTCCACCGACTCCTGCGTTCGCCGGGGCCCGCGCCCTCCCTGCTGTGGCATTGCAGGAGAACTCGCGATGAGCGAGAAGTTGCAGAGGTCACTAGGGAGGAGCGTGGATGGCCGGGCGGGCGGTCATACTGGTCCTCTTCCGCAAGGCAAGACCTGTAAGGAGCGGACGGCTTGTCGTTCTTCGACGATGACGAGGGGGGAGCGCCGCGGCCAGCCGCCGCGGGCGGGCGGGCACCGAGTGGGCGGGCGCCCAATCCTCCCACGCGCCCCCGACGCCCACAGCGCTCCGCCGCGGGCGGGGCTCACGTGGATCGCCACACGATGATGGTGCGGCGGCGGATCGCCGCGGGCGTCGGGGTGGTGGCGCTGATCCTGATCGTGCTGCTCATCGACGGCTGCCTGAAGAGCGGCAAGGAAGCGGCCCTGAAGAAGTACAACGGCGAAGTCGGACAGCTGGTGGGGGAATCCGACGGGCTCGCCGCCCACCCGCTGTTCACCACGCTCGCGGGCGCCTCGGGCGAACAGCCGCTGAGCGTGCAGCAGAAAGTCAACGAACTTCGTGAAGTGGCCCAGAAGCAGGCCGAACAAGCCAAGCGGCTGAGCGTCCCGAGCGAAATGCAGACGGCTCAACGCAACCTGACTCTGGCGCTCGACCTGCGCGAGGAAGCGCTGGGGAAGATCGCGTCGCTCGTGCCCCAGGCGCTGGGGGGCAAGGGCAAGCAGGCCAGCACGCTGATCGCGGGAGCGATGGAGATGTTCCTGGCCTCCGACGTGGTCTACTCCCAGCGGGTCGCGCCGCTGATCCAGCAGGCGCTGGCGGCAGACGGCATCCACGAACTGAGCACCGCCGCCACCCAGTCCCTGGAGAACCTCGGGTGGCTGGAACCGAGCACCGTCGAAGAGCGTCTCACCGGGAAATCCTCGGGCTCCACCCCCAGCGGGCAGATCGCGCCGGGCACGCACGGCTCGGCGCTGACGGGCGTGAGCGTGGGCTCCACCAATCTCGAACCGGAATCGACGGGCACCCTGAACCACATCAGCGGCGGGGCCAACCCGACGTTCACGGCGATGGTGGAAGACTCGGGGAGCAACACGGAGACGAACGTGACGGTGGAAGTCACGGTGACCTCAGGCGGGAGGGCCTACAAGAACAGCAGGACGATCGCCAAGACCGAACCGGGTGTCACCTCGAAGGTGAGCGTCCCCGTGGAAGGGGTCCCGGCGGGAGCGGGCCGGATCGCCGTCTACGTCAAGCCGGTCCCCGGCGAGACCAACCTCGAAAACAACAAGGGCACCTACCTGGCGGTGTTCGCGCAGTAGCGACCCCCTCCCCCTCCTCCTCCCCCTCGACCAGCGCGGCGCCGGACATGGATCGCCTCCCGAACCCCAAGCCGCTAGTTTGTCCTCAGTGGCCGCCGCGAGCTTGACCGACACCCAGGGCATCCTCGCGATCGCTGCCGCCGGGATCGCCGTGCTGGCGCTGCTGGGATGCGTGGCGCTGAGTCTCAACATCCGCAGTCTGCGGGCCGCCCAGAGGGTGGTGCTGGGAGAGCGCGAGCACGACCTGGTGGCCCACGCGGCACAGTTGCAGGGGGCCTTCGAGGACCTGCGCGAGTACGTCGGCGAGGTGGCCCTGGGCCTGGAGGAGCGCCTGGCCGGCGCCGAGGCGGGCGTTCGCGGAGCGGTCTCGCACCGCGCGCTGGTGCGCTACGACGCCTACAACGAGCTCTCGGGCAGACAGTCGATGTCGATCGCGCTGCTCGACGGAACGCGTTCGGGAGTCGTGCTCACCTGCATTCACCATCGCGATCAGGCGCGGTTTTACGCCAAGCAGGTCCACCAGGGCCAGAGCGAGCTGGAGCTCTCCCCCGAGGAGGCGGAGGCGATGCGCGTGGCGCTCTCCCCGGCGGGCGCCGGCGGGGTCACCGACGAGCGGCTCTCCGCCTGAGCGATGCCCTCTGAGTCCGAGGAGGGACGCCCGCGCGTCGGCTATCTGGGCCCCGCGGGCACCTTCACCGAGGAGGCGCTGCTCTCGAGCGCCTTGCCCGATTCCGTGGAGCCGGTGGCGCTGGCGAGCATCTACGACACCGTGCTGGCGGTGCGCGAGGGGACGGTGCGGTGGGCGGTGGTGCCGATCGAGAACTCGCTGGACGGGTCGGTCACGGTGACGCTGGACCTCCTCGCCGACGAGCGGGGGGACCTCGCGGTGGTCGGCGAGGCGCTGCTCGTGGTCAGACACTCCCTGATCGCGGCGCAGATGGTGGGGCTGGAGGAGATCGACACCGTCATCTCCCACCCCCAGGTGCCGGGGCAGTGCACGCACCTGCTCAGGGGCGAGCTAGCCCACGCCCAGGTGCTGCCGGCGAGCTCCACCGCGGAGGCGGTGCGGCTGGTGGTGGGCGAGCGCCGGCCCGGACAGGCCGCATTGGGAACACGGCTGGCCGCCGACATCTACGGCGGGACGGTCGTGCGCGAGGGGGTGCAGGACCGCGACGACAACGTGACGCGCTTCGTGTGGCTGGCGCGCACCGGCCGCTGGGCCGAGCAGGACCCGCCCCTGCGCGCACAGGGGGAGAGCGGCAACGGATGGAAGACATCGGTGGCGTTCTGGGGCTCGGGCGCGGAGCGCCCCGGCTGGCTCGTGCGGTGCCTGGACGAGTTCGCCCGGAGGGCGATCAACCTGACGAAGATCGAGTCCCGTCCTCAGCGTGCCCGCCTCGGCCACTACGTTTTCTTCGTGGATCTCCAGGGCAGCACGGGAGAACCGGCGGTCGCGGAAGCGCTCGCGGGGATGCGGGCGGCCTGCGAGCAGGTGCGGATACTCGGCTCCTACAGGGCCGGCTGACGCTACACTGCGGCGCACGGATGGATGCCACCGTTCCATCAGACTCAGTTCCACCGGACTCAGTCCGGTCCGTGCCGCCGTCCGAGCACCGGCGGCGCGGGCCTGAGAGTGGACGGGTGCTCGTTCTGAACGCGACCTTCGAGCCGATCAACGTGTGCTCGGTGCGCCGGGCGGTGGTGCTGCTGCTCAAGGAGAAGGCCGAGCTGGTGGAGCGGGGGCGGTGGGAGCTGCACTCGGAGAAGACCACCCTCGCCAGGCCCGCGGTGATCCGTCTGGTCACCTACGTGCGTGTGCCCCGCGACGCCCATCAGCGCAAGATCACGCGCCGCGCGGTGTTCGCCCGCGACGGGTGGACGTGCCAGTACTGCGGCTCGCGCGCCAACCTCACCGTGGATCACGTGATCCCCCGCTCCAAGGGGGGCTCCTCGAGCTGGGAGAACATCGTTGCCTCCTGCGCTCCCTGCAACCGCCGCAAGGGCGACCGGCTGCCCCGCCAGGCGGGCATGCACCCGCGGCACGCGCCGCGGGTGCCGCGGGCCGAGGTCTTCATTCACGTCGCCAGCCCCTCGATCCCGGCGGCTTGGCGCCAGTACCTGCCACAGGCGGCCTAGACGCACACGGGGGGCGCCGCAACCCCTGCGACGCCCCCCGTGGAGCTGCTTTCGACTGGAATGCCGAGACTGCCTGCACTGCCGGAGGGACCAGGGCCGGCGGCGGTCTCGGGGTGTCCCGGGTTGGATTCCGCTGAGCGGTCCAGCCTGTCCGACCTAGCGGCCGGTCACCTCCAGGGTCCCGCAAGAACTGTCACTAGACGTACGGACCACCTCCTTTCTCTGGTCTCGCCAGAGTAGCGGATGGAGGCGACGTCGAACAAGGGACAACTGAAAAGACGAGGCCCGACCTGCGGCCAGCTACGCCACCCTCTACGCGTCTGGGCCTGCGCCGTTCTCGCTCGCCTCGACGGACAGCTCGCTGGGCTCGCCGGCGACGCCGAGGGGCTCGCCCTCGAGGACATCGTCGCCTCCGTCTCCTTCTACCACCAGCGCGATCGCGCTCACCGCGTCGTCCTCCTTGAGGTTCATCACGCGCACCCCCGTGGCGGAGCGCCCCTGGCGGGAGATGCCCCCGGCGGAGGTGCGCTGGACCATGCCACCGACGGAGATGAACACGAGCTCGTGGTGCTCGCGCACGACGAGCGCGCCCGCGAGCCCGCCCTTGCGCTCGGTGAGGCCGATCGTCTTGACGCCTTTGGCGCCGCGGTTGGTCTTGCGGTACTGGTCGATCAGGGTGCGCTTGCCGTAGCCGTTCTCGGTGACCACCAGCAGGTCCATGTCGTCGCGGGCGACGTCCATCGCGATCACCTGACCGTCCTTGCCGACGTCCATTCCGCGCACGCCGGTGGTGTCGCGGCCCATCGAGCGGGCGTCGGACTCGGCGAAGCGAACGGTGAGGCCGGCGCGGGAGACCATGATGATCTCCTCGCCCTCTTCGACGGCGCGCACGGCGAGCAGCTCGTCCTCGTCGCGGATGTTGATCGCGATGATCCCGTCGGCCTTGATCGGGGTGTTGTAGGCGGCGAGCTCGGTCTTCTTGACGGTGCCCTCGCGGGTGGCGAAGATCAGGTACTTGGCCTCGCTGAAGTCGCGGGTGGAGAGCACCGCCTGGATGCGCTCGCCCTCGCGCAGCGGCAGCACGTTGACCAGGGCGCGGCCCTTCGCGGTGCGGGAGGCCTCGGGGAGGTCGTAGACCTTCGAGCGGTAGACCTTGCCGCGGTTGGAGAAGAACAGCAGGTAGTCGTGGGAGGAGCAGACGAAGAGGTGCTCGATGAAGTCGCCGTCCTTCATGTCCATCCCGGTCACGCCGCGCCCGCCGCGCTGCTGCTGGCGGTAGGTGGCGAGCGGCAGCGACTTGATGTAGCCGGTGTGGGTGATCGCGATCACCATCTGCTGGTCGGCGATCAGGTCCTCGATGTCGATCTCGTCCTCGGAGTGGGTGATCTCCGAGCGGCGCTCGTCGCCGAAGCGCTCGCGGATCTCGCCGAGCTCCTCCTTGATGACGGCGAGCACGCGGCTCTCGTCGCCCAGGATCGCGCGCAGCTCGGCAATCCGCTCGGTGACGTCGTCGTGCTCCTGTTTGATCGCGTCGGCCTCGAGGGCGGTGAGCTGGGAGAGGCGCAGGTCGAGGATCGCGGTCGCCTGGATGTGGCTCAGCTCGAAGCGCTCCACGAGCTGCTCGCGGGCGGCGTCGCGGTCGCGGGAGGCACGGATCAGTTCGATGATCGCGTCGAGGTTCTCGAGCGCGATCAGGAGGCCGAGCAGGATGTGCGCGCGGGCCTCCTTCTCGGAGAGCTCGTGCTTGGTGCGGCGCACGATCACTTCGCGCTGGTGGGCGACGTAGTTGTGGATCACCGAGCGCAGGTTGAGCGTGCGCGGGACGTTGTCGACGAGCGCGACCATGTTGACCCCGAAGGTGCTCTGCATGGGGGTGTGCTTGTAGAGCTTGTTGAGCACCACCTTGGGGATCGCGTCGCGCTTGAGCTCGATCACGAGGCGCATCCCGCGCTTGTCGGACTCATCGCGCAGGTCTGAGATCTCGGGGATGCGTTTGTCGCGGACGAGATCGGCGATCTTCTCGATCAGGTTGCCGGGGCCGCCCTTCTTGACCATGAAGGGCAGCTCGGTGACGACGATCGCCTCCTTGCCGTGGGTGAGTGGCTCGATGTGCGCGCGCGCCTGTACGCGCACGCGCCCGCGGCCGGTCTCGTAGGCGTCTTTGATCCCGGCGCGGCCGAGGATGATCCCGCCGGTGGGGAAGTCGGGGCCCTTGATGTGCCTCATCAATCCCTCGACCTCGATGTCGGGGTCCTCGATGTAGGCGAAGGTGGCGTCGATCACCTCGCGGAGGTTGTGCGGGGGGATGTTGGTCGCCATCCCCACCGCGATGCCCGAGGAGCCGTTGACGAGCAGGTTGGGGAAGCGCGAGGGAAGGACCAGCGGTTCGCGCTTGGAGCCGTCGTAGTTAGGCACGAAGTCGACGGTGTCCATGTCGAGGTCGCGCAGCATCTCGGTGGCGATGCGGGCGAGCCTGGCCTCCGTGTAGCGCATCGCGGCGGCGGGATCGTCGTCGAGCGAGCCGAAGTTGCCCTGGCCGTCGACGAGCTGGTAGCGCATCGAGAACTCCTGCGCCATGCGCACGAGCGTGTCGTAGATGGCGGAGTCCCCGTGGGGGTGGTACTTGCCCATGACCTCGCCGACGATCAGGGCGCACTTGGAGTAGGAGCGGTTGGGGCTGAGCCCCAACTCGTTCATCGCGTAGAGCACGCGGCGGTGCACGGGCTTCAGGCCGTCGCGCACGTCGGGCAGCGCGCGGCCGACGATCACGGACATCGCGTAGTCGAGGTAGGCGGTGCGCATCTCCTCCTCGAGCGCGCGCGGTTCGATATTTCCGCCGCCAATCACATCAGCAGTAGCCATCTCTCACCTCCTCGCGATGGCCATGGACGCGCATGTTCTACCTCTACACATCTAGATTGACTACCGCGCGGGCATTGTCCTCGATGAACGCCCTCCGCGGCTCGACCTGGTCGCCCATCAGCATCGAGAAGATACGGTCGGCGGCGGCGGCGTCCTCGAGCGTGACCTGCGCGAGCGTGCGGGACTGGGGAGCCATCGTGGTTTCGCCGAGCTGCTCGGCGTTCATCTCCCCCAGCCCCTTGAAGCGCTGCAGTTTGACGCCCTTCTGCGCGACGCTCAGCACCGCCTGGCGCAGCGCCTCGAAGGAGGGCGCATCCTCGCGGGCGTCGCCGAGGCGCACCTCGAAGGCGGGGGTGCCGGCGAGCTCGATCAGCTGTTTGTGCACCGAGGCGAGCTGGCGGTACTCCTGGGAGTCGAAGAGGGTGCGGCGGATGCGGTGGGTTCGGGCGAAGCCGGTGCGAGTCTCGACAGCCTTGACGCGCAGCTCGAGCGGATCCTGCTCCACCAGCTCGGTGGCGTGGGTCTCCCCCTCGAGACCTGCCCGGGAGAGCAGCTCGACCGCCTTCTCAGCACTCATCACCTGCTCGCCGAGCAGTGAGGACTCCTCGAGGAACTGGACCATCTCGTGGCCGTGGGCGGCGCGCAGCGAGGAGGCCCAGCCTTCGTACTGCTTGAGCAGCCGGGTGAAACGCTGCCAGCGGTTCTCGGTGAGCTTGAACGGGCTGGCGTGGCGGTCGATGACGTCGAGCTTCTCCCACTTGTCGGAGAGCAGGATGTCCTCCAGCTCGGAGTCCTTCTCGATGTAGCGCTCGCGTGAGCCCTGCTTGAGCTTGTAGAGGGGGGGCTTGGCGATGTAGACGTAGCCGGCCTTGATGAGCTCTTCCATCTCGCGGAAGAGCAGCGTGAGGACGAGCGTGCGGATGTGGGCGCCGTCGACGTCGGCGTCGGTCATCAGCACGACCTTGTGGTAGCGGGCGTTCTCGATGTTGAACTCGTCGCGCACCCCAGTGCCGATCGCGGTGATCAGTGCCTGGATCTCGGTGTTCTGCAGAACCTTGTCGATGCGGGACTTCTCGACGTTGAGGATCTTGCCGCGCAGGGGGAGCACCGCCTGGGTGTTGCGGTCGCGGCCCTGCTTGGCGGAGCCCCCGGCGGAGTCGCCCTCGACCACGAACAGCTCGGCGAGCGAGGGGTCCTTGACGGAGCAGTCGGCGAGCTTGCCGGGAAGCGTGGAGTTCTCCAGGGCGGACTTGCGCCGGGTCAGGTCACGGGCCTTGCGGGCGGCCTCGCGGGCGCGCTGGGCCTGCACGGACTTCATGATCACCGCACGGGCCTCGCTGGGGTTCTCCTCCAGGAACTCGCCCAGGCCGCCGTTGACGATCGACTCGACGAAGCCCGCCATGCCGGGGTTGCCGAGCTTGGTCTTGGTCTGCCCCTCGAACTGGGGGTCGCGAAGCTTGACGGAGATGACGGCGGTCAGCCCCTCGCGAACGTCCTCGCCTGAGAGGTTGTCTTCTTTCTCCTTGAGCAGGCCGTGATCGCGGGCGTACTTGTTGAGCGTGCGCGTGAGCGCGGAGCGAAAGCCGGACATGTGGCTGCCGCCCTCGCGGGTGTTGATGTTGTTGGCGAAGGAGTGGATCGACTCCTGGTAGGAGGAGTTCCACTGCATCGCCACCTCCACCGCGCCCTCCTCGCTCTCGCCGGCGAAGAAGACGACCTTGCGGTGGACGGTCTCCTTGTTCTCGTTGAGGTAGGCGACGAAGTCCTCGATCCCGCCCTCGTAGCGAAACTCGGCGGAGTGGCCCTCGGCGCGCTCGTCGACGATCGAGATGTGCAGGCCGCGGGTGAGGAAGGCGGTCTCACGCAGGCGCTCTTCGAGCGTGCGGAAGTCGAAGTCGAGGCTCTCGAAGATGTCGGCGTCGGGCAGGAAGGTGATGGCGGTGCCGGTGGGGGCCCCCTCGGGTAGCTTTGCGCCGCGCTGAAGCTCGTTCTGGGGAGCGCCGCGGGAGTACTCCTGCGACCACACGTGCTCATCGCGGCGGATCTCGACGAGAAGTCGTTCGGAGAGCGCATTGACGACGGAGACCCCGACCCCGTGGAGTCCTCCGGAGACCTTGTAACCGCCGCCGTCGCCGAACTTCCCCCCGGAGTGCAGCACCGTGAGCACGACCTCGACGGCGGGGCGGCCCTCTTTCTCGTGCATGGCGACGGGGATCCCGCGACCGTTGTCCACCACGGTGACGGAGTTGTCGGGGTGGATGGTGACCGCGACCTCCGTGCAGAAGCCCGCGAGGGCCTCGTCCACGGAGTTGTCGACCACCTCGTACACGAGATGGTGCAGTCCCATGACGCCGGTGGAGCCGATGTACATGCCGGGACGCTTGCGGACGGCCTCCAGGCCCTCGAGCACGGTGATGTCCTGCGCGTCGTAGCTGGCGCCGGCACCCATCACCGGGTCATTGGTGGCGCCCGATCCCGAGGCGCCGGCCCCCGGCTTGGGATCCTGATCGTATGTACTATCGCTCTCTGCGGCCAATTGGCCTCCACTCCATGACGTGAGAAAGCCCCGGAATCCGAGCTCGACAGACCGCGGACCGGGGCGCGTGCGTTGTCAAACAAACGATATCACAAGCGGCCCCCCCTCCGGGCCCCCGAGAAGGCTGAAATGCCGCTGAATAGCAGGGAAAACGCCCCATCAAGCTCAGTCTGTGCGGCAGCGCATCTTGTGCAGGAGCTCGTGGCCCAAAGCGTCGTTCAGGCGGCCAAGGAGCTCGGGTGCCATCAGGTCGAGCTCCTGAGACCACACGGCGGCGGCGCAGCGCACGCTCAGCACCCCGTCGCGCTCCCCCACCGGCCTCGCGGCGGCGGCGATTGCGCTGCCCACGACGGCCTCCCAGCACTCCTGCACACGCGCGAGCGTGCTCGCCGGGGCCAGCGTAGCCGTGAAGCCCTGGAGGGCCTGAGAGAGCGGGCGGGGGGCGTACCTGCTCACGCCGCCAGCGCCTCCTGGAGGATCGCGCCGGAGCAGACGCGCAGGCGCGTCAAATGAATTACCCCCCCCTCCCCGGCAGACGCCGGGACGTGGGCGAGGTCGGTGGTTGCAATCACGCTCTGCCCGGCGCCCGCGAGCTCCGCGGCGAGCAGTTCGCGCCGTTGCGGGTCGAGCTCGCTCATCACGTCGTCGAGCAGCAGCAGCGGGGTGCGGCCGCGGTGCTCGGAGAGCACCGCGCGCTCGGCCAAGAGCAACGCGAGCAACGCCAGGCGCAGCTCTCCCTGCGACCCGTAGCTGCGCAGCTCGCGCCCATCGCGCAGGAGGGCGAGCTCGTCGCGGTGGGGCCCGTGAGAGCCGAAGCCGCGCTCGATCTCCCCGGGTAGGCGCTCTTGCAGCTCCGCGACGAACTCCTCGACGTCCGCAGCATGGGAGCGCGGGCGGTAGCGCATGGCCACCTCCCCGCTCAGCCCGAGCAGCGCGGCGCGCTCGGAGAATCGCCCGCAGAGCAACTCGACCACGCGTTCGCGATCCTGGCGCAGGTCAATCGCGTGGCGGGCCAGCTCGTGGTCCCAGGTGGGCAGCGTGGAGCGCGAGGCACGGCCCGCGCGAATGCGGGCGAGCAGCGCGTTTCGCTGAACGAGCGCGCGGGCGTAGGCGTGGCGTGTCGTGACACGCAGGGGCCAGAGCGCGGCCACCACACGGTCGAGGTGGGCGCGGCGGGGAGCGGGGGAGCCTTTGAGCAGCTCCAGCCGGTCGGGGACGAAGACACCGAGAAGCGGCCGGGTCTCGACGTCGAGCATCCTCTCCACAACGGCTCCGTCGACGCACATGCGCTTGACGGAACGCTCCGCGCCGGCGCCGTCGGCGCCGTAGGCGACCGTGAGCTCGTGCTGCTCGGCCCCGTCGCGGACGCTCACGGTAACGCGAGTGGCCTGCTGGCCAAAGCGCACGAGCTCCCGCTCATTGCGGGTGCGCAGCGCATGCCCGGTGCAACCGAAGTAGAGGGCCTCGAGAAAGTTGGACTTGCCGCAGCCATTGGGCCCATGAAGGACGGTCAGGCCCTCTCCGAGGTGGGCCTCGGCGCGAGCGTATGTGCGGAAGTCGCGCAGCGAGACGCTTACGACGCGCACAGCGCCCGTCAGGTGTTGAGGCGGATGGGCATGACCAGGTACACGAAGTCGCCATCCTCCGGGGACTCCACCAGGCCGGGGCGCAGCGGGCTGATGAGCTTGATCACGAGCTCGTCGGTGTCGATGCTTTCGACTCCGTCGCGCAGGAACTCGGGGTTGAAGCCGATCTCAAAGGGCTCCCCGTGGAAGGGCACGGGAATCGTCTCGCTGGCCTCGCCCACGTCGGGGGTCTGGGCCGAGACTGCCAGCTCACCCTCGCGGAAGGCGAGGCGCAGGGGTGCGTTCTTCTGCGCGAGCAGGCTGATACGGCGCACGACCCCGATGATCTCCGCGGTCGAGAGCCTCAGCTCGTGCTCGACGGACTCGGGGATCAACTGGCGGTAGTTGGGGAACTGGCCCTCGATCAACCGCGAGGAGAGCACCACTCCGCCGAGCTCGAAGACCACCTGATTCTGGGCCACGCCAACCGTCACCTCAGCACTTTGGGACTGCTGGGCCACGCGCGCGAGCTCTTGGAGCGCGCGGGCGGGGATGTTCGCCTCCAGGCTGCTCTGCAGCGGGGTCTCGAGCGTGGTGCGCTTGACGCTCAGGCGATAGGAGTCGGTCGCGACCATGCGCAGCTCCCGGTCGGCAGCCGAGATCAGGATGCCCGTGAGCACAGGCCTGGTCTCGTCACGAGAAGCCGAGCGGGCAACCCGCTCGATGGTCTGCACGAAGGCCTCCGCCGGCAACGTCATGCGGGCCTCGTCGGTGGGCAGGGGCAGCGAGGGGAAGTCTTCGGCGCGCAGCGTGCGCAGATGGAAGACCGCCCCCCCGCAGAGCAGCTCCACGTCCTGCTCGGCGGCGCGCAGCTCGAGGCTGGCGGCCTCGGCTGGAAGGGCGCGGACGACGTCCAGCAGCAGCCGGGCAGGAAGCAATGCCTGCCCAGGCCGGGCCACCTCGGCGGTCAGGGGTACGCGTAGTCCGACGTCCATATCGGTAGCGAGCAGTTCGGCACCGGTCTCGGCGGCAGAGATCATCACTCCCGAGAGCGCCTGGACTGCGCCGCGAGTAGAGGCGACTCGAGTCACGGTCTGCAGTTGCGCGAAGAGGTCGGTTGTGGAAAGGGAGAGCTTCATCTCTGTTGTGCCATCGTAAGGAGGTTGGTGATAGTAGGGGCTGTGAAGATGTGGATAGACAGTGGCTGGAACGATGTGGCGCGTCGGGTGGTGTGTGTGCGCTGTGGAGAGCTGGGGAAGTGTCGCAAGCCCATCGGTCAGCAGCAGCTCTGCTCGAGCTGCTCGCGGAGGTTCTCAACAGCCTCTCTGGATGTGGCGTCGGCTGAGATCCGCTGTTGGGTGCGGCGCAGCGCGTGCAGCACGGTGGTGTGATCACGGCCACCGAAGTGTCTGCCGATTGCGGGCAGGGACTCGGCGGTGAGCTCTCGGGCCAGATACATGGCGACTTGGCGGGGCCATGCAACGCGGGCCGCGCGGGAGGGAGAGAGAAGCTCCTCGGGGGAGAGGCCGAAGTGCTGACAAGCCGCCGTCTGGATGTCCGACAGCGAGCGTGGGGTGGAGGCAGGGCGGGGGTGGAGGTTGTCGAGGACCTCGTCGGCAAGCTCGGCGGTGAGGGGCCGGCCGGTGAGCGAGCTGAAGGCGACGATCCGGATCAGGGCACCCTCGAGCGCGCGCACGTTGAGCGCCACACGTCTGGCGATGACCTCGAGCGCCTCCTGCTCGGGCAGCTCGATTTCGTCCTGTTGGGCGCGCTTGCGCAGGATCGTGAGCCGGGTGCTCAGGTCGGGGGGGTGGATGTCGGCGACCAGGCCGGCCTCGAAGCGCTCGCGCAGGCGGTCTTCCAGGGCCTGGAGGTCGCGGGGGGGGCGGTCGGAGGTGAGCACCAGCTGGGCGCCGGCTTCGTGGAGGGTGTTGAAGGTGTGGAAGAACTCCTCCTCGGTGCGGGTCTTGCGCTCGAGGAACTGGACGTCGTCTACGAGCAGCACGTCGGCGCGCCGGAAGCGGGCCTTGAAGGAGTCCATGCTGCTGCCGGCGAGGGCGAGCTGGAACTCGTTCGTGAATGACTCCCCGGTGCTGATGCGGACGCTCAGGCCGGGGCTGTAGTCGAGCACGAGGTTCGCGATCGAGTGCAGCAGGTGGGTCTTGCCGACACCCGGGGGCCCGCAGATGAAGAGCGGGTTGTAGGCCTGCCCTGGCAGCTCGGCGACGGCGAGCGCTGCAGCGTGGGCAAGGCGGTTGGAGTCGCCGATCACGAAGTGCTCGAAGGTCAGCCGCGGATTGCCGAGCTGGTTGGGTTGGACGGGGGGGTGCTCGTGGTGGGGGTGTTGCGGGCGTCTGCCGCTGTCCTGTCGAGGCCTTTCGCCTCGTCTCGAGCGACGGCCCGCTGGAGCTCCGGGGAGGGTGGGTTGGTTGGGCTCGCTCTGCAGGACGTCCACGGTGGCGAGTGGCCCAAGGACGGCGATGGCACAGGACCGCAGCAGCCGCCCGAAGCGTTCGCAGATCCATCCACATGCCTGTGGAGAGGCTTCGAGGATGAGCCGCTCCCCGTCGATCTCTCGCAGCCGCAGAGGCTCGAGCCATACTCGGTAGGTCGATTCGTCGACTGCGCCTTCGAGCTCGCGCTGCACCTGTGCCCAGATCTGCTCCAGTTCTGTGCTCACGGCAGCGTTGATCCGCTCCTTGGGGAAGGGGTCGAGGGACACTCTCAAAAAGGGGGTCCGCGAGGACCCGGGGGGCTGAATATATCCCAAGCTCGTGGAGCCCTTGTCGTCTCGTTCGGCGGACGACGCAATTGGCGAGAAAAACCGAGATCCGACGCGAGGCGACCCAGCGGGAGCGGAGGCGCTCTATACTGCGGGCAGACGCCGCCCCGACCTCTCCACCAACCGTAGGCCAGTGGAGGGAACGAAGAGCGGGCCTCCGCGGTGCTCGAAAGCTACCCATGAAGCGCACTTATCAGCCCAAGAAGCGCAAGCGTGCTCGCGCGCACGGTTTTCGTGCGCGCATGCTCACTCGCAGTGGCAGGCTGGTTCTCAAGCGCCGGCGTGACAAGGGTCGCAAGCGCCTGTCGGCGTAAGGGATGGCGCCTCGAGTGCCACGCCGCACTGCCAACCGGGGACGCCTCTCGCACAGCTCCGAGTTCGAGCGGGTCTACCGCCACGGACGCTCGTCGGCCAACCGTCATCTGGTGCTCTACCGCTTCCCCAACCCCGCGGCAGAGCGACCGCGTCTGGGGCTCTCGGTCTCCCGCAAGGTGGGGGGCGCAGTCGAGCGCAACCGAGTGAAGCGCCTGTTGCGGGAGGCGTTCGCTCGCGTCGAGGACGAGTTGAGCGCGGGCCAGGATGTGGTGGTGGTGGCGCGGCCGCCCGTGAGTGAATTGGCCGAGCGCGAGGGTCTGGCGGGTGTCGACGCATCGCTCGGAGAGCTGCTCGCCCGGGCGGGGATGCGCACGGAGGGGGACGACTCGCGTGGGAATGGGCGGGAGGACGACGGTGGGCGCTGACGCTGAGCCCGGGCTAGAGGGGTCTGTGGGCGGGGTGGCCCATGTGGCGCGAATCCTCGCCAGCGCCCCAATCGTGGTCTATCAGCGGGTGATCTCGCCGGGCCTCCCACGCCGCTGCAGGTATGAGCCGACGTGCTCGCGCTATGCGGTGCAGGCGATTGGCGAGTACGGCATACTGAGGGGCTTGGTGCTCGCCGTCTGGCGCCTGCTCAGGTGCAACCCGTGGAGCCGTGGTGGGTACGACCCGGTGGGGGACCAGCGAGTGTTCAAGGTCCAGTCCGCACCCCACGCCCGGCTCTGACGCGGGTTCAGGGGCCGAGCACTCGGAGAGAGCCTCCACGCACAGATGCCGATCCTCGCGAACATCATCCAGGAAGCGTTCTCGCCGCTGATCAGCCTGTTCGAAGCGATTCTCGTGTTCATCCACGATCACGCGGGCATCAGCTGGGGACTGGCGATCGTGGGGCTGACGGTGGTGGTGCGCGCGGTGATGATGCCGCTGACGTTCAGCCAGTTCCGCTCGATGCGCAAGATGCAGCTCGTGGCGCCGGAGCTGAAGGCGCTGAAAGAGAAGTACAAGGACGACAAACAGCGCCAGCAGGAGGAGATGATGAAGCTCTACCGGGAGAAGGGGATCAATCCCTTTGCCTCCTGCCTGCCGCTCGTGCTGCAGTTGCCGGTCTTCATCTCGCTCTTCTACATGCTGCGCACGGACCTCAAGAAGCACATCTGCGGTCCTGCGCTGACGGCGCACGGCATCGTGACCGCGAAGGCGATCGAAAAAGCGACCTGCAGCCAGGTCGCCCCGCACTCCGACGCGGCGAAATTCCTGTTCATCCCGGACATCACCGCAAAGGCGACAGGCGTGGTGCTGGTGGTCCTGCTGGTCCTCTACGTGGGCTCGCAGGTCACCTCGACCCTGCTGATGAGCGCCAGCGCCGAACCGAGCCAGCGCTGGATGATGCTCGGTCTCCCGCTGGTCTTCGTGCTGTTCCTGTTCAGATACCCGGCGGGACTGCTGCTCTACTGGATCACCACCAATCTGTGGACGATCGCGCAGGGCTACGCGGTCCGTCGCCGGATGGGCCTGCCCCCGCCACCGGCTGGCAAGGGCATCCCCGAAGCTGGTGGGGGGACCTCGCCGAATGGCAAGTTGAGCCCGGCGGGGGAACCTGCTCTGGTGGGCGTGGGCACGGGGAGCGCACCTCCACCGCCACCCCGCAAGAAGAAGAAACGCTCGGGTCGGCGGCGATGAGCGAGCAAGTCGCCGGCGCGCCGGAGGAGCCTGAGGAGCTCGACGAGCGGGAGGATCCTGCCGAGATCCTGACCGACTTGCTGGAGGAGGTCGTGGAGGGCCTCGGCTTGGAGTGCAAGGTGGGGGTCGAGGAGGAGGAGGGCCTGCTGCGGGGCTACGTCGAAGGCGAGGACGTCGGCCTCCTGATCGGTCGCCGGGGACAGACGATCGATGCGATCCAGCACTTGGCGCAACGGATCGTCTTCCACGGAGGCGAGTCGGGGACCCGCGTCGTGATCGACGCCGACGGGTACCGCGAGCGGCGCATGCGAATGTTGCATGAGGACGCCGACGACGCCGCCGAGGAGGCCCTGCGCGCGGGGGAGTCGGTCGAGCTGGCGCCGATGCCGGCGTCGGAGCGGCGCATCGTCCACGAACACCTGCGCGACCGGGGAGACGTTCGCACCCACAGCGAGGGCGAGGAGCCCGAGCGCTACCTGGTGGTCTCGCCGGTGGAGGAGTAGCGTTTCACGTGAAAGCGGTTGTGTGCCCGAGGCGGCGCGCCTAAGGGAGTTGGGCAACCGCTACGGCCTGGACGGACACCAGCGCGAGCAGCTCGAATCGATCTTGCGAGGATTGGCGGCCGACGAGCGAGCTCCGACGGCGGTGCGCGACCCGGCGGAGGCGGTGGATATCCATCTGGCCGACTCTTTGGTGGCCCTCGAGCTGGAGGTGTGGAGGTCGGCGAGTCATATCGCGGATCTTGGCGCCGGAGCGGGCTTTCCTGGAGTGGCGCTGGCCGTGGCGCTGACGCAGAGCGAGGTTTGGCTGGTGGAGGCCCAGGCGCGCAAGTGCGCCTTCGTGGAGCATCTCTGTGCCTCGGTGGGAATCGCCAACGCGCGGGTGGTCTGTGCGCGAGCGGAGGAGTGGGTGGAGGGGGTGGGAATCAACGATGTGGTGCTTGCGCGCGCCCTGGCGCCCCCGGCGGTGGTGGTGGAGTACGCCGCGCCGCTCATGCGGATGGGCGGTGTCCTGGTCGACTGGCGCGGCCGTCGAGACCCGGACCGGGAGCGCTCCGCCGCGACCGCGGCCGTGCGGATGGGTCTGGAGCTGGTGGAGATCCGCCGTGTGGAGCCCTATGCGCAGGCGCGCGACCATCATCTCCACCTCTACTCGAAGGTGCGAGAGACGCCGGAGGGTTTCCCGCGCAGGGCAGGGATCGCGCGCAAGCGGCCGCTGGCGTGAGGCGGACGCCTCCCGACCGCGATCGGCGCTAGCGTGCGACCCACAATGGGCACGGTTTACGCGATCGCCAACCAGAAGGGCGGGGTGGGCAAGACGACCACGGCGGTGAACGTGGGGGCGTGCATCGCGGAGGCCGGCTACAGAACGCTGCTGGTCGATGTGGACCCCCAGGCAAACGCGACGGTGGGGCTGGGCCTTCCGCGCAATGCACCGGGTCTCTACGACCTCCTGACGGGGGTGTGCACGGCCGGGGATGTGCGCGCGGAGACGACGATCGCCGGCCTGGCGCTGCTCCCCGCGGGACCGGGGTTGGCGGGAGCCAACGTGGAGCTGCCGCGCATGGAGGGGTTCGAGGGCCACCTGCGCGAGAGCCTGGAGCCGATCAGGGGGGACTTCGAGTACATCCTGCTGGACTGCCCACCCTCGCTGGGACCGCTGACGGTGTGCGCACTGGTGGCGGCGGACCGGGTGATCGTCCCGGTGCAGACGGAGTACTTTGCACTGGAGGGCCTGGCGGGCCTGCTGGAGACGCTGGAGCTGGTCCGTCGCGAGCTGAACCCGGGGCTCACGGTCGCTGGGATGCTGCTCACGATGCACGACAGCCGCACCCGGCTCGGCCGCGACGTGGAGCGGGAGGTGCGGGAGCACTTCCGGGAGCTGGTGTTCCGGACCGTGATCCCCCGCAACGTGCGTGTGGGGGAGGCTCCGAGCTACGGTCTGCCCGTTACTCATCACGACCCCCACAGCACGGGGGCGGAGGCGTACTTTGAGCTGGCCAAGGAGGTAGCCGCACGTGGCTAGGCCAAAGCCAGGAATGGGCCGGGGCCTGGAGGCAATCCTGTCGGTCTCCTCGCCCGGCGCGGCGCAGGAGGAGCTGCGGGAGGTGCCGGTGGGCTCGATCTCGCCCAACCCCCGTCAGCCGCGCCTGCACTTCGACGGGGACGCGCTGAACGCGCTGGCGGAGTCCCTGGGCGAGCGGGGGGTCCTGCAGCCGGTGCTGGTGCGACCGAAGCCGGATGGGACATACGAGCTGATTGCCGGCGAGCGGCGCTGGCGGGCGGCTCAGATCGCGGGAATGGGGAGCATCCCGGCGCTGGTGCGCCCCCACGACGACGCGGCGGCCCTGGAGCTGGCCCTGATCGAGAACATGGCAAGGGAGGACCTCAACCCGGTCGAGGAGGCGCGGGCCTGCGCGGCGCTGGTGGAGGAGCTGGGCCTCACACGCGAGCAGGTGGGCAAGCGGGTGGGTCGCGGCAGGGTCGCGGTATCGAACCTGATGCGGTTGCTGGACCTGCCCGACGAGGCCCTGGAGCTGCTCGAGGGGGGCACGCTCAGCGAGGGCCACGGACGCGCGCTGCTGCTCGCCAAGGACCACACCGACCGGCGCCATCTCGCGCGGGCGGCGGCGGCGGAGGGGTGGTCGGTGCGATCGGTGGAAGACCGCGCGCGGCGCAGCAACGAGGAGACGCTGCGTGGGCAGAAGAAACGTGCTCGTACCCCACCTGGCGGGGTGCACCCCGACCAGGTGGAGGCAGCGGCGGAGATCGAAGCGGCGCTCGGGGAGGCCCTGGGAGTGGAGGTCAAGGCGCACCCGCTCGCGGCCGGGGGCTACCGCGTCGAGCTGTCGTTCGCCTCCGGCGAGGAGGCCCTGGCGCTGGCCGAACGCATGAGTGCCCGCTCGCCTGTCTAGCCTCGGGTGCCCCCTCGCGGAGGGCTGCGCGGCACCGGAACGGGCCGCACCGAAAGGCGAAACGGTCGCTAGACTCCGCAAGCGCGGGCGATTAGCTCAGCCGGTTAGAGCGCTTCTCTGATAAGGAAGAGGTCCCTGGTTCGAGTCCAGGATCGCCCACTGAATTGTTCCGCGCACAAACCACCGGGGCGCCGACGCGATAGGGTTCGCTACTGGAGCAATGGTGCGATCTCATCGGCGGATGGCGCGTTGCGTAGACGACTGCCGAGTTCTTGCATCACGAGGTCGGCGGCGGTGTCGGGGTCATAGCCAGTGGGTGTGTTGGTGACGAGGGCGTTGAGGTCATGAAGGAACCGCGTGCTGCCCAGCTTGGCGGCGAGGTTGTCGCGTAGCTCGGGGAAACTGAAGGCGGCGTTGCGCAGGTAGTGGTTGAAGCCGGCGACGATCTGATCGGGGTCGATCTTCAGGATGGTGAGGCCGAGCCAGAGGTCGAAGAGGTCGCGTCCCTTGCTGCGTTGGTAGAGAGCGCGCAGCTTGGTGGCAAGCAGCTCACTGGTCTCGTAGGTGGGGATGTCGGCTTCGCCGTCCCACCACGAGGTTTTGACCGTGTGGCGTATGGTCCTCAGGGGGCGGTGGGGCTCGGTCTCGGCGATGTTCATCTCGATCTTGATACGGATGCGTCCGATGCCTTCGGTCGGCTGTGCGTCGAGGTAGACATGGACCATCTGCCCCGAGCGTCGGCGGCTTGAGACGGCGAGGCCGAGGCGCTCGGCGAGAGCTCCGAGTGCCTGCGTATATGGCTTGATGCCTGTGTGGGTCTTGCGGACGTAGTCGAGATCCTCGGAGTAGCGCAGCGGCGCGGGGAGGTGGAGCTTGTGCAGGCAAGTGCCGCCGCGCATCGCGAGCTCGGGGCCGAGCACGTCGTCCCGGGCGATCTCGATGATGAGGCGGGAGAGCAGCAGATCCTGCTCGATCTGGACGGGGTTCGGCCAGGGAGCCTTGGAACGCCACACGATGAGGGCGGGGCGGTCGATCACAGGTCTGCTTCCACGTCGCTGTTGATTTGGAGGTTCCAGCGCGGGTCGATCGGGCCACGTGCGGGGAGCGCACGGACGAGGCGTGTCGGGTAGCCGCCGCCGGTACATGCGACCTCGTGCAGCGGCTCCAGATCGAGGTCGTCGCGGTGTTGGTCGAGCAGCCATCCGAGGCGCCGTGCGAGCGAGCGAGAACGAATCGCTGCGAGTCGGGCCAACTGTGGCACGTCGAGGTCGCCTATCTCGACGATCACTGTGGCGACATTGCTCAGTCCTCCCGCGTCGTCGGGGTGGATGACGAGGTCCACAAGGGTTGTCTCGCGGGTGGCGAGCCGGATTCGCCCGGTGTCAACCCGGCGTTCTTCGATCGCCATCTCGCCGAGGTGCTCGTTGGTGTAGAAGCGAAGACGAACCCGCTCGACATCGCGGCCGGCGACGTGGCGGTCCACCATCACCTGAAAGACCTGCGGCGCCTGATGTGCCGCTCCGTGCATCGCCGCCGCGGTGAGCAGGCTCACGTAGTACGCGCGCCCGAGCGCTCGCATCATCCCGTCAATGAAAAGCTCGCCCGGCAGGGCGCCCCATGCGCGGTACTCGGCCGGAATCACGACATGGAACCCACGCGCCGGCGAGAACATCGCACCCCGGTGACGCAGGCGTTGCAGGCCGGGATAGACGTGCGCAGTCGGGATACCCGCGAACTGGGCGGCTTCGTCCGACGTGACCCAGTAGCGTCCATCGGCGAGCAGCGCATCGGGAAGTTCGGCCATTGACGGCATATCGGCTAGTCTAGCGCCTGCCGTTAGTTAGCTCAAAATACCGGCACCAGAGGGTCCTGTCTTCTCCGACGTCCGCCGCGGTCAGACCGTCACAAAAAGAAGGTCGCCCAGAACGGCTGTCGCGGCACCTCATTTTCTGCACCTGGTCATGAGAGCACCGATGCGTACCCAGATAGGTGCGTTCACGGTGCGTCGGAGACGCGGGTCGATCTCGACACCGACCCGCGTCTCCGCGGGTCAGGCGGTCCTCGCGAGCAGCTCCGCGAAGCGTTCGTGGGATTCGGTCAGCCCCTCCTCCATGCCCGAGGAGAGCATGTCGTCGCGCTCCTCGGTGGTGTGGAACAGCGATGTGGTACTCACCCTCGTGCGCTCGCCGAGATCCTCAAAGGTCGTCGTCTCCACGATCACGTGGCCCGGCTTCCCGTCCCATTCGAAGGTCTGGACGAGGCGCTCGGGCGGCGTGAGCTCCCGGTAGACGCCACTGAAGCGGTGCTCCCGCCCGTCGGTGTCGCGGGTGAGGAACCGCCACCTTCCCCCGGGGCGGGGGTCCATCTCCTCGACGACCGTGGTCATCCGTCGTGGGCCCCACCACTCGGGAATGAGCTGGGGATCCGTGTAGGTCGCGAACACCCGCTCGCGGGGGGCGTCGAACACCCGCTCGCTGAGGATCTCCCGATCCGACGGCGTGGTCAATGTCGTGGCAGCAGCCATGGTCTCCTCCTGGTCTTCGATCGTCGTGGTCACGGCCGTGGTCGCTTCGTGGTCATCGGTCGCTGTGGTCATTGGGCTCTCCTTTCGTGGGCGCCTGCCCATCGCGGTCACTGGTTCCAGCTCCTGCCCCTCCCCCTCCTCCCCTCCCTCTCGGTTTTCGCGGAGTAGCTCACCGAGGCGATCGAGCCGGGCGTCGAGCATCTCCCCATAGGTCTCGATCCACCGCTGGGCGTCCTCCAGCGGTCGCGGTCCAAGGCTGCAACGCCGGGCTCGCCCGGACTTCTCGGTGGTGAGGAGCCCGGCGTCCTCCAGGATCCGCACGTGCTTCTTCAACCCGGTCAGCGACATCCCAAACGGCTCCGCGAGCTCGGTGATGGTGGCACTGCCCTCGCCCAGCCGCCGAAGGATGCCCCGGCGGGTGGGGTCCGCAAGCGCCGCAAAGGCTCGATCGAGCTCCGACTTATACTGAACCATGTGGTTCAGTATAGCGCGATTCTGGGAGACCGCCGAAAGATGTCCGCACCATGGCTCGTTGATTATCATTGCGCCGCGCGGATTCCAACCGTGCGGATTTCGACCTCGGGAGTGGAATGACCTCGAAGATCAGGCGATTGGGGCGGTGGGTGGCGCCGTGCGCGATCGTGGTGCTCTGGGCCGGAGCGGGTCCCGCCGCCGCCCGCGCCGAAACGGCGACGCCGACGTTCGTGCAGGCCGCCACCGGGCACTCCAGCTCCGTTGCCAGCCTGAGCGTCACGCCGGGGTCGCCCGTAACCGTGGGCAACCGCCTCGTGGTCGAGGTCGGGGTGTGGAGCGAAGCATCGCCCACCGCGGCGAGCGTGACCGACTCGGCAGGCAACGTCTACACGGAGCTGCTGCACGTCCGGGCCTCCGACCACACCGAAATGAGCATCTGGACGGCGCCCGTCACCGCCGGAGGGGGAACCCAACCGGCGATCAAGGTCACGCCATCGAGCAAAGCCGACATGGGGGTCGTGGCGCTCGAATACTCCGGGGTGTCGAGCGCCTCGGGCGCGGGCGTCCTGGACCAGTCGATCTTCAACACCGGGACTACCAATGCGGCCGAAACGGTCCTGTCGGGGGCGACGCAGCCGACGGCGGGTGCGAACGAGCTCGCGATCGGTTTCTACCTGGACTCCGGCTTCGGCGACACGCTCACCGGCGCCTCCGGGTACATCACGCGGGCCAACGTGTCTCCGGACGGCAACATCGAGCTCCTTGCGCAGGACGCCGTCGTTCCCACCGGCGCGACGCCCAACCCCTCCTTCGGCACCGGCCCCATGACCACGTGGCTGACCTCGACGGTGGTCCTCAAGGCTGGCGAAACGGGTAAACCGACTGCACCCGCGGCGCCCACCGCCGTCAGCGCCACGGCGGGCAACGCCTCCGCCACCGTCGCCTGGACTCCGCCGTCGAGCCCCAACAGCCCCATCACTGGCTACACGATCACGCCCTATATCGGTACCACGGCCCAGCCGGCCACGACGATCACGGGCTCCCCCCCGGCGAGCAGCGCGACCATCACCGGACTCCAGAACGGCACCGCCTACACGTTCACGGTGACCGCGACCAACGCCGTCGGCATCGGGCTCCCGTCGGCGGCGTCGAACTCGGTGACGCCGAGCGTGGGCGCCGAAGGCGAATGGGCGCCGATGGTGAGCTGGCCGTTCGTGGCGGTGCACCTGTTCCTGCTCTCGACCGGCCACGTCCTGGCGTTCGACGGGTGGCAGCAGCCCGAGCCCACCTACACGTGGAACCCCGGCACCCAGGAATTCATCTCGACCACCGCGCCCGACAGCATCTTCTGCTCCGGCATGGCGCAGCTCCCCAACGGTGAGGTGATGACCGTCGGCGGCTACGGCGGCCTCAGTACCGGAAACACCGGGATCGTCGACACCGCGATCTTCAACCCCGCGACGGGAACCTGGACTCGGGTCGCCAACATGCACGATCCGCGGTGGTACCCGTCCCTGACCGAGCTGGCCAACGGGGAATACGTGGCGATCAGCGGCAACTCCACCAACTCCACCACCTGGGCGGACACGCCGGAGGTTTACAACCCGACGACCAACACCTGGACGCTGCTCTCGAAAGTCTCCACATCTCAGGTCCACGAGGAGGAGTACCCGTTCTCCTACCTCATACCCAATGGGAACGTGTTCACGATCGGCCCCTCCGAGGACGTTTCCTACGAGCTCAACGTCGCGAATCAGACGTGGACGTCGACCGGTGGGGTGAGTGGGATCACCAACGGCTCCTCGGTGATGTACCAGCCGGGAAAGATCCTCTACAGCGGTGGTGCGCCGAGCGTCACGAGCACCACCGCCGCCTCGGCCAACACCTCGATCATCGATCTCACCGCCGCGACGCCCAAATGGCAGCAGATCGCGCCGATGCACAACGCGCGCATCTACCACACCCTGACGATGCTCGCCAACGGGGAAGTGCTCGCCGTTGGCGGCGAGCCGACCAGCAACCAGGAAATCGTCACGAGCGGTGTGCTGCCCACAGAAATCTGGAACCCCAACACCGAGACGTGGTCGCCCGCGGCGCCGATCGCAGCGGCCCGCAACTACCACTCCACCGCGATCCTGATGCCGAATGCGACCGTGCTCGAGGCCGGTGGCGGGCACCCGACCGGACTCGACGATCCCGGCGAGTACTCGGCCCAGACCTACTCGCCTCCCTATCTCTTCGACGGTGCGCGCCCGACGATCACCGCGGCCCCCGCCTCCTCGACGTACAACACGAGCATCACGGTCACGACACCCAACGCCGCGTCGATCGGCTCGGTGAATCTCGTCTCGCTCGGCGCCGACACCCACCAGACCGACATGGCCCAGCACTTCGTGCCGCTGTCGTTCACCGCGAGCTCCGGTTCGTTGACGGTCCAGACACCGGCGAGCTCGGCCCTCGCTCCCTACGGCAACTACATGCTGTTCATCGTCAACAACAAAGGCGTGCCCTCGGTTTCGGCGCCGCTCAACCTCAGCGCCACACCGTCCGCTCCGGCGGCCCCGACCGAAGTGCTCGCGACCGCGGGCGAAGGCAGGGCGACGGTGACATGGACCGCCCCCTCGCCGGGGACGAGCCCGATCACGAGCTACACGATCACGCCGTACATCGGCACCACGGCGCAGCCGGCCACGACGATCACGGGCTCCCCCCCGGCGAACAGCGCGACCATCACCGGACTCAAAAATGGGACGGCCTACACGTTCACCGTGAGTGCCGCCAACGCAGTCGGCGCCGGGCCGGCCTCGGCGGCTTCCAACTCCGTGACCCCCTCCGCCCCCACGGCGCCGGCCAGGCCGACGGCCGTCGCCGCGACTCCGGGCAATGCGAGCGCGACGGTGACATGGACGGCTCCCGCGAACGATGGGAGCCCGATCACGAGCTACACGGTCACGCCGTACGTCGGCACCACGGCGCAGCCGGCCACGACGATCACGGGCTCCCCGCCGGCGAGCAGCGCCACGATCGGCGGTCTCACGAACGGCATCACCTACACCTTCACCGTTGCCGCCACCAACGCGATCGGCACGGGAGCGGCCTCGGAAGCATCCAATGCGGTGACTCCCAGCGGCACGTCCTCTCCCGCGTTCGTGCAGGAGGTGGCCGGCCACGCGCACAATGTCGCGAGCCTCGCGGTGACCCCGACCACCGCCCTCGCTTCCGGGAATCGCCTGGTCGTCGAGGTCGGCGTTTGGAGCAGCGCCAAAGCCACCGCCTCGAGCGTCAAGGACTCGGCCGGCGACACCTTCACAGAGCTGCTGCACTTCAAAGCCTCCGACGGCACGGAAATGAGCGTGTGGTCCGCGCCGGTGAGCGCCGGCGGGGGAGCGCGCCCGACGATCACCGCGACCCCGACCGCGAGCGCTGACGTCGGGATCGCCGTGCTCGAATACTCGGGGCTCTCGACCGCCGCGGGGACGGCCGTCCTCGATCAGAGCGCAGAGGCCACCGGCACCACCAAAGCGGCGGCGGTCGTGGCCACGGCGGCGACCGCGCCGACGACCGGCCCGGGCGAGCTGGTCCTCGGCCTCTACGCGGACTCCGGCTTTGGCGACAACCTGATGGCGCGGATGGGATTCAACGGCCGGGTGGACGTCTCGCCCACCGAAGACATCGAGCTCGTCGCCGAGGACGCGCTGACTGGCGCCACCGGCGCGACCCCCAGCGCGAGCGTGCAGACCGGCGCGTCGACCGTGTGGCTGATGGCGACGCTCGTCCTCAAGCCGGCGCCGGCCGCCGAACCACTGGCCGCACCCGCCGCCGCGCCAGCGCTCCTGGTGGCGACCCCCGCGAACCGGAGCGCGACCGTCACCTGGAGGCCACCGGCGAACGGCGGCAGCCCGATCACGACCTACACCGTCACGCCCTATGCCGGCGCGCGGCGAATGAAACCGATCACGGTCTCGGGCACGAGCGCGGTGATCGGCGGCCTGCACAACGGCATCCGCTACCGCTTCAGGGTGGCCGCTCGCAATGTGCTCGGGGCGGGGCCAAAGTCCGTGTTCACGAACTCGGTCAAGCCCTCGGCGTCGCTGGTGTGGGCCTTCTGGTGCACGCCGATCCCGATGGAAGGGATGCACGTCGGAGCGCTCGACGCCTACACCCCTTGGGCCGGCGAGGTGCTGCGGCCCGGCGATCACGCGAGGGGCTGAGTCGCAGGGAGCAGCTGCCCGTAGGAGCAACTACCCTGGTCCCGTGACTTACACGACCACGGAGGGCAGGGAGCAGCTGCTCGGCAGCATCGCGGGCGCGGCCGAGAAGCTGGGCGTCGCGCTGGCCTATCTGGGTGAGGCCTACGAGCAGCTGGACGAGCATGCCGCGGAGCGGCTCGAAGATGAGCTGTTTCGGCCTCTGCAGAAGGCCTACGGCGTAGTGAAACGCGACTATGCCGAGTTCGCCGAACGCCACGGGCTTCCGCCCCGCGCCTTCGAGCCGGAGCACTCACAGGTCCTCCCGAGCGACGCAAAGAGCGCGATCGACCATGCGATCGGGGCGACCTCCGCGGCCGACGGCATCCTCGCCACGCTGCAGGACTCGATGCTGCCCGTCGAGGTCGGCGACCCGGAGCTGCGCGCCTCACTCGCGCAGGTGCGCCGGCTGCTCGGTGGCCTGCCCGAGCGGGCCCGCCAGCTCGTGCGCACGCTCGGGCGGTGAATCCAGCTCCGGGTGACCCTGCTGGGCGCTGAATCCAGCTCCCGGGCACCCTGCTCGCGCGCTCGCGCTCCGGGGGCCCCCCACCCCGCGCTCAGCAAAGCGCCAGGGGCCTCACCCAGGAGCCCGTGGCGCCGCTGATCTTCAGTGGCAGGCAGGCAAACGCGAACTCGTAGACGCGATCGCGCGCGAGCTCCTCGAGGTAGACCATCTCCAGGATGAACACCCCCCGCTCGATCAGGGCCGCGAGGTGGACGGGGTGCGGGCTCTCGGGGTCTGGCGAGGGCAGGCACTCCAGCGACTCGGTATCCCCCGCCAGCGCAACCACGCCGGCGTCCATCAGCATGTTCGCGGCCTGCAGGTTGATCCCGGCGTCCGCGTACTCGGCGAGACGCTCGCGGTCGGGCCACGCGGAGAGGTATCCCGTGCGTATCACCGCCACATCGCCGGGGCGGATCTCGCTGCCCTGTGCGCTGAGCGTCCGTTCGATCTCCGCCGGCCCGATCTCGGTGCTCGCCGGGAGTGCCTCCACGCCGAGGGCGCCCGCGACGTCGAGCAGCACGCCGCGGGTGAAGATCGGGGGGATCGCCGCCGCATCGTGGGTGAGGGGGCCGAAATCCCCGAGATGCTCCTCCGGGGTGCTCCCGCCAAACCAATGATCGTCCGCGCCGCAGGTGGCGTGGCAGAGGGCGTCGATATGCGTGCCCGTGTGGGCGCTGCCCGAGAGCAGCTCGCTGTGGATGCCGAAGTTGACGGCGTTCGCCCCCAGCCAATCCCAGTCCTTCTGCACACGCACGCCGCGGGGTGTGCGGTAGGTGAGAACCTGAAACGGAGCGTGGCCATCCCACTGGGGCATGGAAGGCCAGCGGCCGCAGTCGAGGTCGTAGGTGCGCCCGGTGCGGATCAGCTGCGCGGCCGCGATCACGCTCTCGGCCCCCAAACCCTCGAGCGGAATCGGGGGCTGCCCCGGGTCTGGGCGCTGGGGGCTCGACTGCGGGGAGGGTGGGCTGCTCATGAGACCTCCAGTGTTGGGGAGTTTGCGAGCGCTTCGGGTGCTGCCTCCTCGAGCGCCGCCAGGAATCTTTCCACCTGCCCGTCCGAGGTCGCCGTGCACGTGCTGAAGCGGCAGTCGGGCGATACGAGCACACCGCGCTCGAGCAGCGCGCGGTAGATGTCGATGCGCGGCTCCCTCGGCAGCGCGGCCGCCTCACGCGCGGAGCCGGGCCGCTCCCGCCCGATGTGCAGGCGCCCGATGCCGCCGTAGTGGGTGGCAGTGAGCGCCAGCCCCCGCTCGCGGCCGATCCGCTGCGCCCCCTCGGCCAGCCGGCGGCCCTGGGCGTTCATCTGCGCGATCGCGGGCTCGTCGAGCGCATCCAGCACGGCGAGGCCGGCGGACATCGCGACGGGGTGGCCGTTGAACGTGCCCGCGTGGCGGACGATGCTCCCGCCGCGCGGGTCGAACACCGCCATCACCTCGGCGCGACCCCCGAGGGCGCCGATCGGGAAGCCGCCGCCCAGCGCCTTGCCGAGGCAGATCAGGTCGGGTCGCAGCCCGTGGTGCTCGGCGCCGGCGCCGCGATAGCCGGTTCGCCAGCTGGCGACCTCGTCGAGGATCAGCAGCACCCCGTGCTCGGCGCACCACTCGGCAAGCCCCCGCAGGAACTCCGGGCGGGCGGGGATCACGCCCGAGGAGTTCAGGAACACCTCGATCAGCACCCCCGCCAGCTGCCCAGCCTGCGGTTCGAGCACCGCGAGCGCCCCGCCGAGATCGTTGTAGGGGAACACGCTAACTCCCGCCACCACCTCGGGTGCCATCCCCCGCGTCTCCCCCACCGCCTCCCCGGGCGTCTCGCCGAAGCGGGTGATGCCGATGTCGACGAGGTCGTGGCTGCCGTGATAGCCCCCCTCGGCCTTGGCGATCCGGGGACGCCCGCTGAAGGCGCGCGCGGCGCGCACCGCCTGCAACGTGGCCTCCGAGCCGGAGTTGGTGAAGCGCACGAGCTCCACCCCCGTGAAGCGCTCGCACAGGCGCTCGGCCAGCTGCACCTCCGCGGGCACCGACAGGCCGAAGGGACCGCCCGCGTCGATCCCGCGATGGATCGCCTCGGTCACCGCGGGATGGCGGTGACCGAGTGCCGAGGCGGAGTAGTTCAGCAGGAAGTCATCGACCTCCACTCCGTCGATCAGCTCTACCCGCGCGCCGCTCCCCCGCTCGGCGTACAGCGGGAACGGCTCCACGTGCACCTGCGTACGCGTGTTGGCGCCCGGGAGCGATCCGAGCGCCCGCTCGTACATCGCCCGCGCGAGGGGCCAGCTCTGCTCATACCGTTGCTCGAGTCGCGTCACGCCGTCGCTTTGAGGTCCTCGACGGCGACTTCACGGTGCGGACCGGCCTGGCCTGCTTTGACCTTGGGGCGAACCCACACCAGGAACCACAGCGCTCCGACCACCACCATCGCCAGCGTGGTCACGCCGATTTTGAAGTTGATCTTCGGCAGCGTCAGCGTCCCCACCAGGAAGATCTGCCAGAACACCGACACCCACGCGATCGGCTTGCCCCAGCGACCGAGTGAGAAGCTCCCGAACTGCTTGGGCAGCGTCCCGCGGTAGGACATGAACAGGTAGACCCCGGCGATCAGCGCGTACACGAGGTTGAAGCCGACCGAGGCCGTGCCGAGGATGTATTCGAGCACTTTCGCGGAGATCAACGCGGGCACCGTGAACATCGCGATCCCGAAGACCGCGGTGCCGATCAGTGCCGTGTAGGGGGTTTTGAAGCGGCCGCTCACCCTGCCGAAGAAGGTGCCAAACGGCGCCATGTTGTCGCGCCCGAGGCTGAACAGCAGGCGCGCGGCGCCGGCCTGGATCAGCAGCACGACCGAGACGAAGGAGATCAGGAACAGGATGTCGACGAGCTGCCTCCCGGTGGTGCCCCACTGGTACTGGATGATCGAGAGCACCGGAGTGCCTTCCCCGAGGGTCTTGGCGATGCCGGGGCTGGCGTAGGAGAAGCCGATCAGCAGGATGAAGCCGCTGACCGCCACCGCGAGTACCGAGGCGATGATCGTCCGCTGCGTGACGGTGGTCGCGTTGCGGGTCTCCTCGGCGAGGTCCGCGGGTAGCTCCCAGCCGGCGAAGGTGTACGCGCCCAGCAGGAAGGCGAGCAGGAATGCGCCGATGTACGCGCCGTGCGCGCCGGGCTGTTGGTGGAAGAGGAAGGAGGCGGGATGGGGATGCTCGATGATCGCGTACACGAACAGTGCGATCGCCACGCCCACCCCGCCGATGATCTCGGTCACGACGGCCGCGTTGTTGAAGGTGGTGGCGATGCGGATGCCCGCGATGTTGATCAGCATCACGATCAGCGTCAGCGCGGCCGCGCCGAGGATCGTCGCGTTGCGCGTGGTTTCGATGCCGAACTCAGAGAGGAAGTACGGCGTCACGCCGTAAGCCGTGCCGGCCGCTCCCACGCCGAAGCCGATCAACCCGCAGACGGCCACGAACCAGCCGAAGTTGGGGTTGGTGAGGCGGCTCGCCCACTGGTAGGCGTAGCCCGCGATCGGGATCCGTCCCGCGAGGTCGGCGAAGATCGCCGCGATCAACATGCAGCCGAACGCGGAGATGATCCACGTCCACAGCCCGCCGGTGCCGGCCTGCGTAAGCACGAACGGCAGCGTCAGCAGCACCCCCGTCGTGATCGACACCCCCGAGAAGGAGGCCGCGAACGACGAGAACCACCCCATCTCGCGATCCAGCTGCTGCTCGTAGCCGAAGTGCTCGAGGATCTCGGCCTGCTGCTGCTCGGAGACGTACGCCCCCGCCGTGCCGGATGCCCCCACGCTGTATGTCTCGGTGCTCATCCCTTCCTCCCCTCGGTCGGAGTGCTCATCCCTTCCTCACCTCTTGCCGGAGTGCTCATCCCCACTCACCCTCCTATGTCGGTGCTTGTGTGCTCGCTTGACTGCACAGCGACGCGCGTCCCGGCAGCAGCTCTCCCGCCGGCGCCAGGCTGCGCGCCTCCCCAAAGACGATCCACTCGGCGGCGAGACGCCCCACGATCGGCGAGACCTGGATCCCGTAGCCGCCGACGCCGCAGGCCGCGATCACCGTCGCATCCCCGGGGCAGGGCCCGACCTGGGGGCGCCCGTCGGGGCTCACCGGGTACAGCCCCGCCCAGCCTTTGCCGAGGCGGATGTCCGCCAGCGAGGGCAGGCGATGGGGCAGCAGCTCGGCCAGCTGCTCGAGGTAGGACTGCTCCACACCATCGAACCACTCGTCGGGGTCGACGACCGGGTGGACGGCCTCCTCGCTGTGCAGGCCGCCGAGGAACATGTCGAAGGTCTCGTGGCGGAAGTACAGCCCCGCGCGCCCTTCGGCGGGGGCGTAGTCCATCACCTCGGGCATCATGTAGCTCAGCGTGCGCGGCAGGTGCATGCTCACGGCCTCGTGGCGCTGGGGCAGGATCGGCGTGTTGACACCCAGCTGCGCTCCCACCTCCTGCGCCCAGGCGCCGGCGGCGTTGACGACGTGCTCGCAGGTGAGCTCCCCCGCCGAGGTGTGCAGGCGATGGCGACCGTCGGGGAGCAGCTCGTGGCCGGTGAGCTTGGTCTGCGCCAGCAACCGCGCGCCCCTCGCCCCGGCGAGCTCGGCCAGCAGCTCGCAGTAGAGGCGGCCGTCGACGAACCCGTCGCTGGGTCCGTACAGGCCGGCGCTGACGTCGTCGCAGCGAACGTCGGGGAAGTGCTCGGCGATCCCCTTGGGATCGAGCACCACCGCGTCCTCGATCCCGAGCTCGCGCTGCACCGCGACGCTGCGCTCGAAGCGCGCGGCGTCCTCGCCGGTGTGGCCGATGCGCAGATAGCCGTTGCGCGTGAAGCGCAGCCCGTGATCGCGCTCGAGCTGCTCGAAGGCGCGCTTGCTGGGGACGCGCAGGGCGATGTCGAAGGGATCGACGTACTGGGTCTCGACGACCCCCACCGAGCGCCCCGAGGAGCCGCCGGCGATGTGCGTGCGCTCGAGCACCATCACCTCCTCCACGCCCAAGTCCGTGAGCGCGCGGGCGGTGCTGAGCCCGATGGCTCCCGCTCCCACTATGACCACTGAGATTTTCTTGCTCATTCGCCACGCCTGCGGCTCTCGCCGGGCGGCTCAACTGCCAACTACGGTCACGCTCTGCTCTCGCATGTACTGCTGGAGGTAGTGGATCCCGCCAGCCCCGCGTCCCGTACTTCCGGAACCCTTCCACCCTCCGAATGACTGTATACCAGGCCACGCCCCCGTGGTGGCGCCCGCCTCGCGGTTGACGTACACGACCCCGGCCGCGATCTCGTGTTCGAAGCGCTCGATCTCCGTCGGATCCTCGGCATAGAGGCCCGCGGTCAACCCAAATACCAGCCCGTTGGCGAGTTCGAGTGCCTCCCCAAGCGAGGCGACCGGATGAACCGCCACGAACGGCGTGAACAGCTCCTCGCGCAGCAGCCGGGAGTCGGCCGGGATCTCCGCGACGGTGGGCTCGGCGTAATTGCCGTAGCGCAGCCCCCCCTCCGTGAGCGCGCTGCCTCCGTGCACCGCCCAGCCGGCCTCGCGGCACTCGCGTGCGGCGTCGAGCAGCCGCCGCACGGACTCCGGGGAGATCACCGGGCCCACCTTCGTCGCGGGGTCGAGCGGGCTGGCCACCCGGACCTCCCGGCGACGCTCCTCCAGCAGCGCCACGAGCTCGTCGTGAACCTCGCGCGCCACCAGCACGCGCGAGCAGCCCGAGCAGCGCTGCCCGCTGAAGCCGAAGGCCGAGCGCGCCACGCCGAGCGCCGCCTTGGGCAGGTCGGCGGAGGCGGTGACGATCGCGGGGTTCTTGCCGCCCATCTCGCAGATCGCCGGACGGGGGTACTCGCGCGAGAAGCCGTGGAAGACCCGCATCCCGGTGGCGTGCGAGCCGGTGAACGTCAGCCCGTCGAGGCCCCGGTGGCCGTACAGCCGCTCTCCCAGGCGCTCGTCGGGGATCGTCAACATCTGCAGCGCCCCCGCCGGGAGGCCCGCTTGGCGGAACAGCTCATATACGGCCAAGCCGCTCAGGTAGCCGTGGGGGGAGGGCTTGGCCACGACCGTGTTGCCGGCGATCAGCGCCGCCGCGATCGGGCCCAGCAGCAGCGCCATCGGGAAGTTGAAGGGCCCGATCACCCCCCACACACCGTGGGGCCGCAGGACGCTCCAGCTGCGCTCGACGCCGCCGGAAGGACCCATCCCGGCGAGGAAGCCCGCGTGGGCGAGCATCTGCTCGCAGTAGTAGTCGATCAGCACCACGCACTCGTCGACCTCCCCCAGCGCCTCCAGCAGCGGCTTGCCGATCTCGTGGGCGAGGATCGCCGCGAGCTCGTGGCGGCGCGCGGCGACTGCGGCCGAGACCCCCCCCACGATTCGCACCCGCTCGTGCCAGTCGGTCGCGGCCCACTCAGTCGCGAAGTCCCGTGCGACCGCGACGGCGCGATCGAAGTCCTCCATCGAGGCGGTGGCGAAGCGTCCCACCAGCACGCGGCCGTCACCCGGCGAGTACTCCGGCACCGACCCATCGCCGGCGTGGGCGACGCCGTCGACGTAGAAGGGCTGGCGCTCCCCCAGCCGCTCCCCCACGAGCTCCAGCGCCGCGCGAAACGCGCTCGCGTCCTGCTCGCCGGCGGCGAAGGTCTCGTAGGTCACTCTGGGCGGCGTGGCCATGCCTATACCTTAAGCGGGAGATGGCCGACCCCGTGATGATCACCGCCGCGGTCACCGGCAGCATCGCCTCCGAGAAGCACTCCCCCCACATCCCGCTCACGGTCGATCAGATCGTGGAGGCGGCGGTGGAGAGCTGGCGCGCCGGCGCCGCGATCGTCCATCTGCACGCTCGCGACGAGACCGGCACCCCGACGCAGAACGCGGAGATCTATCGGACGCTCGTGGGGCGCATCCGCGAGCGGGGCTGCGAGGCGATCCTCAACCTCAGCACCGGCAGCGCCGGGGGGCGAGCGAGCATCGAGGAACGCCTGGCCTGCATCGAGGTGGCGCCGGAGATGGCGACGCTCGACTGCGGCTCGGTCAACCTCGGCGACGACTGGGTGTTCGCCAACCCCTTCTCCACTTTCCTGAGGCCGGCGGCCACGCGCATGCGGGAGCTCGAGATCGCGGTCGAGATCGAGACGTTCGACAGCGGCATGATCCGCAACGGGCTGCGGCTGATCGACGAGGGGCTGATCTGCGGCCCCGGCTTCTGGCAGCTGTGCCTCGGCGTTCCCGGCGGCGCGGCGCCCGACCTGCAGACGATCGGCTACCTGCTCAGCCGACTGCCGCAGGGCGCGCTGTGGAGCATGCTCGGGATCGGACGCCACCAGCTGGAGGTCAACGTGCTGAGCCTGCTCTACGGCGGACACGTGCGGACGGGGTTGGAGGACAACGTCTACTACCGCCGCGGGGAGCTTGCGCGCAGCAACGCGCAGTTGGTCGAGCGCGTCGTCCGCCTGGCCCAGGAGCTCGGCCGGCCGGTGGCCTCGCCGGATGAGGCGAGGCGGACGCTCGGTGTGCGAGGGCGCTAGCCGATACTCTGGCGACCTCCGATCCGTGGAACCAACGTAGGCACTCCCCCAACCCCCTCCCTCTCCCCTGACCCCGGTATGACCTCACCCCTCGACCCCGTGATCCTCGCCGCCGTGCGCACCCCCGTGGGACGCTACGGCGGCGCGCTCTCGGGCGTGCGCCCCGACGACCTCGCGGCGATTGCGCTGCGCGCCGCGGTGGAGCGCGTGCCCGCCCTGGACCCCACCGCGATCGAGGAGGTCTACCTCGGCTGCGCCAACCAGGCGGGCGAGGACAATCGCAACGTCGCCCGCATGGCGCTGCTGCTCGCCGGCCTGCCCCAGGAGATCCCCGGCGTCACCGTCAACCGCCTGTGCGCCTCGGGCCTCTCCGCGGTCGTCTGCGCCTGCCAGGCGATCCGCGCCGGGGAAATCGAGCTCGCGGTGGCGGGGGGCGTGGAATCGATGACCCGCGCCCCGCTGGTGATGGGCAAGGACGGGAAGGCCTTCGCACGGGGGGACCGCACGGTGTACGACACCACGATCGGCTGGCGCTTCCCCAACCCGCGCATGGCCGAGCTGTTCCCGCTGGAGGGCATGGGGGAGACGGGGGAGAACGTCGCCGAGCGCTGGGGGATCAGCCGCACAGACCAGGACGCCTTTGCGCTGGAGAGCCAGCGCCGCTGGGCCGCCGCCGACGCCGCGGGGCGCTTCGCCGAGGAGCTCGTGCCGGTGGGGGAGTGCGAGCGCGACGAGCACCCCCGCCCCCAGTCCACCCCCGAAGCGCTCGCCAAGCTGCGCACGGTCTTCCGCGACGGCGGCACCGTCACCGCGGGCAACTCCAGCGGCGTCAACGACGGCGCCGCCGCGCTCGTGATCGCGAGCGCCGCAATGGCGGAGCGACTCGGCGCCGAGCCGCTTCTGCGCTTTGTCGGCTCGGCCTCCGCCGGGGTCGATCCGCGGGTGATGGGCATCGGCCCGATCCCGGCGGTGCGCAAGCTGCTGGAGCGCACCGGCACCGCCGTGGAGCAGATCGACCTTGTGGAGCTCAACGAGGCGTTCGCTTCCCAGAGTCTCGCCGTCATCCGTGAGCTGGGGCTGGACCCCGAGCGCGTCAACGTCAACGGCGGGGCGATCGCGATCGGCCATCCACTCGGCATGAGCGGGGCGCGCCTGGTGGTGAGCCTCGCCCACGAGCTGCGCCGCCGCGACGCGCACCTCGGCCTGGCCACGCTGTGCGTGGGCGTCGGGCAGGGGCAGGCCGCGCTGTTCTCGCGCTAGAGCGCCCATTTATCGGTCGCCGCGCTCGTCCAGACGCGCTAATGCAAGCCCGAATCGCTGCCGATGATGGTGGCGTGACGCTCATTTGGCGCATGCTCGTGGCACTTCCCCGGACGCTCGCGGCGCGCGCCTGCGCGCTGCGCCCCTCCCTGCTTCTGGGGAGCGGGACGATGATCGCGTTGTGTGTCTCCTTCGCGGCGCTCTCCACATCTGCCTCGGCGGTGGTCGAGGAAGCGGAAGGCACGAAGGTCGGCCTGCAGCCCCGCGAAACCTCCCACTACTGGGAAGGGGACGTGAAGTTGAACGGACTGGACAACGGCGAAGTGGAACCGAACCTATCGGCTCTCAGCTTCGCCAACGACCCCAAGGACCCCGCTCGCCCCGGTCCCGTGCTGCACTCAGCCGCGACCTACGTTGTCTACTGGGATCCGCAGGACTACTACCACGGTGACTGGCAGGGATTGATCGACGGCTTTATGGCGAACATCGGGTCCGCCGACGGCCAGCTGAGCAGCGTCTTCGCCGTGGACTCGCAGTACACCGACGCGACCGACCAGCCGGCGACGAGCAGATCCACCTATCACGGCGCCTACACCGACACCAACCCCTATCCGACCGTCTCGGGTTGCACGGACCCGCACGCATGGCACTTCGGTGTTCCACTGCTGGAAGGGGGCGCCACGGTTTGCCTAACTGACGCACAGATCAAAGCCCAGCTCAAGACCTTCATCGTGCAGCATGGCCTGCCGAAGGGCATGGGCACGATCTTCTACCTGCTGACCCCGCCCGGAGTCACCGTCTGCCTTGGCGCCGGCGGTCCCACCGGACGCTGCTCGGACTTCGACGGCACGATCACCGAAATCGCGAACTACGAAGAAGAAGTGAACACCTACCCGAACCGCCTGGCCAAGTACGAAAAAGAAAATGAAGCATACGAAAAGGCAAAGGCAAAGTACGAAGCCGAAAAAGCCAACGACGAAAAAGAAGGCAAGACCGACACGGCAGAACCGCCCGTCGAACCGGTCGAACCCACCCAGCCCAGCTCCAAAGTGCCCTCGAGCTACGCGGACTACAAGGAAAGCTTCTGCAGCTATCACTCCGCCATCAGCCCCACCAACCCCGAAAACGGCGACGGCAACACGATCCTCTATGCCGTGATCCCATGGACCGCAGGCGGGGAGGGCGACTATCACCTGTCGGCGGCGGAGAACGTGCAGGGTTTCGATTGCCAGGACGGCGGGTTCCAGCCCGACACGAAACCGAACGACGGCGAACTCGACGAAAAGGAGCTGACGAAAATCCGCACGGCCAGGGAACAGGAAGAATTCGAGGAAAAATCAAAGAAGGAACAAAGGGAAGCCGAAGAAGCGAAAGAACTCGGCCTCGAAAAACCCCATGAGCAGGAGCCCAATCAGCTTGGCTCCAAGCGTGGGCCGGATGGCACCTTTGACGAGGGCTTGGCCGATCTCATCATCAACCAGATCGCTGTCGAGCAGCAGGACATCGTCACCGACCCGCTGCTGAACGCCTGGCAGGATCCGGTCGGCGACGAAGTCACCGACGAGTGCCGCAACTCCTTCTTTCCCGCCATCGGATCTCCCATAGCAAACCCCAAGACGTTGGCGGGCTTTCTGTCGAACCAGTCGCTGGGCGAAGGCAAGTACTACCTCAACGACGCCTTCAACTTGGCCGCGTTCCGACTTCCCTACCCGGCGATACCCTGTCTGGGCGGCATTGCCCTCGAACCGAAATTCACCGCCCCCAACACCGTCAACGCGGGCGAACTGGTGGGGTTCGACGGGATGGAGTCCGACATCACCCTAAACGACGATGTCGGCTACGCAAAGACGACCGGCACTGCGGAACCCAAATACGCGATCTATAAATGGAGCTTCGGTGATGAAACCCCCGAAATCACGGGCGTTGCGCCCGGTGCCCCGTCGCTGAACTCCCCCGAAACCTCCCCCTGCGAACTTCCCTGGCAGAGCCCCTGCGCGGCGAGCACCTTCCACTCCTATCGCTACGGCGGCACCTACAACGTGACGCTGACCGTCACCGACACGGGCGGCAACATCGCCAGCGTCACCGAGCCGATCACGGTCGTGGGTCCGCCCCCCCCGCCTCCTCCCTCCTCTCTTGCGCCCCCAGCCTCTCAGACGCCCGCTCCCGCGGCCTCCGGGGTTGCCCCCGTTCCCAGCGTCCCCGGACCTTCGATCACCGCGGCGGCCGTCTCGAGCTCTCTGAAGAAGGTGGCAAAGAGCGGCCTCGTCGTTCGCTACTCGGTCAACGAGCAGGTCGCCGGCCGCTTCGAAGTGCTGCTGGAAACCACCGTTGCCCACAACCTCGGGATTTCGGGGCCGGCTGCGACCAACCTGCCGGCGGGTTCGCCACCGTCGCTGGTGATCGGCCACGCGCTGCTGGTCACCACCAAGAGCGGGCACAGCTCGGTGAGGATCAAGTTCTCGAAGAGCATCTCCAAGCACCTGCGCCACGCAAGGCAGGTGAAGTTGACGCTGCGCCTCATCGCCCGCAACGCCGACGCAAAGAACCCGCTGTTCACCACGGTGACGAGCACCGTGGTGCTGCACCACTGAGAGGGGTCTACAGACCCGGCCAGTGGCGCGCCACGAAGCCCGCGTTGGAGCGAATTTCCGGCTGCCAGCGCGAGGCATAGGGGCCGCTGCGCCCGACGGTGTCGAAACGCATCCAGCGCCCGCCCACGTTGACGTACATGTAGACGTGGCCCGCGTTGGCGTAGATCGTGATCCACTTGCCCGGCCCCGGTTCGCCCCAGCTTTCCAGCTGCCCCGAGGTCTCCGGCACGCTCAGCAGGCCACCCGCGGCGAGGGCGTAGCTGACCGACCCCGAGCAGTCGTAGGAGTTGCTGACGAACGACGCGTGGCCGCCGCCGTACACGTAGGGGAAGTCCGTGATCGCGTTGGCCCCAGCGATCACCCGCTGGACGACTTCGGGGATGCCGGCCGGAATCGGGATCTGGCCGTTGCCCCCGACGGAGTCCCCGCCGGGAACCGTGGTGGCCGTCGCGGCGGCCTGCGCGCGCGCGGAGCTTTCGATCGCGTGCATGCGGCCCAGCTCCTGGCGCACTTCCGCGTTCGATTGCGCGCCGGGAGCGACGAATTCTTCGGCGACCCTACTCGGCTTGGCCGCGGAGGAGTGGTGCACCGACGCCGGCAGCGGGAAGCTCTTGGCTTCTTCGGGGTCCCTCACCTCCGCCACCGGCCTCGTGGAGGCCACCTCGACCTTGTGCAGCGTCTTTGCCGGGGTCCCCGTCTGCGCTCCTACGCCTGCCCGGGCTCCCGGGCCTGCCTGGGCTCGCGCGCCCGCGTGCGCTCCCGCGCCTATCTGAGCCCCTGCGCCTGCGTGCTCCCCCGAGCCTGCGTGCGTCCCCGTGACTGCCCGTGTCCCCGTCCCTGCATGCGCCGACATGCGCGGATGCGCGGCGGCGTGGTGGCCGCCGAGGGTGATGGCGAGGACCGCCCCGAGCACTGCGAGTCCTCCGCCGGCGGCGCCGCCGGCGAGCAGGCGGCGCGAAGGACCCAGCCGCGGACGGGCGGGTTCATATCCGGGCGCACCCTCAAGCTGCTGCGTACCCACGACGGCAAAGGCTAGCGGGCCCCAGCGCAGAGTTCGCCGGTTACGGCGGCGGCGCAGCTCCCGCAAGGCTGCGTGCGATCGTCGCGGGGGGCCTTCCCGCTACCCTGAGCAGATGCAAGACGAGGCCACCGTGGCCGGGATTCCGCACGCGGGAGCGCCGGCGCCCTTCGAGCGATCGGAGGTCGGCCAGCGCCCGCACACACGCCTGCTGCATGGGATGCGCAAGCCCGCCAACTGGATGCAGCTGGTGCGCTTCGGCATCGTCGGGGGCAGCGGGTTCCTCGTCAACATCGCCGTGTACGCCCTGTGCGTGCACGCGCTGGGGGTGGACTATCGCCTCGCCAACGTGCTGGCGTGGCTGGTGGCGGTGTTGAACAACTTCGTGCTCAACCGCCACTGGACCTTCGACGCGGCCGCGGGCAGCGCGCGCCTGCAAGGAATCCGCTTCTTCCTCGTCAGCCTCGTGGCGGAGGCATTCAGCCTAGGTCTGCTGACGATCCTCGTGGAGAGCGCGGGGATGGAGAAGGTGACCGCCCAGGCGCTCGCGGTGGCGGCCTCGATGCCGCTCAACTTCCTCGGCAACAAGCTCTGGAGCTTCCGCGCCTCTTCCTGAGCGCTGTTCGGGCCCCCAGCGGGTACCTATACTCTGGATTCCCCCCCACTGCGGAGGATTTCTCGTGCAGGAGATGGTCATTTATGGCGTCAGCTTCGACATGGTCGGCAAGCAGCCGATCGTGCTGCTGAAGACGGTCGAGGGCAATAGGTTCCTGCCGATCTGGATCGGCCACCCCGAGGCGGCCTCGATCCTGATGAAGCTGCAGGGCGCCAGCACCCCGCGGCCGATGACCCACGATCTGCTCTGCGACATGCTCGGGGAGCTCGAGGTCCGCTGCACCCAGGTGGCGGTCACGGAGCTGCGGGAGAACACCTTCTTCGCATCGATCACCCTCTCGGTCAACGGGCGGGAGCTCGAGATCGACTCCCGGCCCAGCGACGCGATCGCGCTCGCGGTGCGCTCCGGCGCCCCGATCTTCGCCGCCGAGGAGGTGATCGCCGAGTCGGCGATCGAATTCGAGCAGAACGAGGAGGAGTCCGAGGACGTGGTGGAGCAGTTCAAGGAGTTCCTGGACCAGGTCTCCCCCGAGGATTTCGCTTCTGAGGACTCCTGATCCTGGGGAGGGGGCCTTGGGGGAGGGCTTGCCCTCCCCCAACTGAGTGGTGGTGGAGCAGTTCAAGGAGTTCCTGGACCAGGTCTCCCCCGAGGACTTTGCCTCCGAGGACTCCTAGCTAGCGGCTGAGGGCGCTCTGGAGGATCCGCTCCACGAGCGCGTCCAGATCGATCCCCGCAGCGTCCGACGCGATCGGCAGCAGGCTCGTTTCCGTGAGGCCGGGCACGACGTTGGTCTCCAGCACCGCCGGTTCGCCGCTCTGCTCCTCGAGCATCAGATCGATCCGCGCCACTCCGTGACAGCCGAGCAGCCCGTAGACGGCCAGCGCCAGCTCTTGCGCCCGCGCAGTCGTCTCGGGGGGCAGCTCGGCGGGGCACACGTAGGTCGTCATCCCGATCTCATAGCGCGACTCGTAGTCATAGAACTCCCGCTCGCGCGGGATCGCCTCGACCACCGGCAGCGCGATCGGCTCCCGGGCGGGCGGGCTTCCATCCCCCGGTGCGTCGAGCACCGACACCGCGAGGTCGCGTCCCTTGACGTAGCGCTCCAGGATGACCTTGCGATCGTAGGAGAGCGCCCCCACGATCGCGGCGGGCAGCTCCTCGCTGGAGTGCGCGAACCTCACGCCGAACGCGGAGCCCTGGGAGGCGGGCTTGACGACCATCGGAAAGCCGAGCTCGCCCGCGATCGAGGGCAGGGCCGCCGCGACGCCGAGCTCCTTGACCGCGCTCTCCTTGAAGGCGTGGAAGTCCGGCGTGGGGATGCCCGCCGCGCGCATCAGGTGCTTCGCGAGCGCCTTGTCCGTGCAGCGCATGCACGCCGCCGGCCCCGAGCCCGTGTAGGGGACGCCGATCGCCTCCAGCAGTCCCTGTACCGTGCCATCCTCGCCATCGCGGCCGTGCAGCGTGACGAAGGCCGCGTCGGGCCGGTGCTCGAGCAGTTCGGCCAGCAGCTGGGGACCGACGTCGATCGGGACCACCTCGTGCCCGAGCGCCTTCAGCGCCTCCTGCGCGCGCGCTCCGGAGCGCAGCGACACGGTGCGCTCCAGTGAGCGCCCGCCCTTCAACACCGCGACTCTCATCGTCCCTTTGCCCGGCGCCGCGGAAGCTCGACCACGTCGGCCAGCCCCGGGGGAGCCGGCGCCTCCTTCTCGACCGGCTGGTGAGTGGGCGGCGAGGGGGTGGGCGGGGATCCCATCAACGTGCTGAGCAGGCCGGTGTCTGCGCCCATGTTCTCGCCGATCCGCCTGACCCCCTCGCGGATCTCCTCGGCGGGGAGGCCCGCGAAGTTCAGCCGCATCGAGGAGGCACCGCGGCGCCCGTCCATGTACGCGGAGCGACCGGGGACGAACGCGACGTCCTCGCACTGCGCAAGCAGGCCGGTGGTGTCGACGTGCTCGGGCAGCGTCACCCAGATGAACAGGCCGCCCCCCGGCCTGGTCCAGGTGGCCCTCCCGCCGAAGTGCTCCTCCAAGGACTGGAGCATCGCATTGCGCCGGCTGCGGTAGAGGTCCTTCAGCTCCCCCAGGTACCCGCGCCAGTCATGTTCGCGGAAGTACTGCGCGACGAACAGCTGCGTGACTGGCGAGCTGCAGAGGTCGGCTCCCTGTTTGCCGAGGTTGAGCTTTTCCAGCACCGGCCGGGGGGCGACCGCCCAGCCGAGCCGCAGGCCGGGGGCGAGGATCTTCGAGAAGGTTCCCAGGTAGATCACGAGGTCCGACGTCCCCCGCCGGCCGGAGTTGGCGGCGTCCAGCGAGTACAGCGTCGGCAGCGGCTCCCCCTCGTAGCGCAGCAGGCCGTAGGGGTTGTCCTCCAGCACCAGCAGCTCCCGCTCCCGTGCGATCTCCACGAGCCGCCGCCGGCGCTCCAGCGACATCGTCACCCCGCCGGGGTTCTGGAAGTTGGGGATCGTGTAGATGAACTTCGGCCGGCGGTTCTCGGCTTGCAGGCGATCGAGTGTCTCCAGGAGCGCGTCGGTCGGCATGCCCTCCCCGTCCATCTCGATCTGCACCACGTCGGCCTGGTAGGCGCCGAAGGTGGGCACCGCGCCGGGGTAGGTGGGGGCCTCGGCGACGATCACGTCGCCGGGGTCGATCAGCGTCTTGCAGACGAGGTCGATCACCTGCTGGCCGCCGGTGGTGACGATCATCTCCTCGGTGCCCACCGCAGTGCCCTCCTCGGCCATCACCTCCACGATGCACTCCATCGCCGCCGCCATCCCCTCGGTGGGGCCGTACTGCAGCGCCCGCGCGGTCGAGTCGGCGGCGACCTGCGCCATCAGCTTCGCGTACAGCTCCGGGGGGAACGTGGAGGTGTCGGGCAGCCCCCCCGCCAGCGAGATCACCTCGGGCCGTTCGGTGAGCGCCATCATCTCGCGCATCGCCGAGGAGCGCATCCCGCTCGTGCGCGCGGCGAACAGCCGCTCGTAGCGGGCCAGCTCATGCGCGGTGGTGCGAGCCCCGCGAGCGGGCGGCTGGGTCGGTGGGCGGGTGGGTGGGCTCCCATCCTCTATCGTCATGGCGCCTCAGACCGTAGCGCACGCGCCCGTGCGCGATGCAAGCGGATGACCATGAACGGCCTCGCCTTCTACATCGGACTCGGACTCGGACTGGCGCTCGCCGCCGGGCTGCGGCCGTTCCTGCCCGCGCTGCTCGCGGGCGCGCTCGCGTCCAGTGGGGCTCTGGGCGTGAGCTTTGGGCATGGCAGCCTCGACTTCCTGCAGGCCGACTGGTGGCTGCTGGTGGTGACGGTCGCGTTCGTCGTGGCGTGGGCGCTGCAGTTGCTGCTCGGCGCCGAGCGCTTCTATGCGGGACCGCTCGGCGCGGCGGTGGCGGGCATCGGCATCGGGGTCGGGGCGCTGCTGTTCGCGGGCACGCTCGCGGCGCACGGCGACGCGGCCTGGCCGGGCGCGGCCGGGGGCGCAGCCGCCGCGGCGCTCGCGCAGGCCGGCGCCTTGCCGCTGCTCACGCGCGCTCGCGCGCGGCTGACCGACCGCGGGGCACGCGAGGCGCTCACGTTGTACGTCGACGCGGCCTCGCTCGTGCTCGCGGCGCTCGTCGCGCTGCTGCACCCGCTCGGCTTCGTCGCGCTCGTGCTGTTCGGTTGGCTGCTGCTCGCCGGCCGGCGGCGCAGCGGGCGCAAGTACGCCGGACTGCGCATCCTCGGACGATGAGCTGTGCGTATGCCGGCGCCTCACGGCGTCCTCAGTCGCTCGTGTGCCAAGCACACTTCGCTCCTTGCGTCCTTGTGAGGCTTGGCCTACGCACAGCTCATGAGCGTGTCCGGTTGCCGGGCTGATTGATGGCCGCGCGTAAGCTGGTCCTGTGCGTGATCGACGCGATGGCGCCCGCGATGCTCGAGCGGGCGGTCGCGGAGGGGGCGGCGCCGGTGCTGGGGGAGCTGATGCGCCGCGGGCGCTACGTTCCCGACTGCGCCGCCGCGTTTCCCTCGGTGACGCCGGTGTGCGCCTCCTCGATCGCGACCGGCGCCGGCCAGGATCGCCACAGGATCCCGGCGATGAACTGGTACCACCGCGAGGAGTCCCGCTACATCGAGTACGGCTCCAGCTTCCGCGCCTCCCAGCGCTTCGGGATCGCGCGACAGCTCACCGACACGGTCTACAACCTCAACCGCGCCCACCTCGCCCCCGAGCCGCTGACCGTGTTCGAGGCGCTCGACGACGCGGGGGTCCGCACCGCGGGAACCACCTACCTGATCTACCGCGGTCGCCACCGCCACGAGCCCCAGCGCGATAGCGCGCTCACGCGCATCGCCAGCGCCACGCTGCTGCGCCATGCGGTGATGGGTCCGCGCGAGCTCTTCTACGCGGACATCTTCGCCTCCCGGCGCACCGGCTGCCGTTCGGGCCTGGGGATGCCGGGGGTGCGCGACCAGCACTCCGGCTGCGTGGCGGCGCACCTGGTGGAGCACGACCTCTTCGACTTCCTGCTGCTCTCGCTCCCCGACAACGACTGGCACTCCCACAAGCACGGGCCCCAGGGACAGGTGCGCTCGATCGCGCTCGCCGACCGCCAGCTCGCGCGCATGATGGAGCCCGCGGGCGGTATCGAGCGCTTCCTCGAGGAGCACGCGATGGTGGTGATGGCCGACCACTCGCAGGCCCCCGTGGGAGACACGGTGGCCCTTCAGGACGCGCTCGCCGAGCTCGGGGTGCTGGAGCCCGCCCGTTCGGCGGAGAGGATCAGGGCGCGCTCGCCGGTTGCCCACTCCTCCGCCGCCCGCTCGCGGGGCACGGGGGAGCCGCGCATCGCTGTCTGCCCCACCCAGCGCGCGGCGATGGTCTACGTGCTCGGGGAACGGCGCCGTGAGGAGTTGCGCTCGGACGTGGTGCGCCGTGCCCTGCAGCTGGACGGCGTGGAGCTCGCGATGTGGCTGGAGCTGGACCCCCACGGCGAGCCCGTCGAGGGTGTGATCGCGCGGCCCTCGGTGGGGGAGCTGCGCTTCCGCCCCGGCGGCGAGATCGCCGATCGGCGCGGGGGAAGGTGGAGCGTGGAGGGCGAGCTGGCGGTGCTCGGCGCGAGCGTTCGCGACGGGGCCCTGAGCGCGCCCGAGCACCCGGATGCGCTGTCGCGCGTGTGGTCTGCGCTGACATGCCCCACCTCCGGGGAGGTGCTGCTCTCCGCGGCCCCCGGCTACGAGTTCCTCGATTGGGGCCGCCAGGCGCACGTGGGCGGCGGCAGCCACGGCTCGCTGCGGGGCGAAGACTCGCTCGGGGCGCTGATCCTCTGCGGCCTGCACCCGGGCGCGGGGGCAGCCGATCTCCCGCCCGCGCAGTGGTCGATACGCGACGTCGCCCCGCTGGTCCTCGGGCACTTCGGCTGCGCCTCGGATTGAGCCCCCGCGGCCCCCGCGGCGGGTACCCTCGATGCGATGCGTCGGCCTTTCGCATTGATCCTCCTGACGGGCGCCTGCCTGTTGGCGGCGGTCCCGGCGGCGCCCGCCGCGCAGGCCGCGACGGGACTCACCACGGGCCTGCGCACCAAGTCGAGCGCGGGCAGCAGTGCGACCACCACGAGCAGCTCGGAAACCCCGGTGCCCGTCGCGCCGTCGATCGTGCCTCCCACCGGCCGGCGGCTCTCCTCCGACGACGTCCTCGAAATCGCCGGGCGCCTGCCCAAGATGCGCCGCGAACGCGCCCGCTTCCGCGGCTCCTACGGGGGCGCCTATCTGAAAGGTCCCGGGCGCTGGCAGGTGAGCTACTTCTCGCACGGGGGCAAGGAAATCGGCCAGGTCATCATCTCCGACGCCAGCGGCCGGGTGCTGGAACAGTGGACCGGCTTCCAGGTGGCGTGGACGATGGCGCGGGGCTACCCCGGGGCGTTCGGCCGCCACGTCAACGCGCTCTATGTCTGGCTGCCCCTGTGCGCGCTGTTCGTGCTGCCCTTCATCCAGTGGCGCCGGCCCTTCTCGCTGCGCCACCTCGACCTGCTCGTGCTGCTCTCCTTCTCGGTCTCCCTGGCGTACTTCAACCACGGGAACATCTACAAATCGGTACCCCTCACCTACCCTCCGCTCCTCTACCTGCTGGTGCGGATGCTCCTCCTGACGCGCGCTCGCCGCTCGCGGGGCGAGGGGGGATCGAGTGGGGGGGATCCGATCTGAAGCTGCTGATCCCCGCGCCGTGGCTGGCGGTGGGAGTGGTCTTCCTGCTCGGCTTCCGCATCGGCCTGAACGTGACGGACTCCAACGTGATCGACGTCGGCTATGCCGGGGTGATCGGCGCGCAGCGGATCGCGGCGGGCAGGCCGCTGTACGGGGGCTACCCCGCCGACAACGAACACGGCGACACCTACGGGCCCGTCAACTACGAGGCCTACGTGCCCTTCGAGCAGGTCTTCGGGTGGAGCGGGCTCTGGGACGACCTCCCCGCCGCGCACGCCGCCGCGATCGCGTTCGACCTGCTTGCGGTGGGGTTGATCTTCCTGCTCGGCCTGCGCATCCGCGGCCCCACGCTGGGGGTCGCGCTGGCCTATGCGTGGGTCTCCTATCCCTTCACGCTGTACGCGCTGGAGAGCAACAGCAACGACACGTTCGTGGCGGTGCTCCTGATGGCCGCACTGCTCGTTGCCACCTCGCCGCCTGCCCGCGGCATGTTCGCCGCGCTGGCGGGCCTCACGAAGATCGCCCCGCTGGCGCTCGCACCGCTCTTTGCCACGCACGGCCTGCTCGAGCAAGGGCGGGCGGGCGACCAATCAAATCGCCGCGCGCGGGCGCTCGCACTGTTCGCGCTCGCCTTCTGCGCCACCGTCACACTCGTCTCGATCCCCGCGCTCGCCCACGACTCGCTGCACGAGATCTACGAGCGCACCGTCGCCTACCAGGACAACCGCGGCTCCCCATTCTCGGTGTGGGGGCTCTACGGCGGGTTGAAGGGGTGGCAGACCGCGGTGCAGATCGCTGCCGTCGCGCTCGCCCTAGCGCTGGCCGTCATCCCCCGCCGGCCGGGCGTGCCCGCGCTCGCCGCGGCCGCCGCCGCGATCCTGATCGCGCTGCAGCTGGGGATCGAACACTGGTTCTACCTCTACATCCCCTGGTTCTTCCCGCTCGTGATGATCGCGTTGCTGGCCCCGGCGGTCCGCTCGCCCCGCGCCGACCCCGCGCCGCTCCTCGCTGCCGACCCAGGCGAGGAGGGGCCTCTGGACGCTACTGCGACGCAGGCGCCGCAGGGCGTGCCATCAGAACCTGCTCGATGGAGTCGGCCCGCAGCGGCGTGGAGCAGCGGATCACCACGCCGTTCAGCCAGGGATCCTCCTCGGAGGTCTGGAAGCGCACCGGCATCTGCGTGATCAGCGCCTCCAGCGCGAGCTCCCGCTTGACCCCGATCACGCCCCCGCGGGGGCCGGTCATGCCGACGTCGGTGATGTACGCCGTGCCGCCGGGCAGCACGCGGGCGTCCGCCGTGGGGACGTGGGTGTGGGTCCCCACCACCGCGCTCACGCGCCCGTCGAGGTGCCACCCGAGCGCGATCTTCTCGCTGGTGGCCTCCGCGTGCATGTCCACGAGGATGTGATCCACCTCTCCCAGCTCCCCCAGCGCCACGTCGATCTCCACGAACGCGGAGCGCCCCGGGCGCAGGTAGAGGCTGCCGCTGAGGTTGATCACGCCGAGGCGCACCCCGCCGGGGCTCTGCACCACGCACACGCCGCGCCCGGGCTGGCCGCGCAGGTAGTTGGCGGGGCGCACGATCCGCGGCTCGGTGTCGAGATAGCGGTAGATCTCGCGGTGGTGATAGGAGTGGTTGCCGAGCGTGATCGCGTCGACGCCCGCCGCGAAGAGCTGGTCGGCGGCCTTCGGGGTGATGCCCAGTCCGCCCGCCACGTTCTCGCCGTTGACGACCACGAAGGTCGGGGAGTGGCGCTCGCGCAGCACGGGCAGGCAGTCGATCAGGGTGCGCCGCCCGAGGCTGCCCACGAGGTCGCCGACGAACAGGATGGTCGCCTCGCCCTCAGCCATACTTGCCCCATGACGGGAGGCATGTGAGCGTCGAGGAGCAGGAGGTCACCGAGGCGGCGCCCCCACAACTGCAGGAGCGCGAGCTGGTGGAGTCGCCCGAGACCTCCTCGGCGCCCCCGCGCGTGGTGGTGCCGCGCTGGGTGCAGCTCGTGGCGTTGCCACTGGCGCTGCTAGCGATGTGGGCTCTGGCCCGCGCGGCGGGGAAAGTGCTGGTGGTCTTCGTCGTTGCGGCTCTCATCGCGCTGATCCTCAATCCCGCCGTCGCCTTCCTCCAGCGCTCGCGTCTCCCCCGCGGCCTGGCGGTGCTCGCCGTGTACCTCGCATTCTTCCTGACGTTGACCGGTATCGGCTTTCTGCTGGCCAACCCGATCGTCCACCAGGTGCAGTCCTTCGCCCGCAACCTACCCTCCTTGAGCGCCGAAGCGAACAAATCGCTGGCCAGCCTCGAACGCTCGCTCAACCGGGACGGTCTCCCGGTGCACTTCATCAAGCAGGGCAAAACGGCGCTGCAGACGATCCAGGACAAAATCTCCAAGAGCGCCGGCTCGATCGCCTCCTTCGGCGGGGGGCTGCTCACCGAAACGGCGAGCGCGATCTTCGACCTGGTGCTGATCTTCGTGCTCTCGGTCTACATGTTGATCTACGGCGAGCGGATCGGGCTGCTGGTGCGCAGGGCGATGCCCGACGGCGACGGCACGCCTGCGGACGACTACCCCACGCTGGCCCAGCACGCGGTCTCCCGCTATGTGGGGGGGCAGCTCCTCTTCAGCTTCGTGATGGGCGCCTCCACCGGGATCGCGCTGTATATCTTCGGCGTGCTCGGGATCTTCCCGGATGGGGAGAAGTATGCGGTGGCGTTCGCGATGTTCTACGGCGTGATGGAGCTGATCCCCTACGTCGGCCCGATCCTCGGGGCGGTGCCGGCGGTGGTGGTGGCGCTCTTCACCAACCCGATCTCCGCGGTCTGGGTGGCGCTACTGTTCGTCGGCATGCAGCAGCTGGAGGGCCACGTGGTGGCGCCGCAGATCTTTGGGCACACACTGCGCATCAACCCGCTGCTGGTGATCTTCGCGCTGCTGCTCGGGCTGCAGCTCTACGGCTTGGTGGGGGCACTGGTGGCGCTGCCGATCCTCGCCGTTCTGCGCGAGACGTTCGTGTATCTCGGTCGCCACCTCACCCTCGAGCGCTGGGAGCGCTCGCCGGGCGGCCTGCTGTGAGTGGGCCAGGGCCTGCGCCAGGGGGCGAGCCACTGCTCAGCGTCCGGGGAATCGGCAAGCGCTATGGCGAGCGGGAGGCGCTGCGCGACGTCAGCTTCGAGGCCCGCGCCGGGGAGCAGGTGGCGGTGATCGGGCCCAACGGGGCGGGGAAGACCACGCTGCTCTCGATCGTCGTCGGCGTGCAGTCGCCCAGCACGGGCAGCGTGAGCCTCCCGCCGAGCCGGGTCGGCTGGGTGCCCCAGCAGACCGCGGTCTACTCGCGGCTCTCGGTGGCGGAGAACCTCGAGCTGTTCGCCCGCCTGCAACGCCACCCGGACCCACGTGAGGCCGTCGCGGCGATGCTTGCGCAGACCGGCCTGCAGGAGCGGGCGTCCGAGCGGCTGGAGCGCCTCTCCGGCGGCAACCGCCAGCGCGTGAACATCGCGATCGGACTGCTCGCGGATCCGCCGGTGCTGGTACTGGACGAGCCGTCCTCCTCGCTCGATCCCCGCCAGCGCGAGCGGCTGTGGCAGTTCGTCGGCGAGCACTCGCAAGCAGGCAGGTGCGTGATCTTCTCCACCCACAACGTCGCCGAGGCAGAGCGCCATGCGCAGCGGGTGATCGTGTTGGCCGACGGAGAGACGCTGTTCAACGGCTCCCCCCGGGAGCTGGCGCGGGAGACCGGCACCGACGGAGAGCTCGGATTCGAAGGCGCGTTCGTGGAGTTCCTACGCAAACGGGGCCATTGAGCGATGCGGTGGATGCTGAAGAAGGATCTGCTGATCCTGGCGCGCTCGCGCGTGATGGTGGGGGTGCTGGTCCTCTACCCCGTGGCGGTCGCCCTGCTGATCGGCCTCGCGATCTCGCGGGCGCCCTCGAAGCCGAAGGTCGCGATCGTGAACCTCTCCCCGCCGAGCGCGGTCGTCGAACTCGGGGGGGAGCGCCTGAGCGTGGGCCACTACTACAGCGGGCTCCTGGGCCAGGTGCAGCCTGTGTCCCTGGCCACGCGCGCCGAAGCCGTGCGGGCGGTGAAGGACGGGCGGGTGCTGGCGGCTGTGGTGATCCCCGCCAACATCGCCTCCCGGCTCTCCTCTGTGATCAGCCAGGGGCAGGTCGAGGTGATCTACAACGGCGAAGCGCTGGAGCAGAGCTTTGTGCACTCGACGATCGAAGCGGCGCTCTCCCAGGCGAACCTCGAACTCTCCAATCAGATCAGGCGCCTCGCGGCAAAAGTCATCGGGGGGCTGGTGCGGGGCGGGAATCTCGGGGTGGCGAGCGCACCGCGGGACCTGCCGGGCCTGCGCAGCATCCCGGGCATCGTGCGCCGTCTCCTCGTGCATGTGCCGCCGGGCACTGAGCGCACACAGCTGCAGCACCTGGCGGAATTCACCGAATTCGCCAGCCAGAACCTCGGGATCAGCCAGCAGGTGCTGGGCACCGTCATCCGGCCGCTGCAGGTGCGCACCACGCTGCTGCACGGCCGCCGCACCCCGCTGGACGCCTATGCCGTGGTGGTGGCGGTCACGATCTCGCTGATGTTCGTCTGCGTGCTGCTCGCCGCCGGGGGGGTTGCGCTGGAGCGCGAAGAGCACACGCTCTCCCGGCTGGTGCGCGGCGCTCCCGGCGCGCTCCTCTCGCGCGAGCGGCTGATCGCCGAGAAGCTGCTGCTGGCGGCGGGCTGCGCGCTGGTGGTGGCGTTTGCGATGCTCGCGGGGATCGGCGCGTTCGTGGGCCTGGAATGGAGTCGTGTGGGGCAGTGGCTTATAGCGCTCGCGATCGGCGCGCTCGCGTTCGCGGCGCTGGGGGTTGCGATCGGCGCGCTCGCCCGCGAGGTGCGTGCGGCCTCGCTGCTGGCGTTCCTGCTCTCGCTGCCGCTCGCCTTCCTGGCGCTCGTCCCCGCGGGAGCGGTGGCGGGCGGGCTGTACGACGCGATTCGCGCGATCTCGCTGGTGTTCCCCTACAAGGCCGCGCTGCAGGCGCTGGACGCGGCGGTCAACCGCTCCGCACCCGGCCTCGCGGTCTCGCTCGCGCACCTGCTGGCGCTCACCGCCCTCTTTGGGGTCCTCGCGCGCCTGGGGCTGCGGCGCACGGACTGATCGGGGGTATCCTCGACGGGCGATGGCTTTCCCCCAGACGCGAATGCGAAGGCTGCGCGCATCGCCCGCGTTGCGGGGCCTCGTGCGCGAGACCGATCTGCGCGCTGGACAGCTGGTGCTGCCGTTGTTCGTGGCAGAGACCGGCCCCCCCCGCGAGCCGATTGCAGGGATGGCCGGCGTGGAGCGGCTGTCGATCCTCGAGGCGGTGGAGGAGGCACGCGCGGCGGCGGGGCTGGGAATCGGCGCGGTGCTGCTGTTCGGGATCCCCGCGGAGAAGGATGCGGAGGGCTCCTCGGCGTGGGATGAGGAGGGAGTTGTGCAGCTGTGTGTGCGCGCGCTCAAGCATGCGCTGCCGGAGCTGCTCGTGATAACCGATGTGTGTCTGTGCGAGTACACCGAGCACGGCCATTGCGGGGTCCTGGGCGCGGATGGCGCCGTCGAGAACGATGCCTCCCTGGAGCTGCTGGCACGCACTGCGGTCAGCCATGCCCGCGCGGGCGCCGACATCGTGGCCCCCTCGGACATGATGGACGGCCGCGTGGGGGCGATCCGCACCGAGCTCGACGCGGAGGGTTTCGTGGACACCCCGATCCTCGCCTACTCCGCGAAGTTCGCCTCTGCCTTCTACGGCCCGTTCCGCGAGGCGGCGGGATCGGCCCCGGCATTTGGGGACCGTCGCGCCTACCAGCTCGACCCCGCCAACGGGCGTGAGGCGGTGCGGGAGGCGCTGCTCGACGTCGAGGAGGGGGCGGATATGGTGATGGTCAAGCCCGCGCTCGCGTACGGCGACCTGATCCGCGAGGTCAGGCGCACCAGTGGGATACCGCTGGCGGCGTACAACGTCAGCGGCGAGTACGCGATGGTCAAGGCGGCCGCTGCGGCGGGCCATTTGGACGAGCGCACAGCGGTGCTCGAGATCCTCACCTCGCTGAGCCGCGCGGGTGCGGATGTCATCATCACCTATCACGCAAAGGATGCCGCCCGATGGCTGAACCAGCAGATTTGATTACAACGGACGCCCCGCCGGTCGCGGCCGTGCCCGCGAAGGCCGCGCCGGACCGCGCGAGCGCTGCCACGGGGCGGGCGGGCATCAAGACCCGCAGCCGCACCGAGGGCGCGGCGGTGGCGCTCGACGAGCTCGACCGCAGGCTGCTCAACCTGATGCAGGGGAGCTTCCCGCTGGATCCCCGGCCCTACGCGGCGGTGGCACGTGCGGCGGAGATTCCCGAGGAGCAGGCGCTCGAGCGCGTGCGGCGCCTGTTGGAGGAGCGGATCATCCGCCAGGTGACCCCGATCTACGACACCCGCGCGCTGGGTTACTCCTCGATGCTGGTGGCGGCGAAGATCGATCCGGAGCACCCCTGGCGGGCGGCGAAGATCGTCAACGCTCACCCGGGGGTCTCCCACAACTACCTGCGCAACCACGAGTTCAACATGTGGTTCACGCTCGCCACCGAGCCGGACTCCCCGCTCGGCTTGGAGGGGACATTGGAGGTCCTGCAGGTGCTCACAGGGGCGGAGTCGATCCGCCAGCTGCCGACGCTGAAGCTCTTCAAGATCAGGATGGACCTGGAGATGGAGGGCGATACCAAGGCGCTCGCGACCGAGGGTGTTCTCCAGGAGGAGGCGGTGCTGGAGGCGGTCGCCTACGACGAGCGCGACATCGCGGTGATTGGCGCCACCCAGGGCGACATGCCGGTGGTGAGCGAGCCCTACGCCCCCGCCGCACAGCGGCTGGGGATGGAGGTGGGGGCGCTGCTCGAGCACATGGAGGGGATGCGCGAGCGCGGCCTGCTGCGCCGCGTGGCGGCGATCCTCTATCACCGTCGCGCGGGCTTCTCGGCGAACGGCATGGGCGTGTGGAAGGTCCCGGCGGAGCGGATCATGGAGCTCGGCCCGCGGATGGCGTCCTACCGCGGGATATCCCACTGCTACCAGCGCCCCACCTACGAGGACTGGCCCTACTCGGTCTTCACGATGGCCCACGGCCGCTCCAAGGAGGAGTGCGACGCGATCCTCGACGCGATCGCCGAGCAGACGGGGATCGAGGAGCGCGCCACGCTGTACTCCTCGACGGAGTTCAAGAAGATCCGCCTGCTCTACTTCACCGACGACTACAAGCGGTGGGAAGCACAGAACGCCTGAAGATGCCCGGGGCCCCACCCACCCCTCCCACTCCTCCCACCCAAGCCCAGCCACCCACGCGAGGTGTGGCGATCGCTTCCGAGGACCCCCTGAGCCGGGGCCTGTGACCTCGCTCGCCGACACCCGCTCCGCGGAGCTCTACCGGCGCGCGCTGAAGGTGCTCCCCGGCGGCGTCAACTCCCCTGTGCGCGCAATGGCCGCGATCGGTCGCGACCCCGTGTTCGTCGCCCGTGGGGCAGGCGCGGAGCTGGTGGACGTGGACGGCAACCGCTACGTGGACTACGTCTGCTCGTGGGGGCCCCTGATCCACGGCCACGCCCACCCGGGGATCCTCGCGGCGGTGCGCGCGGCGGCCGAGCGCGGCACGAGCTTTGGGGCGCCGACGGCGGCAGAGGTGGAGCTCGCCGAGGAGGTGGCGCGGAGGATGCCGGGGGTGCAGATGCTGCGCATGACCTCCTCGGGGACCGAGGCCACGATGACGGCCCTGCGCATCGCGCGCGCAGCGAGCGGCCGCGAGCGGATCGTAAAGTTCGCGGGCGCCTACCACGGCCACGTCGACGGGCTGCTGGCCCAGGCCGGCTCGGGCCTTGCGACGCAGGCGATCCCCGCGAGCCCGGGGGTTCCCGCGGGGGTTGCCGCGGCGACGGTGGTGGTGCCGTGGAACGACCCCGAGGCGCTGATCGAGGCGGTGCGCGTGCACGAGCCCGCGGCGATCCTGGCGGAGCCGATCCCCGCCAACATGGGCCTCGTGCCCGCGCGTGCGGGCTTCCTGGAGCTGCTGCGCGAGCAGGCCGACGCGAGCGGGGCGCTGCTGGTGCTCGACGAGGTGATCAGCGGCTTTCGCGTCGCACGCGGGGGCGCGCGGGAGCTCACGGGGGTCCGGGGGGACCTCACGATCCTGGGCAAGGTGCTCGGCGGCGGCCTGCCGGCGGCGGCCGTCGGGGGCCGCGCGGAGCTGATGGAGCTGCTGGCGCCGGCCGGGGAGGTCTACCAGGCGGGCACCCTGTCGGGCAATCCGCTGGCGGTGGCGGCGGGACTGGCGACGCTGGAGCTGCTCGACGATGCGGCCTACGCGCGTCTGGCGGCGATCACCGGGCAACTCGCCGCGGGCCTGCGCGAGGCGGCGGACAGCCACTACCGGCCCACCCGTGAGGGCGGGCGCTCAGTGCAGATCGCGAGCCTCCCGGGCCTGCTGACGGTGTTCTTTGGCGAGCGCCCCGTGCACGACCTCGAGGGGGCGCGGGCGTGCGATCTGAAGGCCCACGCGGCCTGGTGCCGGGGGCTGCTCTCGCGCGGGGTCAACCCGCCGCCCTCGCAGTTCGAGGCGTGGTTCCCCTCGCTGGCTCACACCCCCGAGCATCTGGAGCGCACCGTGGATGCCGCCGCGGCGGCATTTGGGGAGATTGGATGACGACGCCAGCCGCTCCCCCCCCTCCCTCTCCACATCCGCAGTCCCCCGCGCTCGAGCGCCTGGCGCAGCTGCTGCGCGAGCAGGGGGGGCTGATGGCGAGCCTGCTCGATGGTGGCCTCGCCGCCAACGGCGCGGGCCCCGCGCAGATTGCTGCCGCCGGCCCGCGCGCGCAGGGACACCCCGAGGAGTACGAGCTGCTGATGGAGGCGATCTACGAGGGCTACCTCTTGCACTACGACACACCTCGCATCCTGCGCCCACCGGAGGCCGATCTGGGCCTGCTGGCGGGCGACCAGCTCTATGCGCTCGGCCTCGCGCGTCTGGTGGCGCTCGGCGATCTCGATGCGGTGGCGGAGCTCGCGGACGTGATCGCGCTGACCGCGCTCGCCCAGGGAGGGGGCAGCGACGAGCTCGCTCTGGCGACCTGGGTCGCGGGCGCACGCGCGGTGGGCTGGGGCCCGAGCGAGCACCATCGCCGGGCCAAGGCCCTGGTGCAGGCGGGGGAGCCGGGGGCGCTCGCGGCGATGCGCGCCGCGGCTGAGCCCAGGTAAGGCGAATCTCCAGTGATTGTGCCAATAGGCACCATCACTGCTAGACCAGCGCCGGCTCGCAGGCGGTATTCTTTGCTCCCTTGCCCAGCAAGCACGACAAGCACAAGTCCAAGTACACCGCCGACCGTCGCATACCCGGAGCGTTCGAGGGCGAGACGGTCACGCGGCGGCGCTTCATGACCGGCTCGGCCCACACCGCGGGGGCGGTCGCGGCCATGTCCTTCACGTTGCCCGCGCTGGGCTTCGCGCTGGGCCCGATCTTCAAGGCCAAGCCCCACGCCTGGGAGACGGTGGGCCCCACGGACATGTTCCCCGACAACAACTACATCCCGACTGTGATCACCGTCGATCCCGGGATCGGGGAGGCGGGCAAGACGACGGTGTACGTGCGCCAGAAAAACCCGGCGATCGACACGGACATCTACGACCGCCACACCCCCTACATCGCGATCTCCACGCGCTGCGCACACGCCGGCTGCCCCGTGCGCTGGGTGGAAGCCGCGGAGCGCTTCATCTGCCCCTGCCACGGGGGCGTCTACGACCTGCTCGGCCGCCGCGTGGGCGGTCCGCCGGTGCGGCCGCTGGATCGCTTCTACACGCGCGTGGTCGATGGCTACGTGCAGATCGGCGCGCGCTTCAGCGTCAACAGCGAGCTGCGCCGCTTCTCCCCGCGCGATCCCGGCGAGCCGCTGGACGGCCTCGGCCAGTACCTCTACCCCTCCCGTCCCTCGATCCGCCGCTAGCCCGCTCGAGAACCGTGCCCAAACTGCCCGCCCCCCCGATCCCCGCGCCGCTGAAGGCCCCCCCGCCGCGCCCGGAGGAGAGCAACGGCGTGGCCCGTCCGGTGGACCACGCCGCCAACGCGGGGACCGCGGTGGTCGACTGGGTCGACGAACGCACCTCGCTGAGCGGGGCGGCGCGGTGGCTGATGTTCCGCAAGGTGCCCAAGGGCACCAACTGGTTCTACACGCTGGGCTCGGCCACGATGTTCGCCTTCCTCAACCAGGCCGTCACGGGGGTCTTCCTGGCGATGTACTACCGCCCCGACCCCTCCGGCGGGGCCTACGAATCGATCCGCTACGTCACCAACCAGGTGTTCCTCGGGCAGTTCGTGCGCGGCATGCACAAGTGGGGCTCCACGGTGATGGTGGTGCTCGTCTTCCTGCACATGGGCCGCACGTTCTTCTTTGGCGCCTACAAGTACCCCCGGGAGCTCAACTGGGTGATCGGGGTGGTGCTGCTGATCCTGACGATGATGATGTCGCTCACGGGCTACCTGCTGCCCTTCGACCAGCGCGCCTTCTGGGCGACGGTGGTCGCCAACAACATCACCGCCACCGGACCCCTCGTGGGGCCCTATCTGGCCGACTTCCTGCGCGCGGGGCCGGAATTCGGGGCGACGACGCTCTCGCGCTTCTACGCGATCCACATGCTGGTCCTGCCGGGGCTGATCGCCTCGCTGATCGGCGCCCACCTCTACCTCGTCGCCAAGCTCGGCACCACCGCCCCGCCGTGGATGAAAGCCGAGAAAGACCCCGAGCTGCTCGAGACGGAGGCCTGATGCGGCGATGAACCAGCGCCAGAAGGAGGAGTACCTCCGCGAGTACGCGCTCCTGAAGTCCAAAGGGAAACCGTTCTTCCCCTACGCGGTGGCCAAGGACTCGATCATGGCGTGCGTGGTGATGGCGTGCATCATCACGATGTCGCTGGTGCTCGGCGCGGAGCTGGGGTCCAAGGCGAACCCCACGACGACCACCTACGTGCCGCGGCCGGAGTGGTACTTCTTCTTCCTCTTCGAGCTCCTGCGCGTGATCAAGCCGCCGAGCCTGGTGGCGCTCGCGACGGTGGGGATCCCCACGCTGGGGATGATCCTGCTGTTCCTGCTGCCCTTCTACGACCGCGGTCCCGAGCGCCGCCCCGAGCGCCGGCCGATCGCCACCTTCACCGGGATCTTCGTGATCGGGGCGATGGCCTTCCTGACCTGGGAGGGCGCCAACACCGGAGCGCCGACCGCGGTCGAAATCGCCACGCCGGCCGCGGTGGTCCAGGCGGGCGGCCAGACGCTCGCGGAGTTCGAAGCGGGCAGGAAGGTGGTGGCCCAGTCGGGCTGCCTGGCGTGCCACAAGCTCGGCGACAACGGCAACAACGGGCCGGGCCCCGAACTGACGCACATCGGCTCGCGCATCCCCCGCCTGGGGATCGCGCGCACGCTGGTCAACCCCACGGCGCCGATGCCCTCGTTCAGGCACCTGCCTCCCAAGCAGTTCGAGGCGGCCGTCGCATTCCTCGCGCAGTTGAAGTAGGGCGTTTGAGCGGCCAGCCGGAGGCGGGGCAGGTACAGGCGATGTTCGACCGCGTCGCCGGGGGCTACGACCTGCTCAACGGCGTGATGAGCGCCGGTCTGCACCACCGCTGGCGCGAGCGCGCGGTGGACCTCGCGCGAGTGGGCCCGGGCAGCCGCGTGCTCGACGTGGCCACCGGCACCGGCGACCTGGCGTTCGAGCTCGCACGCCGGGTGGCCCCGGGGGGCGAGGTGGTGGGCAGCGACTTCTCCGAGGGGATGCTGGCCCGCGCACGAGCCAAGGCTGCGGTGTTGGAGGAGGGAGGGGGGAGAGGGCGGGGAAACCAAATTCCCGCGTCCCTGCGCTTCGAGTGGGGCGATGCGCTGGAGCTGCCCTACGAGAGCGATTCCTTCGATGCCGCCACGGTCGGCTTCGGCGCGCGCAACTTCTCCGATCTCCGCCGCGGCCTCGCGGAGATGGCGCGCGTGGTGCGGCCGGGGGGCCGGGTGGTGGTGCTGGAGTTCACCTCTCCCACGCGCCCCCCGCTGTCGATCTTCTACCGCCTCTGGTTCGATCGCGTGGTGCCCCAGCTCGGGCGGCTGGCGGGGGATCACGAGGCGTACTCCTACCTGCCCGAATCCGTCAAGCGCTTCCCGGCGCCCGCGCTGCTGGCCGCGGAGCTGGAGCGGGCGGGGCTCGTTGAGATCACTTACCTGCTCACCGCCGGGGGCATCGTCGCGATCCACTCGGGCAGTGTCCCCGCGCCCAGCGCGCCCAGCTCTCGCCCCCCGCTCGGCACGTTCGCGGCGAATGGCGGATGATGAGCACGGTGAGCAGCACTGCACCCGGGTTTGTGTCCGAGGGGGACGAGGACGCGGTAGCGGAGATCATGCGCCGCGGTGGCCCGGAGCTGCGCGATCGGATGGTGCGCACCGAGGAGCACCTCGAGCGGGTCGCCACTGAGGCGGGCGCGCCGCTGGCGGTGCACGCCAGCTCCACGGTCCTCGCGGGGGGCAAGCGTCTGCGCCCGCTGCTGGTGGTGCTCGCCGCCACCGCCGCGGGCTGGCCGGGCGACGGCGCAGCGGCGGAGGCTTGGGAGGCGGACGGCCCGGGCGACGGCGGGGGAGCGGTTCGCGATGGCTTCGAGCAGCCCCTGGTGCGCGCGGCGGTGGCCGTGGAGCTCGTGCACTCCGCGACCCTCGTGCACGACGACGTGATCGACGGGGCGCTGCTGCGCCGCGGGCATCCCTCGGTGGTCGCCCGCGCGGGCCGTCGAGCGGCGATCGCGACTGGCGATTTGCTCTTCTCGCGGGCGTTTGCGGAGCTCGCGCGCAACGGCGATGTGGCGCAGCTGCGTGCCCTCTCGGACGCCAGCTCGGCGCTGGCGGCGGGGGAGCTCCTGCAGCGCGAGGACGCCTACGCGGGGGGGGTGGCGGTGGAGCGCTACCTGAAGCGCTGCGAGCTCAAGACGGCGGCCCTGTTCGAGGCCGCCTGCCGCCTGGGGGCGATGGTGGCGTGCGGGAATGCGGAGCGGAGCCCGCCCGCCCCGGCCGGCGCGCTGGCGGAGGCCCTGGGAGCGTTCGCGCGGCGCATCGGCCTCGCCTTTCAGCTGCTCGACGACGTGCTCGACGTCTCGGGGCCGGTGGAGCGCACCGGCAAGACCCGCGGAGCGGACCTGCTGGACGGCACCGTCACGCTGCCCCTGATCCTCGCGCGTGAGCGCGACGCGAGTCTGGCGGCCGTCGACCTCGCCTCCCTCGCTGGCCCCGAGCAGGCGGGGGAGCTGTGCGACCGGATCGCCGCAACCGGCGCGCTGGAGGAGTCCCGCGAGCGGGCGCTGGCACTCGTCGCCGAGGCCAAGGCGACGCTGCCCGCGATCCTCCCCAGCGACCGCGCCGCGCTACTGGACCTCGTGGCGGACGCGGTCGTGGAGCGCTACCGCTGAGCCACCGCTAGAAGTCGCAGGGCAGGATAAGGTCTGCGTCGAGCGCGCGGACGAAGAGGTCGATCACTAGGCTGGGGGAGGGCAGGCCCTCCCCCAGAGCCCCCTCCCCTAGAAGTCGCAGGGCAGGATCAGATCGGCGTCGAGCGCGCGGACGAAGAGGTCGATCTCCTCGGCCATGTTCGCGTGGGTCACGCGCTGCAGGTCGCTCAGGAGCGCCCCCGTGGCGCGGTCGAGCTCGTCGTCGAGCGATTCCACGGCGGCCTGCTCGAAGACGCCCTCGCGCGTGGCCTCGCACTCCGGACAGCGCAGCAGGATCCGCCACTGCCCCGTGCCCGCCTCGGACCAGTCCACCGGGTGAACGAGCTCACCGGCGCAGTAGAAGCACATGTGGAGGGGCTCCGCGGCCGGATCCGCCCGCCTGCGCCCGGCCGGGTGGGTGGGGTGGGTCGATCCCAGGCTCGGCGGGGCGGGGTTGTCCAGGTAGACGACCTCGATCTGCTTGCCGCTGGGCAGCCGCACGTGGTGGCGGCTCTGGTGGTGGCTCTTGTCGGGGGGCATTGGGGGGTCCGGATCGAAGGAGACGTGAGGCTGTCTGGGGCCTCTTGTGCGAGTCATCGACTCCCTCTGGCGCGCTCTTTAGCGGCTGGCGACGAATACCGAGCTTTGCCCACTTTCATTGCGGATAACCGGCTCCGGGGCGGCGCCCGATATATGTTGAGGGGCAGATATGGCCACCGCGATCCGCACGATCGGCCACGAAGACCGTCTCAGCCTCGTCGAGCACCTCGAAGAGCTGCGCACGCGTCTGATCGTCAGCGGGGCGGTGCTGGTGGTCGCGTTCGGGCTGTGCCTGTGGCAGAACCACGCGCTGCTGCACCTGATCAACCGCCCTTTGGAAAAGGAGCGCCACGGTCTCATCGAGAAGGGCGAGGGCTTCGCCGGCCAGACGGCGCTGACCCAGCGCGCGGTGCTCGAGGTGGCGGGGGCCACCGAAGCGCTCGCCAGGACCCTCAGCGCCCCCGACAGCCACCTGCCGGCGGGGGTCCGTGCGCAGCTGACGGCCGAGCTCGCTCGACTGCGGGCGGACATGGCGAAGATACCGCCGGTCCCGGAGAGCGAAAAGTTGACGACGCTGGGGATCGGCGAGCCGTTCACGACGACGGTCACGGTGGTCTTCTTCTTCGCGCTGATCGTCTCCCTGCCGGTGATCCTGTTCGAGCTGTACGGCTTCGTGCTGCCCGCCCTGCAGCCGAGTGAGAGACGCGCCGTCGCGCCGCTGCTGGCCGCGGTCCCATTCCTGTTCGCGGCGGGGGTGCTGTTCGGCTACTTCGTCGTGCTGCCCGCGGCGCTGCGCTTCCTCGTGAACTTCAACAGCGGCGAGTTCAACAACCTGGTGCAGGCCAGTCCCTACTACCAGTTCGCGGCGACGGTGCTGCTCGCGATGGGGCTCGTCTTCCAGGTCCCCGTGGCGATCCTGGGGGCGACCCGCGCGGGGATCGTGACTCCCAGGCAGCTGCGCCACGGGCGCCGCTACGCGATCGTGGCCTGCGCGGCCGTTGCGGCCTTCCTGCCGGGGGATGCGGTCACGTTGATCCTCGAGACAGTCCCCCTGTACGTTCTCTACGAGGCGAGTATCCTGGTGGCATCGTTCGTGGCGCGGCGCTCGGCACGGAGGGAGGCGCGGGCTGCTGAGGGGAGCGGCCCGCAGGGCCCGCCGCCCTCGTCGGGGGGGACCGCCAGGGAGGGCGGGCCGGTGGCCCCTCCCCCGGCAGACAGCCCCAGCGGCCCGCCCGCCGAGACCGCGGACGAGGACACAGACCCGCACGTGAACGCCATAATCGACCACATGGACAGAAAGCTCACCGACTGATGCTCTTCGACCTGCGAGGCAGAGGCCGCCGCCGCACCGTCCAGGTGGTCTATCTGGGGCTCGCCATCCTGTTCCTGCTCGGCTTCGTGGGCTTCGGGGTCGGCGTGGGCGGCGGGGGGGGCGGGATCTTCAACGCCCTCACCGAAGGCGGGGGCAGCGGCAGCGCCAGCTTCGCCGGCAAGGTCGCCGCGGCGCAGCGGCGCGTGAAAGCGCACCCGAGCGAAGCGGCTGCCTGGGCCGCGCTCGCCGAAGCCCAGCTGCACCAGGCGAGCGAATCCGAATACTCCAACGCGACCTCCGAAACCGAACCGTACACCGCCAAGGGCAAGGCGCTGCTGGCGAAGGTCTCCAACGCGTGGCAGACCTACCTCCGGTTGGAACCCCATCACCCGAGCTCGGAACTGGCCACGAGGATGGCGAACACCGTCTACATCGAACAGGGGCTCGCCCTGCCGGCCGAGGGGATGCGGGCGATGCAGATCGAGATCGCCTCCCGGCCGCCCAGCGCGAGCCTGTACTCGGCCCTCGCTGAATATGCCTACAAGGCCGGCAACACTCGCGTCGGCGACGCAGCCGCGACCAAGGCCGTCAAGCTGGCGCCCGCCACCGAACGCAAGCGGGTGAAGAAGTATCTCGCGGAAATCAAGAAGGCCCCCTTGAGCCACGCCCGCGTCTCCATCAGCAAAGAGCCGAACGGCACGTATGTCGCGACGCAGGCAGGCAAAACGTACCCAGTCAAGCCGAACGGGAAAGGCGGCTTCACCGGGACGGTGGGCAAATCGACCCCGTCGGCGCCCAAGTCGGCGTCCACCACGGCGGTGTCCACCGCGACAGCGCCCGCGGGGGGAACGTCCAGCACCAAGCAGAAGTAGAGGGCCCAGCCGGGCGGATCGATCCGAGATCGTAGGATGGCCGGCTCCCCGGAGGATTCCCCTCGTTACAGCGCGCGCCTGCTGATCGCGTGCCCGGACCGGCCGGGCATCGTCGCGGCCGTATCGGGCTTCCTGTTCGATCTGGGGGCGAACATCGTCTCCTCCCATCAGTACTCCACGGACCCCACCGGGGGCAGGTTCTTCCTGCGCACCGAGCTCTACCTCGCGGGCCTGCTGGAGTCCCCACGCCTGCGGGAGCGCCTGCGGGAGCGCTTCGCCGCGGAGGTGGCGGAGCACTTCCAGATGGAGTGGGAGCTGCGCTTCTGGGGCCAGCGCCGGCGCATGGCGATCCTGGCCTCCCGCCGCGATCACTGCCTGGTGGACCTGCTGTGGCGCTGGCGCCGCGGAGAGCTCGACGCGGAGGTGGTGGCGGTGATCTCCAACCACCCCGACCTCGAGCCGGAGGCACGGGCAGCCGGGGTCCCCTTCCATCACGTCCCGGTCGACCCGCAGGACAGGGCGCAGGCGCAGGAGCGGATGCTGGGGCTGCTGGCGGGAGGGGTCGACGTGGTGGTGCTGGCGCGCTACATGCAGATCCTCAGCGGCGACTTCCTGGCGCGCCTGGGGGCGCCGGTGATCAACATCCACCACTCCTTCCTGCCCGCCTTCCCCGGCGCGCAGCCCTATCGCCGCGCCCACGAGCACGGGGTCAAGCTGATCGGGGCCACCGCGCACTACGTCACCGAGGAGCTCGACGGGGGGCCCATCATCGAACAGGGGGTGGAGCGCGTGGACCACCGTCAGAGCGTCGCCGAGCTGGAACGCGTGGGCCGCGACGTCGAGCGCATGGTCCTGGCCCGGGCGGTCTCGCTGCACCTCGACGACCGCGTGATCGCCGACGGGGGGCGCACGGTGGTGTTCTGAGCGGCCGACCCCGCTCCGGTTGGCCCTAGCCTTGACGGGCCGCCAGCCTTGGGGTGCTGGGGCCTCACCAAGGCGACCGGTCTCTGTGGGCGCCCGGACGGGCCTCGCGTCGCGGAGCTGGGCTAGAATGCTGGACCCTCAACGGACGGCTTGTCCTCAGCGTCCTCCCGGGCCGTTAGCTCAACCGGCAGAGCAGGGGCCTCTTAAGCCCAAGGTTGCAGGTTCGATTCCTGCACGGCCCACTTTTCCGGACGTTGCGCAAACCCCGGCCGTGTGGGTGCGGTCGGGTGTGATGATGCGGTAGGTGGGCTTGATGTCGGTCTTGCTGTTGATGCGCAGCTCGGCGATGAGGATGCGTAGGAGTGCCTTGGTTTGCTCGGGCTCGCCGTCTGCGATCACTCCTTCGAGTTGGTCGGCGGTCGCGGCCAGGTCGGCTGCTGTGGGCGCGTGTGCGGTCTCGTCTGCGCCGTCGTCGGCGAGCTCGGCCTGTTGGGCGCGGAGGTCGTCGAGGCGGGCGTTCAGGCGGGCGACGCGCTGTTCGCAGCGCTCGGGGGAGAGTCGGCCTTGCTCGAAGGCCTCGAAGTAGCGCTCGGTCGAGCGTTCGACACGGGTGATCTCGGCGGTGATCGAGCGACGTTGCTCATCGAGCGCTGGTCGCTCGCGCTGCGCTTGCTCTTGGGCGGCGCCGAGGGCGTCGTGGATCAGCGGGCCGTCGCGGTAGATGCCGGTAAGTTGGCGCAGGACGGCGGTCTCGAGCTTCTCGCGTGAGACGCGCTCACCTTGGCAGGCTTTGGGGCCGTACTTCTGGCGGGCGGTGCAGGCGTAGTAGTGGTAGGTGCCGCCTTTGCCGCGCGCTGACATGCCGATGTAGGCGCGTCCGCAGTGGCCGCAGCGGATCACGCCGGAGAGTAGGAAGTCCGAGCGGTTGCCGCGGCGGCGGGATGCGTCGCTGCCGCGCTCGGCGAGGATCGCCTGGGCGTGGTCGAAGGTGGCTTGGTCGATCAATGGCTCGTGCGTGGACTGGAAGTCCTGGTTGCGCCAGCGGATGCGTCCGAGGTAGGTCGGGTTGGTGAGGACGCGGTGGACGGCTGGGTGGCCCCAGCCGGCGCTCGGCGCCGGTGCGTGCTTGGCGCCGAGCTGCTGGGCGATTGCGATTGTGCCGAGCCGGTCCTGCGTGTAGAGCTGGTAGATGCGCTTGACGGTCGGCGAGGTGATCGGGTCTGGTGCGAGTTGGCCGTCGTGGAGCGTGTATCCGAAGGGTGGGCGTCCGCTGTACCAGCGGCCTTCCTTGGCGCGGCGTTCGATACCGGCGGTGATGCGATCGACGATGGTGGCGTGCTCGAACTCGGCGAACACGCCGAGCATTTGCAGCATCATCCGGCCTGCCGGTGAGCCGGTGTCGAATGGCTCTGTCGCTGAGCTCAGGATCACGCCGAGCTTGTCCAGTTCCTCGGCGATGCCGGAGAGTTGGCGCACCTTTCTTGATAGCCGGTCGATCCTGTAGACGAGTAGCTGGTCGATGCGGCCTTGGCGGGCGAGGTCGAGCGCGGCTTGCAGGCCGGGCCGGTCGAGCTTCGTGCCGGTCGAGCGGTCGTCGTGGCGGGCGACGATTCGCCAGTCTTCTTGCACCTTGCAGAATGCCTCCAGCCGTTCGTGCTGGGAGGCGAGCGAGGTTGGCTGGTTCTCCTCGTCGGTGGAGATGCGGGTGTAGAGGCAGATGCGCGTCATGGGATGGCCTCCCGCTCGTAGTCGTCGTGGCTGTGGGGCTGGTCGATCAGATCAGATCCGTCGTCAGGCTTCAAGCCCTCATGCTCGCCGCTGCCGGGGTCTTCCGGGCGGCGGTGCAGCGGAGAGAGCCGATCCCAGAAGCCGGGCTGCTCGTGATGCCAGCGGCGCCCGAGCGCGCACGCCATGTCGGCCGGTCCCAGGGCATGGCTGATGGGCAGCTCGCTGAGCGCGACCGGCGGCTGAGTGGGGTCGGTGATCGACTCCCAGACTCTGCTCAGTGGCCCTGCGTCGCGCAGCGCGGTCGTGGTTGTGGCGAGTATCGGCCAGCGCCCGTCGAGGTTGACCAGAGAGCTGTCCTGACGGTGGCGTTCTCGCTTGGGCTCAAGCGCGGCATACGCCCGGCGTAGCGTGTCGATCCTGCCCGGTCCTGGTACGACGAACAGGACGTTGCACATCTGCGTTTGGTCGTGCAGGCGAGCCTCGGCGAGCTTGTAGCGCTCGATCTTGTCCTCAAGGCGCTGCTGTGTCTCGGTGGCACGGTCCCACTCAAGGAAGCACTCGATCGCGCCGGTGGGAACGTCGAGGATGAGGCCCGCGTCTGGCCGCACAAGCTCGACAGGCCCGTTGCTGCCAGGACGCTCGGTGGCGCGGCGGGTCGAGTCCCAGGCGGTCACGCCCATGTGAGGATCGGGCAGGGTTGCGGCGATCAGATCGCACACGAACTGGTTTGCTCCCAGGCGATGCGCGAGCTGCGTGTGCGAGGCCCAGTCCTCGCGGCGCTGCCAGCCCAGCCGCTTGGGCTCCACGCCGAGGCTTGAGGCGACGAGGATCGCGCCGGCGTCATCGAGCAGCCAGTGCGCCTGCGGCTTACCCGAGCCGAACGGGCCGTGCGGGTAGAAGCGGTCGATCACACGTTCCCGGTAGAGGAACAGCAGCCGGTCCTGGCAACGACGACGCGAGGAGAAGAACAGCAGCTCAAGCTGGCCGGTGGCGAGCACCTGATGGTCATACAGGCATGTGGCGATCTCCCGGTCACGCCATGTCAAATGCCGCGCAAGATCGAACACGCGATCGGCGCTCACTCGCATCCCACGCCGCTGTGCGGCTCTTGATCTCTCGGAACGATCACTCGTCCTTCTTTGTCGGGGCTTGCTCACTGGTCCGATCTCCTGCTCCCGTGCGGCTTTTCGGGCCTCCCAGCCGGCGGGGTCGCGCCGTCGAAAGCGTTGGGGCAAACGCTGCCCAAAGCGCTGCCGCAAACGCCGCCTCCATCCCTGTGGGCCGCGTCACGCAGCAGCCCGGCGAGCAGCGCCGTCGCTTCGTGCTCCTGCTCAGATGAGAGCGCGACCAACTGCGGCGCTCTTACATGAACGCCGCGGCGGTAGTTGTTGTGCGCAGATTTTGACGCCCGCCTGCGCGGGCGACGAGTGTCTTGGCTCAGAGTGTTTGGTGCCGGCGGAAGACCCTGCAAGGGGGAAGCTCGGAAGAAACTCCCTCCAATAGTTAAAAGTGCTTTTGACCGCCAAAATGGGTCAGCCTACGGCAAAGGTTTAGGAAATCTTTAAAGGCTGCAACGGTCAGGCAACCGGATCGTTGGGCATCCGGTAGGGAGCGAAGCGGCGATTGCTTGGAGGCGCAGCCGTCTCCAGTCCCTCGCCTTCCGGCGCGGCGAACACGACCGGTAGCGCGCTAAAAAGTGGCTCGGAGATGAGCCGCAGATGATGGTAGACGTAGTACAGGTTTGCGGGATTGTCGTGCAGGATCACGCCAACGGCGATCTGATGGCGCTGGATTCCGCGCCGGAACTTGAGCAGGTCGGTCCAGACCTCCCATCGCTCCATCTCGATCGCCACGCCGATCCGCGCGCCGCCGTCAAGCTCGAACGACTTCCACAGGTCGTAGCGGTCGTTGATCGGCAGATTGTCGTACTGCGGCCCGAAGGGCGGCACCCGCACCTCTGGCCTCCAGCTCGGGGCCAACCGCTTCTTGATCTCCTGTGGTCTGTACGGAGGTTGAGGCGCGTGCTCCGCGCAATGCGCGATAACCGCCTGCTCGATCTCGGCCAGAGCGCCAACACGCCGCAGAATGTAGGCTGCGCCAGCCTGATCCTCTACGCGAAGGCGATATCCGTGCGCCACCCGGGGGCACTCTACAGCGCTCCATCGAGCTGCCGTCTCGACGGTGTGTGCTGCGCTACCCTTGCGCCATCGTGCGGCGCTCAAGGACGACGATACCCGCCTCTGCGCACGGCTATCGCGGCGTGGCCCACATGAAGTCCCTGGCCCTCGTGGCGACGATGGTCGTCACGATGTTCGCCAGCGTCACGTCCGCGTCGGCTTCTTGTCCGGTAGGGCACAGCGAAGCGCTCGAAGCAGCAACGGTCCAGGCGACTGCCGTAGCGCACCCTGGACATACATGGAGTCATCCCGGCTATACGACGATAAGCGTGACGACGACGGGCGCGGAGAAGTGCATCACCCTCGAAGAATCGGTCGCCCTACTACCACACGAACTTGCAGAAGGGCTCGGGGCCAAGACACTGAAAGACGCTGCCACGATAAGCGAAGGCTCAAGAGCGCTGGTATCCACTTCATGGGAAGTCGATCACCCCGGAGAAGTCGAAGATGTTGACGAGCCGAACTCCGAAGAAGTTGTGCAGATAGCTTGGTCGTGTGACGCGCCCGGTGTCACAGGTAGCTTTGTCGTCACCTCACACGGCCTGGTCGGGCCGACGATCACGAGCAGCGGACAGTTTGGCAGCGTCTCGGCTGCCTGGTGCACATCGACCCGCAAGCGTGAAAAGCTCAAGCGAGAGCACGAAGCTGCGCGGCGCCGCAAAGAACGGCCCAAGAGAGAAGCGGAAGAAAAGAAGGAAGGGCCGAAGAACGCAGGCAGGAAACAAGCCCGCTGGGACAGGCCAAGAAGGCCTTCGTCAGCGCGGCCCACGCAGAAGGTCGATACCCGTTGAATGAGGTCTCGTCGTTCGGCACAAAATGCCGACGGACAGGCGGCTCGACGTTCGTGTGTAGCTGGTTGTGGATTCGCTCGGGGCCGTACCACAACGAGGAGATAACAGCAACGGTCACGCACGAACACGGGCACTACTACGTTGGCCCCTTCAGCTCCAACGAATAGGAGTTCGCCCCGACGCCCGTGCGGCGAGGTCCGTTCTACGTGCCGCGTCTCCAGGCCTACTTCGCGGTCGTGTTGCGGTACGCTGAGGTCGTGGCTACAGCACTCGACAAGGACAAGCTGCACGACGTGCTCGACCAAGCGGTGATCGTGATTGACGAGCGGGATCTGGAGCGCTCGCGCCGCGATCCTCGCGTGCGCGCGTTTCACGAGAGCGCCGACCAGTTGATGGCCGAGTTGGAAGCCGAAGGCGCCGACTACTGCTGAAGGATGAGCCATTGCCGGCGTAGCCGGGGGTTGCCCGGCACCGGCTGCTCGGAATCTTGAAAGCCGAAGCGCTGCTGCCACATCACGGCGGTGTCTTGGTCGAACGGGTCAACCACGAGGGCGGTCGCACCGACGTAGAGCAGCGCGCGGCGCGCGCTGGTGTCGGCATGACGCAGCATCTCGTCGCCGATGCCAGGCGTGTCTGCGGTGCGCGCGAATTGCGCGAGCAGGATCGCCGGTTGGGTGCGGTAGTGCACGCCGCCGAGCTGTGCGCGTCCCTCGCGGCTGAGCGCGATCTGCGCGGCGCACAGCGCATATACCCCCGTGACCTTGCCGTGGCTGAGCCGCACTCGGACGGTCGCCTCCTGCGGTTCGTTCAGGGCGCGCTCGGCCAACCATTCGGCGACGCTCTCCCCGGCAGGACCCGGGACCGGCTCGAACGAGCGGATCGCCTCGCCCAACTCGGGCAGCGCGGCGACGATCCGCTGATCGACGCGCACGTACGCGCGTGCGCGCTCCAGAACCTCGTGGGAGAGTGGCTGGTCGGGGACGTTCATGACGGCATCGAAGCCTAGCCGCCGTACCCGTCATCGCCGGGGGCTACGTGGAGCTTGGCAGTCTGTCGCAGGCTCAAAGGGGGCGATCAGAATGCCGATACGGTTCTGGGATGCTTCGTGTCGACAACAAAGCGCAGCTGATTAAGCTGCCCTGGACGCTTCGCCGGATGCTCTCGGGTCGCCGCCACGCAGTGCAGTCTGGGCGCAAGATCATGGAGCTGCGCTGGTCGAAGGCTGAGGTGGCAGGAGCTCAGCAAGCGCAGGCGACGGAGCCCGTGCAGGTGTGGCGCGATGGCAAGCGCAATCTCTGGCAGTTCCTGGATGACTTCTATTGGGACGACGACAGCTTGGGTGCCGAGGACGTCAAGGCCCTCGTATTGCAGCGCAAGCGCCGCCTGGAGCAGAAGTTGCAGTCGGCGCGAAGCCTGATGCGAGCTGAGGAAAATGGCCGCCCCACGCGCATTGCTCCCACGACCGAACTGCGCCGTGCTGTCTTCGAGCGTGACGGTGGTCACTGCGTCGAGTGCGGCGGCTCCTTCGACCTCCAGTACGACCACATCCTGCCCGTTGCCCACGGCGGCGCAACGACGCTTCAGAACCTCCAGCTCCTATGCGCTGAGTGCAACCGGGGCAAGAGCGACTCTATTTGACGGGCTCGGCCCGGATGTCGGCCGCCACTCATGCCAGGCTCAGCGACTCCGCCTGCACGACAACGGGGTTTGCGCAACGTACGGTCCTCTCCATCGGTGCCGGACGTGTAAACCACCGGTCGCTGGTTTACGCCTGCGATCTGGCTGCGGCGCTACCGTATCTGCATGTTCAGCGAGGCGGTCATCAATGAGGCAGGTCGGCGGCTGTCGGATGCGGCGCCCGGCGCGAGGGTGATCCTGTTCGGATCCCATGCTCGCGGCGACGCGGGCCGAGCGAGCGATCTGGACTTCCTTGTCGTGGAGCCAGATGTCGAGGACGCGGTCGCGGAGTCGGTTCGACTGCGTAGGACGTTGCGCGGCCTAGGTGTCTTTGCCGATGTGGTCGTTGTCAGCGAGCGGGATGCCAAAGAATGGCGGGATGTCCAGGGCAGCCTGATCCACGCTGCGTTCGCCGACGGGCGAGCAATCGCAGCTTGATGTCTGAGCCGCCTGATCTTCCGCGATTGCTAGTGGATCTGGCTCGCGACGACGAGTTCGCTGCGAGATCGCTGCTTCCTGTCGCCGGTGTCGCTGATGCCATCCTCGGGTTCCACAGTCAGCAGGCCGTCGAGAAGGCGCTGAAGGCGGCATTGGCTTCACGTGAGATCGAGTTTCCCTACACGCACGATCTCGACGGGTTGATTGAGCTTTGTCGGACCAACGGACTCGACGTTCCCGCGACGCTCGATGGGGTGGAGTGCTTGGCGCCATACGGCGTGCACATGCGCTACGGGACAAGTAGCGCATCGAAGCTCGACCGCGATCAGGCTCTGGGCTGGGCAGTTGCGGCTATCGCGTGGGCTCAGGATGCCATTGAGCTCGCCCACGAGCAATCAGCCCAAGCAGATACTGAGCCATCGGGGTAAGCCTCGATTGCTGCTTTGAATGCCGGAGCGCTGATCGTCACCGGCAATCTGCCAGGGCCTGTCGCAAAGCCTCAACCCGGGCTCGACAGTTTGGCCTTCGTCGCGTAGCTTCCACTGACAACTATCTGCGAGTGCCGCGCTCGCAGCCGGATCGCTGCAGGCAGCTCAGCGGTGGGCGAAGCGTGAGGCCGGCTCGAAGTCGCCGTGCAACACGAGGGGATCAAGGTCGGCACCGTTGGGCCACACGACGGTACCCATCTCGTCGTCCACGCGAACCTGCGCAAAGAAGTCGGGGTCGGCAAGTGGCTCGAACACCGGGCCGTGCAACTCTCCTGTTAGATCGACATCACGCGAGCTGCCATCGCTGAAGCCGATCCTTAGCCGGTCCACTCCGAGACGAGTTTGAGCGCGCGAGGCGGTAGGTCACCGACCAGCACCACGCCGCTTCCGATCGCGATCACCGCGTGGTGCTCGGGATGGCCCTGTGGGATCGGCGCCATCCGACGAGACCGCGGACGACTGTCTACCATTGTGGGCGTATGGCGAATCACAAGCGAGGGCGACCCAAGCAGCGTCGCGCCGGCTGCCTGCTGTGCAAGCCGCACAAGCTGTCGTCGACGAAGACGGCCCAGCGCAGACGGGGTCGTCGCGACGCGATGCTGCATGAGTTGCGTGCCACGCACGACGCTCGTTAGCTCGTCGTCTGCCACCGGCCACCGGTCTACACCAAGCTCAGCATCTGCGCCTGCACGACCACGGGGTTTGCGCACCGTACGGTCCTTTCCATCCCCCCGTTCAACTAGCGGGTCGAGTTGCCCGCTGGCAAGCGCGCGGGCGACTTGCTCCGTGACCGTCGCCGACACACGCACGACCTCCTGCGTCCTGTCGCATTGGCCGCGGAGGGAGAAGGCGTCGAATATCTGCCGCTGGACCTCAGGCGTGGCGCTGCGTAGCTGCTCCGATAGGTCGGGCAGCCGCTCCAAGGCGTCCGCTAGTTCCTCACGTCAGTCTTGAGCGTTCGGCTCACTCTCGGAGGGTCGCCTCTGCCGCCGCCTTCTCGTCCTTGAGCTTGACGATGCGCCTGCCGACCAGCACGGGTGGCGAACTGGGGTCGAGCAGGCACACAGCTCGCCCTGCCGGGCGAAGGTGCCAGAGGCAAAGGGAAGTCCGCGCCACATCGCATCCAAAACACACACCACAGACTCGGCATGGAGGTCGTGATGTGCGCCAAGGAGTGCGATGGCCGGGCAGCACAAGAGCAAGAAGGAGCTGAAGCGGGAGTCGCGGGAACTCGCTCTGACTCTCCTACCTGCTCGCTGTGGCAGATGGGGCGCTTCAGGACAAGGGGCTCTATCCGAGTAGCCCTGGTCGCACCGGCCTGTACGTCCGCAAGCATCCCTGCATCGTGGCTGGGGCGGTCCGCGGCGTGATTGGCGTGGTGCTCTCGGCGTCGTGCTGAACCGGGGTGCTACGCGGCCAACGAGTAGTCTTCCCGCGGAAGGTTCCCCTCCGCATCGACGCGGGCCCCGGAGAGCCCGACGAGCCAGCACGCTCGAAAGTTGGGGGGATCGAAGGCCGATACAGGCGCGACGTTGCTTGGGTCCAGCGGGACGACACCGGGGACGGGACATCGAGTCCTTCGAGTACAGGCTCCTGTCGCCCGCCTGATCCGGGAATGGACGGAGCGATCTCCCGGCCCCTCCGACGCCCGTCCCTGGCCTCGGGACGCCACAGATCGATGCGCACGCTCCTAGCCGTCTGCCTCGACTCAGGCCATCGTGCAGGCGGTCGAGTCGCTGCAACAGGAGTTGCGTCGGGACGGTCGTATACAACTCCCGCCGTAGGTTCTCTTCGTCAACGAGTTCCGGTTCCCGCTGGGAGGGAGCCTAGTCGCCTGCTTCCCAGCGGGGGCCAAAAGCCTCCCTATCGAGTCCTGGACCTTTTTCCGTCCGAGCCGCGCGGGACGATGCTCGACGGTCCCTCGACGGCGATGGCGGAGTGACTCCCGTTAGCGGTTGGTCGCCTTCGAGGCCCACCGTTGACAACTACAGAAGGGAGCCAATCCAATGGCTATCGACCAGGCTGCGCTCGGGCAGCTTATCTCCGAGCAGATGACCCAGATCGAAAGCGACTACGCTGACAGGGATGGCGCCGTCGGCGCCGTGCTCTCGGTCGTCCAAGTGGTGCCCAAGGAGGGCGAGCCCGAATTGCGGGTGCGCTCCAACTTGCCGCCGGTGCTCGGGTCCCAGATGCTCAAGGCCCTCGTCGAGCAGATGGGCGGCGAGTAGCCGCTGCCGAGCATGTTGTGGCGGGGCGTCCCTGAGCGGAGGCCCAGGAGCGGCCCGCCACGGCGCCTTGCTACGTCGCCAGCGAGTACTCGTGTGTCAGGTCGCGCAGGCCGACGACGCAGGCCCCCGCTATATCGCTGATGGACGCTCCCGTTGGAAGCTCTCGCGGCTGACTAACTAGAGTACGCGCCCCATGCGTCCTTGCCTTGTCGTGTGGGACGCTGGGGACGCGCGGTCGAACGCTACGCTGCAAGCGCGAAGTCTTGGATCAGTTGCACGGGGGACGGCGTACGCACGGCCCATTCCCATTCCAAGCACGGTACGGAGTCATGCAGGCACTCGCTCCTACGCTCAGCTCTGCACCATGTGCTCGATGGCGGTGATGTACTCCCCGGCGCCTGCCACGATCCGCTCCGCTTCGCCACGATCCGGCGTGATGGCTTCGTAGTCGCCCTTCTCGCGAGCCTCCTGGGCGCGCTGGGCCAGCGTGTGGAGGTGCTGGTCGAAAGCCCCGGTGGTCACGTAGCGCTCGTGGAAGAGGTGCCACGTGCCCCCGTGCGTGCGGGCGTACTCGTCGCGCTCTGAGAGGGCTGCGCGGGCGGCGTAGAGCATCGCGTAGTAAGCGGCGCTCACGGCAACCTCGAGGTGTCCGGAGGCAAGCAGCTCTCGTGCGCTCACGGCGCGGTCGCGCGCCTGGTCCATGAACTCCTCCGAGCGGGGGCTCATTCCAGGCCGCTCCCGTACAGCACGATCTTGTCGCGGTCGACCTCGGCGATGAAGAACGACCGGATCTCGCGCCGCCCGCGCAGCCACTCGGGGGTTCTGACGGCGAACGAGTACCACACGGGGCTGACCCCCTCGGCGGGGGCGATCTCGTGGGCCAGTTCGATCGCCCTCAGCCCGATTTGCCAGGAGCTTCCGCCGGCGATCAGCATCAGGTCGATGTCGGACTCAGGGTGCGGCGTCTCCCCTCGCGCTCGGGAGCCAAAGAGCCAGATCGCGTGCAGATCGGAGCCGAGCTCCTCGCGCAGGAGGTCCACGAGGCGTTCCACGACGCGGCGCTCGGCGCATGAGAGCGAGGCGGGAGCCAGGACGTCGGAGAGCTGCGTGACCATCGCCCCAGAGAGGATAGGCGCCTCCCCGGGAGCCCCGACCGGCGCCTTTTGCTGCTCCCCCTACCCCCCGATCGGCGCCCGCGGGTTGGCTCCCCAGAAGATCTGGGTGCCGAGCATCCCGATGATGTGCACGAGGACGAGGTTGAGCACCATCGACTTCGCGGTGGCGGTGCCCACCCCGACGGGCCCGCCGGAGGCGTTGTAGCCGTAGTAGCAGCCCACGAGCACGATCGCGGTCGCCATCACCATCGCCTTGATCGTGCTGTACATGAAATCGGTGGGGTTCTGGAACTGCCAGAAGATCAGGAGGTAGCCCCCGGAGCTCACCGATCCGACCTGCTTGACGACCGCTATGTAGGAGGCCAGGAAGGACGCGGCGACGCCGGAGAGGTAGATGAAGGGCAGCACCAGCCACGCCGCCAGCAGGCGGGTGGCGCAGAGGAAGGTGATCGAGTTCAGTCCCATCACCTCCAGGGCGTCGATCTCATCGGAGATGCGCATCGCACCGATCTCCGCCACGATGCCCGTGCCGACCTTGGCGGACATGATGTAGCCGAACGCATAGGGAATGAACTCGCGCAGGCCGCACCACGCGCTGAAGACGCCGGCGTAGGCCGAGGCCCCCGTGGACTCCGTGAAGTACGCACCCACGGTTCCGCACTGCAGGCCGATGATGAACATCATCGACCAGATGATCAGCGTGGAGGAGATGATGATGATCCCCGCCTGGCGCAGTGTCTCGCCGAAGAAGCGAAAGACTCGCAGGCCATACACGTCGCGCATGACCTGGCCCGCGAAGCCGGCGATCTCTCCGGTGGAGGCGATCCATTCGCGCGGCAGCGCAAGCCATTCGTTCATCGCGGAGGGCTCATTTGATCACCAGCACCTGGGGGTGCGTGGCGAGCAGCAGCTGGGTGAACGCGTAGTTGAACGCCCCGATCCCGAGGAAGGCGACGACGATTGCCTGATTCACCGCGCGCCCCACTCCCTCGGCGCCGCCGGAGGCGGTCATGCCCTTGTAGCAGCACACGATCGCGATGATCGCCCCGAACATCGCCGCCTTCACCTCCGAGCCCCACACGTCGACGGTCGTGGTGTTGTCGAAGAACGTCACCCAGAACGGCCCCAGGGGCTGGCCGTAGACGAGCTGGGCTGCGATCCCGCCAAAGATGCCAAACAGGATCGTGTACAGGTTGAAGAGCGCGGTGACCAGCATCAGCGAGAGGAAGCGCGGCACCACGAGGTTCTTCACGGGGTCCACGCCGAGCACCTGCAGGGCGTCGAGCTCCTCGCGGATCTTGCGCGCGCCGAGGTCGGCTGTGATCGCGGTGCCCGCCACGCCCGCCAGCACGATCGCGGTCACGAACGGGCCAAGTTCGCGAACCGCGGCCAGGCCGAAGATGCCGCCGAGGCGATCGAGTGCGCCGAAGAGCGAGAGGAAGTTGGCGGCCTGCAGGCCGGGGGCGGCATAGGAGACGCAGACCGTGGAGACCATCAGCGGCAGCCAGCAGAGCCGCAGGGTGAACAGGAACTGCGCGACGAACTCGCCTCCATACGGGTAGGGGGGCCGTAGCGCGGAGGAGAGCGTTTTCCCGGTCAGGATCACGATGTCCCCGGCTTCTTCGATGACGGTCCGCGCTGGAAGCAGCGCGCGCTGGGCTGCCCGGCGGAGGGCGGGTGGCTCTAGCGCCCTGGAGGACATCGTGAGGGCGCAGCCGGGGGTCGAGGAGGCGACGGTGACCAGGAGCGGATGACCACTCCCCTAGATTACTAGTCAACTAGCACACTGTCAAATCGGGGCGGGCCGGGGCCCGCCCCGACGAGCTCCTAGCGCATGCGCGGGTCGATGTAGACGTCGTCGACCTGGGACTCCCCGAGGAGCGCCGTGAAGCGCAGCGCCACCTGCGCGGTGCCCCCCGAGAGCAGGCCCCCGACGACGGAGCCCGTGAGCATCGGCAGGGTGGGCTCCCACTTGCCACTCAGCGCCACCGTGCCCAGCGGCAGCGCAACGGGACCCAGGGCGGTCTTGTAGACGACCTGCACGAGGACGTCTGCGAGCACCCCGTCGTTGCGCGCAAAGAAGCGGAAGGTGGGGTAGCTGGCATTCACGCAGGTGTACGGGGACTGCGCCGAGGCCCCCGCGGGCAGCGCGAGCGAGAAGCGCCCGAGCGTGCCCGTCGCGGCGTAGGGCTCGCTTTCGGGTGCCTGGTGCGCGCCGCCCGTGAGGGTCCATTGCGAGAGGGTGCCCTCGAAGTCGCCTTCAGGGACCAGCTCGTAGAGGCTCGAGTCGCCCCACCTTTCAAACGGCCTGGTGAGCGCCGATTCGTTGCAGGCCCCGCTGGAAAGCAGGGCTGCTTGCGCGGTCGCGCACGACACCGAGCAGAGACCCAGGGCGAGCAGGGCGATGCGCACGGTGCTCCCACCCAGGGCTTGAAGAGCTGCGAGCGGGCGGGACTTGAAAGAGCGATGAAACGAGGACACCATAGCCTCCGTGGGTCTACTGGCAGCTGAGCTATCTCCGACCTGAAAAGAGACCTCTGGCTTTGCGTCCCCGTCTCACGACGAGTTTGCCTTTATCAAGTGTGTATGAGCGCTGGAGACGCCAGAATGAAGCATCGGCAGTTGCACGTGTGATTACTTGGACGCATGTTTGAGGACAGCGCGAGTCCAAGAAGCCACACCATCTATCCGAGGACGACCCAAATACGAGGTCGTTGTTCTGTTCAATTGAACCACCGGGGCGACTTGACCCGAGGCCATCGCACTAGCTCAAGAGCGCCCCACCGTGTGGCGATACACAGTGGGGTAGATCCGTGTCGGCTTACGCCATCATCGAGTCCGAGCGCGCACGTAGCTCCTTTCAGCGCCAGCGGCAGGGGGTGGGTCTCGCCGAGCGGCGCGGGGAACTGATCGTCGGCGGCGGCTTTCTCTGCGCGGCGCTCGCGCTCATCCTCCTCACTCCTCGCGAGCGCGGCGCTTCGACTCTCCTCATAGCCCTCTACGTGGTCGGCGTGGCGGTCGCAAGCCGCATCAGGATCGACGTGGGCTCTGGCTTCACGGTGCCCACGCAGGCCGTGTTCGTGCCGATGCTGTTCGCCGTGCCCCTCCCGCTCGCGCCGCTGCTGGTCGCCCTGGCACTTGCACTCGGGATGATGCCGGCGGTCCTCGCCGGCCGCGTCCCCCCGAGCCGGCTGCTGACGGTGCCCGCCAACAGCTGGTTCTCGCTCGGTCCCGTGCTCGTTCTGCTGCTGGCCCAGGGCTCGGGTTCGCCCGTCGCGCGCACCGTGGAGCCCGTGGTCCTGCTGGCGGCTCTCCTGGCGCAGTTCGCCTGCGACTTCATCGCCAACGCCGCGCGGGAGCGCCTGTGCGGCGGGATCACCATGCGCGAGCTGATGGGAGAGGTGAGCGAGGTCTACCTGATCGACGCGGCGCTCGCCCCGCTGGGTCTCGCGGTTGCCCTCGCCGCCGAGCAGCATCGCTGGGCTGTGCTGCTGATCGTGCCCCTCTTCGGCATCCTGCAGCTCTTCTCCAGGGAACGGCGCGCCCGCCTGGAGCAGCTGATCGAGCTTGGGGATGCCTACCGCGGCACGGCGCTGGTGCTCGGGGACGTGGTCGAGGCCGACGACGCCTACACCGGCGAGCACTGCAAGGGGGTGGTGCGTCTGGCGCTCGACGTCGCGCAGGAGCTCGCGCTCGATGCGCACCGCCGCCGCAACGTCGAGTTCGGGGCGCTGCTGCACGATGTCGGCAAGATCGCGGTGCCCAAGGAGATCATCAACAAGCCCGGCGAGCTGGACGAGCGGGAGTGGGAGATCATCAAGACCCACACGATCGAGGGTCAGCGGCTGCTCCAGCGGGTCGGCGGCTTCATGCGCGAGGTCGGCGAGATCGTGCGCTCCTCCCACGAGCGCTGGGACGGCAGGGGCTACCCCGATGGCCTGTGCGCCACCGCGATCCCCCTGGAGGCCCGCATCATCTCCGCCTGCGATGCCCTCAACGCGATGACCACCACCCGCTCCTATCGCCGGGCGATGAGCCTCTCCGACGCATTGGCCGAGCTCCGGCGCGGCGCCGGAACCCAGTTCGATCCGCGGGTCGTCGATGTGCTGGTGGGGCTGCTCAGTCCTCCGGGCCCCTGAGGGACCATCCGGTAGGTACGCAGGCCTCTAGGTGCGCCCGACCCAGCCCCTCGGGCTGAGTGCCCCCGTCGCGGCGTGGGCGTCCTCGGGGCCCGCCGAGCTCTGGCCGGCGGCGATCGTCTGGCGGCCCTCCTCGGTCCACACCACCTGATTGCGCCCCGGCCCCACACCCACGAGCGCGACGGGCACCCCGACGTGCTCGGCGATGAACCCGAGGTACTCCTGTGCTCCGGTGGGCAGGTCGCTGAAGCTCTCACATTCGCTGATGTCCCCGCTCCAACCCTCAAGCTCGGTGTACTGCGCCGTGGTGTGGTGCAGCACGGTCTGGTGGTAGGGGAAGCTGTCGAACTCCGCTCCCTCCGCGCCGCGGTAGCTGGTGCAGACCTTGATGCGCTCGATGCCCGAGAGCACGTCGAGCTTGGTGATCGCCAGCGCCGAGAGCGTATTCAGGCGGGCCGCGTAGCGCAGCGCCACGAGGTCCAGCCAGCCGGTCCTGCGGGGGCGCCCGGTGGTGGTGCCGAACTCGCTGCCCCGGGTGCGCAGGTGTTCGCCCATCGCATCCTGCAGCTCCGTTGGAAACGGCCCCGCGCCCACCCGCGTGGCATAGGCCTTGACCACACCCCAGATCTCATCGATGTCTTTCGGGCCCACCCCCGCTCCGATGCAGGCCGCCCCGGCGATCGGGTTGGAGGAGGTGACGAACGGGTAGGTGCCGTGGTCGATGTCGAGCATCGTGGCCTGCGCCCCCTCGAAGATCACCCGTCTGCCCGTGTCCAGCAGCTCCCACATCAGCTTCGCGGTGTCCGCGATGTGCTGCTCCAGGCGGTGCCCGTAGGTGGTGTACTCCTCGGTCATCGTGCGCAGGTCGAGCGTGGGGTCCTTCTCAAAGGGCCGCAGCGACAGGCGCTTGGGCTCCATCGCGGCCACGATCTTCTTCTTGAGGATCTTCTCGTCCAGCAGGTCCTGCACGCGGATCCCCAGACGCGCGGCCTTGTCGGCGTAGCACGGGCCGATCCCCCTGCGCGTGGTGCCGATCTGCAAGCGCCCCAGCTTGGCCTCGCCGGCGGAGTCCAGCAGCAGGTGGTAGGGCATGATCAGGTGGGCGTTGGCGGAGATCCGCAGGCCGCTCACGTCGATGCGCCGGGCGCGCAGCGCGTCGAGCTCCTCGATCAGCACCTTGGGGTCGATCACCACCCCGTTGCCGATCACGCAGCGCTTGCCGGCGTAGAGGATGCCCGAGGGGATCAGGTGCAGCTTCCACTCCTCGCCTCCCCGCACGATCGTGTGCCCCGCGTTGTTGCCGCCCTGGAAGCGCACCACCGCGTCGCTGTGCTCGGCGAGCAGATCGACGATCTTGCCCTTGCCCTCGTCGCCCCACTGGGCGCCCACTATGACTATTCCCGGCATGTCCGCATGGAGTGTAGGCGTCGGGCTACTGCGAGTAGCGCTCGCCCGCGTAGTTCATGAACTTCGGGTACTCCTTGTGGAAGGTCAGCGTGACTTTGCCCACCGCCCCGTTGCGGTGCTTGGCGATGATCAGATCCGCCTCCCCCGGACGCTCGGAGTCTTCGTCGTAGTACTCGTCGCGGTAGATGAACATCACGAGGTCCGAGTCCTGCTCGAGGTTCCCGCTCTCGCGCAGGTCCGAGAGCTGTGGTTTCTTGTCCGGCCGGGTCTCCACCGCGCGGCTCAGCTGCGAGAGCGCGATCACCGGCACCCCCAGCTCGCGCGCGAGGATCTTCAGGCCGCGGCTGAGCTCGCCCACCGCGGTCACGCGGCTGTCGTAGCGGCTGTCGGTGCGCATCAGCTGCAGGTAGTCGATGATGATCAGCCCCAGCCCCCCCTCGCACTGCGAGTGCAGCCGCCGCGCCTTCGCGCGGATCTCCAGCATCCCCACGTCGCTGGAGTCGTCAACCCACAGCGGCGCCGCCGCGAGGCGCTGGGAGGCGGTGAGGATCTTCGGCCAGCGCTGCTCGGAGACGCGCCCCTTGCGCAGCTCCTCGCCCTTGATCCGCGCCTGCGAGGCCACGAAGCGCTGGGCCAGCTCGGCCTCGGCCATCTCCAGCGAGAACAGCGCCACCGGCCGCTTGTGCTCGACGGCGGCGTTTTCGGCGATGTTGCACACCAGCGCGCTCTTGCCCATCGCGGGGCGCGCCGCGATGATCACGAGGTTGCCCGGCTGGAAGCCCCCCGTGATCTCGTCCAGGTCCTTGAACCCCGAGGGCGTCCCCGTCAGCGAGGTGCCCTCGATCGAGAGCCGGTGCAGCTTGTCGAGCTCCTCGTGCAGCACGTCCTCGATCGTGCGGAAGTCCTGCTTGCGGTCGTCGCGCGCCACCTCCAGCATCGCCTTCTCCGCCTGCTCCACCAACTCCCGCGGCGGCGCCTGGTGGCCGAGCACGCTCGCCTGGATCTCATACGTGCTCGCCAGCAGGCGGCGCAGCAGCGCGTTCTCGCGCACGATCTGCGCATAGCGGCGGGCGTGGCCCGCGGCCGGCACCACGCCCGTGAGCTCGTCCACCGTGGCCGGCCCCCCCACATCCTCCAGGCGCCCGAGCTGGCGCAGGCGGTCTGTCACCGTGAGCACGTCCACGGGTTCGCTCTGGTTGTAGAGCGCCAGCATCGCCTCGTAGATCAGCCCGTGGCGCTCGCGGTAGAAGTCCTCGGGGCGCAACCCCTCCTCGATCACCAGCGCGTACAGCGAGCGCTCCGAGAGCAGGATCGCGCCGAGCACCGACTGCTCGGCCTCGAGGTTGTGCGGCGGGGTGATCGCGGCGCCGGGGACGGGCTGGGGTCGGGTGGGTGCCCCGTTGGTGGTCGAGACCGCGCTCATCGCTGCGGCGAGTCTAGGCCGGCGCCTGCCGGGAGTTCGAGGACCATGCCGCAACCTCGGAGGAAATAAGTCCGCACGAACAGATGTTCGCAGGGGCGGCGGCGCCTCGAGGGGCTACTTCTTCGGGACGACCATCACTCAGCTGGGGGAGGGCAAGCCCTCCCCCAGGGCCCCCTCCCTACTTCTTCGGCACGACCATGGTCTTCACGGTCGCCGTCACGCCCTCGACCACGTCGACCACGACCATGTAGGTGCCGACGTTCTTGATCGGCTCCGGGAGGTGCACGTTGTGCCGATCGAGTTTCAAGCCTCTCGCCTCGCGGACCGCCTCGGCGATGTCCTGTGCGGAGACCGACCCGAACAGCCGCCCGTCCGCGCCCGCCTGCTGGGGTATGGTCAGCACGGTCTTGTTGAGCAGCGCCGCATTGGCGCTCGCGCGCTCGATGAACTCGCGCTCCGCCCGCTCGGCGGCCTCTTGGCGGCGGCGGGTTGCCTCGATGGCTCCCCGCGTGGCCGGCTGGGCGAGCTTGCGGGGGATCAGGAAGTTGCGCAGGTACCCCTTGGAGACCTCCACCACCTTGCCCTGCTCGCCGAGCGCGTCGACGTCCTTGAGGAGGATGACCTCGGGCACCTCTGCCTCTCCTCGCCCCCCCGCCTCAGCGGCGGGGGCCGTCCTCGCGTCGCCGGGGGCTGTCATCGCGCCCGCCCTCGTTCACGTAGGGCAGCAGCGCGAGCTCCCGCGCCCGCTTGACCGCGCGGGCGACCTGGCCCTGGTGGCGGCGGCACGCGCCGGTGATCCGCCGCGAGCGGATCTTGCCCTTCTCGGAGACGAACCGGCGCAGCGTCGCCACGTCCTTGTAGTCGACCTGCTCGATCTTGTCGCGACAGTGCTGGCAGGGCTTGCGCCTGCCGCTGCCGGGTCCGCCTCGCTTCTCTCTCCTGCGGGCCGGCTTGTCGCGGCCTCGTGCCTTACCCACTGTCTACCTGCCTATCGCTTGGATCTAGAACGGAATGTCCTCGTCGCCTGCTGCGGCGCCGACCGGCGCGGGCTGGAAATCCCCTTCGTTGACGGGGGTTTCGCCACCCTGTGAGGCTCCGTTGCCGGCGAAGCCCCCCCCTCCGGAGGAGTCCTCGCGCGAACCCAGGAACTGCACCGAGTCGGCAATGATATCGATTGCCTGGCGCTTCGTCCCGTCCTGGGCCTCCCACTCGCGCCATTCCAGGCGCCCGTCGATCGCCACGGGGCGTCCCTTGGAGAGGTAGCGCGCCGCATTCTCGCCCTGCGCGCCCCACACCTTCACGTTGAAGTAGTTGGGCTTGTCCACCCATTCCCCGCTGGGCTGGTCCTTGCGGCGCGTGTTGCAAGCGATCCGCAGCTCGCACACCGATGTGCCGCTGGGCAGCGAGCGCAGCTCGGGATCTTTGGTCAGGTTGCCGGTCATCACTACCCGGTTGATGTTCGTCGCGGCCACGTCTCGCACTTCCTTTCGGCTGTCTGCGGATACGGCCTTCGAGTCTAGACCCGCCTGCGGGTGGGACTTCTCACGGCTTGCGCCACGACCCCGCTCGTTGCGTGGTTTTAGGAGTCCCGGCGCGAGCGCGGCGAGGTGCGGAACACCTCGTCCCAGTAGGGGGCGCTGATGCCAAAGCCCCGGGTGTCGTCCTGGAAGTGGTGGCGCATGTGGCGCTCGCGCAGCATCCGCCCCAGGCGCCCCCGCGGGGTGAAGTGGTGCAGGTAGTAGTGCATCATGTCGTACACCACGTAGCCCACGAAGAAGCCCGCCGCGAGCCCCGGGGTGTAGCGCTCGCCGAAGATCGCGTACAGCACCCCGAACACCATCGCCGCCAGCGGCACGCTCACCGCGGGGGGCATCACCAGGCGCATGGGGTCGTTGGGGTGCTCGTGGTGGATTCCGTGGATGATCCAGTGCAGGCGCGCACCGAGACCGGCGTCGGGCTCGAAGTGGAAGACGAGCCGGTGCAGCCAGTACTCGAACAGCGTCCACAGGGCGTACCCCGCCACGGCCAGGCCGACTGTCACCGCCAGGCTCATCTGCGCGAGGCTCCAGACCGCCATCACCACGATCACCGGCACGAACAGCAGTGGCGGCACCGCGGGATGCACACGCGAGAAGAAATCGAGCAGCCGCGACTCGAACATCGGCGGGGACGCTCTCAAGACATCCGAGCGACCCATCGGGCGATCGCTACTCTCCGAGCGGCTCACACGTAGGAGTCTAGCCAGGCTCGGTCACGGCGACTGGCGCGGGCGCGACTGCGCCCGCAGCGCTCGCGGCCGGGGAGCTCATGTCCGGTGCCGCGGGGGTGCCGGGCTTCAACTTGACGATCCGGAAGCGGACGACCTCGTCGGCGATCCGCAGCGTTCGATCGAGGCTGCGCAGCAGCTCCGGGGTGGCGGCGTGGAACTGCAGCAGGTGGTACTTCGCGGTCGCTTTGTGGGCGATCGGATAGGTCAGCGCCCGATCCCCCCACTCGTCGTCGCGCAGCAGCTCCCCCTGCGCGGCGATCGCCTCGCGGGCGTCCTCGAGGATCTTCGCGCGCGCCGGCTCCTGCGCCTCGGCGTCGAGCAGCAGCACTAGATCGTATGTGGGTGCGGACAGGGTCATGACTCGGCCGCACAGAGTAGCGGGTTTAGCGCAGCCTCCATAACTGGAGGTCTGGTGCGGCCCACCCGATATCGCCATCTGTTGTGGCGTGAGCCCTAGCGCGAGTCCGCCTTCGCGCGGATGTCCGCGAGCTGCTCGTCGATCCAATCGCCGGGGTCGCGCGAGGTCACGATCTCGATCAGCCCCCGCGCCCGGCGCCGGCGCTCGGCCGCCGACATCGTGAGCGCGGCGTAGATGGAGTCCGCCAGCTCCTGGATGTCGAAGGGGTTCACCGACAGCGCGTACTCGCCGAGCTCCTCGTGCGCGCCGGTGTTCTCCGAGAGGATCGAGACCCCCTCGCGCTCGTTGACGATCGGCCCCTCCTTGGCCACCAGGTTCATGCCGTCGAACATCGCGTTCACCAGCAGCACGTCGTAGTGCCTGTAGGCCGCCATCGCCTCCTCGAGGTCGTCGCGGAGCTTGAGCTGGATCGGCATCCAGTCGGGCGTGCCGTGGCGGTGGTTGACGACCGCCACCAGCGCCTCGATCCGCTCCAGGTACTCCGCGTACTCGGGCACGTCCGTGCGGGAGGGCATCAGCTGTGCCATGAAGGTGACGCGCTCGGAGAACTCCGGGTGCTGCTCCAGGAAGAGGTCGAACGCCGAGAAGCCCCGCAGCACGTTCTTGGAGAGGTCCGCGCGGTCCACCCGCAGGATCAGGAAGTCCCGGCGGCGCGCCAGCAGCGCGCGCTCGTGCTCGCGCACCCGCTCCCCCTGCGCGACCAGCCTGGTGGCGCGGTGGTCGATCGGCAGCGGGTAGGCCCGCACCCACACCTCGCGCTCCCCGATGCGCACCGCGCCGCGCTCGAAGTCCACCTCGAGGTCCATCAGGTCCTGGCAGCACTGCAGGAAGTTGCGCCGGTAGGAGCGCGTGTGGAAGCCGATGATGTCGTTCGCCAGCAGGCCCGTGAAGATCTCCTCGCGGATCCGCGAGGGCAGCACCCGCCAGGCGTCCGACTGCGTCCAGGGGATGTGGATGAAGTGGTGCAGGAACACATCGGGGCGCGCGCGGCGCACGAGGTCGGGCAGCGTGTAGAGGTGGTAGTCGTGCACCATCACCACCGGCTCCTCGCTCTCCTCGAGCTCCTCCACCACAGCTCGCGCGAGATCCTCGTTGACCACGTTGTAGCCGAACTCGAACGCCTCGATCTCGTGGCGGCGGATGTCCGGGGCGTTGGAGAGGTCCCACAGGTAGTGCTGGATGAACCACAGCATGGGGTTGGCGAACACGTTGTAGAAGCGGTCGTAGGCCTCCGGGTCGCTCTCCACGAAGCGCACCTGGAACTCCCCACCGCCGGTGGGGGAGGGCACCGGGAATGCGCGCCCGCCGTGCCTGCGCGAGACCTCCGTGTCCCCCTCGCTCATCGCCGAGGCGATCCACACCGCCTCGCGGTGGGAGGCCAGGCCCGTGAGCGCCGTCACGAGCCCCCCCGACCCGCGCTGGATCTCGCCGCCCGCCTGGAAGGTCACCGGCCCCCGGTTCGACACCAGCACCAGCGGCGCGCGCAGTGCCGGTGTCTCCCTCATGACTCTTGCAGCTCGGTGAAGATCCTCAGATAATCGCGCAGATAGCGGGGGGTGAGGAAGTGCTTGCGCACGTGCTCCTTGCCCCGCTTGCCGAGCGCCTTGCCGAGCGCGGGGTCAGCGAGGATCTCCAGAGTCCGCTCCGCGCACTGCTCGGCGCTGGAGACCAGGAAGCCCGTGACCCCGTCCTCCACCTGCAACGGGATGCCCCCGACGTCGCCCCCGATGAAGGGCCGCGCCTTCCAGATCGCCTCGGAGACCGTCAGGCCGAAGCCCTCGCGGGTGGACTTCTGGATCAGCACGTCAGCGTGGGACTGGAACGCGTTGACCTCGATCGCACCCACGTTGTTGAAGTTGTTGAGGATGTGTATGTCCGGGTCCCCGTCCGCGTGGGCGATCGTGGCGTTGAAGAAGTCCCACCCCTCGGGGTCGTCGCTGGCCATCGATCCCACCAGCGCCAGCTGCGCGGCCGGGATGTGCTCCTTGACGACGCGGTAGGCGTCGATCACCCCCAGCGGGTCCTTCCAGGGATCGAAGCGGGAGACCTGGCACATCAGCGGGCGGTCCACGTCGATCCCGAATTGGCCGCACACATAGGAGGCGTCTTCGGGGGAGAGCGCCATGTTCTTCGGGGTCAGCGGGTCGATCGCGGGCGGCACGATGTTGACGTGCCCGCGCATCCCCGGCGGGGCGTACTCCCGCATGTGGAACAGCGACTGGGGGTAGTCCTCGATGTAGGGCATCAGGTGCGCGATCGTCTCGGGGTTGGGGGTGGAGAGATCGATGTGGCAGCGCCACACCCACCCCTTCGCCTTCTCCGGCACGAGCTGGCGCAGCGCCGCCGGCTGGGGGTCGTGCACGAGGCACACGTCCCAGCCCCCCGAGAGCTCCCGCGCGTTCATCTCGTTGTAGCGCCTCCAGGTCTCCCACTGCTGCTCGTCGAGATCCTGCGGCGCCCCCTGCAGGGCGTTGTGCATCAGCTTGGTGGCGTTGAAGAATTCCTCGCGCCCGTAGATCACCTGCCACTCGCACTCCAGGCCCACGTCGCGCATCAGCGGCACCAGGGTGTAGAGGATCTCCGAGACCCCGCCCCCGAAGGCCGTCGCGGAGACGTGCACCACGCGGCTGCCCCGCAGCGGCTCCGCGAGCTCGTGGATCTCGTCGATCAGCTCCCGCCCGCAGATGTGGGTGTAATCGGCGAGCGTCTTCGTTCCGACGGCGACGGGCTGGAGCACGCGCGCACGATACCGATACTCCAGGCGCACACCGATTATGGTCTCTCCCAGGTGCTCAACGGACGCATCTATCGCACGGCCTTCCTTCCGCTGCTCTTCGCCCTGGTGATCGCGGGGTTCTCCCTGACCGTGCGCACCCCGCCGCTCACCTCCGGCCTCGCGCCCGAAGCGTTCGAAGGCGCGCGTGCCTTCGCCGAATTGGAAAGCCTCGCCCGAAAGTTCCCGCAGCGCCGTCCGGGCGGCCCGGACGATCGGCGGCTCGCGGCCTATGTGGCCCGGACCCTGCGAGGGCTTGGCGGCGCCGCCAAGGGCGGCTTCTCCCTCAGCACCCGCAGCGTGCGTGCCCGCACGATCGACGGTGAGCGCACCCTCACCACCGTGATCGCGCAGCGGCCCGGCACCACCGGCGGGGAGCCGATCGTGATCGTCGCCCACCGTGACGCGGCGGGACGCGGCGCCCGGGCCGAGCTCTCCGGGACGGCGGTGCTGCTCGAGCTCGCCCGCGTGCTCGCCGCCAGCTCGACCCAGCGCGCGATCGTGCTCGTCTCCACCAGCGGCGGCTCCGGGGGCAACGCGGGCGCCGCCGACTTCGCCGCGCACGCCGGGGAGCTGCTGGGGGAGGAGGGGATGGGTGGGGGCGAAGGAGGCGCGGGCCGCTCGATCGACGCGACGCTCGTGCTCGGCGACCTCGCGGGGGAGCAGGTGCGCGGGCCGCTGGTGGAGCCCTTCTCGGCGTCGGGCGGCTCCGCGCCGGCGCTCCTGCAGAGCACCGTGGAGAGCGCCATCGACCGGCAGGCGGGGCTCGACGCGAGCGCCCCCGGGACGCTCGCTCAGCTCGCGCACCTCGTCTTCGCGCTCCCCGCGGGGGAACAGGCCCCGTTCGGGGCCCGCGGGCAGCCCGCGGTGCTGGTGGGGGTCAGCGGCGAACAGCCCCCCCCGGCGGACGAACCAGTGAGCGCGGCGCGGCTGGAAGGCCTCGGGCGGGCGGTGCTCTCCGCGGTGTACGCGCTCGACGGCGCGCCCGAATCGAACGGGAGCGCCTCCAACGAGATCCAGGCGAGCGCCGAAGCGGGGCTTCAGATCCAGCACAAGGCGATCCCCGAGTGGGCGCTGCGCCTGCTGGTGGCGACGCTGCTGCTGCCCCCCCTGCTGGCGCTCGGGGACGGCCTCGCGCGTCTGCGCCGCCAGCGCGGGCCGGCCGCCGAGCGAGCGATCGGGCGCTGGGTGCTGTGGACGCTGGCCTGCGCGCTGCCGTTCCTCGCCTGTGCCCTCTTCGCGATCCTGCTGGGGAGCATCGGCGCGATCCCCGCCCCGATGCCCCCGGTCGCCCCGGCGGCGCTGCCCCTCGACGCTCACGCCCTGGAGGCGGTGCTCGCCACGGCGCTCGTGCTGGTGCTCGCCTGGCTGGGGTGGCCGGCGCTGATGCGCGCCCTCGGCCTGCCGGTCCGTCCGCGCGGGGACGCAGCATCGCTCGCGCTGCTGCTCGTGCTCGGGGGCGTCGCGGTGGTGGTGTGGGTGCTCGACCCGCTCACCGCGCTGCTGCTCGCGCCCGCGCTGAACCTGTGGCTCGTGTTCGTCTCCCCCGCCTGGGGCGCCGGGGCGCGGGGAGCTGGCGCTGCTCGCATGCAGGCACTCGCATTGGTCGCACTCGGGGTGGTCCCGCTCGCGCTGCTCGTGGCCTACTACGCCGTGCAGCTCGATCTGGGGCCCGGGGGGGTGGCGCACACCGCCCTGCTGCTGCTGGCCGGTGGGCGCATCGGAGCAGGGGGGGCGCTGTTGTGGAGCGTCGCCTTCGGCTGTCTGGCCGGGATGCTGCTGTTGGCGCTCGCTCCCGCTCCCCCTGTGGATCCGCGGATCGGCGGGCCGGACGATGGGCTCGGCGAGCGCGGGCCGATCACGGTCCGGGGACCGCTGTCCTACGCTGGTCCCGGATCGCTGGGCGGCACGGAGTCCGCTCTGCGGCGCTGAGGCCCGTGTCCGACGCACTCTCCATCACCAGACCCCCCGCGCGCAGAGGCCGCGGGCTGCGGGCGCTCTCGACGGCGCTGATCGTCCTCGGGCTGCTGGCGCTGCTCGACGCGGGAACCACGCTGGTCTGGCAGGAGCCGCTCTCGGCGCTGTACGCGACGCTCCAGCAGGACCACCTGCGCAGCGCGCTGCACCGCCTCGAACGCGCCCAGCCGTCGGTGCTCGAGCGTACGCGCCTGGAGCGGCTCGCGGACGAGCGCCGACGCGTGGCCTTCCTGGCGAGCGCGCTCCAGCGCAACGCGGCGCTGGGCAGCCCGGTGGGGAGCATCCACATCCCCCGCATCGGAGCCGACTTCGTGGTGGTCTACGGCACGGGCACCGAAGAACTGGAGAAGGGCCCGGGGATCTACACGCAGAGCGTCTACCCCGGGACCCGCTTCCCGGGCCTGGGAGCCACCACCGCGGTTGCGGGGCACCGCACCACCTTCCTCGAGCCCTTCCGCCACATCGACGAGCTGCGCAGGGGGGATCGGATCGTGCTCGACATGCCCTACGCGCACTTCATCTACACCGTCACCGGACACCACGCGGTCAACCCCGCCGATGTCGCCGAGGCGATCCGCAACGTGGGCTACACCCGTCTGGTGCTCTCCGCCTGCACGCCCCTCTTCAGCGCCGCCGAACGCCTGCTCGTCTTCGCCCGCCTCACCCGCACGGTGCCCGTGGGCGCCGCGGTCATCGCCGCCCATCCACCGGGACTCACGCGGCGGCGGTCTGCGCCACCGCCTGCGCGGCCAGGGCCACCGCCTCGGCGGCGAGTGTGAACGGCCGCGGCTGCTCGACGGTCGATCCGTGCGCCGCGGGCGCTCTCGCGGCGAGCGCCACCGCATCCGCGGCGAGTGCCACCGCCTCGGCGGCAAGCGCGAAGGGCACCGGCCCCTCGCCGGCGGGCACCAACAGCCCCATCGCATGTGCGGGCGCCTGCGCCGAGGCTCCGCTCCCCGCGGACGCCTGCTCGGACGCCTTCGCGGGTTCGATGCGCCGCCGCCCGAGCACCGTCAGCAGCGCGGCGCCCGCCACGCTCGCGCAGCCCAGCGCAAAGGCTCCACCGGGGCCGCGGGTATCGATGAGCGAGCCCCCCAGCGCCGAGCCGCCCGCCATGCCGGCGACCGTCGCGGCGCGGTGCCAGGTGAAGGCCTCCGTCACGGTCCCCTCGGGCGCGAGCGCCCCGACGAGCGAGAACTGGCAGGAGATCATCGGCGCCAGCGCGAGCCCCGCGAGCACGCTGAGCCCGAACACTGCCGGGAGCGCGTGCACGGCGATCAGCGGCGCGACCGCGAGCGCCATCGCCACCAGCAGTGCGGTGTAGAGCCGCCCGAGCGCCAGCCCCCAGCTCCTGGCCGAGTAGATCAGACCGCCGGTCATGCTGCCGAGGCTGAACAGGGCGAGCAGCGGACCGGAGGACCAGCGCGCCCCCTGTTGCACGGCCAGCGCGGGCAGCCCCACCTCGATCGCCCCGATCACCGCGCCCGCGAGCACGACCGAGTAGAGCAGCATGCGCAGGTTGGCGCCCGCGGTCAGCGCGCTCCCGCGCGAGCGCTCCCGGCTGCCCCCCCGCCAGCCGCGGGAGAGCGTGGAGGCGGCGAAGTAGGCGGTCCCGCAGATGGTGAGCGCCGCGCACAGCAGCACCGCCGCGGCGGGTGAGACGAAGCCCGCCGTCGAGCCGACCAGCAGCGGCCCGAGCGTCCAGATCGTCTCCTGCGTGGTGGCGTCGAGCGCGTAGGCGGTCTGCAGCTCCTCGCCGTGGGCGACCTCTGGCCACAGCGCGCGCACACAGCCCGCGATTGGCGGCAGCGCGGCGCCGGCGAGCCCCGTCAGCGCGATGATCGCCGTCGCCGGCGCTGCGGTCTGCGCGAGGAGGACGAGCGCCACCAGCAGCGCCGCCTGGACGATCGCGGCGGGCAGCAGCACCGGCGTCTGGCCGTGCCGATCGACGAGCGCCCCCAGCAGCGGGCCGACCAGGGCGCCGGCCAGCGAGAAGGCTCCCACCGCGAGGCCCGCCGCCAGGAAGGAGCCGGTTCTCCCGTGGACGAACAGCAGGATCGCCAGCGAGAACATGCCCACGGGCAGGCGCCCCAGGATCGAGCTGACCAGCAGTCGGCCGACGCCCGGCGTGGAGAACAGAGCGCGGTAGCGGGCGATCACGTCGTGCGTCTCAGTGTCTCAGGCCACCGACTTGTCTCGCGTGGCGCTCGCCTGCTCCACGGGCCGCAGCTCGCCCATGTGGGCCAGCTCCTCCAGTGCCGCGATCAGCGTGTCGATCTCGGTGTCCGTGTTCGCCGCTGTGAGCTGCACGCGAAAGCCGACCTCATCCCGGGGGACCAGCGGATAGGCCGCCAGCGTGACGTACACCCCGCGGTCGAACAGCAGTTGCCCCACCTCCCCGATGCGCTCGTGATCGCTCAGCGGGATCTCGACGATCGGCATGCCCGAGTGGTTGGGGGTGGTGACCCCAAGCCGCGAGAGGCACTCCAGCACGCGTTGGGTGTGCCCCCAGACCACCTCGCGCAGCTCCTCTCCGCGGCGCTCGTTGACCTCGAAGCCGGCGAGCGTCGTGGCCAGCGAGGCGACCGGGGAGGGCCCCGAGTACAGATAGGGCGCCGCCGCCACCTTCAGCAGGTCCTTCATCTCGGTCGGGCAGGCGATGAACGCCAGCAGCGAGGAGTAGGCCTTGGAGAAGCCCCCCACCAGGATGAGGTTCTCGTAGCTCTCCCCGTGGTAGCGGACGATGCTGTTGCCCCGCATCCCGTATGGGCAGGGCTCATCGGGGCCGCGCTCGCCGATCACGCCGAAGCCGTGGGCGTCGTCCACGTACAGCAGGGCGTCGTGTTCGCGCGCGACCCTCGCGAAGGCCGCGATGTCGGGGGGGTTGCCGGTCATGCTGTTGACCCCGTCCATGCACACCAATCGCGTTCCGCCCGCCGAGGCGCGCAGCAGCTCTTCGAGGTGCTGGGGATCTTCGAAGCGGAAGCGCTCCACCGTCGCGCCCCGCGCTCGCGCCATCTGGCAGCCGTCGTAGATCGTCTTGTGCGCCCGGGAGTCCAGGAAGATCGTGCCCGACCCTGCGAGCACGGGGATCGTGGAGAGGTGGATGTGGGTGATCGTCGGCAGCACCAGGGAGTCCGCGGTGCCCAGCAGCGCCGTGAGGCGCTCCTCGATCTGCTCGTACAGCGCGGGGCTGCCCAGGAGGCGCGACCAGCTCGGATGCGTGCCCCAGGCGTCCAGGTAGGCGGGTACCGCCTCGATGATCTCCCGGTCCAGATCGAACCCCAGGTAGTTGCACGAGGCGAAGTCGGCCAGCCACTGCGACCCGACGCGGATCATGCGCCCGTCGATCTCCTCGATCACGGCGTCCATCATCGGGTGCGAGCGCGTCAGCGCGGTCAGGTCGCCCAGCGCCTCGGGGGGGCTCTCGACGTGTTTGTACCCGTTGTTGCGGTGCCCATTCGAGGAGGGCTCCGTGGCGGGCGGGGTCTCGATCTGCTCGACCGCGCTCTCGATCGGCGGCTGGGCGCGCAGCAGCGTGTCGAGTTCGAGCGCCGGCAGCGGCCGTGAGAGCGCGTAGCCCTGGACGAGCTCGCAGCGGTTGGCCACGAGCGAGGTCCAGGTCACCTGATCCTCGATCCCCTCGGCCACGACGCGGATGCCGATGCTGTGCGCGAGCTGGATCGTCGCCTGCACGATTGCCGCGTCGACCGGGTCGGTGGTCATCCGCCCGACGAAGGAGCGGTCGATCTTGACCTCCCCCACGGGCAGCGACTTGAGGTGGGTGAGGGAGGAGAAGCCCGTGCCGAAGTCATCCAGCGAGAGCCCCAGGCCGAGCTCGCCAAGCTGCGCGAGGACGTCGCCGACGCGGACGGGGTCGGCGAGGACCATGTTCTCGGTGACCTCCAGCACGAGCGCCTCCGGGGGCAGGCCGTGGGCCTCGAGCGTCGCGGCGACCTCGGCGGGGAACTGGGTGTCCTGGAGGTCGGCCACGGTGGTGTTCACGGCGACGTGCAGGTCGAAGCCTTCCTCGCGCCAGATCTTCACCTGTGTGAGCGCCAGGTCGAGCATCCGGCGGGTCAGCGCCCGCCCCAGCCCGGCCTGCTCGGCGACGGTCACGAACTCCGCCGGTGAGATCAGCCCGCGCGTGGGATGCTGCCAGCGCACGAGCGCCTCCACGCCGACGATCCGCCGGCTGCCGGCGTCGGCCTTGGGCTGGAAGTGGGCTTCGATCTGTCCCACTTCCAGGGCATGGGAGAGTTCTCCGGCTAGCGTGAGGCGCTCCAGGGAGTGCTTGTCGCGCTCCCGCGCGTAGCAGGCGTACCCGGACTGGGCGGCCTTGGCCTCGTACATCGCGACGTCGGCGTGCTGCATCAGCTGTTCGTCGTTCTCGGCGTGCTGGGGGAAGATCGCGATCCCAATGCTCGCGGTTACGCGCAGGCCCACGCTCTTGATCGGGAAGGGCTGGGAGATCGTCTTGAGGATCTTCTCCGCGACCAGCTCCGCGCTGGTGCCGTCGCCGCAGTCGCTCAGCAGCACCCCGAACTCGTCCCCGCCCAGGCGGGCGGCGGTGTCGCGGCCGCGCAGCACCGCGCGCAGCCGCTCGCCCACCTGGCAGAGCAGCTGATCCCCGGCGTCGTGGCCGAGCGTGTCGTTGAGCTCCTTGAAGTGGTCGAGGTCCACGAGCAGCAGCGCGACGCTCTCGCCGCTCGCCCTGCCGGCGACGATCCCCTCGCGCACGCAGCGCAGGAAGTGGCGGCGGTTGGGCATCGAGGTGAGGTCGTCGGTGAGCGCCTGCCGGCGTGTTTCCGCGAGCGCACGCACGTCGCGGAAGGTGAGCGCCACGCGTGCGAACGCAAAGAACATCGTGAGCATCGCGAGCGTCAGCGCGATCGGGTCCAGGCGGCTGAAGTGGTCGTACATCAGGAGGCCGAGCGCACTCACCGTGAACGCGGCGGGGATCGCGAGCACCGCGCCGCTCGGGACGGTGTCGGTCTCGATCTTCGCCCCCGGCTGCCAGGCGGCGAGTGCGAGCAGCATGACGCCGATGTCGTAGGTCATGTTCGTCAGCGCGCTCGGCGCCGAGGCTCCCCCGGCGACCTGCAGCGCGTACATGCAGTCGGCCGTGGCCAGCACGATGAAGCCGGCGCCCAGCATCCCCCACATGCGATCCAGGCGCCAGCCACGCAGCGCGAGCACTCCCACCACCAGCGCGGCGAGCAGCAGGTCGCAGAGCGGGTAGGCCATCTCGGTGATCACCGCCGCGGTGCCCCCGGAGACGGTCGCGAGCACCGGCCGCACCACGATCGCCGCCCCGATCGCCGCGATCCCCAGGCCGGCGATGATGCCGTCCAGCCACATCCGCGCCGGCACCCGCCGCTCGCGCAGACGGGCGAGGCCCACGATCCCGACGTAGCAGCAGGGGTAGAGCGTCAGCCACATCCCGTCGCAGATCGAGGGGATGGGGGGGTTGGGGAGATGTTCGATCCACGCCGCCCAGAGGATGTTGCCGAGGCCGTAGATCGAGATGCCGAACGCGAAGATCGCCCAGGAGGTGCGTGACTCGGTGGTGCGCAGCGCCCGCCAGCACACGATCACACCCACGAGGATGTAGACCGCCGAGGTCAGCCAGTCGCGGATCGGCTGTTCCACGCCGCTCCCGCCGATGCCGAGGATCGCGTGGGCCCCGGTGAGCGCGACGATCGCGAGCAGCACGCCCGTGGCCGCACGGAGCGTCCTGCGCTCGGTGGGCTGGAGCTCCGAAGAGAGCGGCAGCAGCGGCATCCCCATGGGCGAGATATCGGACGTCCCGGATATATCTTTACCGTTGGCATGTTCGGGTAGTCCTATGTATCCCAAGTCGGATTGGCCATCGGGTCGGCCGGCGCTCCCGCCCAGCTGGGCGGGTTTTCCATAGGTTGGGAAGAGCGTCCTACCAGCGGTGTTCGAACCCCTCCAGGAGTTGGATCTCCCCCTCCCCGTCGCGCAGCGCCACACCCGCCCCGCCGGGCGTCCCGGCCGGCGTCACCCGCCCGATCCACGTGAGGCCCGGGTGGGTGGGGCCGGCTATTTCGGCGAGCGCCCGCTCGGCCCGCTCGCGGTCCTCGGCGGCCAGGCAGCAGCAGAGCTCGTAGTCCTCGCCCCCCGTCGCCGCCAGGCGCCACGGGGGCAGCCCCAGCACGGCGGCGGCCTCGGGGAGGCCGTCCTCCAAGGGTAGGGTCGTGAGGTCGATCTCCAAGCGAACTCCGCTTGCGCGCCCCACATGGCCGGCGTCGGTTGCCAGGCCGTCGGAGAGGTCGATCATGGCGTGCGCGCCGGCGTCTGCGAGCGCGCGGCCCTCGGCGAGACGAGGCCTGGGTGTGCGCAGCCGGTCGAACAGCGCCGCCCCGACCTGCGGGGCGGACCGCCCAAGGCTCCCCGGCCCCCCCGCCCCTCCGTCCGTCGCCCCGCGCACGTGCTCTCCCGCGCCTCCTCCGCGAGAGGCGGGATCTCCTTTGAGCAGCGCCAGGGCTGCGCCCGCACCGCCGAGGCGCCCGGTCACTCCGATCAGATCGCCGGGCTGGGCCCCGTCGCGCCCGACCAGCTCATCCGCGGAGTCCACCCAGCCGACGGCCGTCACCGACACGGTGAGCGCGGGCGCGGCGACCACGTCCCCGCCGAGGATCGCGGTACCAGTCGCGTCCGCCAGACGATGGGCGCCGCGCACGAGCTCGAGCGCCTGCTCCTCGGTGAACCCCGCCGGCAGGCCGAGCACGATGTACGCCTCCCCCGGCTCGGCGCCCATCGCGGCGAGGTCGGACAGCGCGGCGGCGAGCGCGCGCCAACCGACCTGTGCGGGTGTCATCCAGTTCCCCCCGAGGCGAAAGTGGACGCCGTCGACCATGGCGTCCACCGAGGTCACGCAGACCGCGCGGGCGCGGACCACGGCGGCGTCGTCGCCCACTCCCCGCAGAACCCGTCCCCTCGGGGGCCGCTCGGCCCCAAGCTCGCGGGCGATGGCCTCGATCAGGGAGAGCTCGCGGTCGACGCCGGGCAGCGTTCGGCGTCCTCAGCGGTGCCGGTAGACGATCCGCGCGCGGTCCAGGTCGTAGGGGGAGAGCTCGCAGCGCACGCGATCTCCGGGAAGGATGCGGATCCTGAAGCGGCGCATCTTGCCGGCGACGTGCCCGAGCACCACGTGATCGTTGTCGAGCTTGACCCGGAACATGGCGTTGGGCAGCGCCTCGATCACCTCGCCCTCGAATTCGACCTTGTCTTCCTTTGCCACGAATTGTGTCCTAGCGTTGGATTTCAAGACCAAACTACCAGCGTCAGCCAGGTGGGGCGGTCCCGCCGTTCTTGGGCCCCTCGGTGTTGCCCGTATTGCCCGAGCCACCTCCGCCGCCTCCGCCGTTACCGGCACCGGCATTCCCGCCACCGGCGTTCCCGCCCGCCTGGGGTTCGCCCGCGGCATTGTTGGGTGCCCCGCCGGGTTCGGCGGCGGGGCTTTTCTGAGGTTCGCCCTCCGCCTGGGGTTCGCCCCCCGCCTTGGGTTCGCCTCCCACCTTGGGTTCGGCTTCCGCTCCTGGAGGGACCGGCGCTTCGCTGTGCGTCCCCGACTTGGCGGTGCCCTTGCCGTGGTGGGTGGGGAGGGGGAGGGGGGTTATCGGGGTTTCCACGCTGGGCGCCGCCTCCTCGCCGGTGGTGGCGAAGTGGCCGAAGAACGGCTGATAGGTGATGCCGGCGTTCGATTCGTTGAGCGGCGCGCACGGGTGTCCTTCGGTGACCGGCTGCATATACGTGTGCCAGATTTCCGCCGGCAGGTAGCCGCCCTGCTGTTCCTCGCCGTGGACGTCGGTCATCGCGACGTCGTGCTTGGGATAGCCCATCCACACCGCGGTGGCGTATTCGGAGTTGTAGCCGTCCAGCCACGCGTCGTAGAGGTTGCTCGTCGTGCCGGTCTTGGCCGCGGTCGGGCAACTGATCGCCGAGCGCCCGGCGGTGCCTTCGGCGCTGATCGTGTTCAGGTGCAGGATCCGCGTCTCTTCGCCGGTCACCGGCGTGCTCAGCACCTGCACACGGTGCGGGGTGCCCCAGCTCGCGTCGACGTGTCCGTCGGGGAACAGAACCTTGGTGATCGCGATCGGTTCGTTGCGCAGCCCGCCGTCGGCGAGGGTCGCGTACACGTCTGCCATTTCGAGCGGGGTCACCCCGTATTCCAGACCCCCGAGGGCCTGCCCGGGGTTGCCGATCAGGTGCGTCTTGACGCCCATCTTGTAGGCCATCTGCGTGATGCTTTCCTCGCCGAGGTCGGCGGCGAGCTGCGCGTAGACGGTGTTGTCCGATTTGAGCGTCGCGCGGACGAGGTTGATGACGCCGTTCTGCTCGCCGCCGAACGTTTTCACTTCGTACCTCGGTTCGGCCGCCAGCCACCCCGGGAGCAGCGTGTGGGAGTCGTAGTAGGTGGTGTTCGGGTCCACGCCCTTGGAGAGGGCGTCGGCGAGGTCGATCGCCTTGAAGGTGGACCCGGGCTGGCGGTGGCCTTCGGAGGCGAGGTTGAACTGCGACTGCTCGTAGCTCTCGGACTCCGCCATCGTCTCGATGTAGCCGTTGTGGGGATCGATCGTGACGACCGCCGAGGCGGGGTCCCCGGGCTCGTCGAGCACTTCCGCGATCGCCTTGTGCGCGAGTTCCTGCATGTGCAGGTCGAGCGTGGTGTAGACCTTCAGGCCCCCCTGTTCCACGACTCTGCGCCCGTAGCGATCGATCAGCTGCTGGCGGACGTATTCGAAGAAGAAGCTTTCTTTGCGCTGGGAGTAGAATTCACCGTGCTGCAGCTCCAGCGGCGCCTGCTCGGCGGCGGCGGCCTGCGCGGGGGAGACGTAGTGCAGTTCGGCCATCTTCACGAGCACCTCGTTGCGGCGCTGGCGGGCCGCCGCGGGGTAGAGGAAGGGGTTGTATTCCGAGGGCGCCTGGGGCAGGCCGGCGAGCAGGGCGGCCTGCTCGAGGTCGAGCTGGGAGGCGGGCCTGTCGAAGAAGATCCGCGAGGCCGCCTGCACGCCGATCGCGGTCTGCCCGCCGACGGTGCCGTAGGGAACGCTGTTGAGGTAGCTGGTGAGGATCGAGCGCTTGCTGTGGTGTTCGTTGTATTCGAGCGCCAGCTTGGCCTCGGCGATCTTCTGCTTGAACGTGCGCTCGTCGCCGCCGAGATAGAGGTTGCGCATCAGCTGCATCGTGATCGTCGAGGCTCCCTGGAGCGCCTGGCCGTTCAGGACGTCCTTGGCGGCGGCGCGGAAGATCCCCGTGATGTCGATGCCGTCGTCTTTGTAGAAGCGCTGGTCCTCGATCGCGACCGTGGCATTCGCAAGGTAAGCGGGGATCTGCGACCAGGGGATCGGGGAGCGCAGCTCGTCGGACTGGATGAACCCCAGACGGGTGCCGTCGGCGGCGAACACCTGCGAGGAGGCGCCTGCGAGGATCGGATGCCGGGAGGCGAGGTCGGCGGTGGAGTCCACGACGGAGAGCACGTAGGCGACGGCGCCGACGGTACCGAGGAAGAGGGCACCCGCGAGCACGGCGAGGCCGCCGAGGAGGATGCGGGAGACCCCCCCGCGAGAGTGGCGGCGCCGCTGCTTTCGTGTGTGTCGGGACATCTGACTGGGGCTGCCCCATGAGGTTACCGCCCTAATCTGTGATTTCCTGCCCCTCGAGCCGCTGACCCGTGCGGCTGAGCGTGCCCCAAGCATGACGAGCGACACCGCTGAGATGACCGCTGTGCAACCAATGGGCGAGCCCGTGGCCTCGAGGACTGCGGACATCCCCAGTGTGGCCCGGGCGCGGGGGTGGCGGGTGCGTCTGGAGGCGTGGCGGACGGGTCCGGAACAGGCGGCGGCGCTGCGCGACTGCTGGCGGGCGCTGTGGGTCTCGCGTGTGGTGGTGCTCCTCGCGGGCCTGGGGGCGGTGGCGGCGTTCGGGGTGGCGCGCCCCCGCAGCGCCTTCGACCCGCCCGGCGTGGTCAGCGGCTTCGGGTGGCTCGGCGATCTGCTGGCCGCCCCGGTGGCGCGCTGGGACTCGGTCTGGTACCTGGTGATCGCCCACTACGGGTACAGCCCCGGCCTTGGCTCGGCCACGGCCTCGCGGACCGCGTTCTTCCCGCTGTATCCACTGGGCGTGCGGGGTGTCTCGGAGCTCGGCATCCCCCCGGTCGCCGCGGGCGTGGCGCTGTCGCTGGCGGCGTTCGCGGTGGCGCTCTATGGGATCCACCGGCTGAGCGCGCTGGAGCTGGGGGGCATCGCAACCACCACCCCCCCCTCCTCCTCCCCCTCTTCCAGCGGCGAGGCGGCGCGGCTGGCGGTGCTCGTCACCGCGCTGGCACCGATGGCCTTCTTCTTCTCCGCCGTGTACTCCGAGTCGCTCTACCTGGCGCTCTCGGTGGGTGTCTTCTGGTGTGCGCGCCGGGGGCGCTGGGCGTGGGCGGGAGCGCTGGGGGCGCTGGCGGGCGCGACGCGCAGCGCGGGCCTGGTGCTGGTGGTGCCGATGCTGATCCTCTACCTCTACGGGCCCCGGGAGGACCGGCTGCCGGACTTCCCTCCCCGCGCGTGGTGGCGGATTCGATACAGGCTGCGCCGGGATGTGCTGTGGGTGGCGGTGCTCCCGGTGGGGCTCGCCGCATATCTCGCCTACCTGGCGCTCGCGGGGGGGGCGCCGCTCGAGCCCTTCCACGCCCAGGAAGTGTGGAACAGGCACTTCGTGGGGCCCTTCGTGGGCGTCTGGGACGGGGCGGTGGCGGCGTTCGAGGGGGCGCGCCAGCTGCTTTCCCTTCAGCGCACCCACGTGTACTTCACGGTGGCCGGGGGCAGCCCCGACGTGGATGCGGGCCACAACCTGATGCTGTTCGCGTTCCTCCTCGCCGCGCTGCCCATGATCGCGGGGGTGCTCCGCCGGCTGCCCTTCGCCTACGGCGCCTACGTGCTAGCGGCGCTCGCGCTGCCGCTCTCCTATCCGGTCGCCCCCGAGCCGCTGATGTCGCTGCCGCGCTTTGAGGTGGTGCTCTTCCCGCTCGCGATCTGGGCGGGGGCGTGGCTCGCGGGCAGGCCGCGGGCGCGCCTGCCGGCGCTGGTGGCCGCGGCGCTGCTGATGGCGCTCTTCGTGGGGGAGTTCGCCACGTGGCACTGGGTGGCGTAGGGCCCGCGGAGCGCCCCGGGCGCGATCGGGCGGCCCCGAGCGAGGTGGAGGCGGTGCTGCTGGACGGGTTGGGAACACTGCTCGCGCTCCAAGCCCCCTGGCCTGCACTGGTGCAGCGGCTGCGCGAGGACCACGGGCTCGCCTTGGAGCCGGGGGACGCCGAGCGGGCGTTCCGCGCGGAGATCGCCTACTACCGCGCCCACCACCACGAGGGGCGGGATGCGCGGACGCTCGAGGAGCTGCGGGGCCGCTGCGCGGAGGTGCTGCGCGCGCGGCTGCCCGCGGAGGTGGCGGGGGCCCTCTCCGGTGCGCAGCTCGCCGCGGCGATGCTGGGGGCTATGCGCTTCAGCGCATACCCCGACGCTCCCCCGGCGCTCGTGCGACTGCGGAAGCGGGGTGTGGCGCTCGTGGTGGTGAGCAACTGGGATGTCTCCCTGCACGCTCGCCTGAGCGAGGTGGGCCTCGCGGGGATGGTGGACGGCGCTGTGAGCTCCGCTGAGGTCGGGCGCCCCAAGCCGGCACGGGAGATCTTCGACGCGGCGCTCGCCCTGGCGGGCTCCCCCGCGCGGGCAACCGTGCACGTGGGGGACTCCGTGAAGCACGACGTCCGCGGCGCGCTCGCCGCCGGGATCCGCCCGGTGCTGCTGCGCCGTGAGGGGGCCGAGCCCGGGGGGCTGCCCCGGGGGGTCCCAGTGCTCGCATCGCTGGCCGGTCTTCCGGGGCTCCTCCGTCAGACCTCTGCGTCGAGCGAACCCAAACGGCGATGATGTGACACGTGGATCCCCATCCCTACACCTGGCCGGACCTTCAGGTGGAGCCCCGCCTCCCCGTGCGCGAGCCTCCCGGCCCTCCCGGCCCCAGGCTTCCGGCCGCCGATTGGCCGTGGTGGACCGCGCCGGCGGCGCTGCTGGCGGGGCTGCTGCTGGCGGCGCTGGGGGGTTTGGCGGTGGACATCCCGGCGGCGGCGTTCGGGGTGAGCATCACCTCCTCCAACCTCCCCGGGGGAATCGAGATCGCCGATACGGTGATCCAGGACGCGATGTTCGTGCTGGCCGCCGTGCTCCTCGCCAAAGTGGGTGCGGGCACCGTGCGTGCGTGGCAGTTCGGCCTGCAGCGTCCCGGCATCGGCTGGTTGAGCCCCCGCACGGGCTGGCTGTGGGCGTTGGGGATGGTCCTTGTGGTGCTGTTCACGTTCTTCGTGTTCAGCCTCGCTTGGGCGGAGATCCTGAACGTGAACTCCAAGGAGAAGCTCCTCGAACAGCTGGGCGCCAACGAAGGCACCGCGCTGCTGCTGGCGAGCGCGGGGCTCACCTGTGTGGTGGCGCCGATCTGCGAGGAGTTCCTGTTCCGCGGCTTCATCTTCCGGGCGCTCTACAACTGGCGGGGGATGTGGCCGGCCGCGGTGATCACCGGCCTGATCTTCGGGGCGATCCACGCGGGCTCCGCGCCGGTGGTCGATCTGATGCCGCTGGCGGCGCTGGGGTTTGGGCTGTGCGTGCTCTACCGCTACACCGGCTCGCTCTACCCCTGCATCGCGGCGCACTCCCTGAACAACTGCCTCGCCTTCGGCGATCTGGAGAAATGGGGGTGGCAGATTCCGGTGCTGGCGGTGTGCGCGCTGTCGACCATCGCGCTGCTCGCCCTGGCGCTGCGACGCGTGGGCGTGATCACTGCGCCGCCCCTCGACCCGCCCGGCGGCGGTCTCGAAATCGTGCCGGCAGGGATGGCGCCCCCAACCTCCTCCTAGCTAGGATCGGTGGCGCATGGCTCTCGCGCCCCCGCCGTCGCCCCCGCCCACTCCGACCCCCACACCGGCCCCACTCGCCGGGCGGATGACGCTCGCGACTCCGCGCAGCGGCGGTTCCCCCAGGTTCCTGCTCACCGGCGAACGCCTCGTGGTGAGCGGCGTGGTGCGCCCGTTCGTGGCCGGGCAGAGGGTCACGGTGCGCTTCGATCGCGATGGTCGCCGGGTCGATACGAGCAGGGTGAGCGTGCTGCCCGGACCCGGCGGGTCGGGGCGCTTCCGCCTCGGCTACGCGAGCCCCAGGCCGGGCCTGGTGCAGGTGAGCGCGACCCACGGCGCCTCCGCGCAGATGGGGGAGCTCCGGGCGGCCCCGGTGGACGTGCGTGTGGTGGCCCCCGACATGGGCGAAGGCGCACGCGGCCCGGGGGTGTGGCTGCTGCAGGGGCGGCTGAGCGCGCTGCACTACGCGGTGCCCCTGAGCGGCGTCTTCGACGAAGCGACCGGCCAGGCGGTGATCGCGTATCGCAAGCTCACCGGATTGGCGCGGGTGCCGCAGACCGATGCCCAGGTCCTCGACCTCCTGCGGCGTGGTGCGGGCTCCTTCCACGTGCGCTACCCCAGGGACGGCCGGCACGTCGAGGCCGATCTCGCCGCACAGGTGCTCGCCGAGATCGAACCGGGCGCTCGCGTGCGCCGCATCTACACGATCAGCTCCGGCAAGCCCTCCACCCCTACGGTCCTGGGCCGCTTCCAGGTCTACCTCAAGACGCCCGGGGTCAACTCGGAGGGGATGGTGGACTCCAACTACTTCATCCGCGGCTACGCGATTCACGGGTACCCCGAAGTTCCCACCTACGCCGCCAGCCATGGCTGTCTGCGGGTGCCGATCCCTGATGCCCCCGCGATCTACGCCTGGGTGCGGGTGGGCACCCCGGTGGACGTCTACTACTGACTCAGACCCTGATGCGCAGCACGCGCGCGAGATAGCCGAGGCCCACGCCGTAGACGAGCAGCGCCATCACGGTGCCCACGCCGCGGACCGCCCACTGGCTGGTGGAGCCCGCGGTGATCCCGGAGAACGGCGAGGTGAGCTTGGTGGCGGCTTCGTCGATCGCTTCGTGCACCGCGTTCTCGTGCGCGGGGGCGGCGGCCGGCGCAGAGGTGGCGGCGGGACCTCCGTTCGTGCCCTTCAGCGCTTCCTGCTGCTGGGTGGAGGCGCTGCTGGTCTGGTTGACGGCGAAGATCGCGAAGGAGACGACCACGATCGCGCAGACGATCCGCGAAACCCACCGCAGGATCGCGGCGAGTGGGAAGAGCACGCGGGCGGCGGTCATTCGGGTCTCCCTGCTGGAGGGCGCTGCCAGGATTGCGGCATATTGCTGTATCGGCAGCCAAGCGGCTGATCATCAGGCTAGATTTAGATGTCCCAGTGAGCACCGTGACCGAATCCACGAGCAACCCCGCAGCCGCGCACGCGCGCCTGCTGGCGGATCTGCGCGAGCACGCGCTGGTGATCGGCGAGGTGACGCTCACCAGCGGGCGCCGGGCCCAGTACTACGTGGACGCCAAGCGCGCGATTCTGCTGCCCGGCACCTTCGCGGCGCTCGGCACGCTGCTCGCCGAGCAGATGCGCGCGTGGGAGGCCACGGCGGTCGGGGGGGTCCCCGTGAGCGCGATACCGGTCGCCTGCGCGGCCCTCGCGGCGGGGGTGGAGAAGGCGTTCATCGTGCGCAAGGAGCGCAAGGCGCACGGCCTCCAGCGCTGGATCGAGGGCCCAGCGCTCGCGCCCGGGGAACGCTGCGTGATCGTGGAGGACGTGGTCACCACCGGGGGCTCCACGCTCGAGGCGCTGGAGCGCGTGCGCAGCGAGGGCCTCGCGGTGGTGGGGGTGGTGAGCGTGCTCGACCGCCTCGCGGGAGGGGGGGAGGCGATCCGGGCGGCGCTGGGGGACGGGGGGGCTGGGTATGTGGCTCTGACCACGATCGACGAGGTCTACCCGGAGCGTCCCGACCGTTGACCGCCACCGCCCGCACCGACCCGCCGACCCCCAGCGGTCCGCCGATCGTCAGAGAGGCGCGCCCAGAGGACGTCCCGGTGCTGCTCGAGATGTTCGTGGAGTTGGCCGAGTACGAGGACCTCCTCCACGAGCTGCGCGCCACCGAGAAACAGTTGAGCGAGGCCCTCTTCGGCCCCCACCCCGCCGCGGAGGCGTTGATTGCCGAACACGAGGACCCCCGGGAGGTGCTGGGCTACGCGCTGTACTTCCCCACCTTCTCGAGCTTCCTCGCCAGCAGGGGGGTGTGGCTGGAGGACCTCTTCGTGCGCCCCGTCCACCGCCGGGCCGGCGTGGGGAGCGTGCTGCTGGCGGCGGTCGCTGCGCGCGTACGCGAGCGCGGAGGGGAGCGCCTGGAGTGGGCGGTCCTCGACTGGAACGAACCCGCGCTGCGTTTCTACGAGAGCCTGCGCGCCCGCCCCATGCCGGAGTGGGTCACCCACCGCCTCACCGGCGAGGATCTCGACCACCTCACCGGGCGCCATCCGCCCCGGTAGCCTTCGAAGGGGCCCCCGGCGCTGCCCGGGGCCACGCCCTCGTAGTCCAACGGATAAGACAACCGCCTCCTAAGCGGTGGATCCAGGTTCGACTCCTGGCGGGGGCATTTACGCGAAAGCTCTGCAATCAAGCGGGATTGGGGCTTTGCCCGACACTTGCGCCAAGCGCCGTCCAGAACACCTGAGCATTGCTGCTGCCCATTGCTGCCCATTCAGCCTTTGCGCTAGAAATGGTCTGCGGTTGCTTGGCCCAGCGATCGTTGCTGCCCCCGCTTTGCCTGTGCAACCTCGCTGACGAGCGCCCGCAAGCTCTACCTTTCGGTGCGCTAGGCGTCGGTGATACCGTCGAGCCGTTGATCGCCTGGGATCTCCTGGGGTACAAACGAGCGAAGAACAGCGCGGGCCGACTCCTCGATTGGCAAGGCGAGGATGATCGCGACCAGTTCGAGAGTCGATGCGAACGTTGTGAGGGAGAGTGCTCGGACGCCGATCAGGTCTTCCCTCTCGGTTGCATCCGAGTAGGACACCGTGCCGTCGTTGCGCTCCACAAATGCACCAGAAAGGAAGACGCGGGGGTTCGTGTGGGTCTCCCAGCTCATTGGGCGGTACCCAAACGTGTACGCCTCACTCGCGGCGGGTTCCGCGATCGTCACGAGCTGCTTTGCCATGCTCGGCATCACAGGACCCTTCTTGCCGACTCCCGCAGTTCGGGCGGCTAAGGCTTTTGCGCGCGCATTGCGCACCCGTTCGCGCTTTTCATCAAGAACCCCGTCCATTACCGGCATTGGACCCCAACGCTCCGTGTGTAGTTCGTTGTGTTCCTCGATGATGGAGGCGGCGTTTCTGTCGCCCTCGGCCTCCCAAAGCTCAAGATGGAGGTCCGGATCCTTGTTGAGGAAGCGGATCAACGTGTTGATCTCGATCATCGGCCGAAGGAGCGCCCGTCCTGCTGTCGGAGTCGCGCTGTCTTGGAGCGCGATGAACCCACGGAAGAGTGTTCTCGCTCTCTGGCCGAGAGCCAAGACAGCCAGTCTGTACTCGTCGGGCTTGATTGGCTCATCGAGAGCTTCCGCCAGATCGGATAGCTCAGCCTCCGATGCCTGAAGCAGTTGGAGTGCCGCGGCAGGATCTTGCTTCCCCACGGTGCTATCGGGCGCCATCTCTCCCAGTCTTACCACTTGCTGCTCTCACCGACGAGCGCGCGCAGGCTCTCCCTTGCGGTGCGGTCGCGGCGCATCCCGTGGCGGTAGACGCGCAGAGTGAAGCCGGGGTCAGTGTGCCCGAGCTGGTCCATGACGCTGCCAGGGTCGACGCCGAGGGCGACGAGAATCGATGCGAAGGTGTGCCGCAGCTTGTGGGGTGTCAGTCCTGCCGGCAGCGGCGTTTCCCCCGCTTCGGTCAGCTTCTCGTTCGCTAGTTCGACGGTCTTGTCAAGTACGCGCCGGCGGATGTTGCCCTGTTTCGGTTCGGTGCCCGAGGTCGTGGCGAACACGTAACTGTTGGGGGCGTTGTTCGGTGCCTTCGCCTTGTATGCCTCCAACTCGTCGCGGAGCGCCGGCAGGAGGTCGATCTGGCGAACGCCGGCGTCGGTCTTCGAGGCGCGTACCATGATCCGGTTCCCGGTGAGATCGAGGTCGCGCCACTGGAGCGCCGTCAGCTCGCCGATGCGCAGGCCAGCGAACACGAGGGTCGCTAGGAGCGCACACCGGTAGGCGGGGCCGCCCTTCTGATCGTGGCCTCCCTTCACCTGTGCGTGCTGGTCGAGTTCGCCCGCAGCATTGAGCAGTGCCTGAATGTGCTCGGGCCGGTCCAGCCACACCGGGATCGCCTTTTGTGACTTCAGGCGTCTCCTGCGCCCCTTCGCGGGGTTCGCCTCGATCAACCCGTACTCGACGGCGACCTCAAGAATCTGGCCCAGGCGAGTGATGGTCTTGTTGACGGACGTGGCCGACAGGGCGCGGCGCAGCCGCCGGTGTCTACGCCCGTGCTTGTCCGTGTACTCGTCGGCCAGCGGATTGCCTTCGTCTGCGGCCGCCTGTACCGTCCGAGCGTCCGCCACCTTCGTCTGCCGGTAGCGATCGACCTCGGCAATCGTGATCTGCGACAGGCGATGACTCCTGAAGAACGGGAGCAGATGGTGAGAAAGCTGCCATTCGTAGTCGAGTCTCGTCTTCGGCCGCCACTCGCCCTTGGTGGCCTCGAACCAGCGCGACGCAAACTCGTGGAATGTCGGGTCCTGATCGATCTCCGGGGCCGGCTCCGGCTTAGCGGGTCGCCAGATGCCTCGCCGAACGTCGGCGAGGACGTTCTGTAGCTCGGTCTGCGCTTTCGCCCGTGTCCACCCTTCATCGGCGGTGCCGAGGGTCACGTACTGGCGCTTGCCGTAGGCGCGGAAGCGCAGCCCAAACGTCGGGCTGCGCCTACGCTCGTCCACGACGACCTGCCCTGTTGCTGGCCGCGGCATCACGCATCCCCCGCAGCCGTCGCGATTAGTTTCTCCAATAGCGCCGTCCGACTCGATGCGTTGGCGCTCGAACTCCTCCCGCTCCCGGAGGAAGCAGCCGCTCGCTCTCTTTCGCGGAGGTAGGCGGCGCGCTTGGCGCAGCCATCCGAGCAGAACAGCGCCCGCTTATCCCGCTCTGGCGGTATCTCCCTGCCGCATTGCTCGCACGCCCGCTCGGGCAGCGGCTCCCCGCCGGGCATCACGAGCATGGCGAGTGCTCGCTCCGGCCTTGTTGCGGGCTGGCGCTCCCATCCCGCGCGCCATGCCTCAGCCGTGCCCGATAGCGCTTCCAGCCACTCCGCGCGCTCCCATTGAGAAGCGTTCACCGCGGCCTTCAGCGCACCCGGCCACGCCTCATCGAAGCTCGCGCCGGCCCGGCGCGCGGCGGCGAGCTGTTCTCTCAGTTCGACAGTAGGGCGCCTGACGAGAACCACGCGGTCTGCGGGTTCGCTGTCGCCGGGTCTCATATCGCCACCAGCTCCAGCTCGTCCAGGCGGTGCGCGCACGTTGACGCACGCACGCCCTCCTCGCCGTCGAGCACGATGCAGCAGTCGCCCTCCAGCAGCTCCAACGCGACCCTGAGCAGTCGTGGACCGAAGTCCGAGACCTCCGCTTCCAGTTCGCCCCGGGTCCACAAGGGGTCGTGGTCGTCACGGAGCAGTTGGAGCATGATCGCGCGCTGGATCATCCAGAGCTTCAGATCGCGCGACAGGTGTTTCTTCTTGGTCATCTTCGGTTCCTCCTTGTGATTGGAGGCCCCGAAGGGCGGCCGGGCGAGGGAGCCACGATCGCCTGAACGGGTATCGTGGCCTGCGCGCCGAAGCTCAACCTTCGGTGCCAGGCGCCCGGGTGTTTCCGCACCGCGGGCGCCACTTATATGGTCCCGTGACGATACCGCAATCTGTAAAACTCTACAAGTCTCCTTGGGCATGACCGACGCCGCCAAGGACCAGCTCATCCTCGGCCGAGCGCTGCGCACGCTCCGCGAGCGAGCAGGCATGACGCAAGGGGAAGTCGGAGCCCGCGCCGGGACCGACGACACGCACGTCTCAAGGATGGAGCGCGGACAGTTCGATATCCGCTGGCACACCCTCCGACGCATCCTGGCCGCCCTTGATGCGACCCTTGCCGACCTCGGCGACGCGATCGACCAGCAAGACCAGCCGCCGGAGCGCTGACGGCCCATTACGAGCGCCCCTGGTCGGCGTCGATCGGGTTTACAGAGCCCCGAATGGGCAGCAGGCCGGAGCCGCTGCCCATCCGGCGACGCCTCGAACTGCGTGGGGGCACAGGCGTTTTCGGCGCTTGCGACTCCTTGCTGGCAGAGCGAGCAAGCACCTTCCAGGCCACCTCCGGGTCGAAGCGCAGGCGTGGCTTCGAGCCGGTCCCAAGCTGGATAGCGCGAAGTTCGGCACGGTGGGCATAGACCCAGGAGCGATCGACTCCCAACTCGGCGGCGAGCGTCGCCGCATCGACAAGCCGCCGAGCAGCGGGGGAGCCACCTTCGTCGTGGATCAGCTCGACTACCCGCCGCGCCACGGCCTCAATGGATGCCGCGTCAAGCGCGGGTCCGATCGGCGGCAGCGGCGCGGTCGCGGGCGGTTGTGTCCGTTGGTTGTGGGCCATCGGTGTTAATGACCCTGAGCCGGCGAAAACGGCCAACGAGTTTTACCCACCGCTCTCGGCGAGGCCCCCTCCACGCGGCTTCGCGCAGCCTCCTACGGGCCGACCCGTCCCCCGTTCGGCCTTCGCTTCCCTGGCTCGTGCCCGGCAGACGGCGCCCTCCAGTACAGCGGCCGCTTTGCCTCGCACAGCCACCACGGCGCGCCTCTACGCCTGAACAGACTACGGGTATGAAATACCGGGTGGCCTGCTGTCCGGTCGTGTTCGTAGGGTCGTTTGACCGGGACAGGGGCTTCGTGGGAAGGACGCTTGTGGGCAGGCCGCCGTGCATCTGGGCTGAGAGCCCGTCAATGACTAGATGGCCGCCCCTGCGACTCGCCCGGTTGGGCTGAGAGCCCGAATCCGTAGTTGTCGCTGCCCGCGGTGCCTTCCATTCATATGTCCAGTTCGTGAAAGGAGGCGGTTTTCTCGTGCGGTTCTTTGGTTTGGATGTTCACCTCGATTTCTGCGAGGTCGCGGTCGCCGAGGGCGGCCGGGTCTCGCGGGTCGGTCGGATCGCGAGTACCCCAGAGGCGATCCGGGAGTTCGCGGCTGGTCTGCAGAGCAGCGACCAGGTGGTGTTGGAGGCCAGCTGCGGCGCGATGATGATCGCCCGGCTGCTGGAAGAGGGCGATGTCGGCCGGGTCGTGGTGTGCAATGCGGCGGAGACGCGAGCGATCTCTCATGCGCGCGTGAAGTCCGATCGCTTTGACGCGGCGATGCTGGCCAAGCTGCTGTCGGCCGGGATGCTCAAAGCGGTGTGGGTGCCCGACGAGGCGACGAGCTCGTTGCGTCGGCGTGTCGCTCGCCGGGCGGGGCTCGTGCGGGCACGCACACGAGTGAAGAACGAGGTGCATGCGGTCCTCGCAAGGTGTCTGATCGGCCGTCCCCCGGTGAGCGACCTCTTCGGGAAGAAGGGACGTGTGTGGCTGCTCGAGCAGCAGCTACCCGAGGAGGAGGCCGAGACGGTGAGGAGCTGTCTGCGCCACATCGATTTCCTGGGCGGCGAGATCACCGGACTTGACCAGCGGGTCGCCCAACAGGCCCTCGTGTTCCCTGGGTTTCAGCGGCTGCTGACGATCCCCGGGGTCGACGTCGGGACCGCGGCGGCAGTGATCGCGGCGATCGGGGATATCACGCGCTTCCAGAGCCCGGGGCAGCTCGTCGCCTATCTCGGCCTGGACCCGAAGGTTCGCCAGTCCGGGTCAGAGCCGGCGCGCTATGGGCACATCTCAAAGCGCGGTGACCCGCAGGCCCGCTCGATGCTGGTCGAGGCCGCGTGGATCTCGATCCGAAGCCCCGGCCCACTCAGGGCATTCGGTGAGCGCGTCCGCGCGCGTCGCGGCGCGCAGATCGCGGCGGTCGCCGTCGCACGCAAGCTCGTCGTTCTCTGCTGGCATCTGCTCACAAAGGACCAGGACTACGCGTTCGCGCGGCCGTCGCTGACCCGGCAGAAGACGCGTCGCCTGGAACTCTTGGCCGGCGCTCCGCCGCTACCGCGCCGCCACGGCGGGCCGCCAGTCAGTCCGACCAGCAGCCAGCGTGCGGCCGAGCGCGAACTGCAAGCTCAGGCAGAGCTCGCCTACCGGCGCCTCATCGACGACTGGCGCACCACGGCACCGAAGGGTGGTGCGGGTGCGACACCGGGGCGCGCATCCAACAGGCCCTCGAAGGGCAAAGCCGCGCGGCAGGCCACAAGCCCCTGACGCCTGCGCTTCGCTACGTCAGTCACCCGCACCACCCACAATCATCGCACCCCACAGCCCCCGACGCGACGACCCCGCCGTCGACGCGTCTCCCTGCGCCACGAGCAGGCCCCGACGCAACAGAACGGCCGTATAGACCAGATGCACAACCCTCCGGGCGCTGTGCGATCACTGTGCCACCCACGACCCGACCAGCGCCCAAGACGAGGGGGCGGCAACGCTCCCGCGCATACAAAGGGCGCCAACGATCAAAGCGCCGCACCCAAGGCCGCCCGATGGGCGGCCAATCCCCATTATCTGCCCCAAAGAGTCAAGCGCCGCCGGCGTCAAGGCCAAGCCCTACGGGCGGCCTCCGGCCGGCCTTGACCCCGGCTCCCACCATCACCTTCAGCGCAGCCACACCACCCCCAACGAAAAAAGTCCCCCCCAGCCCTTGACTTTTCATCCGTAGATGCACGGGACCGAGCGGGACCCACAGGTGGCCCTAATTCGTTGGCCGTTTTTGCGATCTCACGGTCATTAACCAGAGAGGCGCAAACAGCGCGAGCGTCAACCGCCACGGAGGTCGAACCCGATGAGCTACCGCATGAAGATCACCCTCCCAGACCCAACAATGACCCAACTCGAAGCCCTCGCCGAGCAGCGCGGAGAACCCGCATCCCGCATTGCCGCCCAGATGATCTGCGCCGGGGTCGCGGACGGAAAGGACCCTCGCAGGGACCACTCCTCGATCACGGCGTCATCGACGGCGGAGAACCCAGACCCGGACAGGCGCGCCCCTTGGATCGAGCCCTTTCTCGGCGACCCGGAATGGCGGTCCCACATGTGGGGCTCGATCGTCGCCCTCCACGGCCGCTACCCACACGAGCTGGCGCACCTGAAAGACGGCTGGTGGAAGGACGCGGCGCACGTCGAGGTGCTTTGCGCGCTCGTGGTCTGGCGCGACTGGATCGACCAGGCCGCCGACGACCCCCGGCACGAGCTGGCATTCCACGCGCAGCTCTCCGACTACAGCCGAGAACTCCGCCAAGAAGGCGGCGGCGTCACCCGCGCATGGGTACCCGGAGCGCCGCCCGACGAGTGGGCCTACTGATCCCCGTCTCCTCGCAGCTGACACGAGCAGAACGGTGCACTCAGGGGACACGCGAGTCGCCGGTCAAGGGCGCGCGAGGACCACGGGCAGCACGGACGGCGGGAGTAGTCGCGGCCGGGTGGCCGCCGCTACGTGCACCGGAGGCGTCGGCTTCGCCTCCGTGTCCGCGCCAATGGCGCGCTACGCCGTAGCGGTCGCGTGCTGCTGCGCATGTGCGTACAGCGTCTCAGGAGCGATGTCGGCGTCGTTGGGCCAGACGATCGTGCCGGCCTCGGCGTCCGCCCGCAGTTGCGCGAAGTAGGCGGGGTCACGTAGGGGCTCGAACACGCCGCCGTAGTCGAGCAGGTAGGAGAGGTCCACGTCGGCCGTGGTACCGTCCTCGAACCTGACGTGGACTGTGTAGCCGTCCAACGGCTGGGCCTCGGTGAGAAGGGGCGTACTGCGCATGGCCCCAATGGTAGAGCCCCCTCAGCGCATCCGACCCACTCGTGGGGCGCGCTAGATTGACCGTGTGACTGACAAGAACCCCGAGCAGATCGCATGGGACGAGGCGAAGAAGGGTGGGCTGACCGTCATACGTTGGGTGCTCGATCACGGACGCAGCTACCTCACGGCGTCGCTGTTGAAGTTTATCCTGGTCGGTGTGGTAGGCGTCGGAATCGCCGCCTATTCGTTGCCCACTATCGCCGTAATCGCGTGCAGCGTGGCGGTCGCCGGTGGGATCATTTACGGGGTCTACGGGCGGAGGCTGTACCACGACGAGCGCAGCTCCCGTCGATGGACGTGGATCGCCGCGAAGCGCCTCCAGCAGGACAAGCTCCGCCTAGAGCAGCGGCTCGATGCGGCAGTTTTCGATGTGATGGGCCGGGCATCCCAGGCTGGCGCAAGGGGTATGTCGTCGCCCGAGCTACGCCAGGCAATCGCGGTCCTGCGCCACCAGACGTTCCAAGCTCAGCGGCAGCAGCTCCCCGGGGAGGAGAAGGGGCAGCAGCGTCCTGCTCCCACGGGGCCGGATTTAAAAGCAGTGCAAGCCAGGATGAACGCTCGCAAGGCCGAGATAGATGCGCTCGACGCCGAGATCCAGTCGCTGGCGGTGCCCGAGAACGCCAACGCCGCAATGGCCGCCGAGGAGGCTCGTTGCCATGCGGTGTCACTCACGGATTCCGTCAGGCGAGCGGAGCAGCAGGCGCGCGACCGAGTCCGCCGCGGCCAGACCGCCACCCAGGCTGAGCCTGGCATGTCACTCCAATTCCAGATGACACCTACCGGCGTGCGCGACGTACATGCCGGCCAACCGTCTCTCACCCCTGAGCAGATCGCGCAAGGGCAGCGAGGAGCCAATGGGGCAGACGACCCACCGCTGGGGGCGTGAGGCCCGTTGGAGAACTTCAAGACCAGTGCGGCCTCGCGTCGCTTTGAGCGCGCGCCGAGGCCCTACTTGCGCCCAGCCTGCCCGACGTTGCCCGATCCGCCCTTCTTCTCCAGGTTGAAGATCGTCTTGGGCAGCTTGGGGACCGATCCGGGCGCCGGCGCGCCGCCGGGCTTGGGAGCCGACGGTGGAGTGCTTAGAGGGCGATCTGCCATGACTATGAGGCTAGCGCAGCCGCGGCGGCAAGGCCAGCGGTCTCCAGAACCAACGCGGCGAGGGCCAGACCCAGGAACCAAACCAGTCGCTTGACGGCCTTTGCGTTCTCCTCCCGCTGCTCCTCGAATGCGTCCGCGAGGGCCAGGTCAACCATGGGCTGCTCAAGGATCTCCTGCTCCCAGAGCGCCCGGTACGTGGCCGGTGCGTTGACGCTGAAGGCAAGCTCGTATGGCCTTAGAAGCAGCACGACGAAGACGAGCAAGCCACCCGCTCCGAGCAGACCCACGACCGCCGTAAGCGTCTCAGCCACACCGCTGGGATGTCCGCTGTGGAAGACCGGCTTGGCCAGCAGAGACGCGATCACGGCGCCAGCCGCGAGTAGGGTAGACCCGCGGCTGCGCACTTCGGCGACCTGGCGCTCCTGCTCAGCGAGGGCATCCGAGCCGAGTTGGTATATGCGCTCCTCGAAGTTGGCCACAGCAGCAACAGCATCTCCGCCTTATCGGACGTATCGCTCGCATCGCCGGAGGTCCGCAATAGGATGACTCCAGCTCGCCAACCATCGGACTGGCCTTGGTTTTCGTCGCAGAGGCGCGTCTTTTGATGCGAGCACCTTCCCGTTTGGGCAGCAGCCCCATTCCGCTGCCCAAACCCGCCAAATCGCCAGCAATCCCGCCCGATCCGCGACTGAGCGAAAAGCCCTAATCCCCAGCAACGGCGCGCAAAGCGGCCACTTCAAGCCTCCGCCGATACGTCCTCCTAAGCGGTGGATCCAGGTTCGACTCCTGGCGGGGGCACTTGCCGAGAATCGCTTGTGTTCAAGCGGTGTTTACCCCAGGCGGTCCGACGGCGACGAACTCCGTGAGGGCTCCTTTTTGAGCCCCAGTGCCCGATGGTGCCCACCAGATGGATGGACCCGCTGATCCCGAACACGACGCGAACGAAAAGCAGCACCGAGGGGGACGCGCGAGTCGGTGGTCGAGGGCGCGCGAGGACTACGGGCACCACGGACGGCGGGAGTTGTGGCGGCCGGGTGGCCGCGGCTACGTGCACCGGAGGCGTCGGCTTCGCCTCCTTGTCCACCTGCTTCACGGAATGCGGGGGGGCGCGGTTGCCGCAGCTTCGTGATCCCCGCTGGTCACGACAGCGGGCCAGCTACGGCATACGCTCGCGGATGTAGTGTGAGCGAGTGGTGGGGTGGGTGACGACACGCGCGCGTGGGTGCTGCACGGAGAGCTTCAGGAGGGCTTCGCTCGCCGCGTCGCCCGGTAGGCGCCGGTAGCCGAGCAGATCGCTTTCCGTCTGCACCTGGCGCCGATGCCCGGGGAGGAGGCTGACCGTGCGTTGGATGACCGGCAGGTAGGTGCGCGGGTCCACAAGCACCACCACCGCCATGATCGGCACGGGTTTCGCGTGGAACGAGTGGAAGGCGAACGCGACGTCGCCTTCGAGCTTCCACAGCAGGCGACCGTCCCGTCGCTCGCGGCCGGTGAGCCTGATCGAGCGTTCGCGGTAGAGCCGGCGGTAGGTGGCGATGCCTGCGGGCGCCTGCGCGGCTCCGCCGCCCGACGCGCCCCGATACCTGATGCTCTGAATCACGTTCCTTTCGCCCGCGGCGCTGCTCCAGGTTTCGATCCAGTCGGGGGAGCTGGCGAGTTCGTAGACCACTTGAGGGTGCCTGCTGATGAGTACCGACGACGTGCGCCGTTCGCGTCGCATCCCGGTGCTCGCGTCGATCCATTCGCGGTGGTGTGATGCCACCACTCGCCCGCGCGGGAGGAACGTGCTGTCGAGAAACCGCGCTTCCAGCACGCCGCTCCCCGACGAGGTGGCGGCGTACGCGGCGGCGGCGATGTTGAGGCCGGGGCCGGAGGCGCCGTTTGAGAGCAGCAGGCCGACCGTGGCTGCCAGCATCGCTGCCAGCGCCGCCGCCATCGTGCGCACCATCTTGCCAGTAGGTGTGTGCCTCTGCGTACCACCAACCGCTTGACCTTCGGCCTCGATCATCCTGCGCAGGCGCTCCGGCGGCTCGGTGGCCGGCAGCTCGGGCACCGGGTTGATGGCGGCGAGCAGGACGAGGGTGTTGTCGGCGTGGGTCATGGGGATGCCTCCATAGTCAGCGGTGTACACGGAAGCGGCTCGCCTCCCTCGCGGACGAGCGCGCGAGCAAGTCGCCGCCGGGCACGGTGCAGCCGGACGCGCACGGTGGCGGCCTTGATGCCCAGGACGGTGGCAGCCTGAGTGGGTGAGAGTCCCTCCCAGGCGATCAGCAGCAGGATTTCGCGGTCGGACTCGCTGAGCTGCTCCAGTGCCTCGCGCAGTGCGGCTCCGGTAGAGCTCACGACCGGTGGAAGTGCCCCAGCGGCCTGTTGCGGCGTGCCGCTCTCAACGAGCCGCCGGTGCAGGGCGGCGCCGCGTCGTTCGCCGCGGCGTTGCGTGCTGAGCACACGTCGTGCGACGCCCAGCAGCCACGGCAGCGGCTCAGCGGGGAGCTTGTCCAGGCGCCGCCAGCACACCATGAACACCTCGGCCACGAGATCGTCCGCCACCGAAGGCTGCGCGCGGCGCAGGATGTACGCCTTGACGGCGGGCGCATGTTCGCCGTACAGCAACTCAAACCTGACCCGCCGCTCCATGCTCATGTAATGGCCGGGAGTCGCCGAGCGTTACACTCGCGCGAGAAACGGAATTGGATCTAGGCGTGGAGGACGCCGGCGGGGAGAAACCGCTCGAACGACTCGTGCGTCTGGAAGTAGCTGGAGTGGGTGCGCTTGATCGTCTCCAGTGAGTCGGCGCTGAGCAGGACGACCTCCACGTCGGAGCGATCTTGGGCGTCCTGCTCTGCCTGCTCGTACGCCTCCAGCGCCGCGTCGTAGTCCGTGCCGTAGGGCCGGACGTCGGCGTGAGCCGACGGGATGTCGTAGACGATTAGGAAGTGCTTGATGTCCGCTGGGCTCATGGTGTGGTGTCTTCCTCGCGGGAAAGGGTCTCTCTGATCTTCGCATACCGCTCGTTGAGCGTCGCCGCCAGCTCCTCGGGAAGCGTCTCGCCACGGTCGAGGAATGCGAAGGCGTCGGAGACGGCGACGTAGTACGCATGGATCTCGGCGGCGCCGGCTCCGAACTTGAGACCGACACCGATCTGCCGGCCGTCCTCCTCGACCTGGTTAGCCCACACATCCTGGAGGACGGTGCGCAGCTGCACCTCTACCGGGTAGCCGCCGCGACGGACGATCAGGTGCAACGCTCGGTAGCCCGACGGCTTCGGTTCGGCGATGTAGTCGCGGACCCGGATGATCGTCCACGTCTTGCGTAGGCGGCGACTCACCGCGTAGACGTGGTGCAGGCTCGGAAGCAGGGCGCGGACGCCGCCAATGTCCTGCATCTGCGTGACCTGCATCTTGGGCTCGCGTGCGAGCTTGTCGATGATCGTGGTCCACCGCTTCAGCCGCTGGGCGACCTCGACCCGGCCGCGGACGCGGCCTTCCTCCTTGTCCAGGTGATAGCGGAGGTTCGCGGCGACGAGACCGCACATCTCGTCTCGGGCTCATCGCCGCAGCCTACGGCCTACTTGCGACGGCACGATCCCCGCCGTCTGCGTTTGGGCACCAGCGGCCATCCCGTGCCCAAACCCAGCCAAATCGCGCTCGATCCAGCATCATCCGCTACGGGATGAAGAGACCGAATCCCCTGCAACCGCCTACAGATCAGTCACCTGGGACCCGCCCGTCCGTGTCCTCCTAAGCGGTGGATCCAGGTTCGACTCCTGGCGGGGGCATACACTCGGAAGCCCTGTGCTCAAACGGGATTGAGAGTCCGTCTTCGTTCTCCGCAAGCTCTGCCCTAAGCGCCTCAGCCTCGCTGGGAGATGTCGCATTGGGCAGGGCCGCTCAAGCAACTTGAGGCGGCTGCGCGGATCGCTGAACGCGAGGTACAGGCCAGAGTGCCGTTCCCCGAGGGCTACGACCCCAACGCTCCTGGGTTCGACGCCGAGAAGCATCGAGCCCATGAAGAAGCGAAGGAAGCACATCGAATCAGCGTGTCCATCGTTGAGAGGGACGGCTACACAAGCCATCTCGACAGTCTTGACGAGATAGTCGAGCGCCCTACCCACACGCTCGATCAGATCATGGCAATCGTCATCAAAGTTGGCGGGACACACCTAGCGCTGAAATCCGCCTTCGTCGTAACGGCGGACTTGCCGTAGAAGTAGTTGGCCACGACCGCAGCTGGGTCGCTGGATTGCGCCAGCAGCTTGAGGCTGCTCTCAAACCTACACGCCGCCTCCATGCGCCGCTCGGGTTGTACCCGACCAACTTCGCCTGGGCGGGGATGGTCAGCTTTTTCGTTGTGTTCATCGGCATGGACCAAGCCCTCTACTACGCTGCGCATTGGTCAAAGCCAGAGCGCGGCCTAATCTCACTCGGCCTGGGGCTGCTGTGGGCGGCTGCTTGCGGAGTACTGGCCTGGGCGTCCGCCAAGCACACCGAGGCACTGCCCGACGACGGAGTGCCCCGTTATGAACGCTGGCGCAACAAGGTTCTCGCCTGGACAGGGGCAGTGATCATCGCGATCATCGCAACCGCCATTTACAGTGTTTTGCTGGTTGAATGCGGCTTCGCACGCTCGCCGTCTCGGAGCGATTCCTGGTGTCTGCTCGGCCCACTCGTGCCCAAGGTTGCGGGACTCAGGGTGGCCCCAGGCGGCATGATCGACTGCGTGTTACGCCGTGGCCGTAGCGCGCTGCTGAGCGTGTGCGTACAGAGTCTCAGGCGCGATGTCGGCGTCGTTGGGCCAGACGATCGTGCCGGCCTCGGCGTCCGCGCGGAGCTGCGTGAAGTAGGCAGGGTCGCGCAGCGGCTCGAACACGCCGCCGTAGTCGAGCAGATAGGAGAGATCAACGTCTGCCGTGGTGCCATCCTCGAACCGGACGTGCACGGTGTGCCCGTCTAGCGGCTGGGCCTCGGTGAGAAGGGGCGTGCTGCGCATCGTTGTCATGGTAGAGCGTTCAGCGCAGCGGCTCAATCGGGGCGAGCGGTTGGTGGTTGCGCGCATGGACCCAGTTCTCGCGTAGCTCGGACTGGTGCGCCTTCGCCCACTCGACTACGAGCCGCTGCCCACGGAGCGGCAATCCCCCTGCGAGAATCGCCAAGCTCTCGATATCGATGGTGGCCTCGTCCGCTGATCCGTGGCATCAGGCATCCCGCCCGGGGCATCCGCGGGTTGGCTGGGCGGCATAGGCTCCGTGCGGCTGGCGCCAACGGGGCGGTTGATTCCAGGTCGCCATGGCCTCGCAGACTACCTATGACCACCGACGCCTCAGTCAATGGGCATCAGCCCCGATCCCGTTGCCCAAACCCCGCGGATCGCGCCCCATCCCGCCCGATCAAGATCGGTCCAAACCGGCCGAATCGTCAGCAGCCGCCTATAGATCCGGCCTCTCCCACTCAATGGAGTCGGCCTCCCAAGCGGTGGATCCAGGTTCGACTCCTGGCGGGGGCATTGCATCCGTAGGCCCTGCAATCGAGGCGGCACTCGCCTCAGGATGCCTCGGCCGCGACGCCAGCTACGGCAGGCGCTCGCGGATGTAGTGTGAGCGAGTGGTGGGGTGGGTGACGACACGCGCGCGTGGGTGCTGCACGGAGAGCTTCAGGAGGGCTTCGCTCGCCGCGTCGCCCGGTAGGCGCCGGTAGCCGAGCAGATCGCTTTCCGTCTGCACCTGGCGCCGATGCCCGGGGAGGAGGCTGACCGTGCGTTGGATGACCGGCAGGTAGGTGCGCGGGTCCACAAGCACCACCACCGCCATGATCGGCACGGGTTTCGCGTGGAACGAGTGGAAGGCGAACGCGACGTCGCCTTCGAGCTTCCACAGCAGGCGACCGTCCCGTCGCTCGCGGCCGGTGAGCCTGATCGAGCGTTCGCGGTAGAGCCGGCGGTAGGTGGCGATGCCTGCGGGCGCCTGCGCGGCTCCGCCGCCCGACGCGCCCCGATACCTGATGCTCTGAATCACGTTCCTTTCGCCCGCGGCGCTGCTCCAGGTTTCGATCCAGTCGGGGGAGCTGGCGAGTTCGTAGACCACCTGGGGGTGCCTGCTGATGAGCGCCGACGACGTGCGCCGTTCGCGTCGCATCCCGGTGCTCGCGTCGATCCATTCGCGGTGGTGTGATGCCACCACTCGCCCGCGCGGGAGGAACGTGCTGTCGAGAAACCGCGCTTCCAGCACGCCGCTCCCCGACGAGGTGGCGGCGTACGCGGCGGCGGCGATGTTGAGGCCGGGGCCGGAGGCGCCGTTCGAGAGCAGCAGGCCGACCGTGGCTGCCAGCATCGCCGCCACCGCCGCCGCCATCGTGCGCACCATCCTCCCAGACGGTGCGTGCCTCCGCGCGCCACCAACCGCGTGACCTTCGGCCTCGATCAGCCTGCGCAGGCGCTCCGGCGGCTCGGTGGCCGGCAGCTCGGGCACCGGGTTGGCGGCGGCGAGCAGGGCAAGGGTGTTGTCGGCGTGAGTCATTGGGATGCCTCCATAGACAGCGGTGTACACGGAAGCGGCTCGGCCCCCTCGCGCACGAGCGCACGAGCAAGTCGCCGCCGGGCACGGTGCAGCCGGACACGCACGGTGGCGGCCTTGATGCCCAGGACGGCGCCGGCCTGAGTGGGTGAGAGTCCCTCCCAGGCGATCAGCAGCAGGATTTCGCGATCGGACTCGCGGAGCTGCTCCAGCGCCTCGCGCAGTGCGGCGCCGGTGGAGTCCACGGCCGGTGGGAGTGCCCCGCCGACTAGTTGCGGCGCGCCGCTTTCGGCGAGCCGCCGGTGCAGGGCGCCGGCGCGCCGTTCACCGCGGCGTTGGGTGCTGAGCACACGCCGTGCGACGCCCAGCAGCCACGGCAGCGGCTCAGCGGGGAGCTTGTCCAGGCGCCGCCAGCACACCATGAACACCTCGGCCACGAGATCGTCCGCCACCGAGGGCTGCGCACGGCGCAGGATGTACGCCTTGACGGCGGGCGCATGCTCGCCGTACAGCAACTCGAACCTGACCCGCCGCTCCATGTTCATGTAATGGCCGGCAGTTGCCGAGCGTTACACCTCTCGCCTGCTCTGCCTACCCGCGATGGCACGGCCGTCCCGCGCTGAAGACCGCGAGCCCGTCGTCCCGATCGACTGACACATCTGTCAGCCCGCACTCCCGCAGCCATAGCCTCAGGTCATCGGCGGTGCCGGTGCGGCCGAAGTCCTCGCTGCGCAGCAGCCGGCGCTGGCGGCGACTGCCTTCGGCCAGGAAGGTGCTTCCCACCAGGCGCCCACCGGGACGTAGACAACGCGCCATCTCCGCGAGCGCCGCGCCGGGATCGGGCACGCAGTGGAGACCGCCATAGCTGAGGCACAGGTCAGCGGCACAGTCCTCCAGCGGTAGAGCGGTCATGTCGCCCTCGATGAGACGCGCCCGCACCGCCGGGAATCGTGCCGCGCGGCGCCGTGCCCGACGCAGCATCGCGGGCTCGACGTCCACACCGATCCAGGACACCCGCTGTCCGGGATGCAACCCGCGCAGTGCAACCCCGCCACCGCACGGAACATCGAGGATCGTTGCTCCGTCTGGCATCTCCCCTACCGTCGCGAGACTGCGATAGAAGGGGCGCGGGTCGACCCCCCACGTCAACCCGAGCATGAGTCGCGCCAGCCGTGGGCGTTCGATGTAGTAGTCGTACACCGCTCCCAACGGGCCGGCGCATACGTTGCGCGTCTCCGTCGCGGGTCGACCCCCGGCCGCGGGCGTCCCCATGCTCGCCTACGGGATGGGCACGGCATCGAGGGCGTGCGCCGAAGGGAGAGACCGGCCGCCCCCGATACGCAGGCTTCGCAGTCGCCGGAAGGTGCGGGAGCGCCCTCGACAGTACGACCAGCTGCCGGCGCTTGGTCTCGATATGGACTGCGCGAGGCGGTTGAAAGTCTCCTGGGCCTCCAGCCGAGCAAGACCGGCGCCGACGCAGAAGTGGGGACCGTTGCCGAAGGCGAGATGGGCGGTTCCGGTGCGAGTGAGGTCCAAACGGTCCGGGTCGGGGTAGCGCGCGGGATCGCGGTTGGCGGCACCGAGCACGACGAGCGCCTGCTGCCCCTTGCGCACGCTGACTCCACCGAGAACGAGATCGTCTCCAGCGATGCGGGAGGCGACCTGGACGGGGCTGTCGTAGCGCAGGATCTCATCGACGGCTCCGGCACAGAGGTCTGGATTCTCGGCGAGCCAGTCGAGCTGGTCGGGATACTGCAGCAGCGCGAGCGTGCCGTTGCCGATCAGGTTCGCGGTCGTCTCATGACCGGCGGCCAACAGCAGCAGGCACATCGTGATGAGCTCATCCGTCTCGAGCGCGACCCCGCCATCGGGGGGATGGATCAACGCGCTCAAGAGGTCTCCGCCCGGATCTCTGCGCCGCTGCGCGACGATCGGGACGAGGAACAGCATTACCGTCATCGCCGCCGCGCCGATCGCCTCGAGCTCCTCGGGGGTTGGGTCGAGCTCGAGCATCCGCGCAAGCGTCGGGGTCTCTGAGCGGAGCAGTTCTGCGCCCTCGAGGCCCACGTCGAACAGCTCCGCGATCACCGCGAGCGGGATCGGGTAGGCGAGCTCGCTCATCAGCTCGATCGCCCCGCCCTCAGCCAGGGATGCGACCGCGCTGTCGACGATGGCGGCGACGCGTCCACGGATACGCTGCACCGCTCGCGGGGTGAAGAAGCGATTGACGGCGCTCCTCAGCCGTGTGTGGGTCGGTGGGTCGCTCATCAGCAGCGACTCGCTCCACAGTTCCGAGCCGGCTCCTGGGCCGCCGAGGGAGGCGAGCATCTGTGGGCTGTTGCGTGGATCGGAGCTCCATTCGGGGCTGCGCAGAACGGTCGCGGCGTGCTCGTGGGAGAGCACGAGGTGGGCGCCGAGTGGTTCGTTCCATTGCACTGGTGCCTGTGCACGCGCGGCGTGGTAGGCGGGGTAGGGGTCCGCGGTCGGGAACGGCCAGGCTGTCCAATCAGGCATGGCTGCTCGCTCCCCGCAGCTCCTCCCGGTGCGCACGATCCGCCTTGCCCATGACAGTGGCGGGATCTGCGCCCTCGAAGTACTCAGCGGCGATGGTCTCCCACCGGTTCCTCGCGCGCAGTGCAGAGATCAACGACATCACCCCGATGTCGAGTCGGCTCATGATGGTGTAGGTGGCTGGCGTGGCCATATGGCGGAATGCGTTCGCCGAGGGGCCCGTCGGCGAGTAGCGGAGCTCGATCAACCTGGCGACGTACTCCGGGGTGATCGTGAACGGCTGCTCTCCCCAGTACATCTCAATCGGCTCGCGCCAGTATGCGAAGACCTCCTGGGGAGTAAGGGAGCCCGAGGGTGAAAAGAACCCACCCTCCACGCTGACCCGCCATGTCTCATCCACATCGCCTCTCAGGCATTCGCGCATGCAGACGTTCAGCGACTCGATCTGCTCGGGGTCGAATCGCTTGACGCAGCCGAAGTCGAGGAAGCTCACGCTCCCGTCGTCGTGGAAGAGGTAGTTGCCGGGGTGAGGGTCGGCGTGGAACACGTGGAAGTACTGGTAGGAGCCGTAGAGGAAGCGGTGGATCGCCTCCGCCCAGCTGTCGCGCAGCTCCTGGTCTGCGGTGAGCGCGTCGCTCCAGGAGGAGCCCTGCACGAGCTCCTGGGTCAGTACCCGAGCGGTGCACAGCTCCCCGATCACCTCCGGGACACGGATGAATGGGTGCCCGCGGTAGAGCTCGGCGAACTCGGACTGGTTGGTCGCCTCGAGCCGATAGTCGAGCTCCTCGGTGATGCGCTCGCCGATCTCCTGCGCCGCGCCTCGGAGGTCGAAGCTCAGGCTCCTTGGGGAGAGGCCGCTGATCAACCCCAGGAACGTGGCCAGCAACTCCGTGTTCTGGAGGTCGGCGCGGATCGCGGCCGCGACCCCCGGGTACTGAATCTTCACCGCGACGGCGCGACCGTCGTGCAGCCGGGCGGCGTGCACCTGGCCGATCGAGGCAGCCGCGAGCGGCACCCAGTCGAACTGGGCGAAGACGACCCCGGTCGCACGTCCGAGCTCGCGCTCGAGCACCTCGCGAGCGAGCTGCGGCGCCATCGGCGGAGCGTCGTTGCGCAGTCGAGTCAGCGCCGCCTGGTAGGTCGATTGGAAGTCCTTCCCCACCGCGGGACCGAGCGACACGAACGAGAGCATCTGCCCAGCCTTCATCAGGGCTCCCTTGGAGCGGCCGAGCAGTTCGGCGTAGCGCTCTGCCGTGCGGACCTGGAACTCGGTGCTGTCCGCGCCCGTCAGCCTGCTCCGCAGCCCAACCACCACCGCCTCGCCAGCGGTGCGAGCGCTCAGAGCCGCCAACGGGGCGGTGCGACGCAAGCGCCCCCGACCGATGCCATCGCCCGGCCGCTTTGCGTCGCCCGCGTCTGGGGGAAGCCCGGCATCGGACACAAAACATCTCCTTCTTGACTTACTGACTTCAGCTAAGTATATACTTAGACCGGCCCATGTCAAGCACAACCCGCGAGCGCATCGTCGACGAGGCGATGCGTCTGTTCAGCCAGCACGGCTATGCCGCCACCAGCATCGCCAAGATCGAGGCCGCCGCCGGACTCACCCCCGGGGCTGGCGGCATCTACCACCACTTCGCCAGCAAGGAAGCGGTGCTCGCAGCCGGCATCGAGCGCCAGCTCGCGCGACTCGGCGCGCTCCGCGAGATCCGGCACGTGCTTGGATCATTGGGAGACCTGAAAGCCGAACTGACGCTGACTGCTCGCTACGTTCTCGCCGAGCTCGACAGCGAGTCCGAGCTGCTGCGCATCCTCGCCTCCGACGCCCGCAACCGCCCCCAGCTGCTGACCACCGCTGCGGACCAGCTCGTAAGCTCCACGTTCGAGGGCTTTGCCACGTGGATCGGCGAACGCGCAGAGTGGCCGATCCCCAATGAAGACGCCACGGCAATCGCCGCCGTGGGGCTCGGGTCGCTGCTCTGCACCCGCCTGCTGCGCGATGTCCTCGGCATCCCAGCCCAAGTCGACGACGAAACGCTTGTCGACACCTGGGTTGAGCTGATGGTCGGCGCGCTCGCTTCTCCAGCGCCCACAAACCCAGTCTAAGCTTGCAGCGAAGCCGCCGCGTCCCCGGGCGGCCGAGACTTCGAGTGCATTGGCGAGCTTGCAATGGAACGGCATGGACATTCATCCTCTGGATCGTGAGAATCTCGATCTGATCGAGCCACTGTGGAACGCGCTGCGTGAGCACCACGCGACCGTCGCACCGGAGCTCGGTCCGCCGCGATCGCGGGAGGAGTCCTGGCGTCGTCGTCGCGCCCAGTACGAGGTGTGGCTGTCCGAGCCCGGCTCGTTCCTCCTCGTCGCCGAGCGCTCCGGGGAACTGGTCGGATACGCGATGGTGCATCTGCGCGGCGGCTCCCCCACGTGGCCCCTCGGTGAGCAGGCGGGTGAGATCGAGACCCTCTCGGTGCTCCCCGGCGCGCGGGGTCTGGGCATCGGCACCGCGCTGCTCGCCGCCGTCCGCGAGGAGCTTCGGGCCGGCGGCGTCACCGAGCTCTCGCTGCATGTGCTGCCCGGGAATCTCGCGGCGATCGGCTTTTATGAGCGCCAGGGGTTCAACACCTTTGGGTTGTGGCTCAGGGAGGGGGTCCCGGCTGAGCTTGGGAGCGCCCCCACGCACCGCGTCTAGTGCGGCGGTTCACCGCTCGAGCAGCAGCGTGACGGGCCCGTCGTTGACAAGTGCGACCCGCATGTGCGCCCCGAACACTCCCCGCTTGGCGGTGGCGGCGTCGCAGAAACGCTCGTACAGCGGCTCGGCGTGAGCGGGTGCCGCGGCCGCGGCGAAGCTGGGTCGGCTGCCCCGCTGCGTGTCCGCGTAGAGCGTGAACTGGCTGACGCACAGGACCTCCCGCTCGCCCAAGGGCTCGTTCATGCGGCCCTCGGCGTCCGGGAAGATGCGCAGCGCCCGCACCTTCTCGGCTAGGCGCTCGGCTGTGGCTAGGTCATCGTCGTGGGCGATCCCCAGCAGCACCAGCAGTCCGGGACCGATCCTCGCGACCTCCCGGCCCTCCACGCTCACCGTCGCGTGGGTGACTCTCTGCACGAGCGCTCGCACCGACCCCAGGGTAGGGCCGGACCCGGCTGTCAAGTGCGGCGACACCCGAGCCGCGCCCGTGGCGCCGGCCGACGTGTTCGAGCGCTGGCAGAGTCATCGTCCCGGGGCCGCCGGCGCCGCAAGCGCGGCGAGCTCGTGGCGGGCGTAATCGATCCAGGAGAGCCGCGCGCCCACCGCCAGGCGCTTCTCCTCGTTGGCGAGTCGTGCGGCGAGGCCAGCGGTGGCCGAGGGCTCCTCGACGGCAGCCTTCGGCAGCTCGCTTTCGTCGTGTAGGCAGGCCTGCTCGTAGCGCTCGATAACCGCGAGCGCCACTCGCGGCTCGAGTGCCGCAAGCTGGCGTGCGAACAGCCGCGAGCGCCGGCGCTCCCCCCGCATCTGGGCGATCAGCCACTCCTGGTAGCTGTCGAGGCCCGCAGCCGTGGCCTGGTAGTGGGGCTTCGGTTGGCGTATCCCGATCGATGCGCTCGTGTCGATGGGCAGTTCCTCGATCAGGTTGTGGCGACCGAGCGTGTCGAGCGCCACGTAGATCTGCGAGGGGCTTGAGAGTTCGAGCGCATCCCCATAGGTTCGCTCGAAGCGCTGCATCAGCTCGTAGCCGTAGCTGGGGCGCTCGATCACAAGTCCCAGCAGCGCCCAGCTCACCGGCGAGCGCATCGCCGCGGCGTCCCTCTTTGCGGTCGCCTCCACCCCCATCGCGACACGCAGTCTACCGCAGTCACTCGCGGGGTAGAACCTTATTGATAATCACTTGTCAAGCCCCACGTTGGGGAGGACGATCGCCGCATGGGGCTTGGAGAGGCCAGCTCGGTCCCGGGACCGGGGGGTGTAGCGGGCGCTCAGCGGCTGCCGCGGCGGCCTTTGCCGAGTGGAACCCCGCAGATGTCGCGCAGGCAGCTCGCCGAGATCCAGCGCTCGAGGCTCCTGGCGGGTGCCGTCAGCGCGATCGACGAGTTCGGGTATGCGCGCTCCACGGTCTCGCAGATCACCACTCGCTCGAGGGTCTCGCGTCGCACTTTCTACGAGCTGTTCGGCGACCGCGAAACGTGCATGGTGGTGCTGTTGGATGACATTCTCGGAATGATCGAGGACGAGATCCGGGCGGAGGGCCTCGATGGGTCCGGCTGGCGCGAGCGGGTGTGCGGCGGGCTGGGCGCGATCCTCTCCTTCTTCGATCGCGAGCCGGCGCTGGCGCGGATCTGCATCGTGCAGGCGCTGTGCGGTGGCCCGAAGGTGCTCGAGCGCCGCGAGCAGGTCCTCGCGCGCCTGGCGAGCGTGATCGATGAGGGCCGCAGGGAGAGTGCGCGGAAGGACGGGCGCACCCCCCTGTTCGCGGAGGGCCTCGTCGGGGCGGCATTCGGGATCCTCTACACGCGACTGCGCCACGGCGAACGCGGCCACCTGGGGGCGCTTCAGGGCGAGCTCATGAGCATGATCGTGATGCCCTATCTCGGGTCGGCCGCCGCGCGCCGGGAGCTGGCCCGCCCGGTGCGTGCGGCGCCCCCCGTGCCGATTGGCATGGCCTCTCCACACAGCGCCGTCCGCGACTCCCTGCGCAACTACCCGCCGCGCCTGACATTTCGCACCGGGCGTGTTCTCGACGGCATCGCCAACCTGCCGGGGGCCTGCAACCGGGAGGTGGCCCAACACGCGGGTATCACCGACCAGGGGCAGATCTCAAAGCTCCTCGCGCGCCTCGAGCGCCTCGGGCTGATCGCGAACTTCAGCGAAGGGCAACCGAAGGGAAAGCCCAACGCCTGGTCGCTGACCGCCGCCGGCCGGCAGGTGGCCCAGAGCATTCAGGTCCACGCCGCGGGCGTGAGGTCTTAGGTGTCTCGGCGGGTGTACGCCGCTCCGCCCGCGCGCTGAGCAGCGCGGAGCTCGCTCGGTCGCTCCCGACGTCGTTTCCCTGCGGTCAAGCATGTATTCGTCTGCATCGGTAGCCTAGAGGCGAGTACTCACGGGGTAGAACGTTACTGGTTGTGGCTTGTCAAGCCCGGCCCGCTTTGAGTACTACGGATCAGATGGGAATTGGAGAGGGCTGCGGGGGCCCGGCTGCGTGTCGGCATGGGGGCTGCAGGGGCCCGGTTGGGTGTCGGCGGGCCGTCGACGCGATGCCGAAGCCGGGCGGCACCCAGGGGATCGCCAGGTTCTGCGCGCAGACGCAGAGGGTGGCCGGGCTTTCCGCCGGAGGACCGCCGGGCTTCCCGCGCGGAGGACCCCTCACGCATCTCGGGGCTCGCGCAGGCAGCGCCGCTCCCCAATGACTTTCTTGCACACACGTAACCGAGGAGACAAGGTGAGACCCACAGAGCGGATCGCGAAGCCTGCTGCCACGCCGACGGCCGGTCTCTTCGCGACGCTCGGTGGCCTGCTCCGCGGCAGAGGGACCAGTGCGCCCAAAATCGCTGCGCACATGGCCGGCAATGGAGGTGGCACGGGAGTCGGCGCGGCGCCGGCGCCCCGTAGCTTCATCATCGCCTCGCTTCTCACCTTGGCCGCGACTCTCGGAGCCCTGGCCCTCGCGGCCGCTCCGGCGCTGGCCGCCCCGGAAACCCCCATCAACGAGAACGTGAAGGAAATCACCACCACCACGGCGACGGTCGAAGGCGAGCTGAATCCGAGCAAACCCGGCGAAGCGGGTGAAGAATATGCCTTCTACTGGAGGAACCACGAAGGCCCAGGAGGCAGGTGCAGTAACGGGTATAGCGATTTCGCTCCCCAACCCACGGGCTTGACCCTGGGCTTCAAGGAAGAACTGGAGGTCCAGCACCTCACTGGCCTGGAACCGAACATCTATATAACCATCTGTCTCGCCGTGATCAACAAACTGGGTGAAGAAACCCAGGGGAAACCAATCACCTTCAAAACTCTCGCTGGCCCGCCCGAAGTCGTCCGCGAGAGCGTGACGAACCCGAAGGCGACCGCCGCGACCCTCGAAGCGGTGGTCAACGCCGATAACGAGCCGATCACATACCTATTCGAATATTCGACCGAGGCGACCGGGGAAAAACTCGAAGGGACGATCGTCAAGACCCCGACAGAACCCGCCGGCGGTGAATACTACAACCAAATAGGGGTCGCCACTGCCACGGGTGCCGTGCTCGCGCCAGACACCACCTACTACTACCGGTTGATCGCCGAAAACGAACAGAGCAAGAAAGAAGGCAAACGGACCGAAGGGCAGGTCGAGAGCTTTACGACCGCCATCGTCCCGGAAGCACCCGAAGGAGAGGAAGCGAAGCCAGTCACGGGCACCACCGCCGAGCTCCATGGGGTCCTGAACCCCCACAAATTGGGTGACCCCAGCTCCTACGAATTCCTTTACCGCGCGTCCCCCCCCGAACCCCCAAACCCCGGCGAACACCTGGCCGCCGGCGAATGCCGGGGCGGCCAGACCGCAGAAGACAAGGCGACGCCCGCCGGTGCGGCGACGGGAGCAACCCCCGAGCCGGTCGAAACCGAAGTCAAGGAACTGCTGCCGGGCACCTACTACACGTTCTGCCTGCGCACCGAAAACCTGGCGGGGGAAACGGCGCTCGGCGCGCCCGTGACGTTCAAAACCCTTCCTACGGCTCCGAAGGTCGCGAGCGAGTCGGCGTCAAGCATCGAATCGTCCGGGGCTACGCTGGAGGCTGAAATCGTTCCCAATGGGGCGGAAGCGACCTACCATTTCGAATACGGCACCACCGAAGCCTACGGGCAGGAAACCCCCTATACCAAGATCGGCGGGCTCACGGGCGCGCACGCGGTCAGGGCGCACATCACAGAACTCGACCCGGACACCACCTACCACTACCGCGTGACCGCGACGAACGAGGTCGCCGGGAAACTCGAAATCACCCACGGCCTCGACAAAACCCTCACCACGCCCGCAATCCTTGGCACAGAACCTTCCCAGGAATGCTCCAACGAACAACTCCGCGAGGAACAACCCTACGGCCTCAAACTCCCCGACTGCCGCGCCTACGAGCTGGCCTCGCCGCTGGAAACCCTGGGGAATGACGCTACCGAGCCGTACTTGGTCGATCAGGGGCTCGCTTCTGCGTCTGGCGAAGCTGTGACGTATGAGTCATATGGCGTTTTCTCCCACCCGATCGGTTCGACGTTCGAAAATCAATACGTCTCCCGGCGTGGGCCGGAAGGCTGGTCGACGCAGGGGATCACGCCGCCGCACTACTCGAAAAACACTGAACCGGAAGATCCCTACCCGACGATGATCTTCACGCCTGAATTGACGGTGGGGATCACGGACACCAATGACTCGTTGACCGAAGAAGCGCCTGTGGAAAGGAACTTCTTTGGACAGTACGTGTACAACTTTGCCACCCAGTCCTTCCAATATTTGGGGGGCGGTGGTGGGCTCAGCGCAGATCCAGTCGGTGCCTCCACCGATCTGACTCACGTGGCAATTGGTGAACGTGAGTGGGTGAATGGCGAGTCGGTGACGGCGACGGTCAACAACAACGGCGAAGATATAGGGGGCCGCGACACGGGGATCTCGGCCAACGGGCTGCACCTGTATTTTGACAGCGGCGGGTCCGTGTATCTGCGTGAGAATGCCGAACAGACCCAGAGTCCCGTGAGCGGCGGGGGAGAGTGCACGGTGACGAAGGACGCGTGCACGATCGAAGTGAGCGCCTCGCAGAAGACCGACGGTTACGGTCCGAAGGGCGTGGACCCCAATAGGGGATCGGCGTCCTATGCGGGTGCCAGCGCGAACGGTTCGAAGGTGTTCTTCACCAGCGATCAGGAGCTCACCAACGACGCCAACACGGGGGCGTCCGATCGCCAGGAAGTCGTCGTGGAAAATGCCCACGGCGGCACGTTCACGCTCACGTTCAAGGGTCAGACGACCGCTCCCATCCCCTATGACGCCAGCTCTGAAGAAGTCCAGTCCGCACTCACGGCGCTCTCATCGATTGGTGCGGGCAACGTAGCCGTGAGCGGAGGGTATGAAGTTACTTTTGAGGGCACATTGGCGGGCACCGAACAACCGCCGCTGACCGTTGACGGATCGTCGTTGACGGGGGGGACTGTCCACGTGAAGGTGCAGTCGCTTGAACGTCCCGGTACTGACCTGTACGAATACGACGTGGAAAGCGGCAAGTTGACCGATCTTGCGCCCGAGGCAGCTGAAGCGGAAGGCGCCCGGGTCCAAGATGTGATGCAGGTCTCGCGAGAAGGCTCATATGTGTACTTCGCGGCCAAGGGCGCTTTGCGGGGCACCGGGGGGGCGACGCTGCGCAACAGCCAGGGCAGCGACCCGATCGCCGGCGAAGACAACCTCTATGCCGCCCACGATGGGGCGATTCAGTTCATCGGGACGACGGTGGGGCTGCGATCGGTCGAATTGAACGCCGTGGTGGCGCCCGATGGGACACACCTTGGGTTCGAGTCCGAACAGCGCCTGACGGGCTACGACAACGCCGAAGCCGAAGCAAACGAGTGCGAACACCAGTACACCAGATCGGTGGACGGAATGTGTTCAGAGGCGTACATCTACGACGCCGAAACGGGCACCCTGGAATGCGCGTCGTGCAATCCGACCGGGGCACGGCCGGTCGGCAACTCGGCCCCCGCAGCGGTCACCGAAGACGGCGTCCTGTTCTTCGACAGCTCCGATGAGCTCGTGCCGCACGCCAGCGACGGCCGTCAAAACGTGTACGAGTACGAGGACGGTCACATCCTAGCGATCTCCGACGTGGCCGGAGGCTTTGAATCGTTCTTCCTCGCCACGGAATCGACTGGGGACAACGTGTTCTTCGGGTCCGCCTCTCAGCTGCTACCAGAAGACACGAGCAACAACGTGGAGGTGTGGGACGCCCGGGTCGGCGGCGGATACCCGGTCACGGTCACTCCGCCGCCGTGCAACAGCGGCGATTCGTGCAAGCCTCCCCCCACGCCGCAGCCCACGGTCTTTGTTGAACCCGCGAGCGCGACATTCGCCGGCCCCGGAAACATTGTGACGCCCCCACCGCCCTCCGGGTTTGGGTTCGGTGCGGTCACCAAGGCAACCGTGAAATGCGCCAAGGGCTCGACAAAGAATGGGAAGGGCAGGTGCGTCAAAAAGACCAATAGCAGTAAGAAAACCAAGAAAACCAAGAAAACCGAGAAAACCAAGAGAGCCAAGAGAGCCAGCGACGACCGGAGGGCGAGCCGATGACAACCCTGAAAGCCATCCACCGGCCGGCCAAGCTACCGCTCGTGATCGTCCTCGTGCTGCTGGCTGTGCTTGCCTTCGCCGCCACGCCCGCGCTGGCCAAGTTCCCATTCGGTTTGGCGCAAATCGCTGTCTCGGTGCGAAACGAAAATGGGACGCCGGATGTGCAAGCAGGCTCGCATCCGTGGGCGCTGAACACGGCGTTCGTGCTCAGCCGTCTCTCCGAATTTGCACCGTTCGAACACAATATAAAGGATATCCACGTCAACCTGCCGACCGGGTTCGTCGGTGACCCAAACGCCACACCGCAATGCGCCTATCAAGAATTCGTTCACCTAGAATGTCCGAGCGAAACGGCAGTCGGGCAACAGACCACCTATGTCGTCGCTGACGACAGCTCGCAAGGTTTGACCTTTTATCAAAGTGAAGCGGTGTACAATTTGGTGCCCCCCAAGGGCGTCGTGGCGGTCTTTGGGTTTCACGTGGCCGGCAAAGTGCCGATATACCTGCGGACGACAGTTCGAACCGGCTCGGATTATGGTCTCACCATAACCGCGCCCGAAATCGAGGAGTCCGCGCTCATAGTCGCCGGCAAGGTCACGATCTGGGGTGTGCCCGCGAGTCCGGCCCACAACCTGTACCGCGGAAACTGTATAGAGAATGGTCTTTCGGCGTCCGAAGAAGGGTTCGAGTCGCCCAATTACGGTTTGCGTCCAAACGAACTCGAATTGGAAGGCCCAGACGGCCCGTATGAATCGAATCACGTCGTTGAACAGGCTCGGGGTGACGCAGAACACGGTGGGTGTCCGACACAGACCCCGCTGGTGCCGTTATTTACGAATCCGACGACGTGCTATCAACCACGTCCCGTATCGATAAGCGTGGACGATTGGGAAGAACCAGGGGTCTACCACACACTGGGCGAGAAAATGCCGGAACTGAAGGGTTGCGAAAAACTCGATTTCAGCCCGACGCTCACCGACGTTCCAGACGGCACCGCCGCCGCCACGCCGACAGGATTGACCATCGGGGAGCATGTGCCCCAGGAAACAACCAAAAACCCCGTAGGGTTGGCCGAGGCGGACGTGAAGGACACCAACGTGACCCTGCCCCAGGGGGTGGGGCTCAGTGCCAGTGCCTCGGATGGCCTCCTGGCGTGTTCGATCAACCAGATCGGGTTCACCGGGAACGCGGAACTCGATCCGACCGCGGAACCTGGCGTGCTGACGCCACAGTTCACCCAGGAACCTCCGACGTGTCCCGATGCGTCCAAGATCGGGAACGTGCACATCAAGACGCCGGTGCTGGCAAACGAACTGGTGGGCCAGATGTATCTCGCGGCGCCGCAGAACGATCCGGGTGGTTCGCCGGAAAACCCGTTCAGCTCGCTCGTGTCGATGTATCTCGTCGCTGAAGAACGGGCTTCGGGGCTGCTGCTCAAGGTGGCGGGCAAGGTCGTCGCAAACCCGGTCACGGGGCAGCTGGTCGCGTCATTCGACAACACCCCTGCCCTGCCGTTCACCGAACTGAATCTCGAATTCTTCGGGACCGCCAGGGCGCCGCTGACGACACCGGTGACGTGCGGCACCTACACGACCGAAGCAGCGTTCACGCCTTGGTCCGGGACGCCGACGGCGGACGTGAGCTCGAGCTTCCTGATCGACTCGGGGCCGGAGATCGAGGGCGCTGCGGGCCCGGAAAAACTGCCGTGCTCGAACCCGGCGCCGTTCACGCCGCAGCTGCGGGCGGGCACGAGGAACGTCAACTCGGGGTCCTTCAGCGACCTGTCGACGACGATCTCTCGCGAAGACGGCCAGCAGCAGCTCTCCTCGCTAGTGGTGCACTTCCCCGAGGGTATCTCCGGACTGCTCTCCGGGGTGACCCCGTGTGGGGAAGCACAGGCGAACGCGGGCACCTGCGGACCGGAAAGCTCGATCGGGGAAACGATCACCAGCGTGGGCCTCGGCAGCGACCCCTTCAACGTGGAGGGCGGCCATGTGTACCTCACCGGGCCCTATCGCGGCGCGCCGTTCGGGCTCGCGATCGTGAACCCCGCGAAGGCCGGGCCATTCGAACTGGAAGAAGGCCGCCCCATCGTCGTCAGGGCAAAGATCGAAGTCAATCCCGAAACCACCGCACTGACGATCACGACCGACCCGCCGGGCTCGCCGCACGCGATTCCCACGATCCTCGAGGGGATCCCACTGCAAGTCAAGCGGGTCTACGTCGACATCAACCGGCCGGGGTTCACGTTCAACCCGACGAACTGCACCCCCAAGGTCATAACCGGCACGATCGCCAGCACCGAAGGCGCCACCTACCCCGTCAACGTGCCCTTCCAGGTCACCAACTGCGGGAGCCTGAAATTCGAACCGACGCTCACGGCCTCGACGGCGGCAAGCACCAGCAAAGCCGACGGCGCGTCGCTGATCGCGAAGGTGGACGAGCCGCTGAACCCCGCGGGCCAGGCCGACGTCGCGCGAGTCAAAGTCGAACTGCCCAAGATACTGCCCTCGCGGCTGACGACACTGCAGAAAGCCTGCACGAGCGCCCAGTTCGAAGCGAACCCCGCGGGCTGCCCCTCGGCATCGAAGATCGGCTTCGCGATCGTGCACACCAAACTACTGCCCGTGCCTCTCGAAGGGCCCGCGATCTTCGTCAGCCACGGCGGCGAAGCATTCCCGAGCCTCGAGCTCGTCCTCCAGGGCGACAACCTCACGGTCCGCCTCGTCGGCGCCACCAACATCAGCCACGGGGGGATCACCAGCACGACGTTCAAGGCGCTCCCCGATCAGCCCTTCGAATCCTTCGAACTGACACTCCCCGAGGGCCCCTACTCGGCGCTCGCCGCGACCGGCAGTCTCTGTAAGAGCAAGCTGGAGCTGCCGATCGAATTCATCGCCCAGAACGGCGCGGCGCTCTACCGGGAGACCCCGATCACAGTCACGGGCTGTGCGAAAGCGAAACACAAGGGCAAGGGCAAGCACAAGGGCAAGAAGGCGGCGCACAAGGGGAAGAAAGGGAAGAAGGGTAAGAAGAAGTAGGGATGCGCCCGGGCCTCTCGGGCGGGCTCCCCCAGGCACCTGACGGTGGTGAGCCAGCTTCGGGGGCTCCCCTAGGCACCTGACGGTGGTGACCCAGCTTCGGGGGCTCCCCCAGGCACCTGACGGTGGTGACCCTAGCTTCGCTGCCTCGGGCATGGCACCGTGGTGGCGGCACGCGTGTGGCTGCCGCCCACGAAGGTGAACTCTGCGGCGAACGGGAAGCCGCCGGGGGGGCAGCTGTCCGGCAGCAGGATACCCGGCGGCTGGTAGGCCAGTGTTCTGCCCGCCGCCTGTTCGTAGTAGATGATCCCACTCGGCCCGAGCGTTGAGCGAAGCTTTACGAGCGCTACATCGGGGGCGCCGGGGATGCTCGCGATCGACGGTACCGCCATGCTCAGGAGCCCACCGTAGGGCGTGGGCGCGGGCAGCAGGGTCCCTGGGAACACCACGCCGGCCGCGAGAGGGAAGGTGCCGAAGGCGCTGAAGAGCAGCGCGATGTGACCTTCCTGGTCGGACGCGCGCAGGATCGTGAGCGGGGCGCTCTCCCTCACGACTTCGGGGCCGAGCGCGATCTCGGCGAGCACGGTGCCGCGGCCCATGATCGAGTCCGTCGGGCACCCCTGCGGGCCGGAGGCCTGGAGCGCCGCTTCCGTGCAGGTCGCCAAGCCCAGGCCGCTCAGCGCGATCCCGAGGTAGTCCGGATAACTGAAATCGACCTCCGTCAACGCCGGCGGAACCTGCCCCGCTCCGGTTTGGAGGCGAAAGCCAAAGCTGAGAGTCGTCCGCTGACCCAAGCGCTCGGGAGTGAAGCTAGCGCTGAGCGCCGCCGATGGGGCGACCGACCAGGCCGCGGGCGCGCATGCGGCCGGTTGAAAGGCGCCGAACAGGACCGCTCCGAGGAGGATGGCCCGGCGCACGGCCGTCAGTAGGCGAGCATGCCGGTGGTCTGCACGACCAACCCGTAGTTCTCGCGGTCGAACGTGCCGTAGAGCCCGGTGCGCCCGTGGGCGTGCGCGTAGCGCCCCGTGCCGCCGGTGACGACCAGCGTGCCGGCGAAGCTTTCATAGACGCCCGCGCCGTGCGGTGTCGCTTCCCCGTGGCCCCTGATCGACCCCTCCCGGGTGTAGATCGTAAAGCTGCCGCTGAGCGTGCTGGAGACGTCCACGTGCGCGCGCATGCTGCCCGTGAGCGTGCCCAAGGCCTGGCCCTCCTCGTAGAGCAGCGACCCTGACGCCGAGATGTAGTGCAGACGGGCCGTGTCGGTGGCCCTCAGCGTGTTGGCCACGGCCGGCGCCGCAACGGTGAGCGCTCCTGCGGCGAGTGCCACGAGCAGCGTTGCGAGGATCCTTCTGAGGATCGGCCGTTGCATCGACTTGGGCATCACATACGGGCCCCTCTCTTGGCCCTCTCCCACATTTGTTGTACCACAGGCCGACTTGCGATGACGCGGGTAGCTGACTTCACAGAACACTCGCATAATATGGATTCAAGTGCAGGATCAAGGGGACGGAACATTCTGCGCCTCCATCGCCCGTCCCCCAAAGCGCCGCTTGCGCCCGCCGAACTCTCGCAGCGACTGCTCCAAGTGCTCGCGTGAGAAGTCCGGCCACAGCTCCTCCCGGAACACGAGCTCGGAGTAGGCCGCCTGCCACAGCAGATAGTTGGAGAGCCTGTGCTCCCCCCCCGTGCGCACGATCAGTTCGGGGTCGTGCATCTCCGGGGCGTACAGCAGGCGACGGAACTCCTCCTCAGTGGACCCCTCGAAGCGCCGCGCCGCCTCCAGGATCTCCCTGCGACCTCCGTAGTTGAACGCCACGTACAGGGTCATGCGCCGGTTGCGGTCAGTCAGCGACTCCGCCCGGTCCATCTGCTCGAGCAGCCCCGAGGGGACTCCATCGCGGGTGCCGAGGAAGCACATCCTCACTCCCCGCTCGTGCAGATCCGGCGTCTCCAGGGCGATCCGCTTGGCGAGCATCGACACCAGGCCCCGGACCTCCTCCGCTGGGCGCGACCAGTTCTCGGTCGAGAACGAGTACACCGTCAGCTCCTCCACACCCAGCTCGATCGCGTCGCGCAGGCGGTCCCTGAGCGTGTCGGCTCCCGCTTCGTGGCCCTTCTCCACTGACAGGCCGTTGGCGTGCGCCCAGCGGCGGTTGCCGTCGGCGATGATCGCTAGGTAGCGCGCAGCCATGTGGCTCCTCCCCGCGGTCCCGAGGCCCGGCGGCCGTCGATGTTCGCTCGCGCTCGCTTCGCAAGGCGCCACGCGCGCATGAGCGCAAGCGTGGGCTCGATCAGCGGCCACAGCTCTCTGCGCATGTGCTCCGTGACGGCCAGCGCCGGCGCGTTGTGGGCGGAGGGTGCGGAGGTGTAGTAGGCCAGGACGCCCACCAGGGTCATCACGTGGTGCGCCCCATCGGGCAGCGCGCGCGCTCTCCTCTTCCCCTCCGCGGCGACGCTCGCGAGCCTCACCGCCATCTGCTCGGCGCTGTCGTAGCAGCGCAGGTAGCCCAACTCGCCCCGCTCGGCGTCCTCCCAGTGGTCCACGAGGCTGTCGAGCATCGTGAGCGCGCCGATCGACAGGTAGACCGTGTCGATCGCCTCCGCGTTCGCGGGCGTGGTTCGCCGGTCGGCCGCGGCGGCGATCAGGGCGTGCAGCGCGATCACCGATGCGGCCGCCCCGGCGAGGTACTCGGGCCACTGGAGGGTGGTGCCCTGCGCTTCGCGCCTCGCCCACAGCTCGAGCTCGGCGACCCCGGAACCGCCGGACCCAGGCTCTGCGCCCCTCGCCGGACGGTCCACGACCCAGGGATCGCCGGACCCCGGCTCCGTGCGCCCCGCGGTGTGGGCCTGGGACCCTTGGACCCGCGCCTCTGCGTGCGCGGCGGCGTGACTCAGGACCTGTGCCTCCGCGCAGCGCTCGGCCGCTCGCAGCGCGACCTCGGTGACTGCTCCCGTCGCGGGCAGCCGCGCCAGCGCGAGCCTCACCGTGCCCACAAGCTCCTGGAGGTAGCCGCCGTCGTTGCACGGGGGGTGATGGCGGTAGTAGTCCCCCTCGGGCGGGACCCCCGAGGTGAGCGCATCGGGGAGGGTCCCATAGAGGCACCGGCTGTCGGGCAGTGGATCGGCCGAGGGCTGCTCGGTCAGCAGGTCCAGGTAGTCGTACATCACCTGCAGCGCCACGATCGCCTCGGCGGCGGCGTGGCGGTACGCCCGTGGTGCCAGTGTGGCAAGCGTCGCGGCCACCTCGACGTTGAAGCGCTCCTCGCGCAGCTTGCTGCTCGCCAGCGTCTGCAGGAGCGGGTCGGGGATCTCCCGGGCGCGCCGCTCCCACCGGGTCAGCTGCGCACGCACGACCGGTGCGACCGTGCTCCAGTAGCGGACGTTCGCAACCAGCAGGGCGAGGTTCGGGCTACTCATTGAGCGCGAGGATCGGGGAGACGCGGGAGGCGATCCAGCCGGGTATCGCGACGATCGCGAGCACGACGAGGATCACGAGGGCGAAGATCTCCAATGGCCTGAAGCTTGCGCCGAGGCTCGCCACGGGAAAGCCCGTGACGTGCGCGAGATAGCCGTCGATGATCGCCTGGCCGTAGATCCCCGCCACCGCGCCGGTGAGGCAGCCCGCGCCGAGGATCAGGGCCGATTCGATTCCCAGGATGAGCCGCAGGCGATTGGCCGGCACGCCCGAGAGCCGCAGTGCGGCGAGCGACACGCGCCGCTGCCAGATCGCCGAGGTGAGCGCCGCGGCGAGCGCGAGGATCGCGGCGATCACCAGCAGCGTCGATATCTCCCCGAGCTGGCCCAGACCTTCGCTGGTCAGCGTGTCGATGCTCGCTTCGCGTTCGTGTGCGGTCGTTGCTTCCAGGCCGCTGGCGGGCCCGAGCAGGCGTTCGATCGCGCGCTGCACGCCCGCGATTCTCGCCCCGTCCGCCGCGCCCGCGCTGCCGGCTGCGCGTGGGCCACCTGTTGCGCTCACGCTTCCCGCCGCGCCGCCGGCCGCGCCTTCGCCATCCGCGCCGCTCACGCCGCCGGCCACCTCGACGCCGAGCGCGGTGGGGGCACTGCTCTTCCACAGCCGGCTGTAGTCGGCGGTGTCCATGAAGATCGCGCCGGGGCTCCACGCGAGGTTGGTCGTGGTGGCGGCGATCCGAAAGCGCGCCTGGCCGCTGGGTGTGGGCAGGGCGAGCGTGCCCCCAACGCCGACGTGGTGCTCTTCGGCGATCTGCTTGGAGATCACGATCCAGCCGCCGTCGCCCAGGCGGGCGATCGCGACGCCCGCGTTCCCACTGGAGATCTGACTCTCCAGTACCTGCCTGTCGCCGCCAGGGGGCCGCGCGATCACCCACACGCGCCTGTCGCCCAGGTCGAGGAACCCCCCCTGGAACACGCGCACGCTCGCGACTCCCGGGATCCTCGCGATCCGCTGCGCGTCCCCGCCCGCGCGGAAGTCGACGGTCGCCTGGTTGTCGCCCGGGTTGCCCACCCAAATGCTCGCGTCGGCGGCGTAGCTGTGGGCGAACCCCTGGATTCCCCGCAGCAGGTCCCCGCGGGCGCCGCCGAGCGCGACGCTGCCGAAGATCGCCACTGCCCCCGTGGCCGCGAGCGCCAGCGAGCGCACCGTGGTCGCGCGCAGCGAGGAGAGCGCCACGGGCAGGATCGTCAGGCGTTCCCAGCGCTCCGCGAGCGCGCGGGCGAGGCGCAGCGCGCCCGCGAACGTCAACGGAACAGCGATCACCGTCGCCAGCGCGAGCACCGCGCAGGCGAGCAGCGCGAGCGAGGGCGCGAGCGCGAACAGGGCGGTGGTGAGCGCGAGCAGTCCCGCCGCCGCTAGCGCCAGTCCCCGCCGGGCGCTGCCGCCGAGCGTGTTGCCGGGCACCCCGGGATCGCGGTACACCGCGTCCAGGGTCCCCCCGCGGCGCAGGTCGAGCAGGGGGACCGCCGAGGCCAGGCAGCAGGTGAGGACCCCCCCGAGGCACGCGATCGCCAGCGGCTGCGCCTCCACCACGGTGCGCGTGCCGAGCGTGAACGCCTCGGCGAGGTAGCGCGGGGACTGGTGAAAGGCGCCCCGCGAAAGCAGGTACCCGCCCAGCAGCCCCACGAGCGTTGCGGCGAGGCCCAGGCAGAGGGCCTGGAAGAGCACCATCTGCACGATCGCGGGGCGCTTGGCGCCGATCAGGCGCAGGTCGGCGATCGCGCGCCGGCGCTCGGGCGCGGTCAGCAGCAGCGCGTTGAACGCGAACAGCAGGCCCAGCAGCGCGGCGATCGCGGCGAAGAACGCGCTCGCCTGGTCGCTGGGCGCAAGCGCCTGGCGCAGCGTCGCGACGTCCTGGTCGGCCGCGGCGACGGTCAGCGCCCCCCCGGCGAGCCCTGCAGCTGGGCGCGCGCGGCGGGGAGCTCGCCGGGCGCGCTCTGCACCAGGATCCGCGAGACCCGCCCCTCGAGGCCGGCGAGCCGCTGCAGGCGCGCCAGCGCCGTCACGGCCACGTCCGCCTCGGATAGCGCCCCGAACGTTTCCGGGCCGAGCACCGCCGAGACGTGCAGTCGATAGACGTGGCCGCGCAGCTTCAGGGTCACCACGGGTCCCTCCGTCGCCACCGTGCGGGAGGCCGCGGCTGGGCCGGTGCTCGCAGCCGGGCCGGAGGCCGCTGCCGGGCTGGAAGTCGGGCCGGAGGCCGCAGCCGGCCCGGAGGCCGCCAGTCGGGTGGGGATGCCGATTGCTTGCGCGGTCCTCCTGGAGAGGCCGAGCCCCCCTGGCGCGATGGTCGAGATCGGGAGGGTGTGGGCGAGCCCATCGAGCGTGACGAGGCTCGTGTCGGCGCCGGCCAGATCGATCGTCATGCTGCGGCCGTGGGGGCCGACGATCGTCGCGGTCTGTTCCAACAGCGGCGCCGCCTGCCTCACCGCGGGGAGGCGTTCGACACGGGCGAGCAGCCCTTCCTCGAAGCCCCCCGCGGCGCGTGTGCGCAGCTGGAGGTTCGCGGGGCCGATCACCGTGTGGACCACTTCCCCCGCGGAGCCCGCGACGCTGGCGCCGGCGATGAGCGTCGCGAACACCAGCGCCACCGCGACCGCCACCCCGAGGCCCGCGAGCAGCTCCTGGGGTGCGTGCACCCGCAGTCGCCGCCGGTAGAAGTAGACGAGCGCGTATGGCCGCATCAGGGGCCGCGCTTGCAGGGGCTCAGCTCGCGAGGAGCTCATCACCGGCCTCTCCTGGAATGCCCTCGGTGAGCCGCCCGTCGCGTAGTGTGCAGCGCCGGTCCGCGAGGCCCGCCGCCTCGAGGTCGTGGGTGACGAGCAGGACTGCCGCGCCGCGCTCGTGCGCGACCGCGCGCAGCAGCTCGACGATCTCCCCGCTGCGCTCGCTGTCGAGGTTGCCGGTCGGCTCGTCGGCGAGGATCAGCCGCGGCTCCCCCGCCAGCGCGCGCGCGATCGCCACACGCTGGCGCTCGCCGCCGGAGAGCTGCTCGGGGGTGCGCCCCGAGGAGTCCCCGAGGCCGACGCGCTGCAGCCATGGGGATGCGCGCGCCCGGGCCTCGCGCATCCCCACGCCCCCCAGCAGCAGCTTCACCGAGGCGTTCTCGAGAGCCGACACGTGGGGCATGAGCTGCGGGCTCTGGTAGACGAAGCCGACGTCGCGGAGCAGGTAGTCGCTTGCCTCCCCCTCCGAGAGCGAGGAGAGCTCCCGGCCGGCGAAGCGGATCGTGCCCCGGTCGGGTTGGAGGAGCCTTGCGATCAGCAGCAGCAGGGTGGTCTTGCCCGAGCCGCTGGGACCGTGCAGGGCGACCATCTCTCCCGGCCCGATCGCGAGGCTGACCCCCGCGACGGCGTGCACCTCCTCGCCGGCTCCCCGGTAGTGCTTCACGACCCGCTCGAGCTCGAGCGTCCCCACGTGGCTACTCCGCGAAGGCCGCAGTTCGCCCCCGCGTTGCGCGCGCGGCAGGCGCGGGGGCGCACATCGGCATCAACAGCCGGGCGCACGACGTGAGGGCGGGCATCCGTGTCACGCGCTCGCCTGACGGCGCAGGGGCACCACGGTGGCGAGCTCGGGGCGGAGGCTGCCGTGAAGTTCGCCACCGGAGAGCGACAGCGCGCGGTGGGAGCCGGCAAGCTCGGTGCTCTCCCCCGCGCTCATCAGTACCGCGATGCCCTTGTCGGCGAGTGAACGCAGGAGCGCCAGAACACGGTCGCGCTCGAGCAGGTCCACGCCCTTGATCGGCTCGTCGATCACGAGCAGCGAGGGCTCCAGCGCGAGTGCCCGCGCGAGGGAGACGCGTACCGCCTCGGCACTGTCGAGCTCGCGCAGCTCCCGCGCCGCGCAGTGCTCCACGCCGGCTTGCTCGAGCGCGCTCCGGGCGCGGACGCGCGCCGCGGACGCGGGGACCCCCCGGGCGAGTTGGCCGGCCATCAGCTCGTCGAGGACGTCCCGTCCCTCGGCGCCGACGAAGCCGCGGCGGCAGTACCCAATGCCGCTGCCCAGCGTCTCGCAGCCATCCTCGGAGAGTTCGCGGCCCGCGAAGCGGACCACTCCGGTGTCCGCCGGCTCGATGCCGGCGGCGACCCGCAGCAGCGTTGAGCGGCCCGAGCGGCGCAGGCCCCAGACTGCGACCAGTTCGCCCGCGTCCACCTCGAGCGACACGTCGCGCAGCACGGTGCACTCGCCCGCGCCGCCCCCGTGGCGGCGGCCGACGTGCTCGAGCGCGAGCAGCGTCATCGCCGCGCTCGCCGCGGCGCCGGCGCGAGGTTGGCGAACTCGCGGCGGGCGTACTCGATCCAGGAGAGCCGCGCGCCCACCGCCAGGCGCTCGTCCTCGTCCGCGAGCCGGGCGGCGAGCCCCGCGGTGGCCGAGGGCTCCTCGACGGCCGTCTTCGGCAGCTCACTCGCTTCGCGCAGGCAAGCCCGCTCGTAGCGCTCGATCACCGCGAGCGCTACGCGCGGCTCGAGCGCCGCGAGCTGGCGGGCGAACAGCCGCGAGCGCTGGCGCTCCCCACGCATCTGGGCGAGCAGCCACTCCTGATAGCTGTCGAGGCCCGCGGCCGTGGCCCGGTAATGGGGCTTCGGTTGGCGCACCACCACGGACGCCCCTGCGTCGGTGGGCAGATCCTCGATCAGCCCTCGGCGCGCCAGCGTGTCGAGGGCCACATAGATCTGCGACGGGCTGGAGAGCTCCAGCGCATCCCCATACGTTCGCTCGAAGCGCTGCATTAGCTCGTAGCCGTAGCTGGGGCGCTCGATCACCAGTCCCAACAGCGCCCAACTGACCGGCGAGCGCATCGCCGGGGCGCCTCTCTTTGCGGTCGCCTCCGCTCCCATCGCAATACACAGCTTACCGCAGTCCGCTCCCGGGGTAGAACCTTATTGGTGATTACTTGTCAAGTCACCGGTTCCGCAGGACGATCGTCGTATGGGGGCTTGGAGCGGGCAACTCCCGGGATCGGCGGGCATGGTGGGCGACCTGCGGTGGCCCCTTTCGAATGGGCCGGTGCCGCGCAAGCAGCTCGTCGGGATCCAGCGCTCGAGACTCCTGGCGGGCGCCGCCGACTCGATCGCCGAGTTCGGGTATGCGGACACGACGGTAACGCAGATCACCGCTCGCGCGGGAGTCTCGCGTCGCACTTTCTACGAACTGTTCGGTGACCGCGAAACGTGCATGATGGCGCTGCTGGAGAGCATTCTCGGGATGATCGAGGACGAGATCCGGGCGGCTGGGCTAGAAGGGGCCGGTTGGCGCGAGCGGGTGCGCGGCGGCCTCGGCGCGATCCTCTCCTTCTTTGATCGCGAGCCGGCGCTGGCGCGGATCTGCGTGGTGCAGGCATTGCGGGGCGGCCCGAAGATGCTCGAGCGCCGCGCGCAGATTCTCGCGCGCCTGGCGAGCGTGATCGACGAGGGCCGGGGAAAGAGCGGACGGAGTGGCAGGTGCACCGCACTGACCGCAGAGGGCCTCGTCTGGGCGGCGTTTGGGATCGCCTACGCGCGGCTGCTGCGCGACGAGGGCGGCCCCCTGAGAGAGCTTCAGGGCGAGCTGATGAGCATGATCATACTGCCGTATCTCGGGCCGGCCGCGGCGCGTGGGGAGCTGACCCGCCCGATGCGCGCGGCGGCCCCCGCGCCGAATGGCTCTAGCTCATCGCACAGCACCGTCCTCGACTCTCTGCGAAGCCACCCGCCACGCGTGACATTTCGCACCGGGCGTGTCCTGGACTGCATCGCCAAGCTGCCGGGGGCCTGTAACCGGGAGGTGGCTAAACATGCAGGTATATTCGACCAGGGGCAGATCTCGAAGCTCCTAGCGCGCCTGGAGCGCCTCGGCCTGATTGAGAACGCCTGCGGGGGGCAACCCAAGGGAAAGCCCAACGCCTGGTCGCTGACCCCGGCCGGCTGGCAGGTCACGCAGAGCATTCGCCACGCCGCCACTGCGGGATCGTAAGGGTTAGCTCGACGGGTGCACGCCGGCCCGGCGCCAGGTGGCGCGGGGCTCACCCAGGCTGCTTGCGACGTTGTTTCCTGCGGTCAATCACGTATTTACCGCCGATACAGCTTACCGCAGGTACTCACAGGGTAGAAGTCTATTGGTGATGGCTTGTCAAGCCGCACTGCTTTGAGGACTATGGCTTATATGGGAATTGGAGTGGGTTGCAGGACTCCGGCTGCGCCGGGCCTGTCTGGGATCGCCTTCGCTTCGGGCATCGCTGCTCGGATGCCTGCGACGGTGTCGTGGCGCCCGGCTCCGGGGCGGCGCGCCGACGGTGCGACCGCACAGCCGCGTGGCGCGCAGCGCGCTGTCACGCACATCGGCGCTCACGCCTCCGGCAATGCCCCTCACAACTACCCCCGAGGATTTTCTTGCACACACGTAACCGAGGAGACAAGGTGAGACCCACAGAGCAGATCGCGAAGCCCGCTTCCACGTCGAAGGCCGGTCCCTTCGCGACGCTCGGTGGCCTGCTCAGCTGCAAAGGCACTGGTGCGCCCAAAATCGCTGCGCACATGGCTGGCAACGTAGGTGGCGCGGCATCGGCGCCCCGTCGCTTCGTCCTTGCCGCCCTGGCCGCGACCCTCGGCGCCTTGGCCTTCGCGGCCACTCCGGCTCTGGCCGCCCCGGAAACCCCCATCAACGAGAACGTGAAGGAAATCACAACCACCACGGCGACGGTCGAAGGCGAGCTGAACCCGAACAAAGCCGGCGAAGTGGGTGAAGAATATGCCTTCTACTGGAGGGACTACGAAGGCCCAGGAGGCAGGTGCAGTGACGGGTATAGCGATTTCGCTCCCCAACCCACGGGCTTGACCCTGGGCTTCAAGGACGAACTGGAGGTCGAACACCTCACTCACCTGGAACCGAACAGGTATATAACCATCTGTCTCGCCGTGATCAACAAACATGGTGAAGAAACCCAAGGAGCACCAATAACATTCAAAACTCTCGCTGCCCCGCCCGAGGTCGTCCGCGAGAGCGTAACGAATCCAAAAGCGACCGAAGCGACCCTCGAAGCGGTGGTCAACGTCAATGACGAGCCGATGAAATACTCATTCGAATATTCGACCAAGGCGACTGGGGAAAAACTTGAAGGGACGATCGTCAAGACCCCGACAGAACCCGCCGGCAATGAATACTCGGGCGAAATAGGGGTCACCACCGCCACGGGTCCCGTGCTCGCGCCGGACACCACCTACTACTACCGGTTGGTCGCCGAAAACGAACAGAGCGAAAAAGAAGGCAAAAAGGTCGAAGGGAAAGTCGAGAGCTTCACGACCGCCATCGTCCCGGAAACGCCCGAAGGAGAGGAAGCAAAGTCCATCACGGGCACTACCGCGAAGCTCCATGGGGTCCTGAACCCCCACAACGTGGGCGACCCCAGCTCCTACCAATTCGTTTACCGGGCGTCCCCCCCCGCACCGAAATACCCTGGCGAACCCTTGCCCCCCGGCGAATGCCAGGGCGGCCAACCCGCAGAAGACCTGGCGACGCCCGCCGGTGCGGCGACGGGAGCGACCCCCGAGTCGGTCGAAGCCGAACTCAAAGGACTGCTGCCGGGCACCGACTACACGTTCTGCCTGCGCACCGAAAACCCGGCAGGGGAAACGGCACTCGGTGCGCCCGTGACGTTCACGACCCTCCCTGCGGCCCCGATGGTCACGAGTGAGTGGGTGTCAAGCGTGGAATCGTCCGGGGCTACGCTGCAGGCCGCAATCGTCCCGAACGGCGCCGAAACGACCTACCATTTCGAATACGGCACTACCGAAGCCTACGGGCAGGGAACCCCCGATGCCACGATCGAAGCGCTCACGGGGACGAACTTGGTCAGGGCGCACATCACGGAACTCAACCCGAGCACCACCTACCACTACCGCGTGACCGCGACGAACGAGGTCGCCGGAAAGCTCGAAACCACCCACGGCCCCGACAGAACCCTCACCACCCCAATCCTCCTCGGCACGGAACTCTCCCAGAGCTGCCCCAACGAACAACAACGCCGGGAACAACCCTACGGCCTCCCACTCCCCGACTGCCGTGCCTACGAGTTGGCCTCGCCGCTGGAAACCCTGGGGAATGACACGACCGGGCCGCCGTATCTTGCCCACCAGGCACTTGCTGCCGTGTCTGGCGAAGCTGTGACGTATGCGTCGTATGGTGTTTTCGCTAATCCGACCGGTGCGACGTTGGAAAATCAATACGTCTCCCGGCGTGGACCGGAAGGCTGGTCGACACAGGCGATCACGCCGCTGCACCATGCGACGAACGGTGAAACGGAGAACCCCTACCCAGGGGTGTTCTTCACGCCTGAATTGACGGCGGGGATTACGACCACCAATGCCTCGCTGGCCGACAATGCGCCCACGGGCGAAGAAGTCTTTACAGACTACCGGTACGAATTCGCTACACAAATCTTCCAGTATCTGGAAGGTGGAGGAGAGCCAGCTGGTGCGTCCACTGATCTAACTCACGTGATATTTGGCGGGGGTGAGTGGGTGAATGGTAAAACGGTTCCGGTGACTGTCAACAACAATGGCGAAAATATCGGTGGCAGCGGCACTGGGATCTCGGCTGATGGATTGCACGTGTATTTTGATAGCGGCGGGGCCGTGTATCTGCGTGAGAATGCTGAAGAACCCCAGAGTCCACTGGGCGGCGGGGGAGAATGTACGGTGGCGACAGACGCGTGCACGATCGAAGTGAGTGCCTCCCAGAAGACCGACGGCTATGGTCCAAAGGGCGTTGATCCCAATAGAGGATCGGCCGCCTATGCGGGCGCAAGTGCGGATGGTGCAAAGGTGTTCTTCACCAGCGATCAGGAGCTCACCAATGAAGCGAACACGGGCGTGTCTGGCCGCCAGGAAGTTATCGTGGAAAATGCCCACGGCGGTACGTTCACTCTAACATTCAAGGGTCAGACTACTGCTCCCATCGCTTATAACGCCAGCTCTGAAGAAGTCCAGTCCGCGCTTAAGGCGCTCTCATCGATTGGTGCGGCCAATGTAACTGTGAACGGAGGGTATGAAGTTACCTTCCATGGTGCACTGGCAGGCAGTGAACAACCTCCGCTGACCGCTGACGGGTCGTCACTCACGGGAGAAACTGCCCACGTAAAGGTGCAGCCGCTTGAACGTCCCAACACTGACTTGTATGAATACGACGTGGTAAGTGGCAAGCTGACCGATCTGACTCCCGACGCGGCTGAAGTAGGAGGCGCCCGGGTCCAAGAAGTGATGAAGGTCTCTCGAGAAGGCCCATACATATACTTCGTGGCCAAGGGTGATTTGAGGGGCGCCGGCGGGACGACTCCGCGCAACAGCCAGGGCAGCGAACCGATTGTTGGCGAAGACAACGTCTATGTTGTTCACGATGGGACGACCCAATTCATCGCGACGTCGGGCTCTCAACCCGTGGTGGCGGCCGATGGGACACACCTTGGGTTCGAGTCCGCACGGAGCCTGACGGGCTACGAAAACGTGGAATCCGAAGCCGGAGAGTGCAACGGACCGAACGGAACGTGCTCAGAGGTGTACATCTACGACGCCGAAACGGGCAGCCTGGAATGCGCGTCGTGCAATCCGACGGGGGCACGACCGGAAGGCAACTCGACCCCCGAGGCAGTCACTGAAGCCGGCGTCGTGTTCTTCAACAGCTCCGATACGATCGTGCCCCACGCCAGCGACGGCCGCCAAAATGTGTACGAGTACGAGGACGGTCACGTCCACGTGATCTCCGACGTGGCCGGAGGCTTTGAATCCTTTTTCCTCGCCACGGATCCCAGCGGGGACAACGTGTTCTTCGCGTCCGCCGACCAGCTGCTCCCGGAAGATAAGACCAACAACGTGATGGTTTGGGATGCCCGGATCGGTGGCGGATATCCGGTCGCGGTCACTCCGCCGCCGTGCAACAGCGGCGATTCGTGCAAGCGTCCGCCGACGCCGCAGCCCGCGCTCTTCGGCGAACCTGCGAGCGCGACGTTCTCCGGCCCCGGAAACATCGCGACACCCCCCCCGCCTCCTTCGTTCGGCTCGGTCACCAAAACGACCGTGAAATGCGCGAAGGGCTCCACGAAGAACGGAAAGGGCAAGTGCGTCAAAAAGGGCAAGAGCGGTAAGAAAACCAAGAAAACCAAGAAGACTAAGAAAAGCAGGAAAGCCAAGAAAGCCAGCAACGACCGGAGGGCAAGCCGATGACAACCCTGAAAGCCATCCACCGGCTGGTCAAGCCTCCGCTTGTGATCGTCGTTGCCCTACTGGCCGTGCTTGCCTTCGCGGCCCCGCCTGCGATGGCTGAATACCCATTCAGTTTGGCGCAAATCGCTGTCTCGGCACGAAACGAAAATGGGACGCCGGATGTGCAAGCGGGCTCGCATCCGTGGGCGCTGAACACGTCGTTTGTGGTGGGCCGCGCGAACGAATTCGAACCATTCGAACACAATATCAGGGATCTCAAAGTTGAACTGCCGCCCGGTTTTGTCGGCGACCCAAACGCCACACCGCAATGCGCTTATCAAGAATTCGTCGCCCAAAGGTGTCCGGACGAAACGGCGATCGGGCAATCGAGCACCTTTGTTTATGCTGACTCGTTGCTCCACGGGGGCGACGGGGAGGTCACCTTCTATCAGAGTAATGCGGTGTACAACTTGGTGCCCCCGAAAGGTGTCGTGGCGGACTTTGGGTTTCACGTGGCGGGCAAAGTCCCGGTGTTCTTGCAGACGACGGTTCGGACCGGCTCGGATTATGGCCTAGATATCACTGTGCCCAATATCGAGCAGTCGGTGCTCGTGGTCGCCTCCAAGGTCACGATCTGGGGTGTGCCCGCGAGTCCGGCCCACAACCCGTACCGCGGCGACTGCATACGCCCGATTCTTGGGTTTTCCGAAGAAGGGTTCGAGTCCCGGAATTATGGTTTGCGTCCAAACGAACTCGAATTGGAAGGCCCGGACGGCCCGTATGAATCGAATCACATCGTTGAAACGAGGGGCGAATGCCCGACGCAGACTCCGTTGGTGCCGTTGTTGACGAATCCGACCTCGTGCTACGAACCGCGTCCCGCTTCGATAAGCGCGGACGATTGGGAAAACCCGGGGGTTTATAGTTCGCTGAGCGTGAAAATGCCTGAACTGAGGGGTTGCGAAAAACTCGACTTCAGCCCGACGCTCACCGACGTTCCAGATGGGACCTCCGCCGCCACGCCGACAGGGTTGACCATCGGGGAGCATGTGCCCCAGGAAACGACCAAAAACCCTGTAGGATTGGCCGAGGCCGATGTGAAAGATACGAACGTGACCCTACCTTCAGGGGTCGGGCTCAGTTCGAGTGCCTCGGATGGTCTAGAGGCATGCTCGACCAGCCAGATCGGGTTCACCGGGAACAAGGAACTCGATCCAACCAAGGAACCCGGTGTGCTGACACCGCAGTTCACCCAAGAACGTCCGACGTGCCCCAACTCCTCCAAGATCGGGAACGTTCACATCGAGACACCCGTGTTGGCAAACGAATTGGAAGGCTCGATGTATCTCGCGGCGCCGCAGAACTACCCTGGCAGTGCGCCGGAAAACCCGTACGGCTCGCTCGTCGCGATGTATCTCGTCGCTGAAGAACCGGGCTCTGGGTTGCTGCTCAAGGTCGCGGGTAAAGTCGTCCCGAACCCGGTCACGGGGCAGCTGGTTGCGTCATTCGATAACACCCCTCCCCTGCCGTTCACCAACCTGAGTCTCGAATTCTTCGGGACCGACAGGGCGCCGCTGACGACCCCGGTGACGTGCGGCACCTACACGACCGAAGCGGCGTTCACACCATGGTCCGGGACGCCGGTGACGGCTGCGGACTCGAGCTTCCTGATCGACTCCGGGCCGGAGATCTTGGGCCCGTCGGGCCCGGAAAAACTGGCGTGCTCGAACCCGGCGCCATTCACGCCGCAGCTGCGGTCGGGCACGCGGAACATCAACTCAGGGTCCTTCAGCGACCTGTCGACGACGATCTCTCGCGAAGACGGCCAGCAGCAGCTCTCCTCGCTAGTGGTGCACTTCCCCGAGGGTATCTCCGGACTGCTTTCCGGGGTGACCCCGTGTGGGGAAGCACAGGCGAACGCGGGCACCTGCGGGCCGGAAAGCGCGATCGGGGAAACGATCACCAGCGTGGGCCTCGGCAGCGACCCCTTCAACGTGCTGGGCGGCCATGTGTACCTCACCGGGCCCTATCGCGGCGCGCCGTTCGGCCTCGCGATCGTGAACCCCGCGAAGGCCGGGCCATTCGAACTGGAAGAAGGCCGCCCCGTCGTCGTCAGGGCAAAGATCGAAGTCGACCCCGAAACGACCGAACTGACGATCACGACCGACCCGCCGGGCTCGCCGCACGCGATCCCCACAATCCTTGACGGTATCCCGCTGCAAGTCAAGCGCGTCTACGTTGACATCAACCGGCCCGGGTTCACGTTCAACCCCACCAACTGCACCCCCAAGGTCATAACCGGCACGATCGCCAGCACCGAAGACGCCACTTACCCCGTCAACGTGCCCTTCCAGGTCACCAACTGCGGAAGCCTGAAATTCGAACCGACGCTCACCGCCTCCACCGACGGAAGCACCAGCAAAGCCGACGGCGCGTCGCTGATCGCAAAGGTAGACGAGCCGCTGAACCCCGCCGGCCAAGCCGACATCGCGCGAGTCAAAGTCGAACTGCCCAAGCTATTGCCCTCGCGGCTGACGACACTGCAGAAAGCCTGCACGAGCGCCCAGTTCGAAGTAAACCCGGCGGGCTGCCCCTCGGCATCGAAGATCGGCTTCGCGATCGTGCACACCAAACTACTGCCCGTGCCTCTCGAAGGGCCCGCGATCTTCGTCAGCCACGGCGGCGAAGCATTCCCGAGCCTCGAGCTCGTGCTGCAGGGCGACAACCTCACGATCCGCCTCGTGGGCGCCACCAACATCAGCCCCTCCGGGATCACCAGCACGACGTTCAAGGCGCTCCCTGACCAGCCCTTCGACTCGTTCGAACTGACGCTCCCCGAGGGCCCCTACTCGGCGCTCGCGGCGACCGGCAGTCTCTGTAAGAGCAAACTGGAACTGCCAATCGAATTCATCGCCCAGAACGGCGCGGCGCTCTACCAGAAGATCCCGATCACTGTCACCGGCTGCACCCCCGCGATCAGCGTCGTCAGCCACGCCGTCAACGGCAAGAAGGCCACGATCGCGGTGAGCGTTCCCTCCGCGGGAACACTCACAGCCAGCGGCACGGGCCTCTCCCCGGGCACCGTGAAAGCGAGTGGCGCCGGGACGGTGACGGTCAAGCTCACGCTCGCCAAGGGCGAGCAGCGCTTCCTGAGCCGCCACCACGGGCGCCGGCTGAAGGTGAATGTCAAGCTCCACTTCACCCCCAATCAGGGCGGGGCGCTCTCCAATCACGTGACGCTCCTCATGCGCTGAGCGTGGCCGCGACCCCAGCGCCCGGCGGGGCCCTCAGGCGGCGGACCCCGCCACCACGGGGTCCCCGCCGGCACGGCCGATCAGCCATGGGGTGAGTTCCGCGGCGGGGGCGGGGCGGGAGATGAGATAGCCCTGGCCGATGTCGCAGCCCATCTCCGCGAGGCGCTCGCAGACGTCCGCCGTCTCGATGCCCTCCGCGACGACGTGCAGCCCGAGGTGGCGCGCGAGGTCGATCGTGGTGCGCACGATCGCCTCGTCGCGGCTACTCTCGCACATGGGGGTGACGAAGGAGCGGTCGATCTTCAGCTCCCCCACGGGCAGCTTTGCGAGGTAGGCGATCGAGGCGTTGCCGCTGCCAAAGTCGTCGATCGAGACTCCCGCCCCCAGCGCGCGCAGCGCCTCCAGCACGCCCACCGCGGTCGCAGGATCGGCCATCGCGGCGCTCTCGGTGACCTCCAGGGTGAGGGCCGCCGCGGGGATTGCGTGGTGCGCCAAGAGTGAAGCGATCTGCTCGGGCAGCTCCGGGTCGTGGAGGTTGCGCGCGGAGAGGTTCACCGACATCCCCAGCTCCAGGCCCGCCTCGCGCCACACCGCGGACTGGCGCAGGGCGAGGTCGATCACGTGCAGCGTCAGCGGGCCCACCAGCGCGGTCTGCTCGATCAGCGAGATGAACTGCAGCGGCGGGATCATGCCCCGCTTGGGGTGGCGCCAGCGCAGCAGCGCCTCCACGCCCGTGACGCGGCCCGTGCGCAGGGCGATCTGGGGCTGATAGAAAAGCCTGAACTCGCCTCGCTCCAGGGCCGGGCGGACCTCGCCCAGCAGCGCCAGCCGCTCCGCGCCAGAGCGGTGGTGCTCGGATGAGTACACCTCCACCCGACCTCGTCGCGAGCGCGCCCGATCGAGTGCCATGTCGGCGCGCTGCAGCAGCTCGTCGGCACTGCGCGCGTGGTCGGGCACGAGCGCAATCCCGATGCTCGCCTCGACGTTCAGCGCCACCCCGTCGAAGGTGACCGGGGCCTGTAGCGCGGACTGGACGGTGGCCGCTAGGGTGAGTGCGTCCTCGACGCCCCCCGCGCCGGTCTGGAGGATCGCGTACTCGTCGTTGCCCAGGCGCGCCAGCAGCGTCTCAGGATCGAGCTCCGCTCGCAGGCGCGCCGCCACCTCGCGCAGCACCGCGTCGCCGGCGCCGTGGCCGAGCGTGTCGTTGATCTGCTTGAAGGCGTCGAGGTCCAGCAGCAGCACCGCGACCGGCTCGGCGTCCTCGCCGGCGCGCCCGATTGCCTGAGCAGCGCGCTCGCGAAACAGCGTGCGGTTGGGCAGGCCGGTGAGCGGGTCGTAGCGGGCGAGGCGGTCGTTCTCCTCTGCCTGGCGACGCAGCCGCTTGGACGCCGTGGCGACGATCCGGTAGAGGATCGCCCACAGCAGCGCGAGGCCGAGGAACACGAGCAGCGCGATCGTGTGCTCGTCGTGGCCGACCGTGGCGGCGATCGGCTTGTAGCTCAGGTAGATCTCGAACGCCCCCGCCGGTGGGCCGGAGCTCGAGAAGCGCAGGGGAACGTAGACCTCCACGAGCCGCCCCAGACCGACCTCGCTGGCGGTCTCGGTGTGCGGCGCGGGAGTGACCACCTCGGCCGGATCGGGTTTCCCGGCGAGGGCGTCGTGCAGGTCGTCGTCGCCGGCCCCGAGGGTGCGCCCGATCAGGGCGTGGTCGTCGGAGTAGACGATCCGCCCCGCCGCGCTCCAGATCTTGATCCGCGCGAGGTCGCTCACCGAGCGTGCGCGCAGCTGCACGTCCAGCTTGTGGATGCTCTGCGCGCTGAGCCCCTCCTGCAGATCGCGGGGGGTGAGCCAGGGCTGGACCCCCAGCCGGGCCACCAACTGCGCGGACTGGTCCGCGTCGGCGAGGGTGCGCTGCTCGATCTGGTTCTGCAGCACCCGCGCGAGCACGAGCCCGAGCGCGAGGATCGGGACCAGGCTCAGCAGCGCGACCTTGCCGGTCAGGCTGAGACGCGCGCGCGGGCGTGGCATGTCTCGTTATTCGGCAGTCTCCCCGCGATCTGAAGGATGGGCACGCGCCGCCCAACGATTGGTCCCCGCGGAGCCGATCGGCTGGACTCCCCTAACCCTCCCCCTCGTCCTCCTCATCACCCTCGTACAGCGACTCCTTGGCGAGCTCCCTGCCGCGGGTGCTCCACAGCTTGATCTCCAGCAGCTCGTGGCGGTAGTCGTCGGGGGCGATCAGCGTGAAGCGGTCCTCGATCAGCTCGCACTGGTCCACGGTCAGCTCCCCCAGCTCCGCGGTGACCACCCCGCCGCCGGGCACCAGCGGGCGACCCCAGACGAGCGTCATCGCGGCCACCCCCCCGCCGTGGCCGCGCCAGCGGCCGATCACCTCGTCGCACAGATCGAGGCTCCACTCGGGGTTGGCGGCCGCGGTCTGGTCGGTGAAGTCCACCCACGCGGAGAACCCGCTCGGCTCGCCCCCCTCCTCGCCGGCGGGCAGGTAGCGCACGTAGCCGAACAGCTCATACCCCTCCGAGGTGCTCGCTGTGGCGGGCACGTAGGTGCGCCCGTGCCAGCTGCGGTCGGGGTACCACACGATCTCCCCCGGCTCCCCCAGATCCTCCTGCGCCTCGGTCAGCTCCAGGCACGCCGCGAGCAGCTCCTGCCCGAGACGCTCCGCCCAGCGGCCGTAGGGCAGCCCCTCCTGGGGGGGTTCCGCCACGAAGCGCGGCACGAATCGCTCTGTGGGCGGCACGGTGGGCAGCCTATCGGCACCGTCGCCCGGGGCGCGGCAAGCACCGGCTGCGGCAGGGGCTACGCCTCCCGCAGCACCGCCGCGGCGTCCTCGGGGGCCACGATGTTGAGGTTCACACCCGTCGAGAGCTCCAGGCCCGCGAGGTGGGTGAGGCGGGGCATCACGTCGATCCGCCAGCAGAAGCGCTCCGCCCCCCGCGGGGCGGTGCGAACCCACAGGTTCAGCGGGGGGCTCGTACCGAGGTGGCGCGCGAGACGGCGCAGGCCCTCATGCAGGAGCGCCGCCCCGCTTGCGCCCTCCTCCTCGAAGCGCGCGCGGGGGCGTCGGGGGGCGAGCATCAGCTGGTAGGGCACCCGTGAGCCGTAGGGGGCCATCAGCACCGCCTCCTCGTCGATCGCCACGATCCGCTCCCCGCGGCGCACCTCCTCGGCGACGAGGTCCCCGAGCAGCTCGCCCCCCATCGTGCGCGTCGCGTAGGCCCCCGCGCGCTCGCGCTCGCGTGCGACGTCGGCGGGCACGAAGTCCAGCGCGTACAGCTGCGCGTGGGTGTGCGGCAGCGAGGCCCCCGCCTCGCGGCGCTCGTTGACGATCAGCTGCGTGTAGGCGCACTCCGCGTGGACGCGCATCCGCTCGCGCCAGACCTCCACCGCCGCGCTCACCTGCTCGAGGGGGAGCTCCGCGAGCGAGTACACCGACTGGGGCGCGTTCACGATCACCTCGTGCGCCCCCCGCGCGGGCGTCGCGGTGAACAGGTCGGGGCGGGCGTCCCGTTGCGCAGGGGCGCCCTCGGGCGCCGGGCCTGCGCCATCGGGTGTGAGCGCGGGAAAGAGGTTGGGCACCACCCGCACGCGCCAGCCCGGCGTGTCCGGTGCCCCGCCCGGCGGACGCAGCGCATAGAGCTCCGGGGGCGTGCGCTCCTCGTGGCCCTCCGCGAAGGGGTCGCCCTCGCGGTCGATCGGATCGGGGGGGACACAGCGCGGCTCGCCCCCCGGCCGCCGCGAGCGCTCGCCGGCGACGATGGTCTTGTGCCCGCTGAGCGGGTCCACGCGGATCTCAGGCATCGAGGGCGTAGCGTTGGATGTCCAGTTCGAGCTTCGCCGTGCTGGGGTAGGCGCCCTGGTGGATGAACCTTTCCCCGCGGCGGTTGTAGATGACGGTGATGGGGATGAACGGGGAGTCAGTGATTTCGACCCCGACTTGGCCGCTGGGGTCGTAGTAGCTGGGGTAGCTCACCGGAAAGGAGCGTAGGAACGCGAGCCCGTTCCCACGGGGGATGTCCCCGGAGTCGATCCCGATGAACGCCACTCTGCGACCCAGGTTGGCGGCGGCGGTCTGGAAGGCGCCGAACTCCGCCCTGCACGGCCCGCACGTGGAGGCCCACTTGTTGATCACCACCGGCCACCCCCGTAGCGCGGAGAGGCGTGTGCGCAGCGCCCCCACGCCGCCCCCCAGCAGCTCGTTGGCCTGCGCGTGCAGCGCCGCCAGCGGGGCGGGCGAGCCAGTCAGTCGTGCTCGCATCTGGGTCGGAGTGAGCTGCGCCGTCGTGGCCGTTGTGGAGGAGCCGGGGCTCCCCGCGAGCTGCACGAGGCCGACCGCAAGCAGGGCGGCGAGCGTCAGCCCGCCCGCGAGCGTGGTGAGGCGCTTGGGGGTCATCGCGACAAGGGTGCCAGATCGCGGCGGGATTTCGCGCCTCTCGAAGCCCGCTGGCCACTGCGCCGAGAGGTGCGGTCGATGGTGGCGGGGGGACACGCGATCGCGCGCCCCTTCAATCCCGCCGCGGAGTGCTATATCCTGGGGGTACCTGGAGCCGGGTTGCTTCAGGTACCAGGGGGTCCTGCTGGCAGGGTGCTGGCGCCCCGAGCCACGCCGAGCTCCTTTCTGCGGCGGCTCCATCTCGAAGTCCAGAGCCTCTATGGCCGAGTCCACCCCAGTGGCCCTCGCGGCCGCGCCCATTCCAAGCTCCGCGGATATCGCGCGAGCGGAGAGCTTCGTTCGCGAGCGCTTCCTGCACGAGGGCGAGGAGGCCGCGGTGGCGCTCGCGCCGGGGAGCGCGCGCCGGCGTGCGCTGGACGCGGCGCTGGGGGAGCTCGGGGAGGACGCCAAATACCCCTCGACGGCGTGGCGGCGGGAGTTCTCGCTGCTGCTGGGCCTGGAACGGGTGCTCTCCGAGGAGGAGCCGCGGCTGCACGACGGGACGGTGCTCTCCGCGCACCAGGTGGACGCCCTCTCGGGCACCCTCACGGCGCTGCTTGCGGAGGCCGAGCGCAGCGCGGGCAACGGCGCGGGCAGCAACGGCGTCGGCAACGGCCGCGCGTCGGCAATGGCCTCGCCAGAGCTGCTCGCCTCAGCGGCGATCCTCGGCAATGGCGAGCCCCCCGCCGCCCAGAGCGAGGAGTCCGAGACAGAGGCCGAGGCTGAGACGGAGATCGAGGAGGAAGAAGAGGACGAGGAGGAGGACGAGGAGGAGGAGCTGGAAGAGGACGAGGATGAGGTGGAGGCGGAGCAGGAGGAGGAAGAAGAGGAGGAGCTGGGGGACCTGGAGGACGAGCTGGAGCCGCTCCCGGAGAGCGAGGAGTCCGAGGAGGAGCCCGAGGAGAGCGAGGAGGAGCCCCGGGACTGGATCGAGGAGGACGAGGAGGAGGTGCTCCCCGACCAGCCCGAGGACCCCAACGCGGCCAAGCGCTTCTGGTTCGAGCACGCCACCGGCGCGGGCAAGACCGTGGCGGCCCTCGGCTTCGTGGAGGCCTCCCAGACGGGGGGGATCCTGATCCTCACCCACCGGCGCAACCTCGTCGACCAGTTCCTCGGCGAGCTGCGCCAGCGGGGCTACTCCAAGCGCATCAGCCGCCCCCTGTACAAGGGGGAGGACTCCACGAAGGGCCCCGTGTCGGTGGAGACCTACCAGTGGTTCGTGCGCAACGCGGGGAGGATCTCCAGCGCCTACACGATCGTGATCTGCGACGAGGCGCACACCGCGCTGGGGGAGAAGACCAGCGGCGCGATCCGCGCGTGGACCAGCCCGATCTTCATCGGCATGACCGCCACGGGGGCGCTGATCGCGCGCCACGTCACCGACCTCTTCCCCACCCAAACCTCCCGCTTCGACCTCGCCCAGGCAGCCCGCCGGGGCGTCATCTCACCGCTGCGCTGCGTGCGGATCCCCCCGGGCGTGGGGGTGCGCACGATCGCCAAGGTGCCCCTGCGCCGCGGGGAGGTGGACATCGAGTTCGACCAGGAGGAGCTCGCGCAGCTGCTCGACCAGCAGCCCTTCAACATGGCGATGGCGAACCTCTACAAAACTCGCTTCAACGGCGTGCCCGGAGTGGTCTACGCGGCGGGGGTGCGCCACGCGTACAACCTCGCGGAGTCCTTCCGCGCGGAGGGCATCAAGGCGCAGGCGGTCTCCGGGGAGACCCCCAAGCGCGAGCTCGCCTCGGTGCTGGCGCGCTATGAGCGGGGCGAGATCGACGTGTTGATCAACGCGCAGCTGCTCGCGGAGGGCTGGAACAGCCCGCGCGCCACCGTCTGCGTGCACCTCGCGCCGACCGCCTCCAAGCGGATCTACCAGCAGCGGGTGGGCCGCGTCACGCGCCGGCACCCCGGCAAGGAGGCGGGCCTGGTGGTGGACTTCGTGCACCCCGCCACCAAGCACGACGACCCCGTGGTGACGCTGCACTCGCTGCTCGACCGCGATGTCTACCGCGGTGGGGCGATCGTGGTGGGACCCGTGCGCCGCGGTCGCGGGCGGAGAATGAGAGTGGAGCGCCGCGTGCTGCCGGTGTGCGCCGAGGAGGAGCGGCGCTTCGCGGTCTTCGAGCGGGAGCTCTGGCGGATCGCGGTGGAGAACCTCGACTACGGCGAGCAGCACGTGTGGGCCGCGCTCGCCGGCGCGCGGGTGACGGCGACCGGCTGGCGCCGCGCGCGGGCGATGCTCCACTTCGATCGCACCGGGGAGCTCAAGAGCCGCTTCCTGATCACCGCCGTGCAGCGCAACCCCAGTCCCCAGCTGCGCTTACGCGCGCTCGCGGACATCGCCGCGGGCCGTGACGCGGACGCCTTCGACACCGCGATCGACGTGATCGGCGGCTGGTCGCGCGAGGAGCGCCGGGAGGCCTCGAAGATCATGCTGCGCGCGCTCGTGGAGCGGCGCATCGGCCGCCGCGACCAGGCCAGCGCGTGGATCTGGCGCCTGGCGGAGTACACGCGGGAGCTGCACGAGGAGTACGCCGTGCAACGCTGGCCGGAGACCAAGCGCCTCCTGGGCCTGCTCGTGAACTCCTCCGGCGGCGCCCACGCGCGCAACGCGCGGCGCCTGATCCACGCCTCGCGCAAGCAGGACAGACGCCTCGCCGCGGCCCTGCTCGCGGCGTCGCTGGCGCACACTCCGGAGGCCGAGGAGGCGCTGAGGGGTGCGCGCACGCGCATGGCCCGCAAGCCCCCCGCGCTCGCGCGGGAGCTGCTGCGCAACTTCCCCAAGCGCCGCGCGCGCAACAACAAGCGCAAGCGCAAAGCCCCGAAAGCCGCCGCGGTCCCAGAGCCGGTCGCGGCGGGCACCAAGGTGGCGAAGGGCGGGTCCTCCGAGGGTTAGAGGAGGTGGACCTCGCCGGCGCCCAGCGTGGTGTGTCCACCGTCGGGGAGCCGTACGACCAGCCGTCCCTCGCCGTCGATTCCCTCGGCACGCCCGCGACCGTCCGACCACGTGACCTCGTGTCCGCGCAGGGCGTCCCGCGTCCGCCAGGTCTCGAGGATCGACGTGGTGGGTGCATCCAGGCTGCGCTGCAATGCCGCGAGCAACTGCTCGAGGATGGGCTCGATCGCCTCCGGCGAGCGTCCGAGCGTGGCGGCGGTGCCCCACAGCTCGGGCGCCAGCTCCTCGATCCGCACCGCCACGTTGACGCCGATCCCCAGCACCGCCCAGCCCTCCTGGGGGCGACTCTCCACGAGGATGCCCGCGAGCTTGGCGAAGGGCGCCACCACGATGTCGTTGGGCCACTTGATGAGCGCCTCCTCCCCGGCGACCTCGCAGACGGCTACCGCGGCGATCAGCGGGAGCAGGGCGGGGGGGTCCCGCAGTAGCAGCGACATCAGCAGCGCGCTGTTCGCGGGAGCACTCCAGCGCCGCCCCTGGCGGCCGCGCCCGGCGGTCTGCTCGGCGGCGGTCACGAGCGTCCCGTGAGGCGCCCCCGCCGCCGCGAGCGCGCGGGCGCGCTCGTTGGTCGAGTCAGTGCGGCGCAGGTGCAGGCGGGGACGGCCGAGCGGGGGGGGATTGCCGAGCGGGGGTGCGGATGGCCGCGCCGGCCGAGGGCCGTCAGCTCCGGGGAAGCGCGGGCGCTCGCTCACCGCGCGGCAGCGTCCGCCAGAAGCGCCGCCACCAGCCCCTCGATGTCGTGGCGCTCCGCCTCCACTTGGGGCTCCAGGCCGTGCTCACGCAGGGTGACGCTGGTGACGGGGCCGATCGAGACGATCCGGGTGGTCGGTGAGAGATCCGCGCTGCCCCCGGCGGCCTCCAGGAAGAAGCGCACGGTGGAGGAGGAGGTGAAGGTGACGTAGTCGGCGCCGCGGGCCGCGGCGAGCGCCGGCGGGGAGAGGGGCTCGGCGACGGTCTCGTAGAGCTCCAGCACGTCCACCTCCGCGCCCCGCGCGCGCAGCGCGTCGGGGAGCACGTCGCGGGCCTCGCGCGCGCGGGCGATCAGCGCGCGGCGGACCGGCAGCTCAGCGAGCGCCGCCACAAGGGACTCCGCCACGTAGCGCTCGGGGACGACGTCCGCGGCGATCCCGTGCTCGGCCAACGCCCGCGCGGTGCCGGGGCCGATTGCCGCCACCCGGGCACCGGCCAGCGCGCGCGCGTCGGTGGGCGGGCGCCCGGATTGGGCGAGGCGCTCGAACAGATAGGCGACGCCGTTGGGGCTGGTCAGGCAGATGAGGTCGTAGGGGGAGAGGTCGAGCGGCGGGGGCTGGAGAGCCACCCCTCCCTCCTCCCCCACCCCTCCCGTGAGGGGTTGGATGCGGATCGCCGGCGCCTGCACCACCTCGGCGCCCAGCTCCCGCAGCCGCCGCGCCAGCCCGCTCGTTTGAGCGCGCGCGCGGGTGACCGCCACGGTGCGCCCGCTCAGCGGCGGCGGCGCGCGCCAGGCGAGCTGGGTCGCGAGGTCGGCGACGGCGCCGACCACCGTGATCGAGGGCGCTCGGATGCCCTCCGCGCGGGCTCGCTCGGCGATCGTGGCGAGCGTGCCGGCGACGGTGCGCTGGCCGGGCAGCGTGCCCCGTTCGACGATCGCGGCGGGCTCTGAGGCGGATCGCCCGGCCTCGATCAGGCAGGAGGCGATGTGGGGGAGCTGGCGCACGCCCATGTAGAAGACCAGCGTCCCCGGGAAGGCCGCGAGGGCGGGCCAGTCGATCGCGGTCTCGTCCTTGTCCGGGTCCTCGTGGCCGGTGATCAGCGCCACCGCGCTGGCGAGCCCGCGGTGGGTGACGGGGATGCCCGCGTAGGCGGGGGCGGCCACGCCCGCGGTGATCCCGGGCACGACCTCGAACGGGATGCCCGCCGCGCCCAGCGCGAGCGCCTCCTCCCCACCGCGGCCGAACACGAACGGGTCGCCGCCCTTCAGGCGCACGACCATCTTGCCCTTCCGCGCGTGCTCCACCAGCAGCGCCTCGATTTGCTCCTGCTGGCCGAACCGGGGATTCGCGCCGAAGGCGCGTGTCTCCCGGCTTCGGTCGGACTCCCCGCCGCCCTCCTTGCCGACGAACAGCAGCTCGGCGTCCCCGCGCGCGCCCTCCAGCGCCTCCGAGGGGATCAGGCGGTCATAGAGGATCGCGTCGGCCCGCGCGATCAGCTCGAGCGCACGCGCCGTCAGCAGCCCCGGGTCGCCCGGACCGGCCCCGACGAGGTAGACGCGGCCGCCGTGGGGCGCACCGGGCGGAGCGCTCTCAGGCGTGCTCAACGGCGATCCCCTCCGCGCTTCGGAGCAGCTCGCCGGCGCCGGCGCTCAGCAGACGCTCCGCGACGCGGCGCCCGAGCTGCTCGGGGTCGTAGAAGCCGCCGAGGAGCTCGTCGGCGACCCACGCGGAGCCGTCGGGAAGGCCAACCCAGGCGCGCAGGTGCAGGCAGCCGCAGCCGAAATCCAGCGCGTATGCGCCGAGCGGGGTGTTGCAGCTGGCGCCGAGCGCGTGCGCCACGGCGCGCTCGGCGCGCAGACAGGCGAAGGCGGTGGCGTCGGCGATCGCCTCCACCGCTTCGCGCGTGTGCTCGTCATCCGTGCGTCCCTGGAGCGCGAGCGTGCCCTGGCCGGGAGCGGGGACGAAGCGGGCGGGGTCGAGCACCGCCGCGATCTCGGCCTCCCGGCCGAGGCGCTGCAGGCCGGCGCGGGCCAGCACAAGGGCGTCGAGCTCCCCCGCGCCGAGCTTGCGCAGGCGGGTGTCCACGTTTCCACGCACCGGCACTACCTCCAGGTCCTCCCGCGCGGCCCGCAGCTGGGCGGCGCGGCGCAGGCTGCTCGTGCCCACGCGGGCTCCCGATGCGATCTGCTCCAGGGGACCCGCCCCGCAAAGCACGTCCTCCGGCGCCGCGCGCTCGGGGGAGCCCAGGAGCGCGAGACCGTCGGCCAGCTCCGCGGGCACGTCCTTGGCGGAGTGGACCGCCAGATCGATCCCCCCGGCGGCGAGGGCGTCTTCGAGCTCGGTGGTCCACCGCGACTTGTCCGCGTCGTCCGCCCCGCGGTCCCCGGCGGTGGCGATCACGACCAGCTCGGCCTCCTCCCGCCGGGCGGCCCCCAGGCGGGCGGCGACGAGCCGCGCCTGTGCGAGCGCCAGCGCGCTGCCCCGGGTTCCGATCCGCATCAGTGCTCGCGACGGCGGCGCAGGTCGTGGACCTCCGCCAGCTTCGCGGGGGGCGCGCGCTCCTCCGGGGCCTCCTCCTGGAGCCCGAACAGCTCGCGCACGAGCTGCAGGCTCGCGTGGCTGCGGGTCTCGGAGAGGCTGCGCAGGCGGATCGTGGGCTCGTGCAGGATGCGGTTGGCGATCGAGCGCGCGAGCGCCTCCACGCGCACCAGGTCGCGCGGGGAGGCGGACTCCCAGCGGCCCTCGTTCTCCGCCAGCACCTGCTCCACGATCGCGTCGCCGTGCCCCCGCAGGGCGCTGACCGTCGGCAGCGCCTCCAGCTGGCCGAGCCAGCCCGCGAAGCGGCGGATCTCCTCCTCCACGATCTCGTGCGCCCGCGGGACCTCTCCGGCGCGGGTGCTGAGGTTGCGCGCCACCACCTCCTGGAGGTCGTCGATGTCGTACAGCGTCACCCCCTCCAGCTCCCCGCAGCGCGGCTCGATGTCGCGGGGCACCGCGATGTCGATCAGGAGCAGCGGCCTCCCCTCGCGCTGGCCGAGCACGAGCTCGAGCTCCTCGTGGCCCACGATCGGGTGGGGGGAGGAGGTGGAGGAGACCACGATGTCCGCCTGCGCGAGCTGCTCGGGCAGCCCCTCGAGGCCGACGACCGAGCCGCCGAAGCGCTGCGCGAGGCTGCGCGCGCGGTCGGCATGGCGGTTGGCCACGAAGATCGTCCCCGCCCCCCTGTCGGCGAGCGCGCGCGCGGTCAGCTCGCTCGTCTCCCCCGCACCCAGGATCACGACGTGGCGCTCGTGCAGACTCCCCAACACCTCCACGGCGAGGCCCACCGCCGCGGAGGGGATGCTCACGTGGCTCGAGCCGATCCCGGTCTCCGAGCGCACCCGCTTGCCGGTGCTCAGCGCGGCGCCCCAGAGGCGGTTCGAGAGCGGCCCCGTGCAGCCCGCGCGCAGCGCCGCCTCGAAGGCACGCTTGACCTGCCCCTGGATCTCGGCCTCCCCCACGATCATCGACTCCAGGCCCGCCGTCACCCGGAAGAGCTGGCGGGCGGCGTCGCAGTTGCGCGGCGTGTAGATCTCCCGCGCCAGCTCCGTGGGATCGATGCCCGCGTGGCGGGCCAGCATCGCGAGCGCATCGGTCTCCGCGCGCACGGGGTCGCCCACCACGAGGTAGAGCTCGGTGCGGTTGCAGGTGGAGAGCGCCACCGCCTCCCGCACCTCCGCCGTGGCGATCATCCGCTTGGCGAGCCCCACCGCTTCGGACTCCGCGAACGCCAGGCGCTCGCGCAGCGCGACCGGTGCGGTCTTGTGCGAGATCCCGAGCGCCAGCAACTCGCTCATGCGGGCGTGGACTCCATCTCGACGGGGTCGGGCTCGGCGTCCCGCGGCGCGCCGGCCTGCGCGCCGGGGCGTTTGACGGCGGGATGCTCGGAGAGCTCCAGCAGCTCTCCGAGGCTGCGCTCGATGCGGCTGAGGCGGACGGCCATGATCGCCACGTAGATCAGCACCAGCACGAACAGCACGATGTAGGCGGCGGCGACGTACTTGCCGGCGGTGTGCAGCGGCAGCGCGGGCGTCTCGCCGAGCAGCAGTGCCACCATCACGCCCCCCCTCCCCCCATCGACCGCGCGGTCATCGCGGTGGCGGGGTGCGCGCTCGCGGAGGGGCGGCGCGGTGGGTCGAGGCTGGGGGCGGCGCTGCGGGTGCGGGGCCCCGGAGCCTCCTCGGTGAGCTGCCGGCGCAGCGCGCGCAACTGGGCGCGGGCGTGCTTGGCGGTGAGCTCGTACTTGCAGAGCGTCGCGAACAGCAACGCTATCGCGATCAGCGACACCAGCAGGGTGAGCGCCATCGAGCCGGGGAGGTTGGAGGTGCTGGAGAACACCCGCGGGTGCACGTAGGCGGTGGAGAGGTTGACCGCCATGTAGTTCAGCGGGACGAACGCCCCCGCGGTGATCGCGAACACCGAGGCGTAGCGCGCCTGGCGCTCGGGGTCCTCGATCGCGAAGCGCAGCGGCTGGTAGGTGGCGTACAGCAGGAAGATGATCAGGAACGACACCAGCGTGGGCTCGCTCCATACCCACCAGTGTCCCCACGAGCCCTTCGCCCAGATCGAGCCGGTGATGAGCGTGCCGACCGCGAAGATCAGGCTCATGTGGATCACCACGTAGGAGCGCATGTCCCAGCGCGGATCGCGCGTGCGCAGGTGCTGGATCGCGAGCAGGCCCCCGAGCATGAAGCCGCACAGCGCGACGATCGCGAGGGGCACGTGCACGTAGAAGATCTTCTGCAGGAAGCCCTGTTCGGCTTCCAGGGGGGCGTAGAAGAAGACCAGGACGAGCGCCACCGCCATCGTGGCGATCGTCGCGAAGCTGAGGGTGCGCAGGCCCCCGCCGTAGAGCGGGGGACGGGCTCGGCCGCGGACGATGGAGGGGCTGGCGGTGGAGATGGGTCTGGTCCTCAGGAAGCGCGAAGATCGAAGACGGCGCAGGCGGATGAGTGGGGCCTAGTCCTCCAGAAGGAAGTCGAAGACGGCGTAGGCGATCAGCCCGAACACCAGATCATAGAGCGCAAGCGTCAATGGCCAGCGCAGCGATGGCGCCATCTGGTGGGAGAGCGTCAGCAGCGGCGCGGTGGCGCGCGCGCCACCGATCACCACGGGCACGAGCAGCGGCAGCGCCAGCAGCGGTCCCAGCAGGTCCCGTGCGCGGGTGCGCACCGCGAGCGCCGCCACCAGCGTGCCGATCAGGGCGACCCCGAGGTCCCCCAGCAACAGCACCCCCGGCAGGTCCGGGAGGGCGGGCCCCAGTGAGGGTTCGAGCAGCAGCAGCGCGAACGCGGGCACCGCCACCAGCTCCAGGACCACCAGGTAGGCGAGCAGCGCGAGCGCCTTCGCCACGAGCAGCGCCGAGCGGTCCACCGGCGCCAGCAGGAAGCCGTCGAAGCCGCCCTCCTCGGCGTCGGCGACGAACAGCCGGTTGATCCCCAGCATCGCCGCCAGCAGCAGCGTCACCCAGAGGATCCCCGCCGCCTCGTCCCCGTTGACGCCGGTGCGGTTCAGCGCGAAGTGGAAGATCACGAAGACCGTCACCGCGAACAGCGACATCCCCGGCACCGACTCCAGTGTGCGCAGCTCCACGAGCAGCTCCTTGCGCAGCAGGGCGGCGACGGTGCGCGCAAAGCCGGGGGGCTCAGGGCGGCCTGCGTGGGGGTCCGGACGGCTCGTGGCGGCGGGCGCGCCGTCGCTCCGTTGGGCGGACGTCTCCGGTGGTCCTTCGGTAACAGCGCTCACCCGTACAGCTCCCCGATCGCCTGGGTGTCCACAGTCGCGGGGCCAGCCAGCAGCGCGGGGTGCCCCGCGCGCAGGCCGAGCACGAGGTCGGCGCCCGCGAGGTCGGCCTGGGGATCGTGGCTGCACACCACGCGCGTGCGGCCGCAGGACGGTCCGATCAGCGACTCCACCAGCTCCGCCCCCGCGGGGTCGAGGTTGGCGCGCGGCTCGTCGAGCAGCAGCAGCTCGGGGTCGTGCAGCACGGCGCGCGCGATCGCGACCCGCTGCACCATCCCGCGGGAGAGCGTGCGCACAGGTTCCTCGGCGCGCGCGAGCATGCCCACCGCGGCGAGCAGCTCCTCGACCCGCTCGAAGCCGGCGCCGTGCAGGCGCGCGTGGTAGCGCAGGTTCTCGCGCGCGGAGAGCTCGCGGTAGAGCAGCGGCTCGTGGCCGAGCAGGCCGATCCGTCCGCGCACCGCCCAGGACTCCCCGGGGAGGCTGCTCCCCAGCACGCGCACCTCCCCCGCGTGGGGGCGCAGCAGCGTGGCGAGCACCCGCAGCAGCGTGGTCTTGCCGGCGCCGTTGGGGCCGAGCACCACCAGCGTCTGGCCCTCTCCGAGCGAGAGCGAGACCTCGGCGAGCGCCTCGCGTTCGCCGTAGAGCCGCGTGAGGCCCTCCAGCTCGAGCGCCTGCGCGGCCGGCTCGCTCATGGCATCAACAGGTAGATCATCGAGAGCTGGGCGCCCATGCGGGGCAGCCTCCTGCGCTACATGACAAAATCGTCATAGGTATATGACATAATAGGTCACCATCCGAAAAAAGGGCTCTTGCCCACGCGGCCCGTCAGCTCAAATGCCAAGGATCTCCAGTCGCCTGCTCTTTCCCTCAGATGCTCCGCTTCCATTCGAGCGCATGATCGGTCGCCAGATGGATGTGGAGCAGTTGGTGCTGCAGCTCTCCAATGGCGCCCATCGCATTGTGGCCGGTCCTCGTCGTACCGGAAAGAGCAGTGTGTGCGAAGCGGCGATCGAGCAGTTGCGGGCCCGTGACTTCTATGCGGTCTCCGTGAGTCTCTTCAAGCACACCAACGCCGCCACCTTGGCTGAGGCGGTGGCAAAGGCGGCGCTTTCCAATCGAGGGCCCATGCGCAAGCTGATCGAGCGGATACGGGGCGCCGGTGTCGCCGTCGTTCAGGGTGCGGCGCTCACGCTGGCAATGAAAGTCCAGGCAGAGCTCGGGGATGGTGTCGAACTCGCATTGCGGCCCGGTCTCGCGGCGCAGGATCCCGAGGGTGCGCTGCGCGCGGCGCTCGAGCTCCCCGGGCGCATCGCCGAGCACGATGGGCATTCGCTGATCCTGTTCGTGGACGAGCTGCAAGAGATTGCCGCCAGCAAAGGCGCTTACGGAGACCCGGATGCGGTGCTGAAGTACATACGCGAGACCATTCACGAATCCCCCAGGGTCACGAGCCTGTTCGCCGGGAGCATGGAGCACATGATGCGCGAGCTGTTCACCAGCCGCCGCCGTGCGTTTTATGGTTTTGGGGGCTTTCAGAACCTCACGCCGATCTCACCGGAGGAGTGGAGGGAGGGGCTGATCGCTCGGTTCGCCGAGGACGACTGCGCGATCGAGGACGACGCACTGGAGCGCATCATCGAGCTCGGCGGTGGCCATCCGCGTGCGGTCATGCTGATTGCTCAGCAGACCCATTCCACGGCGATCGAGCTCGATGTGCGCAGTATCGACCTGACTCTGGCGCAGCGTGGCTGGCGTGGTGCGATGGAGGCGGAGCGCGCGCGACACGTCGACGCCGTTGAGACGATCAGGCGCATGGGCGCCTCGACTGTCATGGCCGCCACGCGGCTGGCTAATGGCATCTCGCCATTCCGCAAAGTCGAGTCACAGACCGCCAGTCGGGCACTGAAGCGGTTGGAGCGTGCAGGCATCGTGAATCGCTCCGCGGAACCTCCCCGTTGGACGATCGACGACCCCCTGCTGGTCAGCTATATCCGCGAAGAGATCTCCGCCTGAGTCGCGTCCTGCGCGGCCGCGATCAGTTCGCGCACCGCCGCGTCTTCGCCTGAGCGCAGCAGTTCGATCGGATCGGGGTCGCCGTTCACGATCCCCTCGAAGAAGTCGCGGCGCTCGGCGTAGGTGGGCAGCGTGTCCTTGGCCCAGCCGCGCACCTCGTTGAGCAGCACCGCCAGGCGCGCGTACTCCTCGCCGAACAGCGCGGCGATCTCGCGCTTCATGCGCTTGGCGAGCGCCGGGGAGGCGCCCGCGGTGGAGATCGCGATCGCGAGCGGCCCGGTGCGCACGATCGCGGGCAGGATGAAGTTGCACAGCGGGGGGACGTCGACGACGTTGACGAGCATCGCGCGGCGCTCGGCGTCCTCCCACACGCGGATGTTGACCTCGGTGTCGTCGGTCGCGGCGATCGCCATGAAGACGCCCTCGAGGTCCGCGGGCCCGGCGTACTCGCGCCGCTCCCAGCGGATCGAGCCCTCGCGCGCGAGCTCCTGCAGGGCTCCCAGCGCGTCCGGCGCGATCAGCGTGACCTCCCCGGAGCACGCGAGCAGCCCCTCGACCTTCTCCAGGCCGATCGCCCCGCCGCCGACGACGAGGCAGCGGCGCCCCCGCAGTTTCAGGCAGGCGATGTAGAAGGGGGTGTCGAGCATGTCTCGCACGCACGACTGGTCGCAGATCCCCCTGCGCTGCTGGCAGACGCACTCCTTGCCTGCGTAGGCCTGGGCGGGCATGTCAGAAGGGTAGCTTGGGAGAGGCCCTCAGGGCCGCCGCAACGCCCGTCGTCCGGTGCGCGCGAGCGCACCCATCCCGTGGCGCCAGGCGCGCTCGCGGTCGGCATCGCGCGCGGAGCGCAGCTGCGCGACGGTGTGCGCGGCGCGCTCGTGCAGGGCGTCGTAGGGGGGCCACCACAGGCCCCGGGCGCCGGAGGGGCTCCACGCGATCAGCTTCTCCTGCGCGCAGCCCCGCAGGCCGGTCTCCCCGAGCGTGCGGCCGAGGCCCCCGCCGGCTGCCGCGCCCCACGGGCCGCGCGCGATCGCGGGCGCGGGGAGGTGGTCGTTCAGCCACACCATCCCCGTGCGCAGCTCCCGCGCGATCCGCAGGCCGCGAGGGCGATCCGCGGTCCAGACCGAGGCCCCCAGCGCGTACTCCCCGTCGTTTGCCAGCTCGATCGCGCGGTCGGTCGAGTCGACCGCCATCACCGCGAGCACCGGGCCCTCCAGGGGCTCGCGCATCACGCGCATCTCGTGCGTCACCCCGCTGAGCACCGCGGGTGCGTAGAAGGCCGCGTTCGGCGCGCACCCCTCGGGTGGTGACTGGAGGGGGCCGCCGCAGTGCAGCCGCGCGCCCTGCGCCACCGCCTCCTCCACCAGCTCGCGCACGTGCTCCAGGCGCCGCGCGGAGGCCAGCGGGCCGACCGTGATCGGATGCCCGCCCGCCCGCTCGGGGTCGCCCACGCGCATTGCCCGCGCCCCCGCGACGAGGTGCGTGAGGAAGCGCTCGCTGACCTCGCGCTCGACGTAGATCCGCTCGACCGAGCCCCGCGCCTGCCCCGCGCCGGCGCAGCCCGCCCACAGCGCGCCGCTCGCGGCGCGGGCGACGTGAGCGTCGGCGAGCACCAGCATCGCGTCCTTGCCCCCCAGCTCGACGGTGACCTCCTTCTCGCCCGAGACGCTCGCGCGGGCGACCGCGCGCCCCACCGCGGGGGAGCCGGTGAACAGCACCTTGTCCACCGGCGCGCGCGCGAGCGCCACCCCGACCTGCGTGCCCCCGTGCACGAGCCGCACGAGGCCCTCGGGCAGGGTCGCCCGCGCCAGCACCCCCGCGATCCGCTCCCCCGTCAGGCAGGCCCGCCGAGCGGGCTTGAAGACCACCCCGTTGCCCGCCAGCAGCGCCCCCGCGATCTGGCCGAGCGGCTGGGCGAAGGGCGCGCTCCCCGCCCCGATCACGCCGATCACCCCGAACGGCTCATACGCGATCCGCGCCCGCAGGGAGGGCGACATCGAGCGGTGGACCCCCACGCGCCTGGAGCCCAGGACGCGCGCTCCGTCGTCCGCGACCCAGATCAGCGCGTCGATCGCCGCCAGCAGCTCCATGCTCGCGACCTCCGCCCGCGGGCGGCCCTGCTCGCGGGCGATCAGCTGGGTGAGCTCATCGAACTCGTCGATGATCGCCTGCGCCACCCTGCGCATGTAGCGCGCGCGGTCCTCCACCCGCAGCAGCGCCCACAGCGGCTGGACCTTGCGCGCCGCCTCCACCACTCCCTCCACCTGCTCCGGCGCCGTGGCTGGCACGCTCCCCAGGATCGCCCCCGTGGCCGGGTTGCGCGAGCGCAGCGTGTCCGGCGCGGCGGTCTCGGCTGATGAGGTTGAGGCGGTGCCCATGCCCGTTGATTATCGCCCCCTGTCGCGGCGCACCTGAGCCAACCGCTCCGCCAGCGCCGCCTCCGCCTCGTCGGGCTCGTAGAAGCGCGCGCCGGCCACCTCCTCCGGCAGCAGCTCCTGCGGGGACACATGCCCGGGATGCCCGTGTGGGTTGTCGTAGCCACCAACCTCCTGGCCGGGCCGCGGCCCCGAGCGCAGCCACCCCGGCACGGGCGCGGCGCCCTGCTCGCGCACGTGGTGCTGCGCCGCGCCCAGCGCGCGGCCCGCGGCGCTGGACTTCGGCGCCAGGGACAGGTATATGGCGGCCTGGGCGAGCGCGAATTTGGCCTCCGGCATCCCCACGTGCTCGACGGCCTGCGCCGCCGCCACCGCGACCCCCAGCGCCGCGGGGTCGGCATTGCCGATGTCCTCCGAGGCGAGGATCACCATGCGCCGCACGATGAAGCGCGGGTCCTCCCCACCCTCCAGCATCACCGCGAGGTAGTACAGCGAGGCGTCCGGGTCCGAGCCCCGCGTGGCCTTGATCCACGCGGAGATGTAGTCGTAGTGGCGGTCCCCCTTGCGGTCGTAGAGCACCGCGCGCCGCTGCAGCGCGTCCTCCGCGCGAGCGATCCCCACGCTGCCCTCGCCCAGCTCCCCCGCGGTCGCAACCGCCAGCTCCAGCGCGTTCAGCGCCGTGCGCGCGTCGCCCTCCGCGCGCGCCGCCAGGAACTCCAGCGTCTGGGGCTCCACTGCGAGCGAGGCGTCGAGCTCCCCCGAGGCGAGCGCGCGGCGCAGCACCTCCGCGATCTCCTCCGCGGAGAGCGCCTGCAGCGCGTACACCCGCATCCGTGAGAGCAGCGCCCCGTTGACCTCGAACGCGGGGTTCTCCGTGGTGGCCCCGATCAGCGTCACCACCCCCTCCTCCACCGCCGGCAGCAGGGTGTCCTGCTGGGCCTTGTTGAAACGATGAATCTCATCGAGGAAGAACACCGTCCCCGTCCCGCTCGTGGCGCGGCGGTGGCTGGCGCGCTCGAGCACGCCGCGGACCTCCGGGCGGCCCGCCTGCACCGCGCTCAGCTCCTCGAACACCGCGCGCGAGCGCTCCGCCACCATCCGCGCCAGGGTCGTCTTGCCCGAGCCGGGGGGGCCGTAGAGGATCATCGAGTGGGGGTGTCCCTGCTCGATTGCGGTGCGCAGCGCCGAGCTCTCCCCCAGCAGGTGGGTCTGGCCGACGAACTCCTCCAGGTGGGCCGGACGCACGCGTACCGCCAGCGGGCGGCCATCCCCATCCGGCTCGCTCCCCGCGGCGCCGGCGGCGCGCTGCCCGTCCGCAGCGGAGCGGGGTGAGCGGGCTCCCGATCCTCCCGAGCGGACCGCTTCGTCATCCCCGGGCTCGAAAAGGGTGTCCATATTTGGAAGTATCGCGGGAGGTGGCCGGCTCGAGGGTGTCGAACCTTTATGGCTGGTGATCCACATTAGAAACACGCCCTCCCCGGCTGGGGTCGTTGTGGTATGACGACCGGCGCCGCCGACATCCTTGTGGCGGATCCCGCACTGGGCGGGCGCCCTGGTTGGGACTCCGCGGGCGGATTCGACGCCGGTGGGCAGGAACCCACCGGCGGTGCGCTCGTGCGCTCGCCCTGGCGGCTCTTCTGGCTGCGTCTGCGCGGCGACCGCGTGGCGCTCGTGGCGCTCGGCTTCATCGTGCTGCTCGTCGCGGTCGCGATCGCGGCGCCGCTGATCGTGCAGATCGCGGGGGTTCCGGGCCCCTCTGTGCAGAACCCGAACGCCCTCGACGCCTTCGGCAGCCCCACGGGCCCCAGCGCCGCGCACCCCTTCGGGGTCGACCAGCTCGGGCGCGACGTGTTCGCGCGCGTCCTCTACGGCGCGCGCACCTCACTCGAGGTGGGCGTGATCGGCACCGCGATCGCCACCGTGATCGGCACCGTCATCGGCCTGCTCGCGGGCTTCTACCGCGGGCTGACCGACACGCTCCTCTCCCGGCTCACCGACGTGGTGCTGTGCTTCCCGGTGCTGCTCGTCGGCCTCGGACTGGGGGCGGCGTGCAGCGTGCGGGGCTGCGTGAAAGGCGCGATCCAGCCCGGCGTCTCCACGATCGTCGCGATCGTCGCGCTGTTCAACTGGACCTACATCGCGCGGATCGTGCGCGGGCAGGTGCTCTCCCTGCGCGAGCGGGAGTTCGTCGAGGCCGCCCGCACGCTGGGGGCCTCGAACGCGCGCATCGTCTTCCGCGAGATCCTCCCCAACCTCACCGCGCCGCTGATCGTCTACGCCAGCCTGCTGATCCCGGCGAACATCCTGCTGGAGGCCGCGCTCTCCTTCCTTGGCGTCGGCGTGCGCGCGCCGGCCGCCAGCTGGGGGCAGATGCTCGCCGACGCGACGCCGATCTTCAACACCGCCTGGTGGTACATGCTGTTCCCCGGGCTCGCGCTGCTGCTCACCGTGCTCGCCTTCAACCTGCTCGGGGATGGCCTGCAGGATGCCCTCAATCCGCGGGGGGGCCGCCGATGAGCTCCTCCGTCAACGAGTTCTTTCGCTTCGCCGCCGTGATCGGGGGGCGCCTACGGAGGCCCGCCCGCTGCCTTTCGATGCGCCCAGGGGTCAAATCGAGTCATCACTCATATAGAGAAGGGGGATGGAAGAGCATGGTTAACCACCGTCACAGATGGAGAGGGGCCTCGGCGTCCGTACTGATCGGGGGAGTGCTCGCCGCGGTGCTCGCCGCCTGCGGCTCCAGCGACACGAGCTCGACCGGCACGAGCAGCATCCCGCTGAAGGCGGGTGAGTTACCCGTGGGCCAGCAGCTCTATGGCAAGAAACGCGGGGGGACGCTCACCGTGTACGACCACGAGGACTTCGAACACTTCGACCCGGGTGAGGCCTACTTCGTCGAGGACTACACGATCACCTCTGCCACCCAACGCTCGCTCTACTCCTACCTCCCCAACAGCGCCACGAAGCTCGAACCGGACGTCGCCGCGGGGCCCCCCGCGATCGCCGACGGCGGCAAGACCGTCACCGTGCACATCAGGCCGCACATCTACTTCAGCCCGCCCGTAGACCGCGAAGTGAACTCGGGCGACGTGGCCTACGCGATCGAGCGCGGCGCCAACCCGAACGTGCCCAATCCCTATTTCAGCGCCTACTTCGGCGCGCTCGACGGCGCCGCCCAGGCGAAGGGCGGTCCGATTCCCGGGATCGAAACTCCCGACAAGTACACGATCGTCTTCCACCTCACAAAGCCGACCGCATCGCTGTTCGTGGGTGCGCTCAGCCTGCCGCTGTCGGCGCCTGTGCCGCCGGAATTCGCCAAGCCGCTCGACGCGCAGAGTCCCACCAAGTACGGCAGCGAATACCTCGTGTCGAGTGGCCCCTACATGGTGAAGTCCGACAGCAAGGGGAAATTCCTCGGCATCGGCTACCAGCCGGGCAAGTCGGCGACGCTCGTTCGCAACCCCAACTGGAACCCCCACACCGACTTCCGGCCCGCCTATCTCGACCAGATCGACATCAACATCGGCGGCGAACCGCCGGTGATCGGCAAACAGGTGCTGCAGGGCGAAGACGTCGTACAGAACGACAACCCCGCCCAGTCGATCGTCAAGGAAGCCTACGAACGCTACCCCCAGCAGATCACGTTCACCGAAGGCTCAGGTGACTATTACGCGTCGCTGAACACCGCGCATGGGCCGTTCAAGAGCATCGACCTGCGCAAGGCGGTGTGGGCGGCGCTCGACCGCGACGCGATCGTGAAGACGCGCGGCGGGCCGCTGGTGGCGGCGCCGATGACGCACTTCATCTACCCCACCGTCGCCGGCTATCAGCAGGCGGGCGGCGCCGCGGGGCCGAAGGTCGACTACAACGAACACCCCGAAGGCGACATGGCGGTCGCCGCGAAGTACGTGAAGCTCGCCGGTTACCCGAGCGGCAGGTACACCGGCGGCGAAACGCTGCAGGTGGTGGGCGCCACCGGCGAACCGGAAGCCGAAATGGCGCAGATCACCGACCAGGCGCTGAAAAACCTCGGCTTCAAAACGCACCTCACGCTGGTGGACAAATCGGTGATGTACGGCAAGTACTGCACAGTGCCGGCGCAGAAGATCGATGTCTGCACGAACGTCGGCTGGGTGCGCGACTTCGCCGACCCCCAGACCGTGCTCGACCTCGCCTTCAACGGCTCCGCAATCCACCCCGAAGGCAACTCCAACTGGAGCCAGCTGAACGATCCCCAGGTCAACGCCGCGATGGAAAAGGCGGAACTGGTGGTGGGCGAACCGGCGCGCGCCGAAGCGTGGGCGAAGATCGACGAAGAACTCGTCCAGCAGGCCGCCGCCGCGCCCGAGGTGTTCGCGAGCTCGCCGAACATCGAGGGCCGGAACGTCGCCGGCGTCAACCAGCTGTGGAACACCGGCACGTGGGATTACGACTTCACATCGCTGAAGTGAGGTGACCAACTACATCATCCGCCGGGTGCTGTGGGGCGCGGCGCTGCTGCTGATCGTGGCGGCGCTCGTGTTCCTGTTCTTTTACCTGTTCCCCACAGCCAGCCCGGCGCAGTTGCGGGCTGGGCGCGGCGCGAACCCGAAGGTGATCGCGGAGATCACGCGCGATCTGGGGTTGAACCGGCCGCTGCCCACCCAGTTCTATGACTACATGAGGGGGGTGCTGCTGCACTTCGACCTCGGCTACAGCTATTACAGCGAGGCCCCCGTGCGCAGCCTGATCGCTGAACGACTGCCCGCCACCGTCTCGCTCGCTGCCGGCGCGGTGGTGATCTGGCTGGCGAGCGGTCTCGCGGTCGGGATCGTCTCCGCCGTGCGCCGGCGCACGTGGCTCGACCGCGCCGCGATGGGCACCGCCCTCCTGTTCATCTCCGCGCCGGAATATTGGCTGGGGCTGATCGCGCTGTTCCTGTTCGCCTCCGATATCGGCAAGTTCAAGGTCTTCCCCGGCGCCGGCAGTTACGTCGGCCTCAGCAGCGACCCCGGGAAATGGCTCACCTCGCTGATTCTCCCCTGGCTGGTGCTCGCCGCCACGTTCGCCGCGGTGTACGCACGTCTCCTGCGGGCCAACCTGCTGGAGGTGCTCGACCAGGACTACATCCGCACCGCCCGCGCCAAGGGCCTCTCCGAGCGGCGCGTGATCCTGCGCCACGGGGTGCGCGCCGCGATCACCCCGATCGTCACCGTGCTCGGCCTCGACCTCGGCACGCTCCTCGGCGGGGCGCTGCTGATCGAAGTCGTCTTCGACATCCCCGGCGTGGGGCGATTGAACTACGACGCGCTCACCCACGCTGATTTCCCGATCATTCAGGGCACCGTGCTGCTGGCGGCGCTGTTCATCGTCGTGGCCAACATCTTCGTCGACATCTCCTACGCCTATCTCGATCCCCGGGTGCGCTTCAAATGATCCGGCCGCGTCTTGTCGCCCCGCCCGGGGTGGTGGTCTCATGACGGTGCCGGGCAGGCCGTTGCTGAGTGTGGAGGATCTGAAAGTGGAGTTCCCCACCGAGGGCGGGGTGGTGAACGCCGTGAACGGCGTCTCCTTCGAGATTGCCCACGGCCGAACGCTCGGGATCGTGGGCGAGTCCGGCTCGGGAAAGAGCGTGTGCGCGCTGAGCACGATGGGCCTGACGCGCGCCGAGGGCGCGCGCATCTCCGGGCGAATCCTGTTCGAGGGCGCCGATCTGCTGACGCTGGCGGAGCGCGATATCCGCGCGCTGCGCGGCAACGAGCTGGCGATGATCTTCCAGGATCCGCTCTCCTCGCTGCACCCGCTGTACCGCGTGGGGGCGCAGATCGCCGAGGGGATCCGCGCCCACCGCGAAGTCTCGCGCCGCGCGGCGCGGGGGCAGGCGATCGCGCTGCTGGATCTGGTGGGACTCCCCGAGCCGTCGCGGCGCGTGGATGCCTACCCGCACGAGCTCTCCGGGGGGATGCGCCAGCGCGTGATGATCGCGATGGCACTCGCCAACGAGCCGAAGCTGCTGATCGCCGACGAGCCCACCACCGCGCTCGACGTGACCGTGCAGGCGCAGATCCTCGCACTGCTGCGGCGCCTGCGCGAGGAGCTTGGGATGGCGCTCGTGCTCGTCACCCACGACCTCGGGGTGGTCGCCGAGATGGCCGATGAGATCGCGGTGATGCAGGCTGGCCTGATCGTCGAGCGGGGCACGGCTGAGCAGGTGCTCGCTGCGCCTCGGCATCCGTACACGCAGGGGCTGCTGCGGGCATCCCCGACGCTCGAGCGTCACGGCCAGAGCCAGCGCGACGACCGCGACAAGCGCGAGGGAGGGGACGACGGGGAAGGGGAGGAGGAGGGGACAGCGGTGGCAGCCCCGCCGCTGCTGCAGGTGCGGGATCTCGTCAAGCGCTTCCCGGTCATGCGCGGGGTGGTGTTTCAGCGCGAGGTGGACGCCGTCGAGGCGGTCGCCGGGATCAGCTTCGAGCTGCGGCGCGGCGAGGCGCTCGGACTGGTGGGGGAGACCGGCTGCGGCAAGAGCACCACCGCCCGGCTGATCATGCGCCTGCTCGAGCCCACCGATGGGGAGATTCGCTTCGAAGGCCACGACATCGCCCACCTGCGGGGCCAGGCGCTGAAGGCTGCCCGCCGCGAGATGCAGATCGTCTTCCAGGACCCCTACTCCTCGCTGAATCCCCGCAAGACGGCCGGCTCGATCGTCGGCGAGCCGTTTGCGATCCACGGGCTGCACCCCGACAGGGCGGAGCGCAGGCGCGCCGTGGGCGAGCTGCTCGACAGGGTGGGCCTGCGACCCGAGCACCACAACCGCTACCCCCACGAATTCTCCGGCGGCCAGCGCCAGCGGATCGGCATCGCGCGGGCGCTGGCGCTGCGCCCGAAGCTGCTGATCGCCGACGAGCCGGTGTCGGCGCTCGACGTCACGATCCAGGCTCAGATCCTCGAGTTGCTGCGCGAGCTGCAGCGCGAGCTGGGTCTGACGCTGCTGCTGATCTCTCACGACCTCGCGGTAGTGCGCCAGATGGCCGATCGCGTGGCGGTGATGCGCGCCGGCAAGATCGTCGAGCTGGCGCCCAACGAGACGCTCTACAGCTCGCCCACGCACCCCTATACGCGCGAGCTGCTCGCCTCCGTGCCCGGCGCAGGCCGGGATCGGCGTACTATCGCCAGGTGAGCACCGCCGACCTGGCCAGCGAGAGCGTCCAGCTTCTCCAGCGGCTGATCGCGTTCAACACCGTCAACCCACCCGGCAACGAGCTGCCGGCGCAGCAGCACCTGCACGCGCTGCTCACGGACGCAGGCTTCGAATGCGAGCTGCTCGGCGCCGTCCCCGAGCGCCCCAACCTCGTGGCGCGCCTGCGCAGCGAGAGGGTGGCGCAGCCCGCCGCTGGCGGGCCGGCGGGGCCCCTCGTTTCCGGTTCGAACGACGGCCCCACGCTCTGCTACCTCGGCCACGTCGACACGGTGCTCGCCGAGCCCTCCGAGTGGAGCCGGGGCCCGTGGTCGGGGGACATTGCCGACGGCTGCGTATGGGGCAGGGGGGCACTCGACATGAAGTCCCAGGTCGCCGCCGAGGTCGCCGCCGCGGTCTCGCTGGCGCGCTCGGGCTGGCGCCCGGCGCGCGGCGAGCTGCTGGTCGTCGCGGTGGTGGACGAGGAGACCGGCGGGGGGCTCGGGGCGGAGTGGCTGACCCGCACCCACCCCGAGAAGGTGCGCTGCGATCTGCTCCTCAACGAGGGCGGGGGCGCGGTGTTCGAGTACGGAGGCCCCCCCGCCCGCCGCCGCTACGGGGTGTGCTGCGCGGAGAAGGGGGTCTTCCGCTTCACCCTCACCACCGAGGGGGTGGCGGGGCACGCCTCGATGCCGAAGATCGCCGAGAACGCGCTGCTGAAGATGGGCCCGCTGCTGACGCGCCTGGCGGAGCGCCAGCCCGCCTACACGCTCACCGCCGAGCCCGCGGCGTTCCTGCGGGGCATTGGCGAGGACCCCGGGGACCCCGTGGGCGCGGTCGCCAACCTGCTCGCGGCGGACCCCCGCCTGGCGAGCATGTTCGAGCCGATGCTCGGCGTCACCTTCGCCCCCACCCGCATTCGCGCCTCGGAGAAGATCAACGTGATCCCCAGCCGCGCGGAGGTGAAAGTCGATTGCCGCGTCCCCCCCGGCCTGGGCGAAGCGGAGGTGCTGCGGGGGATCGCGGAAGTGCTCGGCGATGATGGCTTCCGCATCGAGTTCACCGAGCGCGTGGTGGGCAACCGCTCCCCCGTGGACTCCCCCCTGATGGGGGCGATCTCCGGCTGGATCGCCGAGCGGGACCCCGGCGCGGAGGTGGTGCCGGTGATCCTCCCCGGCTTCACCGACTCCCGCCATTTCCGCGCCGCCTTCCCGGAGTGTGTCGCCTACGGCTTCTTCCCCCAGCGCCACCAGTCGCTGCTGGAGAGCATGCCGCTGATCCACGCCGCCGACGAGCGCATCGACGTGCGGGACGTGGCGTTCGCCGCGGAATTCTTCGCAGACCTGGCGCGTTCTGTATTGGGGTGATCAGGATCGGCCTTGGGCCATAATGGAATCGATCGAGCCAAGGATGGTGACGGTGATGGAGCGGACGGGAGCACAGTGGACAGGGGGCTGAACGCGGTGCTGGCGACGGCGTGGCGGGCGGCGGGCGACTCGGTCGCCGGACTGCGGCACCTGACTGCCGCGGCGGTGGCGGCGCACACCGCCTTCAGCACCGGAGTGATCGCCCTGAGTGCTCCGCCCGCGGCGCCGGCGACCTCGCTGGTGCACAACATCCAGGAATGGGCCTACCAGTGGTCGCCGGTCGTGATGATGGTGTTCTTCACGGCCCTCATCTACATGATGTGGCGGATGCTGAAGGTGATGCCGCGGGTCAAGCCGCAGCAGATCAAGCCCTCCTCGAACCAGTCGGTGGGCTGGGACGACGTCGCGGGGGTCAAAGAGGCCAAGGCGGAGCTGCAGGAGATCGTCGAGTTCCTGCGCGACCCCGAGCAGTTCCGCAAGCTGGGCGCAACGGTCCCCAAGGGGATCCTCCTGCACGGCCCCCCGGGGACGGGCAAGACGCTGCTGGCGAAGGCCGTCGCGCACGAGTCCGGCGCGCAGTTCTTCGCGCAGTCGGCGGCGGCCTTCGTGGAGATGTTCGCCGGCCTCGGCGCCGCGCGCATCCGCAGGCTGTTCGCGATCGCGCGCAAGCACGAGCCCGCGATCATCTTCATCGACGAGCTCGACGCCGTGGGGGGGCGGCGCGGCATGGACATCTCCGGCGAGAAGGACCAGACGCTCAACCAGCTGCTGGTGGAGATGGACGGCTTCGAGACCAACGGGCGCCTGGTGGTGATCGCGGCCTCGAACCTGCTGGAGAAGCTCGACCCCGCGCTGCTGCGCCCGGGGCGCTTCGACCGCCAGGTGTTCGTGGCGCCCCCCGACGTCAAGGGCCGCGAAGGGATCCTCGCGGTGCACACCCGCAACAAGCCCCTCCAGGACGTGGACCTCGGGCTGGTCGCCCAGCAGACCAGCGGCCTCACGGGGGCGGACCTGGCGAACATCTGCAACGAGGCCGCGATCTTCGCCGCGCGCCGCGGCGGGAAGGGGATCACCGACGCGGACTTCGACGGGGCCCTGGAGCGGGTGATCGCGGGCGTGCAGTCCCACCGAGTCCTCAACGACCACGAGAAGCGGGTGGTCGCCTACCACGAGGCCGGCCACGCGCTCTGCGGGGAGCTGCTGCCCTCGGTGGACCGCGTGCACCGCATCTCGATCGTCCCCCGGGGGCGCGCGCTCGGCTACACGCTCAACCTCCCCGCCGAGGACCGCTACCTGAAGACCCGGGAGGAGCTGCTCGACTACGTGACCGTGCTGCTCGGCGGGCGCGTCGCCGAGCAGGTGGTGTTCGGCCAGGTCACCACGGGCGCCTCCGACGACCTCAAACGCGTGGCGGACATCGCCCACTCGATGGTGCACGACTTCGCGATGGGCAACGCCGCCGTGGGGCGCTCCCCCGAGGGGGACGTGCGCCTCTCGGAGACGACGCTGCGCATCCGCGACGAGGAGCGCCAGGACCTGGTCGAGGAGGGCCGGCGGGCGGCGTTGAGGATGATCGTCAGCCACCGCACCCAGCTCGACGCGCTCGCGCGCGAGCTGCTCGAACACGAGGTCCTCGACCGCGATGCGATCGATCGCATCATGGCCGGCACCCCCCGCTTGGAGCGCGCCCCCGGAGTGGGCCTGCGGGTCGTCGCCGCCACGCCGCTGGATGACCCCGGCGTATCCCTCTAGACTTCCCCCCGTGTTCCACCGTATCGACCACGTAGGCATCGCCGTCCCCGAGCTCGAGCCGGCGCTCGGGCTCTGGCGCGATCTCATGGGCCTCGAGGTCGCCCTCCGGGAGATCGTGGAGGAGCAGGGCGTCGAGGCGGTGCTGCTCGACGTCGGCGACAGCCACGTCGAGCTGCTCGCCCCACTCGGGCCCAAGACTCCCGTCGGCAAGTTCCTCGCCAAGCGTGGCCCGGGCCTGCACCACGTCGCATACGAGGTGCCCGACATCGAGGCCGCGCTCGATGAGCTGCGCCAAGCGGGCCTGCACCCGCTCGACAAGCACCCCCGCGTGGGGATCGGCGGCTCGCGCGTGGCCTTCCTGAGGCCAAAGGAGTTCGGGCGGGTGCTGGTGGAGATAGTCGAGCCGGCGCACCAAGGCGAGGATCGTTTTTTCGCCCACGCCTCTGGCGGGGTGGCCGGCTGATGGCGGGCCCACGCCGGGTGAGCGTCGGCTTCCAGGGCGGCCAGGTGCTCGCACTGCGCGTCAGCGAGGAGCAGCTGCGGACGCTGCACAAGGCGCTCGGCAGCGCGGGCTGGCACGAGCTCGAGACCGAGGACGGCCCGGTGCGCCTGGACCTCGCGCAGGTCGTGTACGTGCGGGTCGAGGGCGACGATTCGCGCGTCGGCTTCGGCGTCTAGTCGAGTCGCGGTTGCCGTGCGCGGCATCGACGAGCGCATCCTGCGGTGGACGCGCACCCGCGGACACAGCCCTCCCGCCGAGCGCGTGGTGGCGCGCTTCTCGCGTACCGGCGAGCACGGGGCGGTGTGGCTGGCGATCGGTGCCGCCGGCTGGGCACTCGACCCGCCGCGGCGGGCACAGTGGGCGCGCGCAACAGGGGTCGTGGCGGGGACCTTTGTGCTGAACACCGCCATCAAGCGCATCGTCCGCCGGCCCCGCCCGGAGCTGCCCGGGCTGCCGGCGCTGACAAGCACCCCCACGCGGCTCAGCTTCCCCAGCGCCCACTCCTCCACCTCGTTCGCCGGCGCGCGCCTCTACACGCGCCTGGGGCTGCCCGCGGCGCCGCTGTATGCGCTCGCGACGTGCCTGGCCTGCTCGCGCCTGTATCTCGGAGTCCACTACCCCTCCGACGTCCTGGCGGGCGCCGTGCTGGGAACCGTCGTCGCCGCCCGGGGGGCGGCGGGATTGGAGGGAGGGGGAGGGGGCGTCCGCACTGGGCACCCCACGGATCGTCTTCTCCCAGCCCTGCGGGAGGCGCCGCGGTGAGCACCCGCATCGGCATCGTGGGGATGCCCAACGCCGGCAAGTCCTCGCTCTTCAACGCGCTCACCAAAGCCGGGGCGGAGGCGGCCAACTACCCCTTCACCACGATTGAGCCCAACGTCGCCGTGGTGGGGGTCGTGGACCGGCGCCTGGACGAGGTGGCGGCCACGGTGGGCGCCTCGGAGCTCGTCTACGACACGATCGACTTCCACGACATCGCGGGGCTCGTCGCGGGCGCCCACGAGGGGGAGGGCCTCGGCAACCGCTTCCTCGCCAACATCCGCGAGACCGACGCGATCGTGCACGTCGTGCGCGCCCACCGCGATGAGGGCGTGGTGCACCCCGAGGGCGAGGTGCACCCGCTGCGCGACATCGAGACGATCGAGGCGGAGCTCGCGCTGGCGGACCTCGAGCAGGCGGAGCGGCGGGTGGAGCGGGTCGCCAAAACCGCCCGCGGGGGAGATCGCGCGGCGGCTGCCGAGGAGGCGTGGCTGAACGAGGCGATCGCCGCCCTGCAGGCGGGGCGCCCGGTGCGTACCGTGCCGCTGCCCGAGGAGGCCCCGAATGCCGCGCGGGACCTCGGCTCGCTCACCGCCAAGCCCGTGCTGTTCCTCGCCAACGTCGACGAGGGCTCAGAGGAGGTCCCCGCGGAGATCGCGGCCCACGCCGCCGCCCAGGGCGCGGGCGCGGTGGCGGTCTCCGCGCGCATCGAGGCGGAGCTGGCCGAGCTGGAGGACGAGGACGCCGCCGCGATGCGCGCCGAGCTGGGCGTCAGCGAGTCCGGCCTCGCAAGGGTCGTCCGCGGCGCCTTCGCGCTGCTGCACCTGAACGCCTTCTTCACCGCCGGCGAGGCCAAGCCCGCCCAGTCCTGGCACCTGCGCGACGGCCTCACCGCGTGGCACGCCGCGGGACAGATCCACTCCGACATCCAGCGGGGCTTCGTGCGCGCCGAGGCGATCGGCTGGCGGGAGCTCGTGGACGCCGGCGGCTACGCCGCCGCGCGCGAACGCGGCACGCTGCGCCTGGAGGGCCGCGACTACCTCATGCGCGACGGGGACGTGATCACGGTCAAGTTCACGCCGTAGCCATCCCCTCCAGTCGCGCCGCGAGGCGGTTCATGCCCAGCTTGCCCGCCGCCGCCGCTCCTCCCGCGAAGTCCGTGGATCGGTCCGCCGGTCGTTGCACGTCGATCTGCACGAGCGTCGCGATCCGCTTGAACGCCTCGAGCTGCTCTGCGTTGTCCCCCAGCGCCCCGACGATCCGGGGGCGCTCCCGCGTGGGGGAGCTCTGCACCACGCGCAACGCCTCCTCCAGCGAGCCATGGCGCTGCAGCAGTTCCGCGGCCGTCTTCGCGCCGACCCCCGGTGCGCCCGGCAGGCCGTCGGAGGGGTCGCCGCGCAGCGCGATGAAGTCCGTCACGAGCTCCGGGCCGATCCCGTAGCGCTCGCGCACCTGCTCCGGGCCGACCTCCACCGGCTTCCCGTCTTTGGGCAGCTCGAGGATCGCCGTGCGCTCCCCGACCGCCTGGAAGAGATCGCGGTCGCCGGTGAGCAGCAGCGCCCGCCCGCCCGCCGCGGTCTCCACGCGCGCGAACGAGAACATCACGTCGTCCGCCTCGAGGTCCTCGCTCGAGCTCACCGTCCAGCCGAGGCTCGCCAGCAGCTCGGGGGCGCGCTTCCACTGGGTCGCGAGCTCCGGCGGCATCGGGTCGCGGTGGGCGTGGTAGGGCGGGTACAGCTGCACCCTGTAGTCCGCCTGCTCGGCGCCCAGGCACGCCACGATCGCGCGCGGGGGCCTGGCCTCGATCGCGGAGAGCAGGGCGTTGACCGTCCCCAGCAGTGCGTTCACCGGCTGCCCCTCCCCGTCCACGATCGATTTCGGCAGCGAGAAGAACGCGCGGTACAGCAGCCAGGGCACGTCGGCGATCAGCAGGGGGGCGTCGATCGATGAAGCCTACGGCGCCCGCCTACGGGGGGGTCGTTCCGCCGCCCGGGCCGGCGGTCGGAGCGCTGCCGGCGGTCGTGCCGCCTTCGGGGCCGGACGGTTCAGCGGCCGCGGGAGCACTGGGAGGCGAGGTTGCGGGAGGCGAGGTTGCACCGCTCGGCGCGGGAGCCGGCGGCGCCGCGCGGGTGTAGTTGCTGGAGTCCGGCTCCGGCTGCGTGCCGTGGGCGGTGCGGATGCTGAAGTACATCCAGGTGGAGTCCACGCCGAGGCGGCTGGCCAGTTCTGGGCCGCTTACCTCCGTGCGCCCCGCCGAGCCCAGCACGTAGGCCGAGACGACCCGCGGGGAGTAGCCCCGGCGCAGCACTTCGATGCCCCGGAACGCGCCCCGCACCAGCCCGCGCAGACGCGCCGCCGCCGTGGGAAAGCCCATGCTCACCGTCCAGCTGTGCAGCGGGCCCTGGTCGTAGGGGTCCGGGACGCCCTGCAGCCACGGCTCCGGCGTGGCGCCCGGGAAGCCGTTCTGCGCGCTCTCGGTCATCCCCCCCGAGCTCGCGAAGAAGTACGTGATCGCGGCCTGCCCGCCGTAGGTCACCACCTGACCCGCCGTCGCCGCCACCGCCGCGTCGGTCTGGGCGGTCTGCGCCTTCCTGCCCAGATACACCTGCGAGCGGGTGTCCGCGTACACGTCGAAGCGTGCCCCCCCCGCGTGGTCGGTGAGCGCGTAGGTGCGGCTCGCCACCGCCTGTGCCTCCAGTGCCGCCAGCGGCCAGTCCCCGGGCATCTCCGCCCCCACCACTCCGCGCACATAGGTTTCGAGGGGAATCGCGCGGACCTTCCCGCCCATCAGCACGGTGATCTTCGTCTGCTGCGAGACGCTCCCCAGGGTGGTGCCGGTGTAGTAGTGCGCGAGGATCGCCTGGTAGTCGTATCCGTGCTGGGCGTACCCGAGCGCTCCCTCCTGGCTCATCCCCACCCCGTGGCCGTCTCCGGCTCCCTGGATGACGAGGGTCGGAGATGCCTGCGCTGTGGCCGCGATGCCGAGGAGGGTGGTGGCAAGCAGGGTCGCTACGAGGGATCGCATGTACCCTGGATCGGCCGCAACCGAGCTGACCATGAGCTGCGAACGCCGCCCTCCAATCCCAACGAACGACTCCACGAGGTGATGCCGCAGATGACCGATAGGAGCAGCGAGCAGGCCGTGCTGGAAGGGGTCCCCACCGAGCTCTACATCGGCGGGCGCTGGCGGGCGGCCAGCGGATCGGGGACGCTCCCCGTCGAGGATCCCTCAACGGGGCAGACGCTGATCGAGGTCGCCGACGCGCAGCCCGCCGACGCGCTCGACGCGCTCACGAGCGCCGCCGAGCACCAGGCCGAGTGGGCCGCCCACCCTCCCCGCGAGCGCGGGGAGATCCTGCGCCGCGCCTACGAGGCGCTCACCGCCCGCCGCGAGGAGCTCGCGCTGCTGATGACCCTCGAGATGGGCAAGGCCCTCGCGGAGTCCCGCGCCGAGGTCGCCTACGCCGCCGACTTCCTGCGCTGGTTCTCCGAGGAGGCGGTGCGCATCCACGGCCGCTACATGGCCAACACCACCGGCGCGGGGCGGATCCTCACGATGCGCCAGCCCGTGGGCCCCTGCGTGTTCGTGACCCCCTGGAACTTCCCGATGGCGATGGGCGCCCGCAAGCTCGCCCCCGCGATCGCGGCCGGCTGCACGATCGTCGTCAAGCCCGCCCAGCAGACCCCCCTCTCGATGCTGGCGCTGACGCGGATCCTCGAGGAGGCCGGGTTGCCGGGGGGTGTCCTGAACACGATCACCGCCCGCCGCTCCGGCGCCGTGATCGAGCCGCTGCTGCGCGACGGGCGCACCCGCAAGCTCTCCTTCACGGGCTCCACCGAGGTCGGGCGCACCCTGATCGAGCAGTCCGCCGAGCAGGTCCTCCGCGTCTCCATGGAGCTGGGGGGCAACGCCCCCTTCGTGGTCTTCGAGGACGCCGACCTCGACGCGGCCGTCGAGGGGGCGCTCACCGCGAAGATGCGCAACGTCGGGGAGGCCTGTACCGCCGCCAACCGCTTCCACGTGCACGAGTCCCTGGCGGAGGAGTTCGCCGGGCGGCTCGCCGCGCGCATGGGGGCGCTCAGGGTGGGGCGCGGCACCGAGCCCGACACCGACGTGGGTCCGCTGATCGACGAGCGCCAGCGCGCCACCGTCACCGAGCTCGTGGGCGACGCCGTGGATCGCGGCGCCCGCGCGCTGACCGGCGGCTCACCGCTGGAGGGCCCGGGCTACTTCTTTGCCCCCACCGTGCTCGCCGACGTGCCCCCCGACGCGCGCGCGCTCGCGGAGGAGATCTTCGGGCCCGTGGCCCCCATCGCCACCTTCTCCACCGAGGAAGAGGCCCTGCGCGCCGCCAACCGCACCCCCTACGGTCTCGTCGCCTACCTCTACACCCGCGACCTCTCCCGCGCGCTGCGCGTCGCCGAGGGCCTCGAGACGGGCATGGTGGGGCTCAACCAGGGCATCGTCTCCAACCCCGCCGCCCCCTTCGGCGGGGTCAAGCAGTCGGGCTTCGGGCGCGAGGGGGGATTCGAGGGGATCGAGGAGTACCTGGAGACCAAGTACGTCGCGCTCGCCCTCTGAAGCTTCAGCCTTTTTGAAGCTGTTCGATGTCTACTGCGTTCGCGGGCGCGGTGAGCGTGACCGGCTTGTTCCATTCCTCGAAGGTGATCCTGCCGCCGCCGGCGCCGCTCTTGGAGATCTCGATCGGGTAGGGCTGGCCCGTGGTGGCCACGTAGAGAGTCCCGTTCTGGGAGGTGTCCCTGACGCCCACGACCGCCTGCCCGTTGATCGTTCTCGTGCCGGCCGCCGCCAGCGTTTTGTTGCCCGTCGCGAGCGCCGCGTCGAGCAGCGAGCGCAGGTCGGTCAGCGAGGAGAGCCCCGCGAAGCTCGAGTTGGAGACCGGCGCCTTCAGCCACTTCCCCTGGAGCAACTGGGCGGCGGCGGGGCCCGCGAAGTGCTTGTAGAAGGCGGAGCTGCCGCTGATGTAGATCGTGCCGTCGATCTCGACGAGTTCGAAGCTCAGCCCGTTCTCCGAAAGTCGCCCCCGGCCTCCCCTGCCGGCCACGAGGCTCAGGTCGAGCGTGATCGGCGCCCCGCCCGTGACCGTCGAGCCCGAGACGTGCACCGTGCTCGCGCCGTCTGCGGCCACCTTGGCGGCCGCAACGATGTCAGCTGGCGATTTCGACGCGACGCCGTTGCCGGAAGAGGAGCCCCCGCACCCGGCGAGCGCCATCAAGGCGATCACTAACGTCAGACCTGCCGCGAACGGGAGCCGAGGGCGCACGACTCGAAACTCTATCCGGAGGGCCGGACCGCCCCGCCCAGCTGGGGGGCGCTCGAAAATTCGTCCACTCCCCCGGCTGCCCTTCACGTCCCATGGCGGGCGCGCCGAGCGCGCGGGAAGGAGACTCGATCCAGTGGAAATGCCCGAACAGTGGAGTAACCTCGAACGCGTGGGGAAGGGACCCGCCGCCGAGGATTCGATCCGCAGCCGCCTCCGCGCGCTGCTCCCATGGACGCCGCTGGCGGCGGTGCTGGTCGCTGGCGCCGTTGGGGCGATCATCGCCCAGAGTCACGCCCAGGCGGCAATCTACGTCGCGGTGGCGATCGTGGCGGCCGGCCTGCTGGGGAGGCGCGTCGGGGAGCGCGGGCGGGAGGCGCTGCAGCGCCAGATCGATGACCGCTCCGGAGAGCTGCACCGCGCGCTCTCGGAGCTCGAGATCGCGCAGTCGGAGACCGTGCGGCGCCTCTCGATGGCGGTGGAGTTCCGCGACGAGGACACCGGCGCGCACATCGAGCGGATTGGGCGCTTCTCGACGCTGCTCGCCGAGCACGTCGGCCTCGACGCCGAGCTCTGCGAGCGGCTCGGCTACGCGGCCCCCCTGCACGACGTCGGCAAGGTCGCGATCCCCGACGCGATCCTGCTGAAGCCAGGCCCGCTCACCGCCGAGGAGCGGGCGATCGTGGAGACCCACACCGAGGAGGGCCACCGCCTGCTGCGGGGCTCCTCCTCCTCGATTCTCGACATGGCCGCCACGATCGCGCTGAGCCACCACGAGAAGTGGGACGGAAGCGGCTACCCGCGCGGACTCGCCGGCGAGGAGATCCCGATCGAGGGCCGGATCGTCGCGGTCGCGGACGTGTTCGACGCGCTCACCAGCGACCGCGTCTACCGCACCGCCTACTCGGTCGAGCAGGCGGTGCACCTGATGCGCGAGCAGCGCGGACAACACTTCGACCCGGTGCTGCTGGACACCTTCCTGGATGTGCTCTCGCGCTCGGGCCCCGACGCCCGCGAGCAGTTGAAGTCCGACCCCCAGGTGCTGCTGGAGGGCGTGCTGGAGACCTTCTCCAGGGCGATCGAGCGCGGCGACGCGGAGACCGCGGAGGGGGCGATCGCGCAGGCGATCGACGACGGCGTGGCGGCGATGGCGTTACCGGGAGAGGTGATCGAACCGGCGGTGCGCCGGGTGGTGGATCTCAGGGAGCGGGGCAAGATCGACTCCGAGCGCGCGCGGGCCGCGATGGGCATCGCACACAGGGTGCTCGCGACCCTGCGCCGCTACATGCTGGGTCGCCAGGAGGAGCCCCAGGCGCTGGGGCGGATCGACGAGGCGATCGAGACCATCGAGGGGCTGCTGGAGCGGGCGGTGTCGGAGGGCGAGCCGCGAGAGGATCGCGCCGCCGACGCGCAGCCGGCCTCCTCACTCCCCAGTTAGGCTAGATTCCCGGCGTGTCCAATCGCGCCCTGGTCACCGGCGGAGCCGGGTTCATCGGTTCGCACCTCGTGGACGCCCTGCTCGCCGAGGGCTACGAGGTGGAGGTGGTCGACGACCTCTCCTCGGGGGACGCCCGCAACGTGGCGGAGGGGGCGACGCTGCACACGCTCGACATCACCGACCGCGCGGCCCTGCATGGCGCGATCGAGCGGGCCGCCCCGCGCGCGATCTTCCACCTCGCCGCGCAGGCGAGCGTGGTGGCCTCCGTCGCGGACCCCGGCCGCGACTGCGAGGTCAACGTGCGGGGCACGCTGAACGTGGTGGACGTCGCGGGGCGCCTGGGGGTGCCGGTGGTGTTCACCTCGACCGGGGGTGCGCTGTACGGGGACGAGGCCCCGATGCCAACCCCCGAGGAGCGCATCCCTGCTCCGCTCTCCCCCTACGGGGCGTCGAAGTGGGCGGCGGAGGCGTATGTGAACACGTGGTCGCTCTCCTCGGGCGTGCCCCACGCGGTGTGCCGCCTGGGCAACGTCTACGGTCCCCGCCAGAGCCCCCACGGGGAGGCGGGGGTGGTGGCGATCTTCAGCCACTGCTTGCACACGGGCCGCGCGCCGAAGCTCTACGGCCACGGTGCTCCCACCAGGGATTACGTATACGTCGAGGACGTGGTGCGCGCCCTGCTCGCCGCCTCCGGCCGTCGTGGCACGTTCAACGTCGCCACCGGCGTGGAGACAGATGTGACGAGCGTCTGGGACGGGCTCAGCGCCGCGGCGCAGGTCGCCCTGGAGCCCGAGCTGGCGGACCTCCGTCCGGGCGAGCTGCAACACAGCCGTCTGGACGTGTCGCGGGCCGAGCGCGAGCTCGGGTGGCGAGCGGAGGTTCCGATCGAGGAGGGGCTGCGCCGGACCTATGCCGCGCTGGTCGAGGAGTTCGGGGCGCAGGAGGGCGTGCGCGGGGGGTAGAGGCGTGGGTTGCGCCAGCAGGAGCGGGAGTCGGGGGCGGCGGCCGTGACCCCCGATGTCGGTATCGGCGAGAGAGCCCTCATGGTCGCAGTCGTCACGACTCGCCGGTGAGGGAGATGTGCTCGTGACTGGATACCAGCTCGATGCCAGCGTATTCGCACACGCCTCGTCGGCGCTGAATCGTGGAGTTCGCTATCAACCACACGGCCACGACCGACTGCGGCGGCGGTCCGCCGATGGCGACCGCATGGTCGGCGAGCACCGTGCGCTCCTCGTCGATCCAGAGCCCGAGCTGCTCATACCCCGATCGGACGACGACGTGTGTCTCGCGCTCGCGCCAGAATGGGAGCGGGCAGCGATATGCGAGCCCCGGTGTGAGGCTGGAGCTCCACTGGTAGGTCAGGTCTCGCCCATCCTCGAACTCGACCGCGATCGAGAGGTAGTCGTGGGTGAGCAGGGAGTCCTCCGGCAAGGCCGAGGGCAGCTCGTCCACCCGCCAGCGCCAGCGTAGCCGCGTGGAGGAGTCCAGGCGAATGCGCGCCGGGTAGCGGACGATCCCGGCGTCGCCGTGGGTGACGCATCCGATCTGCTGGCCGCCGTCGGCATAGACGGTGCTGGGGCCGATCACCGGGTGCGGCGCCCAGTCGGCAGGCGGAGTGCGCAACTCGCCACGCTCGAGCGCGTCGGCCTCTTGGCCCAGAGACCCCGCCAGCGTGCCGATGCCGGCGCGGCCCGCGAGTGCGCGCAGCTCAGTGGCCACGTCCGTGTCGTGCTCCCAAACGAGCGCGAGTACCGTGAAACCGCCGGCCGTCGCCCGCCAGAGCAGGCGGCCACCGCGCACCGAGCCGTCCTCGTCCTCCCACTCGCCGGGGAGCGCGAGCCCGAGCTCGAGCTCGCCTGCGTGCGGCGCCGTGAGCGTCCGGGTCGCCCTTGGACCACGCGAGATCGGACCGCGGCCACCGACGCGCGTCCACACCTGATGGGCTGGCCCGGGCCCGACCCCAAGCAGCGGTGCCAGATCTGACCGTCCACATCCCGCGAGCGTCACGCGCTCCCCCTGCTCGAGCCGCAGTCCGGTCGCGGACCACGGCGGCGTCGACGCTCGCAACTCGATCAGCGAGTGCTCGCGCAGGCCGGCGACCGGGGTTGCAAGGAGCGCAGCGGCCTCCCGTCGGAACGAGGGGCGGTCCGGTGCGGGCTCTCGAGCACGCAACAGGGCGGCAGCACCTCGAAGGAGCAGCGGAGGGCTGTGCCTCGCGCGCTCCACAGTCGAGCGTCTGTGGACCTGAAGCCGATCCGCCACCCTGCGGCAGTCTAACGACTAACGAGCTCGGCTGGAAGAAGAAGCGCGATATGTGGGCTCACAAACTCCCCTTGAGGGGCGGCGTCGGGTTTGCCGATGGCGTACATCGCAACTTGTGTCATGGGTGCGCGTTTCATGAGCATGACTCGTTGGCGCGGGGGGTTGCTGGTAGCGGTTTCGCTTGCCCTGCACGGTGCGGCGCCGGCCCTGGCCACGCCTCGGCTCGCGCCGAGTAGGGTGCTCTCTCCGGTCGCCACGCCGGCGGCCGACCCGGCCGTGGCGGTTGGCGGCGATGGCCGAACGGTGGTTGTGTGGGACACGCCGCAGGGGGCCGACATGGACCTCGGGCATGGCCGGATCGAGGCGCGCCTGGGCAGGGTCGGCGGCGCCTGGGGTGCCCCGGCGACATTGAGCCGTGATGGAGAAGCCCCGATCGCCGCGATCGGAGCCGACGGGACTGCGGCCGTCGCGTGGTCCAAGCTCGGCAAGGGCGAGGGTCACGAAGGCCGCACGTCGATCTATGTGAGCATTGCTGCTCCCGACCGGCCGTTCGGCAGGGCGCGGCTGGTGGCGGCGGGCAGGCAGCTGAGCGAACCGGAAGGGCTCGAGGTCGAGCCCGGAGGCGAAGTGGTGCTGGTCTGGTCTCGTGAACTTCCGCTCATGTCTGGCGTCAACTCGATACGGCGGAAAGACGTCTATTTCGCCCTGCTAGGGCCGGGGTCATCGCCGGCACGAGTGGGCACGGTCGCCGTCGCAGGCGGTGGTCGCGGCTCGGTGAGTGCCACAGAGACAGAAGGGGGAGTCGTGCTGGTCGCCTTTCCGACTGCGCTCCTTCCGCCGCCATCCGTTGTCAATCAGCAGGCGGCCGTCGCCGTGCTCCCGGCCGGTGGTGTCGAATTCGCCCAGCCACAGACGATCGAAGCCGAACCGGGCAACCCATACGCTGAAGTCGGCAGCGCCGAGCTCGCCGCCGGACCGGGTGGCGCCGCGCTCACATTTGCCAACACAGTGGATGAGCTCCAGCCGGGCGGCGCGTTCGGCGTCCCGCTCGAGGTCACCGAATCACCGCCGGAAGCCGCCGAAAGGGAAGCGGTCGACCGCGAGTCCGAGCGGCCCGAGCCGTCGACGGGTCCAATATCAACAGAAGACTTGAGCGCCGCCTTCCCGGCCGATGGTGCGCAGGTCGCCGCCTGGCAGCGCACGAAAGGCTTGACTCCGGTGAGCGGCGTCGCCTGGAGGCGGGTGATGGTTGCCATACGCCCCGCCGCCGCCGGCGCCTTTGGCTATCCGGTGCGGCTATCGCTCGGCGGCGGCCTCTCGGGCGAACCGAAGATCGCAGCTGCCGGTGGCGCGACGCTGGTCCTATGGGCACAGAACACACTCCCGTGCAAGCAGCGGGTGTTCGCGTCCGTGCGCCCGGCGGGCGGCGGGTTCCTCTCGCCCGTCGCGGTCTCAAGCGCCTACCGGCCGGAACGGAACGAATGCTATTTCGGCAGGGGCCAGCTGGCCCTCGCCGGTTCTGGTCGTTACGCGATCGCCGGGTGGGTGCAGAACATGGTGCTGCACATCACGACGCTGACGGGATAAAAGGCGGGAGCGACGGGTTGGGTTCGGACTTCATCTGCTACGACCACAACATCGAGGTCTGGGCAGAGCCACCGAAGTCATAGCGAGCGCCCATAGCGAGCGCCGGTGAGGCCGCGTGGCGTCAGTCCAGATCACGCACATACTGGTACTCCGCGGCAGACGCGTCGTGGCGCGATCTCGCCGTCAAGGCGCCGACGACCGCAGCGATTGCACCACCTACACCCCCCGTGACCCCCACCGATAGAACCCTCCCCAATGACAGTGGCTCTTCCTTCAGCAACAATGTGACCACGCCACCCACCACGATGATGGCGGCCACATGGATGGCGAGCGAGCACGCCATCGCCAGCGGCGGCACGTCCACCGGCGTCGGCGGGCCACCCGGAACGTATGGGGCACCTGAACGTCGCAGGTACTCGCGGTTGATTTGCTCGGCAACATCGACATTCCGCATCGTTTGCCAGTTGCGCCAGCCGCTGAACAGGAAAAAGACACCGAACCCGACCATCGCCACGGCCTTCGTGTCAACCGCGCGTTTGAACCAAAAGACCGCAACCACGATCCCCGCGAGACCAAGGGCAACACCCAGCGCAATCGCGAAGCGAAACGACGATCGCTTGAGGCGACGCCGCCGCTCCCGGGCTAGCGCGACGGCGTAGCGCGCGACGACCACGTCCTCAGCGGCTTCGCCGCGTCGCACTATCCGCCTCCCGCGGCGCTTTTCGGAACCGTGCAAGCCGACCATCGCAGCCGCCAGCTCCTGGGAGATGACCTCTCCCATCCCCGACCCCAGCCAGAGGCGCCACTTGTTCACGAGGACAAACTATCGGACTCCCACGGCGCAGACAAGCCGCCGAGCATGCATCGGCACCAGCATCCGGCCCGCAAGCCGGCGGCAAGCCAGAATCCGGACGAAATCGAGACCGATGTGATGCTCGCGAGCGGCACCCGCCGCCAGGGTGTCCACCCACGGTGTGCCAAAGCCCAAGAAAAAGCACTGTTTTCCAGGCCCTTAGGGACGGGAGCGACGGGACTCGAACCCGCGGCCTCCGGCGTGACAGGCCGGCGCTCTAACCAACTGAGCTACGCCCCCGCGTGGAGGGACGCGGGGGCTGACCCTCCGCGACTCAACGCGCTCGTCACAGTATGGCAAGCCCTCGGCGTCGGACCAAAACTGGCCAGGTGGCCAGCGAGGGTCCAAGCGACGCACACCTCGCCATCCCCCACGATCAGCCCGCATGGGGCCCCTCGCGGCTCGTCTGCGGGCGCGCCCCGACGCCTCAGCGCAGCTTCGCCCAGATCCTCAACAGGAAGCTCGTGCCTGCACCCGCACCCGTCGCCGAGGAGGGGGCGGTGAGGTCGAAGTCCTGCACATACAGGTGGGGGCTGGAGATGAGGGTGAACTTGGCGAAGCCCGCGAAGGGGATCCCCTGGGGCTGGACCACCAGGTTGCCTTCCTGGGCGCTGAGGAGCACTTCCACGGAGGCCTCCACACCAAGCAGGCTCTCGGTGACCCGCATCTTTACTCCTTCGGAGGTGCTCCCGAGGATCTGCACAGCTCTGCTTCCGGGGATCGCGGCGAGCAGCTCGGCTTCCGTCACAAGTCCCTGGGTGTAGAGCTCATCGCCATGCTTCTGGGTGCTCACGTGAAGCATCGTGAACGACCCCACGCTCAGGCTTTCGGCGTGCATCGTGGCCCGCTGCACCCCGCGACCCTGCCACAGAAGTTCGCCGAGCTGGGAGGGGTTCACGTTGAGGTTCGCGGCGCTCACCGTGGCGGACTCCGCGCTGCCCCACAGCAGCTCGATCGCCGGGAACGCGCTCACCGTGGCGCTCCTCACGGTCCCATAGCGCTCGAGCTGGCTGCGCACCCGCTGGGCGGCGAGCCCGGGGAGCAAGAGCTGCGCCAGCCCGAGCACCACCACGATCCCCCCGGCTGCACACAGCGCGATCCGAGCAGCTCGACTGCGGGGTGCATGCATGTGCATAGCTTGGCAGGGAAATCTCTCCCGAGGGGAGGTCCCCCGTCCGCCGGGCGGCTGCACATACACAGGGGGTGCTTGCAGCCCGGGGCCAGAGCTCGGGACACGGGAAATCGAGGCGAGGGGACGGAAGTCGAGGCGAGGAGACGGGACACCGAGAAGTCCAGGCGAGGGGACGCTAGCCTTGGGAGTCCCACCGGACCCACCAGCGCCGGGGCGCGTAGCTCAGCTGGCCAGAGCACCTCGTTTACACCGAGGGGGTCGCCCGTTCGAGTCGGGCCGCGCCCATCCAAACCGCCCATGCCCTCGCCGCCGCCACTCGCTCCGCAAGCCTCCCCCGACTCCCCGCCATTTCCCTCGCCACACTCGATCTCCTACCCATGACCCCCCCACCCGTGCGCATCGCCGTGATCGGCGCCGGTCCCGCGGGCTTCTACGCCGCGGGGCACCTGCTGAAGCACTCGGCGGTGATCGAGGTGGACATGCTCGAGCGCCTCCCCACGCCCTGGGGGCTCGTGCGCTCGGGTGTGGCCCCCGATCATCCCAAGATCAAGTCGGTCACGCGCGTCTACGAGAAGACCGCCGCGGATCCCCGCTTTCGCTACTTCGGCAACGTCGAGGTGGGGCGTCACATCGGCCGCGAGGAGCTGCGCGCGCACTACCACGCGATCCTCTACGCCACCGGCGCCCCCGCCGATCGCCCGCTGGGGATCCCCGGCGAGGAGCTGTCCGGGAGCTGGGCCGCCACCGACTTCGTGGGCTGGTACAACGGCCACCCCGACCATCCCGATCTCGAGTTCGACCTCCTCCGCGAGCGCGCCCTGGTGATCGGCAACGGCAACGTCGCCCTCGACGTCGCCCGCATGCTCGTCCTCTCCCACGATGAGCTCGCGCGCACCGACATCGCCGACCACGCCCTCCACGCCCTCGATCGCGCCTCCATCCGCGAGGTCGTGGTCGTCGGGCGCCGGGGACCCGCCCAGGCGGCGTTCACCAACCCCGAGCTGCTGGAGCTCGGGGAGCTCGCCGGCGCGGACGTGATCGTGGACCCGGCCGAGCTCGATCGCGCGCTCGCCGTCCCCGACCCCACGATGGACAGGACTGCCGAGAGCAACGTGCGCATCCTGCGCGACTACGCCCAGCGTCCTCCCCGGGGCGAGCCGCGGCGGATCGTGCTGCGCTTCCTGCTCTCCCCCGTGGAGCTCCTTCCCGACGAGCGCGGCCATGTGGCCGCGGTTCGCCTCACCCGCAACGAGCTCGCCCCGGGAGGGGGCGGCGGCGGCCTGCGGGCCCTTCCCACGGAGGAGTCCGAGACGATCCCCGCGGGCCTCGTGCTGCGCGCGATCGGCTACCGCGGCCTCCCACTCCCCGGGGTGCCCTTCGACGAGCGCAGCGGGGTGATCCCGGGCGAGCGCGGCCGCGTGCTCGGACCCACGGGCCCCCTTCCCGGGGAGTACGCGGTGGGCTGGATCAAGCGGGGTCCCACCGGGGTGATCGGGACCAACAAGAAGGATGCCCAGGAGACCGTCGATGCGATCCTCGAGGATCTCGCCGCCGGCGTGCTGCCCGAGCCTCCCGCCCCCGATCCCGCGGAGCTGCTCGAGACCCTGCGTGCGCGCCAGCCCGAGCTCGTCTCCTACGCGGGCTGGTCGGAGATCGACCGCCACGAGCGTGCCCGCGGCGAGCCCGCGGGGCGTCCCCGCGTGAAGCTCACCCGCATCGAGGAGATGCTGCGGGTCGCCGCTGACGAGCGCCCTGAGCGCTGAGCCCTCCGCTCCGCCGCGCCCCACCAGTCACCGCGGAGCCCGCTCCCACCGTGGATTGGAGTGGCGCACACCCCATCTGTGTCCATTTGTTCGAATATCACTGACTAAAGGTAATCCTCTTTAGACACCAGATTCGCAATCCTCAAATCAACATTTGTCCGAATAAGTTTGAACAAGGTGAAAGTAGGGCCTAAATAGAACGAAGCACCTAACCGTTGGCCACTTGACCAGGCCGTAAGACAGTCGAACAAGGGAGCAATCGCATGTTTCCAAGACCCCCCCGGGAAGTCCCCAGACGCCTCCCCGTCCGCCGCCGCGCCGCGGCGCTGGCGGCAACGCTGATCGCGCTGCTCGCAGCGATGCCCACAGCCACCGCGCTCGCGAGCGCCGGCTCCTCGGACTCCGGCGCGAGCGTCCCGAGACATTCCTCCCCCGCTGTGCGCACACTGGCCGCGCCCGGTGAGCTGCTCCCCGCGGGGGCACTGGAAGAGCTGCTCTCCAACCTGCCGCTCAGCGATCTCAGCACCGCGCAGTTGGCTCACCAACTCGCAGAGCTCGAAGGCATCAGTGCGCTCTCCGGGCTCAAATTGGGGTTGCTCAGCCACGAAGAACTGAAAGCCGGGGGCCTTGAAGAAAGCCTGCGCAAAGCGATCGAACAGCTCGGCCCAAGCGCCAAGCTCGGGGAGCTCGCGAACGTCAAGGGCCTGCTTCCCGCCCTGGAAACCGCGCTGGAAGGCAAGCTCGGCGGGCTGCTCGGTGTGCTGCTCGGCGCGCTGCCCGGCGGCGGCCCAAATCTCGAAAGCGCCCTCGGATCGCTGAGCCTCGAACAGCTGGTCGGCTCGCTGCTGAGCTCCGCAAAACCTCAGGAACAGCTCGCTACCGAACTCTCAACCCTTGCCGGAGGGCTCCTCGGAGAGCTCGGAACCGAAGGGAAGCTCACGGGACTGCTCGGCTCCGAACCCACGGGCGGGTTCATCCCGAAGAGTGTGAGGGAAGTCGCAGAAGAACTGAAGAGCACCCCCGAAGCCGTGAGCGGGGAACTCGGAGAGACCACCCAGCAGCTGCCCGAAACCGCCACCATGCTGATCGCCCCCCTGGCCACGGGCAAGCTCGCGGGGCTGGCCCCCGCCGTCAAAGGGCTCGCCCTCGGTCTCCTGGGTGGCGGGAACCCCGAAGGCGGCGGCGAAGGTGGCGGCGAAGGCAGCGGTAATGGCTCCGGCAACGAAAAAGGGGGCTCAGGCGAAGGCAAAGGCTCGGGCGGGGCCGGTGAAGGCAGCGGCAAAGGCTCCGGCGAAGACAAAGGTTCCGACTCCGGTGGGGGCGGCGGCCAGGGCGGACCCGGCGGCACGGGCTCCGGCGGACCGGCGGGCACCACGACGATCCTCCTCACCCTCCCCGGGGCCCCCTCCTCGCAGAGCGCCGTCGCCGGTGGCGAGCTCGGCAAGGTGGGTGTCCTGAGCCATCGGGTGCGGGGACACCGCGCGACGATCGTGCTCCACGTCCCCGCCGCCGGCACGGTCACCCTCACTGGCCGGGGCCTGCACACACTGAGCAGGCAGGCCGCAAAGGCCGAGCGTCTCACGCTGAGCGCGAGCCTCGCCAAGGCCGCCACCGCATCGCTGCGCAGTGATCGCCACCACCGCCTGCCGGTCAAGCTCGTGGTCTCCTTCAAGTCCACCAGCGGCTCGAGCTCCTCGGCGACGGTCACGGTGATCTTCAGGTAGACCCGCCGACGCGGGCCTCCTCCAGGGGCCGGTCTCGCGGATCGCGAGGCCGGCCCGTCCGTGCGGACACCATCCCCGCCCCTGCGGACACCATCCCCGTTCGCGCGGACACCGCTCGCTCCATGCACCCGCGCGCTCGCGAGGCCGACCCAGAGATCGGGATCTGCGCCCTCCAATCGGCGATTTGCGCGCCATGTGCGAGACTGTTGCGCCGCGCGCCGTTAGCTCATCGGGCAGAGCGCCGGACTTTTAATCCGGTGGGGCGGGTTCGAGTCCCGCACGGCGCATCTTGACGGTCTCGCTCGAGCGACTCCCTCGACAGGAGCCGTGGAACGAGCAGCCATGCAGCGAGGACTTGTCGTCTCCGCACTACGAAGCGTCGTCGTCGGTGCCGTCCTCGCTCGGGGGGAAGCCGCCTTCAGGCTCCCCGAGCTTTCGGGCGCGGACACCCTGATACACGTCCACAGGCGTGTAAGACATCACCGCATTCAGGAGATCGTCGAAGAACCTTGGAAGCGCGAGCGTGGGCGCTGGATCTTCGACGGAGTTCAGGCTGAGTGTCTCGTTGTCCCACTCAGCTACGAGCAAGACCGTGGCATCGAAGGGGCCATCGGGGCGACGGAGCCGTACGAGCAGATCGCGAAGAAGCTCAAAAGCGCCGCCCTCAAAGACATTGGAGCGGACGAGATAGGCAAAGCCCATCGCCGCCAGCGGATACCGGTCACGCAGGTTGTGGGCCTCTCCAATCGCCTCCTCGTAGCGGTTGTTCTTGTTGTTGAGGTAGCTGGAGAACTGAGTCTTGCCCGATACCAATACGTCGGGTCCTCGCAGCCAATCAGCGAGCACCACCGCGTCGACCTGCTTCTTATAGAACCGGCCGAGCACGTTTGTCTCCGAGCCACCGAGCTTAACGCGAGCCAGGCGCATGATGGCTGAGCGCAACGCTGCCGGTTTGAGCTGCTGCGACGCAAACGCCTCGTACTCGTCGAGAACGGTCATCAGATGGTCGATAGCTTCCTCGACAACCTTCATCTCGGGTGGCACTGCGCGCGGCATCCGCAAGCGCGGGAACACGGTGCTGGGATCGAACCCCGCCCGCCGGAGCTCATGGGCGATGTAGACGTCGAGAGACTTCGCAACCCGACCTGACTGTTGTTTTTGCGCGTGCCCCTGTTCGACTGGGACGGCGAGAAGCGCGCGGAGAGTCGCGTAGTCCGGGACATACTGGCGCTCATCCTCATGTGCGCCCGGCGGATGAGTCCACGGAGCTAGGCCAGGATCAGCGTTCCGTAGAGCCAGATCAAGTTCGGACAGGACATCAGGTTTGGGCGGCCGGGCTATGGACCTCAGTTTGCCGGGTGCGGCGGACGCGCAAGAGCGTCGCCGCATCACGTATCGCGACGATCTCATCATTCGTGAGGCCAATTACGCGCTTAAGAAGCACCGAATCGACCTCGGCCACGACCGTCCACCACTCGCCGCGCTTGAGCGCGGCATCGAGATTGGGGCTCCGCACAGAGAGCCCCTTCCAGGCCTTTTCGAGCGCCTCCGGCCCCGGAACCGGCAGGCTCGCTGCCTCGCTTGGCTCCATCTTGAGGATGCCGCCTCCATAGGCGCGTCCCATGATCTCGGCTCCAAGCATCGTCAGCGAGTTGAGTGCAAGCAGCGGCAGCGCCAGGGGAGTTTTGGGCGGTGCCTCATCACGCACCCGCAAGCCAAGCATCGAATTGACGAACGTTGCTCCAGCGGCATTCGTGATCAACCGGGGATAGCGATGAGACATGTACGTGAAGAACAGGTCAGGCACTGGAACAACCGGGGGTCGCCACCACGGATCGCGGACCGTGCACTTGTAGGCGTCAGGCACGTTACGTTCTCGCCCGAGCTCGAGATAAGCGGACAGGCCCTTGCTCCGAGCTTTCTTATCGGGATAGAGGAGCCATACACGCTGGCCGGCCAGCTTCAGCTCCTCCCATTGAGCACGGGAGAATGCGAGGCCCTTGAGATGCTTAGTCCCAGGCGGACTGATGCGCTTAAGGTGCTTTTCCGCGATGCCGTACTTCAGTCGAGTGACCTCGGAGATCGCGAAGTAATCGTTGGCGCCCGTGACTGTCCCAAGGGTGGGTGCTCCGTACTCGCCTAGGCGCGTCATACGCTCGGCGGCGGATCTGAAAAGCTGCCGGACATCAAGGGAGAGCACGAGATCGCTCCACTTCCCCTCAGCCGCCGGGGTAGCACCAATGGGATCAAGTGGATGGACGTCAGCGAGGTCGTCTGCTCCGTCGACATGGAACAGGCAGAAAGAGTCGCACGGCCCAGTCCCGTGCGCGACTAGAAGCACTACTTTCTCGTCGGCTCCGTGGAACTGGAGCTTCTCGAACATCACGAGATTGACGACGGCAAACCGGTTTTTGAGCCAGCGTCGGACGGGCTCGGCATAGCCGACCGTGAGCAGCTCTGCCGGCAACACCATCGCAAGCCGCCCGCTTGGCCTTAGAAAAGCCGAGGCGTGTACAAGCGTCGCTGCCCAAGACGATGCGAGTCCGGAAAGGCGGACGCCCTGCTCGAATGCGGCCGCCACCGATCGCTTCCGAACGTGACCGCGATGCTCCTGATAGCGCACAAAAGGTGGGTTGCCAATCACGGCGTCTTGCCACCCGACTCGATCCCCAATCTGGGCCGGCGTAGGGAGCTCAAAGAAGTCTGAGCGGACTAGCTTGGCTCCCGCCCCAGCCTCCCTTAGCAATGCTCCCGACGCATCGAGCGACGGCTGGTGAAGATCGACGCCAGCCAACTGCTGCGCGATGCTGTCAGGCGTTGCGCCTAGCGACTCAAGTCGCTCGGCGGCCGCAAGCAAAAAGACGGCCTCTCCACAGGTCGGGTCGAGCACTCGGGCATCCGGGGTCCGAATGGCCCATCGGCTAAGGAACTCCGCAATCGGCGGAGGCGTAAAGAATGCGCCGCGCGCCTTGCGTAGGGCACCAGCGTCCGCCAATGTCAGCGACATGTCGGCAGCCTACCGTCGGAACCGGACGGGAACATATGTTCGCCAAGGGCTCGGCGGCGTTCCGCTGCACCGAGCTAAGCCACTTTGCGTGACCCCCGCATGGCCCTCAGCGCCCGCCGCCGAGCTTGCCGAGCCACTGGCTCTATCAGATCCTCCAGCAGTAGATCGTGGTTCCGACGTTGTCCCCGACGCTGCACTCACTCCCATTCGCGCAGCCCCAGATTTGATATTTGCGCTGCGGTGGATATGTGCGCCGCGGTGCGTACCGTCATCGCAATGCAACTCGATCGGGCCCGCGACGCCGACGGGCCGGGTCGCTCGCCCCAGATGCGTCATGCTTGCGACGGGATGGGTGAGCTGCTGGAGCTGCGCGGGGTGAGCAAGAGCTACCGACGGGGGGCTCGGCGGCTGCGGGTGTTGGCGGACGTTTCCCTGGAGCTCGGAGCGGGAGAAGTCGGGGCGGTCGTCGGTGCACGCGACGAGGGCAAGACCACGCTGCTGAGGATCGCCGCCGGCATCGAGCAGCCCGACACGGGGCAGGTTCTGCTCGGCGAGCTCGATCTCGGACAGCTCGCGAAGGAGGAGCGCGCGAGGCTGCTGGGAGCCGAGATCGCCTGGACCCACCGCGAGGGCACCGGGGTGGGGCTCGAGGTGCTCGACTATCTCGGGCTGCCCCTGGCGATGGGACGTGGCCGTGGGCGCCGGGAGGTGCTGGGCATGGCGACAGAGGCGCTCGAGCGGGTGGGCGCAGGGCACTGCGCGCGGCAGCGCTGGGTGGAGCTCTCAGACTGGGAGCGGGTGCTCGTCGGGTTCGCCCGGGGAGTGATCTGCAAGCCGCGGCTGCTGGTCCTCGACAGCATGACCGACGGCCTTGGGATGCGCCGCACGCGCGAAGCCGGCGAGCTCCTGCTCGGGCTCGCCGGAGAGCTGGGCTGCGGAGTGCTGATGAGCTGCACCGACCTCGAGGCCGCGCTGATCGCCGACCGCGTCTGGTCGCTGGAGCGCAGGCGCTTGAGCCTGCTCTCAGAGCAGACCGTGACACAGGCCGAGATCATCGAGTTCCCCAAGCCAGCGCGCGCCGACGGCTAGCGAACCGCAGTTTGCCGAAAATGTCTCCGACTATGGACATCCCGTGTTTGCCCAGCTATCAGGCCATTTCCCCCTGCGCTGACACTTGTCCTCCATAGTCCGGTAGATCGGAACCATTCAGGAAGAGACACGCCCGCCTCGATTTCGAATACGATTCCAGAAGCGATGGCGCCACCTCGTAAAGGCGATTTGACAGCCAGCATGGCGATCCTGGGCTTGGTGGTGCAGAAGACCGACACGGTCAACGGCCTTGGCGTGCGGCTGATCGAGCGATTTCCGCACGCGCAGTGGTCGCGCTCGGTAGCGCACAACAGCCTGCCCAGCCTCGAAAAGCAGGGGCTCGTCCGGATGGTCGACCGGGGGGCCGAGCGCGCGCTCGATCGCTACGAGGCGACGGACGAGGGGGTGGGGGAGTTCAGGGAGTGGCTGCGCACATCCTCCGCGGCACCCCTCGCGTTACGCGACGCGGTGCACGCCAAACTCGAGTTCGCCGAGGAGCGCGACGTGCCCGACCTGATCCTCGCCATCCGCGAGGAGGAGGAGGCCTGCGCGCGGGAGTTCGCGGCCGCGAGCTCGCGCCTGAACGTCCAGTGGCAGCTCAGGCGTCTCGGCCCGGTCGGGGGCATCGAGCACCGAGTGGGAGACGCGGATCTGGGGGGGAGGGTGCGACACGCCCTGATGACCGACGAAGCGATGCTGTGGGGCATGCGGGCCAGGCGCCTGCGGCGCCTGCGCCAAGAGCTCGAAGACACCGTCGAGGAGCCGGACGGCGACGATGAGTGAGCTCCTGGCACTGCGCAAGGTCTGCAAGGCGTACTCGCGCGGGGAACGCAGGGCCCAGGTTCTGGTGGATGCCTCGCTGGAGGTCGACGCGAGGGAGATCGTGGCGGTCGTCGGGGGGCGCGAGGCCGGCAAGACCACGCTGCTGGAGATCGCCGCCGGCATCGAGACGCCCGACGCCGGGGAGGTGTGGCTGGGAGACCTGGACATCGCCCGATCCTCCACCGAGCAGCGCGCGAGGCTGCTGGGAGCCGAGATCGCCTGGACCCACCGTGAGGGCACGGGGCTGAGGTTCAGGGCGAGCGACTACGTCGGGCTGCCGCTGGCCATCGGGCGCGGCCACGGACAGCGGGAGGCGCACGATCTGGCGATGGAGGCCCTCGAGCGGGTGGGGGCGGGCAGCTGCGCGGGACAGCGCTGGGAGGAGCTCTCCAACTGGGAGCGACTGCAGGTCGGGCTCGCCCGTGGCATCGCCGGCTCGCCGAGGCTGCTGGTGGTGGACGACCTGATGGACGGCTTCGGGATGCGCCGCACGCGCGAGGCCGGCGAACTGCTGCTCACACTGGTGAGGGAGCTGGGCTGCGGAGTCCTGATGAGCTGCAACGATCTGGAGGCCGCGCTGATCGCCGACCGCATCTGGTCGCTGGAGCGCGGGCGCTTGAGCCTGCTCGCCGAGCACGGCCGTGAGCTGGCCGACGTGATCGACTTCCCCGCAGGCGCGCGCCAGAGTCACGGCTCGCGCCGCGTCGGGGGCTAGTGTCCCGGCCGGTGCTCGAGCTTCGGGATCTCGTCAAGCACTACCGGGTCGGGGATGGCGAGCCGATCCGGGCCGTGGACGGCGTCTGCATGAGCGTCGCCGCGGGTGAGTTCGTCGCGCTCTACGGCCCCAGCGGCTCGGGCAAGACGACGCTGCTCGAACTGATCGCGGGGCTCTCCCCCGCCGACCAGGGCAGCGTGCTGGTCGACGGCCGCGACGTGCTCGCGATGTCGCGCAGGGAGGGCGACGAGTACCGGCTGCGCCAACTGGGGATCATCGGCCAGCCCCACAACCTGATCCCGGGGGCGCGCGCGATCGAGAACGCCTCGCTGAAGCTGTGGCTCTCCAACAAGCGCGGGGCCAGGGACACGATCGAACCGCTGCTGGAACGGCTCGGGCTGGGCGAGCGGATGCTGCACCGCACCGAGCAGCTCTCGATGGGCGAGCGCCAGCGCGTGCTGATCGCGATGGCGCTCGCGACCGACCCCAAGCTGGTGCTCGCCGACGAGCCGACGGGGACGCTCGACACACAGCGCACCCGCGAAGTGCTGGCGCTGCTGCGCGAGCTCTGCCAGGAGCGCGGCGCCGCAATCGTGCTCGCAACGCACGACCCCCAGGCCGCGGGCTTCGCCGACCAGGTGCACGAGCTGCGTGATGGGCGCCTTGGGGAGTACAGGCCCGAACACGTCCTGGTACCCGCCTCCTCACTGGAGGAGCTGTGATGACGGTGGCGAGGATGAGTCCCTCGGACATCCTCTGGCTCTATCGCGCGCGATTGCGCGCGCGGGCGGTGCTGGTGCAGGAGTGCTTCGCGATCCTCGGGATCGCCGTCGGCGTGGCGCTGCTGTTCGCCTCCCAGGTGGCGAGCACGAGCCTCACGCACTCCGTCTCCCAGCTCACCAGCCAGATCGTCGGCAGCACGCAGTTCCAGCTCGAAGCGAGGAGCCCCGACGGCTTCGGCGAACGGCTGCTGGTGCAGACACGGCGCATCCCCGGGGTGCAGATCGCGCTGCCGGTCCTCGAGCAGCAGGCGAATCTGATTGGGCCCGCGGGCTCCCGCTCGGTCGACCTGATCGGGACCGATCCGCGCTTCGCCCACTTCGCGGGGTCCCTGCTGCGGCGCTTCTCGGCCACCCAGCTCAGCGCGCAGCGGGCGATCGCGCTGCCCGCGGCGCTCGCCCAGGAGATCGGGGCCGGGCCGCTTGAAACGATCAAGCTTCAGATTGGGGCGAGCGTGGTGTCGACCCTGGTCGGCGCCACGCTCGGCAAGGCGGACATCGGCGATCTCTCCAACAGCCCCGTCGCGCTTGCACCGGTCGGCTACGCGCAGACGATCACGGGGATGCGAGGCCGGATCACCCGCATCTTCGTTCAGGCCCGGCCCGGCCGCGAACACGAGGTGCTGGAGGGCCTGCGGCGGCTCGCCGTCGCCGCTCCGGTCAACGTCGAGCCGGCCGGCTTCGAGTCGACCCTGTTCGCGGTCGCGGCGGCCCCCGAGAACCAGGGCGAGACCCTGTTCTCGGCTGTCAGCGCCCTCGTTGGCTTCATGTTCGCGCTCAACGCGATGCTGATCACGGTGCCCTCGCGGCGCAAGCTCATCGAGGACATCCGGCCGCAGGGCGCAACCCGCTGGATGACGATTCAGATCCTGCTGTTCGACGCCGTCGTGCTGGGAGTGCTGGCGTGCATCGTCGGCCTCGCGCTCGGCGAGCTGCTGTCGATCGCGGTCTTCCATTCCACTCCCGGCTACCTGTCCTTCGCGTTCCCCGTCGGCAACGAGCGCATCGTGACCTGGCAGAGCATCGCGCTCTCGATCTGCGCTGGCCTGGCGGCTGCCTGCGTGGGCGTGTTGTGGCCACTGCGCGACGTCCTGGCGCGCCCCCCGCGAGCAGATGAGTCACCGGACAGCACCCACCGTCGCTGGGTCGCGGCCCGCCTGGGAACCGGAGCCGTCTCGCTGGGGCTCACCTCCGTGATCCTGCTCGTCCACCCCCAGGCCGCGAGCCTCGGGGACCTCACGCTGATCGTCGCGCTCGTCTGCCTGCTGCCGTTCCTCTTCGACGGGGTGGTCAACGTCTTCGAGTGGGCGCAGCGCCCCTTCAACGGAGCGTCGCCCATCATCGCCGTCACCGAGCTGCGGACTCCCCCCACCCGAGTCCGCTCGCTGGCGATCGCGGCGACGGCGGCGATCGCCGTGTTCGGCACCGTCGCGGTCCAGGGCTCGCAGTCGAACCTCCAGCGAGGACTCGACGCCTCGGCGCGCGGCATCGACTCCAGCGCCGACGTTTGGGTGACGCCCAGGGGAGAAGCCAACGCGTTCTCCACCACCCCCTTCACCAGCCCCAAGCCGGCGAGCTCCCTCGCCCGCCTGCCCGGGGTGCGCGCTCTCGGCCTGTACGGGGGCAGCTTCCTGAACTGGGGCAACCGCCGCCTCTGGGTGCTCGCGCCTCCGGCCAGCAGCAAACAGCCGATACCGCCGAGCGAGATCCTCAGCGGCGTGCTCGCGAACGCGGTCGCCAAAGTGCGCGGGGGCGGCTGGGCGGTGCTCTCGCAGGCGCTCGCCGCCGAACACCATCTCCACGTCGGCGAGGCGTTCACGCTGCCCGCTCCGCGGCCGACCACCCTGCGGGTCGCCGCGCTGAGCACGAACCTCGGATGGCCCCCCGGCGCGGTCATCCTCAGCTCCGATACCTACGCGCGCGCGTGGGGGAGCGCGACCCCCAGCGCCTACGAGATTCAGACCGAGCCGGGCGCATCGGCACAGGCGGTACGGGACGAGGTCGCGCGCGCGCTCGGCCCCCGGACTGGGCTCGCGGTCGAAACCGCCGCCGAACGCGAGCACCTTCACTACGTCCTCGCGAGCCAGGGCCTCGCGCGACTGACACAGATCAGGCTGCTCGTTCTGATCGCCGCGATGCTCGCGGTTGCCGGTGCCCTCGGCGCGATGATCTGGCAGCGGCGCGATCTGGTGGCCTTCATCAAGTGCGAGGGCTACCGCCGTGCGGTGCTGTGGCGGTGGCTGTGCTGTGAGAGCGCGCTGCTGATCGCAGCGGGCTGTGCGATCGGCGCCCTCTTCGGGTTGTGCGGCCAGCTGGTGGTCAGCCACGCCCTGGCAAGCGCAACCGGCTTCCCGATCTCGCTCGATGTCGAAGCTCTCGCCGCCGTGTCCAGTTTCACGCTGGTCAGCGTGGTGGCCATCCTGGTCGTTGCCCTGCCAGGCTACCTCGTGGTGCGGGTACCCCCGAGGACCGTCAGCCCGGCGTACTGACACCACGGGGGCAGACACCTCCAAGAAGACCCCCAACCAGGCGTTGCCCTCAGCGCGGCAATTCCGGGTGCTTCTCGCAGCCGTCGCGCGCGAGCTCACGTGGGGCCTTCCCACCGTCGCCCGTGAGGCGCGTGCGTGGCGTAGCGCGGCGCTGGGGATCCCCGACGCGCCGATTCGCCGGGATGCGCTGAGCGCGCTCGCCTCCAAGCGCGGGCACACCGACGGCGCCGCCCTGTTCACGATCCTCCCCCGCGCTCGCAACCCGAGCCTGCTGCGCCTGCTGGTGGCCTACGAGATCGCCTGGGACTTCCTCGACAGCGTCAACGAGCACGGCGCCGAGGCGGGGCAGTTGAACGGCCTGCAACTGCACCTCGCGCTGATCGACGCGCTTGACCCGCACGCACCGATCGCCGATCACTATCGCCACCACCCGTGGAGGGGCGACGGCGGCTACCTGAGCGCGCTCGTGGAGGCCTGCCGCCAGTGCTGCAGCCGGCTGCCCGCCTATGAGCAGGTCCGCCGGATCGCGGTCGAGGAGGCGACCCGGGCTCAGGTGCTCGCGATCAACCACGAGCTCGATCCCGCGCGGCGCGAGGAGGACCTGCGCAGATGGGCCGGACGGGAGCTCCCCGCCGAGCAGGACGCCACCTGGTTCGAGCTGACCGGGGCCGCCAGCGCGTCCCTGACGATCCATGCGCTGCTCGCCCTAGCCGCCGAGCCCCCGGTGCAGGACGACGCCGAGATCGAGCGGGTCAGGCGCGCCTACTTCCCGTGGATCTCCGCCGCGACCACGATGCTCGACAGCTACGTCGACCAGCAGCAGGACGAGGCCAGCGGCGACCACAGCTATGTCGCCCACTACGCCACGCCTGAGCTTGCCACGCGCCGCATCGGCGAGCTGGTGGAGCGCTGCCTGCGGGAGGCCGGAGCGCTGCGCGACGGCGAGCGCCACGTCCTGATCGCGGCCTGCATGGCCGCGATGTACCTCTCGAAGGACAGCGCCCGCGCCCCGGCTCTGCGCGAGCGCACCAAGAGCCTCGCGTGCGCCGGCGGCCCGCTCACGCGTCTGCTGCTTCCCGTTCTGCGCCTCTGGCGAACCGCCTACGCCCAGCGCTCCACCTAGACAGACAACCACGACAAGGAGACACCATGCCAGGAATCCCTCCCACTCGAACGAGCGCCCAGACCGGGGACGAGTTGCCGCCGGCGGCGCCGCTCCCCGCCGTGCTGCAGACATTGGCCTGCCGGCTGTGGCCGCTCACCTTCTTCGAGCGCTGTCGCGCACGCTACGGCGAGCGTTTCACCATTCGAGCGGTGGACATGCCACCGCTCGTGTTCCTCTCCAACCCGCACGAGATCCGTGCGGTCTTCGGTGCTCCCGCGAGCGTTCTGCACACGGGCGTGGGGGGAGAGATCGTCGCTCCGCTCTTTGGCGGGGGCTCCTTCATGTTGCACGAGGAGGAGGAGCACCTGTGCGTGCGCAACGCGATCCTGCCCGCCTTCCATCGGAGAGTGGTGCTGGAGCATGCCGAGATGGTCGCGGAGGTCGTCGACAGGGAGGTCGCGTCGTGGCCGCTGGAGGAGGAGTTCCCGATTCACCCACGCCTGCGCGCACTCACCTTGAGGGTGATAATGAGGTCCATATTCGGTGGTGAGGACTCCCCCTTCGACGAGCTTCACCAGCGGCTGCTGGAAATGCTCTCGGTGATGGCGAGCTTCCTCCTGCAGGAGCCGCGCCTGCGTCACCTTCCCGGATGGCGCAGGGGGTGGAAGCGGTTCATGTATCGGCGCAGCGAGGTGGACCGCTTGATCTTCGCGCTCATCGCACGGCGCCGAAGGACGCGCGATCGACACGGGGACCTGCTCGACACGCTGCTAACGGCGCACAACCACGATGGCGCCCCCATGTCCGATCGCCAGGTGCGCGACAACCTCGTGTCCGTCATCGTCGCAGGGCACGAGACCACCTCCTCGGAGCTCGCCTGGGCCTTCCAGCTGCTCGCGCACCACCCGAGCGTGCAGGAGCGAGTGGTAGAAGAGATGGACGGAGGGCACGGCGAGGAATACCTGACGGCGACGATCCATGAGGTCCTGCGCCACCGCCCCGTCTTCCCGTTCGCGGTTCCGCGCGCGGTGGCGCAGCCGATCGAGATCGGCGGCTGGACCTACCGCCCACCAACCCGGTTGCTGGGGTGCATACACCTTGTGCACCACGATCCCTCTCTCTACCCGGATCCGGACGAGTTCCGTCCGGAGCGCTTCCTGGGCTCACCCCCCCGGTCGCGCATCTGGCTGCCATGGGGAGGGGGCCGCAAGCGCTGTCTGGGCCAGCATCTCGCGCTGCTCGAGATGCGCACCGTGCTGTGCGCCACTCTCGCCGAGCGAGTGGTGCTGCCCGTGGGCAAGGACATCGAGGGCACCCGCTGGCGCAGTGTGCTGCTCACCCCGCGGGCCGGATCGAGGGTCATCCTCCGCCGGCGCCTCCCGCGCAAGCGCCAGCCCACCCGCAGATGCACACGTGTGGCGGCGCGGTGAGAGGTCCGAGGCACGCAGCGTCATAGCCACGCGTCATTGCCACAGCTCCGTTCCAATTGGAACACAAACGTTCCAATTGGAACGGATTCCTGGCCATGACGTGGGCCAAGCGTCATCATCCTCGAATGATGGTCATTGGAACATGAGGGCCGATTCCGGAGGAAGCACGATGCGTCCCAGTGGGGATGAGACGTATCCCGGCGAGCTCGCAACTTCAAGGAGGAGAAAGAGAGATGCCTAGATTGGGAGCGCATCCCCCAGTAGCCGCCGACGAGTGGGCGCCAGCGATCCCAACCCTGCAGGAGCCGCGCTTCTCGCAGTCCCTGGAGCGCGGCCTCGCGATCCTTGGCTGCTTCACGCCCGAGCGCCCGGTGTTGGGAATCGCGGATCTCGCGGACGAGCTCGGAATGAGCCGCTCCACGACCCACCGCTACGTGATCACGCTCACCCGACTGGGCTACCTGCAGCAGGGCCTCAGACGCAAGTACCACCTCGCGCTCCGCGTCACCGACCTCGGCATCTCGGCGATGAACGGCATGAGCCTCTACGAGCACGCGCATCCCTATCTCGAGGAGCTGCGGGGACGAACCGGATTCACAGTCTCGATGGGAGTGCTCGATGGCTTGGAACTGCTGCTCGTCGACTGGCTGCGCGGCAACCGCCGCGGTCAGCGCCTGATCGACCTCGGTCTCGCGCCCGGCTCGCGACTGCCACTCCACTGCACGGCGGGCGGCAAGCTGCTGCTCGCCAGCCTGCCCGACCGGGACCAGCGCGAGCGACTCGCCGAGCTGGAGCTCCCCAAACGCGCCCCCAAGACGATCAAGAGCAAGACCGCACTGCGCCAGGAGCTGCGGCGATTCCGCGAGGAGAGCTTCGCGGCCGCCGATGAGGAGCTGGCCCCGGGCCTCTTCGAAATCGCAGCCCCCGTGCGCACCACCGGGAACGAGGTGGTCGCGGCCGCGACCATGACCGCGCACAGCTCGATGATCTCCCTGGAGGAACTTGCGGACGCGCTCGGGCCACATCTGATCTCCACTGCCGATCGCATCTCCGCGCGCCTGGGTTACCGCCGGGACGACGAGCGGGTGGGCGGCTGAGAGCCGCCCACCCGCTGACATTCGCCACGGACAGGGCTCCTCAGCACCGCGATCTGCAACCTGCTCCTGTTCGCTCCGGTGCCGGCCGACCCAGGTCGGGCGGCACAACTCTCCCCCCGAGCCGGCGCCCCCGGATGGCAGGAGCCGGAGAGACGGCTAGTCTGCTCCAGACAGCGACAGGAGGCCTGAGCATTGTTTGAGAACTTGATCGTCGGAGTCGACGGGCGGCCGAGCGGCCGTGACGCGATCGCACTCGCGCGCCGCCTTGGGAGCCCGCAGAGCGCGTTGACGCTCGCGCACGTGCACAGCGGCGGCGAGCCGCACCTGATGGGCGCAGCGATCCCCGGGCACCCCGCAATCGGGCGCGAGGGCTCCTCGGAGCTGCTCGAGCGCGAGCGCGAGGAGGCCGGCGTCGAGGCGGAGCTGGTGAGCTTTCCCGCGAGTACCGTGGGTCGCGGCCTGCACGACCTCGTCGAGGAGCGGGGTGCGGACCTGCTCGTCGTGGGCTCCTGCAGCCGCGGGATGGTGGGCCGGGCGATGCTGGGAGACGACACCCGCGCATCGCTGAACGGGGCCCCCTGCGCGGTGGCGATCGCCGCCCGCGGCTATGCCGAGCATCCGCTGCCGCTGGCGAGCATCGGCGTTGCCTACGACGGCTCCCCCGAGAGCGAGGCGGCACTCGTGGCGGGGCGCTCGCTCGCGGCGCAACACCGAGCCAAGCTGATCGCCTTGGAGGTGGTGTCGATCCCGACCTCCTCCTTCACCGGGCTCACGCCCCCCGCCATGGGGGATACGATCGAGGCGCTGCTCGAGGATGCCAAGGAGCGACTGGGGAAGCTCGAGGGCCTCGAGGGACGCGCGGTGTACGGGCTGCCGGGAGAGGAGCTGGCGTCGTTCGGCGGCGAAGTGAACCTGCTGGTGGTGGGCTCGCGCAACTACGGACCCCTGCGGCGGCTGGTGCTCGGCAGCACCTCCGACTATCTGGAGCGCCACGCGCGCTGCTCGCTGCTGGCGTTGCCCCGCCAGGCGAGCACGGCCGCGGCGGCAGGGTAGGAGCAGCAAGCCGCACGGTAGGGCATGATGGGTGCATGCCCACTCCCGCCTCCACGCGCAGCGTCAAGATCTCCCCCGACGAGCGCGGGGGGTGGTCCTCGGAGCGCCCCCGCCGAGATGGTGCCCCGCAGCGCCCGGTCGATGTCTCGGCGCGCTGCCACGTGCTCCCTCCCTCGGACCGCCTGCGCTACTCCCCGGGGAGCCTGCTGCTGATCGTCTCGACGGATCCCACCGCGGCCGCGGGCTTGGCGGAGCGCGTCCTCGAGGAGCGCGGAGCGTTGCTCTCGCCTGCGAAGATCCGCGCGCTGCTCGCCGGGCGGGTCGCGCCCCAGGAGCTCGAGGCGAGGACACTGGAGCTCCTCGACGCCACCGTCGCAAAGCGCCTGGGCGCCGGTCAGACCGTGGTGATCGTGGTGGAGGGCCTCGGCGCGGAGCAACGCGAGGGATACGTGCGCCTCGCCCACGGGCTGCGGCGCGCGCGTCATCTGATCCTGCTGGAGACCCCCCGCGGCCAGCTCGAGGTGCCGGAGCAGGAGCGCGCGACGCTCAACGAGCTGCGCCGCGCGCTCGACGCCGGCGAGCTCGGCCTGGAGGGCTTCCAGACCGCGCTGCGCCTCGGCGGCGCGGCGATCGGGGAGCTGCAGCGGATCGTCTTTCGCCATCCACCGCGCGAAGAGTGACCTCACCCCATCGCGCGATGGGGCCACCTCGCGCGATGGGGCACCGACGGGGGCACCCCACGGCGGTGGCGGGCGAAACTCCGATGAAGCCGCCCACCGCCACCGAGCGTGCCCGGTGGCAGGGTGCGGTGGACCGAGACCTAGAGCTGCTGGATGTTGACGGCCTTGGGACCCTTGTCCCCGGCCTCGGCGTCGTAGGAGACCTTCGCGCCCTCGGTCAGCGAGCGAAAGCCCTCGCCGATGATGGCGGAGTGATGGGCGAAGAGATCCTTGGACTGGTCGTCGGGCGTGATGAACCCGAAGCCCTTGTCGTCACTGAACCACTTGACGGTTCCTGTAGCCATTGTGCTTCCTCCTGTAGTCGCGTGCCGCGAACTCGGAGACTGCTCAAAGCAAGGCTACGACCGCTGCACTGCATGCGCCGGGCAATCCGCCTGGCCTGTTGGGCACACCGTAGCAGCAACCGCCGGCACAGTGATGCGCGGACGGAAGCCCCCGAGAACTCGGCTATCCTGGATTAACAAGCCGCGGCGAGGTTCGCGGCGCAATCGTGCAGGCCGCCGGTCGCTGCCCAGCGCATCTGCAGGGCCCGCGCGGACGAGGCGATGAAATGAAGACGATGTGGGAGCGACAGGAAGAGCGGCGCGAGGAGAAGCTCGCGGACATCCGCGAGCAGATCGAGCAGGGAACGCTTCGCGTCCGGCAGATGACCGCCAAGGAGCGCGCAGAGAACCCTCCGCGCCCGCGCAGGCCGAACTCGCGGAGCGCACGCCCGCGCCCGCGCAAGCAGCCAGTCGACTGAGGGAGCCGGGTCGGTGACGCCCGCGCCCGCGCAAGCAGCCTGCCGACCGAGGGAGTCGGGTCGGTGAGGCGGCACGGCTCATCCAGGCGCCGGCCGCGGGGGTGGGTGCGCCATTACGCCGGCCTGCTCACGCCGGATGCCGCGACGACGACGCGCCTGTCGCTCGAGCGCGATGCCGGGGAGCGGCTGCGGCGCATGGCGGTGACGATCGCGGACCACGGCTGGGGAGGCGCGCGCAGCCGCCACCGGATGCGCGCCCTCGTCGCGGCACCGGGCGGGAGACTGCGCTGGCGGACGGTGGCAGCCCCGCCACCGCCGGGCCCGAAGGGGGCCATCGTGCATCCGATCGCCGCCTCGACATGCGACATGGACTGCCCGGTGATGCTGGGCGCGACACAGATCCCGCTGCCGCTGCACCTCGGGCACGAATGCGTGGCCGAGGTGCTGAGCGTGGGGGAGCAGGTCAGGACGGTGCGTCCAGGCGAGAGGGTGATCGTGCCCTTCCAGGTCAACTGCGGGGAGTGCGTGCCCTGCATGGCGGGGCACACTGGCAACTGTGCGAGCGTGCCGCCCCTCTCGATGTACGGCTTGGGGATCGGGACGGGACATTGGGGCGGGGCGTTCTCCGACGAGCTGCGGGTGCCCTACGCGGACGCGATGCTCGTGCCGCTGCCAGATGGGATCGAGCCGGCGGCGGCGGCAAGCGTGGCGGACAACGTGTGCGACGCCTACCGGCACATCGGCCCACACCTGCCGGGGCTGCTCGCAAGGAGCCCCCACGCGGAGGTGCTGATCGTGGCCGGAATGGGGGAGCGCTCGCTGTTCACACCGAGCGTCCCGCTGTACACGGGACTGATCGCACTCGCGATGGGCGCGCGGAGCGTGTACTTCGCGGACGCCCGCCCGCGCGTGCGCGCGGGCGCGGAGGGCCTGGGAATGAAAGCGCTGCGCCCCCGTGATCTGCGCCGCAGGAACCCCTTCCCGCTGGTGGCGGACGTGAGTGTGGACGGCCTCTCGCACGCCCTCGCGAGCACCGCGCCGGACGGAATCTGCTCGAGCTCGGGGGGCCTGCACCGTGAGGTGAGGATCCCGCTCCTGCAGATGTACCTGCACAACGCGACGCTGCACCTCGGCCGCGCGCACGTGCGCGCGCTGATCCCGCGGGTGCTGGAGCTGATGAGCAATGGAGACCTGCAGCCCGAGCGAGTCACGACCACCGTCGCCGCGCTCGATGAGGCACCAAGCATTCTGCGGGAGCACTTCCTCGGCGGGGAGAGCGTCAAGACGGTGCTGAGGGCGTGAGCGAGGCGATGCCAGGGGGAGGTAGAGTTGCGACATGGATGACAGCGCAATCGAGGCCCGTCGTCGCGAGGAGCGCCGTGCGGTCGAGGAAGCCGGGGGAGGCGAGTCGGAGGGCTTCGAGCTGGCCGAGCAGGAACTGATCGAGCACGCCTCGCACGGCGACGAGCACAGGCCGTTCCGCATCACGCAGGACGCCGGACCCGAGGAGGAGACGACGGACTCGGTGTACGGCGAGGCCGACGAGGAGAACCCGGCCGATTGAGGCCCGGTCAGCGCGCGGGGCGCCAGCGGTTGCGGCGGCGCTCAGCGGTTGCGGCGGCGCTCAGCGGTTGCGGCGGCGCTCAGCGGTTGCGGCGGCGCTCAGCGGTTGCGGCGGCGCTCAGCAGTTGCAGCGGCACCCGGTCAGCCCGCGGGGCGCGCCAGCTCGTACCGAACTCCGGTCAGCTCCTCGGAGACCTCCCACAGCCGCGCGGCCACCTGCTCGTCCCGCGCCGCGCCGTTGGGGGACACCCGCCGGGGATAGCCGCGGAACTCGCCGATCCCGTCGGGCCCCACATAGATGCCGCCCTCCAGACCGGGCTCGGTGGCGGCATACAGCGAGGGCAGCGCGCCCCGGTCGGCGCTCTGCGCGGCCAGCGCGTTGGTGAACACCATCACGATGCGATCGAGCGTGGGCGCCGCGGCGGCCTGCAGGTTGGTGGCCGCGTAGCCGGGATGGGCCGCGAGGCTCTTCACCGTCGAGCCCGCCGCCCGCAGGCGGCGATCGAGCTCGAGCGCGCACATGAGGTCCGCGAGCTTCGACTGCCCGTAGGCGCGCCAGCGGTTGTAGCGGCGCTCGGACTGCAGATCGTCGAAGTCGATGCGCCCCATCTTGTGGGCGTTGCTGCTGAGGGTCACCACACGCGCGTCCTCGCGCCCCTCCATCGCCCCGATCAGGCGGCCCGTCAGCGCGAAGTGGCCGAGGTGGTTGGTACCGAACTGCAACTCGAACCTCTCCGCGGTCACCTGCCGTGGGGGAGCCATCACGCCGGCGTTGTTGAGCAGCAGGTCAAGACCGTCGTGGGTCGAGCGGAACTGCTCCGCGAACGCCTGCACCGACGTGAGGCTGCCGAGATCCAGAGCGGCCAGCTCCAGCCGCGCGCGGGGCGCCACGCGCGAGATCGCCTCGAGCGCAGCCGCTCCCTTCTCGGCGTTGCGGCAGGCCAGGACCACGCTCGCACCCCGGCGGGCCAGCTCGCGCGCGCTCACCAGCCCGAGGCCGCTGTTGGCTCCCGTGACGATCGCCGTGCGGCCCTTCTGGTCGGGAATCTGCTCGGTTGTCCACCTGGTGCTCACGGGGCTCCTCTCGAGGGGTGATCCGATCGGCGGGTGTACACCAAATGCCCTCCCCGCGACCCACGGCCTGTATTAGGCAGTCTCGCAGACCTCCAGTAATCAGTATTTGCCGCCGATAAGTTGCACGTGAGCACGGTTCCACGCCCCAGAACGCGGCACGACAGGACCCACGCGGTGCGGCCGCCCGCCCAGCCGGTGGCGGCTGCGGTGGAGCCGGCCGAGGACCTGCGTCGTCTCGGCGAAGCGCTGAAGGCGCGCAGCGGGGATGTGGTGGACGGGACGGTCAATCGAACGAGGGCGTCGAAGCACGTCCTGAACATCTCGGTGGAGGACAGCTTCGAACAGATCTGCATGGCCTCCACGGCAGCCGTGGCCGGCTGGATGGCCGGTGAGAGCCTCGAGGCCGCCCGCGAGGTGGGCATGGAGACCTGGCACATCTTTGGCCAGCTCGCCGCCGATCGGGTCGCGCCGCTGGATGAGGTGACCAAGCGCTGCCTGCGCTGGCGCGACGCGGCCGCCGACGTGCTGCACGAGAGCGCCGCGCAGCTGGACATCGCGCCGGAGACGGTGCTGCTGGGTCTCGCCGCGTTGCAGCGGACCCTCGACATCACGCTGGTGCGGGTGGGGAGGTTCTTCGAGGACGAGCGCCGGCGCGCGGACGAGGAGCTCACCCGCCGCCAGGAGGAGCTCGCGTTCCTCGCCACGCACGACACCCTGACGGGGCTTCCCAACCGGACGCTGATCATCGACCGCGTGGAGCAGATGCTCGTGCGCTCGCGTCGCAACCAGACGCCCGTGGCCGCCCTCTTCGTGGACTTGGACAACTTCAAGAGCATCAACGACACCCTCGGTCACGGCGCCGGCGACGAGCTCCTGCGGGCGGTCGCCGCGAGGCTCGACGGGATCGTGCGCGCGACCGACGCGCTCGGGCGCCTCGGAGGGGATGAGTTCGTGGTCATCGCCGAGGAGCTCTCGCTGGCGGCGGGGCCCGAGGTGATCGCGGAGCGCCTGCTGGAAGCGCTCAAGGAACCCTTCAAGCTCTCCGAGCAGGAGACCCGCCTGACCGTGACCGCGAGCATCGGGATCGCGATGGGCGAGCGGAGCTCCGCGGAGGATCTGCTGCGCGACGCGGACATCGCCATGTACCAGGCCAAGTGGGACGGAAGGAACCGCTACGTGGTGTTCGAGTCCGGGATGCAGGACGCCGTGCAGAGCCGGATGGAGCTCGAGATGGACCTCCGGGAGGCCCTGGAGAGGGACGAGTTCTTCCTCGTCTACCAGCCCACCTTCGACCTGCGGGACATGAGCCCCACCGGGGTGGAGGCGCTGATCCGCTGGAAGAGCCCGGAGCGGGGACTCGTGCAGCCCAACGACTTCATCCCCCTGCTCGAGGAGACCGGCCTGATCGTCCAGATCGGGAAGTGGGTCCTGGGCGAGGCCTGCCGTCAGGGCGCGGCGTGGCGCAGGGCGGGATATCCGATCAGCATGGCCGTCAACATCTCCGGGCGCCAGCTCGACGTCGACGACTTCATTTCCGATGTGCAGGAGGCACTCGCGGAGAGCGGGCTGGACCCCGTGGCGCTGACCATCGAGATCACCGAGACCACCCTCATGCGCAACGCCGAGGAGACCGCCCGCCGGCTCGCGGCGATCAAGGAGCTCGGGGTGCGGATCGCGATCGACGACTTCGGCACGGGCTACTCCTCCCTCGCCCATCTCCAGCGGTTCCCCGTCGACGCCCTCAAGATCGACCGCTCGTTCATCACCGGGCTGACGCACAACGACGAGGGGGAGACCCTCATCCGCAGCCTCGTGCAGCTTGGCAAGGCCCTCTCGATCGAGACCCTCGCGGAGGGCATCGAGCAGCCGCAGGAGCTGACGCTCCTCAGGGAGGAGCAGTGCGACAGCGGGCAGGGCTTTCTCTTCGCCAAGCCCCTCGACGTGGCCGCCAGCGAGGAGTTCCTGCGCAACTGGCGCAGGCCCACGGCCGCGGCCGTCGAGCAAGCCGCCCCCGAGCCCGCGGCCGTCGAGCCCACTGCTACCGATCAGCAGCCAGCGTAGAGAGCCTCACGCCAGGGGCAGCTGGAAGGCGAGCTCATCGACGTAGCACCAGCTCCAATCCTCGCCGGGCTCCGCCGAGCGGATGATCGGATGCTCCGTCGCCCGGTGGTGAGCGGTGGCGTGGCGGCCCGGCGAGCTGTCGCAGCAGCCGATGTGCCCGCAGGTCTGGCACATCCGCAGGTGCACCCAGTGCCCGCCGGTGGCCAGGCACTCCTCGCACCCCGCCACCTCTGCAGGCAGGTCCAGGATCTCCACCGAATCGATATGTGTGCAGGTGGCCATCGCCTCTGCATTGTGACGCATATGCGTCGATATCGATCGCGCGCGGACTACACGCCCCCGCCATCGGCCCGGGGACTCATCAGCGCGACCGGGATCGACAGGCCGGCGGTGCGGCGCAGCGTGACGATCCGCCGGCCCGGCTGGACCGCGGGGCGGATCGAGCCGGCGTTTGGGCCGAGGGCCTCCACGGCACGGTCGAGGTCCTCGACGCTCAGGGCAAGGCCCCACAGGCGGGCGGGACGGTCGGGTCCACCCCCGCGCTCGACGACCCCGTCGGGCTCCTGGACGACCTCGAGGATCTCCGCCCCCAGTCGGAAGAACGCCTGGCGCGGCGCCCCGGCCGGGGTGGGCTGCTCGCGGATCCTGCGCAGATCCAAACCGGCCGCCTCGAGCGCCCGCACGCTGCGCTCGAGCGCGGGGGACATCACCACGAGGTGATCGATCGCCACTGCGCCGTTGGGATGCGCGGGCGCCGGCGCCGGCACCGCAGACTCCGAGCGAGTCGTGGGAAGCCCATCGAGCTCGACGGCGGCAATCGCGCGCAGCGCCCAGCGCACGATCCCGCGTCCAGCCCCGCTCCCGGCGAGACGCAGGCGAACCCTGCCGAGCTGACAGCACCCCCCCACGACCGTGAAGCCCAGTGCCGCCCAGCGCTCTGGCTCATCGGCGATCACCAGCTCGTCGATCGTGGGGGCAGGCTCGGGCGGGCTCTGGAGATCGGCGGCGGGCATCGCCTCCAGCATGTCACGCCCTGCAACCCGGTCGGAGCGTCCCGTGTCCGCGGCTATCCTCTCATCATGGGAGCACTCGACAAGCGTGGAAACTACACCCCGAAAGCCGTTCGCGAAAAACGGGCGTACCGGCTGATCCTGATAGGCGGCGTGGCCGGGATCCTGGGGTGCATCGGGATCGTGTTGTCCCTCCTCGGAGTCGTCGGCGCCGGCCTTCCGATCCTCGCGATCGCGATCGCCGTGGTGTGCGCTCTGCTCTTTCGGCGCACCGTCTCCCGCTGAGGCGCCCCGAGTAGCCCAAACGTCCTCGCCGCGCGCATGGGCTCGGAAGGGAGAGGAGCTGCCATGCTTGCCATGTGAAAGATCGAGCCCGGGAGCGCTATGCGACACAGGCCGACGGGCTGCGAGCCCTGGGTGCGCTCCTGGCGGTCATGTGGGCGGTCGAGCTCGTCAACGCGCTCGACGGCTACCGACTCGACCGCGACGGGATCGTGCCCCGCAACCTCTCCCACCTCGACGGCATCGTCTTTGCGCCGTTCCTGCACGCGAGCTTCTCGCACCTGCTCGCGAACACGGTCCCGTTCGTCATCCTTGGCCTCGCGATTGCTCTCTCCGGGGCGAGGCGCCTGCTCCTCGTGACCCTGATCGTGGCCCTCGTGAGCGGCGCCGGGACCTGGCTCACGGCAGCCGGGGGAACGGTGACGGTCGGCGCGAGCGGCGTCGTCTTCGGCTACGCGACCTACCTCATCAGCCGCGGCCTGTTCGATCGCCAGGTCGTCGAGATCGCCGTTGGCGTCGTCGTCTTGCTCTTCTTCGGCGGCGCGCTCATCTACGACCTCATACCGCACGCCGGGATCTCCTGGGAGGCGCACCTCTTCGGCGGGGTCGGCGGGGTGCTCGCCGCGGCGGTGCTCTCAGGACCGGCGCGCGGGCAGGCGAGCGCCCCTGGCGCGAGGAGCCTGCACACGTCGCCGCGCTGAGCCGCGGCGCTTCTGCACCCTTGGATGCTCCACCAGGGCCACGGTGGGCTTGTCGCGGTCGGACCGCCGAGGTGCCGAGCTATGGACCGAGCCCTGGAGGAAGCCCGTCCAGCCCCAACGCAGCGGCTACCATGTGGCCCCTCGGCGAGATAGCTCAGCTGGTAGAGCACGCGACTGAAAACGTTGGTCCCCCGATTTTGAGCTACAGCCCCGCCGTCCGGCTATCTTCCTGCTGATACGCAGTTTTTGACCGCGCTCCGGTCGGCGTGGAGGAAGCGTGTTGGGGGTCGTTTTCGGCTTCCCGGCCCAATCCCCGGCCCAAACCCCCCGGTCGGCGGGCGTGTCGTCGCCGTATAGGGCGACCCTGGCCTCGCGGATGAGCCGGTCGAAGGATGCGCCGTGTTCGCGCTTGGCTCGCTGCTGTAGCTGGTTGTAGACGTCCATCGTCATCTTCGAGTCGGCGTGCCCGACCTGATCCATGACCCACTTGATGTCGTAGTTGTTGGCGAGCAACGCGATCGAGATGTACGTCCTGCGGAGACTGTGCGGAGTGATGTGCGCCAGCGGCGGCAGACCCCTTTCGCGCATCTTTTCGGTGGCGAGCACCGCGGCCTCGTGGACGATTACCCCGACGCGCTTGCGACTCATGCGCTTGCCGCGTTCGTTGGGGAACAGCGGCGCTGTCGGCCCGGTGTCGAAGCCGGCTTTGCGTAGGCGGTCGATGTGCTCGATGAGCACTTCGGCGAGGTAGGGGCTGATCTCCACGACCCTGATGCCAGTCTCGGTCTTGGAGTCGGGTATGTCGAGGCGAGCATTCAGGAGGTCATGAACGCGCAGGTGCCCGATCTGGATGGCGGAAAGCTCGCTGTTACGCACGCCCGATCGGCCGAGCGTGCAGACGAGCGCCTTGCGGCCCACGTAGATCCCAACGCGCACGGCGCCGAGGTTGCGGACGTGGAAGTGGATCGTTCCGGGGCACAGCCCGAGTTCGGATGCGATCAGTTTTTGACGCTTTCCTTCGGAGAGTCGCAGCGCTACCGCTCCGGCGGTCGACCCGGCTGGCGCGGTCTGAGCGGCTAGGGCGAAGCGCTCAAGGCAGGGGTCTTGCTCGGCGGCGGCGTCTTCGATCACAGCCAGCTCGTCCATCTCTAGGAACGTGCGCTTTGGCTTCGGTACATACAGCTTCAGACGCTTTCCCCGGGCAGGATTCGCCGGTATCCACTTGTCTTCAAACGCCTCTTGGAGGATCTCTGCGAGCAGAGTGATAAGTCCTTGAATAGAAGCTGGACCGAGCGGTTCGAGCTTGCGATTGCGCTCGTCTCGGAGGTCCGCTCCGGCGTCGAGCGCTTCTTTCAACTCGTGGGCCTCTTGGATCTTGTGCTTCCTAAACTCGGCGCAGAGGTCGTCATCGATTTCATCGAGGCGGTAGCGGCCAAAGAACGGCAGCAGGTGCCGCCCCAGCATCGACAAGTACCCGTCGTGCGTGCCTTTCGTGATCGGCTTCTTGCCGATGACACCTTCCAGCTTGGCTTTGAGCCAATAGGAGGCGTACTCGTGAAAGATCGGCATCTCTGCAAAGGTCTTCTCGATGACCGGTTTGGGTTTCGGTCGCTCCCAAACCCCTGCCTGGACTCGCGCGAGAACGTTGCTCAGCTCAAGCTCAGCGGTGCGCTCGGTCCACCCGCCCGTACAGCCGCAGTCGCAGTCGCGGCGTTCATGCAGGGTTACGTTCTCGCGTTTGCCGTATGCCCGGAAGCGCAAGCGAAACGCGGAGGTTCCGTCGGCCAGCTTTTCGGGTTCGACTCTGCCTGTCGCGGGCCGTGCCATCAGACACGCTCCCGCGTTGAGGATCTACGGTATGGGTACATCGGGGTTACCTCCCGGTGTCGGGCCGGGGGCGTTTGCGCGTCGCCCGGCCACTACTTGCTTGTCCCGTACATCGTACCTCCGAGTAGGGGATCAGCTCAACCCCGCCGCGCCGCCTCGTCGGGGGCTGGCGGCGCGCCCGGCGGGCAGCGGCTGGGCGGCTCCTGGTGCCGGCATGGCACGCGAGATCGCGGCGTATCTGCGCGAGGTCGAACCGCAGGCGGCCACGCTCCCCGCCGAGGCGAGCCCCGCCGAGCTCCTCGGCGTGGGCGTAGCCGCGTCTGAGAATGCGCTGCCCGCTATTGTTCTGGGGGTTCGCCAGCCGGATATGCGCGTCAGCAGGGATCAACGGTTCGCCGTTTGAGCCCGTCGCCGACAGGTTGGCGGGGTCATCTCGCTCTGGCTGCCAAGCGGAGCGCCGGTGAGCTTCTCGCGGCCGATCACGCGCTGTTGGTCTTCGAGGGTGGTGGCGTCCCACACGTCGAAGAGGATCTTGATGCGCCGCGCGATGAGATACGTCCCGCCGACCATCCACGCCGGTTGATCACCGGGCTGAACCCACACGAAGTCGTTCATCGCGTCGGCCTCCTCCGCCTGGATGTCGTCGGTGCCGTCTTTGAAGCCCATGAGGTTCCTCGGCGTGCCCTGGCTGCGACTGGTGGAGGAGGTTCGCCCGAAGCCTTGCTGGGTGTAGCGCAGCGTCGCCGCACCCAGACGTGGATGGCGTGAAAGGCGACCTGGGGGTCATCCGCGCACGCCTGCACGCATAGGTCCCCGCCCGAGACCGACGGATCAAGGCTCTCCCCTTGAAACGCAGGCAGCGTCTGCAGCTCCGCTGGCCGCTGGCGTGCAAGCCCGAAACGGTTGTGGCCCGGGGAGCCGAACAGACTGGGACCAAAGCCGATCGTGAGCGTAAGCCGAGACGGACCCAGACCAATCGCCTCACCTGTATCCACTGGTGGCTCGTTAGGCGCCTGGGCAACGGGCTGGTAGGGCTCCCCGGCAGTCAGTCGCGCCGAGGCGCCCGTCCATTCTTCGAGGACGTTCCGCAAGTCGTCAGCCGCTTCGCTAGTGATATCGAAGGCTGCGAAGTGCAGATAGTCCTGCGCTGCCGTGGCGACCCCGGCTTGGTGGAAATCGTAGAAGTCCTCCGACGAACCAGATGCCGTCGGGTTTGTGGGTGTCCCACGCACTGCCCCGCCCAGAACGTGATCTAATCCTACCCCAACGCCCAAGAGTGCCGCGCCCGAGATCACTCCCCGGCGTGTGACACCCTGAAACTGTCTATCATGCTTCGTCATTCTGGGAATACAACTAGCGGACTACCCTTTTCCAACGCTCCAACGGTCAGCTAGACGATTCATCTTTTTCTTTCCGCTCTCGTTCTTGCCGCGCCCATATCATCACGCCGATAATGGCGCAAAGAAGGGCCAACGACGGTAGCACCATTAAAGCTACATTATTGTCTACGATTCCCAGCCCTATAGAAACAGATGCCGCAACACCACTAAATATCGCGGCATTCCGTGCAAACCTTACTGGATCCCGCATGCATACCTCATATCATTCACGTTTAGCAACCAGTTATATCATGGGAAATGTCAAACTCGCCGCTTACAACCTCAGAGGTGCCCGACAGCAAGAACAATGGACCGGAAACCTCGGGCCCTGCTAATGAGCCAGCCAGGCCAGCAGTCCCATAGTAGACTGGAGTTCCCCCGCTTTCGTGGACACCTGAATGCCGTGTCGTCTGACACGGCTGAAAGGATGTCCAGTCATGTCTATCAATCGTGGAGGGAAACGTGGATATCCGCCTGAGTTTCGTGCGCAGGCGGTTGAGTTGTATCGCTCCTCAGGGCTGTCGTTCGCGCGCGTGGCGACCGACCTCGGCGTATCGATCGCGACGCTGAAGGCGTGGGTCAAGCAGGCTGAGATCGATGCCGGCGAGCGCGAGGGGCTGGTATCCGCGGAGCGCGAGGAGCTGGTAGCGCTACGGCGCGAGAACAGGGTTCTGCGTGAAGAGCGTGAAATACTAAAAAAAGCAGCGGCCTTTTTCGTCAAGGAGAGCGAGACCCGGTGAGCGCGTTCAGGTTTATCGCTGCGGAAAAGGCCCATTACTCCGTCAAGACGATGTGTCGTGTACTCGGTGTCAGCCGCGCCGGATTCTACGCCTGGCTGGGTCGCAAGCCTAGCGCCAGAGCGCGCCAGGACAAAGAGCTGACCCGTCGCATCCGAGAGATCCACAGGGAGAACCGTGGGGTGTATGGGTCGCCAAGGATCCACGCTGAGCTGCGTTTGGCCGACGGTGTGCGTGTCGCTCGCAAGCGTGTGGAGCGCCTGATGCGCCAAGCAAACATCAGCGGTCTCACGCTCAGGAAGAAGGGGCGCACGACGATCAGGGTGCCGGGTGTGAGAGTCTGCGAGGATCTGGTCGACCGTGACTTCCTCGCGAGCGCCCCGAACCGTTTGTGGGTGGCAGATATAACGTATCTGCGAACCTGGGAGGGCTGGCTGTATCTCGCTGCTGTTCAGGACGCCTATAGTCGCAGGATTGTTGGCTGGTCGATGGCTGATCATATGCGCACGGAGCTCGTCACAGATGCACTACAGATGGCGCTCGAGCGCCGCTCTCCTGGGCCAGGGCTCATTCATCATTCCGACCAGGGCTCGCAGTACGTATCTCTGGCCTTCGGCCAGAAGGCTCGGGCTGCAGGGATCGCGCAGTCGATGGGCTCCCGGGGGGACTGCTTCGATAACGCCGTCGCTGAGAGCTTCTTCGCGACACTCAAGAAGGAGCTGATTCACCGTCGTGCATGGCCGACCAAGGCCGAGCTCCGCGGCGAGGTCTTCGAGTACATCGAGGTCTTCTACAACCGCCGACGACGGCACACCCGACTCGGCCAACTCTCGCCGAGCGAGTATGAGAGGATCACACACAAACAACATCAACCAGAAGGAGCAATGGGCGCATAATCAACCGTGTCCACCGAACCGGGGGAACTCCAGGCGCCCTGAGCGAACTCGTCGACTCCGCCGCAGGCACCTTCACCGCGAGCTATAATGTTGGGGGCAAGATGACCAGCGAGACCTACCCCAACGGCATGACCGCCTCCTACACCCACAACCAAGCCGGCGAAACGACAGGGATCGAATACACGAAGACCGCGCACTGCGCCAAAACCTGCCCCGAAGTCTGGTTCAGCGACACCATCATCCCATCAATCCACGGCGAAACGATGAAGCAATCTAGCACGCTCTCCGAAGAGCCTAGCTACACCTACGACGCCGCCGGACGGCTCACGCAGTCGCAGGAAATCTCCGCGGGCGAAGGCTGCAAGACGCGCATCTACAACTACGACGAAGACAGCAACCGCACAACCGAGACGACCCGCGAACCCGGAAGCGAAGGCAAATGCGCTAGCGAAGGCGGAACCACCGAATGGCACACCTACGACACCGCCAACACCCTCGCCGACCCGGAAGTCACCTACGAAACCTTCGGGAACACCACCAAACTACCTGCCGCGGACGCGGGTGGCTCTGCGCTCACGAGCGAATACTACGTGGACAGCCAAGTCTACAAACAAGAACAAGGCAAACAGAAAATCGAATACAGGCTCGACCCGGAAGAGCGCACACTTGAAACGATCTCCACCGGCGAACCAGTGAACTCGACCGTGACCTCCCATTACGACGCGGCCAGCAGCGCTGTCGCGTGGACAGGCGGAGGCTCGGGAGAAACCGAAAAATGGACCCGCAACATCCCAGGCATCGGCGGAGCCCTCACAGCAACACAAAAGGGAGAAGGAAAAACCGGCGGGGCGGTCGTCCTACTGCTGCATGACCTCAACGGCGATGTCGTCGGAGAAGCCGCCATCAGCGAAACCGAAACCAAACTTCTAAAAACCTATAACAGCACAGAATTCGGAGTGCCGAACGGCAAAGAAGCTCCCCCGAAGTACGCATGGCTCGGCGCCGCTGGCGTAGCCGGCGAACTACCATCCGGCGTGATCACCCAGGATGGCGTAACCTACGTACCCCAAACCGGGCGTTCGCTACAGACCGAGGGCGTCCCACTACCAGCACCAGAAAACGCCAAGGGATCCTACTCGGATCCCCTCGCGCCCTGGGTCATCGAAGGCACCGCTGCAATCGCCCATCAACTCACCGTCGCAGAACAAGAACGCAAAAAGCAGGAAGAAGCCAACACGCCACCAGGCATAATACCCCTTCCAGAGGCCGGAGAAGAAACTGGTGGTGGCGTGGAAGAAGAAGGCGGCGGCGGCGGATGCACCGGCATGAACGCATGCGCAGCGTCAGCCAACTCCCACCATCACGAGGGGGTAACCGATTGGCATGAAGGGGGCAATGGTTACGCGGGATGCAGCGTATGGACAAGCTACGGGAGCGAGGATATGACATCGGGGATATCTGGCGAAGTAGAAATCGATGGTCATTGGGAATGTGGTGAAGCGGTTCCTGAGTTCGTGATACAGACCTCATTGCTCATATTGAATCCGGAAAATGGAAAATGGGAAGGGGTCGAATCGTCAGAAGCGTATCCATATTTTGACGTTAGTAGCAACAAGAATGAACCGTTTAGCGAAGACTTTCACTGTCGACCCGAACACGCAGACTACGATGCTTGGGTATGGGGAGGACAGTTCGATGGCAGCTATCATCGGCGCTGGTGGGGATGGGGTCGTGAGGCGGAGATAAGAACATCGTGTCACGGCGGAGTGAGTGTTCCATGACGCCCTATAAGACGACAGGACTAGTGCAGCTTGTCGGGCTGGTCGCGGCGGTGGCGTGCGCGGTGGCGGCGTCTTCGTGTTCGGGCGCAGGCGGAGCTTTCTCTGACGCTGTGATACGCCATACGGGTGTCTCACGACCCATACCCGGTGTCCGGGTCGAGCTCTCTCCGATGCTGGACGGTGGCAGTGCTGGTTGGTGTATCGTGGGAGTGAGCGCATCCACGCCGAAAAAGGGTAATGGGATAGGAAGTTGCGGCGGTGTTAGAACATCAACAGGCCCCATCTTTTATGAGAATTGCCAAGGAGGCCGCGGAGGCAAGCATAATGCAACAGTCGTTGTGCTCACGAGGGGTGAGGTGGCCTTTGTTACGGTGGCTGGCGGGAGGCCGATTCCGACGGAATCCAACTCCACACTCGAGGGCGGACTGCGCGCTGTCGCGATCGAACTGTCGGGATATAGGATCGTCGCTAAGCCCTTTTCTGCTTCCGACCCATGGAGCCCTTGCCCGCGCGTAACAGCGCTCGAAGCGAACGCCAGGCCGATCGACGAACAAGGAAGATCTGGTGCTCCGTTCACAGTCTTCCTACCCAGGCGACGTTGGTATCGGCCCGAACACCCACCGAGTGGCGTCTGCCAGCTCACCGCCACCAGGCTGCCACGGGAAACCGTGCCCATCGAAGGGGCCGTAACGACTCGGATCGGACCGGTCCCGGGACTCGTCGGCCAAGCGTTCATTTCGTGCGCGAATACAACTTATTTCTATAAGAATGAACACGATCTTACCGCGGCGGTGCTCGTGGATGCCGCGCACCCAGGAGCTGTGCCCTCTGACCTGCCTGGCATAAAGCCGCTTGCCGGCCATCCCTCGGTTTTCGTGGCGCCGTCACACCTGTTCGCGCGACATATCCCCGGCGCTTGGCTGGTGGTAGGAGACGAAGACGATGTCGGTCCGAGTGTGCCTGTGGAATTGCTCGAACATCTGCGCGCGACGGTGCATCTGTGAATCGGAGTATGGAGAACACCCCGAATGGGCGACGGTCGGCGTGGTGGAGGCGCGCGGAGTCGTTTCCGCTTCCCGTCCCCAATCCCCGGCCAAACACGCGTCGTCGCCGTACAGCGGATCCTCGACTCGCGGATGAGCCAGTCGAAGGATGCGCCGTGCTTGCGCTATTCCGCTTCGTTAAGCGACATTCGCCCACCAGCGAGAGACGCAAAACGGTTCGCATTGAGTCTGGTTGGCTCCAGGCTGGGAGCGCGAGGTAGGTAGCTGCACGGCCACGGAACCGGCACCCTGCACTCCAACGGCACCTACTCGAGCTTCGGCGGCTCCCTCACCGCTACAGGCGGCACAGGACGCTACAAGCACGTCCACGGCAAAGGAGGGTTCTACGGCACGGTCGACCGCAACAACTTCGCCATCGTCGTCCAGACGACCTGCCAGCTCTCCCTCTGAGACCCCCGGCCACACCGTGCGCCCGATCCGCATCATCGCCGCCACCCTCGCACTGGCCTGCGCTTGCGCTGCGCCCCCCGCCACACAGGCCGCGCAGCGGGTGAGTCTCACGGCCGCGCTCACGCCCGAGCGGCTGGGCGCCGGCACCACGCTCACCCTCGCCTTCGCGATCGCGACCACTAGCGGCATGGTGCCCTCCCCGCTGACGCGCCTCGACCTGCTCTACCCCAACAACTTCGGGATCGCCACAAGCGGACTAGGTACAACGGACTGCACCGCCAAAATCCTCGAACACCAGGGTCCCGCGGGCTGCCCCCCAGACTCGCAGATAGGCTCCGGCACCGCGCTCGCTGTGATCCCCATCGGCCCCGAGATCCTCAGCGAGACCGCCACCACCACGATCTTCATGGCGCCCATCCACAGCGGGCACACCACGCTGCTTTTCGACGCCATCGGGGAGACAACACCCGTCGCAGCGCAGATCGTCTTCACCGGACGCCTCCTCCCCGCCCAGCAGCCCTTCGGCGGAGAGCTCTACACCACGATCCCGCTTGTCCCCACCCTCCCCGAAGCACCCGACGCTGCCGTCGTGCGTCTGCGTTCCACGATCGGACCCCTACACCTCACCTACTACCGGCACACCCACGGCCGGCCCATCGCCTACCACCCCAAAGGCATCCTGCTACCCCCAACCTGCCCCTCCGGCGGCTTCCAGTTCGCCGCCCGCCTGCACTTCCACGACGGCACCCACACAAACGCACACACCACGGTGCCCTGCCCAAGGTCAAGGGAGCACTCTGGAGCGATCCACACCGGAGTTCAACCCGATGATCCCGAAGAGGGATGGTGGAGTTCGCCTGTAGCCGGCCGTCGCATTGCGGGGCCTTGTGGCGGGCGGGCGGGTAGCGTCCGGCGCAAGGTCCGCCAATGCGAGTTAGCTGAGCCATCCTGTGTTTGACGGAGACTTCGAGGCCAGGGTTTGCCTGGCGGAGGGAGAAGTCTCGGCTCATGGCACATGCGAGGAAGTATTCAAAGGAGTTGCTGGATCGCGGAGCGCGTCTGGTGTTCGAGTCTGGGCGTCCTATCGCGCACGTCGCGAGGGACCTCGGCATCGAGAGCGAGACGCTTCGCAAACACGTCCGGCAGACCGAGGCAGATGAGGGCCGGCGCAGAGATGTCCTGAGCAGCCAGGAGCGCGAGGAGATCAAATCGTTGCGTCGTGAGGTTGCGCAGCTGCGCCGCGCGAACGAGATCCTGAAGGCCGCCAGCGTGTTTTTCGCGGGCGAGCTCGATCCACACCGTCCGAAGTGAGCGCGTTCATCGACGAGCATCGCGAGCGCTTCGGGGTCGAGCCGATCTGCGAGACCCTGGGCGTGTCGGCGTCCGCCTACTACCAGCGGGCGACCGGAGAGCGCTCAGCGCGGACCGTCGAGGATGAGCGGCTGCTCGGCGTGATCGAAGAGCTGCACGCCGCGAACTACTGCGCCTACGGGTCGCGGCGGATGTGGAAGGCTCTGCTGCGCTCTGGTGAGCAGGTTGGCCGCAGCCGCGTGGAACGCGTCATGCGCCAGAACGGCATTCAGGGCGCAAAGCGGCGCGGGAAGCCTTGGCGTACCACCAAGCCCGATCCGTTGGCGCTTCGCAGTCCAGACCGGGTGCAGCGTGATTTCACGGCTTCCCGGCCGGACGAGAAGTGGCATGCGGACTTCACGTATCTCAGATGCTGGGAGGGGCTGGTGTTCTTCAGCTTCGTGATCGACGCCTACAGCCGCATGATCGTCGGCTGGCAGTTCGCCAGCCACATGCGCACCAATCTCGTGCTCGACGCGCTCGGGATGGCCCTGCACCAGCGCGCCCCGGGGGCCGACGTTTCGCTCGTGGCTCATTCGGATGCCGGCAGCCAACTCGGACTCAACTGGTCCTCGCAACACCTTGATTGTGGAGGTGTGTATGGGCAGGCCAGCGGGATGGATGAAGGAGTTGACGGGTAGGGCGCCGATGAAGTCGCCGGGGAAGCCGTCGCTGCGTCGAGACGTGGAGCGGTTGTTTTGGCGTGAGATCGCCAAGGGCTTGAGCAGTGAGGACGCTGCGTTGGCTGTCGGTGCGTCCCCGGCGGCTGGCAGCCGGTGGTTCAGGGAACGTGGCGGAATGCCAACGTTCATGCTCGACTCAATCTCAGGCCGGTACTTGTCGTTTCAGGAGCGCGAGGAGATCGCGATGTTGAAGGCGCAGGGCGCCGGTGTTCGGGAGATCGCCCGCCGGTTGGGGCGCTCTCCGTCGACGGTCTCGCGGGAGCTGCGCCGAAATGCGGCTACTCGCGGCGGGAAGCTCGACTATCGCGCGTCGGTCGCGCAATGGAAGTCAGAGCTGGTGGCACGCCGTCCGAAGACTGCGAAGCTCGCCGCGAATGAGCAGTTGCGCGAGTACGTGCAGGAGCGGCTCTCCGGCCAGGTCCGCCGGCCTGACGGGACGGCGCTACCGGGACCCGCGGCGGCGCCCTGGAAGGGTCGGAACAAGCCTCATCGCCAGGACCGCAGGTGGGCAACGGCGTGGAGCCCGGAGCAGATCTCCAGCCGGCTGGAGATCGACTTCCCCCATGATGAGTCCATGCGAATCTCGCACGAGGCGATCTACCAAGCGCTCTACGTGCAGGGCCGCGGCGCGCTGCGGCGGGAACTCATAGCCTGCTTGCGGACCGGCAGGGCGCTGCGGGTTCCCAGAGCCCGCGTGCGTGGACGTGGCAAGGGCTTTGTCACTGAGCAGGTCATGATCAGCGAGCGTCCCGCCGAGGCCGAGGACAGAGCCATACCTGGCCACTGGGAGGGCGATCTCATCCTCGGCGCGGACCGCACTGCGATTGGAACGTTGGTGGAGCGCAGCACCCGGTTCACGATGCTGCTTCACCTACCGCCGATGCCCGGCCACGGCAGCCCACGGGTGAAGAACGGACCGCCGCTCGCTGGTCGCGGCGCCGAAGCTGTGCGCGACGCAATCACAAAGCAGATCACGACGCTGCCCGAGCAGCTGCGCCGCTCGCTCACCTGGGACCAGGGCGCTGAGATGTCACAACACGCACAGCTCAAGATCGCAACTGGGCTTCACATTTATTTCTGTGACCCTCAAAGCCCCTGGCAACGAGGCACGAACGAGAACACCAACGGCCTGCTCCGCCAATACTTCCCCAGAGGAACAAACCTCGCCAGACACACCGCTGAAGAACTCGACGCCGTCGCCACCACGCTCAACAGCAGACCACGCAAGACCCTCGGCTGGCGCACACCCGCCGAAGCGCTCGACGAACATCTACGATCCCCCCAAACGCAAACCGTTGCGACGACCGATTGAATCCGCCCAATACACATCATTCGACTACACCCAACTCCTCGACGACCACGACGTCCTCGCCTCGATCGGATCCGTAGGTGACGCCTACGATAATGCGGCCGCGGAGAGCTTCGTCGACAGCTTCAAGACCGAGCTCATCGCCGACCGCAGTTGGGCGACGCGCTCGCAGCTCGAGCTCGCCATCCTGGAGTACGTCGCCTGGTTCAGCAACCAGCGCCTACACGAAGCCCTCGACGACCGCCCACCACGAGAGATCGAGGAACTATACGCTGCGAAAAACCGGGCAACCACACCCCCAAAACGAACGTAGGGAACCTACAAAAACGGTCCCCGTGGAACCCAGGGCGGCTCAAGCCGGCGCCGAGCCCGGCGCTAGCTCTTGGGGCGGCGGGTGCCCGGCCGGGACTTGGCCGCACGATTCTTGGCCCGTCTTTGGGCGCTGTAGAGGGTTGGGCGTGTGACCCCGGCACACTTGGCTATCTCGTCCATTGGGAGACGCGCTGCCCGTGCGCGCTCGATCGCAGCGGCTAGCTCGCGGTCGAGCTCCACGGCTTCGGCGTCGAGCTTGCGCAACCGCTCGCCTAGTGTCGCGAGCTCGGTCTGGCTCTTTTCGATCGGGGTTGGAGTCATGGCGCCGATTGCGGTGGAGCCTACCGACGAGCGCGGGGCCGGCGGACGTGAACGGTCCTTGGCGAGACGGGCGAGTAGGTCCGCCCGTATATGGGCGCGCTCTTGTCCACGTAGTAGACGGTCGTGGGCGCGTCGGTGCCGTCAGCGTCGAGCGTCGCCACTTGGTAGGGCTTAGCGTCGAAGGGCTCACCCGTGGCGTCTGCTATCTCGGCTTCGTTTCCGGCGACAAGAAACGTCATGCGGGGCAAGGTGGACAAGTTCGCAACATCCCCGGCAGATAGGAGAGTGTCGCGGTACTGCCGGGACCGACTGCGCCGCCGGCCGTGGCGGCCCCGGTAGAGCTCGGTCGTCTGTTCAACCTGCGCCTCCGTGGGGCCGTCCGTCCAACCCACGTCGATGCTCGCGCCTCCCGCGCAGCGGCGCGAGCGCACGATGAATTTGACTTTGGGATGCCCGGCTTTGAGATTCCTGCGCAGCAGCGCGGCCGTGTCGGCGGCGGAGACGTGTCGGGGTTTGGGTGCTCATCGCTTGGCCTCCACGCGCACGGGCCGGCTGTATGCGAGGCGGTGGAGTAGAACACTGCCCCATGTTGTGCCGTGGCGGTCGTGGCTCAGCCCGTGGGGTCCGTCATAGGTGTTGCTCGACGCCGCTACGTGGTACGCCTTGGAGTGGTTGAAGGGCTCGCTGGTGAAGTCTTCGATCTCTTTTTCGAGCCTCGCGCGGTACTCATCGGAGATTGTCCGCTGGCAGGGGATGAAGTCGGCGCCGAAGTGGACGACTTCCGCGCCGTCCTCGGTGCTCAGGAGGGCGTCGTGTAGGACTTCATGTCGGTCATGCCGTCGAAGTCCGCTCCGGCGTAGCGATTGGCCGTGGCTTCGACTTCCCGGCAGGTCGGGCCGTCCGTCCAGTTGACGCGGACGCTCGCGCCGCCCGCGTAGTTGTGGCTCCGCACGCTGAACTTGACGCCGGGGTGGGCGTCCTTGAGTGCTTGACGCACGAGCTTCGCGGTTTCGGCTGCCGACAGATGGCGCTTGCGGGCGGGGGTGATGGGCTCGTCTCCTTTGGGTTGTGCTCCGTACATGGGAGGCACTGTAAAGTATCATTACAATTTTGTCAAGATCTTTTACAAATTTGTTTAGGATCTTTACGCCGGAGCGGGCGGGCCGCGCCGAGCGGCGAGCCGGCCCCGCTGCCCCACAAGGCGCACGAGTTGCTCGGCGCGCTACGCCGCCGGCCCAGCCGTGCGGACTTGGGGAGCCTGCACGGCTGACGGCGCAGACGAAACGCGACACGGGGCGCTCCTGACTCGGACCCTGCCGGCACCCAGGATCGTCTAGAGTGCCTGCTAAAGCCGACATTCAATGCTCGGTGTCACGTGCGGGGTCGAGTCCCGTTGCTCCCGCCCTGTACCCGCCAGATCCCTGATCGGAGTGGACACCACAGCGCATGCCGCTGGCGTAGGCTGCGTCCGCCAAACCGTCGACGGGCCCACCCGGTAGGCGAGCAGCCCATCGGCGCCCCGGTACGGGCCGCCAGATCCCCCACCATCCAGGCGCAGCGGACACCCCCGGTCAGTCGGGCGCTCATCCCGAGGGTCACGGCGATAAGATTTAGGGGTTGCGGCGAGATAGCTCAGCTGGTAGAGCACGCGACTGAAAATTGCGGTGTCCTCGGTTCGAGTCCGAGTCTCGCCATCCGCCGATCGAGGCCGATCAGGGTTTGGGCCGGGGATGCCCCCCTCCCGGCCCAAACCCCCGGGAATCCCCAGGAAACCAACGGTATGTCCGGGGCGCCCCATCTAGCGAATGGCCTGCAAATCGGCACTTTTCCGGGCTCGTCGGATCAAGACTGAAAATTGCGGTGTCCTCGGTTCGAGTCCGAGTCTCGCCATCAAGAAAGGGCTGCAAACGGGCACGTTTTGAGATAGCGATCGCTATCTCGGCTGGCCTCGGTATGGTCGTCGCGGCACAAACCGCGGCACAAATCCTTGACATAGTGCCCTGTTCTGAGCCCGCTGCCGCGTATTGAGAAGCCTTACGAGGCAGCATGTTCGGGCGACAAATGGCTTATCCATGCGGTATCGATATGGAGAACCGAACTTCATGGCGAGCCTCGCATCAAAGACAACATTAGTCGGAATCGTGATGCCCTGAGAACGAGTTCTGGGCTGTTCGAGTGTCCCGCCATGAGCGCATAGGCTCTAAAGCGAAAGAGGACAGATGATCGTCTACTGCGGATGTCAAGCTCTTGTGCATGGCGGGGCAACGAAAACCAGACTGCGATGCCTGGGCTCATATCGAGTTGTACGGAGTTTTATAGGGTTTACGCGATCTCGATAAACTCCGATAGCCGGTCGGACGGGGCTCATCGAGGGGTTGTGCAGTCGCAGGATTGAAAGCGTCAGCGGGCTGGGCGAGAAGCCTCACGGCGCCGATCAGGCGTCGATGGCTGAGTGCTGGCGGAGGTACTCGCGGAGGTAGGGCAGCGCGAAGTCGACGTAGCCGTGGCGGGTGGGGTGGATGAGCTCGGCTGCGATCAGCCGTAGGCGGTACTGGCTCGCGTAGTTCACGTCGGCACCGAGGCGCTGCTGGATGTCGGCCATCCTGGACGGGCCGTCGTCCTGGGCCATCGCGAGCAGGAATGACTTGTCGATGTCTGAGGCGGCGCTCAGCGCCGGCTCGTGGATGAGCGCACCGAGCCTGCGCCGCGCTCGGGCAACCCCTTGGGTGGCGTCGGCGGCCGTGATCTCCGGTGCGGTCGGGTTCACCCGCCAAACCTGGGTGCCGACTAGCTGCAGCAGGAAGGGGTAGCCGCGGGCTCCGTCGACCATGATCTGCAGGGCCTCCTCGCCGATGCTGCGACCGGCTGTTTGGATCGGTTCGCGCAGCGCGCGTTCAACCTCGGCGCGCGCCACCGAGCCCAGCGTGTGCCGTTCGGCGCGGCGCAGGAAGGTGAGCACGTCGTCGTTGACGACGTCGCTGACGCTTGCAGCTAGGCCAGCACCGGCGAACGCCAGCTCCCGATTCTCGCGGAACGCATGCTGCACGACGGTAGCTAGCTCGCGTAGCTCTTCGATTTGGTTGTGGTGGATCTCGTCAAGCGTGATCAGGACCCCGGTGCTCTGCTCGGCCAGCAGGTCGGTGAGCATCTCGAGCTGGTTACGCAGACCTGCTTGGACGACGTGCGCCTCGATCGTGCTCCAGGTGAGAGAGCCGAGATTAAGTGGAGCGCCCACGCCGCTCATGCGGCGCTGCACCGCCTTGGGGTCGAAGTCGCGAAGTAGCCGTGGGAGGTGCTGCTGGGTCATGCGCGACACGAAGCCGGGGGTCGCGGTCTCGCTGACGATGAGCCAGCCGCGCTCGCGTGCGCGGTCCTCGACGGCGTTGAGCATCACCGTCTTGCCCGCACCGCGAGCGCCGGTGTAGAGAGTCGCGCGGCCCGCCGATCCCGGGCCATCCTCAAGTGCCTCGGCGAAGTCATCGAGCAGGTCGTCGCGGCCGACCAGCAGCGGTGGGCTGACCCCGAAGCTCGCGTGGAATGGGTTGCTCATCCGACCACTATACCCGATCCTTTTAGAGGTTTTTAGAGTTTTTAGATTCGGTTAGAGGTGGCTCAAACGGCCCGTGAGCGTGGCAATCTGCGGCTCGGGTAGCTCGCCGGGGTTGCCTACATGACCCAGGCGCCACAACCACGAGAGATCCTGAATACGCAAGCCAGCGGCACATTGGCGGATCCTTTCTTGGATGCTGCGATTCGTGTCTAGTCTAGGTTGCGATGAGGGTCCAGTCGCAGGTCCGGTGTCAAGAACCGGCCCTCTAGGCAGGTAGGTCCGCTCGCCCCACTGCCCATCGCCATGGTCGCGCGCACTCTGGTCGGCGATGGCCGAGGAACCCGTCCGGCGCGAAACCGGCCTGCTTCGGCATTCGCCGTAGATCCACCACGATCTGAACGTCGACGTCCTTACCATGAGGCGCAGGGAGCACCTCGGTCTCAGGGCCGAGCGAAACCTTGAGCTTGCCTACGGCTACGGCCGGCCAACTCGCCAGCAGCTGACGGGCGGCGCATCCGGCGTCACCAGCGCTCGGCTTCGCGTTCATGTTCGGTTAGGGCTCAGTCTCAACAGCGGGGATTTCCGCTACAGTCGGCTCTCGCGTGCCGCCATGCCCGGCGGCGAGTTCAAGCAAGGGCGGAGGTAGACGGCCGATGGCGCGTACTATCGATGAGCTCCCGGGGCCTCCGGGCCTCCCGCTGCTCGGCAACGCCCACCAGCTGGCGCGCGCCTCTCGCCTACACACAGTCTGCGAACGATGGGCGGATCGGTATGGACCGATCTTGCGTGCCGATATCGGCCGGCGGCGCATCGTCGGCATCTCAGACGCCGACGCGGTGAACATGATCCTGCGGGAGCGTCCCGAGGGTTTCCGCCGCTGGTCAGAGCAGCAGGTCGTCTTCGATGAGATGGGCCTCTCGGGAGTGTTCACCGCCGAGGGCGAGCAGTGGAAGCGCCAGCGCAGGCTGGTCATCACGGCGCTCAACACCAACCACCTGCACCGCTACTACGAGGTGATCCGCACGAGCGCCGAGCGTCTGCACCGCCGGCTGTCCGAGGCGGCCCAGGAGAGCCGGATGCTCGAGATCGGCCAGGAGTTCACCTCCTACAGCCTGGATATCACCTCTGCGCTCGCGTTCGGGCACGACCTGAACACGCTGGAGCGCCGTGAAGGGGAGCTGCAGGAGCACATCCAGCGGGCTTTCGGGATGCTCGTCCGGCGTATCGCCGCCCCGTTTCCGTACTGGCGGCGAATCAAGCTGCCCGCCGACCGGGCGCTCGATCGCTCGCTGGCAGAGCTGCACCGGGCGACGGAGCAGTTCATCGAGCAGGCCAGGCAGAGGATGCGAGAGCGACCCGAGCTGCGCGAGGCACCCGAGAACTTCTTGGAGAGCATGATCTCAGCCCAGGAAAACGACGGCACCTTCACCGACAGCGAAATCATCGGCAACACCCTGATCCTGCTGTTCGCCGGGGAGGACACCACCGCGCACACGCTCGGCTGGACGATCTGGCTGTTGGCGACCCACCCCGATGTCCAGGCGCAGCTCGCGGCTGAGGCGAGCGAGGTGCTGGGCGAGGACCCGTTCCCCAACGACTACGGGGTCATTGGGGAGCTCGACTACACCGACGCGGTGCTGCGCGAGTCGCTGCGGGTGAAGGGCGTGACCCCGCTCATAACCGCCGAACCCTTGGCGGACACCACGATCTGCGACACCCACATACCCGCCGGCACTCAGCTGCTGATGCTGCTGCGCTATCCCAACCTGGGCGACGGGTTTGACCCCCGCCGCCTGCTGCGCAGCGATGAGTCGAGCGCACCAAAGGTCTTGACCTTCGGCGCCGGCCCCCGCTTCTGCCCAGGACGCAACCTTGCGTTCTTGGAGGCAAAGAGCGCGCTCGCGATGATCGCCCGCAACTTCCACATCGAACTCGACAGCACCGCCGGCCCTGTGAGGGAGTACTACAACTTCGTGACCATCCCCAAGGGTCTGCGTGTGCGCCTCACCCAACGCAGCCGCCCAACGGCAGGCGCAGTCACCGGCGGGTAGCGGACAAAGCCCTGCGGGGCGCCCACCAGGCAGGACCGGGAAATCACCGCGATGCGGCGATGAAGTCTCACCCGTAACCAGGTGAAACGTTAATATGGGATCCGGCCCCAAGGACAGTCGCCCAGGCTGACAGCCGGGCGAAAGCTCAACCCGGAGGTGGTATATGCCCGAGCCTGTTGACCCCCATCATCTCCTGCTGATCGGGGCCGGACCAGGAGTCGGCGCCGCCGTGGTCTGCCGCTTTGGCCGCGAGAGCTTCCGCAGCACACTCATCTCTCGCCACAGCGAAACGTTCGACGAGCTCGCCTCTGAACTGCGCGGCGGCGGCCTCGAGATAGAGGCGATCAGCGCGGATATCGAGGATCTCGACGGCTACCGCGAGACACTCGAACGGATCTTCAGCGCCCCTGGAGCCCCCGGTGTCGTCGTGTACAACGCTGCCCTGCCAGATCCAGGCCAGATTCTCGACACCACCGTCGAGCGGCTCCGAACCGCCCACGACGTCGATGTCCTCGGCGCCGTCGTCGCGGCCCAGGTAGCCGCGCCGGTCCTGCGGGCCGCTGGGGGCGGCACCCTGCTGGCCACCAGCGGCGGCTTCGCCGACGATCCAGTGCCCGCACTGGCGAGCCTCTCGATGGGGAAGGCCGCCCTGCGCTCGGCGCAGACACTGGTTGCCGCTGGCGTTCGGGAGGACGGCATTCACGCCGCGACGGTCACGATCGCCGGTGCGGTCAAGTCGGGGACGGACTTCGATCCGGACAACATCGCGGAGCTCTTCTGGACCGCCCACACCGACTCGAAGGACGCCTGGCAGACCGAGTATCGGTTCACAGGCGCACATCACATACACGCCCCTCGCTGACCCGCCGACCGCAACCGAGGCGGCCCGGCAACCGGGCGATGATCGCCACCGCGTACAGCGCGAGCGCGGAGACGAGCACTGGATGGCCGGCGAGCCGGTTGCCCGAGCCGGCGAAGTTGCGGCAAGGGTGACGTGCAGGACGCCACCAAACACCACGGCGGCGAGCAGCCGCCCGCAGCGCGGAGGGCGGGATCAGGCGCGGGTGGCGCGGAGGGCGGGGGTCAGGCGCGGGTGGCGCGGAGGGCGGGGGTCAGGCGCCCGCAGCGCGGAGGGCGGGGGTCAGGCGCGGGTGGCGCGGGCAGCGAGGCCGTCGAGGAAGGTGTCGACGGCGAAGCGGAATCGCTCGTCGCCGGCACCGGCGACGAGCTCGGACGCATGGGCTACGAGGAGCGGGAAGCGCGTAGGTGGAAGGCCGGCGAAGGTGTCACGGATCCGGAAGACGTCGTCGTCGATGGTGTATCCGGCGGCCTGGCGGACGTCGGCCTCGGTCGCCGTCGCGGTCACGATCAGCATCAGGATGTCGACGGCCCAAGCGGCGTCCTGGGGGGCGACGCCGCCTGCGAGCAGGATCCCGAGCAGACTCTCCGCTCCGGCGAGGGCGTTCTCGGTGGTCGGTGGCTCGCCGGTGAGGACCGAAGCCAGCCCGGGATGGGCCTCCAGCGCGCCGCGAAAGTCGCGCATGAGGTCGTGAACCTGCTCGCGCCAGCGCTCCGGGTCGGGCGTGACCCGCGGCACCGCGCCGGCGACGCGATCCATCATCGCGCGCAGCAGCTCGTCGCGATTGCGCACGTACACGTACAGCGAGGCGGCGCCGGTGTCGAGCTCGGCAGCGACCCGCCGCATCGTGACCGCATCCAGCCCCTCGGCGCGGGTGATCGCGAGGGCAGCATCGATGATGGCGTCCTCGCTCAGCGGGGCCTTGGCCGGACGGTCACGGGTCGAGCGCGGGCGGGCCGGCGCGTTCATACCGGGAATCTTACTTGACGCGAACACCGGTCGTGACGTACAGTGTTCGTACCGAACAATGTTCGCCCACGTTAGGAGCTCACCCGATGCCGGAAACGATCGCCCCGCCGCACCCCGCCACCACAACCGAGCCGCTCGCGCCCAACCCGCTGCGCTGGTTGGTGTTCGCGGTCGTCCTTGCGGCGAACGTGATGGACCTGATGGACGCGACGATCGTCAACGTCGCCGGTCCGTCGATCCGCTCCGCGCTCGGCGGCAGCGCCTCCACCCTGCTGTGGCTGAGCGCCGGCTATACGCTCGCGTTCGCCGTGTTCCTGATCACCGGCGCACGGCTCGGTGACATGTTCGGCCGCCGCCGGCTGTTCCTGGTCGGCTCGGCCGGCTTCACCATCATGTCCGCCGCCTGTGCGGCCGCCCCCTCGCCCTCGGTGCTGATCGGCTTCCGGGTGCTGCAGGGCACGTTCGGAGCGCTGATGATCCCCCAGGGCTTCGGGATGCTCAAGGAGTGCTTCGCCGAGGACGAGATGAGCAAGGTGTTCGGCGCCTTCGGGCCGATGATGGGGCTGTCCATGCTTGCCGCGCCGATCCTCGCAGGCGCGCTTGTCGAGGCGAATCTATGGGGAATCGGATGGCGGCTGGTCTTCCTGATCAACGTCCCGATCGGCATCGCCACGTTCGCCGGGGCCGTGCGAGTCCTGCCGCGGACCGTCGCCCACCCCGGAATCCGACTGGACACCGCTGGGATGATCTTCGTCGGACTTGCGCTGACCGCCATCATCTACCCGCTGATCCAGGGACGCGCGGCCGGCTGGCCGGCCTGGACGTTCATCACGCTCGGCGCCGGAGCGGCACTGCTCGGCGCTTTCGTGATGTGGGAGCGCCATTACCACGGCGATCCACTGATCGAACCAGGGCTGCTGGCCAATCGGACCTACACGAGCGGAATCCTCGTCGCGCTCGCCTTCTTCGGCGCCTTCGGCGGACTGCTGCTGTGCGTCTCGCTGTTCGGCCAGCTCGGCGAGGGATTCTCACCGATCCACGCGGGCCTGACGCTGCTGGCGATGGTCGTCGGACTGATCGTCGGGATGGTCGCGGGGACGGCGCTCGTCGGACGCCTCGGCCGTCATCTGCTGCTCGTTGGCGTCGCGGCCGTCGGCGCGGGGACGGTCGTTCTGGCCCTGACCGTGACCGGCGCTCGAACGGCCTCGACGCTGGACCTCGCTCCCGGCCTCTTCCTCATCGGCGCCGGCGCCGGGATGTCGATGGGGCAGCTGTTCGACTTCATCCTCGCCGGCGTCGGGATGGACGAAGTCGGCTCCGCCTCCGGAGTGCTCGAGGCGGTGCAGCAACTCTCGAGTGCGATCGGCGTCGCCGCCCTGGGAACGATCTTCTTCTCGGCCTTCGCCGGCCATCCGCCGACTCACGCACTCGCAATCACCGCCTGGGCCTGCCTGGTCCCGGTCGCCGCCGCCTTCGCGCTCATCTTTCGGCTGCCCATGCGAGCCCGCGAACCGGCCACGTGAGAACGCGTCATGGCATCGCACTTGCCGTCGTGTCTTTGGTGGCGCTCGGGTCGTGCGGCTCAAGGCTGTGAGGCCGTGGGTGCCGGTCCGATGACTACGTGCCCGAGCCCGATGACCTCCATCTCTGTCTGGGGTGCGCAGGCGGCGATCTCAGCGGACTCACGGCGCAGAGCTCGGCGCAGCGAGACGAACGCTGCGGAGCCGAGAATCGCTGGAACCCACAGCGCGATCGCGCGATAGGCGAGCACCGCGGAGGCCGCGACGGTGATCGGCACGTTGTACAGCGCGAACGTTCCCACCAAGCCCGCGTCAACGCCACCGATCCCGCCAGGGACCGGTATCAGTCCGCCCAGCTCGCCGATCAGGTAGGCCATCCCCAGGATCGCCGGCGCCGGCGCGGCGCCGAAGGCGCGAAACGTCGCCCACAGGATCATCACGTCGAAGACGAGATAGGCGAGGATCCCGCCGATCAGCCAAGCGTTGCCTTCGCGCAGCAGCGCGACCGCCTCGTTGACGCCGTCGGCTACCGCCACCAGGGTCTTCAGCGCCAGTCTGGAGCGGCGCGAGGATGGCCCGCTTGCTTCGTTGCGATCCAGTCGCCGGTGCAGGCCCGCGGAGGAGCGTCCCGCGAGCAGCGACCCCGCAATCGCGGCTGCGGCTATCGCGGCGGGCAGGAGCGTCAGCGCCAGGTTCGTCTCCCCAGGCAGCACCCGCACGGCGAGACCGACCCCGATGAGAACCACGCCGACCACGTTCGCGACGCTGGTCAGCATGAAGAAGGCGGCGGTGCGCCGTGCGATCTCGGCCGTCGGCATCCCGCCTCGTTTGAGCGCCCAGGCCCCAAGCGCCAGGCCACCGGCGCCGCCGGTCGGCAGGAGCGCGTTCGCGCCAAGCTCAGACATCCCGATCTGGTAGCTGACGCGCCAGCTCATGCGTCTGCAGAACACCATCCGAAAGATCGCCACATACCCGAGGCCCGAGAGCACCTTCAGCCCCGCGCCAAGCACGAGCCATACCGGGTTGGCGTGCGAGAGCCGCGCGCGCAACCCGTCGAGGCCCGGAAGCAGCGTCACGACCGCAACGACGACGAGGATGACCCCCGTCAAGAACAGCAGATGCTTGCGCACCTTGCGCCGACTCAGCTGCTCGGGAACCTGCAGGTCGTCCGGAAGGACGCTCGCCGTCATGCGCCACCCCTGCAGCCCGTCCGGACGCGGGTGTCCTGGCCTTTGCATCTCACGCGACCGTGCGATGCGAGCAAGCACCGCACCGGCGATTTTCTGGATGTCGATTCCAACACCGGTCAGGCTACAGGCAAGCACACCTCCTGGTGAGGGTGTCTACTCAGTCCGATAGCTCAGTTGCTCGCTCAACTCGCCTTCCACACGATCGGGTTTTCCGAGTAGGCATCGGCGCCGTTCCCGGTCCACTGCTCCTGGACGATCGAGCCGTTGCCTCCGACCATGTAGATCACGCAGGTCTGATAGGTGACGCCGCGCGTGAACTGCTTGGGCTGGTTGACGTTCGGGCACGGCCGGAAGTTGCCGAGCACGGTCAGTTCCTGACCCTGCTGTCCACGGTCATCGATTGCCTGGAAGGCGGCCGCTGGCTGGTTTTCTTCGGCAGCCGCGTCCCCCGAGCCGATGTTTTGGATTCGCAGCGTGACGTAGTAGGGGGTCTTTCCCTGCTCTGACTTTTCAAGTTCCACGCCGTCGAGCTCGGTCTGAGAGCCCTTCTTGATGCCGAGCACGGTCAGCTGGAGACGATAGGTCGGCTTTGGCGATCCACCGGGCTCGTAGTCCACGATGGCGGGGGTGCCAAACGGAAGCTTCGTACCGGCGGCGGTCGTCCCGCCGGCCGAAGATGTGGTGCTCGTGGAGGCGCTTGTGCTCGCTGCCTGTGTTGGGGTCGACGTGGGGGGCGACGTGGTCGCGGGAGCACTCCCGCTCGTGCTCGTCTTCGATGGGCTCGACCCGCCACAACCGTAGGCTGCAAGCGCCAGCAAGATGCCGGCTGCGAGCCCAATCGCGCGCATCTGCCGTTGCTTTGGTGACGCGTCTACGAGCGTGAATCCCATGTCTCCCCCGATCTCTCGTGTGAACATTGCGGTGCGCTGAGCTGCCGAGCGAGCCCCTTGGTGCCCGATGCGAGGCGAAGGCTACCGCAAGTAGGCGCGCGATCCGGCGCCGTCCGTGCGGGTGCTCCGCGATGAATTGCTATCGCGGAGCCGACCCCGCCTGGCCACTCTTCGTGCTCCAGAGAACACTGGTTTCGGTGATCGCGATTGAGTCGGGATCGAGGGCTTCCTGGCCTGCCTTGGCTAGGAACAGCTCGCGGGGTGGACCGAGCGCGTGGCGTTTGACCGGCAGTAGGCAGACCTCCCATTCCTTTGGGTCGCCACCTTCGCCAAGCACGGCGACTGTGCCGTCGTTGGCGATCGCGTATTTGAGGTCCCAGTCTGGAACCCTGGGCAGGCCCGGTTCTTCTTCGGATTCGTTCGCCAAGCCTTCGGATGCGTTGATCAGCCCGGTTCTCACACGACCGATCCTGAGGTCTATCCAACCGACTTCCGTTTCCGATCCGCTCTGAATGCCTTCTGACCGGACGACAAAGCCGAGCCGGTATCCGAACATTCTGAAGCCGGATATCGCTTCTCTCACATATGGCTCGCCCCGCCTGAAAACGTGGGGTGTTCGTGAGCCGGGGCGACAGATGTAGAAAGTCTTGTATGGAGAGCTGGGCTCGCCGCCGCCGGGTCTGAACTTGCGCACCACCACGAACGCTCGAGTTCCGCCTTGGCGAAACACTGTTCTCCCAGACCGGCAAGTCGTCGGCGCATGGCGCACGGGGGATGCCTGCACGCCCCTGGACAAACCGAGCGCGACGAGGAGCGCGATGCAGGCCGTCGGCTTGACCGGCGATCGTTTCCCAAGGCGCATCTATCCGTCTTCCCCCTTTTGGATGGGAAGCAACGATACCGCTGGGCGATACTGCCCGGGTCCGGCAGCCAACACCGGACCCGGGCTGAGCTTCGCCGGGGCTAGGAGATTCCCGCGGCCCGCATCGCGGCCTCGACGTCGGTGGCGTCGTGTTCCATGCCGTATTCGTTGGGGTGCACGGAGAAGGCATCCGATTCCGGCAGCACCGGTTCCACCCAGCGGGTCGGCAGGTGCTTGCAGGCGTCGTGGCCGATGCTGGGGGTGTAGGTGTCGACGTAGGTCGCCCCGTGGGCGGCAGCCTCGCGCGAGAGCATCGCATCGAGGTCCTTCTCGACGCCGTTCAGGTAGGCGACGTCGCCGGTCGTGAGCGGCACGGTGGGCCAACAGTTGCCGCTCTGCGGGAGGATGTCGGGGTACCCGACGACGAACACCTTCGCCTGAGGCGAGCGTTCGTGGATCTCGCTCAGCGCCCCGCCGACGACTGGGCCGTCCGCTTCGATCTCTTCGGCGAGCTTGTTGCCGTAGGTGTCCTTGCAGGGTGTGCCGAACGGGAACGCGAGATCCTCGAGGCCGCAGACCACGAGCGTTTCCCCGAACAGCCCGTTGTCGTTGCCCCCGATCCCCATCGACACGACGCCGGTGGAGGCGCTCAGGGCGTCCTCCTGCGGCGGCTGGTCGGAGTACTGGGCGGTGGTCGTGAGGTTTTCGGTGGTGGCTCCCGAGCAGCTCACGTCGGTCAGCGACAGCCCGAGCGCCGAGGCGCTCAGGTGGGAATAGTCGCGCGCCGACTGCAGGCATTCGAGCGGCGCTCCCGATGCGAGCGGCAGGATGAACGGCCCGGAGGTGTAGGAGTCCCCGAGCGACACATACGAGGTGGACGCTGTCGCGAGCGAGGGTGCCGCGAGCGCCAGCAGCGCCGTCAGCGCGAGCAGCGCCGCGGAGAGCCCGGCGGCGCCCAGCGGCCGACGAGCTCCCGCGCGCCCGCGCGTGGGAGTGGTGGGTGAGGACGAGTAGGACACGATGGTGCAGCTCCCTTCCTTGTGTGATCGATCAGCAGAAATGATCGACCTGTCGAGAACATGGCCGATCGGGCAGGTCCTACCCGAGAGCGCTCACCCGCACACCTCTGTTTCCATCTCGATCACAACCCTCCCTGGTGAGCCGCGGGGGAGGCGCTGGCGCGGGCCGATCGGCGGCGGCGTCAGCCCGCTCCTGCGCGCGTCATGCGGGCGCCCTGGCCGGTGGCCGCTCATACGAGGGCGTGCTGGCCCTACTTGCCCTGCGCCCGGTGCTTGCCCCGGTGGCTGGCGGGTGCATGCCGGTGACCCCGCGCGATGACGATCCGCATTGCGCGCATTCGCAGGATCTGCCCGCAGTCCGTGTACTCGCTCTGCATCGTGGTCAGGTGACTCGCGGCGTACCGCAGCGCCGCGACTCGCAGCTGGCGATCCAGGCGATGGCCGTCTTCGCACTCGGCCGTGGCGAGTCGCGCTTCGTGGTGCAGCACGGCCGTCGGGGAGCTCCTGGTCTGTGGCGCACGGGTCTCGCCCCCACCGGGCCGGTGACGGGCGTGGGTGTGCGCGCTCGCTGCCGGCTGGCGTGAGGCGGCGATCGCCACCGAATGGCCCGCCTGGCCAGCGAGGAGCAGGCCGGTCGTCAGCGTCGCGGTGCCGAGGGTGGCCGCGAGCATTCCGGTTATCCCGTTCGCGGACAGCTTGCCCGCGAGCGCGCGGTGGTCCGTGAACCCGGCCAGGCGTCGTGAGATGAACAGGAACGGGGCGCTGAGCGCGTGCAGTGGCGAACCTTCGGTCAGGCCGCGGCGGGCGCGATGAATCAGCGTCTTGATCGCCGAGACGGTGGTCTGCTCGCGGTTGGCCAGCTCGCGGTAGCTGAGACCTTCAAGGGCATGTCCGACCAGCGCGTCGCGCTGGCGCGCCGGCAGGGCTTCGATCGCTCCCATCAGCCAGTCGAGCCACTCGCGCTGCTCGATCGCCTCCGGCGGTGTCGGCCCACCCGCGACGGAGTGGTCCACCTCCAGCGACGCCGGGGGCTGCGCCGCACGGGCGGCGTTGATCGCGGCGTTGTGCACGATGGTGAACAGCCACGCTCGCGTGTTCTGGGGTCTGGCGCCCGCCGCGAGGTGGCGGTAGGCGCTCAGGAAGGCGTCCTGGAGCACGTCCTCGGCGAGCTCGGCGCGGCCGCCGAGCTGGCGGCGCGCGTAGCGCAGCAGCTCGGGACCGTGCGCATCCACGAGCCCCCGAAACGCGTCGCGCTCGCCGGCGGCGGGGGGCGGTGTCTGCCCCGCCCCGGACCCGCTCCCGTCCGGGACAGGAGCGCTCTGCGGGGTTGGTGTTGGCGGCTGGTGGCGTTCGTCTGCTCGACCCATGGCCCATAAGACGCAGTCGGCGTGCAAATGTTGCGCGGCCGGCTGGAGGCTAATGACTGAGGGGCGCCGCCGCGGGCACCCCGCGGGTCGGCTACCCCGCCGGCGCGGCGCTGTACTCCTCGTCGGAGACGTGCTCACCCCATGTGACGGGGCTGCTCGCCTCGTCGACCTCCTGCATCGCGATGTGGGTCATGAAGCGCTCGGGGGCGGCGCCGTGCCAGTGATCCTCGCCCGGCTCGAAGAAGACGCGATCGCCTGGCCCGATGGTCTCGACTGGGCCGCCACGACGCTGGCAGCGGCCGAGACCCTCGGTGACATAGATGGTCTGTCCGTGGGGGTGGGTGTGCCACGCGGTGCGGGCGCCGGGTGTGAAGTGGACGCTGGCCGCCTGCACGTGGGCCGCTCCCGATGGTGTGGCCACGGTGTCGATGTAGACGGCGCCGGTGAACCAGTCGCTGGGTCCGGGAGCCGTCTGGAGGGAGTTCCTGGTGATCTGCATGTCCTGCCTCCTCGGTGTGGGTGGGACGGGCTCAACGTGCCGTGCCACGATCTCGGGTTCCCCGGGGCGCAGCTCTGGTCATCTCCTCACGAGTCCACGTCATTGCGCTCCCCAGTCAAGCAGGGGCGACACCGAGTTGAGACCTCCCCTCCACGGCGCGGGCGCCGGGTGCGGACTGCGCTCGGGCGCGTGGCCGTGGGCTGGGCATGGAACAATCGTCCCGTCATGTCCTCTAGCGTGGAGCCACCGTCTGTATCGAGGCCCGGCGGCATCTCCTATCTGCACATCCCGTCCGCGGACCCTCCCCGCACGGCCGCCTTCTACCACACGGTTTTCGACTGGAGGATCCGCGACCCCGAGGCGCCGAACCCCGCCTTCCAGGACGGCACGGGGCACGTGATCGGTCACTTCGTCGACGAGCAGCCGGTCGCCGGTGATGCCGGCCTGCGGCCGTACGTCTACGTCGAGGACGTGGGGGGGACGGTTGAGCGCATACTCGCCAACGGCGGGGAGATCCTGAGGGCTCCCTTCGCGGAGGGGGATCTGACGGTCGCGATCTTCGGCGACCCCGCGGGCAACGTCCTCGGCGTGTGGCAGTTCAGCCCAGGCGCGTGAGCGCAAGCTCTGACTACCGAGCCTAGAGTAGAAATGGAATCAGCATCTTGGTCCTCGTCCTGTAGCTCGGGTAGGTGGCCGGAAATGACGCAGTCATGATCTTTTCCTCGACCCTTGCGCTGTAGATGAAGTAGGTGCCCCAGACCACAAGGGCGATCAACCAGTAGATCTCGGTCGCCAGCGATGTGCCCAACACGGCCAGGAGGATGCCGGAATAGATCGGGTGACGAACGTAGCTGTAGGGGCCCGAGGTGACAAGCTCCGGCTCCGCCTTCTGTGTCATCGGCATACCCCAGTTGCGCCCAAGATAGATCCTCGCCCATACCGCCAAGCCCAGGCCGCAGACGAGCAAGATCGCCCCCACCGCCTGCAGAATCGGATTGTGGACAGCCAGGCTACCCGCCCTGAACACGCGTAGCAGCACGAACGCCAAGACGACGATGAGCAGGCCCGGAGGCCGGGTGCGCCTGGTCCGTGAGCCCTCCTTGGCGCCGGCGGCGGAGATGAGCCAGTAGATCCAGAAGAGGACCCACACGACCACGATGGCGGTCTTCAGGGCGGACATGCCGCCAGAATACGCGCTGGCACGAGCGCTCGCCGGTTCGCGGGCTCGATTCGCCTGATTCGAGTAATAACCTATCATTCGGAAATGCGATAGCATGTGGGATCGTCATGGATCGATGGTTTCCTCGCTGTGTCCGTGCCAGGCCGAACATGCGAGACCGCGCGGATGTCGCGGTGGCAGGTCGAGCATGAGCGGTGGGTGGAGCCCGGAGTACGGATGTTGGCCCACGGGGCCGGGCGTGCTTGGCCGGCGGGGCCCGGGGTCATCGCCTCGCGGTGGGGTCATCGCCCCGGGATGCCTCTCTGGGTCGTTGATCCCCCCCCCCCCCCCCCCCCCCCCCCCCCCCCCCCCCGGGCAGCGGGATATAGGCGGCTAGGAAGGACTCCGCCCCGCCGGACCCGGCTCCCCCACCACCCTCTCAACGGGCCGGCCCCAGGTGAAGATCGAGAAGTAGCGCAAAGAAAGCACCGCTCCCAAGAGCCGCGGAACGCAACCGGCCCAAGAGAACGCCCAGGGCTCGAACGGCCCATCGCAGTCTCCCGGCCAGTCCGCGGGAGCAGCCGGTGAGCCACAAGGCGAGCCCCCCCACCCCCAGGGCAAGCCCCGCGCTGCAGTTGGAGGAGGGCTACGCCAACATGATCCGGCGCCTGCGAGCGCGCCAGCCGGAGATCCAAGCGGCGATCCTGGCCCGTGTCCGCGTGGTCTCCGGAACCGAAGGACTGGAAGACGCGGAGTACCAGGCGGCACTGGGGGCGACGGTCGCAGCGGTGGTGGACTTCGGCCTCACCTGCATCGAGCAGGGCGAAGCACTCACAGAGCCGATCCCCTCCGCGGCGATCGCGCAGGCACGCCGCGCGGCCCGCAACGGCATAAGCCTCCAGACCATAGTCCTCCGCTACATAGCGGGACACAGATTGCTGGGGGAGTTCGTGGGCGACGAGGCCGACAACAGCGGCCTCGCGAGCCACAGAATCACCCTGCGCCACCTGCGTAGGGTCCAGGAGGCGGTGCTCGAGCGTCTGACCGCCACCATCGCCCACGAGCACAACCACGAGCGAGAGCGCCTGGCAGGCTCGGCCGAGCAGCGCCGCCGCGAGCTCGTGCAGAAGCTGCTCGCCGGCGAGCCCGCCGACACCTCCGCCGTGGACTACGAGTTCGACAACGCCTGGCACCTAGGCGTGATCGCCACCGGCTCCAAGGCGGGGAGGACCGTCCGAGGGTTGGCCGATGGTCTCGCCCGCCAGATCCTGTCCGTGACGTGCGGCGACGGTTGGACCGTCTGGGCGTGGTTCGGGGGACGACGCAGGCCCGCGGTCGCAGACGTGGAGCGCCTGCTCTCCCCCGATGGGACCACGGGGGTCTCGCTGGCGATCGGCGAGCCGGGAAGGGGAATCGACGGATGGCGCCTCACGCACCTGGAAGCCCAGGCCGCCCTGCTGGTCGCACTGCGCAACCCCCAGATGCTGACCCGCTGCGCAGATGTCCCGCTCGAGGCGGCGGTGCTGCGCCACGAGGCGCTGACCAGATCGCTGGTGGGAAGCTATCTCTCACCGCTCGACGGCCTGCGCATGGGTGGCCAGGTCGCACGCGAGACACTGCGTGCCTACTTCACATGCGAGCGCAACACCTCCTCCGCCGCCCACCTCCTGGGGGTGGCGCGCCATACGGTTGAAAATCGCCTGCGCGAGATCGAGAAGGTCCTCGGTCGCTCGCTCCACACCTGCCTGGCGGAGCTGGAAGTGGCGCTGCGGCTGGAGACCTTTGGCGACATCGTCAGGCTCGATGCCCCGCTCCTTCCGTAGGAGTCGATCCCAAATAATCAGGCTACCGTAGTATCTAGGATACGAGTTGGCCAATCAATTGCACAAGTTGGCCTAACACGGACTGCCCGGGAGGAGGTATTTGTTACCTCTCGCATGTCCGCCCTCTCCACGCCCACCGATGCACCGGCCCCGCAGCGCACCGCCACCTGCGCGCCAGCTCCCCGACGCGCTCCCGTGGGCGCATCGCACGCTCAGCGCACCCCCGCCGGCCCACCGCCCCCTCAGCGTGCGTCCGAGAAGGCGGAGACCTCCTCCAGCATCACGTCCGTTGCGTGGATGCCCACGCGCGAGATGGGACTCGCCGAGTGGACGGCCGCAGGGCGCCGGCTCGGCGCGATGGGACGCTGTGGCCAGTGGGGCCTGGGTGACTGGATCCGCTACGGCAACACCAAGTTCGGCGAGCGCTATGCCCGGGCCGCCAGCATCACCGGGTATGACGTTCAAACGCTGATGAACATGGTCTACGTTGCATCCCGATTCGAGATCTCCCGACGTCGGGAGAACCTTTCGTGGAGTCACCACGAGACCCTCGCCGCACTCGAGCCCGAGGAGCAGGACCACTGGCTCGATCAGGCGGTGACCAAAAGACTCTCGGTCTCCGATCTTCGCCTCGAGCTGCGCTCCGCCAAGCGCAATGGCGGGCGTCTCGAGGGGGGGCGAGCCGAGAGCGGACGCGACCTCCCCGACGAGTCCACCGGGGTGCAGGGACTCGTCTGCCCAAGCTGTGGCCACGTGATGCCGCTGCCCTCGCACTACAAGAGCGCCACCTCCAAGAGCACCGCCCCCTCAACCCCGTCGCCCGGCCGCGCCGGCAGCGCTGCCGCGCTCGTCTGACCATTGCGACGAGCTCATGCGGACGAGTACGCGGTGCGTGTCAATCGCGCGATCGCACTGCTGGGTGAGCGGTCACTCGCGGAGACCGTGCGCGCGCTACGTGCCGAGCACCTGCTCTCCGAGCGCCAGGCGCGCCGATATGTGAACGCTGCGCGGGAGATGCCCGAGGGGGTCGCCGTGCCGGAGCGCACGGCCGTGTTCACGGTCAGATTGGCACCCTCGTTGATCGCGGCACTCCGCGAGCGGGCGGGCTCGAGTGGGCAGACACTGAGCGCGACCGTCGCGGAGGCCACGCGGCTGTACCTCGATGGCCCCTCCCAGCCGCGCAACGGCAGGGCTCGCTGAGGGGGAGCCGGGCTTCAGGCGGTCATGCCGCCGTCGACGGTCAACGTGGCGCCGGTGACGTAGGCGGCCTCGTCGCAGGCGAAGAACCGCACGCAGGCGGCGATCTCCTCGGGGGTTCCGGCCCTCCGCGCAGGTATCCCCTGCAGCAATCCCCGGTCGACGTCCTCGGTCAGCTCCGTCTCCACGAAGCCCGGCGCAACCGCGTTCACCGTGACGCCCCGCCGCGCCACCTCGCGGGCGAGGCTGCGTGTGAAGCCCACGAGTCCCGCCTTCGCCGCCGCATAGTTGGCCTGCCCCGCGTTGCCGATGTTCGGTCCCACGACCGAGGCGATGTTCACGATACGCCCAAAGCGCGCACGGACCATCGGCATCAGCGCGCGCCGGGAGGTCGTGAATGCGGCGGAGAGGTTCGTGTCGAGCACCCTCTGCCAATCCTCCGCGCCCAACTGCACCGTCAACCCGTCGGCACGAATGCCCGCGTTGTTGACCAGTACCAGTACTGACCCCAAGCGCTCCTCGAGTCCCACGAACAGCTGCTCGACCTCGCCGGGCTGAGTTACGTCCGCGCGCGCCAGCAGGGCCTGCCCTCCCGCGTGCTGAACTTCCTCAACGACCCGCCTGGCCCCCTCCTCGTTGTGCCGGTAATTCACCCCCACCGGCCAGCCCTGCCCGGCCAGTGCGCGCGCCGTCGCCGCGCCGATGCCGCTGGAAGCTCCGGTCACGAGCGCGCAGCCCTCCCTAGCGACCATTGTTGCCCTCTTCGACGGTGCCGCCGTCCCGGGGGAGCTCCCCAGCGAGCTCCCTGGCGCGATCGTTGCCCTCGACGGTGCCGCCGTCCGGGGGGAAATCCCCGGCGAGCCCCCCGGCGCCATCGGTGCCCCATTCGATCGTGACGCCGCCCCAGGTGAAGCCCGCGCCGATCGCTGCGAGCAGCACGCGGGCGCCCTCGTGGAGCCTGCCGTTGCGGCTGGCCCAGTCGAGCGCCAGCGGGATCGAGGCAGCGGAGGTGTTGCCGAAGCACTCGATGCAGTCCACCACGCGCTCCACGGGAAGGCCCAGGCGCTCCCCCACGGCGCTGATGATGCGCGCGTTCGCCTGGTGGTAGACGAACAGGTCGACGTCCCCGAGCGTCAGTCCCGCGGCCTCCAGCAGCTGGAGCGTCACCTCCGAGAGGTAGTCGACCGCGTAGACGAAGGTCTGCTGGCCCACCATGCGCAACTTCATCTCCTCGCGGGTCATGTAGACGACGTCACGGGACTTGTCGTCGGCGCGCAGCACCGCCGGGCCGATCCGCCCCGCTCCCTCGACCGCGCTCACCACCGCCGCTCCCGCGCCATCGCCGATCAGGGCCGCCGTGCGGCGGTCGTCCCTGTCGAGGAAGCGGGTGAGCATCTCCGCGCCCACCACCAGCGCCGTGTCCGCGCGCCCCGCCTCGATCTGGCCCGCGGCGAGTGCCAGGCCCGAGAGGAAGCCCATGCAGGCCGCGCCGAGGTCGATCGCGCCGGCGCGCGAGGCCCCGAGCGCGCCCGCCACGAGCGGGGCGGCGTTGGGGAGGATCTCGTCCTGGGTGAAGGTTCCCACGAGGATCAGGTCGAGGTCCGCGGCGCTCACCCCGGCGCGATCGAGGGCGCTGCGTGATGCCGCCACCACGAGGTCGCTGAGCCGCTCGTCGGGCTGCGCCATGCGCCGCTCGCGCACCCCGATCCGCTTGAAGATCCAATGGTCGTCGACCCCGAGACGCTCCGCGATGACCGCGTTGGGGACGCTCTCACGGGGCAGCGCCACGCCGATCGAGGCGATCGCCGCGCCCCGCAGGGTGCGCCGGGGCGCCGGCGCGATTCGGGGGGCGAGGCCCACGTCAGCCATCGCGCCGTTCCCCGGGCCCCGCCGCGCACGCCTCGATGCTGCCGGGCCCCGTCGTGCACACCTCGACACTGGGCCCCGCTGTGCACAACTCCACGCCGGGCCCCGCCGCGCACACCTCGACCTGCGGGAGCGTGCGCTGCACGAGCTTCGTCAGCGCCCGCCCCGGTCCCACCTCGAAGAAGCGATCGACGCCGCGGTCGCGCAGCGCGATCACCACCTCCCGCCAGCGCACCCCGTGGGTCAACGATTCGACCAGCCGGCGGCGCACGTCGTCGAACTCGCGGGCCGTCACCCCCGAGAAGACCGGCCGGCGCGCGGGACGCACCTCGACCTCATCCAACGCCTCGCGGAACTCCGCTGTCACCGACTCCAGCTGGGGTGCGTGGAATGCCCCCGCGATGTGCAGGCGAAACGCCCGCAGACCGCGTCGCTTGGCCTCGGCGCGGGCGTCTTCGACCGCCTCCGCCGCGCCGGAGAGCACGACCTGCTCGGGGGAGTTGTCGTTGGCGAGCGTCAACCCGAACGAGGCCGCGAACTCCCTCGCCGCCTCCACATCCAGCTCGAGCGCGAGCATCGCGCCCGCGGGCTCCGCGGTGGCCACGCGCTGCATCAGGCGTCCCCTGGTGGCCACGAGCCTGAGGCCGTCCTCCGCGTCGAGGCACTCCGCCGCGACGAGCGCGGTTATCTCGCCGAGGGAGTGGCCCGCGTAGAAGTCCGGCTCCTCGCTCAGCCGCGCGAGGTTCGCGAGGCTCGCGCAGTAGATCGCCGGCTGGAGATAGGCCGTGCCCTCGCGCAGGCGCGCGAAGGGGTCCGCGCCGATCAGATCGTGTGCCAGCTCGAGCAGCTCGGGGCGCTCCGCCGCCACCAGTGCGCGCATCCCCTCCTGCTGGCTGCCCTGGCCGGGGAATAGGAGCGCGGTGGACACACCTCACACCTTTCCATTTACCGATCCCCCGCACAAAACAGGGAAAGCGGATGCGTCCGCAGGGTTACCTCTACGCCGGAGTGGACGCGGGGCCGCTGATCGCGTGCAGGCCGCCGTCGACATGGAGGATCTCGCCGGTCACCCCGCGGGCGAGGTCTGAAAGCAAAAAGCACACCGACCCCGCCACCACCTCCGGCGTCCTCGTGTCCCACCCCAGGGGCGCGTACTTGGCCCACGCTTCGGCGAGATGCTCGAAGGAGGGCAGGCCGCGGGCGGCTGTCGTCTTCAGGGGCCCCGCGGAGACGAGATTCACGCGGATGCCGCGTCCCCCGAGCTCGAGCGCCAGGTAACGCGAAACGGACTCGAGTGCCGCCTTGGCGACACCCATCCAGTTGTAACCGGGCCACGCACGCGTGGCGTCGAAGTCCAAGCCGACAATGCTTCCCCCCGCGGGCATGAGTGGCGCGAGCGCGGCGGCGAGCGCCTGCAGGGAGTACGCGCTCGTGCGAAACGTGAGCTCCGCGCTCTCCGGAGGCGTCGCAAGGAAATCCCCGCCGATCGCATCCGGCGGCGCGAAGGCGATCGCGTGAACCACGCCGTCGACCCGGCCCCAGAGGAGCTCGAGCTCCGCGTGCAGACGGGTGAAATCCGACTGCTCAGTCACGTCGAGCTCGACGATCTCGGGCAACCGCGGCAGGCCGTGCGCTGCGCGCTCGGTGAGTCGGCGCATGCGGCCGAAGCTCGTGAGCACCACCTCCGCCCCCAGCTGCTGGGCGAGGTCGGCCACCGCGAACGCGATCGACGAGCGGGTCGCGACGCCAGTCACCACGAGACGCCTGCCCTCCAGCAGCTGCGGCAATGTGGATGGCGCCCCGGAGGCGTCGGCTGTGACGGCGCCGCTACCCGCTCGTGCGAGGCGATTGCCGGAATGGTGATTACCGTCGAGCTTGTTCTCGTCGAGCTTGTGCATCGCGCTGAGCATATCCACACCCCTCGGACACTCAGAACTTTGCGACTTGATGGGCGCTGTGTGATCATCGATTGCTCTGCACAGGTCGCTCGCTTCGTCATCGACGGCCGGCCAGTGTGTCGTCAAACCAGGGAAATTTGCGACAGACAACCGCTAGGAGAGATCGCGTGATCACCATCGATGAGGTTCGCAAGCGTGTCGAGCACGAGCTCCGGGGTAAATTGCCCCCGGGGGTTGCAATCGAAGAGGGCACAGTCATCAAGGATCTCGGGCTCTCCAGCCTGCAGATCTCAGAGATCGTCTTCGGTCTCGAGGAGGACCACGGAGTGGAGTTCGACGCAGCGCTCGCCGCCGACGCGCGGACGCTGGGCGATCTGCTGGTGGTGGCCAACCAGGCCATCGGCGAGAAGCAGGCTGCCTCGGGCGGCGCGCGCGAGCCCGCGCGGGTCGGCGGGGTTGGGGGTGGACGATGAACGGCGGCGAGCATCGCATCTTCATCCTCCTCACCTCGGTGCTGCCGCTCGTGGCGGTGGTCCTCGCGGGCGTGCTTCTGTGGGACAGCCTGGTTGGGCCCTCCGATCTGGTCGCCTTCGTCGTCATGTCCGTCGTCACGGGCCTCGGCATAACGGTCGGCTATCACCGCCTGTTCACGCACCGTGCGTTTGAGACCTCGCGGCCGCTGCGCGTGTTCTTCGCGGCCGCTGGCGCCATGGCTGCCCAGGGGCAGCCGATCATCTGGGCCGCCCATCACCGCCGCCATCACCGAGTTGCGGACAAGCCCGGCGACCCGCACAGCCCCTACGCGAATGAGCAGCCGGGCTTCGCGGGAGCGATGAAGGGGCTGTGGCACTCCCACCTCGGCTGGCTCTTCAACAAGGAGCTCACCTCCGACCCCGTGCGCTACACCCCCGACCTCGTGCGTGACAAGGACCTGCGCTTCATCTCCAAACATTTCGTGGCCTTCGTGCTCGCGGGCCTGATCCTCCCGGGCTTCATCGGCCTCGCGCTCACCGGCACGCTCGCAGGGTTTGCCGCCGGCGTGCTGTGGGGCGGCTTCGTGCGCCTCTTCGTGGGCAACCACACCACCTACGCCGTCAACTCCGTCGGACACTACTTCGGGTCCCGCCGCTTCCCCACCGCGGACGAGTCGCGCAACGTCCCGTGGCTGGCGCTCGTCTCCTGGGGGGAGGCGTGGCACAACAACCATCACGCCTTCCCGCGCTCGGCGAGTCACGGCATGCGCTGGTACGAGGTGGACATCAGCGCGATGATCATCTGGGCGATGGAGAAGCTGGGGCTCGTGTGGAACGTCGTGCGCATCGATCGGGGCATCCTCGACAAGCGCGCCGCCGGACCCCGTGCCGGCCGAAGGTCGCCGCACGCGCCCCCGGTCCCGCTGGCCGAGCGCCACAAGGCCGCCGCGGTGGTGGCCACCGACGTCGAGTAGCCGCGGTCGGTTCGAGCCAATGAAGCTCTGGGAGGCGCTGATGGCGAGCGCGAACACGCCCGCCAACCTGCACTGCTGGGTGGGAGACCGCTACGAGGCCTCGCCGTGGAGCGAGGTGGTGCGCGACGCCGAGCAGATGACCGCGGGGCTCAGGCGCGCCGGCGTGCGCCCAGGTACCGCGGTGGCCGCCGTGCTGACCAACACGCCGCTCGCCGTCCGCGGTCTCCTCGGCGTGTGGCTCGCCGGCGGAACACTCGCCTCACTGCCGATCCCCGCGCGCGGGATGAGCCCCGAGGAGTACGCCACCCAGCTCGTGCGGATCTGCGAGCAGCTCCAGCCCGTCGCCTTCCTCCTCGACGGCGAGATGCTGCCCGCGCTGCCGCCCGAGCTGAGCCGGCTCACCTCGGTGCACTCCTGGGAGTCGCTGGCGGGACGCGGAAGCGTCGAGCCCTCGCCGCCCGAGCGCGACGCGGTGGCGTTCATCCAGTACTCCTCCGGCAGCACCCGCACGCCCAAGGGCTGCATGCTCTCCACGCGCGCGATCGAGGCCCAGATCGATCTGCTCGAGAGCCTCATGGAACCGACCCCCGGCCGCGAGGTCGGGTTCTCCTGGCTGCCGCTCTCCCACGACATGGGCATGTTCGGGAGCCTGCTCAGCGCCTGGTCCTACGGCTCGCCCTTCGTGCTCTCCACCCCCCTGCGCTTCATGTTCGCGCCCTCGACCTGGCTGACCGACGCGGCCAGCTTCGGCGCGACGATCACCGGCGGGCCCGACGCAGCGCTGCGCCTCGCGGCCCGCGCCCTGCGCCCCCAGCGGCTCACCGCAGCGCTGCGGCTGCGCGTGTGCGTCGTCGGCGCCGAGCGCGTGCACGCCGAGACGCTGGAGTTCGTCACCAACAAGCTGAAGCCCTACGGCTTCGCCTCGGAGGCGCTGATGCCCGCATACGGCATGGCGGAGGCGGTGGTGGCCGTCACGGGAACACCGTGCAAGGAGGCGCCGCGGAGCCTCGCGGTGGACGCAATCGCCCTCGCAGACGGCCGCGTGGAGGAGGTCCCCGGCGATTCTCCCTCGGCCACGCGCCTCGTGAGCGCGGGGCCCCCCTGTGCCGGCGTGCAGCTCCCCGGCCTCGCGCCCGACAGGGTCGCCGAGATCCGCGTCCGGGCCCCCAGCCTCGCCGACGGCTACTTCGCCGAGCGCCAGCTCACGCGCGAGCGCTTCCGCGACGGGGAGCTTCTCACGGGCGATCTCGGCTTCATGCGCGACGGCCACCTCTACCCGGTGGGGCGCCTCGACGACGTGATCTCCGTCGCGGGCCGCTCCGTCTACACCCGCGAGATCGAGGCCGCCGTGGATGCCCTCGAGGGGGTGCGCCCGAGCTGTGTGGCCGTGCTGGAGGCGCCCTCCTCGCACCGGCTCGTGCTCGCGCTCGAGCTCAGCCGCATCGACGTCGACCACCGCGCGCTCGCGGAGGAGTGCGCCGCGATCGCTCTCGCGAAGGCCGGCGTGGCGCTCGACGAGTGTGTCTTCCTGCGCAAAGGCAGGCTGCCCAAGACGCCCAGCGGCAAGATCCAGCGCCACCGCGCTCGGCAGCTGCTCGACGTCGGGCGCCTCGAGCCGATCGCGGTCGTGAGCTTCGGCGCCGCCCCGGTGGGTTGAAGATGGCGGACCGACGGCGCACGATCCTGCTCACCGGCGCCTCCGGCGTCGTCGGCCGAGCCGTGGCACAGGAGCTGCGCGGCCGCGTCATTGCCGTGGTGCACGGCAACCCCGAGGTGCCGGAGGCCGAGGAGGTGCTCGCCGGCGATCTCGCGGCCCCGCGCATGGGCCTCGACGGGGAGCGCTGGCGGGCGCTCGCGGGAGAGGTCGATGCGATCGTGCACTCCGGCGCGCTGACCGAGTGGGGGCAGCCGATCGAGCGCTATGAAGCCGTCAACCTGGAGGGGACGCGGCGGGTCATCGAGCTGGCGCGGGCCGCCGGCGCTCCGGTCCACTTCATCAGCACCATCTTCGTGCTGGCCCTGATCGATTCGCACGATGCTCTGCGCGCCGAGAACGTCGTCAGGAACTACATCCTCTCGAAGCTCGAATCGGAGCGGCTGCTGCAGGAGAGCGGCGTGCCCCACACGATCTTCCGCCCGACCAACCTCGTGGGCGACTCGCGGACCGGGGCGAGCATCCGGCCGCAGATCGTGCAGGTCCTGTCGGATTTCATCTGCCGGGGCAAAGCCCCCTACTTCCCCTCGCATCCCGGCAACCTGGTGGACGTCGCACCCCTCGACGCCCTCTCGATCCCCGTCGCGCGGGTCGCCGAGACGGACGGGGTGGAGGGCACCTTCTACGTCTCCTACGGAGCGGAGGCGATGAGCGTGCAGGAGTCGCTCGAGATCCTCGAGGAGCACGCGCGCGAGCTCGGGCGCGAGATCGGACGCGCGGACGTGATCGACCCGCGGCTGCCCCTCCCCGTGCCGCTCGATGAGCTCCGCAGCACTATCAGGCCCTTCGTCAACGTTGGCATCGACGTCAGCGAAGTCACACATGCCTCCGGCGGCGTGCTCCCCACCTCGCTGCCGGAGCTGTGTGAGCGCTTCGACGTGCCCCAGGTCCCGGCCGCGGAGGTGTTCCGGCGCAGCCTCGACTACTGGGCAGATCAGCGCGGGCGCAGAGTCCCGGTCAGGGAGGCGCAATGAGCGATCAGGTCACGGCGAGGAGGGCGCGATGAGCGAGCAGGCTGCGCAGAGGAGCTGGAACCCCCCCGATCTCAGCGCCGCGGTGGCGCTCGTGACGGGCGCCAGCCGCGGCGTGGGCCGCGGGATCGCGCTGGCGCTCGCGGACGCCGGGGCGAGCGTCTACGTCACGGCGCGCAGCTCCCGGGAGGGTACGAGCACCGAGGGTCTCCCCGGCACGGTCGAGGACACCGCCGAGGAGGCCACGCGGCGTGGCGGGCGCGGCATCCCGGTTCGCTGCGACCACGGCGCCGAAGCGGAGGTCGAGGCCCTGTTCGAGCGGATCGCCGCAGAGCACGGGCGGCTCGACCTGCTGGTGAACAACGCCTGGTCGGGGTATGAGCGCTACACCGACGTCCGCTTCGACGCACGCTTCTGGGATCAGCCGATGTGGCGCTGGGAGCGCTACGCGGAGTCGCTGCGCGGCCAATACCTCGCCAGCCGCCTCGCCAGCACGCTGATGCTCCCGTGCGAGCACGGCCTGATCGTGAACGTCGGATTCCGTGACGGCGAGGCCTATCTCGGACAGGTCGCCTACGACGTCTGCAAGTTCGCCTCCGACCGCATGGCGGTGGGTATGGCCCACGAGCTGCGCAAGCACGGCGTGGCCGCCGTGGGGCTGCACCCCGGCTTCGTGCGCACCGAGCGCGTCGAGGCCGCGTGGGAGCTGCTCGGCGAGGGGCCCGCCCAGGTCGTGCACTCCCCCGAGTACGTCGGGCGAGCGGTCGCGCACCTCGCCGCAGACGGGGACATCATGGAGTCCTCCGGGGAGATCCTCGCGGTCGGCGACCTCGCGCAGCGCTACGGGTTCACCGACCTCGACGGCCGCCAGCCGCCCCGATTTCGCCTGGAGGGGCGCATCACGCTGGCAAATCGCATGGCGCGGCTCGGCAAGGTGGTCGAACAGGCCGAGGGGCAGCGCTGATGGGCGTCCTGCGGCCAGAGGTGCTCGAGCAGACCAGGGGGCAGCGCCGATGAGCGTCTCCCCGCAAGAGTCCCGCGGCGCCTCGGCGGCTGACATCCGCCACCACTACGACCTCGGCAACGACTTCTACGCGCTCTGGCTCGACCCCACGCGCACGTACTCGTGCGCGCTGTGGGACGGGCCCGAGGACACTCTCCAGGCGGCACAGCTGCGCAAGCTCGACTACCTCGCGGAGGGCGCCCACGCGCACGGTGCAGCGCGCGTGCTCGACGTCGGGTGCGGCTGGGGCAGCATGCTGCGCCGGCTCGTCGCCGAGCACGGGGTGCAGCGGACCGTGGGCATCACCCTCAGCGAGGCCCAGGCCGAGTGGGTCGCCGCCCAGGGCGATCCACGCTGTGAGGTGCACGTGGAGAGCTGGGCCGAGCACGAGCCGAGCGCGCCCTACGACGCGGTGATCTCGATCGGCGCCTTCGAGCACTTCGCGGACTACGGCGTCACCCGCGAGGAGCGCATCGCCGCCTACCGCGCCTTCTTCGATCGCTGCCGGAAGTGGCTGCCGCGGGGTGGGCGCCTCGCGCTGCAGACGATCGCCAAGGGCGGCAACGTGCGACTGGACCGCCAGTCCCTCCACGACGCGAGCTTCGTGGTCGAGCGGATCTTCCGCGGCTCGGAGCTGCCGTGGTCCTCGGAGATCCTCGAGGCAAGCGAGCGCCGCTTCGAGCTCCTCACCGCGCGCAACGACGCCGAGGATTACCGCCGTACAACGCAGGCCTGGCTCGACGGGCTGGTGGCGCGCCGGCGTCACGCGATCGAGCTCGTGGGAAGCGAGGCGGTCGCCGACTACGAGCGCTACCTCTCGGCCTCTGCGCGGGGCTTCGCCAACCGCCACCTGGGACTGCTGCGCATGACCTTCGAGCGGCTCTGATGAGCGACACGGTTCTGAGCCCCGTCCCCTCGAGCGCCCCCGCCGCCAGCGGGCCCGCGCACGCGCCGGACGCTCCGGCGCACGAGATCTACTGGCGCAGCACCGAGCCCGTCGAACCCTCCGCGCCGCTGGAGGGGGAGGTGCGCGCGGACGTGTGCATCGTGGGTGGGGGATACACGGGCATGTGGACGGCGCACTTCCTCAACCGGGCCGACCCCGCGCTGAGGGTGTGCATCGTGGAGTCCGACTACGCGGGCGCGGGCGCGTCCGGGCACAACGACGGCTTCGCCACCCCCACCATCGGACACGGCCTCGCGGGTGTGGTGCGCCGCTTCGGCCACGAGCGCGCCCAGGTCGCCTACGGGGCGATCGGCCGCTCGCTGCTCGAGCTGGGCCGCTTCTGTCGCAATCAGGGGGTCGACGCGGATTTTCACTCCTGCCCGATTCACTTCGTGGCGAGCAGTCGCAAGCAGCTGTGGCGCCTGGAGAGAGATATCGAGCTCGCACAGAGCCTCGGTGCGCAGACGACGCTGCTCGACGGGGAGCACGCGCGGGCGCAGATCGGCTCGCCGGCGATCCAGGGGGCGATGGCCCAGGCGGGTGCGCTGATCAACCCCCACAAGCTTGCGCGGGGGCTCGCGCGCGTGGTGCGCGAGGCCGGGATCGAGATCTACGAGCAGACGCCGGCGATCGCTCTCGAGCGCGCCGCCCAGCGGCATGTCGTGCGCACACCGCGGGGGCGCGTGCTCGCCGACCGCGTGCTGCTCGCCACCAACGCCTACCAGCATCGGTTCCCGCGTTTTCACAGGCAGGTCGTGCCGGTGTGGAGCTATGCGATGGTCAGCGAGCCCGTCCCCGAACGGTGGATCGACGAGCTCCCCTGGCCCGCTCGGGGCGGCTTCGTGGAGGCGTGCAACTTCATCCTCTTCGCGCGGCTCACCGCCGAGAATCGGCTGCTGATCGGCGGCGGCCCCGCGCCGTACTTCTACGGGCGCGACATGGATCTCAGCCACATGTGCGAAGCGCGCGCCTGGGGGGCGCTGCACGCCGCGTTCACCCGTTACTTCCCGACCTGGTCGGGGCTGAGCTTCACCCACGCCTACGGCGGCTGCGTGGCGATCACGCGCAACCTCGTCCCCCACGTCGGTGGACTCGGGGACGGCATTTACTACGCTTACGGTTACTGCGGCAACGGGATCACGGCCACACATACCGCGGGCAAGGTGCTGCGCGATCTGATCCTCGAACGTGACAGCGACTACGCCAACCTCCTGTTCGTCGGAGCCAAGGAGCCGCGCTTTCCCCCCGAGCCGCTCGCGTGGACCGGTGCGCAACTGCTCTCGCGGATGCTGGGCTGGCAGGATCGCCACCCGCGCCTGCTGCGGCGGGAGCTGGTGTGAGAGGTCAGGCGATGGCATGTCGATGAACGCCACCGCGCTCGCCAAGGTGTACCCCACCTCGCTGTACGCGGTGGGCCGGGAGAAGATCCGCGAGTACGCCGAGGCCGTCGGAGAGAGCGATCCGGTCTATCTGGACGTAGAGGCCGCGCGCGCGGCCGGGTTCAGAGACCTCGTGGCGCCGCCGATGTTCGCCGCCGTCTACAGCCGCATGGCGGTCCTCCCGGCGCTCCTGGACCCCGACGTCGGCATCGACTTCGGGCGCATGGTGCACGGCGCTCAGGAGTTCGAGTGGGAGGAGCTCGTGATCGCCGGTGACGAGGTCTCGACCACGGCCAGTGTGAAGGACGTCGCCGCGCGCGGCGGCCTTGGCTTTTTCGTGATCGAGACCGTGTCGATCAATCAGCGCGGCGAGCAGGTGAGCCGCGGCACTTGGACTCACATAGTGAGAGGCGGATGACCAACGATCCCGTCCCCGACGGCGCGGGCCCACCGCCGCTCAGCGTCACACCCGACAAGTACCTCATCCTGCGCTATGCCGGGGCCTCTGGCGATTTCAACCCGATTCACATCGACGCCGAGTACGCCAGGGGAGTCGGTCTGCCGGGCCCGATCCTGCACGGCCTGTGGACGATGGCACAGGTGGCCCGTGCGCAGACCCAGGCTGCGGGCGGGCCTGCGCATCTCAAGCGGCTCTCGGTGCAGTTCCGCGGGATGGGCGTGCCCGAGCGTGAGATCGTGGTGAGGAGCACCGTGCGTGAGAGCGGCCCCGGAAGGGTGGTGCGCGACACCCAGGCGACGCAGGGTCACAAGCGGATCGTCCGCAACGGCGAAGCCGAGCTAGCGCTCTAAGCAGTTCTCTTTTCAGTCGCGCTTTGCGTCAGGCCGCACATCGGTGCAAGATGGCTTGGACGTTTCCTCACGACAGAAAGGCGAGCAGCGATGTCCTCAACACAGACAGACCCCCAGGTCATCGAGGATGTCATCTTCGATGCGCTGGCGGACATGGGCCCGGAGCGGTCGGCGATCAAACGCCAGTCCACGTTCGACGAGCTCGACATCGATTCACTGGATCTCGTCGAGATCGCGCAGATCGTGGAGGAACGGTGGGGCATCGAACTGGACCCCCAGGACTTCGCCAACTTCACCACGGTCGGCGAGGCGCTCGACCTGGTGCTTGCGCGGATGCCGTGAGCGGACGGCGCGTCGTCATAACGGGGGTGGGGGCAGTGACGCCGCTTGGCATGGGGGCGCGCACGCTCCACGACCAGTGGGTCGCCGGACGCAGCGGGATCGTCGACGGCCTCGGGCGCTGCAGCGACTTCGAACCGGAGTCCGTGCTCACCAAGAAGGAGGCGCGGCGCAGCGATCGCTTCACACAGCTGGCGCTGACGGCGGCACACGAGGCCGTTGAGCAGGCCGGTTGGATCGATGAACTGCCCTACGAGCCGCGGCGGATCGGGTGCGTGGTGGGCACCGGCATCGGGGGCCTGGGGACGATCGAGGATCAGTACAACACGCTGCGCGAGTACGGTGAGAAGGCGGTATCGGCGCTGGGGGTGCCGATGATGATGTCCAACGCTGCCCCCGGGGCGATTGCGATGCGCTACAAGCTGACCGGTTCCAACTGGGGCGTCGTGTCGGCGTGTGCCGCCGGCGCGCACGCGATCGGCACCGCGATGCGCCTCCTGCAGCACGGCGAAGTGGACGCGATCGTGACCGGCGGCGCGGAGGCGAGCCTGACGGTGCTCGCGAAACTCGCCTTCGCCCATATGGGCGCCACGTCGCGGAGCGGATTCTCCTGCCCCTTCGACGCCCGTCGCGACGGCTTCGTGCTCGGTGAGGGCGCGGGTATCCTGATCCTCGAGGACGCCGAAGCGGCCGACGCGCGGGGAGCGCCGGTGCTCGGCGAGCTGCTGGGTTATGGCGCGACCGCCGACGCCTTCCACCTCACCGCCCCCGAGCCGGGTGGCCGCGGCGCGGCGAACGCGATCGTCCAGTGCCTCGCGGACGCGGAGGTGAAGCCCGAGGACCTGCACTACGTCAACGCGCACGGCACCTCCACCCCCCTCAACGACCGCGCCGAGACCGAAGCGCTGAAGCTCGCGCTCGGGGAGCACGCGGGGCGGGTCCCGGTCTCTGCGCTGAAGTCGGCGACCGGCCATCTGCTCGGCGCGGGCGGCGCCGTGGAGGCGGTCGCGACGGTGCACGCGCTGCGCGAGCGCGTCGCCCCTCCCACCCTCAACTACGAGCAGCCCGAGGAGGGGCTCGACCTCGACTACGTCCCCGGCTCTCCCCGGCCGCTGCCCGACCGCTCCAGCGCGGAGCGCCTGCTGGCGATATCCAACTCCTTCGGCTTCGGCGGACACAACGCGGTGCTCTGCATCGGCGCCGGATAGCAGCAGTGGACTCGCGATCGGACACGCCCGATGTCACGCGCGACGGCGCTCAGCGATAGCCCCCCTGCGGTCGCGCTCGACCCGCGGGAGCGCATCGAGCAGCTCTGCGACCCCGGTTCGATTCACGTCCTGCGCTCGGCCGTTCAGTCGCGGCGCATGGGCACCGGCGCGCGTGCCGGAGACGGTGTGCTCGCGGCGTCCGGGGCGATCGGCGGGCGGCCGGTGTTCTGCTATGCGCAGGACTACAGCTTCGCCGGGGGCTCGCTCGGGGAGGTGCACGCCGAGACGATCGTGCGCGTGCTCTCGCTCGCCGCTCGCGCGCAGGTCCCCGTCGTGGGCATGATCGAATCGGCCGGGGCGCGGGTGCAGGAGGCGACCGCGGCGCTCAGCGGCTACGCCCGCGTGTTCAGCGGGACGGTTGCACTTTCGGGTCGCGTCCCCCAGGTCTCGATCGTGAGCGGGATATCCGCCGGCGGCGGCTCCTACGCCCCGGCGCTGACCGACTTCGTGGTGATGACGGAATCGGCGAACATGTTCCTCACCGGGCCCAGCGTGGTGCGCGCCGCGCTCGGCGAGGAGGTGTCGATGTCCGACCTGGGCGGCGCCGCCGTCCATGCCCGCAACGGCGTCTGCCAGTTCGTCGTGCCCGAGCAGTCCGACGCCGCCCTGCTCACCCGGGAACTGCTCTCATACCTCCCGCAGAACGTCGCCGAGGCGCCCCCCCGCTTCCCCTCCGAGGAGCCGCTCACGGACCTCACCGAGGAGTGTGTGCCGCGCGATCCGCGACAGGTCTATGACGTCCGTGACGTGGCGCGCGGGATCGTCGACGGTGGCCGGCTGCTGGAGGTCTCTCCGCGCTGGGCGCGCAACCTCGTCACGGCCTTCGCGCGCATCGAGGGCCGCGCCGTGGGCGTGGTCGCCAATCAGCCGCGCTACAAGGGCGGCACGATCGACCTCGAGGCGTCGCAGAAGGGGGCCTCGTTCGTGCACACCTGCGACGACTTCGGCCTGCCGCTGGTGGTGCTCGTCGATACGCCGGGCTTCCTGCCGGGTCGCGTGCAGGAGCGGGGTGGGATCATCCGCCACGGCGCGGAACTGCTGCGCGCCTTCACTGCCGCCACCGTGCCGCGCCTCACGGTGATCCTGCGCCAGGCCTACGGCGGCGCCTACATCACGATGAACTCGCGTGACCTCGGCGCCGACTTCGTCTTCGCCTGGCCCCACGCGCGGATCGGGATCATGTCCTCGCTGATGGCAGTCGGCATCGTCCGGCGGCGCGAGATCGCGCAGGCCGCGGACGCCCAGGGGCACCGGCTGATACTCGCCGAGCGCTACGCCGCCGAACACCAGGACGCTGACGCGGTCGCCCGGGAGGGCTTCATCGACGAGGTGATCCCCCCGGCTCAGACGCGCGAGCGACTCTGCGGCGCGCTCAGGACGATTGGCAACACAGGGGCGCCCTGGAGGACGAGGCCCCATGAGCTCTGCGGGCTGACACCGGCGTCGCGCAACGGCAGGATCTGAGATGCGCGACGCGGACGTCCTCGGGCTGGTGTGCGCCCAGACGGCCGCCGTCGCCGGCTACTCCTCGCCGGATGCATTCGATCCGCACATGACCTTCCAGGAGCTCGGCTTCAACTCCCAGGGGGTGGTCGAACTCTACAACCGCCTCGTCCGAGCCACCGGCCTGGACGTGCCGCTGACCGTCGCCTTCGACTACCCCACGCCGATGGCGGTCGCGGGCTACCTGCAGGCGGCGCTCGCGGGCGAGGAGAGTGAGGCCCGGGAGGTGGCGCCCACGGCGTTCACCGAGGAGCCGATCGCGATCGTGGGCCTCGGCTGCCGCCTGCCCGGCGGGGTGCGCTGCGCCCGGGAGCTGTGGGAGCTCGTGCTCGCGGGGACCGACGCGATCGCGGGCTTCCCCCTCGATCGCGGCTGGGATCTGGAGAGGATGTTCGACCCCGATCCCGACCACCCCGGGACCTGTTACGCCAGCGAAGGTGGTTTCCTGCGCGACGCGAGCGAGTTCGATCACGCGTTCTTCGGCATCGGCTCGCGGGAGGCGCTCGCCATCGACCCTCAGCAGCGGCTGCTGCTCGAAACGGCCTGGGAGACGATCGAGGACGCGATGCTCGATCCCGTCTCGCTGCGCGGCACCCACACCGCCGTGTTCGCCGGTCTCGCCTCGCAGGACTACGGCTCCCTGCTGGGGCCGGTCTCCGCGGAGCTCGGGGGCTTCCTCGCCACCGGCACGCTCGGCAGCGTGGTCTCCGGTCGCGTCGCGCACGCGCTCGGGCTGGAGGGTCCCGCGCTGACCGTCGACACCGCGTGCTCGTCCTCGCTGGTGACGCTGCACCTCGCCGCGCAGGCGTTGCGCCGGGGCGAATGCTCGATGGCGTTGGCGGGCGGGGTCACGGTGATGGCCACCCCGAGCGTGTTCATCGAGTTCAGCCGGCTGCGCGGGATCGCACGCGACGGGCGCTGCAAGTCGTTCGCCGCGGGCGCCGACGGCACGATCTTCGCCGAGGGCGCCGGGCTGGTGCTGCTGGAGCGGCTCTCCGATGCGCAGCGTCTCGGCCATCGTGTGCTGGCGCTCGTGCGGGGCAGCGCGATCAACCAGGATGGCGCGAGCAACGGACTGGCGGCTCCCAACGGCCGCGCGCAGGAGCAGGTCATCCGCCAGGCGCTCGCGAACGCGGGAATCGCGAGCGGGGAGGTGGATGCGGTCGAGGCGCACGGCACGGGCACCACGCTGGGCGATCCGATCGAGGCGAGCGCGCTGCTGGCCACCTACGGCCGGGGGCGCCCCCCCGAGCGCCCGCTGTGGCTCGGCTCGATCAAGTCGAACATCGGCCACGCGCAGGCGGCGGCGGGGGTGACCGGGGTCATCAAGATGGTGATGGCGCTGCGACACGGCGTGCTGCCCAGGACGCTGCACGCGGCGGAGCCCACCCCGAACGTCGATTGGTCCGCGGGTCGGGTCTCGCTGCTCGGTGAGGCCGTCCCGTGGCCACGGACCGCGCGGCCCCGGCGTGCCGGGGTCTCCGCCTTCGGGATCAGCGGTACCAACGCCCACCTGATCCTGGAGGAGGCGCCCGAGGAGCAGGCGCCGACGGGACAGACCGGCTCGCGCACGGAGCCGGGGAGCTCCCGGGTTCGCGAGGAGCAGAAGCACCCCGAGGCCCTCCCCTGGGTGATCTCGGCAAAGAGCAGCAAGGCGCTGATCGCCCAGGCCGAGGCACTGTGCCGGCACGTCGCGGCGCGAGCGCACTGCTCGCCGCTGGACGTGGCCTACTCGCTGGCGAGCACCAGGTCGCGCTTTCGCCACCGCGTCGCGCTCGTCGCAAAGGACCGCGAGCAGTTCCTCGAGCGCCTCGCCGCGCTCGCGCGGGGAGAGCCCTCCTCCGGCACGTTCGCGGGTCAGTCGCAGGCCGGCAGGAAGGTCGCGTTCATGTTCACCGGCCAGGGCAGCCAGCGCCTGGGCATGGGCAGGGGTCTGTACGAGGTCTACCCGGTCTTCGCGCAGGCGCTGGACGGGGCGTGCGCATGCCTCGATCCGCACCTCGGCCGCTCGCTGCGCGAGGTGATGCTCGCCTCCCCGCAGACGCCTGCGGGCGAGCTGTTGGATCGGACGATGTTCACGCAGGCCGCGCTGTTCGCGCTCGAGGTGGCGCTCTCGAGACTGCTCGTCTCGTGGGGGCTGCGCCCCGACTATCTGCTGGGCCACTCGATCGGCGAGCTGTCGGCGGCACACGTGGCGGGAGTGCTCTCGCTCGCGGACGCGAGCGCCCTGGTGGCCGCGCGCGGCAGGCTCATGCAGGCGCTGCCGGAGGGCGGCGCGATGGTCGCGGTGCAGGCCGCCGAGGAGGAGGTGCTCGAATCCCTCGCGGGCCTGGAGTCAGAGCTGGCCCTCGCCGCTGTCAACGGCCCCGCCGCGGTCGTGGTCTCGGGCGAGCGCGGCGCGGCGGCGCGATGGGCGGGCCCCTGGGAGGCACGGGGGCGCAAGGTCAAGTGGCTGAAGGTCAGTCACGCCTTCCACTCCCCGCTGATGGAGCCGATGCTCGGTGAGTTCGCGGACGTCGCACGGGGCCTCTCGTTCGCCGCACCCGAGATCCCGATCGTCTCCAACCTCACCGGATCGCTCCTGCGCGCCGAGGAGGTCTGCTCGCCGGAGTACTGGGTGCGCCACGCCCGCCGCGCGGTGCGCTTCCTCGACGGAGTGCGCTGGCTGGAGGGGAACGGTGTGGCGAGCTACCTCGAGCTCGGCCCCGACGGTGTGCTCTGCGCGATGGCGCGATCGTGTCTGAGCGTCCGTGCGGAGCGAGCGCGCGGCGAGCACTCGGAGCTCGTGCTCGCGTCCACGCTGCGCGCCAAGCGACCCGAAGTCCACACGCTGACGAGCACGCTCGCCGAGCTTCACGTTCACGGCCACGACGTGGACTGGGAGGCGGTGCTCGGCGGGTGGGGAGCACGCAAGGTCGAGCTGCCCACCTACGCGTTCCAGCGCCGGCGCTTCTGGCCCGCCGCCGCTACGCCGGCCGGGGAGGCAGCGACGTCCACCTCGGTGCAGGGGCCTCACACGCCCCCCACGGAGCAGGCGCTCGGGGCGCTGGCCGAGGTGACAGACGAGCATTGGGATGCGCTCATGAACGGCTCGGTCCGGCGGAATGACGGCCACGCGAGCACCGTGCTGGATGTGGTGTGCAGCCACACCGCGGCGGTGCTCGGGGACGGCTCGGCTGTGGAGGTGGACGTGCGGCAGAGCTTCATCGAGATGGGGCTCGAGTCGCTCGGCGCGGTCCAGCTCAGCAGACGCCTGGCGGCGGCCATCGGCCTGCCGCTGCCCGAGGCGCTCCTGCGCGACCACCCCACCCCGACGGCGCTCGCGGAGTATCTGGAGGGGCAGTTGGAGCGCCCCCAGGCAGACGGTGCCGACCGGCGGTCGCCGGCCATTTCGCTCGCGCAGGCCTTGCCGGCAAGCTCCGGCGGCGTGCTCACCGGTGCGCTGCGATACGCGCTCGAGCACGACACGGCGACCATCATGCTTCCCCTGCTGGAGAGGATCGCGAGCTTCCGCAGGACCTTCGACTCGCCCGCTGCCGCCGACGAGGCGCTCGGCATGACGCTCCTGTGCAAGGGCCACCTGCCCCTCAGGCTGATCTGCATCCCCTCGTTCGTCGGCCCCTCGGGGCCCTACCAGTTCGCGCGGCTCGCTACCGGCCTTCCGCCGGCAAGGACGGCCTACGCCGTCACGCTTCCGGGCTTCGGCCGGGGAGCAAGCCTCCCCGCCTCGCGGGAGGTCCTCGTGGACACCCTCGCCGAGGCGATTGGCGCAGTTGGGGCCGACGATCCGTTCGTGCTGCTCGGCTACTCGAGTGGCGGGGTGCTCGCTCACGCGGTCGCCGAGGCGCTCGAGCGCGGAGGCGTGACGCCCGCGGGGGTGATGCTCCTCGACGTGTACGAGCCCGAGCGCGAGGAGCTGCTCGGCGTCCTGGCCGCGGTGTTGGCGAAGCTGCTCGCCAGCGAGCACCAGCTCGCCGCTGTCGAGGACCATGGGCTGGTCGCGATGGGGGCCTACGTTCGCCTCCTCGCAGATTGGGAGCCGAACCCGATCAAAGCCCGCTCGGTGCTGCTGCGCGCTCACGACTCGCTTGCCGACACCCTCGGCTACGACCGGCAGCTGGCGCCCTGGCGGCTGGCGGACGACATCGTGGAGCTGCCCGGCGATCACCTCTCGATCATCGAGACTCACGCCCAATCGACCGCCGATGCGATTCAGGGCTGGCTGGAACGCGCGGTCGAGGGATCGGCTTTCGAAGCTGTCGAGATCGCGGAATGAGCTGGAGCAGCGGATGAGGTCCGGGGTCGCCCCCCCGGGCGGATGGGTGCTCCTCGCGCGCCCGCGGATCGCTCCGCGGCCCGCGCCCGGCCCGCGGCTGGCGGCGTGGCTGATCCGCAGGGTCGCAGGGATCGACGCCGCCAACCTGTTCCTCGCACTCATGCGGCACAGGCGCCTGTTCCTGCCGTGGCTTGCCTTTGCGTCGCGCCTGGTTCCCTACGGGACGCTGGAGCGTCGCGACACCGAGCTTTCGGTCCTGCGGGTCGCCTGGAACTGCCGCTGCCGCTACGAGTGGGGACAGCACCTCGACATCGCGCTGCGCGCCGGACTGGGCCCCGAGGAGATCGCCCGCGTCCCCTGTGGCTCCGATGCGCCGGGATGGAGCCCACGCCAGGTCGCACTGCTCGACGCGGTCGATGAGATCCACGCCACACGCTTCATCTCCGATTCGACCTGGCAGCGTCTTGGCAACTATTTGAAAGCCTCACAGCTGATCGAGTTCTGTATGCTCGTGGGCCAGTACGAAATGATCGCCAGCCTGCTCAACAGCCTTGGTCTGCCCCTCGACGATCGGATCGAGCAGAGCATGGCCGCGATGGCGGCTCGCCGCGTGTGATCGTGCTGGCCCGGCTCATCACCCGCCATCCACGGAAGATCGTCGCGATCTGGGTCGTGCTCGCGCTCGGCGGCGCATATCTGGGCAGTGCTCTGAACGACCGGCTGTTCAACTCCGGCGTGGAAGTGGCGGGCTCACAGTCCCTGCGCGCGAGCGTCATCGAGGAACACGCGTTTCCCCACTCCTCGCCGACGCAGGCGTTCATCGCCGTGCAGTCCGAGCATCCCGCGGCGCCGGCGCTCGGGCATGCGGCGGCGGTGGCGAGGAGCTGGGCGCGACACGAGCACGGCGTCTCCGCCGTCGGCAGCGAGCTGCCCGCGCCGAACGGCCGCGCGATTCTGATCGAAGTCGACTTGGCTGGCACGCAGGGCATGGCCCAGCGAGAGGCGCAGTCGTTGCAGGGCCGGCTCTCCGCGCTGCGTCTCGGAGCCGTGCGCGCGACGGTGATCGGGCAGGCGGCGGTCTACAACCGTTATGCCGTCAACTCCCGCGAGGGCATCGAGCGCGACGCGATTCTCTCGGGGCCGGTGACGCTCGTGATCCTCTTCATCGCCTTCCTCTCGGCGGCGGCACTGCTGCCGCTGGTGCTTGCCGCGCTGTCGGTCACCGCCACCCTCGCGGTGCTCTACGCGATCACGCTCTTCACGACAGTGAGCATCTTCGCCGAGGACACGGCGCTGGTCCTGGGGCTCGGCTTCAGCATCGACTTCTCGCTCTTCATGGTGATCCGCTTCCGCGAGGCCCGCGCGCGGGGCGTGATCGATATCGAGGAGCGCATCGCGGAGGTGATGCGGACCACCGGGCGCGCGGTGGCGATCTCGGGCATCACGATCGCGACGTCCTTCGCGGGCCTCTTCCTCGTCGGCGCCGGCCTGTTCTCCTCGATGGCGGCGGGCGCGATTGCGGCGGTCAGCCTGGCCGCCTGCGCCGCGCTCACCGCGGTTCCCGCGTTGCTGGTGCTCGCGGGCGATCGCATCGATCGCTTCTCGATTGGGTCCGCCGCGCAGGCCGCCAGGAGCGAACGCTACTGGGGGCGGCTGGCCGACTGGGTCGTTCGCCACCGCGTGGCCGTGGTGGTGGTGACGATCCCCGTGCTCCTGGCGTGTGCGCTGCCGGCACGCTCGTTGCAGGTGGGCATGGAGACGCTCTCGATCCTGCCCGGCAACGATCCCGTGCGGCAGGCAACCCAGGACGTCGCCGCCGACTTCGGACCGGGCTTCGAGGGGCCGGTGGTGGTGTTCAGCAGGGGCTCCGCCGGGGCAACCGAACGCGTCCTGCGCCAGCAACCGGGTTTCGTGCACGTGGGCATCCCGCAGCGAGGCCTCGGCGGGTGGCTGCGCACGGACGCCGTCCTGGGGGTGGTGCCTGACAGCCTGCGTGCAAGGCAGCAGGTGCGAGCCCTGCGTGTCGCGCTGCGCGGCTCACTCGGCCCTGACGCGGTCGTGGGGGGCCCCTCGGCCCAGGCGGCCGATCTGGCGAACCTGATCAACGCACGGACGCCATGGGTCGTTCTCACCATCGCGCTGGCCGAGATGCTGCTCCTGACGGTGCTGTTGCGCGCCCCCGTCGTGGCGATCAAGGCGGGGATCACGAGCTTCACCTCGGTCGCTACCACCCTCGGCCTGTTGACGCTCCTGTATGGGAGCGAAGGCAGCCTGGGCTTCTTCGTGCCGCTGACGCTGATCGCGGTGGTGTTCGGCCTCTCGACCGACTACGAGGTGTTTCTCCTGTCGCGCATCAGCGAGGAGTACCGGGGCGGAAGCTCCAACGTCGCGAGCCTCAGGCGTGGAATGGTCGCGACGGCTCGCTCGATCACTCTCGCCGGGCTGACGATGAGCGTGGTCTTCTTCGCCTTCGCCTCCTCCCCGCTGCTCTCCTTCGCGCAGCTGGGAGTGGGCATGGGCATCGCGGTGGTCCTCGACGTGACCGTGGTGCGCTGCCTGCTGGTGCCCGCGCTGATCGCCCTGCTCGGCGACCGCAACTGGTGGTGGCCGCAGCGGACCCGCGCCGCCGTTCAGATTCCCGCGCGGTGATCCTGCCAGCGGATGGCGGCGGCCGCGGCGAAGTCGCCCGCGTGGGCGAAGCCGGCGAGCACGACGAGGTCCCCGTCGTGCACCTCGCCCGCGCGGATCGCGTGGTCGAGTGTGATCGGCATGCCGGCCCCGAACAGGTTGCCGAACTGGTCGAAGGTGTCGAGGTGCCGTCGCGGCTCGATCGCCTCCTGCCAGTTGCGCAGGAACTGGCGGTTGGGCTGGTTGGTGACGAGCACGTCGATGTCGCTGGGCTTCACGTCGATGCTCGCGCACAGGTCGCTCACGACCGCAGGGACCAGGGTGTTGCCCCGCTGGATGATCTCGACGGCCTTGGCCGCGTTGAAGCGCACGTCCACCTGGCCGGAGCCCGGCTCCCAGTACTTGCGCCCGTCGGGAGCCGAGAGGCCCATGTCGGTGGCGAACTCGGGATGGTTGCGCGTCTCGATCGCCACCACCGGCGAGCGCTCCCCCGCGGTGACGTAGGCGACGCCGCAGCCGTCCCCGGGGATCGCGGCGTGTGCGTACTTGCGCACCTGGGACTGGGTGAAGACCTGGCCCGCGCAGTTCTGGACGTTGCACAGCAGCGCGCTGCGCGCGGAGCCGCCCTGCATGATCGAGCGGGCGAGCTTCAGCATGTAGACGAACGATGCACAGCCGCCGTTGTGCAGGTCGAGGATCCACTCCGGCGCGCAGCCGAGCAGCGCGGCGGCCTCCGCGCCCGAGCCGGTGAGCCCGAAGTCGGGGAGCAGCACGTTGGTGATGAGGATGTCGACGTTCCCCTCGGCCTCGAGCCCGAGCCGATCGAACAGTGCGCGCGCGGCCCGATCGATCATCGCGGCCGCCCGCTCATCGCGCGCGATGTGCCGGCGCGACGCGGGCGCCTTGAACATGGGGCTCTCGGCGAGCGGCTGCTCGGCGTCCTGCTCGCCGTAGAAGAACTCGAGGCCGACCTCGGTCTCGGGCAGGTAGCTCGCGAAGGCGACGACGCTCAGAGGCTGCATCACATCTGGCGCCGCGCTAGCCGGTCGTCTCGGCGAACGTTTGGGACCCCTCCGCGGGCGCGGTCGTTGCCGGCGCGTCCGTAGCCGCTGCCGAGGTGCTGGCGGCCGCCGCCGAGGTGCTCGCGGCCGACGCCGGCATACCGATGGTGATGCCCTGCAGGCGGGAGGTGCGCAGCAGCGGATAGTGCAGTTCGCCGAAGGGGCCGCCCGTGCGGCCGGTGCCCCCGTGCGTGGCGAGGTACTTGACGAATCCGATGTGCGAGTCGTTCACCTTCAACAGGCCGCCGTTGGACAGCCCGCTGGTGAATGTCTCGATCACGGCGGGGTCGGTGGCCCAGAGTGAGTTGCGCAGCCCGTAGGGGTTCTGGTCCATCCACTCCAGCGCCCGCTCGAGCAGCGTCTCCTCGTCCTCGCCGTCGAGGATCACCAGCGGCAGCAGCGGGAAGAAGGTCTCCTCCCGCACGCAGCGCAGCCCGCGGGCCTCCTCCAGGCCGCGTACCAGCACGACCGTGGGCGCGACGAACGCGCCGTCGAGCGCGCGCTCGCCGTCCACGCCGATGCGATCCCCTCCGCACAGCACCTCGCAGCCCGCCTGGCGGGCCTCCCCGAGGAAGTCGTAGAACTTGTCGATCTTGAGCACCGGGCTGAGAATCGCCTCTGGGTCAGAGGGGTAGGCCGGTCGGATGTTCGCGACCTTGGCGAGGAACCGCGCGGTGAACTCCGCGGCGATCGCGGGGTGCAGCAGCGCCTGCTTGGGGACCATGCAGATCTGACTGGACCCGTAGAAGGACTCCGTGAGCGCCTCGGCCGCCGCGTCGAGATCGGCGTCGCGCCAGACGAGGAACCCGTCGTTGCCGGCGAGCTCCAGGATCGGCTTCTTGCCTCGGCTCATGCACTCCTCTCCGAGACGCAGCCCGGCGGTGCTGTCGCCGAAGAACATGATGTCGTCTACGAGTGGGCTCGCGAGCCAGGCGTTGAGGATGCGCTTGGAGTAGCCGCTGACGATGTTCAGGGTGCCCGGGGGGGCGCCGTGTTCGGAGAGGATCGGCAGGATGATCTCGCGGAAGAAGTGCATCACCCCCAGCGGCGCCGTCTTGGGTGCCTTGACGACCAGCGCGTTGCCCGCGAGCAGCGCCATCACCCCCAGCGCGGAGTTGGCGCCTGCGGCGTTCTGCGGCGGGTTGATGCAGACGACGCCATCGGGCTTGCGGGTGAGCAGGATCCGGCGCTCGCCATCCTCGAAGGACTGGGAGATCTGAGCGAACGCCCAGTCCAGGCTCTGGCGGGTGGTCGCCTGGAGCATCCCTTCGACCTCCCATTCCGCCAGACGCCGCGGGTGGCCCTCCGCCACGAGCACCCCGATGATCTCCTCGGAGCGTTCGAGGATGCGCGCGTGCACGCTGTGGCCGACCTCCTTGCGCACTGCCGGCGGCACCCGCCGCAACTGCCGGCTTGCCCGCGCCGCCGCCTGGAGGGCGTCGAGGTTGTCCTGATCCTCGCCGAACGCACAGCGTCCCGCGACGAGCGCCAGATCCTCCTCCCGCACCTCGCGGCCGAGTTCGAGGGACCGTTTGATCTTGAAGGACCCGCGGGGGTCGGCGATCATCGCGTCGGCGCTCATGACGTAGCGCCAGCCCACGCCGTCGCGGTCTTCTCCGCCCACGTGCAGGGGAAACGACCTCACGCTGCCGCGACGGGGTCCAGGTGACTGACGCTCAGCGGCTCGTCGGCACTGGATTCCAGATCGCCCCGATGGAAGCGACCGTAGGCCTCGAGATCGAGCAGCCCGTGCCCGCTGTAGCAGAAGACGATCGTCGCGCGGCGACCCGTGCGCTTGCACTCGAGCGCGACGTCGATCGCCGCGCGGATCGCATGGGCGCTCTCCGGCGCCGGCAGGAGGCCCTGCAGGCGCGCGAACTGCACGCCGGCCTCGAAGACCTCGCGCTGCTCGTAGGCGACCGCGTCCAGCAGGCCTTCGTTGCGCAGCAGCCCGACAATCGGCGCGGCGCCGTGGAAGCGCAGACCGCCCGCGTGGATCGGCGGCGGGATGAACTCGTGGCCGAGGGTGTAGGTGCGCGCCATCGGCCCGGTGCCCGCGGCGTCGCCATAGTCGTAGCGGTAGTCGCCCTGCGTGAGCGTCGCGCACGCCCGCGGCTCGCTCGCGAGGAACTCGATCTCCTCGCCGGCGAGCTTCTGCGGCAGGAACGGCAGGCAGAACCCGCCGAGATTGCTGCCGCAGCCGACCGACGCGATCAGGTAGTCGGGTCTGCGCCCGGCCAGCTGCAGCTGCTCGCGCAGCTCCAGGCCGATCACGGTCTGGTGGAGGAGCACGTAGTTGGCGAACGCCCCCACCGCCATCCGCGACCCCTCGTCCGCGCGGACGGCCTCGAGCGCTTCGCTGACCGCGGTTCCCTCGCTGCCGGGATGGTCGGGGTCGGCGCGCAGCAGCTCGCGCCCGAACTCCGTGTCCGGGCCCGGGCTCGGGCGCACGGTGGCGCCGAAGGTCTCCATCAGATAGCGGCGGTAGGGCTTGTGTTCGTAGCTGGCGCGCACCATGTAGACGAGCACCTCGATCCCCATCAGCGAGCCCGCGAGTGCCAGCGCCGAGCCCCACTGACCCGCGCCCGTATCGGTCACCAGGCGCTTGACGCCGTCGTTCTTGGCGAGAAACGCCTGGGCCAGGGCGGAGTTGAGCTTGTGGCTCCCCGAGGGGCAGGAGCCCTCGTACTTGAACCAGATCTCCGCGGGGGTCCCCAGGTGACGCTCGAGCGCCACCGCCCGGTACAGCGGTGTGGGCCGCCACAGCCTGTAGGCCTCCAGCACCTGCTCTGGAATGGAGATCCAACCCTCCAGCGAGGTGTCCTGCGCGAGCAGCGAGCGGGGCACCAGCCGCTCCACGTAATCCTGGGCGATCGGCTCGTGGGTCTCGGGGTGAAGGTAATCGTCGGGGAGCCGGGGGAGGTCGGGAAGGGCGTTGTACCACCGGTCCGGCAGCTCCCCCGCCGGCAGGTCGACCCTGTCAAATATTCCGTTCATGCAGACAGCATCGATCACCCGGATGCCGCTGTCAAAAAAGTGAAAATTGCCGGCCCAGCACGTGTCCGGTATCACCTCTCTCGATGAGTTGGATCGGCGAGACATCCGCGGGCACCCTCGTGATCGCCGGTGGTTACGGGGTGGTCGGTACGCATGTTGCACGCATCCTGCGCCGGCGCCATCCTCATCTGCGTCTGATCCTCACGGGGCGCCATCCGCAGGCTGCTTGCCCGCTCGCGGAGTCGGTGGGTGCGTCGGTCTCCTACATGGACGTGGAGGAGGAGCGCCCGCTCGATCGTCTGGCGGAGCGCCCGGCGGCGGTGCTGGCCGCTGTCAGCGATCCGCGGGATCGCCTGCTGGTGAACGCGATGCGCCTCGGCGTGCCGATCGCCGACATCGACCGCGGCGGGCACGCCCAGGTTCTCGATGCGGCGCTGCGCATCGCGTGTGAGCGCCCGCGCGCGCCGGTGCTGTTGGCGGGAGGCTGGATGTCGGGTCTCGCGGCGCTCGCCTGCGCGGCCACGGCGAGTGCGCTTGCACGCGCCGAGCGGATCGAGATAACCGCCCTGATATCGCCCGAGGATCGCGTCGGCCCCGACGCCTCCGGGTTCGGGCGGCGCCTCGCGTGGCCCTACCACGGCATGCGCGAGGGTCGCAGGCTCACGGTGCACCCGCTGAGCGGCATCCGTCGCGCGCCGTGCCCCGACGGCCGGACCCGCTCGGCGGCGCTCGTGGCCACGCTCGAGCAGATCACCGTTCCCCTGACGCTCGGCGTGGGGACCGTCGAGACCAGGATCGCCCTGTGGAGCCCCACGGCCCTCTGGGGCCTGGTCGCACTCAAGCGCTCGGGTGCTCTGCGGGCGCTGGATCGCCCCGAGCTTCACCGCCTGCGCGACGCTCTCCTGCACCGCTCGGGCACGGGCGACCTGGCGGGTTTCACAGTCACGGCCTGGGATGCGCGACGCTCGGCGAGCATCGACGTCCTCGATGTCCACGGTCAGGCGCACCTGAGCGCGCTCGGGGCTGCGGCGGCCGCCGAGCGCCTGCTCGGCCTCGCCAGTGTCTCGCTCCCCGCCGGACTGTCATTTCCCGAGCAGTCCACCCAGGGAACTCGCGATCTCTTGATGCTGCGCGAAGCCGGGGTTCACGTGCGTGTGCGCCTCCCTGCGGCCGGTCGCGGTTTGAGTCCGCCGGGACGTGGCGCGAGCTTGCCAGGCGGTGGTTCGAGCCCCACGATTCGGGCACAGAGCGAGCGTCGCGCCCTCGCCGCCGTGGGGGAGAGGAACGGTCGTGGTGACCTTGCAGCGCGCTGAGGCCGTGCGGTCGATGCTGGCGAGCCTGCGCATGGCGGGAGGCCTCGCCTATCTCGCGCCGGGGGTTGCCGGCAATGTGCTCGGCCTGCAGGAGGGCATCGAGAGCCGCTATCTGACCCGCCTGTTCGCGGCGCGCAACCTCGCGCTCACCGCCGGCCTGTTGAGCGCCGCTCCCGGGGCTCGCACGGGCTGGTGGCGGGCGGGCGTCGGATGCGACGCGCTCGACGCGCTCGCGGGGGTGCTCGCGCTGCGGGCCGGCAAGCGGCGCGGATCGGCACTGGTGGATGTGGCGCTCTCGCTGTTTGCCGCCGGCCTGGGGATCGAGGGACTGCGCGCAGATCGCGGTGCGAGCGGCGAGCTGCACTCTGGAGGAGGGTGAAGGGCATGGCGATGATCGACCTGATCGACGAGGCCTACCACGAGAACACCAATTCCGATCGCTCCGAGGAGGTGTGTGTGATCGGGGCGGGGGCGTCGGGAATCGCGATGTGCCGCGCGCTGGCGGCACGCGAGATCCCGTTTGCCTGCTACGAGCGCGGCTCTGCGGTCGGCGGCCTGTGGTGCCACCCCTCGCCGGGGCGGGGGAGCGGCGCCTACGGGTCGCTGTTCACGAACACCTCGCGGAGCGTCATGCAGTTCCCGAGCTTCCCGATGCCCGAGGAGTACCCGCTCTATCTCCATCACTCGCTCGTCGCGCAGTACTTCGAGGACTACGTCGAGCACCACGGCCTGCGCTCCCACATTCACTGCAACTGCGAGGTCAGCTTCGTCGCGCAGCGCAGGGACGGTCGCTGGGACGTCGTGCTGGCGGACGGGAGGATCGGGCGCTTTCGCACCGTCATCGTCGCATCGGGGGGCCGCCACGCCGAGCCTGCCTACCCCGAGCTCACGGGCAGCTTCGCGGGGAGGGAGCTGCACGTCTACGACTATGAGGGGCCGGAGGAGTTCGCCGGGCAGAGGGTCGTGGTGGTGGGCCTGGGGGCGTCCGGCGCCGACATCGCGTGCGAGCTCTCGGGTGTCGCCGCCAAGACCTACCTGGCGGCGCGCACGGGACACTACGTGGTGCCCAAGCTGCTGCGCGGGCATCCCATCGACGTGCTCTCGCCGCTGATGCGCCGCCTGTCGGTCGAGGCGCGCGGACCGCTGCTCGCGTTGATGTTGAAGCTGGTCAACGGCGACATGAGCGCCTACGGGCTGCCGAAGCCTCCGTATGCGCCGGGCAGGGGGCCGTTGATCGCGAGCAACGAGCTGCTGCCCGCCATCGCGCACGGTCGCATAACGCCGACGTCCGCGCTGGTGAGCCGCGACGGCCACACGGCCGGCTTCGCCGACGGCTCCGAGCACGAGGCCGATGCGATCGTGTACTGCACCGGCTATCGCGTGGGCTTTCCATTTCTCGACAGCGCACTCGGGATGGACGGGAGGGGCTCCCCGCCGCTGTACCATCTGGTCGTCCCGCCCGAGCTGGGCGGCCTGTACTTCATCGGCCTGCTGCACTCGATGATGTCGCTCCCTCCGCTGGCGGAGGCGCAGTCGGAGTGGGTCGGCGACCTGCTCACGGGCGAGGTCGCGCTGCCCTCGCGCGGGGAGATGTGGAGGACGATCCGCGCCGCGCGCCGGCGTCAGGACAAGCGCTTCCACGACACCTCCGAACACCTGCTCGTGGACCCCAACGAGTACGAGCGCCTGCTGCAGCGAGAGCGCCGAGCACGCGCGGTCTCGCGGCGGGTCTCCAGCGCCGTTTGAGGGCCCGGGGTCGACGCTCGCCGCGCCGCGCTCGAGCTGGCTGCTATGCGCCGCGCTCGAGCCGGCTGCTATCAGTGGTAGCTCCACTGGCGTGCGCCGGTGGCGCAGACCTCGAACCCGACTGCAAGGAGACCAGCGGGCGATGCTCGACCACGTGCAGACACCGACAATCGACGCCGCCGAATCGAGCGACCAGCACGAGGACCGCGCGCGCTGGCTGGCGCTCTACGTGCTGTGCGCGGGAGTGCTGATGATCGTGCTGGACGGCACGATCGTGAACGTCGCGCTGCCCACGATCCAGCGCGAGCTCGGCTTCACGCAGTCGGCGCTGGCGTGGGTGATCAACGCCTACCTGATCGCCTTCGGCGGCCTGCTGCTGCTCGCGGGGCGCCTCGGCGACCTGGTCTCCCGCAGGGGCGTGTTCCTGGGGGGCCTGGCGGTGTTCACGACGGCCTCGCTGGCGTGCGGCCTCGCGCAGGACCAGACGATGCTGGTGGCGGCGCGCTTCGTGCAGGGCGCCGGCGGCGCCGCGACCTCGGCGGTGGGGCTGGGGATGATCGTGACGATGTTCCCCAAGCCGCACGAGCAGGCGAGGGCAATTGGGGTGTACGCGTTCGTGGCCTCTGCGGGCGGCTCGATCGGGCTGCTCGCGGGCGGCCTGATCACGCAGGCGCTCGACTGGCACTGGATCTTCTTCGTGAACGTGCCGATCGGGATCGCCACCGCGGTGCTCGCACGGCGCCTGATCGCGCCCGACCGGGGCGTGGGCCTGCGCGAGGGCGCGGACATCCCCGGGGCGGCGCTGATCACGGGGGCGCTGATGCTGAGCGTCTACACGATCGTCAAGCCGGCGGCCGAACAGGGCTGGGGCGCGGCGCGGACGCTGGAGCTCGGCGCGGTGTCGCTGGCGCTGCTGGTGGCGTTCGTGGCGCGCGAGGCGAGCGCGCGCACGCCGCTGATCCCGCTGCGGATCTTCCGCTCGCGCAACGTCAGCGGGGCGAACCTGATCCAGGCGCTGACGGTGGCGGGGATGTTCTCGGTGTTCTTCCTCGGCGCGCTGTACATGCAGAAGGTGCTCCACTACGACGCGCTGCAGATCGGCCTGGCGTTCCTGCCGACGACGCTGGTGATGGGGACGATGTCGCTGCGCCTCTCCGAACCGCTGATCATGCGCTTCGGCGCGCGGCGCACGCTGATCCCGGGGCTGGTGTCGATCGCGGTGGGCCTCGCGCTGTTCACGCGGGCGCCGGTGCACGGCAGCTACGCGAGCGACATCCTGCCGACGATGATCCTGCTGGGCGCGGGCATCGGCGGCTCGTTCCCGGCGCTGATGAAGCTCGCGATGTCGGGCGCCACGCCAAGCGACGCGGGCCTGGCGTCGGGCCTGGTGAACACCACGGTGCAGGTCGGGGGCGCGCTGGGGCTGGCGGTGGTGGCGACGCTCGCGGCGACCCGCACCAACAGCCTGCTGGCGCAGGGGCACTCCCACGCGAGCGCGCTGACCGGCGGCTACCAGCTGGCGTTCACGGTCGGAGCGGGGCTGATCGTGGCCGCGCTCGCGGTCGCGCTCGCGGTGCTGCGCCCCGAACGCCAGACGAGCGAGCAGCCCGCGGCGGAGCACGAGCGGGCCGGCGAGCCGGCGTACTCCGAGTCCTAGAGGGTGGCGCAGCCGGCCGCAGGCCGGCGAGCTGGGACCCTCTTTTCCCAGTCCTGGAGGGTGGCGCAGCCGGCCGCAGGCCGGCGAGCTGGGACCCTCTTTCCCGGTCCTGGAGGCCGGCGAGCTGGGCCGCGCTCGCGCCGGTCGTCGGGTTGGGATGGGGGAGGGGGCGGCGTCCGCAGCTCGTGGACGGACCGCCTCAGCCGCTCCGCCCGCGCGAGAGGGCCGTGCGGCGGAAGAGCTCATGGACCCCGTACAGCGGCGCGAGGCGCTCCGCGAGCCTCGGGGCGAGCTGCGCGAACGCGAGCGCGGGGCGGAGCGGGGTGCCGCTCTCGATCACCTCGGGCAGGTCGCGGCGGATCGCGCGCACGACTGCGTCGAGGACCTTGGCGACGGTGGTCTCGCCCATCAGGCGGTTGGACCGGAGGCCCTGCTCGACCATCCGCTGGTACATGCCGTCCCCGGCGATGAAGCCGGGACAGACGACGGAGAAGCCGACGGGCTCGTGGCGGTACTCGGCGCGCAGGGACTGGTTGAGCCCGATCAGCCCGGCCTTGGTGGCGGCGTAGGGCTCGTCGTAGGCGGGGCCCACCTTGCCGGCGAGCGAGGAGATGAAGACCACGTGGCCGCGGCGGCGGGCGAGCATGCCGGGGAGCACGCGGTGGGTGAGCAGCAGGGGGGCGGTGAGGTTGAGATCGACCATCCCGGTGAGCTCCGCGCGCGTGAGGGCGGTGAAGTTGCTGGCGAGCTCCATGCCGGCGTTGTTGAGCAGCAGGTCGATCGGCCCGAGCGCGTCCTGCGCGCGTTCGAGCAGCGGATCGACCTGATCCAGGTCGGAGAGGTCGGCGGGGAGCACGGCGGTGCGCACGCCGAGCCCGCCCAGCTCCTGCGCAAGGGCGCTCAGCGGCTCCTCGCGCCGCGCGGTGAGCGCCACGTTCATCCCCTCGCGCGCCAAGCGGCGGGCGAGGTGGGCGCCGAGCCCGCCGGATGCCCCGGTGACCAGCGCGGTGCGGCCTCGCAGTTCCTCCACGACTTCCCCCTTGGCTCGCTTGCGTTGTGCGACCAGGCGATGTTAGGCGCTGGCGTGGCTGGCATGCGGTTGCGATGCTGGGCGCTGCCGCACGAGTCGGTATCGTCCCGATCCTGTGACCCGCCTGGAGCGCAACGTGAACATCGCTGCGGTGGTGGTGCCACTGCTCGGCGTGATCCTCGCGGGGGTGCTGCTGTGGAATCGCTTCCTCGGCCCGCGGGATCTGGCGATCTTCGCGCTGATGTACGCGCTGAGCGCGACTGGGATCACGGTGGGCTTCCACCGCCTGCTCACCCACCGCGCCTTCCAGACCCACCGTCCCCTGCGCTACGCGCTGGCGGTGGCGGGCTCGATGGCGCTCCAGGGGCCGGTGATCGACTGGGTCGCCGACCACCGCAAGCACCACGCGTTCACCGACGAGGAGGGCGACCCGCACAGCCCCCACGCCGGCCGCGGCGCGGGCCTGCGGGGGATGGCGGGCGGCCTCTGGCACGCGCACGTGGGGTGGCTGTTCAGAACCCACGGCCAGGCCTCCTCGAGACGCTTCGCGCCGGACCTGGTGGAGGACCCGGGGATGCGCCGCATCAATCGCTCCTTCCCGTGGATCGCGCTGGCGTCCCTCGGCGTCCCCTTCCTGCTCGGCCTCGCGCTCAGCGGGGGCTCGCTGACGGCGGCCCTCGCCGCCCTGCTGTGGGGCGGGCTGGTGCGGATCTTCCTGGTGCACCACATCACGTGGAGCATCAACTCGATCTGCCACTTCTTCGGCAGCCGGCGCTTCGACACGGAGGACCGCTCGACCAACGTCTTCTGGCTGGCGCTGCCCTCGCTGGGGGAGGCGTGGCACCACAACCACCACGCCTTCCCCCGCTCGGCCTTCCACGGCCTGCGCTGGTACGAGCTGGACCCCTCGGGCTGGCTGATCCTGGCGATGGCCAGGGTGGGTCTCGCGTGGGACGTGGTGCGGGTGACCCCGGAGCGCGAGCGGGCGAAGCTGGCGGCGGCTGCGCCGGTGCGCTGAGGCCGCAACAGCCGAGCGTCACGCTTTCGAGCACGACCGCAACTACCCCTGTGCTGTCGTGTCGTAGCGGCCAGGTCGTCGCGTGCACGAGCGGCGGCGAAGCCCAACACCAGGAGGATCCTGTGCTACCGAATCCCCTGCGGCGCGTGGCGACGCTTGTCGGTGCGCTCGCGCTGCTCGCCCTGGCCGGTCCCGGCTCCGCAAGCGCCGTGCCCATAACCTCGGAAATCACCGCGCCCGGCAGCCCGACGTACGCGTTCTACGACGAAACCGAATCCCCGCAGCCCTCCCCCATCAAAGTGGAAGGCACCACCACCGCGGGGAAGCTGTCGCTGCGCTGCTACTACGACTATGGGACGCGCAGCACAGAAAGCGAATACACGACGCTTGTCAAAGAAGTGACCCCCAATGGAGCAGGGGAATTCTCGGTGGAGGTGCCGCTGTCGTCACTGCGCTCCGGCCCGTGCGTCATGCGGGCGGTGCCATACGAAAGCACCGAAGCTCACCCGCCGGGCACGGTGGCCGAAGAAGCAGCCGATCCCTACAAGGGCCCGCGCATGGTTGGCTCGCGCTTCGAACTCTACGAAGAAGCCGGCGCACCCGTCGGCTACGAAATCGAAGCGAGCTCACTGTCGGCCTACATGGCGATCGATTCGGTGGGCGAGTGCGGCCTCGGCTACTCGGCCCTGTACGCACCGGAAACGCTGACCGCGGGCCACCTCTTCGACTGCAACGCTGCGCTCTACCAGGCCAACAGCGTCCCGTCTCCCGGCAAATCCACGCGCTCGGAGCTGCAGATCGATGGCGCCAATGCCTATGGCCCCACGACCGCTAGCTACGTCAACGAGGCCATCAACCAAGAACTGAAAACGAAAAAAGAGCCGACGGTCGCCATCCCGGGCGCTCCGCGGATCACGGTGACCAAGCAGTTCTTCCCCGCATCCCACCTCGCCACGGTCAAGGAGGTCGACCCGATCGTCAAGTGCGCGCCCTCGACGGCCTTCCCGCCGACCGCGGCGAGCTGCAAGGAATTCGTCCCGACGGGCGTGCAGCTGGAACGGGAATGGCGGACGAGCGACGGGGACCAGGTCGCGGCGATGACCGACAACTGGAGCTCGACCAGCGGCACGACCCACACGTTGAACGCGCTCTACGATCAGAGCACGACCAACGAAGGCGCCAACGGCAGCGCCTACCAGTTCGCTGGCACCAACGTGTTCGCGCCTACAACCGCGGGCGAGACCGTGACTCTGCCGGTGGGCGTCGGCAGGATCTACTACAAGTCCGACGCCGAAACGCCGGCCGAAGGCGACGGCCTGCACGCGCAGGGCGCGATCGTGTATGACACGCCGCCGAGCGAACCGATCTCGGTTTACAAGGCAACCACGGCCAAAGGTGGCGAAGAAGGGGCATTCAACGGCTTCGTGATGCCCTACCAGGCCACGATCCCGGCGAGCGGCGCCTACACGCTGCACATGACGTTCATCCAGGCATTCAAGCTCTCCGAAGTCGAAGCGCTGACTGCGGAAGCGCTCGCCGGCTTCCCCGCCAGCCCGGGGCCGTCGCTGAGCATCGCCGCGCCGGCGAGCGGCACTGTTCTCAGCACCCCGAGCGTGGCCGTGTCGGGCACGCTCACCGATCCCCGAGCGATCGCCTCCTTCACGGTCGACGGCCAGCCCGTGAGCGTGGCCGGCGGCGGCGCGTGGTCCACCACGGTGCCGCTGACTGTGGGTGCCAACACGATCAAGGCGCTCGCGACCGACCAGGCGGGGCTGTCGGCGGAAAGGACGGTGAGCGTGACGTACACGCCGACCCCGCCCGTGGCGCACGCCGCACAGGTGGGCACCGCCAGCGGGGCGCACGGCGAGGTGAAGTTCACGATCTCGTGCACCGGTTCGGCGGGCACGAGCTGCGAACTCGAATCGACGGTGAGCACCGTCGAGAAGACCCGCAACGGCAGGCTCGTCGCCGTCGCCGCGCGCCGGCGTCGCCACGCCGGTGCACGGACCAAGGCGGTAACTGTCGGCGCCTCGAAGGTGACGATCCCGGCCGGTCAGCGAGTGACGGTCGTGATTGCGCTGAACGCGACCGGCGAGGGGCTGTTGGCGCGCTTCGGCACCCTACCCGTCCATCTCGCCGTGGCCCAGCTGAGCGCCGGCCACCGCTCGACGATCATCGCCCAGAACCTCACGGTCAAACCGCACCCGAGGTCGAGGCCGAAAGCACACCGTCGCCGCCACCACCGCCGCTGAGCGCCACCACCGACGCCGAGCGCCGCGCCGGGCCGGGCCGCAGGGCCGGGCCCGGCGCGCGCGGGGCTCATGGACCGGGCGCGGGCACCCGCACCGCGCGGGGGGGCGTCTTTTCGGGAAGATGCTTCGGTGAACCTCGAGTACGAGTTGCAGACCCACCGGGTGGAGGACCGCCACTGGTGGTACAGCGGGCGTCGCCAGGTGCTGGAGCAGACGATCCGCCACCTCGCGCTGCCCCCCCGGGCGCGCATCCTCGACGCGGGGTGCGGCAGCGGGCGCAACATGGTGGACCTCGCGCGCTACGGCGAGGTCACGGGCGTGGAGATCTCCGCGACCAGCGCCGAGGTTGCTCGGGGCCGTCACGTGGGGGAGGTGGTGGAGGGCTCGGTGATGGAGATGCCCTTCCCCTCGGACTCCTTCGACTTCGCCCTGTGCCTCGACGTGATCGAGCATCTCGAGGACGACTGCGGGGGGCTGCGCGAGCTGCGCCGCGTGCTGGCTCCCGGCGGGGCGCTGCTCGTGACGGTGCCCGCCTACCAGTGGCTGTGGAGCGGCCACGACGAGATCAACCAGCACCACCGCCGCTACAGCCGCGCCACCCTCCAGCGCGCCGCGCGCGAGTCCGGCTGGGAGTGCGCGCGCACAACCCACTTCAACTCCCTGCTGCTGCCCGCTGCGATCGCGCTGCGCGCGCTCGACCGCCTGCATACGCGGGCCACCGAGTCGAGCCTCGACCTGTGGGTGCCCCCGGCCCCGCTGAACTGGGTGCTGCAGCAGCCGCTCAACCTCGAGGCCGCCCTGATCGGGCGCGGGGGTCGCATTCCCGTCGGCCTCTCGCTGCTGGCGGTGCTGCGCTAGGGAGGCTCAGACGGCGGGGTCCGCGGCGGGGTGCATCCGGAAGGTCCAGGCGCGGTTGGCGATGAACGTGGTCACGGTGACCACGGCGGTCGCGCACACCTGCGCGAGGAGCTTGTCCAGGTGGGCGTCGTGGACGAGCAGGTACAGGAGGCCCTCGTTGATGCCCAGGCCGCAGGTCTGCACGATCCCCCAGCGGACCGGGGTGAGCGCGTCGCCGACGTGCTCACGGAAGGTCCAGCGGCGGTTGAGCAGGAAGCCGTTGGTGGCACCCACCGCGAACCCGATCGCCGACGCCGCCAGATACCACACCCCGAACACCCGCAGCAGCACGGTGTACACGACGAGCGTGAGCAGCGTGTTGGAGATGCCCACGATCCCGAACTTCACGAACTGCGCCGCGATGGGAGCTTTCAGCTTCCCCTTAGGCGCGTCCGCTACCTTGGCCGCGTCCTCTACTCTTTCCACGCCTGCTACTTAACCAGCTTGGAAGGCCTCATGTCCGACTCCCCACCCCGCAGCCCCACCCTCCTCAGCGTGGTCGCCCCGGTGTACAACGAGGAGGAGCTCGTCGAGCGCTTCGTGCGCCGCGCGTGCGCCGCCGTCGCCGACTACACCTTCGAGCTGGTGCTCGTCAACGACGGCTCCACCGACGCCACCCCCGAGCTCCTGGACCGCATGGCGGCGGAGGATCCCCGTGTCAGAGTCGTGCATCTCTCCCGCAACTTCGGCCACCAGGCCGCGCTCACGGCGGGGCTGGAGCACGCGGCGGGGGACGTCGTGGCGATGATCGACGCCGACCTCCAGGACCCCCCGGAGTTGATTCCCACGATGGTCTCCCGCTGGGAGACCGGCGCGGACGTGGTCTATGCCGTGCGCCGCCAGCGCGAGGGTGAGACGGCCTTCAAGCTCGCCACGGCCTCCTGGTTCTACAAGCTCTTCGACAAGCTCGCCCAGGTCGACCTGGAGCCCAACTCCGGCGACTTCCGCCTGCTCGACCGCCGCGCCCTCGACGCGCTGCTGACGATGACCGAGCGCTCCCGCTTCCTGCGCGGCATGACGGTCTGGGTGGGCTTCACCCAGACCGCGGTCCCCTACGAGCGCGATGCCCGCCACGCCGGCGAGACCAAGTACACCCTGCGCAAGATGCTCCGCTTCTCACTCGACGCGATCGCCTCCTTCTCCCACGTCCCGCTGCAGCTCGCCACCTACGTCGGGCTGCTCTCCGCCGGCCTCGCCTTCTTCGCGATCCCGGTCGTGATCGGCCTGCACTTCGCCGGCTCCTACCTGCCCGGCTTCGGCTCGCTGACGATCGCGATCCTCCTGCTCGGCGGCATCCAGCTGATCGCGCTCGGGGTGATCGGGGAGTACGTGGGGCGCATCTACGACGAGGTCAAGCACCGCCCCCTCTACATCGTGCGCGACGAGCGCAACCGCCCCCTCGACACCGGCGGCCCCGTCGCGCCGATCGCCCGCGCCGGGCTGCCCGCGCGGGTGCCAGAGCGCATCTCCTGAGCGCCCCATCTCGGCCGCGCGGCGGTGTGGCGGCCCCGCCGCCGCCGAGGGTCGATAATGAGGGCATGAGCGACACCCCGAGCGCGGGGGCGACACCCGAGGAGGCACTCATGGAGCACCGCCAGGAGCGTGTCCGCATCGAGACCGCCCGCCACAGCATCGAAGGTCTGATCACGCTCGCCCGCGATGGGTATCGCAGCCGTGTCTCCGACGTGCTGAACGCCTCCGAGCGCGATTTCCTGACCCTCACCGAGGTCTCCCTGAGGCCCCTCGACGGGGGGCCTTCCGAGAGTCATCCCTTCCTCGTGATCGCCCGCCGCCACATTGTCTTCGCCGTCAGCCCCCCGGAGGAGCCCGAGGGGTAGGGCCCTGGCGGTCCGCGCCCGCGCCCCATCGGCCCAGCGCTCGCTCTCGCGAGATCGCCCAGGGCTCAGTCCACCGGGATCCCAGGCCGCCAGATATGCTGGCGCGTGCCCTCGCCAGGAGGGAGATCTGAACCCGAGGGGGCTGCAGTGGCGACTGACCTGCTGTCGAGGATACGCACCGAACTCGAGCTGCGCATGGCGCAGCTCCACCCACTGTTGGAGGAGTACGAGCGCCTGACCACGGCGGCCCAAACGCTCGTCTCGAGCGAGGCGCAGGAGGCGTCCCCGGATGCCTTCTCGGCGACACGGACACCGGCGCCGCGCCCCGCGGCCCGGCGCCGCCGCCCGCGCGAGCGATCGGAGATCGGCCCGCGCGGTTCGGCGGCCGGAGCGATCGAACGAGCGGCCTCTGCCCTGGACGCTCCGGAGCAGCCGCGCGAGCACGCCATACCCCCTCCGATCCTCGATGAGGCCGACGAGGGGGCCCTCTCCGGGTCCGACGACGGAGAGGAGGAGCAGGAGCGCAAGCCGGCTTCGCCGGGGGATGTCCAGCAGGCGATCCTCGCGGCGCTCGAGCACGGTTCCCATACGGTGAGCGAGCTGGTGATGGTCACGGCGATGGGCGGCTCCGACATCCGCGGCAACCTCAGTCGCCTGGCGAGACGGGGAAAGGTCACGAAGGTCAAGCGCGAGGGTGACGGCAAGACCGCCTACGCGCTGCCGCTTGGAGGGATGCGATGAGTAAGCGTATTGTCGTGCTCGGTGCGGGGTTCGGCGGATTGGAGCTCTGCACTGTGATGTCGGAGGCGGTCGGCGCAGAGCTCGAGGTGACGCTGATCGACAAGGCCGACGCCTTTGTGTTCGGGTTCTCGAAGCTCGATGTGATGTTTGGGCGGAGCACCCCGCAGGCGGCCCGCCTGGCCTACGGCGATATCTCGAAGCCGGGTGTCCGTGTGCTGCGGGAGACGATCACGGCGATCGATCCAGAGGCGCGGCGCGTGGGCACTGACGCGGGTGTCCACGAGGCCGACGTGCTGGTCATCGCGCTGGGCGCCGACTACGACATGGACGCCACCCCGGGCCTCGCGGAGGTCGGGAACGAGTTCTACTCGGTTGCCGGCGCCGAGCGTGTGGCGGAGATCATCCCGACGTTCTCGCGGGGGCACGTGGTCATCGGCGTGTGCGGCGCTCCGTTCAAGTGCCCGCCCGCACCGAGCGAGTGCGCACTGCTGCTGCATGACGAGCTGACCGCGCGCGGGGTGCGCGATGCGTGTCGGATCTCGTTCGTGACGCCATTGGGCAGGCCCGTGCCGCCGTCACCCGAGACCTCGGAGGCGCTCGAAAGGGAGTTTGCCGAGCGCGACATCGCGTTCATCGGGGGCCGCCGCATCAACGAGCTCGATCCGGGGCGCAGGGTCGCGAAGCTCGACGACGGCAGCGAGCTGCCGTTCGACCTGTTCCTGGGGGTGCCCAAGCATCGCGCTCCCGATGTCGTGATCGCCAGCGGCATGACCGAGGACGGCTACATACCGGTCGACTCGGCTACGCTCGAGACGCGTTTTCCCGGGGTTTACGCCGTGGGCGACGTGGCGACCGCGGGGGTGCCCAAGGCCGGCGTGTTCGCCGAGGGCGCGGCGCGCGTGGTGGCACAGACGCTGATCGCCGAGCTGTACGGCGGCAGCCCGCCAGAACGCCATCTCGGGCGCGGCACGTGCTACATCGAGTTCGGCGCGGGACGCATCGGCAGCGTGGACATCGACTTCCTCTCGGGTCCACAGAAAACCGGCACCTTCAACGCGCCCTCGGCCGAGCAGATGGCGCTCAAGGAGCGCTTCGGCTCCAGTCGCCGGTTGCGCTGGTTCGGCAGCTGACCGGCGAGCCCGGGATGGAGCGTCTGGCGACCCACCCGGTCTCCATCTTCCGAAGCCGGGGGAGCGTGGGGTGGGGACGGATCTCCTGCAGCGACACGGTGAGAGCGGCCTACGGCCTTTGTGCGGCTCGTGTCAGGTCGAGCTCGCGCCAAACCAGCCCGGGCGCTCCGGGCGCTCCCCGCCGGCGAGCGCCCACAGCCCGGGCCCCGCTTCGGTGAAGCCGTTCGAGGGGTAGAGCCCGGCCGCGGGCCCGTTGCGATCGGTCGGAACGAACCGTGCCACGTAGCGCGGCGCGTCGAGCCGCCCGAGGATCTCCGCGAGCGCCAGCTGCTCGAGGCCGAAGCCCATCGCGCGGCAGCTCATGATGAAGGAATCGATCTCCACCGCGCCGTCGGCCAGGCGCTCGGTGATCGCCACCGCGACGATCCCGAGGTCCCCGAAGCGGTCGCCCAGCGACGCGACGAACACCTCGTGCGAGCCCGACTCGAGCAGCGCGCTCACCTCCGCCGCCGAGCGGCGTCGGGTGGTGGTGTTGAACTGATTGGTGCGCTGGATCAGCTCCAGCACCCTCGCCATGTCCCCCGGGCCGGCGGTGCGGACCTCGGCGCGCAGCTCCAGTGAGCGCATCATCTGCTGGTAGTCGTGTTGGGTGCCCATCGCGTGACGGCGCTGGGCGGCCTCTCGGTAGGACTCTGTGCGCCGCCGCGCCTCCTCGGTTTGCGAGGTGGAGGGCATCTCCAGCCACTGCTCCAGCCACCTCCAGCTGGATGGCTGCTCGGGATCCAGGCTGCGCACGCCGAGCACGTTCTCTTCAACCAGCGCGCGCTCGACGGGATTGTCGTCGAGCAGCACGAACGCGTCTGGTGCCAGGTCGAGCGCCGCGATCGCGTCGCTCACGTTGTCGGGCTTGGGACGCCAGTTGAACAGCTGCAGCACGAAGTCCTCGCTCGTCAGCGTCATCTCCTCCCAGCGGATCGTGGCCGGGTCGTTCTTGCTGAGCGCCACCAGCAACACGCCCGCCTCGCGCAGCCGCCGTAGCAGCCGCTGGCGCTCGTGCAGCTGCTCCACCGCGCCGTCGCCCATCACGCCCACCCACAGCGTGTTGTCGAAATCGACCAGCAGCGCCTTCGCCCGGCCGAGCAGCCCCTGCGCGGCGAGCATCTCGGCGTACTGGTCGGCCAGCACCGCCCCGAACATCGCTGGGTGCGCGTAGGCCCCCTCGTACTCGGGCCCCAACACCGGCGCTCCCACCTGCGCGAGGCCGCCGCTTTCGCGAATCAGGCGCTGCTCGTCGACCAATACCGTGTTCGCGGTCCCATCCACCAGCTCCGCGACGGCCTCGGTGATGTCCGCGTTCAGCCGCCTGCGGCTGCGGGGCTCGGCGGGTAGCAGGCGCGACTGGGCGCGCCTGCGCGTGAGCGGCAGCGAGCAGGCGGTGTGCACGAGGATCGTCGCATCGGTCACCTCCCGGAGCGCTTCGATGCTGGCGGCGACCATCCCCGCCAGCATCCCCACGCGCGCGCGCAGCTCTCGCCGGCCGAGCCGCTTGTGCTCGGCCAGCAGCACCCGGTAGGCGGGCACGCCGCCGTAGCTGAACAGCGACAGCCCGATCAGTGTCGGCGGTGCGCTGTGGGTCACCCGCCGCATCTCCTGCGGATCGAGCGGCGAGGGTCCGGCGGCGAAGAAGATGTGATCCACGTCGGGCGCTCGGCCGCTGGCGGCCGCCACGCGCTCGGACAGGAACAGTCGCACGTCGTTGAAAACGCAGTCGCCGATCAGCAGCAGACGTGGATCGCCCTGCTCCGGGGCACGGGTGAGCGGCGCGTGCAACTGGGCGAGCGCGGCGCACGCGAGATCCTCGGGGCATTCTTTCGCCAGCAGCTGGGCGATCGCCCGGCCCTCCGCGTCCAGCAGCCCTCCCAGCAGCTCTGCGCGCTCCTGGCCCGAGAGCGCCTTGGGTAGGTAGTTCAGGCGACAGTCGATGTAGGTGGCGCGATGTTGTGGCGAGCCGCCCACGCCGGCGGCGAGCATGCGCGCCAGCGGCCGGAAGTACCCGCGGCGGGCGGCCTCGGGATCGGGGTCGATCGTCTGGCCGAACGAGGGACCCTCCGCGCCAAGTCGCTCCCACAGGGCGACGAGCTCCTCGCGGCGGTGCTCCAGAGCTTGCGCCACGCGCGCCTCACCCGGCGTCTCGGTGCTCGTCCATCCCTGCCGGACTGCCAGCGTCATCGACGGCCACGCTAGCAACGAGCACCTCAGGCCAACCGCCACCAAGACGAACCCGGCCCCTTTCCAGGGGCCGGGGTTCATAGGTCGAGCAAATGGGCGGAGTGCCTGAGACTGTTTTCAAACCCTTTGCCAGAGTTGCTCGATGCGCTGGACATACGCTGAGCGCAAGATATGACTATGATATTGGTCATGGCCGATACTTTGCCGCTGTCTTCCGTCAAGGCGCACCTATCGGAGCTGGTGAATCGCGTTGAGGACCAGCACGATCGCGTCGTGGTGACCCGCAATGGCAAGCCTGCTGCGGTCTTGATCAGCCACGACGATCTCGAAAGTCTCGAGGAGACCCTGGCGATCATGTCCGACCCGGCGCTCATGGCCCAGATCTTGGAGAGCCAGCAGGCTCACACGGCGGAAGAGCCGGCTACCACGCTCGCCGAACTGCGAACCGAGCTTCAGACTCGCCGCAACGCCGCCGCGTGAGCGACGCCCCTTGGCAGGTGCTGGTGATGGCACCTGCACGTCGTCAGATAGATCGCCTGCCCATCTCCGTCGCAGCGGCCGTGATCGAGACACTTGATGCGATCGCCTTCAACCCGCGACGCCTTGGCAAGCCCCTGCGCTTCGAGCTGGATGGATGCTGGTCGGCACGCCGCGGTCCCTACCGAATCGTGTATCGCATCGACGATGAGACCAACACGGTCTCCGTGCTCGCTGTCGCTCACCGCGCCGATGTCTACCGCCCGCGCTAAGTGTCCGCCGCACGTGATGCGAACGACGCGGCCCGGCACAAAGCCGAGCAGCGTGTTCGAACAACGACCTTCTGCTTGTTGCGAACGGGGAGATCGGGACGGTTTGCAAACCATCAAGTCCAGCTTGAGACTCTAATTGAGCTTCTCATGCAGCCTGCCGGCCAGCAGGCACGGCGGCGGGCGGCGGAGACGATCAGGCGACCTAGAGATACTTGCTGGATGACCAAGAGGTCGTCGTTGATCGTGCCCTGCTCGGCTAGTCAACGCTTGGCTTAGCGCGGGCTCCAGCCAGACGGATCGACGCTGGCAGTCGTTGAGCGGTCGGCGGGCGTCCCCCTCGCTGTGGCGGAGCATCGTCTCGAAGTCCACGACCTCCAGCAGCGTCGCGCTGCAAGGCGGGCCGGGCGTTCCCCCAATACCAAACTCGGGATACCTATGGACTCATGTCCGTTCTACTCAAGGAGCCTTTTTGCGACCCTCCCCCAAGTTATTCGCCCAGCTACGCAGCAGTGAGCTACGCATTGCCCACACCCTCAAGGAGTGCGCGGGCATGGGCAGAGTTGACGTCGAAGAACTCTTCGACGTCACCACAAGCGCGTTGCTTGCGGGGTTATTCGAATCAGAAGATCATCTGCGCTACGCGCTGAGGCTGGGGATCAGGTTGCGCGCTCTGCGTCTGCATCGCGACCGCGCAACCCACTCCCGTATCCTCGAGCAGGCTGCTCCAGCAATGCTGGCCAGCCGCGAGGAGCAAGCCTGGAGAGAGAACCCAGAACGTGCCTGCATCGCTCGCGAGAACGCACTTCTCGCCGCCGAGTTTCTCGCGCAGCTCACCAAAAGCCAGCGCAAAGTCTTTGCGCTCATGGCGAATGGTAGAAGCTGGCGGGCAGTAGCCACAGAGCTCAAAATCGACCCCAACGTCGCGCGCAACAAGATGCGCTTCTGTGAGCACGAGCGACAGCGCTTCCTCACAATCTATGAAGCGGGACGGCTATGTGGCTACCGATCTCGAGCTATAAATGCCGTTCTCAGCGGGCGCAGCGCAAATGAGCTCGCACGAGACCAAGCCCGCGTGCATCTAGGCTCCTCCATGCGGTGCGATTTGGGGCTTGAATACCAGACTGAGGGCGGGCCGTGCGGACTCGCCCGGTAGCTTCGCTACGGTGTCGTCATGGTTCCTCGGGAGGTCATCGAGGCCGCAGGCCAGACCTTGGCGGCCGTCGCTACCGATCCGGTCAAGATCGTTCTTTTTGGCTCGCGTGCCCGCGGTGACGACAGTCCGGACAGCGACTTCGACTTCTTGGTCGTGGAGCGCGACCCTCAGGACCGGCATGCCGAGATGGTGCGTCTCGGTCGAGCGCTACGCCCTCTCGGGATGCCGTTCGATGTCCTCGTCGTAAGCGAGCGCTACGCCGAGGATTGGGGAAGTGTGGAGGGGTCGATGGTGCACGCCGCCCTCACCGAGGGTCGAGTACTGCATGCCGCCGCATGACCGGCTCGATCTGGCGCGCATGCTGCTCGCCAGGGCGATCGAGGACGAGACGCTCATCAGGAAGGTCTCCCGGGACATGGACATCGCTGACGCGATCGTCGGCTTCCATGCACAGCAGGCTGTCGAGAAGCTGATCAAGGCGGTTCTGGCCGCACGCGGCGTGGCGTTCATGACGAGCCACGCGCTGAGCTACCTGATCGGCCTGGTCGAAGCAAACGAGATCGAGGCTCCAGATGAGCTCGCCGAGGCCGATGTGCTCTCTCCCTGGGCGGTCGAGTTCCGCTACGAGGGCGAGGAGCCCCCGCCGCTCGACCGGTCCGCCGCCCTCGCACTGGTCGGGCAGGTGAGGACGTGGGCCGAGAATGAGATCAAGGCCGTAGATCGGCCACCGCAACCCCAGCAAGGACCACTGCAGTAGAGCCATTCGACGGCCCATGGCACCGAAGACGGCCCGAGTGTCCTGTCCCGTCGGTCGCTCGTTCTTGGCTTCACAAAGGCAAAGCCGGCGAAAACGGAGAGGGCGGGATTCGAACCCGCGATGGAGTTTAATCCCCATACTCGCTTAGCAGGCGAGTGCCTTCAGCCACTCGGCCACCTCTCCTTGAGGTCGGCTGCCAGTGTAAAGCCTTGGGTCGCCGCGCGCATGATCTCGGGATCGCCGTCGCGGTCAGCCGAAGCCCACATGCGGGGTCCAGACGCGTTCGCCTGCGGGCCCGCACATCGATCCTCATGCAGTTGCCCTCGGACGCCGATACAGGAACCTCCAGAGCCCCCCCCGGACCACCGTCGGAAGACCGATCCACGCCAAGCGTTCTATGGAAGCCCCCATGTGTGCCCACAACCACGATGGAACCTGCGCCGCCGTCCTGTCGCGCAGCGCGACCCAGCCCGAGCTGTTCGAGGCCAGGCTGGTGTGCGATAGCTGCGACGCCGTCGTCAGGATCATCGGCTTCGTCGAGCACGCGATCGCCCCAGCCCTGGAGGCCTCCGCCCCCGAGGCGCTGGAGCGGGCTGCCTGAGCTCCCCCGTCCGGGCGCGGGCACTGGGCTGGAGGCCCCGTGCCTTCGTCTCCGGCGGCGCAGCCGGCCGGCGCGGGCGGCTATTTGCTGTGCTTCATCGCGGGGTGGTGCTTCATGGCGTGGTGGTGCTTCATCGCCGGATGGTGCTTCATCGCGGGGTGGGAGGCTGCCTGGGCGACGGTGGGGGCGGCGGCGAGAATCAGCAGCGACGCGCCGAGCGCGAGGCGCCTGTGCGGGGAACGGGTGGTGCGCATGTGTCTCCTCCGGTAGCGGAATGATGGTCTCGGTCGGGCCACTGCCCGCCGGGCCATAGTGCAGCGGCTGCCGATTACGGTTTTCTTACAGCGGCAGGGAGAGCTGGAGCGGATCGCGTAAGGGATCGGCAATATCTGTTCAGGAGGATTGCCGCAAATGTTCGTGCTGATCGTCTTCGCATTCATCGCCGGCGCCGCCACCGCGGTCTCCCCGTGCGTGCTGCCGGTTCTGCCGGTGGCGCTCTCCGCCGGGGTCACCGGCGGCCGCCGCCGCCCGCTGGGCGTGGTCACCGGGCTTGCGCTCTCCTTCACCTTCGCCACCGTTGCGCTCGTCTACGTGATCTCCGCGCTCGGCCTCCCCGACAGCCTGCTGCGCACGCTCGCGATCCTCGCGCTCATCGGCTTCGGCATCTGCCTGCTGGTGCCCTGGCTCGGGGACCGCCTCGAGGCCCGACTCAGCCGCCTCGGTCCCAGCGGCGGGGTGGGCGCCGGCAAGGACTCCGAGGGACGCCCGCGCGAGGGCTTCTGGTCTGGGATGCTGGTCGGCGGGGGGCTTGGCTTCGTCTACGCCCCCTGCGCCGGGCCGATCCTCGCGGGAGTCATCACCGCCTCCGCCTCCCAGACCTTCACCGCCGCGCGCCTCTCCGTGGCGCTCGCCTACGGGATCGGCTCGGCGGTGGTGCTCTACGCGCTGATGCTCGGCGGGCGACGGCTCACAGCTCCCCTCGCGCGGCGCAGCGCGCGCTTTCAGATGGCGATGGGGGCGGTGATGGTGTTGATCGCGTTCGCGATGCTCCGCAACTACGACACCCGCTTCGAGACCACGATCGCGAGCAGCCTCCCCTCGTTCCTCACGGACCCCACCAAAGGCCTCGAGACCAGCCACGCCGCCACCGTGCAGCTCGCCGCGCTGCGCGGTCGCAAGGCCCGGCAGGATGCCGGCCTGCGCGAGGCCGACGCCGGGCTGCGGCTGCCCGTGCTGGGGCAGGCCCCGGAATTCGCGGACACCGAGAAGTGGTTCAACACCCCCGGGGGGAAGCCCGTGCCGCTCGCGAGCCTCCGCGGACACGTGGTGCTCGTGGACTTCTGGACCTACACCTGCATCAACTGCATCCGCACCCTCCCCTACCTCAACGCGTGGTACGCCAAGTACCACAGCAGGGGCTTCGACATCATCGGGGTCCACACCCCCGAGTTCCCCTTCGAGCACTCCGCCGCCAACGTCGCCGCCGCGGTCGCCCAGAACGGGATCCACTACCCGGTGGTGCAGGACAACGAATACGGCACCTGGAACGCTTACAACAACGAGTACTGGCCCGCCGAGTACCTGATCGACGCCCAGGGCCGCATCCGCCTGGAGGACTTCGGCGAGGGCGAGTACGCCACCAAGGAGCGCGCGATCCGCAGCCTGCTGATCGAAGCCGGCGCCACGGGGCTGAGCGGGCCGACCGACGTCCACGCCCTGAAACCCTCCGAAGCGGAAATCACCCCCGAGTCCTATCTCGGCACCGAACGCGGCGAACGCCTCGCCAATGGGTCTTTCACGGCCGGGGCGCACGACTACGGTCCGCTCCCCTCCCAGCCGCCCCCGCTCAGCGAGCTGCGCTACTCGGGTCTCCTGAGCATCGGCGCGTGGGGCACCACGCCGCTGAGCACCGGGGCCGCGGTGCAGCTGAGCTTCAGGGCCAGGCGCGTGTACCTGGTGATGGGATCCCCCGGCCACCCCCGTCCCGTGCGGGTGCTGCTCGACGGACGGCCGATCCCGCAGGCGCTCGCGGGCACCAACGTGCACGACGGGACCGCGATGGTGCAGTTCCAGGACGTCTACAACCTCGTCGACCTCCCCTCCGTGCAGACCCACACCCTCACGGTGCAGCCCCCGCCGGGGGTCACCGTCTACGACTTCACCTTCGGTTGAGCTCCCTCGCGCTGTCATATCCAGTCGAGCCCCCTCGCGCTGTCATGATCGGGTTGAGGCCGCCCGCGCTGTCATGATCGGGTTGGAGCCCCCCGCGCTGTCATGATCGCCCAGGCGATGCCCCCCGCAGCAGCAGATGCGTCAGCGAGCCAGCCGCGCGCCTCGGTGCTGGTCGTCGACGACGAGCCCACCATCGGCGAGGTGGTGGCGCGCTACCTGGAGCGCGCCGGCTACCGCACGCGCGTCGCCGGCGACGGCCCCCAGGCGCTCGCCCTCTGCGCCCAGAGCCCCCCGGACCTCGTGGTGCTCGACGTCATGCTCCCTGGGATCGACGGTCTCGAGGTGATGCGCCGCCTGCGCGAGCTCGAGGGCTCGCCCGCGCGCGTGATCCTGCTCACCGCCCGCGGCCGCGAGGCCGACCGGATCGTGGGGCTGCGCCGCGGCGCCGACGACTACGTCGTCAAGCCCTTCTCCCCCGGGGAGCTCGTCGCGCGCGTGGAAGCCGTGCTGCGCCGCGAGCGCCCCGCCGCCCAGCCCATCCCCCCGCTCGAGTTCGAGGGGCTGCGCATCGAGCCCCTCACCCGCACGGTGACCGTCGGCGAGCGGGAGGTCGCGCTCACCGTGCGCGAGTTCGACCTGCTCGTGTTCCTCGCCCAACACCCCGGGCAGGTCTTCTCGCGCGACCGCCTGATGGAGCTCGTGTGGCAACTCCCCGACTACACCGACAGCTCCACCGTCACCGTCCACGTCCGCCGCCTGCGCACCAAGCTCGAGCCCGACCCCGAGCACCCGCGCTACGTCCAGACCGTGTGGGGCGTCGGCTACCGCTTCCGGCCATGAGGGGCGGACGCGATGAGCCGGCGGCGGCGAGACGCTCGGCGTGGAGCTCGATAGCGGTGCTGCTGCTCGCGCTGCTCCCCGCCTGCGCGGTGATGGCCGCCATCGGCGGCTCCGTGCTCACGACGGTCGAGATCCTCCTGCCCGTCGGGCTGCTCGCGCTGGCGCTCGCATGGCTCGCCGACAGCGGGCGGCTACGGCTGCCCACGCTGCACCATCGCTTCGAGCTGGGTCTCGGTCTCGCCCTCGGGCAGCTCCTCGCCGCGGTCGCGATCGGGGCCGCCGTGATGTTCGTGTCCCCCCACGACGCCTGGATGACCGTCGCGATCCTGCTGTTCGCGGCTGTCGTCGCCACCCGCGCCGCGCAGCTGCTGCTGCGGGGGGTGGTGCGCGACGTGCACGCGATCCGCGAGGGTCTCCACGCGCTCGAGCGCGGCGAGCGGGAGATCGAGATCGAGGCCCGCTCGGGTCGCGAGCTCGAGGATCTCGCGCGCACCGCCAACCGCATGATCGCGGCGCTCGCCGCCGAGGAGCACGCGCGGGATACCGCCGAGGCTGCCCGCCGTCAGGTGATCGCGGCGGTCTCCCACGATCTGCGCACCCCCCTCAGCACGCTGCGGCTGCTCACGCAGGCGCTCGAGGACGAGCTCGTGGACCCCGCCACCGCACGCCGCTACGTGCGCACGATGGGCGCTCACGTACGCACCCTGGGGACCCTGATCGAGGACCTCTTCGAGCTCTCCTGCCTCGATGCGGGCGAGGTGGCGTGGAGCACCGGGGCCGTCGATCTCGCGGAGCTCGTCGGCGAGGCCTGCGAGCTGGTGCGCCCCGCCACGGAGGCCGCCGGGGTGGCCCTCCAGGCGGATCTCCCCGCAGATCTCGCCCCCGCCGACGCCAATCCCGACAAGCTCCGCCGGGTGCTTCTGAACCTGCTCCAGAACGCGATCCACCACACGCCCCCGGACGGCTCCGTCGCGATCAGGGCGACAGCGGCGAACGGCACCGTCGAGGTGGAGGTCGCGGACACCGGGGCGGGGATCGCCCCCGAGGACCGCCCCCACGTGTTCGAGCCCTTCTACCGCGGCGGCCACGACGCCGCCCGCACCGGCCCCGGCAGCGGCTTGGGGTTGGCGATCGCACGCGCGATCGTGGAGGCCCACGGGGGTCGCATCTGGCTTGCCGACGCCCCCGGGGGGACCCAGGTCCGCTTCACGCTGCCCGCCGCCGCGCCCGCTCCGCGGTCGCTGTCGCAGGTGGGCTGAGAAGGCCCCGTTTCGACGCTCCTACCCGCCTTTCGCCGGGTGAGCCGGCCCGCCACTGGCCGGCGAGTTGGCATTCGTGGCAACGGGGGAGGGAAGTCAATGCGGCAGCGGCGCTCCCGCCACGCCGAGCACCGCTCCCACCACGCCCGCCGCCAGCAGCGTCGCCACGACACCCCGTCGGGCCACCAGCAGCAGGACCCCGGCGCCCCCCAGCACCGCCACCTGCCAGGGCTCGGAGAGCGCCAGCCCCAGCGGCACCGCGGAGCCGAGGATCGCGCCGATCGCCGCCGGGCTCGCGCCCCCGAGGAAGCCCTGCGCGGAGGCACTCGAGCGCAGGCGATCGAAGTGGCGCGCGCCCCCCAGCACGAACACGAACGACGGCGCGAACGCGATCCCCGCCGCCAGCAGGCCCCCACCCACGCCCGCCGCCGCATACCCCACCACCGCCACCGTCTGCACCAGCGGGCCCGGGGTCACCTGCCCGAGGGCGACCGCGTTCAGGAACTGGCCCGCGGTCATCCAGTGGTAGCGGGTCACCGCATCGTGCTGCATCAGCGGGACGATCACGAACCCTCCCCCGTAGGAGAGCGCCCCCACCTTCAGCGCCACCCACCCCAGTGCCGCCAAGCCCCCCACCGCGGGGACCGTCACCGCCCACAGCGGCGGGGCCAGGAGCGAGGGCGTGCGCCGCGCCGCGGACTCCCTCCTCCTCCTCCTCCTCCTCCAAATCATCTCCATCCCCCCACACCCGATCAGCGCCACCACCAGCCAGGGGCCCACCGTCGCAGCGCTCCCCCCGCCCACCAGCAGGTAGGCCCAGAAGCGCACATTGCCACCGGCTCCACGATCGCTGGCGCGTCTGTGGCTCGGGCCGAGCAGCGTCCCCCCGGTCCGCACCGCCACTGCCGCCACCGTTGCGCCCGCGCCGGCACCCGCGCCGCGCACCCACGCCGGCGGGGAGCCCGCGAGGAACAGCGCCGCCAGTCCCAGGATCGCGAGCAGCCCAGGCACGATGAACCCCAGACCCCCCACGATCGCCCCCGCTGGGCCCCGCACCCGCCAGGCGCAGAAGATCGCCAGCTGCGTCGCGGCGGGGCCCGGGAGCAGGTTGCACGCCGCGATCGCATCCTCGAACTCCGCCCGCGTCAGCCATCCCTCGCGCTGCACGCAGAGCTCCCGCAGGAGCGCCATCTGCGCGGGGGGCCCGCCGAAGCCGATGCACCCCAGGCGTCCCCACTCTCGCAGCACCACTCCGAGCGAGGGACGAGGCTCCTCCTCCCGCTGGGACCCCGCAGAGACGGCGTCCGGGGCCTCGAGCTCGCGCGCCTCCACGCGCAAAGGCTAAACCGCTCGTTGGCTCCGTGGCTCGGCGGCCCGGCTCCGCGAAGCATCCGCGGAAACCTCAGTAGTGCAGCTCGCCCACTGTCTGCACGGTCATCGGGTAGCTGCTGCTCTTGCGGTTGATCGCCCCATAGAGGTCGCCCGTCCCCGAGGCGTGCGCGTAGCGGCCCGTGCCGTGGGTGACCGACAGGGAGCCCCCGAAGGTGGAGTAGGCGCTCGTCGAGTGCAGAGCCCCGTGGCCGCGCCCGCTGATCGAGCTGCCACCCTGGACATAGATCGTGAACGAGGCGTACACCGTGGGGCCGACATTGAAGCTCACCCTGACCCTGCCCGGGATCGTCCCCGAGATCGGCCCTTCCTCGATCAGGTTGGATCCCGAGCTGCTCACCAGGTGCAGATGCCCTTCGTCTTTGACGTCCATCGTGTGCGCGGCCCTACCGAGAACGGCAGCCCCGCCTCTCGGCGTGCCGTTACCGATCGCAGCCTCGTGTGCCACTCCCTCGTCTGTGGACACACCCGCCGCCTGCGCGGCCGCGATCCCCATGAGACCCGGGCCCGCGATGGAGACGAGCAGCATCGCCCAAAGCGTTGGAGCTCGCTGTTGGCGGGCCAGGTTGGAGTGACCGGCTCCGCTGCGAGTGGACCTCCGAGGGCTGCGGCGCGGCTGGTTTGGGCGACTTGCCATTCCCGAATACTAGCCTCTCACGCCGGTCGGGCGAGCACACCGATCTCGTATCTTCTAAAAAGATCCCAACTAAAGGAATATTCATTTGGCCAGGGCATGCTCGCCTCCAGCGGATCGCCAGCGCGTGATGGATGTAGCGCATAGACTACACCCAACCCCCGGCCGTGGTGGGCGACTTGCGCAGTATCCAACCCCCCTGCTGGAGGCAAGTGCGGCGCGCCAGGGGATGCCGCATAGGTTCTTTCTGAAGTAGGTATCTCCAATGTTCAGCCACAGCGAACGCCTCGGACGCTCGGCCCTCGACGAGCAGGGCTCGCTGGCCGTCGGTGGGAAACCCTGCCATCCCGCCGAGATCCGATGCCCTCACAATCCGAGGAGCGCGCCGCCGTCGCTTCGGCTCTGTGTGAGGCACAGGTGGCATGAGATGGGAGAGCCGACGCGGGGACTCGAACCCCGGACCCCTTCATTACGAGTGAAGTGCTCTACCAGCTGAGCTACGTCGGCATGTGCTCGGATGCTATCGCCGTCGCCGACGCCATCGGGTCCCCGGCCGCTGGTCCGCTGTCTCGCCTGCTACCATGACAGCATGAAGCAGCTCACCCTGCGGGTCGACGATCGACTGGCCGACTTCCTCAAGCGGGCCGCTGCCGCGCGGGGCGAGAGCGTCAACGCCTACGCCCACGCGGTGCTCGGCGCCGCTGTCGACCCCGAGCTTGCCGGGGATGAGGCCGCGCAGCTGCGCGAGCGCCTGGACAGGGCGGGCCTGCTGGCGGCCGTGCCCCGCGCTTCCCATCCCGCGCCCGCCGGTGCCGCTCTGGAGCGTGCGCGCAGGCGTGCCGGTCGCGGTCGGTCGCTCTCCTCCCTAGTCGCCGAGGATCGCCGCTGAGCGTCTTCGCCGACTCCTCCGCACTCGTCAAGCTCTACGCGGACGAGGCCGGGTATGAGACCGTCAGGCGATTGCGAGTGCCGCTTGTCATATCTGCGCTCGCTCGGGTGGAGGTCACAGCGGCGATCTGGCGCAAGCAGCGCTCCGGCGAGATCGACCTCGATGACTCGCTGACCCTCATCCGAGCGTTCACAGCCGACTACGCCGGCACCCCCCAGCGGCCGCCACGGTTCATTGCGATCGCGGTCACCGAGGGGATCATCGGGAGCGCCGCAGATCTGGCCGGGACCCACGGCCTGCGCGCCTATGACGCCGTCCAACTCGCCTCCGCGCTCGCCGCGCGCGCTGCGGACAAGCGCTGTGCCGCACTCCTCGCCTTCGATCGCGAGCTCCTGCAGGCCGCCGTCTCCGAAGGCTTTGAGAACGCCGCGGCACCGGCGTCGAGGGAGGGTTCGCCCTCGCCATCTCAGGATCTCAAGCGCCGCTGAGCCTGCGGCGCCCCTCCTCACAGCGCCCCCAGCGCCTCCAACAGCGAATCCCCATGCTTCTCGCAGAACGCGGGGCCGATGCCGCGGATCTCGATCAGCTCCTCAGCGCTCCCCGGACGGCGGCGCAGGATCTCCTCGAGCACCGTGTTCGCCGCCACCGTGAACGCCGGCTTGCCCTCCGCGCGGCCCAGCCGCCACTCCCGCAGCTTCTCGTACTGCCCCTCGTCCACCGGCTCGGAGGGCTCCGGGGCGCCGTTGAGCGTGGGCTCCCCGTTCGCGCGCCCCGGCGCCCGGCGCTCGCCCCGGGCCCTCGCGGTGCTCGCGCCCGCCGCCAGCGCGTGCTCCAGCTCGGGGTCGGGGTCGCACACGCTGCAGCAGCGGCCCTCCCGCGCTCCTTCCTGGGAGTCCCCGAAGTGCTCGAGGATCTGCCGGCGGCGGCACTCGCTGCCGTTGGCGATGAACCGCTCGATCGCCCTGTAGGACTCCCACCCCCGATCCTTCGCCGCCTTGATCGCCTGGTAGGCGGCGCGCCCGTCGAGCTCGCCCGTGAGGCGCACCCTCAGCACCCCCCTTGCGCCCGGCTGCAGCTCCGCCGCGCTCGCGCGCTCGGCGATCGAGAGCAGCACCCGTTCGGTGTCATCCAGTTCCCGGGGGGGGATCTCCACCACACCCCCGCTCGCGCGCCGGCCCAGACGGCTGGTGTACGCGCGCACGTCCTCCACGCTGCTCTGGCGCTCGGTGTTGAAGCGGATCAGCCTCCCCAGGTCCATCCGCGAGGCCAGCAGCAGCGCCCGCGCGGGCTTCCCGTCGCGTCCCCCGCGGCCGGCCTCCTGGTAGTAGGCCTCGAGGCTCGTGGGGATCGCCCAGTGCGCCACCGTGCGCACGTCCGCCTTGTCCACCCCCATCCCGAACGCGTTCGTGGCCACCACCACCTCCGCCCTTCCCTCCATGAACTCCTCCTGCGCGCGGCGGCGCTCCTCGGGGCGCAGACCCGCGTGGTAGGCCACCGTCGCGATCCCCCTCCCCGCGATCAGCTCCGCCACCTCCTCGGTGTCCCTGCGCGTCCCGCAGTACACGATCGCCGGGCGGGCGGGGTGGGCGGGGTCCGCGTTCTCCAGCACGTGCAGCAGCGCCGCCCGCTTGCGCGCCACCGCTCCCTTGCCCTCCACGCTGACCACGTCGAAGGCGATGTTGGGGCGGTCGAAGCCCGAGCTCACCGACACCCACTCCCGCAGCCCCAGCTTCGCCGCGATCTCCCGCGCCACCCTGGGGGTCGCCGTCGCCGTCGCCGCCATTACCGGCGGGCGCCCCACCGCCGCGATTGCGCCGTGCAGGCGCAGGTAGTCGGGGCGGAAGTCGTGGCCCCACTCCGCCACGCAGTGCGCCTCGTCGACCACGAACAGCCCCACCTTGCGCGTCCCCACCGCCTCGCGGAAGGCCCGCGAGGCGAAGCGCTCCGGGGCTGCCAGCACCAGCTGCGCCCACCCCGATTCGATGTCCAGCAGCGCTCTGCCGTTGTGGCCCTCCTCCATCCCCGAGGCGAGCATCACCGCGTTCACCCCGGTCTCCGCAAGGCGCTTCCACTGGTCGCTCATCAGCGCGATCAGCGGGCTCACCACCACCACCAGCCCCCTCCCCGCCAGCGCGGGGAGCTGGTAGCAGAGCGACTTCCCCGCGCCCGTCGGCATCACCACGAGGGTGTCCCTCCCCTCCAGCGCCGCCGCCACCGCCTCGCGCTGGCCCGCGCGGAACTCCCGCAGGCCGAAGCGCTCCAGCAGCTCCTCCGGTGTGGGCGGGGCCTGTTCGCTGCGCGCCTCCGCGTCCACCAGCTCCCGCAGCTGCGCCGCTGGGCCCCTCAGCGCCGCGCGGCCCTCGGCGTCGAGCGTCTCCCACAGCTCCCGCGCCCGGCTCAGGGCCCCGCGCGCGCGGGCGCACGCGACCCGGTCGGCGGGGCTTGCCTGCAGCTCCAGCCGCGCCTGCTCGATCGTCTCCAGGATCTCCTTCATCCTCGGGACCGTAGCTCCCGCTCCGGCCGGGACGCTCGCTTGTCTACCCCCGCCTGCGCCACACCACGCGGGTGCCCTCCGCCGGCACGAGCGTGATCGCGCGCCTGCGAATCCGCTCGCCCGCGGCGAACCTCCGCCGCCGCCCGGCGGTGAGACTGGGGAGGCCGGTAGCGCGCTGGCGCACGGGCTCGCGGGGCAGCGAGGGCTCCAGCTCGCCGAGGATCGTGCGCAGCATCAGCTTCATCTCCAGCAGCGCGAAGGAGGCCCCGATGCAGCGCCGGATGCCCCCGCCGAAGGGGATCCACGAGAAGGTCTCCGGCGCGCTCCCCAGGAAGCGCTCGGGGCGGAACTCCCGCGGTGACTCGTACACCCGGGGGTCGCGGTTGGTCAGGTAGATCGACGGCGCCACCCTCGTGCCCTTCGGCAGTTCGTGCTCCCCGACCCGCAGGGGCTCCTCGAGGATGCGCACCACCAGCGGCACCACCGGGCGCACGCGCATGGTCTCGTGGATCACCGCCTGCATGTACTCCTCGCTCTCCCCCTCCCCGATCTCCGCGGTCAGCCGCGCGAGCTGCTCGGGGTGGCGCACCAGGCGCTCGATCGCCCACGCCACCGAGGTCGCGGTCGTCTCGTGCCCCGCCAGCAGCAGCGTCACGAGCTCGTCGCGAAGCTCCGCGTCGGTCATCTCGAGGCCCTCCTCGTCGCGTGCCTGCAGCAGCAACGAGAGGATGTCCGTGCGCTCCCCCAGATCCCGCTCCGCCCGCCGTCGTGCGATCTCGGCGTAGATCACCTCGTCCATGTGGTCCAGCGCCCGCCCGAACGCGCCCTTGGGGCGCTCCATCGTCGGGCGGCTCAGCGCCACCCGCAGCAGCATCGGCAGCCGCAGCGGCTCGAACAGCCCCCCGATCGCCTCCCGCAGCGCTCCCATCCGCTCGGCCTCCACGCCGAACACCGCCCGCAGGATCACCTCCAGGGTGATCGCCCGCGTGCGCTCCTGCATGCCCATCGGCTCCCCCAGCCGCCATGAGGCGAGGTCGCGGCGGGTGGCCTCCACGATCACGTCCTCGTACTCCCGCATCCGCTCCCCGTGGAACGGCGGGAGCAGCAGGCGCCGCTGGCGAAGGTGCTCGGGGCCCGTCAGCGTGAGCACCGAGCTGGGCCCCATCACCGGCGCGATCGGCGAGGCGCCCGCCGCCGAGGGCGCCACCTCGGGCGGGGCGGTGAGCACCTGCTTCACGAGCTCCGGCCCGCTCACGATCACCATGTTCCGGCCGCTGGGGAAGAAGCGCACCGTGAACATCTCCCCGTAGCGCGCCCCGCAGCGCTCGAGCATCCACGGCAGCGCCGCCGCCCACGCCACCGTCTGTGCCAGCGCCGGCCACCGCGGGCCCGGCGGCAGCGAGGTCGTGGACCGCTCCACCGCCGGAAGGGTGCTTGCCGCGCTCGCCATACCCAGGGAGGCTACCGCGGCAGCGACAGGTTCCCGATCGCCCGGAGCCCCGGGCGCGGCGGGCGTGTGCGCGCGTCGGACTCCGCCAGGGCGCGTGCCAGCCGTGCGTGTGCGCGCGCCACCGCCTGCCCGTTCAGGCGCTCGGGCTGGCGGTCCACGTAGCCCAGCAGCATCCGCGCGGGCACCACCCGCACCCCCTTGCGCCGGCTCAGCGGCCGGTCGACCCAGGCGCGGCTGAACACCACCAGCGGCTCCACGTGCTCCTCCACGATCGCCTCGATCGCCTTGCGCTGCGCCTGCGCCTGGCCCAGCACCGACCCGTGCATCCGCCCCACCCGCACCGGCCCGGGATGGCTCTTGGTCTCCACCGTGAACACCCCCCCGGGGCCGATCAGGATGTGATCGACGTTGCCCCTCCCGAGGCTCGCGTCGTGCACCACGCGCCACCCCTTCTCTCCCAGCCCCTCCAGCAGCTCCCCCACCTGCTCTTCGCCCGTGGCCCCCCGGTCGTGGCGGTCCACCAGCGGCAGCACCCAGCGTGAGATCGCGAAGATCGCGATCAGCAGACCCACCTCCGCCCCCAGGAAGCGCGGGTCGTGCCAGCCGAAGCGCCGCCCCATCAGGGTTGTGGCGACCGCCAGCGCCCCCAGCGTCAGCAGGGTGCGCATCCGCAGCCGCTGCACGATCGAGCGGGTGTACTGCCCGGGCGCCCGGGCCGTCGGGTCGCGTTCGAGGGCCACCACACTCGACATCGGTCCCCCCGGAGGTCGGCTTTAGCGGCGGGGAGGATGGCCTCCCCATCTGCGCCCGGGGCAGGGGGGCCCCTCGATTTCTCGCCAAATTGCGGAGAGCGCTCGGGAAAATACGTTGGCGGGCCTCCGGGCCGCCTAAAGCCCCGCGGGATCTCCGCCGAGTCCAGTGGTGGGCCGCAATCAGGCAATCCTCGCGGCGGCCCGCACGAGCGCATGTCCGACTATCCAGATAGCAAACTCATTCAGAACCCCTTCGCCTCTCCGCCGGACGTCTCCCTGATGCTGCGCACCCACTCCGAGCAGAGCTGGCTGATCCACGAGGTGATCCCCGTGGTGCGCCAGATCGAGACCCCGGAGGGCCTGCCCGAGGAGCAGCTTCCCGCTGCGATCGCCTACCTGGAAGTCATCTGGGCGGAGGCCCTGGGTCGCGCGCGGGAGACCGATCGCGCGCTGCGCCGGCTCGACACACTCGAGCTGGTGCTCCACTCGCTGCCCGCCAGGGTGTGCCGCTACCACGCCGCGGTGGAGGCGCTGCGCGAGGCGACCGCGCGGCGGGTGGCGAAGCTGATCGCTGCTCCCCCGGAGGCGCCGGTGCGGGAGCTCGCGCCGCAGGAGCGCTACGCCGAGCGCGCGAGCAGCGCCTGGAGGCGATAGGCGAGGGACTCCAGCGCGAGCTCCTCGGAGACGTTGAGGGAGAGGCGCAGGCGGGTGTCCTGTACCAGCTCCACGCCGTCGCGCAGGCGCGCGGGGGGGCGCCCGGCGGCGTCGCGCTCCAGCTCGGACAGGCGGTCCAGCGCGTAGGCCAGCTCGCTCGCTCCCTCCGCGACGCACCAGAGGTCGCGCAGCCACAGCTGGACGAGGCGCAGGGCGAGGTCGATCGTGCCGGTTCGCGCGCGCCGCTCGACGCGGCGCTGGGCGTCTGCGGTTTCGCGCTCGTGGCGTTTGCGCTCCTTGGCCGGGAGCAGTTCGAGCTCCCCCGCCACGCGCGCCGCGAGCGCCTCGGCTGCGCCCGCGCCAGCCTCCCTGGCGGCGCGCAGCAGCTTGTCTAGAGGCCCACCCACCCCACCCACGGTACCCTCGCCGTGCAGGGTGGCGCGCACGAAGCTCTCCGCGCGTTCTCTCAGCACCTCGCCCTGCGCACCCGCCAGCTCCCCCGCCAGGCGCGCGTCTCCGAGCGCCAGCCGCGCACAGGCGGCGAGCCTGGTGTCCCGCTCCGCGGCGGCGGCCGGGGGGGATCCCGCGTCGGCCGGGGGGATCCCGCGTCGGCCGCGAGGCGCTCCTCGATGCTGGCGCTGGGGAGGTGGTCGAAGCGCACGTGCTGGCAGCGGGAGGCGATCGTGGGGAGCACCTCGCGGGGGCTGGGGGCGAGCAGGAGGATGTGGACGAAGGGCGGGGGCTCCTCGAGCGTCTTGAGCAGGCGGTTGGCGGCCTGGTCGTTCAGGGTGTGGGCGTCCTCCAGCACGAACACGCGGCGCAGCGATTCGAAGGGGGTGTGGGCCGCCGCGGCGATCACGGCCCGGTCGACGTCCCCCACGAGCATTTCTCCGGCCCCGGAGGGCGTGACCCAGGTGAGGTCGGGGTGGGCCCCCCGGGCGACCCGCGCGTGCGCGTCCTGCGGCGCGGGCGATCCCTCGGCGAGCAGAGCCGCCGCGAAGGCGCGGGCGACGGTGCGCTTGCCCACGCCGGAGGGGCCGTGGAACAGGTAGGCGTGCGAGGGGACCCGTCCGGAGCCCGTGGCGGGGAGCGCCGGAACGAGCACCGCGCGCGCGTGCGGGTGGGCGTCGATGCCCGGGAGCGTCTGCGCCGAGTGGGGGCTCACGGGCTCATCGTGACAGAGAGAAAGCGGGGTCCGGCTCCCCGCCTTCGGCTGGCCGTGCCACCCTCGGAGCCGATACGGTCCGGCGATGCCCAGGGGCACGCTGATCACGATCGAGGGGGTGGACGGCGCGGGCAAGACCACGCTCGCCGAGGCTCTCGCACCGGCGATCGCGGCGCGCGGGCGCCCGGTCGAGCTGCTGCGCGAGCCCGGGGGGGTGCACCTCTCCGAGCGCATCCGCGAGCTCGTCAAGGACCCCTCCCTGGAGGTCTCCCCGCCGGCGGAGGCGCTGCTGTATGCGGCGGCGCGCGCGCAGCTCGTCCAGCAGCGGCTCGCTCCCCTGCTCGAACGGGGGGAGCTGGTGCTGCTGGATCGCTTCGTGGACTCCTCGCTCGCCTACCAGGGCGCGGGCCGGGAGCTCGGGGTGGAGCGGATCCGCACGATCAACCTCCTCGCCACGGGGGGCCTGCAGCCGGACCGCACACTGCTGCTGCGCATCTCCCCGGCGCGGGGTCGCACACGTCAGCAGACGCGGGCGCTCGCGCCGGATCGTCTGGAGGAGGAGGGGGAGGAGTTCTTCGCGCGGACCGTCGCCGCCTATGAGGATCTCGCGCGGGCCGAGCCCCAGCGGATCCGCGTGATCGACGCCGAGCAGCCGCGCCAGCGCGTTCTGGAGGACGCGCTGGCGGCGATCGCGGACCTGCTCTGAGCGGGGCGCGGGCGCCTGCCGGGGACGCGGGCGCCTACCATGATCCTCGCAATGCACCGCATCCTCGAAGGCTCCCCCCGGGCTTCCGCGCTCGCCCTGGTTGCGATCCGGCACACCACCTCCACCACGACGAAGCTGTCCACGGGGGCGATCGTGGTGGCGGCGCTGGCGGCGCTGCTGATCCTCCTGTGCCTCGCCTGGGGAGCGGCGCGCTGGCGGGCATATGAGCCCCGCTGGACGGTCTCGCTGCGCCACTCCCTCGAGGAGGCCGGCTGGCACCTGTCAGCCTCCTGGGAGGAGTTCTCGGACTGGTTGCGGCTCGGTCGCTGAGCCTCCTAGAATTGAAGTACTCCCGCCTTTTTCCGTCCGCCCCGCGCGGGATGATGCTCGGCCCCGGAAACAAGAGTCGAGTGGGCGTCCCTGGCGGCGCCGGCGCGGAGAAGAAGGAGCGAGATCAGCATGCGAGCAATGGCCCATCCCACCACCGTCGAGCAGATGACACCCGGGCGGGCGCTGTCGATCGAGCGCCTCTTCACGTCCCCCGGGACGCACCCCTTCGATGCGGTTGAGTGGGAGCTGCGGGATGCGCGCATCGGCCACGGGGATCGCGTTGCGTTCGAGCAGCGCGGCGTGGAGTTTCCCAAGAGCTGGTCGCAGAACGCCACGAACATCGTCGCCCAGAAGTACTTCCGCGGGCAGCTCGATCACCCCGCGCGGGAGCACTCGGTCAAGCAGATGATCGGCCGCGTGGCCGGCACGATCTCGGCGTGGGGCCGCGAGCGGGGCTACTTCGCGTCCGAGGAGGATGGCGAGGCCTTCGAGGCGGAGCTCACCCACATCCTGCTGCACCAGATGGCGGCGTTCAACTCGCCGGTGTGGTTCAACGTGGGCTTCGAGGAGAACCCCCAGTGCAGCGCCTGCTTCATCCTCTCGGTGAAGGACACCATGGAGTCGATCCTCGAGTGGAACACCAAGGAGGGGATGATCTTCCGCGGGGGCTCGGGGTCGGGCATCAACCTGTCGGGCATCCGCGGGTCGATGGAGCAGCTCGCGAAGGGCGGCACCGCTTCGGGGCCGGTGTCCTTCATGCGCGGGGCGGACTCGTGGGCGGGCACGATCAAGTCTGGCGGCAAGACGCGCCGCGCGGCGAAGATGGTGGTGCTCGACGTCGACCACCCGGACATCCGCGAGTTCATCTGGTGCAAGGCCAAGGAGGAGGACAAGGCGCAGGCGCTCAGGGACGCGGGCTTCGACATGTCGATCGACGGCGAGGGCTTCACCTCGATCCAGTACCAGAACGCGAACAACTCGGTGCGCGTCACCGACGAGTTCATGCGCGCCGTCGATGAGGGCCGCGAGTGGCGCCTCACCTCGCGGGTGACGGGTGAGCCGGTGGGAGAGCCGATCCCCGCGCGCGAGCTGATGCGCGAGATCGCCGAGGCCGCCTGGCGCTGCGCGGACCCGGGGGTGCAGTACGACACCACGATCAACCGCTGGCACACCTCCCCCAACTCGGGGCGCATCAACGCGTCGAACCCGTGCAGCGAGTACATGCACGTGGACGACTCCGCGTGCAACCTGGCGTCGATCAACCTGATGCGCTTCCGCCGCCCCGACGGCACGCTCGACGTGGAGTCCTTCGAGCACACCGTGGACATCGTGCTGCTGGCCCAGGAGATCGTGGTCGGACCCTCGAGCTATCCCACCGAGGAGATCGGCGTGAACGCGCGCGCCTTCCGCCAGCTCGGCCTGGGCTACGCGAACCTCGGGGCGTACCTGATGGCGGACGGGATGCCCTACGACTCCGAGGAGGGCCGCGGCACCGCGGCGGCGATCACGGCGCTGATGACCGGCCGCGCGTACCGCCGCTCGGCGGAGGTCGCGGGCGCGCTCGGCCCCTACGAGCGCTACGCGGAGAACCGTGAGGAGCACAACGCGGTGATGGGCATGCACCGCGACGCCTCCCTCACGATCCCCGATGCCCACTGCGCCGACCGGGAGCTGCTGGCGGCCGCGCGGCGCTCCTGGGAGGAGGCGGTGGAGCTGGGGGAGCGCCTGGGCTACCGCAACGCGCAGGCCACCGTGCTGGCCCCCACGGGGACGATCTCGTTCCTGATGGACTGCGACACGACCGGCGTGGAGCCCGACTTCTCGCTGGTCAAGTTCAAGGAGCTGGTGGGCGGCGGGCAGATGACGATCGTCAACCGCACGGTCCCGCTGGCGCTCCAGACGCTCGGCTACTCCGAGCCGCAGATCGAGCAGATCGAGGCCCACCTCGCCGAGCACGGCACGATCGTGGGGGCCCCGGGCCTGAGCGAGGAGCACCTGCCGGTGTTCGACGTGGCGGTGGGGGAGCGCGCGATCTCGCACATGGGCCACCTGCAGATGATGGGCGCGGTGCAGCCGTTCATCTCGGGGGCGATCTCCAAGACCGTCAACCTGCCCCAGAGTGCGACCGTGGAGGACATCGCGGACGCCTACACCCAGGCGTGGCGGCTGGGGATCAAGGCGCTCGCGATCTACCGCGACGGCTCGAAGACAGCCCAGGCGCTGCGCACCGACGCGCAGACGGAGGGGCCGGCCGGGAAGGTCGATGTGGAGGAGATCGTGCAGAAGGCCGTCGCCAAAGCGCTTGTGGAGGCCGGGCCGAAGCGCAAGCGGATGCCCAGAGAGCGCCAGTCGATCACGCACAAGTTCTCAATCGGGGGCCACGAGGGCTACATCACCGCGGGCATGTACGAGGACGGCAGCATCGGGGAGATCTTCCTCACCGACATCGGCAAGGAGGGCTCCACGCTGCGGGGCATGATGAACTCGTTCGCCACCGCGATCTCGATCGCGCTGCAGTACGGGGTGCCGCTGGAGACCCTGGTGCAGAAGTTCTGCTACATGCGCTTCGACCCGGAGGGGATCACCACCAACCCCGAGATTCCCTTCGCGAAGTCGATGCCCGACTACATCATGCGCTGGCTGGCCTCGCGCTTCCTGGACGCCGACGTCCAGGAGGAGCTGGGCATCCTCACCCCCGAGGTGCGCGCCCGCAAGGCCGCCCAGGAGGCGGCGCAGTCGATGATCGCCTCGGATACCGCGGGGCCCGCCACCGCGAGCGATCGGACCGTCACCGCACCCAAGGCATCGGGCGGCAACGGCGGCGGTACGAGCGCGCCCGCGGCCTCGTTCACCGACACTCCCCCGGTGGTGCCCGCGAGGCTGCAGGGCCTGGACCTCGGCCCGGCGTGCAGCCAGTGCGGAGGAATGATGCAGCGGACCGGCTCTTGCTACACGTGTTCTTCGTGCGGCAACAACACCGGCTGCGGCTAAGCGCGACGCGCGCGCTCTAAACCTGATTGCATTAGTGGAATGAGGGGTTGGTTCTTTGGACCGCCAGCGTTGGCACTCGTAGCGGCCGCGGCTCTGGCCGGCTGCGGCGGCAGCTCGAAGGTGAGCACCGACGTCAGCACCGTGACCGATGCGAGCGGCTCCGGGGCGCCCGTTGCTCAGGGCTCCACGAGCGGCGCGGCGGCGAAGGGGGCGCCCACCGCCAAAGCGCCCGCGGGCAGCTCGCCGGGCTCTACGTCGGCCAGTTCGTCCGGCAGCACGCCGGCCAGCTCCTCCGGCGGCTCATCGGGCAGGACCTCGGCCCGGAGGTCCGCTTCGCGATCGGCAGCGAGGACCCCAACCCCGAAGACCACCCCAACTCCCTACATCAACGGCGAGGAATACGACCCCCCCGGGGCGATGTCCCTGAGCAGCCCCGCGTTTGTGCTCAACGGAACGATCCCTTCGCAGTACACCTGCGAAGGGGCCAACATCTCCCCTCCGCTGCAGTGGCGCAACCTGCCCGCGCACACCGCGGAGCTCGTGCTGTTCATCATCGACGACGGCTCCAACGGGCCCGCAGGCGGGATCCGGTGGGTGGTGTCGGGCATCGAACCGAGCCTCTCCGGGATCGCCGCTGGCTCGGCTGGCTCACTGCCGGCGGGGGCGGTCGTGGGGCTCAACACCTCGGGCAAGGCGGCCTACGGCGGCATCTGCCCCCCCAAAGGCAAGGCTGTCCTCTACCAGTTCGTGCTCTGGGCGCTGAGCAAGAAGCTCAACTTCAGCAGCGGGTTCGTCCCGGCGGTGGCTGAGCACGAATACAGCAACAGCGAGCTCGGCTCGGCGGTCACCTACGCCATCGCCGAGCGCCAGTGACGCCGAGCGCGGGCTGACAGGGGTCAGGCCGGGGGGGTCAGGTCAGCAGGCGCTCGCCCGCGGCGCGCTCGGCGACCGCGGCACCGGCCTCGGAGCGGCCGAGCATGCTGATGAAGACGGCGGCGAAGGCGATGCCGAAGACGAGGAACTCGACGAAGCACATGCCGGCCCCGGCGAGGTGCTGGTCGTTGATCGCCGAGATGCCGAACGCGCGGGGGGCGCCGGCGTAGTAGGGGTACTGGGCGTGCGCCAGCCAGGTGAGGGGCAGGCAGATGGCGGCGCTCGCGAGGCGGGAGAAGCCGAGCAGCGCGAGGCGCTCCCCGCCGGGCCGCAGTCGCGCACGGGGCAGGGGGTCGACGATCAGCCACCACAGGGCGAGGCCGGTGTAGAAGAGGGTGGCGTGCTCGAAGGCGTGCACGGTGGGGTGCTGGGCGGCGAAGTCGAAGATGCTGGGGATCGCCCACACCCACGTGGCGATCGCCCACAGCGGGATCGCGAGGTAGGGGGAGGTGAGCCGCGCGAGCACCCGGCCGAAGCGGCCCCCGGGCGCCACCGCGAGCAGCGCCTCGCGGGAGAGGCCGAGCGGCAGCAGGGGGCGGCGCAGCCCGAGCACGATCAGCGCGGGGGCGATGTCGGAGAGCAGCACGTGCTGGGCCATGTGGGCGGAGAGCAGGTAGCGGTCGCCGATCGGGTCGAGCGGGGAGAGCAGCGCGACCGCCAGCACCGCGAGGCCGGCCATGTAGGGCACCCAGTGTCCGGCGCCGATCGCCTCGGAGCGCCCGGCGGCGCGGCGGTAGGCGCGCGCATACACCACCGCTGCGAGCCCCAGCGCGAGGATCACGATCGGGTTGAAGGTCCAGGAGCCCCAGCCGGGCACGGCCGCCAAGATCATGCGCGGCATCCTATCGATCCTCCCCGGGGGCTTGCTCAGTCGCTGCCGTAGGACGTAGGCGGAGGTTCGTCGGCGTGGATCGCCGCGATCTCGCTGAGCAGCTGGGGCGCGGTGGTGCCGCCGAGCACGCGCAGCCGCGGCAGTCGGTAGGGATCCTCGCCGGGCTGGGCCCAGCCGGGGACGACGGTGGTGGAGCCGCGGTAGCCTGCGGCGCGCACGGCTTCGACCACGGCGGCGTCGTAGTGGCCGGAGGGGTAGCAGAACCAGTTGGCGGGCACGTGGTAGAGCCGCTGGATCTCGCCGCGCGCCACCGCCACCTGGTAGTGCAGCGCGGAGGGGTCGAGGGTGATGAGGTCCGCGTGGCTGAAGCCCTGGGTGTCGAGCTCCCAGCCGGCGCCGATCAGGCCGCGGACCTGTTCGGGGGAGAGCCCCCCCTGGGAGGGGGGCAGGCCGGTGAGCTGCAGGTTCTCCACGCCGACCCAGCCCAGCTGGCGCAGGACGGGTAGGGCGTTGGTGAACTGGGACTGGTAGCCATTGTCGAAGGTGAGCACGATCGGCTTGCCCGCCGGCAGTGGCGTGCCCTTGCTCCAGTTGGCCCACAGCTGGTCCATCGTGACCGCGTGAAAGCCTGCCCGCGCGAGCGCCCGCATCTGTTCGGCGAACTCCTCGGCGGGCACATAGAGGCCCGGGAAGGGCGCTCCCGGGGGCGGGGGGTTGATGACGTGATACATGAGGATCGGGACCGCCTCGGCGCGGGCGCCCGTCCGTCCGGTCGCACCTGCGCCCCGGCCGGCGCGGGTGCCGGTGGACCCCGGCCTCGCGGGGGCCGCTCCGGAGGGGCCGCTCGCGCCCGCTCCGCGGAGGCTCGAGTGCCTCCCGCCGTGCAGCCCGGCGACGCTGCGTGCCCCCGAGGGAGCGGAGGAGCCGCCCGCGGCGAGCGCGACGATGGCGCCCGCAGCGGCGAGCACGACCAGCAGACAGCCCACGGCCAGCGCCCTGCGGCGGCGGGCGAGTGCGCGGCTGCGCGCCTCACGGCGGGCGAGCCGTTCGGGGTCGATCTGCGCTCGCGGCTGCACGTTCACCGGGAACTTTCGCAGGCCGCGGTGTCAGTCACGCTGCGCAGGCCGAGGTGTCCGCGACTCATCGCAGGGAGAGGGTTCAGGCGAGATAGGATCATTGGCGGTGGCCGTCGCGTCCCCCTCCCCCTCCCCGGATGCCCCCCTGCAGGGGGGCTGTCTGTGCGGCGCGGTGCGCTATGAGGTGAGCGCCCCGAGCGTGGCGGCGCGCTACTGCCACTGCACGCACTGCCAGCGGCGCACGGGCACGAGCTCCTCGGCCAATTGCCTGTTCCCACGGGCAGGCTTCCGCCTGCTGAGCGGCGCCGAGCAGCTTCGCGCCTACCAGCCCCCGACGGGAGTGCCCAAGTTGTTCTGCACCACCTGCGGTTCGGCGTTGTTCAGCGGTGACCCCTTCTCCGACGAGCGGGTGGTGATCCGGATGGGCACCTTCGACGAGGACCCCGGCATCCGCCCGCAGTACCGCCAGTTCGTGGACTCGGCCGCCCCCTGGGAGCCGATCCCCGACGACGGTCTGCCGCGGCACCCGGGTTCGGGCAGCGCCTGAGCGCCTGACTACCTAGTTGAGGCGGCTCTTGAGCGCGCTCGCTGCGGAGAACTTGGCGGCCTTGCTGGCGGCGATGCTGATCGTGGCGCCGGTGGAGGGATTGCGTCCCTGCCGGGCGGCACGGTGGCTGACGCTGAACTTGCCGAAGCCAGCGAGGGCGACCTCGCCACCGGCGGCGAGCTCCTCGGAGACGGCCTCGATCGTGGCGTCCAACGCCTGACGGGCCTGGCTGGGGGCCAGGCCGGTGCGGTCTGCGACCTTGTCGGCCAGCTCGTTCTTGGTCATATTGGCACTCCTCCCGTGTGGGTGTGATTGCTTAAAGCAGGCAGAGTAGCGTTCGACCAGGACGGCAGCCTGTCTGACGGCGCCTCTCAGGCGGAGACGCGCACGGATGGGGGTCTCTCCGCGGCCTCCCGCGCCACCGCGGGGCTGGCCGATCTCCGCTCGGCGGGCAGGCGCCCCGCTGCGTAGGCGGTCCACAGCGTGGCGAGCCAGGCGGCGCAGGCGAGCGCGACGTGGATCCAGACCAGCTCGGTGGGGAGGTGGGTCTCGTACTGGTCGAGGCCCACGGCTCCCTGGAGGGCGAGCAGGACGCAGAGCGCGGTGGTGCAGCGGCGCACCAGGGGATCGGCGTCGCGGTGGCGCGCGAGCCACCAGACGAGCACCGCGAGCAGGCTGAACACGAGGGCGATCTCGGCGTGGCGGTGGATCACGAAGTCCATCGTGCCCCGCCCGTCGAAGTCCAGGCGATTGATGTGTTCCCCGGGGTTGCCCCCCGCGTGGGGGCCGGCGGCGGTGGCGGCGGTGCCGGCGAAGATGGTGAGGGCCCCGAGGCCGACCAGGGCACGGGCGGACCACACCAGTGTGCGATCGCCGCTCGCGGGACGCTCCCCGGGCTCGTACCGAGCCCGCCACGCCAGGGCGGCGGCGGCCACGAGGATCAGCATGGAGAGGGCGAAGTGGCCCATCACCCACCCGTAGTCGAGTTTGCCGCGCACCGTGAGACCCCCGAGCACGGCCTGGGCGACCACGCCGAGGGGCAGCAGGGCGCCGAGCCACATGAGGTCGCGGCGGTAGGGCCGGCGGCGCAGCGCGCCGAGCCAGGCGAGACCGGCGGCGAGCACGACGGGCACGGAGATGACGCGGTTGGAGAACTCGATCACCGCGTGGGTCCGCAGCGGCGGGTAGAGGTTGCCGTAGCACTTCGGCCAGGTGGGGCAGCCGAGGCCGGAGCCGGTGAGCCGCACGGCGGCGCCGGTGAGCACGATCAGGGTGAGGGCGAGGAGGGCGGCGTACGCCAGGAGGAGGTACTGGCGGGGCGTGAGGGTGTAGCCGTGGGTGCGCTCGCGCAGGCGCTCCAGGCGGTGGGGGAGGGCCATGGCCTGGAAGTTTGTCAGCTTGGCGGGGTGCTCCGACTCATTACCGCTCCCTCAGCTGTACACGAACGGCAGTTCGTCCGCAAGCTCGCGCAGCGTGGGGGCGGAGCGGTCGCGGGCGGAGACGATCGGCTCGATCTCCGTGGGCCACTCGATCGCGACCTCGGGGTCGTCCCAGGCGATGCCGCGCTCCAGGGTGGGGTCGTAGTAGGCGGTCTGCTTGTAGATGACGTCGGCGACCTCGCTGAGCACGCAGAAGCCGTGCGCAAAGCCAATCGGGACGTAGAGCGTGCGCATGGACTCGTCGTCGAGCTCGACAGCCTCCCACTCCGCGTAGGTGGGGGAGCCGCGGCGCAGGTCGACGACTACATCCACGATGCGCCCGCGGGAGCAGCGCACGAGCTTGGCGACGCCGGGCCCCACGTGGAAGTGCATCCCGCGCACCACCCCCCGGGTGGAGCGGGAGTGGTTGTCCTGGATGAAGCGCTCCTGGGGGGGGATCCCCAAGGAGGGGTGCCACTGCAGGCGGTAGGTCTCACAGAAGAAGCCGCGCTCGTCGGCGAAGACGGGAGGCTCGAGGACGACGGGCCCGGAGAGGCGCGTGGGGGTGATGTTCACGCAGCGGAACGGTACTTCAAGCGTGCCTGTGGCGGGGCCGGCGGGGCAGGCGGTGGTAGATGACGATGCTGGTTTGGGTGGTGTTGCGGAGCTTGTCGACGGCAATGAACGTGAGGATGTTGCGGCCTGGTCGGATGCGCGCGGCGCCGTGCCAGTGCAGGGCCCCGGCGAGGGTGCGGGGGAACGCCTGGTTGGTGTAGTTGCGGATCAGCTTGCCGTCGATCTCGAGGGTGATGCGCCCAACGCCCTGGGGGTCGCGGGCGGAGACGCTGATGGGCAGGGCGCCGCTGTAGGTGGTGTGGTTGGCGGGTGCGGAGACGTCGATGCTGGGCCCCGAGAAGGACCCGCAGGGTTCGCTGAGCTGGTCGCCGCCGTGGGCGTAGGCCTGCATGGCGGCGAAGGAGGGCTTGCGGGAGCCGTTTGCGCGCAGGAGGCCGGCGGTGTCGGGGCCTTCGTCCTGGAGGGGGAACCAGATGGCGACCTGCACGTAGGGGTCCTGGGCGAGGCAGTGGTAGGCCTGGGCGAGATAGGTGGCCTGTTGCTGTTCGGTGACGCCCTGGGCCTTGCGCCCAGCCCAGAAGCCTTCCTCGCACTCCGCCGAGGTGGTGCGCCAGGAGAGCTCGGTCATCCAGATGGGCTTGTCGTCGCCGTTGGCGAGCATCACAGCGTGGACTTCGCGGTAGGCGAGGAAGGAGTCGGGGATCATGTGCCCGTCGTTTTCGCGCAGGAAGGAGTAGGGGGAGACGATGTTGCAGGAGGTGTCCGTGTGGACCGCCACCGCGTCGAAGTACCCCTTGGCGCCGTTCTGGTAGAGGGCTTCGAGGAAGGGGTAGTCGTTGCCGGTGAGTCCCCCCACGAGCACGGTGGCGTTGGGTTCGGCGGCCTTCACCACGGGGTAGGTGGCCTTCAGCAGCGCCGCATAGGCGGCGGGGTTGGGGGCGCCGACCCACCAGGAGGGTGAGTCCTCCTCGTTCCAGAGCTCATACGCGGCGACCCGGGAGCCCCAGTGCTGGGCGAGGCCGCCGACGAACGCGGCGTAGTCCTCGGGGTTGGCGGGGGGCGTGTGTTCGTTGGAGGAGCCCGTCTCCCACTGGGGGGTGCCGACGACGTCGACGATCACCTTCGTGCCCGCGGGGAGCTCGCCGAAGAGTCGTTCGTAGTTGGCCAGCCAGCTGACCGAGTAGACCCCGCGGGTGGGCTCGAGATCGGGCCAGGTGGCGAACACCCGCACCCAGTGGGTGCCGAGCGCCTTGAGATCCCCCACGTGGGGGGAGAAGCCGTCGGCGAGCACCACCCCCGGTTCGGCGGCGGGCGCGGTGGCCGCGGCGAGGCCGAGCGCGAGCGTGAGCAGTCCCGCGAGGAGCGCCCCGAGGAGGGGGCGTCGGCGCAGGGGGGCGTGGGGCGAACGGAGGTTCATCCCCCTGAGCATCGTAGGTGGCGCCCGAGGGCTTGACGGCGGTTCGGGGGAGTCGACGAATTGGTGGCCAGTTGGGGCTGCCCGCGCGGGGCGAGGCACAACGGGGCGGGCAAGCCACCTGGGAGGCAGGTGTTCGCGGCCCTCCCTACCGCAAATCGCTTTGATTAGGATCGGTTAAGGTCTGCGCGATGAGCGTTGTCAATGGCGGATCTGGTGGCCCTGTGTGCGTCCTTGGCTTCGGCCGCAGCGGGACGTCGCTGACGATGCGGATTCTGCATCTCCTGGGCGTGGAGATCGGACCCGAAGAGGATCTCCTGGCGCCAGGAGAAGCGGACAACCCCCGCGGCTACTGGGAGCACGGATGGATGGTGGGGCTCAACGACGAGATCCTCGACAAGCTCGGAACCGTGTGGTGGCGACCCATGCCGGCCCCGTCCGGCTGGGAGCGGTCCCCAGATTTCGATGAGTTGCGTGAGCGTGCGCGCTGCCTGTTGAGGGAGAAGTTCGGTGCAGCTCCGCTGTGGGGGTGGAAGGACCCCCGCACGACGCTCACGCTGCCCTTCTGGAAGGAGTTGGTGCCAGACGCGAGGTATGTGATCTGTCTGCGCAACCCCGCTGACGCGATCTCCTCGATTCAGCGTCGCCCCGACCCGGAGTTGTCGATCGGGGCTTGGGGGGATCTGTGGCTGGAGTACACCGCCCGAGCGCTCAGAGAAACCCAGGGCTGCCCCCGAAAGCTCGTGTTCTACGAAGACTACTTCCATGACGCTCAGGGGCAGCTCGCCGCGATGGCGTCGTTGCTCGGCCTCCAGCCTCCCAGTCAGAACGGCACTCATCGGCGACTGGCCGAGGAGGTCGAGCGGGGCCTGTGGCACCACGCCACGTCCTCACGCGAACTTGCCGCCACGTCGGGGGTGCCGCCTGCGGCGCGCACCATCTTCCTCGCCCTGCGAGCCGCAGAGGATGCCCGCCGTGCGGCAGGTGGTCGAGAGGAGCAGGTGTCCGAGGCCATCGAGCGCGTCGCTCCGGAGCTGTGGTGGGAACGGCGAGCGTCCAGCGACCCGCGGCCCTCCGATGCGCTGCAGGCCTCGGTGCCACAGGACGAGCAGAGGAAGCTGGCGGAGGAGGTGGTTCGGGCGCACGAGGAAGCCACGGAGCTGAGGACGCTGATCGAGCAGGAGCGCAAGCAGTCCCGTGGTGAGCTGCAGAGCACCCGTCGTGAGCTCGAGGAGGCACGCGGCGAGTCGACGGTTTCCGCGGCCCGCTACGGCGAGGCGCGGGCAGCGATGTCGGAGCTGGAGGATCGACTGCGGCGACAGGGGGCGATCCTCGAGCGGGTCCAGTCGTCGATGAGCTGGCGGGTCACCGCGCCACTGCGAATCGCCAAGCGCGGAATCCGGCACCTGCGGCCGACCCGTCTCCGGTCCCAGGTCCCCGCGCGCAGTCAATCGCTTCTAGCCGGGATGTCGGTCGGACAGGTCTGGTGGCTCGCGCTCCTGCTCACCTCGATCATCGCGGCCACCGACGCGATTCTCACTCACATCGTCCTCATCACCCTGCTCACCGCGGGGCCCTTCTGCGGGCTGCTCACCGGACGATGGTCGAGGACGGCGCTCGTCGGGGTCTGGGCAGTCGCCCTTGCCGTGGTTCTCGGCTTTCCCGACGGAATCTGGGGCACTCGCGTGCAGATGGTCGACCTCGGCACGGTTGCGGGCGTGGCGCTGCTGAGCACCATTGCGGCCACCCTCATTGAGAGGCGCCTGTACTCCGACGATCTCCGGACACAGCTCTGACGTTGGGTTTGGGCCCCGGCCCGCTCGCTAGGTATCTCGTTCTCGACCCGCTCGAGAACTGGCGACCGAAAGACCGTGATGAGGCGCTCGCGATGCGCGAGCACGACTGGTCCGCCGGCCAACGTCTCTGCGATGAATGCTCGGGCCAGCGCGGGTTCGTGATCAAGAACCTTGGTCTGCCCCCTGTTCGTGGACCGCTGGTCATCACCTGGACCACCAAACGGGGGCCGGTCAAACTGAGATGGCGGTCCTCCTGCTGAATCACCGCGGGTAAAGGTTGGGCGCGGCTTCTCGAGCGCCAGGTGAATCGCACACCATTTTGGGATCGGCCGGCAGGCAGGAAGCAACTCTTGAGTGTCACTGTGACCATTCCAGTGAGGTGTCCACGTAAGGCCCTGGATGGAACGTCGACAGCGCTGCGGTGCAAGCAGCCATATCGTCAATGCGCTCATAGTGGCCGCTGGGGATATCAAAGAAATACGACTTGCTGTATGGGCTAGGCAAGTTGATTCCGACCGATCCGACACTGACAGTAACCCCTTGCGAGGTGCAATTCGGCGTCATGCCGTTAACCACCACTGGGTAGCTCGATAGGTCAGGGCGGTTGTATGCGATCTTCACCGCGCTGTTCTGTTCCCAGGAGGTGAAGAAGATAGGAAGGCCAGGAGCTACCGTGCCCGCTTCGCCAAAAGTATACACGGTAGCGCCGCGCGTGGGGTTTGGCAGGTCTGTGGTGAGCACGTGGAGCACGTGGGTCGCCTTTCCCACAGCAAGCGCCCAGATATGGGCATCGCTCCTAACGTCTTTGGTTCCGTCAATAACGATCACCGCGAACCACGCCACCGCGATTGCCATGGCGATAGCTCCCACATATGGACCGAGCCCGTCAAGAAGCTCTACCAGCACGACTCGGGCCAGCATGAGCACCGAGAACATACCAACAGCTAGCGGGGCTGCAATGACGATGTTGATATGCGTGGCCAGCCCGGGGTCCAGTGGCTCGTAGTACGCCATCGCCGGAACATAGACCGCATAGCAGGCGACAATTGCTGCCAGACAAATGAGAAAGGCCAGTCCCCATCGTTGAAGCTGATGGCGGGAGTCGAGGGAGATGCTTCCGCGTCTCCACAGCACGAACCCTGCCGTTAACACCACCGCCACTCCGGCCAGTGTGAGTGAACGATCGTCGTCTGACAATGGCCAAACCGTACTGGCGAAGATGGTAAGTGTTTGGCTTGCAATCGTGCGAGCGTGTTCTGCCCACATCGAGGACGGAATTTTGCCAAAGCCCGGCTTTGAGTTCACAAACGACAGGGCAGCGAACTCCCCAACTACTACGACGATCATGTCCAGCGCCCATCTGCGCAGGCTGGCACCGACGCTGGCCCGAGTCAGGTAGACCAAGACACAGACGCCTATCAAAGGAAGGGCCATCTCGCCGTAAACGGCGCTGGCGAGGTATAGGCTCCAGGAGGCGATGTGCAGACGGATGCGCTTGTCCGGTGGCGCAGCGAAGGCGCGCATAGCCAGGGTGAGACCAACGAAGAACAGTGAAAGACAGATCTGCACACCACCCGGTGTGAACCAGAAGCGCACCGTCTCCACGCTCGGCGCGACGACCGTGAGGATCATCATCGCCAGCGAAGGACCAACTGAAAAGCGCAGCTCGCGTAGGAGCAGATAGACAGCGAAGGCCATGATTACCGCTAACAGCGCCGTCGTGGCGGTGTACAGCCTGGTGTGATTGCCGAACAGTGAAAAGCTCACCAGCCAGTAGAACATGTGCCCGATCCGCGACCCAGCACTGTACTGGAGGGCGCCTAGAGCACTGTGGTGGCCATCTATCTGGGGAAATTTGAATGCGGCGTATAGCGGCCAATCGTCTGCAAGGAAGCCGCCGGCCTTGATACGTGGTTCGTAGGCGACCGCAGCTGCTATCAGTGCGAGTAGAAACGCTAACGTGCGGTCATGCGCAAGGGCTGCTTGCAGCGTGGCGTATACGCGCGAGGTTCGGCGTCTCCCGGGCAGCGTGGGGGCAGAGACGGAGCTCATCAGTGCGATGCTATCGTTGCGTCCGGCGTGACGACACGACGAACCATCGGGGATCGTTTAGCTACGCGCGAATAGGGTCTACGGCGTCATCGGTCTTTATGGCGCGCGTCCGATGCCAATCTCGCGATCGTTCGCAGTGGCCGCGTTAGCCGCCAGCTTCGACTCCGGGCCATTACGTCCAGCTGCCGCAAGAGCTCCCGCAGGCGATCTTCGAGCTCGACGATCCTGATGTCGCGTTCCATCGGTGTTGCGGTGGCGATGACTTCGTCGATGGCTGGGGCCCGGCGGTGTTCCGTTGCTTTCGTCGACGCGGGCGTGTCGTCGTGGCTTTGGTTCTCGCGAAGTCTTGCGATTTCGTGCCATTGCTGGCGCACCGCTTGAGCAAGCGCGAGCGCCTCGCGCGGCTCATGCGTGTCGATTGCCTCTAGGTCGGCGATCGAGAGGTCGATGTCCCTCTTGCGCATGACGGCGACACCGTGGCCACGGTAGTCCGCCTGGGCCATGAAGCCATCCGAGTCGAGGCGTACGATCTCGAATCCCCTGCCCCAATGCGCATTGATCCACCACGGTGAGTGCAGTACCATCGGGCCCCCAAGATCCCACGACTCGCCATATCCCAGGACGTTCATACCGAAGTCGTCTTCCTGCCATGACTCGCCGGCGATCAGCTCGGTCATCCCTGGGCCCATAAAGGTGGCGATCAAGACTCCGTCGGGCGCCAAGATGCGATGCAGCTCGACCATCCAGGCGCTCCACGTATCAGCAAGGTGCGTAAAGACCGAAACAGCCCAGATGAGGTCGAACTTGCGGTCCTCGAACGGGAGAGGTGGTGCGGGGTCGTTGTGGAGGACATGGAGCGGGGGGCAGAGCTCCCGTCGCATCCAATCGATGCTTGGCTTGTCCACGTCACAGCCCCAGAACTCATCGCGGTCGGCCTCGGGCAGGAAGTGACGCAGCGTCCGTCCAGCGCCACATCCGAAGTCCAGAACCTGCCTGCCCTCGAAGGTCCAAGCATCCGGCAAGCGAGAGAGGATCTCCTCACGCGTGCGTCGACCGAGGAAGTCATACTGCCCCCAGGGATCGGGGTGCCCTTCGATCGCACCGACGCGGTTAGCAAGCTCCATGGGCGGTCGTGGCGCAGTCGCGGCGCTCGATGGCACAGGCATTGCTGGCAAAGTCTAACGAACGGCTATCGACTGGAGCGCCTGAAGGCCCTCGAGACATACCCACTGCCGCGACGCTGCCGGTTAGACTCACGCTCTTCCCCATGACGACAGACAGCGAGCACATAACCGAGTTGAGTCCCGAGCGCGCGAGCCCGAACGAGATGGCTGGGCGCCTGATGGAGTCCGAGCATCGTGGCCGCTACTGGTGGGCGGCGCAGTTGGCGGAGGGGCGAGCGGTGCTCGATGCCGGATGCGGAACCGGCTACGGAACCGAGATCCTTGCCGCCGCGGGCGCCAAAAGCGTGACGGGTGTCGACATCTCACAGGAGGCCATTGATTCTGCGCGTGCGGCCTTCCCTGGGCCGTCGAGCGAGTTCTCGCTGGCGGACCTGCACGAACTGCCGTTCGAGGAGGGCGTCTTTGATCTGGCTGCGTGTTTCGAGGTGATCGAGCACGTTGAGGAGCAGCAGTCGGTGATCCGCGAGTTGCATCGAGTCCTCCGGACCGCCGGTGTGCTGGCGATCTCCTCGCCCAATCGAAATGTCTATCCCCCGGGGAACCCCTACCACACTCATGAGTATGTTCCGGAGGAGCTGGAGCAGGCGCTCGCGAAGGAGTTTGCCCATGTCAAGCTCTACCGGCAGTCGCCGTGGCTCACTGCCGCCGTGCTCGATGACGCAGCCAGTCTGGCCGTTGGACGCGAGGCAGAGTCCTCGGCACTAGATGTGATCAAGACCCTATCCGTGGAGCCCGGAGCTGAGACCTTCACGGTCGCGCTTGCGTCAGATGCTGAGCTGCCTAGTCCCCGTGGGCTGGCCGTGATGGGTGCTTCATTCGAGGTTGCGTGGTGGGAGGAGCAGTTGCAACGCGTGGGCCGCGAACGGGACGAAGAACGAGCGGTGTACGAGCGCGAACGAGGTGAGCACGAGCACGAACTAGCCGAGCACGAGCGGCGACACCGAGAGCTTGGTCGTGCTCTGCTCGGCGCCGAGACCGGACTTGCAAACGCTCACAGTGAGATCGCGCAGCTGCTCGCTGCCGAGGTCGACCTGAAGCGGTGGGCGGACAGGCAGAATGAGCTGATGCGGCGACGCGAGGAGGCCGCGCAGAACTTTGAACAAGCTGCCCAGGACTTCGAGAACCGGTTGCGTCGCGCCGAGCGCACGATGGACGACATGACCAGCTCGGTGAGCTGGCGCGTTACGAAGCCGCTCCGCGCCGTCAAGCGGGTGTTGCGTCGCTAGGCCATCAGGAAGGTGTGTCGTTCGACCAGCGCGCCCCAAGCTGCCTGCGCGTCGATGTCAGTGGTCGAGATCATCGAGTACACCCCAGTCCGATAACGGGAAAGGATTTCCGGGACACGTATTCCGTAAAGACCGCGGTCGGCAAATGCGCACCACAAGTCGAAATCCTCCCATCCATGTAGACGACCGTCTCGGGTGTAACCACCCGCTTCTATGATCGCCGCCCGACGGATCATCGCCATGGCGTCGATGTAGTTGCCGTAGCGCAGGCGCGTGGGGTTCCATGCTTGCCAGCTCATCAGATCTCTCGGCCCCTCAGGGCCGAACTGCTCGATGATCCCGTAAGCAAAGCTTGCCCCAGGATCCTCATCGAGCGCCGACGAGAGCCGCGAGAGCGCGTGGGGATAGATCGCGTTGTCCGCGTCAAGGACGAAGACGAGGTCACCCTGTGCGTGCTCCACAGCGCAGTTGCGCGCTGCCGCGAGTCCCTGGTTGCGACCACGGGCAACGATCGTCGCGGTCATCCACGGATGACTCGCCAGCGCTTCGCGAACTACCGCGAGGGAGTTGTCGCGCGAACAGTCGTCCACGACCACCAACTCGCAGCTCTCGTAGTCGCCTCCGGCGACGCTCCCGATCGCATTGTGCACGACATTGGCATAGTTGTAGACGGTGAGCACCACCGAGACGCGAACAGAACGGTCGCGAGGCCCCACGCGCTCAACAGTATCTGCCAACGAGGAAGGGTCCGAAGGCAATTCGACGAGCTGTCTGCGGATCTGTGCTTGTCCGAGCACGAGCTCCTTGACGGCGGCCTTCACCCTGTCCAGATCGCTGCGATGCGAGAAGATCCGCTCGTACTCGGTTGGCGGCAGGGCGGGAGAGCGCGGCAGAGCCCTGGTGGGGGGCGGCACCGTGAGCTCGGGCTCGGCGACTTTCGCCGCGACTCTATCGATTGCTTGGATGAGTGGCGCAACGGTGTCGGCTAGGCGCAACTCGTCGCGGAGGAAGCGATAAGCAGATTGACGAATCTCCCTTAATCGCTCCGGGTCTGCGAGCAGCGCGTCGATCGCAAAAGGCAGATTGTCGTAGGCGACGCTGACGAAGTGCTCGCCTGGCACCAGCGGCTCAAAGCCGGTCGAATGCTCGGTCACGACCACGCAGCCGTTGAGCATCGCCCCCACGACGCGCAGCCACTCCAGGTAGGCCAGCTCGCCACGATGGACGTTGAGAATCAGCTTGGCACGACGCAGGGCGGCCCATCTGTGCTCACCTGAAAGGAAGTCCGTAGCGTCCTTCAGATGCGGCCGCAGGCTCTCGGTGATGGTCAGATCTGCGCGCCTGCCGACCAACTGGCGGGCGCACCGCGCCAGCGCCCGCGCCCGGCGAGGCGTGTAGCCACCCATGAACGTTACGTCCACGGGCCGCTCCTCGTTGCTCTCCCCACCCCAGGTGTCCCACTCGGCGACATAGCCGAGTCGCATCAGGCTGGCGTCGATCCCGCGTCTGCTTAGCTCGCGTACCCCCAGTGGGTTGATGTCTACCGCTGCGGCGGCGCGCGCCGCGACGGCTGCGGCCTCCTCAAACCAGCCCGTGCCGGGCTGCTCGGTGCAGATGACCACGCTGCGATGCAGGTGCGTATCGCTGGGATGGGCCTCCTCTCTCACTAGCGGCATGTACTCGTGTGGTACGAACAGGTATGTCAGATCGTCGCGCCAGGGTGGGAATCGATCGACTGAGCGTTCGACTTCCAGGCCGGCTACTGCCAGCGCATCGCCGATGGCGTCAAGCAGCTCCGCAAAGAAGACGTTTTGGCCGCTCGCTGAAACGATGCAGACGTGCAACATGAATGGAATCTATCGCCAGTCCACAGGCGTCAGTACATATAGGACGATACAGCGGTGCGAGCACAGGCGTCGACAGCATCGATCACCGTCTGGATACCCGACTCCCCCAGTTCCACCCAGAGGGGTAGACGTAACAACCGTCTGCTCACATCGTCAGTGACTGGGACAGGGCCGCCAAGCCTGCCAAAACGCTCCCCCCCCGGTGAGGCGTGGAGAGGCAGGTAGTGGAACACTGCATGCACGCCACCTTCGTTGAGTGCCTGCAGCATCTGATCCCGCGCGTCATCAGTGGGCAGCAGCACATAGAACAGATGTCCGCTGTGGACGCAGCCTGGAGGGACGACTGGTCTGCGCAATAGACCCGCTTCCTCGAGGGGCTCCAGCGCAGCGTAGTAGCGATTCCAGATAGCCCGGCGCTCGGCGGTGATCCGGGCCGCATGCTCGAGTTGGGCCCACAGGAACGCGGTTGCGACCTCGCTGAGCAGATATGAAGATCCCGTGTCTTGCCAGGTGTACTTGTCGACCTCTCCGCGAAAGAACCGGCTGCGGTCGGTGCCCTTCTCTTGGATGACCTCAGCGCGCGCGACAAGCCCGGGATCGTTGACGAGCAACGCCCCTCCCTCACCGCATTGAAGGTTCTTGGTCTCGTGAAAGCTGAGCGTGGCGAGATCGCCGATAGACCCCAACGGGCGGCCGTGGTAGCTGGCCTCGAGAGAATGAGCCGCATCCTCGATCACAATCAGGCCGTGGCGATCGGCGATTCGCTGGATTCGGTCCATATCGCAGGCCACACCTCCGTAGTGGATCACGACGATCGCCCTTGTTCGGTCGGTGACGGCTTCCTCGATCGCTTCAGGGTCGATATTCAGCGTGTCGGGGTCGATGTCGACGAAGACGGGAATCGCGCCCAGCAAGGCGAAGGCGTTGGCCGTAGATACGAAAGCGAAGTCCGGGACGATGACCTCGTCGCCCTGCTCCAAGTTGACCAGTATCCCGGTCATCTCCAAGGCGGCCGTGCACGAGGGCGTGATCAGCGCCCGGCGTACGCCCAGACCTTGCTCCAGCCACTCGGCGCAGCGCCGCGCAAACGTGCCGTTGCCCGAGAGCTTTCCGCTTGCCAAGGCCTCGTCGATGTACTGGTGCTCCCTGCCGACCAGCTGCGGGCGGTTGAACGGGATCTGCGGCATGGGGATATATTACCCCCGCTCCACGCGCGACCTGCCGCTCAAGTACGATCATGGTCCGATGGATCGCGAGTGGACTGCTGGCGGCAACGGGTGCGAGCGTTCCCCGAGGGGGCTCAGCATCGTCATTCCTCTGTACCGCGACCAGGACGCGCTCGAGGACATCTTTGCGCGCTGCGGGCCGATCTTGGACGCTCAGCCGGACGGCGGCGAGCTGGTGCTCGTCGACGACGGTGGTCTCGACCTCACGACGCCGAGAGCGCTGAAACTAGCCGACAGCTTTGCGCATCCCACGACCATCGTGCAGTTGGCACGGAACTTCGGCCAGCATCCTGCGGTCTTCGCCGGATTGGCGCATGCTCGCGGCGATCGGGTCGTCACCCTGGACAGCGACCTTCAATACCCTCCAGAGGAGATACCCAAGCTCCTCGACCAGCTCGGGCCTGAGTACCCGGTCGTGTCAGGCTATCGAGCCGACAGACGCGATCCGCTGGTGAGACGACTGATCACGAGGGCGCTAACTCGCTGGCTCAATAAGCAGACACGGACCGAGCTGCGAGACTTTGGGTCGATGTTCAGGGCTTATGATCGAAAGACCGTGGATCTGATGGTCAGTTTCACCGAGCGGCACCGATATGTGCCCGCTGTCGTGGCATGGTTGGGAGTGCCGATCAAGGAGGTGCCGATCGCACATGCCCCTCGTGGCGCAAATGGCTCTCGCTATCGACTGTCAACCCTGGTCGATATGGTCCTCGATCTGGTCACCGGCTACGCAGTCTTTCCACTGCGCCTACTGACGGTGCTCGGACTCCTCGCCTCGGCGAGTGGGTTCGTTGGCACCATCAGCTTCATCATCTATCGCATCGTGGTTGGTGCGGGAGTGTCAGGCACTGTTTCGGCATTTGCACTTGTGTTCGCCCTCCTTGGAGTATTGCTGCTGCTCGTGGCTTTGATCGGCGAGTATGTTGGTCGGATCTACAGCGAGGCCAAGGCCCGACCGTATTTCGTGGTAGGCGCCTCCCACCGTGTCGAGGGCGGGCAACCGAACGTTTTACCGTCTGGCCAGGCCGAGAATCAAAAGTGAGTCTGGTCGAGCGACTCGAGTGGGATAGTACGTTCTTTGGACTACCGATCGGACGTGTTCGTGAGGGAGTGGTGGCTAGGGAGATCGGGGCGGCAGCTCAGGAGGCTGACGAGCTAAGGTTGAGCTGCACATATCTACTTGCCTCAGCGGATGACGACATGCTCATCGACGCGGCCCAGGAGAATGGATTCAGGGTGAGGGAGGTGCGTGTAGAGTTGGAGCGGCCCGTGGACGGGCATCCGAGGGCGATGGGAAGACTACGCCGCGGCCACCCAGGCGATCTACCGCGGCTTGCGCCGATCGCGCGAGAGCGCTTCCGGGGGACACGGTTCTTCGCCGATAAGGGATTCCCACCCGATCGCAGCGAAGGGCTCTATGTGGAGTGGCTTCGTAGGGGCCTGAACGACGCGACAGAGCGCGAGACGCTCATGGCCGAGGATGCAGCTGGATTCGTTGTGTGCCATCTCGATCCTAACTCGAGGACTGGCAGGATCGAGCTCATCGGTGTGACGGCAGATGCGGCAGGCCGCGGCTTGGGCAGTGCCCTGGTAGCTGGAGCGGGAGCGGTCTTTGAGAAGGCTTCGATGCGCACTGCGATGGTTGTCACCCAGGGAGGTAATATCGCCGGGCAGAACCTCTACCAGCGTCACGGGTACCGCACCGCTAGAACCTATCTATGGTTGCATCGCTGGCCGTCCGTGACAACACCAGCCATCGCCGACTTTTCAGTCGGTATCACGGCGAGCGACGAGCACCAACGAGCCGCCGACCGGTAGGTTGATCCCGCGCCCGATGAGTGCGCGCTCGCAGTCGAGAATCTTCTCGAACATGCGGTTGACGGGCGTGGGGGGAACGAGATCGGCGATTGGGTCGTACGATCGTTGGAAATATCTCTCATACCAGCGCGAGATCGCCATCAGGGGGAGTAGTGACGTTACAAAGGAGGTGGTCCGGACAGGCGTGAGACCGGCCTGCGCTACGCGGGCGACCAGCTCTGATTGTCGGTAGCGTCGTACATGGCAGGCATGGGTGTCGGCGGCGCTCCAGAGTGATGGATGCTGCGGGACTGTCAGCAGGACATGACCGCCTGGGCGCACGGCTCGATGAAGCCCACGCAGTACCCCGATGTCATCATCGATATGCTCGAGAACGTCGAAAGCTCCAGCGAGGTCGAAGGACTTCTCGTACGGCATCGCTCGGGCGTCGAGCTCCGCGAAGTCAGCCTCCGGCACGCGACGCCGAGCATGTCTGAGCCCCTCCGCGAGCAACTCGCTACCAGTCGCGCGAAGTCCGCATTCGCGGACCAGCGATTGGAGGACATATCCGGTGCCGCAGCCTATCTCCAAGAACCGATCCCCCGGGGCGGCGACTTCAGATACGAGCTGGACGATTAACCGGTTGCGAGCCCGAAACCAAAAGCTCTTGTCCTCGACGTCAACCAGTCGGTCAAACAGAATTGCGTCATAACCCCCACCGGGCGTGGCAGAGGGCGCCATGATCGTCAAGTATGGCACTGTTCGTAGCCGAGATGTCTCGTCGGAAAGATCCGCCCAGCCTACGCGAGTTCGTCCGCTTCGCGGTCGTCGGTACAGCCCAGAACGGTCTGAACCTCGCCGTGTTCGCGTTGGCCATCGCAGGTGGTGTGCCATACATCCTTGCCTCGGTGCTGGCCGCTGCGGTCGCGCTCTCGGTCAGCTTCGTCCTCAATCTTCGCTGGACGTTCCCTGGCCGGGCGGGGCAGATCAGGGGTCGCGCAGTCCGTTTCGTGACCGTGTGGATCGCGATTGTCCTGTTGGCCCTGCCGGTCTTGGCCGTTCTCGTCAGTGTGGCCCATCTTCCACGGGTCTTGGCGCAGGCCATCGTGATCCTCGTTGGTGCTCCTCTGAGCTACACCGCCCAGCGTCGCTGGACGTTCAGTCGGGGACCGTCATCCTCGGGCGTGCCCGGACCGGGCCCCCCACTAGGGGCCGATCCCCTCGCATCGCTTGTGGGCAGCGCCGACTTCGAGCCGGGCCACGTCGACGACACCGTCTACGGCCGTTGACACAGATCTTCCTCGACACTGCCTTCCAGATGGCGCTTACCGACCCTGCGGCTTCGAACCAGCCACGGGGCGGCCACGGCTTTTCTCGATGCCCTGCGGTCGAACCCGACTGATACGTTCCGTGCGATGGCAGAACCGGCGAGCACACGACTGCTGCAGCTACTAGCGCGGAACGGCGCCCGCCTGGCCTCCGCAGGCCGCACCGCCCCGGCGCCCCCACAGGACCGGGAGAGCGCGCCTGTGCCCCCGCCCCCGCCGATCTCCCCGGAGCCCGGGGCGCCAGCGCGCTTCGCCCGCGCGCTAGAGCCGCAACGGGCCACCGACGAGGATCAGATCGTGAGCCACCGGCTCTACGAGCGGCTGTCCGATGCGGACATCACCGAGGTCGAGGCCGCGATCGCACGGGACGAGCAGCTGCAGGCCTACTACACCGGCGCTCCCGACAGCCGCCACCGCGTCTTCCTGCTGCTCAGCTTCGGCGTCTGGCTGAGCGTCCCGGCGGTGCTGGAGAAGTTGGGGCTCGGCGTCGAGCAGCCCCCGGAGGAGGTGCACGCGATGGCTCGCGGCCCGCTCGCCGCCGCCGGGGGCCTCTACGAGGCGGACATGGTGGCGAGCGCCCTGGGGAGCGTGGGGGCGAGCATCGAGTCGGCCGCGGACGCGCTCGACTTCGGCTGCTCCTCGGGGCGCCTGGTGCGGGCCCTCTCCGCCGCCTACCCGGAGGTGCGCTGGCACGGCTGCGACCCCAACGGGCCGGCGATCGAGTGGGCGCGGAGCGCCTACCCCCACGTGAACCTCTTCCTCAGCGGCGACCGCCCGCCGCTGCAACTGCCCGACGGCTCGCTGGACCTCGCCTGCGCGATCTCGATCTGGTCGCACTTCGCCCCCGAGCTCGGCCTGCGCTGGTTCGAGGAGATGCGCCGGCTGATCCGCCCCGGGGGGCATCTGGTCTGCACCACGCACGGCTTCACCTCGGTGGACTTCTACGTCAAGAACACCCTGCGCACCCCCCAGCAGTCCGACGAGATCGTCGGGGGGCTGTACGGGCGCGGCTGGTGGTACGCGCAGGAGTTCGGCGCGAGCGGCGACTGGGGGGTGGTCAACCCAGACTGGGGCACCGCCTTCCTCTCGCCGGAGTGGCTGCTCGCGCAACTATGCCCCCGCTGGCGCGTTCTGGCGTTCGAGCCCGGCCGCAACCAGGACAACCAGGACGTGTACGTGCTCCAGCGCGTGTGAGGCGGTTGGTAGCGTTCATCTGCCCTTGTCCACCACCGCAACCACCGTCCCGCCCTCCCTCCCGATGCCCACGGCAACCGCGCCCGGCGGCCCCGCGGCGGTCTCGATCGAGGGCGTCAGCAAGACCTTCCGCCTGCCCCACCAGCAGTACTCGACGCTCAAGGAGCGCGCGCTGCACCCGTTTCGCAGCACCGACTACGACGAGCTGCACGCGGTCAAGGACGTCACCCTGGAGATCGCCACCGGGGAGTTCTTCGGGATCGTGGGGCGCAACGGCTCCGGCAAGAGCACGCTGCTGAAGTGCATCGCCGGCATCTACGGCGTCGACACGGGTCGCATCTCGATCGCCGGGCGGCTCTCCCCCTTCATCGAGCTCGGGGTGGGCTTCAACATGGACCTCACCGCGCGCGACAACGTGATCATCAACGCGATCATGCTCGGGCTCAGCCGCCGCCAGGCCAGGGCGCGCTTCGACGAGGTGATCGCCTTCGCGGAGCTCGAGGAGTTCGTCGACCTCAAGCTCAAGAACTACTCCTCGGGGATGCTCGTGCGGCTCGCGTTCGCCACCTCGATCGAGGTCGACGCCGAGATCCTCCTGATCGACGAGGTGCTCGCCGTGGGCGACGCCGCCTTCCAGCAGAAGTGCTTCGAGGAGTTCTACCGGCTCAAGCGCGAGGGCCGCACGATCGTGTTCGTCTCGCACGACATGTACTCCGTCGAGCGCTTCTGCAACCGCGCGATGCTGATGGAGCGGGGCAGCATGGTGCAGATCGGCGAACCCCGCGCGATCGGCCGCGCCTACCACAAGCTCAACTTCGGCCAGCTCCCCCACGAGGTGCCCGCCGAGGAGCCCTCCGACTCCGGCACCGCGATCGCCGACGCCTGGTTCGAGAACGCCGCCGGCGAGCGCATCACCAGTGCCAGCCAGGAGGACACCCTGAACATGTGCGTCGAGGTCCGCTTCGGCGAGGACCTCGACGACCCCGTGTTCGCGGCGACCCTGCGCACCGAGCTCGGGCACACGATCGTCGTGGCCCGCTCCGACCAACACGCGGGCAACAGCGGCTCCTTCCGGGCGGGTGAGACGGCGATCGCGCGCTTCTCGCTGCCCAGTTGGCTGACCCCCAGCCGCTACACGCTGACCCCCTCGCTCGCGCGCGAGGGCACCGGCGCGGACGCGCTCGCGCTGGTCGAGGACATGACCTCGATCGTCATCCACGGCACGAGCAGCGGGGGGATCCTGGAGCTCCCGATCGAAGCAAGGATCGAAAGGGCATGAGCACCATGCCGGACGTCGGCCTGCCCGCTCCGCTGCGAGCGCCGGGGAGCCACCGCGTGCACGGACCCTCGGCGCTCGGCAGCGACCTGCATCGCTTCTGGTCGCTGACGTTCACGCTCGCGCGCACCGAATTCAAGCTGCGCTTCTACGGCTCGGTGCTGGGCTACGTGTGGACGCTGATGAAGCCCCTGCTGCTGTTCGGGGTGCTGTGGGTGTTCTTCACCAAGGTCGGCCACGTCAACGACGGCAAGAAGCCGGGGGAAAAGTATTACGGCGCGCAGCTCTTGGGGTCGATCGTGCTGTTCACGTTCTTCATCGAAGGGACCACCAACGCGGTGCGCAGCGTGGTCGATCGGGAGAACCTCGTGCGCAAGATCCACTTCCCGCGCCTGGTGATCCCGCTGTCGGTCGTGCTGCTGGGGCTGTTCAACCTGGGGCTCAACCTGATCGTGGTGGCGATCTTCGCCTTCAGCGCGGGCGTGCACCCGATGCTCAGCTGGTTGGAGCTGCCGCTGATCGTCGGCGCGCTCGTGGTGTTCGCCACCGGCATGGCGATGCTGCTCTCGGCGCTGTTCGTGCACTTTCGCGACATCCAGCCGATCTGGGAAGTGTTCGCGCAGGCGCTCTTCTACGCCTCGCCGGTGATCATCTCGATCCAGACGGTGACTGCCAAAGTGAGCCCCAGCCTGTTGCATCTCTACATGCTCAACCCGCTGGCGGTGATCTTCCAGCAGTTCCGCCACGCGATGATCACCCACGCCACCCCCAGCGCCGGTCAGGTGCTCGGCAGCTGGAGCGCGCTGTTCGGGGCACTCGCGATCGTGGTGGCGATCTTCGCCATCGGCTTCGTGGTGTTCAACCGCGCGGCGGCGCGGATCGCGGAGAATCTCTGAGATGGATCACACCACCCACACCGCCGCCGAGACGGAGAACGAACCACAGCCGATGGGGGCCGAAAGCGGACCACCGCCGACGGAGGCTGAGAACGAGCGCCTGCGCGCCCGCGTGGCCGCCCTGGAGGCAGAGCTCGTGGAGGTGCAGGCGCGCACGAACGCCGCGATCGCGAAATGGCAGGAGCAGGCCTACTGGCTCGACCGCTGGCACCTCGACCTCAACGCGCTGATGCGCCGCCCCGGCGCCGTCGAGCTGCTGGGCGCGGTGCGCGCGGCGCGCGCTGTGTGGTGGCGCGCGAAGCTGCTCAAGCGTCGGCTGCTGAAGCCGTGAGCCGCGTCTCGGTCGTCATCCCCGTCAAGGACGGGGAGCGCTACTTGGAGGAGCTGCTCCGGGCGCTCGCGCGCGAGGGGGTCGATGAGGTGCTCGTGATCGACTCCGGCTCGCGCGACCGCTCGCTCGAGATCGCCCGCGCGGCGGGCGTCGAGTTGCTGCAGATCGAGCCCTCGGAGTTCGGCCACGGGCGCACCCGCAACCTCGGCGCCGAGCGCACCTCGGGGGAGCTGATCTGCTTCCTCACGCAGGACGCCACGCCCGTGCCGGGCTGGCTGGGCGCCTACGACGAGGCGTTCGAGCTCGACGGGCGCGTGGGCGCCGCTTACGGGCCGCACCTGCCGCGCCCGGACACGAGCCCGATGATCGCGCGCGAGCTGAGTGAGTTCTTCGCGGGCTTCGCGCCATCCGGCGCTCCGGTCATCCAGCGGGCGGAGGGGGACACCGACGCCCCGACCTTCCTCTCGAACGTCAACGCCTGCTACAGGCGCGCCTGCTGGGAGGAGATCCGCTTCCGCGAGGTCCCCTACTCCGAGGATCAGGCGTTCGGGAGCGACCTGCTGGGGGCCGGCTGGGCCAAGGTCTACCACCCCGGTGCGGCGGTGCTGCACGCGCACGACTACGGGGCGGTCGAGTTCATGCGCCGCTACTTCGACGAGTACCGTGGCCTGCGCGAGAGCACAGGCCACGTGGAGCCCTTCGCGCTCGCCGGCGCCGCCCGGCAGGTCGCGGGGGCGGTGGCCGCCGACCGCCGCTGGATGGCCGAGGAGGAGGGGGCCATGAGCGCCGCCGAGCGAGCCCGCTGGACGGCGCGCGCGGCCGTCCACCACGGCGGGCGGCGCGTGTTCTCGGCGCTGGGCTCCCGCGCCGAGCGCGTGCCCGCGCCGCTGCGGCGGCGGCTGTCGCTGGAGGGCAGGGACGACGGCGGGGGCCACTCTCCCGAAGCCGAGCTCCCCACGCTGCCCCCCACCGAGCACATCCCCCAGGTGCTTCCCCACGACGACTACGAGGTGGTCGCGCGGGTCTGGCGGGAGGGTCCCGCGCCGCTGCTTCAGGCGGTGCCGGGCATGGCCGCGCGGGAGCGCCTGCGCCTGGCGATGGTGATCCCCCCGTTCAGCCGGGGCAGCGGCGGTCACAACACGCTGTTTCAGGTCTTCACGCGCCTGGAGCGCCGGGGGCACGCGTGCAGCGTGTGGCTGGCGGACTACCACAACCACATGCGCGACGTGCGCTCCGCGCGGCTGCGCAGCGAGGTCCGCGAGTACTTCGCCCCCTTCGAGGGGCCGGTCTACAAGGGCTTCGAGGGCTGGCAGGGCGCGGACGTGGCGATTGCCACGGGCTGGCAGACGGTGCACGCGGCGCTCGCGCTCGACCAGTGCCGGGCGCGCGCGTATCTCGTCAACGACCACGAGCCCGAGTTCTACGCGGCCTCCGTCGAGCAGGTGCTGGCCGAGGACACCTACCGCTACGACCTGCACTGCATCGCCGCGAGCCCCTGGCTTCGAGACCTGCTGATCGAGCGCTACGGCGCGAGCGCCGACGCTTTCCAGCTGGGCGTGGAGGGCGACACCTACCGCCCGCTTCCCGTGGAGCGGCGCCGGGACACGGTGGTGTACTACGCCCGTCACTCCACCCCGCGGCGCGCGGTGCCGATTGGGCTGATGGCCCTCGCCGAGCTCCACCGGCGCAGACCGGACGTGCGCATCGTGCTGTTCGGCACCGACAAGCCGCTGCACGCGGCGTTCCCCTACGAGCACATGGGGGTGCTCTCCCCCCCGCAGCTCGCGCGCCTGTACTCGGAGGCCACCGTGGGGCTCTGCCTGTCGCTGACCAACTTCTCGCTGATGCCCAAAGAGATGCTCGCCTGCGGTCTGCCCTGCGTGGAGCTCGCGGGGGTCAGCGCGGAGTCGATCTTCGGCGAGGACGGTGCCCTGGACCTCGCCCCGCTGGATCCGCCGCGGATCGCGGACGCGCTGGAGCGCCTGCTCGCCGACCGCGCCCTGTGGGAGCGGCGCTCGCGGGAGGGCCGTGAGTTCGTCGCCTCCCACACCTGGGATCGCGCCACCGACGAAGTCGAAGCGGGCCTGCGCCACGCGCTGCGCGAGCGCGAAGCCGCCATCGTGTGAGACGCCCGCCTGGGCGTCGAGTGCCAAGCCTGGCAAGGACGCAGTGAGCGAAGTGTGCTCTGCACACGAGCGATCGAGGACGCCGCCAGGCGCCGGCAATCGGCGGCCAGGTCAGGTGAAGAAGCTGCCGAGCGTCAACCACTGCGAGGCGTAGCCGAGGCCGATCATCGCGACCACGAGCACGGTGGTCAGTGGCACGTGCCAGCGGCGGCCCAGGCCGAAGGTCCCGGAGACCGCGATCGCGGCGAGGGCGGCGATCGCGGGGAAGATGTAGCGCCCCTGTTCGGCGACCACCGTGCGCCCGCCGTCGGGCGCGAAGAACGCGGCCTCCACCGCCACCAGCACGCAGATCGGGTAGAGCGCGATGACGGCCACCTCGAAGAATCGCGCGCGCACCGCGAGGCGCTCGCGCACCGCGGAGGAGAGCGCGAGCAGCGCGACGAGGCCCATCGCGAAGATGATCGTGTTGTAGACCCAGTTGGGGAAGATCCAGGTGTACCAGCCGAAGGCCCCCCAGCCGCGTTCGACGTAGATCTGCTTGAAGGGCCAGCCGGGTGGGAAGAGGTCTCCCATGAAGGAGAGGCGCGGCAGGAAGAGCTCCCAGAGGTAGACCAGGAAGCGCCCCGGCATGTGCTCGGCGGAGGTGAGCGCGCCGGCGGCGGAGATGCCCCCGCCTGGGGCCTGGCCGGCGACGGGGGGATAGAAGACGGGCTGCAGCAGCGACCACCCCTCGCGCACGGCGAGGAAGGCCCCAGCGAGCGCGACCCAGGCGCGGGCGTCGCGCAGCTGGTGGTGGCGCCAGAGGATCCCAACGAGGCCGACCGCGACCGCCGGATAGATCTCGAAGCCAGTCTCCTTCATCAGCGGCGTGAACGCCAGCGCCAGCCCCAGCGCCAGCCCGGTGCGCCACGTGAGACCGCGTCGCAGCCCGCGGATCGTCAGGTAGAGCGAGATCGCCGCGAGCGCGTTGACGCCGTTGTCGTTGTTGACGGCGCCGGAGATGAAGCCGAACATCGGCTGGAAGGCGACCAGCAGGCCGGCGGCGACGGCGGCGGCGGGGTGGCGGGGCAGCACCTCGCGCACCACCCCGAACGCGCACAGCGCCACGATCGCCCCCAGCAGCGCTGACATCAGGCGCATGGCGGTGAGCTGCGAGAAGGTGGACTGCGAGCCGACCGCCAGGTAGGCGGGCGCCAGCAGCGCGTAGTAGGCGGGCTGGTGGGGCGAGGCGGCGACGGTGGCGCCGCCGCCGTTGTCGGCGGGGTGGGGCTCGGCCGCCAGTTCGTGCTCCCAGGCGCGCTCGCTGGGGAGCGACCACGGGGGGCGTCCGTCGGGGAGCCCCACCTGCGAGTAGACGTCGACGGCGTTCATGCCCATCGCCTCGTCGGTGGAGTATTCGGGCTTGCCATTGGGGTTGTGCGAGGGGGCGTGGCCGGTTTCGGCGAAGTACTGCGCGTAGGAGAAGTGCGAGGGCTCGTCGGGAGCGTTGAAAGCCGGCGTGATCAGCGCCCACGAGGCGGCGTTGAGGAAGGCGACCAGGAAGACCGCCGCCCCCAGGCGCACGCTGCGCCCCCGCACCCGCAGCGGCCGCCGCGCGGCGGCGCGCGCGAGCGCCAGCAGCGACAGCGCCCAGCACAGCGGCAGCACGCAGAAGAGCAGGAGCGGGTAGGTCCAGGGCCCGACGATCCCGGGGCGGAACAGCGCGGCGCGGGAGAAGATCGTCCCCGCCGATTCGATCAGCGAGCGCTCCACGCCGGCGGGCGGCAGAAACCAGACGCCGATGCGGTTGCCCCACGGCGCGCCGTCGAGGCGCGCGGGCAGCTGGTTGGCCTGCAGCCCGATCATCCCGCCCAGTTCGATCGGTCCGTCGCGCGGGGCGATGCACGCGGTGGCGGGCACCGACGTGGGCGCGGCGGGCGTGGTGGGGATCGGTGCGCTGGCGTACGCCAGCGAGCCGGGACCGGGGACGCCGGTCATCGTCGAGGTGCTCGTGCGCCCGGCGGCGATCACGCTGAGCGTGGCGGTGAACTCGGGGCGGTGGGCGAACACGGCGAACTGCACGCGACCGGTGTCGGCGGGCAGCTGCAGGCCGGGAACGCACAGCTTCTGCCCAACCGCGAGGTTGGCGACGACGCTGCGCACGCCGACGCTGTCGGTGCCGGTGTAGAAGGTGCGGGGGATCGTGAGCTGCCACAGCAGCAGGCCGAGCACCACCACGCCCATCCCGGCGGCCGACCACCACACCGCGCGCGCCCCGCCCGCTCGAGCGGGCCCGGAGGGGGATGCGCGCCCGCCCGCCCGCGCCGTGGCGGCGCCGTCGAGATCGCCGCCTGCGGGCCCCGCCCGCACGTCCTCCGCGGCGCCCGTGCGCGGGGTCGGCGGGGAGCTCACTTGCGGCGCAGGCCCAGGATGCTCAGCAGGAACGAGGAGAAGAAGATTTGGATCCCGACGATCAGCAGCGTCGCGGCGACCACCGCCATGTGTTCGTCGGCGAGCGAGCCGAAGCCGTGGGAGATCCAGGTGACGAGGATCACCGCGCCGAGCGCGGCGCCGACGAACACGAACGCGCCGCCGAGCAGCAGGCCGTGCTCGAGGCGAAAGCGCGCGCGCATGCGGTCGAACCAGGGGTCGCGGGCGGCCATGAAGTAGGTGCCGTAGGCGTGGGCGCAGAGACCGAGCGCGAGGATCTGGGTGCCGACGATCATCAGCAGCGCCCCGCCGATCAGGGCGTGCAGGCCCCAGGAGCGCCCGAAGAAGTCGAGGCCCCCGCCGACGAGCGCGACGATCAGCGTGCCGAGGCCGGCGAGCAGGGCGCCGGGGAGGATGAAGAGGTGGGTGGGGCTGTGCACGAGCAGGAAGCGCAGGTGGCGCCAGCCGTCGCGGAAGCTCGAGAGCTTGGACTCTCCTCCGCGGGGGTGGTATTCGATCGGGAACTCCGCGATCCGCAGGTTCTCCTTGGCGGCGCGGATCACCATCTCGGAGGCGAACTCCATGCCGGTGGTGCGCAGGTCCAGGCGGGGCAGCACGTCGCGGCGCAGCGCGCGCATGCCGCAGTGGGCGTCGTTGACGCCGGTGCGGAAGAGGATGTTGAGCAGGCCCGTGAGAATGGGGTTGCCGACGTAGCGGTGCAGCCAGGGCATGGCGCCGGGGTGGATGTTGTCCATGCGGTCGCCCATCACGAGCTCCGCGCCCTCCTCGAGCGCCGCCACGAAGCGGGGGATCTCGTTGAAGTCGTAGGTGAGGTCGGCGTCGGCCATCACGATGTAGCGCCCGCGCGCGGCGGCGAAGCCGGCGAGGTAGGCGCTGCCGTAGCCCCGTCTGGGCTCGTGCACCACGCGCGCCCCGGCGGCGGCGGCGAGCGCGGCGGAGTCGTCCTCGGAGGCGTTGTCCACGACGAGCACCTCGCCGTCGATCCCGCTGCTCGCGAGCGCCTCCAGGGCGGTGCGCACGCAGAGCTCGATGTTCTCGGCCTCATTGAGGCAGGGGATCACCACCGAGACCAGCGGCGCGCCGGGGTCGGTCTGCGGCCGATCGTCGGCATCCGCGGGGAGGATGGGCCTTGTCTGCTCGACTGTGCTCATGGATTCAGACCCCGCCCCCGCTGCTCCGGAGCCCGGATGGCTGGGGCGTGTCAGGTCATGCGGTTATAACGCGCGGGGGGGCGGAAAGTGGCGCGTACGGCGGGAGGGGAATGCTACCGCAGCCTGTGGCACTCTCTTGGGCCGTGCGAATCTGCCTAGTCTACGACTGCCTGTACCCGTACACCGTCGGTGGCGCGGAGCGCTGGTACCGAAACCTCGCCGAGCGCCTGGCGCGGGAGGGCCACGAGGTCACCTACCTGACGCTGCGCCAGTGGGAGCGGGGCGAGCGGGTGGACCTCGACGAGCGCGTGCGCGTGGTGACGGCGGGCCCGCAGATGGGGCTCTACACCGAGGATGGGCGCCGGCGGATCGCCCCGCCGCTGGTGTTCGGGCTGGGGGTGCTGTGGCACCTGCTGCGCCAGGGCCGCCGCTACGAGGTGGTGCACACCGGCTCCTTCCCCTACTTCTCGCTGCTGGCGGCCGCGCTGGCACGGCCCCTGGGGGGGTATGGGCTGGTGGTGGACTGGCACGAGGTGTGGAGCCGGGAGTACTGGCGCGAGTACCTGGGCCCGCTCGGGGGGGCGGTGGGAAACGCGGTGCAGCGGCTCTGTGCGCGCGTGCCCCAGCGGGCGTTCTGCTTCTCGCGGCTGCACGCGCGGCGGCTGCGCGCGGAGGGTCTGCGGGGGGAGCCGACGATCCTGGAGGGCGAGTACGCGGGCTCGTTGGAGGCGCCCACAGCCCGCCCGGCGGAGCCGCTGGTGGTGTTCGCGGGGCGGCTGATCCCGGAGAAGCGCGCCCCGCTGGCGGTCGCGGCGTTCGCGCTCGCGGCGCAGCGCATCGGGGAGCCGGGGCTGCGGGGCGAGTTCTACGGCGCGGGCCCCGAGCGGGAGGCGCTCACGCGAGCGATCGCCGAGCACGGCGTGCAGGGGATCGCGAGCGCCCCGGGCTTCGTGGAGGCGCCGGTGATCGACGGGGCGCTCACGCGGGCGCTGTGCATGCTCTCGACCTCGCGGCGGGAGGGCTACGGGATGGTGGTGGTGGAGGCCTCCGCGCACGCCACCCCGAGCGTGGTGGTCGCGGGCGAGGACAACGCGGCGGTGGAGCTGGTGCAGGAGGGCGTCAACGGGGTGATCGCCCCCAGCGCGGACGCGGAGGCGGTGGCGGCGGCGATCGTGCGGGTGCACGAGGCGGGGATGGCGATGCGCGAGAGCACCGCGCGCTGGTTTGCCGAGAACGCCCAGCGACTCTCCCTGGAGTCCTCGCTGCGGGCGGTGCTGGCGAGCTATGGGAGCGGGGCCCCGCCCGGAGGGGGAGGGGGGGAGGAGGAGGGGGGGCGTGCAACCCGCCCATAGCTCTCGAGCGTGAGCCGCGCGGTGCGATCCCAGGTGAGCTCCCGTGCGCGCACCGTGCCCCGCTCGCGCAGGCTCCGCGCGAGCGCGGGGTCGCCGAGCAGCCGCTCGATCGCCTGCGCCATCTCCACCTCGGAGTGGGGGTCGAAGAGCAGCGCGGCGCCCCCGGCGACCTCGGGCAGCGAGGAGGCATCGGCGCAGGCGACGGGGACGCCGCGGGCCATCGCCTCGAGCACGGGCAGCCCGAACCCCTCATATAGGGAGGGGTAAACGAAGGCGTCGGCGAGCGCCCACAGGCCCTCGATCTCCCTCTCCTGGAGCCAGCCCTCCAGGCGCACGTCCTGGGCGATCCCGAGCTCGGCGGCGCGCGCGCGGAGCTCCGCCTCGTGCCAGGTGGGATAGCCGGGAGCCACCAGCAGCGGGCGGCGCTCGGGGGGGATGCGCGCGAGCGCTCCGATCAGCGCAAGCAGGTTCTTGTGGGGCCGCTTGGCGGAGAGGGTCAGCAGCACCCGCCGCTCCCCCAGCCCGAACCGCGCGCGGGTCTCCTGCGCCCCCAGCGCGGAGGCGCGGGCGAGCGCGCCGAGCCCCTGGGGCACGACGTCGATCTTCGCGGGGGGCGTGCCGAGCAGCTCCACGAGGTCGCGGCGGGTGCTCTGGGAGATCGCGATCACCCGCTGGGAGCGGCGCACGGCGAGCGGCACGAGCACCCGCATGCCGCGGTCGCGGATGCCGGAGTGGGCCTCGGGGAAGCGGGCGTAGATCAGGTCGTGCACGGTGACCACCCTGCGGTAGCGCCCCCACGCGGGGGCGGTGCTGGCGAGGCTGTGCACGATGTCCACCCCCGCGCGCGCGGCCAGGCGTGGCAGCAGGGCCTGCTCGCCGAGCACCCACTGCTCGCGGCGGCGGGCGTCGACGGGCACGGTCACCGCGGGCAGCAGCTCGCTCCAGGGCCCGCCGGCGGCGGCGGCCTCGCGGCTGAGGAACGCGGTGAAGCGAATCTCGCGGCCCGACCCGCCGCTTCGGGGGGCACTCGCTTTGCTCCCATCCTCGAATCGGCCGGCGGCGTGGAGCAGTGCGGGGATCAGCTCGCGGGCGTAGACCTCCATCCCGCCGGTCTCGCCGGGCACGAGGTAGATCATGTTCAGGCCGACGTGCATCCCCGCAGGCTAGCCGTGGGAGCCAGGCTCACGGCCCCGCGCGCCGCGATCGACGGCGCCCCGGCGGCTCCGTCGGAGTGCTGCTCAGCCCCGCTTGGGGGCGGGGCCGTGCACCGTGACGGAGTAGGTCGCGACGAGCGCGGGCCGTCCGGTGAGGCTGGTGGTGACTCGCACCTTCGCCTGGAGCGTGCGGTGGTGGCTGAGCTCGGCGACGACGGTGTGGGAGAGCTTGAGCTTCACCGTGCCGGTGCCGTGCGAGGAGAGCGTGAAGGAGCCCTTGCCCAGCACCGTGGCGCCTGCCTTGCCCGTCTTGCTCGCGTGGCCGCCGGCGGCGAGCAGCACGATTTCGCCGGTGACCGGAGTGCCGTTGGGGTTGGAGAGCTTCAGCGACAGCGACCCGGAGCCTCCCAGGGCGAGCGCCTTGCCGACCAGCGTCGCCGGGCCGGGGGGATGCCGCGCTTCGTATTCCTTGGCTTCCCGTTCGATGATTTCTTTGTTTTGCCGTTCTTTGGTTTCAAATTCGGTCCGTGACCTGGCTACCCGTTCGGCGTTTTCCCTGACTTCGTTTTCGGCGCGGGTCTCCTGTTCCTGCGCTTCTTTTTCCCGCTGTTTGGCCTGTGCTTCCTTTTCCGCGGCTTCTTTGGCTTTTGCTTCTTCGCCGTGTTTGCGTTCGCTTTCTTCTTGTTCCTTTTTTTCCTTTTCTTCCTGCAGCTGTCTTTCTTGCCGTTCTTTTTCTTCTCTTTCTTTGCGTTCTCTCTGTTCTTTTTCTGCTTGTTCTACCTGTTCGAGTGTGCGGAGCCGATAGCCGGTGAAGATCGCTTTGCCGGATTCACTGCCGAACTGCCAGGGTCCTTCGCCGGCGATGGTGTTGGTCGTTTCATCGATCGTGACATCCACCAGGTTCATCTTGATGGACCCTTCGGGGGAGCTGAGTTCGATGGTGGCAGACAGCTGAGTGCCCGTGATGGTGCCGACCACGGTGCCGGCCGCAATGCTCAGCTGGGCGGTGCCGGTGAATTCGCCGTTGGCTTCCTCTTTTCTGAAGATAACTTTGGCGGTGATGCTTTTCTCGTTGATCTTGGGGAAGGTGCATCCTCCCTTGCACACGGCTTCGATGGGCCATTCCCCGCGTATGTCATAGACCGAGGCCTGCGCCACGCCGACGCCCCCAACCAGCGTCAGGAGGACCGTCAAGATACCGAGGAAGACCGGGCGCATGATGCGACCGTACCGTAATGCAGATAGGATGACAACCCAGAAATCTTCAGCTGTGAAGGAGGTTCACGGCCGGCGTCTGAGCGTACGGATCAGCCGAGCTCGGCCAGCTCCCGTGCGCGCAGCAGGACTGCGTCGATCATCGGCTCGGTCAGCCTGCCGGTGAAGGTGTTCTGCTGGCTGGGGTGATAGCAACCGAGCAGCGTGAACGGCGGCCCGGGGTGCTCGGCCCCGTGGCCAAAGCGCGGACGGGGTCGTGGAAGCCGTCCGGGGGCGGGGGTCGCGGCCAGTCGCAGCCGCAGGGCGGCGTCCCACGCGAACGCCCCCAGGCAGAGGGCCACGCGAATGTCGGGCAGCAGGCCGAGCTCCCGGATGCTCCATGGCAGGCACGCGTCGCGCTCAGCGCCGGTGGGGCGGTTGGCGGGGGGCGCGCAGCGCACCGCCGCGGTGATCCACGCGCCGCGCACGCGCAGGCCGTCTCCGGGGTGGGTCGAGGTGGGCTGGTTGGCGAAGCCCGCGCGCCACAGCGCCGCGAACAGGAAGTCGCCCGAGCGGTCCCCCGTGAAGATCCGCCCCGTGCGGTTGCCCCCGTGGGCGGCGGGGGCCAATCCCAGGACCAGCACACGCGCGCTCGGGTCGCCGAAGCCCGCCACGGGGTGCCCCGCGTAGTGCTCATGTGCAAAGGCCGCGCGCCGCTCCCGCGCCACCTGCTCGCGCCACTGCACCAGCCGCGGGCAGCGCCGGCAGCCTTCGATCTCCCTCGCCAGCGCCGCCAGCTCGCCGGGGCGCTCGCTGGACTCAGGCACTCTGGGTGTCCGATCGGGCAACTCCCGGGTCCTCCTGGGAACGGGGTGCGGGCCGCTCGCGCCGGCCCATCTCCACGCCTACGATTTGATGACCGCCGAGGTCCCCAGCACCGCGCCGGAGGCGCTGAGCGCCTGGACCTGCAGGTAGGCCTCGGGGCCGGGCGTGGCGATCGTCGTCTCGAAGCCGCTGCGGGCGGCGCTGGTCACGCCCGCGAGCGGATGGGTGGAGGTGGGCGGGGTGGGGCCGCCGAACACCCTCCAGGAGGCGACCTCGGTGGCGCCGTTCCAGCTCGCGTAGACCGTCACCGGGCCCTTGGCGCTGCTCGCGCTCGCCGCGATCGAGGGCGGGGTCGCGGGGGTGCCGGTCCAGGGGAAGCGGTAGGCCCGGTAGGACTGGTCGCCCGAGGGCATGCGCGCGTCGAAGAGGAGCTGGCCGGAGGAGCTGAATTCCGAGAACCACGGTTCTGCGCCCCAGCCGATGAACAGGTTGCCGCTCGGGAGCAGCTGCACGTCGCCCTGACTGCCCGCTTTCAGCGCCGAGGGGTGCTCGTACTCGGCCACCAGCGTCTCGGTGCCCGTCTGCTGGTTGAGCGCCACCACGATCCCGCGGGACTGGGGGTGGACGATGGGCACGCCGCCGTTGTCGAAGATGGAGATCAGGCCGTTGGGCAGCAGCGTGGCGTCGTGCTGGAAGGCGGTCAGGGTGCCCGAGCCCATCTTGATCGTGCTGTGCTTGCCGCCCGCGCGCGTGAGCACCTGGCCGGTCTGTTCGTTGAGCTGATACAGGGTCCAGGTGTTGCGCGCGGAGATCAGCATGTCGCCGTTGCCCTCTTGGTCGAGCGAGTTCATGTGGAAGTAGTCGAACGGCCATTCTGTGCTGGAGCCGTAGGGCGTGGAGTAGGATTCTTCGAGGGCCACGTGATCGAGGCTCGTCCATTCCCGCCGCACAAGCCCCGTGCGCAGGTCGATTTCCTGGAAGAGGCTGTCGTTGACCGCCGCGTCCTGCGGCCCGTGGATGGCGGTGAGGTTGCAGTGGATCGGGTTGAACACCGTCATCAGCGCGGTGTCGTTGGTGGTCACGTGGAAGTCGTGGAGGTCCGCCTTGAGGCCGTTGCCAGCGTGGACGTGCAGGATCTGCTTGTAGGAGCTGTTGGCGATCACCTCTTCCCCTTCGCCGAACCCCTGCTTGGGGATGTGCCCCTGCCACCACGTCAGCACCGGCTGGCCTTCGAGGGTCTGCGCCTGCAGGTTGGTTGCAAAGGTCCCCCTGGGCAGCGGGTCGAACCACACGAGCTGGCCGGTGCCGTCGACGATCATCGGACCGTTGTTGCCCGGGCCGGAGTAGGGGGCGCTGAAGATGTCCCCCGCCGGGCTCGCCCCCGAGCCGGTGGTGATCTGGATCGAGGGCGGTTCCAGGCTCGGCGCGGAGTGGTAGTGCTGGACCTCCCCGGCCGCTCCCGCCGGTTCTTTGCCCGGCGGTTCCCACGGGATCGGGTCCGGCACGGAGACCGTGAAGCGGTATGCGAAGGGCTCCCAGCTCTTGCCGGCGAGCAGCTTGCCCCGCACCGTGACGGTCTCCCCGGGCATGAAGGGCTGGGAGGGCAGGAAGCTCGCGCCGTCTCCCTGGGAGTAGGCGACCACGCGCCCGGAGTGCCCGCCGGTGACCGAACCGCTGATGGAGATCTGCGCGAGCCGCGAGCGGGGGACGCCGAGCAGGCTGATCTGCGTGCGCGGCGTGGCGTCCAGGGAGTCGGGCAGGGGCGAGACCTCGAGTTTCGTGCCGGGCAGCAGATCGCTGCGGTCGAGCGTCGAGGGCACGCACTGCGGTGCGGGTGGGCCGCGGAACGCGGCCTCCTCGGCCATGATGCGCTTGCCGCCCACCGTGAGCGCGCCCGCGCTCGACACGAGCACCACCGCTCCTCCCAGCACCAGCGAGCGGCGCAGCCATCGATGGCGCCCGTGGGTGAGCCGCCAAACCCGCACGGGCGTCCACGAGCCCTCTGTGTGGCCTGGGGGGCGGTGCCCTGGGGGGCGGTGCCGCTCGCTCACGATTGTCTCGCCCGCACTCTCTTCGCGATCTCCTCGGGAATCGTCACTTGTGGGTCGGTCCTCTGGTGGTGCCTGCCGATCCGCGGCAGATCCTAGCTGCGAATGCGCCTGGCAATCGACACGGCCTGCTCCCAAACACGTACTCCAGACAACGCCACAGGCTAGGAGTTTCGCTGCCGCAAACGCGGAGCCTGCAATCGTGCTCGCAGCAGACCGGCTACCACCCTGTCGGGGCGATGTTAGGATCCGATTTCAAGACGACCGTAAGAGTAAGAGCAGCTTCGACCCAGCCAGCGGGGTGTTGATTCGAGCATTCCCCGCAGGCAGCAAGCCTCGGGGAGCGCATGAAAAGGAATGTCTCGATTCTACCGCCGGTTGCGGCGACGGTCAGCGCGGCGCTGCTCGCGGCGGCCCTCTGCTCCTGCGGGGGAAGCGCCACCTCAGCCTCGATCGCGCTCGGCGACCAGGCCGCCGTCGCCGCCGCGGCCGCCAACCCGGTGACCGTCTCGCCTCTGCCGGGGACCCCCGACGCCTCCCCCGACACCCAGATCAGCTTCCTCGGCGGGGCGGGCACGCAGGTCGCGAGCGTGCGCGTCGTGGGATCGCGCAGCGGGGCGCACAGCGGGCGCCTGGAGGCCTACTCCACGGGAGCCGGCGAGAGCTTCCTGCCCGCCAAGCCGTTCGTGCCCGGGGAGCGGGTGAGCGTCCACGCGATGGTGGGGACCGGCACGGGCGGGGGGTCGGGTGGGGGGGGAGCGCAGCAATCGGTGAGCACCACCTTCACCATCGCCCACCCGGCGGCCGTGAGCCAGGAAGAGTTCCCCACCAACCCCGGGGACCCGCACGCCGTGCAGCACTACCTCTCGGCCCCCTCGCTCACGCCCTCGACGGTCACGGTCACCACGCCGAAGGAGGGGAATCCCTCCCCTCCCGCCGCGAGCGGGGATCTCTTCCTCGCCCCCTACCAGGGCATGGGCTCCCCGGGGCCGATGATCGCCGAACAGGACGGCGCGCTCGTGTGGTTTCACCCGCTGCCCCCGGGCGAGTCCGCGACCAACTTCCAGGTCCAGAGCTACGAAGGCCAGCCCGTGCTGACATGGTGGCAGGGCCGCATCATCCGGGTGGGCTTCGGCGAGGGCGAAGACGTGATCTATGACGACGCCTACCACCAGATCGCGACCGTCCGCGCCGGCAACGGCTACCGCGCGGACCTGCACGAGATCCTGCTCACCCCCCAGGGGACCGCGTGGATCGACGCCTTCGACCCGATCCACATGAACCTCGCCTCCGTGCACGGCTCCCCCCACGGGATCCTCCTGGACTCGGTGATCGAGGAGATCGACATCAGGACGGGCCTGGTGATGTGGGAGTGGCACGCGCTCGGGCACATCCCCCTGGGCGACTCCCTCAACCACGTCTCCTCCGGGGAATACCCCTGGGATTACGTGCACATCAACTCGATCTCGCCGGGGGGCGCGGGCTCGAGCCCTGGCGACGGCACGGGCTCCGGTGAACCGGGCAATGTGCTGCTCTCCTCGCGCAACACCTGGACCCTCTACGACGTGAACATGCACACCGGCGGCTACAACTGGCTGTTCGGCGACGGCAGGCACTCGAGCTTCAAGCTCGGCGCCGGCGTGCGCTTCTACTGGCAGCACGACGCCCAGTTCCAGCCGGGGGGGCTGATCTCGCTGTTCAACAACGCCTCCGACCCGCCCGAGCAGAGGGAATCGAGCGGCCTGCTGCTGCGCCCCGAGATCGGCGCGCACACCGTCACGCTGGTCAAGCGCTTCGTCAACCCCACCAGGACCCTGCTCGCCTCCAGCCAGGGCGACACGCTCAGCCTGCCCGGCGGCGACTGGCTGCTCGGCTATGGGGGGCTGCCGAACTTCACCGAGTTCGACTCCGCCGGCCATGTGCTGCTCGACGGCACGCTCGGCAAGAACGTGCAGGACTTCCGCACCTACCTCTCGCCGTGGAGCGCCCAGCCCACCACCGCGCCCGCGATTGCCGTGCAGGCGGGCGCGGGCGGGGCGGGGACGGCGACGGCGACGGTGGAGGCGAGCTGGAACGGCGCCACCGCGGTGGCCTCCTGGCAGGTGCTCGCCGGCGCCTCGGCCGAAAGCCTCGTGCCGGTGCTCACGGTGCCTCGCAATGGATTCCAGACCACGATCCCCGTGAGCACCACCGAGCCCGATCTCGCCGTGCGCGCGCTCTCCGCCTCCGGGCAGACCCTCGGGACCTCCGCCGCGCAGCCCATCTCGTAGGAGCGGCTGGCCTCCAGGCAGATCCTCGGGACCTCCGCCGCGCAGCCGGTCCCGTAGGAGCGCTCAGCGACTGAAGGAGCCCGAGCCGCGCCGGAGGATTCGGGGTCGGCCTGGCTGCCCGCCCCGTGGGCCAGCGGGGGGGCCCAGGTCTTCGCGATGGGGACCGAATGGGCTCAGTGGTCCGATTTCGCCCTCCTCCCGGCGCAGCCTCGCGGCGGCTGCGCCGCGCGCGGCTTTCTTGGCGGTCAGGAAGTAGTTCTCGAAGCCCAGGCCGCTCGCTTCGTGCAGGTGCCGCGGCAGCGGGCCGCGCAGCTCATCGCGCAGCGCGTGCGCGAACATCCTGTGCAGCTTGCCCTGCAGGACGCCGCCCGCCGCGCTCCGAGCGGCTGCGCCGTTCTCGAGCTCCATGCGCCCTGCGCGGGTGCGGTAGTCGTAGAGCTCTCGTTCCTGTCCCTCGTGCACGAGTTCGATCCCGCCCGTGCTCCAGTTGGAGTATGTCGCGTACTTCGCGCCCGCCGTGCGCAGCGCCACCACGTGCAGCGGGGCGTCGGCTGCATAGGGTTCGGTGGCGAACTCGGTCACGATCTCGTCGGTCGTGTGCAGCACATAGGGGCGCCCCCGGGCCCCTGGTTTGGCGAGGATCGCCATCAGGTCCGCACGTCCGGCGATGTGTGCGTAACGCGGGTTGCGCCGCCACGCGTTCGACCCGCTCGCGATGCTCAGCAGCAACGGCGCGACGTCCACGCTCGAGGTCAGTTGCGTGCGGGGACGGGCCCTCGCGGCGGTGAGCTTCCCACGTGGGTCCTTGACGATCAGCGGCACCCGGATCGCCTCCTCGTAGGCCCCCCCGCCCTTGCCTCGCAGGCCGTGGGAGGCGCCGTACTCGCCGTGGTCGGAGGTGAACACGACGATCGTGTTCGCCGCCACCTCGGGGCTGCTTTCGAGCGTGCGCAGCACCCGTCCGATGTGCCCGTCCACGTTGCGCTGCAGCTTCACGTACAGGTCGAAGAACGGCTCCCACGCCGAGGTCAAGCCGGGTCCCGCGTAGGGCACGGCCCCGAACGAGATCTCCGCGGTCCGCAGCAGCGAGAGCTGCAGCAGCGGCTTGCCGTTCGCTTCGAGCATCTCCGGCGTCTCGAAGTTGGGGGGCAGCCCCTGCACCAGCGCCGGCGCGCTCCGCTCTGCGGGGACGCGTTCGGACCACTTGTGCCACCAGGCGATGTCGTGGGGGTTCACGAACGACACCGTCGTGCACCACGGCCGCGAGGAGTCGCCGCTTTCGGCGAACCATTCCTCGAACTGGTCCGCGATCCGCGGATCCACCTTCCAGCCCTGGCCGGGCCCGCCGTCGGGGGAGGGGTAGGTGCCGCCGGAGAACCCATAGCGCTCCAGCGACCTCGAGTCCTCCAGGATGTTCCACTTGTTGTCCCCGTGCGTCAGGTGCCACTTGCCGAACCACCACGTGTCGTAGCCATGCTCGCGCAGCATCGTCCCCCACGTCGGGAAGCCCGGGTCCAGGGTGCTGCCGCCCGTGATCATGCACCCCGTCTGGTGCGTGTAGAGGCCGGTCAGCAGCGTCGAGCGGGCCGGGGTGCAGTCGTTGGAGGCCGTGTAGTGGCGCTCGAAGGAGACCCCCTCGCGACGCAGGCGCGAGATGTTCGGCAGCATCCTCGCCAGCGCCGGGGAGGCGGTGAACCACTGCGGCGTGCGCAGCTGGTCGACCACGATCACCAGGATGTTCGGTCCGTGGGCTCGAACCGGCGCGGGCGCTGGGGCCGGTGGCGCGAACGCCTGCTCGGGGGCCGTCCTCGCCGGCGTCTTGGGGGGAGGAGCAGGTCTGCGCAGGCGGTGTGCGGGCGCGGGCGGCTCCTCGATCTCTTTCGCGATCGCCGCGATCGCCGCGCCCCCGCCGAGCAGCGCCCCTCCCGCGAGCAGGCCGCCCTTCAGGAACGTGCGCCTGTCGATCGGTCGTTCGCCCATGCGCCTCCCAAGGTATGCCAGAACGCCTTTTGCGCGGGCAAAGGTCCGGTTAAGATCAAAAAACAGGCGTCTCGGTGTAGTCCCCGAAGACCTGCTGCAGGGACTCCACGATCTCGCCCTCGGAGGCGCATGCGCGAGCGCAGTCGAGCAGCGGCTCCATCAGGTTGAGATCCGGCTGCGCCGCGGCCCCGCGCAGCGCCGCCAGGGTGCGCTCCACCGCCGCGCCGTCGCGACTCGCGCGCGCCGCCTGCAGGCGCCCGAGCTGCTTGCGTTCCAGCGCCGGGTCCACGCGCAGGGTGGGGATCGGCTCCTCCGCCTCGAGCACGTGGCTGTTGACCCCCACCACGATCCGCCGGCCGGAGTCGATCTCCCGCTGCAGCTCGAACGCCGCGTCGGCGATCTCGCGCTGGGGGTAGTTGCGCTTGACCGCCTCCACCATCCCCCCGAGCTGCTCGATCTTCTCGAAGTACTCGTAGCAGCGCTCCTCCATGCGGTCGGTCATCGCCTCCACGAACCAGCTGCCCCCCAGCGGGTCCACCGTGCTCGCCACCCCCGTCTCGTGCGCGATCACCTGCTGGGTGCGCAGGGCGATGCGCACCGCCTCCTCGGTGGGCAGCGCCAGCGCCTCGTCGTAGCTGTTGGTGTGCAGCGACTGCGTGCCCCCCAACACCGCGGCGAGCGCCTCCACGGTGGTGCGGATGATGTTGTTCAGCGGCTGCTGGGCGGTCAGGCTGACGCCCGCGGTCTGCGCGTGGAAGCGCATCAGCCACGAGCGGGGGTTCTTCGCGCCGAAGGTCTCGCGCAGCTCCCGCGCCCAGATCCGCCGCGCGGCGCGGTACTTGGCGATCTCCTCGAAGAGGTCGATCTGGGCGTTGAAGAAGAACGAGAGGCGCGGCGCGAACTCATCCACGTCGAGGCCCCGTTCCACCGCCTGGCGCACGTAGGTGAGGCCGTCCGCGAGCGTGAACGCGAGCTCCTGCTGCGCGGTCGCCCCCGCCTCGCGGATGTGGTAGCCGGAGATCGAGATCGGGTGCCAGCGGGGCATCCGCAGGGTGCACCACTCGATCATGTCCCCGCACAGGCGCATCGCGGGGTCGATCGGGAAGCACCACTCCTTCTGGGCTATGTACTCCTTGAGGATGTCCGCCTGGATCGTGCCCGCGAGGTGCTCGGCGGGAACGGGGCCGACGCCCGGTGCGCTGCCGTCGGCGTCCTCGCCTGCTTCGGCCGCGGCGACGTAGAAGGCGAGCATGATCGCGGCGGGCGCGTTGATCGTCATCGACACCGAGACCTCGCCGAGGTCGATCCCCGCGAACAGCGTGCGCATGTCCGCCACCGTGTCCACCGCCACCCCCTCGCGGCCGATCTCCCCGAGGCTGCGCGGGCTGTCGGAGTCGTGGCCCATCAGGGAGGGCATGTCGAACGCCGTGGAGAGCCCCGTCTGTCCGTGCTCCAGCAGGTAGCGGAAGCGCTCGTTGGTCTCCTCGCTGGTGCCGAACCCCGCGAACTGGCGCATCGTCCACAGCCGCCCGCGGTACATCGACTCGTACACCCCGCGCGTGAACGGGTACTCCCCGGGGCGCCCGATCGGATCCTCCAGCGGGGGGACGCCTGGAGGGCGGGAGCCTCTCTCGGCGTCGGCCTCGGTGTAGAGCTCCCCGACCGATTCTCCCGATAGCGTGCGCGGATCCGCCGTGTCTGCCTGCGGTGGGGAGGCGGCGCTTTTCACGATGCAAGCAAGATACCGATTACCAGAGGGAATCCTACTTGCGGTAGCCCTGCTCGCGCTCGCGCTCGCGCTCGCGCTCGGGCTCGGCGGCTGCGGCTCGACCGGCGGATCGCCGGGTGCCACGGGCGGCACAGGGGCGGCGGGCGGCGCGGCGGGTCCGACGGGTCTCGCGAACCCGGCGGGCGGCGCAGGGGCGGGCGGCGCAACTGGCAGGACCGGCGGTGCGGCGGGTGCGCTCCCCGGCGCGCTGCCACACATGACGCACGCGACGCTGATCCTCGACTTCACGCCCAACGCGGTGCACGCCGGGATCTACCGGGCGCTCGCTGCGGGGTACTACCGGCGGGAGAACATCGACCTGCAGGTGGAGCAGCCCAGCGCCACCGCCGAACCGCTCAGCCTCGTCGACGGGGGCCGCGCGCAGTTCGGGCTCGCCGACGGCAGCGACGTGGCCAGCGAGATCGCCGGCGGGGGGCAGGACGAGGCGATCATGGCGATCGTGCAGCGCCCCGTCGGTGGGCTGATCGCGCTCGCCTCCGAGCACCTGAGCTCTCCCACGCAGTTGCAGGGCCGGACGGTGGGGATCACCGGCGTGCCCTCCGATCGGGCGGTGCTGGACACCGAGGTGCGCCACGCCGGCGGGAATCCCGCCAGGGTGCATGTGGTGACCGTCGGCTTCGACGGCGCCCAGGGGCTCGTGGCGGGGCGCCTGGCGGCGTTCACCGGCTTCGTGCCCGACGACGGCGTGGGCCTCCAGGTCGAAGGCCATCCGATCACCGCCTTCTGGCTCGATCGCAACGGCGGGCCCCCCTACCCCGGCCTGGTGGCCTTCACCAACCGCGGCCTCGCCACCGCCGATCCCCTGCTCGTGCGCGACTTCCTCGCCGCCACGGTCCGCGGCTACGAGGACACCCTCCGCGAACCGGCGCGCTCCCTGGCGGACCTGCTGCGCCTGAACCCCTCGCTGCCCCGCGCGCTCACCGCGGCCTCGCTGCGTGCCTACCTGCCGCTCTTCGATGCCGGCGGCGTGCCCCTCGGGACCCTCCAGCCCGCCCACATCGAGGAGCTCTCGAGCTGGATGCTGGCCCACCGCCTGATCGCGGCGCCGATCCCCTTTGCGCGCTACGGGACCGATGCCTTCCTGCCCGGCGCCCACGCCGGATAGAGGCCCAGCGCCGGGTGGAGGCACGGCACCCAGGCTGGTCCTTCCCCTGTATGTGGTTTTTTTACATGTCCTTGATAAGGGCGTACATTGATGTATAATCGCAAGCGCGATGCGTGGCAGGAAAATGCGGCGCCGCAGGGGTTGGCAGGGAGAGGGGCGGAGCAGACGGCTTGACTCCAGGGCCCGGCAGGGGAGTCCGCGATGCGGCTGCTCGTAACCGGCGCCGGCGGGCTGATCGGCTCTAACCTGGCTGCCGCCGCGGCACAACGGGGTTGGAGCGTGCTCGGCACCTGGCGGAGCATGCCCGTGAGCGTGCCCTGCGCGCGCACCGCTCCCCTCGACGTGGGCGACCGCCGCGCCTGCACGGCGCTCGCGGAGGAGATCGAGCCAGACGTGGTCTTGCACGCCGTCGCGCAGAGCGCCCTCGGGCGCCTGGAGCGCGAGCCCCGCCTGGCCGAGCTCGACCTGCTTGCGACCGGGAACATGCTCGCCGCCGCGCGCTCCGTGGGCGCCCGCTACGTGTTGGTCTCCAGCGACCTCGTCTTCAGTGGGCTGCTGCCCTCGGGGGAGTGTTGGAGGGAGGAGGACCCCACCGAGCCGCCAACTGCGCTCGGGCGCTCCCTGCTCGCCTGCGAGCGCCTTGTCCAGCGTTCCGGCGCCGGTTGGCTGATCACCCGGCCTGCGGATCCATATGGAATCAACCTCTCCATTCCCACAGCCAACCCCGAGTGGCGCGCGCGCCACGTCTGGGAGCGCTCGGGCCCATCCCTGCGCTGGGTGGCGCGACTGCGCGCGGGGCACACGCTCGCTGTGCCTCCCGGCATCCGCCGCTCGCCCACCAACGCCCGCGACTACTCCCAGCGGGTCTGCGATCTGCTGGTGCGGGAGTGCGAGGGCATCTACAACACCGCGGGCCCCACGATCCTCGGCCGGCTCGCCCATCTGCGCCTGCTCGCGCGGGCCTTCGCCTGCGACCTGGAGCTCGTGCGGGAGGGCTCCCCCGAGCCGTTCCTGCCCGCCAATACAGCACTCTGCGACTGCAAGGCGAACCTCGCGCTCGGCCGCCCCGCCGTGGACCCCTTCACCGGGCATCGCCTGATGCGCCGCCAGCTCGACGAGCTGCTCGCGCCGCTGGAGGGTGTGGAGGAGTCCGATCCCCCGCAGCCCCAGGAGGACAGGCGGGAGTCCGCTCCCGCGCTGCCGCGCGCACTAGGCTGAGGCGGTGTACGCCGCGCTCAGGGACACCAGGCTCCTGCGAGGCGAGCTCGCGCGGCTGGTGGGCACCGAGCATGTCCTGCGCCCTGCCCCCACCGGCGCCGGGGGAGGGCTCTCCCCCTACGACCACGACGCCACGCTCGCGCGCGGCCTGCGCGGCCATGCCGATCTCGTGGTGCGTCCGGGCAGCACCGCCGAGGTCGCGGCGGTGCTGGCGCTCTGCTATGAGCGCGACGTGCCGCTGATCCCCCGCGGGGGCGGCACGGGCCTGGCCGGCGGCGCGGTGCCGATCGAGGGTGGGGTGGTGTGCTCGCTGGAGCGCATGCGCGCGATCCGCGAACTGGAGCCGGGGCTGTGGCGCATCCACCCGGAGGCGGGGGTCGGCACGCGCCACGTGCAGCGCCTCGCGCGCGAGAACGGGCTCTGCTTCCCCCCGGACCCGGGGGCCTCCGAGCAGTCGCAGATCGGGGGCAACGTCGCGACCAACGCGGGGGGGCCCCACGCCTTCAAGTACGGCGTCACCGGCAACTGGGTCACGGGCCTGGAGGCGGTGGTTGCGCCGGGGGAGACGATCGCGCTCGGGGGTCCCCACCGCAAGGACGTGGCGGGGTATGACCTCAAGAGCCTCCTGATCGGCTCCGAGGGCACGCTCGGGATCATCACGGCGGTGCGCCTGCGACTGATGCCGGCCCCCGAGGCGGCGCTGGCGCTGATCTCCTTCCACGCCACCCCCGCGCAGGGGTGCGCGGCGATCCTCGAGGTGCTCGGCGCCGGGATCGTGCCCGCGGCGCTGGACTTCCTCGACGGGGAGGCCCTGCGGACGGCGGCCGGCGCCTGGGGGGGCGGCGCGGGGATCGACCTCCCCCCGGGGACCGAGTTCGCGCTGCTCGCCGAGGTCGACGGCACGCGCGAGGAGGCTGACGCGGCGCACGCCGAGCTCGCCGCGGTGCTGGGCTCCGGCGCGATCGAGCTGCGTCGCCCCGACCGCGAGGCGCTGTGGCTGTGGCGCGACCGGGTCGCGGGCGCGGTCAGCGCGGTCCGGGGGGGCAAGGTCAGCGAGGACGTGGTCGTCCCCGTGGAGCGCCTCGCGGAGGCGCTGGAGCGCTTCGGGGAGATCGCCGCGCGCCACGGTCTGCGCTCCTGCGCATGGGGCCACGGGGCGGACGGGAACCTGCACGCCAACCTGCTCGTGGATCCCCGCAGCGAGTCCGACCTCGCCGCCGCGGGGGCGGCCACCGAGGAGCTGTTCGCGCTCGCCGTCGAGCTCGGGGGCTCGATCAGCGGGGAGCACGGCGTGGGCTGGCTCAAGCGCGGCCAGCTCGCCCGCCAGTGGCCCGCGGGGGCGCTGCGCCTGCACGAGGAGATCAAGCGCGCCTTCGATCCCAAGGGTCTTCTGAACCCCGGCAAGAAGCTCGCTCGGTAGGTCCCCCAGGCGGGGGAGGTCGGGAGGGGGCCTGCCCCCTCCCGCTGTTCCAACGGGTCTCCTGAACCCCGGCAAGAAGCTCGCGCGATGACCCCATCCCCTTTCGGCAAGCGGTCTTTCCGCCGAGAGCGCTAGTCTGCGCGCCTGCTGTTACTTCAACTCGAAAGGAAGCATTCATGAACAAGACGCAGCTCGTCGACGCACTCTCCGCCGACAGCGGCCTCTCCAAAGCCGACTCCTCGCGTGCGCTGGAGTCGTTCGTGAGCACCGTCGGCAAGGCGCTCAAGAAAGGCGACGAGGTCGTGATCACGGGGTTCGGCAAGTTCTCCGTGGTGAAAAGGGCCGCCCGTCAGGGCGTCAACCCGCGCACCGGGGAGAAAGTCAAAATCAAGGCCTCCAAGGCCCCCAAGTTCACTCCCGGAGCGGGTCTCAAGCAGATCGTCCACCCCAAGAAATAGAAGATCGGAAGCCCGCTCCACCCGCCCGCCCGGCTCCTCCCGCGCGCCGCGCGGGGTGGAACCTCGCTGGCTGCCGTTCGCACAGACCGAAGCACAGAAGGGAGCAGGAGGGAGTAGGAGGGATGCTACGGCGCGCGCCCGCTGGCGTGCGCGCGTGGTAGCGTCGCGCAAATGCCCCGCGTGGATGAGCTCGAGCTTCCGAGTCTCGACTACACCGACCCCACCCTGCGGGGGGAGCGCTTTCACGCCACCATGCGCGAGCTGCTGGCCGATCTCCGATCGGTCGGGGGGTGGCTCGCCACGGGGCCCTACGGGTACGCGGTGCTCGACCGGGAGGCCGTGGAGTTCTTCCTGCGCACACGCTCCGCGGTCTTTCCGGGAATGACAATCGCGGAGATCTTCGAGGTCCGCGAGGGGCCCCTGTATGAGGAGATGCGCCGCAACATCCTCCACATCAACGGCCCCGACCACACGCGCCTGCGCAGCCTCGTGAACCCCTCCCTCTCCCCCCGCGCGGTCGAGCGCTATCGGCCGGTGATGCGGGAGCTCCTGGGGGATCTCTTCGCGAAACTCGAGGGGGGCGGCTGCGAGTTCGTGGAGGCGATCGCCAAGCCCTACCCCTCGCAGGCGATCGCGCACGTGATGGGGGCGCCCCTGGAGGACGCGCCGCGTCTGCACCACTGGTCCAACTGGATTCAGCGCCAGTTCGACGCGATCTCGATGACCGAGCAGAAACCGGCGATCGAACAGGCGGTGTCGGAGTTCTACGAGTACGCCTGGGCGCTCGTGCGCGCCCGCCGGGAGAGCCCGGGGGACGACCTGATCTCGCTGCTGATCGCCGCCGAAGAGGAGGGGGAGCGGCTCTCGGACGTGGAGTGCGTGAACCTCGTGCTCAACGTCCTCATCGGCGGCGTGGACACCACCCAGGCCCAGCTGGCCCACGCGGTGCGCCTGCTCGCCGAACACCCCGACCAGTGGGCGCTGCTCGCCGAGCGCCCCGAGCTCGCCGCGCGGGCTGTGGAGGAGGCGCTGCGCTTCGAGCCCATCACCCCCTTCACCGCGCGCATCGTCACCGAGGAGCTCACCTTCCGTGACGTCACCTTTCCGGTGGGCACGATCGTGATGGTGTGCGCCTTCACCGGCAATCGCGACCTCCCCGAGGGGGCGGGGGAGGCGGAGCGCTTCGACATCGCCCTCGACCGGGGTCGCGTGCGGGCGCTCACCTTCGGGGCGGGCGTGCACTTCTGCCTCGGCGCCAACCTCGCCCGGGTGGAGCTCCAGGAGGCGCTCGCCTTCCTGGCGCCCCGCATGCCCGGGCTGCAGCTCGCGGGGGAGCCGGTGTTCGAGGGCATCACCGGCATCTACGGCCTCGCGGAGCTGCCCCTGCGGTTCGCCGCGTAGGCGCCACGGCTCCGGCTCGGCTTGGCCGGGCGGTTTCATTTCTCTGGACCATTCCGCCTTCGCGTGGCAGAATTGGAGGGGGGCCATTTGGGGTCCCCGACCGACATCGAGGAGATGACTCTGCGGGTGTTGAAGGGAGCGGCTGCCAGCGGCCTCGCAGCGGGACTCGCGCTCGCGGTGCTTGCTGCGGGCGCGCGGGCGGGGGAGTATCACGTGTACTCGTGCCGAACCCCCGCCGGGCAGGTCGCGCCTACGGATGGGTGGAGCGCGCCGGAACATCCCCCTTACGACGTGACCTCGAACACTTGCGAAGCGGGAGGCGGGCTCATCGCGGCGCTGGACGCAGGCTACGTCCATATCCCGGACTCGGAAACCGACAAAGCCACGTGGGCCTTTGAGGCGCCCGTAGGCGAGGCGATTGCCGGAGCGACAATGTGGCGGGCAGGTCAAACGCCGGGTGGTGGGGATGGTAGTGCTTCGTACCTCTTCTGGCTATCGGGAGGCTCCGCCACAGGTCTCGACACGCACATATTTGATGAATGTACTGCCGGTAAAGGTTGTACAGGTGAAGGCAGTCTTGACAATCCACTGGCGTTAGAAAATCGTGTCGTAGTTCCGAGCAGCGCACTGAACGACTCGTATCTCTCGCTGAGTACTTATTGTGGATCTCCCTACAAAACATCATGTCTAGCCGGCGAAGCTGGCGAAAACCGCTACGACGCCATGGTGGAGCTTTTCGCCGCGGACCTCGTCCTCTCTCAGCCGGTGCCGCCCGCCGTGTCCGCCGTCGGGGGCGGCCTCGCGGAAGACCATGCCGTGAGCGGGACCAGCGATGTGGCCTTCCACGCGACCGACGCGGGCTCGGGGGTCTATGAAGCGATCTTCCAGGTCGATGGGCAGATCGTCAGCCACGGGGTGCTCGACGAAGACGGGGGGCGCTGCCGCGATGTGGGTGGGACCACCGATGGGCTGCCCGCCTTCCTCTACACCCAGCCCTGCCCCGCGGCGGTGAGCGTCGACGTGCCATTCGATACCACGGGGCTCTCCAACGGCGTGCACCACCTCCTGGTGAGCGTGACCGACGCCGCGGGCAACGCCGCCACCGTGCTCGACCGCGAGATCACCGTCGCCAACCCTGTCTCCCCGGGCGCCAGCGGCGGCTCAGGTGCCAAACGCGGGCCGGCCAACGGCGAGGACCCCTCCGAACACGCCACCCTCACCGCCCGCTGGAGGGGGGCTGTGGGCGCTCACCTCAGCGGGCGCTACGGCGCGCCCCGTGCGATCGAGGGGCGGCTCACGGGCCCCGAAGGCCGCGGGATCGCGGGTGCCGAGGTCGAAGTCGGCGAGCTGCCTGCCTACACGGGCGCGAGCACCCGCGCGCTCGGCCCTCCGCGCACCGACGCGGAGGGCCGCTGGAGCCTCGCGCTCCCCCGCGGCCTCCCCTCCTGTCGACTGCGCATCGTCTACCGCAGCCACCTCGGGGATACCCTCCCCGTGGCCACCCGCACCCTCAGCCTCACGGTGCCGGCCGCGCTGCGGCTGCGGGTAGCCCCGCGCACCGCGAGCTCGACCGGCGCGATCCGCTTCAGCGGGCGGCTGCTCGGCGGTCCGATTCCACCGGGGGGCAAGCAACTGGTGCTCGAGGCCCGCTCCCCCGGCGGGCCCTGGATCGAGTTTCACGTGATCCGCACCGGCGCCCAGGCGCGCTTTGGCTACCTCTACCGCTTCCGCCTCCCCGGGCCGGCGAGCTACCAGTTCCGCGTGCTCTGCGAACAGGAGGCCGACTTCCCCTTCGCCACCGGGGACTCGAACGTGGTGGGGGTGTTCGAGCGGTAGACGGACGCCTACTTTCCCCCTTGATGGGTGCTGCCGGGATGAGGTGTCCGGGGCGTCAGCTGAGTTCGACGCCGTACTCGGCCAGCCATTGGACGTAGGAGACCGTGAAGCTCGGTAGGAGCTTCAGCAAGGCGTGCACCGCGGTGTGCACGTCGGCGGCGTCGACGTAGGCGTAAGCGTGACGCAGTCTGTCGCAGAGCTCCTTGAGCTGCACGAGTTTGTAGGTCTGCTCGCCGCTCAGTGCGCCATCGGCTCGTAGTGCCTCGATGTCGGCGTTTGCGCTCGGTCGGCGCCCGGCTGGGCGCAATTCGGTCAACGTTGCCGCGAAGCGCACCAACTCGACAGCGTTGTCCACCAGGGCGCGCAGATTGCCCGTGACCTGCACGACTCGGTTGTGCTCCTCGGCGTTTCCGGCTCACCTACGCTCCGGTCAGTTGCGCGACGGCGCGGACGGCGCGGGCGTGACGCCCTGCGCGTGCCTGCGCCGCGGCGCGCTCGATACCGCGGCGCTTGGCTATGAGCGCCGGCCAGGAGCCATCACGGTCCACGAGGGGGCGTCCGTCCCGCACGATCGCGCCGAGGAGCGCCGGGTCGTGGGCGCGTACATGCGCCAGTGAGAGCACCTCGACATCGCGCCCGAGCGCTCGCGTCAAGCGCACGGAGAGGTGAGAAAGGTACATCGGGCGCTCCTCGGCGAGAGAGACCAGCACATCCACGTCCGAGCCCTCTCCTGCGTGCCCGCGCGCCAGCGACCCGAAGAGCACCGCCAGGCGGACGTTGCGCTCCGTCCTCAGCGCCTCTGTGACCGCGGAGATGGTCTTCCAGTGCTCACGTAGGTACGCCCGCTCATCGGTCGTCAGCTCGAACTGTCGCAGGCCGGGACGGCGGCAGTGCACGGTTCCTCGCTGCACGGCTCGTCGCAGGGTTCGCTCGGGCACGTCGATGTCCCGCGCTATCGCTGGAAGGTCTGAACGCATGCCCACGGTATAGGTCCGGTGTGGCCGTTAGCGGGTCAGCCTAGTGTCTGAGCAGGACGCGGGAGTGTCTCTCGCATGCTGAGCCCACTCCTGACTCCGCTACGCTCCGGCTCCGGTCGCCGCGAGATGATGGGTGGCGACACTTGGATGGGCGACCATCTGCTCCTCGCTAGCCTAGTTGCCGATGTTCAACTCCACGGCTAGGCGTTGGGGGCCAACGGCCGCCGCGGCGATCTGTGTCGCGCTTGTCGTCTTCGTTGTGTTCACCGCGCTAGGTGTCGGCGGCCACACGAGTGGCGCTCGCCGCGCGCCGTCCACGTTCACCCCACTCGCGAACTACTCCCTCCAGGCCCCGCACGTGCTGAGCGGGGTCGTGGTCTACTCCGTCCAGGGCCTCGCCGGCGGCGCCGAGGCGACGCCGCCGCCCGAGCTCGAACCGGTGCCGGTCTCGGCGTTCGCTCAACCGATCGCCCGCTACCGCGCCTACGCGGTGGCTCGGCTCGGCCAGATGGAGGGGCAGATCGCGAGCCTGGAGGGGGCGCTCGCCGCGAACGACCGCGCGGCGGCGCAGGCGGCGTGGCGCGGCGCATACACCGACTACCTGGAGCTCGGTGCGGTCTATCTCGATGGGAAAATCGCCCTCGACGCACAGGTCGCGAGCCTCAACGGGGAGATCGACGGCACCCCCGGGGGTCTGCCGGGGGGCGTCGCGAACCCCCGGTTCACGGGTCTGCACCGGATCGAATACGGGCTGTGGACGGGGGCCACACCGAGCACCCTCGTCGGCTTCGCGCGCGCGCTCGATACCGACGTGCACAGGCTGGCGCTGGTGCTGCCCCACGCTCCGCTCGTGCCCCTGGAATACGCCACGCGCCCGCACGAGATCCTGGAGGACGCGGTGCGCGATTTCCTCAGCGGCATGGACGTGCCGTGGAGCGGTGAAGGGGTGCTCGCGACCGACGCGGGGCTGCACGCGACCGAAGAGGTGATCGGAACGCTCCGCCCGCTGCTGCACGGGACCGAGCGCGTGATCCCCGCGGTGGACACCGAACTGCGCTCCCTGCGCTCGGCGATGGCTGCGCTCGCGGCTGCGCATGGGGGCCGTCTGCCGAGCAACGGGCAGCTCACCCAGCAGCAGTCCGTGCTGCTCGACGGTACGCTCGGAGGAGCGCTCGAGGCGCTCTCCCAGGTGCCCGGGGTGCTCGAGACCGAAACCCCGCCGCAGATCCCGCTGATTCCCAAGCGCGACTTCCGAGTCGACCCGATCGATCCATGAGCCAACTCGACCGTCGCACCTTTCTCACCCGCTCGGCGGTGCTGCTGGGAGCCGGCGGAGTCGGTGGGGTCGGCGCAATCGCGCGCGCGGGCGCCAACGCGCAGGATGCCGACGCGGCCGCCCCGCCGTCGGCGACCGAGGAATGGGACGTCTCCCAGGCGCAGCTCGGGGAGCGCGAGCCGTTCGACGGCCCCCACCAGGCGGGGATCCTCACGCCGGCCCCGGCGCAGGCGACGTTCGCGGCGCTCGACTCGATCGCGCCCGACCGGCGGACCCTCGAAGAGACGCTGCGGGCACTCAGCCAGCGCGCGCGCGAACTGACTGTCGGCGGGCCGATCGCGCTGCTCGAGGAAGACGCCCCCCCGGCCGACTCGGGGATCCTCGGGCCGGTCAACGACCCGGACGTGCTGACCATCACGATCGCCTTCGGAGCCACGCTGTTCGACGGGCGCTACGGGCTCGCCGCGCAGCGCCCGCGCGAGCTCATCACGATGCCGACGTTCGCGATCGACGACCTCGACCCGGCGCAGAGTCACGGGGACGTGCTGCTGCAGATCTGCGCACACCAGCGGGACACCGTCGCGCACACGCTGCGCGAGCTGCTGCGCACGGTGCGCGGCGAGCTGCAGCTGCGCTGGAACATCGACGGCTTCTCGGGCGCCGCGCGGGGCCCCACCCCGCGTAACAACCCCCGCAACCTGTTCGCCTTCCGCGACGGCACCGCCAACCCCCCCACGGACGACGCGGGGCTCATGAACGAACTGGTGTGGGTGGGCGCCGGCGAACCCGCGTGGGCCGCCGGCGGCACCTACCAGGTCGTGCGGATCATCCGCCAGCACATCGAGTTCTGGGACCGCGTGGGCCTCAACGAGCAGCAGAACATGATCGGCCGCTACCGCGCCAGCGGCGCCCCGCTGGGGGGCAGCGAAGAGTTCGAGGACCCCCGCTACGACCTCGACCCCGACGGCAAGCGGATCCCGTTGACCGCGCACATCCGCCTCTCCAACCCGCGCACCCCCGCGACCGCCAACCAGCGGATCCTGCGCCGCGGCTTCAACTACACGCGCGGCTTCGACGCCGCCGGGCAGCTCGACCAGGGCCTGGTCTTCGTCGCCTTCAACCAGAGCCCCACCCGCCAGTTCGCGACGATCCAGCAGCGGCTCATCGAAGAGCCGATGATCGACTACATCACGCCCGTCGGCGGCGGCTACTTCTACGCCCCGCCCGGCGCCGCGGGAGAGACCGACTGGGTCGGCTCGGGCCTGTTCGCGGCGTGAGCGGCGAGCTGCCCCGCCGCGTGGGGATCAACGCGGTCTTCCTGGAGCCCCGCATGGGGGGCCTGGACACCTACGTGCGCGCGCTGGTGCCCGAGCTCGTCCGCGTGGCCCCCGGGATCCGCTTCAGCGTCTTCTGCAATCCCCGCGGGCGCGAGTACCTGGAGCGGGAGGGTTGGGAGGAGGGGGGGGTGGAGCTGCTCACCCATCCGCTGCTCGGCAGGCGCGGCCTGAAGGCGCTCAGCGAGCTCACCCTCCTGGGGGCGCTCGCGGGACGGCGGGTGGACCTGCTGCACAGCGTCGCCCTCACCGCTCCGCTGCGCACGCGCGCCGTCAACGTCGTCACCCTGGCCGATGTCACCTGGATCGTCGCCCCCGACCCGGGCGAGGCGGGGACGGTCCGCCTGTGGCGGACGATCGTGCCGCCGGTGGCGCGCGGGGCCGACCGCGTGATCGCCCTCTCGGAGGCCGGCGCGGAGCACGTGGTGGAGTATCTGCGGGTCCCGCGCGAGCGCATCGACGTGGTGCCCCTGGCGGCCGGCGTGAGCGATCTCACGGCCCCCACGCCGGAGGGCGAGCTGCGCGCGCGGCTGGGACTCGGGGAGGGCCCGGTGATCCTGAGCGTGTCGGCCAAGAAGGTCCACAAGAACCTGGAGCGGCTCGTGCGCGCGATGCCCGCCGTGGTGGAGCGCTGGCCCGACGCGCGGCTGGTGCTGCCGGGCAACCCCACCGAGCACGAGCGCGAACTGCGCGAGCTGTCCGGTGAGCTTCAGATCGCTGCCAACGTGGCCTTCCCGGAGTACGTGGACGCCGCCGACCTGGAGGGGCTGTACGCGCTCGCGCGCTGCTTCGTGTTCGCCTCGATCAACGAGGGCTTCGGCATCCCGATCCTCGAGGCGATGCGCCGCGGCGTCCCCGTCGCCTGCTCCCGCGCCTCGGCGCTCCCCGAGGTGGCGGGGGAGGCGGCGCGCTACTTCGACCCGTGCGAGGTGGCGGACATCTCGTGCGCGCTGATCGATCTCCTCTCCGACCCCGCGCTCGCGGAGCGCCTGGTGGCGCTCGGCCACGAGCGCCAGGCCGCATTCACCTGGGAGGCCACGGCGCGCGGCACGCTCGAGAGCTACGCGCGGGCGTGGCGCGAGCGGCGATAGCCACCGGGCCGCCGCCCTGTGCCGGCGGGGTACCTCCCTATGCTCTGCGGACATGCTGCGCATCCAAGACGACGGGCACGGGATGCCGTGAACGTCGCAGAGCTGGGCACCGAGGAGCAAACACCCGCTGTGGCATCCGGCAACCCCCCGGATGTCCTTGACACCTCAGCTGCCGGCGGGCTGATCGTCCGCGGCGGGATCCTGCGCTTTGGCAGCTACGTGGGGGTTGTGGCGCTGTCGGTGATCTCCGTGGTGCTGCTCACCCGGTACCTGGGTGTGGCCCGCTTCAGCGCATACACCACGGTGATATCGCTCGTGACCGTCGTGTCGATGGTGACCGACTCCGGGATGTCCAACCTGGGTACTCGCGAGTTTGCGATGCGCGGCGGTGCCGAGCGCGACGCGCTGATGCGAGACCTGCTCGGCCTGCGGGTTGCCTTGACGCTCGGCGGGGTTGCGCTGGCGACGCTGTTCGCCCTCTGCGCCGGCTACAGCGTGAGCCTGCTGGCTGGAACTGCGATCGCGAGCCTCGCCACGATCGCCCTCGTCTACCAGCACACGCTCTCGATTCCGCTCACCGCCGAACTGCGCGTCGGCACGCTCTCGCTGCTGGATCTGGGCCGCCAGCTCCTGACGGTGATCGCGATCGTCGCGCTGGTGGTGGTGGGAGCGGGCCTGCTGCCGCTGCTCGCGGTGACCCTGGGCGTTTACCTCGTGCTCATACCGGTGACCGCGATGCTGGTGCGCGGCCAGATCTCCCTGCGCTTGGAGCTGCGTCCGCGCCGCTGGCTGTCACTGCTGCGCCTGACCGTCGTGTTCTCGATGGCGACCGCCGTGGGGACGATCTACATGTACACCGCCCAGATCCTCACGAGTCTCGTGACGAGCGCCCATCAGAGCGGGTTGTTCGCCGCCTCCTTCCGTGTCTTCATCGTGATGGCCGCCGTGCCCGGCATGCTGGTTGCCACGGCGCTGCCCGTGCTCGCGCGCGCCGCCCGAGACGATCGCTCCCGGCTCGGTTATGCCCTGCAACGAACGTTCGAGGTGTCCGCAATCGTCGGCTGCGCCGCCGCGATCGGCGTTGTCACGGGAGCGCACTTCATCATCGCCGTCATCGCCGGACCGAAATTCGCGGGGGCCGCGGCGGCGCTGCGCATCGAGGGCATCGCGTTGCTCGCATCCTTCGTGCTCTCCGGCTGGGGCTTCGGCTTGTTGGCTCTGGAGCGCTACCGGGAGCTGCTGCTGGCAAACCTTGCGGCATTCGCCGTAAGTGCGTCCCTGACGCTGTTCCTGGCGCAGGCGCTGGGAGCGCGCGGTGCGGCGGTGGCGTCGGTGTGCGGGGAGTTCACGCTCGGGATCCTGTGTCTGCTCGGCTTGATTCGGGGTAGTCCAGAGCTTCGCCCCAAGTTGGGCGTGGTCCTCAAGGCCGCGCTCGCTGCCGCTCCCGCGGTCGCGGTCGGCTTCATCCCGGGCTTGCCCGCTGTCGTGGCACCGCTTGGCGCATTGGCGGTGTTCGCCGTCTTGATGGTCGCTCTGAGAGCGGTGCCCGAGGAGCTCTACGAGCTGATTCCCGGGCGATCGGTGCGCTCGTCCTGAGTCGGATCGCTCGGAGTGAGGTGGCCCGCCTCGGTCAGGTTCGCATGCCCCACACCACTCCTGTTCCATCCGGGGCGCCGTGCATCGACCAGGTGGCATCGTAGCCGGCGTCCTCGAGTGCGCTCCGCACGGCATCCGCAGGCTTGGAGGAGGGGGCGCCGTGGGGGTGGTACTCGAGCATCACGATTGGAACGTCAACTTCGCTCAGACGCGAATCGGCGAGGATCGGCCACTCCGCACCCTCGATGTCGACCTTGAGCAGATCGACGTCGTCGAGCAGTGAGAAGACGTCGCGTCCCACGACCGTGACCGTGCCGGGCTCGCTTCCCTCGCCAATGCGTCCGGTGGTCTCGTGGCCGACGGTGAAGGGAATCGACCCCTCCCTGCACGTCGCCGCGGCCTCCACCAGCTCCCACGATCCGCTCAGGCCGTTGAGTGCGATTTGGCGGCGGTGCTTGTCCGCGTTCGTGGGGTCCGGCTCGAGTGCCGTCACGTGGCCGACCGGGAACCGCCCGTGCAACCAGAGTCCCCATAGCCCGATGTTGGCGCCGAGATCGAGCGCACGCAGCGGTCGGGCCAGCCCCCCGAGCCTCGTGCCGATCCCCTCCGGTGGCTCGTAGACGTGTTGGTAGAAGGCCTGGTCGAGGGTGAGCACGTCAGCCGTGCCGTGCTCGATCGACGCCAGCAGGCCACTGTCGCGGATCCGGTAGACGTGCGTGCCTGCTGCACTGGTCATCTCGCGGATCGCAAAGCGAGCGGACTCCCTGACCAGGCGACCGCGCAGGCAGGCCGAGACGTGCGGTTCGACGCGAGGGTGGTGGAGGACGCGATTGACAACCTCGGGCATCGGCGGCAGTGAGCCTATCCGCTTCGGATCGGATCCCGAGCGAGCCTCCGGTAGCCTCCGCGTCCGTGCGCGTCAGGGCCGACCGTCCACTGCGGGTGGGTTTGAACTTCATCTTCCTGCAGACCGCGGCGGGTGGCGCGGGTCGCTATGCCAGGGAGTTGCCGGGCGCGCTGCTGGCGGCGGAGCCCAACATGGAGATCGAGGTGTTCGTCTCGCGCGATGTGCCCAGCGACCTCAGCGATGAGCCCTGGGCGAGCTCGGTGCGCTGGACCCATTGTCCGGTTGGCCTCCAGGGGGAACGCGCCCACCTCGTGTTTCAATTCGCCGCCCTGCCGCTGCTGGCGTCTGTCCGCCGGCTCGACGTCCTGCACAGCCTCGCGAACATCGGCCCGGCGCTCGTTCCCGGTGTGGCCAGCGTGGTCTCGCTGCTGGATGTCATCTGGATGCGCCCCCCGCAGGACTGGGGCGGGAGCCTCGAGGGGCAGCGTTCGCTGCGGCGCATCGTCGAGCACGACGTGCGCTACGCCGACCGGATCTTCGCGATCTCCCGTGCCGGGGCAGATGAAATCGCCAGCTCGCTGCGGATCCCCGCAGATCGTGTCCACGTCACGCCCCTGGGAGTGAGAGCCCCGACCGCCGTGCCGGCGGATGAGCGCGCGGTGCGAGCCGAGCTCGACCTCGGCGCCGCCCGAGTCGTGCTGTGCGTCGCCCAGAAGCACCCCTACAAGAACCTCGAGCGACTGATCAGGGCACTGCCGGCGCTCGAGGAGGACGTGGTGCTGGTGCTGCCCGGCTTCTCCACCTCCCACGAGCGCGACCTGCGGGCGCTCGCAGAGCAACTGGGGGTCGCCGGGCGCGTGCGCTTGCCGCAGTGGCTTTCGGAGGGCACCCTCGCCGGTCTGTACGCCCTGAGCAGCGCCTTCGTGCTGCCCTCCCTGGTCGAGGGCTTCGGCCTGCCGGTGCTCGAGGCGATGCTGCGCGGTGTTCCCGTCGCCTGCTCGAACACCTCCTCGCTGCCGGAGGTCGCCGGCGATGCGGCGCTGCTGTTCGACCCCTGCAACCAGGAGGAGATCGCCGGCGCCATCGGGCGCCTGCTCGACGATCGAGCGCTCGCCGAGCGCCTGGCCGCGCGCGGCCGCGAGCGGGCGGCGAGCTTCACCTGGGAACGGACTGGCGTGGCGAGCCTCGAGGGCTACCGCGGTGCTGTCGCCGCCCACTCGCCGCGCCGGTGGCTCGGCGCGGCGCGGCGATAGCGCCTCCGGGTTCTTCTACGCTACGCCACCGTGCCCCGCATCTTGATCGTCCGTGGCCATCAGGCCACCGAGTGGGAGCTGCGCCCTTGGCGCGAGCTGCCGGAGCGCTTCGAGGTCGCCTTCCTGCTCACCGGCTCCAACCGCTTCACGACCCCCGAGGGGCTGCGGCCGGTGAGGACGCGCGCGCTGCGCGACCTGCTGCCCCCGGGGCCACTCGGGGAGGTCGGAGCCAGCGTGCTCGGCGACCGCTACCTGTCGGCCGATGAGGCGTTCGCTGCGGCGGACATCGTGCACTCCGAGGAGCTCTCCTACTGGTTCGCCGCGGAGGCCGCCCGGCGCAAGCGCCGCCATGGCTTCCGGCTGGTGCAGACCGTCTGGGAGACGCTGCCGCTGATGGCTGCCTACCGCAACCGCCACGCCCGCCGCTATCGCGAGCTGGTGCTGGCCGAGACCGACCTCTTCCTGCCGGCCAGCGAGCGCGCGGCACAGGCCCTGCGCCTCGAGGGGGTCGCGCCCGAGCGCATGACCGTCTGCCCTCCGGGAATCGACGTGGGACGTTTCGCCGCCGACCCGCCACCGGCGGAGCGCACGGCGGGCCTCGCAGCCACCTCCTCCGGGCTGGCGCCGGCAGAGCACAGGGCACGCCCCGCGGCCGTCTCCTCCGGGCTGGCGCCCGCGGAGCACACGATCGTCTCCCCGGGGAGGCTGGTGTGGGAGAAGGGCCACCACGACGTGCTGCGGGCGCTCGCTGCGCTGCACCGCGGACTCGTGACCGGAGAGGACGGGCGGAGCCTGCGGCCACGGCTGCTGCTGGTCGGCGCCGGTCCCGAGGAGCGGCGCCTGCGCGAGCACGCCGCGGAGCTGGGGCTCGCCGAGGTCCTGGAGATCCGCAGCGTCCCCTACGAGCAGATGCCGGCGATCTTCGCGGGGGCGTCGGCGATGGTGCTCGCCAGCCTCTCCTCCGCCACCGCCCCCTACCACCCCCTGGACGTTCCCCACGCGTTCTGGGAGGAGCAGTTCGGGCTGGTGCTCGCGGAGGCGCTGGCCGCTGGCCTGGCAATCGTCGCAAGCACCAGCGGCGCGATCCCCGAGGTGCTCTCCGACGCGCCGGTCGACCTCGTGTCCCCGGGCGATTGGATGGGGATCGCGCGCGCGCTCGCAGCCGGCCCGCTCAGCCGCCCGCCGGGCGCGCGGGTCTCCTACCCCGCCGAGGTGGTGCAGCGCTACTCCACGGCCGCCGCGGCGCAGCGCATCGCCGCCGCCTACGACCGGGTGCTCGCGGGCCATGCGTGACCCGCGAGGCCTGTTGGGGCGGCTGACCGACCCCCACCAATTCGATCTCCTGCCCACGGGAGCGGGGGCGATCCTCGACATCGGCTGCGGATCGTCCAAGACGCCCGGCGCGGTGGGGCTCGACATCTCTGCGGACACCGACGCGGACATCGTGCACGACCTCGACGTGTTCCCCTACCCGATCGAGGACTCGAGCTTCGACCAGATCCTGCTGCAGGACGTGATCGAGCACGTCCGGGAGCCGATTCGTGTCTTCGAGGAACTTCACCGCCTCGCCCGACCGGGCGCCCGGATCCAGCTGCGCACGCCGCACTTCTCCTCGGTGCTCGCCTATGGCGACCCCACGCACCGCCACTACTTCTCCACGATCGCGATCCGCTCCTTGGCGGAGCCCCGCTTCGCCCACTACACCGACGTCCGCTTCCGCGTCATCCACGTGACCCTCGACATGTGGCTGCCCTTCAGGGCGCTCGGGCTGAGCCGGCTCTTCAACCGCTTCCCCGACATCTACGAGAAGTACTTCGCGTTCCGCTTCCCCACGATGAACATGCGTGCGGAGTTCGAGGCGCTCAAGTAGCGCACGCCAGTGGCGCCCGACCGGGAGCCACGCCATCCCTCGTCGAGCTTCCGCGAGGCAGAACCCTTGACGCCTTTCGTATGACAGACTAATGTCTCGTCATCTACCGAGCTGGATCGGCCTGCGCCCGAAGGTCGCAGGATCTCAAAGTTTGGAAGACTCTACAAATAATCGGAACCAACTGGTTGGAGCCCGCTGTGATCGATGGTCCGCTGACAAAGCCCCTGTTGCCGCGCATTTTGCGACTCGCGCTCGTCGTATGCGCCGTCCCGGCCGGCACGCTGGCGCTGGCCGGGCCGACGTCGGCGGCGTCCACGGGTGTCGTGGCGTGGGGGGATAGCGAAGCCGGGCAGCTCGGCGACGGCAACAACATGGGCCCTGAAGACTGTTATCCGGGCTTCCCCGAACCTTGCAGTCTCGTTCCAGTGTCTGTGAGTGGGCTGAGCAAAGCGAGTTCCATCGCTACGGGCGGCGCTCACGGCCTCGCGCTGTTGAAGGACGGCACGGTGATGGCCTGGGGTGGCAACGGGGATGGAGCACTCGGCGCTGGAAACATCACTTCGCTGCACGCTGAAGAAGTCATCGGCCCGGAAACCTGCGAAGTGTTCCTTGACCATTGGGAATACTTCCCTTGCAGCATGACGCCGATCGCGGTCAGCGGGCTGGGCGAAGCCGCGGCGGTCGCTGCCGGCGGTGGCTTCAGTCTCGCGCTGTTGAAGAACGGCACGGTCATGGCGTGGGGCTATAACGAAGCTGGAGTGCTGGGCAACCTCACCCCTCCCAGGATCAGCACCGTGCCGGTAGCAGTCGGTGGGCTGAGCGAGGTCACGGCGATCGCGGCGGGCGAAGGTTTTGCCCTCGCGCTGCGCAAGAACGGCACGGTCATGGGTTGGGGCGAGAACGGAGATGGGCAGCTCGGCGAGGCCACCGGCCCGAAAAACTGCGAAGAATGCATCCCGACCCCGGTCACGGTCAGCGGGCTGAGCGAAGTCGTGGCGATCGCGGCGGGCGGGAGGCAGAGCCTCGCGCTGCTGAAGGACGGCACGGTGATGGCCTGGGGGGCCAACCGAGAAGGGCAGCTCGGCGACGGCGCCGAAATCGGACCCGAAAGCTGCCCGGATACCGTCGCGTGTAGCCGGACCCCAGTCGCGGTGAGCGACATCGGCGAAGCGACCGCGATCGCCGCCGGCAGCACCTTTCGCGGAGGCTCCCCCGGCCAGGACTTCGCCTTGCTGAAGGACGGCACAGTGATGGCCTGGGGCGCTAATGGCGAAGGCGAACTGGGCAACGGCACGACGAGCAATAGCGATGTCCCGGTCGCGGTCTGCGCGGTAGGCGAAACGGCTCCATGTGCGCAGCATCTGAGCGGTGTCACGGCGATCACGGGCGGGCCTGGACATGCCCTTGCCATTCTCGGTAACGGCACGGTTGTGGGCTGGGGAAACAGGAACTACCAGGGGCAGTTGGGCGATGGCACCAGGGTCGGCAGCGATGTCCCGGTCCCGGTTGATGGCCTGAGCGCAGCCACGGCGATCTCAGCGGGTGGGCGCTTCAGCCTCGCGTTTGGGACGCTGGCCTCGCTCCCGCGCGTCGCCAGGCTCGAACCCGAATCTGGTCCAGCTAGGGGCGGCACGTCGGTGAGGATCACGGGCTCCCACTTCACCGGCGTGAGCGCGGTCAGGTTCGGCTCGAGCGCTGCGTGCTTCACGGTCGACTCGGAAACCGAAATCACCGCGATCTCCCCGCCGACGACCGGCACGGGGTACGTGACGCTCTCCGAGGCCGTCGAAACGCCCCCACGCGCGGTCTACGTGACCGTGCAGACCGCCGCGGGCACCAGCCCGGACAGCCCGTCCTCGCTTGACCTCTTTGAGTATGGCCCGCCCGAAACCGAAATCTCCCCGAGCAGCTGCGTGCCCCCCAGCTCGGGAGGCTCCTCCTCCCCGGCGCCTACCGAGCCGCCCCCCGTCCCGCCGCTCGGCGAGCGGTCCCGGAGAGCCGAGCCGAAGGTCCTCACCAGGGAACAGAAGCTCGCGAAGGCGCTGAAGCAGTGCGAGAAAGACAGATCCAAGAGCAAGCGAGCGGCGTGCGCGAAGCGCGCCCGAGAGAAATACACCACGAAGGCCAAGAAGAAGAGCAAGCAGAAGCGGCCGAAGCAGACATGAAGCCGAATCTCGCTATCGAATCGCAGCCCAAAGATCCCCCCGCGTGGACGGCTGGGACCCATGACTGAATCTGCCGGATGGACGAGATCCGTGCCTGGTCGGGGCCTGTACTGGGGAGCTTGCGGGTTGTCTTGTTGGCGTGTATGATCCCACCAGTCGAACAATTTTGAACCAGGAGCCATGATCGACATCTCATTGAAAAAGCCTTTATTGCCCCGGATATTCGGACTTGCGCTCTTGCTGTGCGCCGCCTTGGCCGGCACGCTAGCGCTGGCTGGGCCGGCGTCGGCCGCATCAACCGGCGCTGTGGCGTGGGGGGCGAATGGAGCCGGACAGCTCGGTGACGGCACCAATAGCGGCCCTGAAGGCTGCAACTTGGAATGGCTTTCGGCTTGCAGCATCGTGCCGGTGGCGGTGAGTGGGCTGAGCGAAGCGAAGTCTGTGGCCGCGGGCAGCTACCACGGCCTGGCGCTCCTAAACGATGGTGCGGTCATGGCCTGGGGCGACAACGGCTTCGGGCAGCTTGGCACCGGCAGCACGACCGGCCCGGAAACGTGTGAGAACAACAATGGCGAGAGCACCTTCCCCTGTAGTAGGACTCCTGCTGTGGTAGGCGGGTTGAGCGAAGTCACGGCGGTCGCCGCCGGTGAACTCTTCAGTCTTGCCCTGCTGAAGAACGGCACGGTCATGGGGTGGGGCTCCAATGACGCTGGAGTGCTGGGCAACCTCACGACCGGGATCAGCACCGTCCCGATCGCGGTTGGCGGGCTGAGCGAAGTCACGGCGATCGCCGCCGGTAGGGACTACGGCCTCGCTCTGTTGAAGAACGGCACGGTCATGGCCTGGGGCGACAATGCGTCGGGGCAACTCGGCGCGAGCAACATCACGGGCCCGAAGGCCTGCGGAACATGCAGCCCGACCCCGGTCGTGGTCAGCGGCCTGAGCGAAGTCGTGGCGATTGCGGCCGGTAGGGAACAGAGCCTCGCTCTGTTGAAGAACGGCACGGTCATGGCCTGGGGCGCCAACGAAGCCGGGCAGCTCGGCGACGGCACCACCACGGGGAGCGACGTCCCGGTCCCGGTCAGCGGCATCAGCGAAGCAACAGCGATCGCGGCCGGTGGACGCTCGAGCTTCGCCCTGCTGAAGAACGGCACGGTCATGGCTTGGGGGGAGGACAACATCTCCGGACAACTCGGCGCTGGCAACGTCACCGGCCCGAGAACCTGCGAATGCAGCGCCACCCCAGGTGTGGTGGGTGGGATCAGCGAAGCGACGGCTATCGCAGCGGGCGAAACTACCAGCTTGGCTCTGTTGAAGAACGGCACGGTCATGGCCTGGAGGGCCAGGAGTGGCGTGGTTTCAAACGGCCAGGGTGAACTCGGCGATGGCACCACCACCGCCACCGAAAGCAACGTGCCGGTTACGGTCGACGGCTTGAGCAAAACTACGGCGATCGCAGCCGGTGGAAGGTTCAACCTCGCGATTGGAGCGCTGGCTCCGCTGCCGGCCGTCACCAAGCTGGAACCGGGCTCTGGCCCAGCCAGCGGCGGGACCTTGGTGAGGATCACGGGCTCCCACTTCACCGCCGCGACCGCGGTTATGTTCGGCTCGACCGCCGCCACCAGCTTTACGATCGACTCGGACACCGAAATTACCGCCGTCTCCCCACCGGGAAGCGGCACTGTCCACGTGACGGTGCAAGCCGCTGGAGGCACCAGCGTCGTCGGCATTTGGGTCGATAGCTTCGCCTTCGCCTATGGGCCGCCCGAAACCGAAACCTCCACGGGTAGCGGCGTGTCCTCCGGCTCCTCTTCGGAGGTGCTTGGCGTGAATACCATCGGCTCTCACGTTGGGGAGGCAATCACGCCCAAGGTGGTGCTGACCAGGGCACAAAAGCTCGCCAAAGCACTCAAGCAGTGCGAGACACAGCCAAAGCACAAGCGGGCGGTGTGTGCGAAGCAGGCTCGCAGGGAGTATGCCACGACGGCAAAGCGGCGGGGGAGTAGGCAGACGCGGCGCGGCACGCCAACCGGACAGCGAATTCACTCAGGCCACTGACCGTCGCGGTATAGACGGAATGACACGCAAAGTTCGCGGCATTGGCTGGCTCGATGTACCCTTGGGTGCCGGCTGCAGACGCTACGGCGTCTCGTTGCTCACTATGACCGTGCTCGCAGCGACGCTGGCGATGCCGTCGCCGGCGTTGGCGAAAGTCACCCCGAAATTGACCACCGACGGTGGTCCTGTGGAGACCGAACCTCACGTCTACGAGATCTTCTGGGGAAGCAACTGGAACAGCGAACACGAACTTGCCGCCGCGGAGCGCATGACGCTCAAAAATATGTACAACTATTTCAACGAAGGCGCTGGCCGTGAAGGCACTGGCTCTGCCTGGCAGGGCATCCTCACCCAGTACTGGAGCCCGGAAGGCTTCGTCTCCAACACACTGACCATCGGTACCCCTTACACCGATGAACGTGAATCCGCGCCTTCCGGCGTAGATACCGCGAAGATGGAAAAAGAGGTCAGCGAAGCGATTACAGCCAACAAAGCCAACGGCTGGCCCCAGGAACCGAAAGTAAACGACCTGTTTGTTCTCTTTACGGCACCCGGCACGACCTACTCCAGCGCAGAAGAACATTTCGATTGCGGGAATCATTATCATACTACCAGTTTTCACTTTGCCCACGTCTCCTGGGACCGAGAAGAATCTGGGAAAATATATACCTGCAACCTGACGGTTACGGCCTCGCACGAGTATGCCGAGAGTGTCACCGACCCCCTAGGGAATGGGTGGAAAAACCAGAGTTCCGAAGAAGGGGAGATTGCAGACCTCTGCGCATACGAAAAAGAAGGGCGCACCTTGGCCGATGGGATCGAAGTGGCGAAGCTTTGGGATAACCATAAGGAGAAGGAAGAAGAAAGTGAATTCGAAAGCGTAGATTGCTCCATCTCGGATCCGAAACCGCCTCAGATCTCACCTGAAGTGGTGACGGAAGGCACCAGCGCCGTGACGTGGTCGGGAGCCACCCTAGAAGGCAAAGCTACCCCCAACGGGCTCGATATTGGGAAGTATGCGTTCGAGTGGCGTAAGAGCGAATCTGAAAAATATAAAGAGGTGCCAGAAGAATTCTTCGAAGAATGGCTCTGGGACCAGGAAAGTGAAAAAGTCAAAATTAGACTTCCCGGTCTTGAATCTGACACCATTTATCACTACCGTCTAGTCATCTACGGCAAGGAATGGCTCGGCAAATTTATTGAAGTCCCAGGTGAACTCAAAGAATTCAAAACGCCATATGCCCCCCCTATCGTAAAAACGGGCTCGGCATCCAAAATAACAAATATAGGAGCCACACTGAGCGGCACCGTAAACCCAAAGGGTTCAGAAACAACATATGATTTTGAATACGGGCCAACTAAATCATATGGGTCAAAGACGCCTGAAGTAAAAGTGGGGTCGGGTACCAGTAGTCTTGAAGAGAGCAAAGCCATCACCGGCCTTGAACCGGGCGTGACCTATTATTTCCGGATGGTGGCGACCAACAGAGGGGGGACGGGTGGGACTGAAGAAGGCAACGAAGGCACGTTCACGACACCGGAAACAGAATGGCGGCAGGGTGGGGGTCTGCTTTCTGAACCGATCGGAACGAGGTCGAAAGGGACGGTGAAGGTGACCGATGAAGGGTACGGGAAGTGGGAATGCGAAACGACCGGCGAAGGGTCAGCCGGTACCACGGTGACGGATGAAGAGACGAAATGGGGCGCATCGAAATGCACTGTGGTCTCGGGGTCGTGCGAAGCGAGCAAAGGAGCAGCGCTGAAAGCGGTCCATCTGCCGTGGCATTCGGAACTTCTCAAGTCGGGGGGATCTAGCTATGACGTGATTGCTTCAAGCGGTAAAGGTGCTCCGGGCTATACGATCGAATGTACGGTGGGCGGGATCTTGAAAGTGGTGGATGAATGCACGGCAACGACACTCAAGACCAGTATGGCGAACGTGGCCGGGGGCGTCGACGCGACATTCGACGGTGAAAAGCTCAACTGCAGCGTGGGCGGTACCGGTAAGGGGGTGATCGAAGGCACCCAGCTCCTCGAAGCCACCAAAGGGGGGGAACTCGAAGTCACCGCTCCGGAATGGCGTCAGGGCAGCGCGAAGCTTTCCGCGTCGGTGGCTACAAAGTCGAAAGGGACGGTGAAGCTGACCGACGAAGGGCATGGGGAGTGGGAATGCGAAGCGACCGGCGAAGGTCCCGCTGGTCTCGGCGCGGTGGGCGAAGAGACGAAATGGGGCACATCGAAATGCACTGTGGTCTCGGGATCGTGCGAAGCGGGCAAAGCGGCCGAACTAAAGGCGGTCAACTTGCCGTGGCATTCGGAACTGCTCATTGCGGGAGGTGTGGGGTATGACACGATCACCTCGGGTGGTAAAGGCGCTCCTGGCTACAAGGTGGAATGCACTGTGGGTGGGATCTTGAAAGTGGTGGATGAATGTACGGCAACGACACTCAAGACTTCTATGACGAACACGATGGGCGGTGTCGACGCCACGCTCGACGGTGAAAAGCTCAAATGCAGCGTGGGCGGCGCCGGCAAGGGCCTGGTTGAAGGCACCCAGCTCCTCGAAGCCGCCAAAGGCGGGGAACTCGAAGTCACCGCTCCGGAATGGCGTCAGGGCGGGGCGAAGCTTTCGGCGTCGGTCGCCACGAAGTCGAAAGGGACGGTGAAGCTGACCGACGAAGGGTACGGGGAGTGGGAATGCGAAGGGACCGGCGAAGGGTCCGTTGGCCTCGGGGCGGTGGATGAAGAGACGAAATGGAGCACATCGAAATGCGCCGTGATCCCTGGGTCGTGCGAAGCTGGCAAAGCGGCCGAACTGAAGGCGGTGAATCTGCCGTGGCATTCGGAACTGCTCATCCCGGGAGGGGCGAGCTACGACATGATCACCACGGGTGGAAAAGGGGCACTCGGCTACAAGATGGAATGTACCGTTGGTGGGGTCTTGAAAGTAGTGGATGAATGCACGGGAACGACGCTCAAGACGTATATGACGGACGTGACGGGAGGCGTCGACGCGACATTCGACGGTGAAAAACTCAAATGCAGCACCGGCGGCGCCGGCAAGGGCACACTCGAAGGTACCCTGCTCGTCGAAGCCACCAAAGGCGGCGTGCTGGAAGCGACGTAGCTCAACCGGCGGCCGCGGCCCCCAGCACGTCCAGCACCCGCTCGGCGAACCCCTCCCAGGTGAACTTCTCAGCCTGCGCCAGTGCGAGCTGGCCGAGCTCCTCTCGGTGAGGCTCGTCGTCCAGCACCCGCCGTAGGCCGGCGGCGATGCTGGCCACGTCGCGGGGGTCGACGTACTCGACGGCGTCTCCCCCGACCTCGGGCAGCGAGGAGAGGTTGGAGGTGAGCACAGCCGCGCCGGCCGCCATCGCCTCCAGCACGGGCAGCCCGAAGCCCTCGCCCAGGGAGGGGTAGCAGAAGACCGCACAGCGGCGGTAGAGCTCGGCGAGGGCGCCGTCGGAGACGTACCCCAGCATCGTGCAGCGCTCCCCGAGCGAGCGCAGGGCGCTCAGCGTGGGGCCCGTCTGCCAGCCCTTGGCGCCGACGACCACCAGTGGGTGGCGAGCGATCAGGTCCTCGTCGAGACCGAGGTAGGCCTCGACTAGGCGGGGCAGGTTCTTGCGCGGCTCGAGCGTGCCCACCGCCAGCACGAAGCCCGCGGGCGGCAGCGCCGCGGCCTCGGCGGGGTCGAGCTCGTGGGTGAGCGTGGGGGCGACCCCGAGGGGAGCCACCACCGTGCGCGGGGCGGTCGCGGGGAAGCGTTCGCCAAGCGCCTCGGCGGTCGCGTGGGAGATCGCCAGCAGGGCGGCGGCGCGGCGCGCGGTGCGGCCTAAGGTCAGGCGCTCGATCACCACCGAGCGCCGGTTGGGCTTCAGCGCCGGTTCGAAGGGGGCGAGGTCGTAGACGATCGGCACGTCGGGGATGCTCAGCATCCAGCCGGTGAGGTAGGAGTTGGTCGAGAGGAACACATCGCACTCGCGGTTGGCCGCCTGCGCGGCGCGCAGGTGCCACCAGGGGTCCCGCGCCGCGATCGTGTGCCAGCGAAAGCGCTCGTCCAGCGGCTGCTTGCGCCAGGGCTCCCGCGCGTAGAGCACGTAGCGCTGGCCCTCGTCCTCGCGCTCCCCCAGCGCGCGCAGCAGCTCGCGCACCACCCGCCCCCGCCCCGCGGGAACCTCCACCGCCGCGCGCGCATCGATCCCGATCCGCAGCTCCCGCGTCGCGCGTGCGCGTGCCGGCCGGACGGGGGCGAGGGTCGGGGGGGCGTTGGTCGGAGGGTTCACGGCATCCTGCCAGGGGGCATATCTTCCGCTAAGGCTAGCCTCTTCTCCGATGACCCCATCGGCCTCACTGGAGATGACGCTCCTCCCGGGGGCCCGCGCGCTGCTGGCGGTCCACGCCCGGGCACTCCCCCAGCGCGACGACCTCTGCGGCGCGTTCTGCGGCGCGCTCGCGCTGAGCGCGGCCGGGATCGAGCGCCACGGGAGCGAACCGCTCGACCAGGATGCGGTGGCGCTGGCGGCGGGGAGCATCGTCTCCTCGCATCCCGACCCCCGCAACCTGCCGCACGGGGAGACGGGGCGGCGCGACTACCGCCTGCCGCTGCCGTTCGTCGAGGACGCCGCGGTGTCCGGCACCACCGCGGCCGGCGTGGCGAGTGCGATCGAGCGGCTCTCCGGGGGCGCGCTCGCGGCGATCCCCTACAGCGGCCCCTGGACCGCGGAGACGCTCGGCGGCCTGTTCGACCTCGCGGCGGCGCTCGAGCGCCCCGTGACGCTGATCGCCAACCTCGCCACCCACCACCTCTGGGGCTCGCACGCGCGCATCGATCGGCTGCTCGCGCACCTCTACGACGGCGAGCGCAGCGGCCCGCCGGCGGACTGGGACGTGGGGCACTTCGTCTGCATCGTCGGTCGCGTGCGGGGCCCACGCGGCAGCCTCTATGGCGTGGCCGACACCTACCCCTCCCTGGGAAGGGCGGGCGTGCACGTGCAGCCCGCCGAGAACCTCGCGGCGGCGATCGAGCGGCGCGACAAACCCGCGGGGGGCGTGATCGTCGTGGCCACCGCCGAGGACGCCCCCGCGGTGCGCGCCGGCGCCGGTGCCCTGGGGTTGAGCGAGGGCATCTGGGACAACGGCACGGTGGCGGCGGAGCTGTCGAGGTGAGCACTACCGGGCATTGCGCACGCGGCGTGGCTCGCGCGCTCGCGCCCACGACCCGGGGGCCACGGAGGTGAGCTCCGCCGAGCTGGTCGCGCTGGTGTGTTGCGACCTCGGCGCGATCGTGCGCGGTCGCTCGGTGCTCGCGGTGGACCTCGACGAGCACCTGCGGGCCGGCGTGGGGTGGGTGCCGGCGAACCACTCGCTCACGCCGCACGGACCCCTGGCCGACACGACGCCGTTCGACTCGACGGGCGACCTGCGCCTGCTGCCGGACGCCGACACCCGCGTGCGCGTCGAGGCGGACCTGCGCGGCGGTGCCCTGGATTCGGACTCACGCGGGAACGCCCTGGACTTCGTGCTGTGCGACATCGTGGAGACCGACGGCCGGCCCTGGGAGTGTTGCCCCCGGCACTTCCTACGCGGGGCGCTCGAGGAGCTCGAGGGGGAGCTCGGGGCGCGCGTGGTGGCGAGCTTCGAGCACGAGTTCCAGCTCCTGAGCGGGGAGCCCCCGGCGGCGCCGTTCTCGCTGGAGGCGCAGCGGCGCGTGGAACCGTTCGCCGCCGAGGCGATGGGCGCGCTGGTGCAGGCGGGGGTGGCGCCCGAGCGGATCTTCCCCGAGTTCGCCGCGCACCAGTTCGAGATCCCCGTGCAGGCCGCGGAGGGCGTGGCGGCGGCGGATCGCGGCGTGGTGCTCAGGGAGGTGGTGCGCGAGATCGCCCGCCGGCGAGGGCTGCGCGCGAGCTTCACCCCGCTGCTGGACCCCCTGGGGCCGGGCAACGGCGTGCACATCCACCTCAGCCTCCTCGACGCCGCCGGAGCGCCGCTGCTCTACGACGCGGGGCGCCCGGCGGGCCTGAGCGAGCTGGGGGGGAGCTTCGCGGCGGGGATCCTGCGCCACGCGGGAGCGCTGAGCGCGCTGTGCGCCCCGAGCCCGATCTCCTCCGCGCGTCTCACTCCCCACCGTTGGAGCGCGGGTGCGGTCTGCCTGGGGGAGCGCAACCGGGAAACGCTCCTGCGGATCCCCCCGCTCGTCGCGCTCGCCGCCGCCGACCCGGCGGGTCAGATGCGCCTGGAGTACCGCGGGGCGGACGCGAGCGCGAACCCCTACCTGGCGCTGGGTGCGATCGTGCGGGCGGGCCTGGAGGGCGCGCGCGCGGGTCTGCCGGCGCCGCCGATCCTCGACCGCGATCCCGCACGCCTCGACGCGGCTGAGGCGGAGCGCTACGGGGTCGGCGCGCTGCCGGCGTCGCTGGAGGAGTCGCTGGGGGCGCTCGCGCAGGACCACACGGCGCGCGGGTGGATGGGGCGGACGCTGTATGAGGCCTTCCTCGGCATCAAGCGCACCGAGCTCGCCGCGGTGGCGGATCTGGACGTGAGCGAGGTGTGTCGGCGCTATGCCGCGATCTACTGAGTCGCCACCCCCCGGGGGCGCGGGGAGGGGAGCTGCGGGGATGCCCTGCGGAATGGCTGGCACGGGGTCCCGCGACCGATGAGCGGCGCGAGCGCGGGCTCCGCGGAGGCGCTGCTCGAGGCCGTCGAGCGAGAGCTCCCCCACGCGGTGGCCCTCCGCCACGAATTGCACGAACACCCGGAGCTGGCGCACACGGAGGAGTGGACGGCGGCGGCGGTCGCGCGGGAGCTGCCGGTGGCGTGCGCGACGGTCGCCGGAACCGGCCGGATCGCCCGCGTGGGGCCGGCGGGGGACGCGTCGGAGGGCAGGTCGGTGGCGGTGCGCGCGGAGCTGGACGGCCTGCCCATCGAGGAGCGCACCGGCGCCCCCTTCAGCGCGCGCGGCGGCGCGATGCATGCGTGCGGGCACGACGTGCACATGGCGGCGCTGGTGGCGCTCACGCGCGCGGCGCACACGCTCGGGGAGGAGCTGCCCGCGCCGCTGCTGGCGGTCTTCCAGCCGAGCGAGGAGGCCTACCCCTCGGGCGCGGAGCAGCTGGCGCGCGAGGATCTGGCGAGGCTCGCCCCGGGGGCGGTCGTGGCGGCGCACGTGCACCCCGAGCTGCCCTGGGGCGCGGTGGCGCTCGATCCGGGCGCGGTGAACGCTTCGTGCGACGCGGTGGAGATCGTGATCGAGGGGGAGCCCTCGCACGGCGCCTACCCCCACCTGGGGCGCGACCCGATCCTGGCGCTCGCCGAGGTCGTGGTCTCGCTCCACGCCCAGGTGGGGCGCCGGATCGACCCGCTGCACCCGGCGATGCTGACGGTGGGGGTGCTGGAGGGGGGGAGCGCGGAGAACGTGATCCCCCCGCGGGCGCGCGCGCGGGCCGCGCTGCGCGCCCATCGGGCCGAGGACCGCCTCGCGCTGCGGCGGACGGTCGAGGAGGTCGTCGCGGGCGTCGCCGCGGCGCACGGCTGTCGCGGCAGCGTCGAGCTGACGCCGGGCGAGCCCGCGCTCGAGAACGATCCCCGCATCGTCGGGGCGGCGCGCGAGCTGCTCGCAAGCGCGGGTCTGGAGGGCGCCCCGGAGTGGCGCTCGTGCGGCTCGGACGACTTCGCCTTCTTCGGCGCGCTCGCCCCAATCGCGATGGCCTTCGTGGGCCTGCACGGAGCCCCGGGCTTCACGCCGCGGCCGCTGCACCACCCCGAGCTGCTGGTGCCCGACGGCGCGGTCGGAGCGCTCGCGCGGGTCCAGGCGATCCTCTACCTGGCCGCCGCCGGCGCGCTGTAGCCTTCCCGTTCTGCGCGCGCTCTACTACAAGCACTTCGGCGATCGCCGCAAGGAGCGCCAGCTCTTCTCCGCGGGCGGCTTCTTCCTGACCTTCGCGAGCGTGCGCGTGATCACGCACGCGATCCGCGCCGAACGGGGTCCCTTCAGGAACATCACCCCCGGGGGCCGGCACATCCACCACATGACCTTCGGGATCACGGGCCTGCTGACGGTCGGCTACCTGTGGATGCTGGAGATCGGCGTCAACGAGGAGCGCCGCTCCTCGCGGGTGACCGCGGCGGTGTATGGCGGCGGGGCGGCGCTCACACTCGACGAGTTCGCGCTGTGGCTGAACCTCGAAGACGACTACTGGACCAAGCAGGGCCGTGAGAGCATCGACGCCGTGGCCCTCTTCGGGTCGCTGCTGGTTCTCAGCGTGCTCGGCAAGGGCTTCTTCGCGGATCTGCTGCGGATCGGTCGAGGTGGCGGATCCTCCGAGCCGGCCGTGGGACATGCGAGCGCCGCGGGCGAGGCGAACGGCCATCGCGCCGTCGCCGAGCAGCACGGACTGGGGTGAGACCTCACCAGGCGTCGACGTTGGGGCGCCGCTTGGTGGGGCGCCGGCGCCAGTCCTCGGGGGGAGGGTCGAACAGCGTGGCGACCCAGCGGCGGGAGTCCGCGGGGTCGATGACGTCGTCGATCTCGCCGTAGGCGGCCATGTTGACGCCGCGCCCGTGCTCGTAGGCGGCGGCGACGGTGGCCGCGAACACGCGCTCGCGCTCGGCGGGATCCTCGATCGCCTCGAGCTCCCGACGCATGCCCAGCCGCACCGCGCCCTCCAGGCCCATCCCGCCGAACTCCGAGGTGGGCCAGGCGACGGTGAACAGGGGGGCCTTGAAGGAGCCCCCGGCCATCGCCTGGGCGCCGAGGCCGTAGCCCTTGCGCAGCACGATCGTGCCGAAGGGGATCTCGAGGTTGGCCCCGGTCACGAACATGCGGGCGAAGTGGCGCACGGTGGCGGTGCGCTCCGCCGCGGGGCCCACCATGAAGCCGGGGGTGTCGCAGAGCAGCAGCGCGGGCAGCGAGAAGGAGTCGCAGAGTCCCAGGAAGCGGGCGGCCTTGTCCGCGGCGTCGGCGTCGATTGCGCCCCCGAGGTGGGCGGGGTCGTTCGCGAGGATCCCCAGCGGCCGGCCCTCGACGGTGGCGAGCGCGGTCAGCATCCCGGCCCCGAAGCCGCGGCGCAGCTCCAGCACGGAGCCCTCGTCGCAGAGGGTCTCCACCACCCGGCGCACCTCGTAGGCGCGCTTGCGCTGCTCGGGGACGATGTGGCGCAGCAGGCGTTGGTCGGGCGCCGCGACCGACCCGAGATCGGCCGCCTCGGTGGGCCCGTGGAAGTAGGAGAGGTAGCGCTTGGCGACCGCGACCGCGGCGCGGTCGTCGGGGACCCGGAGATCGACGACGCCGTTTGCGCTCTGCACCTCGATCGGTCCCACCTCGGCCGGGTCGTGGACGCCCAGGCCGCCCCCCTCGATCATCGCGGGACCCCCCATCCCGATCGAGGAGTCCTCGGTGGCGATCACCACGTCGCAGCAGCCCAGCAGGGCGGCGTTGCCGGCGAAGCAGTAGCCCGAGGCGATCCCCACGAGCGGCACCAGCCCGCTGAGGCGGGCGAAGAGGTGAAAGGCCCGGCAGTCCAGGCCCGCGACCAGCGGCCAGTCCACGTCGCCCGGGCGCCCGCCCCCACCCTCGGCGAACAGCACGACCGGGAGGCGGCGGCGCTCGGCGAGCTCGAAGAGGCGGTCCTTCTTGAGATGGCCGCGCATCCCCTGGGTGCCGGCGAGAACGGTGTAGTCGTAGGACATCGCCACACAGGGCTCCCCTCCCACCTCCCCCACCCCCGCGACCAGACCGTCCGCGGGGGTCTGGGCGATCAGCTCCTCGCGTGAGCGGCGGCGCTCCTGAGCGGCGAAGAGGAGGGGGCCGTACTCCACGAAGGTGCCCTCGTCCACGAGATCCGCGAGGTTCTCGCGCGCGGTGCGCCGACCCAGCTCGCGCCGCCGCGCCACGGCCTGCGCCCGCGCCGCGTCCAGCCCGAGCGCGTGGCGCTCGCGCACCGCCTCCAGATCCGCGCGGGGAGCCTCGAGGTCGAGCTCCGCGGGACCCACTCCCTCGGGCGCCTGGAGTGCCGCTCCCTCGTCGGCGGCGAACACGAGCAGCACCTCGCCCTCCTGCACCGCGTCCCCCACGGCGACCGCCACGCTGCGCACCACCCCGTCGGCCTGCGCGAGCACCTCGTGCTCCATCTTCATCGCCTCCAGCACCACGAGCGCCGCGCCCGCCCGCACCACCCCCCCGGGGGGGTGGGAGACGGCCACCACCACACCCGCGAAGGGAGCTGTGACCGTGACCTCGGAGGGGGAGGACATCGCGCAATCATTGCGCAGTGGGCGGTCTGCGCAGCGCCAGCCGATCGCGCGGGTCGCGGCGGATCTGATCCTGCGAGGATGAGCGGGTGCACGACTTTGGGGCGGCGATCGAGGGCACCGAGCGGCTGCGTGCGCTGATCCGCGACATCCCCGACTTCCCGCGACCGGGGATCCTCTTCAAGGACATCACGCCCCTGATGGCCGACCCGGAGGCGCTCGCGCTGGCGGTGGAGGGTCTGGCCGAGTACGCCCGCCCGCTGGGAGCCCACTGCGTGGTCGCGGCCGAGGCCCGCGGCTTCCTGCTCGGGCCGGCGCTCGCGCTGGAGCTCGGGGCGGGGTTCGTGCTGGCGCGCAAGCCGGGCAAGCTGCCCTACGAGACGGTCAATGTGGACTACCAGCTCGAGTACGGCACGAGTCAGCTGGAGCTGCACACCGACGCGATCGGCCCCGGTACGCGCGTGCTGGTGCACGACGATCTGCTCGCCACCGGCGGCACCGCCGCGGCGCTGTGCGATCTGGTGGGCCGGCTCGGCGGGGAGGTCGTGGGCTGCGGGTTCCTCGTGGAGCTCGCGGCGCTGAGGGGCCGCGAGCGACTCGCGCCACACGCGGCGCATGCGCTGCTGGTCTATGAGGAGTGAGCGCCACCGCTGGGATCGCGCACGGCGAGCCTGAGCCCCGCGCCCACGGGCACGACCGTCTGCGTCAGCGTCGGCTCGGCCTCGATCCGCGCGGTGAACTCGTGGAGCTCGTGCTCGTGTGAGAGGACGTTGTCCACCGCCAGCAGCCCGCCGGGCGCCAGCGTCCTGACGAGATCCGTCACGTAGCTCGCATAGGCGGGGCGTTCGGCGTCGAGGAACACGAGATCCCACGCCGAGTCGCTCGACTGAGCGAGTGTCAGCCCGGCGTCCTCGGTGCGCAGCTCGACACGGTCATCGAGCAGGGCGCTTCGCAGGTTCTCGCGGGCGAGATCGGTGCGCTCGGCATCGACGTCGACGCTGAGCAGCCTCCCCCCGGTTGTCTCGGCGGCGTCGGCGAGCCAGAGCGTGGAGTACCCGTTGGAGGTGCCGAGCTCGAGTATCCGCAGCGCGTTGCTCGCCCGGATCAGCACTCCGAGAAGCTCCGCCGTCGGCGGCTCGACGTTCCTGAAGCGCTCCAGCCGATTTGGGCGATCCTGGTCGTGGGCGTGGCTTGCGGCGTACAACGCGGCTGCGAGCTGGCGCCGGTGCTCATTCACGACGGTGGGTCTGGTGCGGGTGCGGCGGCGGCGGCCCGGTTCGCGCCGAGCGCTCCAAGGGCGCCGGCGGCGAGCGCAAAGAAGGCCCAGCAGGAGCCCGAGCGTTCCCTGCCGAGCGCGGCGTCGAGCGAAAGGCCACCCGGTCCGACCTCCGCCAGCGCGAGCACGGCGGCGATCAGGACCACGTTGTACTCGTAGCCCCCGTTGGTCAGCCACGGACCCTTCTCGAGGTGCACGGTCTCGATCGCGGTCAGCATCGTCGCCGTCAGCACCGAGGCGGCGAGCGGCGTCGCGAGGCCGGCCGCCAGCAGCGCGCCGCCGCCCGCCTCGGCTGCGCCGGCAGCGATCGCGTTGCGCCGGCCTGGGCGCAGGCCGATCTGCTCGAAGCCCTGCGCGGTCGCATCCAGGCCGTTGCCACCGAACCAGCCGAACAGCTTCTGCGTCCCATGCCCGACGAAGAACCCACCTACGGTCAAACGCAACAGCAGTCTTCCAATCTTCATCTGTGGCCCTTTCTCGATCGACTTGATTTTCATGATGCCGGCTCTATGGTGCCGAGCGCGCAATCGCGGGGTCTCCGTCGAGTGCCTCCACGCCCCCGAGGTTCACGTGCTCGACCCCTCCACCGTTCTCGGCGGTCCTCGGGGTGGTCGGCGCGGCGTAGTGGTATCTGCCGCCCCGCATCAGCGAGGCGCCGGCGGCGACCAGGCAGGCGAGGATCGCGAACAGGAACGCCTCGTGCAGGCCCGTGCGAAACGGCACCGAGATCAGCTGCGGGAAGAAGGAGCGGCCGATCAGCGTGGCGTGGTTGGCGGCCGACAGCGAGGCGAGCACGTGGGGCCCGAGGAGGTGTTCGATCGGGTTGTAGCCGAGGAAGGCCGCGAACAGCACCGACACCGGCGGGGTGTGCGCGGCGCCGCTCGCCGCGGCCGCCGAGACGCCGTGGGCCTGCAGGCCCGAGGAGAGCGTGTGCGGCAGGTTCGAGGCCAGCCCGAGGATCATCAGCGTGAAGAACACCCCGATCGAGAGCACCTGGGCGGAGTTCTGGAAGGTCTGGTTCATCCCGCCCCCCGCCCCCCGGTGCTGGGGCGGCAGGCTGTTCATCACCGCCGCCCGGTTGGGCGAGGCGAACATGCCCATCGAGACTCCCACCATCCCGAGCACGAGCGCGAACACGGGGAAGGAGAAGTCGATCGGCAGGAGGGTCAGCAGGAAGAAGCTCAGGGCCGAGCCGAGCATCCCGCCGGTCGCGAACCAGCGGGCCCCGAAGCGGTCGGAGAGGTATCCGGAGGTGGGGCCCGCGACGAGCATGCCGATCGTCAGCGGGAGCATGTAGATGCCCGCTCGCAGCGGGGTGTCGACGAAGTCGACGCCGTGCAGGGGCAGCCAGATGCCCTGCAGCCAGATGATCAGCATGAACAGCAGCCCTCCCCGGGCGACCGCCGAGAGGAACGTGGAGAGGGTCCCGAAGGTGAACGCGCGGATGCGGAACAGGGGCAGACGGAACATCGGCTCGGCGACCCGCCGCTCGATCGCCGCGAACGCGATCAGGAACGCCGCTCCGGCGCCGAGCAGCCCGAGCACCCGCGGGCTGCTCCAGCCCGTGGCATGGCCTCCGTAGGGGCGGATGCCGTAGGTGACCGACACCATGATCAGGATCAGTCCGAGCGCGAACGTGACGTTGCCCCACCAGTCCACCGACGCGCGTTTGGGGGTGCTGCGCTCCTCGAGCTTCAGGTACGCCCATACCGTGCCGAACAGCCCCACGGGCACCGAGATCAAGAACACCAACCGCCAGTCGATCGGCGCCAGCAGCCCGCCGAGGACCAGCCCCACGAACATCCCGCTTACGCCGACGATGTTGTTGATTCCCAGCGCCATCCCCCGCTGGTTGGCGGGGAAGGCGTCGGTGATGATCGCCGCGGCGTTCGCCAGCAGGAACGCGGCGCCGATGCCCTGCACGATCCGGAAGGCGATCAGATACGTGGCCCCGGCGCGCCCGTTCAGCCAGTCCACCGTCAGCACCAGCGACGCGACGGTGTAGATGACGAAGCCGAGGTTGTACATCTTCACCCGCCCGTACATGTCGCCGAGGCGCCCGAGGCTCACGATCAGGACGCTCGTCACCACCAGGAAGCCGAGGATCATCCACAGCAGGTAGAAGCTGTTGGCTGCCACCAGCGGGTCGAGGTGGATGCCGCGGAAGATGTCGGGCATCGCGATCAGCGTGATCGAGCCGTCGAGCGTCGCCAGCAGCACCCCCAGGGTGACGTTCGACAGGGCGATCCACTTGTAGCGATCCGCGGCGGGCGAGCTCGGGGCAAGTGGGCTCAATACCCTTGTACTTGCATTCACGCCCCACATTATACAGGTAACCTGTGCAGCTTGCCTGGCCTTCTCGCTATAGTGTCCTCTCTCCTGTGGCAACGTCCGTCGATCTCTCTCTCGTCGCCAGCGAACTGCGGGTGGTGCTCGGCCAGCTGGTGCGCCGGCTCCGCGCCGAGCACCGCTTCTCGCTCGCGCACAGCGCCGTGCTCGGGCGTCTCGATCGCGAGGGCGCCAGAAGTACGAGCGACCTGGCCGCCGCCGAGCGTGTGCGCCCGCAGTCGATGGCCCAGACCGTCTGCGAACTCGAGGCCGACGGGTTGATCAGCCGCCGGCCCGACCCCGCCGACGGGCGCCGCGCTCTGCTCGAGCTCACCGACAGAGGGCTCCAGACGCTCGCTGCGGACCGCCGCCAGCGCGAGGGTTGGCTGATACAGGCCATCGCCGAGGGCTTCTCCGAGCGGGAGCAGCAGGCGCTCGCCCAAGCCGTCCCACTGCTCACGCGCCTTGCCGACTCCTGAGCCCATGCGCTCCCGCGGGAGATCGAGGACCCCAGCGCGATGACCCCGCCGAGCACAGAGCACGCCCCAGGGCGCACCCATCCGAACGTCACGCTCTCGGTCCTCGCGCTCGCGGGCTTGGCGTACGCGATGCTGAGCTCCGCGGTGGTGCCCGCGCTGCCGACGATGCAGCACGCGCTCCACACCACGGAGACGGGGATCGCGTGGCTGCTCACGGGCTACCTGCTTGCTGCGTCGGTGGGAACCTCGATCCTGGGCCGCCTCGGCGACATGTACGGCAAGGAGCACCTGCTCCTGTGGACGCTCGTGATCCTCTCCGGGGGCACCCTGCTGGCGGCGCTGTCGAGCTCGCTCATTCCGATGATCGTCGGCCGCTTCATCCAGGGCGCGGCCGGCGGGATCTTTCCGCTCGCGTTCGGGATCGTTCGCGACGAGTTCCCGCACGAGAAGGTCGCGGGGAGCATCGGCCTGCTCTCGGCGATCCTCGGGGTGGGAGCCGGCGCGGGGATCGTGCTCTCGGGGGTGATCGTGGAGCACCTCAACTACCACTGGCTCTACTGGATCCCGCTCATCGCGATCCTCCTCGCCGCGGTCGCGACGTGGCGCTTCATCCCGGAATCCCCGGTGCGCGTCCCGGGGCGCATCAACTGGCTGGCAGCGGCCCTGATGACCGTGGGCCTCTCGGCGGTGCTGCTCGCGATCAGCCAGACCACCAGCTGGGGCTGGGTGTCGGCGAAGACGATCACCCTGCTGCTCGTGGGGGTGGGGTTCTCGATCGCCTGGATCAGGGTCGAGCTGCGCAGCCGCGAACCGCTGATCGACATGACGATGATGCGGGTGCGGGGGGTGTGGACGACCAACCTGGCGGCCTTCCTGCTGGGGGCGGGGATGTACGCCTCGTTCATCGTGTTCCCCCAGTTCGCGCAGCTCCCCAAGAGCACCGGGTTCGGCTTCGGCGCGTCGGTGGTCGTCTCCGGCCTGTACCTGCTGCCCGCCACGATCGGGATGACGATCCTCGGCCTCTGCGCCGGGCGGATCTCCGCCCGCTTCGGCTCGCGCGCCGCGCTGCTGGCGGGGACCGCGTTCACCACCGCGTCCTTTGCACTGCTCGCCCTCGCGCACAGCCATCCCTACCAGCTGCTGATCGCCGCGGCGCTGCTCGGAGTGGGGATCGGGCTCGCGTTCGCGGCGCTCGGCAACCTCATCGTGCAGGCGGTGCCCAGCCACCAGACGGGGGTGGCGAGCGGCATGAACACCGTCATGCGAACGCTGGGCGGCGCGCTCGGGGGCCAGCTCTCGGCGACCTTCATCGCGGGGAACACCGCCAACGGACTGCCCACGGTCACCGGTTTCACCCAGACCTTCGCGATGGCGACCGGCTTCCTGTTGGTCTGCCTGATCGCCGGGGCGCTCGTGCCCAAGCGCGGCGCGGTGCCCGCGAGGGCGGATGGCGCCCGCGAGGAGGCGACGGTGGTGGTGTCCGAGGGGGCTCAGGCGTAGGGGCGACCGCGTGAGGGTCAGGCGAGGAACTCGACGACGAGCTGTGTGAAGCGCGGGTCGCCCAGCGCTTCCATGTGGTTGCCCGCGAGGATCTGAAGCGCGGCGTTCGGGATCGCGTCGGCGAGCACCTCGGGACGCACTGCCAGCGGATCGTCCTCGCCCGCCAGGATCAGGGTCGGCGCGGAGATGCGATCGAGCGCCACCCCGTCTCTGTGGATCGACCTCGCCTGTGCGAGGAGCGCCTCCCGGTCGCCGCCCAGCGCGTCCGCGAGCCTGCGGAACGCTCCAGCCTCGGGACTCTCGATGCTCGCCGGGTCAGCGGCGCCGAGGGCCTCGATGATCGACTCGTTGGAGACCGCCCGCCGATCCACCCCGCCGCACTCCACCACGCCCGAGCCGACACCCCCGATGACCAGCCGCCGCACCCTCTCATCGCTGCTGGCGAACAGCAGCGAGACGACCGCTCCCATCGAGTAGCCCACGAGATCGATCTGCCCGGCGCCGACGGTGTCGAGCAGGACGGCGAGGTCCTTCGCCATGCGCTGCTCTCCATAGCGGGAGGGATCGTGTGGCTTCTCGGAGTGGCCGTGGCCTCGGGCGTCGGGGGCGATGACCTTTCGTCCCGCGGCGAGGAGGGCATCGACGACGCCGGTGGCGACCCAGTTGGCCTGCGCGTGGGCGACGAAGCCGTGGTGCAGGACCACGGGCACCGGCCCCGTCTCCTCGCCCCATTCCTGGTAGGCGATCTCGATCCCGTCCCAGCTGCTGAAGCGCTTCATGGGGCCTCACACTGACAGACGCGGCTCCACCCTAGGGCGTCCCGCCGCCCTGCGCAGGGAAGAGACCGGGACCGCCGGGGAAGCCGTGGTGGGCGGCTTGGAGGCGTCCCGCCCAGACTGCTTTCGCGCCGAGATCGCCGGTCCTGAAGACCATGTAGCCCGCGCCGAGGGACAGCAGCACGAGCACGACGCGCAGCGCTGTGAACACCGACCTCGGGGACAGCAGGCGGTCCACGACGCCCAGGCCGGTGGGCATGCCGCCGGAGATGCGCAGGGCGGCGAAGGTGAGGATCAGCGTCGCGGTGAACAGCACGTAGAGGATCGCGAGAACGTGCGCGGCGTGGGAGTGTTCTGAGATCAGCTGGGCGGCCGGGCCCTGCAGGTTCAGCGCGGCGCGCAGCGCGGCGCCGGCTTGCATCGTCAGGAAGATCGAGCTCATCGCGACGATTGACACCAGCGCCAGCGCGATTCCGTAGCGGGAGAGCCACTGCGGCTTGACCACGAAGACGATCCCGGCCACGATCGTGGTCGGGATCAAGACCACGGGCACATGGACGAACAGGGGGTGCGCGGGCAGGCCGCCGTAGATGGTGGTGATCCGGATCCCCGCCGTGATGAAGCCGAGGAGCGCGAGCGCCGTCAGCACGAACTCGGCGCGTCGCCAGTCCACCCCGGCGGCGCGACCGTCTGCCGCAATTCCCTCGGTGCTCACAGGGGCGCGAGGCTAGGAGCGGGCGATAAGCCATCGCTAAAGCGCCCATGAGATCTTCTTCACGATCGGGGCCAGGTGGGACGCGAGGATCGGGGCCAGGTGGAACGCGAGCATCAGGACGCGCGAGCGGCCCGGCCGGGTCTTTCAGGGCGGGCACCCCAGAATGCGCTATCGCCCAGGCCTGACAGCGCCGACAGCCGTGCCTTCGGCGCGCAGTGCGCCGAGCAGCGTCGCGTCGATCGAGATGGAGGGCCCCTGCACGACCAGCCATGCGCGTCCGGCGCGCTTGGCCAGCAGCGGCCCGGCGGCTCCGCCATCCTCGATGAAGATCCCGGGATGCCCGGTCGGTCTGAGACCGGGCAGTGCGGGCGCCGCACGGCGCGGGTCTCGCGCGCTGAGGAGGATCGCGGCGGAGGACGCTTCGGTGGAGCCCCTGATCGAGTACCAGCTGCGCGCGCAGCTGAAGAGAACGTTGCCCGTCACGCTGGAGCCCAACGCCGGCACACGTGTCGCGAGGACACCCCAGGAGGACGTCACGTCGGGCAGGCGGGCCGCGCGGATCGAGCACGGGCTCGACGCGGCGGCGCCGGGGCGCCCCGGGGAGCGTGTCGGTGCTCGTGCGATGCTCGGCAGCCCGCGGCCCGCTGGTTCGGGCATCGCGCGGCCGGCGCTGTTCAGCGCCACCGGGTCGATGCGCCCGGACACGAACGCGATCACCGCCCTCCATCCCCGGGGCAGCCGGTCGTCGCTTCGCGCGGAGACGACGTGCCCGGGGCTCAGGCGCACGGCGGCAACGCGGGAGGTGACGATCGCCCAGAAGAGGTTCGTGTGGTCCTGCTGCGCGGTCAGCGGGGTGCGCGAGGACCTCAGGAGGCTCTCCGCGTTACCGATCGGCTCGCTGCCCGCCAGCAGGATCGGCGTGCCGGGCCGATACGAGGGCACGCACGTCCCGCCGCCCGTGTAGGGCGAGCGAACGCTGGCGATCGTGAAGCGGGGGTCGCTGCACCAGCCGGCGTCGCCCGCCTCCAGGTCCGGTGTCAGGGGCACGTCGTAGTGCAGCACGCGCAGGTTGGGCACGGTTCCACTCAGGGGCGCGGAGCCGCGGTCGACGAGGACCACGATCGCCGCGGCGGCGCTCGCGCTGAGCGCGAGCGCCAGGGCCGCCAGGGCGAGCGGAGGCCAGCGACGCAACGACCGCGCCCTGGTCCGGCGTGCCGTGAAGCGATCGCCGCCCATGCGTGCCGCGAAGCCATTGCCGCCTATCGGTAGCGTCGCCTCCGGCCGCGGCTCGCGACTGCCGGCATGATCGCCGTACTCGCGCGTGGCGGCTTCGCTCAATGCCCGTTGCAGTTGGCCGAGGTGACCGTTCATGGCTTCTCCTCCATCAGTGCTCGCAGTCGGCGAAGTCCTCGACTGACGTTTTGGCGGACGACCTGCTGGGAGTGCCCGAGCTCGCGCGCGAGCGGCTCGTAGTCCAGTTCGTCGAGGACTCGCGCGCGGACTGCGTCCCGCTGCGCGGGGAGCTGCTCGAGCAGCCCGAGCGCCTCCTCGCCCAAGCTCGCCAACTCCTGCACACGCAGGATGTCCTCGTCCTCGAACGCGATCGCGGGCATCCCCAGGCGCTGGCGGGCTGCGATCTCGACGCTCCCGCGTCTCGCGCTCTCACGCAGCTTGTTGCGCGCTATCCCGAGCAGCCATGCCACGGCGGGCGCCTCGGCCGGTCGGTAGCGCCCGCAGGCCAGCAGCGCGGCTGCGAACGTCTCGCCGGCGAGGTCGGCGGCGACCTCCTCGGAGCCCACCCGGCGCACGAGAAATGCCAGCACCTCGGCGACGTGCCGGCCATAGAACGTCGCGAAGGCCGCGCCATCGCCGGTGGCGCTCGCAAGCAGCAACTCGTCGTCGCCCCGGGGATCCTCGTATGAGCCCACTGCCAATACCTTGCACCACGCGCTCCCCTGTGACAGCCTCAGGCGTGGAGACCTCGCGGGAGGCGAGGAAGCTGCGGTGGGGTGGGGATATATAGTCGCTGCGAGAATGCAAGGAGGCCAAGTCACGCATCGCGTCGCACTCACAGCCTTGGTGCTTGCATCGCTGCTGGCGCTCGCCGGCATGACCGGTCGGGCCAGCGCGGCCACGTCCTGCTCTGAGATACCGACCGTTTACGGGATTCCCCCATGGGGCTTTCACACGGGGCCGTACACGGGGTCCAGCAGCTTCGCCAAGGGCCACGGAGAGATCGACCTCGAAGCCAACACCGTCTCGGGGGTCATCTGCCAGCAGGATCGAGCCGGCGAGATCATCATGTCAGTGGAGCACCACCTCGTGTATCACTCGCACTACGCGACGATGTGGGGCTACCCTGGGAACGTCATGAAGATCGTCGTTCGCGTGAGGTCGAGCAGCGATCCCAGATGCGAAGTCGGAACCGTTGGGCGCGTCACCTTGTTCGCGAGCTACAACGGTGTCCGTAGCGACAGCGTCCAGTTTTTCTTCCCGGCTGCCTGCAGGGACCAGGACCGCCTGTACCACGGGACGCAGGTCAATAACCAGGTCCCGCCGCTGTAGGCCAAGCGTTCCGTGTTCGGTCCCGCTTCCCCCGGCGCAAGCAGACCAGTGCAGGTCTCGTCGGCGCGCTCGGAAGTCGCCCGAGGCGAGTGTGTCCGGTTAGGGGTCAGGGACACGCTCCCTTCGCGCGCGACGCCTGGGGCCTGCTCGACTGTGGCGCTCACGGCGTCCAGCCGGCGTCACAAGCAAGCTTCATTAAATGGGCACGGGTGGTTTCGAACCACCGACCTCTCGCGTGTGCATAAGAACCACACAACGCTCGCTTTGCCTTGTTTCCCTTGTAGCTAAGCGGGAAGCGGCGATCGGCCTGATACTCATTTTCGGCTGGTTTAGGCTCATTTCGGCTTAGTTTAGGTCCATGGCTACGCTCATGGGCCTAAACTTTTTTGGGCCCGCCAGGGCCCCCTGCTAGGGGCGTCGGCGGAGCCAATCGTCGGGATCGCTCAGCGCGCCGAACCGTCAGCGGATCTCGCTCAACGAGCCGCGGGTCGAGGTTGATGACCGCGTCCAGCGCCGTCGCGATCGAGGCGAGCTGGCCGACCGTCAGGTTGGTGCGGCCAGCCTCGACGTTCGTCACGTAGGGAGCGGTCGTCTGCGGGCGCGCCGCGAGCTGCGCCTGGGTCAGTCCCGCTTCTCGGCGCGCTCGCCGGATCGTCTCGCCGATCAGCTTGGCTGTCGGGTCTGAGCGTGCCGTGCGGGGCATCAGAGCGGGAGGCTGGTCAGCCTCGCACCCGCCGGCGCACGACAAGCCGCTCGCCAGTGGGTTCAGGGACCGGATGATCGTCGTGGACGATCTCTGGGCGATTCACGAGTAGGCTTGGCGGCGTGGATTTTGTGTCGCGTGCTCACGTTCGATGCTTGGCGTTCGCTGTTGGGCTGCTTGCGTGGGGGGCTTTTGCTGGCGGCGATGTCGTTCCCGCGTCGAGCCTTGGGGCTGGACGAGCGAGGTCTGCCGGCGCCTTGTGCCGGCCGCTGGGCCGAGTGGTGCTCCCCGGTTCTGAGGTGCTTGTGTGGTCGCTGCCGGGTGGACACTGGTACTCGTGCGTCCGCGCGAGCGGAGTCGTCCGTCGCATCGCGCACGCAAACGCGAGCACCAAGGGGTTCCTCGCTGCGGGACGTTATGTGAGCTTTACCTATCGGTTCAATGGCGAGCCGTATCTGGACGTTTTCTCGGCGGCCAGCGGGAGGACGGAGCTTGACGAAAACCTGGAGGCTGGATGTGGTCCGATCAATACCGCTTGCGTAGCCGCCCTAGCTGGATTTCAGCTTGCGCCGAGCGGCTGGTTCGCCAAGGAGGCGCCCGGTGACTCTCTGGCGGCAGGGAATGGTCGGCGCAGCACAGTCAACTTGGACGATGGAGAGCGGTTGACGATAGTCCACCAGCATATCTCGAGAGCAAACGGGGTCGAACTATCCGAGAGCGCTGACTCTGTGCTGTCGTGGACGACGACGGGCGAAGCTGGGGTCTACTCGACGCCACTCGGGCCGCCCTTGGCTGCTTTGGACAGCGCGGCACTCGAAACGGGCACCGTGCGCCCGGCGGCTGTGCTTCCCGCCCCGTGCGCCTTGTTCACGGCTTCGGAAGTAGAGGGAGTCCTCGGCGCAGCGACACAGAGCTCCGGAGGCGACGTTTGCACCTACACGATGTCCGGAACGCCGGGGAGCATCCTCAAAGTCAGTTTGGATGCGAACCTCACCGCAGCTCAGATTCTCGCGGCGAAGCAGGCCGCCTACACCCAAGCCACGAGCCCCTCAACCTCGCCGGGGCCGCCAGACTACAGCAAGTACCTGTGGGTGATCAGCTGGGAAAGCGGTAGCGGTGGCGAGGGCGGCTCCCAGAGCCAAAGCGTGCTGATCCTCGGCGATCTCGAGCTTACCGTGACCCTGGCGACCAAGCCGACGAACAACGCCACCGGCTCCCAGGTCGGCACATCCCAGTGCTGGGAAGCACACGAAGCCGTCCAGCACGTCACCGACATCGCGTTCGATCGCTCGATGGGGGTTGCGATCTCCTACCACGCCCATCCGACTGCCCGCTCGTGCGCCAGCGAACCGTTCTAGCGTCGACGCAGAGCGAGGCTTCCCGGCGAGCAGCCGGCCCGCGAGTTCTGTCACGCCAGGAGCTCGGAGTGCCCCGGTCGACTGCGGCGCTGCTCCCATCGTGTCGAAAACCCGCCCACGTGGGCGCGAGACGAAAGCCCCGCTTTCCTCCCGCGAGCAGCATCGAAACGCTGGCGCCCAGAGACCCGCATGGCGCGGCGTGCAGGACGGTGGTGGTGTCGGCAGCGAACATGTCCTCGTCGGTCGCGTTCGTGGCGATTCGCGGGACTCGCGGTGCGCCCGCATGCGGACCCTGCTTATCTGTGCCGGGACCCACATGTCAAGTGTTGGCCCGCTCCGACGCCGTCGTCTATGTGCTCGTGCTCGGTTGGCTCACAGACCCGGCGCAAGGCCACCGGCACAAGCACCCCTCAACGCCATGGTCGGCGCAGAGAAACCGCTCGTCGCGCCCACAACCGCCACCGACTGACCACACACGGATTCACACTCCCCAGCCTGCCGCCGTCGGTAGTCATCAACTGGGCAAACCCGTGCCGTTCCCAAAGGTCAACCCGGGATCGTGATGTAGAACGCAACTTCGTTGGATTCTTTGCCCGCGAGGAACGTCTGGACCTCATAGTCACCAGTAGCGCAGTCGGGAGCTTCCTTGAATGGGACTGCGAGAAGGTCTCCCGAGCCGTGCGAAAACCCATACTCCGCAGTAGTGATCGCTATCGGCGACGTGGAGGCGCTCACGCCTCCGGTCGGTTCTAGACAATACTCGCCCGTGTCTGGCCGCGTATACGTCGTCGAGAAGTTGTGCGCGTACGCAAGTGTCCCGCTGCGGTTCATAAACGCGGACGCTACGGTTGGCGCCGGACCCTGCTTACCTTCCTGTCCAGGCGGACCTTCTTTGCCGGGTGGCCCTTCCTTGCCGGGTGGCCCTTCCTTGCCGCTCACACCCGGCGAACCCGTCGCTCCCCTGGCGCCGCCGTTACCCTTGAGCTTCTTGAGCACGGTGGGCTTGATCTGATTCACCGACGTGATGATGTAGTGCTTCGCAGCAATCGCTGTGCCGCCCATCGCGAACGCGAGCGCCATCGTCGCGACAACGTTGGCGTAGGTGAGGTGCCTCCGAAGAAAGTTCATCTCGCGAGCCTACACCCAGCGGCCGTTCGCGGCCTCTCGGTTCATTTGGCCTCCCAAGCGCGCGTCTCGGCGCGCTGTGGGGACGGTTGCCAAGTGGGCTCAAGGAGACCGGCGCAGGCGGCGCGAACCGTTACCGTATGCGGCGGATTCAGAGTGCCTTCATGTAGCTGTCGCAGGCGCCTCGGAGGACCCTCGCCAGCGGCCCATAACGGCAAGCCAGGACTGCGCGAGAGATCTAGAGTCGATTGCGAGCTCAGGCAGGGTTGGCTCTCTCGGATCCCGGCTTGCCCTGGGGGCTTGGGTCCAGGAGGCCGTCAGACCACTCGCGCACTGATGCGATGAGCTTGCGTACGGCGACGCGATCGAGTGATCGGCTCAGCTGGTCGCTGTATCGAGCGTCGACCGCCCAGGGCGTGAGATCCTCGAGCGGCTCACGCGGCTCGGGGTTGTCGATCCCATGATGCTCCAGCGGCGTGGTGAGATAGCCGATGCTGTGCGTGTGTTGGAACTCGACTTCGTTTAGGGTGAGGACGGCCTTCAGGCGCTTCTCGACGGCTTGCTGGACGTGGAAACCCAACGCGTCGTCCGGTACGTCGTGGTCGTCGAGTAGTCGCTCGAGGATCGCTTCGTCGCCAGTGGCCTTGCGCTGGGGGAGCGATGCCAGCTTGCGCGCGTCAGGATTCGGCAACGACGCGTCCCTCGCGCAGCGCCTCGTGTAGGAGCGTGCCCTTGACTATGCCCCACCGGCGGGCGTACTGCTCGCTGACGACGACGACGTCGGCCGGGATCAAGAGCCGCCCGAGGATCCGGCTAAGGCGTGCCATCTCACCGAAGCGATCCTCGACTTCGGGCTCGATGACGAGGAAGTCGAAGTCGCTGCGCTCGTGGGCGTCGCCGCGGGCGTGAGAGCCGAAGAGCAGAACCTTTGTCCGTGCGCCTGCGGCCTCGATCAAAGCCTGCGCGGCGCGCTCGATCGTCGTCTGCTCGACGGTGGCGCTCACGCACTCGATTGTACTTGCCGGTCGCGGCGTCTATCCGGTAGCTGCAAGCAAGCTCATCGCTTGGCTGACACACGCCTCCATAACGTCCACGGCTGAACGCACCAACGCTGTCCCCACAGAGACCTGCTGCTAAGCCCGCGAACCCCCTGTTGCCCTGTTCCCCAGCGTGGGGGCCAAATCACATGAGAGTGTTTAGGTCCACCGAGGGAGTTTAGGCCCATGGACGGCTCCATGGGCCTAAATCTCGGCACCTACCCTGCCGACAATACGCCTACACAAACCACTCATTTGCAGGTCTTTTATGAATGGGCACGGGTGGTTTCGAACCACCGACCTCTCGCGTGTGAAGCGAGCGCTCTCCCACTGAGCTACGTGCCCTCTGCGCCTGATTCTATTGGGGTTGGGCGGGGCGGCGGCGTCGGCGGAGGCCGCGAAGGGGTGGCTGCTGCCCAGTGCTGCCCAATCGCGGCGCCCGACGAGTGGACTGGCCCGGCGTAGTTTGGAGTTCGGACCTTGTGCCCGCCGTGCAGGCACGGCTCGCTATGCGTGCGCCAGCTCGCGCATCTGGCGCACGGGATGGCGGCCCAACCGGCCCGCAATCGCGTAGGGCGAGGCGTGTCCGTGGGTGCGATGGGCGACGTTGACGACGACATGTCCCCGCAGCCGGTCTATCAGGCTGCGTGGCCGCGGGAGCAGCAGAAGCTCGGCATCCTCGCTGACGAGGACGGTTGGATGGCCTTCGGTGAGGTTGCGCCAGAGCACTTCGTCGGCCCACTCCTGGTCCCCGGGAATGAACTCGACCTCATCCGGATAGCCGAGGTCGTCGTCGCTGAGCGACGCAGCCATAAAAAGGTTCCAGGTCTTGTCATAGACGGCGCTCATCGGGTGTTCTCCCAGCTACGAACGATATCGGACCAGCCTCCCCTGATCCTGACTTCGGCGGCGTGCATCGCGTCGTTCACGGACCCATGCGTGATGATCGGCTCCTGCTTCTCGGAGCCGACGTAGCGGTGCTCGTGGTGCGCGGTCGGATCGTGGGCGTTGTCGAAGGTGCGCACCGTGTGCCACTCCCCATCGCGCTCGACGAGCAGCATGATCGCGTACTCGACCGGATGAGCGCTTGAACGCTGGATCACGACGCGCACGTCAGGGGCAAGGCGGTAGCGCCGAATCCGATCCTTGGGCATGGCCGGATGATTCCAGGACGCGAGGCGGTGCCAGAAGGGCAGCACTCAGGGGATGCGCGAGTCGGCGGTCGAGGGCGCGCGAGGACTACGGGCACCCCGAACGGTGGTGGGAGTTGTGGCGGCCGGGTTGCCGCTGCTACGTGCACTGGAGGCGTCGGCTTCGCCTCGGTGTCCGCGCTGCGCGCGGGATCGGTGGACTAAGCTCGCGGTCAGATAACGGGAGAAATCTAGCCCGCAGTCGTCATGCCGGATGACGGATCAGGAACTCGCGTACGTCGCGGATGAGCGCCGCGACCTGCTGCTGGTCGTAGTGAAGCGAGCGCTCTCCCACTGAGCTACGTGCCCTCAAAGCGTGATTCTATTGGGCTCATGAGCTGTCCGGAGCCTCAGCCGAAGCGGACGCGAGGGGCGCCGCCGCCCATCGGCGCCTCCCAGCGTCCCGCGCGCGATCTGGGGCTCGTCATCTTCGACTGCGACGGAGTCCTCGTCGACAGCGAGGTCATCTCCAACGAGGTGCTCGCCCGCGCGCTCACCGAGCAGGGCCTACCGACCACGTTGACGCAGTCGCGGCGCGACTACCAGGGGCTCCTGCTGGCCGACATCGACGCCCAGGCAGAGGCCAAGCTCGGCTGGCCCCTGGCGAAGGACTGGCTCGAGCGCTACGAGCGCGAGCGCGCCGCCGTCTTCCGCCGGGAGCTGCAAGCGGTGCCGGGCGCAGCCGAGACCGTGGGACGCATCGGGGCGGCCGGGGTGCTTGTGTGCGTGGCATCCCAGGGGAAGCTCGAGAAGACGCGGCTGTCGCTGGGGCTCACGAAACTCGACGGTCTCTTCCCCGAGGAGGCGCGCTTCACCGCCTACTCGGTGGCGCGCGGCAAGCCGCATCCGGACCTCTTCCTGCACGCCGCGGCGACGATGGGGGTGGAGCCCGCACGCTGCGCGGTCGTGGAGGACACGCCCTCGGGCGTCACCGCCGCGGTGGCGGCCGGGATGCGTGCCCTCGGCTATGCGGCCGACAGCGACGAGGCGGCGCTGCGAGGGGCGGGCGCCGAGACGTTCCTGGCGCTCGAGGAGCTGCCGGCGCTGCTGGGGCTCGGCTGACCGGACGGCTCGGCAGCGCTGCTGTCCCCGGGCTGCAGCCGGGGCTTGCGCCACCAGGCGCCAGGCGCCGGAAGCTACGCCGCCAGGGGGCCAGGCGCCGGAAGCTACGCCGCCAGGGGCCAGCCACCGGAAGCTACGTCACCAAGGCCCAGCCACCGGGAGCTACGCCACCAGGTTCGCCGAGGGGTGGGGCGTGAGCCTGGTCTGGGTGTAGGCGCGAGCGAGGCCCTCGACCTGGGCCCGGGTGAGGGACCCGCCGAACGCGGGTGCCCCCCCGAGCGTGCGGTAGGCGTTCGGCAGGGCCTTGCCGATGAGGGAGAGGTCGTAGTGGCCGTCGTAGATGCAGTAGATGTAGAGCACCGAGTTGGAGCGCAGGAACCGCGCCGCGGCCGGGGTGGCGGCCCCCCCACCCCGGGGGAGGGCGGAACCGGACTCGGCGGCGAGGGCGGCCGTGGTGTACTGCCACCCGCGCTGGGTGAGGCGGGTGTAGGCCTTGAGCAGGCCGGCGATCCCCGCGGCGGGCCCGGTGAGGGCGCCTTCGGCCCTCACCACGGCGGGCAGCGCGATCGCCGCGGCGCGGCGATCGGCGACGGAGAGAAGCGGGAGCAGCGCGGGGGAGGGGCTGTGTGGCAGGCCCTCCGCGAGGGTGGGCCAGACGGCGCGCGTCGCGGCGTCCTCGCCGCTGGCGGGGGCCTGCAGCCGCTGGAGGGTGTGTACGAGCAGCACGAGGTCCGTGCGCTCCAGGCGCAGCGCGGCGGGCCGCGGATGCGAGCCTCCGCAGCCCGCGGCCCCCGCGACGGCGGCTCCCGAGGCGAGCGCCGCCGCGGCGAGGCGGGCGAGGCGAAGCTTCGTGGGGACCTTTGACTGAAAGAAGAGGGGCCCGGCTCGCCGGCCTCCGGCCGACTGCGCCACCCTCTATGCCGACAGCAGGTCGACGATGAAGATCAGCGGCGCGTTGGGCGGGATCTTCGGCGGGGACCCGCGTGTGCCGTAGGCGAGTGCGGAGGGGATGATCAGCTCGCGCCGGCCCCCCACGCGCATCCCGGGGACGCCTTTGTCCCACCCGGGGATCACCTGGCCCTCCCCGAGGCTGAAGGTGAAGGGTTCTTTGGTTTCCCAGGAGGCGTTGAAGACCTTGCCGTTGCTGTAGAGCGCACCGACGTAGTTGACCGTGACGGACTCCCCCGCCTTCGCTTCGGCGCCGGTGCCGGTGATGATTTCCTTGGTCACGAGCGTCTTCGGAGCGGGCCCCTTGGGGGGCGTGATCGTGGGCTCGACGGAGAGCGGGCCACTGGTGGGGGTGGTGCCGGCGGCGGCGGCAGCGGGGGCGTGTTCGACGGCGGAGTTCGCCGCGGTGCTCTCGTCGCCGACACCGATCGTGCTGGAGCCGCTCGAGCCGCTGGAGCCGCAGCCGGCGATCAGCGCGGTGGCGGCGAGCGCCGCCACACCGAGGCCGAGGCGTGGGGGGAGGGGTTTGTATACGTTCATCACGGCTGCGCAGCCTAACGGAATGCGACACATCTGTGGTGCGTTGCCCGTGGAGACCTCCGCGCACCGGCCCCACTCTGGGCGTCCCTGCGGGGGCGCCACTCCGGAGGGCCCCGCGCGGGGAGGCCCCACGCGCTAGGATCAGCCGCGGACCGTGCTAGGCGGGGAGGTAGCGGTGCCCTGAACCCGCAATCCGCTCTAGCGGGGCTGAACTCCCCCCCGAGGGGTGCTCGCTCCGGTCGCTCCGCCGCTTGGGGCGTCGATGGCTCGGGTCCCCGCGCGGTGTCGGCTTGTGAACCAGGTCAGGTCCGGAAGGAAGCAGCCTTAAGCGATCCCCGGCAGGCGCAGCGGGTGTTCCCGATCCGGAGTCGCGGGCGGCGATCAGGCGGACGGCGGTGGGACCTCGACGGGGGGTGCACGGTCCACTTTGAAAGTGCCGGGCCCGGGGTGCAAACCTCGGCGTTGGCGTGCCCCCACCTCGACGTTGGCGTGGCCCCAGGGCCCCTACGAGCAGTGCTGGAAGATCAGCCAATCGCGGCTGGTGCGGGTGAGGGTGAAGCCCGCGGGCACCCCCACGGCTCGGTGGGGGTCGTTGGGGTCGAGGATGTAGTGTTTCTGAACTTCCGCGTTGGCCGGCTCCACGTAGGTGCCCCGCGCGATCGTCTGCACCTGGAGGTTGAGGATCTCGCTGGGAGGAGTCCTCAGCGACAGCGCAAGCAGGGGGATGGGGGCGTGGTTGGAGACCCCGATCGGCTCGCAGCGCGCTGAGATCGCGTCCTCGCGCACCAGCGCCAGGAGGGCGCTCTGGATGCGCTGCTGGCGGGCCAGTTCCTCCAGTTCGAGGTGGTCGGTGTGGTACTGGGAGGGGATCGAGACGAGCAGCCCCACGCCCGCGAGAGCCGCCACGAGCATCCACCGGCGCCGGTGCCCACCGGGGGGCAGCTCCATCCAGCCGAAGAGCGCGGCCCCGCAGAAGACGCAGAGGATCGCGCCCGCGAGGAAGGCGTAGCGCGTGTCGATCGGCAGTCCCACGGTGGCGAACGCCGCGAACACCACCACCGCCACCACTCCCACGACTACACCAGGGAGCGCGCGGGCGCGCAGCCACAGCAGCGAGAGCACCCCCCCCGCCGTGGCCGCGGCGAGCGCGGCGAGCCCGAGGATCTCCCCGATGCGCCGCGGAATGTACTCGGGGACCTTCGCGATGCCGGTCTCGCGGTGCAGGGTTTCGGCGGTGTGGCGGGTGTTGGTGAGCGACCACAGCGCGTTCCCCGTCACCAGCAGGTCGCTCGCCACCCAGATCAGCGGCGCGCAGGCCACGAGCAGCGCGAGCCACGCCAGCTCGCGCGGGGTGCGCCCGGGGATCGGCTCGCGCCGCCCCCCCTGCTCCTCGGGGGAGAGGCCCGAGGTCGTGTCCCCCGCGGAGGCAGCCCCCCGGCGGATCCCGGCGCCCGGCTCCCAGCGCACCCGCCCCGCGGAGGCGAGGTACACCCAGTAGAGCCCCGAGAAGACCCAGGCCTCGGGCCGCAGCAGCCCGGCGAGGGCGAGCAGCGCGAGCACGCCCGCCCCGGCGCGGGGGCGTCGGCTCTCGAGGATGAGCGCGCAGAGCACGAGCAGCAGGTAGGGGAGGTCCACGTAGGCGCGCACCCCATAGGAGAGGAGGGGCACCCGGGTGAGCAGGATCAGCGCGGCGAGCGCCCCCGCGGGGCGGTTGAACCAGAGGGCCCCGAGGCGGTAGACCGCCCACCCGCAGGCGGAGAGGGCGAGGAGGCCCAGGGCCACGGTGACCTGTTCGGTGGCGTGCGCCCCGAGCGGTGCGAGCAGCACCCCGAGCGCCTCCACCAGGGGGTGGGGCGTGGGGGCGATGGGGATCCCGTACTGGGGGGTTTCCCCGCGCGTGAGCTGCTGTCCCCAGACGAGCGCGTAGAGGGTGTCGTAGTTGACGAACCCCACCCCCCCCACCACCCGCAGCAGCAGGGCGCCCGCGAGGATCCCGAGCGCCGCCCCGGCTCGGGCGAGTGCCCCCTGCGCGTGTGCACCGCCGTGCTTGGGGGGTGTGCCCCGGGGAGGCGCGCCCCCATCCTCCAAGCCGCTGGGTGGCGCGGGAGGGGATTGGGAGGGGGGGTCCACGAGTGCGGACGCTACCCGCTGAGGAAGGGGAGCGGCCCTGGGTAGACTCAGCCAGGGGTGCCCGAGAGCGAGCAACAGCAGCAGTCCCTCTACCGCCGCCACCGCCCGCGGACGTTCGCGGACGTGGTGGGCCAGGAGCCGGTGGTGCGCACCCTGCGGGGCGCGGTGGAGCGCGGGAGGGTGCACCACGCGTACCTCTTCGTGGGCTCCCGGGGAACGGGGAAGACCTCGATGGCGAAGATCCTCGCGGCGTGCCTGAACTGCGAGCGGGGCCCCACGGTGGAGCCCTGCGGGGTGTGCGAATCCTGCCGCGCCATCGCCGCGGCGCGCTCGTTGGACGTGATCGAGATGGACGCGGCCTCCAACAACTCGGTGGAGGACATCCGGGAGCTGCGCGAGAGCGTGGCGTTCGCGCCGGTGAGCGGGCGCAGCAAGGTGTACATCCTCGACGAGGCCCACATGCTCTCGACGGCGGCGTGGAACGCGTTCTTGAAGACGCTGGAGGAGCCCCCCCGGGCACGGTGTTCGTGCTGGCGACCACCGAGGCCCAGAAGGTCCCCGCGACGGTGGTGGACCGCTGCCACCGCTTCGACTTCCAGCGCCCCACGGTGGAGCAGATCGCGGGCGTGGTGCGCCGGGCGGCGGCGGCGGAGTCGATCGAGATCCCCCCCGAGGCGGTGGCCGCGGTGGCGCGCTCGGCCACGGGGAGCTTCCGCGACGCGCTGGGCACGCTGGAGCAGCTCGTTACCTACAGCGGCGCGGAGATCGCCCTGGGGGATGTGCTGGCGGTGCTGGGGGTGACGGACTCCCAGCTCCTGGAGGAGGCGATCGACGCGGTGCAGGCGGGAAACGCCAGGGAGGTGCTGCTGGCGGTGGGGCGCTGCGCGGAGAGCGGCCGCGACGCGGGGGCCTTCGCGGCCGACCTCGAGGTGCGCGCGCGGGAGCTGCTGGTGGTGGCGACCCTGGGGGAGCTGCCCCCGGAGCTGTCGCTCACCCCGGAGGCCGACGCGCGCCTGCAGGCGCAGGCGGGGAGGGTGCATGCGACCACGGTGGTGCGCCTGCTGGAGCAGCTCGGCGGCGCCCTGGAGGCGGTGAAGGCGGGCGGGGAGCCCCGCACGCAACTGGAGCTGGCCCTGGTGAAGGCGTGCAGGCCCGAGGTCGACGGCTCGCTGCGAGCGCTGCTGACGCGGATCGAGCGCCTGGAGGCGCAGTTGGGGGGGAGGAGGGGGGAGGGTTGCGTGGGCTGCCGCTGAATGCGACTGCGCCGTCCCCGGAGCCCGCCGGAGCGCACCCCGTGGAGGAGCTGCTGGCCTCCGCCGCGGTGGAGCGGGGACCCGCGGAGGGTGAGCCCCCGGCGGTCGCGGTGCAGGAGCCGGCGGCGCCGGAGCCCGCACCGGAGTCCTCGCCGCCGGCTCCTGACGCGCCCCCGCTGGAGGTCTCCTCGCCGGCCCCCGACGCGCCCTTGCCGGAGTCCTCTTCGCCGGCCCCGGGTGCTTCGTCCTCGCCGGCCCCCGATGTGCCCGCGGCACCGCCTCCGGACCCGCCGGACCCGCCCGCGCCGGCGCCCGCGGCGCACGATCTGGAGGACCTCGGCGCGCTGTGGGCGGCGGCGGTGGAGCTGGTGGGGGCGGAGAACAAGCTGCTGAGCGCCGTCCTGAGGGACGCCCGCCCGGTGGCGCTGAGCGAGGGGGAGCTCATGGTGGCGTTCGCCTCGACGGCGTCGTTCCTGAAGAAGAAAGCCGAAGACAGCGCCCACCGCGCGGCGGTGAGCGAGGCGCTGCGCCAGCTGACCGGGCAGCGGGCCCTGCGGGTGGCCTACGAGCTGCGCGAGGAGCTGCCCCCGCCTGCGCAGGGGGAGGCGACGCGGGCGCCGCGCACGGAGGAGGAGTGGGTGGAGTGCTTCAAGGAGGAGCTCGACGCGGAGGAGCTTGTCGGCGCAGGTGAGGCGATCAACGAGAGCGAATAGGAGCGAACCCATGGCCCAGCAGAGGCGACCCAACATGCAGCAGATGCTCCAGCAGGTGCAGAAGATGCAGCGCGAGATGGAGGAGGCGCAGGAGGCGCTCAAGCACGAGACGGTGGAGGCCGCCGCGGGCGGGGGCGTGGTGCGGGTGCAGGTCTCGGGGGACCTGCAGGTGAAGTCCGTGACGATCGCCCCCGAGGCGGCGGATCCCGAGGACGTGGAGATGCTCGGCGACCTGGTGCTCGCGGCGGTGAACGAGGCGCTGCGCTCGGCCCAGGAGCTCGCCGCCGAGCGGATGGGGGGAGCGACGGGGGGCCTCGATCTCGGTGCGCTCGGCGGCCTCGGCCTGCCCGGCCTGTGAGCACCTTCGCGCCCCCCGTCCAGAAGCTCGTAACCGAGCTCTCCAAGCTGCCCGGGATCGGCAACCGCACCGCGCAGCGCCTGGCCTTCCACATCCTGCGGGTCTCCGGCGAGGACGCCACGGCGCTCGCGCAGGCGATCCTCGAGGTGAAGGAGCGCATCGGGCTGTGCGAGGTGTGCTTCAACCTCGCCGACGAACCCCGCTGTCGCGTCTGCCGCGACCCCCGCCGCGACCACGGGGTGATCTGCGTGGTGGAGGAGCCCAGCGACGTGATCCCGATGGAGCGCACCCACGAGTTCGCGGGCGTCTACCACGTGCTCGGGGGGGCGCTCTCCCCGATCGATGGGGTGGACCCGGAGGATCTGAAGATCGCCGAGCTCTACGTCCGCGTGAGCTCTCCCGGGGAGGGCCAGCCCGCGGTCAGGGAGGTGGTGCTCGCCACCAACCCCACCACCACGGGGGAGGCCACCGCACTGCACATCGCCCAGGAGCTGCACCAGCGCGCCCCTCAGCTGACGGTGACCCGCCTCGCGAGCGGTCTGCCGGTTGGCTCGGACCTGGAGTACGCCGACGAGGTCACCCTCGGCAAGGCGCTCTCGGGGCGCCGCGCGCTATAGGCCGGAGGTCCGGTCAGGCGCCACCTCAGCTGAGCGCGCCGCCGTCTGGGCACTCGCGCAGCCGCTACCGTCTGGGCCGCCGCCTCAAGCTGAGTGCGCCGCCGTCTGCCCCACTCGCGCGGCAGCGGCCCGTCCCGGTCGCCACCAGTTCGCCTCGCCGAGCAGCGCCACCGTGGCGGGCACCAGCAGGCCACGCACGACGGTCACGTCGAGCACGATCGCGAGGCCCATGCCCACGCCCAGCTCCTGGAACGGCACGAGCGGGGAGACGGCGAAGGAGAAGAACACCACGCCCATCGTGAGCCCGGCGAGCGTGATCGAGCGGGAGCTGCCGATCAGCGCCCGCTTGAGGCTGTCGGTGTTGCTGGCGCCCTCGCGGTGGTGCTCGCGCACGCGGGAGAGCAGGAACACCTCGTAGTCGGTCGAGAGGCCGAAGATCGTCGCAAACAGGAACAGCGGCACGAAGTAGCCGATGTCACCGCTGCCGCGGAAGAGGAGGGTCATGACGCCGAGCGCCGCGGACACCGAGAGGAGCGTGGTGAGTGCGGCCTTCAGCGCGATCAGCGGCGCGGCGAAGATCAGTGTCAGGACGAGGATCTCGGCGAGCAGCACGACGAGCACCACGAGCGGGGTGCGCGCGTCGATGCGTTCGATCAGGTCGAGCCCGATCGCGGTGGCGCCACCGACCAGGGCGCGCGCGCCGAACGCCCGGTGCAGCGAGGAGCGCAGAGCACGGACGGTCGCATCCGCACGCGTGCTGTCGGCGTAGGCGTCGAGCGTGGCGGAGACGCGCACCCACCCCTGCGCTCCCAGTTCGGCGGGACCCACCTGTGCGACGCCCGCCTGGGCCCCGACGACTCTCCTCACCTGCGCGGGTGGGGCGTGGGCCACGATGACCGTGGGGGTGCCCGCCCCCGGCCCGAAGTGCTCGGCGACGTGGGTGGAGGCCACCCGCACGGGGTCTGAGCTCGGCAGCACGTCGATCGTCTTCAGCGTGATGTGCATCCCGCTGAGCGGGATCGAGAGCGCCACCAGGACCGGCACGAGGACCGCGACGACCGCGACGCGGCGGCGCACCACGAAGTCGGCGAGCCGCCGCCAGAACCTGCCGTTCTGGGCGGCGTTCACCGCCACCGGAATGGACCAGCGATCGAGGCGCCCGCCGAGCAGCACGAGCGCAGCGGGGGTCAGCGTCAGCGCCGCCGCCGCCGCGATCAGCGCCGCGCCGATTGCGCCGGTGGCCAGCGAGTCGAAGATCCCGAGTCCCGTGGCGTACAGCCCGCCGAGCGCCGCGGCGATCGTCACGGCGGAGACGGCAATCGCGCGGCCACTCGTGCGCAGCGTCTCGGCGATCGCCTGCTCGACGGTCGTGCCCTCGCGCGCCAGGGCCTCGCGGAAGCGGGTGACCATGAACAGCGAGAAGTCGATGCTCAGGCCGAGGCCGAGCACGAGGACGGTGTCCTCGACGAACACGCTCAACTGCACCAGGTAGGAGAGGAGGTAGAGCATCCCGAAGGTCACGCCCACGCACACGGCCGCGAGACCCAGCGGCAGCAGCGCCGCGACCACCGAGAGGAACGCGACGAGCAGGATCGCGAGCGTCACCGGGAAGGAGATCAGCGAGGAGGTCTGCAGGCTCCGTTTGGACTGCACCTCATAGCGCTGGTAGATGCCGGCCTGGCCGACCAGCCGCGCCTTCGCGGACGCCAGCCGGGCGTGGGCGAGCGCCGCTTCGACCGCCGGCACACGAGTCTGGGCGTAGCCGACGCTGCCGGCGAACGCCACCGGGAGCAGCGCCGCGCGCCCGTCCGCGGAGAGCACGGGCGCACCGACCTCCCTGATGCCCGCAACGCCGCGCAGCGCGCGGGCGGCCAGCAGCACCTCGCGCGCGGGGAGCGCCCGTGCTCCGGGCGCTGCGAGCACCGAGAGGTAGGCCTGGGGTTCCGAGGAGGCGCCAAGGAACCGTTCCCCGAGCGCCACCTCGCGCTGGGACTGCGAGCCGGAGGCGATGTATCCCCCGTTCTGCACGCGGTCGCTCAGGCGCGAGGCGCCGAGGGCGCTGAGCAGCAGCGCGAGCACCCAGAACCCGACGATCTTGCGCGGGTGGCGCAGGACGAAGCGGGCCAGGGCGCTCATCGGCGGTGGGCCGTGTGGGAAACGAGCTCCGTGGGACCGCGGCGGGCGTCTGCGGTTGTCCCGCTGGCGCCGCCGAATGGGATCGGTGCAGGTACCATTGAAATGCAATATGTATCTGAATCCCGGCGGCTTGTCAAGGTGCTTGACGTCGAGATTCGCGGCGCACTAGCATGTGACGGATGCAACGATCAGCGACTTCCCAGCGCCGACGGATGACCCGGGAGGAGAGCCGCGCGCGCACGCGCGAGCTGGTGCTGGACTCGGCGGCGGTGATCTTCCGCCGCGACGGCTTCCACCAGGCCTCGGTCGATGAGATCGCCGAGGAGGCCGGCTACTCGCGCGGCGCGGTGTACTCGAGCTTCGCCAACAAGGAGGAGTTCTTCCTGGCGCTGCACGACCGCGAGGCGCAGAAAAGCGTGCAGCTGATCGCCGAGCGCCTCCTGGAGGACGGCACGCTCGAGGACGCCGCCCAGACCGCGGCGCGCACCTTCTACGAGCGCCACCTCGCCGACCCCGAGTGGAGCCTCCTGCTGGCGGAATTCTCCGTCCACGCCGCCCGCAACCCCGACGTCGCGCGGCGCTTTCGCGAACAGGACCGGCAGTGGCGCGAGGCGAGCACACGACTGATCGCGGAGATCTGCGCGAGAGAATGCATCCAGTGCGAGGAGCGCGAAGCGGACGAGGTGGTCACGGCGATGATGGCGATCGGCTGCGGCATCACCCTCGAGCAGCAGGTCGCCCCCGACACCGTCAGCCAGCAGGTGATGGAAGACCTCTTCGTGTCGCTCGCGCGGCGCATCGGCAAGCGCCTCGACAGGTAAGCCTCTGGCAGTGCCGGCGGCGCATGCTGGCCGATCGGAGAGCCCATCGCTCTCCGATCGGTCGGTGAGGTCGCACATGTGCGACCTCAGGGGACCGTGCATGCACGGTCCCCTGAGCGGGCCGCATGCGGCCCGCTCCCCCCGCCGCATGCGGCGGGGGCGTCCCTCCAATTATCCTGCGAGCGTGTCCGAGATCGTGGTGATGAAGTTCGGCGGCACCTCCGTCGCGGACGCCGCGCGCATCAAGCGCGCCGCGCGGCGCATCGTGGACAGGCGCGAGGCGGGGGCGCGGGTGGTGGCGGTGCTCTCCGCGCGGGGCAAGACCACGGATGAGCTGATCGCGATGGCCCAGGAGGTCTCCTGCGCCCCGGATGAGCGCGAGATGGACATGCTGCTCTCCACCGGGGAGCGCATCTCCTGCGCGCTGGCGGCGATGGCGATCAAGGATCTCGGCCACCGCGCGATCTCGCTGACGGGCTCCCAGGCGGGGATCGTGACCGACACCTCCCACACCCGCGCGCGCATCATCGACGTGCGTGCGGAGCGCATCCAGGCGGCGCTCGAGGAGGACCACATCGTGCTGGTGGCGGGCTTCCAGGGGGTCTCGACGACCACCCGGGACGTCACCACGCTGGGCCGCGGGGGCTCGGACACCACGGCGGTGGCGGTCGCCGCGGCGCTGGGGGCGGAGGTCTGCGAAATCTACACCGACGTCGCCGGGGTCTTCAGCGCGGATCCCCGGATCGTCCCGGACGCCCGCAAGCTCCCGGTGGTCTCCTTCGAGGAGATGCTCGAGATGGCGGCCTCCGGCGCGGGGGTGCTGCAGCTGCGCTCGGTGGAGTACGCGCGCAACCACGGGGTGCGGATCCACTGTCGCTCCTCCTTCGAGGACGGTCCCGGTACCGTGGTGGTCTCCGAAGCAGAGATCATGGACCACGCAGAGAAGCCCCTCATCACCGCCGTCACCCACTCGATCTCCGAAGCGATGATCACGCTGTTGGGTGTCCACCACAGGCCCGGCGTGGCGGCGGGCATCTTCGAGGCGCTCGCCGGGGCCGCCGTCGATGTGGACATGATCGATCAGAACAGGCCCTCGGGGGGAGGGTTGGCCGAGATCTCCTTCACGGTTTCGCGCGAGCACCTGGGCGCGGCGCGCGCGGCGCTGGCGCCGTTGACCGGGGAGCTGTTCTCGCAGCTGAGCGCCTACGAGGAGATCGGCAAGGTCTCGATCGTCGGCGCCGGCATGCGCTCGCATCCGGGGGTGGCCGCGAAGGTGTTCAGGGTGCTCGCCGACGAGGACCTCAACATCGACATGATCTCCACCTCGCCGATCAAGATCTCCTGCATCATCCCCCGCGACCGCGTGGAGTCGGTGGTGCGCGCGCTGCACGCCGCCTTCGAGCTCTCCGGCCCGGACACGATCCGCGTGGAGGAGCCCTTCGGGGAGCGCGGGGCCGCTTGAACGTCGCGGGCGCCCGCGGTTTCGGTTCACAATAAATATGACCCTTTTTGTGGGGAATATCACTCCCTAACAACACCTTTTTGGTGAGGCTTATCTCCTGCAAGTCTCCGTGCATTTTTGATCTCAAAACAATCGTCCAGTGTGGTAGGGTGCCGCTCAAGCGGTCCCAAAATGCGGGGTGCCGCTTGTTCAGGATCGGGATACAACGGAGGGGTTCCATCTGGCATTGAGCACATCGACGCAGGGAGCGTCGCGCTTTCTGCGTATTCATCGAATCTTTGGCCGAGTGTTCGTGGCACCGGCAGGCGGGGAGTTGCAGTCATCCAGCGGAACGCTGGTGTCTTCGCCGGGCGATCGTCATGGACCTCGGGTGCGAATTTTCTACAGGTGCCTAACGGAGTTTTGATTAGGAACATGTAGTTTTCAGCGGGACATTGCAGGCATCGCTTTCCGTGCAACGCTCGTCGATCGAGTGAGCCGAAAAGTCGACCGCGATACGGGGGTATCGATAGTGCCGACGGCAGGGGTTGAACAGAGTGCAAGGGCGCAGCGACCGCTCCGCTACGCCATGCCGGGCCCGCGCACGGGCGCCCGCGCGGATCCGCTCCGCCGCACGGAGACCAACTCGCGCGTCGTGTCCCAGGCGATCAGACGCGCGCAGTGCGGCGATCGCGATGCGCTCGGGTTCCTCTACGCGCGCTACGCCGAGAACATCTACGGCTACGTGTGCAGCATCGTCCACAACCACCACCAGGCCGAGGACATCACCCAGCACGTCTTCGCCAAGCTGATTCGGGTAATCGGCAAATACGAGGAGCGGGACGTCCCCTTCTTCGCATGGACCCTGCGGGTTGCGCGCAACGTTGCGATCGACCACATCCGCAGCGAGCGCCTGATCCCGGTCGAGGAGCTCAGGAAGGCCGAGCGCGAGGAGTCCAATCCGGCGCTGGGGGACCGGATCCAGGATCTGCGCGAGGCGCTGGCAACCCTGCCCTCGGCCCAGCGCGAAGTGCTGATCCTGCGCCACGTCGCGGGCCTCACACCGATCGAGATCGCGAAGCTGATCGGCAGGAGCGAGGGGTCGGTCCACGGCCTGCACCACCGCGGACGCAGGACGCTCGCGGCGGAGCTCGCCAACCGCGGGATGGCTCCCACCACGATGGCTGGCAGCATGGCGCAGGTCTGCGGGTCGCCCTCCGCGCAGGTCTGAGGTTCACCCCTCCGCTCAGCGGTCCAGCAGTTTCTCCAGCGGGTGCGGCTCCCCGGGGGAGCCCAAGCTCGGCAGCCGCCTCGCGATGCGCCCGCTGTCGCGATCGGCGAGGTAGTAGAGCACCGCGAAGTTCGCGAGCTCCTCGATCGACGCGCCGAGCTGGGCGGACTCCTCCTCGAGCGCCTCCCACGTGAAACTGTCGAGGTCGAGTGTCAGCCTGTGCGCCGCGTGGGCACTTGTGCCCTCAGGAGCACCGGCTCCATCGCTTGAACGCAGGTTAGTCACAGTTCTGGATCACAGAATATAGATGACGTAGACGTAATGGTTCTCAGCGCGGTGCCACCAGCAACGGCGTCTGCCGAGCAACCAACAACGGCGTCTGCCGAGCGGTCTTGACGGTGGCGTTGAGGGACCGGCTTGGGATCCCGGGACAAGATTTTCGATCGCCGCGTAAGTCTTGGGCGGTGGGACCCGTTGCTGGCGCATGTTGGGCGATCAGCTTGCTCCTCGGGAGGCCACGGATGCACAGGCCCTCGCCCTCGAAGCTCTCGAAATCGGCACGGACACGAGGGGGTTCGACCCGTACGAGACCGCCGAGGCCCTCGACGCCGCCAGGCGACGCTTTCGGCATAGCCGCTCCCGCGAGGCGACCGCAGCGCCGCGGGTGAGCGTTGTCATCCCGACGCTCAACGAGGCGCTCAACATCCCCCACGTCCTGGCGGAGCTTCCGGACTGCGTGCACGAGGTGGTGATCGTCGATGGGCTCTCCACCGATGGCACTCCGGAGGCGGCCCTCGAGGCGAGGCCCGACGCGAGGATCGTCCACCAGCGCGGGCGGGGCAAGGGCGACGCGATGCGCTGCGGCTTCGAGGCCTCCACCGGGGACATCCTCGTGATGATGGATGCCGATGGCTCCGCGGACCCCGAGGAGATTCCGGCCTTCATCGAGGCGCTGCTCCACGGAGCCGACTTCGCGAAGGGAACCCGCTTTCGCTCGGGGGGCGGCAGCTCGGACATCACCCGCCTGCGCAGAGCCGGCAACCGGGTCCTGAGCGGCACCGTCAACCTCCTGTTCGCAACGGCCTACTCGGACCTCTGCTACGGCTACAACGCCTTCTGGCGCCACTGCCTGCCGGCGATGTGCGTCGACTGCTCGGGTTTCGAGGTGGAGACCCTGATCAACATCCGCATCGCCCGGGCGGGTCTCCTCGTCGCGGAGGTTCCCAGCTTCGAGCGGGATCGCATGTATGGCCAGAGCAACCTGCGCACCTTCCGCGATGGGGGGCGCGTGCTGCGCACGATCCTGCGCGAGCGTGTGCGCCGGATGCCGCATCCGCGGCAGGGGGGCGCCACGTTCGCGCCCCCCTTCGAGCCCGCGGTCGCAGAGGTGGGCCTGCTGGGCACGACCTCTGAGTGAGGTCCCTCGAAAGATTCACGGTGGCTGAGCCGTGATGTATGCAGAGCGGCACTGGGGTGCCCTGGTTTTTCTATCCTATGCTGCCGCCTGGGGATCGGCACCCGGCCCACTGCTCGAGGGCCCAGCTGTTTGATTGCACGGAGTGACATGAACGCCGCGATTCCCGTACTGCTCTACCACAGCGTGCCCCGGAGCGCCCCCGAGGCGAGCGACCCCCTGGCGGTTTCCTATGAGCAGTTTGCAACCCATCTCGACGCGGTCCTCGCCAGCGGGCGGGTTCCGCTCACCATCGGCGAGATCGCCACCGGGCTGCGCGGGGAGCGCCCATTGCCGGAGCGCGCGGTGTGCATCACCTTCGACGATGGCTACGAGAACACGCTGGATGCGATCGAGCTGCTCTGCGAGCGCGACCTGCGCGCCAGCCTCTACGTGACCACCGGGCAGATCGGCACCGAGCGGATGATCGGCTACGAGGATCTGCGGCGCCTGGCCGACCGCCCGGACGCGGTCGAGCTCGGGGCCCACAGCGTCACGCACCCCCGCCTGGATGAGTTGAGCCTGCCTGAGGTCGAGCGCGAGGTGTCCGCCAGCAAGCTGCGGCTGGAGCACCTTCTGGGGCGGCCGGTCACGTCCTTCGCCTATCCACACGGGGCCCACGATCGGCGGGTGCGCCAGGCGGTCATAGCGGCCGGGTTTCACTCGGCGGCCGCGGTCAAGAACGCCATCTCCCACCGGGAGGACGACCCCTGGGCGATCGCCCGGTGGACCGTCGAGAGCACCACCGGCGCCGAGCGGATCGCACAGGTGCTCGACGGCAGGGGCGTGCCGCGTGCGTGGCGTCGTGAGCGGCTGCGCACCCGGGGCTATCGCGCGGTTCGCCGGCTGAGGCGGCGGATCGGCTGGGTAGCGTGAGCGTGGCGCTGCGGTCCCTCGTGCCGGCGCCGGGGGAGCTCTCCGCGTGCCTCGGTGATGCGCAGGCGCCGATCGCCGTCCGCCTGATCGACCTCGAGAGCAGGGTGGAGGGGTTTCAGCTGCCCCCGAGCCGCGACGGCGAGCCCTACGGCAGCCTGCTCGTCCTGCTGCGCCAGGAGGGTTATCCGCTCGGCTGGATCGCCCTGCCGGTCTCGGGGGAGGGGGAGGTGTCGCTCGCGACCCTGGAGGGGGGGGTAGCCTCGTCCACCGAGGCTCTGGCCGGGGGCCCCGGCTCGTCTGCCGCGGCTCTGGCCGGGGGGTTCGGCTCGTCTGTCGAGGCTCTGGCGGGGGGGGCTGGCCCGTCTGTCGAGGCTCTGGCCGGGGGGCCTGGCCCGGTTCGCGACCGCTCGGTGCCACAGTCCGGGAGCGAGCCGCTGCTGAGCATCGTCGTGTCCACCTGTGCCAACCCTGAGCTCCTCCTGCGTTGCGTGGATGCGATTCAAGCTGGTGCCACCGGCCCCTACGAGGTGATCGTCGTCGAGAATCGCCCCGCGCGTTCGACCGTGCGGAGTGCGCTCGAGGAGCGCTTTGGGGCCGAGGAGCGCATTCGCTATGTCGAGGAGCGCCGCCCGGGACTGGCCTGCGCACGGAACGCCGGCCTGCGTGTGGCGCGGGGCGAGCTGGTCGCCTTCACCGACGACGACGTGCTCGTCGACCCCGCTTGGGTGCCGGCCATCCGTGAGGTCTTCGCGGCGACGCCGGGGGTCGACTGCGTGACGGGGTTGATCCTCCCGCTCGAGCTCGAGACGCCGGCTCAACTCCTGGTGGAGCGCTTCGCGAGCTACGGCAAGGGCTTCGTGCCGCGGATCTACTCGATGGAGGAACCTCCTCCCGACCAGCCGCTGTTCCCATACACTGCGGGCTACTTCGTTTCGGGGGCGAACATGGCCTTCAGAACAGCGATCCTGCGTGAGCTCGGGGGGTTCGATCCGGTGCTCGGCACGGGGACGCATGCGCGTGGGGGTGAGGATTTCGACATCTGCATCCGTTTGCTCCAGGCCGGGCGTCGGCTGGCATACGAACCACGCGCGATGATCTGGCACCGCCATCCCGATACGCACGCCGGCCTGCGGCGGAGGGCCTTCGACTATGGCGCCGCCCTGGGCGCGATGTGCACCAAGCAGATGCTCACGGGGGGAGATCGGTGGGGGATCGTCTCGCGCGCGCCTCAGGGCATCCGCTACTACACGGACCCCAAGTCGAGGAAGAACGCCGCGAGAGGCCCGGTGTTCCCCCGGAGCCTCACCCTCCTGGAGCGGGCCGGCCTGCTCTACGGACCGCTTGCGTACCTGGCGAGTCGAGTCGAGGCACGGCGGTGAGCCCCGACGAGCGCCCACCGGCTCGCCCGGCCGGCTCGCAGGCCCCCCCGGCCGCCGCGCCGCAGGTCGCCCCCACGGCCTCCTCGCCTGCGGTCCCTGCGGCCTCCGCGCCTGCGGTCCCCACTGGCTCCACGTCCACGGGCTCCACGTCCGTGGTCCCCAAGGCCTCCGCGTCCGGGGCCGCGCACGGGGAGCGAGCGCCCTGGTTGGGGGACCCCCGCCGCTGCGTCATCGCGGACAGCTTCCTGCTGGCCCTCGCCGCCGCGACGCTCGCCGCATGCCTGCTCGGCGCTCACAGCGCCGCCCGCCTGCTGCTGCTGCTGGCCGCCGCCTGCCTGATCCCCGGTGGCGCTCTGCTCACGCGGCTGTCCGTCGAAGACGTGCTCGAGGCCGTGGGTCTCGCCGTGGGCCTGGGTTTCAGCATCGAGGCGGTGGGGACGCTGGCGATGATCTGGACGGGCTGGTGGCATCCCTTTGGGTGGGCCCTGATCTTGGTGGGCGCTGCCTGCACGATGGTCGCCCTCGACCTCCGCCGCAGCGTCGCGATGGCCGGGAGATCGTGGTAGCGATGCTCTGGCGTCACTCCTACCCGCGGTGGCCAGACGAGCACGAGAAGGCTGTCTTCAGCGGGGAGTTCGAGTTGACCGGCGAGTTCGAGCTGCCCTCCCAGCAACCCACCACCGCATCGGGGCGCTCGTATGACGAGGCGCGCCTGCTCGTGCGGATCGGGGGAGAGCCGATCGGCTTCACCACGGTCTCCCTCGGCACCGAGCGCCTGACTCGGGAGGCGATAATGCAGGCGATCCAGCGCGATCTCGACGCCACCGTCAAGGCCGAGTTGGCGCGGCAGGAGCGTTCGGGGTCGCGACCGCTAGGCGGTCCCGACCCGGCCCGCGCGGCGGCGCACGAGCTTGGCGGGGAGCGGCGGGACTCGGTGTCGGTCTCAGTGGTGGTCTGCACGAGGAACCGTGCGGGTGCGCTCCCCGACTGCCTGGACTCGCTCAGGCGCTTGGAGCATGAGGCGCTCGACTTCATCGTCGTCGACAACGCGCCCTCGGATGACAGCACGAGCGAAGTCGTCAGGGCACTGGCGGCGGACGACGGACGCTTTCAGTATGTCCGAGAGCCCCAGCCGGGACTCTCGTATGCGCGCAACCGGGGGCTCGCGCACGCGACGAGCGAGGTGATCGCCTATACCGACGATGACGTGCGTGTCGATCCACTGTGGATCAGGGGGCTGCTCCGGGGTTTCGCCCGGCGCCCGGATGTGGGCTGCGTCACGGGACTGGTCGCGAGTGCGTCGCTGGAGCTCCCCGTCGAGCAGTACTTCGACGGGCGGGTGGGGTGGTCATCGAGTTGCGAGGCCACGGTTTACGACGCGCACGGCGGACCGGCTGGCGCCGCTCTCTACCCCTATGCCGCGGGTGTGTTCGGCACCGGCGCGAACTTCGCGGTGCGCTCCGAGTTGTTGCGTGGGATTGGTGGATTCGACGAGTGCCTGGGCGCCGGCTCACCGTGTGCGGGGGGCGAGGATTTCGACATCTTCGTGCGCTTCATCCGGGCTGGCTATTCGATCGCCTATGAGCCGGCGGCGCTGGTCTGGCATGAACATCGCTCTGGCCAGGACGATCTGCGTCGCCAGATGTACGGCTATGGCAAGTCGCTGTCCGCGTATCTGTTCAAGTACGCATCCTCGCGCCGCACGGCGCTCGACGTCCTGCGCAGACTGCCCCAGGGGGTCCGCCATCTGGGGGTGCTGGGGGTCCGCTCGAGTCGCATGGGATCGCAGACCGGCCTCTCCTACGAGCCGGTGATGGCGGAGGTGCGCGGGCTGGTGATGGGGCCGCTGGCATACGCCCGCGCGCGTCGCGCGCAGGACCCCGTGCGCAGGCGTGCAGTGGCGCCGTGAGCGCGGTGTCCGAGCGTCCCGAGATCGATCAGGGCGGCGTGGTGGGGCGAGCGGGGCTGGCGGCTGTCGCGGGCCGGCGCCTGCGTCTGCTCGCCCCATCTTTGCCCGCTGTCGTGGCGCTCGTCCTCTGGAGAGTCTCGCTGCTCCACGTCGACGTCTCGAACCTGGGCAGCTACGGACTTCCACCTGCGCTCCCCATCGCCTGGTATGCCGCTCTGGCCCTGGCTGTGGCGGGCGCGGTCACGGCGATCGCGGCGCGAGGCGAGAGGGGGCTGGTGATGGTCGGCTACGTCGTCGTGGTGGCGGTCATCCTCTACGGCACGGTCCCCGTGCTCTCCGCACAGCCGCACTACGCCTGGGTGTACAAGCACATCGGGGTGGTTCGCTATCTCGAGGCGCATGGCAGGGTCGACCCCAATATCGACATCTACAATCGCTGGCCCGGCTTCTTCGCATTGGGAGCCGCGTTCTCCCTGGTCGGCGCTCACCCCAATCCCGAGGTGTACGCAGGTTGGGCGGAGCTCTTCTTCCTGCTGCTCGATGTCGTGCTCGTGATGGTCGCCGTGAAAGCGATCACGCACGATCTCCGCATCGCGGCTGGGGCCGCTCTCTTCTTCATCGTCACGAATTGGGTGGGGCAGACCTACTACTCGCCCCAGGCATTCGCATACGTCCTGGCGCTGGCGTTGATCGCGATTCTGCTGCGGCAGTTGAGGGTGGATGGGGCCGGCTACTCCAAGCGGTTCACCCGCGCGATCGAGCGCATTGGGCGCGCGTCACAACTGCCCGTGCCGAGGGACGACATCGCGAAGTGGCCTCGCTGGGCGGCCGTCGCGGCCGTCCTGGGCCTCGATGCGGTGATCGTGGCGAGCCATCAGCTGACGCCCTACATGCTGCTGATCGCCGTTGCGCTGCTGATGCTGGCGGGCATCGCCCGCCCCTGGTGGGTGCTCGGGGCGATGGCCGCGATGACCTTCGCCTACCTCGCGGCGAATTTTCACTTCATACAGCACAACTACGGGATCGTCACCAGTCTCGATCCATTCAACAACGTGCAGGACTCGACGGTCCCCGTGACTCCTGTGCCCGGCAAGGTCTTCAATACGGATGTCGAGCTGCTTCTCATCGCCGTCCTCTTCCTGGGGGCTCTGTGTGCCATGGTGCGCCTGCTCAGACTGGGTCTGCTCACGCGGGCGCTGCCATTCGTCGTGCTGGCCGTGTCCCCCTTCGTCGTCATCTTCGGGCAGAACTATGGCGGTGAGGTGTCGCTGCGCATCATCCTGTTCTCGAGCCCGTGGTGCTCTGCTTTGATGGCGTGGGGGTTGGCGACAGTGGCTCGCCCGCGCCTGAAATGGGTGCTCATGATGTTCGCGGCGACGGTCTGCACAGCGCTTTTCGTCCCCTCCTTTCTGGGCCAGGAAGAGCTCAATATCATCTCGCCTGCCGAAGTGCGGGCGAGTGAATGGTTCTACTACCATGCGCCGGCAAAGTCCGTGCTGGTGCTTGCGGCGCCCGGCTTTCCGTACCGATACGGCGCCACCTATCCCTACTTCAAGGGACCGGAAGGCGACGCCAACCCAAATCTGCTGACCTCGGCGATCTTCCAGAGCAGGCAGCTCGGACCGAGCGATGTGATGCGGGTGGTGAGGAAGATCAGGGAGTATGCGCCGCATGGCTACATCGCGTTCACCAAGGATGAGACCGCCTACGGGCAGGTGATGGGTCTCACGCCCACGGGGGCGCTTGCGCATCTGGAGGCCGCGGTGGCGCGCTCGCCGGACTTTCGGCTCTGGTATGGCAACTCCGAAGCCCAGATCTATGAACTCGTCGTGCGGCCCAAGAGAGCTCGGAGGTCGAAGAAGATCGGAGGCCGTCTCGCGAGATCGAAGAAGATGGGAAGCCATCTCGCGAGGTCGAAGAAGATGGGAAGCCATCTGGCGGGGTCGAGGAACATTGAAGGCCGTCTCGCGAGGTCGGAGAAGACAGGAGGCCATCTCGCGCGCGGCTGAGCCCACCGATACCTCGCACCACCTGCTGCGGGGTGCATATAGCCTGGTTGCGAACACGGCGCTCACGTCGGCCCTCGGAATGGGGTTCTGGGTGGCCGCCGCGAGGCTTTACTCGAGCGTCGAGGTCGGGCGGGACACGGTGCTGATCTCGGTGATGATCGAGCTCTCGACGGTGTGTCAGTTGAATATGGGCAACGGCATCGTCCGCTTCCTGCCCGACCTCGGGGGGCGCAGCGCTCGGACCCTGGGCGCCGTGTACGGGCTGACCGGGGTGGCGGCGCTCCTCGTGGGGAGCGCGTTCGTGGTGGTGGCCCCGCATCTGTCGCACGAACTTGCCTACCTGGACGACGGGGCGGCGCTCGCGGTCGGCTTCGTCGCGGCCTTGGTGCTGTGGGGAGTCTTCACCCTGCAGGACGCTGCGCTGATGGCGACGCGCCGAGCGCCCTGGATACCGATCGAGAACGGCCTGTTCGGCGCTCTCAAGCTCGCGGCGCTGCCCGTGTTCCTCTTGGTGGGGGCCGTCAACGGGGTGTTCCTGGCCTGGGTGCTGCCGATGGCGCTGCTGCTGGTCCCGGTGAACCTCCTGGTGTTCGGACGGGCGATCCCCCAGCACGTGGCCGGCGGGGCGCGCGAATCGTCGATCGCCCGCATCGGGCCCCGGCGCGTGGTGCGCTTCCTTGCCCAGGACTACCTCGCCTCGATCTTCACCCAGGCGACGCTGACGGTTCTGCCGCTGCTGGTGATCGCGATCCTGGGGGCCCAGCAGAGCGCGTACTTCGCGATGCCCTTCACGATCGCGATGGCCTTCGACACGTTCGCCTACAGCTCGTGCACCTCGCTGGTCGTGGAGGCCACGCTGGAGCGCGAGAACCTGCGCGCCCTCACCCGGGTCTTCGTTCGCCGTGTACTGGTGCTGCTGATGCCCCTGGCGGCACTGCTGGCCCTGGCGGCGCCGCTGGTGATGCTGCCCTTTGGCCACGTCTACGCCGAGCACGGAGCGGGGGTGCTGCGACTGCTGCTGTGCGCGAGTCTCTTTCGCGCGGTGATCGCGCTGTTCTCGGCCGTCTCACGGGTCCAGGGGCGGGGACTGCGGCTGGGGCTGATCGAGCTCGCCCTGCTGGTGCTCGTCCTGGGTCCGGCGATCCCGCTGGCGCACTCGCATGGGATCGAGGGTGTGGGGGTCGCCTGGTTGGGCGCCAACGTGCTGATCTGCCTGGCGGTGGCTCCGCTGCTGGTCGGGTTCCTGCGCGAGCCGGGAGGGCGCAGCGAGCCGGGAGGGTCTGGCGAGCCGGTGGGGTCTGGCAAGCCGGTGGGGCCTGGCGAGCCGGCAACGCGCGGTGAGCCTGGCGGGGCGTAGGATCGCCGCGCATCCCGCTCTCCCGCGGCATCGCGGGTCCCAACGTCACTGCCAGACGCGCACCCAGTCGACGAGCATCTGCGCGGGGAAGTGGGTGGAGGCGTTGGGCGAGCCCGGCCATTCACCGCCGACCGCGAGGTCGAGCAGCAGGAAGAACGGGTGCTCGAACGGCCAGGGGGCTCCGGGCCGCAGATCGGCGGGGGTGATCGTCTCGTATGCCCTGCCGTCGAGCATGAAGGTGATTCGTTCGGGTTCCCATTCCACTCCGTAGACGTGGAAGCCCGAGGCGAGTGAGGGGGGCACGCGCACGCTGCTGCTCACCTGGTTGCCGGCCCAGGGCCAGGGGCCGTGAATGGTGCCGTGCAACACGTGGGGCGTGGACCCGACGACCTCCATCGTGTCGATCTCACCACACCCCGGCCAGGATCCGTGACTTTCGTAGGCGTTGTTGCCGAGCGTCCAGAAAGCGGGCAGGAGGCCTTTGCCGGCGGGGACCTTGATGCGCGCCTCGATCAGGCCGTACTGGAACTGGAACTCGTGCAGCGTCTGCAGGCGTGCGGAGGTGTAGTCGCGCGTCACCCCTTCGGGCCCCGTGTAGGGTTCGGCACGCGCCGTTATCGCGAGGTCCCCATGTCCATTGAGCTCGGCGTTGGCGGGCCTGGAGGTGTAGGACTCGAGCTCGCGATTGCCCCAGCCGTTGGTCCCCGTTCCCGTGTCGAAGCCCCACTGGCGGGGGTTGGGCGAGGTGCCCGCGGGCCCGTTGAAGTTCTCGGACCAGATGAGGCGCGGCCACTTGGATGGGTGCTTGGGGCGGTTGGATCGCCCGCGAGCATCGCTGCGATGCCGGGCCGAACGCCGAGCGGCCCCCGCGCCAGCCGTCGCCGTCACCGCGAGTAGGGCGGCCACGATTCCCAACAGCGCTGTGACTCTGCCCCTATACCTCACGATGGTCTCCCGATCCTAACAGCGGTGCGCAGACGCCCGCGCAGGTTACGGCAACCCTCGAGCGGTTGCGCACACGCCTCGTTGCGCACACGCCTCACATCCTTACGCGGGCCTCGGGTCGCCCCACCCCGCTGCTGGGGCATGCGTCGATGTTCGTCCAGGCGGCTCAGCCACAGCTCGGGCATGCGTCCACGTTTGCCCAGGAGGCTCAGAGGGCGGCTGGCGCAGATCGACACCACCCGCAGATGGCAGGTCGTTTGTCCGCGCACGTCTTCATATGCGTCTGTCTGGTGACGGCGGCGCTCACGCTTGCCGAGCCCGATGGCGGGTTGGCAGTGCAGCGCCACGCGGTCCGCGTTCATTCAACGCATCCCCGTCGCAGCCACAGTAGTCGGCACCGTGGGCGAAAGGTTGAGGGCAGCTCCGCGGGCGGCTCCTCGAAGCGGGTCACGAGGAAGGTTGGGAGGTCGACCAAAGACCCCGCGCCGTTCCCCACGCCCGCTGCTGGCGGCCTGGTGTCTTCCCCTGTCGACTCGGGTTCTGCCAACGGCGCAATCGGGGGATCGGAAGATCCACTGGAACCCTCCAACGAGCCGCCCGTCGCTGAAACGCTCGGCCCGGAAGGGGAACTGCCTCAGGCCGAAGAGCCAAAGGGGTCGGAACCCCCCGCCAAGGAACCGCCGGCGAAGGAACCCCAGTCGGAAGAACCTCCCGCGATAGAACCGCCGGCGAAGGAACCACCTGCGAAGGAACCCCAGTCGGAAGAACCCCCTGCGAAGGAACCCCAGTCGGAAGAACCTCCCGCGAAAGAACCGCCGGCGAAGGAACCACCTGCGAAGGAACCCCAGTCGGAAGAACCCCCTGCGAAGGAACCTCCGGCGACCGAAGAACCAAAGACCTCGGAACCGCCTCCAGGGGAACCGCCGATCGAGTCGGATCCGCCCAGCTCGAGGAAGCTGATCTGGTCCGACGAATTCAACGGGCCCGCGGGCACCTCGCCCGAACACTCCAAGTGGAGCTTCGACACCGGCGGCGAAGGGTGGGGCAACGAAGAGCTCGAGTCCTACACCTCCAGGCCCGCCAACGCCGAGCTCAATGGAGATGGGGACCTGGCGATAACCGCGCGCGCCGAAAAGTACACCGGCGCGGAAGGAATCACACGCGACTACACCTCGGCGAGGCTGCAGACACTCAACACCTTCAAGTTCAAGTACGGGCTGGCCGAAGCGCGCATCGAGGTGCCGGCCGGCCAGGGGCTGGTCGCGCAGTTCTGGATGCTCGGCCAGGAAGCCTACGAACTGGAAAACTGGCCCGCGTGCGGTGAGATCGACGTGGCGGAGATCCTGGGCTCGGAACCCAACGTGGTCAACGGGACGCTGCACGCCCCCTGGCCGTGGGCGCCGACGGGGGAACAGGGGCAGGCGGAATCGCCCACTCCGCTCTCGGCGGGCTTCCACACCTACAGCGTGGAATGGGAACCCGAACGAATCAGCTTCATGCTCGACGGCGTGGTGTACAAGACGATCGCCCGGGCCGACCTGCCCGCGGGAGCGGCCTGGCCGTTCGACCATCGGTTCTTCCTATTGATGGACCTCGCCGTCGGCGGGGAATGGCCGGGCTCACCGAACGCCTCCACCCACTTCCCCGCGCAGATGCTCGTCGACTGGGTGCGCGTGTGGCAGTGACTGCCCACGGCGTGCCACGACCGCGCTGACCCCGAACAGCACGGCGATCCCCGCCGGGCACGCGAGCCAGGGAATCGAGTCGATGCTTTCGAGTGGGTAGAGCCAGTACTCGCCGCCCCCGGCGGCGTCGAAGAGCAGGTGAGAGACGACCACTGCGAACACGGCCCACGCGGCCAGCTTGCGCCGTGTGAGGGCAAGCGCCAGGAGCGCGAATATCACGGCGACCAGGAGGCTGTGGGTGTCGGGGCGGTGACTCAGGTGCTCCAATGCCCGCGGGTTCAGGCTCCCGGCGGCCACCACGTGATCGAGATCGAGCGCGGGGCCGCCGATGAAGGCCAGCGAGCCGTACAGCACGCGTCGATCGCTGCGCAGCACGATCGGCAGCACGACGAAGAGGCTGAGGGCCCCGTGGACGAGGACCGCCCACACCGCGGAGAGCGTCGGATAGCGAGGGTCCGACAGGAAGGGCCAGCCGCTGTAGGGATGCATGCGGTTGCTCAGCCGGGCTGGCGGGCCCCGGCCATGGCCTGTGCCGCCCCCCCGTTGCGGGGAACGAGCGGGTAGCCGTAGCGAAGCAGCAGCGGCCAGGTGATGGCCGTCACCGTCGCGATCTGCGCGGGGGCCAGTTGTGTCTGCCACTCGGTGTCGAGGCGGATCGGCAGCCAGCCGGTGGAGGTGCGCATGGGGTTGCCGGAGAATATGTGGTGGTCGCCGAGCTTCACTTCTGCATCGGTCATCTGGGAGTCGGGGAGAACGAGCGTCTCATCGGCGAAGGCGCTGAGCTTGCGCAGTGCGGCAGGGGGATCGGCAACGAAGCTCTCATAGGTGAGTTTCAGATAGGGGGAGCGCGCGGTCGAGAGCGCGGCAAACGAGAGATTCCACGTCGACCAGCTTTTCGCGGTGTGGGCGGGGCTGAACTGAGGCATGAACTGCTGCCCGCCGATGGGACTCGGCTCGCGTCTCCTGCGGGTCCACGAGTATGCAACGGCGCGGCTGTCCCGAACGAGGTGAACGATGCGCACGTCACTGGAGGGCATGCGCATGAGCAGGCAGGCGAACGTTGGATCCTTGCTCGTCTCGATTATCGTTTTTGCGCCCGAAACCTTGGCGATCGCGGCATACAGCGCGGTGAGACGAGTCGCGTAATCGCCGATCGTGTCGCGCAGTCCGGGTCGCAGCCAGGGTACCCAGTAGAAGGGCAGTGCGGCCAATTGATTTGTGACACGGTCGACCTCAGTGAGCCATTTGGGGTCTACTCGATTCCAGCCACCGAAGGCCTCGTCCCCGACCTCACTCCAGAAGGGGCACGAGCGGAAGGGTTGTCCACAGCCGCACCCGACGTTATCAATCAGACCTCGGCTCCACAGGTAGTGAGTCTCTCCTACGCACACCGTGTTTGGCGGCTCGCCGAGCACGCGCCCGACCAGGGTGCTGCCGCTGCGGGTGTAACCACCGACGTATAGTATCTTCACGGGGGTGCTATCCACGTCGGATATCATAGATCACGCGCCGAGGAGCCCGCGCGGCAGTGTGAGGGGCCATCGGGTGCTGATCGTCGAACAGGGCGCCGGCCTGTGGGGTGCCCAGCGTTATCTTTTGAGATTGGCGCCTCTGTTGGAAACTATGGGCTTCCAACAAATCCTGGCCGCGCCGCACGAGTGCGCGATTGCGCAGGCGTGGCGCGAGAGTGGCCGGCCCCAGGTGGACCTGGAGTTCCCATCCGACCGCGGTGTCAGGGGGAGCGATGGCGCCATCTCCGTGACGCTGAGCCTGCGCGAGGCGGCCCGCACCCTCGCCGTGGGCCGCCGGATCGGGAGTCTCGTGCGCAGGACGGGCGCCGATGTGATCCACGCCAACAGCCACTGGTCGCATGGTGAGGCGGTCGTCGCCGCGCGGCTCGTGCGCCGGCCCGTGGTGCTGCACCTGCATGAGGAGAACGAGCCCGACATGGTGGGGCGGCTGCGCGGGCTGGCGGTACTGGGCGCCGACGCCTCGATCGCGGTGAGTGAAGCGGTTGCGGGCTCGCTGCCGTCGAGGGCGACTCGCAGGGCGGTCGTGATCCGCAACGGCGTCGACCCCGAGGCGATGAGTCCCGGAGCCCGGGATCCGGCGGTGCGCTCGGAGATGGCCGCCGATGTCGACTCGCCCGTGGTGTTGGCGCTAAGTCGACTGGACCCCCGCAAGGGTGTCGATCATGTGATCAGGGCGGTCGCCGGCCTGCCGGCGGAGCTCGCGGGCACCTCCCTGGCGATCGCCGGGGCGCCGTGCCTCGACGTGGAGAACGGGGCCCGTCTGCAAGCTCTCGGGTCCGAGCTGCTGGGAGAGCGGGTCCGGTTTCTGGGTCCGCGCTCCGATGTGCGCGAACTGCTGCGCGCGGCCGATGCCCTGGTGCTGGCGAGCACCCTGGAGGGCCTGCCGCTGAGCGTCTTGGAGGCACAGGCGTGCGGATTGCCGGTGGTGGCATATCCCACCGCCGGGATTCCAGAGGTGGTCGTTCACGAGCAGACGGGTCTGCTTGCGGCTCCCGGCAGGGTCGAGGATCTGAGCCGCCAGCTCGCGAGGGTCCTGCGCGAGGGGGCGCTGCGGGATCGTCTCTCCCTTCAGGGTCGCGAGCGGGTGCTGCGCGAGAGCACGCTCAGCGGGCAGGCGGATGCCCAGGCGAGGCTGATGGGGAGCCTCATCGGGCGGCGCGGTGTCAGCGGGCGAGGCTGATGGGGAGCCTCATCAAGCGGCGTGGTGGCGGCGTGGGCCGCGCAGCGCGGTGAAGATCGAGGGGTGGATTCCCAGCTTGCGCACCACGAGCCAGTAGAGCGCTCCGTTCCATAGCAGGAACCCAGTCGTGGAGCCGAGCGCGGCGCCGATGAGGCCAAACGCCCACACTCCCGCGGCGGCGAGCAGGATGCACGCGAGAGCGCTCAGGCCAAGGGCCCGTGTGGCCTCGCGGTGGTGGCCGGTGAGGGTGAGGAGGTAGCCCACCGACCCCGCTGCCGCGTTGATGAGCTGACCGACGAGGAGCACGAGCAGCGCGGGACGGGCTTCGTGAAATTCGGGGCCGAAGAGGCTGAGCAGCGGCCCTGAGAGGGCGGCGATCCCGACTGAGATCGCGAGCGATGGCCAGAAGATCATGCCCGCGAGTTTGCTCACCAGGCGCTGGAGCTCATCGACCCGCCCAAGCGCCCAGAGAGACGCGAACTGGGGCGCCGCGGCGGCGTTGACCGCCATGATCACGAACGAGACCAGCGTCGCCGTCTTGCTCGCCGCCGCGTAGATCCCAGCGTCGCGCGCGCCGCGAAAGGCGCCGACGATCACGATGTCGACCTGCATCAGGGTGACGATGAAGGCGCTGGCCGCGAGCAGGGTGATCCCGACCCCAAACCACTCCCGGAGCTCGACCACCGGCTGGCGCCCGGTCTCGGGGCCGGCGAACAGGCGTCGTGTGAGCGCGTATTGGACGGCCAGCACGGCATACGCCGCCAGCAGCGTCGCGTCGAGGGCGCCGCTGGTCGAGAGCGCTCCGCGCATCAGGTAGAGAGCCGCGGCGCCGAGGCCGGTCAGGGCCGGTCGCGCGACCAGGGCGGGTATGAACGCGATGCCCACCCTGTTGTCCGAGCGCGCGAATTCGGTATAGAGCATGGAGCCCGCGAGCGCCGGTACGAGCAGTCCCCCGAGCGCGATCGCCGAGGGATGCGCGAGCGATCCAAGGACGTGGAGCGCTTCGGCGCCGATCGCCGCGCACAGCGCGACGGCGATCGCCGTCGCGAATGTGAACCTCGACGTCGAACGCACGAAACCGTGAATCCGGGGCCAGTCCTCCTTGACGCGATACACAGGTAGAAAGCGGACGCTGGCGGCCGGAAAGCCGAGGCCGGCGAGGAGGGAGACGAAGCTCACCCAGACGAACACGTAGGTGTAGAGCCCGTAATCGGAGGTGCCCAGGAGGCGGGCGAGCACCACCTGCGATCCGTAGGAGAGGCCGGCGCCCACGACCTGAACGACGAGGACGAGGCCCGCTCGTCGCACGAGGTGAAGGGAGCCCGCGACCAGGCCCTCGTCGAGCAGACCGGGGGCATCGCCGGCATCTACGCGCGAGTCCGAGGTCCCCGCGGCCGGGGCGGTGGCTACGGAGCTACCCCCATGTCTATCGGGGTCGAGTGAGGTGGCCACGCTTCGCGCCTCTGTGTCTCGCGCTCCCACGCCCCGTCGAACATCTCCTGCGGCTGGGCGTCGCGGTCATTGCCTGAGTGCCTCGAGCAGCCCGAGCACCGCGTCGGCGTTGTCGGCCCAGGAGCTCGCGTCCGTGAAGCGCCGGCCGCGCAGGGCGATGGCCTCGTGCAATCCCCCTCGCAAGGAGTCGGGGTCGGCCGCGGGTACGAGCACCGCGCCATCGTATCCGCGGGTGGCCTCCCCCAGACCGCCCACGTCGGTCACCACCACGGGGAGCCCGGCGTCCATCGTCATGTGCAGCGGTCCACTCGCGGAGGAACGCCGATAGGGCAGGGCAACCACATCGGCCCCTGCGAACCAGCGGCTGGCCTCGGCATCGGAGACGTAGCGGTTGACCAGCGTGATCCTGCCGCGATGCGCGGAAGCCTCGATGAGCTCGATCGGACGGGTCCAATCTTCCCAGGTCTCGCCGACCACCGTGAGCCAGCAGCGCTCCCCGTCATTCGCCAGCAACTCGAACGCCTGCACCAGATCCTCGAGTCCCTTGTAGGGCCGGATCGTGCCGAAGAACAGGATGTTGCACACGTCCTCGGGGGCCTCGCGCAGCGGCGCGGAGTCGGCGACCCCGTAGTGCGAGAAGGGCCCGTGCCGCACGACCCTGACCGGGCGCTGCGCGATCGCGAAGCTCTTGGCGAGCGCCACGCGATCGAACTCCGAGTGCACCACGTAGGCGTCGGCCATACTCATCAGCCACCGTCCGAAGCGGTGCACGTAGGAGCGTGCGGGTGCCATCTTGGCCTCGCCGGTGTCCTGGATCTCGTGGATCTCGATGATGATCCGAGCACCCTGCAGACGAGCGGCGAGGGCGAGCAGCAGATAGGAGTGGAGCACGGCGCCCGTCCACCACTGCAACAGCAGCGCCTCGGGGCGCTGGCGGCGCAGGAGGCGCAACGCGCCCAGCATGGTGGGAATCCAGTACCAGTCGACCCCGTCGAAGACGCGCATGTCCGGGGGGTAGGCCTCGTCGGTCAGCGTCTCGTCGCCCACCCGCGCCCGCCCGGGATAGAGCGCACGCGGGATCAGCCTGCGCATCAGGATCACCGAGACGGGTGTGCGCTCGGCCAGCGCGAGCGCCACATAGCGGGTGTAGTGGCTCACGCCGCTGATGAAGCGTGTGCCAGACCCGACGACGACCACGCCCCGGCGCCCGCCTGCGTTTTGTGTGGTTCCCCGCCCCAGGGTCGCCTTTCCGGCGAGATAGCCGGTGGTCGTCGCGGCGAACCCCAGCGCGATCGAGCAGCTGCGCGCGATGCCGGCGGCATCGCGCCCCAGGAGCGTTGTCCGCAGCCCGTTCAGGAACCCCCTGGGAAGCGTCCGCGCGGTGTACTCGCGCTCGGAGGCCAACCCGTCCTGTCCGCCGAGGAACCCCACGATCGAGGCCTTGGCCACGCCCTCGTCATAGCAGCGCGAGACGAAATAGCTCAGGCGCGAGCGGCTCTCCGGCACCCTGTGGGTGATCGCCACCGCGGGGTCGTAGAGCCAGATGCTCTCCGGCCACCGCTGGTTGGCCCTGATGCAAAGATCGGTCTCCTCGGTGCCGGACCGCACGCCGGTCTTGCCGAAACCGGGCCGAAAGCCGCCGAGCGCGAGCAGGGCGTCGCGGCGGACGAACATGTTGGTGGCGATGAGGTTGCGGACCGGCGCGGGCGCGGTGGGCAGCCCGGCGTAGGTGCAGCCCACGGTCCAGTAGAACTCCGCGGGCATCCACCGTGGAGGCTCGGTGTCCCACGCGGGCTCGATCGTTCCGCCGACTCCGATGACGCGCGGGTCCTCGAAGGCGCTCGCGGCGTGTTCGATCCATCCGGGTGCGGCGGCGGCGTCGTCGTCGAGGAACGCGACGATCGCGCTCCGTGCAAGGTGCACGCCGCAGTTGCGCGCCTCGCCGGCCCCCCGGCCACCTGTGTTCTCGACAGCGATCACGTCGGGGATCGATTGCCGAACCCTCGCCAGGAGCTGCGGATTGTGGTCGATCGCGACGATGATCTCTCTCGCCGCCAGGGACTGCTCGCGGACCGACCTCACGGCGGCAAGCAGGTCGTTCCAGCGCTGCTCGGTGTATGCGCAGAGCACGACCGAGACGTCGGCCGGTGTCATCGAACGGTTTCGATCGCCCCCGCGCACCTTCGGCAGTTCTTATCAACCCTGAGGGCCACCGCGCAAGTCTTGCGTGTGCGCAGCCGTTGCTGGGCATGTTGACAACGATGCAGCCGAAGTCGCCCAAGCCTCTGCGGCTAGGTTGTCCGCGCCTTCCGTTCGCGTTGGCGGGTAGAATCGAGGAGCCTTTGTTAACGCCAGCTAACCTGTCCGCAATCTTTCGCAAGGTCGCGCGATGTCACTGATGCCCGCCTACAGCCCCTCGCAGCCGCGTCTGCCGCTGAGTGAGATCGAGGAGGCGGTTGCGCCCGTGGAGAGCGAGTGCAGCCCGAACGTGCGCTGGCAAAGGTCCCCCCTGACCCGCAGCCGACGCTGGGAGGCGCTGGGGTGCGCGGGTGCGACGGTGTGGTTCACGGGCCTGCCGGCGGCGGGCAAGTCGACGATTGCGAGCGCGGTGGAGGAGCGCCTGGTGGGGGGTGGCTGCGCGGCGTTCCTGCTGGACGGGGACAACCTGCGCCACGGGCTCAACGGGGATCTGGGCTTCGACGAGGGGGCGCGCACCGAGAACGTGCGCCGCACGGCGCACGTGGCGCGGCTGCTCGCGGAGTCGGGCTCGATCGCGCTGGTTAGCCTGGTGAGCCCCTACGCGGCGGACCGGGAGGCGGCGGCGGCGCTGCACGCGGCGGCGGAGCTGCAGTTCATCGAGGTGTTCGTGGACGCCCCGCTGGAGCTCTGCCAGCGGCGTGACCCGAAGGGTCTCTACGCGCGCGCCCTCGCGGGAGAGCTGTCCGGTCTGACCGGGGTGGGCGCTCCCTACGAGGCTCCCGAGCACGCCGATCTGGTGCTGCGCTCGGGCAGCGAAGACGTGGGGGGGGCGGTGGACAGGGTCGTGGACCTGCTCGCCGGCCGCGGGCTGCGCCACGCCGCGGGCAACGGCCATCGTCCGGCGCGCTGAGCCTCAGGCCTGCCCGGTGGCGGCCCCCGCGGCGATCGGCCCCAGCCGGGGCTCGTGGCCGTAGAGATCGAACGCCCTGAAGCCCGCGAAGGTCTTGTGCTCGGAGCCGTGGAAGTCCGAGGAGCCCGTGGTGAGCAGGTCGAGCTCTTCGGCGATGGCGCACAGCAGGGCGACCTGCTCGGCGGTGTGGGTGGGATAGAAGGCCTCGACCCCGTCGATCCCGAGAACGGTGAAGCGCTCGAGCATCTCGCGCACGGCGGCGGGCTCCTGCACGTCCCAGAAGGGGTGCGCCCACACCGCGAGGCCGCCGGCGCGGTGAATCAGCTCGATCGCCTCGCCCACGGTGGGGCGGGTGCGGGCCACGTATGTGGGGGTGCCCGGAACGAGGTAGCGGGGGAAGAGCTCGCGCAGGCTGCCGATCCCCTCAGCGGCGATGCGCTGCGCGTTGGCGGGGTGATCGAGCAGGGCGTGCGCGAGGTGGGGGCGCCCGAGCACCTCGCCGGCGGCCTGGCGGCGGCGCAGCTCGGAGTCCTCCAGCGCGAAGCCCTCCGCGCGCAGGCGGTCGGCCATCGCCAGCACGCGCCGCTCGCGGTCGCCGCGCAGATCCTCGAGCGTGGCGGCGAAGGCGGGGTCGCGGTGGTGGAGGAGATAGCCGAGGATGTGCAGCTCCTCGTAGGCCTCGTCCACCGAGGAGAGCTCGGTGGCGGGGATCACCCGCACGCCGGCGCGGGCGCCCTCCTCCAGGGCCTCCTCGACGCCCGCCACCGAGTCGTGGTCGGTGAGCGCCAGCAGCTCCACGCCAGCGGCGGCGGCGGCGCGCACTACCTCGGCGGGGGCGAATTCGCCGTCGGAGTGCAGCGAGTGGGACTGCAGGTCGAAGGTGGGGCGCACACGGGGACCCTACTGGAGTCGTGTCGGTCAGACGAGGCGGACCTGGCCCGCCCAGACCTACCGCCCAGGCCTCAGTAGGGGCAGCCCAGCGTCCAGCGCTTCAGGCTGCCGGCCGAGGAGGGCGCGCGGCCGGTGAAGCGCAGTGTGAGCTTGCTGTACACGCGCAGGCCCGCCTTGCAGGTACGCGGGTCGTTGGCCCCCACGGCGACCGGGTAGCGGACGAATTTGCCCTGGGCGCAGTTGGGGGTGCAGGCGTTCAGCTCCAGCGTGCCGGTGGCCCGGGCGCTGGCGCCCCCGAAGCTCGACCAGCGCAGTCCATTGAGGACGCTGTTGCCGTCGGCGCATGCGAGGGTCAGGGTCTTGGGGCGGCCGGTGGCCTTGACGCAGTTGGTGATCTCGATGGGGGCGGTTGCGAGGGCGCTCGTGCCGACCACCGCGGCCAAGGTCACCACAAGGATTCCGCCTGTTAGAAAGTATCTATTGAAGGGGCGCATCGCGAAATCATCGCACAGACCCCTCCAGCGAGCGTTGCAGCTGCTCCAGCACCCGCACCACCCGCAGGCCGGAGTGCCCATCGGAGCGGGGGGTGGCGCCGGTGCGCAGGCACTCGAGGAAGTGTTCGCACTCCACGCGCAGCGGCTCGACGGCGGGGATCTGTGGGGAGAAGATCTCCCCGGAGCGGGCGATGTACTCCCCCCAGGAGCGCACGTCCTGGTCGAAGCCCTTGTCATAGAGGGTGAGCTTGCCCTCCAGGCGCATGTCGTCGAAGGTCGCCATCCGCCGCGCGCCGACCACGGTGAGGCGGCGCTCCTTGTGGGGGTCCAGCCAGGAGAGGTGCAGGTGGGCGACCACCCCGGAGGGGAAGCGCAGATAGCAGAAGACGACGTCCTCCACCCCCTCGCGCACGTAGGAGCGCCCGTGGGCAGCGCACTCCTCGGGCTCCTCGCCGATCAGGTGGAGGATCACGGATACGTCGTGCGCGCCGAGGCTCCAGAGGGCGTTCTCGTCGGCGCGCAGCTTGCCGAGGTTGAGGCGGTTGCCGTACACGTAGTAGAGCTGCCCCAGCTCCCCCTCGTCGAGCAGCGCCTTGAGGCGGTCCACGGCGGGGTGGTACTCCAGCAGGTGGCCCACCATCAGCACCCGCCCGGCGCGCTCGGCGGCGGCCACGGCGCGCTGGGCGTCGGCGGCGGTGGTGGCGAGGGGCTTCTCCACGAAGCAGTGCTTGCCCGCCTGCGCGACCCGCGTGGCGAGGTCGGCATGGGTGGGCACGGGGGTGGCGAGCACCACCGCATCGAGGTCGGGGTCCCCGAGCAGATCCTCCAGGTCTCCGGTGAGGCGCGCCGCGGGGAAGCTCTGCGCCACCCTCGCGCGCGCCTGCTCGGAGGGGTCGGCCAGCCAGCGCAGCTCACAGCCGGGGATCGCGGCGAGGTTGCGCGCGAGGTTTGGCCCCCAGTAGCCGAGGCCGGCGACGCCCACGCGGATGGGGGTCTGTCCGGGGGAGCTCATGCCCACCATGCGGGCGTTGGGAGGGCCCTTGGCGACCACCGGACGGGCGTATCGCCGGAGTTGCTCACGCGGCGAGCGTACCGATCGCCTGCACGCAGCGCTCGGCGGCGTGCCCGTCCCCGTACAGCTCCGGGCGCTCAGCGGGTCGCTCACGCCCGAGTGCCGCGAGGGAGGCGGCGGCATCGAGGTCGACCAGGGTGTTCCACCCGGCCTGCACGGTCTCCACCCACTCGGTGTTGGCGCGCAGGGTGATGCACGGCACTCCCGCGAGGTAGGCCTCCTTCTGCAGCCCGCCGGAGTCTGTGAGCACCGCGCGGGCCTGGCAGAGCAGCGCGGCCAGCTCGGCGTACCCGAGCGGTTCGGTGAGGCGCACGCCCTCGATCGCGGCGAGCTCGTCCAGCAGGCCACTCTCCTGCAGGCGGGCGCGGGTGCGGGGGTGCACGGGGAAGACGACCGGCCCCGGGAGCGCGCGCACGAGCTCCACCAGCGCGCGCAGGCGGGCGGGCTCGTCGACATTGCCGGCGCGGTGGGCGGTGAGCAGCAGGTAGGCGCCGGCGCGCACCCCGTGGGCGGCGAGCGTGCGCTCGTCGGCACGAGCAAGGGGCTGCAGGCGCAGCGCGAGGTCGACCATCACGTCGCCCACGACCTCGATGCGTCCGGCGACGGACTCCGCGCGCAGGTTCTCCGCGGCGAGGAGGGAGGGGGACAGCAGCAACTCCGAGAGGTGGTCGACGAGCACGCGGTTGCGCTCCTCTGGCATGGCGCGGTCGAACGAGCGCATCCCCGCCTCCACGTGGGCCACGGGGACCCCCGCCTGGGTGGCCGCGAGCGCGCCGGCGAGCGTGGAGTTGGTGTCGCCGTAGACGAGCGCCGCGTCGGGCCGCTCTGCCAGGAGCAGCGGCTCCAGAGCGGCGAGCATCCGCGCCAGTTGGGAGGTGTTGGAGCCGCCGCCGATCCCCAACTCCCGGTCGGGCCTGGGGAGCCCGAGCTCGCGGAAGAATATCTCCGAGAGCGAGTCGTCGTGGTGCTGGCCGGTGTGCACCAGCAGCTCCTCATGCGCGGCGCGCAGCGGGCCCGAGACGGCGGCGGCCTTGATGAACTGCGGGCGGTTGCCCACGACGGTGAGGATCTTCACGCACCGCAGACTATGTGCTTGCTCGGGGTGCTGTGAGCTGCTCGCGCGCGCGGAGCCGAACGACACGGCAGACGCACGTCGCGCCCGGGGCTCACGCGCCGCCGAGTCCGCCGAGGTGCGAAATACTGTCCGGGTGAGCGATCGGCGAGCCTGCTTCCTGGATCATGTCCTGCGCAATGCGAACAACCGCGTGATCCTCGACCGAACCCCGCAGCTCGAGCTGAGCGACTGGTGGCTCACGGCGGGCGCGGTGTTCCAAACGGTGTGGAACGTGCTGGACGGTCGAGAGCCGGCGGAGGGGATTGGCGCTACGCCGCCGCGCCCACCACCGACGTCGACCAGTCGATCACCGAGCTGGGCCGCACGACGTGACGGTTCATCCCCAGCTCCTTGGGCTCCAGCCCCAGCGCGAGCCCGACGAGCTGGGGAAGATGCAGGACGGGCATTTTCAGCTCGCGGGCGACGACCCCTTCGGCGGCGGGCTGCTGCAGGTCGAGGTTCAGGTGGCAGAGGGGGCAGGGGGTGACGAGGCAGTCGGCGTCGGCGTCGACGGCATCGCCGAGGTGGCGGCCGGCCTGCTTGAGGGAGGCCTCCTTGTTCATGGTGACGATCGGGAAGCCGCAGCACTTGCGCATCCCGGCGTACTCGATCACGGTGCCGCCGAGCGCCTCGATCAACTGCTCGAGATAATGATCGCGGGGATGCTCGGCGTCGATCTGAAGGCGCTTGCGGGGGCGCACGATGTAGCAGCCGTAGAAGGGCCCCACCTTGAGGTTGGTGAGGGGGCGCTTGACGCGGGAGCGCAATGCGTCGAGGCCGATCTCCTCGACGAGCAGCCAGAGGAAGTTCTTGTTCGTCAAGCCCTTCTCGTAGGAGAGACCCTCGGGAGCAAGGGTCTCGTTGACGTGCGCGCGGTACTCGGCGCTCGCGTCGAGGCGCTCCTGACACTCGCTCTGGGCGCCCTGGCAGGTGGAGCAGATGTTCATCATCAGCTCCGCGCCCTCGACCTGCTGGGCGAGGGCGAAGGTGCGCGCGTTGAGGGTGTCGGCGAGCTCCTGGTTGTGCTCGGCGATCACGCCGCAGCCGGTGCAGCTGGCGCGGTCGAGCTGAACGAGCTCGATGTCGAGCAGCGGCGCCACGCGCGCCATCGAGCCGTGCAGCTCGGGGGTGAAGCCGCGGCTCACGCAGCCGGGCCAGTAGGCGACTCTCATCGGCCTGCGCTCCCTTCCCCGGCCGCTGTCGCCGGATCGTCTCCAGCGCCGCTCGAGCCGGTGCCCGCAGTTGCCCCGACCGGAGTGGGCTCGTCTTCGTCCTCGCCGGAGATGTAGAGGTTCAGCTCATACCGCTCGGGCCGGCTCTCGACGGTCTGGTGGATCCGCTTGACCGCCTCGAGGTCCGCGGCGGGGATCTTGTGGCCGAGCATCGCCGTTTTGATGCTGATCTTCCCGCGCAGGATCGCCTTGATGGCGGTGGGCAGCAGCGAGAGCAGCTCTTTGCCGGCGGCGGGATGGAATTTCCCGAACCACGAGTTGCCCCCGTAGGAGCGGGGGATCAGTTCGGCCTCGTGCAGCAGTCCGTAGTCGCGCACGAGCGTGGTGAGCGCGGCCTCGTGGCGCTCACCGTTGTTGGGGTCCACGATGTGCTGGTCGGAGATCGCGATGCGGCGCAGGCGCATGATCTGGCCCATGGGGTTGACGTCCTTGGGGCAGGCCTCCACGCACTTGAAGCAGTGGGTGCAGTCGAAGATCCCCTGGGGGTCGTCGGCGAGGTCGACGAGGCGCTCGCGCTGGCGGTCGTCGCGGGGGTCCCCGACGAAGCGGTAGGCCTTGGCGAGCGCGGCGGGGCCGATGAAGCCGGGGTCGACCTCCATCGCCAGGCAGTCCGACACGCAGGCGCCGCACTGGATGCAGGCCATGGACTGGGTGACGTCGACCATGCTCTCGCGGGGCACCACATACTCGCGTTCGGGCACGGGCTGCTTGGCGAGCAGCCAGGGGGTGACGCGCTGGATCTTCTTCCAGTGCACCGCGTCCATGTCGACGATGAGGTCCTTGATCACGGGCATGTTGCCCATCGGCTCGATCTCGATCACCCCGTCCTTGGCGGAGGCGCGGGCGTGGTCGAGGTGGGTGTGGCAGGCGAGCCCGGGTTCGCCGTTGATGCGCACCCCGCAGGAGCCGCAGATCGCCGCGCGGCAGGAGCAGCGGATCCCGATGGAGCCGTCGAAGCGCGCTTTGGCCTGCAGGACCCCCTCCAGCACCGAGCGGTGGGGCTCGAGCTCGATCGTGTGCTCCTCCCAGTAGGGGGCCTCGCCGGACTCGGGGTCATAGCGGCGGACCCTGAGCTTGAACGGCTCCGGCGGGCGATGTGTTTCGGCCATCAGTACTTCCTCTCCTCGGGCTGCCACTGCGTGATCGTCACGGGGGAATAGCTCACTGCCGGTCCGTCGGGGCCGGCGGTGATATCGATGTGCTTGAGCCACTCCTCATCATTGCGCTCGGGGAAGTCGGTGCGGAACTGGGCCCCGCGGGACTCCTTGCGCTCGATCGCCGCCACCACGGTGGCCTCGGCGCAGTCGAGCATGTAGCCGAGCTCGATCGCGCCGAGCACGTCCTGGTTGAAGACGGTGCCGCGGTCGTCGACGTAGGCGCGGGCGGCCTCCTCCTGCAGACGCCCCACGACCTCGTGCGCCTTCTCCAGGCCCTCCTGATCGCGGTAGACGGCGACGTACTGGTTCATGGTCTCGCCGAGCTCCCGCTTGATCTCTGAGATCCGCCGTGGGCTCGGGTTCCCATCCCTGCCGCGGGCGAGGATGCCGTCGATCAAGGCCACGTCCTCGCGCAGCTGCGCGTCGGCGCTCGAGCCGTTCGGCATCGCCATCGCCGCGGAGCGCGCCGCCGCGTGTTCGCCGGCGCGGCGGCCGAAGATGAGGGTGTCCAGCAGCGAGTTGGCGCCGAGGCGGTTGCCGCCGTGCACGGAGACGCAGGCCACCTCGCCGGCGGCGTAGAGGCCCTCGATGGGGGTGGCGCCGTTGACGTCGGTCTTCACGCCGCCCATGATGTAGTGCTGGCCGGGGCGGATCATGATCGGCTCGCGCGTGATGTCCACGCCGGCGAAGTCCTTGCCGATGTTGACGATCTCGCGCAGCGCCTCCAGGGTGCGCTTGCGGGGGACCTTGGTGATGTCCAGCCAGATCCCCGACCCGTCGGGGCCGACGCCGCGGCCCTCGAGGATCTCGGTCTGCTCGGCGCGGGAGACGACGTCGCGGGAGGCGAGCTCCATCTTGTTGGGGGCGTACTTCTCCATGAAGCGCTCCCCCTCGGAGTTGAGCAGGGTCGCCCCCTCCCCGCGCGCGCCCTCGGTGATCAGCAGGCCGTTCTCCACGAGCGTGGTGGGGTGGTACTGGACCATCTCCATGTCCATCAGCGGCGCGCCGAACCGGTAGGCCTGGGCGATGCCGTCGCCGGTGACGATCAGGGCGTTGGTGGTGGGGCTGTAGACCTGCCCGGCGCCGCCGCTGGCGAGGATCACGTTCTTGGCGTGGAAGACCTCCAGGCGCCCGGAGCGCACGTCGCGGGCGATCACCCCGCAACAGCGGCCCTGCTCGTCGCGCAGCAGGGAGGTGACGAACCACTCCTCGTAGCGCTCCACGGTCTCGTGGTGGCGCATGAGCTGCTCGTAGAGCACGTGCAGGATCGCCTGGCCGGTGATGTCGGCGACGTAGGCGGTGCGCTTCATCGAGGCGCCCCCGAAGGCGCGCAGGTCGAGCAGGCCCTGCTCGTTGCGGTGAAAGGTGACGCCGATGTGCTCCAGGTGCATGACCTCCTGGGGGGCCTCGGAGCACATGATCTCGATCGCGTCCTGGTCGCCGAGGAAGTCGGAGCCCTTGACGGTGTCGTAGGCGTGGGAGTGCCAGTCGTCCTCGAGGCTGATCGCGGCGTTGATCCCCCCAGCGGCGGCCACGGAGTGGGAGCGCACGGGGTGGACCTTGCTGAGGATCGCAGTGCTCGCGCCGCCCTGCGCGGCGGCGAGCGCCGCACGCTGGCCTGCGAGACCTGCGCCGATGATCAGTACGTCGTGTGCTGGCATGCGGCCGGAACTCTATATGCCAAGCCCTACGTACCGGCGGCAGGGCGCAATGCCTGGCGGATCTGCGCGACGGTCACGACCCCGCGCAGCACGCCGTCGTCATCGACGGCCACCATCGCCCCGAGGCGCCCCAATCCTTCGGCGCGCAGCAGGGACTCCAGCGGCTGGTCCTCCTCGATGCGAATCGCGAGGTTCTCCTCCAGCACGTCGGAGACCGGCAGCGCGGGCCGCCCGGCGGCGATCTCGGCGTCCACGCGTTCGGAGCGCACCACCCCGAGGAAGTGGCGCGTGGGGTCGACCACCGCGAACCAGGGCCAGCGGTAGCGCAGGAAGAAGTGCTCCTGGGCGTCGAGCAGCCCGGTCTCGGCGGGGATCGTGACCGGCTCGCGGTCCATCACGTCGGCCACCTTCAGCTGCTGGATGCGCTTGTTGACCGTGCCCTGGAGGACCGCTCCGGTGGCGCTCTGATAGACGAACATCCCGATCAGCGCGAGCCACACGCCCCAGATGTCCTGGAGCGCCAGCAGCGTGCCGAGGCCCGCCGCGCCGAGCAGGATCCCGAAGCCCTGCCCCATGCGGCCCACCACGCGGGTGGCGTGGTTGCGATCGTCGGTGCGCCACCACAGCAGCGCGTGCGCGATCTGGGCGCCGTCGAGCGGGAAGGCGGGGACCAGGTTGAGGATCAGCACCAGCACGTTGAGCGTGGCCACCCAGCTCAACCACATCACGAGCGGCGTCGTGGCGACCCCGCCGCTGCCGACCGCGACAGCGAAGAAGTGGTGGCTGCTCGCGGCGGCCGCGCCGAGCGCGACGCTGACCAGGGCCACCGCGAGAGTCACGAGCGGCCCCGCGGCGGCCACGCGCAGCTCCACCCCTGCACGGGGCATCGGGCCGGTGCGGGTGAGGCCGCCCAGCGCCCACAGCTCGATGCCCATCACGGGGACGCCATTGCGGCGTGCCACCAGCGCGTGGCCGAGCTCGTGCAGGATCACGGAGGCGAAGAAGGAGAGCACGATTGCGACCGTCACCAGGTAGGCGGTGGTGGAGGAGCCCCCGATCGCTTCGTGGAAGTAGGGGGTGAGTTCGACGGCGAAGTAGACGAGGAGCAGGCCGAGCACCACGAACCAGCCGACCCCCACCCCGATGCGGATGCCGAAGACCCGCGCCAGCTGGAAGTTCCTGCGTACGGGCATAGGGCCTCAATGGTAGGCCGTGAGCGGCCCGGGCCGGGTGGGGTCCGTTAAGTGCCGCGCCCAAACAACGAGGCTTGGGTGGCGTTGTCTGCGCGCCGCAGGAGAAAGTCCCTGAACTTTGGAGCCGTGTATTCGTACTGGCCCTTCCTGATGCGGTAGAGCACACCGCTCTCGACAAGCCGTCCGAGCAGGACGTTGATGTTGGCCGGAGTCTTGCTGATCGCCGCATTGAGATCGGCAACGACCAGCGGAGGATAGGTGCAATCGGCGCTCGCGAGCAGGACATCTTGCTCCGCGGGCGTGAGCGTGGCTATTCGCGGATCGTAGAAGTCGAGATCGAGTCGGCGGAGGATCTCGGGACGGGCCGCGCTGAGGAGCTGCTCGCTGAAGTGGTCGACTTCCGCAGCATCGGCGGCGTCCCATAGCTCGGCCCCCCAAAGCTGCAAGAAGTATGGATAGCCCTCTACTTCCTCAACGACCCGCGCGATGAGTCCCGCCGCGGCGGTTACGCGCGACCCGCTCAGCGGACGGATGAGAGCGTCTTTCGCGTCGTCGGGGCCAAGTGACCCGATCTCCTCGCCTCGGAACATCCGCTCGGTGTAGGACCGAGCCCGAAGGAGATTGCCGGTAAGCGTGGGCAGTCCGCAGAGCACCATTCCAATTGGCAATTCGGCCTTCTGGAGCGACGAGACGGCGGCTATGAGCAGGGACAACGGGTGTTGGCCAGAGGCACGGTTCTCGTCCCGGATCACCTGGATCTCATCGAGTAGCAGCATCAGGCCATCCTTGCCGTGAGAGATAACACTCTCTACGGCCTCAAACAGTGCGCGCGACAGGTCCTCTCGCGTCGGATTGACTCCAGGCTCATAGGTCATTTGGAACTCCCCCCATCCGATGCCGAGTGTGCCTGCCTTTCGCGCTGCCCCACCTACGGCGCTCTTGAGCCTCTCCACTCGTGAGACCTCCTCGCGGACGGCCTTTAGCGCCGCCGTCAGCGCCGCCGACACTCCGTCGTCGGTGTTGTGGCCGGGCTGTAGCTCGAGGAATGCAGTGGCCCAATCCATATCCTGCGCCACCACGCGGAACTCGCCGAGCAGCACCGTCTTGCCTACGCCACGGAGGCCCGTCAGCCGCATATTGGCGGGCTGCTCGGGAGCGGCTCGAAGGACCGACCTGAACCGTCTCAGGGACTGATCTCTGCCCGCTAGGTAGAGCGGCTTAGTTCCCACCCCCGGACGAAAGGGGTTCTTCCCCAAAGGTGGCGACATAACAGCATTCATGATAACAACACCGAACTTAAAGGACTTTCCTTTAGGTGCCCTAGTTCGGGGTTAGTCTGGCGCTGCGCCCTGGCGGGTTCCGTCTAGAGATTGCTTCAAAGCCACGCACCGTGCGTGACGGAAGTGCCTACGCCTGCACGCGGCCGCGTGCGACGATCGCCTCGAAGTCGCTGCCGGCGGGCAGCGTGCCGTACTCGAGGCCGCCGTCGCGAGCGAGGCGGGAGGCGCAGAAGGCGTCGGCCACGGCGGGGTCGCCGTGGCGCACCAGCAGGGAGCCCTGCAGCGCGAGGGCCATCGCCTCCACCACGCGCCGCGCTCGGGACTCGAGCGTGGCGGGGTCCGAGAACTGGTCCTTCAAGCCGTCGAGGTGGGCGTCCAGACGCCGGTCGCCACCGCGGGCCTGGTCGAGCTCGTGCAGGAACGCCTCGAGCGAGCGCGGCGTGCGCACCAGCGCGCGCAGCACGTCGAGGCTCATCACGTTGCCCGAGCCCTCCCAGATGGACGCCAGCGGCGCCTCGCGGTAGAGGCGGGGCATCCCGGACTCCTCGACGTAGCCGTTCCCCCCGAGGCACTCCAGGGACTCGAAGGCGTGGTTGGGGGCGCGCTTGCAGACCCAGTACTTGGACACGGCGGTCGCCAGGCGCTTGAAGAGGTGCGCGTCGCTCAACTCCTCGCTGCCGGCGAGCGACTCCGCGCCGGCCTCGTCGTAGGCGCGCGCGAGGCGCATCGCGAGCATCGTCGCGGCCTCCGACTCCAGGCAGAGGTCGGCGAGCACGTTGCGCATCAGCGGCTGGTCGATCAGGAGCTTGCCGAAGGCCGAGCGGTGGGCGGCGTGGTGGGTGGCGGCGACGACCCCGGCGCGCATCCCCGCGGCGCAGCCGATCACGCAGTCCAGGCGCGTGTGGCCGACCATCTCGATGATCGTGGGCACCCCGCGGCCGGGCTCGCCGACCATGCGGGCCCAGGCGCTATGGAACTCCACCTCGCTGGAGGCGTTGGAGTGGTTGCCGAGCTTGTCCTTCAGGCGCTGGATGTGGAAGGCGTTGCGCGAGCCATCGGGCAGCACCCGGGGCAGCAGGAAGCAGGAGAGGCCGTCGTCGGTCTGGGCGAGCATGAGGAAGATGTCGGACATCGGCGCCGAGCAGAACCACTTGTGGCCCACGATCTCGTACTCGGCCCCCTGGCCCCCGCCGTTCAGGGGCCGCGCCACGGTGGTGTTGGCACGCACGTCGGAGCCGCCCTGCTTCTCGGTCATCGCCATGCCCGAGATCGCCGAGCCCTTCTCCGCGGCGGGCACGAGGCGCGGGTCGTAGGTGGTGGCGGTCACCAGTGGCTCCCACTCCGCCGCCAGCGCGGGGGTGGCGCGCAGCGCGGGGACCACGGCGAAGGTCATCGTGATCGGGCAGGCGAAGCCCGCCTCGGCCTGCATCGCGGTCATGTAGAGCCCCGCGCGGGCCACGTGCGCCGAGGGCTCGCTGCTGGTCCAGGGCAGCGAGTGCAGCTCGTTCTCCACGCCCATCGCCATCAGCTTGTGCCACGCCGGGTGGAACTCGACCTCGTCGATGCGGTGCCCGTAGCGGTCGTGGGTGTGCAGCACGGGCTTGTTCTCGTTGGCCAGGCGCCCCCAGAGCTGCTGAGGCAGCCCGCCCACGAACTGGCCCAACGCGGCGGCGCGCTCGGCGGCCCAGCCGCCCCCCTCGCGGTGCAGCGCCTCGACCAGCGGGAGGTTGCTGGAGAAGACGTCGACCCCCTCCAGCGGGGGGGCCTGGTTGAGGACCTCGTGGGTCTCCCAGGAGGCCATGCTCTCGCCGGTGGACTGTGAGACGGTGGCCATCGCTGTACAGAGTAGTGCCTTCGCCGTGCGCGAGCGCGGTCTTTGGCTGGTGGGCCAAGTCCTCTGCTCCCGCGCGGGATGCGCCTCTCGCCTCGGTGAGTGCCGTCTTTGCCAATGTCAGGGACGCGCAGGCCGTGCGCGATAGCATCGCCGCGCGATCGTCGCGCTCCCAGCGGGGGCGCCAGCGCAGGGCTGGCTTGGGCGATTGCGACCGCGCGACCCCAAGGGACTCAAATACATGGCAAAGATCGAGGTAAAGAACCCCGTAGTCGAGCTCGACGGCGACGAGATGACCCGGATCATCTGGTCGTTCATCAAGGAGCAGCTGATCCTGCCCTATCTGGATGTGGACCTGAAGTACTACGACCTGGGCATCGAGAGTCGTGACGCCACCGACGACCGGATCACGGTCGAGGCGGCCGAGGCGATCAAACGCCACGGGGTCGGCGTGAAGTGCGCGACCATCACCCCCGACGAGGCCCGCGTCGCGGAGTTCGGCCTGAAGGCGATGTACCCCTCCCCCAACGGCACCGTGCGCAACATCCTCGGCGGGGTGATCTTCAGGGAGCCGATCGTGATCGCCAACATCCCCCGCCTGGTGCCCGGATGGACCAAGCCGATCGTGATCGGCCGTCACGCCTTCGGCGACCAGTACAAGGCCACCGACATGGTCGTGCCCGGGGAGGGCAAGCTGACCCTCACCTACACCCCCGCGGACGGCGGGGAGCCGATCGAGCTTCAGGTGTACGACTTCCCGGGTGGGGGTGTGGCGCTGGCGATGTACAACCTCGACTCCTCGATCCGCGACTTCGCCCGCGCCTCGATGCGCTACGGGCTGGAGCGCGGCTACCCGGTCTACCTGTCGACCAAGAACACGATCCTCAAGCGCTACGACGGACGCTTCAAAGATCTCTTCCAGGAGATCTACGAGGCCGAGTTCAAGTCTGACTTCGAGGCTGCCGGCATCTCCTACGAACATCGCCTGATCGACGACATGGTGGCCGCCGCGTTGAAGTGGGAGGGTGGTTACGTGTGGGCTTGCAAGAACTACGACGGGGACGTGCAGTCGGACACGGTCGCCCAGGGCTTTGGCTCACTCGGTCTGATGACGAGCGTGCTGATGACCCCGGACGGCAAGACCGTCGAGGCGGAGGCGGCGCACGGCACGGTCACCCGCCACTACCGCGCACACCAGCAGGGCAAGCCGACCTCCACCAATCCGATCGCCTCGATCTTCGCATGGACGCGTGGCCTGTCGGCCCGGGGGCGCATGGACGGCACACCGGATGTGACGCAGTTCGCGCAGACGCTCGAGCGGGTGTGCGTGCAGACCGTCGAAAGCGGCAAGATGACCAAGGACCTCGCGCTGCTGATCGGCCCTGAGCAGCCCTGGCAGACCACGCAGGAGTTCCTCGCGTCGATCGACGAGAATCTGCAAAAAGAGATGGCATAGCCGCCGGCGGGGGCGCGAAGACCACGAACGAGCTCGGGGCGGGCCCCGATACACCCACCACCCGAGCACCCAACCACCCACCTCCAGGAGATGAAGAGTTGAGCAATCCCATACGAGTCACCGTCACCGGCGCCGCCGGGCAGATTGGATACAGCATCGTCTTTCGCATCGCCTCGGGTCAGCTGCTCGGTCCCGAGCAGCCGGTCGATCTGCGCCTGCTGGAGATCCCGCAGGCGATGGGCGCGTTGGAGGGGGTCGCGATGGAGCTGACCGACTGCGCCTTTCCGCTGCTCACCGGCCTCGACCTGCACGACGTCCCGGCGGACGCCTTTGAGGGCACCAACATCGCGCTGCTGGTCGGCTCTCGCCCCCGTACGAAGGGCATGGAGCGGGCCGAGCTGTTGAGCGCCAACGGTGAGATCTTCACCGTTCAGGGCAAGGCGCTGAACGCTGTCGCCGCCCCCGACGTGAAGGTGCTGGTGGTCGGCAACCCCGCCAACACCAACTGCCTGATCGCGATGAACAATGCGCCCGACATCCCCCGCGAGCGCTTCACCGCGATGCTGCGCCTCGACCACAATCGCGCGATCGCACAGCTCGCGGCCAAGCTGGGCGCTCCGGTGAGCGACATATCCCAGATGGGCGTGTGGGGCAACCACTCGCCCACCATGTACCCCGACCTGTTCCATGCCAAGGTCGGCGACCTGGTCGCCGCCGATGCGGTCGATGACCAGGTGTGGATCGAGGAGGAGTTCCTGCCCCGCGTGGGCAAACGCGGCGCCGCGATCATCGAGGCGCGCGGCGCCTCCTCTGCGGCATCCGCCGCCAATGCCGCAATCGATCACATGTACGACTGGGTGAGCGGCACCGACGGAGGCTGGGTCTCGATGGGTGTTCCCTGCGACGGCTCCTACGGGATCCCCGAGGGCCTGATCTGCGGCATGCCCTGCACCTGCTCCGGCGGTGAGTGGTCGATCGTGGAGGGTCTCGACCTCGACACGTTCTCCCGCACGCGCATCGACGCAAGCGTCCAGGAGCTACAGGAAGAGCGCAAGGCAGTGCAGGACCTGGGCCTGATCTGAGCCAGCGCGAAAAGGAAGCCCCGGGAGGACGTGACCTCCCGGGGCTCTCACGTGATGGACCCGTGCTAAACGCTAAGTCCGACGGATCGTCGTTCCTGGCAAGGACGCAGGGAGCGTGGCGTGCTTCGCACGCGAGCGACCGAGGACGCCGCCAGGAGCGACGAGACTAGGACTTGGGGTGCCAGCCGCGCCCCTCCTTCTTTACCTTGTTCTCCTCCTCGAGCGTGGGCAGCACTCGGTAGAGGTAGTTCTGCTTGATCCCCATGCGGGCGGCCAGCTCGGGGATGGTGATGCCGGGCTGTGCCTGCACGAATGAGAGCGCCTGCGCCGCACGCGTACCGCTGCCTTTGCGACGACCGGCTTTGCGCCTTGCGCCTCCGCGTGCGACCGGGGCTGCCGCGGGAGCCTCGGCGGCGGCGGCGACGGCGGCTTTGGCTTTGGTTTTGGTTTTCGAGCCCCGGGGACGCCCGGGCCCGCGACGGCCGGGAACTTTGCGGGCTGCTTTGGGGGTGGTTGTGGCGGTGGCTTTGGGCGCGGCGGGAGCGGCCGATCCCCCCAAGCCGTCGAGCGCGGCGACGGCGGCCTCCAGGCGCTGGTACTCCTCTATCAGCGGCTTCAGCTCGGCCAGTCGATCGGTGATCTCTCGGTGCTTCTCGTCAAGGAAGTCGGTCACAGTTGAATCCTGTTCACTCGGATTGCGTGATTTGCATCACTGGGTTACTGGATTACCTTACAACAATCACAGGTTGTTGTACCGCTGCGCAAGTCAGATGTCATGCCAAGCACAGCTTGGTGTCGGGGCAATGCGTGTTGCGCGTCGCTTGCGCACTGTCCGCGCCAGTGGCATTTGCTCTGTCCTCCTTTCCCCATTCCGGTTTCATTTCCTTCCGGATCTGTCCCGATCCCTCTGGGTCCGAGGGGAGGCCTCGGCCTCCGGATCAGAGGGGAACACTTCGGCCTGTGGGTCCGAGGAGGGGGTCTCAGGGACTGGAGGTGGGGCCGTTCTCCAGCAGCTCCCGCAGGCGCTCGAGCGTGCGTCTGGCCTCGCGCTCGGGAATGCCGCCCACCAGTGCGCGAGAGGCCAGTGCTCCCACCGGCCCGAGCGGGGGGCGGAACTCGTTGCGGTAGTCGAAGTGCGTGCCCCCCTGCTCGGCACGCAGCGCGTATTCGGTGTGGGCGCGCGAGCGAGCCGGTCCGCGACCGTTCCACACGGCCACTCTGCACGGAACACACTCCACCAGGCGCCAGTGAACATCGAGGCTGACCCCGCGCAGGTGGATCTGCTGCTCCATCTCATATCCCACCCGCGGCGACCCGCCGTCGGCCCACCGCAGCGCGCGGTGAATCGTGACCCACTCGCCCAGGCGGTGGGGGTCCATGACGGTCCTCCACACCTCCTCGGGAGTTGCGGAGATGTGGGTGGAGAGCGCTAGGGCGCTCATCGTGCGATGCTCGTCGGGTGTACCAGGGCACGCAGATTATCCCTGTTGGGGGGCACCCATGTGAGAGTGGCCGCTCGACTCCGGACAGGGTGCCTCGGTGACAGCGACACCCGGTTGGGGGGGCGACGCTAGAGTGGCGCATGTGTCATTCCAGGGTCCCCCGGTCTCCTCGGAGGCGCCCTCTGGGTGCGATCTGGCGATCGTCGGTGGTGGAATCCTCGGGTTGGCTCTCGCCCGCGAGCTGACCCGGCGACATCCACGTCTGTCGGTGTGCGTGCTCGAGCGCGAGCCCGAGCTCGGCGCGCACCAGACCGGCCACAACTCGGGGGTGATTCACGCAGGGGTCTACTATCAGCCGGGCTCACTGAAGGCGCGCCTGTGTGTGGAGGGTGCGCGCGAGCTGTACGCCTACTGCGCCGAGCGGGAGATCCCGCACGAGGTCTGCGGGAAGTTGATCGTGGCGAGCGAGCACTCCGAGCTCGGCCGCCTGCAGGAGCTGGAGCGCAGGGGCCGTGCCAACGAGGTCCCGGGGCTGCGGCGCGTGGACGCCGCGGGCATCCGCGAGCTCGAGCCCCACGCGCGCGGGATCGCGGGCCTGCACTCGCCGGCGACGGGGATCGTCGACTTCGCCGCGGTGGCGCGCTCCTATGCGAGCGACGCGCTCGAGGGCGGGGCGCGGATCGCGACGGGATGCGGCGTTCACGGTGTGCGCGCGGGCGCTCGGACGCTGCGCCTGGAGCACGCGCGGGGTGTGACGGAGACCACCCACGCGATCTTCTGCGCGGGCGCCTGGTCGGACCGGCTGGCGGTGGCGGCGGGCGCCGATCCGGACCCCCGCATCGTGCCCTTCCGCGGCGCCTACCTGCGCCTGGTGGGGGAGAGCAGGCATCTGGTGCGCTCGCTGATCTACCCCGTGCCCGATCCTTCACTGCCGTTCCTGGGGGTCCACCTGACGCGGCACATCGATGGCGAGGTGCTGATCGGTCCCACCGCGCTGCCGGTGCTGGCACGCGACGCCTACAGCCTGGGGCGGGTGCGGCGCGAGGACATGCTCGACACGTTGCGCTGGCCGGGAACCTGGCGCATGTTCGCGCGCTGGTGGCGACCGGGGATCACGGAGCTGCGCCATGCCGCCTCCAGCGCGACGTTCGCACGGGCCGCCGCGCGCTACGTGCCCGAGCTGCGCGCCCAGGACGTGCGTCCGGCGTTCGCCGGCGTGCGCGCCCAGGCGCTGGCACGCGACGGTCGTCTGGTGGATGACTTCGCGTTCTCCGCCACCGAGCGGGCGTTGCACGTGCGCAACGCCCCCTCTCCGGCGGCCACCTCGTCGTTGGCGATCGCCCGCTATGTCGCCGACCGCGCGGGCGAGGCCTTTGGGTTGGTCAGGTGAGGGTCCTCCGCCGTGTGGCGCAACCACGCGGGCGATACCTCGGGCTGGGTTCGGCGAGACCGATCGAGAGAGCGGCGAACCTCGGAAAATGCGGCCCCATCCAAGAGATTGTCACAGGAAAGTGACGTGAGGGCGGCTCCTTCCGGGTAGAAAATCTTTTCCCTGCGATTTGCGAGAAGGCTCCTTGAGCGGGGCGCCGGCAGGTGCTTTGATCCCTGCCGGCGTGAGCTCATCCACCCGGCCACACGGGGGTGAGCGATCGAGAACGCGATCGAGAGACACGGGGGCTGTTTTGGCGCAGAGAAAGCAGAGCGCGCGTGGCGCGCGCAAGGTGACGTGCGATGAGTGCTTCTTCCGGCGCAACCTGCTCTGCGCCCTCGATCTCCCCGAGCCGTGCGCCACCTTCCGTCCCAACGCCGCTCAGCTCAGGCCTCCGCAGCAGCTGCGCTTCGTCTTTCGCCAGGAGCAGCGCGCACGCGCCGCCTGGGCCTTCCCCACCGCGCAGGAACAGGCGGCGCTGCACGCGTAGGGCACGGATCGGCCTCGCCATGCCCCCGGGCGTGTGCGGAGGGGTATATTGGGGTGGACCCAAGGTAAAGCTCCAGCAGAGGTGGTGGCCCGCATGGCGGCAAAAGACAGCATCGGCAAGGCTTCGGCGGCGGCTCGCGCCGCACATGACAACCAGTACGTCAAGCGCATCCTCGAGGATGAGGATCTGCGCGGCAGCCTGCTCGCGGCGTACCTCGCTGCGCGCAGCGCGTACGGGCGGATGAGCAACGGGACGCCCGCGACCAAGGCGCTGTTCGAGGATCGCAAGCTTCAGCGCGAGCTGGCCGAGGCGGTGGGGGCGCTGCGGGATGCCTCCACTGCGCTCAAAGAGCCCCCCCGGCGCAAGCGCCGGCGCGGAGGGTTGAGCCGCATGTTGTTGCTGGCACTCGTTGGTGGGGTGCTGGCGCTCGCGCTCAGCGAGGGCCTGCGCTCGAAGGTGCTCGACATGATGTTCGGAGCTGAGGAGGAGTTCGACTACAGCTCCACCACGATGCCAGTGCAGGAGGCGCCGAGCTCGGTGGGCGCCCCCTCATCCTGAGGGGCGACGGCAACCTGGCAGGCTCCTCACGCCCGGCGATGGCTTCTGCTGTTGAGAGTGGTCCACGGGGTGGGGCCACCAGGTCGCTCTCGGGGGAGCGCGCGCAGCGCATCGTCGAGGCGATGCGCCGCAGCGTCGCCCAGCACGGAACTGCGGGCTCCACCTTCGAGCGAGTCGCACGCGAGGCGGGCGTCTCGAGGGGATTGCTGCACTACTACTTCGGCACCAAGGAGCGGCTGCTCGCGGAGGCGGTGCGGCGCGACTGCCAGCTGCGCCTGGAGCGGCTCGAGCAGCAGCTCGTGGGGGCGCAGACGCCGGAGGACTTCGTCGGCCTGATGGCCCAACACCTCCAGGAGATGATCCGCGAGGACCCTGACTTCGTGACGCTCCTGTTCGAGCTCTTCACGCTCTCGCGGCGCAACCCCGACATCGCGGTGGAGTACGCCAACCTGATGCGCACCATGCGCGAGCAGGTCGCCGGGATGCTCACGGTGGCCCAGGAGGAGGGGGTGCTGCGCCTGCATGCCGACCCCGAGGTGGTCGCCGAGATCCTCTTCTCGCTGGGGGACGGGTTCGCGCTGCGGATGCTCACCGAGCCGGACCGCGACTTCGGTGCGACGGTGCGCGCGGGCATCGACTGCACGCGGGCACTGTTGGCGGATTAGCTTGGCACTCCTATAATGTGAGTGCCAATGCCGATCTACGAGTACCGCCGACCCGACGGGAGCACTTTCGAGATGCTCCAGTCCTTCTCCGACGAACCGCTCGTCCGGGATCCCGAGACGGGGGTGAAGGTGCAGCGCGTGCTGCACGCGCCCGCGCTGCACTTCAAGGGCAAGGGCTTCTACAACACCGACTACGGCACCCGCAAACGCCAGCGCGAGAACGCGGCGGCGGCGGAGAGCTCTTCCTCCTCGGATTCCAGCGCCTCCGACTCCTCCTCCACGGACAAGAAGGGCTCCTCGAGCAGCGAGAAGGGCGCAGCCGAGAAGGGCTCGTCCTCGGCGAGCAAGTCAAAGACCGAGAAGAGCTCCTCCGCCAAGAAGTCCGAGCCGGTCGCGGCCAAGAGCTGACCTCACCTTCGCGGTGCTGCTCGCCGTGAGCAGGTGGCTCGCCTTCGCGATGCTCCTCGCCGTGAGCAGGTGGGGCGTCATTCCGAGACGAACCGCGCCACATCCGCCCGGCGCGCGGCTTCGGAGATCGTCAGGCCTTCTTCGCCGCTGGGCAGGATGATCTGCCCGGTCGGCAGGAGCACGTGCGTCGGGGGCGTCCCCGTGACGGCCAGCGCCGCGAACATCCCGAGCAGTTCGGGACCGCTCATGTCCGAGATGATCGCCGGCGGGGCGTGCCAGGCGATCCACGGCAGGCGCAGGAAGCTCGAGGGGGAGAGCAGTTGGCTCTTCATGTCGGTGAACAGCGCCTGCTGGTGCTCCTCGCGCTGGATGTCGGTCTCGTTGGGCGCGCACAGGTTCTCGCGCGTGCGCGCCAGCGCAAGCGCTTGCTCGCCGTCGAGATGGTGGGTGCCGGCGGGGAGGCGCAGGGTGAAGCCGCCGTTGGCCGAGCCGCCGTCGAGGTTCGAGACGATGCAGCCCCCGCTGTAGGTGACGCCGCCCATCGCGTCGATCAGCTGGGGGAAGTTTTCGAAGTTGACTTCCACCACGTGGTTGATGGGGATGCCGAGCCAGTGCTCGATCACCGCGACCGACTCCGCTGGTCCCCCGAACTCGTGGGCGGCGTTGATCTTCTGCAGGCCGTGGCCGGGGATTTCGATGACGGTGTCGCGCGGGATCGACAGACGCGCCGCGTGCCCCCCGCCGGTGCGGATCAGCATGATCGTGTCCGAGCGCCCGAAGCCGGTGGTTTCCGCCCCCGGTTCCCTGCTGTCCTTCTGGCGCCGGTCGGAGCCCAGCACGAGGATGTTGTTGGCTGACGTCAGCGGGTAGCCGGCGGGGTCGAGCACGCCGGCGACGTTGCTCGGCAGGGAGGTCCGCTCGAAGTGGGAGCTGATCAGGAACAGCACGAGCGAGAGCACGAGCCAGCCGGCGATCAGCGCGAGCAGGCCGAGCGCGACGCGCTTGGGGGTGGGCCGTCGCCAACGGGAGGGGGTACGCGGGGCTCTGGGGTGGCGGCTCGCTCCGAGCAGCGAGTCATCGCGCAGGTCACCCCCGTTCTGGCGTTCGCCAGGCAGCAGCTTGCGACCGGCGCGGTAGCGGGTGTACTGCGGCTTGGGGTCGGTCTCCCGCGGCACGGCGCTCTCTATATTGGCCGAATGCAGGGCGATGACGCGCACGTTGGGCGATCGCCTGCAGGCGGGCGACTGGTGGTGTGCCCCACCCCGATCGGCAACCTCGAGGACGTGACCCTGCGCGTGCTCGCCACGCTGCGCACGGCGGAGGTGGTGGCGTGCGAGGACACCCGCCACACCCGCGTGCTGCTGCGCCGCCACGGGATCGAGCCCCGGGGGCTGCAGAGCTTCCACGAGCACAACGAACGCGAGCGCTCCGCGGAGCTGGTGGAGCGGATGCGCGCGGGGGCGACGGTGGCGCTCCTCAGCGACGCGGGCACCCCGCTGATCTCCGACCCCGGCTGGGAGCTCGTGCGGGCGAGCATCGCCGCGGGCGTGCCGGTGGAGGCGCTGCCCGGACCGAGCGCCGCGGTGAGCGCGCTCGTCGCCTCCGGACTGCCGGCGCAGCGGTGGTGCTTCGCCGGCTTCCTCCCCCGCAAGCGGGGGGAGCTCGAACGGACGCTGCTGCACAACCCCGCGACGCTCGTCGCCTTCGAGTCCCCGCGGCGCCTCGCCGCCACCCTGGGGGTGCTCGCCGAGCACGACCCGACTCGCCCGGCGGCGGTGTGCCGGGAGCTGACCAAGCTGCACGAGGAAGTCCGCCGGGGAGGCGCGGGCGATCTGGCGGCGCACTACCGCGAGCATCCCCCCCGGGGTGAGGTGGCGCTGGTGGTGGGCCCCGCGCCGGGGGACTCCGCGAGCCGCGAGCAGGCGCTGGCGGCGCTGCGCGAGCTCGTCTCAGCAGGCGCCCGCGCGCGTCCTGCGGCCAGGGTTGTGGCGAGGCTTGCCGACGTGAGCGCTAACGAGCTCTACCGGGAGCTGGCGGCCGGTGAGCGCGGTGCTACACGGTAGGTGCTGAATCGTGTACCATCCCGCTATGCCCGCCCCCACCCGGTTGAACGTGACCTTGGACCCGGAGTACGCCGCCAAGCTGTCCAGGCTGGCCGAGCGCACACACGTGCAGGAGGGAACCCTGGCTCGATCGCTGCTCTCGAGCGCGCTCGACGAGGCCGATCCCGACCCGCGCACGATCACCGCGCTGCTCGACGGCATCCCGGGCGCGTACGAGGACGCCCAACTGGGATTGCAGCAGGCCGCCGAAGGCAAGACCATCCCGCTCGACGCGCTGTAGTCCCCCCATGGGAGACAGAGCGTTGACGCACGTCGAGCTGAGTCTCGCCGCGATCGAGAGTCTCGATCGCATGATCGTGACTCATAGCCTCCCCCCCGACACCCGAACACGTGTCCAGCGCTCGTTGCGCATCCTGGAGGGATTCCCGTCGGTCGGGCGTCAGCTGGAAGGACGGTGGCAGCACCTCCGCTTCATCCTCGGTCCGTGGCGGTGGCTGCTGCTCCTCTACACCCACGATGAGCAGAGGAACACCGTCTCCGTGGTCAGCATTCAGGATGCCCGCTCCTCCACCGCTGTGACGCATCTGATCGCCCCCCGGTAGCGTGGGGCAATCGTGTCCTTCTACGTGACCACCCCCATCTACTACGTCAACGCGGCCCCCCACCTGGGGCACGCGTACACGACGATTGCCGCGGACGTGCTCGCGCGCCACCACCGCCAGCGGGGGGAGGAGGTGTTCTTCCTGACGGGCACCGACGAGCACGGGGAGCCGGTGGCCGATGCGGCTCACGCGCTGGGCCTGGAGCCCCAGGAGCTCGCGGATCGCAACGCGGAGCGCTTCCGTGCGCTGGCCCCGCGCCTGGGGGCCTCCAACGACTTCTTCATCCGCACCACCGACCCCCAGCACATGGCGAAGGTGCAGGAGATCCTCACGCGGGTGCGGGCGAACGGATTCGTGTACGAGGGCACCTACGAGGGGTGGTACTGCCCGCGGTGCGCGGACTTCAAGGCAGAGAACGAGATCGAGGCGGGCAACCGCTGCCCGATCCACCACGTCGAGCTGGTGCGCGAACAGGAGGAGAACTACTTCTTCAAGCTCTCCGCCTTCCAGGATCAGCTGGAGCGCCTGTACGCCGAGCGCGAGGACTTCATCGCCCCCCGCTCGCGCTACAACGAGGCGCTCTCCTTCATCCGCTCCGGCCTGCGCGACGTGCCGCTCACACGCCACAAGCTCACCTGGGGGGTCCCCGTGCCGTGGGATCCGGAGCACGTCTTCTACGTGTGGTTCGACGCGCTGCTCAACTACTACAGCGCGCTCTCCTACGCGCACGAGGGCGAGGACCTCACCGCGACCTTCTGGCCGGCGGACTACCACCTGATCGCCAAGGACATCCTGCGCTTTCATGCCGTCTACTGGCCCGCGCTGCTGCTGGCCGCCGAGCTGGAGCTCCCCCATCGGCTGTTCGTGCACGGGTACCTGCTGATGGAGGGGGAGAAGATGAGCAAGTCGCTGGGCAACGTGCTCGACCCGTTCGCGGCGATCGAGCGCTTCGGCTCGGACGCGCTGCGCTTCTACCTGCTGCGCGACGTCCCCTTCGGCCAGGACGGGTCGGTCTCCACAACCGCCTTCGAGCAGCGCTATGAGAGCGAGCTCGCCAACGAGTACGGCAACCTCGCCAGCCGCACGCTCGCGATGGTGCGCCGCTACCGCGGTGGGGTGCTGCCCGCGGCGGAGCTGGACGGGGAGCTGGTGCGCGACTTCGAGGGACTCGCGGAGGAGGTCTCGGCGCTGCTCGACCGCGCCGAGCTCACGCAGGCGCTCGATGCGATCTGGCAGCGGGTGCGGCGCCTGAACCGCTTCGTTGAGGAGCGGGCGCCGTGGACGCTGGCGAAGGACGAGGGGAGAGCGGGGGATCTGGATGTGGTGCTCGCATCGCTTGTCGAGGGCGTGCGCGTGGTGAGTCTCCTGCTCGCCCCATTTCTGCCGGCCAGCACCGAGCGACTGCTGGACGCGCTCGGCGCCGAGGACCGCGCGCTCAGCGCCGCCCGCCTCGGGGCAGGTGGGGTGGGCTCCAACGACACCCCCCGCCCCGTGGGCGAGCTCGAACCGCTGTTCCCCAAGACTTAGCCGCCCGCGCAGACCTGTTCCCAAGCCGTGGGCGCCCGCGCAGGCGGAGCGATTGGCCGGCAGTCCTGCTCGGCGCTCAGGTCGCCGGGTGGGCTCTCAGCTCGGCATCCACCGCATGCTCGAGTCGGCGCAACTCCCAGCCGGCTGCGACGAAGACGGCGCCGCGCAGGAGCAGCACGATGCCGACGATCACTGCGAGTGTGGCCAGTCCGATGCTGGGCCAGGAGAGGATCACGGCACCGGCGATCACATCGAGTATCGCGATCGCGATGTTCGCCCCCCGCCCCTCGGGCTCTCCGAAGGCGGCCACGAAGCGCACCACTCCCGCCACGACGAACCACACGCCGAGGATGAGCACCATGACGACGAGCGTGTCGAACGGTTTCTTGATCAGCACCAGGCCGGCGATTGCGCTGAGCACGCCGATGAGCGCGAGCAGGCCGCGGCCTTCACCGCGGCCAAAGATCGATCCGACGATCGCCAGCACGCCGTCGACGAGCAGGAAGATCCCGGCGATCACCGTGAACGTGCTCAGGCTTTCGTGCGGCGAGACGACAAAGAAAGCGCCGACGCAGAACACGGCCGCGCCGAACAGCATCACCAGCCACCAGAGACCTGCGAGCTCGCGCAGTTCCTCAGAAGACGTGGACATGACCCGAACCTCCTCGCTGGGAATGGGTGCGGGAACTTCGAATAGGTGCGAACCTTCGACGCCCGCACAGTCGCTCTTCTAGGGAGCACTGTACGCCTCTGGCGGCGCACGCGCATCCGGGATCGCTGCGGGCAGCGGTCCGTCGTTTTATCCCTGCGTGTCAAACTCCGCCTTCACATGGTCGACAGCCACACCCATCTCGACCTCTGTGAGCCCCCCAACGCGGAGCTGGTCGCGGCAGCCGAGCAGGCGGGCGTGACGCGCATCCTCACCGTGGGCACCGACGGGGCCTCCGGCCGCGCGGCGCTCGCGGCGGCGGAGGCCTTTCCGCAGGTGTACGCGGCGATCGGGAGGCACCCCAACTACGCGACTGGCTTTGACGGCGCGGACCTCGCCGAGCTGCGCGCGCTGGCCGCCCACCCCCGCTGCCTGGCGATCGGGGAGACGGGGCTGGACTACTACCGCGACTACGCGCCCCGCGCCGATCAGGAGCGCGCGTTCTCCGCGCAGATCGAGCTCGCGCGCGAGCTGGGCAAGCCGCTGGTGATTCACACCCGCGCCGCCGAAGAGGACACGCTCGAGCAGCTGGCCCGGGAGGCACAGGGGGTGAGCGTGGTGATGCACTGCTTCTCGATGCCCACCCATCTCGATGAGTGCCTGGAGCGCGGCTACGCGATCTCCTTCGCGGGGAACGTGACCTATAAAAGCGCCCCCGACCTCGCCCAGGCCGCGCGGCGGGTGCCCGGGGATCGTCTGCTGGTGGAGACCGACGCTCCCTACCTCACCCCCCAGCCCGCGCGCAAGCATCCCAACCAGCCCGCCTTCGTGGCCCACACCGCCGCCTTCATCGCGCAGTTGCGGGGGGTCTCCGTCGAGGAGCTCGGCGCCGCCGTGCAGGGGACCTCCGCGCGCGTCTTCGGATGGTGAGGGGCGCAGTGGTGGACGACCTCGTCCTTCCCACCCAACCCACGCTGCGCCGGATGCGCGAGTTCGGGGTGCGCCCCGACCGGGAGCTGGGGCAGAACTTCCTGATCGACTCCAACATCCTCGGGGTGATCGGGCGCGTCGCGGAGCTCTCCGAGCAGGACGTCGCGCTCGAGGTCGGTGGGGGCCTGGGGGTGCTCTCGGAGTATCTCGCCGCGCGCGTGGGACACGTGCACGTGGTCGAGCTCGACGAGCGGCTGCGCGAGGCCCTGGGCGACGCCCTGGCGCGCTTCGATAACGTCACCCTCCACTGGGGGGACGTGCTGGCGGTGGACCTCGCGGGGATGCGCCCGCCGCCCACGAAGGTCGTCGCCAACCTCCCCTACGGGGTCGCCGCCGGTGCGCTGCTGCGCACGATCGAGGAGCTCCCCACGGTGGGCCGCTGGGTGGCGATGGTGCAGCGCGAGGTCGGCGAGCGTCTCGCCGCCGGATGGGAGGGTTCCAATCCACGCGCCTACGGCGTGCCCTCCGTGCTCGCCCAGCTCGCCTGCGAGGTGCGCGTGGTGCGCGCGATCCCCCGCACCGTCTTCCACCCCGTGCCCAACGTGGACTCCGTGCTGGTCGAGCTCATCCGCACCGGGCCCGCCCCCTCCGCCGCGCTGCGGGGCCTCGTGGTTGGCGCCTTCGCCCACCGGCGCAAGGCGCTCGCGCGCTCGCTGGCGTTGGCGGGCGTGGCGGAGCGCGAGCAGGTGCGGGGCGCGCTCGCGAGCATGGGCCTGCCCCTGGATGTGCGCGCCGAGCGGCTCTCCCCCGAGCAGTTCAGCGCGCTGGGGAGCATCCTCGGCGCATGAGCGCGCCGAGGGTTCCATCTCGACGGTGGCCGATGCGGCCCAAGGGGTGGCCGAGGCAGCCAAAGGAGTGGCCGAGGCAGCCAAAGGAGTGGCCGAGGCAGCCAAAGGAGTGGCCGAGGCAGCCAAAGGAGTGGCCGAGGCAGCCAAAGGAGTGGCCGAGGCAGCCAAAGGAGGTCCTGTGAGCGCTCTCCCGTTGCGGGCGCTGGCGCCCGCGAAGATCAACCTCGGTCTCCTGCTGGGCCCCACCCGCCCCGACGGCCGCCACGAGCTGACCACCGTGATGCAGTCGATCTCCCTGGCGGATGAGCTCACGCTCTCGGCCGCGCCCGAGCGGAGCACGGGCGGCGACGTCGTGGTGTGCCCCGGGGTCCCGGGCCCGCCCACGGAAAACCTCGCCGCCGCTGCGCTCGCGGCGTTTCGGGCCGCCACCGGCTGGGAGGCCCCGCCGCTGCAACTGCGCATCCTCAAGCGCGTCCCGGTCGCCGCCGGCTTGGGAGGCGGCTCGGGCGACGCCGCCGCTGCGCTGCGCCTCGCCGCCGCCGCCTCCGGGTTGGGCGATCCCGTCCTGCTCCAGGAGCTCGCGCGGACGCTCGGCGCCGACGTGCCCGCCCAGGTGAGCCCCGGACGGTGGCTGGCCCGGGGGGCGGGGGAGCAGTTGGAGGAGCTCCCCGACCCGGTCGTCTCCCTGGGGGTGCTCGTGCTGCCGGCGGCGGGCGCCCTCGCCACTGCTCAGGTGTATGCGCAGGCCGACCGCATGGGACTCGCGAGGGAGCCCGCGGAGCTCGAGGACGCTCGCGGCGCGCTCGCCCGCGCGCTCGCCGACGGCTCCCCTCTGCCGCCCGCGGAGCTCCTGGGGAACGACCTCCAGGACGCCGCCCGCGCGCTCTGTCCGGAGATCGACGCCGCCCTGCGGGATGCCCGGTCGGCGGAGGCCGACGCGGTGCTCGTGAGCGGCTCCGGTCCCACCGTGCTCGGGCTGTTCGCCGGTACGCGCGGGCCCGCCCGTGCCCGCGCGGCCATGCGGGCCCTGGCCGAGCGCGTGCCCGCGCCGCTCGCCGCGGAGGCCGTGGGGGGGCGCTTCGCCGATGTGGCTTCCGCCACGGGCTGAGCGGCGGGGTGTCGGCGGTGGGCATCCGCGAGCGGCGTTTTGGCGGGCACGTTTGGCGACAAGCCGCCGGTTCCCGCGGAAGCACCCGGCGGGCGCCCGCGCGGTAGGTAACAATTAGGAGCGCACGATGAGCGGAACCGATATCACCTACCTCGTGGCCGTCTGCGCGGCTGTGTTCAGCCTGGCGCTCTACATCGGCCTGATCCTCGCCCCCGCACTGTCGGCCTACACGCGCCTGTGGGAGCGCGTGGCGGCGGGCCTGCTCTCGCTGTACGTGCTCGCGGTGCTGGTGGGCATCGGGGTGGCCGGGGGGCTCGCCGTCGTCTACTACACGGTCTGAGCCTTGCCCGAGCTCGCCGCCCTCGACGCGGTCACAGAGGCGGTCGAGTCGGGCGCCGGCTTGCCCGAGGTCGTGCGCGCCGCCGCCCGCGCGCTCGACGCGAGCCTCGCCGTGACCGACGCCCAGGGGGGGACGCTGGCGGTTGCCGCGCGATCTCCCGCGGAGGAGCGCGCACTGCTCGCGGGGGGCGAGGGAGTCAGCAGCATCCCCCTGCGGGTCGCCGACGCGGTGGTGGGGGCGCTTCACCTGCGCACCCGCACCGAGCCCAGCGCCTCGATGCGGCGGCTGCTCGTGACGATGATCGCCTCCGAGGTCGAGCGCGTGCGCGCCCCCGGCCGTGCCTCCGAGAACGCCGCCGCGGACTTCCTGCGGGCGATCCTCGCCCGTGAGCTGAGCGCGCGCGAGGAGCTCCTCGGGCGGGGGCGCGAGCTTTCGCTCGAGCTCCAGGAGGGGTCCAGCATGATCGTCGCCCGCGCCCACCCCCAGGCGCCCACCGAGGAGGGCTGGCGCGCGCGCGTCCGCGCCATCGCAGAGCGCGGCGCCCGGGCTGTGGTGAGCCGCTCGATCGCCGCTCTCACCGAGCGCGAGGGGGGCGCGCACAGCCCGGCGGGCACCCACGATCCGGCGGGCACCCGCGCGGCCGAGCGAGGCCGCGCGCCCGGGCCCGAGGGCTGGATCGGGCTGGGCGGGGGCTCCGCCGGTGCCGAAGTGCTGCTGCTGGTACCCGGGGGGGAGGAGCCCATCGCCGCGCGCGCCGCCGACTCCGTGCTGCGCGAGCTGCAGGCGGGCCTGCCCGGCTGCACCTTCGCGGTCGGGCGCAGCCGCATCGCCGAGGACCCCGCCGACCTGCCGCGCGCCGCCAACGAGGCGCTGCTCGCCGCCAACGTGGCCGAGGGCGGGGGCGCGGGCGCCAGGGGCACTCCTCAGGAGGGCGCGCTTGCCTTCGATCAGACCGGCGCCTACCGGCTGCTGCTCTCGACGATGAGCGAGAACCCCCGCGAGCTGCAGCGCTTCTACGCGGAGACCGTCGAGCCGCTGGTGGCCTACGACGAGCAGTACGAGACCGAGCTCGTGCGCACGCTCGGCACCTTCCTCGACGCCGATGGCAACGTGGCGGGCACCGCGCAGCGCCTCTTCACCCACCGTCACACGATCTACTACCGCCTCGAGCGTGTGCGGGAGCTCTCCGGGCTGGACGTCAGCTCCAGCGACGGCCGCGAGAAGCTCAGCCTCGGTTTGAAGGCGATGCGCGTGCTCGGCATCGCCCACACCAGCGGCCCCGCCTCCGAGGCGGGCGCCGGCGGCGGGCGCGTCCCGCGGGGGTCCGCGAGGCGGAGTTGAGGGAGACTCATGCCGGGCTCGTGCGCGGTCGATGAGAGTGGCTAGGATGAAAGGCATGCGCCATCCGCCGGTGAACGGATTCTTGCAACCACCCTCGCCGGTACGCTGGCGCGCGTAAGGCGATCTCAACCCCTGGGGGGTCGTCCAATGGCAGGACATCAGGTTTTGGTCCTGAGAATCGGGGTTCGAGTCCCTGCCCCCCAACCTACGCAAGCTCAATCCCCTCCGCCCGCGCTGCGCGCGGCCGGGATCCCCGGGGGGGAGGACGATGGGAGTTGATGCAATGACCGCACCGACTGTGGTTGTCCTGGCGGCGGGCCAGGGGACGCGCATGCGCTCGGACGTGCCGAAGGTGCTGCACGAGCTGTGCGGCCGGCCGATGGGACTGTGGCCGGTGGTGGCGGCGCTGGAGGCGGGGGCGGGGAAGGTCGTGGTGGTGGACTCGCCGGCGCGGCCCCTTGCCGAGGTGTTGCCCGCGGGGGTGGAGCTGGTGGTGCAGCCGCGCTCCAACGGCACCGGCGGGGCGGTCCTCGCAGCGGCCGATGCGATCGACCCGGCGGGGGTGGTGGTGGTGCTGAGCGGGGACGTGCCGCTGGTGAGCGCCGCGGCGATCGCCGAGCTGGTGCAGGCGCACACGCGCGGCGGCACGGCGGCCACGATGGTCACGACGGTGCTGGAGGACCCGAGCGGCTATGGGCGCGTGGTGCGCGACGAGCGGGGCGCGGTGGAGCGTGTGGTGGAGACCAAGAAGGCGGGGGACGCCACCGCGGAGGAGCTCGAGATCCGCGAGGTCAACACGGGCATCTTCGCGTTCGCGGGGGACGCCCTGCTGGGGGCGCTGCCGCGCCTGAGCGCCGACAACGCCCAGGGGGAGCTGTACCTGCCGCAGGTGCTCGACCTGCTGCGCGCCGACGGGGCGACGGTGGCGGCGCACACGGTCGCGGACCCCAACCTGATGTTGGGGGTCAACGACCGCGTGGCGCTCGCCCACGTGCGGGCGCTCGCCCAGCGCGCGATCCTGGAGGGGCACATGCGCGCGGGGGTGACGATCGTGGACCCCCTCGCCACCTGGGTCGACGTGGACGTGCGGATCGGCCGGGACGCCCGCATCGAGCCGGGCACCGCGCTGCGCGGGGCCACCGAGGTGGGCCAGGGCGCCATCGTGGGGCCACACGCCACGCTCACCGACGTGCAGGTCGGCGAAGCCGCCACCGTGGGCCCGCACACGACCGCGATCGACTCCCACATCGGCGAGCGCGCGATCGTGCGGGTGGCGTGGGTGGAGCGCGCCACGGTGCACGCGGGCGCGAGCGTGGGCCCCTTCGCCTACCTGCGCCCCGGGGCGCTGCTGGGCGAGGGCTCGAAGGTGGGGACGTTCGTGGAGGTCAAGAACTCCGACATCGGCGCGGGCGCGAAGATCCCGCACCTCTCCTATATCGGCGACGCCGACGTGGGCGAGCGCTCGAACCTCGGGGCGGGCACGATCACGGCCAACTACGACGGCCACGCAAAGCACCGCACCACGATCGGCAGGCGCGTGCGCGGCGGGGTGGACACCGCCTTCGTGGCCCCCGTGACGGTGGGCGACGACGCCTACACCGCGGCGGGCTCGGTGATCGTCGAGGACGTGCCCCCCGGCGCGCTGGGGGTGGCGCGCGCGCGCCAACAGAACCGCGAGGGGTACGCACAGCGTCGCGAGAGCGCTTTACACTCCGAGGAACGATGAGCAGCGTGATCGACACGCGCACCCAGACCGCGGCGACGAGCCTGCCGATCGATTACAACAAGCGGCTGATGCTGTTCGCCGGGCGCGCCAACCCGCAGCTGGCGGTGGACATCGCGGGCAAGCTGCAGATGGACCTGGGCCCGGTGACGCTGAAGACGTTCTCCAACGGAGAGGTGTACTGCCGCTACGAGGAGTCGATCCGGGGGGCGGACGTGTTCATCGTGCAGTCCACCTGCGGCAACCCCCAGACCGGGGTGACCGCCAACGACTCCCTGATGGAGCTGCTGTTCATGATCGACGCCGCCGTGGGCGCCTCCGCGCACCGGGTGATCGCGGTGACCCCCTGGTTCGGGTACTCCCGCCAGGACAAGAAGTCCGCGCCCCGCGAGCCGATCTCCGCGCGCCTGGTGGCGCGCATGCTGGAGGCCGCGGGCGCCGACAGGGTGCTGACGATGGACCTTCACGCCGGCCAGATCCAGGGGTTCTTCCAGAAGCCCGTGGACCACATGACGGCGCTGTTCATGCTCACTCAGTACTTCGAGGACCTCGGCCTCTCCGATCTGGTGGTGGTGGCCCCCGACGCGGGCCGCGTGAAGCTCAACAAGAAGTTCGCCTCCAAGATCGGCGCGGAGCTCGCGATCCTCGACAAGGAGCGCCCCGCCCAGCAGGTGGCGGAGATCGCCTACGTGATCGGGGACGTGAAGGGCAAGACGGCGGTGATCGTGGACGACCTGATCGACACCGCCGGCACCCTCGCGGCGGCGACTCAGACGGTCTACGAAGCGGGCGCCAAGAGCGTCTACGCGGCGGCCACCCACGGCGCCTTCTCGGGTGCCGCCTTCGAGAACCTCACCGCCTCCGGGCTGAAGGAGATCGTGGTCACCGACACCATTCCCGTTCCCACCGAGCGCCCCGAGAACATCCGTGTGCTCCCGTGCGCGGAGCTGCTCACGGACTCGATCCGGCGGATCTTCACCGACGACTCGGTGAGCGAAGTGTTCGGCGGCGAGAACCAGCTGTTCTGAAACGCGCCCTCCTCATCACGATCGGGGTGGTGCTGTTCCTCGCGATCAGCGGGATGCTGGCGCGCTTCTTCTCCGCGGAAAACGTGGAACGCGACCACGAGCTGACGCTGTTGCAGACCGAGGCGGGGGGCGACCGGCGGGCCATGCTCCACCAGCTCACGGGCTGCAGCGCGAGCGCTTCGTGCACGGCGACCGTGCGGGCGGACGCCGTGCGTCTTCGCCGCCCGGGGACGGTGCTGATCCTCTCCACGCAGTCCACGACCGACCATTCGCTGACCGGATCCGTTGGGGAGACGCGGGTGGCGTGGGAGGCCAAGGTGGCCCACCCGGTGGTGCAGTGCGTGCGGGTGCGGCGCTCGGGCAACTTCCTGACGGGGATCTCGATATCGCTCCTCGCGATCAGTGCCCCGATCCCCAGCACGGCCGATTGCTAAAGTCTCCAGCCCACCCATGGCCGACCAGACCGCTACCCAGCTCGATGTACGCCGCCGCGAGTCCTCCGGCTCGCGCGAGGCCCGCCGCGTGCGCCATGCGGGCCGCGTGCCGGGGGTCCTCTACGGCGGCGGGGAGCAGGCGCTGAGCTTCGACGTGGATGCCCGCGAGCTGCGCCTGGCGCTGGCGAGAGCGGGCGCCGTGCTGGACCTGAGCGTGGACGGGGACAAGCCCACGCCGGTGATGCTCAAGGAGGCCCAGCGCCACCCCGTGCGCGGGGAGACCGTGCACGTGGATCTGCTGCGGGTGCGCCTGGACAAGCCGATCCACGCGATCGTGGCGCTGGAGCTGACGGGCGTGGATGAGTCCCCGGGCGCCCGCGAAGGCGGAGTTCTGGAGCAGATCACGCGCGAGCTGAACGTGGAGGCGCTACCGACCGAGATCCCAGAGGCGATCGTGCACGACGTCTCGGGAATGCAGATTGGGGAGACACTGACGCTGGCCGCCGTGACACCCCCCCCAGGGGTCGCTCTGCTGGACGATCTCGAGGAGACCGTGCTCGCGACGCTCACCCCTCCGAGACTGCAGACCGAGGCGGACACCGAGATCGAGGCGGAGACAGAGCTCGTCGGCGAGGCGGAGAAGGCCGAGGGAGCCGCGGGCTCCTCGGGCGGGGAGTAGCAGGCCCCTGCGACGCCCGCTGTCGCGGCCATTCGCCGGCGCACGCAAGCGCGGCGGCTCCGGCGGCGCGGCGAGCGAGTGGCTGATCGTCGGGCTGGGCAACCCCGGCCGGGAGTACGCCCGCACGCGCCACAACGTGGGGTTCATGGTCGCCGACACGCTCGCCGAGCGCTGGGACCTGTCACGCCCGAGGGCTCGCTTCAGGGGTCTCATCGCGGAGGGGCGGACCGGCCCCGGGGGCTCCCGCGTGGCGGTGCTGTGGCCGCAGACCTTCATGAACGAGGCGGGCTGCTCGGCGGGCCCGGCGCGCGGCTCCTACAAGCTCCCCCTGGAGCGGGTGGTGGCGGTGCACGATGAGATCGACATCCCCTTCGGGGAGGTCCGCACGCGCCTCGGGGGCGGTCTCGCGGGCCACAATGGCCTGAAGTCGCTCAAGCGCGAGCTCGGCGGCGCGGACTTCTGGCGCGTGCGCGTGGGGGTGGGCCGCCCCGACTCCACCGATCCCGAGATCGTCTCCGCGCATGTGCTCGGCCGCTTCCGCGAGAGCCCCGAGGAGGTCCGCGAGCTGGTGCAGCGCGCAGCCGACGAGGTGGAGGGCCTCGTGGTGGGCTCGTGAGCCTCAGGCCGCTGCTCGGCCTCGTGCAGGACGACCCCACGGGGCAGCGCCTGGCGCGCGAGGGAGGCCACGCGTTCGTGTCCGCCTCGCTGCGCCCCTACCTGATCGCGGGCCTCGCCGAGATCGGCCTCGCGGGCCCCGGTGGGCCGCGCCCGACGCTGGTGGTGGTCGGCGACGACCGCGCGGCCCGCGAGCTCTCGCTGGATCTGCGCGCGTGGCTGTTTCCCCGCAGGGTCCGCTACTACCCCTCCAGGGGGGTGGCCTACGAGTCCCATCTCACTCCCCCCGCGCACCTGATCGGCCTGCGGGTCGCCGCGCTGGATGCCCTGCTCGAGCGGAGCGGCCCCGCCGGTGGTGGGCCCGGGGCGGGCGCAGACGCCCCACCGGCCTCGGTCTCCAGGGGGCGGGGTGCCGAGCGGGAGCCCCCGGTGGTGGTGGTCTCCGCGGTGGCGCTCTCGGAGAAGGTGCCAGACCCCGCGCTGCGCCCGCGCTCGTTCACCCTGCGCAGAGGCGAGCTGCTCGACCTGGAGGAGTGCGCGGCGGAGCTCGTGGCGGCGGGGTACGAGCGGGCCGATCAGGTGGAGGAGCGCGGGCAGTTCGCGGTGCGCGGGGGGATCCTCGACATCTTCCCCGCGACCGAGGAGCGCGCGGTGCGGGTGGACATGTTCGACGTGGAGATCGAATCGCTGCGCTGGTTCTCGACCTTCACGCAGCGCTCCCTGGGGGAGGTGGAGGAGGTGGAGATCGCGCCCGCCGCGGAGCTCGCCGCCGAGCACCGCGAGCTGGCGGAGATCGCCGCCCTGGGGGACGCCGCGGAGCGGCCGGACATCGCGGAGCTCCTGCCGGTGGAGCGCTTCGGGGCGCTGCTGGACCTGCTGGGAGCTGACACCGAGCTGCTCGTCGCCGCCGAGGAGGAGCTCGGCCCGGCGCTGGAGGACCACTGGAGCGACGTGTGCGCGGCCTTTCACGACGCCGACGCCCACCACCTCTACGTCAGCCCCCAGGAGGTCCAGGGGGCGCTGGGGGGGCGCGCGCGCATCTGGCTCTCCTCGCTCTCCTCCGGTCAGGAGCTCGAGCTGCGCGCGCAGTCCGCGGACACCGCGGCGCGTTCGCTGGCCGAAGCGGAGCCCCAGCTGGAGAAGCTCGTGCGCTCGGGCTACCGCACCGTGGTGGCCTTCCCCCGCCGTGGGGAGGGGGAGCGCGCGGCGTACAACCTCGCGCGCCTGAAAGCCACGTGGTTGGGGGAGACGGCCGTGCGCCCGGGCACGCCTGGAGGCGGCTCTGCGTCCCACTCCGAGGGCGCTGCCCTGCCGGAGTCCCGCGCCGGGGTGGACGTGAGCGCCGCGCCATTGGAGGCCTCGCTGCGCTTCGCCGCGGCCTCGCTGCGGGAGGGCTTCATCGCGCCCTCCCTGAAGCTCGCGGTCTTCCCCGAGCACCGCCTGCTGCGCCGCCGACGCGCGGAGCGCACCGCGGGCGCGGGGCTCGACGGCGGTCCTCGCCGGGGCGCGCTGCGCTCCTTCACGGAGCTGCGCACCGGGGACATCGTGGTGCACGAGGACCACGGGGTGGCGCGCTTCGCGGGCTTCGAGACGCGCACCGTGGCGGGCATCACCCGTGACTACCTCTACCTCGAATACCAGGGCGATGACCGCGTGTTCGTGCCCACCGAACAGCTCGCCAAGATCTCGCGCTACGTGGGGGCGGGCGGCGAGCACCCCCCGCTGTCGAAGTTGGGGGGCTCGCGCTGGGATGCGATGAAGGCCCGCGCGCGCCGCGCTGCACAGGAGCTCGCGGGTGAGCTGCTGAGCCTCTACGCGGAGCGCCGCCGGCGCGCGGGGCACGCCTTCGAGCTGGACTCCGAGTGGGAGCGCGACCTGGAGGAGCGCTTCCCCTACACCGAGACCCCCGATCAGCGCGAGGCGATCGAGGCGGTGAAGGCCGACATGGAAGCCCCCCGCCCGATGGATCGCCTGATCTGCGGGGACGTGGGCTACGGCAAGACCGAGGTTGCGCTGCGCGCCGCGTTCAAGGCGGCGACACAGGGCAAGCAGGTGCTGCTGCTGGCGCCCACCACGATCCTCGCCCAGCAGCACTTCGGCACCTTCTCCGAGCGCCTCGCGGACTACCCGGTGACGATCGACCACGTCTCCCGCTTCCGCACCCCCGCCGAGCAGAAGGAGGCGATCGCGGGCTTCGCCAAGGGGGGCGTGGACATCCTGATCGGCACCCACCGCGTGCTCTCGCGCGACGTGCGCGCGAAGGATCTCGGCCTGCTGGTGGTCGACGAGGAGCAGCGCTTCGGGGTCAAGCAGAAGGAGCTGCTGCGCCAGCTCAAGCTGAAGGTGGACGTGATCTCGATGTCCGCCACCCCGATCCCCCGCACCCTGCAGATGTCCCTGGCCGGCCTGCGCGACATCTCCGTGATCGAGACTCCCCCCGAGGGTCGCCGGCCGGTGCGCACCTACGTGGGGGAGTACGAGGAGGAGCTCGTCAAGAACGCGATCCTGCGCGAGCACGAGCGCTCGGGACAGGCCTTCTTCATGCACAACCGCGTGGAGTCCATCGAGGAGACCGCGGAGCGCCTGCGCGCGCTGTGCCCCGGCGTGCGCTTCGCGGTCGCCCACGGCCAGATGGCGGAGGGGGAGCTGGAGAGCGTGATGATGGACTACCTGCGCGGGGGCGCGGAGGTGCTCGTGTGCACCTCCATCATCGAGTCCGGCATCGACATCCCCCAGGCCAACACGCTGATCGTGGAGCACGCCGACCGCTTCGGCCTCGCGCAGCTCTACCAGATCCGCGGACGCGTGGGGCGCAGTCGCGAGCGCGCCTACGCCTACCTGCTCTACGACTCCGCCGCCGCCCTCACCCCCGACGCCGCGCAGCGGCTCTCGGCGCTCTCGGACTACACCGAGCTGGGGTCGGGCTTGAAGATCGCGATGCGCGACCTGGAGATCCGCGGGGCGGGCAACCTGCTGGGCGACGAGCAGTCCGGGCATGTGGCGGCGCTGGGCTTCGAGCTGTACATGCAGATGCTCGACGAGGCCGTTCGCGAAGCCGGACCCGCCGAGGGCGAGGACGGCGAGGAGCTCCCCGAGCCGGTGCGCCTTGACGTAAACGTGGATGCCTACGTCCCCCCCGAGTACGTCCCCTACGAGCAGGCCAAGATCGAGATCCACCGCCGCGTCGCGGGGGCGCTGGAGGTGGCCGACGTGGAGCGCCTGCGCGAGGAGCTCGAGGATCGCTTCGGCCCGGTGCCCGAGCCGCTCGGCAATCTCCTCGCCCTCCAGCGCGCTCGGATCAAGCTCGGTCAGGCCGGTGCGCGTGCGGTGAGCTTCCGTGGCGATCGTCTCGCGGTCACCCCGATCGACCTCGACTCCGCCCGCGCACGGCGCCTGCACGAGCAGCTGCCCGAGGCGCTGTACGAGTCCGGGCGCTCCCAGGTCTCCGTGCGCGTTCCCCGCGAGGGGCCCGAGCGCTTCCCCGCGGTGGTGCACGCCGCGGACGTGCTGCTCGCGGTGGTGCGCGAGGCCGCTTGATCCCCACCACCAATCCCGCTCCCTCATGCCCGACCTCCGGTCGGGCATGAGGTGCGCGCGAGGCCGCATAGGGACCTTTAAGCAACTCGTTAGACGCCACTTACAAATTTCCGCTAGAGTGCCCGCGTTGTGTTCAAGCCGATTCGTTGGATCGCGGCGCTAGGCGCCGTTTTCTTTGCCGCTGGAGGGCTCGCCGCGTGCGGGGGGATTCCTGGCGACGCCGTGGTGCAGGTCAACGGCCAGTCGATCAGCAAGACGACCTACGACCATTGGCTGGGTGTCGCGGCGGCCGCCAGCACTGGCGCGGTGGCGGGACAGAAAGCGGCCAAGCCGGTCCTGCCCGATCCGCCCACCTACACCAAGTGCATCGCCCACCTCAAAGAAGTCGAACCGAAGCCCGCCAAGGGCCAGCAGCCGAAGACCGAAGGGGCGCTGAAGACGCAGTGTGAACAGCAGTACAAGGCGCTGCAACAACAGGTGCTGGGCTTCCTGATCTCCGCCGACTGGGTGCTCGGGCAAGCCGAAGAACAGAGCATCAAAGTCAGCGACAAGGAAGTCAGCGCCCGCTTCAACCAGCTCAAGAAGCAGCAGTTCCCGAAGGAAGCCGAATTCCAGAAATTCCTGGCGACCACAGGGCAGACCGTCTCGGACCTGCTCCTGCGGGTGAAGCTCAGCATGCTCACCACCAAAATCCAGGAAAAGGTCACCAAGGAAGCCAAGCAGAAGGTGAACGAAGCGGCGGTGGCCAAGTACTTCAACGAACACAAGTCTCAGTACGGCAAGCCCGAATCGCGCGACGTGCGGATCATTCTCACCAAAGCCGAAGCCGAAGCCAAGCAGGCCATGAAAGAAATCCAGTCGGGCAAGAGCTTCGCGGGCGTCGCCAAGAGCAAGTCGATCGACCCCACCAGCAAGACCAACGGGGGCGAAACCAAAGGCGTGGTCAAGGGCGAGGAGCAGAAGGCGCTCAGTGAAGCCGTCTTCGGCGCCAAAGTTGGTGTGCTGAGCGGCCCGGTGAAGACGCCCTTCGGCTACTACGTCTTCGAAGTGCACGCCGTGCACGCCCCCACTCAGCAGACCCTCGCGCAGGTCAAAGAATCCGTCAAGCAGCAGCTCGCCGCCACCCAGCAGCAGAGCGCGCTTTCGAAGTTCGTCAAAGAATTCCGCAAGCGCTGGGAAGGGCGCACGGAATGCCGCTCGGGGTACGTGGTCCAGGACTGCAAGCAGTACAAGGCACCGAAGACCACCACCACCGCCAGCGGCGCCGCCACCCCAGCCGGCTAGCTTCCGGCCCTCGGGGCGGGAGCGCATGAGCGGCGGCGTCCAGCGATGAGCCAGATCGACACAGTCCACGCCCGCCAGATCCTCGACAGCCGCGGCAACCCGACAGTCGAGGTGGACATCGCGCTGCGCTCCGGCGCCCAGGGCCGCGCCGCGATCCCCTCGGGGGCGTCGACGGGAGAGTTCGAGGCCACCGAGTTGCGCGACGGTGGGGAGCGCTGGGGGGGAGGGGCGTGGAACGTGCGGTGGCCGGCGTGAACGGCGAGATCGCGGATGCCGTGCGCGGCTTGGAGGCGGGCGACCAGGCCGCCTTGGACGGGGCGCTGATCGAGCTCGATGGGACCCCCAACAAGTCGCGGCTGGGCGCCAACGCGATCCTCGGGGTCTCCCTCGCCGCAGCGCACGCCCAGGCGGCCGAGGAGGGGCTGGAGCTGTGGCGCTACCTCGGCGGAGCGGATGCGCGGGTGCTGCCGGTGCCGATGATGAACGTGCTCAACGGCGGCGCCCACGCGGATAACAGCGTGGACTTCCAGGAGTTCATGGTGGTGCCCTGTGGCGCGGAGAGCTTCTCGGAGTGCCTGCGCATGGGCGTCGAGGTCTTCCACGCCCTGAAGCGCACCCTGCACGAGCGGGGCCTCTCCACGGCCGGGGGGGATGAGGGGGGCTTCGCGCCGAATCTCGCCTCCAACGAGGAGGCGCTGCGGATGCTGACGACGGGCATCGAGGCCGCCGGGTACGAGCCCGGCGCGGACGTCGCGATCGCGCTGGATCCCGCCACCAGCGAGCTCTACCGCGGGGGCGCCTACGTGCTCGAGCACGAGGGCCGCACGTTGAGCGCCGCGGAGCTCGCCGACTACTGGGCCGAGCTCGCGGGGCGCTACCCGATCGTCTCGCTCGAGGACGGGATGGCGGAGGAGGACTGGGATGGTTGGGGGAGGCTCACCGAGCGCACCGGGGAGCACCTGCAGCTCGTGGGGGACGACCTGTTCGTCACCAACACCGAGCGCCTGCGGCGCGGCATCGAGCTGGGGGTCGCCAACTCGATCCTCATCAAGGTCAACCAGATCGGCACCCTCACGGAGACCCTCGCCGCGATTGCGCTGGCGCGCGAGGCGGGCTACACCGCGGTCATGAGCCACCGCTCGGGAGAGACCGAGGACGTGACGATCGCCGACCTCGCCGTGGCCACCGGCTGCGGACAGATCAAGACCGGCGCCCCCTCGCGTTCGGACCGCACCGCGAAGTACAACCGGCTCCTGCGCATCGAGGAGGAACTCGGCGTCAACGCCGAGTTCCCCGGGCGCTCGGTCTTTCGCGGCTGAGGCAGGAGCTCGGCTGGGGAGGGCGAATGCGAAGGGGATGGCCACCGCTTCAGCCCATCCCGCTCGGCGACGCTCCCCCGCAGCGCACATACGCTGGGACCGTCTGGGCCGCATGGCGATGCTGTGCGTGCTGGTGGCACTGCTCTATCTGTACCTGAGCGCCGGGGTCTCGCTGCTCTCCACGTGGAAAGAAGTCAGGGGCGCCAGCGCCCAGTTGGGAGCGCTGCAGCACGAGCACACCCTCCTGGAGGCTCAGCACGCCTCCCTGACCAGCCCGGGCACGCTCGTGGAGGAGGCCCGCCACCTCGGCATGATGCGCCCCGGCGAGCAGACCTACGTGATTACGGGTCTGCCCCCCAACTGAGCGCCCCCTTCCCTCTCCCCTCACCCTCCCTCCCCCGTCGGGCGCGCCGGTGGAGGCTGCTACTCTCGCGCCCCGTGCCGGGCTTCGAAAACGCGATCTACCAGTGGCAGCGGGGCGAGCGCCGTCTCAGGCAGGCCCCGCCGGAGCGCAGGGCTCTGCTGGAGCGAATCGCGGAGACCCTGGTGGCGGAGCTGCGCAGACGACTGGGTGGGAGGTTCTCCGCGGAGGAGCTCGCGCAGCTCTACGCGGGGGGCACCTGGTGGTGCCTGCAGTTGGCGATGAACGCCGCCCCAGAGGATCCCTGGGCGTGGGACTCGGGCGTCGTGGTCGACGCCGCCTTCGGGAGATACCTCCGCGAGGCCTCCGACTACGCCGGGGGACGGCGGATCGCGGCCGAGCAGTAGGGCCTAGTCGTCGGTGCCAACGCGGCGGATGACGATCTGGTCCTCCTCGATGAGGACCTCGATGGGGCGGTGGCCGGCCCAGTGCTCGGCGTAGACGGGGTTGTCCTGAACGGCGGGGTCGAGCCACAGGCCGTAGCCCTCCTCCCCATGCTCGAAGGTCCCCTCGAGCGGGCCACTGGTGCGTGTGGGGGAGCGCCGCCGACCGCGTCCGCCGCGCCGGCTGCGCCGGCGGGCTGGGGTCTCCTCCTCGTCCTCCCCGGCCTCCTCCTCCCCGGCCTCCTCCTCGCCGGCTGCCGCGCGTTCGGCCCGCTCGGCGCGCTCGCGCTCCGCGGCCGCCTCGGCCTCGGCCCGTGCGCGCTCGGCCTCCTGTGCGGCGGCCTCGAGCTCGGCGGCGATCAGTGCGTCGTCCTCGGCGCGGAGGTCGATCTCCTCGTGGAAGTCGGCGGCGGCGGCCCCCGAGCTGGGGTCCTCGTCGCTGACCAGCTCGTTCTGGCGCTTGAACTGCTCGATCTCCTGCACGGTGACCTCGAGCTGGTGGGCGACCCACGCGTCGGTGCGACCCTGGCGCACCCATGCGCGGATTTGGTTGAGCTGTGGACGCAGCGACTTTCGTGCCATGGACGGTCCGGGAGACTAGCGCATGACGCTCATGGATCGCCCCGGGAGCGACTTCGGAGGCTGTGATGACAGAAATCCGGAGTGGTGCGCGTTACTTGCACGGGGCCGGTGGACCGCCGGATGAGGCCGCCTTCCCCGAGCTCTCGGACTATATGCTTGACATGAGCCTCGGTCCGAGGGTAATCGCGCCGATTGCCTTCGGCCGAAACGGAAGGTGCACCAATGCTGGTCCTGACGCGGAAGACCAATCAGAGCATCATGATCGGCGACGATGTCGAGGTCTCGGTTCTGTCCGTCGTCGGCGAGAAGGTCCGCATCGGAATCCAGGCGCCCCACGACGTGCCCGTCTTCCGGACCGAGATCTACCTCGAGATTCAGCGCCAGCAGGCGGAGGGGAGGCCCACCGAGGAGATCCGCTCCGAGGTGGACGACGCGATCCGGGACATGGGCGAGAGCTAGAACGCCCCCGGCTGGGAGAGGGACCTCGGGGGTCCTAGCCCAGCAGCTGGTAGAGCGTGAAGAACATCGCCACGGTGACGATCGCCGCGGTCATGATCAGCGTCAGGACGAGCAGCGCGAAGCGGACGGTGCCGCGCTTGTTGCGTCGCTCCACGTGACGCCTGCGGGCGCGCTGCTCGGCGGTGCGCCTCAGGGAGTCGCGGCGGTGGCGATCGAGGGAGATCTCCTCGGCGAAGGCCTCCTCGATCTCCGCGGGGCTCCGCCTCATCCTCATGGCGTGCATCGCAGCCAACTCCTCCCTAACCCACGGGGGCTCTGCCCTCGGCGCGTTCGTAGACCTTGACGAAGCGCAGGTAGTTCTCGGCGATCCGCTTGGCCGCGGCGCGCCGTTCGATCTTGCCGTCCACGTACGCTTTGAGGGGGTCCCACCAGATCGAGCGCCCAATCGCGAAGCCCACGAAGCCCTCCACCGGGGCGGCCTCACCGAGCCAGTGGTCGACCTTGGCGTCGTCCGCCCCGCGTCCGAGCACCACGCAGACCACGCCCTCGCGTCCACCCGAGCGGGCCTGCGCGACGAGCATCTCGCAATCCGCGCGCTCGTCCACGCCCTCGATCTTCCACACGTCCACCTCGATCCCCGCGTTCTGGATCTCGGCGATCGTGCGGCGCATCAGCTCGGGGCGCAGCTCCGCGTCGTAGCGCTCGCTCTCGCCGCCCACCGACTCCAGCTGGGCTTCCGTCGCGGGGACGAGCAGCTCGAAGAGGAACTTGCGCCCCCGCTCGTGCAGCCAGTCCGAGAGCCGCCTGAGCTTGGTGCGCTGCTCGCGGTTGCCCTCCGCGTCCCCGTCGGGGTTGTAGCGCACGAGCACCTTCGTGAAGTCCGGATCGAAGCGCTCGATGTGCTCCCCGAACTGCTCCCCGTACTGGAAGTCGAACATCTCCTGGCCCGAGCGCTCCGCGGGCATCGCCAGCGCCAGGCCCCGCGCGCGGGCCTCCTCGGGAACAGTCGAGCCGAACTGCTCGTCCACCAGCACCCCCGTCACGGAGGGGTCCGCGCCGGCGGCGACGGCCTGCTGCAGACCCTCGAAGACGAGGTGCTTGGCGTCGGCGATCATCGCCGTCTGCTCGGGGTCGGGGTCGCCCTCGATGCCGAAGAACTTCTTCTGGAAGGATCCCCGATGGTCGAACGCGAGGATGTAGATCTGCTTGTCGTAGCCGAGTTCGCTCATGCCCGGACTTTACCGCTGCGCCGGGATGCGCGCGGGCCGGAGCGCCTCTCGGCAGATCTCCGGGGCCCTACCGGGGCGGGCGCCTAGAATGGACCAGCGATGTCTTCGGGTGCCGATCTGTTCGTGGTTTGCAAGCGCTGCGGATCGGAGGTCAGCCCCTACATCACCGAGTGCCCCTACTGCGGCAACCGCCTGCGCCGGCGCGCGCCGAAGCTCCCTCGCGAGAACATCCCCCAGCGTGCGCCGCACCGCACGCGGATGGCGGTGCCCACGTTGGGCAGGCTGCGCCGGGGGGAGATCGAGGGAGTGCGGGGGGAGTCGCTGCCCTACGCCACGATCGCGCTGGTGGCGGCGAGCTGCGTGATGTGGGTGTTGACGAGCGGCGGCTACGTGGACTTCCTGCGGCTGGTGGTCGCGGGGCCGCTGCACGGCGACTGGTGGAAGCTCCTGACCACGCAGTTCGCCTACTGGAGCGGGTTCACCCCGGGCGTCTACGTGTTCTGTGCGGTGGTCGCGGTCGCGGTCTACGGCTGGCTGCTGGAGCGCCGCCACGGGCCCCTTGTGGTGCTCCTCGCGTTCTTCGGCGCCGGTGTCACCGGCGCGCTCGCCGCGCTCGCGGTCTACCCGGTTCCGATTCTGGGTGGCGCCAACGCGGGCGCCCTCGGGCTGCTCGCGGCGTGGGCGGTGCCGGACATCCGCGCGGCCCGTGCGCGGCGCCACTACGACGGGGACCTGCTGGGGACCGCGGTGGTGGCGGCGGTGCTGCTGGTGCTGCCCTTCGTGCTGCCCGCGCTGCCGCTCTCCCTCTGGGGGACGAGCTGGCTGGCGGGCGTCGTCGGGGGGCTCGTGGGGCTGGTGCTCGGGTACGGCCTCCACAGCACCCGCGCGCGGACCGGCTGAGAAGCGCATACTTTGCGCGAGTGTTGCACCCACCACCCACCCTGGTGGCGAAGCCCAAGCGCCACCGCTCCGCAACCACGTATCCCGCCCCCAATTAAAAAAATAATGACACCGACAGAGAGGCTGAGTTGAACATGGAGATCCGCTTCCTGGGCCACGCGGCCTTCGAGCTTCGCGAGGGGGACACCACGGTGCTCATCGACCCCTTCCTCACCGGCAACCCCAAGGCGGCCCTCGCCGCCGAGGAGCTGAGCCCCACCGCGATCCTCCTGACCCACGGGCACGCCGACCACATCGGGGACACCGTCTCGATCGCCAAGCGCTCCGGCGCGGAGGTCGTGGCGATCGTGGAGATCGCGGGCGAGCTCACCGCGGCGGGCGTGCAGAGCGTGCACGACCCCAACCTCGGGGGGACCGTCACGTTCGACTGGGGCTGGGTGCGGCTCGTGCCCGCCTGGCACACCTCCACCACCCCGGGCGGCACCGTCAACACCCCCGCCGGGCTCGTCGTGGGCTTCGGGGGGAAGGTGGTCTACCACCTCGGGGACACCGCGCTCTTCTCCGATCTGCAGCTCGTGGCCCGGCGCGAGCCGATCGACGTGGCGCTGATGTGCATCGGGGGCCACTACACGATGGACCGCGTCGACGCCGTGGAGGCCGCCCGGCTGGTGGGGGCCGCGGAGGTGATCCCCTGCCACTACGACACCTTCCCCCCGATCGAGACCGACGCGGGGGCCTTCAAGGAGGAGGTCGAGGCCGCCGGCTCCTCGCGAGTCGTGGTGCTCGCCCCGGGGGAGACGCACACGCTCGGTGGGGTCCCCGCGCCGTGACCATGACCAACGCGGTGGTGCTGATCGAGGCCGAACGCGACGCCCTCTCCTCCCTGGGGGGCGCGCTCGCAGACATCGAGGGCGTGGCCGAGGCCTACTCGGTGACGGGCGAGTGGGACTTCGTGGCGATCGTGCGCGTCCCCGACCACGAGCAGCTCGCCGACGTGGTCACCGGCCAGATCACCACGCTGCCCGGGGTCGCCCGCACACAGACCATGGTGGCCTTCCAGGCCTACTCCCGCCACGACCTCGAAGCGCTCTTCTCCGTGGGGGAGTGAGGGCGAGAAGTTTTCTGGCCATACAGCCAGGCGATGGTGTAGTCTGGGCAAATGACCGAGAGCACACAGCAGGTTCAGAGCAAGCAGGCCCTGAGCGAGCGGGAGGACTTCCGCGCGACCAGCGACCCAGGGCTGTCCGAGGAGGGCGATCGCGGCCGGGTGGAGCTGCTGGACTACCGCCAGCTCTACTCCCTGTGGGAGCGCCAGCATTGGGCGGTGCAGGACCTCGACTTCACCCAGGACCGCATCGACTGGCACGAGCGCATCGACTCCGAGGAGCGCTACGCGCGGATGTACGGGCTCAGCTCCTTCTTCGTCGGCGAGCAGCGCGTGGCGGCGGAGCTCGGGCCGATGATGCGGGCGTGCCCGGATGAGGACATGCGCATCTTCCTCTGCACCCAGATCGCCGACGAGGCGCGCCACGTGGCGTTCTTCGACCGCTTCTACTCCGAGGTGGGGGTGCTCGAGGCCGACAACCTCAACGGTCGCCTGGCGGAGACCAGCGAGCACCTGAACCCCGAGTTCGGGGTGCTCTTCGACGAGATGCTGGGGAGCCGCGTGGCGCGCCTCGCGCAGGAACCCGAGGACACGGAGGCCCTGGTGGAGGCGGTGACGATCTACCACATGGTGATCGAGGGGATGCTGGCCCTCACGGGGCAGCACTTCATCATCTCCTACAACGAACGCGTGGGCACGCTCCCGACCTTCGTCGAAGGCTTCATCAACGTCGCCCGCGACGAGCACCGCCACGTCGCCTTCGGGGCGCGCTTCCTGCGCGACATGGCGCTCGAGGACGAGCGCTACAAGGAGGCGATCGGCCGCACCCTCGCCGAGATCGCCCCCGCCGCGGAGGGGGTGCTGCGCCCCAAGTGGATGGACGAGAGCGAAGAGGACATGGAGCTCTTCGGGGTGCGCGTCAGCGAAACCCGCGAATTCGCCGCCCAGGCGCTGAGCCGGCGCCTGAAGGTCATCGGCCTCGGGTAGCTGCTCCCCGCGGCGCCCCCCCGGTCCCCTCCCCAACACTCCAGCCGGGATGCGCCGGGAGCGCGCCCTCCGCTGGGATAGGCTCAGGCGCGGATGCCCGCGTTGCCCCTCAAGAGCGAGTACGGACCCACCCTCGGGGAGCTGCTGGCCCCTCGCTGGCGGCGCGCCTCGCTGGCGGCCCGTGCACTGTGGGTGGGGTCGCTCGTGCTGCTCCTGGCGGCGCTCGCGGGCGCGGCGCTGACGCTCGCGAGCCCCACGATCTCCCACGGGGGCCCCGTGCCGTTCAGCTTCGGCTACGGGGGTCTGCACCGCACGAGCCCCTATCCGGGCGGGTACGCGAGGGTGCAGCGCCTGCGGGGGGGGCAGCTGGAGGATTCCTTCGCGGTGGGGCCCCTCACCCTGCCCCCCTATCGTGGAGCGCTCGGCGCGGAGCTGGCGATGTACGCGGCCGCCTACATCCCCCGCCTCGCCGCCGCCCGCGTCCCGGGACAGTCGGGATTCGTGCTGCGGGGTGAGGGCAGTACGCAGATCGATGCGGTCTCCACCTACGCGGCCTACAACGTCTTCTACACCACCACCCTGGGGGGGCGGGAGATGTATGGGCGCAACGTCCTCGTGCTCCCCCGGCGACCGGGCGTGCGGCGGGGGGTGGAGATCGCGATGCTCACCGCCGCCGCCGGCAACCGCCAGGTGACCTCGCCGCTGGACGTGGGGGTCAAAGGCGCGCTCGAAGGGCCCCTGGGCACGTTCGCGCTCGAATAGGACCCAGCGCTACTGCGTGGGGAAGCCGGGGTTGGCGGTTTCCGTCGGAGACGTTGGGGTGGTCTGCGATTCCTGCGATTCCGAGCCGCTGGGCGTTTCCTCTTCGCTCGCTTCACCGCTCGGCGCGGGCGGCACGGGGGTGGTGACGGGTGCGGGTTCGGCGGGTTCCGCAGGTGTGGTGGTGGAGGAGCCGGTCGTGGTGGTCGTGCTCGCCGCCGGCGGGCTCACGGCGGGCGGGGGCGTGGTGGCTGGTGGCAGCTGGGTGGTCTCGGTGGTCACCTGCACGACCGCGGGCGGGGTGACCGGCGTTTTGGGGGCCGCGGCGGGGACGGGTTCGGCCGGGGGGAGCTCCGCGGCGACCGGCAGCGAGTGGGGGTGGCGCAGACGGGCGGCGGGCTCCGGATCGCGCGGTGTGCGGTGGCGGCCGCGGCGGCTCGCGCTCTGCAGGGTGGGGGTGGCCACGGTGGCGTGGACGCCGCTGCTGAGCGGCTGGGGGATGGAGCGGACGACCAGCGGCGCGGAGTCGTGGGCGGCGACGGCGGCGCTCGCGCCGGTGGAGGCCGCCGCGGAGCCCGCGGGGGCGTGGCGGTGGACGCGGCTGGGGTGGCTCGCGGCGACCGCTCCCGCGGTGACCAGGGCGGCGGCGGCGAGAGTGGCGGCGGCCTTCGTGGCGATCGCCCCCGCGCCCGCTGTCATCAGGCCCCCGGCGGCGCTCGTCCCACCTGCGGCGCCCGCACCCGCACCCGCGGTGAGCAGGCCTCCCGCGGCGCCCGCCCCGCTGCCCGCGCCAACGCCCGCGCTCGCGCCGCCGGCGGCGTGGCCCGCGCCGGCGGAGGCGCCGAACTTGCTGAGAATCAGACGCTTGAGCACCAGCAGGGGTCCGACGGGGAGGACGGCGGCGAGCGCGTGGTTGTTGTCCTTGAGCAGCTTGCGGAAGTTGCGGCAGCGCTCGCAGTCCCGCAGGTGGCGGCGTGCGGGGGGGCTGAGCTTGACCAACCCCTCCGCCACCTCGCCGAGCTCGCCGCGGACATCCTCGCAGCTGAGCTTGCGCGCCTCGGAGGACTCCGCGAGTGAGATGCGCGCACGCACGAGCAGGGACTTCACGGAGGGCACCGTGGTCTCCATCGCGAGCGCGATCTGGTCGTAGGAGAGGGCGTCGATCTCGCGCAGCAGCAGCGCGGTGCGCTGGGTCTCGGGGAGCTTCTGCACGTCGCCGATCAGCTGGCGGAAGCTCTCGCGGCGCAGCACCTGATCGCCAGTGGAGAGGCCGTTCTCGGAGAAGTGCACGTCCATCGAGTCCACCCCGATCGCGGAGGCGCGGCGCAGGTGGTTGAGCGAGCGGTTGCGCGCGATCCGGTAGAGCCAGGGGCGCACGTTGATCGGGCGCTCGTCGGCGAGCACGGCGTTGAAGGCGGCGGCGAAGACCTCCTGCAGGACGTCCTCGGCGTCCTCCCGTGAGCCCAGCATGTGCCGGCAGAAGGAGAGCAGGCGGGTGTGGTAGCGCGAGATGAGGGTCTCGAACGCCGCGTGCTGGCCGCGGCGGGTGAGGGCGATCAGTCGCTCGTCCGGCTGCAGGCGCAGCAGTGGGCTGGCCCCTCGTAGGCCGGACGCGGCGGTGGGTTTTAGAGCGGTGACCTCCACGGTGGTCCAATCCCGACTTTGTACTTATAGACACGGTACCAACCGGGTAGTTGCGGCCGAGTCGGTTCGCAGGAGCCATGTACCCGTTTGGGAGCCCCCCACGCACGGGGGCCTGCTCCGCCGGAGGTCGGCGAGGTCGATCCCGCAGAGGGCCGGGCGAGGTCGATCCCGCAGAGGGCCAGGCGAGATCGCTCCCGCAGAGGGCCGGCGAGGTGCTTCCACCGCTCGATCCTGCCCACAGGGGCGTCCGGAGCGCTCTGCCGGCGAAGTGCTGTCGCCCCCTGCTCATAGACTGAGCGAGGTCAGGAGTGCAGGAGGCCCCCCGAGGCCCGGGTGGCGGAACGGTATACGCAGCCGACTTAAAATCGGTGCCCCGAAAGGGTCTGTGGGTTCGACTCCCACCCCGGGCATTTCTCGCGGCGCACGGCCCGCGGTAGAGTCGCGGGCACGCGATGGCCGCCGAGAGCACCACATCACCGCAGCAGGCGAGCTTCCACGGGGGGCGTCTGGTGGCGCGGCGCCTGCGAGCGCACGGGGTGAGCCGGCTGTTCACGCTCTCGGGGGGGCACCTGTTCTCGATCTACGACGGTGCTCGTGCGGAGGGGATCGAGATCGTGGACGTGCGCCACGAGCAGACCGCGGCGTTCGCCGCGGAGGGCTGGGCGAAGGTGACGCGCGAGGTGGGGGTCTGCGCGCTGACGGCGGGGCCGGGGGTGACGAACGGGATGAGCGCGATGGCGAGCGCGCAGGCGAACCACTCGCCAATCGTGGTGCTGGGCGGGCGCGCGCCCGCGGGGCGGTGGGGGCAGGGCTCGCTGCAGGAGATCGACCACGTGCCGTTCGTGGCGCCCCTGAGCAAGCTCGCGGCGACGGCGCAGAGCGCGGAGGAGATCCCGGTGCTCGTGGAGAGCGCCTTCGCGACGGCGCTCGCGCCGCATGGGGGGGTGGCGTTCGTGGACCTGCCCATGGACCACGTCTTCACGGAGGCCCCGGAGCCGGCGTTCGGGCCGTGGGGCGCCCCTGGCTCAGGTGTTCTTGGGGAGTCCGGAGGGGGGTCTTTGGGGGGAGCTGTGGCGGCGGGGATGTCCGAGCGGGAGCCCCGGCCGAGGGGGGCCTCGGGGGAGGCGATCGAAGCAGCGGGGCGGCTCCTGGGGAAGGCGCAGCGCCCGGTGATCATGGCGGGCACGGATCTCTACTGGGGCCACGGGGAGGTGGCGCTGCGGGAGCTGGCGGAGGCGTTGGGGATCCCGGTGTTCCTCAACGGTCTCGCGCGGGGGTGCGTGGCGGCGGACCACGAGCTGTGCTTCTCGCGCACGCGCGCGAGGGCACTGCGGGAGGCGGATGTGGCGCTGGTGATCGGAGTGCCGATGGACTTCCGACTGGGCTTCGGGGGGGCGTTCGGGCAGGAGACCGAGATCGTGGCGATCGACGTGGCGGCCCCTGCGCGGGCGCACCCGCGCAGGCCGGCGGTGGAGCTGTATGGATCGCTGAGCGAGACCCTGGGCGACCTGCGCGCGGCGGCGAGCGGCCGGGGATCGCCGGCGGGGGCCCCCCGGCCATGGGTGGCAGAGCTGCGGGCGGCGGAGGCGCAGCTGCGGGAGGCGGAGCGCGCGGAGCTCGAGGACGAGCGCGCGCCCCTGCACCCGATGCGGGTGTACGGGGAGCTCCGGGGGATGCTGGAGCGCGACGCGATCGTGATCGGGGACGGGGGCGACTTCGTCTCCTACGCGGGGCGGGTGATCGACAGCTTCGAGCCGGGGTGCTGGCTGGATCCGGGGCCATTCGGGTGCCTGGGTGCGGGGCCGGGGTACGCGCTGGCGGCGAAGCTGGCGCGGCCCACCCGACAGGTGGTGCTGCTGCTGGGAGACGGGGCGTTCGGCTTCGCGGGGCTGGAGCTGGACACCCTCGCCCGGCATGGGGTGGGCGTGGTGGGGGTGATGGGCAACAACGGGATCTGGGGCCTGGAGAAGCACCCGATGGAGTTTCTGTATGGGTACTCCGTGGCGGCGGACCTGCGCCCGGGTACGCGCTATGACTTGGTGGCGCAGGCGCTGGGGTGCCAGGGCGAGTTGGTGGAGCGCCCGGGGCAGCTGCGGGGAGCGCTGGAGCGGGCGCTGGCGGCGGGGGGCCCGGCGCTGGTGAACGTGCTGACGGACCCCAGCGTTGCGTACCCGCGCAAGTCGAATCTGGCGTAGGGCGGCTGGGTCTGGGTCTGGTGTTGGCGTCCGCGGGTGGGCGCCTGGATCCGGCGCAGCCGCCTGGCGTAGTGGGGTGGGCGCCCCGGCTGGGGTGCGGGTGGCCCTTAAAGCGAGGAAGCCGCCCGGCAGGGGGCGGCTTCCTCAGGTAGGCCTCGAGGGACAGGCAGGGATACGTTCCTCAGAGGCCTCGGGGGGTAGGGTGACCCGGGCGGCGGGAATGCCGATCACTCGGCAAGTTCGCCCAGGTCTATGGACCGGCTGAGGAGCGCAAGACACAGAGCCTTACACCGCCTCAAGGGAAAAGTATATTGGATATCGGAATTGAATGCAACCCCCTCTCCAAAAGATTTTAGATCACCCACTTAGACGGTTCTTTGGAAATGTTGGGGGCACGGTTTCGCTCCCCGGACTCGCCAGTCGCAGGGCGCCCCCGCGGAGGATGTCATGCTCGGAGACCTCCACGCCCTCGAGCTCGAAGGCGCGCATGGCCTCGCTGAGGAGGATCATGCCCGCGACGATCGTGGGTGCCCGATCGGGGTGCAGGCCGACGACGCGGCGCCGCTGGTCTTCGGTCATGTCGGCGAGGCGCGCGAGCAGCAGCTCCACGGTGGCGAGCTGCAGGGGGTAGCGGTGCACGCGGGCGGGGTCGTAGGGATCGAGCTCCTGGTCGATGGCGGCAGCGGAGGTGGCGGTGCCGGCGACGGCGATGCCGTGCTGCACGGGAGCACGCTCCTCGGGGGGGAGGCCATCGAGGAAGACGGAGCGGGTGTCGAGGGCGAGGCTCTGAAGCTCCGCGGGGGCGGGGGGGTCGGAGTGGATGTGGCGTTCGCTCATGCGCACCACCCCCGCCTGGAGGGAGGCGTGGAAGCCCGCGACGCGGTGGTGGCCGACGACGAACTCGGTGGAGCCCCCCCCGATGTCGATCACGACGGTGGGCTCCGGGGAGGGCTCGCGGTCGCTCATGGCGCCGAGGAAGGTCAGCTGGGCCTCCTCGTCGCCGGAGAGGGTGCGGGCGTCGAGGCGAAAATCACGGCGCACCCGCTCGGCGAAGGCGGCGCCGTTGGAGGCGTCCCGCACAGCGGAGGTGAGCACGGCGAGGTTGGCCTCGCAGTCGTGGCGGTCGATCAGCTCGCGGTAGTCGGCGAGCACCGCGCAGGTGCGCTCGATCGCCTCGGGGGAGAGCCCCCCACCCGAGTCCACGCCGGCGCCGAGGCGGGTGACGCGGGATTGACGCAGCAGCTCCACCACGGACCCGTCGGGCTCGACGTCGGCAAGGAGCAGGCGGGTGGAGTTGGTGCCGATGTCGACCACCGCGACGCGCATGGCCGGGATGCTATGGGACGAGCGCAGGGGAGGTTCGGCGGGGAGGGCCCGGCGGCGGCCCCGTCAGAGTGGATCTGCGTAAGGGGGGGTTCCGGAAGGGCGTGGCCCACGGTGCGCCGACTCGGCCGCTGGGGGTGGTTTTGCTAGACTAAGCAGTCCGCCGCGGGGTGGAGCAGTCTGGTAGCTCGTCGGGCTCATAACCCGAAGGTCGCGGGTTCGAATCCCGCCCCCGCTATGGAGGAAAAGCCCTGCAAATCGCGGGGTTTTTTCGTTTAAGATCGCTGGCCCAGTCGGTGGCGCGTACCAATTGCGTACCAATTCTGGCGATGTGTGGCCGCACCGGACGACGGCGCGCGTAGAACCCGGGCCTCCCGACCTGGACAAGTTCGCCCGGTACGGCCGCTGGAACGCGCTGCGGGCCGCCGCGCCCAATGCTCGCCGAAGGGACTCCGGAGGCAATGCATTCTGGTGAGGCGCTCGATCAGCTCCCACATAGACTGGCGCTCGGTATGGCGGAGGACGAGGAGATACTGGCGTGGAGCCGCAGCGATGTTGAGGCGTTCACGGAGCGCAACCCCGCGGAGGAGGTAGCGCGAGCCATCCGGCGGCTAGTCGAAATCGGCGACGGCCGTGCGTTGGGCGTCCTTTGCAGTTTCCTCGCGGCACGAGGCCCCGGCCTCGATGACAAGCCTGCGCCGTCCCAGCTGGCGGTGCGCGGCCTCGTGCTCTCGGGGCCAATCGGCATAGATGCGTTTGGCAAAGCACTCCGAACGCAGCGTGTCCGGTACAGCGCCAAAGCGCTGGTTGTCCTGATTCGAGTTGCGGAAGGCAACGGCCTGACCAGCCCTATGGGGCCTCGCGAATCATCCCGGACGACTTCCTCGATGAGCCGATCTCCGCTGAGACCGCCGAGGCCGCCCAGCGGATGTTGAGCGACATCGCGAGCGAAGCCGTGGCTGATGTACCGGGCGCGCTCAGGGTCCTAGCTCAAGTGCTTTCAGAAGCCACGGTGCTTTCTGATGAGGAGGGAATCTCCGACGCCGCGATCGTCATCCGACTACTCAGCGAGGCGAGCATCCGACTCACGCTGCCGGTGCTGGACGACTTCGAGGCGCTAATCGGAGCCCAGCGGACGGAGTCCCACTACCAGAAGTTCCTAGAGCGACATCCGGTGCTCTTGGACCCGCTCGCCGCCGAAATCATCCCTCACCAGCGGCTTGGAGGCGAGTACGCAACGGACTTCGCACTCCGCCGTCACGACGGCGGCTGGACGTTGGTAGAGATCGAGCGCCCTCACGACAAAATCTTTACGGCAGGCGACGACTTCGCCGCGCGGTTCACGCACGCGTTCGGCCAAGTCCTTGACTTTCAGCAGTGGGTAGACCAGAACGTCGCGTACGCACGGGAGCTAATGCCAGGGATCGCGGCTCCTCGGGGCCTGCTGGTCGTTGGGATACGCGAGCCGCTGTCTTCGCGGCAAGCGAACAAGCTGAGGCAGTTCGCCGACAACTCCCGCCGGATTGAGGTTGTCACATACGACGAGCTTCTGGCGCGCGGCCGGCAGCTCTACGCGAGCCTCTGGCATCGCTCGCCGTCCTCCCAGGAGCCTGGCTAGGTCGCACTTGGCATGAGAAGGGAGCAGAGTCGTGGGCGAGACTCAACGGGGAAGCGGGCGGGCATCGGGGCGGTTCAACCCGCTACGCGGAACTTCCCGCCCAACGTAGTACGCGTCGGTGGCCGCGTCGACCGCCCCGCAGGAACAGGTAGGACTGCGGCGGGCGGAATCGGAGCGGTGCTGGTTCAAGCCGCTGCGGCGACAGAACCTCGATCGCATAGGCGATGTCGCAGCCCGCGAAGTAGGCAGCGAAGGCTGAGCGATCAATTCCAGCCTGTCCGCGGACGAGTTTCCACAATGCCTCTGGGTTGGCCTCGTGGATCATCCCAGCCTCGAAAGTGCCGAGGAGTCTCTGGTCCGGAGAGGACGAGTAAACGATGACCCGACTGCCCGCGCCGAACGACGGCCGGCGGCGGCGCAACTCGTACAGCTTCGATCCCGACAAGATCGCCTCCGCGTACTGTGGGCGGATCGACATCAACACGTTGCGCCTCACCATTCCAGCCCTCCTGTTCGTCGTACCGCCTCGAACTCCTCGAAGGAGATTGCCAGCAGTCCCTGCGGAACGCGCCGGCGTTCCGCGATTCGGGTGAGCTGGGTCTGTGTGACGGGCTCCCGGAACGGGACGTACATCCCGAAGCGCATAGCGAGAGCGTTTCCGGCTCGGGGTCCGCGTTGGATTACGTGCGCGCGTATCTGCGGCAGCCGGTATATGCCGAGGCCGCCGTAGGCGGCGAACAGCTCCTCCGGCGAGTCGATGGCTACGTCGTAGATTCGTGCCTCTCCGACGACGGCGCTTACAGGGGCAGTCACGTAGAACAGGATCGGCGTCCCCGGCTTTGCGATGTCAAGCGACTTCGGGTAGCAGTAGTAGGCGTTGTCTGCGCGGAGCAGCAGTCGTTCGGACGCCGGGTCCTGGCCCAGCCGCTGCTGCTGGCCCGCGTGCTCAAGGAGGGCATCAGTCCAGCGCGGCTCGATCGGCACCATCAATGCCCGTCGCCCCGCGACAGCGAAGCGAGCAGGGTAGAACACTCGCTCCAGGTCGAGCAGACCCCACGAGCGCAGCTCCCGCTCGTCGTCACGTGCAAGCAGTCGCAGGTGCTCCCCAGCGCCGTCCCACGCGAGCGCGGGACGCTGCGCATCCGGCGGAAGCCCCCATGTGGCTGGCCCTGCCTCCGCGCCTGGTGGCACCCGGAACACGACGCCGGCCGGGCTGTCGGCGAACGACTCCAGCGTCTCGTCAGTGACTCGCTCACGGATGAAGTGCTTACCCAGCACAAGCTCCGCCGTGTCCCCTTGATAGCGGCGTGGTGATACGCCCTCCACCAGGAATCCGAAGCCCGTGAAGAACGCAACGAGGTCAGCGTGGCGGGAGGAGACCGTCACGTACACCTTGCTCGTCTCGTGCCGCGCCCATGTGCGTAGCTCGGACCACAACAGGTGCCCACCCAGGCCAGCACGCTGGGTGGCCTCATCGACGTAGAACGCCGAGAGCTTCACCACCCCGTTGCCCTTCGCCTGGCTCAGCGCTACCGCTGCAACACATCCGTTGTATTCGCCCACCCGTACTCGCGTGCCCTCCTTGCCGAGCGCACCAGTGAGCCAAGAGTCGAACCCCGGGTAGTCGTCCACCAACGGCAAGAGCACTCTCCGGATCTCGCTCTCGTCGCGCTCCAGGTCGGCGTCTCGTACGGAGACCTCCGGATGGCTGGGCAGCCCGGCGGCGGCCATCTGCGATTCCACTCGCGCCACCAAATCGCGGGGGCTGAGTACTTCTATCCCCTCCTGGGTGGCAGTCTCGGCGCCCCTCAGCAGCCGTTGGTCTCGCGTGATGAACACGGCGCGGCCGATCAGCTTGTGCGTCGCCAGTTGCCGGCAATCGCGCTGGTTGTGCTCGTCGCTGCGACTGCCGGGCTCGGCTTTCGGAAAGATCGCCGCATGTAGTCGGTTGGCCAGCGCTTCCCGCTCATCCTCGAGGTGCTTCGGGATCGTCAGCCGCCCGAACGTCTCGAGCCGAGCGATTCGCTTCGCTCGCTTGTCTGGGTCCGCCGTGCCTTCGACCTCAAGGAACGCCTCGCTGGAGACCTTCACGCTGATCCCTCCGGCGAGCGCGAGACCGACCAGTTCAATCAAATCTTCGTCGGGCTCCTCGTCGCTCATCAGGAAGTTCAGCGCGCAGGATGTGTCGAGCGTTGCCGAGATCACGGGCATAGTCTGGAGCAGATTCTGTCGAACCGTACGGTTCACGATTGCTGTCCCGCGAATCCATCGGCCACCGGCGGACGGTCTACGTAGGACGGCGATCGCGCGTCGGTGGAGTGCGGTGCCGCTGTCGCGGTCCCCGTCGCTGGGGGTGTCGTGTCGGCGGCGGGTTGCGCGAGTGGTCCCCCACCGGGTTTGTGGCTCTGTCATTGGGTTTGTGGTGACGCGGGTCCCTCGCCTTCGCTGCGCTTGGCGTCCTTGACCACCCGCCCTCAACTTCGAGTTCGGGTGGTCAAGTACCGGGACCCTGAAGGTGGGTTGGGATGACAGTGGTGGTTGGTGGTGGGGGACCAGTTGGGTAGGGGGGACCAGGAAGGGTGGTGATCAGAAGGGATCAGAGAGAGGAAAGGAAAATAAAAATAAAATAAAGAAGGATGGAGGTGGAGCGTGGGGGGGTGTCTTGTCTGGGGGCTGCGGCCGACAGCGCTCGCGCGCGTCGGCCTCCGCCCCAAACCCCGGGGCGATGTTGGACTACGACATGCCAGCGATATGCTAGACTGCGTGCCTGTGACATTTTGTGTTGACTCTTTGGAGGTGTTCTGTGGCTGATCGGGCTCGTGAGCTTGGCGTGGCTTCTCGTGGCGTGGTCGCTGAGATCGAGAAGAAGCTCGCCGTGCTGGATGGTGAGCTTGCGCGCTACGAGGAGCTTCTATCCGAGCGTGAGCGTCTACAGGCCGCCCGGGCAACCCTGCTCGGGGAGACAGCACCCACATACGGGCAGATCACCTACGGGGACGTAGCGGAGTACCTGGCCGAGCATCCCGGCTCGCGCGCGGGGGAGATCGCGAAGGGCCTCGGGGTGCCGCTGGCAAGGGTCTCCTCGCACCTGTACCGCGGAAAGCACACGCGGTTTGTGAGTCGCGAGGATGGCTGGCACCTACGCGAAAGCAGGGACGGCCCCCCCGGGGCCAGCGGGCGCGGGCAGGGCAAGGGGCGGGAAGGATGAGCCCGCTCTTGCCTGGACACCGCAGGGCGTTGGGCGCGGCACGCAGCCGAAGCGTCATGGGTGGCCGTGGGGTGGCCGTATGGGGTTCGCGTCTGGAGCGCCGCGCACGCCCAGCGCGGCCCGGTTCCCCGGGGGTGTCGTTGCATCCGCGTGACCTGGTGCTGTTGGGGTGGCTGGCGGAGCAGTATGCAGCCACAACGGATCAGCTTGGGGTGTTGTTGGGGTGCGGTCCGCGCTCGGTGCAGCGTGTTCTCGCGCGGCTGCGTGACGCTGGCCTGGTGAGCGTTCATCGGGTGTTGGTGGGGGAGCCGGCGTGGGTGACGCCGACGCGGGCGGGTTTGCGGGCGTGCGGGTCGCGGTACAAGGTGTGGCAGCCGAAGCTCGGGGTGCTGTTGCATACCGCGGCGGTGAACGATGTGCGGCTGCATATCCAGGCGCGCTCCCCGGGCTCCGAATGGGTCTCCGAGCGCGCTTTGGCGAGGGACCGCGGGGAGGGGCAGCACCTGCCGGACGGTGTGGTCATCACTGATGGGCGGCGGGTCGCGGTCGAGGTGGAGCTGACGGTGAAGTCTGAGCGGCGTGTGCAGGCGATCTTGGACGAGCTGGCCGGTCGTTTCGACATGGTGCTCTACTACTGCCCGCCCGCGACACACAGGCAGCTATGCGCGTTGAGGGAGAGCGGGCGGTGGCCGACGCTCGGAGTACGCGAGCTGCCCGAGCGGGGCGCCCCGGGAGGGTAGGGCGTGCGCGCGGCAGCCGCCCACGGGAGCCGGAGGGCGCTCTGGCGGCCCCGCAATGGGCCGGTGCTGGCGGGTGGGGTCCTCGACGCGGGTGGGCTGACGGGGGTGGTGGATGGGGAGCGGGGGTTCGTGCTCGCGCGGCGGGTGTCGGGTGAGCGGGCGCTGCCGACGGTCGGCCGCGCGGTCCTCGTGAGCCCCGGACGGCTGTGCCGCCATGTGCTGGTATGCGGCGCTACGGGGTCGGGGAAGACCGAGACGGTGCTGCGCCTCGCATGGACGGTCGCGAAGCACAGCGGGGCGCCGGTGTTCTACCTGGATGGCAAGGGCGACCGTGATACCGCCAGGCGGTTCTGCGGCCTGATGGCCGACGCCGGACGCCGAACCCGGGTGTTCCCGTTGGAGGCGTTCGATGGGTGGCGTGGGGAGCCACACGAGATCCAGGGCAGGCTCATGGAGATCATCGACTACTCCACCGTCGGCCCGGCGTCGTGGTACCGCGATATCGCCAAGACAACCCTCGGGCTGGTATGCGAGCACCCCCACGGGCCACCACGCTCCTCACGGGAGGCCCTGACGAGGATGAACCTCGGGCTGTTGCGCGGCGCGCACCCAGGCTCCAGCGCGGCAGGCGCGCTCAGCGAGGCGCAGGTCAACCAGGTCCGGCTGCGCTACGAGGCGTTCTTCGGGCAGACCCGCGGCGCCCTCGACGGCAGCTGGGCGTGGGAGGACATCCAGGCCGCCTACCTCCTCCTCGATTCGCTGGCGTTGCGGGAGGAGACGAGCGGCCTCGCGAGGTTCCTGTTCGAGGACTTCGCGCACTACTTCACAGCGCGTAAGCCCCACGCGCAGTTCTGCCTGCTGATCGTCGATGAGTTCTCCGCGCTCGCGCGCAGCACGGGGATGGCCGCGCGGGTCGAGCAGGCCCGCGGGTTCAACACCAGTCTGGTACTCGCACCGCAGGTCGTCGCGGGCATGGGCGATGAGATCGAGGCCGCACGCATCCTCGGGTCCGTGGAGACCGTGATCTGCCACCGCGTGAACACCCCCGAGGACATCATCACCCTCGCCGGCACACGCAAGATCATCGAGTACTCAAGCCACTACGGGATAGACGGCGCTACCGGCGAAGGCTCCGCACGGATCCAGCACCAGTACAAGGTAGACCCCAACCACGTCCGCTCCCTACCCCCAGGTGTCGCGTTCATCATCAGCCGCGGACGCGCGATGAAGGCCCACATCGAGCAGGCACCCAAGCTCACCGCCGCGCTACCCCAGCCCGCCACGCCCCTCACGCCCCCCACACCCCCCGGCACACAGCCGGGCACACCGACACCACGCACACCAGGGTCCCGCGGGGCCGCGGCGGCGGGCACACCGAGGCCCCGTAAGGCCGCGTCGCAGAACACCGGGACCCCCGGCGCGCCAGATGGTGTCCCGCCCACGGTGCCGCAGTCGGATAAAGGGGTTGAGGACCTCCCGTTCTGATGAAAAGGAAGACAGGCACCCGGGATGCGTCTGCGTCGTAGGTATTCCCTGCGTCGTAGGTATTCCTTCGGCTCGCTCGTGATGTATGCGCTCACGTTCGTCCTGGAACTACCCGTGCTCCTGCTGCGCTTCACCCTCGTGTTCATCCTCGCGCTGATCGTCCTCGCCGTCGCCGGCCAGGCGACCGTCGCGGCCGACAGCTGGAGCCTGACCGTGCTGATCCCGCCCGCGTGGTCACTCACGGCGCTCTTGTGGCCCGGCGGCTCCGGGTGGTGGTGGCGCCAGCGGATCGGGGGCCGCAAGCCCTCCCAGCGCGAGCAGCTCGCCTACCACGACGCCCTCGACCTCCTCCAGGACCACGCGGACGAACGCCTCGCTAAGCCCGGGTCGTGGTTCGTGCTCGATACCCCCGAGCCCGACGCCGCGGTCCTTGGGAACACCCTGATGCTCTCCCGCGGCCTCATCGAAAGCCCCCATCTACCAGCCGTCCTCGCGCACGAGCTCGGGCATCTCGGCTCACCCGACGGCAGGATCACCGCAGCGCTCAACCGCCTCGTGATCCACCCCCCGATCTACGACCGCGACCCAAGAGAACGCTACCCCGCCCAGGCGATCCCGCTGCTCCTCGCCGACGACACGCTCTTCATCATCGCCGCGACCATCTTCGTGAGCGTGTGGGTCACCCAGAAGCTCGTCAAACTCGCGCGCGGCGGACTCGGCCTCTACATCCTGCGGCCCCTATGGGGCCGCTACTGGCGACGACGCGAGTACACAGCCGACCAGTACGCCGCCCGCCTCGGGCAAGCCGACGAGCTCGCGGACTTCCTCGAAATCCACGCCCTCATCCACGACCACCCCATCCCATTCATCTGGCTCACCGAACACACCCACCCCCCAACAGAGCTACGCATCGACCGGCTCCGCACCTACGCACACCATGCCCCCGGCGAACACTGACAACCCCGACGACAACCCCGCACAGCCATAAACCCCCAAAACAAGTGCTACCGCACACAAAAGAACTCGACCTCGGATGACCACCCCCAATACACACAACCCCCTCTCCTCGGGGACACGCGCGCGCGTCGCACCCCGAACACTTGCAGTCGAGCCGGCCACCAGCCTCGCCCGCCTCAGAAAGCCCGCAAACCCGGCGCCCCAGCGGACCACCAGCGCAGCGAAGGACAACGCGAGAGCGACGATGCCAGCCGTCCCGGCCGGCATCGAACACGCCGCGCGAGAGATCAAACCGGTAGCTCCGGGCGCGGAACCTGTCAAGGTCGCCCCCTTCGGGGGCCGCCTTCGGCGGGCCTGTCGGCCGACCTTGACAGAACCCGCCCCCTCCGCTGGGGGGCGATCACTTCGGCAGGCTAAAGCCTGCCGAAGTGCCGGCCACGATCAATCATCAAAAAATGCCCGCCCCCTATTGACCAACGCCGATCCATCCGGTCTTGATTACGACCAATTACTGGAGGTTTCAATGCTCTCCCTCACGACACCTGCATCGCGACAGCACCACACACGTAAACGAACGGCACTCCCGCGTCTCCGGCGTCATACCCGCGGCGTCCAGGAGCCCGGCGCACCATTCGCGCCGCTCATCGACGCGAAGGCGGCGGGGCGGCTGCTGGGCGTGCCCCATACCTGGCTGCTCGCGCAGGCCCGCGCCGGGCGCATTCCCCATCACCGCCTGGGGCACTATGTGCGCTTCAACGGCGATGATCTTGCGCGCTGGCTGGAGGAGACGCGTCAGGGGCCACTCCGGGCGGGCGAGTCGAGGATGAGCCGATGACCACCGAACGCAGGGAGAAGCGCGCGTATGGCTCTGGCTCGATCGTCGCCGAACGCGGTTCGTGGTACGGGAAGTGGCGTGTGGGCGACCGGCAGGTCAAGCGCAAGCTCGGAACGATCAGGACACCGGGGTCGAGCGACGGAATTACCCGCAAGCAGGCCGAGGCGATCCTGCGACGCAAGATCGGGGAGGTCAAGATCCTCGCGCCCGAGGAGAGGGTCACTTTCCAGGATGCCGCCGAGCGCTACGTGCACCACGTTGAGCATGTGCTGAAACGCAAGGCATCGACAGTGCAGGACTACCAGATCATGGTGCATCGGCACCTCGCGCCGCACTTTCGGGCATCTGCGATCGACAGGATCACGGCGGATGATGTCGCGGCCTACATCGCGGCGAAGTCGAGGGCGGGCCTCGCGGTGAAGACGATCACCAACCACCTCAACTTTGCCCACGGTGTGTTCCAGTTCGCGGTCAAACGTGGGTGGGCCAGCGCCAACCCGGTCGCGATGGCGGATCGCCCACGGGTCGAGCAGACCGACCCGGACATCCACTTCCTCACAGGCGAGGAGCTGGAGGCCCTGTTGCGCGCGGCACGGCGGGAGGACACCCTCGGCCCGACTGACCATGTGCTCTACATGACGGCCGCGATGACTGGCCTGCGCCAGGGCGAGCTCGTGGCGCTGCGCTGGCGGGATGTGGACTGGACGGCGGGCGTGGTGCGGGTGCGGCGCAACTACAGCCGCGGGCAGTGGGGGACGCCCAAGTCGCGCCGCTCGAGCCGCGCGGTCCCGATGGCCGACCGGGTTGCGGCGGAGCTGGAGCGCCACTTCCAGCGCTCTGCCTACAGGGCCGACGATCACCTCGTGTTCTGCCACCCGCACACCGGGAACCCCTACGATGCTTCCAACCTGCGCGACCGCTTCTATGAAGCGATGGCCGCCGCGGGCATGGGCGAGCGTTGTGGGCGGAAGGGAGGCATCACCTTCCACTCTCTGCGCCACACGTTCGGGACACGGATGGCGGCGGTCGGCGTGCCGATGCGCACGCTGCAGGAGTGGATGGGCCACCGTGACTTCACGACGACACTGATCTACGCGGACTTCGCCCCGGACCCTGCGGGCGGCGCGGCGTTTGCGGAGCGCGCGTTCGGCGGGATCGCCCGGCAGGAGGACGCCAGCGTGCGGACTGCCCTCAGCTCACGCGGAATGGATCACTGACACCAAGTTTGCCAAGCGTTTCTCCGAGTGCGGTGGCGTCTGCCTCGACCACCAGAGCGGGTGGTAGATCATCGGTCTCAGTCATGATGTCGGGCCGCTGGGGAAACCGCGCGGGACTGACGAGCTGGACCCGGCCACTGTGAGCTGCCGCCCAGAGATCAGTGGAATGGAAGCCGATGTCGAACAACAGTCGTGCCTCGAAGGCCGAAGATCCTGCGAAGCGCAGATCCAGGCGCGCCAGCGCGTATGGCTCTGTCGCCGTAGGGAACATGATCGCCCAGCGCATGAAGTAATCAACACCCTCGACGGTGCGGTTCTCGTGATCCTCGATCAGCCTGGCAAGCTCCGTACTCTCAGGTGGCACGGCCGCGATGAATGCGAGCACTTCGAGTGCGCCGTCCTTCTGAGGCGCCGCCAGCACCCGGCTATCACTCACCTCAGTCGCACCGGCCACGAACTCCTGGAGGCTGCCGCTGAAAGTCCCGGGCTTGGCCGACCATGGCCGCAAAGTGCTCACCCTCGTCTCCGAGCTGCGAGCAGGTCATCCATTGAACAGAGTGACCTGACTGGCCCGGCGGGCGCCTCGATCAGGGCTCTCCCAGCGAGCTTCATCGCGGTTGCCTCGGTAGTGGCGCTCATGGCATACGATTCTACCCCTCGCACTCCCGCTTCAGGCCCGCTGATTGCTGGGAATGTGAGCAGCAAACTGCTCGTAGCATGGTGTGGGTTGTGCGTTGCGTGGATGCAGACGGCGTCACTTTCTGCCTCCCCATTGCGCGCGCTCGGGGTGCCAGCGCCCTTTTGCTGCACCCGCGAGCACTGGGTCGAGGAACGCAGCCGCCTGGGCGTGTGCGGCGTCGAGCTCTTGCGCCAACCCAACATCCTGCGCCAGGGAGGCGTAGGGACCTGCCCAGGAGCGCGGCGGGCGCGGGAGGGCGGAGGGCCGCGCATGGGTGCCGCGCGCCTCGAACAGACGCTCGATCCCATCATCGAGCCTTCGCGCGTGAACGTGCGCGATCCCGGCTATCAGCACGATGTCCACGAGATCCTTCACGCGCGAGCTCGGGCGATCACCGGCGTAGCGGCGGGTGTAGGCGTGCAACTTCTCGGCCAAGTGCTGCTCGAGTGCCGCGGCGGGGACGCTCACCGACTCGACGCCGGCGAAAGCGAGTTGTGAAGGCAGCGTCAGCATCTCTGGGTCCAGCAACGGTTCGGTTGCGTAGCCGACATCCACGAGCACCTGCTCAAAGGTGCGCCCCGCTAGGCGTGCGGTGGCTCGCCAACGCTGCCCGCGGCCGCCGATGTCCTCTGGCATCTCCACGCGCTGGAGTCGAAACTCGAAGTAGTCGCCCAGGTCCAGGCGGGCGGCGTCGATGAGTGCGCCTGTGGCGGCCTCTTCGCCGAGGCTCCAGTCGAGGTCGATGTCCCTGGTGGCGCGTGCACGGTCGGCCATCCGTAGCTCGAGTGCGAAGCCGCCCTTCAACAGCCAGAGGTCGGGCGCGGTCTGTTGCAACCGACGCAACAGCCGCTCGAACGCGACCTGCTTGCGTAGACGCGCGATGCTCTGGCCTTGGCGAGTGCGCTCGCCAAGCCGTGCCTCCAGCGCATCGCGGAGCGCCCCGGCGCTTGCGTATCTCATCGCGCCAACTCGATTGCTCGATCGATGAGCTCCCGCACGCGCCCGGAGCGACCCTCAGCCGCTGCGCGCAACCGCACAGCCGTGGTAAGGCCCTGAGCGAGTGCCTGCGCGACCGCCATCTCGGCCTGCTCGGGCTGGCCGGCGTCCTGGGCGTAGTCCGCGATCGTGCGCTCGACCGTAGTCACTGGCAGTCCGAGTACGTGCTGGCGCTCCTCTGGGGCGATGGGCTGTGAGGCGAAATGCAGACGTATCCCGGGGCGCCGCTGTCGCCAGCGAGCGCTGCGCGGCACAGTTAGATGCACTTCGTCGGCGATCACGTCAGAGAGATCATGCAACTCCAGTGCGCTCGCGTGCGAGACCACGGCCTCGGGGGCGCCGAGCGAGAGCCATCCTGCCACGACGTGCCCGTGGGGACTCGTGGGAAACTGACGCAGCCGGTAGACACCCCGGGCGATGCGCTCAAAGCGACTATTCGGCCCGGCGTGCTGACTTAGGGTCGAGCGCCCCATGCCGGCGTGAGCCGCTTGGCGTGCGGTGAAGAATCCGGCCTGGGACTCCGCCACACGGTAGAGCTGTGCGTGATCGATCATGTCAGGTCTTTGTACGTTGTATACGAACAATAGCATGACAGTCTGACGTGATCCGGGCACGATCGAGTAGCTATCGGCAGTGCAAGGGCATGGGGCACTGTTCACGGTCACCGGCCCATCGGAGCGGCGGATGAGCAACTGGCAGTCGCAAGGCGGCGACCGCGTTGGCTGTCCACCTTAGATTCCTCACCAAATTAGTCGCGTACCAATTTGCGTACCAATTTGAGCGAAACTGAGCGCATCTGGCAGAACGGATCTGGCTCAACCAAGCCAAATCGATCTGAGCGCACCCCCCTCCACACAACTCATAACCCGAAGGTCGCGGGTTCGAATCCCGCCCCCGCTATTTTTTCCTGCAAATAAGCACTTTTTGGGTGTTTGTTAGTAGCGGGAGTGTGACGCTCAATGGGGATCGAGGAGAACGGTCCGGAGGCCCACCTAGACGATTTGCTGGGCATGCTGAAGAGGAGTTCCGCGACGCAGAAGCAGATTGGCAGCACGTTGCCGCGCTCGACGCCTGCTCGCAATGATCCGCGTGGACGTCGGTTCGGCAGAAAGTTCAAGTACCGCTAGAGCTGCTAATGCTCAAGGGAAAGGTCAACATTGGAGGCGAGTATGCCTGGCAGGACCGGCATTCTCTCAGTCTTAACGAGTACCGCAAGGTCACGCTTCTTGAGTTCCTGAACAAGCCCGGTGGCAGGAACGTGCTCGTCCGCGATAAGGACGGCGAGTTCGAAACGCATCTGGACCGTCTCATTAAGCCGTGGTCGGAGTTTGGGCCAAAGGATAAGGAGTCGGAATTCAGGACCGATGCTGAGAAGTACGCGCACCAGCGGAGTCTCGTCCGGGAACGTGACCCGGTTGGCTTCGAGATCGAGGAAAGCTGGCGGAGATTTCGGCCCTTCAAGCCGGGCAGGGGTGGCGTCCCGCGCGTGCCCGAGTGGCTTCCTCGCATCTTCAACGACATGGCGAGCAGTGTCGTCAAGCTAGACATGGGCCGGCGCGGGGTCGTGGAAGATGAGCAGACGGCCTGCTACGCAATGCTCCAGAACATGGTGGATGTCTGTGAATGCATCCGCGATGCGGCGCGCGAGATGCTTCCGGCGTGGCAGGCCGAGGACCAGGAGCCGCAGCGCCCGCGCTCGATGGCGAAGAGGGTCCGAGGTCGGCTCGATAAAGGTGACCTACCGTTCGCGAGTAGCGAGATAATGCCCGTCTACGGCGACTATGGGATGTCCCGCAGCCGGGCCACGACCGAGTACCACACCGGTAGCGTCGTCGCGGCGGACTTCATGGAGCGCGTCGCCGACGACTATGAAGAGCTCGACCGCTACGCTTCGCTTGCGATCCAGTGGGGCTGGGGCTTCTACCTCCGCTGGCGCACCATGCACGAAGCCGAGATGCGACGGGCGGTCCCCCAGACAGGACGTCGCTCCGGTCGCAGGACTTGACCTGTGTCGCGCCGCGAGCTACCGGTAGCCCGCGGCGCGACCTCGCGGTATCTCTGAGTTCGTGCGCGACGCTATCCAGGCCGGCGGAGGTGAAGTTCGAAAAACGTCTCGATCCGTTTGGTGACTCGGGCACGAGTCATTTTTCTGAGGGGGAACGGAATTGCCGCCGCCACGAGCGCGATGGGTGCTATGCGGGTTCGGCGACCTCGATTCCCAGGCTTCGCGCCGCACCGGTGAGACGCGAGTCGTAGCAATACACGCGATCGATATCCTCGTCGAGGCTGAGGATGGTGGCGAGGTGGAGTGCGTCGAGCGAGTGCAACTCCACGGGTTCGAGCTCGCCGGCAAGCTCGATGATCGGGTCATCCAGCGCCAGCAGAGTAACCGTCTTCAGCGCTGCCTCGGCGCGGACGGTGGCGAGCTTGCCATAGCGGCCGACCGCACGACGTCCCTCGACCGACAGCAGGACGCTGCTGATCAGCTCCGTCTCGGCGCCGCGGAGCTCCTCTCGCAGGGCGGGACTCTCAGGCTCGGAGCGCACGAGCTTGATGAAGGCGGAGGTATCTAGGTAGGCGGGCAAGCGCTCTATCGGCGCTCGCCGCGAAGCTCGTCAAGCACCGTTCCAGAGGGCGGGCCCGGGATCGGCTCGGGCAGCTCCTCCAATACATCCAGCAGGTTGCCCTGGCCGCGCGTTGCCCCACGCTCGGCGACGAGCCTGTCGATCGCTGACGCGCGTCCAGGCGCCGGCGTGAGCTGAGCCACCGCCTGTCCGCGATCGGTGATCACGAATGACTCGCCACCCTTGGCCCTGCGTGTGTAGCGGCTCAGGTTCTGGCGCATCTCGCGGATGCCCACGATCTCCATGTGCGTCATTGTGGCGCTTTATCGGGCTATCTGATGGGCAACCGTGGCCGCGATTGAATCGAGGTTGCTCGCCACGCTCTTGCGCCGGGGGGAGATACCTGGCAGAGTGAACCGATGCTGACTCAGGTGGCCGACGGCGTCTGGGTCCGGCAGAGTGAGTGGGTCTGGACCAATTCCATCGTGGTGCGCGGGGAGGATGGGTTGATTCTGGTCGATCCCGGCATCGATGGTGCCGAGCTGAACCAGCTCGCGGATGACCTGGACCGGCTCGCCATTCCGGTGGTCGCCGGGTTCTCCACCCACCCCCACTGGGATCACCTGCTCTGGCATGCCCGGTTCGGCGATGTGCCGCGCTACGCCACCCCTGCCGCCGCCAGCGCTGCCGGTGAAGCCCGAGAGCGAGCGCAGGCGATGGCGGCGCAGAGCGCGTCGGGCATCCCTCTCGAGCTGATCGCGCTCGTCACCCCGCTGCCCGCGGACGGCGGACCCGTGCCGGGCGAGATCATCGAGCATCGGGCGCACGCCGTCGGCCACGCCGCGGTCCTCCTCGCGGACCGTGGCGTCCTGCTCGCCGGCGACATGCTCTCCGATGTCCTGATCCCTCTCCTCGACGCTCGCCGCCCCGATCAGGTGGGCGCCTACGAGACGGCACTCGACCGACTGGGAGAGGCCGCCAGGCATGTCGATGTCGTGGTCCCCGGCCACGGCGCCGTTGCCGAGGGTCCCGAGGTGGCGGCCCGCCTAGCCGCCGATCGTGCCTACATCGGCGCGCTGCGGCGAGGAGAGGAGTCGGTCGACGCGCGTCTGGGGCCGAATGCGGACTGGCTCTCCGGCCCCCACCAGTCCAACCTGGAGCAGGCCCGAGGACGGTAGGGGTATTCCGATGTGTCCGGGCGGCGGTCCAGATGCTAGAGGCGATCCAGACGGCACGGAGTGTCGGAGACCGATGTCGTTGGGGGCGAGTGGGCAGGCTCGTGCACTTTGCACTTGGTACGAACTTCTCCACCGAGATCGCAGGATCGGGCAATAGCTACGTGATTGGTGAACACCCTTGGATCGGCCCCTTCAAAGCGGCAATCACGGAAGGAAACCTGCTGGCGGCGATTAAGCCGCCAACACGAAGCATGGACAGGCTTCTCTGAAAACCTCGGAGAATACGCCGTTATCGGCGTCGAGCAGGGCACCTGCCTTTCGCCCGGGCGCCCGCCAACCCGGACGAATGATTGAGAGCCTGGTAGCTGGGGTAGATGAGTCTCTGGACAATGAGACTTCAACGAAAGGGAGCCGATGGCTACCAATAAGAATGTGGATGAGGGCAGGGGTCGCCTGAAGGAGGCGGCTGGCAGCCTCACGGGGGATGAGGACCTCAAGCGCGAGGGCAAAGCCGATCAGGCAAGGGCGTCGATCAAGGACAGGATCGACAGGGCCGCAGAGAAGGTCAAGGACATGCTCGACGGGGACGGGAAATAGAACATGGATCTGCTTCTGCTCTTGATCGTCGTACTGGTGGTTCTCAGCATTGCGGGCGGAGCATTTGTGAACCCGCTCGTGCTGCTCCTCCTGCTCGTGGTGCTGGCGCTGTTCCTGGGTCCCTACCGCGGGCGGCGAGGCCGTGTCTAGGAGGAAGTCATGAATGATCAACAGCCGGAGGCCGAGTGGAGCGTTGCGGAGTGGCACGGAAAGACGTTGGTCGATCGTGACGGCGAGAAGATCGGCAAGCTCGAGGATGTCTACGTCGACGTCGAGACCGACGAGCCGCAGTTCGCGACCGTCAAGGAGGGCCTGATCGGCCGTCATTTGACCTTTGTGCCGCTCGGCGGGATCAAGGTCGGTCCCGACGATCTGCAGGTTGCGGTCACCAAGCAGCGGGTCCAGGAGGCTCCCAACATCGAGCGACACGGCGAGGAGCTATCCCAGGCCGACGAGTCAGCTCTCTATCACCACTACGAGCTCAACTACACCCCACCGAACATCGAGAGCGGACGCCGACTGGCCCGCCGCTGAGGGGCTCGCGCCAGCGACCGAGACGGGGATCGGTGTCAGCGGGCGGGTTCTCGATGCCTTCTACGAGCTCTTCATTGCCGCAACCGAGGGCGACCCTCACTGATCGCGTCGCTGCCCCTCGAGCCTCCGCAGCCTCCTCAGCGGCATCGCGAACCACAGGACCGCGAACGGCACCGCTCCCACAACCGCTGTCACGATGCCCGCCGCCACACCGAACAGCTTGGTCGTAATCAGCAGCAGGCAGCCGCACATCGCCAGTGCGAGAAACCCCAGCCCGACGATCACCACACGGTTTGAGCTGAACACGAGGTGCTGCTTGTCGTCATGGCGAAACAGGAAGCGATGCTCCGCGGAGGGGGCGAGCGTGCACACCGCCGCCAACGCCGCCAGGAGCAACGTGACGAAGTACACGATGCGCTCGAAGTTTCCCACGTGTGCGAAGCCGGTGTCGAACGGGACGATCAGAAGGAACGCAAAGAGAACCTGGACGCCGGTGACGACGACGCGCAGCTCGCCGGTCATCTCCTCGAGGTTGCGGTCGAGGCGCTCCAGTTGCGTCTCATGGCGGGCCTGGTCGTCCACGCTCTGAGAGTCCCCCATACCAATCAACGGTAGCTATACCTGGCCGGGCGAATCCCTGTCGGTCTCGCGGCGCATACGCTCCCTTGTCTACCCGCACCCCCGCATGGGAAAACGCCGCTCAGGGGAGCGCGAGTGCCGCGCCGATCACCGCCAGGCCGAGCACGAGCCACGCGCCCGCAGGCCCCGTGTCGCAAATCCGCACTGCCACGGGCTGCGCCTCGCGACCTGGTGCTACCGACATGGTTACGGCCGTCGAGGATGGGGTAGGTCAGTGCGTGTCAACTTCAAGGAGGAGAAAAAGATGGTGGCACTGGTCATATTGATACTGCTGCTCGCGATTCTGGGCGGTCTCGGATTCGCACTGCACGTGCTCTGGTACGTGCTCTTGATAGCCGTCCTGCTGTGGCTGATTGGCTTCTTCGTCGGCGGCGCCCCCGTCGGCGGCGGTCGCAGGCGCTGGTACGGGCGCTGGTGATGTCCCCGTCTGCCACCCAGGCCCCGCGGCGGCTTCGGGCGGTTGCCCGGGTTGCCGGGGGTTGCCGCGTGCGAACGTCGGCGCGGGCTGCGGCCGCCGTTTGCTCCCACGCCGACGCGGGTAGCCTTACGCATAGCTCGCCAAGAGGGGTGGGCAGATGGAACTGTTCGCAAATGGCCTCTACAACCACCACCCACAACCAGTCGCCCCGGGGCGAGCGCGCAGCGCCGAGAAGCGCACGCGCGATACCCGAGAGCCGGCTGTTGAAAGTGCACGGCGTCTCGGTCCAGGTGCTGTTCGCGCGCTGTCACGACGGGGACCCGGTCGCACGCGAGGCGCTGGTCACGCGATACATGCCCCTCGCGCGCAAAGTCGCGCGCCGCTACTGGAGCTCCTCGCTTCCACGCGAAGAACTCACCCAGGTCGCCAACCTCGCGCTCGTCAAGGCGGTCGACAGGTTCGACCCCGGCCGTGGACGCCCGTTCGAGGCATTCGCGATCCCGACCATCCTCGGCGAGCTGCGCCGCTACTTCCGCGACAGCTCCTGGGCGGTGCACGTCGCCCGCGGCGCCCAGGAACGCTCCAAGACCGTCCAGGAGGCCATCGAGCTTCTTTCCCGCGAGAACAACGACAGGCCGCCGACCGTCCAACAGCTCGCGCTGTACCTCGAGCTCTCAGAGGAGGATGTCCTCGACGGGCTCCAGGTGGCCCACGCCTACACGGCCAGTTCCCTGGACGCGCCCGCGCAGAACGGGGAGGACGGCGAAGCCACGCTCGCCCATGCCCTCGGTGGAGACGACGAGGGCTACGAGCGCGTGGAGACCGGCATGTTGGTCGAGGATGCGCTCGTCGGCCTGACCCACCGCGAGCAGCGACTGTTGCAGCTGCGCTTCGTGCACGAGCTGACCCAGGCACAGATCGGCAGACAGCTGGGCGTGTCCCAGATGCAAGTCTCACGGCTGCTGCACTCCGCCCTCGCCAAGCTGCGCGAGAACATCGGCGAGCTCGCCCCGGCGTAGAGCCGGGCGGGGACTGCCCACTGTGAGCCCGAGCGGCAAGTGTGGCGCGATCCTCACCTCACGAAAAGGCGCTGGCTGGATGAGCCCGAGGCCCCACCAAGCGGGGACTTAGACATCCCGTGGACGCCCAGCGGCTAGAGACCGAGACGGGCGGCGGACCGCGCATCGACGCCGCCGAACAACCTGCGCCCGCCTCCTCCCTATCGCTGGGCCGCCGCAGCCACCTTCTCAGTATCACCGACTCCGCGCTGGGCTACATGTCCCTGGAGGACATGCTCTCCGAGCTGCTCGAGCGCATCCGCAGCGCACTCGAGGTCGACACCGCAGCGGTGCTGCTGCTCGACGAGGATCGTGGCGTCCTGCTCGCGCGCGCCGCACGGGGACTCGAGGAGGAGGTCCGCCAGGGCGTCCAGGTGCCGCTCGCCCGCGGCTTCGCGGGCCGCGTCGCCGTCGAGGCGCGTCCCATCGTCATCGAGGATCTGGACCACGCAGAGGTGGTGAACCCGATCCTCCGGCAGAGGGGCATCCGCTCGATGCTCGGCGTTCCCGTGCACGTGGAAGGCCGCGTCATCGGCGTGATGCACGTCGGCACGCTCGTCCAGCGCCACTTCGACGAGGACGACGTGGCGCTGCTGCAGCTCGCCGCCGACCGCGCGGCGCTCGCGATCGACAACGCCCACATCTCGGAGCATCGCGCTGTCACCGAGATCATGCAGCGCACGCTCCTGCCGGACGCCCTGCCCCAGATACCCGGTCTGCGCTTCAGCGCCAAGTACCTTCCGGCGGGCTCCGGCATCAAGGTCGGCGGGGACTGGTACGACGTCTTCCAGCTCGCCAACGGGCGGGTCGCGTTCGTGATCGGCGATGTCGTCGGCCGCGGTGTGCTGGCGGCCTCGGTGATGGCCGAGATCCGCACGGCACTGCGCGCCTACATGCTGCAGGGACACAAGCTCGCCGAGGTCATCGCGATGCTCAACGAGCTGCTCGTCTCGATGGGCCGCAGCCGGGGAGCCACCCTCTCCATCTTCGAACTCGACCCCGAGGCCGAAGAGCTCGAAGCAGTCAACGCCGGGCATCTGCCGCCGCTGCTGATCGAACCGGACGGTGACGCCCGCCTGCTGGAGCAGACACACGGTCTGCCCGTCGGCGTGCGCATCGGACACGACTATCGGGCCTCCCGCCATCCGTTCCCGACCGGCAGCCGACTGCTGCTCTACACCGATGGGCTCATCGAGCGACGCGAGGAGTCGATCGACGAGAGCCTCGGGCGGCTGACCGTCGCTGCCCAGGCCGCCGCCCAGCGCACCGACTCCTCTTTCGCCGACCGCGTGTACCGCGCGCTCGTCGACGAGACTCCGCTCGCGGACGACCTGGCGCTCTTGGCCATCGAGGCCGTGCCGCTCGAAGGCACGCTCGAGATGACCCTGCCGGCGTGTCCCAACGTGCTCGGCGGGCTGCGCAACACACTTGGCCGCTGGCTCCGGGCCGCCGGCGCCAACGAGAGCGAGCTGTTCGACGTCACCCTCTCGGCCTCCGAGGCCGCCACCAACGCGATCGAGCACGCCTATGGCGCCCGCGAAGCCACCTTCACCGTGCGCTGCGAGCACGACGGCCAGGACGTGAGAGTCACCGTCCGCGACCTCGGCTGCTGGCGCACCACGCGCTCGCGTGGCGGCGGACGAGGGCTCGGGATCATGCGCTCGCTGGTCGACAGCGTGGAGATCGACAGCGACGCGGCGGGAACCGCCGTCACCATCGCCAAGAGACTCTCCCAGCCGTGAGTGCCTTGGACATCGAACGGCGCGACGGAGTGTCAATCGCACACGCCACCGAAGACCTCGACGCCGCCAATGCCGCCAACGCCAGGCGGCAGCTGGACGGCGCGCTCGGCCCCGACGCCTCGAGTCTCATCGTCGACCTCGGCGACATCCGCTACCTCGACAGCGCCGCCCTCGACATGCTGCTGCGCCTCGGCGACCGCCTCGACCACCGCCGCGCCAAGCTGATCCTCGTGATCCCCGAGACCTCCCAACTCGTGCGTCTAATCGCCATCGTCGGGCTCCCCGATGCGATCGCCGTCCATCCCACGCTGTCCGCGGCCCTGCAACAGGCAGCGAAGGTGCCCGCGCCGCACTCCACGCCGGGCGGGACTACGCCCGGCGGGACCACAGTCGGCGGGACCACAGTCGGCGGGACGACCGCCGGCTGACCGTCCGTTGCAGCTTCCCTGCCGGGGTAGAGCCGATCAGGCGGGCGTTCGCCTCAGGCGACCATGAGATCGCAAAAGACGAAGCCCTCGCGTTCGAGGACCTCGCCGGTCGCGCACGCGATCGGCTCGGTGAAGATCGGCCCAGCATGGACGAAGGTGTGAAACTCGCCGTTCTCGCCGCAGGGGTCGACGCCCACGGGCAGATCGTCTAGAAGCTGCTCGTCGTATGCTCGCCCGGCGAAGGAGGCGTCGAGTGCCCGTGGGTCCAGGCAGGCGACGATCGCCTGGAAGCCGGCTGCGACGAACTCGTGCGCCAGGGCGCCGGTGTCGCGGCCCCACAACGGGAAGAGGCCGCGCTTGCCGGCCGCCGTCAGCCGGGTCTCGCGGTACGCGCGGACATCCTCTAGAAACAGGTCGCCGAAGGCGACCGCCTCCACGCCGGACAGGGGCGGTGAGGCAAACGCCTGGGCCATGCGTGCTTCATAGATCTCGTTGACGCACGCGGGCGGGATGCGGACCTCCACGAGCGGGATACCGGCCGCGTCTGCCTGCATGGCGAGAAGCTCGCGGCGAACGCCGTGCATGCTGATGCGGTCGTACTCGTCGGTGACGGTCGTGATCAGCGCCTCGGGCTCGATCCCCTGGCTGCGCAGGGTCCAGAGCGTCAGGGCCGAGTCCTTGCCGCCGCTCCATGAGAGCGCGTGTTTCACGCGCCGATCATAGTGCGAGTCCGGGTGGGCCCGGAGTCGATCGGGGGCGCGGACTTCCTGTGCTCCGGGGTGCTATGGTCCGGCCGACAACTGAATATTCGTCCTCCATGCGGGGGAAGCCGGTCTGAGTCCGGCGCTGACCCGCAACCGTAGGCCACCCTCGTCGTTTCCGGCGGGCGGTGGCGAGCCGGAGTGCCTGTATGGGGGATTTTGAGCTCTACCAATCCCGTCGTGGTCTGCGGGCGGAGCCGGATCGAGTCCCGTTCCAGTTTCCGTCCTCGTACATCTTGATGTGCGGGGACTGTTTCGTTTAAGGACTCTTTCGGACCCTCTGGCTGGCGGTCTCGGCAACACCAGGAGGTAAGAAACACCATGTCAATCTATCCGAAGTGGCTCGAGCGAGTCGGGATGCTGGCCGGCGTGTTGGCACTCGCGTTCGCGTTCGCGGTGCCTGCGGTCGCCAGCGCCCAGCCGAAGGTCGAAGCAACCGAATGGCTCGCCAAACAGTTGAAGACAACAACGAGCGAAGGCTCGTACTGCGAACTGTATGGAGAAAAATCTGTCGGGGAGACGATCGAATGTATGCTTGCGTTCAAGGGTGCGGGCGAAAAATTCGCTGGCGACCGTGCCGCCACATACAAATGGGTGCTCGCGAACAAAAGCAAATATGTGGGGAGTGAACCGTGTGAAACGGCGAAAGAACTCTCAGCAGGCGCTGTCGCCAAGTTCGCTCTTGCGGTTGAGGCGCAGGGAGGAAATCCAGAAGAAGCCGAAGGGAAACGCAACCTGATCAAAGACCTGGAGTGCCTGCAGGTCAAAGAAGGCAGCGAAACCGGCCGGTTCAGCGACAAGGGCGCGGCAAACTACTCCAATGTCTTCGGCCAGTCGCTCGCGATCATCGCGCTGAAGGCGTGCGAAAAAAACCTCTGCACCAGCAAACCAAACCTCAAATCGGCGATCGAAGCGGGTGCCACGTATCTGCGTTCGCAGCAGTGCACGAAACCCGAAGAACTGGCTGGCGCATTTCGCTCGACGATGGGTCTGCCGACCACCAAATGCAATACCAAACCGCCGTTCAACAAAAAAGAAGAAGAAAACCCGAACGCGGTGGAAGTCGATTCGACTGGGATGGCAGTCCAGGCATTGCTGACCGCCGAAACGAGCGGATCGAAAGCGGCTGGCGAATCCGCCCTCAAATGGCTCCACAGCGATCAGACTGCCAGCGGAGCCTGGGAAAGCTACTGCAGCGAAAGCGAATATACGAAACTATTCAAGGGCGCCAACAGCACGGCGCTGGGAATCATGGCCGACGTCGAGGGCAAAGCCTCGCTCGGCAGTGCTGTGAAATGGCTCGAAGAAGCCGTCGAAGGACAGCCTGTGAGCGAACGCGGCCTGCCGGCCTGCGGTAAGACAGGCAAACCCGATGTGCTGGCGAGCGCGCAGGGCATCCTCGGCCTCTACGAACAGAGCTACCCGCATCTGGTGGGGCTGCCGTAGTCCCGCCGAAGCGTGCTTCCGGGGGGCGAGCATCGCGCTCGCCCCCCGGGTAGTCACATGCGGCCGGCCCGACCCTCGCCCCCGATCCCGCGAGGTTGTGTCCGTCGCCCCAAACCATCTTCAGGAGCGACCGACATGAACCAGCCCACCGTCAGGCCCAACTGCAACCGGCTCACGTTCGTCTGCCTGCTCGTGCTCTGCGCGCTGCTTGGAGCTGCGGCGCGTGCCTCCCAGGCGCTTGCAGCGAACGTGCCCAACCCCGACGAAGCGCTGATCGCGCGGTGGGAACCGTGCGAACCGAACACGGGCGTGACGGTGATCGTCGATGAGCGCAAGATCGGTACGGGCAAGGTGTATGTCGGCTGTGCGCTGGGGGAACAGGGGAACGGTGTGCAGGCGCTCGAGCACGCGGGCTTCCACATCGAAGGCACCGAGGAATACGGGCTGGCGTTCATTTGTCGTATCGAAGGCGAGCCAACCCTGGCCGAACAGAGCTGCGAACACTCCGCACCGGCCAACGCCTACTGGTCCTACTGGCACGGCAAGCCAGGGGGACGCTGGGGCTACAGCGGTGTTGGCGCCTACGGCTATAAGCCGACGCTTGGCTCCGTGGAAGGTTGGGGCTTCGCCGGTGGCCCTCGGATCGAACCGATGGACGGCAGCGGACCTTCGTCGTTCAGCCTGCCCGCCGAGCAGGAATCCTCGGTGATCCCGGCCCGACTGGCGCGAGAGTGGCTCACCCCGACGCTGAACCAGACCGCTGTGCAAACCGAAGCAGACGAACTCGGCAAACGAGAAGACTTCAGCGGCCTGCGAACGCTTCTGCGGGGGACGGTCGCGCTGGCTCAGGCGGGGGTCGCGCCGGCCAAGCTCGCGCCGATCGCGCATTGGCTCTCGCGCACCTGCGAAGAAGAGAGCGCTCAGGTCGGAAGCTGCGTGCTGCATGGCTTCGCCGAGCCGCACGAACCACGCGAAGACCAGTATCCGGACCGTTACGCGGACACGATCCTCGCCTTGCAGGCACTCGGACAGAACCCGTCGAGCTTCGACGGGCAAGACCTACGCGGAACCCTGGAAGGCTTGATCGAAGAAGCGACCGGGAAGGTCGAAGCGGGCGGCTCACCAACCGGAGCTGTGTTCCGCATCGCGCCCACGCTGCTCGCGCTCGCCCGTACAGGCGCGCTACCGGCGAAGGCCCTGAAGACGATCGAAGTGCTCCTCGCCCATCAGGAACCGAGCACCGGCAGCTTCGAACTGGAAACCCGCCTCAACGCCGAAGCGATCGAAGCGCTGACCGCCGCACGCGAAAAGGGCGCAGCCGTGGTGGGAGAACCCCTCATGAAAGAAATAGAAGCGGCCCTCACAAAAGCAGGCGAAAACCTGGAGCACCTTCAGGAACCAGACGGCAGCGTCCGCGCCAGTGGTGAATACGAAGAAGAACAACCAGAGCCAGCAGAAGCCGAACCAACCATCGAATCGACCGCACTCGGCGCGATCGGCCTGGCGCTCACCGGGCACAGCGAAGCAGCCGAGCACGCCGCGAAGTGGCTCTCCCGCTACCAGATCACCGCGGAATACGCCGGCAGCGGCGACCCCGAAACCGGCGAACACAGCCCGGCCGAAGCGGTGATCGGCGCATTCACGGAAGGCGAAGGCGCGCTCAGGGAAGCGCTCGCCTATGGCATCCACTCGAACGAACAGTACGGCGTCTACGGCGAAGCGCAGGCCCCGACGGTCTACGCGCTCGATGCGCTGACGATCGCCGGCCCGTATGGCCCCTATGACGCGAGCTTCGACCAGCAGTCTCTGTTCTTTGAAAGCCGGACGGTCGGCGCTCCGAGCAGACCACTGACCGCCACGTTGACCAACGAAGACGTGCGGCCCCTCGCGATCGCGACCGTCGGCATCACCGGCGAACAGGCCGAGGACTTCCAGCTCGCCGGCGGGAACTGCGTCGGACACACGCTGGAACCGGGGCAGAGCTGCGAAGCACAGGTCAGCTTCAACCCCACAACCCCGGGACTGCACGAAGCGCTGCTGCAAGCCACCGTCCAGGGCACCGGCCAAACGATGCCGGTCCCGCTCGCCGGGGCCGGCACCCCGGCGCCCGAACCGGGCCCGCAACCCAAAACCGAACCCAAAACCGAAACGAGCCCAGGACCAGTGGCGAGTCCCTCCACAAGCTCAAACCCGGTCCCCGGACCGAGCATGAGCGGCCCCGTTGCCGGCCTGACGGTGCAGAGCATCAGTCCCGCGCGGCTGCTGTTGAAGCTCACCGCGCCCGGTGAGGTCACGGTGAAGATCGCCCGTCTGCTCGGCAGGGGACACCACCGCCGGTGGCGGACCGTGAAGACGACCTCCATCAAGGCGAGCAAGATCGGAGCGCTCGACGTCAAGCTGCCGCGGTTGGCGCCAGGGAGCTACCGGGTGAGCATCGGCCTCACCGGCGCCAAGACCGTCGTCAAGACCCTGATCGTGCCCAGCAGACGACGATGAGCCGGCATGGACTCCGGGACAGGCCAATCTCGATGGCGCCGCGCTCGAACGGTAGGCCAGCCGCGGTTGCTCGCGGGGTGCTGGCGGCGCTGAGACTCGCCACCAGCATCCCGCTCCTGCTCTTGGTGTGCGGGGTGGGCTCGGCGCTCGCGGCGCCGGTGCGCTACCAGGGAAGCCTCGACAGCATGGTGCGCTATCTGCAGAACGACCAGAACCCCGATGGCGGGTTCGGAGGCGAACCGGGAGAGAGCTCCAACAACGACGTCAGCGCGTGGGTGGCGCTGGCGCTCGCTGCGGCGGGGATCAATCCGCGCGACCAGACCCCCGCCGGCCAGCACTACATCGGCGCTCACAGCGTCTACGGCTACCTGGCCGAACACGCGGGCACGCTGTCCTCGACCACCGACTTCGAGCGCGAACTGCTGGTCGTAGACGCCACGGGCACCCCCCCAACCGATTTCGGCGGCGTCAACCTCCTCGAACGGATCTTGCAGCGCCAGCTGACCCAGCCGGGCTCGAACGACGGCGCGTTCGTCCACCTCGCGGGCTCCGGTGAACCGGAGATGAACGACACGATCTTCGCGATCCTCGCGCTCAGCCCGATCCACGAACCAGCTGTCGAAGCCGCCGTGCAGGCAGCGGCGGAGTGGGTGGAAAGAGAGCAGAACTGCGACCACGGCTGGCCCTCCACCGCTTACCGGACCGGCGCGGCCTGCCCAATCGGTGGAGGCAGGCTGCTGGGGGAACCACCGAGCGATGCGGATATGACCGGCGCCGCGATCCAGGCGCTGAACGCCGCCGGACGCCAGGGCGCAGCCAAGGACGTCGAGCAGCACGCCTTTGAATACCTCGAGACGGCGCAGGATGCCGACGGTGGCTTCCAAGAGCTCCCCGAGGAAAGGGAACCGAACGTCGCCTCGACCGCCTGGGTGGTGCAGGCGATGTGGTCAGCGGGGATCAACCCCGAAACCTGGGTCACGCACAAGGGCCTGGCGAGCGAAGAACCGCTCGGCTACATGGCCTCGCTGCAGCAGGAAGACGGCCACATCCGCTACGAGGCGAGCAGGGAAGAAAACAGCGTGTGGATGACCGCCTACGTTGGGGCCGCAATGGACGGCGATCCGTATCCGATCCCCGCGCCGCCCTATTACGAGCTCCCGCAGGCCCCAGCTGAAGCGCCTGGCGGTGGGCAGGGCGGCGAATCCCCCAAGCCCGGCGGCGGCGTGAGCGCCGGTGGCGGTGGCAACGGTGCACCGCTGTTCAGCCGCCCCCAACCAGACAGCAGGGGCCACACTCCCGGCGGCGTGCGCCAGCTCGCCAGCAGGCACGTGCAGGACAAGACCGAGCACCGCCGCGATCCCGGTCCGCCCCGCAAAGCGCCCGTCCCGCCAGCCGCTGCCGCCAGCACCCGCCACCCCAAGAAACGCGACCCCGCCAGCCACAAGGGCACGGGCGGCGTCGCGCTCACCGGCACCGGCGCAGGCGGCGGAGGGCAGAGCAGCGGCCGAGAGGTCAAAGGGGTTCTGATCGGTGTACCCGCCGACGCACCCGAACCCGGTGCTCCGGGCCTGCGTGGTGCTGGCGCGGGCACCGACCAGACGCCGTGGCTCGCGATTGGCATCGCCGTCGCGCTGCTCCTGTCCGCCCTCATCGGCACCCAGATCGAGCTGCGGCGAGGAGCGGTGACCCTGTGAGCACACTCGCAGCCACGGACAGCCTCGCCGAAGCGCTTGCACGGATCGCCTCCTCGCTGCGCACCCCGGTCCTGATCCTCGCGCTGCTGGTGCTGCTCCTCTGCGCTCTGGAGGCGGGACGCTTCGCGATCGAGCTGTGGTCCCGCGCGCGCGCCGGACGCAGCGCGCTGCGGAACCTCGCTCGCCAGGTCGTTGCCAACCCCGAGCGGGCCGCCGCGCTCTCGGCCCGTGCGCCCAGCTCGTTCGCAAGGGACGCCCTCCTGGAGATGGCGCGAGCGATCGCCACCGGCGAGCAGGCCGGCGTCGAGCACGCGCTCGCCGACTACGAGCTTGCGGTCCAACGGCGCCTGGACCACACCCGGATCCTCGTCCGCGCCGGACCGGCGCTCGGCCTGATGGGCACCCTCATTCCGCTTGCGCCGGGGCTCGCCGCCCTCGGCCACGGCGAAGTTAACACCCTCGCCACCGACCTGCGCACCGCTTTCGCCGCGACCACGATTGGGCTCCTGGTCGGCACCGTCGCGTTCGCGCTGACCCTCACCCGCACCCGCATGTACACAGAGGACCTCACCGCCCTGGAGCGAGCCGCCGAATCAATCGGAGCTCCCGCCAGCACCGAGACTCCCGTCCCACCACTGCTACCGCAGGCCGGTAAATGACCCGCCGCACGGGACTTGGCCGCTATGGCCGCATCGAAGACTCCGCCGGAGACCCGCTCGACGGCCTCGTCAACCTGTTCGACATCGGGATCGTCCTCGCCGTCGCGTTCCTGATCGCCGGCCTCGGTCTGACGTTGGACCAACACACGCACCGCCTGCAAGCCCGCACGGCGACCACCCGGCACACCCAAACGCTGCCCTCGCCATCCTCCAGCGCTCCCGCCGCGAGCGGTCACGGCCAGCCGGTCGGCACCGTCTATCGCCTCAGCAACGGACAGCTCCTCTACGTGCAGAAGCAGCGCTGAGCGACGAGTGCCCACAGGGAACGCTCGGGCGCTCGGCCGGCGTTCAGCTTTCTTTCACGTTGACCCGTCAGCATTGCGCCAATGCGGCTGCTCGTCGTCGACGATGAGGCGTCCGTGCGCGACGCGCTCGCGCTGGTGCTCGATCTGAGTGGATTCGAGGTGGCCACGGCGGCCGATGGGCGCGAGGCGATCCGCACGCTCGCGGTCGACTCGCCCGACGTGGTGATTCTCGACGTGCTGATGCCGGGCCTCGATGGGCTGGAGGTCTGCCGGCGGATGCGCGCCGTCGGCGATCGCACGCCCGTGTTGATGCTCACGGCCCGCACCGAGGTGTCCGAGCGCGTGGCCGGCCTGGAGGCCGGCGCGGACGACTATCTCGCCAAGCCGTTCGCGCGCGAGGAGTTGATTGCCCGTCTGCGCGCGCTGCTGCGACGCACGGGCTGGGAGGGCGACGAGCGGCTGCTGCGCTTCGCGGATCTCGAGCTCGATCCCGCTGCGCACGAGGTGCGCCGCGGCGGGCGCCTGCTCGAGCTCACGCGCACCGAGTTCCTGCTGCTGGAGCTGTTGATGCGCCATCCCCGTCAGGTGCTGACGCGCGCGAGCATCTTCGATTGTGTGTGGGGCTATGACTTCGGGCCGGCATCGAACTCGCTGGAGGTCTACATCGGCTATCTGCGTCGCAAGACCGAGGCCGCGGGGGAGTCGCGCGTGGTACACACCGTGCGCGGCGTCGGCTATGTGCTGAGGTCATCGCTGCGATGAGCTTTCGCCGGCGCATGGTGCTGCTGGCTGCCGGCGCGGTCGCCGCGGCGGTCGTGATCGCGTCGGTCGTGGTGTACGTCGTGACCCGCGATGAGCTGCGCTCCGGCATCGACAACAGCCTGCGGGCGAAGGTCACGCCCGGCCTGCCCCAGTCGGTCCAGATCCTGGCCAAGGTGAACCCGGCAGAAGTGGCCAGGCTGAAACGGGAAGGCCGGCTGCCGCCGCTGGCCTCCGCGCCGGTGGGAACTGAGCCGCCGGTCGCGTCCGCGCCGGTGGGCACGGAGCCATCGGCGGCTACCGGGGGGTCAGGGGCTGCCAGGGGGACGGCGGGTGGCGGGGGGATGGCTGCTGCTGGGGGGACGGCCGCTACCGGAGGGTCGGCCGCTGCTGGGGGGACGACAGCTGGCGGGGGACTGGTGCAGTCGCGACCGAGCCCGAGCGCTTCGAGCAAGGCCGTGGTGTCTGAAACCATCACGTTCGAAGGCGACAAGGTCGTGGCCCGCATGCGGGCCGTCACGGGGAATGCCCCGGGCGAAGGCGCACGCGGCGGGTTCGGCGCGGGGGGGCAGGGCGCACGGTTGGTGGTGCCCGCCCCCGGGCTCGGCGGCGCCGTGGGCTATGCGCAGCTCTCGCGCCCCAACGGCCAGATCCTGCGCTCGGAAGCAAAGGACTTCCTGATCCCGATGTCGGCGGCGACGCGGGCGGTGGCGGAGGGCAGGCGCAACGAGTTCTTCAGCGACCAGACGATCGCGGGCACGCCGGTGCGGGTACTGGCGGTGCCGGCCGCGGGAGGCGGAGTGCTGCAGGTGGCCCTGCCCCTGACCGACGTGGACAGCACACTCAGGCACCTGAAGCTGGTGCTGGCGCTCGTGTGCCTCGGCGGGATCGCGCTGGCGACCGTGCTTGGGCTGCTCGTCTCGCGCGCCGCCCTGGTGCCGGTGCGGCGCCTCATGGGCGCCACCGAACGCGTCGCCAGGACACAGGACCTCGGCCACCGCATCGAAGCCGGCGAGGAGGACGAGCTCGGGCGCTTGGCCGCGAGCTTCAACACGATGCTGGCCGCGCTCGAGCGCTCGCGGCTGGCGCAGCGCCAACTCGTCTCCGATGCCTCGCACGAGCTGCGTACGCCGCTGACCAGCGCGCAGGCGAACCTCGACGCGCTCGCGATGGGGGAGCGTCTGCCCGCGCGCGAGCGCGCCCGCGTCATAGCCGCCGCCCAGGCGCAGCTGCAGGAGCTGACAGTGCTCGTCGGGGATCTGGTGGATCTGTCCAAGACCGAGATCGAGGAGATCGAGGTGGAGGATGTGAGGCTCGACCTGGCCGTAGCGGGTGCGCTGGAGCGTGCGAGGCTGCACGCGCCCCAGTGCCGCCTGCAGCTCGACGCCGAGCCCTGCCTGGTGCGCGCCGCGCCCGCGCGCCTGGATCGCGCGATCTCGAACCTGCTCGACAACGCGTGCAAGTGGAATCCTCCAACCGCCGGTCCGGTCGAGGTGCGCGTGCGCGACGGGCAGTTGGAGGTGCGCGATCACGGGCCGGGCATCTCCGTGGAGGATCTGCCCCGGGTGTTCGACCGCTTCTATCGCTCCCCCGAGGCCCGGGGGCGTCCCGGCTCTGGCCTCGGGCTTGCGATCGTCAGGCAGGCGGCCGAGGCGCACGGGGGCTCGGTGCACGCGGCCAACGATCCCGGCGGCGGTGCGCGGCTGACGCTCGAGCTGGCGCCGCTTCAGATGAGCGACGCCGAGCGTCGCGCGGCCAAGCGCGATGCTCCTCCGGCTTCCGGGGTCGTTCAGGAAGTTCCTCAGCTCCTCTAAGGGGAATCTCAGGTTGGGCGGGTTTGATGTGCGTGCCGCCGCGGTCGATCGCAGATCGCGCGGCGGCGCCATCGATCAGCGGTCGACCCGCAAAAAGGAGCCCCCGTGTCCCGTCGTCCCCCGCTCGTCCCGCTCGCCATCCTGTGCGTGGCGTCGGCGAGCCTTCTCCTGGCCGCCTGCGGCGGCTCCTCGCCGTCCTCGACATCCTCTGCTGCCAAGGAACAGCAGGCCGAAGTTAAGTTCGCCGACTTCGCCAGGTGCCTGCGCGAACACGGAATCGAAGCCGAAACCGCGACCGGGCCCGGCGGTGAAGGCCACGGGCTGCGCATCAAGGGCCCCAGCGGACCCGCCAAGATGGAAGCGGCCCAGAAGGACTGCAGGAAGTACCAGCCCGAACCGCAGAAGCTCAACCTCTCCCCGCAGGAAAAGGTGGCCCGTGCGGAAGCCGTCGAAAAGTTCGCCAAGTGCATGCGCGGACATGGCATCGAAGTGCACGCCTCGAGCTCCGAAGGGCACGTCGCGATCCGGATCCACGGTGGTCCCGGCAGCGGCGGTCCAAACCCCGAAAGCCCCGCCTTCCAGAAAGCGCAGCAGTCGTGCCAGGGGCTGCTCCCCTTCAAGGGCCCCCACCCTGGTCCGCCGCCGTCGGGCAAGTCGGGTCCCCACGAAGGCCCCTCGACATCGATCAGGCCGGACAGCTCGTACTCACAGAGCGGCACCCTCGCGAGCGGCAACTGAGCCGTGGACTCCTCGGGAGTGCAACGGCCACCCAGCGCGGCGCCTGCGGCGGACGACGCCCCGGGCGCCTCCGCGCTGCTCGACGGCGCCCCTGAGGATGGCGTCGGCCCCGTGGGCGAGGAGAGCGCCTCGGGGCGCAGGCGCGGGCGCGTGCGTTGGCTGGCCGCCGGCGCGCTGGTGCTGGCGGTGGCGGCCGTGCTCGCGGTCCTGCTGCTCGGCTCCGGCTCGGGCGGGCACCACGGTGCGGAAACCGGCGTGCCCACCGGCGACACGACGGCGAGCGTGACCCGGCGCACCCTGTCCGAAAGCTCGACCGTCGACGGCACGCTCGGCTACGGATCCACGCTCGAACTCTACGACCGGGTCGGCGGGACCTTCACCTGGCTGCCCTCCGTCGGCGCTGTGATCGCCCGCGGCGGAACGCTGTGGCGGATCGACGATCTGCCCGTCGTGCTGATGTACGGCTCGGTGCCCGCTTACCGCACGCTCGAGGAGGGCGTCGGCGACGGCCCCGACGTGACCGAGCTGAACGAGAACCTGATCGACCTCGGCTTCGACCCCTACGGCGCGATCTCCGACGAGGAATCCTTCGGCGAAGCCACGGCTGCCGCCGTCAAGCGCTGGCAGAAGGCCGAGGGGCTGCCCGAAACCGGCGAGGTCGAACTCGGCCGGGTCGTCTTCGCCCCCGGCGCGCGGCGCGTGACCGACGTGAAGGTGACCCTCGGGCAGGATCCGCCCGGCGCCGCCGCACCTACCGAAACGACCTCCACGACTCCCGCCTCGACGACGCCGGCCCCCACGACTCCCGCCTCCACGACGCCCGCGGCGAACGAACCCAGCGCGGGCAAATCGCCGGCGAAGAAGCCCGGGAGCAAATCGCCCCGCAAACGCAAGCACTCGCCTGGCGAAGACAAAGGAAAATCAGCGAAAGAAAAGCCGGCGAAAGAAGCGCCCGCCAAAGAAGGAGCCGCCGAGGGAAAACCCGCCAAGGAAGAACCTGCCAAAGAAAAACCCGCCAACAAAGTAGAAGCCGCCAAAGACGACCCCGACAAGGACTCGCCGAGCGGAGAATCGGGCAAAGACTCACCCGGCGGTGAATCGGGCGCGGGCGCCGGCGAGGTCGTGCTCACGACCACCTCCACCCAGCAGATCGTCCAGCTGAAGGTGAAGCCCGAACAGCAGCAGCTCGCCAGGCGGGGGGAGACCGTCACCGTGCAGCTGCCGGGCGGCGGCCAGGCCCGCGGGCGCATCACACAGGTGGGCACCGTGGCCAGCGAATCCAGTGGCTCGGGCGATGAAGGCAAGGGCAGTCCCAGCGGTGAAAGCGGCGAATCGGCCACGATCCCCGTGACGATCGCCCTGAACCACGCCGTCGCCCACCTCGACGAGGCGCCCGTCAGCGTCGAACTGGTGAAGAGCATCCACCGCGAAGTGCTGACGGTCCCGGCGACCGCGCTGATCGCCACCGCGGGCGGCGGCTACGCCGTCGAAACGCTCGCAGGCGATCGCCGTGTGACCGTCCCGGTGACGCCGGGGCTGTTCGCCGATGGCTACGTCCAGGTCGAAGGCGCGGGCGTGCACGAAGGCCTGACCGTGATCGAGTCCCAGTGAGCGCCGTCCTGGAGCTCTCCGACGTCGTCAAGCGCTACGACGGCGGCGTGCAGGCGCTGCGCGGCGTCGACCTGACCGTGCAGGAGGGAGAGCTGTGCGCGATCGTCGGCCCCTCCGGCTCGGGCAAGTCGACGCTGCTGCACATCATGGGAACGCTCGAACGTGCCACCAGTGGGCTCGTGCGGATCGCCGGGGCCGACGTCGCCCGCGCCTCCGAGGGCGACTTGGCGGCGCTCAGGGCACGTCGCATCGGGTTCGTCTTCCAGCAGTTCCACCTGCTGGAGGCTGACAGCGCGCTGGAGAACGTCGCGGGTGGCCTGCTCTACACCGGCACCCCCGCCCGCGAGCGCCGTCGAGCGGCGGCTGCGGCCCTCGAGCGCGTCGGGCTCGGCCATCGCATGCGCCAGACCTCGGCGCTGCTGTCCGGGGGCGAGCGCCAGCGCGTGGCGATCGCGCGCGCGCTCGTCAGCTCGCCGGCGATCGTGCTCGCCGATGAGCCGACCGGCAACCTCGACACCAGCAACGGCCGCGAGATCCTCGAGCTGCTGCGGGCACTGGGCGGGCAGGGCACGACCGTGCTCGTGATCACCCACGACCGCGAGATCGCCGCTGAGCTGCCCAGGCGGGTGGAGCTGCGCGACGGCCGCCTGGTCCACGATGACGCTTGACCTCACGCCCAGTCGCCTGCTGCCCGCCGACGTGCTGCGGGTCGCCAGCGTCGGCCTGCGCACGCGCCGCCTGCGCGCCGCGCTGTCGGCGCTCGGCGTGGCGATCGGGATCGCCGCAATGGTCGCCGTGCTCGGCATCTCCGACTCGAGCAGGGCCGGACTGGTGGCCGAGCTGAACGAACTGGGGACCAACCTGCTCACGGTCACCCCCGGGGAAACGTTCCTCGGCGAAGCGGCCAAGCTGCCCGCCGCCGCCGTCAGGGACGTGCGCAACCTGCGCAGCGTGCGCTCGGCCGCCGCCGTGACGGGCGTGTCCGGGGCGACGGCGCGGCGCAGCGCCTTCATCGAAGCCGCCGAAACCAACGGCATCGGCGTGCAGGCCGCCGACCCCCAGCTGCTCGCCACGCTGGGCGGGAAGATGATCCTCGGGCACTTTCTGAACGCCGGCGACGAACGCTATCCCCTGGTCGTGCTCGGGCTCGTCGCCGCCGAGCGGCTGGGGGTGGATCGTCTGTCAGCCGACGGACGGCCGCTGCAGGTGCTGATCGAAAACACCTGGTTCACCGTGGCCGGCGTGATGGGGGCGCTGCCGCTGGCACCGGAAATCGAACGCGCCGCGCTGATCGGCTACCCGGTCGCCAAGCGCCTGTTCGGCACCACCCGGAGCGCCAGCATGGTGTATGTCCGCGCCGACCCGGAACGGGTGCCCGAAGCCGACTCGCTGCTCGGCGCCGCCGCCAACCCCCAGAACCCCGAACAGACCAAAGTCAGCCGGCCCTCGGACGCGCTGCAGGCCCGCGCCGACGCCCAGAGCACCCTGACCGCCGTGTTCCTCGCGCTCGGCGCCGTGGCGCTGCTCGTCGGCGGGGTCGGCATCGCCAACGTGATGGTCATCTCGGTGCTCGAGCGCCGCCCCGAGATCGGGCTGCGCCGGGCGCTCGGCGCGCGCGCCGTGCACATCGGGGTGCAGTTCCTCGGCGAGTCCGTGCTGCTGTCCGCCCTCGGCGGGGCGGTCGGCATCGGTCTCGGTGCCGCGGCCACCGCCGGCTATGCCTACAGCCAGGGGTGGATCGTCGTCGTGCCCCCGCTGTCCGTCGGCGGCGGTGTGGCGATCGCGCTGGCACTCGGCGCGCTGGCCGGGCTGTACCCCGCCGTCCGCGCCGCCAGGCTTGCTCCGGCGGCCGCCTTGCGGAGCGTCTGACGATCAGTGGCGTAAGTCCGTCCGACGCCCGAGGGGGCAACGGGCACGTGATCTGCTCTATCCGCCGGGCACATGGTTCACGCGGTGGCGCGGCTGGGTAGCCAGCTGAAGCGCCAGGCTGCGAAGGCAGCGGCGGCGAGGCCCCAGGCGGCGAGCGCGAGCAGGTCGCTGACGGAGATTGCGCTGGTGAATGACGTGTGGACCGACGCGAGCTGGAGGCTGGCCGCGAGGTGCTCGACGGGGAACAGCGAGCCGACCGAGCGCAGCGTGCTCGAGAGGTTGGCGACCGGGATGAACACGCCCGAGAGGAACCACAGCGGCATCGTGGTTGCCTGCACGATCGGCTGCGCGGCGTCCGGGGATCCGATCATGCCGGAGACGGCATAGCCGATGCAGGCAAACGTGAGTGTCGCGAGGACCGTCGTGCAGGCGAGCGCGGCGAGCCCGGCAGGCGCCATCCCGACTCCGTAGGCGACCTTTCCGATCGCGAGCAGGATCGTTGCCATGATCCCGACGATGACGAGCGTCGAGAGCGCCTGGCCTGCGATCAGCAGCGCGGGCGGGACGGGAGTTGCGCGGCGACGCTTGAGCACGCCGCTCTCGCGCAACGCCGAGATCGACACCACGAGGTTGGCATACGCGGCGACCACGATCGACATCGCGAGGATCCCGGGCACGTAGAAGTGTGAGAGCTTCACGCGGACGCCGTCGATGGTGGTGCTGCCGTGGCCGAAGACGCCGGTGAAGATCACCAGCAGCACAATCGGGAAGAAGAACGTGAAGAAGCGCGCGCGGGGATTGCGCAGGCTCGCTCGCACGTCGTAGCGCACCTGGTGAGCCAGCATGTGCATGGACATCTCTAGTTCCCCGCCTGCTGAACGGTTCTGTGGCGACGCCACATGCGAATGAGGTACTTCAAGAGAAGAAACATCGCTAGCTCCTTGTTTGGTGGTTGGTTGTGAGATCCAGGTAGACGTCTTCGAGTGTCGGCTGGCGAACCTCGAGGTCCTCGAGCTCCAGGCCGTGCGCCAGTGCCCATTCGGACAGCGAATGCAGATCGGCGGCGACGGTCGAGCTGGACAGCGAGATGCGCCCATCGAGGTTCAACTCGGTGCGCTCGCCAAGCGTCGGCGGAAGCTCGGCAAACGCCGTGCCGCTCGGCGCCGCGAACGTGATGCGTGCGCCCGAGCGCTGCCGGTCGCGGAGCGTCTGCGGTGTGCCCTGCGCGACGATCTCGCCGGCGGCGATGACCGCGATGCGGTCGGCCAGGCGTTCGGCCTCCTCCATGTAGTGGGTCGTCAGGAAGACCGTCTTGCCGAGGTCCCGCAGGCCCGCGATGACATCCCAGGCGGCGCGGCGGGCGGAGGGATCGAAGCCCGTGGTCGGCTCGTCGAGGAAGATCAGCTCGGGGTCGCCGATCAGCGCCAAGGCGACGTCCAGGCGCCGCCGCTGGCCACCCGAGAGCGCGCTCGCGCGCTCCCCGGCATGCTCGTCCAAGTCGACGAGTGCAAGCGTCTCATCGACCTGGCGCGGTGCGCGGTAGTAGCCGGCGTAGAGGTCCAGGCACTCGCGCACGGTGAGGCTCGGCTCCGCCTCGGAGTCCTGCAGCACGATCCCGATCCGCTCACGCCACGCCGAGGGCGCGCGCCAGGGGTTGACGCCGAGCACCTGCACCTCGCCGTCGCTCGCCTGGCGGAAGCCCTCGAGGATCTCGACCGTGGTCGTCTTGCCCGCCCCGTTGGGGCCCAGGAAGGCGAAGATCTCGCCGCGGCGCACATCCAGGTCGATCCCCCGCACCGCCTCGTGATCGCCGTAGCGCTTGCGCAGCGCCCGAATGGAGATGGCCAGATCGCTGGGGGAGTGCGGTGGGGACGCGGTGCCTGACTGGGCAACGGGGGAGTGCGGTGAGGACGCGGCGCGGCGCTGGGCGACGGCGGCGTCGAGTGAGTTTGTGAGCATGGCCAGAACGCTAGGCTCAAGGCCGCCGGCTTTCATCGGCTCACGGGTCGATCTTCGGCCTCCACCCGTGGGTGGAGGGTCGGACTCCGAGGCTCCACCCACCGGCCGATGACACACGCCTGCGAGCCACCTATCGTTGACGGCGCGAGATGATTGCGATCTACAGGTGGTTCACTGCCAGCAGGTTCGGGAGCGGGACGCGTGCGTCCGCCGAGGCGATCGTCTTGCGCTGCCTCGGTGCCGCGTACCTGGTGATATTCCTGGTGGAGACGTTCACGAGCCGGCCGTATCCTGGGCTGCACGGACGCGGCGCGGTGATCCTGGCGGCGACGATCGCGTTCGTCGCGGCCGCCGTGAGCTCCCAGCCACAGCGAGCGGACCTGTCCGCGCGACGGCGCATCGCTGCGCTCCTCGCCATGACGGCGGCGGCGGCGGTGCTCGCCGTGGTGCAGCCGCACGGCATCTGGACGGCGGCGCCGATCTTCGTCGCGATCGTGGCCGCGCTGCGGCTCGAGCGCCTGCGCGGGGCTCTGACGCTCGCCTGCTCGCTGGTCGCGCTCCTCGCCACCTCCCTGATCGCGGGGCACGGCGGGTCGCTGTCGCTGCCGATCGGCGCTGTCCTGGTCTTCTTGCTGCTGCGACTGATGCGCCAGCTGCGCGAGCAGGGCGACGTGTTGGCCGAGTCGCGGGCCGCGGAGGCGCGCACCGCTGAGCGCAGCCGGCTCGCGCGCGAGATGCACGACGTGCTCGCGCACTCCCTCTCGGCGCTGGCGTTGCAACTCGAGAGCACGCGCCTGCTCGCGCGCGACCGGGGCGCCGACGAGGACATCACGCGCGCGCTGGACCAGGCTCACCACATCGCCGCCAGCGGGCTGCAGGATGCACGCCGAGCGATCGCCGCCGCGCGCGGCGATGAGCTGCCGGGACCCGAGCGGATCGGCGTGCTCGCGGACGCGTTTGGGGAGCAGAGCGGCCTGCCGGTGGCCGTCGAGGTCCAGGGGGCGCCGCGCGAGCTCGCGCCCGACGCGCGACTTGCCGTTTACCGCACCGCCCAGGAGGCGCTGACGAACGTGCGCCGCCACGCCACGGCGGAGCGCGTCGAGGTGAAGCTGGCCTATCTCCCGCAGAGCACCGTGCTCGTGGTCGAGGATCACGCGCACGCCGGCGCTCCCGTGCCCGTCGGCCTCGGTCTCGCCGGAGATGGCTACGGCCTGACCGGGATGCGCGAGCGCGCCGAGCTGCTCGGCGGTGAGCTGCTTGCCGAGCCGACCGCCAACGGCTTCCGCGTCGAGCTGCGGCTGCCGGCGTGACCGCAGGCGACCAGCCGGCGGAGGGCGAGCGCGTGCCCGTCCGCGTACTGCTGGCTGACGACCAGCGCCTGGTGCGCGAGAGCCTCGGCACGCTGCTCGGCCTCCTGGACGGCATCGAGCTCCTCGCCACGGCATCGGATGGCGAGGAGGCGATCGCGCTCTGCGACGAGCACCGGCCGGAGGTGGTGCTGATGGATCTGCGGATGCCACGCCTGGACGGGATTGGGGCGATCGGACGCCTGCGCGAGCGCCACCCGGACGTGCGCGTGATCGCGCTCACTACCTATGCCGACGACGAGAGCGTGCTGGGGGCGCTGCGCGCGGGCGCGCGCGGCTATCTCACCAAGGACGCCAGCGGCCAGGACATTCGCAGCGCGATCCTCACGGTCGCAGCCGGGGACGCCGCGCTGGATCCCGCCGTGCAGCATCACGTGGTCGCCGCGCTCGCCGGTGGCGGCGCGGCTCACGAGGACTCGAGCGCCGCCTCCGCATGGGAACTGCCCGACGACCTCACGCCCCGCGAGGCGGAGGTGCTCGCGCTGATCGCCGCGGGCTTGACCAACACCGAGATCGCCGAGCGGCTCGTGGTCAGCCCGGCGACGATCAAGTCTCACATCAACCACCTCTTTGCCAAGGCCGGTCTGCGCGATCGCGCGCAGGCCGTCAACTACGCCTACCGCACCGGCATCGCGACACCGCCGCAGTGATGCGTCGCGGCAGCGCGTGATGAACCGGAGGCAGAGCTACCCGCGCAAACGAGGTCCTGGCGGGCGCGGATCGGCGCGGCCGGTGGAAGCAGGTCAGCCGACTTCGTACTTGATGTGGGTAACGCCAGGCGCGTCGACTGCTCGGATCTGCTCGAGCTTGAACGTCCCGCGGTCGAGCCCCGCGAATAGGCGCTCGCCAGCACCAAGGATCAGTGGCGCGATGGAGATGTCGATCTCGTCGACCAGCCCTGCGGCCAGATATTGGTTGACCACCGACGCGCCCCCTGGGAGCGAGATGTCGCGTCCCTCTGCGACGTCCTTCGCCTGCCTCAGCGCTGGCTCGATCCCGTCGCTGACGAAGTGGAAGGTGGTGCCGCCCTGCATCTCGAGTGGCTCGCGCGGATGGTGGGTGAGCACCAACACCGGGTGGTGAAACGGAGGATTCTCGCCCCACCAACCCCGCCAAGACTCATCCCGCCACGGACCCCGGACCGGCCCGAACATGTTGCGGCCCATGATCGTGGCGCCCACGTTCGCCCAGCGCTCCTCGACCACCGCAGAACTGGCATTGACGGCGCCGCCCTCCTCGCCGTGCATCTCCCGAAACGCCTCGAGCGGGAAGAACCACTGGTGCAGATCCAGCCCGCCGGAACCGAGCGGGCTCTCCTCGTCTTGATCTGGGCCGGCGACGTAGCCGTCCAGCGACATCGTGATGCTGAGTCTCAGCCTGCTCATCTCCGCTCCGTTCTGTGTCGCGACCTGCTATCAGAGGCCTGCCAGGGGCGTCATGGGGCACGTCTCACGGGGTTCTCCCGCTCGGGTACGGGCACCCACTCAAGCACATCTGCAGGGCCGCCGGGGAGGCCTCGAGCTCGACGCGCTCGGCGGTGCATCCAGGTCGGTGATCCGTGGGGCGGTGTGGCGCGTAGGAATGATCCCGAGCCGTGCCACAACATCTGCGTGGGGACGCTGGGAATCCGATCTCCAACACATCGAGGTGAACGATGGGACTTGACAATCCACTGCACATAGCGTTTCTGCTGTTGCTCCTGCTGCTCGTGTTCGGCGCCAAGCGCCTGCCCGAGATGGGTCGGTCCCTGGGGGAGGGGCTGCGGGGCTTCAAGAGCTCGCTGAACGGCGAGCCCATGGCTCCCGCGATCGCAGCACAGGCGCCGACGCCGGCCGCGCAGAGCCCCGTGCCGGTCATGCAGAACCTTGTGCCCGCCGCGCAGAGTCCTGCGCCGGTCATGCAGAGCCCTGCGCTGGCCGCGCAGGAGCCGACTACCGCGCCGGCCGCGCGCGATCCGAGGCCGGCAGGGAGCCCGTGAAAGCGCCGGTGTCCAGGACGCGCGGACTGCTCGCCGCGGCGCGGGGCTCGGCCGGCCTGCACAAGCTCGCCGACGAGGAGTTGATGGCCCTGGTGCAGGCGGGAGACGGGGACGCGTTCGAGGTCGTCTACGACCGCCACAGCGACGCCGCCTTCTCGCTTGCATACCGCATGTGCGGCAGGCGCGCCACCGCCGAGGACGTCCTGCAGGAGGCATTCCTCGCGCTGTGGCGCACCGGCGCGCGCTACAACCACAGCCGCGGGAGCGTGCGCAACTGGATCCTGCGCATCGTGCACAACCGCGCGGTCGACGCCCTGCGCCGCGGGGGGGTGCGCGATCGTCACCTCCTCCACGAAGAGGGAGCCGTGGAGCGGGTGGCGGGCTGCGAGGACACCGAGGAGGAGATCCTCAGCCGCGAGCTGGCCCACGAGGTCCGGGGCGCCCTGGGTGTCCTGCCCAAGGAGCAGAGCCGCGTGCTCGAGCTGGCCTACTTCGGTGGGTTCACCCACACCGAGATCGCCTCGATGCTGCAGATGCCCGTCGGTACGGTGAAGGGGCGGATGCGCCTTGGACTTGCCAGGCTGCGACTCACGATGACCGCCGAGGAGGGGATGCCCCAATGAGCGATGCACACGACTTCGAAGCCCACGACTCCCCGGGCCCCGCTGGGAGCTGCTGCGGCGATGCCGCCCTCTACCTCCTGGGTCTGCTCGGGGATCGGCAGAGCAGGGTGTTCCTCGAGCACGCCCGCTCGTGCGCGCTGTGCGGCGACGATCTCGCCGCGCTGGCACCCGCGGTCGATGCTCTCCCCACCACGGTCCCCCAGGTGCTCGCCCCGGCGCGCGTCAAGCGGCAGGTGATGGCGGTCGTGCGCAGCGAGGCCGCCCAGCAGGCCACGCGTTCCCCAGCGCCCTCACGCGCGGGCCGCAGGCGGACTGTCCTGCGCCCCGCGCTGGCGCTCGCAGGTGCGGGGCTGCTTGTGGCGGGCGTCGCGATCGGTGGCCTGTCCACGCCCTTCGGCGGCGGGTCCACCCGGGTGGGTGGCTCCGCGACCCGGGCGGTGAGCGCGGAGGTCACGCTCCCTGGTGCCGGCGCCACGCTGCACGAGAGCGGCGGACATACCTGGCTCACGGTCACGAACATGCCCGAGCCCTCCCCCGGGCACGTGTATGAGGTCTGGTTGAAGCGCTCCGGGCAGGCCTTGCCGCAGCCGACCACCAGCCTGTTCGCCCCCACCTCCTCCGGCGCCGCGACGGTTGCGGTGCCTGACAGCGGCGGGGCAAGTGAGGTTCTGGTCACACAGGAGCCCTCCGGCGGCAGCCCGCTACCGACTCGCTCCCCGGTTATCGTCGCGCACCTCAGCTGAAAGAAGCCGCCCCGAGGGGCGGCTTCTCCGAGGGGCGGCTTCTTTTTCCGCGGCGCACCGGGCGAGCGCACCGGCGAGACGGCTTCAGGAGACGATGAACCCGGTGCTCTTCACCGCGGCGAGAACCTTGCTGGCGGTGTAGGGAATGTCGAACGGGCCATCGGGGGCGATGGCATTGCCGGCGGGTTCGTTCAGGAGCCCGATTACGCTGGCGTGGCGAGCCTCGATGGTGAGGATCGACAGCGCCGCCTTCACGTAGGCCGCGGCCTTGATGTTGAGTGCCTGTCCGGAGTAGGCGTGCACCCCCGTGTTCTCGAGCACCTGCGAGGTGGTCATGAACATCGCGGGACTCGTGTTGGCGCCTTTGAAGTCGAACTTCGGTTCCTTCGCCGCCTGCGACCCGAGGTGGCTCTTGAGGAATGCGACGTGTGCGTTCTCATCGCGGGTCACGACCTTCAGAAACGCGCTCGTCTGTGAGTTGAGGGACATGTTCGCGGCGCTCGCGCCGTTGTAGAACGCCGCCTCCAGGTACTCGAGCGTCAGCGCGTAGTTGAGGATCCCGACGTCACCCTTTCCGAAGCTCGCGGGGGGGCGCCCCGTGCCGGCGGCGAGTGCGGGTGCGGTGAGGGCGCTCAACACCGCCCCTGCGCTCACTGCGCCCGCGCCTGCGAGTGCGGTCTTGCGTAGAAAGCCGAGGCGGGTGTCCCCGTGCTCGAGCGCATCGACGGCCTCGGCGTGGGCTTCGCCAATCGCACCGTCGACGTCGATCTCCTGCAGGTTGATCTTGCTGGACATGATCTGGCAACTCCCTTTGTCGTGTTTGAAAAGCGCGGTCTCTGCGGCAGCGCTCAGCGAGCGGTCCACCTGCGCCGCCCGATTGCATGCGCCGTTCCTTCGCACCAGGCGGCTTGACAGATCAATCCCGTGTCACTTTCACCCGGACTGATCCGCCGGGGTGGCTCACGCGAATAGGTAGGTCATCCGGTAGTCCCCGAACGAAGGAGGCGAGCCACATGTCGCACGACACACAGCAGGAACCCGTGTAGGACGCTATTCCGGACAGATCTCGAAACCGGGGCCTTTCACGCACATGGCTATCGCCGTCGGAAAAATCGGACACGAGGAGCGGGTCAGCTTCGTCGAGCACCTCGACGAGCTGCGCACCCGCCTGATCGTCTCGCTGGCCGCACTCGCGGTGGCCTTCGGCTTCTGCCTGTGGCAGAACCACTCGCTGCTTCACATCATCAATCGCCCGCTGGAACACCAGACGCAAAAACAGGTGCGGGCGGGGAACGGACCGCTGGGTGCGACCTACACCGTGCAGCAGGCCGCCCGCTCGGTGGCGCTCCAGCTGGAGCAGGTGGTCGGCGCGCTCGAGCGACCCCGAAGCGGGGCCAGCACCGCCACCCGCACCTCGCTGCGGGGTGTGACGCCACGGCTGCGCAGCGCGATCTCGAGACTCTCGGCCGCGCCCCAGGGGAACAAGCCGGTGACCCTCGGGGTGGGCGAGCCGTTCACCGCGACGCTCGGCGTGGCGCTGATCTTCGCGCTGATCCTCGCGCTCCCGATCATCCTCTACGAGCTCTACGGCTTCATGCTCCCGGCCCTCAGGCCGGAGCATCAGCGCATCGCCTCGCCGCTGATGCTGGCCATCCCCGTCCTCTTCGTGACCGGGGTGCTGTTCGGCTACCTCGTGGTGCTCCCCGCCGCGCTGCGCTTCTTCGAGAACTTCAACAGCGACCAGTTCAACGTGCTCGTGCAGGCCGGCCAGTACTACCACTTCGCCGCGACCATCCTGCTCGCGATGGGGCTCGTCTTCCAGGTTCCCGTCGCGATCCTCGCGGCCACCCGGGCTGGCATCGTCACGCCGCGCCAGTTGCGAGCAAACCGCCGCTACGCGATCCTCGCCTGCGGTGCGGTGGCTGCCTTCATACCCGGCGACGCGATCACCCTGCTGCTGGAGACGGTGCCGCTGTATCTCCTCTTCGAGGGGAGCGTGCTGCTGGCCTCGATCTTCGACAGGCGCGCGGGCGCTCGGGGGCGGGCCACGGAGCACGTGTAGGCGAGCCAGTCCCTGCTCGCTTGGGCAGGACCGCCTCAGAGACCTCACAGGGCCAGCATTGTTATCTGATCTGATAACATAAGTGCATGTCTTCGCTGGATGATGTTCTGGAGAAGGCGGCGCGGCTGCAGGCGTTGGTCCCCGGGGCAGTCCTGGTCGGGGGATCGGCGGCAGCGCTCTACGCCCATCATCGCGAGTCGCTCGATCACGACCACGTCGTCGCCGATCTCGAGCAGCGCTTCGACTCGATCCTCGAGAACCTGGAGGCGCTGGGAGACTGGTCGACGGCCAGGGTTCAACCCGGGAAGATCATCCTGGGCGAGCTCGGTGGCATCGAGACGGGGGTGCGTCAGCTGCTTCGCAGCCGGCCGCTCGAGAGCGCCGAGATCGAGGTGCAGGGCAGGCGGCTGCTCATACCGACCGCGGCGGAGATCCTGCGGATCAAGGCGTGGCTTGCCCTGAGCCGCAACCAGACACGGGACTACCTGGACGTTGCGGCGCTCGCGGATCGCATGGGCCTCGACGAGGCGGCTGCCGTGCTGCGAGGCATCGACGACTACTACGCCGACCTCAACCGCCGGCCCGAGGCCGTGGCCACGCAGCTCGTCAGGCAGTTGGCGGATCCACGACCGCGAGACGCCGAGGTCACCACTCAGCTGGCCAGTTACAAGGCGCTGGAGGAGCGCTGGCACGAGTGGTCCACGGTCAGGGCGGTGCTCGCGGACCTCGCGGAGAGGATGGTGCGGTGACCGTGCACTTTCGCAACGTCGACTTTGATTTCACTGCACCGCTCGATCAGTGGCCGGCCGAGGCGATCGAGACGATTGTCGATCGCGGCTCGCTATCGGATTGGCGCCGTCTTGCCGACGCGATTCGTCACAACCCCTGGGGTCCCGCGGCGCGCACGACCGAGACTGTGGCAGGGTGGGGCGAGCACTATGGCGTCGATGCGCTGATGACTGGCGTGATTCGCCACGCCCGCGAGGACATCGCCCTGCGCGGACGATCCGAGTACGCCGCGCAAATTCGCTCCTGGCGTGCCCAGACGGGCTTGACTCTCCGCCAGTTCGCCCTGGCGGCCGGCACATCGGCGTCCCGGCTCTCCGACTACGAGAACGCAAAGGTCGCCCCCACCACCGATGTGCTCGGCCGCCTCAGCCATGTCCTAGCCACACACGCACCCAGCCGGTAGCTCCAGCTGGTGCAGTCCACGGAGCGCCATGTGGCGTGGCGGGATTCACAACGCCTCTCACCCGCGCAATCATCTATACCAACACATGCAGGCACCCACGCCATGAACCCCCGACCGGGAGCGTCACGAGCATGAGCGGCGCGGAGGTCGGCCTGGCCGTCTCGGTGTTCCTCGCGTGCACCGTGGAGGCGGTGGAGGCGCTGACGATCGTCCTCGCGGTCGGCACCACCCGCAGCTGGTCCTCGGCGCTGAGCGGGGTCGGCGCCGCAACCCTCGCGCTCGCCGCAATCGTGGCGGCGCTCGGCCCGGCGCTGACGTCGCTGCCGATCGATCTGCTGAGGGTCCTCGTGGGGGGCCTGCTGCTGATCTTCGGCCTGCAGTGGCTGCGCAAGGCGATCCTGCGCTCGGCCGGCCTGAAGGCCAAGCACGACGAGCTCGAGATCTTCCGCGAGGAGAGCGAGGCGGCCCGCGCCGCGGGCGCCCGGCGCACGGGCTTCGACGGCTATGCCTTCGCGATCTCCTTCAAGGGGGTGCTGCTGGAGGGCCTGGAGGTCTCGTTCATCGTGCTCACCTTCGGGGCCAACCAGAACCGCGTCCCGCTGGCGGCCGCCGCCGCGGGGCTCGCCGTGCTGCTCGTCATCGCCGCGGGCGTCGCGGCGAGGGCTCCACTGGCGAGGGTGCCCGAGAACACGATGAAGTTCGCGGTCGGCGTGATGCTCAGCTCCTTCGGGATGTTCTGGGGGGCGGAGGGAGCGGGGGCGAGCTGGCCCGGCGGGGACGCCGCCCTCCTGGTGCTCATCCCCGGGCTCCTGATCGCCGCGAACGCGATGGTGTGGGCTCTGCGCCGCGCGGTCCCCCCGCCCGGGGTCGAGCGGGCCGTGTCTGGCGATGCCGTACCGGCCGATGCCCCCGATCGAGCCGGGCCGGCCGATGCCGCCGATCGGGCCGTGCCGGCCGATGCCGCCGATCGGGCGAAGGTGGGAGCGTGAGACGGGTGTGGGGATTGCTCGCGGGTGCGTGGGAGTTCGTCGTCGGCGATGACTGGCGGACAGCCCTGGGGGTGGTGCTGGCGCTGGGGCTCACCGCGCTGCTCGCCGAAACAGCGATCTCGGACTGGTGGCTGATGCCGCTCGCGGTGCTCGGTCTGTTGGCGCTCTCGATCCGCCGCGCCGCGCGGGGCGCCTCGAAGTTTCCCGGCCCGGATCGTTTAGGGTGACGTCAGAGTCTCACCGTGACATCCAGCCAGACCAGAGCAGACCGCCAGAGCCGTTCGCGGGAGCCTTCGCGGCCGGCGGCGGTGCCCACGCTTGCGCCGCAGTTCGACGAGTGGGAGATCGAGCTGCACGGACGCCGCGTGATTTACAGGGTCGCGGGCAGCGGACCGCCGGTGGTGCTGATCCACGGGATGCTCAACTCCTCCAGCCACTGGCGCTCGGTGGCGCTGAACCTGGCCCGCGAGCACACGGTGATCGCACCGGACCTGATCGGGCACGGCGACTCCGCGGCGCCACGAGGCGACTACTCCCTGGGGGCGCACGCCTCCAGCATTCGCGACCTGCTCGCGGCGATGGGGATCGAGCGCGCGAGCATCGTCGGGCACTCGCTCGGAGGGGGCGTGGCGATGCAGTTCTTCTACCAGTTCCCCCAGCGCACCGAACGGCTCGTGCTGATCTCCTCGGGTGGCCTCGGCCACGAGGTCAGCCCGATGCTGCGCACCGCCGCGCTGCCCGGTGTCTCGGCGCTGCTCTCGCTGACCATCCATCGGCGTGTGCTCGGTGCGCTGAGCGACACCGGCCGGCGCCTGCGCGAGCGCGAGGTGCGCCTCGGCGTGCACCTGCAGGCGGTGGCCCGGGCGTTACGTCCGCTGGAGAGCCCCGAAGCTCGTCAGGCGTTCCTGCAGACACTCCGCGCGGTGATCGACGTGCACGGTCAGCGGGTCAGCGCGACCGATCGTCTGTACCTGCTCGAGTCGATGCCCACGCTGATCGTGTGGGGCGAGCGCGACAACACGATTCCGCTCCTGCACGGACGCCGGGCGCACGAGGCGATCCCGAGCAGTCACTTCAGGACTCTGCCCCGCGCCGCGCACTTCCCCCACCTCGAGGACCCCGACGGGCTCGCCGAGGTGCTGCGGGAGTTCATCCAGAGCACCCGCCCGGGCAGGATCGACGACGGCGACTGGGGCGCGGTGCTCTCCCGCCGCTCGCCACCCAGGCGCGTCGGCGAAGCCGCGGCGTAGTGTGTTGACACTCGAGGGTCAGCCGATGCTGCCCCCGAGGGGACTCGGTCCCGGGAGGGACGCGCGCTTCGCCGACCGCCGCGACGCGGGGCGCCGGTTGGCGGCAGTGCTCGCCGAGCTGCGCCACGAGAACGCGATCGTGGTGGGGATCCCGCGCGGCGGGATCCCGGTTGCGGCCGAGGTGGCGCGTGCGCTCGAGGCGCCGCTCGACCTCGTGCTCGTGCGCAAGGTCGGGGCGCCCGGCAACCCCGAGTACGGGATCGGGGCGCTCGCCGAGGGGGATGTCCTCGTCATCGGAGAGGAGGCCGTGCAGCAGCTGCGGCTGGGCGCCGCCGAGCTCGACATGGTGGTGGGGCGCGCGCGGCGCGAGCTGGCCGAGCGGTCGGCTCGCCCCTACGCCAGGCGCCCGCGGCTGGCGGTGGCCGGGCGGACGGTGCTGCTCGTCGACGACGGCCTGGCCACCGGTCACAGCGCGCAGGCGGCCGTGCGCTCTCTGCGTGGGCGCGGCGCGGCACGGGTGATCCTGGGGGTGCCGGTCGCCGCCCCGGCGTCGGCGCGCGAGTTGCGCAAGTGGGTCGATGACGTGGTGTGCGTGCGGACGCCCGCGGATCTGTGGGCGATCGGGCCCTGGTATGAGGACTTCACCCCGACCCCCGAGGAGGAGGTCGCGGCGCTGCTGGTGCAGCCCGCCGGGCGGGTTGGGCACGCCAGTGGGCCCGCCACGGAGTGCTGAGAGCAGCGCTACTCGACGGTCCCGAAGGTCAGCGCGGCGCGACGCTTTCACAGGAGTCGGGTGCCTGTGGGAACGCCCACGAGCCGGGTCTGACGGCCCGTTTGAATATGTTCTAAGATGGCGTCCTCGTCCACTCATCGCGATAAGGGGATGTTGATGTTGATGCTGGGTCAGCCGATCTCGCATGGGCCGTGGGGCCACCTCGACGAGCGAGGGAGTGTGGCGGCGATGGATTCACCCTGCCGATGAATATCCGTGTGCCCGAGGTGGTCGCGCGGCAGTTGCCGAGGGTCGTCGGTCGGCTCGGCTTGGGCGGCGTCGAGCCGATCCGGAGGCTGATCAGTCGTTGCATGATCAACAAGTTCGGGTACTCGACAACTTTGCGCCCGCGCGCGCTGTCGCTCGCCAGCGATTACACGAGCTGGTTGAGCCTCACCGACCGCACATTCTCGGGGCGGCATCTGCCGCCGTCGACGCCGGAGCAGCAGGCGGCGCTTCCCGACGAGGGGGACGTGGTTGCCCTGTACCGACGTGAGCGGATGATCCGTGCCCCCGACACGAGCGTGATGTTCATGTTCTTCGCACAGTGGTTCACGGACAGCTTCCTGCGCACGAGCCTCACCGACTATCGCAAGAACGAGTCCAACCACGAGATTGACCTTTGCCAGATCTACGGGAGGAACATCGAAGCGACGAACCTGCTGCGCTCCAAACAGGGCGGGCGCCTGAAGAGCCAGACGATCAACGGCGAGGAGTATCCCGAATTCCTGTTCGCTCCTCGCGAGGTGGGTCAGCCGGCGGTGTTCAAAGCGGAGTTCGAAGGGCTGTTCGAACCAGCCTTCATCACCGACGTGATCCTGAGGAGCGCCCCCGAGCTGCAGACGGACACGTTTTTCGCGGTCGGCCTCGAGCATGGCAACTCGACGATCGGCAACACGGTCATGAACATCGTCTTCCTCCGTGAGCACAACCGCGTCGCTGGCATCCTTGCCAGGGAGAACTCCGAATGGGACGACGAGCGTATCTTCCAGACGGCTCGCAACATCCTGATCGTGATTCTGCTCAAGCTCGTCGTGGAGGAGTACATCACGCACATCGGGCCCTTCAACTTCCCAATCGAAGCGGTGCCGCTCATCGCGGACGAGGAGCGCTGGAACCGGACCAACTGGTGCGCGGTCGAGTTCAACCTGCTGTACCGCTGGCACTCGCTCGTCCCGGACACGATCGGCACGGGGCCGGGCGCACTGGACGCGACTGGCTTCCGCAACAACAACACGCTGGTGCTCGAACGCGGCATCGAGGCGATCATGGCCATGTGCTCGAAAGAGCCGGCCGGGAGGATCGGGCTGCTGAACACGCCGGCCTTCCTGGTCGACAACAGCCCGTACGGGCCTTCGGTCGAGCAGGTGACGGTGGGGCTCATGCGTGAGGCGCGCCTGAGGTCCTTCAACGACTACCGCGAGGCATATGGCCTGTCGCGACTCACCGGCTTCGACGAGCTCACCTCCGACACCGGCGTGCGGCAGCGACTCGAGGCGCTCTACGGAGACATCGACAAGCTGGAGTGGTACGTCGGTATCTTTGCGGAGGATTACCCGGACTACATGAGGATGGGCGAGTTGATCAGCTACATGGTCGCGAACGACGCATTCACGCAGGCACTTACCAATCCGCTGCTCGCTCGTAACGTCTTCAACGAGGCGACGTTCACAAAGACCGGGATGAGAATCTTCAAGGAGACGGGCTCACTGCAGGAGATCGTGGTCCGCAACGCCGCGGCGCCAGGTGCGGTCCACGTGAGCTTCAGCTACTGATCCCTAACCTCGGTGTTGCGGCTCGTCACGATCCCGATCAGTCACTACTGCGAGAAGGCGCGGTGGGCACTCGAGCGGGCGGGGGTGCCCTATCGCGAGGAGCGCCACGTCCAGGGCGTCCACCAGATCGCTGCTCGGCGTGCGGGCGGCGGGATCACGGTCCCGGTGCTCGTGACACCCGGTGGAGCGATTGGGGACTCGGCGGAGATCCTTGCGTGGGTCGATGAGCGCACGCGCCCAGGGCATCGGCTGTTCCCCTTGGAGTCCGACGCGCGGAGGGAGGTCGTGTGTCTGTGCCGGCGCTTTGACGAGGGACTCGGGCCAAGCGGACGACGGCTCGTGTACGTCTACATGCTCGCCGACGCGAAGCTCACGCTGCGCTTCAACAACGTGGGCGTGCCGGGCTGGGAGGACCGCTTCATCCGTTACGGATGGCCAGTCGCGCAGCGTTACGCCAAGCGCGTGTTCGCGATCCGTCCGGGTATCGAGATCGAAGACGAGGAGGCTGTCTTCGGCGAGCTCGACCATGTCGCGGAACTGCTCTGCGACGGCCGGCCGTACCTGTGCGGCGAGCGGTTTGGCGCTGCGGATCTCACGTTCGCGGCGCTCTGTGGCCCGATCGTCGCCCCGCCCGAGTATGGCGTTCCGCTGCCGCAGCCCGATGTTCTCCCACCAGGCATGGCGGCGCTGGTCGAACGTGTGCGCGAGCACCCCGCCGGGCGCTATGCGCTCGCGCTGTTCGCCGAGCACCGGCGCGTGACGCTCAATCGGGGGTGAGGCCTTCAGCGGCCAGGAACATGGGCGGATCATCTCAGCCGCCACGGATCTCACGACTAGGTGTCCACACAGCTGCACGACCACATCGGCGACAACTCGGTGGGCTCTCTCAACTCGATCGCCTCGAGTAGGACTCGATCATCTCAACCACAGTCTCTTCGGCCTGGGGGCGGCTGAGCTGCATGTCGAGTCGCAGGAGCTTCCACACGAGCACGTCCGTGGCGATGACGACGGCCGTGAGCCGGCGCTCTCTAGATGCGCGCGGCAGGCCGGCGAGCAGCGGCTGGAAGACCCTGCCCGCCCAATCGCGGTGGTAGTCCCTGCCCCTGTCGGTGAGATAGCGGACCGCGGGGATGCGGTCCTCCTGGGAGAGCATCCGCAGAATCGCCGTTCCGTGCGCCTCGTAGTGGTCGAACACGTTGGCGACGGCCTCGGGGAAGCGGCCCACGGGAGCCGCGTCGCGGCGTGGTTTCTCGCTCATCGCCCACCATCGGTACGCCGCGGTGAGCAACTCGTCCTTGGAGTGAAAGCGCGCGAGGAGCGTCTGTTCGGTGACGAGCGCGTCGGCGGCGATCTCGCGCAGGCGAACCTCCTCATACGGTCGAGTGCCGAAGTGCTTCCACGCCGCAGCGAGCAGCCGCTCGCCGGTCGCGGCGGCCGCATCGGCGCGGGCGGTCATCCGATAGGTGCGTTCCTTGTGCGGGGCGCTTGACTTTTTCATCTTGGTCATACTAAAATGAAGTGTATGCGAGTCTTCCAGACGCTCATCGCGTTCAGCGGCAACGCCCCACCGCAGCTCGCGCTCACACGCGAGCTCGTCGACCGCGGTCACGAGGTGCGGGTCCTCGCCCACCGCGCCGCGCGCGAGCGGATCGAGAGCACTGGGGCGGAGTTCGTCGAGTTCCGGCGGGCGATGCCCGACCTCGACATCACGCGCCCGGAGACCGACCCTGTACGTGACTGGGAGGCGCGCACGCAGCTTGGCGCCGCGAAGCGACTGCGCGACGGCGTGATCGCGCCGATGCCCGATGGGACACGCGATGCGATCGAGACGCTCGAGGGCTGGAGCGCCGACGTGGTCGTGTTCGACTGGCTCATATCGGCTGCCGCAATCGCCGCTGAGCTCGCGGGCGTGCCAGCCGCCGCGCTCGTTCACTGCCCCTATCCGCTGCCGGCTCGCGGCGCGCCCCCGCTGTTCAGTGGCCTGTCGCCGATGGCGGGTCCGTTGGGTGCCGTGCGCGATCGCCTGTTCGATCGCATCACCCGCCGCTTTTGGGCGCCCGCACTGACCGTGCTGAACGGTGTCCGTGCCGAGCATGGGCTCGCGCCGCTGAAGGACTGGGGCGACCAGGTCCTCGGTGCGCGGGCCGTCTACGTGATGACCGCGCCGGAGCTCGACTTCTCGAGCAAAGCCCAGCTCCCCCCGAACGTCCACTACGTGGGCCCCGCGTTCGAGCCGTTTCAGAAGGACTGGGAGTCGCCGTGGCCCCGGGAGAACACCGATCCGCTGGTGCTGCTCAGCTTCAGCACCAGCTACATGGATCAGGGCGCGCTCGCCCAGCGAGCGCTTGACGCCGTCGCCGGGCTGCCGGTCCGGGCGCTGTTGACAGCGGGCCCCGCGCTCGACGCCAGCCACCTCCGCATCCCCGCCAACGCACGCACCGTGGCCTTCGTGCCACATCGAACCGTGCTCCCGCACGCGTCGCTCATGGTCACCCATGCGGGGTGGCAGACGGTCAACGCGGCGCTCGCCGATGGTGTGCCGCTCGTCTGCATCCCCGATGCGCGCGACCAGCCCGATAACGCCGCCCGCGTTCTGTTCGTGAACGCCGGCGTGAGGGTCAGCAAGAAGAGCTCCCCCAGCAAGCTGCGCAGCGTGATCGCCAGCGCCCTGGAAGACCGGTCGATCGAACAGGGGGCCCGCGCAATGGCCGGCGCCCTCGCCCGCAGCGACGGCGCCACCGTCATGGCCGACGCGCTGGAGCGCCTCCCCGATCTTGATGTCGACGGCATCTGGTCAGGAGATCCCTCCGAGCGGCGCGGGCGGGGAGAGGACCTCCACGCGCCCTGACGCGATGTCGTACACGACGGCTGAGGCGATCAGCGTGCGAGGGATGAGCGGGTTTGCGCGCAGGAGCTCCAGGTCTGTCCGTACTGACTCGCAGGGGTCGGTGAGGTGCTTGGCCGCCACCTCGTCCTCGTCGACGCCGAAGTAGTACGCCATCAGTCCCCGTTGCTCGGGTCCGTCGAGACGTGCCAAGCCGCAGTCGGTGTGGTGCATGAGGATCAGCTCAAAGCCGGTCTCCAGGCCCTCGATCTGGGCGACTGTCGCCAGCACGGCGAGCTCTGAGATGAAGGCCGGCGTCACTCGACCGCCCGGGTTGCGCAGCACGACAGCCTCGCCGAGCTCTAGGCCGAGGACCTGTGCCGGATCGACGCGGTGGTCGGCGCAGGTCAGGACGAGCGCATGCAGATCCGGGGTCAACGTGAAGGATTTTGCACCGAGGTCCTCGCTGAGCTCGGCGTTGCGCTCGAGCAGCCTGTCGGTTGCTGTGAGGGCTGAAGCTGGCATTGCTGTGTCTCCTGTCTAGCGCTTGGTGGGTTGATGTCTTTCGAGCTCTGCTCGCCAGCCGATGCGGGCGTGTTCGATGCCCGTGCGGTCCTCCAGCAGCTGTCGTTGCCAGTTGGCGGCCATTCCGAGCGCGTTCAGCCGGAAGGCCATCGCGGCCGAGTCGACGTCCGCGGCGAGCTCACCGGCTGCGATCGCGGCGTCGATGTTGAGGCTCAGGACCGCTAGCCATTCGCGCATGACCGCTGCTACGGCGTCACGCACGGGTCCCGGGCGGCCGTCCATCTCGGTGGAGGCTGCACACAAGAAGCAGCCCCCGACGAAGGCATCGGAGAGGAAGTAGTCACACCAGGACTCGCCGATGGCGAGCAGACGCGGGAGGCCCTCTGGGGCGGTGAGGGCCGGCATGAGCACGAGCCCGATGAGCATTTCGCGGGCGGCGGCGAGCGTTGCGAGCTGGAGCTCCTCCTTGGACCCGAAGAGCGCGAACACGTTGCTCTTGTGCACGCCTATGTCCGCGGCGAGCGCGCCGACACTGAGGCCTTCCATGCCGTCTCGCGAGGCCAGCTGCACCGAGCGTTCAAGGATCGCGTTGCGGCTGCGCATCCCCCTCGCGCGGCGCCCGTCCGACGGCTCTGCGTCGGCCACGGACTTGGCTAGCGGCACTGGCGCTCGCTTGGTCATCTGCTGCGATGGATCGTCGCAATCGATGGGGGCGATGTGGCGATGATCAATCCACTCTACAAGATAACCATGCGATCGGTTATATTCTTTCCTGTGGCCGCATCGTCGGTCGTTGAGGAACCGGGCGGGGCCAATGCCCCGGCGTCGAATGTGGGAGGAGCAGGGTGTCCCAATGAGCTATGTCGGCACGTGGGATTGGGCGCTGGAGACAGGAGGGAGCCTGCGCCGTCGGGATCGCATCCGGCTTGTCAGTCAGGGAGTGTCCGCGCGCCTGGAACGGATACCGAGCCAGTGGCGCAGCAAGATCTTTGGCGAGCACGCGTCGCTGCGGCTCCCCGATCCTCCCGACAGTGCGCTCGCCCGCGAAGCCGAAGAGCGCGTGCGCGAGCTCTCGAGCCCAGCCCTCTACGGCCACTGCGCGCGCACGTGGGCCTTTGCAGAGCTCTTCTCGCAACGCGACCGCGTGAAGCACGACGGCGAGTTGCTCTACCTCGCCTGCATGCTGCACGATCTTGGCCTCACCGAGAAGCACTGGGGGCGCGACACGCACGCTGGATGCTTCGCCGTCGAGGGCGCCCGCGCGGCACACGCGCTCGTGTACGCAGGCGGCGCGAGCGAGGAGAGAGCTCGCAAGGTCGCCGAAACGATCAGTCTGCACCTCAATGTGAACGTGCCGGCCCGCCTTGGCGCCGAGGCACATCTACTGAGCAAGGGCGTCTCACTCGACGTGGTCGGCAGACGCCTGCATCAAATCGCTCCACCGACCACACTGGAAGTCAACAGGCGCTGGCCGCGCGACGGGTTTGCCTCCGAGCTCGCTGCGTCCACCACCAAGCAAGCCCAGATGCGCCCCGGTTCGCGCTCTGCTCTGCTGCACAAGCTCGGCTTCGTCAAGCTCATACAAGGGAACCCCTTCGAGCACCCTCCCGCGTAAGCACGTCTCCCCTTCGAGCACCCTCCCGCGTGAGCAGGTCTCGCAAATGACGCGACGACGATCGGGTCGCGGAGGGCGGGATCTAGGTTTTGCGTGGCCGCCCGCGCGCGGGTGCCGGGGTGGTCTTCTTGTCTGGGGGCAGGCGGCCGACTTGCCACAGGCCGGCACCGTGCCGCGTGGCGAGCCAGCGCTTGGCGTCGCGTTCGCCGAGCGCGATCAGCTTGTCGATGAACTCACGCGCGAGGAACAGGTAGCTGAGCAGCTCGCCGTGGACGGCACTGCGATCGGCGTTGACGAAGCGCCCAAGCAGGGCGAGGTTGTAGTCGCGCAGGAGGCCGATGGGGCCGGCGTAGCGATCCTCGTAGATCTCGCGTGCGAGGCGGCCGATCTCGAGGCGATCGCAGGGCGCGATGAAGATGTAGGGGATCTTGCGGTGGGGTGGGCTGGCGGGGGTGGCGGACGATTTGCTCGCGGCGAGCGTCTCGTTTACGGCACCGAGCCTCGCGACATCCTCGGCGAGCTGATCGGCGAGCGCGACCTGAAGCAGCTGCGCGACGCCGTCGAGTGCGTCTGGCCGCGCCGATCCGTGGGTGTGTGTCACCGAGGAGTTCAGCCCGATCACGACGACACGCTCGGCGCCCAGCGAGAGCGCCGGCTTGAGCGGCGCGTTGAGGCGCACGCCGCCGTCGCCGTACCAGCCCGCCGCAGCAGGGGGCCGGCTGATCTCGACCGCGGGGAACGCGCCCGGGATCGCCGCCGAGGCGAGCACATGCTCAGGCGCGAGCTGGGTCGCGGCGTAGTCGATCGCGTGCAAGTGGTTGAGACCGGGTGCCGGGCCGCCGTGATGGAAGACCACGCTGCGGGTGCTCGCGTAAGCCGTGGCGACCACCGCTACGGCGCTCAACGCCCCATCCTCGACGTTGCGCGCAATCCGGTCGAACGCCACATGCTGTTCGAGCGTGCCGCGCAGCGGTGAGGGATCGAGCAATCCCGACACGTCAGCGCCGGGCAGTTTGGCGAACATCGCGCCCGCGCGCAGCAGGCGACCGAGCTCCGACGGCGAGGCCAGCGGACGCAGCGCTGAGCCCCAGTCCAGCTCCCGCCACATCTTCACCGCGGCGGCGGCCGCTGCCTCGAGCGGTTCGTGTGCGCGAGCCGCAAGGAATGACCCGTTGAGCGCCCCGATGCTGGTACCGACAACGATGTCCGGGGTCTGGCCGCGCTCGGCGAGGGCCGCCGCCAACGCCGCCAGGGCGCCAGCCTCGTAGGCGCCGCGCGCGCCGCCGCCGGCGAGCACGAGCGCGATTCGCTCACGTCGGCCACCTGATCGAGCGGAACCGGGCATCCTCGCCGCAGAGTATCGCGCCATCAACAATTGCCCCGACTTTTCGATCTTTTCTCATAATTTTTCCCATAAGCTGAATAATCGTCACAAGTGATAGTCTTTTCTACCGATGACATCCACCCTCCCGTCCGGAGTGTGAGCGCGGTGTCCTCAGGCAGACGTCTTCCCTGGGACGGCGCGTAATGTCAATCCACTCCTCCAAGCGGATTAGGCAGGCCCCTACTGTGGCCACCAAGTTGCTGGTCCCGCCGACCCCGCGCCATCTGGTCGAGCGCAAGCGGCTCCTCGACGCCCTGGACGAGGGCATCCGCGAAGGCCTCGTGCTGCTCTCCGCGCCGGCCGGGGCGGGCAAGACCGTGCTGCTCTCCTCGTGGGTCGCGTCGCGCACGCTGCCGGGCCCGGCGTGCTGGCTGTCGCTGGACGGCGATGACAACGACGCCTCCCGGCTGCTCGAGGACCTGTTGAGCGCGCTGCGCGGCTCGGAGCTGATCGCGCCCGGCGGCGCCCTGGACCGGCTGAAGGCGCCGGTGGGGGCGCGCACGGAGCGCTTCCTGGCGCTCCTGGTCAACGGTCTCGCCGAGCTCGACTCTCCGCTGGTGCTGGTGATCGATGAGATCCACGAGCTGACGAGCCCCCAGGCGACCGCGGCGATCGACTTCCTCGTGCGCCACGCCCCCGAGCAGCTGCGGATCGTGCTCGCCGGTCGCGCCGACCCCCCGCTGCCGGTCGAGCGGCTGCGCGTGAGCGGGGCGCTCACGGAGCTGCGCATCGCGGATCTCGCGTTCGATCGCGAGGAGACCGCCGATCTCTGCCGGCGCCTGGACCTCGAGCTCTCCGGCGAGCACGTCGAGCTGCTGTGGGCGCGCACGGAGGGCTGGGCCGCGGCGTTGCGGCTGGCGGCGCTCTCGCTGCACGGGCACCCCGAGCCGGCGCGCTTCCTGGCCGAGTTCGCCGGCACCGACCGGACGGTGGCGGACTACCTCGTCTCCGAGGTCCTCGCCGGCCTGCCGGGGGACCGCCGCGAGTTCATGCTGCGGACCTGCCTGGTGGACACGGTCAGCCCCGAGCTGGCCGACGCCCTGACGGGACTGGAGGGCGCCACGCTCACGCTCGCGGCGATCGAGCATCTGGGGGCGCCGGTGGCGGCGACCGACACCGACGGCCACTGGTACCGCTACCACCCGCTGTTCGGGGAGCTGCTGCGCGCGCACCTGCGCCACGCGCACCCCGAGGAGATCCCCTACCTGCACCGCCGCGCCGCGCGCTGGTATTGCGAACAGGGGCAGACGATGCCCGCCATCCGCCACGCCCTCGCGGGCGAGGACTGGGAGCAGGCGGGCGGCCTGATCGCCGAGAACTGGCTCGATCTGTTCCTCTGCGGGCGCACCGCTGCGATGCGCGGCCCGATGGCGCAGCTTCCGGCCGAGGTGCTCGCGGCCGACCCGCGGCTGGCGGTCGCCTTCGCCGGCAGCCGCCTGCAGGACGGGGACCTCGAGGACGCCGAGCGCCACCTAGCGATCGCGCGCCACGCCCGCGGCGACACCGCGGGGCGGGAGCGCGAGCAGCTGGACCTGGGCCTCACCGCCGTGGCGCTCCACCACGCGCGGCTGTGCGTTCGCATCAAGGACGCCGAGCGCCTCGCCCACAAGCTCACCGACATGGCGCGGGCCTCCTCGCACCACTGCTGGGCCTCCCTGCGCGGCTTCGCGCTCGCCAATCTCGGAGCCGCGCACCTGTGGTCCGGCGACCCCCTGACCGCAGTCGCGCATCTGCAGGAGGCGCTCGCGCTGGCCACCGAGGAGCACCACGAGCAGATCGCCCTGGACTGCCTCGCGCAGCTTGCGCTCGTGCACCTGCTGAGCGGCGAGCTGAGCCGCGCCGAGGAGCTCGGTGCGCAGGCGGTGGAGCTTGCCGAGCACCACGGCTGGTGCGAGGGGCCGGCCGTGGCGTGTGCCTACCTTGCCTCCGCCACCTGCGCCTACCAGCGGGGGGAGTTCGAGCGCGCCGAGGGGCTGCTCGCCCGCGCCGCGGGCGCCGCCGTCACAGCGGAGGCGGCAGTACGGCTGGCCACCGGCCTGGTGGAGGCCCTCGCGCTGGCCGCCGCGGGCCCCCGCTCGGCGGCGCGCGGCGCGCTGAAGCTGCGCGCGATCCGCGCCGAGCTGGCCGACTGCGACCCCATGCCCGAGCTCCTGGGGGCCGCGCTGGAGGACGTCGAGCCGCGCGTGCTGATCGCCGCCGGAGATCTCGAGGGGGCCGCGGAGGTGCTCGCTTCCGCACGCGAACGGGCGCCGCGGCGGACCGAGCTGCTGATCCGCCAGGCAAGCCTCGACCTGCGCCTCGGCGCACTGGAGCGGGCGGCCGAGTCGCTCGCGCAGGCGCTCCCCGAGCGGGAGCCCGCCGGCTCTGGGCAGGCGGCTGGCGCTGGGCACGACCATGGCACCGGACGGGCCGACGCCGGACAGGCCGCCGAGGCCCACCCCGCGACGCTGGTTGAGGGGTGGCTGCTGCGCGCGCTCGTCGACCACGCCGCCGGCGAGGAGGACGCCGCCTCCCGCGCGCTGGATCGCGCGCTGGCACCGGCCGAGCGCGAGCCCTTCCGCGACGCCTTCCTGCTGAACGGGCCCGCGGTGCGCGAGCTGCTGGAGCTCCAGGCCCGAACGGGGACCGCCCACCCCGCGCTGCTGGAGGTGCTGCTCGACGGGGTCGGCCAGCGCGCGCCGGCGGGAGCGACGCCGGCGGAGCCCTTAACGGAGCGCGAGCAGCGGATCCTGCGCTACCTGCCCACGATGCTCTCCAACGCCGAGATCGGGGCGGAGGTGTTCGTGTCGCTGAACACCGTCAAGACCCACCTACGCAGCATCTACCGCAAGCTCGGCGCGAGCGGCCGCGCCGACGCGGTCGACAGGGCCCGCCGGCTCGGCCTGCTGCCCGCGGGGATCAAGCGGCCCCGGGTCGTGCAGCGCCACTAATCGTCCCTCGCGGCCGGGGGCTCGGAGAGACGCCGCACCTCGATCAGCTCGAGACCGAGGGCCTGGACGCGGTCGAGCAGCCCGTGCAGCGCGGCCTGGTCGACCGCGGGGCCGCGCAGCACGGTCTCGGCCGACTGGACGGTCGATTCCATGCCCTCGAAGGCCGCGAGGAGCTGCTCGCTCATCCCGCCCTTGATGCGAATCTCGTAGACCGCGGTGCTCACTTCATTCCTCGGAGAACACCTCGCGCAATTTGGCCTCCTCCGCCGCGGAGAGGTTGGTCTCCAGCAGTTCGGGCTCGTTGCCGGCGAATGCCTCCTGCACCTTTTCGAGCACGGCGCCGGTGGTGAGGGCAAACAGCGCCGAGGTGCCAGGTGTCACCTGCTCGCGGACCCGCTTGATGAAGTTGTCGTCGATCCCGACGTCCGTGAGCGATCCCCCGAGCGCGCCGGCCGCAGCGCCGATCGCCAGACCGAGTATCGGCACGAAGAAGATCAGGCCGAACAGCAGTCCCCAGAACGCGCCGCCGAGCGCGCCGGCCCCGGCGAGGTTGTGCAGCTGACGGGTCTTCGGCTTGCTCTTGTCCGCAGGCCAGCTGACCACGGCCGCGTCCTGCACTTTGATCAGCTCCTGGCTCTGCAGCCTCTCCAGCGTGCGAACGGCCTCCTCGGCGCCGCCTGCGGTGGGGAACTTCCAGACCGTGAGAGTCGCCATCGTGTGATCTCCTCGAGTAGTCGCCTATGCGGTTCGGTCCGGTCGCTGTCCGGCCGAGATCCTCGACCGCGGCACCTGTGAACTGACTCGGCCAGGTGTCGCGATTCGCACAGCCACGCTAGGGGCGGTGGGGATGAGTTCTCGTCACCCATCGGGGGTGAGGAACGCTCTCCTGCGCTCGGTCGGTGACAGCGAACGAAACTCCACGCCGCGGAACGCGATCTGTGAGTCGGAGGTCATCCGGCGAGGGTGACGCAGGTTCACCCCTGCGCCCACCACGATCACCCCAACACGCCGCGTTCACAGCCACGACCCGGGAGGATTGACGGTGAGCACACCAACTTCTACCCAGCAGTACCAGCCGGGGAGCGAATACCGCTCGTCGAGCGGGTGGGCGACATTCGTCGCCGTGTACCTGACGATCACAGGAGTGCTCAACATCATCTGGGGCATAGCGGCACTGAGCAACAAGTCCTACTTCACCAGCGGCGGACTGCTGTGGTCGGAATTGAACACCTGGGGATGGGTGGCGATCATCGTCGGGGCGATCCAGGTGCTCGGTGCGATGCTGGTGGCCGCACGCCGGGCCGGAGGAGCGGTGATCGCCTGCTTCCTCGCCTTCTGCGGCATCATGCTCAACTTCCTGTCGATCGGCGCCTACCCGGTGTGGTCGACGATCATGCTGGTGGTCGACGCAATAATCATCTGGGCCGTGACGGTCCACGCCGACGCGTTCGTCTCCGAGTAGTTGCTGCGAGCGCCCCGCCGAGGCTCAGCCGAGCTCCTGCTCGGCCTCGGCGGCGGCGAGCAGGCCGACCTCGACGAGGTCGCGCGGGTGCACCCAGGAGTCGAGGATCGGGAAGCCCCCCGCCCTCACGATCGCCTCGCGCATCGGGATCGCCCAGCGGTGCTCCAGCAGGGCGATCGCCACCGCGGTGTCGGGGGGAATCTCGGCGAGCACGTCGAGGAGGTCCTCCTCGCTCAGGCCCGGCTGCTGGTCGCCCGACCACATCTGCGCGGCGCCCTCGGCGTCGCCGCCGGCGATCTCTCCCAGGCCGATCAGTGCCTTGACGACTTCGCCCAGCTCCTGCGCCTCGTTTGCGGAGAGGTCGCTGATCTGCAGAGTCTCCACCTCGCCGGCGGCGTCCTTGTTGGCCACGAGGATGTCGATCACACGGACCACGTCGTTCTCCTTGAGGCTCTGCAGCTCGGCGAGCACCTCGCCTTGGAAGTTGGGCTGATCGAAGCCGACCACGAGGAGCTGTACGGGACCGATCACCGTGCTCACCCTCCGCCCGCGAGAACCTTCTGCTTCTGGGCCTCGAACTCATCGGGCGTCAGCACGCCGCTGTCCCGTAACTGCGCGAGCTTCTGTAGCTGCTCGACTGTCGTTTCCGCCGGTGGCGCAGCCGGGGCGGCCGGGGCGCTCGGGGGGGCCTGCTGCTGGCTTTCGACTCCCGCGAGCCGCTGCTCCTGGGACTGCTCCTGCGCCGAGTGCCTGGCGCCGGCGCGGCCGGCCGCGTAGCCGACGCCGCCCACCATTGCGCCTCGCAGGAGTGGTCTTCTTCGCCGCATCATCGTGCAGCGAGTGTGCTCGCACCCCGGGTGAGGGGGCATCACCTGATCGGGGTGATTCGACGGGCGCGAGGAGACTCGGTGGTGGTGATCCGCGGCGGAGGGCGATCCGATGGAGCGACCTCGCGGGCGCGGGGCGATCCGGCGAGTCCCCCGACGAGCGGCCATCGCCCGCTTGGGATGATGCCGGCTCACCCCACCGAGCGCCAGCATCGCCGCCATGGCGAGCTCGGCCGCAGCCTCCACCCCGGCCGAAGCCTCCACGGCCCCCGAGCACGCGGGGCTCGTCCTCGCTGCGCTGATCGCCGTCGCCGCCGTCGCCAACCTCAACCTCGCGGTCGCGAACGTCGCACTGCCCGACATCGGCAAGGCGTTCGAAGCCGGGCAGACAGAACTCGACCTCGTCGCGGTGGGCTACTCGCTGGGCCTCGCCGCCTCGGTCCTCTACCTCGGCGCGGTCGGCGACCGCTACGGGCGCAAGCTGATGCTGCTGCTCGGCATGGGGCTGTCGATCCCGGCGTCGCTGCTGGCGGCGTTCGCGCCGTCGATCGGCGTGCTGCTGGCGGCGCGCATCATCGGCGGCCTGTCGGCTGGGATGGCGTTCCCGACGACGCTCGCACTGATAACCGCGCTGTGGTCGGGACCCGCGCGTACGCGCTCGATTGCGCTGTGGTCGGGCATCGGCGGCGCGATCTCCGCGCTCGGCCCGCTGCTCTCCGGGGCGCTGCTCCTGCAGTTCCACTGGGGCTCCGTCTTCTTCATCACCCTGCCGCTCGCCCTGATCGCATTCGTGATGGCGTGGCGTCTGGTCCCCGCCCACGTCAACGAGACAAGCGACCCCGTCGACAACTTCGGCGGCATCCTCTCGGTGCTGCTCGTCGCCGCGCTCGTGCTCGGGATCAACTTCGCACCTGTGCCCGGCAAGGGGACCCTCGCGATCGGGCTGGGGGTGATCGCCCTCGCCGCCGGGGGCGCGTTCATCCTCCGCCAGCGCCGCGCGCGCGAGCCGCTGTACGACCTCGACGTCGCCAAACGCAGGGTCTTCTGGGTGGCCGCGTGCGCCGGGATCATCGTCTTCGGCACGCTGATGGGCGCGATGTTCGTCGGTCAGCAGTTCCTGCAGAACGTGCTCGGCTACTCCACGCTCGACGCCGGCCTCTCGATCCTCCCCGCCGCCGTGTTGATGGTGCTGATCGCGCCGCGCTCGGCCAAGCTCGTCAACACCCACGGCGCCCGCGTAGCGCTGCTGGTCGGCTACGCCTTCTGCCTGCTGGGCTTCCTCACGATGCTGCTGCTGTGGGAAGACCACATCGCCTACTGGAAGGTCGGTCTCGCCTACGCGCTCGTCGGAGCGGGTGTCGGGTTCGCCGGCACCCCCGCCTCGCACTCGCTCACCGGCTCGGTGCCGGTCAAGCGCGCGGGCATGGCCTCCGGCACGGCCGACCTGCAGCGCGACCTCGGCGGGGCGATCATGCAGTCGATCCTCGGCGCGATCCTCACCGCCGGCTACACCGCCGCCGTCGCCTCCGCGGTCGCCTCCTCACCGGACAAAGCGCTCGTCACCAACTCCGTGCAGTCCGAGCTCGAGAAGTCGTTCTCGAGCGCTGCCGACACCGCCCAGCGCTACCCCCACTACGCCGGCCAGATCACGGCGGGCGCGAAGGAATCCTTCCTGCAGGGCGCCGATCACGCCTACCTCGCTGGCATCATCGCGATCCTGCTCGGCGCCACGCTCGTCTTCTTCCGCTTCCCCAAGCACCAGCGCGAGGAGCAGCTGCTGCGCGAGTACCACGCAGAGGACACCGCCCATCCCGCGGAGCCCGCCGCGACCGCCGCCTCCGGCCGGGGCGAGCCCCGTTTCACCCCGACCGGGTGATGTGGGACCACCCAGCCGAGCGACAAACCTCATGGGGATGAGCGCGAGCGATACCGCGGGGATGAGCAGCGATACCGCGCCCCAGGGCGACAGAGCACCCCAGAGCGCCGCCGCGCCCTCGCCGTTCCCGCCGATTGCCGACTACGCCTTTCTCTCGGACTGCCACACCGGTGCGCTCGTGGCGCCCGACGGGGCGATCGATTGGCTGTGCGTTCCCCGCTTCGACGCTCCCTCGGTGTTCGGGACGCTGCTCGACCGCGAGGCCGGAGCGTTCCGGTTCGGGCCGTTCGGGATCAACGTGCCCACCGCGCGCGTGTACGAGCCGGGCACCAACACGCTGCTCACGACCTGGACGACCTCAACCGGCTGGATCGCAGTGCGCGACGCGCTCACGCTGGGGTCCCGCCGCGGCGTGGATACGGTCACGCCTCATACTCGGCCCCCAACCGACGAAGACGCCGAGCACCTGCTCGTGCGCGTCGCCATCTGCCTGGAGGGGGAGGTCGAGGTCGAGCTCACCTGCGAACCGGTCTTCGACTACGGGCGCGTCCCCGCCGAGTGGACCGTCGCCGAGGACGGCCACCAGGCCGATGCCTCCGGCGCCGGGCTCACGATCCGCCTGCACACCGACATGGCGCTCGGCGTCGAGGGCGACTGGGTCAGGGCCCGCCATGTGCTCCACCAGGGCGAGCAGATCTTCTGCTCGCTCTCCTGGGCCGGCCAGCTGGAGGGGCCCACCGACGTCGACGATGCCAACGCGCGCCTGGCCACCACCGGGTGCTACTGGCGCGGTTGGCTCGGCCGCGCGCGCCTGCCCGACCACCGCTGGCGCGAGCCGATCCAGCGCGCGGCGCTCGCGATCAAGGGTCTCACCTACATGCCCACCGGCGCCACCGTCGCCGCGCTCACCACCTCGCTGCCGGAGACCCCCGGGGGGGAGCGCAACTGGGACTACCGCTACACCTGGCTGCGCGACTCCACCTTCACGCTGCAGGCGCTGCACTACCTCAACCTCGACTGGGAGGCCGAGGAGTTCATGCAGTTCGTCGCCGACCTCGAGCCCAATGAGGACGGGGGGCTGCAGATCATGTACGGGATCGACGGGCGCCGCGACCTGACCGAGACCACGCGCGAGAACCTCTCCGGGTACGCGGGCGCGAGCCCCGTGCGGGTCGGCAACGGCGCCTTCGACCAGCGCCAGAACGACGTCTTCGGGGCGGCCCTCGACTCGATCCTGTTGCACTCCCGCCGCTCCCAGCGCCTGCCGCGGCGACTGTGGCCGATCGTGGAGGCCCAGGCCGAGTGTGCCACGCGCGTCTGGGGCGAACCCGACCAGGGCATCTGGGAGGCCCGCGGCGCGCCCCAGCACTATGTCTCCTCGAAGCTCATGTGCTGGGTCGCGATGGACCGCGCCTCTCGGCTCGCCGCGATGCGCGGGGGCGCCGCGCGCGAGGAGGCCTGGGGCGCCACCGCGGAGGAGATCCGCGCCGACATCCTCGCCCGGGGTCTCACCAAGGGCGGCGTCCTGCGCCAGCACTACGACACGGACGCGCTCGACGCCTCCACGCTGCTGGCCGCACTGTTCGGCTTCCTCCCGCCCGGCGACGAGCGCCTGCACGCCTCCGTGCTGGCGATCGCCGACGAGTTGACCGAGGACGGCTTCGTGCTGCGCTACCGCACCGATGAGACCGACGACGGCATGTCCGGGAAGGAGGGCTCCTTCCTGATCTGCTCCTTCTGGCTCGTCTCCGCACTGGCGATCGTCGGCGAGGAGCAGCGCGCCCGGGACCTGATGGAACGGCTGCTGCGCGTCGCCTCGCCGCTCGGGCTCTACGCCGAGGAGTTCGACACCTCCACCGGGCGGCACCTCGGCAACTTCCCCCAGGCCTTCTCCCACCTCGCGCTGATCGAGGCCGCCGCGCGGATCATCCTCACGGAGCGCATCGCGGAGATCTCCTGATGAATCGCGTTCGGGTCCTACCCACCGATCCCGGGTGAGACGGGTGGTGATCGTGGGGGGCGGTTTCGGCGGCCTCACCGCCGCGCGCGAGCTGCGCCACGCCGACGTCGAGTTGACGCTCGTGGATCGCGTCCACCACCACCTCTTCCAGCCGCTGCTCTACCAGGTCGCCTGCGGCGGCCTCTCCGCCGGTGAGATCGCCCCGCCGATCCGCGGCTCGTTGCGCGGCAATCCGAACACCACGGTGCTGATGGCCCACGCCACCGGCCTCGACGCCGAGCGCCGCCAGTTGGAGCTCGACGGCGGCCAGCGCCTGGATTACGACAGCCTGATCGTGGCCTGCGGCGCGCACACCTCCTACTTCGGCAACGACGCGTGGCGCGAGGTCACCTGCGGCCTGAAGACGCTCGCCGACGCGATCGAGCTGCGCAACCGCCTCTACGGCGCGTTCGAGCGCGCCGAGCGCACCGAGGACGAGCGGGAGCGCCGCCAGCTGATGACGTTCGTGGTGATCGGCGGCGGGCCCACCGGCGTGGAGATCGCCGGTGAGCTAGCGATTGTCGCCAACGACACCATGAACCGCGACTACGCGCGGATCGAACCCCGCGACACCCGTGTGATCCTGCTCGACGCGGGCGAGCGCGTCGTGTCCTCGTTCAGCGAGCGGCTCTCGCGCAAGACCGCCCGGCAGCTGGCCTCGCTGGGGGTGTCCGTGCGCGAGCGCACCCGCGTCACCGCGATCGACGAGCGCGGCGTGAGCGTCGAGGTCGGCGACGGCTCCACCGAGGGTGGGGGGTCACGGGAGCGAATCGACGCGGGCACCGTGATCTGGGCGGCCGGCGTGCAGGCCGTGCCCTTCGCCGCCACGCTCGCCGCCGCGACCGGGGCGAGCGCTGACCGCGCGGGGCGCGTGCAGATCGAACCCGACCTCACCGTCCCCGGGCACCGCGAGATCTCGATGATCGGCGACGCCACCTCGCTGACCGCTCCGGACGGCAAGCCGCTGCCGGGGCTTGCCACGGTCGCGATCCAGCAGGCCCGCCACGTCGCCAAGGCGATCCGCGCCGGCGCGCCGAGCGCCTCCACGCCGTTTCGCTACTTCGACAAGGGCGTCCTCGCGGTGGTCGGGCGCGGGCGCGCGGTGTGCGAAATCCGCGGCCTGGAGCTCTCGGGGCGGCCCGCCTTCTTCACCTATCTCACGGTGCACATGTACTACCTCGGCGGCGTCCCCGGACAGCGCCTGAAGGTGCTGATCGACTGGGTCACCTCCCGGCTGGGGAAACTCCAGAACCAGGTGATCGAGGGGGAGCTTCCCAAGGCTCCGTGAGGGCGCTCGACCCGAAGCTTCTCCGTTACGCGCGCGCTACTCGCACGTTCCTGCTCGTCTCGGTCGCGTTGGGGATTCTCAGCGCGCTGCTGATCCTCGCGCAGGCGTGGCTGCTGGCGGAGGTTGTTGCGGGTGCCTTCCGCCACGGCAGGGACCTCTCGCAACTGCGCCCCCCGCTGACGGTCCTGCTGGGCGTCGTCCTCGCCCGCGCCACGGTCGCCTGGGCAGCCGAGCTCGCGGCGAGCCGCTCCTCGGCGCGCGCGAAGTCCGAGTTGCGCGCGGCGCTGCTGGAGCGCGCCGCGACCCTCGGGCTCGACGGCTCGCGCACAGGGCGCACGGGAGAGCTCGCGATCCTCGCCACTCGTGGGATCGACGCGCTCGACGGCTACTTCTCGCTGTACCTCCCCCAACTGCTGCTCGCGGTGATCGTGCCGCTCGTGCTGCTCTGCGCCGTGCTGTCGCAGGACTGGATCTCCGCGGCGATCCTCGCGGCGACGATCCCGCTGATCCCGCTGTTCATGGCGCTCGTCGGCGCCACCACGCGCGAGCGCGTGGACCGGCAACTGCGCACGCTGCAGCGGCTCGGTGGCCACTTCCTCGACGTGGTCGCGGGGCTCGGAACCCTGAAGGTCTTCGGGCGCGCGAAGGCGCAGGCCGCCACGATCCGCGAGATCACCGACTGCTACCGCCGCGGCGCGCTCGCGACGCTGCGGGTCACCTTCCTCTCCTCGCTGATCCTCGAGCTCCTCGCGACCCTCTCCGTCGCTCTGGTCGCCGTTACGATCGGGCTGCGTCTGATGGCCGGGCACCTCGACCTGCGCACCGCCCTGTTCGTGCTCGTGCTCGCCCCCGAGGCCTACCTGCCGCTGCGCCGGCTCGGCGCCAACTACCACGCGAGCGCCGAGGGCATGGCCGCCGCCGAGCAGGTGCTCGCCGTGCTGGAGCAGCCGCCGGCGCCGCGCGGCACGCGTACCGACGTTCCCGACCCCTCTGTCACCGGCCTGGAGATCGAGAGCCTGCGGTTCGCCTATCCCGGTCGCGCCGAGCCGGCGCTCGACGGCCTCTCGCTGAGCGTGCAGGCGGGTGAGGTGCTCGCGCTCGCCGGCCCCAGCGGGTGCGGCAAGTCCACCCTGCTCGGCGTGCTGCTCGGCCTGATCGCACCCCAGGAGGGGTCGGTGCGCATCGGTGGGGTCGAGCTCGCCGAGCTCGACCCCGACGCCTGGCGCTCCCAGCTCGCGTGGGTGCCCCAGCGCCCGCATCTCCTCGCCACCTCGATCGCCGAGAACGTGCGCCTCGGCCGCGGCGAGGTCTCGGAGGAGGATGTCCGCGCGGCGCTCGCCGCCGCCGGGCTCGCCCACACGGTGGCCAACCTGCCCGAGGGGATCCAGACCGTGCTCGGCGACAAGGGCGCCGGGCTCTCCGCCGGCGAGCGCCAGCGCCTGGCCCTCGCGCGCGCCTTCGTGCGCGACGCCCCCCTGCTGCTGCTCGACGAGCCGACCGCCAACCTCGACGGCCACACCGAGCGCGAGGTGCTCGAGGCGGTCCGGCGCCTCGCCCGCGGGCGCACCGTCGTGCTCGTCGCCCACCGCCCCGCGCTGCTCGCGCTGGCCGACCGCGTGCTCTCGCTCGCCCCGGTGCAGGTCGCGGCGTGAGGGACGACGACCACGGGCCGCAGGCCCCGCTGCGGCGCACGCTCGCGCTCGCCCGGCCCGCCGCCGGACGGCTGACGCTCGCCACGCTGCTGGGCGCCGGGGCCGTGGGCGCCGCGATCGGCCTGATCGCCACCTCGGCGTGGCTGATCTCCCGCTCCTCGGAGCGTCCGGAGGAGTCCGTCGTCGCGGTCGCGATCGTCGGGGTGCAGTTCTTCGCGCTCTCCCGCGGCCTCTGCCGCTACAGCGAGCGGCTGGTCGGCCACGACGCGGCCTTCCGCGTGCTGGCCGACCTGAGGGTGCGGATCTACGAGCGGCTGGAGCGGCTGGCCCCGCTCGGCCTGCCCGCCTTTCGCAGCGGCGAGCTGCTCGCGCGCCTGGTGCACGACGTGGACTCCCTGCAGGACCTCCTGCTGAGGGTGCTCCCCCCGTTCGCCATCGCGCTGATCGTAGGGGCCGCCGCCGTCCTCCTGGAGTGGTGGATGCTCCCTGCGGCCGGCGCGATCCTGCTGGTCGCCCTGCTGCTCGCCGGCGTGCTCGTGCCGTGGCTGACCGGCGTGCTCGCCGGGCGCGCAGAGGCGAGGCAGGCCGCCGCGCGGGGGGAGCTGAGCGCTTCGGTGGTGGACCTCCTCGAAGGGGCCCCCGAGCTGCTCGTCAACGGGGCCACCTCGGCGCAGCTGGGACGCACGCTCCAGGCGGACGCCGAGGTCACGAGCATCGCCCGCGCCAGCGCCCGCACCGCGGGCATCGGCCAGGGGTTGACAGCCCTCTGCTCAGGGCTTGCGATGTGGGGAGCGCTGCTCGCGGGCGTCGCCGCGGTTAGCGCCGGGACCCTGAGCGGCGTCCTGCTCGCGGGGATCGCGCTGATCCCGCTCGTCGCGTTCGAGCTCGTCGCCGGCCTGCCCACCGCGACCCAGACCCTCCAGCGCGTGCGCCGCTCGGCCGCGCGCGTCTTTGAGGTGATCGACGCCATCCCGCCCGTGGTGGAGCCGGAGCACCCCCTCGCGCTCCCCTCCCGGCGGGGCGCTCCGCCTCCCGCCGGGCCCGATGCCCCATCCACTTCTCCACCGCACACCCTGCGGGTGCGAGGTCTGCGCGCGAGCTACCCGGGCGCCCCCAGGCCGGCGCTCGACGGGGTGGACCTCGACCTCGGCCCGGGCCGGCGCGTGGCAGTCGTCGGTCCGAGCGGTGCGGGGAAGTCCACGCTCGCCGGGGTGCTGCTGAGGTTCCTCGATCACGAGGGCCCGCCCGAGTCGGTCACGCTCGACGGCGTGCCGCTCGAGGATCTCGCCGGCGAGGACTGCCGGCGCGTCGTTGGGCTCGTGGCCCAGGACGCCCACGTCTTCGACAACACGATCGAGGAGAACCTCCGCCTCGCCCGGCGCGGGGCCACCCGCGAGCAGCTCTGCGAGGCGCTCGCGCGGGCGCGGCTGCTCGACTGGATCGAAACGCTGCCCGAGGGTCTGGGCACCGAGGTCGGCGAGCGCGGCGCCCGCATGTCCGGTGGCCAGCGCCAGCGTCTGGCGATCGCTCGCGCGCTGCTCGCCGACTTCCCAATCCTGATCCTCGACGAGCCCGGCGAGCACCTCGACACGCAGGCGGCCGACGCGATCCTCGCCGACCTGCTCGCGCTCACGCGGGATCGGGCCACGCTGCTGATCACCCATCGGCTCGCGGAGCTGCAGGAGGTGGACGAGGTGCTCGTGCTCGACCGCGGACGGGTGATCGAGCGCGGCACCCACGCCGAGCTCCTGCGCATGGACGGGCGCTACGCCGAGCTGTGGGAGCTCGAGGCCGCGGGGGCCTTCACACGGGCGCGGAACACGTAGAAGGACCAGCCCTGGTAGGCCAGCACGAGCGGGAGGAAGAGCACGGTTACGATCGTCATCACCACCAGCGCGTAGTGGCCGGAGGCGGAGTTGTTCACGCTCAGGTTGTAGGCGGCGCTCGTGCTCGACACCATCACGTTGGGGTACAGGTCGATGAAGAGCGACCCCACCGTGGCGGCGATCGCGGTGGCGGAGGCGGTGAAGGCCCAGCCCTCGTGGTGGTCTGAGCGGGCCAGGCGAGCGGCGAAGATCACCGCGATCAACGCCAGCACCTCGACCGGCCCCGGCACCTGGGTGGTGGCGACGACGAAGCGCGTCCAGATCACGAAGCCCACCACCAGGCCGACCGCGGCCCACCCGAGCGGCCGGGAGATCGCACGCGCGCGGTCGCGCACGGCGTCGGTGCTCTTGAGCATCAGGAACGTGGCGCCGTGCAGCAGGCTCAGCCCGAGCAGGGTGAGGCCTGTCCACAGGCCGTAGGGCGTCAGCAGGTCGAAGAAGCTGCCGGTGTACTCGTGGCCGGCGTCGATTGGCAGGCCGTTCAGCAGGTCGCCGAGCCCCACGCCGAGCAGCAGCGGGATCAGCAGGCTGCCCACCGTTGTGCACCACGTCCACGTGGCACGCCAGCGGGGGTCCTCGCTCTTGCCCCTGAACTCGAACGCGACGCCACGCGCGATCAGCGCCACCAGCACCAGCAGCAGCGCGAGGTAGAGCGCCGAGAACATCGTCGCGTACCATCCCGGGAACGCCGCGAACATGCCGGCCCCCGCGACGATCAGCCACACCTCGTTGCCGTCCCAGAAGGGCCCGATCGTGTTGAGCGCGACGCGCCGCTCGATTTCGGTTCTACCTACGACCGTGTGCAGCGCGCCGACCCCGAAGTCGAACCCCTCCAACACGAAGAAGCCGACCCACACGACGGCGAGGATGATGAACCAGAGGGTGTGCAGGTGCATCAGTAGGTCAGCGCCGGGATCGCGCCGGCCCCTCCTGTTGCGGTCCTGGAACCGCTGGCCCCCTCGGCCCCATGGTCGAGCCCTTTGCGCGCGTAGCGCACCATCAGCACCGCGTCGGCGGCGCCGAGGGCCAGGTAGAGCAGCACGAACACGACCAGGCTGATCCAGATGTCGGTCGCGGTGACCGAGGGCGAGGAGGCGTTGACCGTCTTCATCAGCCCCTGCACGATCCACGGCTGGCGCCCGCTCTCGGTCAGCATCCAGCCGGCGGTGTTCATCAGGAAGGGCGTGACCACGGCCCAGATCGATACGCGCAGGAACCACCGCGAGCGATCGAACGTGCCTCGGTGCAACAGCCAGGCGCCCCACAGGGCGAGTAGTAGGACGAGCCCGGCGAGGTAGGCCATGATGCGCATCGACCAGTACTGGATGAACACGTCCGGCACGTAGTTGCCGGGGCCGTATCTCTTTTCGTATTCGGCCTGCAGCTGGTTCAGCCCGATCACCTTCCCGTTCCACGAGTTGGTCGCCAGCAGCGAGAGCACGTGCGGGACTTCGATTATCTGCGAGGGAGTTTTGTCGTCTTTGCCGCCCCCGATCTGAAACAGGGAGAAGGAGCAGGGCTGGCAGGTGTTCCACTGGGCCTCGGCGGCGGCGATCTTCATCGGCTGGTACTTGGCCTCCACGACCCCCAGCTCGCTGCCGACGAACAGCGCGAGCACGATCGAGGGGATCAGCACGGCCAGCGACAGGGAGGCGGTGCGGTGGAACGCCTCCGCTTCCCGCCCTCCCAGCAGGTACCAGGCGGAGACCGCGAGCATGATCAGCGACCCCGTGACCAGCGAGGCCAGCAGCACGTGCACGTACCCCCACAGGAACGTGGGGTTGGTGAACAGCGCCCCGATGTTGTTCAGTTCGGGCTGGCCCGCGTGGTTGAGGGTGTAGCCGACGGGGTGCTGCATCCACGAGTTGGCGGCCATGATGAACAGCGCCGAGAGCATCGTCGCGAACGAGACCAGCCAGATGCAGGCGAGGTGCACGCGCTTGGGCAGCCTGTCCCAGCCGAACAGCCACAGCCCCAGGAAGGTGGACTCCAGGAAGAACGCCGCCAGCCCCTCCATCGCCAGCGGCCCCCCGAACACGTCGCCGACGTAGCGGGAGTAGACCGACCAGTTCATCCCGAACTCGAACTCCTGCACGAGCCCCGTGACGACCCCGACGGCGACGTTGATCAAGAGCAGCGTGCCGAAGAAGCGCGTCAGGCGCCGGTACTCCGGGCGGCCGCCCCGGTGCCAGGCCGTCTGCAGAACCGCCACGAGAAACGCCAGCCCGATCGTGACGGGCACGAACAGGAAGTGGTAGATGCTCGTCGTCGCGAACTGCCAGCGGGCGAGGTCGTTGGTCATCCGCCGATGTTCCTCCGAGGGGTCGGACCAGAGCCCATCCTCAACGCGTTGTGGGTGAACGCTCATCACCCACGGGGAGTGAGGCGGGCTCACCCAGTTACGATCGATCGTTCCAGCGAGGATGGCGAGCCCGAGCACCCCCAAGAGCGCCCCCGCGCCAAGGGAGACCCCGCGGGGCCGGGCGCGCGCGATCGTCGGCGGGCGGCGGCTGCCGCATCTCTCCCCGCGCGAGCGCGCCGCGCGCGGACGGGCCGCGCGGGTGGAATCCCCGCGCTCGCGCCACGCCGAGTGGGAGCCCTGGTCCGAGCGCCCCGATCCGATTGCGCTCTTGGAGGAGCAGGCCGCCTCGCGCGTGCCGGAGCTGGTCCCGATCCGCCACGGGCGGATGATGGCCTCCGCCTTCGCGTTCTTCCGCGGGGCGGCGTATGTGATGGCCTCCGATCTCGCCTCGACCCCGCGGTCGGGGCTGCAGGTGCAGCTCTGCGGCGACGCGCACCTCTCGAACTTCGGCGGCTTCGCCTCGCCCGAGCGGGAACTCGTGTTCGACGCCAACGACTTCGACGAGACCCTGCCGGGCCCGTGGGAGTGGGACCTCAAGCGCCTCGCCGCCTCGATCGCGATCGCGGGGCGCGAGCGCGGCTTCTCGGGCGCCCAGCGCCGCGAGACGGTGCGCGCCGCGGTGGGCGAGTACCGCGAGGCGATGCACCTCTTCGCGCAGATGCGCGACCTCGACATCTGGTACGTCCGCCTCGACCGCGCCTCGCTGCTCGCGCGCTTCGAAGCGCAGGCGCCTGTGCAGCAGCTCAAGACGTTTCGCAAGGCGGCGGCGAAGGCCCTGAGGAAGGACAGCTCGCGTGCCTTCGAACGCCTCGCGCACACCGTCGACGGCGAGCCTCAGATCATCAGCGACCCGCCGCTGATCGTCCGCGTCGAGGACCTGCTCCCCGCCGAGCAGGCGAGCGAGTTCCAGCAGGGCATGCACAACCTGCTGCGCTCCTACCGCGCGAGCCTGCAGGGCGACCGCCGCCACCTGCTCGAGCGCTTCCGCTATGTCGACCTCGCGCGCAAGGTCGTCGGCGTCGGCAGCGTGGGCACCCGCGCCTGGGTGGTGCTGATGCTGGGGCGCGACGGCGAGGACCCGTTGTTCCTGCAGTGCAAGGAGGCCCAGCCCTCGGTGCTGGAGCCGTTCCTCGGCCGCAGCGAGTACGACAACCACGGCCGGCGCGTCGTCGAGGGCCAGCGGCTGATGCAGGCCGCCAGCGACATCATGCTCGGCTGGCTGCGCACCACCGGCATCGACGGGGAGACCCGCGACTTCTACGTGCGCCAACTGTGGGACTGGAAGGTCTCGGCCAACGTTGGCGTGATGGAACCGCCCGGCATGGCGATCTACGGGCGGATGTGCGGCGCGGCGCTCGCGCGCGCACACGCCCGCTCGGGCGACAGCATCGCGATCGCCAGCTACCTCGGGCGCGGCGACACCTTCGACCGCGCGCTCGCGCGCTTCGCGGAGATCTACGCCGACCAGAACGAACTCGACCACCGCGCGCTCGTGGAGGCCGTCGCGAGCGGGCGCCTGGAGGCCGAGCAGGGAATCTAGCCCCGCTCCTGCTAGCCCCGCTCCTGCGCGATCTGGCGGCGCAGCGCCAGCACCCCCACGACCACCAGCACGAGCTCGATCAGCAGCGGGATCGCCTGACCTGGTGTGCGATCCGGGCCGAGCGAGGCGATCAGCAGGATGATCGCCGCCGCTCCGCCGGCGAACCAGGCGGGGTGGCGCTCCAGCGGATCGGCGATCAGCTCCCTGATCCTCACCGCCCAGCGCATCGGCCCGGCGACCCAGCCGGCGAAGATCACCACGATGCCGGTGATCAGCAGCCACAGCGCGCGGCTGCGCCAGCCGGCGGTGGCGATGTCGAGGACTTCGCGCATCGCGGGGCGGACGCCTTCGTTCTGCACGAGGTTGTTCACCACGTAGGACTCCACCCAGCGGCGCAGCACGAGCGCCACGAGCGCCCCCGCGATGATCCCCACGCCGATCTCGATCAGCACCCGCCGCCGGTAGCCGGGGGCGAGCGCGAGCGCTCCCAGGTACATCAGCACCACCAGCAGCGGCAGCACGAAGCTGAGGCCGCGCATGGCCTTCACCCCGTTCTGGGCGAGGCTCAGCTGGCTGGAGCGCAGCAGCACGAGCGTGCGGCGGTTGGCGGGCAGTTTCGCGCCGACTTCACTGCCCACGCCGAGCCGGTTGCCGAGCTGGTCGACCAGCGTCTCCAGGTTGATGCTCACCACTCCCCTGGACGTCGAGAGGACCTTCCCGCCGCCGTTCAGGATCTGTATCACCTGCTCGTGCGTCACGTGGTTCGCGCGCCCCCACAGTTCCTGCACCGCGGGGACCTGGAGCGCCCGGTCGATCGCCTGCGGCACGACCTGGGCCGCCGCGGTGGAGAGCACCGGTGCAAGCGGGCGCAGTTCCTTGGGCAGCTTTTCGGTCGCCAGGTTCTGCACGTTCACGACGCTCAGCAGGCGTTCGGAGAGGTCGTCCGCGACGAGTTCGCGGACCTTTTCGTTCTGCAGCAGCCGCACGCTGGTCTGCGTCCAGCCGTCGGTGTCGATGATCTGTGCGCGGATCCAGGTCGCCATGATCGCGAACACCACCAGCACGCTGGCCAGCACGACCAGCACGCGGGCGCGGAGGAGGCCGTGGGGGTGGGCGGCCACATCCGGAGACGTTGCGTCGGGAGCGCTCACCGCCGCGCCTCCAGCCACTCCAGCGTGACGGCCCCGGCGGTGGCGCTGCCGACGAGCACGAACCCTGTGAGGATCAGCCAGCTCAGCAGCGCGAAGGCGACGCCGATCGTGCCGTACCTGCTCGCGGAGGAGCTCACGGAGTGGGGCAGGTAGACCAGTGAGACCACGCCGAGCACCGTCATGGCGATGCCAGTCAGGATCCCCCCCGGCGCCAGGCGCCGCCAGGACATGCGCCGCCCCAGCAGCACGTAGGGGGTCGCGAGCCACGCCAGCGTCCCCAGCAGCAGCGAGCCGGCGATGTGCCACCAGCCGCCGGCGATCTCGACGACGAGCGGACGCACGCTGATGTAGACGGGGATCAACGCGACCCACAGCAGGTGCCACGGCGTCCCGCGGACACCGACGGGGGGCAGCTTGTAGGAGAGCTCGTACAGCCGCTGCACCCCGCGGGCGAGGGAGAGCGCGGAGACCAGCACCAGCACGATGCCGAGCGCGGTGACGCCGCTCCCGCCGCTCGCCGGCGGTGCGAAGGCCTCGGTCACGGTGTGCGCGACGCCTCCCGTCAGGTGCAGACGCTTGTCGAGTTGTTCGGCGAAGCTGTGTGCCTGGGCGAAGGGCACCACCGCGCCGTAGACGATCATCAGGGGGAAGATCGCGCTGAACGCGAGGGCGCCGAGCGCGACCCCGCGATCGACGGCCTGCACGGCGAGGAGCCGCTCGAGCCACCCCCTGATCGGCCCCGCGGGAGCGAGCAGCACCCGCATCGGCCCCCGCAGGAGCGGCCGTACCCGCGGCGGGACCCGCACGGTGGCCGCCCCTTCAGACACCACGGCCGGCCGAGTCTCGCCCGCCGCTCGATCCGCTGTCGCCGGCTGTGCTCGTCATCGGCGGCAGTCTCCCCCGGGGGAAGGTGAGTCGCCTTCGCCCGCTGCGGGTGGTCGGGGTCCCTCACGCCCCGGCCGCGGGCAGCGGCTCGCCGGGCAGCTCGCGCGCGAACCACAGCCCGACGAGCGCGAACGCGCAGGCGATGAGCAGCGCGCGCTTGAGCGCTTCGATCTGGGCGTCGCCATAGAAGCCCACGAGTTTGGAGACCTGCTCGGGGGGCAGCCCGGCCTGCTCGGCGCTGGCCTTGAACTGCGCCTGGGAGACCATCGGCAGCCCCTCCTCGCTGCCGCTCGCCACCTGCTGCTGCACCTGTGCGGGGATCGAGGGATCGGCGCGCACGCGCTCGTGGAAGCCGCTGGTCAGGCCGGCGAGCAGGACGGCCCCGATCAGCGCCGTGCCGAGCGACTGGCCGAGGTTCTGCGAGGCGCCCTGCACGCCCCCGGCCTCGCTGGAGCGCGATTCATCGACCGAGGACATCACCACGTTGCCGAGCTGGGAGATCGCAAGGCCCAGCCCGACGCCGAAGCCCGCGAGCGAGAGCGCGAACGCGACGGAGGAGAGCGAGGGGGAGATGCTCGCCATCAGGCACGCGATCGAGACGAACAGGAAGCCGAGCCCGATCTGCACGACTTTGCGGGGGGAGGTGCGTGTCGCCAGGCGCGGGCCGAGCACCGCGGCGAGCATCATCGTGACGGAGATCGGCAGGATCTTCACGCCGGTTTCCAGGGCGTTGTAGCCGAGCACCAGCTGCAGGTAGAGCGGCAGCACGAAGAAGGTGCCGGCGAGGATCAGGTACTGCGAGACGAGCGTCGAGAGGCCGGCGCGCAGCTGCGGGATGTGCAGCAGGTCGGGCGCCAGCAGCGGCGTGCGCCCGGCGGCGGCCACGCGCTGCTCCCAGCGGGCGAAGAGGCCGAGGATCACGAGACCGGCGAGGATCAGGAAGGGGACGACCGAGAAGCCGAAGGGGGTGATCCGCGTGCCGGCGATGGTGAGCGCCCCGATCGGTTTGAAGAGGCCCCAGGTGCTGATCTTGAGGATCGCGAACACCGTCAGCCCGAGCCCCAGCGCCGACAGGGCCGCCCCCACGAGGTCGAGCTTCACCCGCTCGTCCGCGGGCCGGTCACCGATCCGGCGCACGAAGGTGAGGAGCACGAGCACGATCACGGTCTCCCCGGCGAACACCACGCGCCAGGTGAGCTCGGTGGTGATGAAGCCCCCGATCAGCGGGCCCGCGGCCGCGCCGGCGCCGGCGATGCCGCCGAGCAGCCCGTACGCGAGCGCCCGTTCGTGCCCGCTGTAGTTGACCGCGGTCAGCGCGGCGATTGCCGGGATCACGAGCACCGCGCCGAGCCCCTCGATCGCGGACCACCCGATCAGCAGGACTCCGAGGTTGGGGCTGAGCGCGGTCGTCAGCGACCCCAGTCCGTAGATCGCGAGGCCGATCGAGAAGGCGCGCCGTTTGCCCCAGATGTCCCCGAGCTTCGCGCCGGTCAGCATGAACGCCGCCATCACCAGCGTGTACGCGGTGATCGCGAGCTGCACCCCGGAGACGGTCGTGTGCAGATCCGCTACGACCTGGGAGATCGACACGTTCATGACGGTGCTGTCGAGCACCATCACGAACTGCGCCGTGCCGAGAATCGAGATGATCGTGCGGTTGCGCACCTTCAGGGGGCCGCGCTCGACTCTGGCACGGTCCGAGCATGTCGGCCGCGCGGGTGAGGCTTCATCACCCCCCGCGAATGACACCGTCTCACCCGCGCGCGCACGAGTATCGGCGGGGTGAGCACGGGCGAGGCGATGGCGGGGTGAGCGGAGGCGAGGCGGTGGCGGGGTGAGCGCAGGCGAGGCGGTGGCGGGCGATGGCGAGGCGAGCACGGGAGCGCGGGTCGCCGCTCGCGAGGACACCGAGCGTTCGCCGGAATATCGATACGGCGTGGTGCTGGTGCTGGCGATCCTCACACTGGTGTTCGTCATCGTGGCGCCGAGCGCCACGTGGTCTCGCTCCACGGCCCTGGTGATCGAGAGCACCGCGCTGATCGTCGCGGTCGGAACGGCACGCGCTCCGGTCGCGGTCCGTCGCAGGAGGATGGTGCTGGGAGGGCTGCTCGCGATCTTCGGGGTCTTCGGCGTCGCCGTCTCGGTCGTTCCGCAGGACCTGGACTTCGTCTTGAGCGGCCTGGTCGCGGGAGCAATCCCCGTGGCAATCGTGGGAGGGCTGCTGCGCCTGGTGCGGGAACGGGGTGTAACGCTGCAGGTGGTCGCGGGGGCGCTGGCGATCTACCTGATGGTCGGGCTCCTGTTTGCGTGGGCGATCGGCTTCGTCGCCCGGATCGGCAGCGCCCCCTACTTCGCACAGGGCACGAGCGGCAACGAGAGCGACCACGCCTACTACAGCTTCACGGTGCTGACGACGACGGGGTTCGGGGATCTCTCCGCGGCCACCCACGTCGGTCGTGCCCTCGCCGTGGTCGAGATGCTCGTCGGCCAGATCTACCTCGTCACCGTCATCGGCGTGCTCGTCGGCAACTTCGCCGGTAGACAGCGGTCGCGATGAGCGCCGGTCGTCACCGCGGGCGTGCGTCCGCTCTACGGCGTCGCAAGTCGGTCGGGCTCGCTGCTCCTCCCGGCCTCCATCACCCGCGCCCGCCCGGCTGCCTTGGCGCGGTAGAGGGCCTCGTCCGCGGCGCGCAGCACCGCTTTGAGATCGCAGCCGTCGAATGGGTACTCGGCGACGCCCGCGCTGAAGCTCACCCGCAACGGCCCGTGGTCGCCCGTGAACTCCTCCTCGCCAAATCGCTCGAGCGTCTCGGCGAGGCGCCTCACCGCGTTCCTGCGGGTCATGCCGCACATGCCCACGATGAACTCCTCTCCGCCCCAGCGTCCGACGACGTCGTTGCCACGGAAGTCGCGGCGCAGGTGCTCCCCAAGTCCTCGCAGCACGCTGTCGCCGGCCGCGTGGCCGTGGCGGTCGTTGACGAGCTTGAAGCGGTCGAGGTCGAGCATCGCCACCGAGAGGGGCTCTGAGAAGCGCCCGGCGAGCGCGGCCAGCTGCGCCATGTCCCTCTCTGCCTTGGCCCGGTTGGCCAGGCCGGTGAGATAGTCCGTCTCCGCCCGGGCGCGGTAGAGACGGATGCGCTCCAGGCGGTTGGCCACTCGGCTGAGGAGCTCCGGCCCGGCGATCGGCTTGGCGATGTAGTCGTCTGCGCCGGCACCGAACACCTCTCCGACCGTTGCCATGTCGGTGCGGGAGGTGGCGAAGATCACCGCGATGGCGCTCCAGCGGGGATCGTTGCGCACCGTGCGGCACAGCTCGGGGCCATTCACGCCGGGCATGTCGACGTCGAGGATCAGCAGTTCCGGCGCCACCTCCTCGAGCTTCTCCCAGAAGCGCAGGGGATCGGCCAGGGTCGACACTTCGAGATCGTGGGGCTCCAGGAGCGCGCGCATGGCGTCGAGCACCGCCGGATCGTCATCGACGATGAGCACCCGTGTGGCCTGCAGGCGATCGCCCGCCATGAACTGTTCGACGGCATCGAGCACCTCGCTCGGGAGCAGCGACTTGGGCAGGAATGCGCGGCTGCCGCGCCGCGCGGCCTCGACACGATCGGTGAAGGCGCCGGTGCCCGTGAGCACGAGCACGGGGATCGGCGGCGTGGCCGCGCTCAGCTCCGATAGCAGCGCGTAGGCGTCCCTCGTGCCATCGGGCGGAAAGGCGAGATCGAGCAGAACGACCGTCGGAGGGCGCTCCCCGCACAGTGCCTCGCGCGCCTCCCGTGGGCTTGCGGCGATATCGCACTGCACCCCTCGCGAGCTCGCCTCCGCGGCGAGGCGCTCGCACAGCTCGCGGTCGTCGTCGACGACCAGGACGCGCAGGTCGTCGGCGGGCTCGATCCGCCGCGCGCCCTGGGCAGCGAGCGCTTCGCCCTGCAACTCGCTGTAGATGACGGCAATCAGCCTCGACAGCTCGGGTGCGTGCTGCGGGTTGGGGTCGGCCAGCTCGCGCTCGAGCTGGCGTGCCGCCTCGCAGGCGCGCAGGAAGCCAAAAGTCCCGACCGACCCGATCAGCGAGTGAGCGGTGCGGTGCGCCTCGACCCGCAGCTGCTCGTCGAGGTCGGCTGCGGTCAATGCCCGCACCGCTCGCTCGATCACGCCCACGCGCTCCAGCGCGCTCGCGCGGTGCTTCTGCCAGATCGCGCGCAGGGCGTCCTCTGGGGATCCCGTGACGGGATTCATCTCCTCGCCGCTGGCCCCCGCCACCGCGAGCGCCGTGCCCAGCTCCCTGGATCGGGCCTCATATCGGCCACCCGAGCAGCTCGGCCACCCGTCGGGAGAGGTCCGATATATCAAATGGCTTGGCAATGACTCCCACCACCGGGGCACGCCGAAAGCGCTCGCTGTCCTCCAGTCGCTCGTGTGCCGTCAGCAGGACGATTGGCAGCGAGCCCGTCGCGGGAATCCCGTGCAGGCGCTCGGCGACGGCGATGCCGTCCAGGCCGGGCATCACCATGTCGAGCAGGATCGCGTCGAACCGCTCCGAGCAGGCCCGCTCGATGCCCTCCTCGCCGCAGGACGCCGTGACGATCCGCCATCCGCCGATCGCGCCCAGCGCTATCTTCGCCGCCTCGCGGATCAGTGCCGAATCGTCGATCACGAGGACATTGCGGGTGGGCGCGGCCGTGAGGGTCTCGCCGGGGGAGGCATGTGCAGGTGTGGACATTGCTCTCCATTCATCTTCGACAGCGGCGGGCGTCTTGATGAGGCGGATCGTGCCGAGGTTCTAGATATGAGCTTTTAAGTACCCAAAAACGGGTAGTAATCGAAAGTAGGCGTATGGGGAATACCCGCAATAACCCACGTTGGGAGCCCACGCTGGGCTCGAGGCGTTACAGAGAGACCGCACAGCTACCGATACAGCTCACATGGGTACCTCCCTCGGCGAGCGGCTGAGCGCTCCGACGCGACGGATAGCGATCGCCGGCACGCTGATCGTCGTTCTGCTCGGCGCGGCGATCGGTGTGACGCTGTGGCGCTATGGGGCCAGCACCGCGAAGTACGAAGCGACGCTGAAGAACACCGCCACCGTCGCCGAGACGGCCGAAGCGCGAACGGCGCTCTACGACATCCTGAACGGCGCGCGTGCGCTCACCACGAGCGCGAGCGCCGCAGACATCGCGACGCTGCGGGAAGACTACGCCGAGCTCGATCCTGCGCTGGTCCTGCTGCTGCACGACACGGCCGACTCACCGCGCGAGCAGGCGGCGCTGGGCCGCGCTCGCGGCAACGCCGCTGCGCTGGGAACCTCCGTCGCCGCGCTGGCACGAAACGCCGGGACGCCTGCCGCCGCTGCGGAGGTCGATCGCATCGCGAGTCTGCTCGGCGGCGTCGACCGCCAGCTCGACGTGGTGGTCGCCACGGAGAACGCCCAGGATCAGAGCGATCGGAGCTCCGCGCAGGCCACCGCACACTCCGCACTGCTCGTCTCGCTGCTCGTCGGCGCGCTCGCGATGCTGTGCGCCGCGCTGCTCACCCTCTACACCGTGCGCCTGACCCGCCGTCTGCTCATGCAGATACGCACGACGTCGAGCACCCTGACCGAGGCCACGAGCGAGATGCGCGCCGCGACGCTCGAGGCGGCCGCCGCCACCAGCCAGCAGTCCGCCGCGATCTCCGAGGTCGCGGCCACGCTCGAGGAGCTCAGCGCAAGCGCGGCGGCGATCGCCGAGAACGCTCAGATCACCGCGACCGAGGCGCTCGAGACCGGCGAGCGCAGCCAGCAGATCGGCCAGGTGCTCGTGCTGATCAACGGGGTCGCCGAGCAGACCAACCTGCTGGCGCTCAACGCCGCGATCGAGGCGGCGCGGGCAGGCGACGCCGGCCGGGGATTCGCCGTCGTCGCCGGCGAGGTGCGCAAGCTCGCCGAGCGCACGGTGCACTCGACGGAGTCGATCGGCCAGATCGCCACGGGCATCCAGGAGAAGAGCAACTCCACGATCCTCGCCACCGAGCAGAGCATGGCGGCCACCGACAACCAGAAGGAGGCCGCCGCGCAGGCGGCCGCGACGATGGTGGAGATCCGCCGGGCGGCCGAGCAGCTGGCGGCCGAGCAGCAGCTGCGGGCCGGCACCTCCGAGCGTGTCGAGGAGCTCGTGCGCGGCTTGGAGGGGATGTTGGAGGGCTATGGGTTGCCGGCCGCAAACGGCCACGCGGACACGGCGGTCCGCTGATCGCGGGCGGCGTCCTGTGAGCGCGGTGCAGATACGGGTGCGGGTCGGCGCCGAGCAGTATGCGCTGCCGGTCGAGTACGTCCGCGAGGTCCTCGATCTCGGTGAGCTGACACCCGTGCCGGGAGCGGCCCCCATCGTGCTTGGGCTGCGCAACGTGGACGGCGAGATCGTGCCCGCATTCGATCTCGCGAGGATCCTTCAGATCGAGCGCGACGGTGGCAGTCCCCCGCGTCTGCTCGTCACCGAGTGCCGCGGGCAGCGCGCTGCGTTCGCTGTCGACGAGGTGATCGACGTGGGCCCGCTAGCCGGCGCCGTCCAGGAGTCCGAGTGGCCGCTTCTGCTCGCGAGCACCGTCCTCGACGGCGCGCTGGTCGGCGTGCTCGCGATGGACGCCCTGTTCGACTCGCTCGCGGGGGAGGATGGGCGATGAGCGCCGCGGAGGTTCCCGCGGAGCTCGTTCGGATATTCCGCGAGGAGGCCGCCGAGCACCTGGACGGGATGGATGCCTGCCTGCTCGCCGCCGAGGCTGGACGGGCCTCCAGCGAGACCACCGATGCGCTGTTCCGCCACGCACATTCGATCAAGGGCAGCGCCGGAATGGTCGGCATGCAGGAGGCCGGCGCGATCGCCAACGCGATCGAGGACGTGCTGGAGAGGGCGCGCGCGGCCGGTGCCCTCTCACCCCTGCTGACCGGGCCCCTGCTGCACGCGACGGACGCGCTGCGCCATGCGGTCGCCGGTGAGCACGGGGTCGCGTCGGCGGCTGTCGAGGCGCTCGCGATCGGCGCCCCGGCGAGGGGAGAGTCGCCGGCGGCGAACGGGACACCCACGAGGTCCCATTCGATCCGAGTCGCGGCCGACAAGGTGGACCGGATGCTCGACGCGGTCGGCGAGACGGTCCTCCACCACCGGCGCTTGGAGCACATGCTCGGCGGTGCCACGCGGGGAGCCGAGGAAGCCATCGAGCGGGAGGTGGACCGTGGGGAGCGTCTGCTCGGGGAGCTCCAGGAGACCGTTCTGGAGCTGCGCATGGTGCCGCTGAGCTCGATCGCCGGCCCGCTGCCGCGGGCCGTGCGCGACCTCGCGGCCGCCGAAGGCAAGCAGGTGGACCTGAAGATCACGGGCGCGGAGACGCAGCTGGACCGGGTGCTGCTCGACGGCATGTCCGAGGCGATCGCCCACCTGCTGCGCAACGCGGTCGCGCACGGAATCGAGCTTCCCGACGTGCGCGAGCGCGCCGGCAAGCCGCGCCGCGGCGAGCTCGAGCTGCACGCGCAGGCGCGCGGTGGACAGGTCGCGATCGAGGTTCGCGACGATGGCGGCGGGGTCGCCGTCGCCGCGCTCGCCGAGGGCGCCCGCCGCGGCTCGCTCGTGGACGTGCTCGCCGAGCCCGGGTTCTCGACGGCTGCGGGCGTGAGCGAGATCGCCGGGCGCGGCGTGGGGCTCGATGCCGTCAAACGCCAGGTGGAGTCGGTCGGCGGGAGTGTCGCGATCGACACCGAGCCGGGCAGGGGCACCTCCGCGACGCTGCTGCTGCCGGTCACCCTCGCGCTGCTGCGTGTGCTGATCCTCAGGCGCGGGGCTCAGCGGTTCGGACTCCCGCTGGCGAGCGTCCGCGAGGTGGTCGCGGTGGAGCAGGTGACGATGCTCGGGGGACGACCCTCGATCCTCGTTCGCGGGGAGCCCCTGCGGCTCTGCGATCTGGCGCCGCTCCTCGGCATGACCGTGCCCGATCTCCCGGAGGCCTCCCGAGCGCTCGTGGTGGAGGCGAGGAACGGGAGCCTCGCCGTCGCCTGCGAGGAGGCGATCGGCGAGCAGGAGGTGCTCGTCAAGCCGCTCGGCCTCTCGCTGGGCAGAGAGTCGGGCTACCTCGGCGCCGCGATCCTCGGCGATGGGGCGGTCATGCTGGTGCTCGACCCGGCCCACCTGGTTCGCCAGGCATCGCGCGCGGGCACCGCGGCCCGCGTCGGCGCCGCCGCCACGCGCGAGGCGAGGCAGATGCCGAAGGTCCTGGTCGTCGATGACCAGTTCACGGTGCGCGAGCTGCAGCGCAGCATCCTCCGTGCGTCTGGATATCGCGTCGAGGTCGCCTGCGACGGTCGCGAGGCGCTCGCGGCGCTGGGCGCCGAGGGCGACTTCGACATCCTCGTCACCGACTTGCAGATGCCCGAGATGGACGGCCTGGAGCTGCTCGCGGCGATTCGCTGCGACCCGGAGCACGCCTCGCTGCCGGTCGTCGTCGTCACCTCGCGTGGCAGCGAGGAGGATCGCAAGCGCGGAGCCGAAGCCGGCGCGGACGCCTACATCGTCAAGGACGAGTTCGACCAGCAGGCGCTGCTGGAGACGGTCAGGCGCCTCGTGGGAGAGCGGTGAGCTCCGCGCGGCCGAGCAGCGAGGTGATCGGCATCTGCGCCTCGACCGGCGGGCCGCGGGCGCTCGCGGGCGTCTTCGCACGACTCCCGGCGGACTACGGAGTCCCGATCCTCGTGGTGCAGCACATGACCCCCGGCTTCACCGCCGGGCTGGTTGCCTGGCTGGACCGCGAGCTGGCGCTGCCCGTGCGCCTCGCGAGCGATGGCCAGCAGCTCGCCCCGGGCGTCTGGTTCGCACCCGATGGAGCGCACATGACGCTCGAGCGGACCCGGCGCCTGAGACTCGACAGCGACACGGCTGGCGACGGCCACCGCCCCTCGGGGGACACGCTGTTCTCCAGCCTCGCTCGCGTCGCGGGGGCGGGAGCCGTGGTTGTGGTCCTGACCGGCATGGGACGCGACGGAGCCGAGGGTCTGGCGGCCGTGGCCGCCGCCGGCGGACGGACGATCGCCCAGGACGAGCAGAGCTCGGGCATCTACGGGATGCCACGGGTCGCCGCTGAGCGCGGAGCCAAGACGGTGCTCGCTCCGGAGGCGATCGGCGACGAGCTGGCCAAGCTGGACGTGGTGAGGAGCCGGCCGTGAGTGGCGCGCTGAGAGAGGTCGCGCGGATGATCCAGCGGGAGAGCGGGATCCAGCTCGAGCCATCCCAGTTGCCCGCGCTCCAAGCTGCCATCGCCAGGGTCGATCGCGACCTCACCGCCGAGACCCTGCTCGACCGCGCGGTCTCGGCGCAGACCCTGGGGCGGTTGATCGACGAGGTCACGATCCGTGAGACCTTCTTCTTCCGGCATCGCTCCGAGCTCGACGCGATCGCGTGGCACTCCGCGCTGGACGCCGCCCGCGCCCGTGGATCGGACATGGTGCGGATATGGGTAGCCGGGTGCGCCTCCGGCGAGGAGGCCTACACGGTGGCGATTCTCGCCTGCGAGGCGTTCGCGTCCGTCTCCCCTCAGGTGCGCGTGCTCGCGACCGATATCGCGCCCGCCGCGCTCGCGCAGGCGACGGCGGGCCGCTACGGCGAGCGCGCGGTACGCAACCTGCAGGGAGGAGTCCGTGAGCGCTACTTCTCGAGCGCTCGTGGGGTGAGCAGCGTCGGTGAGCGGCTGCGCGCGCTCGTCGAGTTCCGCCGGCACAATCTCGTGCGCGATCCGATCCCCCCGGCGGGCGAGCAGCCCTTCGACGTCATCCTGTGCCGCAACGTTCTGATCTACTTCGACCGCCCGACGGTCGAGATCGTGCTGGGGGCGCTCGAGGGGGCACTGGTCCCGGACGGCATGCTCCTCCTGGGCGCCGCCGACCGGCTCTCCGGTCAAGCGCGGCCTCTCCCACAGCCTCGGGGCTCCGGGGGGGCCGGTCCACGGTTCCCGCGTGCGGGGGGATCCCTTCGCAGGGCGCCCGTGCGCCCCTCCGAGCAGAGTGGAGCAGGCGCAGAGGTCGAGCGCTCTGCGCCGGTCCTCGGCCTTGCGGCGGCGGCTCCGCGGCCCTCCCGGCCGACGCCTGCCGACGCGATGAGGGCCGCGGATCGCGGCGAGCTCGGCCTCGCGGTGGGGATCGCTCGGGATGTGCTCGCACTGGACCCGCTGGATCCCCAGGCGCACTTCATCCGCGGGGTCGCCGAGCTCGCTCGCGACGATGCCCGCGCCGCCGTGGAGCCGCTGCGCCGCGCTCTGTACATCGATCCCAACTTCGCACTCGCCGCCTTCGAGCTGGCGTGCGCACACGACGCGCTCGGCGAGGAGGGGCCTGCGCAACGCGCCTACGAACGCACCCTGCGCACACTCGACCACCACGGGTCAGAGCGGGCGGCGCGCTGGGATCGGCTCGACCTGCTCGACATCGCCGCCGCCTGTCACGCCCGTCTGCGGGTGCTCTCAGGACAGCGGCACAACAGATGAGCGCCCAATCCGAGCTTTCGCCGGCTATGCCGCGCGGTCCCCGCGGCGGGGGCTTTGCGCGCGCAACGTCTTCTCGATCGCGACGCCGAACTGCTCGGTTGTGAACGGCTTGACCAGGGCGGCGGCGAAAAAGACGCCGAGCTCCGCCAGCTCCGGTGGCGGGGCGGTGTCGCTGGCGCAGATGAGCGGCAGCGACGGGTTGACGATGCGGGCGGCCTGGGCGAGCACCACGCCGGTTGGCGCTGCGGGCTCGACGACGAGCACGTCGGCGCTCTGCAGCTGCTCGGGCGCCGAGACCCTGGCGAGCATCGGCTCGTGACCGAGACGGGTGACCATGCGCTCCAGCATCCGCCTGACGTCCTGACGGGGCTCGCTGATGAGTACTCGCGCCATGCGCAGATGATCGACCCGGGCAGGCTGGATTCCGGGGGTCAGATGGTATGAGTAGCGTATGAGCCGCACCCGGGTTCTGGTGGTGGACGACGACCCCATCATGCGGGATCTGCTGCGCGGCGTGCTGGAGCGCGCCGGGCACGAGGTGCGCGAGGCGGTCGACGGTCGGGCGGGGCTGCGCGACCTCTATGCGGCCTCGCCGGATCTCGTGATCCTGGACGTCACCATGCCCGAGCTGGATGGGTGGGCGACGCTCGAGCGCATCCGCGACCTCTCGGACGTGCCGGTGCTGATGCTGACCGCGCACGAGACCGAGCTCGAGCGCGTGCGCGGCCTGCGGGGCGGAGCCGACGACTACGTGGTCAAGCCGTTCGGCCACCAGGAGCTCGTGGCGCGCGTGCAGGCGCTGCTGCGCCGCTCGGGCGCTCGGGCCGAGGAGCAGCAGACCTACGCCGACGCGCTCGTGCGGATCGACTACTCCCAGCGTGCGGTCTCCTACTGCGAGCGGGAGCTGCACCTGACGCCGCTGGAGTTCAGGCTGCTCGCGACGTTCGTGCACCACCCCAACCAGGTACTCAGCCGCGATCAGCTGCTGGAGCTCGTGTGGGGCGACTCGCTCGGGGTCTCTCCCGAGCAGGTGAAGCTGTACGTGGGCTACCTGCGCCGTAAGCTCGACCCCGCGGGGCCGGAGTCGACGCCGATCGAGACGGTGCGCGGCTTCGGCTACCGCTACCGGCGCTCGTCCTGAGCGCAGCGAATCACGGACTCCCTGCCGTGGCGGCGAGCGCGGCGAATCGCGGGACCCGCGGCCGTGGCGCCGAGCGCGGCGAGTGCATAGGCTCGACCTTCCGTGAGCTTCGAGACGCTGATCGTGATCGTGCTCGCCGGCCTCGGTGGGCCGCTGCTCGGCGTGGGGCGGTGGTTCGTGCCGGTGGTGATCGGCGAGATCCTCGCCGGCGTGCTCGTCGGCCCCTCGGCGCTCGCCGTCGTGGACCCGGCGAACGGCACGGTCTCGTTCCTCGGGGAAATCGGGTTCGCAATGCTGATGCTCACGGTCGGGATGCACCTGCCGCTGCGCGATCGGCGGCTCCCCGCGTCGCTGCGCGGCGGCGGACTGCTCGCGGGGATCGTCTGCGTGCTCGCCATACCCGGGGGACTGCTGGCCGCGAGCATCGCTGGCACGGGCCACGCGGCGATCTACGTGGTCCTGCTCGCCTCGGGCTCGGCCGCCGTGCTGCTGCCGGCGCTCGAGGAGACGGGCATCGAGGGCCCCGGCGTGATGGTGGTGATGGCGCAGGTCACGATCGCCGACGTCATCACGATCCTCTCGGTGCCGATCGTGCTCCAGCCGGCGCGCGTCGGCCATGCCGCGCTCGGCGCCGCGCTCGTGGCGGGCGCGGTGCTGGCGCTGCTCGGTGTGGCCCGGCTGCTGCGCGGCCACCGCTGGGTCCGTCGTGTCCGCGGCCTCTCCAGGCGGCGCCACTGGGCGCTCGATCTGCGCCTCTCGCTGCTGGTCCTCTTCCTGCTCGCGTGGATCGCGCAGAAGGGCGGCGCGAGCATCCTGATCGCGGGGTTCGGGGCCGGTGTGACGGTGGCGCTGATCGGCGGTCCCAAACGCCTCTCCACGCAGATGCGCGGCGTCGCCGACGGGTTCTTCATCCCGCTCTACTTCGTCGTGCTCGGCGCGCAGCTGGATCTGGGCGGCCTCCTGCGCCACCCTGCGCTGCTCGCGCTCGCGGGCGTGCTGGCGGCCCTGAACGTCGCGATCCACCTGCTCGCCGCCGCGCTCGTTCGCCGGCCCGTGGCCGCCGGTTTGGCGGCCAGCGCGCAGCTTGGAGTGCCGGCTGCGATCGCCTCCCTGGGGCTCGCCGAGCACGTGCTCTCGGCCGACGTCGCGACCGCGATCGTCGCCGCCGCGCTGGTCAGCCTGGGGGTCTGCACCGCGGGGGTGGAGCGGCTCGTGCGCCTGTACGCTGCGGCGCCGGAGCCAGCGGCGGCCAGGGCGCCGCCGATCATGTAGAATTCACTTTTCATGTTGTCCCTGCTCTCCCTTCGACTCCTGCTGCTCCCCCCTCGGGGGGAATGATGCGTGGCGGCCGCAGAGCCGCGAACTCAGCAAGCAGGACGAAGGACAGATAAGAGCGAAAGGGACACCATCATGAGCGGTAGGTCGCAGTCTGTGGCACCTATGCCATTCCACAAGTACAGGCCGTACCCCCAGGTCGAGCTGGCGGATCGAACGTGGCCCGACAAGCGGATCGCCGCTGCGCCGATCTGGGCGAGCGTCGATCTGCGGGATGGAAATCAGGCGCTCGACCCCCCAATGGACGTGGGGCGCAAGCGCCGCATGTTCAACCTGCTGGTGGGGGAGGTCGGCTTCAAGGAGGTCGAGGTCGGGTTTCCCGCCGCCGCGGAGGCCGAGTTCCAGTTCATGCGGGCGCTGGTCGAGGAGGAGCTCGTTCCCGAGGACGTGACGGTGATGGTGCTGACCCAGGCGCGGGAGGAGCTGATCCGCAGGACCTTCGAGAGCCTCGATGGGCTGCCGCGGGCGATCGTGCATCTGTACAACTCGACCTCCACCACGCAGCGGCGCGTCGTCTTCGGCTGCGACCGGGACGGGGTGCGCGACATCGCCGTCGAGGGCGCGAAGCTCTGCCGGGAGCTCGCGGAGCGCCGGCCCGATCAGGACATCCGCTTCGAGTACAGCCCCGAGAGCTTCACGGCTACCGAGCCGGAGTACGCCCTGGAGGTGTGCGAGGCGGTGATGGATGTCTTCGAGCCGACGCCGGAGCGCAAGCTGATCCTCAACCTGCCAGCGACCGTGGAGCTCTCCACGCCGAACCTGTACGCGGATGTGATCGAGTGGTTCTGCCGCAACGTGTCACGGAGAGATTCCGTGATTATCAGCCTGCACCCCCACAACGACCGGGGCACGGCGGTGGCAGCGACCGAGCTGGCGCTGATGGCGGGTGCGGAGCGCGTGGAGGGAACGCTGTTCGGCAACGGCGAGCGCACCGGCAACGTCGACGTGGTCACACTGGCGTTGAACCTGATGACCCAGGGGGTCGATCCGGAGCTCGACTTCTCCCGGATCAACGCGATTCGACGGGACGTCGAATATTGCAACAGGATGCCTGTCCACGAACGCCACCCCTACGTGGGGGACTTCGTCTACACCGCCTTCTCGGGCTCCCATCAGGATGCGATCAAGAAGGGCATGGAGGCGATGCGAGGGCTGCCCGACCACAAGAACGCCGTCTGGGACGTTCCCTACCTGCCGTTCGACCCCGAGGACATCGGGCGCAACTACGACGAGGCGGTGCGGGTGAACTCGCAGTCGGGCAAGGGCGGGGTCGCCTACATCATGCGGGCCGAGCACGACCTGGAACTGCCGCGCCTGCTGCAGATCGAGTTCACCCGGGCCGTGCAGCGGGAAGTGGACGCCTCCAATGCGGAGATCACCGCGGAGCAGTTGATCAAGCTCTTCCGGCGCGAGTACATGGAGCACCGCGACGCGAGGCTGATCGCGCATGAGATATCGAGCGACGATCAGGGCCACTCCTCGGCGCTGAGGGCCACGCTCGAGCACGACGGGGAGACGATCGAGATCGAGGGCTCCGGGAGCGGCACGGTGGCCGCGTTCGTGGCCGCGCTGGAGGGCCTGCTGAGGGTGAAGATCAAGGTGCGCGACTACGCCCAGCAGACCCTGAGCGACGGGACGGACGCGAAGGCGATCTCCTACGTCAAGCTGAGCATCGGCGACGACACGACCTGGGGCGTGGGGGAGGACACGGACACGGCCAAGGCCAACTTCGACGCGATCCTCTCGGCCGTCTCCCGGGTGCCCGGGTCGTGGGCTCGGGCACGGCCGGCTTCGCGCGCGGAGGTGTGAGTCCTACACCCCGGCGGCCAGGCCCGCGCGGACCGACGGCCGGCCTCGCGCGCGGAGGTGTGGACCGCTACACCCCTGCGGCCAGGCCCGCCTGGACCTTCGCGGCCGCCTGCCGTGCCAGCGCCGCCCGGTGGCGCTTGGCGCCGCCCAAGAGGGCGGCGTCGAGCTGGGCGCGCTTGAACAGCCAGTGCACGTCGGCCTCCCAGGTGAAGCCGATGCCGCCGTGCATCTGGATCGCGCCGGCGGTGACGGAGACCCCGCCCGTGGTCGCCGCCGCGCCCGCGAGCGCCGCGGCCTCGGGGAGCAGCTGCGGGTCGGCGCCGGCGGCCCAGGCGGCGTAGTAGGCGGTGGAGCGCGCGCCCTCGGTGTGGAGCAGCATCTCCGCGCAGCGGTGCGCGACGGCCTGGAAGGAGCCGACGGGCACCCCGAACTGCTTGCGCTCCTTGACGTAGGCGAGCGTCATGTCGAGCGCGCGCTGGCAGATCCCGACGACCTCGGCGGCCACCGCGGAGTGGATCCGCTCGGCGGCGCCGGGCCCGAGCGGCTGGCCCTCGCCCGCGACGGTCGCGTACCGCCGGGTGGGGTCGATCGAGACGAGGGGCTCGGTCTCGGGGGCCTCGATCAGCTGGACCTCCTCCCCGTCGATCGCGAGGACGAGGGCGGCGCCCGCGGCGTCGGCCGCCAGCTCGCGCGTGCCGATCCCCGCGGTCAGCTCGCCCGAGGCCAGGCCAGGCAGCCAGCGAGCCCGCTGCTCGTCGCTGCCGGTCGCCTGGATGACCGCGGCGGCGGTGGCGGTGGAGAGGAAGGGGGTGGCGGCACACGCGTACCCGAGTTCCTCGGCCAGCACCGCCAGCTCGACCGCGCCGAGCCCCTGGCCGCCGTGCTCCTCGGCGACCGCGATCCCTGCCCAGCCGAGCTCCACCAGCTCGCTCCACAGCGCGGCGTCGTACGCGGCGGTCTCGGCCGCCTCGCGCACCTTGGCGAAGGGCGAGCGCACGGCGAGCAGTTCGCGCGCGACGTCCTTGATCTCGCGCTGATTGGAGCTGAGGTCGAAATCCACGGACTACCCCCTAGCGCGACTTGGGCAGGCCGAGCACGCGCTCGGCGACGATGTTCTTGAGCACCTCGGTGGTGCCCCCCTCGATCGAGTTGCCGCGGGCGCGCAGCAGCTCATAGGCCCACGGGTCGTCCGCCCGCAGCGCGCGGGGGCCGAGCAGATCGGCGGCGAGCTGGGTGAGCCGCTGGTTGGTGTCCGACCACATCCACTTGGTCAGCGACCCCTCGGGCCCGGGCTGGCCATACTTCTCGATCGTGGTCAGCCCGCGGTAGGCGTTGAGCCTGACGATCTCGGTGCGCAGGTGCAGCTCCCCGAGCTGATCGGCGACCACGGGGTCCTCGAGCAGGCCCTCGCGGGCGGCCTCCTCGATCAGGCGGTCGAGCAGCTGGCGCAGGCGGACCTGGAGGAAGAACCCCAGCCCGGCGCGCTCGTTCATCAGCGTGGTGAGCGCCACCTTCCAGCCGTTGCCGATGCCCCCGAGCACGTTCTCGGCGGGGACGCGGGCGCCGTCGAGGAAGAGCTCGTTGAACTCGGACTCGCCGGTGATCTGGCGCAGCGGGCGGATCTGCACGCCCTCCTGCTCCATGTCCATCAGGAAGTAGGTGAGGCCCTTGTGCTTGGGCGCGTCGGCGTCGGTGCGCGCGACCAGCATGCACCACTTCGAGTACTGCGCGGCGCTCGTCCAGACCTTCTGCCCGGTGATCACCCAGTGATCGCCATCCAGCACGGCGCGCGTCTTCAGGCTGGCGAGATCGGAGCCGGCGTCGGGCTCGGAGAAGCCCTGGCACCAGATCTCCTCGGCGGTGAGGATCGGCGTCAGATAGCGCTCCTTCTGCTGCTCGGAGCCCCAGGTCATGATCGTGGGACCCGCCAACAGCAGGCCGAGCACGTTCGCGGGCAGCGGAGCGCCGGAGCGCCCGAGCTCCTCGAAGAAGATCGCCGACTGGGTCAGCGTCGCCCCGCGGCCGCCGTACTCCCGGGGCCAGTGCACCGCGGCCCAGCCGCCGTCGGCGAGACGCCGCTGGAAGTCGCGCCGCCAGGCGTACTGCAGGTCTTCCTCGCCCGCGGGCTCAGGGCCGGGGTCGTTCGCGGCAAACCACGCGCGCAGCTCGTCGCGGAACGCGATCTCGGTCTCGTTGAAGGTGAGGTCCATGGCGCCCGCTCAGCCTACAGCCTCAGGTCGGGCTCCTCGTGGGGAGGAGGGTGAGTCCTTACGAGCCTCAGGCGGGTGCTCATGGGGAGGAGGTGAATCTTCGCGAACCTCAGGCGGCGTCCTCGGCTGGCGCCATCACGCGAATCGCCCGCGGCAGGACCTGAACCGTGGCGGGGAGGTCGACCATCGGCTCGCCGTCGGCGAACACCTGGAAGGGCCGATCGGCGTGGATGGAGACCGTCTTGCCGCTGAGGAGGTGCGCCCCGGGCTCCTGGAGGTGGGTGCCCTTGAACACGCGGGGGAGGTTGGCCAAGTAGCGGCGCTTGGGGATCGCCTCGAAGGCGACCACCTCGAGGACTCCGTCGTCGATCTGGGAGTCCGGCGAGAGGTGCATCCCGCCGCCGAACACGCCGGAGTTGGCGACCGCCACGGAGTATCCGCTGAAGCGCAGCTCCTGCCCGTCCACCGCCACCTCGAAGTGCGCGGGCTTCCAGGTCGCAAGGGCTCTGAGGGTCGCATACACATAGACGTGGCTCCCAAGAGGGAGTCGGTTGGCGTTCGCGATCACCTGAATGTCGGAGTCGATGCCGGCGCTCGCGATCCCGAGATAGACGCGCCCGTTCACCTCGGCGAGATCGATCGTTCGCGGCCGGCCGTCGAGCAGCGTCGCGCACGCGCCGGCGGGGTCGGCGGGGATGGACAGCTTGCGCGCCAGGTCGTTGCCCCGTCCGGCGGGGATGACCCCGAGGACCGCTGCGGGCATCTCGCGCAGCGCCCCGGCCACGGCGCCGACCAGGCCGTCGCCCCCCATGGCCACCGCGAGCTCGCCCGCCTGGGCCGCGTCGCGAGCGAGCTCGGCGGCGTGCTCGAGCGAGCGCGTCCGGTCGATCCGGTGCTCCGCCGAGCGTGCCCGCAGCGCGGACTCGACGAGGGGGAGCAGCCGCTGTGCCCGTCCACCGCCGGCGTTCGGGTTGACGATGACCCGCAGGCAGGTCAATGCTCGCGCACCGCCAACCGGCTCGTGTACGCCGTCACTGCAGCGTGGGGAGCGGACGATCGATGGTGGTCGGCGGGCACGTCAAGATCTTTCTATCGCCGATCGACCACGGCCCCGGCGGCCGTCGCGGCGTCCAGCAGCCGATCGTCGCCCCAGAACAGCTCATCCCCGACGGCGATGGTGGGCACGCCGAACACCCCGCGCTCGTGCGCGGCGTCCGTCGCTGCGCGCAGAGCCGTCTTGACCGTCGCATCGCCGGCTGCATCCGCGGCTGCCCGCCGCTCGATGCCGATCGCCTCGGCGGCATCGAGGACGTGCTCGGGATCGCTGAGATCGCGGCCCTCCTGGAAGGCGGCGCGGAAGGCCCGCATGGTGAGCTCGCCTCCGCGTCCGATCTGAAACGCGTATGTCGCGACCCGCATCGCGAAGAGGTAGTCGGCCGGCCACGGGTCGGGCCAGCGCAGGGGCGGGAGCCGGTACTCCCGCGCGCGCCGCTCGATCTCCGCCATCCTCGCGGTGCGCCGCTCGGCGTCGCCCAGCGCCCAGGAGGATCGCCCGTTGAGCTTGAAGATGCCCCCCAGCAGCACGGGCTGCCAGGCGACCGGGCCGGGCAGATGCTCCTCCAGGCGCTCCGCCGTCAGGTAGGCGAACGGAGATCCGAGGTCGAAGTAGAAGATGGCTTGCGGCATGGGCGCGGGCGGTCCCTCAGGTGGCTTGTGGCATGGGCGCGTAGGCCAATGGCCGCGGGGGGCTCGGTCATTATGAGGCAGGGCAGCGACCGGCGATCCTCACGCAGGCGCGGAGCGCGTCGAGGACCTCCAGGCGCTGGGGGAGACCGCTGGTGCGCTCTACGAGGCGGCTGCTGAGGCGGCTGCTGCTCTCCACGACGAGCCACGCGTTGCCCACGCGCCGGCCGGTGATGCTCCCGAAGATGCCGCCCTCTTCCTCCTGCACCACGCCCGGATGCCCCGGAACGGGGGTCGAGCCCGGTAGCGGCGCGGGGGGGGCGCCGGGATGGTGCGCGTCGAGCAGGAGCGCGGCATCGAGTCCCCATCCGCGATAGGCGATTTCGGTGTCTATGCAGGAGAGGTAGGCGCGCCCGATCACCTGCGGGACGGGCCGGACCCGCAGGACGACGTGGCCGAGCTGCTGCTGTGCCCCGGGGAGACGGGAGCTGTCGATCGCGCAGGGGGCCGCTGGCGGCCTGGTTGGGAAGAGCTCCCTGCGGTGGGTGTCCGCGTACCTGAGCGTCAGTGGGTGGAGGAGCTCGAGCGCGTGCAGGCCCGCTCGCGCGCTGCGCCACCAGGACACGGTGGGATCGGGCACCCACGGAGTGCCCTCCGGCAGGTGGCGTCTGGCGAGCTCGCTGCCGTTCTCGGCGAGCGCGACTGGCCTGAATGCGCCCATCGCCCTCGGCGTGCCGCCATGCTCCTGTTCGGGGAAGCCCACGGCGACGCGGTAGCCGTCGGGGAGCCCCGGTTCGGGGCGGGTGAGGATCGTGAGCGTGGGCGAGGCGCGCACGGCCGCGACCTGTGGCGCGGTGAGGTAGTAGGCGACCTGATAGCTGAAGTGCTGGCCGTCCCTGCCGCCCGAGCCGCCGACCACGTCGGAGTCGATGAACGGTTCGGCGGCGGTCGGTCCGCGGCCGCAGCCGGCGGCTCCCCCTCCATAGGTCTCGGACAGGCGCTCGAAATGGTCGCGTTTCGTCGGATGCGTCAGCCAGGTGGTGAAGTTGATCTGATCGCACCACCCGACGACGCCGCCGGTGATGTCGGGCGTGAAGCCGATGCGGTAGCGGGTGTTGGAGAGCGACCTCCTCGACCCGGGGAAGGTCCCAGCGAGGGGCGCGGAGTGCCTCGCCCCGCTCAGCAGGACCGCGGCGGTGGCGCCGCCGGTGGCGAGCGCCATGACGAGCACGAGCACGAGCGCCCTCGCCCCGTGGCGCCAGTTGGGTGGGCCGGCTGCCATGCGCGCGGCGCGCGCGTGCGCCCGTGGATCGGTGGCGAGGATCCCGTCGAGCAGCGCTCGGCGGGCGGAGGGCTCGAGCGCCGCGCGGGGATCGGCTCGCGGATCGGGCATGGGGTTCGCGCTGCGCACGAGGTCGATCGGGTCGCTCATCGCTTTCCTCCTTCGCTCAACGGCTCGATCAGGGCGCAGCCCGGCTGCGACGGGCGCTCGGACGGCGTGTCCGCCAACAGCTGGGCAAGGTGCCCCCGCGCGCGGTGAAGCCGCACCCGGAACGCGGCCCCGGAGCAGCCGAGCGCGCCGGCGGCCTGGGTTGGGGAGAGCCCCTCCCAAGCCACCAGCAGCAGCGCCTCGCGCTCGCGCTCGGAGAGCGCCAGCAGGGCATCTCGCAGCGCCGGCTCGATGCCCTCGCCCAGCAGCTCGGGCTCCGGGGGCTCCACGGCCACGCGGGTGAGGCGGGCGCTGAGCGCCGCCGAGCGCCGGCGCCCGCGGCGGTGGTTGGCCAGCGTCCTGCGCGCCACCCCGTACAGCCAGGGCAGCGGCTCCGCGGGTACGCCGTCCAGCGCGCGCCAGGCCACGAGGAAGGTCTCGCTGACGACGTCATCCACGACCGTCCGCGGTGCGCGGCGCAGTACGTAGGCGAGCACGTCCGTGTGGCAGCGCTCGAACAGCGCCTCGAACCGCTCCCGCCTCTGCGCGTTGGGTTGCTCCATCACCCCTTTATGTCCGGCCTGCTCCAACGCGTTACGTCCGTCCGCCCAGCTTGCCGCCACTCGGCTCGTCCGTCCGCTCGGCTCGTCCGCAGCCCAGCTCATCCGCAGCCCGGCTACCGGCGCGCGGCGGCGAAGCCCACGAGGGTGGCGCCCGCCATGCCGGCCGCGACGGCAAGCGGGAGCACGAGGCTCTGCTGCTCGAGCAGTGCGCCGATGAGCGCGCCGATCAGGATCGATGCGACGGCGGCGATCCGCCGGTACGCATTGTGGGAGGTGCCGCCGGCGGGGCGGGAGTCGGCGGCGAGGCCGGTGATCGTGAGCGTGAGGACGGTGGTGGTGAGATCGGGGACGGCGAGCTTGCGCACGGTCGCGTTGCGCACACCCATCGCGACGGCGACCAGCGCGATCACCACGTAGGCGGAGAGGGAGCCGATTTCGACAGTGGCGAGCGCGGCGAGGGCGGCGGCGCAGCCGAGCAGCCCGGCCTCGATCGCGAGCGCGACGCGGAAGTAGCGGCCGTGGTGGGGGGCAAGCCCGGCGACGATGCGCCCGCCAACGCCGGCGCCGAGGAGAAAGGCGGCGAGCGAGACGAGCGGAGCGAGGACCGGAAGCCCGCCGGCGTGGGCGAGCCCAAACCCGAGCAGCACGACGTTGCCGGTCATGTTGGCGGTGAAGACGTGGCCGAGCCCGAGGTAGCTGACGGCGTCGACGAGCCCGGTGGTGACGGTCAGGGCGAGCAGCGCCGGCGGGAAGCGGCGATCGTGCGCGGCCGCCGGCGCGGGTTGTGCGCTCGGTGGCCGGGGAGCGGTCGGGTTGGGCGGGTTCACAGCGCCTGGCTGTGCGCCCGAGCGCTGGGGATCGTCGGGCCCGAGCCGGCTCACACCGCTTGCTCGGTGCGCTCGCGGGCCTGCTCGCGCAGCATGGGGCTCCAGCGCTCGGGTTCGCGCTCGGCCTGTTCGTGCGCCCAGCGGAAGTGGTGGACCGCGGAGCGGCGCAGCGGCTCGCCGAGCAGCAGCCCCGCGAGCGCCCAGCGCCGGGCGTGGCGCGGGGTCTCGACGGCTAGCGCCAGCGCGCCCACCAGGACCCAGAGCTGGAGGATCGTGTTGTAGGGGCCCAGGAGCTCGGGCGTCATGCCCTCGGCTTCCACGAGCTGGGGGATGGGGCCGCGCAGCTCCCAGGGCCACTCGACGAAGTGCACGAGACCGCCGGCCAGCCCGGCGCCGTTGTTGAGCGCCAGCCACTTCTCGATCGGCTCGCCCCTGCCGAGCCACGCCGCGGCGGCCCACGCGGGCAGTCCGGCGGACCACAGCGCGACGGCGCCGCGCCGGCCGATGAAGGGCTCGAAGACGAGGCCCACGCCGGCGCGGACCTCGAAGGCATGATGCGCCGCGGTGCCGAGCGCCGTCAGCGCCGTGAGGGGCCGGCGCGGCCGCAGGGTCCTCAACGCCGCGCGTCTCAGCGTTGGGCTTTTGAGAACGACCCTCGTCAAGGTGGCGCTCGGCATGGCGTTCCTCTCACGCGGACGGCGCCATCCAGGTGGCATCGTCGAGCTGTGGTGGGTGGTCGAAGTCCTCGGGCCGCTCGAGTATCGAGGCCGCGGCCTCGTCCATGCGCAGCGCCGTGATCGCGCCGGTGCCGGCGAGGCGGGCGGTCTCGCCGAGCACCCCGTCCAGGGCGCTCCAGCTCTCCTCGCCGGCGAAGGCGACGGAGAAGGGGTGGAACAGCAGTACGAGGTGGCCCCCGTGCTCGGCGTGAGCGTGCAGCGCGGCGTGCATCTCCGCGCGCATCCACTCGGGCCCGTGGGGATCCGGACTGCCGCCGTAGCGTTCGCGCAGGCCGGCGAACTGGGGGAGGAACGCGTAGGCGTCCACGAGCGGCCAGCGGAACGGCATCACGGCGAGGCCATCGAGTATTCCCTCGTGCTCGCCGGCGGGGGAGACGTAGCTGTAGCCGCGCGCTCCGAGCAGGCCAAGCGTGCGCGTGGTCAGCCCCCCGCCCGGCGGGCGGAAGCCGCGGGGTTGGAGGCCGATGGAGCGCAGGGCGCCGGTGGCTCGGTCGAGCAGCTCAGCCTCGGAGTCGGCGTCCAGCGCGGCCCACTCCTCGTGGCGCCAGGCGTGGACGGCGACCTCGTGGCCCGCCTGCGCGAGGGCGTGCAGCGCGTCGGGGTACATCTCGGCGTTGAGGCCCTCCACGAAGAACGTGGCGCGTATCCCCCGAGCCGCGAGCAGCTCGAGCAGTCGGGGAAGCACTTCGAGGACCGTGAAGTGCTGACCCTGGGGCACGTCGTCGGGCCACATGCCCAGCTGGAGCTGGGCGGCCTCGCCGAGGTTGTCGAACGTGACCGAAACGGCGGCGCCCGCTCCCCGTGAGCTCATCAGTGGAGCCCCTCGTTCTTCGTCGTCTTTCCGTCCACGCGCGGGTAGCGGAATACAGATGAGTTCTGCTTGACCGAATAGTGAAAGGCAGCTCTCGGTAACTTTCGGCCTTTCGGCCATTCGGGCTCGGAGGGAGCGTATGAGTTCTTTCTATATCGGCGACGATGTGACATGCGATGAGGTTGTTGTGCTGGTTGTCGGCGGCGAGATCGACTACGACGCCAGCCCGCAGCTCAAGGAGCGCATTCTCGCCCATATCAGGGCCAACAGGCGGCGCCTGGTGCTCGATCTCTCGTGGGCGACCTTCATCGACTCGACGGCGATCGGTGTCCTCATGGGCGCCGCCACGAGGCTGCGCGAAGCCGGCGGCGAGCCGCTGGCCGTCGTCTGCACGCATGAGAGGGTGCTGCAGATATTTGAAATCAGCGGCCTCGACGGCGTGGTTGGGCTGTACAGCTCGCGTGACGAGGCACTCTTCGCGTTCGCGATGGCTGGCTGATGTGGCTGGGGCGGCCGGGGTCGAGCTGGATGCCGAGAGCTTCACGGCCAACGAGTTGCGCCTGCCCGCCTCGAGCGCGGCGCTGAGCACCGCGCGACAGCACGTCAGGGAGGCGGCAACGGCGTTCGGCTTCGACGCCGACAGCTGCTACGAGCTCGTCTATGCGGTGAACGAGGCGGTGACCAACGCGATCAGGCACGGCGCTCCCGACGAGCAGGGGCTGATCTCTCTCAGCATCGTCGCATACCCCGACCGCCTGACGTTCGTCGTCCGCGACTGGGGGACGTTCGCGATGCCCATCCTGGACACCGGCACGATGTCCGAGCACGGCCGAGGGCTTGCCTTCATGGCCAGCGCTGTGGACGAAATCCAGTTGCACAGCAAACCCGGAAGCACCATCGTCCGTCTCTCCAAGGCTCGTGCGTGACCTCATGCCCGGCGGCGGGAGGCGGTTGTGGACCACAGCGCGCCCGGGGCCGGGAGGCCTGAGAGCGACAGCGCTGGGGTTGCTCGCCGGTCTCCTCACCGCACTGCTGGCCGTCGGCCATGCCAACGCCCAGGCGGGCGCTCCGTCGAGCTCCTCCACCGCCTCCACGCCGGGCTCGCCTCTCCTCGGCGTGTCGCTGCCGCACGCCTCCGTGCTCAGCCTGTCGCTGCCCGACGGGTCCGCGTCGGGTGCCCCCTTGGCCAATGTGTCCCTGCTGGGAGCGTCCTCGTCTGGTGCGCCTCTGGTTGGCGTGTCGCTGCCGGGGGCCTCCTCGTCTGGCGCGCCTCTGGTCAGCGTGTCGCTGCCGGGGGCGTCCTCGCCTCTCATCAGCGTGTCGCTGCCAGGCACGTCTACCGGCGTCGTCTCGACGCCCCCCACGGGCAGCCCGCCGGCGGCCTCCCCCAGCCCGCCGGCGGCCTCCTCCAGCCCACCGGCATCCCCCTCCGGCGGCTCCTCGTCCTCTGCGGGCGGCTCCTCGGCGTCCTCCGCAGGGCCGTCTCCCTCAACGGCCGGGACCTCTGGGAGCCCGGGCACGACTCCCGTGCCCGGTGCCGCCACGGCTCCCTCTCCACGCAGCGTCGCGGCTGTCGAGCGGACATCGAGTGGCACACGGCCACACCCGTCCTCCGCTGCGGGGCCGCACTCCCGCGCTCGCCGCACCGCGGGTGCAGGCCGGCGTCGACGGCAACCGGGCGGCCATCCGATTGCGGACTTCGCTTCGAGCGCGCCGACCGCACTGGGCTCCTCCCGCCGCGGCGCTCCGGGCGTTGCCCGCAAATCGGGTTCGCGTCCCGGCGCATCGGCGCACGCCTCGAACGATCCCCTGGCTGCGATCGGTAAGCGCATACCCCTGCCGATACCGGTTCCCGACTGGAGCAAGCCAATCATCCTCGCGCTGCTGCTCCTGGCGATCTGGTTCGGTGTCCGTTCTCGTCTGGCGGCGCTCCGTGCCCGTCGCCTGGAGCGTCAGCGCGTCGTGCTGCTCCGGGATCTGGGCTTCATGCAGACGGCGCTCGTGCCCGAAGTTCCCGCCAGCCTCGGCGGGTTGGCGACCTCTGTCGCCTACCGGCCCGCCGAGGGGCCCGCTGCGGGTGGGGACTTCTATGACCTGTTCGTACCGGAGCCCGGGAAGGTCGCGATCATCCTCGGCGATGTCTCTGGGCATGGTCATGAGGCGCTGACCCACGCCGCGCTCACGCGCTACACCCTGCGGGCCTACATCCTGGCGGGGCTGGAGCCGCGCGCGGCGCTCGCGCTGGCCGGCCGAGTCCTGGCCGACCCGGCGGGGGAGCGCTATGCCACAGTCGCGGTCGGGGTATACGAGACGCGAGGCGGCCGCCTCACCTATGCCCTCGCCGGCCACCCTCCCCCGATCCTGCGCGGCTTCCAGGCACACGAGCCCGTGACGGTCTGTGCCTCGCCGCCGGTTGGCTGGGGCGTACCGACGGGGCGTCGCCAGAGCACCGTCTCGCTCCCCGCGGGCGCCGAGGTGTGCTTCTTCAGCGACGGCCTCATCGAGGCGCGCTGCGAGGACGGACTGCTGGGGCGGGAGCGCCTGAGCGGGATCCTCGACGCACTTGGTCCCCGACCCGTGGCAGCGGATCTACTGGAGTTGGTAGGCGCGAGTGCCCTGGCCACCCCTGACGACATGGCCGCGTGCATCCTCGGATCGCCGGCCACGGCCGGTGTCGATTGCACCCACATCGAGGAGCTCGAGGTGGACGCCCGAGCGTTGAGCGGAGTCCGGGTCCGGCGCTTCCTCGAGGCCTGCCAGGTTCCCGCCCCCGAGATCGCCCCGACGATCGCGCTCGCCGGCGAGATCGCCGCCGCATTCGGGACAGCCCTGATACGCGTAGAGCTCGCTCCCACGGGCGCCACGGCCACCGCCATTTCCCCCGGCGTCAACGCGCCGCAAAGCCTTCTCTCTCCTAACGAGCTCCTCAGCGTGGTCTGAGATACGGCCACCGCGGCCGACGCGATCGGGTCGCGCTCATATGTGCTCGCCGAAGGCTCAGGACCCGTGAACGAAAGAGCTCCTCGGGTTGGCGAAGGAGTAAAGCGTGGCGCCTGAGCCCGAGGTGCTCTGTCCGGGCACATCGACCACGGTGCCGTGGCTTTCGATCCACTTGTCGCGGGTTTCGACGGCCGTGTTGCTGGTGCCATGGCCGCCTGCGCCCGCGCCGCCGCCGGGGCCGCCACCCTGGCCGCCGAGCAGGATGTAGTGCAGCTGGCCGGTGTCGATCAGGTGCTTCACCTGGGCGAGGGTGGGGGCGGGGTCGGCGCCCATGAACCCGCCCATGTCGATTACGTTGCGCCCGCTCTCCAGTGCGATGGCGCCCGCGGTGTTGGAGCCGACCGCGGCGACCATGTACCTCGCGGTGCCCTGGTGGGCCTCCAGGTACTTGACCAGCGCGCTGCTGACGCTCGCGCCCGCGAAGCCCGCTCCTGCGCCCGGGGCGCCACCGCCGGCGCCCCGGCCGATGGCGCCCGGAGGCAGGCCGGTGGCACGTGCCGCCGCCGGTGCGCCGGGGCCGCCGGGGAGGCTGGTGCCGCTTGGGGAACCTGTGCCGCCTCCCGACCCGGAGCCGCCCGGCCCGCCGCGTCCCGGCGCTGCGCCGCCGGGCGCACCGCGACCCGCTGCTGGGAAACCCCCGCTGGTGCCGCCGCCGGGCGCACCGCGATTCGCTCCCGGGAAGCCCCCGCCGGGGAAGCCGCCCCGGGGTCCACCGGCGAGGCCGGACTCGGCGCTGGCGGGGCCGGCCAGGGGGTTGCCGCCGCTCAGCGTGTCCCCCACGGTGGCGAACGAGTAGGAGGCGGGTCCGGCGAGCACCGCCAGCAGCCCCGCGACGGCCGCGAGGGGGAGGAGCCGGCGCACGAGCGGCGCGTGCGCTCGCCGCCGGCGGTCTTCGAGGCGGGCAAGCAGCAGGACGCCGCCGGCGAGCGCGGCGAGCACGATCGCGGCGGGGGCCAGCCAGGGCTCAAAGCCGGTGGCGCGGGCGAGCAGCACCGAGGCCCACACGGCGGTGCCGATCGCAACCGCGGTGAGCGCCAGGACCCACGCGGTCGAGCGCCGCGCGCGGTCCCACATCTCGATCAGGCCGCCCGCGGCGAGCACCGCCACGGCGGGTGCGAGGGCGGTGGTGTAGTAGGGGTGGAAGATGCCCTCCGAGAGGCTGAAGATCGCCCAGGAGACCAGGCCCCAGCCGCCCCAGAGGACGTAGGCGCAGCGAGGAAGGTCGGTGCGGGGGGCGCGCCGGCGGCTCCACAGGCCGAGCAGCAGGCCGAGCAGGGCCAGGGGCAGCAGCCAGGAGATCTGCCCGCCGACGATGGGGTTGAAGAGGCGCGTGATGCCGGCCGCGCCGCCGAAGTTCCCTCCCGCACCCCCTCCTCCCCCTCCTCCTCCCCCGAGGGGTCCACCGACCCCGGACCCGCCGCCGCTGCCGGCGACGCGACTCAGCCCGTTGGCGCCGAAGATGAGGGAGAACCAGGAGTTGTCGGTGGTGTCGCCGACGAAGGGGCGCTCGGAGGCGGGGAGCAGCATCATCGCGCCGTACCAGGCGAAGCTGACCGCGACCATCGCGACGCCGCCCGCGGCGAGCTGGGCGATGCGCCGGCGCACCCCGCCCCGGCCGGCGATCAGGAAGGCGAGCGCGAGGCCGGGCACGATCAGGTAGGCGGCGAGCATCTTCACGTTGAAGGCGAGTCCCACGAACAGGCCGCACAGCAGCAGGTGGCGGGTGCGGCTCGACTCCAGGGCCCGCACCAGCGCCCAGGCGGCGGCGATCTCGCAGAGCACGAGCAGCGGGTCGGGGTTGTTGAAGCGGCTCATCGCCACGAAGATCGGGGTCAGCGCGAGCATCAGCGCGGCGAGCAGCGCGGCCCGGTGCCCGAGGGTGCGGCGGACGATGTTGTGCAGCAGGAGCACCGAGGCGATCCCGCAGAGCGCCTCGGGGAGGAGCATGCTGAAGCTCGAGAACCCCAGCAGGCGCCCGGAGAGCCCCATCAGCATGTTCGACAGGGGCCCCTTGTCGAGGCTCACCAGCCCGCTGGTGTCCACCGAGTTGGTCAGCCACGCCCTCCAGCTGCGGGTGGCGGCCTGGGCGGCCTCCGCGTAGTAGGTGTTGGCATACCCGCTGCGGGTCAGCCCCCAGAGGGTGAGCGTGCCGGCGAGCAGCCCGATCAGGCACAGCAGCGGACGCGACCACGCGGGGTCGGCCGCACGGCCGCGGACCAGGCGGCGCAGCGCCGCGCGGGAGCGCTCGCCGAGCGCCAGGCTCGGGTCGTGGGAGGTGCCGGGCGCCCCGCGATCGGTGGGGGTGGTGATCAGGGGAGTTGACATCGGTGTTCCTTTCGGGTGCCGCCGGTGAGCCGCTGGTCGATACTTTCGGCTGCTGTCGGTGAGCCGCTGACCCTGTGCACTCTCGACGCCGCGTGTAGGGCGAACATGCGAGCCCCGTAAGAACTGCGTCGGAATCGACCGCGAAACCTTTCAGACCGCGACAACCCGCAGTGCGGGGTGAGCGCGTGCGATCTCGCCGTAGTCCTCGTCTTGTGTGATGACGTGGAGTCCGTGCTCGATTGCGCTCGCGGCAATCAGCGCGTCGGTGAGCTTGACGGTTCGGTGGATGCCGGCGCGGCGGCAGTCGGTCACCAGCCGTGCCCATGTGACCATCACCGCCTCACTGATCGGGATCGGGTCGGCGGCTCTGGCGAGCGCGAGCGTGTCAGCGCGGCGTGCTCTGATGGCGTCCTCCTGCGCAGCCAACACGCCGAGCTGGAGCTCCCCGATCGTGACGACTGACACCGCGACGTGCGCCGGGAGCTCGCCGAGCGGTCGTCCCGTCTCGCGGGCGATGAACACCGAGGTGTCCAGAAGACCGCTGTCGGGCAGGCTCAAAGCTCGTCGAGGGTCTGGCCCACGAGGTCGTCCAGCTCGTGCCGGAGAGCCGGATCGGCGGCGCGATCGACGAGCTGCCGGCTCAGGTCTGGTCCGGAGAGCCAACGGGCGCGGCGACCATGGGGCACGATGTCGGCAACCGGCTCGCCGTGCACAGTGAGGGTTACTCGCTCGCCAGCCCTCACGGCGCTGATGACCTGACTCGTCTGGTTGCGCAGATCTCGGACCCCAATGTCCATGTGCGACATCGTAGCACGTCAGATCGCGCTGCCCCGGTGGAATGTCCGATGTGGCCGGTCGGCCCAGATCCTCGCGGATTAGGCACTAACCGATTGTACCGTACATTAGGTCCAATATTGTATCGGATGCTGGGTACAATAAGGCCCCTATCTACGGGGACGCCTCCCCCACCGGCCGGTCGGCGAGCGGGGATGCCCGCCGCAGCCACTCGCCGAAAAGTGGATCGACGATGTACCAGCCGCCGCCCCGCTGATCGACCAGTCCACGTCCCTGCAGCCGCACGAGCGCGGGGCGCACGCGGGAGTGGCTGGAGAACCCGTAGCGCGCCGCGACGGGCCGGCTGGTGACGTGCTCGCCACCGCGGTCGGCCAGCAGCTGTAGCGCGCGAACCTCGTTGGCCTCCGCCTCGTCCCCGCTCATCAGCACGTTGAGGACGGCCGCGAACTCGGATCGCTCGATGCTCTGCACGAGCCGCTCGTGCGCGTCGATCGCGGTCTGGAGCGTCACGCGCCTCCCAGGGGGAGTGGCCGCCCAGCACTCCCACGCAAGCTGCTGGGTGCTGCGGGGGTGCGCGCGGGTGGCGTTGAGCAGGTAGCCCAGCGCGTCCTCGTCCGCCGGGCGGCCGGTCTCCTCGAACTGGAAGTCCAGGTACTCGAGGAAGTCGGCCCGATCGATGGCCGGCAGCTGCATCTGCGCGGCCTCGCCAAAGAGCGGCTGGTGGGAGTCCTCGAGCATCATCCTCAGCGCGTTGCGGATCGATCCCGTGAACATCAGCGAGACGTGGTTGGCGCCGGAGCTCATGAGCGCCGAGCGGATGATCGCCAGCGGATCGCCCGGACAGTGGCGCAGCCGCTGAAACTCGTCGAACACCACCACGAGGTGCTCCGAGACGGAGCGCAGGGCGAGGAGCTGCGCGTGCAGCGTCTCGGCGTTCTGCGCCGGGCTGGCCGCGGCGCTCTTGACCGAGCCCTTGACGACCCGGATGTCGAAGCCGATCTCCTTCTCCAGCGCGCCGATCTGCCGCTGGGCGGCCCGGCGCAGGCTCTTGACGGGGTGGGTGGTCATCGCATCGTGCACGCACCCGATGAACCCCGGGATGCTCACCACGCGCTGGAGGTTGACCTTGACGACGTCGAACGGCGGCGCGCCCTCGCCGTGGCTCTTGGCAAGCGCGAGCGCGAGCTGGTTGGTGAACGTGGTCTTGCCCGTGTCGCGCGGTCCGAACAGCGCCACGTTGGTCTGCCCCTTCAGCGTCAGCGCTACCTGGTTGGCGAACGCCTCCATGCCGACGATCTTTGACGGATCGTCGAGCGGGCGGTCCCAGATGAACGGGTTGAGCACGACCGGCACCCATCAATTGTACCAACTAGACGGTACCTATGTGGACCGGCTATCAGGTACATTCTCTGATGGGTGCCGAGCATCCCCTCCAGGTGCGTCACAGGCTCGGAGCCACCAGTGGGGGAGGGGCATCTGCGGGCGGGGGTGCCGGCGTACCGAAGCTGACCCGCAGGCGGGCGCCGCCGCCGGGGGCGTTCTCGGCGGTGGCGAACCCATGGTGGGCCTCGGCGGCCTGGCGCACGATCGCCAGCCCGAGCCCCGATCCGGGGAGCTTGCGGGCCTGCTCGGCGCGGTAGAAGCGCTCGAACACGTTGGGGAGGTCGGCCTCCCGGAAGCCGGGCCCGTGGTCGCGGACGGTGAGCACACCCTCGCGCAGGTCGATCTCCACGAGCCCCCCGGGGGGCTCCACTTGCGGGCGTTGTCGAGCAGGTTGGCGACGGCGCGGTTGATGCGCTCGGGCGCCCCCCGCACGATCGTGGGCTGGAGCTCCACCTGGAAGCGCAGCTCGCCGCGCCGGCGGGTGCGCTCGACGGCGTCCGCGACGATCCCGTCGAGGCGGACGTCGTCGGCGGCCCCCTCCGCGGCGGTCCCCTCGCTCCCGGCCCCGCGGGCGAGCTCCACGACGTCGCTGACGAGCGAGGTCAGCTCGTCGAGCTCCTCGATGATGTCCCGGCGCAGACCCTCACGATCCTCGGGCTCCAGGCGCGCGGCGTCCTGGAGGACCTGGATGTTGGCGCGCAGGGAGGCGATCGGGGTGCGCAGCTCGTGGCCGGCGTCGGCGATCAGGTGGCGCTGGGCCTCGAGCGAGCGCGCGAGCGCGTCGAGCGTGGCGTTGAAGCTGGTGGCGAGCCGCGCGAGCTCGTCGCGTCCGCCCGCCGGCAGGCGCTGGGTGAGGTCCAGGGCGCCGGTGAGCTGCTCGGTGCGGCGGGTGAAGCGGGCGATGGGGGTGAGCGCGGTGCGTGCCACCAGCGCCCCCAGAAGCGCCGCGAGGGCGATCCCGGCGAGGCCCACGATCAGCAGGATCAACAGGATGTGGCTGAGCTCGTGGTCGACCTGGGTGAGGGGCAGCGCGACCAGCACCGCCCCGCGGGGCCCGATGCCGAGCGTGAGCACCCGCAGGTGCGTCCCCCGGACGGTGCGATCGGCGAGCGAGTGGCCGCGGCCGCTCGCGGCGATCTCCCGCTCGAGGGCGCTCGGCGCGATCGTGGGCGAGGAGCCCTGGCCGCCGGGCACGTCCACGGCGCCGGCGGGGGCGATGAACTGCACATAGCCCGAGGCCCCCCCGAAGCGCGCGGGCGCGACGACGCGGGGCCACCTATCCCCCGCGGGGCCGGGCGGCGCTCCCTGGCCGAGGGCGCCCCCGGGCCCTCCGGGGGGGCCGGAGGGGGGCATCGCCAGGAGCCCCTGGGCGCGCTGGCGCAGCGAGGTGTCGATCTGCCCGCGCAGGTCGGAGCGCACCGCGAGGTAGACCGCGACCGCCGCGAGCAGCACGGCGACGGCGACGGCGAGGCTCGCGGCGGCGGCGATGCGGGTGCGCAGGGTCACGGCTCGCGCAGGACGTAGCCGACGCCGCGGATCGTGTGGATCAGCGGGCGGGCGCCGATCTCCTCGAGTTTGCGGCGCAGGTAGCCGATGTAGACGCGCAGCGCGTTGGAGGCGGCGCCGAAGTCGTACCCCCAGACGCGGTCGTAGATGACGCTGTGGGAGAGCACGCGGCGGGGGTTGAGCATCAGCAGCTCCAGGAGCTGGTACTCAGTGCGGGTGAGCTCGGCGAAGCGGTCCCCCACGGAGGCCCCGTGGCGGGCGCTGTCGAGGCGGACCTCCGCGAAGGCGAGCGAGTCCGGGTCGCCCTCGGGGCCGCTGCGGCGCAGTAGGGCGCGCAGGCGGGCCCTGAGCTCCCCCACGTCGAAGGGCTTGACCAGGTAGTCGTCGGCGCCGGCGTCGAGACCGTCGATCCGGTCGGCGACGGCGTCGCGGGCGGTGAGCATCAGGATCGGCACGCGGTTGCCCAGCAGCCGCAGCCGGCGGCAGACCTCCAGGCCGTCGATGCCGGGCATCCCGATGTCGAGCACCACCGCGTCGGGGAGCGCCCGGGCGACGAGATCGAGCGCCTGCGCGCCGTCCTCGGCGCACTGGACCTCGTATCCCCCCAGCGTCAGCGCGCGGCGCAGGGCTTCGCGCACCGCGCGGTCATCGTCTACGACCAGGATCCTCACGGCCCGATTGTGACGCGCGCGGGGGCGCGGGGAGGGGCACTCCTACTCTGCGCTTAGAAAGGGGCCCGCGGAGGTCCCGCAGACTCCGCCCCGCGAGGCCTCGGCGGCCTGGATCGTGGGTCCTACAGTCGCCGCCCCGCGAGACCCTCGGCGGCCTCGATCATCGCGGCGTAGTCCTCGGCGCCGTGCCCGCGGCCCATGGTGGCGGCGAGCAGATCGCGGGCGTGTGCGGCCGCGGGGAAGGGGACGCCCGCGTCCTGGGCCTCCTCGAGGCAGAGGCGCACGTCCTTGAGCATGTGGGCGGTCTTGAACAGGGGGGTGTAGTCGTGGGCGCGCATCGCGTCCGCCTTCAGCGTCAGCTGGGCGGAGGCGCCGGAGCCGCTGGAGACGACCTCCGCGAAGGCGTCGAGGTCGAGGCCGCTGGCGCGCGCGAGCAGCAGCGCCTCGGCCAGCGCGGCGGCGTTGGCGGCGCCGAGGGCGTTGTTGATCAGCTTGAGCATCTCCCCCTGCCCGAGCGCGCCCACGTGCACGATCACGCGGCCCATCGCCTCCAGCAGCGGCTGCGCACGGGCGAAGTCCTCGGCCTCGCCGCCCGCCATGATCGTCAGCGAGCCCTCCTCCGCGCGGGGGGAGGAGCCGGTGACGGGCGCGTCGAGCATCCGCACCCCCCGCTCGCCCAGGGCGGCGCCGATGCGGCGGGTGTCGGAGGGGGCGATCGTGGACATGTCCACGCACAGCAGCCCGGGGTGCGCGGCGTCCGCCACGCCCTCCTCGCCGAGCAGCACGGAGGCGACCTGCTCCCCGTCGACGACCATGCTCACGACGATGTCGCTCGCTCGCGCAACCTCCGCGGGGGTGTCCACGGCGACGGCGTCGTGCTCCGCGGCCCAGCGCGCGGCCTTGCCGGGGGTGTGCGTCCAGACGGTCAGCGGGAAGCTGGCGCGGCGCACGTTGGCGGCCATCCGCGAGCCCATGATCCCGAGGCCGAGGAATCCGATGCGCTCAGGCATCGAGGGGCAGTCCAGTCCGCTCGGGCATCCCGCGGAGTTCGATCCGCACGGGCATCCCGCGAAGCCCTGTCCGCTCAGGCATGCACGGATAGTGCCCTACCGCGGCCCCCGATGCGCTGCGCCAGGGCGAGGAGGAGGGCGATCGCGGCGAGCGCGAGCAGCGCGAGGCTCAGCCCATGTCCGGCGGCGGCGAGCGGGGTTGCGCCGGAGCGCCCGCCCACCGCGCCGGCGGCGGCGGTGTAGAGCGCCCCGGCGAGGGCGACCCCGAGGGCGGTGCCGAGGGTGCGGGTGGTGTTGAGGACGCCGCCGAGCACTCCCGCGCGCGAGCGGGGGCCGGCGCGCATCACGAGGGCGTTGTTGACGGGCGTGAACGCCCCGAGGCCGGCGCCGGTGAGGGCGAGGCCCACGGGCAGGCCGGCGCCGGCGTGGCGCAGCGCGAGCGCGAGCAGCCCCAGCGCGGCGAGCAGCAGGCCGCCGCCGGTGAGCGCACGGGTGCCGAAGCGCTCGCAGGCGCGCCCCGCAAGCGGGGCGGCGATGCCGAGCGCGAGCGGCAGCGCGGCGAGCTGGAGGCCCGCCAGCGCGGGGGAGGTGCCCACGGCGGCGAGGTAGTAGGGGACGGCGTAGAGCGCCCCGAACATGACCGCGTAGGAGGCCATCGCGCTCGCGAGCCCGAGCGCGAGGGCGGGACGGTCGAGCGGCGCGCGGGGGGCGTCGTGGGGGTCCCCGAGGGGGTTGCGGCTGCGGGGGAGCAGGACCCGCGCGAGCGCGATCCCGAGCAGCCCGGCGGGGAGGTTGACGAGGAAGATCAGCCGCCACCCGGCGAACGCGAGCAGCAGCCCGCCGAGCGCAGGCCCGAGCGCGAGCCCGATCGCCTGGGCGGCGCCCTGCACCCCAAGTCCGCGCGCGAGCGAGCGCGAGGGGAGGTTCTGGGCGATCAGCGCGACGCTGTTGGCCTGGAGCATGGCGGCGCCGAGCCCCTGGAGCACGCGCGCGGCGATCAGCCAGCCGAGGCTGGGGGCGAGCCCGCAGAGCAGCGAGCCGAGCGTGAAGACGGCGAAGCCGTGGGTGTAGAGCAGCTTGCGCCCGAGCGCGTCGGCGAGGCGCCCGACGGGGATGAGGGTGCAGGCGAGCACGAGCAGGTAGGAGAGCGAGACCCAGCGCACCGCGCCCGCGCCGGCGTGCAGGCCGGCGCCGATGCGGGGCAGCGCGAGCGTGACGATCGAGACGTCGAGCTGGCCCATGAACGCGCCGACGCAGACGGCGCCGACGACATACCAGCGGGCGTGGGGGCTCGTGCGGATGCGGTGGGGGCGGGGGGGCTCGCGCAGCAGCCGCCGGCGCAGCGCGGCGGTGGGGGCGAGGGGAGCGGCGGGGAGTGCGTCCATGACCCGATTCAAGCGGTCCCAGACCGATAGGTCAAAGACATTTTTATTTATATTGGGATAGGGTACGCTTATGGATGAGAAACGCCTGCGGTACTTCCTGGCGGTGGTGGAGGAGCGGGGCGTGACGAGGGCGGCGAGCCGGCTGCACGTGTCCCAGCCCTCGCTCTCCCAGACCCTGAGGGCGCTGGAGGGGGAGCTGGGGGTGGAGCTCTTCCACCGCGTGGGGCGGGGTCTCGAGCTCTCGGCGGCCGGCCAGGCGCTGATCGGGCCGGCGCGGGAGGTGCTGAGCGCGATCGACACGGCGCGTGGAGCGGTGGGCGAGGTGGCGGAGGTGCTGGCGGGCACGCTGCAGATCGCGGCGCTGGCGACGCTCGCGGTGGACCCCCTGGCGGAGCTGATCGGCCGCTTCCGCCGCGAGTACCCGGGGGTGGTGGTGAGGGTCCAGGAACCCGACAGCACCGCGGGCGTGGGGGCGATGGTGCGGGAGGGGGTGTGCGAGCTCGGCTTCGCGCGGCTGCCGCTCCCCCGCGAGGACCTCCGCGCGCACGAGCTGGGTCGCCAGGAGCTGCTGTTCGTGCTGCCCCCGGAGACCCCCCTGCCGGGCTCGGGCGCGCTGGCGGCGGCCACCCTGAGAGACATCCCGCTGGTGGTGAGCCCGCCGGGAACCTCCACGCGGATGCTCCTGGAGCAGGCGCTGGAGGCGGTGGGGGTGACGCCGCGGATCGCGGTGGAGATGGACGCGCGCGAGGCGATCGTCCCGCTGGTGCTGGCGGGCGCCGGAGCGGCGCTGCTCCCGGCGCCGCTCGCGCGGGAGGCGGGCCGTCGGGGGGCGGTGGTGCGGGCGGCCCGCCCGCGCATCGTGCGCCGCATCGGCCTCGTGCACCGCGAGGGCAAGCTCTCCCCGGCCGCGCGGGCGTTCGTCGGGCTGACGGGGTGAGTTCCTCTCCTATCCACTCGGCGGCCTATCGTTGGGCGTTCGTGTCTGCTCCCTTTCAAGCGACGCTCGCCGAGGGCGAGGCGGTGCTGCGCTTTCCCTACGACGAGCGCCTGCGAGGGCTGCTGCGGGCGATCCCGGGCCGGCGGTGGGACCCGGTGGAGCGGGCGTGGTGCGTGCCGCTGGACCCCGAGCCCGCGGAGGCGCTCGCGCGGCTGCTCGCCGATCTGCCCGGCGAGCCGCAGGTGAGCGAGGAGCTCGCGCGCACGATCGAGCGCCGCCGCCGCAGGCGCCGCCGAGGAGAGTGCATGGTCGACCGGGTGCGCCCCGATGGGGAGTGGTGGCTGGGCTTCCCCACCGACACCGCTCCGGAGCTCGTGGATTCCCTGATGGAGCATCCCGACGCCTACGGCGTGCCGGCGATCGGCCGCGCGTTGATCCCGCTCGACGAGCTCGCAGCGCGGCTCGTGGCGGAGTTGAGCGGACGCTCGGAGGGCCTGCGCCTCAGCGAGGAGGCGCGGCGCGCACTGCTCGCGATCCGCGAGCAGGCCCGCCGTGAGGCGGCCGGCGAAGCGCGGGGAGGGGGAGCGCTGGGCGGCGGGTCGGAGAGTGGCGGGCGGGAGGTCGGGGGGTCAAACGGCGAGCGGCGCGGGGAGGCCGGGGCCTCCGCCCTGGACGCGCTCGACGAGGTGGCGCTGTGCCGCGACCGCCGCGGTCGCCAGTGGATCCTGGTTGCCGCGGAGCACACCCCGCTCGCGCGGGTGCTCGCGGGCCAGGTGGGGCTGCAGGCAGGGGAGGGCCCCGCCGGCACGTATGCGCTCGCGGCGCTGGAGCGCGACGCGGCGCGGATCGCCGAGCTGCTCGACCAGCTGGAGGCGGCGAGCGTGGACCCCCGAGTGGGTGCCTGGCTGGAGCGCGCGACGGAGTGGCGCGGCAACATCGAAGTGGGGGGCTCCGGCGAGGAGCCGGTGTTCCTGCTGCTCGGCGACCCCGAGCGTCTGCCGCCGGCACTGCGCGAGCGCTCGGTGACCGTTGCGGGCGGCGCGAGCGTTCCGTTGACGCTCGAGTCCTGGGGGCTGATGGAGGGAAGGCTGCGCGGCTGGATGGGCGCCGCCGCGGAGCGCTGCGTGGAGGCGCTGCGAGAGGGGCGCCCGGCCCCGCCCGCGGTGCTGGAGCTCTCGGCGGTCCACGAGGAGGCCACCTTCGTGCTGGCGCCCGGCCACGATCCCGCACAGATCGAGGCGTTCGCGGCGCTGCCCGGCGCGCTGCCCGCGGCGCCGCCCCAGCGCCGCCGCCGCTCTCCGGGGCACGAGCACTCGCAGCTGCCCGCGATCCGCGCGGACCCCTTCTGCGTCCCGGAGCTCGACGCCTTCCTCACGGAGCGCGGGACCTGGGTGGAGCCGGAGGCGCTGGAGCTGCTGCAGGAGGTCCGCGAGGAGCACGCGCGCGCGGCGGGCCTGGTGGAGCTCTCGGCGGCGACGGACGCGCCGCTCGAGGTCCCGGGGCTGGGGGGAGAGCTGAAGCCCTTCCAGCGCGCGGGGGTGAGCTACCTGCTGACCCAGCGGCGCGCGTTCCTCGCCGACGAGCAGGGGCTGGGCAAGACGATCGAGGCGCTCGCGGCGCTGGAGGCCGACGGCGCCTACCCGGCGGTGGTGGTGTGCCCGGCGAGCCTCAAGCTGAACTGGCTGCGGGAGCTCGAGCACTGGCTTCCGGGCCGCAGCGCGCGGGCGCTGGTGGGCACCTCGGCCACGGCGGCACGGCCCGCGGACATCACGGTCGTCAACTACGACATCCTCGCGGCGCGCCTGGAGGAGCTGCGGGCGCTCGCTCCGCGGGCGCTCGTGATCGACGAGTCCCACTACTGCAAGAACGCCGCCGCGAAGCGCACCCAGGCCGTGCAGCGGCTCGCCGCGGCGATACCGCAGGAGGGCCTCGTGATGGCGCTGACGGGCACGCCCGTGATGAACCGCCCCCCGGAGCTGATCGCGCAGCTGCGGATCCTGGGGCGCCTGCAGGACTTCGGCTCGGGCGCGCAGTTCGGCCGGCGCTTCCGCGGCCCCGACGCGCACCTGCGCCTGCACTGGCACCTGCGCGCGCGCTGCTTCGTGCGGCGCCTGAAGGCGGAGGTGCTCCCGCAGCTGCCCGCCAAGACGCGCGCGGTGGTGCCGGTGGAGCTCGACAACGAGGCCGAGTACCGCCTCGCCGAGCGCGACGTGGTGGCGTGGCTGCAGAGCCAACCGCTGGACCTGCGCGAGCTCGACGCGAGGGTCGCGGCGGCGCTGCGCGCGGAACGCCTGGTGCGGCTCAACGCGCTCAAGCTGCTCGCCGCCCGCGGCAAGCTGCACGGGGCGCTGGCGTGGATCCACGACTTCCTCACCTCCGGGGAGCGCCTCGTGGTGTTCGCCCACCACCGCGAGGTCCAGCGCGCGGTGCTCGAGCGCTTCCCCAACGCGCTGCACATCCTCGGCGCGGACAGCCACGCCGCGCGGGACGCCTCGCTGCGCGCCTTCCAGGCCCCCGACGGGGAGGGCAACCAGCTGATCGTCTGCTCGATCGACGTCGCCGGCCAGGGACTCACGCTGACGCGCTCCTCCAACGTGGCGTTCCTGGAGCTCGACTGGACGCCCGCCAAGCACGACCAGGCGGAGGACCGCTGCCACCGCATCGGCCAGGAGGATGCGGTCAACGTCTCCTACCTGCTCGCCGCGGACACGATCGACGAGACGATCGGGGCCCTCCTGGAGCGCAAGCGCGCGGTGATCGGCGCGGTCACCGACGGCCGCGCGGAGGACGAGGAGGGGGTGGTGGACGCGCTCGTGCGCGACCTGCGCGGGGAGCCCTACCGCCACCTGCGCGCGGTCGCGTGAGCCGCGAAGCCGGGAGGACTCACAGCGGCCAGTAGCGGCCGATCTGCGCCGCCGCGCGCGCGGTGAGCAGCGCCTCGGGGTCCGTCGAGGCCACCTCCCCCTCGCCCGCCAGCGCGGCCATCGTGGCCTGCACGCACTCCGCCAGCGCGCGCGGTTCGTAGCCCCCCTCCAGCACCGCCCCCAGCGGGGCGCCCAGCGCCGCCGCCGTGTCGCGCACAAGGCGGGCCATCTTCGCGAAGGACTCCGTCTGCAGGCGACACCCCGCCAGGGGGTCCCCCACGTGGGCGTCGAACCCCGCGGAGATCAGCACCAGCTGCGGTTCGAACGCCGCGGCCGCCGCCAGCACCACGTGCTCGAGCAGCGCCGTCCACAGATCCTCCTCCGAGCCCGCGGGCACGGGCAGGTTGATGGTGCAGCCCTCCCCCTCCTCCGAGCCCACGTCGCTCAGGGGGCCGCTGCCCGGGTAGATGCCCGCCTGGTGGATGCTCGCGAACAGCACGTCCCCGCGGCGGCGGAAGATCTCGGCGGTGCCATTGCCGTGATGCACGTCCCAATCGAGGATGAACACCCGCTCCACCCCCAGCTCCCGGATCGCGAGCTCCGCGGCCACGGCCACGTTGTCGAACAGGCAGAAGCCCATCGCCCGGTCGCGTTCGGCGTGGTGGCCGGAGGGCCTCACCCCACAGAACCCCACCGCCGCCTCTCCGGCGAGCAGCGCTCGCGTCATCGCGCAGGCCCCGCCCGCGGCGTGCAGCGCCGCGCGGTAGGAGGCCTCCCCTACGAAGGTGTCCGCGTCGATTGCCCCGCCCCCCGCCTCGCAGAGCTCGCGGATCCCCCGCACGTGGCGCGCGCCGTGCACCAGCTCGAGCTCCTCCTCGCTTGCCGCGGGGGCCTCGCGGCGCTCCCATCCGAGCCACCCCTGCTCCTCCAGATGCCGCTCGAGCGCCTCCAGTCGCTCGGGGGTGTCCGGATGGCTCGGCATGTGCGCCCGGGGGTCGTGCTCCAGGCACGCGGGGTGATGGAAGTAGAGGCCCGCGCTCATGCTCAGGAGGCGAACAGCGGGGGGCGGCGGTGCTGCCAGCCCTCGGCCCGCTCCAGCTGCGCCGCCAGCGAGATCAGGCGCGACTCGCTGTTCGCGGGCCCCAGCAGGGAGGCCCCCAGCGGCAGGCCCTCCGCGGTGAGGCCCGCCGGCACGTTCACCCCGGGCCACCCCAGCACGTTCCAGGGCCACGCGTAGGGGCAGGCCCCCACCACCACCTTGTCGGTGTCCCAGTGCCCCAGCCCCGCGATCGCCCCGATCGGCTCGGGGGGCCTCGCGGTGGTGGGCGTCAGCACCACGTCCACGCGGCGGAAGATGCGGCCCACCTGGCGCTGCAGGGGACGCTCCAGCGCCCTTGCCAGCGCCAGCACGGGCCCCCCGAGGAGGTGCCCCAGGCGCGCGTTGCCCAGCGTGCGCTCGTCCAGCAGCGAGGGGTCCGGCAGGCGCCCCATCCACTCCCTCAGGCCCGCCATCGAGCGGGGTATGAACGTGAGGCCGATCAGCCGGTAGGCGGGATCGTCGCGCACCACCTCGTGGCCCAGCTCGCCCAGCACCCCCGCGAGGCGCCCCACCGCCTCGCGCACCCGCTGGTCAAGGCGCGCGGGCGCCCCGCTGAAGGGGATGCGCTCGGAGAGCGCGATCCGCAGCCGCCCCGGCTCTCGCCGCGCGGCCACCGAGTAGGGCTCCGCGGGGGGCGGGGGGCGGTGCAGGTCCCCGGGGTGGGAGCCGCTCAGCACGTCCAGCATCAGCGCCCCGTCCGCCACCGTGCGCGTGAGGGGCCCCAGGCAGGTGAGCCCGTTGAAGGCCTCCGCGTCCGGCCACGTGGAGATCCGCCCCCGCTGGGGCTTGATCCCCACGAGGCCCGTCCACGCCGCGGGGATCCGCACGGAGCCCGCCCCGTCGGAGCCCACCGCCGCGCTCACCAGCCCCGCCGCCACCGCCGCCGCCGCGCCCCCCGAGGAGCCCCCCGGGGTGTGGGCGAGGCTCCAGGGGTTGCGTGTCGCCCCGAACGCGCTGCCCTCCGTGAAGGGCCACTGGCCCAGTTCGGGGGTGTGGGTCTTGCCCACGATCACCGCCCCCGCCTCCCGCAGGCGTCGCACCGCCTCGCAGTCCCGGGCCCGCGGCTCGAAGTTCCCGGGGCAGCCGTAGCGGCTCTCCTCGCCCTCCAGGTCCACGTCGTCCTTGATCGCCACCGGCACCCCCAGCAGGGGCGCCCGCTCACCCCGCGCTCTGCGGCGGTCCGCCTCCCGGGCCTCCGCGCGCGCGTGCTCGGCGCGCACGCAGCGGAAGGCGTTCAGCGCCCCCGCCGCCTCGATCCGCTCCAGCGAGAGCTCCACCAGCTCCTCGGCGGAGACCTCCCCCTCCGCGAGCATCCGCGCGAGCTCCCCCGGGCCCGCGAACGCCAGCTCGGCGTGGGGGGGTGGCTCAGCGTGGGGAGCCGGCTCGGCGTGGGGGGGCAGCCCGGCCTGGGGAGCCGGCTCGGCGTGGGGGCCCCGCTCGGGGGGCGCCTCCCCGCGGAGGTCCGACCCGGTGGCGGGGTCGCTCATGGCGATAACGATGACACGCGCAGGCCCCCCACGCTGGGAGCGATGTCACGCTCCCCTCCGCGGCGGTGTCCGGCCGCGCCTCAGGGGCCCGGCGCGCGGCGGCGGGAGGAGAGGTACTCCCGGTTCTGCCTGCGCTCCCCCCGGACCTGGATCGCGATGTAGACCACGAGCACGTTCACCACCACCCCGATCCCCCCGAAGGTGGCGATCAGGCCCACATCCTTGGCGAAGGCTGCGCTTGCGGCGAGAAGCATCTGTTCCTCGATTGGCTCCGGTCTGGGATGGACGACGCTCGCGGGAGCCTACCAGCAGCTTCCCCCGCGGGTGGCGTAGCCTACAGTGCCCGCTGAACGTCGCGGTCGCTGGAGAGGTGCCGGAGCGGTTGAACGGGCGCGACTGGAAATCGCGTAACGGGGGTGACCTCGTTCGAGGGTTCGAATCCCTCCCTCTCCGTTTTGGGCAGAAGTTTGGGCGTAGTTCGAACCCGAGGCTCATGTCCAAGGCATCGGTCATGCTGATCGTGTGCCCGATGACGTCAAGCAGTTGCTGGCCACGGAGGCTGCGCTCGACAAGCTCGGGGCGCGCGGGATCTCCACTGCCGAGGCAGGACAGACGCTGTGGAATCGGCACGTGGTGATCAAGAACCTCCGGGGTAGCCCCGAGCGGCCCCAGCGTGATGCACGCAGGCTCCTGATCGGGCGCACCGACGCGGGTCGCGTCCTCACGCTGGTCATCGAGGAAACCATCGATCTAACGACGTGGTTGCTCATCACAGGCTGGGACTCAACGCGCGCGGAGCGTATGATCTTGGGCAGGTCATGACGCATCCTGAAGCCGATCCGCTGCCTGGTGACTTCGATGAGGAGTTCAGAGAGCCGCGCCCTGCCGATGTGCAAGTCGTGGAGGCTTCCCGCGACCGTAGCCTCGTCGTTCAGGTGGCGCTTGACGTAGACGACGCGGCGGCGCTGCAGCGGATCGCGCACGACCAGGGCGAGAGGCCGGGCGAGGTCGTCAGGTCGCTCATTCGAGAGGCATCGCGTCGGGCGGCGTAGCGATCGACTCGGCCGGTACGACTGACGCTTGACGGCATGACCAGCCGCCCACCGGCGGCACAAAAACGTGATACCGGTATTCGGATTCGCTGGGCGCTGGCGGCCTGATCGACGCTATCGCCCCGGACGACCGGGGCCGAACAGCAGCACTCGTAGGTCTGCATCCGAAACCGCTCCGTGCCCGAGCGCCTTCCTCGCCGCTTGAACGGCAGCCATCATGCAGGCTCGACCTCTCTCGGTGTTCGTGTTGCCCTCGTCCTGAAAACGACGCCACGGCTCGACAACCTCCGGTGGTCCGTGCAGCGCTATTCGAGCCGACGCAGATGCGTAGTGGGCTTGAGCATCTTTGCCACCACCGGCCGCGATCTCAGCAATCGCCGCCACCGGGTCGTTGAGTGCCTGCGTCAGCAGTCCCTCAGCTCGTGACCGTCGCTCGTTACGGCGAGTCAGCAGCGCCCCGAGTCCAACACCGCCGAAGCCGACAACCAAAGCGATCAGGGCAGTCATAAAGGCGCAGTCTATGACTGCGCCCGGAAGCGCTTGGCGTGAAGCTCCGTGATGCGCTGCCAGGCAGCATCGGGGTTCGATCTTCGTCCCTCCCTCCCCGTTTTGGCTAGGTGCCTGGTGCCACTGCGTCTGTCGTCCTTGCTTGCATTGCGCTAGCTCTCTCCGTACGACAGGCCTCACCAGATGCGTTATACTTGTCCGGTATGACTGGACGGATTGGAGCAAAGGGGCAGGTTGTGATCCCGAAGGCGCTACGGGACCGAGCCCTTCTGCAGCCGGGTGACGTGGTCGACTTCGAGCTGCGGGACAAGGAGATAGTGCTGGTTGCGCGGCGCTCTCCCGCGCGTTTGGGCGGCAGGTTCTCAAAGACCGGCATGGCGGCGCGCCTGCTCGAGGATCGAATGATCGAGCCTCGGTGAGCGCCTGTCTGGACTCCTGGGCGATACTGGCCTGGCTGGACGGAGAAGAGCCTGCGCTATCGCGCATCGATGGGTTGATCGCGAACCGGCCCCTGGCAAGCTGGGTCAACCTCGTCGAGGTCTACTACCGCGTCGAGCGCGATCAGGGACGGGATGCTGCCGACGAGACGCTTGCGGACCTGCGAGCCGCGCTCTCGCTGGATCTTCCCGGGACTGCCCGGATGATTGAGGTCGCTCGCCTCAAGGCGCATACCCCGATTGCGCTTGGGGACTGCTTCGCATTAGCCACCGCTGCCGCGCATGATCTCGTGCTGCTTACCGGCGACCCCGAGATCATCGAGCTCTCGGATCGGCCTTGCCAGGTCGAGGACCTTCGGCCTCTGAGCAATTGACTCAGCCGAAGCGCCTAGCGTGCAGCTCGCTAATGCGTTTCCACGCGCCTGTCAAGGGGCTCGGCTCCGGCACTGCGACGCCCGGTGTTGATCGTCAGCGCCGACCGGTACAACCGATCCAGGCTCCGCACGGTCACGGTCGTGGTCCTGACAACCACCACACAACTCGCGGCACTGCCGGGCAACGTCACCGTTTCGGCGGATCTCACCGGCATGGAGGCCGACTTAATCATCAATGTGACGCAGATCGCGACGGTTGACCGAGTCGCCCTGGAGGAGCGCATCTGCGTCCTCCCTTCCGCTACCCGCTTGGACACTAGTACTGCGCTAGCTCGCGCTAATTCATCGCTGCCTCGCGAATAAGATCGTTCGATCTTTCCTCCTCTCCGTGCAGACGGGTAGGAGATCGTTGTTAGAGACTCCTAGCCCGACCGATGCAGTCGCCAACGCCCCCCACCGCTCATGCCGGGCGCCCGCGCGTGTGGGTGCCCGCGTGCGCCAGTCGGCGGGGGGTGTGCTCCGGCATCCGCATGCCCTCCACCGCCTGGCGGGCCTTCTGGCTGAATGCCAGCCGCATGTTGACCTCGGCCTGGCGGCGGTGCGCGTCGGGCAGCGACTCGATCGCCAGCAGTCGCTTGCAGGCGCGGATGGAGGCGTCGAACTCGCCGCACCAGTAGGCGGCGACGGAGTGCTGGAACAGCAGCCCCCACTGGTAAACCCACGGCTCGACGAAAAGGATGTCCTCCGGTACCGCCAGCCCGACGGCGCTGGCCGCCAGCGCGGTGAAGCGGTGAGCGGTGCGATGCTGACGGCGGTCGAGCAGCCCCGCCACGAGGTCGTGCACGGCCTCCAGCCGCGACGGGCGCGCCTCCCAAGCGGCCAGGAATGCGGCGCTGGCGCGCGGCCATTCACCTAGCTCGGCGCTGAGGCGCCCGGCCTGACGCCAGGCGCAGCAGACTTCCTCCTCCCAGCCGCCCATCCCCGCGCGCCGCTCGTACAGGTCGCGCGCGACGGCAAGCGCTCCGGGGTCGCCGGTTTGCGTGCCGAGATCTCGCTGGGTTTGAGCGAGATAGAACATGGCGCGCTCGTTATCGGGGTGTTCTCGCAGCTCCGCCTTCAGCAACGCGCGATCGCGCTCGAACTTGTCGGCCTTGCTGCCGCCGTCGCCGTGGTCGTCGATCGCCAGTGCGTCGAGGCGCTCGACCGTGCGCTCCACGTCCAGGCAGGAGAGGTACTCGTGGGTGACGCCCACGTAGCGCCAGCGCAAATCGCCGCGTACGAGGCGCTTGTTGCGGTAGTCGAAGCGCTCGTCGCCCTGGCGCAGCATGTACGCGTCGGCCGTCAGCCTGCCCAGCGGCGCGCTCTGCACGACGGTCATGTCGGCATCGACCAACAGCAGATAGTCGGCTCTGCCCGCCGCCAGCTCCATCAGCATGCTGCGGTTGTGCCCGAAGTCGACCCACTCGTGCTGATGAAGCTCTCCGGGTACGCCCTCCAGCTCGCGTGCGATCAGCTCCTGCGTGCCGTCGCTGGAGCCGGTGTCACAGATCACCCAGCAGTCGATCAGGTCCCTGCACGAGCGCAGGCAGCGCGCCAGCACGCCGGCCTCGTTCTTGACGATCATGCACAGACACATCGTGGGACGTGCGCCGCTCACCGAGCTCACCGCCCCACGTAGCGCACGTTGCCGTCGCCATCGCTCTCGGTGACGGCAAACGGATAGCGCCTGTTGCCCACCGCTGCCGTGCAGGTGAACGCCAGCCCCCGCTGCTGCAACACCTGGGACGGGCATGCCACGCGTGCGCGCAACCCTCGCTGGGTGTTGATCGAGGCGGCGATCGACTGCTCCACCCGCTGCGTATCGAGGGTCGACAGCGGCGCATCGTCGCCATAGCTGACGTGTCCGTCTTCATCCATCTCGGTGACGTACACCGGGTAGGAGCCGACGCTCAGATTGGCAGTGCACGCAAACCGGTGCCCCCGCCGCTGGGGAACGCGCGCGGGGCAGCTGACGAGTGTGTACACGTGGTGTCCGGTGAGGATCGACCCCGCGATCGCACGCTCCAGCTTGACGGTGTCGAGCGTGGCCGTGGCGCTCGAGCCGCAGCCGGCGAGCGCCACGAGCGCGAGCAACGCTGCGGCGACTATCACCGCCGCAGCGCCGGAGCGGTGGTTGGTTGACGTGTGCATCGGACCTCCATGTCCGCGGTTGTGGGTGACCTTGTTTACCTCGTTTGTGGAATCCATAAACACGAAAAGCTTCAGCTGGTCATTGTGTCCACTCGGGCTCTTTCTCAGTGAGAAAGCGCGCGCCGCTGTGTCCCATCGAGTGCGTATCCGTACGCAAAGTCAAGCCCTTAACAAACTCAAAGCCTCTCAAAGGAGTGCGTGAACAGATGAGCTCGAGCAACGTGCGTGAGCGTGTGGCCAGGGTGGGAGTCCGTGTGCTGGGCGGCGGCGTGGTAGGTGCGCTGGCGCTCGGAGGCGGTCCCGCCGAGGCAGCAAAGACACGGTCGCACGGCAACCACGATGCACATGGCCGTACTGCGAAGGCGAAGCCAAAGGGGACGGCGAGCGGTCCGGCCGGGCCGCGCGGCGCAACTGGCCCGCAGGGTCACCCCGGCCCGCAGGGCGTAGTCGGCCCCGCCGGCCCGCAGGGGGCGACCGGTGCGAGCGGCTCCCAGGGTGCGACAGGAGCGACCGGACCTCAAGGTGTGACCGGCCTCCAGGGTGTCACCGGCGCCACCGGTGCCACTGGGCCCGTCGGCGCCACCGGCCTGCAGGGTGCCACGGGCGCGGTGGGTGCCACGGGCGCGACTGGCGCCACGGGCCCGCAAGGGCCGCAGGGTGCGACTGGACCCGCGGGCGCCACGGGTTCTCAGGGCGTGGCCGGCGCTACGGGCTCGCAGGGTGCGACCGGCGCGCAGGGTGCGACCGGCGCGCAGGGCGCGACTGGCGCCACCGGCGCGCAGGGGCCGCAGGGTGCGACTGGACCCGCGGGCGCCACGGGTTCCCAGGGCGTGGCCGGCGCTACGGGCTCGCAGGGCGCGACCGGCGCGCAGGGCGCGACGGGCGCTGCTGGCCCTCAGGGTGCGACCGGCTCGCAGGGCGCGACAGGTGCCACGGGCTCGCAGGGTGCCACCGGCGCCGCTGGCCCTCAGGGTGCGACCGGCGCACAGGGCGTGGCTGGCGCCACCGGTGCCCAGGGTGCGACCGGTGCCACCGGAGCGACTGGGCCACAAGGTCCGCCTGTCGACTTCAGGGGTACCTGGGAAAACGGGCACATCTACGCGGTGGGGGACGCGGTCTCCTTCAATGGCTCCTCGTACGTGTCGCTCGAACCGAGCAACCAGGGCAACGACCCGGCAACGAACCCGTCGTCGTGGGCGCTGCTGGCCGAACGTGGCGCGACGGGCCCGCAAGGGGCAGTTGGTCCCGCCGGCCTCGCTGGGGCCACCGGGGCCACCGGCGCAACCGGCGCCAGCGGCTCCGTCGGCTCGGCGGGCGCGACCGGGGCCACCGGCCCGGCGGGTGCCACCGGGGCCACCGGTGCGACTGGGGCCATCGGCGCGACCGGCCCGCAGGGGCCGCCGGTGACGTTCAAAGGTGCGTGGAGCCCCACGGAAACGTACGAACTGGGCGAAGCGGTGTCGTTTGGAGGCTCGTCGTATGTGTCGCTGACGGCGAGCAATTTGGGCAACGACCCGGCAATCGACTCGGCCGCATGGGGGCTGCTCGCCGCCAAGGGCGCCACGGGCGCCGCCGGTGCGACGGGTGCCACCGGCCCGGCCGGCGATACCGGTCCCGCCGGTCCGACGGGAGCGGCGGGTGCGACTGGCGTCGCCGGTCCGGTGGGTGCCACCGGTGCCACCGGTGCCACCGGCCCGGCCGGCCCGACGGGTGCCACCGGCGCGACGGGCTCCGACGGAGCGGGCCTGGACGTGGTCGACAAGTTCTCGCCCGGCGGCGTCCCCACGAACGTGGTGGGCGAAGCCCCGAGCGAAGTGACGCACACCTCCGAAGGCAAGTACACGGTGACGTTCGCGAGCGGTGAAAACCTCAACGCCTGCGCGGTGGTGGCCTCCTCCAACGAAACGACCACCCCGCACCTCGTGGAGGCCGCGGCGACCGGTGAACACCAGATCACGGTGCGCACCTACGAAGGCGCCACGCTGAAGGACACCGCCTTCGCATTGATGGTCAGCTGTCCGTAGCGACGGCGTCGTATCGTCCTGGCGGCGGGCCTGAGCGCCCGCCGCCACGGACGCGATGATCCGCAAAGCCTTGCGTCGGTGCCTCAAAGCCGTCTGATTCCAACGGCTTGCTCAGCTCACCACTCGCCGAATGGTGGCCACGGCCATAGCCGTAGCCACGATGGTCGAGTCCGAGCAGAGATCGCCCGACAAGAACGCGATGTCACGGCCGCGGCGCGTGATGCGGCCGCGACCGGTCAGTCGTCCGGGCTGGGCAGGCGCGAGGAACTGCACGTGCAGGTCAATAGTCGGTGCCCATTCGCCATCGCCGAGTGTGGCCATCAGCGCCGGGCCGAGTGTGTCATCGAGCATCGCCGCCAGGAAACCGCCCTGTATGTGGCCGGCTAGGTTGGTGAACTGCTCGGTCGCCGTGAACGCGACCTCGATTGTGCCCTCCTCGGGGTCGACCGCCACCAGCTCCCAGCCCAGCAACACTGCAGCGGGCGGCGGCTCTCGTCGGCCTTCGAGCGCATCCCAGAACGGGCCGCGCCGAGCGCCCTCGCTCGGATCGTCGTGTGGGCTCACGGCCGAGCAGCCTATAGCGAATAAGGTCCGCGATCCACGAGACGAGCGAGCTAGGCCGTGTTGGGCTTCGGACTGCCCCGTACAGCTCCGGCAGCACAGCCCCGAGGTGGGCGTACTCCTCAGCGCGGTGGCGGGCGAGCGCAGCGGGCACGCGCCTTGGGATCGCCCGCCACCGCATTGCGGGCGGTTGAGCACCCGTCCGCCGAGCGCGCTGAGCGGCCCGTAGGGGCGTGAGCGCGGCGCGGAGCCAGAAACGGCTGCGCAGCACCCAGCATGGGAGCTGGCGCTGTGCCCCGCAGGCCGCCTGCGCCGAATGCCCACTAGACTGGGCGGCCTCGCGCCAGTAGCTCAGCTGGATAGAGCGTCGGTCTACGGAACCGAAGGTCGGGAGTTCGAATCTCTCCTGGCGCGTTGCAGAAAAGCCCCGCTCAGACGGGGTTTTTTGTGCCCGCGGGGACGCTGGGAGGGCTGTCCGTGGCTGGAGTGTAAACGAAAGTGTAAACATGCCGATCCGGTGGCGACCCTTTGCGGCCATCGACGCATCCCTCGCCGATACCAGCCGCCGGTGGCTACGAGTGCTCGCCGTTGAGGCGCGCGGCGAGTCGCTACGTGAGGCTGTCTCACATGGGCAGAGCATCTTCTCCGCGCAGCCCCTCCAGGGGTCCGCGCCCGATAGGGCCGAGGCATCTTGACGCTCGTCGCGTAAGGGCCGTCGGCTGGCGGGGCTACGCTTGCCGAGAGTCCATGACGCGCTTTGAGGTGCATATCACTGAGGTCATCGAACACGACCAGCCGCTTGGTCCCCTGGACCCGACGCCCGAGGTGCGTAGCGTCTTCTGGGCGGGGGAGGCAGACGACGAAGCCGGCGCTCGCGACGCGGCCTACATGGCGTGGGATGGCAAGTATGGCTCAGGCAAGCAGCCAGTCCAGGCGCTTGTGAATGTCACTCCTCTCACCGGCTAGGTCGTGAGCACCATCCTGGCCGTGATTGTCTGCCGGCACGCCGCCCACGGTTAGTTCATGGCCCCTGCCGACGCTCTTTTCTCGCGCGGGAGCCTCCGCGACACGCTGGAGGCGACGCTGCCGAGGGTCGAGGAGGAAGTCGATGGGGCTCCCGAGGACCACCTGCTGCACGCCGATGTCGAGGAGTGGGTCAAGGCGATTGCGGCGCTGCGGGGCATGAGGACCCCGACGCTCGGCGAGCCGTGGATGGACGACCCCGAGGAGATCCGCATCGACCTCTCGCGCACGGCAAGCGGCATCTTTGGCCGAGCGCCCTTCCCCTCCAGCTCAGGCCCGAGCGTCGCCGGCTATCGCGTCGTCGTACATATCCCCTTCGACGGCGACGGTGCGGTCTTCCTCCTCGCCCCGAGCACCTTCACTACGACTGTGCCTATGGCGCGGGTCGGCAACCGTGAGCTAATCCACGTCATCGAGTACCCGCACGACCAGCAGGCCGACATCAGGGCGAGCACCGACAAGCTCGTGAGAGAAGTTGAGCGGCACCTGCGCTGGGCGAACGATGACATCGAGCAGTACAACGCCAGCCTGGAGCAGCGCGCGCGGGCCGCCATCGAGAACCGCCGCGCGCGCGTCAAGCGCCACCGCGAGCACCTGGCGGCCACGGGCCTGCCGACGCGCCCGAAGGAGGGCTCGCCGAAGACGTACATCGCCGACGCCATCGTGCGCCTGCCGGCGCCGGTGCTGCCCACCACTCCCACGTCGGCGCCCATCGCGCTGGAGCCCGTGCTCGGCGATGAGGTCTTCGAGCACATCCTCGGCGTCATCCGCTCCGTGGGACTCGACATGGAACGGAGCCCGAAGACCTACGCCGGCAAGGGCGAGGAAGACCGGCGCCAGTTCCTGCTCGCGGCGTTGAACACGCACTACCAAGGCGCGGTGATTGCCGAGGCGTTCAACGTGAGCGGCAAGACGGACATCCTCATCCGCCACGAGGGCCGCAACCTCTTCATCGCCGAGGGTAAGTTCTGGGGAGGGGCCAAAGCGTTTGGCGAAGCCATCGACCAGCTCTTCGGCTACGCGGCCTGGCGCGACACGAAGCTCGCCCTCATCGTCTTCGTGCGCGAGAAGGACCTGACGAGCATCATCGAGAAGGCGCGGGAGGCGCTTGGGCAGCACGCGCAGTTCGTGGAGTCCAAGGAGGCGGCGAGCGAGACGGAGCTCCGGTTGCCGCTCGCGTCACTTCAATTCCGGCGCGCTGTCGCTCGCCTCGGTCGTCTGCCTCGGCGCCGCAGGGGCACCAAACGCTTCGTGCTTGATCCACCGCAGCGACCACGGGTCGCCCTGGTACGCCTGCTCCAAGTAGATGAGGGCCACCCAGCCCTCCTCTGCGGCGAAGTCCCAGTAAGGCACCCGCAGGGTCAAGACCCAGGGGTAGTCGGCCATTTCTGTGGCGCTTATCTGCGGCGCGTGGAGGATGCGAGTCGTCTCGCCGGGCGGCACACGTGGCCGCTCGACCACGGTCAGGAATTCCCCAACGCGCTGCTTGAGCATCCGCTGCCCGAGGAGCTGCACCTGCATGGGGTGGATGACGGCCAGGCCGTTGCCGACGTTGCGCAGCGGGACGGCGACGTTGATGCGCGGGCCGCTGAGTTCGACATAGACCGCCCGCGGGTCGGCAAAGTCCTCATGGCCGCCGGGGAAGCGCAGTTGAACACGGCCCTTGTTTGGACCCGCCACCAGCGCCCGGTCGCTCTCGTCAGGCGGGCCGTGGGGTGGGGCCTCGATGAGCAGCGGGCGGTAGGACGCCTGGAGCTGGCGCTGCGCGGCCTCTTGGGCAGCCTGCGTCGCCTCGCGGGTGGCGCGCAGATCATCGGCAGAGGTGCTTAGGTGCGCCTCGATGTCGCGCTTCGCGTACAGCGCTGCCGCGCTGGCAGCGAGCACCAGCGCGACCGTCGCCAGCGCCGTGACCGCGCTCCAGTCGATGGCTGCCATATGGACCATACGGCGCATGGTTGTGCATGGAGCGGACGCGCTGACGAAGCGCTGCGAAAAAATCACCGTCGAGATCGACAACGAGCTGCTGTCGAGGCTTCGCGAGCGCTCGCCAGGCAAGAGCGATCGGGAAGCGCTGGAGCGGGCCGCGCGGATTCAGCTCGGGTTCGAGACGATCCGACGCGCGCAGGAGCGCAGCGCGGCGGCCGGGGTCGATGAGGATGAGGTCATGGCCGAGGCCGTGCGTGGCGTGCGCGAGTCGCGCCGGTCGCGACTGCGCGGCGAGCGGCCTAAAGCGACCCTGATGGAGCGATCCAGCGGCTCTCAAAATCGAGCACCTTATTGAGCGTGTCGAAGTCGCCGTCGTAGTGCAGGACGCCCCAGTTCTTATGCGCAGCCGACGCCGCGATCAAGGCGTCTTGGAACGGTAGCCGATGATGATTCGTCGCTGAAAGCGTGTGCAGCGCGGCGCGGGCGGAACGGACAATCCCCTGCGTCAGGGGCACCTGTCGCAAGGCGTCGAGCTGTTCTTCAAGATCCTCGAAGTCGGCCTGGTTCTGCGCGGTGTAGAGAACCTCAAAGGCGACGACCGGCGAGACGGCTATCCGGTCGTTCCGAAGCATCGCCGTCCAGTCAGAGGCGATCTGCGGATGCTCCGTGTGGCTCCAGATTGACGTATCAAAAAGATAGATACGCCCGTCATCCGGCAACGTCACGAATCCGGGCGCTTGCCCCAAGCATCGTCATGCAGGGCGGCCACTACCTCGGGGCTGAGCCCTTTGTCTTTTGTGGTCCGCTGGATCAGGCGCTCGATCTGCACGCGACGAGCCTTCGACCTGATCGGCCCTACGCCATTCTGTGCCGAACCGCGAGACCGTGTGCGCTGACCTGTAGGGGCCGCACGACGTGTGCTCGACTGCTGATCCATCGGACTGCCTCCTACACGGTTGGGATCGCTCCATGATAACGCGGTCATCGGATTCGATCGCCGCGAGCGAGCTAGCGCCCCCCGGGCTTGCTGCCCTGGGATGCCCGATCGACGTGCGCTTGGACGGCTCGGCGAAGTTCGGCCGCGACGGAGCGGGATTCGCTGGCCGCGATCTCTCGGAGGCGATCTGCGGTCTCGCGTGGGAGGCGAACCGTGAAGGACACCGACTCGGAGTCAGGTTGAGTCATTACGAATCATTTTGAGGCATCGCGTGGTAAACTGATGCCCAGACCATAACAATCGGCCCCGGCGCGGGCAGGAACCCAACGCCGGGACCTGAGCACAGGAGAAGATGCCTCCCATGCCTGACGAGAACCCTATCGTCGCCGAACTCAACGCGATCGAGCGCGACATGCTGTACCTGCTCACCGGGGATGACCTGCCGATCTGGTCCATCTGGGACCTCGCCCGTGCCCTCGAACGCGGCAAGCTCATCAAAGACACCATACGGTCCCTACGGACCAACGGCCTCATCAACCAGACCAGCGACGGCTACGTGTTCGCCACCCGCGCGGCCTTCCGCATGGTCCAGATCGTCGGCCGGGTCAACTGACGACCACAAGGGCGCCACGCCGCAGGACCGAGCGTGGTGCTCTCCCGGACCTCCCGCCGCGTCGTTTGACGCCGACGACAACGGTCTTGTCCTTGCCGCCGTTTGGGGTGCGGGGTGTACGTCTGGGTGTTCGTTTGGGGGTACGTCTATAAGGCGAACACCCCAGACGAACACCCTGCCGCCCGCTCGCGGGCGAGATTTGGCTCTGCGCCTGGCATTGAGGAAGGGGGTCTCCGCCTCTCCGCTTCGCTCCAACCCGGAGACCCCCTTCCTCGACCCACCACATCACAGATGTTTTGGTGAGGCCAGACGCAGAGCGTGGGAGGGGAGCGAGCGGGCAGCAGGGTAGAAGTGGAGAACAACGACAAGGGGGGCTGAGAGGGATCGGTAGGTGGAGATCGGAGGGGGAGGACGGACATGGGTCATCGGCGCGGGTGCATCGAGGTCGGTCGACGGCTCATTGGGAGCGTCGGGGTGTTGCGAGTCGCGGGTGTTTCCTTGTTCGCTGGTGAAAGTCAGCCGGCGGCGGCGCGCCGGGATGGGGTAGCAGGTCGTTCCCCCGCTGTAAAGCAAGTTCAAGTCCCCGCCTGCGGCGGGGCACTGCCGTCACTTGCGAACTTGCTTGACAGCTCCTCCACGACCTGCAAAGGCCGCACTCAGTTGGGCAGCTGCCCAACTGGCTCAAAGGAGCCGAACCCTTGGAGGAACCATGATGCACACCCCGATATCCGACCCATTCAACTGCCACGGATTCCCGTATCGAGCCGCCCTGCCGTGGGGCACACGAAGGAATTCGCTTGCGCGGCGGGGGCGGTGCTCGGCTTACATACAGAGAGCCGATGCGATTCCACAGGCGCATACGACCATGAGCGCGGGCACCCTGGAGCTGCAAGTCCCTGATGCGTTCGTGCAGGCCATCGCCGAGCGCGTCGCCGAGCTGCTGACCGACAGCCACGTGGGAGGCAGCTCGCCGGAGCCCTGGATCGGCGTGGAGCAGGCCGCGGAGCACCTTGCGTGTCCCACGAGCCGTATCTACGATCTGGTGAGCCAGCGACGCCTCACGCCGCGCCGCGACGGACGCAGGCTGTTGTTCAAGCGCTCGCACCTTGACGCAGCGATCGAAGCCCTGTCGTAACGCCCACCATCCGCGTCCAGCGCTACAAAGGAGGAACCCTGATGGCCGCTCCCACGATCAAGACGAAGCATCCCGGAATCTACAGGCGGGGCTCCCGCTACATGATCGCCTACCGCGAGAATGGCAAGCAGCAGTACGAGACATTCAGGACTCTCGATGAGGCCCGCCGCGCGAAGTCCGCGCGGGCGACGGACATCGAGCGGGGCGAGTTCGAGGGGCGCTCCCGGATCACACTGCACGAGTACGCACGCGAGTGGGTGGAGCGCTACCAGGGTCGCGGCCGGCGCGGATTCCGCGAGGGCACCCGCGACGAATACAAGCGCTTGTTGGAGGCGTACACGCTGAAGTTCTTCCCGGCCGGTCTGCGGCTCACGGAGATCACGCCGAGCGGGATCGCGGGTTTCGTGGGATGGCTGTGCGACCCCGCCAAGCAGGAAGGGCGGACCCTTGGCGACCAGACGGTGCGCAACATCGTAACCCCGCTGCGCGCGTGCCTCGCCACGGCCGTCCGCGAGGGCCTGATCCGGTCGGGGAACCCCGCCCGGGACGTGGACCTACCGCACCGCCCGACCGCCGAGGAGTCCGAAGAGGAGGAGGTCCGGGCGATGAGCCACGAGGAGCTATCGACGCTGCTCGGGGTGCTCCCGGACAACTGGCGGATGTTCTTCTTGTTCCTCGCCTCCACGGGTTTGCGGATCAGCGAGGCCGTGGCGCTCCAGTGGCGGCACCTGGAGCTGGACGGGTCCACGCCGCACGTCAAGGTCCGGCGGGCGCTCGTGAAGGGGCGCATGGGGCCTCCCAAGAGCAAGTACGGCAAACGGGAGATACCGCTCGACCACGTGCTCGTGCTGGAGCTGCGCGAGCACCGCAAAGCGTCGGAGTGGCCGGGCGCCGAGGACTTGGTGTTTCCGGCGAGCAACGGAGCGCCGCTGAACCAGGGCAACGTCCGCCGCCGCGTGCTCAAGCCGGCGCGCGAGGAGGCGTGCTTGGAGTGGGTCGGATTCCACGCCTTCCGCCACACATGCGCGTCGATGCTGTTCGCCGAGGGTCGCAACGCGGTGCAGGTCCAGCGGTGGCTCGGCCACCACTCTGCTGCGTTCACCCTCGACACGTATATCCACCTGCTCGACGGGGACATCGGGCAGCCGCTCAAGCTCGGGCGGGGTGCCGACGAAGCGCAGAGATACGACGCATCCGGTCGGTACTCTCTGGAGACGAATGTCTGACCTTCCCGCCACATCGCCTGCCGATGCGCTGGGGCTTGCGACCCAGAGCTACGAGGAGTTCCTTGAGGACATCAAGGGCCGCATCCGCAGCGCGCAGGCGCGGGCCGCGCGGGCGATCAACGCCGAGCTGATCGGGGTGTACTGGCAGATCGGCAAGGAGATCGAGCGCCGCCAGGCCGAGGCCGGCCCAGAGCGGGGCCGGCAGACGCAGGGGGTGGTGCAGCGGCTCTCAGCCGATCTGCGGGCGGCTTTCCCTGGAGCCACCGGGTTCTCGCCCACGAACCTCGCGCGTATGCGGTCTTTTGCCGTGGCTTGGCCAGAGGAGGGAGGTCTCGCACACGGTGTGCAAGACCTTCCGTGGGGGCACATCGTCGAGCTGGTGCAGAAGCTCGATGACCGTAACACCAGAGACTGGTACGTCCAGCGTGCCAGCGCCTGGACCCGCGCGCAGCTACAGGCTTACATCGCCACACGCCTGCACGAGCGCGAGGGGACGGCGATCACCAACTTCGAGCGGACTCTGGAGGCGGACGACGCCGAGGCGGTGCAGCGCATCACTCGCGATCCGGTCGTCCTTGACTTCGTGCAGCTTGCCGAGGGCGCGAAGGAGCGCGATCTGGAAGTGGCGTTGCTGGCGGACATCGAGCGCTTCATGCTGGCTCTGGGCGAGGGCTTCTACTTCGCCGGGCGCCAGAAGTCGCTTGAGATCGGTGGCGAGGAGTTCATACTCGACCTCCTCTTCTTCCACCACCCCACCCGCCGCTTCGTGGTCATCGACCTGAAGCTCGGCCCCTTCAAGGCGGAGTTCGCGGGCAAGATGAACCTGTACGTCAACGCCGTCAATGCGCTCATCGCCCACCCCGAGGATCGCGCCACCGTCGGCTTCATCCTCTGCGCCGGCCGCAACGAGGCGGTCGCCCACCTGACGTTGCAGGGGATCGCCACTCCGATCGCCGTGACTCGCTACAACGTCGGCGAGCGCGGCGTCCTGATGGCCGGTGAGGACGCCCAGATCACGGAGGGCCTTACGGAGGAGATGGAGGGCCTGCGGCGTGTCGAGCAGCAGGTCGCCGAGTTCGCCGCCCGCCGCGCGCACGAGCTGGCGGAGGACAACGAGGACACGGACAAGTAGACGGCTGACGGAGCCCCCGGGTACGCGGGCAGGGTGCAAACAAAGTGCAAACATGCCCCACGCCACTGCACTCCACTACACCGGAGAGCGAGGGGTGGATTCCCTGCATTAGAGCCAAATCGGCGACTGCACGGCACCCCACGCAACGACTGATTTGGTCTACGGAACCGAAGGTCGGGAGTTCGAATCTCTCCTGGCGCGTAGCAGGAGACCCCGCCGAGGTGGGATCTATCGTCTGTGTTGGTACGGGTTTGCGGGACTTTCGCGCCGCACGAAGAACTACGCCGTATGGGCAACAGCGTGGGCAGCAAGGCAACGCGCGGGGTGTTGCTCGAGCGCACCGCTCACCCCGGGGTCTATCGCCGCGGCGGACAGTATGTCGCTGTACCGTCGCGACGGGCGCCAGCGCAAGGAGTCCGCCCCCGCGTTCGCCGAGGCGCGAGCGATCAAGCTCGCGCGCGACGCCGAAGCCAGAGAGCAGTGGCGCGGGCCGACCCTGCACGACTACGCGCTGAGATGGGTCGCCCGCCACGCCGGCAGCGGACACGACACGGTGCGCGAGCCGACGACCCCCGGACATGACGTGAGGTTAGCCGTGCGCAACCTCGGCCCGTCGGAGGGTTTCACGCGGATATGAGAATCCGCGCCGTAGCTGGCTCACGGCGAGCGACGATCTGGTTGATCGCCGTCCAAGTCGCCGCCGCGTGCTTGGTGGTCCTCGTTCCCGTCACGGGTGCGCGTTCCTCGCTGCGCCCGCATGTCCACAGCTTGCATGCCCATCAGCAGCGCTTCCGCTCCCCTCGTCTGTGCGCGCACGGCTTGCGCAGCCAAGGCCGCCGGCGGCGGCGCAAGTCGTTGTTCTCGCCGTGCCCCCCTGGCGCTCGGACCGGTGCGGCCAGCTCGGTCACGACCACGTCCGTGATCGTTGCCGGGCGGGTCAAGCCGAACGCGAACACGTCCTACTTCTTCAGCTACGGGACCACCGCTCGCTACGGCTCCCGTAGCGTCTCTAGGCGCGCGGGCAGGCGGCCGAAGGTATTCGCGACGTCGGTGACGCTCGCCAGCCTGCGACCGTACACGAGGTATCACTTCCGGATCATTGCGAGCAACTGCGGGGGCTGCCGCACAGGCACCACCTACGGCGCGGACCACACGTTCACTACGGCCGCACCGCCGCCCCCGCTGCTCCTGCCCCCGCCGCTACCTCCGCCGCCGTCCCCGGCGGCTCCCCTTGCCACCACCGGTCCGGCGATCGCGATCACCCAGATCTCGGCGACGGTTACCGGCACGGTGGTGGCCAACGGGCTTCCCACGACGTGGCACTTCGAATACGGGCCGACGAGCGCCTACGTCTCTGAAACTCCACCGCAGTCGGGCGCCCCCGGTATGACCAACGTGTTCGCGTCGCTGACGGGCCTGGCCGACGCCCAGACCTACCACTACCGTCTGGTGGCCACCAACAGCCTCGGCACCTCCTACGGCGCCGACCAGACGTTCACGACGCAGACGCCGACGAGCACCCAGCAGGAAGACGCTGACCACGCCATCGCCGCCTATGCGGCGATGCAGCAGTACTTCTACGCCCCGAACGTCTACCCGGGTGATACCAGCAGCTTGTACGTCGAAGACTACCCCCAGAGCGGAAACCGCTACTCCTACCTGTGGCCGTTCTCGCGGGCGCTGGTCGGCACCATCACCCTGGCCGGGATCCCCCCGAGCGTCGACGGGGGCCTCGACTATCAGGCCGACGTCAACGATCGCCTGACTGGGCTCTCCCACTATTGGGACGGCGCGGCCAATCCGCCGGGATACGACTCCTATGTGACCGCACCGTTCGGCGGTGGCGGCGACAAGTACTACGACGACCAGGCGTGGGTCGGGCTGGCGCTGGCCCAGGACTACCGCCTAACCCAGAGCGCCAGCGCCCTGGGCGACGCGGAGAACGTCTTCTCGTTCGTGTACCCGGGCGGCTGGGACGGCAACTCCGGCGACTTCGACCCGGGTGGCACGTTCTGGGTCCAGCAGGGAGCGGGTTTGGGTTTGACCAACCACGAACGCACGACCACGTCGAACGCGCCCAACGCCGAGCTCGGGTTCCGTCTCGAGCAACTCGACCCCGGCGACCAGGCCACCTACGAAACCGGGTCGATGATGATGTACGGCTGGGTCAACCATTACCTGTACAACGTCGACAGCAATCCCACCGACCCCAACGCGCCGAATCCCAACTACGAACCGAGCAAGCCTGCTCTCGTCTTCGACAAAGTGACCGAAGGGCGGGTCGGAAAGACGCTGTGGACCTACAACCAGGGGGCGATGATCGCCGCCAACGTGACCGCCTACCAGGACACGGGCGAAACCGACTACTTGATGAATGCGGAAGCGCTCGCAAACGCATCCCTCGACTACTTCACCGAGGCGGACTACCTCGACACCCAGCCGGCAGCGTTCCTCGCCATCTACTTCCGCGGCCTGCTGGTCCTCTATGCGGCGACTGGCGAGCGCACCCTGCAGGCGAAGATCCTCCAGGCCGCCCAGACCTACGCCGACGACGCCTGGAACAACTACCGCAACGGCCAGAACCTCTTCCACCTGCCGTCGTCGCCCGGCTCCTCCTACCGCCTGCTCGACCAGGGCGCCCTGCTTGAGCTCTACGCGGCACTCGCCTGGGAACCGAGCGACTACGACATGCTCCCGTAGGAACTCACGCCGCCATCGCGAGGACTCGGATGGCGCCACAGCTCCCCCCGGCGCCCGCGGGTCTCAAGGCGAATAGGCCTACCGTGCGTTCTTCCTCGTGCCCGGCCCGACCGCATGGGCAGCGGCACGCTGTGGTACGCCAGGCACCGTGGCCGCCCACCTCCGCGGTTATGCCGAGCGTAGCGTGCTCGACTGTGATCTCTGATACATTTCCGCGAACGCTTTTCGGCAGTAGCCGGCTCGGAGCCAGTCTTAGGCATTAACTTGGGGGGATCATCCATGATGATGAGATTTCGGCGCAGCAGGGCGTTAGCGCACATCGTCCGACTGGGCACGCTGACGACGAGCCTCTTGATCCTCGCTACGCTGGCTACAGGCTCGTTCGCACTGAGGACCGCCTCGTGGACGGCTGCGGCGGTCCCAGCGAACCGTCAGGCGACCCAGAGTTCCACGCCCCCAGCGCCCCTGATCATCCTGCCGTCGAACGAGGCGTGCGTCGCTGGCGGCAAGCTGACGGTCCAGTTCAACAGCACTCCACACGGGCCGTGGGCGAAGGTGACTATTTACCTGAACGGCAAGCGCCACACCACGCTTAGGTATCCACATATCAAACGACTTGTGACAGTCACCGGGCTTCCGCGAGGCAGTTTTATCATTGCAGTTACCGGTGTCACGCGCGCGGGGCGCGCACGTGCCGTCGACCGTCGTTATAAAGCATGTGCGGCAAAATCCGAAGGAAAAGAAAAAGCCGAACGCGAAGCCAAAGAAAAGTCCGAACGCGAAGCCAAAGAGAAAGCCGAACGCGAAGCTAAAGAAAAGTCCGAACGCGAAGCTAAAGAAAAAGCCGAACGCGAAGCCAAAGAAAAAGAAGAAAAAGAAAAAGCGGCACCACCGCCGGCCGGAGTCGAGGCGGGGAGCTACTCGGGCACCGACACGCAGGGCGGCTCGATGTCGTTCTACGTCTCGCCCGGTGGCGGGCACGTGCAGAACGTCCTCGTCGGCACGACGGTCATGGGCTGCACGCCGAGCAAGAGCTTCGACGATCACTTCGAAGTGGCCTCCATCGCGATCGACTCCGAAGGCGACTTCTCCAGCACGACGGAACAGGAAGGCGTGATCGAACACGCACCGGCCAAGTTCAAGTACACGATCAGCGGGCACCTGTCGGGCGCGAGCGCCAGCGGGAGCATGCGCGAGGACATCAGCTTCAGCAACGGCACCGAATACTCGTGCACGACGAATGCGCTCGCTTGGTCGCTGACGCGCGAATCGGTGCAGACCGAAGCGAGCTTCCCGCCGGCCGCGGGCAGCTACTCCGGCACCGACCAGCAGGGCGGCTCGATGACGTTCTACGTCTCGCCCGGTGGCGGGCAGGTGCAGAACGTCCGCGTCAGCACGACCGTCATGGGCTGCACGCCGAGTGAAGGGTTCGACGATCACTTCGAAGTGGCGTCGGTCGCGATCAACTCGGATGGCTCGTTCTCGAGCACGACCGAACAGGAAGGCGTGCTCAAACATCTGCCGGCGAAATTCAAGTACACGTTCAGTGGGCAGTTCCACGGCACCGGGTCCGCCGGCGTCGTACGGGCCGCGGGGACGCTGCGCGAGGACATCACCTACGAAAACGGCTCGAAATTCGAGTGCACGACGAACGGCGAGGATTGGTCGCTGACGCGCGAATCGGTGCAGACCGAAGCGAGCTTCCCGCCGGCCGCGGGCAGCTACTCCGGCACCGACGAGCAGGGCGGCTCGATGACGTTCTACGTCTCGCCCGGTGGCGGGCAGGTGCAGAACGTCCGCGTCGGCACGACCGTCATGGGCTGCACGCCGAGTGAAGGGTTCGACGATCACTTCGAAGTGGCGTCGGTCGCGATCAACTCGGATGGCTCGTTCTCGAGCACGACCGAACAGGAAGGCGTGCTCAAACATCTGCCGGCGAAATTCAAGTACACGTTCAGTGGGCAGTTCCACGGCACCGGGTCCGCCGGCGTCGTACGGGCCGCGGGGACGCTGCGCGAGGACATCACCTACGAAAACGGCTCGAAATTCGAGTGCACGACGAACGGCGAGGATTGGTCGCTGACGCGCGAATCGGTGCAGACCGAAGCGAGCTTCCCGCCGGCCGCGGGCAGCTACTCCGGCACCGACGAGCAGGGCGGCTCGATGAGCTTCGAAGTGACCTCGGGCGGGACCAAGCTCCAGAACGTGAGCGTCCCGACCGTGGTCGTCGGCTGCACGCCCGCCAAAGAAACCGATCTCGCGTTCGTGATCAAAGAAGCGACGATCGGATCCGACGGCTCGTTTACCGCGAAGGAAACGGAAAGCGCCACCGTGTTCGGCGTGACTGCCACCGTCACCTATGAATTCAGTGGCGAGTTCTACGGCCCCGGCAGCGGCGGCAAGGTAAGAGTCGCCGGCACGCTCCGGGAGACCGCCGTCGACGAAAGCGGCAAAACCTTCGGATGCACCTCGAACGGGCAGACGTGGGAAGCCACACACTCATAGCGGCGTAGCGCGAATCCGACGCCGTCAAGCTCAGCATACGGGCCGTATCCAGACGCTGAGCGGGCTCACGCCTACTTTCGGACTTACGAGCCGGCGCTCGAGTACACCCCGACCCAAGCGAAGAGGCTGGTCGTGGCACCCATGGTGCGCAGCATGTTCGGGTGTGTTTCAGGGTCAGCAATTGGCCCGCCCCACCAACTCGAGAGCCAGAGTCCGTGCCCCTTGCCGGCGTTCGCGGCCGCGGCCGCCGCGTTGACCTCCGCGAGCGTCAACCAGTAGGGCTCGCCCGTTGCCTGCCCGTAGGCCATCATCCATTGCATAAAGATCGCGTCGTACTCAGGCCCGTAGTTGTATTCGTAGCCATATGCGTCGACGTGCTGCTCGGCGAGCGTGGCCGCCACTCGCCCCGCCTGAACGCAGTAGCTTTCTCCCTCCCCGTCCTGACACAGTAGGTACTGCGCGTAGATCAGGGGAGCCTGCACGTAGTCGTTCACCGATTCCGGCTGGTTGGGCATCTCGAGGTAGAACTGGCGTTCGTCGTGGTTGTCGTTGGCGTTTGCCCAGTCGGCGTACATCTTTACGTCTTCCAGCTGCCAGCGTTCGTGGTCTTCGCTGTAGAGCAGAATGCCCAAAAGACTGTCGGACGCGAGAGCGGGTCCTGAGTGGTAGGGATGGCTGGTATTCCACCACATTCCCCCGCCGTCCTTGTCCCAGCCGCGGGCGGCGATGAAGTGAAACGCGCGCTGGGCGTCAAAGAGCCAACGGCGCTCGTGGGTGGCCTTGTAGGCGTTGAAGAACGCGAGCCCCTCCCAGCCGTTGTCGTCGAAGAACGCCTGAACATTTCCTGCACGGTCTCCCGGGTAAGGGGCGTAGCCGCCAAGCGCACCGTCCCAGTAGCGCTCGTTCGCACGCGCGAAACGGTCTACGAGCGCTTGGTGCGCCGATGAGGGCGAGGCCGTCTCGAGCGCGTCAGCGGTCTCGAATAGCGGCACCTCACCCCAAAGAGTGACAAGTGGATAGGGCCCATGGGTGCAGCGGAGGTATTCGCAGTACCAGGCACCATGGCGCCAGTGCGAAGCCTGACTAACCCCAGCTTGGGCGAGCTGCTGGTAGTCGAGCAAACGCGAAGGCGGAAGTTCGACAGACGGTTGGCGCCACGGGGTGAGTGGCTGGAAGCCCCCAAGCCCAGTGTCGCTCGCGAGTGCTACTGACGCCACAGGCGCAGCCGCCGAAGACGCACGTCCGGCGCTCCCGTTCGTTCCCGCCGCCAGCGCTCCGCAGGCAAACGTTAGCCCGGCTACGGCGAACGTCACGGCAGCTGCCGTGAGGATCCCACAGGCCGATTTGTGTACTCGCGGCTTACTCACCGTCTGCCTCCCCACTCCCCCGTTGGGAGTCATGACGCCTTGGCCAAGTGACGCAGCCTACCAGTGCGGCCAAGCTACGGAGCACTGGCGAGAACTCTACGAGCCGTGCATCGGGGTCGTCGGCGAGCTCGATGGGCGTCTGTAAATCTTGTATGAGTGGCGCGTTTGGTGTGGACCCAGATGGGGACCTCGGGCGGCCCTTGGGAGCCGGTACCTGTCAAGAAAAAACCAAGTCAAGGCCCGAAAGCAGCCGCAAAGCCCGAGGCCTCAGATCCCGCAAAAGTGCGCAATTCTCAGGGAAAGTGGCCCAGTCCCAAAGGACCGGAAGGCCCGGGACGGGCTACGGAGCCGAAGGTCGGGAGTTCGAATCTCTCCTGGCGCGTCCCCCCGCGGAGCACCAGAACACGCGTAGCCGCCGGATAGCCACGAACCGATCCGAGGCGGCCTACGGCACGAGCACGGTGCGCTCGCCCGGGCTGTCTGCCCTGGCCCAGATTTCCTCCACATCCGCCAGGGGCATCGTGTTCGTCGTGACCGCGATGGCGCCGGCGTTGATCTCATCGACGAGTGACGGCAGCTCCGCGAGGTAAACCTTGGTCGAGACGGCGCCCTGGCCGTTGCCCTGGAGGCGCAGGTTGGCGGAGCGTAGGGCTACGGACGGCAGCTCGATCGTCGGGCCGGCGATCGCGCCGATCTGAATCCAGTTCATCGCGCGGCTGCGGTCGGATCGCGCGGTGAGCAGCGCCGTGATGGCCTGTTGCGCCGGCCTGCCCCACAGGTAGTCGATGACGATGTCGACCTCGGCGGCGGCCGCACCGAGTGCTCCTCCCGTCACCTCGGCGTCGTCGGTCAACTGGACCACCTCGTCGGCGCCGATCGAGGTGAGCGTGCGTAGACGAGCGAGATCGCGCCCGGCCCCGACTACACGTCCGGCGCCGAGCCGCTTGGCCACCTGGACGGCCATGGTTCCGGCGTTTCCGGTTGCGCCGAGGATGAGGACGCTCTGGCCGGGCTCGATCGGGACGCGGCGGCGCAGGGCCACCCACGACGACATGGCCGGGTTCATCGCGGCCGCGACCCTCGCGACGTCGACGTCGTCGGGCAGCTCGATCGAGCGGCGCACGTCGACGAGGGCCTTGTCCGCCATCGTGCCGATGACGTCGTCGGCGGCCGTGAAGTAGATCCGCCTACCGTCCGCTCGCCGGCCCACGCCGTCGATGCCGGGGATCATGGGCAGCGTGCCGGTGCTGGTGTAGTGGGCCCCCGCAGCGCCAGTTCTGACGCGCGGGTGCAGGCCGGCGGCGAGAACGTCAACGAGGATCTCCTCGTCGGTCCTCGGCTGCGGGACCTCGAACGGCTGATAGCGCGGTGGCTCGCCAAACGATGTCACGACGGCTGCGTTCATCTTCGCCATGTGGACGTTCCTCCTGTGTGCTCGTGATCGAACCCAAGCCCGCACAGGGTTTGGGACTGGCGGTGAGCCCCTCTCGCACGCGAGCTCGTCAGCCGGTCGCTGTGGCTTAGGGCCACCTAATTAGGGCACCCTAATCTTTGCTAGGCTCCAGCCTATCGTATAGCCGAGTGTTCAAGTCGGGATTCCCAGGGAGGTCATCTGGATGTCGCGGGGCCAGCCAGCAGCAGAGCATCCCAAGCGGGGCGCCGCGAGGCAGATCGACGAGCGGGCGAGCCTCTATGTGTGGACCGCGATCGTGCTCGCGGTTGCGGTCGGCGTGGTGGTGCTGGGCTGGCATGCCAAAGGAGGAACGACCGATCCCACGGCGCTGGCGCCCGGTCACCGCCTGAGTCACACGACGGTCGTGATCGACAGCGCGATCCTCGTGTTGCGCGAGGGCCTGGAGACGATCCTGGTCTTGGCGGCGGTCACGGCGAGCTTCCTGGGCGCCAATCGGGTCTACCGGCGCCCGGTCGTCGTGGGTGGGGCGGGTGCGATCGGGCTGGGTATCGCGACGTGGTTCCTCGTGGTGTGGTTCATCGGCCAGTTCCGCGGCGGCGAGTTCGATGTGCAGGCCGCGACCGGGCTGCCCTCGCTGATCGTGCTGTTGATCGTGATGAACTGGTTCTTCCACAAGGTCTACTGGACCGGATGGATCTCGAGCCATCACAAGCGCCGACGCGGCCTGCTCTCGGTCGATCCGGAGGCCAACAAGCGCCGAATGCTGCTCGGGCTCGCGCTGCTCGGGTTCACCTCGGTCTACCGCGAGTGCTTCGAGGTCGTGATCTTCCTACAGAACCTCCGCGAGCTCTACGGCTCGAGCGTCGTGCTCGAGGGTGTCGTGATCGGCGCGCTGTTCACCGCCGCCGCCGGCGTCTTGACCTTCGCGCTGCACCAGCGCCTGCCCTACAAGCGGCTGCTGGTCATCACCGGGGCGATGCTGCTGTTCGTGCTGCTCGTGTCCGTCGGAGAGGAGGTCAACGAGATGCAGCTCGCCGGGTGGATCGGGACCAGCGAAATCCACGGCTTCTACATACCCGGCTGGATGGGCACCTGGTTCAGCCTCTTCAACAACTGGGAGACCTTCATCGGTCAAGCGATCGCGCTGCTGCTCGTTCTCGGCTCCTACGTCGCGGCTCAGTACCTGCGAGTCTGGCGGCCCCGCCGGCGCGGCCAGCAGGCCGCCCGCCTCGCCGAGCACATACCGCGGCAACCCGCCGACATCGCCGTGGGCGGTCCCATCGCGAACGCGCTGAGTTGAGCGGGGGCTCCTCGCCGGGTCATCGGGGTCGCAGTGCCCCAAGCAGCGGCGCGCAGCGCTCCCCGAGGTCGAGCAGCGACTCGGCACGGGCGTGTTCGCCCTCCAGGTGACAGAGCATGTCGACGCCCAGGTAGAGCGCGACGATCGCGAATGCCACGTCCTCGGCCGGCAGCACCGACTCGAGCGGCGATCCCGCGAGGAGCTCCCTCAGCTTGCTCTCGACCATGTCGATCCATGGCCGCAGGCGCGCCGCCACCGCCTTCCCCAGCTCCCCGTTGGCGACACCCCCGGCGACCATCTCGCCGAGCACGGTCACGTATCCGTTCTGGAGGTCCTCGGCGTAGATCTCGCGAGCGAGGTTCGCCAGCTCGGGGATCGTCTGCGTCTGCTCGAACGCGTGGCGATAGGCGTGCATCCGGCGAGCGCTCACCAAGTCGAGCGCCGCCAAGAGCGCCATCTGGACGCTGCCGAAGTGGTAGAAGATCAGCGCCTGGTTGAAGGCCCCGCTGTCGGCTATCTCGCGCGCGCTCGCACCAGCGAACCCCCGCGCCTTCAGGGTCGCCACGGCTGCCTCCGCGATCTTGAGCTTCGTGCCGGCAAGGACCTGCGGAGCGCCCTCGACGCTCACCTGGATCGGCGTCTCCTGGCTCGGTGCCTGCATGGGCGGCTCCACGGCCAAGAGTTTAGCATTCGCTCAAAGCGGATGCTCAATTGATATGATGACGCACCTGCTGGCAGCCGCAGCGCACCCGGACGTGATCCTGCGCTCGCTCATCGAGAGCGACGAGGCGCAGCTGCTGCGAATCCACTCGGCCGCGGGGGTGGTGCGGTGGTGGGGCCACCCTGCAGAGGGCTTCCCCTGGACCGACGAGCCCGACTCCACGCGCCTGGCGATCGAGGTCGCGGGCGTGGTGGCGGGACTGATTCAGTTCACCGAGGAGCTCGAGCCCGCCTACCGGCATGCGAGCATCGACCTGTTCGTCGATCCCACCCACCACGGACGGGGCGTGGGCACCCTCGCGGTGGGACTCCTCGTGCGCCACCTGATCGACACCCGCGGCCATCACCGCATCACGATCGACCCCGCCGCCGCGAACGCGGCAGCTATCCGGACGTATGAGAAGGTGGGCTTCAGGCCCGTGGGGGTCATGCGCTGCTACGAGCGCGACATCGACGGCGGCGGCTGGCACGACGGCCTGCTGATGGAGCTCCTGGCCGGCGAGGAGAGCACTCCCTGAGAGCGCAACCGCACCGGCTCCCGATCCAATCGAGAGCCGACGTCGGGACTCGAACCCGAGACCCCCTCCTTACCATGGAGGTGCTCTACCAGCTGAGCTACGTCGGCGCTGAAGGCAATCGTATCGCTGCCGCATTGCGCCTGTCTGAAGCTGTCGGCAAGCCGACCGGCCGAGATCGGAGCGCGAACGGGTGGACGGCGGGATCGGGGATGCGGCAGCGTCCGTTCAAGGGGTTGGTGGTCTGAGTCCCTGCAGGAGGGTGCTCAGGACATCGCCGGCGTCTGCTCGCGCTTGGGTTGGGTCCTCGCTGTCGGCGATCGCCATGCATCCTTCGAGGATCGCCCCGGTGAGCATCAGCGCGAGCATCTTCAAGGGGAGGGGCCGCACGACGCCGGCACGGATCGCGCGCCTCAGCGCGCCGCGCAGCACGACCGCGCCGTAGCGCGCATCCACGCGCCGGATCGTGTCCGCGTCGAGCACGGCCTGCGCGTCGTGGAGCACGATGCGCCGCACGCGCTGGTCGAGGTGGGCGTCGAGCATCGCCTGACAGCCCGCGCACAGGTCCACCCACGGGTCGGGCTCCAAGAACGCTGCCGCCACGCGCTCGGACACCTCGCGCTTGACCTGTTCGTAGACGCCGGCAAACAGCTCCTGCTTGCCGTTGTAGTGGTGGTAGAAGGCGCCCTTGGTGACGTTGGCGGTCTGCGCGACGTCATCGATCGAGGTCGCCGTGTAGCCGCGTTCGCCGAACAGCATGCAGGCGGCGTCCAGCAGCGCTTGGCGGGTCGCCGCGCCCTGCTTCGCCCTCTTGCCCTTGACATCCGTACTCTGAGTATGCATCATACGTACCGTCAGTATGCTAGCGCAGGTCAACGACAGGAGGAGACAATGCCCAAGTACGTAATCGAGCGCGAGATGCCCGGAGCCGGGAACCTCAGCGCCGCTGAGCTGCAGGGAATCGCGGCGACGTCCAACAAGGTGATCGGCGAGCTCGGCCCGGAGATCCGCTGGCTCATGAGCTACGTCACGGACGACAAGGCCTACTGTGTCTATGTCGCCCCCGATGAGGACATCCTGCTCGAGCACGCCCGCTGCGGCGGCTTCCCCGCGGATCGCATCTCCAAGGTCTCGGCTGTCATCGACCCCTCGACTGGCGACTGAATGGCCATGTCCGATTCTGAGCTGAAGGCGCGTCACCGCGCGATGTGGGCGTCGGGCGATTACCCGGATATGGTCGAGACGTTCTTGCGTCCGTTGGGGTTGCGGCTCGTGGAGGCGTGCGGCATCGGTCCCGGCAGCGTGGTCCTGGACGTGGCTGCCGGGACCGGCAATGCGTCGATACCCGCGGCGAGGGTCGGCGCTCGGGTCACCGCCAGCGACCTGACACCGGAGCTGCTGGAGGCCGGTCGCGTCCGTGCTGGGAGTGAAGGGCTGGCCCTCGAGTGGGTGGTGGCCGACGCCGAGCGCCTGCCGTTCGAGGACGAGTCGTTCGACGTCGTGATCTCCTCGATTGGAGCGATGTTCGCTCCGCACCACCAGCAGGTCGCCGACGAGCTGATTCGCGCGTGTCGCCCCGGTGGCAAGGTCGGGCTGCTGAGCTGGACTCCCGAGGGGCTGGTCGGGGCGCTGCTCAGGACGATGGGCCCGTTCGCGCCCACCCCGCCGCCGGGTGCACAACCGCCCCCGCTGTGGGGCAGCGAGCAGCACATCGCCGAGCTGTTCGGCGAGCACGTCGACTTCGGGCTGCTGGAGCGCGATGTCTTGGAGGTCACCGCCTTCGAGCACCCACGCGATTTCGGCGAGCACTTCAAGGCGCGGTACGGCCCGACGATTGCGGCGCGTGCGAATGCGGCCAAGACCGGACGCGAGGCCGAGCTCGATGCCGCTCTGGACGAGCTCTGCGAGGAGTGGAACCTCGGTACCCCATCGGATGCGCGCTTTGAGATGGAGTATCTGCTCGCGGTGGGCACACGAGCGTGATGGCGAGTGAGATGGTGAACGCGACCTGAGGCAGCTCGATCGCGGCGCGCCCGCCCCTCGACGCCTCTCGCGCGCTTGACAGTCGTCGACCCCGCGCTTGACAGTCGTCGACCTCGCGCTTGACAGTCGTCGACCTAGATGCTTAGATAGTCGACTTAGGCGCATGACTAAGTCACTTGCAACAGAGGACCCGCAGGACGTGGCCAACGTCCCTTCGATCAGGGAGGCGAACGTCGAGGCATTCCTGGATGCCGCCGAGCGGCTGCTGGTCCGCGAGGGCGCGGCTGGGATCTCGACGCGACAGCTCGCGCGGGAGGCGGGGCAGAATCACGGCCTGGTTCACTACTACTTCGGCTCGGTCGACGAGCTGTTGCTGCAGGCGTTGGAGCGGTTCACGGGCCGTGTCCTCGAGCGCCAGCGGGCGATGTACGGAACGGAGGCGCCCTTCATCGAGAAGTGGCGCGCCGCGGTCGGCTACATCGAGGAGGACCTGGAGGCGGGCTACCCCAAGGTCTGGGCCGAGCTCGAAGCGCTGGCCTGGAGCAGGCCCGAGCTGCGCGAGCGGCTGCATCGCGTCAACGAGAGCTGGCGGTCGCTGCTGCACGACGCGCTCGCCGAGGCGATCGAGGAGTACGGCCTCGACAGCGCCCGCTTCTCGGCCGAGGCCTGGGCGGCGCTGGTGATGCAGTTCAACAAGGGCCTGTTGAACGAGCGCCTGCTCGGCTTCGACCGCGGCCACGCCGAGCTGCTCGCCGCGATCGACGGCTGGCTCACCTCACTCACGGAGGGCAGGACATGAACGCCATCGCGGGAGCTGAGGTCGCGCTCGCGCCGGGCCAGCGGTCGATCGGTCGCGAAGGCGAGCAGAGCCGCGCCCGCTACCCCGACGCGGAAGGCCTTGTGGAGCGCGACGGCCAGCGCCTCTTCTACGAGGTCTATGGCGAGGGCGAGGAGACGATCTTCCTGCTCCCCACGTGGTCGCTGTTTCACTCGCGCCACTGGAAGATGCAGATTCCCTACCTCGCACGCCACTTCCGGGTGCTGGCAATGGACGGTCTCGGCAACGGACGCTCTGAGCGCTGCCGTGACCCGCGGCGCTACAGGGCCGTTGAGTTCGCGCGCGACTGCCTGGCCGTGATGGACGCGAGCGGGACGGAGCGGGCCGTGACGGCGAGCCTCTCGACGGGGGCGCAGTACCAGCTCGAGCTGGCGCGCCTCGCGCCCGAACGGGTGCTCGGCGCCGCGTTCATCGGCCCGGTGTTCCCCTATACCCCCTCGCACATGTGGCTCATGCGCGTGCCGGGCTTCTCGTGGATCTTCCGCCGGCCGCCGCGCATACCGCGGCTGCACCGCTGGTGGGCGCGCTACAACGTCGTCCATTGGCGGGAGGAATATCCGGCGTTCGCGGAGTGGTTCGTCTCACGCGCCCTCCCGGAGGCGCACTCGACGAAGGCCATCGAGGATGGAGTGGGCTGGGCGCTGGAGACCGATCCCGAGACACTGATCGCGACATACCTCGATGGCCGCTCCGGTGGCCGTCCGATTGGGCGCCCGGCCCTGCGCGCTCAGGCGCGGAACCTGAACTGTCCGGTGCTGGTCGTCTGTGGTACGCGCGACAAGATCGCCTCGCCGCGCGATGCCCGGGCGTTGAGTCGGCTGGCGGGCGGCCGGCTCGAGGAGGTGGTCGGTGCCGGTCATTTCCCGCACGCGCGCAAGCCGGTCCAGTTCAACCTGGCACTGCGCGATCTCTCCGAGGAGGCCTTCGGCCGGCGGCCCACGCCGCGCGACCCGACGGTGCATCGACCGGACGGCCGTCCCCGTGCCCTGTTCGTCTCCTCGCCGATCGGTCTCGGCCACGCGCAGCGCGACGTGGCGATCGCGCGCGAGCTGCGCCACCTGCAGCCGGACCTGCAGATCGACTGGCTGGCCCAGGACCCGGTCACCCGGGTGCTCTCGGCGGAAGGCGAGCGCATCCACCCGGCGAGCGCCCATCTGGCCAATGAGTCCCGCCACATCGAGTCGGAGTCCGCCGAGCACGACCTGCACTGCTTTCACGCGCTGCGCCGCATGGACGAGATCCTCGCCGCCAACTTCATGCTCTTCCACGACATCGTGCGCGAGCAGCGCTACGACCTCTGGATCGGAGACGAGGCCTGGGAGCTCGACTACTACCTGCACGAGAACCCGCGCGAGAAGCGCGTCCCGTTCGCGTGGCTGACCGACTTCGTCGGGTTCCTGCCGATGGATGACGGAGACGCTCGGGAGCGCCACCTGACCGCCGACTACAACGCCGACATGGTCGACCACGTCGCCGAGCACCCGGAGGTCCGCGATCTGGCGCTGTTCGTGGGCAACCCCGAGGACATAGTCGCGGAGCGCCTCGGGCCGCAGCTGCCGATGATCCGCGACTGGACCGAGCGCCACTTCGACTTCACCGGCTATGTCAGCGGCTTCGACCCCGCCGCCCTGCGCGATCGCGCGAAGCTGCGTGCGGAGCTCGGCTACGGCGAGGAGGAGCGTGTCTGCATCGTCACCGTCGGTGGGTCCGGTGTCGGGGCCAGCCTGCTGGGGCGGGTCATGGCCGCCTTCCCCCAGGCCAAGGAGCGCGTCCCGCAGCTGCGCATGATCGTCGTCGCCGGCCCGCGTATCGATCCGGACTCGCTGCCTGCCCATCCCGGACTGGAGGTGGTGCCCTACGTGCACAACCTCTACCGGCATCTCGCCGCCTGCGACCTCGCGGTGGTCCAGGGCGGACTGACGACCTCGATGGAGCTCACGGCGCAGAAGCGCCCGTTCCTGTTCTTCCCGCTGCGTCACCACTTCGAGCAGAGCTTCCACGTCCGCCACCGCCTCGAACGCTACGGCGCCGGGCGCCGCATGGACTACGAGGACTCTCCACCCGAGGTGCTCGCAGACGCGATTGCGCAGGAGATCGGCCGCGACGTCGACTACCGCGACGTTGAGACCGATGGCGCCGCCCGGGCAGCCCGACGCCTCGCCGAGCTGCTCTAGATGCGCGGACTCACGGAACCGGAGTGGAGCGCGGTGCGGCTGCCTGCGATGCCTGGACACCCGCTCGAGTGCCCGCGCGGGCCATGCGCTGGTGTACGAACTGGACCACGGCGGCGCCCTCGCCGACCGCGGTCGCGCAGCGCTTGATCGAGCCGGCGCGCACGTCGCCAGCCGCGTAGACCCCCGGCACGCTCGTCTCGAGCAGGCCCTCGGCGCCGACCTCCGCGCCGGCCAGGATGAAACCGTCGTCGTCACGCGCGAGCACATCGCCGAGCCACTCGGTGCAGGGCTTGGCGCCAAGGAACAGGAACACGAATGAGAACGGCAACTGCTCGCCGTCGGCGAGCGTGACCGAATGCAGTCGCCCGTGCTCTCCCTGCACGTCGACGATTTCCGAACGATCGCGCACGGCGACCCCGTAGCGGTCGAGCTCGTCGATCAGATACTGCGACATCGTCTCCCGCAGATCTCCGCGACGGTGCAGAAGCGTGACGAGCGCGCCCCCACGCGCCAGCCAGACGGCGGCCTGGGCCGCCGAGTTGCCACCGCCCACGACGCCCACGCGCTGGGCTGTGCAGAGCTGACCCTCCGGCGGACCGGCGGCATAGAACACGCTCACCCCCTCGTACTCCTCGAGCCCCGCCACGGGCAGCCGCCGGTATTCGGCGCCAGTCGTGAGCAGCACCGCGCGCGCGGCGATCTCGTTGCCGTCCTCGAGCCTCACGAGATGGCGCTCGCTCCCGGGCTGGAGCTCCCGGGCACGGTAGGGCGAGGCCAGACGTGCGCCAAACTTGCGCGACTGGGTGGCGGCGCGGCCGATCAGTTCGTTGCCGCTGATCCCGGCGGGAAAGCCCAGGTAGTTCTCGATCCTGCGCGAGGTGCCCGCCTGACCGCCGATGCTCCTGCTCTCCACGATCAGCGTGTCCAACCCCTCCGAGGCGCCGTACACGGCCGCGCCGAGTCCCGCGGGGCCGCCGCCGACGATCAGAAGATCGACCTCCTCGCGCGGCGCGAGCTCCAGGCCGATGCCGAGCGCCCGCGAGAGCTCGCCGTTGCTCGGGTTCAGAAGCTCGACGCCGCCGGGCAGGCGCACCAGCGGCAGCGCGGACCCAGAGGGCTCCACTGCCGCACCGGCACTGTCGGTCGTCGCGGCGGGGTCGACCCAGGTGTGGGGCAGCCGCTGGGCTCGCGCGAACTCGAGCAGCCGGCGCGTCTCGGGCGAATCGCGCGGCCCGACGATCTCCGGCCCGATGCCCTGGCGTCGCTGAAGCAGCTCGCGGCGCTCCACCAGGGCACCGAGGATCAGATCCGAGAGCGAGGGATCGTCGAACAGCAACGCTCGCAGCTCCTCGCGCGGGAGGGCGATGTAGCGCATCGGCTGCGTTACGAGCGCGGTGACGAACACCGACTGCCCGCTGAGCAGGTTGACCTCTCCGAGAAAGCCCGACGCGCCGTGGCGCACGATCTCATGCCCCGCGCCATCCACTACCGCCGCCTCACCCTCGAGGATCGCGATGAAGGGGTAGGTCGGGTCGCCGATCTCATACAGCTTCTCGCCCACCGCGGCCGTGAGCTGCACGCCGCGCTCGGCCAGCAGCTCGAGCTGAGTGCTCGAAAGCACCCGAGCCGGAACTGCGATCGAATCGTCAGCGTGAAACGTCATCCGAGAAACCAAGCGTAGCCAGATCGGCCAGGTGGGCCGAGTCTGGGTGTGGCGGGATCGTGGGGCGCTGTCGCCGTCGCGTCCCGCTGGGGGTGTCGCCACGGCTGCATCCGGGGCAACTAATCTGCACCCTCACGACCAGCGACGATGGGAGCGGCAGCGATGAGCGGCGAGACGGTTGACATCAGCACCCGGGACGGCGTGGCGGACGCCTACCTCGCACGGCCCTCCGACGAGCAGGACGGCAGCCACCCGGGTGTGCTGTTCCTCATGGACGCCTTCGGCCTGCGCCCCCGGATCGAGGAGATGGTCGACCGCATCGCAGCGCGGGGCTTCGTGGTACTCGCCCCGAACGTCCTCTATCGCGCCGGCGGGGGGCTGGAGATGCCCGATCTGACGGACCCCGCACAGCGGGATCCGTTCTTCGCGCGGCTGATGCCTGCCATGGCGGAACTGACGCCCGAGCGGATCGTCGCCGATGGGGCCGCCTACCTCGACTACCTCGGCGCGAGCGCGAGCGCGCCGTTCGCCATCACCGGCTATTGCCTGGGTGGGCGCGTCGGCTGGCGGATCGCCGCCGCCTACCCGGAGCGCGTCGCGGCGCTCGCCGGCTTCCACGCCGGGGGGCTCGTGAGCGAGGGGGAGGACAGTCCGCACCTGAGCGCCGGTGCGATCTCCGCCGAGCTCTACCTCGGCCACGCCGACAACGACCCGAGCATGACCTCCGAGCACGTCGCCGCGCTCACGCAGGCCCTGGAGGAGGCCGGGGTGCGATACCGCTCAGAGCTCTACGAGGGGGCCGCGCACGGCTACACGATGAGCGACACCGCCGCCTACGACGAGGCGGCGGCGGAGCGGCACTTCACTGAGCTGTTCGCGCTGCTCGACAGGACGATCGGCGGTTGACCGCGGCGACCGTTCGCCACCCTCGTGGGCCTCCTCGCGCTGCCAATGGCTCACGCTCCGCTGGCAGGGATGGCGCGGTCTGGGGGTTCGGATTGGGGCGCCGGCGATTCGCCAACTCCTTGCCGGAGCTCCACCTGGGGTATGAGCCAGGACACGAGGAACGCGATGCCGGCAATCGGCGCGGCGAGGGCGAACACTGTTTGGATCGACTCTGCGTAGGCGGCGGCAATGCCGTAGTGGATCGCCTGGGGAAGCCTGTCCAAGATGGCCGGCGTGACGCTCGCGCTCGACAGTCCCTTCGGTAGCTTCGCGGTGCCGAGGTGCTCCACCAGGTTGCCGACGAGGACGTTCGAGAAGATGGCGCCGAAGATCGCGACGCCGAAGGATCCCCCGATGGACCGAAAGAAGGTCGCGCTGGACGTGGCGACGCCGAGCTCGGAGTAGGGAACCGCGTTCTGCACGATGAGCAGGAGCACCTGCATGACGCAGCCGAGTCCCACGCCGAGGACGAACATGTACAGCGCCACCGTGACCAAGCTCGTCCCGACCCCCACCCGCGAGAGGAGCAGGAGCCCGACAGTGGTGAGCGCCGTCCCGGCAATCGGGAAAACCCGGTAGCGGCCGGTCTTGCTGATGACGATCCCCGATCCTGCGGAGCAGACGATCAGGCCAACGAGGAGTGGCAACAGCTCCAGGCCCGAGATCGTGGGTGACTTGCCGTGCACGATCTGAAAGAACACCGGCAGGTAGGTGATGCCACCGAACAGCGCAAAGCCGACGACGAAGCCGACGACGCTCGTGACCGAGAACGCCCGGATGGAGAACAGGTGCAGCGGCAGCACCGGCTCGGTCGCACCTCGCTCCACGAAGGCGAAGGCGACGAGGAGCACCGCGCCAGCGACTCCGAAGGCAACGATCGGTGGCGAGCCCCACGGATACGTCGTGCCACCCAGGCTCGTGAAGAGCACCAGGCAGGTCGCCGAGAGCATCAGCAGAGCGGACCCGAGATAGTCGATCACGTGGTGGACGCGCCCGAGGCCGCCCGGAACCTGCACCGCTATGACTGCGAGCGCGACGGCACCGATCGGGATGTTGATGTAGAAGATCCAGTGCCAGGAGAGCTGTTCGACGAAGACGCCTCCGAGCAGCGGGCCGATGACGCTCGCCATGCCGAACACGGCCCCGAAGAGGCCCTGGTAGCGACCGCGTTCGCGGGGAGAGACGACGTCTCCGACGATCGCCTGGGCACCGACCATCAGGCCACCGCCCCCGAGACCCTGAACCGCCCGGAACGCGATCAGCTGGGTCAGGCTCTGGCTGAGCCCGGAGAGCGCCGAGCCGCACAAGAAGATGACGATTGCCGCCTGAAAGAAGAACTTGCGCCCGTACAGGTCGCCGAGCTTGCCCCACAGCGGGGTCGAGACGGTCGCGGCGAGCAGATAGGCGACGACGATCCACGACAGGTGCGACGCGCCATGGAGGTCGGCGACGATCGTCGGCAGAGCGGTCGCGACGATCGTCTGATCCAGAGCCGCCAGGAACATGCCGAGCAGCAACGCGCCGATGATGATCAACACACGGCGGTGGCTGAGCACGGGGATGGAGAGCTCCGGGGATGGTTCGGTCGATGCCTCAGCCATTGTTCACTCCTGATGTCGACATACGGGCGTCATCGCCTACGTGCGGGGCGCGATCGCCTACGTGCGGGGCGTCATCACCTACGTGCGCGGTCGTGCCGAGACGTGCTTCCCACCATGCGACCGGCACGATCTTCACGGCGAGGTCGAGCGTTCCCCGGTCCAGCTGCTCGGCGAGTTGGGTGATGGAGACGATCCTCTGGGCGAGGCGCTCATCGTCCATGTCACCCGTGATCTGGACGGCGGGGTTGCTGCGAGCCCTGTGCCAGCGCAGCTGGTCCCCATCGCTGGGCTCGGACTGGTCGAGCAGGCTCCCGAGCCAGGCGAGGCCGCTGGCCAGCTCCACGTGACGGTCCACCACCTCGGCGTAGGCGTCGGCGCTGAGCATCACGGCGGCCCACCGTCCCAACACCTCGTCGTTGTGAACCACCACCCGGGCAACCCGATCGCGCAGGACTCGGCGCCGATCGGCATCGATGAGCAGGCCGTGAACCGCTTTGGCCAGGCGCGGTGTGTCGCGCACCAGGAGGGCGGCTGCTTCGATTGCCGCCGGCGGGCTCGCCTCGGCGGGCGTCAGGCCAGCCAGCTCCACCACCGCTGTCCAGACCATGCGTGCATCGCGGACCAGCTCGAGCATCACGTACTGTGCGAGGACCCTCCAGCGTCGGCGCCCGCGGATCTCCAGGGCCTCGTTCACGACCGCCACCGACAGCATCACCACGATCGCGCTGGACGCGAGACCGGCGAGGAGCGGGTGACGCACCCACAGGTGCTCGGCGAACTGTTCGGACGCTATCGCCGACGCCAGGGCCAGCAGTGCCACTGCGGCGCCGGCGCGCGTCTGACGCAGGTAGGACTCGATGGATCCCGAGCGTCGGGGTCCTGAGGGACGCGGCGACATCCAGTCGAGCTTACGCGGGTCAGCCGGTCGAGCCGTGCCCGGGGGCCTCTGTTGCGGGTGCTCGTGCGGCGCCGGCCGCTTGCGTTTCTAAGCTTCCGGGCATGGCTGCAGCGGACCGCATCGAGGTGGCTGACGCGCCTGAGCGTGAGCGCTACGAGCTGTCGATCGACGGCGAGGTGGTTGGCTTCGCCGCCTATCGCGCACGCCCCGGCCTGATCGCGTTCGTCCACACCGAGGTCGAGGAGCGCCTCCAGGGTCGCGGACTCGCCGATCGGCTGATCCGGTTTGCGCTGGAGGACGCCCGCGCACGAGGTCTCGCGGTACTGCCCTTCTGTCCGTTCGTCAAAGGATTCATCGAACGTCACCGGGAGTTCGAGGCACTGGTTCCCGCCACCCGCAGGGAGCGGTTCGGCTTGTGAGGCGCTACGAGGGCCAGCATTGAGGTGACCTAAGACACCGTGCTCCGTTCTCTCGCGCCGGCATCCCGGTGGTGCGGTGTCAGCGCCGGCGCAGGAAACCTCTCAGCGAATGCCCTCGAGCAGCTCGGCGGGCGAGGAGAGCCCGAGGCCCCTGGCGAGGATCACGAGCGTCTCCAGGCGGGGCGAGCGCTTGCACCGCTCCAAGAGGCTGATCTCGGTGCGGTGCAGGTTGCACGCTTCGGCCAGCGCCTCCTGCGAGAGACCCGATCGTTCCCGATGGGTGCGCAGGTTCTTGGCGAATTGATTGCGTATCTGCTCCACGGACACCCGCTAACTGTCGCTCCCCGCAGACGAGATGTCTACAGATTCCTGTCTGCACCATCGGAGCACCACGATCACGCCCCTGGCCGAGTGGGATTATAAACAGTGCCATGGCTTATACACAAGCCTAAGGGTTGGGGGCTGCTTTACGCGGCGTGAGCGGCGGCCTCGCTGGGCGTCACGGTGCTCACGGGCAGGCCCATGCCCGCCACCTTGCTGGGGAGGTCGAGCTTCAGCCAGCGCGACACGCGGGGGCTGAGGGTGGAGACGATCACCTCGTCGAAGCCTCTCAGGTTGAGGGCGTCCTGCACCGCCGCCATCGGGTCGGCATCGCCGATGATCCCATCCACCGGGGCTCCCGCGGCCTCGCTGAGGAGCGGAAGGGCGCGGTCGAGCACTGCGCGGGTCTCCCCGCCCCCCTGGTCCTCGGGGTCCACGACCTTGTGCAGTCCATGCGTGGTGCTGGGGACGAGCAGCGTGAAGGTGCAGGGTCCCCGTGCGGCGCGTGCGCGTACGGCGTCGAGCAGCGGTGGGGTGGCGGCCGTCTTGTGGGCCACCACCAGGACACGGGTGTGAGTGGAGGGCTCCATGGGGATCCTTTCTGGCGGGGTTGCCCACCGCCGAGCGATGCTCCGCTTCTGTCCTCTCTTCTACCCGGATTTGACCCCGGGCTCTCCCGCGGATTGGACTTCGCTGCTCGATCTCCGGGGGGTCTAACCTGCGCCCGTGCGCGTGCGGGTCACCGAGGAGGCCGTCGAAGTGCTGCTCTCCCGCTGGGAGAAGGTGCTGGGCCTGCTCGGGAACATCACCGTCCCCCTTGCCGAGGTGAGCGATGTGCAGGTGCTCGAGGAGCCGATGCGGGAGGTGCTGAGGACGGGCCTGAAAGCCGGGCTGCGGCTGCCGGGCCTCTACTACGTGGCCCGCACCATCCGCCTGGACGAAGCATGGTTGGTGCGCCGCGGCGTCCCCGCCCTCTCCTTCTCGGTGAGCGGCGGGGGGGCGCTGCGGCGTGTGATCGTGAGCACCCCCGAAGCGCAGGCCCTCGCGCGGCGGCTCACCTCCGGGCGGTGAGGTCGAGCCGCTGGGCTCCTCCCGGGAGCCGAGCCGGACGCCGCGCCACCGCCTGCGAGGCCGGCACGCCCCCCCGGCTCTGTGGAGGCCGCCGTCTCCCGGCTCCCCGGTCAGCGTCTGGGGCTGCCAGAGAAGATGATGCTATCATCATTATTATGTTGAGACAACTAAAGGAGCCCCGACTGTGGCTGGCGAGCTGAGCCGGCGGCGGCGCATCGCCGTCCTGCTGATCTGCTCAATGAGCCTCCTGATCGTGGGGCTCGACGCAACCATCGTCAACGTCGCCCTGCCCTCGATCGGACGGGACCTGCACGCGCCGCTGTCGGGCCTGCAGTGGACGGTGGACGCCTACACCCTGGTGCTCGCCAGCCTGCTCATGCTCTCGGGCTCGACCGCCGACCGCCTGGGGCGCCGGCGCACCTTCGTGATCGGGCTGTTCACCTTCGCGGCGGCCTCGCTGCTCTGCAGCCTCGCCGCCAACCTGACCATGCTGATCGTCTTCCGCATGATCCAGGGCGTGGGCGGATCGATGCTGAATCCGGTGGCGATGTCGATCGTCACCAACACCTTCACCAACCCCCGGGAGCGGGCCCAGGCGATCGGGGTCTGGGCCGCGGTGGTCGGGGTGTCCATGGCCCTCGGCCCGGTGGTGGGTGGGCTGCTGGTGAGCACGGTCGGTTGGCGGTCGATCTTCTGGATCAACATCCCCGTCGGGTTGACGGCGGCGGTCCTTGCCCTGCGCTATATCCCGGAGTCCAAAGCGGCGGTGGCGAGGAGGGTGGACGTCCCCGGGCAGGTGCTCGTGATCGTGCTCCTGGCCTCGCTCACCTACGGCATCATCGAAGCCCCCAGCCGGGGCTGGTCCTCGGCCCTCATCGTCGGCGCCCTCGCCGTGGCCGCCGCGTCGCTGGCGGCGCTCGTGATCTGGGAGCACCGAGCCCGCGAGCCGCTGATCGACCTGCGCTTCTTCCGGTCGGTGCCCTTCTCCGCGGCCGCGGTCATCGCCGTCGCGGCGTTCGCCGCCCTCGGTGGGTTCCTCTTCCTCAACACCCTCTACCTCCAGGACGTGCGCGGGCTCTCCCCGCTGCAGGCCGGGATCTACACCCTGCCGATGGCGATGATGACCATGCTCCTCCCACCGTTCTCGGGCCGGATCGTCGGCCGGCGGGGGGGCCGGGTGCCCCTGGCCATCGCGGGCTTCATGCTGTGCATCGCCTGCCTGATGCTGGTCGGGCTGAGCGCCACGACTCCGTTCACGTGGCTGTTCACGGCGTACGTCATCTTTGGCGTCGGCTTCGGTTTCGTCAATGCGCCGATCACCAACGCCGCCGTCTCGGGCATGCCCCGGGCCCAGGCTGGCGTGGCGGCGGCCATCGCCAGCACGTCGCGCCAGGTCGGCCAGACGCTGGGGGTGGCGGTGGTCGGCTCGCTGGTGTCCGCCTCCCTGCGCACGGCGAACCACAGCGACTTCGCCCTCGCCAGCCGGGCCGGTTGGTGGGTCCTGGCGGGCTGCGGGGCGGTGGTGCTGGTCCTCGGCCTCCTCGCGACCTCGCCATGGGCCATCGGTACTGCTCGGCACACGGCCCGGTCCATCAACCCCGAGTTTCTCGAGGGGAACGCCGCATGACGAAGGCGGAGGACCGTCGCGACCGTGCGGCCCGGGAGGCGTGGCGGGCGATGGCGGAGCTGGTGCTCGACAACGAGCGCCGACGGGAAGTCAGCGATCGGGTCGGTCTCAGCTTCGGCAAGATCAGGGCGCTGCGACGGATCGCCAACCGGCCGATGCCCATGGGGGAGCTGGCCGCGCTGCTCGGCGTGGATCCCCCCAACTTGACCGCGGTGGTCGACGAGCTCGAGCGCACGGGTCTCGTGGAGCGCCGCGCCCACCCCTCCGACCGGCGGGTCAAGCTCGTGGCGGCCACCACCACCGGGGCGGCGCTGGCCGGGCGGGCGGAGGAGATCCTCGAGCGGCCACCCCTCGGCCTCCGCGAGCTGCCGGCCGAGGACCTCGAGATCCTGGGGGGAATCCTCTCCCGGGTCCGAGGGGCTCGCGACGCTGTCGACTGAGCTACGGTGAAGCCGATGCGCAGCGCCGTCCGGACCGATGCTCGAATCACGCGCGTCGCGCTCACCAGGCGGTGCATGCTCGTGGTGGCCACGACGCTGCTCTGTGCGGTGTCGGGGAACGCCTCCGCCCACCGGGCCACGACGGTGGGCATTGAGTGCCACGTTCCCGGGCTCACCGGCCGCACGCTCAGCGTCGCTCGTGAACGCGCCGCCCACGCCCATTGCAAGCTGCTGGTGAAGGGTGCCGCGCTCCAGGAAGCCGGGATCCAGACCGTCGAGCGCCAGTCGCCCGCGCGCGGTGGGCGTTCCTCGAGTGTGACGATCTGGCTCAATCCACTCTGCCGCCGCGAAGCCGACTACGGGCCGGGACTCCAGGAGCCGCTCGTCAAGCCGGGGCCAACCGAGCTGGTCAGCGGCTTCTTCCTGGTGGGCGGTCCCGACAGCCGCCGGTTCTCCGACCCAGGGTGCAAGCTCCCCGCCCCGCCGCCCGGAGCCGGCACGGTGGAAGTGACGAACGCCAGCGGGAAGGTCGTGGCGACACGGACCTCCACCAACGGTCGCTTCGTCAAGATCCCACTGCCGGCCGGCTCGTACACGATCAGGGGCACGTTCCTGGACGCGATCATCGACGGCGTGAACCCGAAGAAATCCGAGTCCATCGTCATCCCACCCGGCCACTCCGTGCGCCAGGACTTCTTCCTCGGCATCAAGTAGCGGATGCGCTCGATCGCTCGCATGCGGTCGGGGTGCCCGTAGAGCCGAGTCCTGAGTGCGCCTTGGAAGTCGAGGTGGTCCTACCTCGAAGGCCGGGTCGCCTTGCCCCTGAGGCGGGGAGCGAGCGTCACGGCGACCGCGGCTCCTCCCGGGAGCCACTGCCCATGCCGGACGCGCTGGCGGGCGACGATCAGGGCCGTGCGCCGATGGGCTGGCCGGATGACCTTGCCGAGGCGGCAGTGCGCCTTGGCAAGCGCGCGGCCGGCGACCGCCAGCGTGTCGCCCTTCAGCGCGGGGACGAGGCAGGCTGGGTGTTCGGCTTTCGCGGGGGCTGCTGGTGGCTGTTCTTCGGTGTGCTCGAGTTCGGAGGCGGGTCGGGCGTTGAGTTCCTTTGCTTTCTGTTCTTCTTGTTCTTTGGCTTTGGCGCGCTGCTCTTCTTCGCGGACGGCGATTTCTTTTAGCTGTCCGCTGACGGCGCCGAGGTAGGGGGCTTCGACGATGCCGCCACCGCCTGTGCCTTCCGGGAACGGTTCTTGTGGAGGCGGGATTTCGAGTGCTTCGCTGCGGCGGGATTCTTCGCCGTCGGCGTTGCTGGCGCGAACGGCAAACCAGTGGCGGCCGGGCTGCACTCCCGTCAGGGTGAGCGTGACGATGCGGCTTTCATCGACAGCCGGGAGCGTCCCCTTGGCCCATTGGTCGCCGGGCTGGCATGGGAGGCATTCCAGCCCGATTTCATAGCTGGTTTCGAGACCGTCGGGGTTGATGTGCGCGCTCAGGGTTACTTCGCCGCCGACGCCTGAGCCGACGCTTTCGATCACCGGCGGTCCGCTTTGCGCGCCGGGTGAAGGCGAGCTCGACGGGCTGATGACAGCGTATGTGTGCCAGCCGCCTTCGTAGCTCTGGCCAGCTTCGTCGGTCACGGTGATCGTGATCGGAAAGCTGCCGGACTGGCTGTAGGTGTGCTGGCCCGTGACTGTCACGCTGGCGAAGCCAGCTTCGGGACTCGGCTGCCGGACGGACGTGATCGTGCCAGCGCTGGTTGTGCCGTCTCCCCAGTGGATCATCGCGCTGGACCACGTCTCTTCGCCGGGCAGGCATGCGACGCCTTCCCTGAACAAAAATGGTTGGCCGACGGTGCCCGGCGCGTCCAGTATGTACTGTGGTTCGGCGCACCCTTCGACTCCTCGGGCGAGAGGGGCAAGACCATCGCCAGCGGCGGGTGTCGGAGTGCCAAGGAGCGCGCCAGCGAGGAGGGCGGCAAACACCGCCAGCACGGTGGCGAGGGCGTGTCGGCCAAGTGGTGTCCGCGGATTGCGCGGCATCGCTGCGTTCATCGCGTGCCTCCCCCGCGCGAAGCCCGCTTCGTGGCGATCCACAGCGCGACGTGCGCCCCGTGGGCGAGGCGCTTGCCCGCCGGGGCGCCCTGGGCGCTGACGCGCAGCGCGCCGTGGGGGTGGCCGGCGCGGTGGAGGACGCCCAGGCGACAGTGCGCCTCGGCGAGCGCGCGGCGGGCGGCCGCGAGCGTATCGCCCTTCAGTGCGGGGACGACGCAGGCGGGGTGTTCGGCTTCTTGTCGTTCTTGTTCTTGGTGTGCGCGGGCGGCGGCTTCGCGGACCCGTCGGGCTTCTGCTTCGGCTTGCTGGGCTTCTTCCACCGAGCGCTTGAGCGCCGCGATTTGTGCGGCGCGGTTCGCGGCTGCTTCCTTGGCCTGTTGCTCTTCGTGTTCTTTGGCGCGCTGTTCGGCGACGGTGCGGGCGGCGGCTTCGTTGCCGCTTTCGTTGGCCCAGGGGAGTTCGGGGGGTGTGTAGGGTTCTTTGTCCTTGACGCCTTCGGGGGCGGCTCCGGGTGGGATCGGCTCTTCGACGGGCAGCGTTTCGGTGGGCTGTGGCGCTTTGAAGCGCCAGCTCCCGGAGGTCTGTCCGTCGGCGTTGCGGGCGGTGACCGTGAAGATGTAGGTTTCGCCGGGCTGGGGGTCGGTGAACACGAGCTGTACGGCGCGGGGTTCCTCGACGGCCGGGAGCGTGCCTTCGGTGTGCTGGCAGGTTTCGTGGCTTGGGCATTCGAGGAGGATTTCGTAGCTGGTGGCGAGGCCCCCGGGGTCGATCTGCACCTCGATGGTTATTTCGCCGTCGAGCTCCGAGGCGGTGCCTTCGCTGATGAGGGGTTCGCTGGCGGCCGCGGCCGGCGCGGTGGAGAGCGTCCCAGCAGCAAGCAGCAGCAGCCCAGTGGTCGCCGCAAGCACCAGCCACCGGGCGCTGGGCGCGATGTGCTCGATCGCTCTCCTCATCATCTGCCTCTGCCTCCACCGTGCGGAGCCTGCTTTGCACGGCACCACAGCGCGACGCGCGCCCCGTGGGCGAGCTGCTCTCCCGCCGGGGCGCCCTGGGCGCTGACGCGCAGCGCGCCGTGGTGGGCTGGCCGGTGGACGGTGCCGAGGTGGCAGTGCGCCTTGGCGAGGGCGCGGCGGGCGGCCGCGAGCGTGTCGCCCTTCAGTGCGGGGACGAGGCAGGCTGGGTGTTCGGCTTCGGCTTCTTCTCGTTCGCTGCGTTCGCGGACGGCGGCTTCCTGCGCCTCCCGCACCTCAGCCTGCTTGAGTTCGGCCGCTTCGGCGGCGAGCTGGGCGGCTTCTCGGGCCTTGGTTTCTTCGTGTTCTTTGGCTTGTTTGGCTTCGTATTCCTTGACTGTTTGGGCCGACTGCGCATCGGCTAGTTCGGCGGACCACGGCGGGATTCCCGCTCCGTACTCCTGGCCTGTGCCTGTTCCTTCGGGGAAAGAGCCGGGCGGGACTTCGGGGACCGCGAATTCGCCGGGCCGGTTGGCTTCGCCGGCGGAGTTGTGCGCGAGAACGTCGAATCGATAGGAACCGGGCGCGATGCCGGTGAGGGTGAGGGTGACGGTGCTGGGTTCGTTGACGGCGGGGAGCGTCCCGGTCGCTGGCGAGTAGCCCGCTGGCGCACATGATGAGCACGCAAGCTTGACTTCGTAGGTCGTTTCGAAGCCCTCGGGGTTGATCTGGGCGTTCACGGTCACTTCGCCGCCGATACCCCACCCGGTGCTCACGATTTCGGGGGGCCTGCCTTCGGCGCCGGCCGCGGCGGACACGGGCGCGAGAGCGGCGAGGATAGTGCCAGCGAGCACCAGACCGAAAAGGCGTCGAGCGTGCGGTGGGGTGTGCGCGGTCTGTGTGCCCATGATCCTGAGGACTGGAACAATAGCTGGGGATCTGTGGCCTGGGTGGCCTGGTCGAGGGTGCAGCGGTTTCCCCCTATCGGCCGTGTGGTTTCCCCCGAGGATCCCCCGAGTCGGGGGGTTTGCAGGGAAAAACCCCTGCAAATCGTGGCCTTCGCTGTCCGGCTGCTTCCGGCCCTGGCAGATGGTTTCCGCAGTGCCGGCCTGGTGTTTCCCGGGTTGTCCGTGGGTCTGTTGGCGATGGCGGGGGCAGGATTCGAACCTGCGTAGGCAGAGCCAACCGGTTTACAGCCGGTCTCCTTTAACCACTCGGACACCCCGCCGGGCATCCCCGGCGACGAGCCGCGGGCAGGGATGGGATTCTAGTGCCAGCGCGTCCCGGGGGTCCCCACGTGGGGACCCGCTCAGGAGGCCTCGCGCAGCAGCTGAGCCTCGGGCAGCGTCTGCAGCTTCTTGAGCGTGCGGTTCTCGATCTGGCGCACGCGCTCGCGGGTGATGTTGAAGGCGCGGCCCACCTCCTCCAGGGTGCGCGATCTGCCGCCGGTGATGCCGTAGCGCATCTCCAGCACCTCGCGCTCGCGGCGGGGCAGCACGGCGAGCACCCGCACCACGCTCTCCCGGCGCAGGGACTCCGAGACGGTCTCGAAGGGGGACTCCGCGGCGATGTCCTCCACGAAGTCCGCCAGCGCCGAGTCGTCCTCCTCGCCCATCGGCTTCTCCAGGGAGATCGGCTGTTGGGCCATCCGCAGGAGCTCGCGCACCTCCGCGATCGGGTACTCCAGCTCCACCGCGATCTCCGCGGGGGTCGGCTCGCGCCCCAGTTGCTGGATCAGGTGGCGCTCGGCGTGGAGCACCTTGTTGAGCTTTTCCGCCATGTGCACCGGGATCCGGATCGTGCGCCCCTTGTCCGCGATCGCCCGCGTCACCGCCTGGCGTATCCACCAGGTGGCGTAGGTGGAGAACTTGTAGCCCCGGCGGTAGTCGAACTTCTCCACCGCTCTGATCAGCCCCAGGGAGCCCTCCTGGATGAGGTCCAGGAACGTGAGGCCCCGGCCCATGTAGCCCTTGGCGATCGACACCACTAGGCGCAGGTTGGCCTCCACCATGTGCTGCTTGGCCGCCACGTCCCCCCGCTCGATGCGCTTGGCCAGGTAGACCTCTTCGGCGCCGCTGAGCAGCGGAACGCGCCCGATCGAGCGCAGGTACAGGCGCAGGGAGTCCAGGCTCGACTCCGCCCCCCCGAGCTCGGCGGGGCGCAGCTCGTCGAGCTGGGTGTGCAGCTCCGTGACGGGCTCGAGGTCCGCGTGCGCTGTGACCGCCTCCTCGCGCTCCACCTCCTCCGAGGCCTCCGCGCGGTGCAGCGGGATCGGCTGGCGCTCCTCGAACCCCTCCGCCAGCGCCCCCCCCTCCAGCCTCCCCTCCGCGGGCTCCCCCACGATTTCCACCCCGTGCTCCTCCAGGTAGCCGAGCAGGTCGTTGACCTGCTCGGGCGGGACCTCCGCCTCCTCCAGCGTCGCCGCCAGGTTCTCGGAGGTCACGAAGCCACGTTCCTGGCTATCCGCGATCAGCGTGTGGAGCTCCTCGATCTCGACCACTGCGACCTCCCCCACGGCCGGCGCCGGCGCCGGCGCGCGTCTGGCATTCGTGCCATCCAACCCTGCGAACTCGACAACCTTCTGGCTCAACTCGTGGACCCCCGGGATCCGTACAGCACCCATCGCAGCGGGTGTGACTCGCTGCGCCTCCCCTACGTGCCTGCTCCTATGCGCCTCCTCCGCGCTGCGTCATCGATCCCTGCCAACAACGGACTGCTCCTCTCCGAACTACGGGATCCTTCTGCTGCTCAAACCCGGAACGACCCTCCATGTTGCGGCGTCACCCAAATCGTGTGCGGAGTGATACCAGATATCAAGGCCCCCGTGCGTAGCCTCCTGCGCGGATGTTCGCCCGCGGACTCCGCGCCCCCATCCACTACGCTTGGCGGGCGGTGCCGACCACGATACGTGTGACACCCCCGCTCGATCCCGGGGCGCCGGAGGATGTGCAGGCTCGCGTCCCCGCCGTCCCCCTGGGGCTCTCGCGGGTGGGGGTAACGGGGGTGGAGAAGGTGGTGCGCATCCGCGATGAGCTCTTCTTCGCGCGCCTGGAGTGCTTCGTGGACCTCCGCCACGACCAGAAGGGGGCGCACATGTCGCGCTTCGAGGAGGTCGTCAACGAGGCGATCGGGGAGGTGGTGCTCACGGAGTCCCCCTTCCGCGCGGAGACCCTCGCGCGGGACATCGCCGAGCTCGTGCGCGCCCGCCAGGGGGCCGCGCGCGCGGAGGTGACGGTGCAGGCGCGCTACCCCGAGCACAAGCCCGCCCCCGTCTCCGGGGTCCGCACCCAGGAGATCTACACCCTCCACGGACGCGCCCTCGCGCTGGAGGGGGGCACGCGCCACATGGTGGGGGTCTCCGCGACCGGCATCACCGCTTGCCCCTGCGCTCAGGAGCTCGTGGCAGCGAGGGCCCGCAAGCGCCTCGCCGAGCAGGAGGGGTTCTCGGCGGAGCAGATCGAGCGCATCCTCGCGCAGGTCCCCGTGGCCACCCACAACCAGCGGGGCCTCGGCACCCTGCAGATCGGGTTCCTGGAGGGCCGCGAGGAGGAGATCGACGCCAAGAGCCTGCTCGAGATCGTGGAGGGCTCGATGTCCTCGGAGATCTACGAGCTCATGAAGCGCTCCGACGAGGTGGAGGTCGTCGAGAAGGCCCACCGCCGCCCGCGCTTCGTGGAGGACTGCGTGCGCGAGATGATCGCCGGCGTGATCGGCGCCTTCCCGGGGCTCGCCGGCGGGAGCTTCATCTCCGCGCGCCAGGAGAACCTCGAGACGATCCACCAGCACAACGTTCTCGCCGAACGCCACGGCCTGCTCTCGGAGCTGCGCGAGGAGATCGCCTCCGGCCGCCCCGCCCCCCACCAGACCACCCTGGAGGAGTGGCTGGGCGACGGCCACGGCGCCCACGCGTAGGACCGCGCTGCGGACTCCCCCGCCGGCCACCGCTGAACGACGGCCACGGCGCCCACGTCTGGGTCCGCGCTGCGGACTCCCTCCCTCCTCCCCCTCTTGTGCGGCTCAGGAGCCCGGCTGGTGGGCCTGGGCGAGGCGGCGGCGCAGGCCGAAGAAGTAGTCCAGCCCCGAGAGCACCGTCACGAGCACCGCGGCGTAGAGCAGCAGCGACACCCACAGGGGCCGCCCGTGCACCGCGATCAGGGCGAGGATCGCGGCGATCTGCATGCAGGTCTTGACCTTGCCGAACATGCTCGCCGCCATCACCACCCCCGCCTGGGTGGCCCCCATGCGCAACACCGTGACCGCGAGCTCACGCGTGATGATCACCATCGCCACCCACGCCGGCAGGCGCCCCAGGGAAACGAGGGAGAGCAGGGCGGCGATGATCAGGAGCTTGTCCGCGAGGGGGTCCATCAGCTTGCCGAAGGTCGTGATCGAATCCCTCGCGCGCGCGAGGTAGCCGTCGACGAAGTCCGTGAGGGAGGCCAGCGCGAACACCACCGCGGCGAGGACGTCTCCGGCGGGGGTGTTTCCGAGTAGGGCCACCACGAGCACCGGCACGAGCATGATGCGCAGCACCGTGAGGACGTTCGGTAGGTTCAGGGGGAACATGGACTGATGGAAGAGGGTGGGCTCACCAGCCTGTGGCTGGCTGCGCCACCTCTCGGGAAGCATTATGTCGGCAAGGAGGAATCGCAGATGAACAGGCGCACGCTGGGGCCCACGGGCCCGCAGGTCTCGGCAATCGGGCTGGGGTGCATGGGGATGTCGGCGTTCTACGGCGCCACCGACGAGGACGAGGCGATCGCCACGATCCACCGCGCGCTCGAGCTGGGGTGCGACTTCCTCGACACCTCCGACATGTACGGGCCGCACACCAACGAGGAGCTCCTCGGCCGCGCGATCGCCGGTCGGCGCGATGAGGTGTTCCTGGCGAGCAAGTTCGGGATCAAGCTCGAACTGGACGCCGCCGGCGGGCCGCGGCGCGCGGTCGACGGCAGCCCGGCGTATGTGCACGAGGCCTGCGAGGGCTCCCTGCGGCGTCTGGGGGTCGAGCACATCGACCTCTACTACCAGCACCGCGTGGACCCCAACACCCCGATCGAGGAGACCGTGGGGGCGATGGCGGAGCTGGTGGGGGAGGGCAAGGTCCGCCACCTCGGCCTCTCCGAGGCGAGCGCCGCGACGATCCGCCGCGCCCACGCGGTGCACCCGATCGCGGCGGTGCAGAGCGAGTACTCGCTCTGGAGCCGCGAGGTGGAGGAGGAGGTGCTCCCCACGCTCGCCGAGCTGGGGATCGCGCTGGTCGCCTACTCGCCCCTCGGCCGCGGCTTCCTCGCGGGGCGCTTCGCCGCGCGGGAGGAGATCGAGGAGGGCGACTTCCGCCGCTACGGCCCGCGCTTCAGCGAGGAGAACTTCGCGCGCAACTACGTGCTCACCGAGCGCGTGCGGGAGCTCGCCGCGGAGCGGGGCGCGACCCCCGCGCAGCTCGCCCTGGCGTGGGTGCTGAGCCGCGGGGAGCACATCGTGCCGATCCCCGGCACCAAGCGCAGGAGCTACCTCGAGGACAACCTCGCGGCCGCGGAGATCGAGCTCAGCGCGGAGGAGTCCGAGCGGATCGCCGCCGCCATCCCCCCCGCGGCGGGGGATCGCTACGACGCGCAGGGGATGAGCACCGTGAACCGCTAGGGTGGCCCCCATGGACATGCAGCTAGTCCCCATGGTCATCGAGCGCACCGCGCGGGGGGACCGTGAATTCGACATCTACTCGCGGCTGCTCAACGAGCGCATCATCTTCCTGGGCACCCCCATCGAAGATCAGGTGGCCAACCTCGTGGTGGCCCAGCTCCTGCACCTGGAGGCGGAGGACCCCGAGAAGGACATCTCGATCTACATCAACTCCCCCGGGGGCTCCATCTACTCGGGCCTCGCCATCTACGACACCATGAACTTCGTCAAGCCCGACATCCACACCATGTGCGTGGGGGTGGCGATGTCGATGGGCTCGCTGCTCCTCGCGGGCGGCACCAAGGGCAAGCGCGCCTGCCTGCCCAACAGCCGCATCCTGATCCACCAGCCCTCCGCGGGCTTCGAAGGACAGTCCACCGACATCGAGATCCACGCCCGCGAGATCCTCAAGGTGCGCGCGAGGATCGACGAGATCTACGCCGAGCACACCGGGCGCAGCGCGGAGGAGGTGCGCAGGGACATGGAGCGCGACCGCTTCTTCACCGCCGAGCAGGCCAAGGAGTACGGCCTGATCGACCGCGTGCTCGAGAGCCACTGAGGCCCCACCCGCCGCCCCGACGCGGTCCGCCTGGCGCCGCGTCCCCGCGGACGGCGTGGCGTCCGGGAGCGAGCCCGCTGCGCCGGGCGCGCCGGAGCGTCCCATAGATTCCCCCGGGCGTGCCCTCTGAGAACGAGATCATCCTGGGCGAGAACCTCGAGGTGCTCCCCCGCTTCGCGGACGGGGCCTTCCAGCTGATCTACATCGACCCCCCCTTCAACACCGGCCACGCGCAACGGCGGCGGACGATCCAGACGGTGCCCGACGACCAGGGGGACCGCACGGGGTTCGGCGGCCGCCGCTACCGCACGAGGCTGCTGGCGGAGTCCTCCTACCGCGACGACTTCGAGGAGTACCTCCTGTTCCTGGAGCCCCGCCTGCGCGAAGCGCACAGGCTGCTGAGCGTGAGCGGGACCCTCTACTTCCACATCGACTATCGCGAGGCCCACTACTGCAAGCTGCTGCTCGACGAGATCTTCGGCCGCGAGTGCTTCCTCAACGAGATCGTCTGGGCCTACGACTACGGGGCGCGCTCCAAGCGGCGCTGGCCCACCAAGCACGACACGATCCTCGTCTACGTGAGGGACCCCTCGGGCTACCACTTCGACGCGGAGGCGGTGGATCGCGAGCCCTACATGGCTCCCGGCCTGGTCACGCCCGAGAAGGCGGCGCGGGGCAAGCTGCCCACCGACGTGTGGTGGCACACGATCGTCCCCACCAACGGGAGCGAGAAGACGGGCTACCCCACGCAGAAGCCCGAGGGGATCCTCAGGCGGATGATCCAGGCCTCCACCCGCCCCGGGGAGTGGTGCCTTGACTTCTTCGCCGGCAGCGGCACCCTCGGCGCGGTCGCCGCGAAGCTCGACCGCCGCTACGTCCTGATCGACTCCAACCCCGAAGCCGTGCTCGTCGCGCGGGCGCGGCTGGGGCTCGCGGGGGGAGCCCCCTCCTCAGGCGATCCCGTGCTCGATTGCGCCCAAACCCTCGATCTCGATGCGGACCACGTCGCCGGATGAGAGGAACGCGGGGGGGTCCTGCGCGAGCCCCACGCCGGAGGGGGTCCCCGTGAGGATCAGGTCGCCCGGGTAGAGCGTGCAGGTCTCGGCGATGAAGGCCACGAGCTCGGGGACCCCGAAGATCAGGTTGGAGGTGCTCGAGTCCTGGCGCAGCTCCCCGTTGACCCAGGTGCGCAGGCTCAGGTCGTGGGGGTTGGGGACCTCCTCGGCGGTGGTGATCCAGGGGCCGTAGGGGCAGAAGCCATCCGCCCCCTTCGCGCGCGTCCACTGGGGCTCGCGCCCCTGCAGGTCGCGGGCGCTGAGGTCGTCGGCGACCGCGTACCCCGCGACCCGCCCCCCGGCCCCCATCACGACCGCGAGCTCCCCCTCGTAGTCCAGACGGCGCACCACCGCGGGGCAGCGCACCGGCGCGTTCGGGGGCGCGGAGGAGGAGGGGAGCTTCATGAACACCAGCGGGCGCTCCGGGCGCTCCCCGCCGGTCTCGGCGACGTGGTCGGCGTAGTTGAGCCCGATCCCGAAGATCGCGCGCGGCGCCGGCACGGGGGCGAGCAGCGTGACCTCCCCGAGCGCCCACGAGGGGCCCCGTCCGCCGGCCCCGCCCGCCGCGGCGGGGCTCTGCGCCAGCGCGGGGCTCCCCAGGACGTCGAGCACGGTCAGGTGCTCGTCGGCGAACGCGCTGACGCGGCCGTCCGCCACCGTCCCCGCGCGCGGGGCCTCGCTGCCGGGAGGCTTGAATGTGGCGAGGCGCACCCCGCGGGAGCGTACCCGCCTCGTGGGGGTTTATGCTCGCCCGGCCCCATGGCCGGCCTGAGCAAACTGGAGCGTCTCCTGCTGCCGGTGGTGGCGGCGCTCACGGCACTGGCGGGCGCGGCCAACTACGGCGTCTGGCCCGCGGTCCCCCGGTTCGCGCTGGCGACGCTCGCGCTGGCGGGCCTGGCGTGGGTGGTGGCGCTGGGGACCGAGCAGTTGGGGGAGCACATCGGGGCGGCGGCCACCGGGGTGCTGCAGGCGACGCTCGGCAACCTGCCGGAGCTCCTGGTCGTCATCTTCGCGCTGAAAGCCGGCGACCTGGTCGTGGCGGAGACCGCCCTGGTGGGCTCGCTGCTGGCGAGCGCCCTGCTGGTGCTGGGGCTGACGATCGTGGCGGGCGCCCGGCAGGCGCCGGACGGGATCATGCGCTTCTCCTCGCGCCTGCCCAACGACACCACGACGCTGCTGCTCGTGACGGTCTTCCTGATCGTGCTGATCGGCCTCGCGCTCAGCTCGGGCAGCGCCGCGGGCGACCATGTCGACACGATCTCGGTCGTCGGGGCCTGCTGCCTGCTGGGGGTGTACGCGACATGGCTGGTGCCCTACCTGCGGCCCAAGGCCTCCGCCACGGGGACGCGCGCGCCGCAGCCGCCGGCGCAGGCCGCGCGCATCTCCCTGCGCACCGCGCTCCTGCTGCTCGTGGCCGCGGGCGTCGGCGCGGGCTTCGTCTCGGAGTGGTTCGTCAGCGCGCTGCGCCCCGCGATCGAGATCCTGCACATCTCCACTGCGTTCGCCGGCCTCGTGATCGTGGCGATTGCGGGCAACGCGGTCGAGCACTTCGCGGGGATCACCCTGGCGGCGCGCGGCAAGGCCGACCTCGCGATCGCGGTCGTCAAGAGCTCGGTCGCCCAGATCGCCGCGTTCCTCTACCCGGCGCTGGTGCTGATCTCGCTCGCGCTCCCCACCCAGCTCACCTTCGAGCTGCAGCCGATCTACATCGGCGCGCTGGGCCTCATGACGATCGCGGTGTGGCAGGTCACCGCCGACGGCGAGGCCGCCGCCTTCGAGGGCTGGGCGCTGGCGGCGATCTACGCGATCGTGGCCGTGGTGGCGGCCTACCAGTAGGGCTTCAGCGGTCGATCCATAGGGACTCGCTCACGAGAGACCTAGCTCGCGCTTGACCTCTTCATGGGAGACGGTGCGCCCGGCGGCGACGTCGGCGCGACCCTCCGCTGCCGCCGCTTCCTCCTCCGGCGAGATCTCCTCGTCCTCCAATGGCGCGGAGTCCAGCCGGCGTATGAGCGGATCCTCTCGCCGCGACGCGACGTATCGCAGCGCATCGTCGGCTTCGGCCTCGCTGAGCTCGTCCACGAGCTTGTGCAGGCGTTCCTTGGTTGTCACGGGTCGGATTGTAGTTGCCACCTCTTCCTGCTCCGACCGTTGAGCGAAGGGTGGGACAGCCGTCCCGTCTACCCCCGCGTGAGTCCCCCGATCAGCGCTCCCGCGAGCCCCCCGGCGGTGGCGGCCTGCGCGTTGCTGCCCTCCACGCCCTCCGCCGGCGCGATGAACATCGTCTGGATCGCCAGGCGCCCGGGGCCCGTGAAGCGGTTCCAGGTGAGCTTGCCCCCGCCCCCCATGAGCCCCGTCTTGAGGCCCATCGTGACGGACTCCATGGTGACCGTGGGGTCCTTGTAGAGCCACGCGCCCGCCTCCACGTCGAGCTGCTCGCCTGCGCCGAGCTCGACGAGGAAGACGTTGCCGTTGCCGTGCACCCACACCACCGCGTCGCCGGTGGTGGCGCGGAACTTGTCGATGAAGAAGCCCGTGCCCCCGAGCAGCATGTTCTGGATGCCCTTGACCCGCTCATAGCTGTAGTCGAGGTTGTCGGTGGCGGCGATGAACTGGTGCTCGCGCACGTCCAGGCCCTCGCCCATGTGCAGGTGCATGGGGATGCACTGGCCGGGGGCGTCGCGGGAGAAGGCGATGTGCCCTGCGCCGAAGGTGCGGGTGACGAAGTAGTCGAGTCCCGCGATCTTCCGTTTGACCCCCCCGGGGAGCTTCTTCAGCTCGATCTCCACGCGCGTTTCCTTCCACAGCAGCACGTGGTGCTCGAACATCACCCCTCCCGGTCCCAGCTCGACCTGAAGCTCTGGCACGAGCTCGCCGCGGAGGTGGTAGGTGATCCCCGCGAAGCTCTCGTCGTGGATCGCGGTGGGGATCGGCTCGGGCAGGTTCATGGCGTGGGCCTCCTCGGGGTGGCTGGCGGGGGGTGCGCGGGCGCGCCAATGATGGCGAAGGGGGCGGCGGAGGCCGGGTGCTCAATCCGAAGGGGGCGGCGCGAAGGGGGCGGCGGACGCCGGGTGCCCAACGCGAAGGGGGCAGCGGACGCCGGGGTGCTCAACGCGAAGGAGGCGGCGGACGCCGGGCGCTCAACGCGGCGGACGCCGGGTGCTCATGCGGTGCGCGGCCGACCCCGTGGGAGACAGCGTCCCGCGACTGTGCTCGCGACGCTGCCGGCAGCGTCGGCCCGGGCTCGGCCCGTGCCGGCTGCCGGGCGCATCGCCCCGCCCAGCGGGCCCGGCCCGCTGGGGCCTCCCAATGCGGCCAAACCGCGCTAGACTTCTTGGACCTCGCGCCAGGCGGGGTTTTTCTTCGCCTGGGGCTTCTCACCACGCACACGACCACGCACCGAAGAACTGGATCACTATGGCCCGCGGAGACGTTCGCATCGCTGTCACCCTCGCCTGCGAGGAGTGCAAGCAGCGCAACTACCAGACCAACAAGAGCAAGCGCAACAACCCCGACCGGATTGCCCTGCGCAAGTACTGCCGCTGGTGCCGCCGGCACACCGGGCATCGGGAGACCCGCTAGCGCGGGAGCGCGGCTGTGGCCCGTGACCGCAAACGCGCAAAGCAGCGCCGCGAGCGGCGTGCCCCACGGGGTGCGCCAGCCGCCGCACGCTCTGAGCTCCACCGCGCCGATCTTCCCGGCGCGCTCGATCACGCCTCCGGCGAGGTCGACGAGTTCGATGCCGCGCTCGTGCGGGGCGCAGGCGGCGTCCCCTTGCCCCCCGGGGCCCCTCCCCAGGACGCCGCTGCACCCGGTGGCGCCACCGTCGGGGAGCGCGAGGCGCTCGAGACCGAGGCCAAGGTCGCGGGCGACATCGAGCCCGAGCGGGCTATGCCCGAGCTGTTTCTCGGTGGAGCCCACCTCGAGCGCGCACCCGAGGGCGAGGATCTGGTCGAGGACGAGGACGGTGGCGATGGGGACGGACGCGGCGGCAGTGGCCGCGGCAACGGCGGCGTTGCCCTCGAGCCCGCCGGCGAGGCGGGCGGTGGGGGAGGGGCCGCGAGCGCCGGGCGCACGGTCGAGCACCGCGAGCGCCGTCGTCCCCTGCCCGCGCGCGCCGTCGCCTTCCTGCGCGCCAGCTGGGCCGAGCTGCAGCGCGTCCAGTGGCCCGATCGCGCGCAGGTCTCCCAGGCCACGGCGGTGGTGCTGGGCTTCGTCACGGTCGCCGGCATCTACCTCGGCGCCGCCGACTGGCTCGCGCAGAAGATCGTCAACTTCGTTCTCTAGCGGACCCGCCCTCACCGCGCGAGCAGGCACCCGACCAATTCATCGCTGCGTATCATCCCGCCTCCGCTCCCGCGTGCCCACCTCGTTCTCAGCCCAGATGCTCCCCGCGGCCGCGACCGCCTCCATCCGTCCACTCAACCCGTAGGGATCCCATGTTTCGCTGGTACGTCGTCAACACATACTCCGGTCACGAGAACAAGGTCAAGCACAACCTCGAACACCGGGTGGTCTCGCTCGGCCAGCAGCGCGCCGTGCGCCAAGTCGTCGTCCCCACGGAGTCCGTCTCCGAGATGAAGGACAACCAGAAAATCACCGTCGAGAAGCGCACCATGCCGGGCTACGTGCTGGTCAACATGGAGCTCAACGAGGACTCCTGGGGGGTCGTCAAGGGCACCCCCGGGGTCACCGGCTTCGTCGGGGCCGCCCAGGAGCCCGTCCCGCTCACCCAGGTCGAGGTGGACCGCCTGCTGCACAAGGAGGTCGCCACCGCCCCCCGCACCCGCGCCCAGTTCGCGATCGGGGAGACCGTCAAGGTGGTCTCCGGGCCCCTCTCGGACTTCTCCGGGGAGATCTCCGAGATCAACGACGACGCCGCCAAGCTCAAGGTCCTGGTATCAATCTTCGGTCGCGAGACCCCCGTAGAGGTAGGCTTCGACCAGGTGAAAAAGCTCTGAGGAGGCCGATGGCCGGCGCGAGGCGGCGTCCTCAGTCGCTTGTGTGCAAAGCACACTGCGCTCCTTGCGTCCTTGCCTCGCTTGACCCTCGACCCCCTCAGATTCATTACCCAAGATAAGCTGACTTCGATATGGCCAAGAAGGTTCTGACAACAATCAAGCTGCAGGCGCGCGCCGGGCAGGCGAGTCCCGCCCCGCCGGTGGGCCCTGCCCTGGGCCAGCACGGCATCAACATCATGGAGTTCTGCAAGGCCTTCAACGCCCAGACGCAGAGCGAAACCGGGACCGTGATCCCCGTCGTCATCACCGTCTACGAGGACCGCTCCTTCACGTTCGTCACCAAGACTCCCCCCGCGGCGGTGCTGATCCGCGAAGCGCTGCGCATCGAGAAGGGCTCCGGCGAGCCCCACCGCAAGAAGGTGGGCAAGCTCACCAAGGCCCAACTGCATGCGATCGCCGAGCGCAAGCTCCCCGATCTGAACGCCCACGACGTCGAGCACGCCTCGCTCATCATCGCGGGCACCGCGCGCTCGATGGGCGTGGAGGTGGAGGCCTGATGGCCACCCACTCCCGTCGCCACGCCGAGGCCCGCGCGAAGGTCGACCGCGAGCGCGAGTATCGCCCCGTCGAGGCGATCGCGCTCGTCAAGAGCCTCGCCGCCGCCAAGTTCGACGAGTCGGTCGAGGTCCACGTGCGCACGGGGCTCAACGTCCGCCACGCCGACGAGCAGCTGCGGGGCACCATCGCGCTGCCCAACGGCCTCGGGCGCGACGTGAAGATCGCCGTCTTCGCCCAGGGCGCCAAGGCCATCGAGGCCGAGCAGGCCGGCGCGGACATCGTCGGCGGGGATGACCTCGCCAAAAAGATCGAGGAGGGCTTCGACGAGTTCGACGTCGCGATCGCCACCCCCGACCTCATGTCGGTCGTGGGGCGCCTCGGACGCATCCTGGGGCCGGCGGGCAAGATGCCCAATCCCAAAGTCGGCACCGTCACGATGGACGTCGCCCGGGCCGTCGAGGAATCGAAGTCCGGCAAGGTGGAGTACCGCACCGACCGCACCGCGATCGTGCACCTCGTGATCGGCAAGACCAGCTTCGAGGAGCGCAAGCTCCTGGAGAACTACGCCGCCGTGATCGAGGAGCTGATCCGCGCCAAGCCCTCCGCCGCCAAGGGCCGCTACCTGCGCACCATCACCCTCGCCTCCACCATGGGCCCCGGCGTCAAAGTCGACCCCGGCCGCACCCGCGATATCGTTGAGGAGGCGCCCACCCCGGCGGCAGTCGCCGCCTGAGCGCCCCTCACCGGCAACCTAAGACCCCCGGCCGCCGAGCAGCGGCAGAAGCCCGGGACAGGAGCCCCCGATGAACCGAGACCAGAAGGCCACGGCGATCGCCGAGATCGCCGCCGACATAGAGAAGTCCCAGGCGGTGTTCGCCGTCGACTACCGCGGCATCTCCGTGCCCCAGGCCGCCGAGCTGCGCGCCAAGCTGCGCGAGGCCGACGCCACCTTCCGCGTCGTCAAGAACTCCCTCACCGAACGCGCCGCCGATGAGACCGGCGCCGCCGAGCTCAAGCCCCTGCTCCAGGGTCCCACCGCGCTCACCTTCGTGCGCGGGGACCCCGCGCTGGCGGCGAAGGCGATCGCCGACTACGCCCGCATCACCCAGCTCCTGCCGTTCAAGGGCGGTCTCATGGAAGGCGCCCCCCTCGACCCCGACCAGCTGCGCGCAATCTCCCGCCTGCCCTCCCGCGAAGTGCTCTACGGACAGCTCGTCGGCGTCGTCGCCTCCCCCATCACCGGCCTCGTGCGCACCCTCGGCGCGCTCGTGGGTGGTCTCGCCGTCGCGCTCGGCCAGGTGCGCGAGAAGAAGGAGTCCGGAGAGATCCCCGCCGGCGAGGCGCCCGCTGTCGCGGAGGCGCCCACCGCGGAGCCCGCGGTAGAGGCGCCCGCCCCCGAGGCCGAGGCGCCTGCTGGGGAGGCCCCGGCAGAGGCCCCCGCCCCCGAGGCGGAGAGCGAGAACCAGACTGAGCCGGCCCCCGAGCTGGCGACAGACGACAACCAGGCGGACGCCTCGGCTGAGGCCGAGACCGCCGAGGCGAATCCCAAGGAGGATTGATCGAGATGGCAACCAGCACCCAGGATTGGATCGAGGAGCTCAAGGGCATCTCCGTGCTCGAGCTCGCCGAGCGCATCAAGGCGCTCGAGGAGGAGTTCGGGGTCTCCGCGGCCGCCGTGGCCGCGCCCGTCGCCGCCGCGGGCGGTGCGGGCGCAGGCGAGGCCGCCGCCGAGGAAGAAGGTCCCAGCACCGTGGACGTCGTCCTCACCGGAGCCGGCGACAAGAAGATCCAGGTCATCAAGGTCGTGCGCGCCGCCACCGGCCTCGGCCTCAAGGAGGCCAAGGCGCTCGTCGACGAGGCCCCCAAGCCCGTCAAGGAGGGCATCGAGAAGGAGGAGGCCGACAAGCTCAAGCAGGAACTGGAGGAGGCCGGCGCCTCCGTCGAGTTGAAGTAGGGCCCCGTCCCGAGGGCCTAGGCGATCTCGCTCCGATCAGGGCCTATCCCGATAGGCCCCTGGGCGATCTCGCTCCGACTGCGCCACCACGCGGGCTCCGATGCGGCTCGCGTGGGGGCGAGCGCTTTTTCCCGGCTTTACCTGCGCCTAACAAATCGGCCGATTTTCCGGTAGAATCGCGGCCGCTGGCCGATAGCCGCAGCCGTCCCAGAGGGATCGACACCGCGCCACATACGCGGTGTCCAGAGGGCGGGGTCCGTGAGCGCTGGCTGCCCACTTGAGGGCGGCGGTGACCTGTGCTATCTTGACGGGTCGCGCTTGCGCCTTGTTGTTTTGCACTCGTCGTGTCGTCTCTCTCCTCGAAGGAGTCTTCCTTGGCTGCTGCTGATGCCCTCCGGACGCGCCGCACGTTCGCGCGCCTGAACAAGCCCGTCGACGTACCCAACCTGATCGATATCCAGCGCCGCTCCTTCGAGTGGCTCACCGACCGCCAGAAGGGCGGACTGCGGGAGACGATCGACGACATCTCGCCGATCGAGGACTACACCGGCAACCTCGCCGTCCAGTTCGGCGAGATCTCCTTCGACGAGCCCGTGGCCAACCTGGAACAGTGCCGCGAGAAGGACCTCACCTTCGCGCGCCCGCTCACGGTCACGGTGGCCTTCATCAACCGCGAGACCGGGGAGATCCGCGAGCAGTCGGTCTTCATGGGCGACTTCCCCTGGATGACCGAGCGCGGCACGTTCGTGATCAACGGCACCGAGCGCGTGGTCGTCACCCAGCTCGTGCGCTCCCCCGGGGCCTACCTGATGGAGCCCAAGGACCGCGAGAAGCAGGTCTTCATCGCCAACCTCATGCCCGCCCGCGGCTCGTGGCTGGAGCTGGAGATCGACAAGAAGGGGAAGGTCTACGTCCGCATCGACCGCAAGCGCAAGCTGCCCGTCACGGTGCTGCTGCGCGCGATGGGCTACGCCTCCGATGAGGAGATCCTGCGGATCTTCGAGAGCTCCCACTACATCGCCAACACTCTGGACTCCGACACCGAGGTGACCCGCACCGAAGAGGGCGCGCTGATCGAGCTGTTCAAGAAGCAGCGCCCCGGCGAGCCGCCGAGCGTGGAGAACGCCAAGGCACTGCTCAACCAGCTCTTCTTCGACCCCAAGCGCTACGACCTCACGCGCGTGGGACGCTACAAGCTCAACTCGCGCCTGGGCCTCGACGTCGACATCGACACCCGCACGCTCACCCACGACGACATCCTCGCGCTCGTCAAGGAGCTCGTCTCGCTGCCCAAGCGCCTCGGGATGCCCGAGGCTCCCGAGGTCGAGATCAAGGACTACGCCGCCGAGGCGCTCTCGATGCCGCGCGAGCCCGTCGCCGACCACCTCGACGAGTACGAGCACTTCGGCAATCGCCGCCTGCGCACCGTCGGGGAGCTGATCCAGGAGGCCTTCCGCATCGGCCTCTACCGCATGGAGCGCGTCGTGCGCGAGCGCCTCACCACCGAGGACGCCGACACGATCACCCCCCAGACGATCATCAACATCCGCCCCGTGGTGGCCGCGCTGAAGGAGTTCTTCGGCTCCTCCCAGCTCTCCCAGTTCATGGACCAGACCAACTCCCTGGCCGGGCTCACCCACCGCCGCCGTCTCAGTGCGCTGGGGGCCGGGGGCCTGACGCGCGAGCGTGCGCCGATCGAGGTGCGCGACGTGCACCCCACCCACTACGGGCGCATGTGCCCGATCGAGACTCCCGAGGGACCGAACATCGGCTTGATCGGCTCGCTCTCCTCGTTCGCCGAGGTTTCCGAGTACGGCTTCGTGACGACTCCCTACCGGGTCGTCAAGGACGGTGCGGTAACCGAGGAGATCGTGCGCCTCGACGCTACCCAGGAGGAGGAGCGTCTGATCGCCCAGGCGAACACCCCGATCGACGCCAAGAGCGGGAAGCTCAAGGACACGGAGATCCTCTGCCGCACGCAGGCCGGCCAGTACGTCACGGTCGGACCCAAGGACGTCGACCTCGTGGACGTCTCCCCCGAGCAGATCTGGTCGGTCGCGACTGCGATGATCCCCTTCCTGGAGCACGACGACGCCAACCGTGCGCTGATGGGCTCCAACATGCAGCGCCAGGCGGTCCCGCTGCTGAAGGCCGACGCCCCGCTGGTCGGGACCGGCATGGAGCGCCGCGCCGCCCTGGACACCGGTGACGTGCTGCTGGCCCGTGAGGGTGGGACTGTCGAGTTCGTCGACGCCAATCAGATCGTTGTGGAGACCACCGACGGCAAGAAGGACGAGTACGAGCTGCAGAAGTACATGCGCTCCAACCAGGGCACCCTGATTCACCACAAGCCCCGCGTGGACACCGGCCAGAAGGTCAAGGCCGGCGACGTGCTCGCCGACGGCTCCTCCACCGACAAGGGCGAGATGGCGCTCGGCAAGAACCTGATGGTGGCCTTCATGTCCTGGGAGGGCTACAACTTCGAGGACGCCATCATCCTCTCCAAGCGCCTCGTGCAGGACGACGAGCTCACCTCGATCCACATCGAGGAGTACGAGATCGACGCCCGCACCACCAAGCTCGGCGAGGAGGAGATCACCCGCGACATCCCCAACCGCTCCGAGGAGTCGCTGCGCAACCTCGACGACCGCGGGATCGTGCGTGTCGGCGCCGAGGTGCTCTCCGGCGACCTGCTCGTCGGCAAGGTCACGCCCAAGGGCGAGACCGAGCTGACCGCCGAGGAGAAGCTGATCCGCGCGATCTTCAAGGAGAAGGCGCGCGAGGTGCGCGACACCTCCCTGAAGGTGCCCCACGGCGAGGGCGGCGTGGTGATCGACGTGAAGACCTTCTCCCGTGACGCCGGCGATGACCTGCCGCCCGGGGTCAACGACCTGGTGCGGGTGTTCGTCGCCAAGAAGCGCAAGATCTCCGAGGGCGACAAGCTCGCGGGCCGCCACGGCAACAAGGGCGTGATCTCCAAGATCGTGGACGTCCAGGACATGCCCTTCCTCGAGGACGGCACCCCCGTGGACGTGATCCTCAACCCGCTCGGCGTGCCGAGCCGTATGAACGTGGGCCAGATCCTCGAGACCCACCTCGGCTGGGTTGCCGCGAAGGGCTGGTACGACGACGGCACCGACGCCTATCGCGAAGCCTCCGGCGAACGCAAGAACGGGGACCCCGCGCGTGTGTACGTCTCCACGCCCGTCTTCGACGGGGCCACCGTCGAAGACGTCGACCAGGCGCTCGTGCGCTGGCAGGACGAGCACACCGGCCGGATCCGCATGGACGTGGACAAGAGCCGCCGCGCGGGCGAGCAGGCCTCGGGCAAGATGACGCTCTTCAACGGGCGCTCCGGGGAGCCGTTCGCCCAGCAGGTGACGGTCGGCTACATGTACATCCTGAAGCTGCTGCACCTCGTCGACGACAAGATCCACGCGCGCTCCACCGGCCCCTACTCGCTGGTCACCCAGCAGCCGCTGGGCGGCAAGGCGCAGTTCGGCGGCCAGCGCTTCGGCGAGATGGAGGTGTGGGCGCTGGAGGCCTTCGGCGCCGCCTACACGCTGCAGGAGATGCTCACGATCAAGTCCGACGACACCGTTGGGCGCGTGAAGGCCTACGAGGCGATCGTCAAGGGCGAGAACATCGCCGAGCCCTCGATCCCGGAGTCCTTCAAGGTGCTGCTCAAGGAGATGCAGTCGCTGGCGCTCGACGTCAACGTGGTCTCCGAAGAGGGCCAGCGCACGGAGATGCGCGACGAGGACGACGACCTGCTGCGCGCCGCCGAGGAGCTCGGCATCGACCTCTCCGGGGTGCGCGCACCCCTGCCAGATGCCGCCGACGAGGCGGTGGAGAGCGAGGACGACACGGACGCCGGCGAGGCAGCCGGCGCCGAGCCCGCAGCGGAGGAGGTCGCGGAGGTCGAGGAGGTCCAGGACGCCGACTCCGCCGATGAGCTGGAGGAGGTCGAGGAGGATCTCGGCGTCGAGGAGCTGCTGGCCGACGGGGCCGGCATCGACCTCGAGGAGGTGCTGGGCGACGGAGCGCTCGAGGCCGACCTGGTCGAGGAGGTAGAGGAGAGTTGAGCCGCGAACGACGGTCCCCGGGCAGCGAGCGACAGGCAGTGGAGAACGCAGTAGTTACACCCGCGAGCGAAAGCGCTAAAGCATGATCGACATCAACAACTTCGACGCCATCGAGATCGGTCTCGCCTCCTCCAAGCAGATCCGCTCCTGGAGCTCGGGCGAGGTGACCAAGCCCGAGACGATCAACTACCGCACCCTGAAGCCCGAGAAGGATGGGCTCTTCTGCGAGCGCATCTTCGGCCCCACCAAGGACTGGGAGTGCTATTGCGGCAAGTACAAGCGCGTGCGCTACAAGGGCATCGTGTGCGAGCGCTGCGGCGTGGAGGTCACGCGCTCGAAGGTGCGCCGCGAGCGCATGGGCCACGTCGACCTGGCCGCGCCGGTCAGCCACATCTGGTTCTTCAAGGGCGTCCCCTCCCGCATTGGCTACCTGCTCGACATGGCCCCCAAGGAGCTCGAGAAGGTCCTCTACTTCGCCGCCTCGATCGTCACCTGGGTCGACGATGAGGCGCGCCAGAAGGACCTGGAGACGCTCGAGAAGGAGGTCAACAAGGTCCTCGACTCCTACACCGCCGAGCGCGAGGAGCGGGTGCTAGAGCTGCGCGAGTCCCTCGCGCGCCGCGAGAAGTACCTGCAGAGCGGCAAGCAGACGGGCTTCTCCGACGAAGACCACCTGTGGGCGGACTCGCTGGACATCAACCTCAACAAGCTCTCCGACGAGGAGCGCGAGAAGCTGCTCAAGGAGCTGAAGAAGGCCTTCGAGGCGGACATCGCCGACACCGAAGCCTACATCGAGGACGCCGCCGAGCGGATGCGCAGCGTGTGGGAGCTCTTCAAGACGATGGAACCCAAGCAGATCGAGCACGACGAGACGACCTTCCGCGAGCTCAAGGAGCGCTTCGGCTCCCCCTACGGCTTCGGCGAGTACTTTCGTGGCGGGATGGGGGCGGAAGCGATCCGCGACCTGCTCCAGCAGGTGGACCTCGAGGCCGAAAGAGTGGAGCTCGAGGATCAGGTGAAGACCGCCAAAGGCCAGAAGCAGGCGCGCGCGGTCAAGCGCCTGAAGGTGGTCAGCGCGTTCCTGCAGTCCGGCAACCGCCCCGAGCAGATGGTGCTCGACGCGGTCCCCGTGATCCCCCCGGAGCTGCGCCCGATGGTGCAGCTCGACGGCGGGCGCTTCGCGACCTCCGACCTCAACGACCTCTACCGGCGCGTGATCAACCGCAACAACCGCCTCAAGCGGCTGCTCGACCTGGGCGCCCCGGAGATCATCGTCAACAACGAGAAGCGCATGCTCCAGGAGGCCGTGGACGCGCTGTTCGACAACGGCCGCCGCGGCCGGCCCGTGACGGGTCCGGGCAACCGGCCCCTGAAGAGCCTCAGCGACATGCTCAAGGGCAAGCAGGGCCGCTTCCGCCAGAACCTGCTGGGCAAGCGGGTGGACTACTCCGGGCGCTCGGTGATCGTGGCGGGCCCCTACCTGAAGCTGCACCAGTGCGGGCTGCCGAAGATCATGGCGCTGGAGCTGTTCAAGCCGTTCATCATGGCGCGCCTGGTGGAGCGCAAGTCCGCGCAGAACATCAAGGCCGCCAAGAAGATGGTGGACTCGATGATCGGCGAGGTGTGGGACGTGCTCGAGGAGGTCATCCACGAGCACCCCGTGCTGCTCAACCGCGCCCCCACGCTGCACCGCCTGGGCATCCAGGCGTTCGAACCGCTGCTCGTGGAGGGCAAGGCGATCCAGGTGCACCCGCTGGTGTGCCACGCCTTCAACGCGGACTTCGACGGCGACCAGATGGCGGTGCACCTGCCGCTCTCCGCGGAGGCCCAGGCGGAGGCGCGGATTTTGATGCTCTCCTCCAACAACATCCTCTCCCCCGCGCACGGGGCGCCGCTGGCGACGCCCACCCAGGACATGATCCTGGGCGCCTACTACCTCACCTACGGTCCCGAGGCCGAGGAGCTCTCCGCCAAGCAGGAGCTCCTGGCGGGTGGCAAGTGGCCGGGGAGCGAGCCGCGCCCGCACGTCTTCCGCACCGCGCAGGAGGCCGAGCTCTCCTACGAGGCGGGCGTGGTGACGCTGCACGACGTTGCGGAGTTCCGCCCGATGGGCCGCGAGGGCGGCCACGTGCTCACCACGGTGGGGCGGATCATCTACAACGACCGCATCGAGCGCGCCCTCGCGGAGGCGCTGGGGGACGAGTTCGACGCCACCAAGTACACGTTCGTGAACCAGTCCATGAAGAAGCGCGACACCACGCGCTTGGTCGACGCGCTCGTGCAGACCTATGGGGCGACCACGATCTCGCTGGTACTCGACGCCTTCAAGGACCTCGGCTTCAAGTACTCCACCCAGGCGGGCATCACGATCTCCAAGAACGACGTGGTGATCCCCCCGCGCAAGGGCGAGATCATCAAGAAGTACGAGGACATCGTGGCGGAGATCTCCGACCAGTACGACATGGGCCTGATCACCCAGGAGGAGCGCCACGAGGCGGTGGTGGAGAAGTGGAACGCCGCCACCGACGAGGTCGCGGACGCGATGGTCGAGAACCTCGACACGCTCAACCCGATCTTCATGATGGCCAACTCCGGGGCGCGCGGCTCCTTCAAGCAGATCCGCCAGCTGGCGGGGATGCGCGGGCTGATGGCCAATCCGAAGGGCGAGATCATCGAGCGCCCGATCAAGGCCAACTTCATGGAGGGCCTGTCGGTGCTCGAGTACTTCATCTCCACCCACGGGGCGCGAAAGGGCCTCGCGGACACCGCCCTGCGCACCGCGGACTCCGGCTACCTGACGCGCCGCCTGGTGGATGTCGCGCAGGACGTGATCATCCGCGAGCCCGACTGCGGCACCGAGGAGCTCATCGAGATGGCGGTCTTCAAGGACGGGGGGGATCCCAACGACAACCTCGTGGGGCGGATCGCCGCGCAGGAGATCGCCACCAAGCGGGGCCGTGTGCTCGCGGAGCAGGGCGCCGAAGTGGGGCGCGCCGAGTTCGCGGAGATCGTGAAGGCCAGCCAGGACGATCACGACCGCGGCACCCCGGTCGCGGTGCCGGTGCGCTCGGTGCTCAAGTGCAGGGCGACGAGCGGGGTCTGCCAGGCGTGCTACGGGCGGGCGATGGCGACCGGCCAGCTCGCCCAGATCGGGGACGCGGTGGGGATCATCGCGGCGCAGTCGATCGGCGAGCCCGGCACGCAGCTGACGATGCGCACCTTCCACACAGGGGGGGTCGCGGGCGCGGACATCACGCACGGCCTGCCGCGCGTGGTGGAGCTGTTCGAGGCGCGCAAGCCCAAGGGTCTCGCGCAGATCGCCGAGCAGGACGGGACGGTCTCGATCGAGGAGTCCGAGAAGGCCCTCACCGTGGTCATCACCGACGCTGCGGGCGAGGAGCACCGCCACGCCTTCCCGCGGCGCACGCGCCTGTTCGTGCGCTCGGGCGAGCCGATCGTGGCGGGCAAGCAGCTCAACGAGGGCTCGCTCTACCCGCACGACCTGCTCAAACTGCGCGGGCGCACGGAGACCGAGCGCTACCTCGTCAACGAGGTGCAGGAGGTCTACAAGTCCCAGGGCGTGGACATCAACGACAAGCACATCGAGCTGATCGTGCGCCAGATGCTCAAGAAGGTCCGCGTGGACCAGAAGGGCGACACCGACTACCTGCCGGGCCAGTTCGTGGACCGCTTCGAATTCGCGCGGGTCAACGACGCGCTCGACTCCGGTGGCGGTGAGACGGCGCAGTTCGAGGACATCATCCTGGGCATCACGAAGGCCTCGCTGAACACCGACTCCTTCCTCTCCGCGGCCTCCTTCCAGGAGACCACCAAGGTGCTCACCGACGCGGCTCTGGAGGGCAAGACCGACCGCCTGGTGGGGCTCAAGGAGAACGTGATCATCGGCAAGCTGATCCCCGCGGCGACCGGCCTCAAGCGCTACCGGAGGATCGAGATCGAGCCCGCCGAACCGCTCCCCAGAGCGATCGACGAGGTCGGCCTGCTCGACCAGGAGGAGATCGCAGCGGAGCTGGGCCTGCACGGCGGCGACCCCCTGGGTGGCGGCTATGGCCAGGAGTTCGACGCCGACCTCGCCTCGCTGGAGAAGATCGGCGCCGGCGACTCCGACCCCGGCTTCGTCGAGGAACTGGCCGAGCTCGAAGTGCCCGAGGTCGTCGAGGAGTAGCAGTCAGGCTCGGCGCGGCTCGCTGCCCCAGGCACGCAGCCGCGCCGCCTCCCGCGCGGTGAGCCCCTGCGTGGGGGCTGTCTGCACGAGCAGCGTGGGCGCGGTCCGCGCCTCGGCCCAGGCGTGGCAGGCGTCGTCGATGCAGTCGTCGATCCAGGCGAGTGGGCGGATGCCAGCGTAGGCGTCGATCGCGGCGAGCTTCCAGTGGCCGTGGATCGATTTGCTCGCGGCCGCCCCGGCGTCGCCGGCATCACCGGCGTCGCCTGCGTCCGATCGGCGCCCGAAGCTCAGGTGAGGAAGGCCCCGGGGGAGTCCCAGCAGGTGGGGGAGGTGCTCGTCGGCCTTCTCCTCCCAGCCACTGCACCAGACGAGCTCGAAGAGAGAGACAAGCGCGAGCAGGTGCCGGGCGGCGGCGGCCGAAAGGAAGTGGGGTATGCCTTCGATGAAGTGCAGCGACCCCTCGGGCGGGTCGCCAGGGGAAAAGCCGAACAGCGAGAGGACCCCGTCGATGTCCACCATCAGCAGGGGTTTCGGCGCGGGGTGCTCGACACGGGCGTCGAGCGGTAGCGCGGATTGGTCCATGGGTGGTTGGGCTCTTGCGGCTGCTGTTAGGCGGGCATTAAGGGCGCGAGGAGGCGTTGGTCCTTTAGCTCCCACAGAGGTTCCCACGGCTAATCTGCCCGGATCGACTCGGCGCAGTAAAGCATCCACGGGCCACTGCCGATGGACCTGCGCATGGTCGCCCGCTCCACCATCCGCTCATGACTCTTGATCTAGGCATCCTGCTCTCGCTCGCCTGCGCCTTCGTGGCGAACCTTGGCTTCTTCTACAAGTTCAAGGGTGCCAACGAGGTGCCCGCGGTCACGGTGCGCCACCCGCTGCGCTCGGTGCGGGCGCTGTTCTCCTCGAAGTGGTTCACGGTGGGGATGATCGTGGCGACGGCCTCGTGGACGCTGCACGTCGGGGCGCTGGCGCTGGCACCGATGTCGGTCGTGCAGGTGGCCCTCGCGGGGGGCGTGGTGCTGATCGCGGTGATGGCCGACCGGATGTTCGGCCTCGAGGTCGGCCCCCGGCAGTGGGGTGGGCTGTGGCTGATGGCGGGGGGACTCGTGCTGCTGGGCCTCACGCTGCCCACGATGCACGGCGCCGACTCGCGCTTCTCCGACGCAGCGATGATCTCCTTCGAGGCCGGCCTCTTCGGGCTGGGCGGGCTGTTGATCGTGGGGCCCCGGATGGGGGGCCAGGCCGAGCACCACGGGATGATGCTGGGGGCGGCGTCGGGGATCCTGTTCGGGGTCTCGGACACCTCGATCAAGGCGCTGACGGGGATCGTCGGCGCACACGGGGTGCTCGGGGTGCTGCTGAGCCCATGGCTGGCGGTGGCCGTGGCGGCGTCGATCATCGCCTTCTACGCCTCCGCACGGGGCCTGCAGACCGGAGACGCGGTGCCGGTGATCGCGGTGACGGGCACAGCGGCGAACATTGCGGGGATCGCCGGTGGGATCGTCGTGTTCGGCGACCCCATGGCGGCCAGCCCGGTGGGAATCGTGTGCGAGGCGCTGGCGTTCGTGCTGGTGGTGGTGGCGGCGGCGCTGATGCCCGCCCCGCGCTCCGCGAACGTGGCCGCGGCGGCCTCCCCCGCCGCGTAGCCCTCGCGCTGCTACCATCCCCGACCGGATGCCGACCACCTCTCAGCTCGTGCGCAAGGGCCGCGAAGCCCCGAAGAAGAAGCTGGCCACCCCGGGCCTGAAGTCGGGGAAGGGCCGCAAGAAGAAGGTCTCCGCCCCCCAGCGGCGGGGCGTGTGCACGCGCGTGTACACGACGACCCCCAAGAAGCCGAACTCCGCGCTGCGCAAGGTCGCGCGCGTGCGCATCTCCGGCTCGATCGAAGTGACGGCCTACATCCCCGGCGAGGGCCACAACCTCCAGGAGCACTCCGTGGTGCTGGTGCGGGGGGGCCGCGTGAAGGACCTTCCGGGCGTGCGCTACAAGGTGGTGCGGGGCACCCTGGACGCTGCGGGCGTGAACGACCGCAAAAAGGCGCGCTCGCAGTACGGCGTGAAGAAAAAGTAGATGCCCCGCCGCGCAGCCGCCCACGTGCGTCCGGTGGAGCCGGACTCGATCCACCGCTCCAAGCTGGTGCAGCAGGTCATCAACAAGGTGATGCTGGACGGCAAGAAGTCGGTCGCCGAGCGGATCGTCTACGACGCGCTGGCGATCCTGGGGGAGCGCAGCGAGAAAGACCCGATCGAGACCCTGGAGGCGTCGATCAAGACGCTCACCCCCAACCTCGAGGTGCGCTCGCGCCGCGTGGGGGGGGCGACCTACCAGGTCCCCGTCGAGGTTCCCGCCCGCCGCGCGCGCACGCTGGCGGTGCGCTGGCTGGTGGAGTTCGCGCGCCAGCGCCGCGAGAAGACGATGGCCCAGCGCCTAGCCCACGAGCTGCTCGACGCCCAGTCCCAGCAGGGCGGGGCCTACAAGCGCAAGGACGACATCTTCCGCATGGCGCAGGCCAACAAGGCCTTCGCCCACTATCGCTGGTAGCACCGTTCGAGCCCCGCACCAGGGCTCTGTGAAATAGCGCACAGTCCCCTTGAAGGATAAAGCTTTGGTACCTAACCTTTAGGTACCAAATGTCTTCACGGGGATCGACACAGACAGCCGGCGGCCGCATGAGCTACGAGGCCGGCCACATTCCGCGCCACGTGTGGGTGGTGTGCGGCGTGGTGATCCTGGGGATGATCATGTCGATCCTCGACACCACGATCGTCAACGTGGCGCTGGACACGCTCTCGAAGGATCTGCACAGCCCGCTCTCGCAGGTGCAGTGGGTGATCACCGGCTATCTGCTCTCGCTGGCGGCGGTGATCCCAGTCACGGGGTGGGCGGCGCGGCGTTTCGGGGCCAAGCAGGTGTACCTGGTCTCACTGGTTCTGTTCACCGCCGGCTCGGCGCTGTGCGGCCTGGCGGGCTCACTCACCTCGCTGGTGGTCTTCCGCGTGCTGCAGGGCGCGGGCGGCGGGATGATCATGCCGGTCGCGATGATGATCATGGCCCAGGTGGCAGGTCCCCAGCAGATGGGCAAGGTGATGGGGATCGTCTCGATGCCGGCGATGATCGCCCCGATCCTGGGTCCCGTGGTGGGGGGCCTGATCCTGCAGAACCTGCACTGGTCCTGGATCTTCTTCGTCAACATCCCGATCGGGGCGATCGCGGTCCTGCTCGGCTGGCGGATGCTGCCCCGCACGAATCCGGGGGAGGTGGAACGCCTGGACTTGGTGGGACTGGCGCTGCTGCCGGCGGGGTGCGCGGCGTTCATCTATGGCATCAGCGAGCTCGGCTCGGGCGCGACGGCGGGCTCGGGGAAGGTGATCGTGCCGGCCGTGGCGGGGCTGGCGTTGATCGTGCTCTTCTGCGTGCACGCCCTGCGGGTGGAGCGTCCGCTGCTCGACATCCGCATGTACGCCAACCGCGTGTTCGCAGGGGCGGCGTTCACGAACTTCGGCCTGGGGGCGGCGCTGTTCGGGGCGATGATCCTGGTGCCCTACTACTACCAGTCGGTGCGCGGGGAGGACGTGATCAACACGGGCCTGCTCACCGGGCCGCAGGGGATCGGGGCGCTCGTGGCGATGCCGCTGGCGAGTCGCCTGACCGAACGCTTCGGCGGGGGGCGCGTCGCGCTCGCGGGGGTCACGGTCCTGTGCCTCAGCACGATCCCCCTCACGTTCATCGGGGCGGACACCTCGATCGTGGCGATCTCGGCGGTTCTGGTGGTGCGCGGTCTCAGCATCGGGATGTGCTTCATGCCCGCGATGACAGCGGCCTTCGCGTCGATGCGCCCCGAGCAGGTCTCCGACGCGACGCCCCAGCTCACCGTACTGCAGCGCACCGGCGGGGCGATCGGCACGGCGGTACTCGCGGTGGTCCTCCAGCGCGCCGGCGTGAACTCCATCTCCCCGGCGGCGCGGGCCAGCGCGTTCGGCACCGCCTACTGGTGGGCGCTGGGGATCGCGGCGCTGACGCTGATCCCCTGCACGATGCTGCTGCGCGCCGAGCGCCCGCGTAGCGCCACTGCCGAGGACGCGCAGGGCGCCGCAGCGCACTCCGAGCGAGTCGCGGAGCCGGTCGGAGTCTGAGAGGAGCCTCATGGCGATCTCCGTGAAGGTCTCTCGGGAGGAGTGGGCGACCGAGCTGCATGACCTCGGCAGGGCCTTCCGCCGGACCTTCCGCAGCCTCAGCCGCCTGCGCGGGCGCGACACCCACCTGGGGGCCACGGAGCTGAGCCACGCGCAGTGCGAGCTGCTGTTCGAGCTGGAGGAGCGCGGAGAGCTCTCCGCGGGGGAGCTCGCGGTGGCCGCACAGCTGGCGCCGGCGACGGTCACGCAGATGCTTGAGCACCTCGCCGCCAGCGGGCACGTGGAGCGCGCACGCCTGGAGCGCGACAGGCGCGTGGTGGTCTCCCGCCTCAGCCCTCGCGGCCGGCGCGAGATCGAGGCCAAGCGCGAGAAGTGGCAGAGCCGTTGGGAGCACGCCCTCGCCGACGTCGACGCCGAGGAGCTGCGCGCCGCCACGCGCGTGCTCACTCGCCTGCAGGCGGTCTTCGAGGATGGCGTCGCCGAGATCGACGGCTCGGGCGAGCGGACAGCCGCAAGCTGAACCTCTGCTATAGTCGGCCATCGCTCGGCGGCGGCGTAGTTGTGCGAGCAATGCAGGCCGCGGGGCGTCACGCCAACATGAAGACCCTGAGCACATAGCGACGCGAACCGGACTCCAACCGGCAGCGCGCGCGGGCCCGGGGGGCCCGATTTTTTTGCCCTGACCCGAGCCTTGTTCGACCCCGACGTTTTGCCCCGACCCCGCCGTTCTCCCTGACTGCACCCGCTCTCCACCACACACTCCCAGCCATGCCACGCAAGTTCACACTCCAGAACACCCGCAACATCGGGATCATGGCCCACATCGATGCGGGCAAGACCACGACGACCGAGCGCATCCTCTACTACACGGGGCGCACCTACAAGATCGGCGAGGTCCACGACGGCGCCGCAACGATGGACTGGATGGAACAAGAGCAGGAGCGGGGCATCACGATCACCTCCGCCGCCACCACCGCGGAGTGGAAGGGCAACCGGATCAACATCATCGACACCCCCGGCCACGTCGACTTCACCGTCGAGGTCGAGCGCTCCCTGCGGGTGCTCGACGGGGCGATCGCGCTGTTCGACTCGGTCGCCGGCGTCGAGCCCCAGTCGGAGACCGTGTGGCGTCAGGCGGACAAGTACCACGTCCCCAGGATCGCCTACATCAACAAGATGGACCGCACCGGCGCCGACTTCGAGCGCGGGGTGCAGACGATGATCGACCGCCTCGCCGCCCACCCCGTGCCGATCCAGCTTCCGATCGGCGCCGAGGGGGGCTTCGAAGGCGTGGTCGACCTCGTGGCGATGAAGGCGATCGTCTACAAGGACGAGCTCGGCAAGGAGCAGGACGTCATCGAGATCCCCGAGGCACTCGCCGAAGCGGCGGCCGCCGCGCGCGAGCACCTGCTGGAGGAGGTCTCCCACTACGACGACGGCCTCGTCGAGCTGATCCTCGAAGAGCAGGAGATCCCTGAGGAGCGCCTCAAGCAGGCGATCCGCAAGGCAACCCTCTCGACCAAGCTCACCCCGGTGTTGTGCGGCTCGTCCTTCAAGAACAAGGGCGTGCAGCCGCTGCTGGACGCGGTGATCGACTACCTCCCCTCCCCTCTGGACGTGCCCCCGATGACCGGCACCGAACTCGTCAAGGGCGAGGAGGGCGAGCGCGAGGTGGAGCGCAAGCCCGACGACTCAGAACCCTTCACCGCACTCGCCTTCAAGATCATGGCCGACCCCTACGTCGGCAAGCTCACCTACTTCCGCGTCTACTCCGGCCATCTCGAGGCGGGCTCGCGCGTGCTCAACGTCAACAGCGGGCGCACCGAGCGGATCGGGCGCATCCTGATGATGCACGCCAACGATCGCGAGGAGGTCTCCGAGGTCTACTCCGGGGACATCGCCGCTGCGGTCGGCATCAAGCAGGTGATCACCGGCGACACGCTGGCCGCCCCTGACGCGCCGGTGCGCCTGGAGACGATCGTATTTCCCGAGCCCGTCATCAAGGTCGCGGTGGAGCCCAAGACGAAGGTCGACCAGGAGAAGATGTCGATCGCGCTGGGCCGCCTCGCCGAGGAGGACCCCACCTTCCAGGTGCGCACCAACGAGGAGACCGGCCAGACCGAGATTTCGGGCATGGGGGAGCTTCACCTCGAAGTGCTCGTGGATCGCATGAAGCGCGAGTTCGGCGTCGAGGCCAACGTCGGTCGCCCCCAGGTCTCCTACCGCGAGACCGTGCGCGGGACCGCCGAGAAGGTCGAAGGCAAGTTCGTGCGCCAGACCGGTGGCTCGGGCCAGTACGGCGTGGTCTACATCAACCTCGAGCCCGCCCCCGGCGTGGGCTTCGAGTTCGTCAACAAGATCAAGGGCGGGTCGATCCCCTCGGAGTTCATTCCCGCCGTCGCGAAGGGCGTCGAGGAGGCGCTGGAGAACGGCGTCAAGGCGGGCTACCCGATGGTCGACGTGCGCGTCACGCTCGTGGACGGCAAGTACCACGAGGTGGACTCCTCGGAGATCGCATACAAGGTCGCCGGCTCGCTCGCCTTCAAGGAGGCCGCCCGGCGCGCCAAGCCTGTGCTGCTGGAGCCGATCTTCGCGGTCGAGGTGGTCACCCCCGAGGAGTTCATGGGCGATGTGATGGGCGACCTATCGCGTCGGCGCGGGCACCTGCACGGCTCCGAGCAGCGGGGTAACGCGCATGCGATCCACGCGATGGTGCCGCTCAGCGAGATGTTCGGCTACGCCACCGACCTGCGCTCCAACACGCAGGGACGTGCCACCTACACCATGCAGTTCGAGGGTTACGAGGAGGTCCCCCCCAACATCGCGGAGAAGATCATCGAACAGCGCACGGGGGAGCCGATCCCGGCGTAGACGGTGGCGCAGACAGCCGCAGGCTGGCAAAGCCGGGCCCCTCTTCTTCGATCAGGCGGCGCTGGTGACGGCCAGGACACGATCTTGCAGGTACGAGAAGTCACAGGAACACCCATTTAGATAGATTTCCCCGGTTCGCCCCAGCGGCGGACAACACCAGTCGATACAGAGGAGCGAACACAAAGTGGCGAAGGAGAAGTTCGAGCGCGACAAGCCGCACGTCAACGTCGGCACCATCGGTCACATCGACCACGGCAAGACGACGCTGACCGCTGCCATCACCACGGTGCTGGCGGAGAAGGGAGGCGCCGAAGCCCGCAGCTTCGAGGAGATCGACAACGCTCCCGAGGAGAAGGAACGCGGGATCACGATCGCCACCTCGCACGTGGAGTACGCGACCGAGAAGCGCCACTACGCACACGTGGACTGCCCCGGTCACGCGGACTACGTGAAGAACATGATCACCGGCGCCGCGCAGATGGACGGCGCGATCCTCGTGGTCTCCGCCGCCGACGGACCGATGCCCCAGACGCGCGAGCACATCCTGCTGGCCCGCCAGGTCGGAGTCCCCTACATCGTGGTGTTCCTCAACAAGGCCGACATGGTCGACGACGAGGAGCTCCTGGAACTGGTCGAGGTCGAGGTCCGCGAGCTGCTGAGCGAATACGACTTCCCCGGGGACGACATCCCCTTCGTGATCGGCTCCGCGCTGAAGGCGCTGGAAGGCGACGAGCAGTACAAGCAGAAGATTCTCGACCTCGCCGCCGCGCTGGACGACTACATCCCCGAGCCCGTGCGCGAGCTCGACAAGCCCTTCCTGATGCCGGTCGAGGACGTCTTCTCGATCACCGGCCGTGGCACCGTCGCCACGGGGCGCATCGAGCAGGGGATCGTCAAAACCGGCGACACCGTGGAAATCGTGGGCGTCCACGACTCCACCTCCACGGTGGTCACGGGCGTGGAGATGTTCCGCAAGATCCTCGACGAGGGCCGCGCGGGCGACAACGTCGGCTGCCTGCTGCGTGGCACCAAGCGCGAGGAGATCGAGCGCGGTCAGGTGCTCTGCAAGCCGGGCTCCATCACCCCCCACACCAAGTTCAAGTCCGAGGTCTACGTGCTCAAGAAGGAGGAGGGCGGTCGCCACACCCCCTTCTTCTCGGGGTACCGGCCGCAGTTCTACTTCCGCACCACCGACGTCACGGGCGTGGCCAAGCTGCCCGAGGGCGTGGAGATGGTGATGCCCGGCGACAACGTCCAGATGGAGATCGAGCTGATCCAGCCGATCGCGATGGACCAGGGCCTGCGCTTCGCGATCCGAGAGGGCGGTCGCACGGTGGGCTCGGGCGTGGTCAGCGAGATCATCGAGTAGCACCCAAAGGCGCCCCCGGGACCGTTCCGGGGGCGCTTTTTTCATTGCCAGACCGATACGACGATGCAGCTCCGCCCAGCGCGGTGCGATGAAGAACGTTCCCAGACACACCGAGAAACCCGACTCACAACCACTAGAAACCTGACTCCTTTCCATGGCACCAGCCGCCCAGAACAAGATCCGCATTCGCCTGAAGGCGTACGACACCTCCGCGATCGAGTCCGCCGCGAGGGAGATCGTCGAGACCGCCACGCGCACCGGGGCCACCGTCTCCGGACCCGTGCCGCTGCCGACCGAGAAGAACGTGTACTGCGTGATCCGCTCCCCCTTCAAGGACAAGGACTCTCGCGAGCACTTCGAGATCCGCACCCACAAGCGTCTGATCGACATCCACCAGCCGACGCCGAAGACCGTCGACTCCCTCCAGCGCCTCGACCACCTCCCCGCGGGCGTCGACATCGAGATCCGCCTCGCCACCTGATGCCCGCGATTCTCGCCAAGAAGCTCGGAATGACCCAGCTGTTCAGGGAGGATGGCTCCGTCGCACGGGTCACCGTGCTCGAGGCGGGTCCCTGCCCGGTGACCGCGCTGCGCACCGAGGAGCGCGACGGCTACCAGGCGATGCAGCTCGCCTTCGGCACCACTCGCGAGAAGCGCCTCACCAAAGCCGAGCTCGGCCATCTGAAGAAGGTCGGCGCCCCCCCGCTGCGCCACCTCGTGGAGTTTCGCGGGGAGACCCCGGAGGAGCTCAAGCTCGGGGAGAGCGTCACCGTCGAGTCCTTCGAGGTGGGCGCCCGCGTGAAGATCTCGGGGGTATCCAAGGGCAAGGGCTTCCAGGGGACGATCCGCCGCCACAACTTCAAGAGCGGGCCCAAGTCCCACGGCTCCCACAACGTCCGCGCACCTGGCTCGATCGGCGCCTCCGCGACTCCCGCGCGCGTCATGAAGGGCATCAGGGGGCCGGGCCAGATGGGCAACCACCGCGTGACCCAGCCGGGCCTCGAGATCGTCGCGGTGGACGTCGCCCAGAACCTCCTGCTCGTGCGCGGCTCAGTACCGGGGCCCCGCGGAGGGGTCGTGGAGGTACGCGCCGATGCCTGAGGCAGCGCTGAACGCTCCCGTGCTGGGAGGCGCAACGAAGGTGAACCTCGACGGGGAGGCCTTCGCGGCGGGCTTCCACGGTCCGCTTGTGCACCAGAGCGTGCGCGCCGAGCAGGCCGCCCGCCGGCGCGGCACCGCCGCCACCAAGACCCGCGCGATGGTCTCCGGCGGCTCAGCCAAGCCGTGGCGCCAGAAGGGCACCGGCCGCGCGCGCGCCGGCTCCAGCCGCTCGCCGCTGTGGACCGGGGGTGGCGTCGCGTTCGGGCCCCAGCCGCGCTCCTACACCTTCAAGGTCAACCGCAAGGAGCAGCGCGCCGCCCTGCGCAGCGCGCTTTCCCTGCACGCTGGGCGCGGCTCCATCGCGGTCCTCGATCCCTCCTCCTTCGCATCGCCCAAGACCAGCGATGCGCTCGATCTGCTCGAAGATTGGGGCCAGCCCCGGCCCACGCTCGTGGCGCTCGCCGCCGAGGAGTCCGGCGCCGCGCTCTCCTTCCGCAACCTCGCCCGGGTGGCGGTGCTCCAGCACGAGAACGTGGGCGTGACCGATCTCCTCGGGGCCGCCTCGGTCGTGCTCTCGCAGGCGGCGCTCGACGCGCTCACCGCTCGCGCCGGCGGCACGGGGGAGGCCAAGAGCTGATGGAGCACTCCCAGGTCATCATCCGCCCCGTGGTCTCCGAGAAGAGCTACGTCCTCTCGGCCGAGGGCCGCTACACCTTCCGTGTTCACCCCGACGCCCACAAGACGCTGATCCGCCAGGCCGTCGAATCGCTGTTCAACGTGCACGTGGTGGAGGTGCGCACCCAGAGCGTCAAGTCCAAGCCCAAGCGCCGCGGCGTCACCAGCGGGCGCACCCGCACGTGGAAGAAGGCGATCGTGCAGGTCCGCGAGGGCGAGAGCATCGCGATCTTCCAGGGCCTCGAGGGAGTCTAGGGCCCGCCCACCCGCCGCCCGACCGGAGAACACCATGCCGATTCGCAAACCCAAGCCCACCAGCCCCGGCCGGCGCTTCACCTCCTACGCGGACTTCGCCGAGATCACCAAGAGCGAGCCCGAGAAGACGCTCGTGGAGGGTCTCAAGAAGAGCGGCGGTCGCAACGCCCACGGGCGCAAGACCGCTCGCCACCGCGGTGGCGGCGCCAAACGCCTCTACCGGAGGATCGACTTCAAGCGCCGCAAGGACGGCGTCCCCGCGAAGGTCGCCGCGATCGAGTACGACCCCAACCGCTCCTCCTACATCGCCCTCCTGCACTACCTCGACGGCGAGAAGCGCTACATCCTCGCCCCCCAGCGCCTGACCGTCGGCATGAGCGTCAGCTCGGGGGAGGAGGCGGACATCGCGGTCGGCAACTGCCTGCCCCTCGCCCGTATGCCCGTCGGAACCGTGGTTCACAACGTGGAGCTCCAGCCCGGCCGCGGCGGACAGCTCGCGCGCTCCGCGGGGGCCTCGGTGCAGCTGATGGCCAAGGACGGCGAGATGGCCACCCTGCGGCTGCCCTCCGGCGAGATGCGCCTCGTGCGCGCCGAGTGCCGCGCCACCGTGGGCACGATCGGCAACTCCGACCACCAGAACATCAAGGTGGGCAAGGCCGGGCGCAAGCGTCACATGGGCGTGCGCCCCCAGACCCGCGGCGTGGCGATGAACCCCGTCGACCACCCCCACGGCGGCGGGGAGGGCTCGACCACCGCGGGCCGCCACCCCGTCACCCCCTGGGGGGTGCCCACCCTTGGCTACCGCACTCGCAAGAAGAACAAGCCCTCCGACCGCTACATCGTGCGCGGCCGCCGGCGCGGAAAGGGCAAGAAGAGCCGATGAGCCGCTCCAGCAAGAAGGGACCGTGGGTGGAAGAGCGCCTGATGAAGCGCATCGAGGCGCTCAACGCGGAGAACCGCAAACAGATGATCCGCACCTGGTCCCGTGCCTCCACGATCTTCCCCGACATGGTCGGTCACACGATCGCCGTGCACGACGGCAAGAAGCACATCCCCGTCTTCGTCAGCGAGTCGATGGTGGGGCACAAGCTCGGCGAGTTCGCCCCCACCCGCCACTTCCGCGGGCACGCGGGGTCGGGAAAGGTGCGCTGAGATGAGCGCCGAGGAGGAGCAGGCGGCCGCGGAGGAGAAGGCGGACAAGCCGGGGGAGAGCCCCTCCGAGCCGGCCGCGGAGGCCGCCGAGAAACCGGCTGCGAAAAAGCCAGCCGCCAAAAAACCGGCTGCGAAGAAAGCCGCCGCGGAGAAGGCGGACGCCAAAGCCGAGAAAAAGCCCGCCGCCGAGAAGAAACCGGCCAAGGCAAGGAAAGCCCCCAAGGCGGATGCTGACGCCAAGGAGCAGGCAGGCAAGGAGCCCGTCGCCGGCGAGGCCGCCGCCGAGGAGGCCCCCGCCAAGGAGGCCGCTCCGAAGCCCAAACCAGCCGCCGCCAAACGCGCGCCGGGCGCCCGCCGGCAGGTGGTGCGCGCGCGGGCGCGCTACGTGCGCACCTCCGCCCGCAAGGCCCGCATGGTGTGCGGCCACCTGCGGGGCAAGTCCGTGCAGGAGGCACGCGCTATCCTCGCTTTCACGCCCCGCGATGTGGCGCGCGACTGGAGCAAGCTGCTCGAGTCCGCGGTGGCCAACGCGGAGAACAACCACGAGCTGCTCGAGGACGATCTCGTCGTTGGCGAGGTCTACGCCGACGAGGGGCCCACCATCAAGCGCTTTCGGCCGCGCGCCATGGGCAGAGCGACGCCGATCCGCAAGCGCACCAGCCACCTGACGATCACGCTCACCCCGCGGTCGTAGGACGAGATTCGCAAGAGAGATTCGGAGAAGAGAGATAGATGGGACAGAAGGTTCACCCAGAGGCCATGCGCGTGGGCTACATCCACGACTGGAAGTCCAACTGGTTTAACGAGCGCAACTTCGCGGAGTATCTCGCTGAGGACATCCGCGTGCGCAAGCACATCATCGACCGCCTCGCCCACGCGGGACTATCCGACATCACGATCCGCAAGGACGCCGCTGAACTGGAGGTCAACATCCACACCGCGCGGCCCGGCATCGTGATCGGCAAGTCGGGCACCGAAGTGGACGCCCTGCGGCGCGACCTGCACCGCATGACCCAGAAGCAGATCAAGGTCAACATCCTCGAGATCAAGCGTCCCGAGCTCGACGCGAAGCTAGTCGCGCAGTCGATCGCCGAGCAGCTCCAGAACCGTGTCGCGTTCCGCCGCGCGATGAAGCGCGCGCTCACCAGCGCCATGCGCTCCGGAGCCAAGGGCGTGAAGGTGCAGGTCGCCGGGCGCCTGGGCGGCGCGGAGATGGCGCGCACCGAGAGCTACTCCGACGGGCGCGTGCCGCTGCACACGATGCGCGCCGACATCGACTACGGCTTCTACGAGGCCGCCACCACGTTCGGGCGCATCGGGGTGAAGTGCTGGGTCAACAAGGGCGAAATCATGCCCGAGGGCTACACCGGCGCGGACCTCACCGACATGACCGCACCTCCCCCCCCGAGTTCCGAGCGCGACGGCCGCGGCGGTCGCGACGGGCGCGATGGACGCGGCCGGGGGCGCGGCGGCGGTGGAGGGGGCGGCGGTCGTGGACCCGGCGGTCCCGGTGGCGGGCGTGGCCCCGGCGGCGGTCGCGGGCCTGGCGGTCCCGGTGGCGGACGTGGCCCGGGCGGTCCTGGTGGCGGGCGTGGCCCCGGCGGCGGTCGCGGGCCTGGCGGTCCCGGTGGCGGACGTGGGCCTGGCGGGCCTGGCGGTTCCGGCGGCGGACGCGGTCCCGGAGGCCCCGGCGGTGGACGCGGATTCGGCGGCGGCGGAGGGGGTGGCCGCGGGCCGGGAGGTGCGGGCGGCGGTCGTGGCCCGGGCGGTCCTGGCGGCGGTCGCGGGCCCGGCGGCGCGCCGGGTGCGGGAGGCGCTCGCTGATGCTCTCCCCCAAGCGCGTCAAGCATCGCAAGCAGCACCGTGGCCGGCGTCGCGGCATGTCGCGCGGCCAGGTGAAGGTGCAGTTCGGCGAGTACGGCCTGAAGTCGCTCGAGCAGGGCTGGCTCACCAACCGCCAGATCGAGGCCGCCCGTATCGCCATGACGCGCAAGATCAAGCGCGGGGGCAAGGTGTGGATCAACGTCTTCCCCGACAAGCCCGTCACCAAGAAGCCCGCCGAGACCCGCATGGGCTCGGGCAAGGGCTCCCCCGAGGGGTGGGTGGCGGTGGTGAAGCCCGGGCGCGTGATGTTCGAGCTCGCCGGAGTGCCCGAGCCGCTCGCCCGCGACGCGATCCGTCTCGCCGCGCACAAGCTTCCCGTCAAGTCCAAGTTCGTGATGCGCGAGGACTGAGGCTCGGGATCGTGAAGGCCAAGGAGATGCGCGACATGCCCGACGACGAGCTCGCAGAGCAGATAGTCAACCTGCGCAAGGAGCTCTTCGGGCTGCGCTTCGCCAACGCCACCGGGGAGCTCGAGAACACCGCCGGAATGGGCAGCGCCCGGCGCGGGCTTGCGCGCGCGCTCACCGTCGCCCGCGAGCGGGAATTGGGAATCTGAACGACATGGCCGAGGAACAGGACACGGAGATGACAGAGGAGCCACAGGCGCAGGAGCAGGAGGCCTCCGGGGCAACGGAGCCGGAGGCTCCCCAGGCCCAGGAGCCGGAGGTCCCCCAGGCCCCAGAGCCCGAGGCCCCCCAAGCGCCAGAGCCCGAGGCCCTCCAGGCCCAGGAGCCGGAGGCCCAGCAGCCGGCCGCGCAGGCCCCCCCAGCGGAGCCCGCCGAGCAGCTCCCCCCGAAGGAGCGCCGGCGCAAGGCTCGCTCGACGCACAGCGGACGCACCCGTGAGCCCCGCTCGCCGGAGGAGCGCCACGCCGAACGCCAGGAGGTGCGCAGAACCAAGGCGGTGAAGCGCCGCGCGCGACGTCTGCAGGAACGCGCCAAGAGCGCGGCCGCGCGCAGCGGGGCTCCGGCGCCGCAGCCGCTCGCGCCCGTGCACCCCCCGACCGCCGGTGCCCGCCGCGTGCGCCAGGGCGTGGTGGTCTCCAACAAGGCCGACAAAACGATCACCGTGCGGATCGACGTCGCCCGCCGCCACCGGCGCTACGAGAAGATCGTGCGCAGCTCCAGCACCCTGCACGCGCACGATGAGAACAACGAGGCGCACGAGGGCGACGTGGTGCGCGTGATCGAGAGCCGGCCCCTCTCGCGCACCAAGCGCTGGCGGTTGGTGGACGTCTTGGAGAGGGCGCGATGATCCAGAACGAGACAAGGCTGCGCGTGGCCGACAACACGGGGGCGCGCGAGATCCTCTGCATCCGCGTCAAGGGTGGCTCACGCCGCCGCTACGCCCACGTGGGCGATGTGATCACCGCCACCGTCAAGCAGGCCAACCCCCACGGGACCGTCAAAAAGGGCGACGTGGTCACCGCCGTGGTGGTGCGCACCAAGAAGCCGTTCGGCCGCGAGGACGGCACCTACATCGCCTTCGACGAGAACGCCGCGGTGATCATCGACGAGCAGAACAACCCCCGCGGCACCCGCGTATTCGGACCTGTGGCGCGAGAACTGCGGGATCGCAACTTCATGAAGATCGTCTCCCTCGCCCCCGAGGTGATCTGAGATGGCGCGCGCTCGGGCACAGACAGGCGGATCGCGCAAGGGGGGATCGGGCGCCGGCGCAAAGCAGACCGGCGGGAAGCGCTCGGAGCGCAAGCGCTCGGGCGCTCAGGCAAAGACTCCCCGGCGCACGCTGCGGATCCACTCCGACGATCGGGTGCTGGTGATCGCGGGCAAGGATCGTGGCAAGAGCGGGCGCGTGCTGCGCGTGGAACCGGGCAAGGAGCGCCTGTACGTCGAGGGATTGAACATGGTCAAGCGCCACACCCGCCCTCAGCGCACCGATAGCGCCGGCTTTGGAGGCAGGGGCGCGACCGTGGGCGGCGGCGTGATCGAGCTCGAGGGGCCGATTCACGTCTCCAACGTGATGCTCCTGGACCCCAAAGGCGGCAAGCCCACGCGCGTGGGCGTGGAGCGTGAGAACGGAAGGCCCTTCCGCGTCTCCCGGCGCTCGGGGGCGAGGATCGACTGAGATGGCCACCCCTGCTGAGCACCCGACCATGGAATCGATGAGCCGATGAGCGCTTCGAAGGCCCCTTCCGCCGAAGCTCCCCCGGCGCGCCTGAAGCTGCACTACATGGAGGAGATCCGCCCCCAGCTGGTGGAGCGCTTCGGCTACACCTCCCCGATGCAGACGCCCAAGCTCCAGAAGATCACCCTCAACATGGGTGTGGGCGACGCCAAGCAGGACTCCAAGGCGCTGAAGGCCGCGCAGGACCAGCTCGCCACGATCGCCGGCCAGCAGCCGAGCGTGCGGCGCGCGCGGAAGTCGATCGCGGCGTTCAAACTGCGCGAGGGGATGCCCGTGGGCGTCGCCGTGACCCTGCGGGGGGACCGCGGCTACGAGTTCCTCGATCGCCTCACCTCGATCGCGATCCCCCGCATCCGCGACTTCCGCGGCCTGCACCCGCGCTCCTTCGACGGCCGCGGCAACTACTCGATGGGGGTCCGCGAACAGATCATCTTCCCCGAGATCGACTACGACGCGATCGACCACGTGCGGGGCCTGGACATCACGATCACCACCAGCGCCCGCACCGACGTGGAGGCCTTCGTGCTGCTCACGGCGCTCGGGATGCCCTTCTCCACCTACGGCCGGCCCGCGGAGTTCGCGCAGGCCATCGCCGACCCCTCGAACTCGGAACCGACGGAGACCCCCGAGACGGAGACCGCCGAGACGGAGGCTGCCGAGACGGAGGCCGCCGACCAGCAGAACACCGACCAGGAGAACACCGACCAGGAGAGCACCGACTGATGGCCAAGACCTCGCTGCGCGTCAAGCAGGCGCGGACGCCGAAGTACAAGACGCGCGCATATACTCGCTGCAACCGCTGCGGACGGCCCAAGGCGGTCTACCGCAAGTTCGGGCTCTGCCGCATCTGTCTGCGCGAGCTCGCCCACAACGGCCAGATCCCCGGGATGACGAAGTCCTCCTGGTAGGCCCACTCCAACACGACCCCTTCAAGACGCCATGTCCATGACCGATCCGATAGCCGACTTCCTCACGCGCATCCGCAACGCGATTCACGCCGCGCACGAGACGGTCCAGATTCCCGCCTCCAGGGTCAAGGCGGAGCTCGCGCGGATCCTCGTGGAGCAGGGCTACATCGACTCCTGGACCGAGCTCCCCGCGCCCGGGGGCGCGACGGGACGGGTGATCGAGATCCGGCTCAAGTACACCGACGACCGCCGCTCGGCGATCTCGGGCCTCAGGCGGGTCTCCAGGCCCGGCCAGCGCACCTACGTGCAGGCCGGGGGCATCCCCAAGGTGCAGGGCGGGATGGGCACCTCGATCGTCTCGACCTCCCAGGGCGTGATGACCGGCCACGACGCGCGCGCAGCGGGTGTCGGCGGCGAGGTCCTGGCGCAGGTCTGGTAGGGGAGGGGAGGCAACCAGTGTCCAGGATCGGAAGACAGCCCATCCCCGTGCCGGCCGGCGTGACCGTGGCGATCGAGCCGGAGTCGGTGCGTGTGAGCGGGCCCAAAGGGGAGCTGCAGGAGCGCGTGAACCGCGACATCGAGGTCGTCCAGGAGGGCGAGCTGCTGCGGGTCTCCCGTCCCACCAACCGCGGCGAGCACCGCGCGCTGCACGGCCTCACGCGCACCCTGGTGGCGAACATGGTGCAGGGCGTCACCGAGGGCTATGAGAAGCGGCTGGAGATCCAGGGGGTGGGCTACCGCGCACAGCTGAAGGGCAAGGACCTGGAGCTCGCCGTGGGTTACTCCCACCCCGTCCCGATCCCGGCCCCGGCGGGGATCGAGTTCGAGGTGCCCCAGCCCACGAGGATCGTGGTGAGGGGCATCTCCAAGCAGCTCGTGGGGGAGACCGCCGCGATCATCCGCAAGCAGCGCCCGCCGGAGCCCTACAAGGGCAAGGGCATCCGCTACGAGGGGGAGTACGTGGCGCGCAAGGTGGGCAAGCGCGCATGACCGTCCTCACCAAGCCCGAGCGCCGACTCAAACGGCGCCGCAGAGTGCGCGCGAAGATCGCGGGCACCGCGACGCGGCCGCGGATCTCGGTGTTCCGCTCCAACCGGGGGCTCTCCGCGCAGGCGATCGACGACCTCACCGGCCGCACGCTGGCCGCGGTCAACTGGTACGAGCCCGAGCTGCGCGAGCTCGCGAAGGCCGAGCGCACCACCCGCACGGGTGCGCTGCTGGCCGAGCGGGTCAAGGCGGCGGGTGTCTCCGAGGCGGTGTTCGACCGCGGGGGCTACCGCTACCACGGACATGTGCGCGCCTTCGCCGAGGCCCTGCGCGAGGCGGGGATCACCGTCTAGCAGCACCCCCCGAGCCCCGCCCGAGCACTCCCAACCGGACCTTCCAGAGAGCACACCACCCACCGACCCGCAGCCGCCCGCCCCGCAACCCCGCTACCCTCACGACTTCCCCTATGTCCACCATCCCCACAGATCGCTCCGTCAACGCCGCCGGCCTGGACCTCCAGGAGCGCGTCGTCGAGATCAACCGCGTCGCCAAGGTCGTCAAGGGCGGGCGGCGCTTCTCGTTCACCGCGCTCGTGGTGGTGGGTGACGAACGGGAAGTGGTGGGTGTGGGCTACGGCAAGGCCAACGAGGTCCCGCTCGCGATCCAGAAGGGGGTGGAGCGCGCCAAGAAGGATCTCTTCCGGGTGCCCCGGCACGGCAGCACGATCACCCACCAGACCACCGGCGTCTTCGGCGCGGGCCGCGTGCTGCTGAAGCCCGCGGCCCCCGGCACCGGCGTGATCGCGGGCGGTGGCGTGCGCGCGGTGCTGGAGCTCGCGGGGATCCACGACATCCTCTCCAAGAGCCTCGGGACCCAGAACCCGATCAACCTCGTGAAGGCCACGATCACCGGCCTGCGGGAGCTGCGCACCCCCGAGGAGGTGGCGCGCCTGCGGGGCCTCTCGATCAACCGGGTGCTGGGCCTCGCGGAGAAGCCCCCCGAGGCCACGGACACCCTGGCCGAGCCGGCCGCGGCCGGCGCCGAGGCGAGCGAGCCTGCGCAGGTCGTCGCGGAGAGCGAGACGGAGACACCGCCGAGCGCAGAGCCCGCCGCGGAGGCCTCGGCCTGATGGCCGCTCTGACCGTCATCCAGCGGCGCTCGAGCAACGGCTCGAACGGCCGTCAGCTCGACACGCTGCGCTCACTGGGCCTGCGCCGCATCGGCCACGAGGTGCAGGTCGAGGACTGCCCGCAGGCGCGGGGGATGCTGCACGCGGTGCGCCACCTGGTGGAGGTCCACCCGGACGCTGATTCTGCGAGGGGCGCCACAAGCAAGAAGGGCGCCTCGGAGTGAGCCCCGCGGCCGATCCCAAGCAGGAGGAGCCCCGCATCGGGCTGCACAGCCTCGCCCCCGCCCCTGGCAGCCGCCGCCCGCGCAAGCGGGTGGGACGCGGGGAAGGCTCGGGCACGGGCAAGACCGCGGGCCGCGGGCAGAAGGGCTACGGATCGCGCTCGGGCGCCAAGAGCAGGGCCCGGTTCGAGGGTGGGCAGATGCCGATCCACATGCGGATGCGCAAGCTCAGGGGTCCGCACATGAAGAAGTCGATGCCCTTCGAGCCCTTCCGCACGCACACCCAGGCGGTGAACGTCGGCGACCTCGACAGCCGCTTCGAGGCGGGCACGGAGGTGACCCTGGAGCTGATGCGCTCGAGGGGCCTCGGCACGCGCAAGGCGGTGCCGGTCAAGGTGCTGGCCAAGGGGGAGCTGGCCAAGGCGCTGACTGTCCACGCGGACGCCTTCAGCGCGAGCGCCCGCGAGCGCATCGAGGCGGCGGGCGGAACCTGCGTCCTCGTCGGCGATGCGGTCGACTCCAAGTAGCCGTTCTGAGAAGACCCGCGCGCGAGACGCCACCTGGGTCTAGAATCGCCGGCAGTGCTCTCCACGATCCTCAACGCCTTCCAGGTTCCGGACATCCGGAAGAAGATCGGCTTCACGGCGGCGATGCTGCTGATCTACCGCCTCGGCTCCCATCTGCCGGTGCCGGGGGTCAACCTGACGGCGGTCAACAGCATCCAGAAGCAGCTCGGGGGGAACAACATCCTGGGGCTGCTCAACCTCTTCTCCGGCGGCAGCCTCTCGCGGATCGCGATCTTCGCGCTGGGGATCATGCCCTACATCACCTCCTCGATCATCCTGCAGCTGCTGCAGGTGGTGGTGCCCTCCCTGGAGAAGCTCTCCAAGGAAGGCGAAGTGGGGCAGGCGCGGATCACCCAGTACACGCGCTACCTGACGGTGGGCCTCGCGTTCCTGCAGTCGATCGGCTACGTCTTCCTGTTCCACTCGCTGCAGGCCAGCGCGGGGGAATCGGTGGTCACCAAGTTCGACTTCCCCCACATCTTCCTGATCGTGATCTCCCTCACCGCGGGCTGCGTGCTGCTGATGTGGATCGGCGAGCTGATCACCCAGAAAGGCATCAGCAACGGCATCTCGCTGCTGATCTTCGCCTCGATCGTCTCGCGCCTGCCCGCGGGGATCCAGACATGGTGGACGAGCCAGAACCAGGTCTTCAAGGTGATGATGCCCTTCCTCGTGCTGGTGGTGGTGGCGGCGATCGTGTTCGTGATGGAGGGCCAGCGGCGGATCCCCGTGCAGTACGCCAAGCGCGTGATCGGGCGGCGCATGACCGAAGGCGGCCAGACCTACCTGCCGCTGCGCGTGAACATGGCGGGCGTGATCCCCGTGATCTTCGCCGCCAGCATCATGGCCTTCCCGCCGACGATCGGGTCGCTCGTCAAAACCCACTGGGGCCAGCAGCTGTCGGACTTCTTCACCCCCAACGGCTGGCACTACATCGTGGGGGAGTCGATCTTCATCATCGTCTTCACCTACTTCTACACCGCCGTGACCTTCAACCCGGTGGACCAGGCGGACAACCTCAAGAAGTACGGCGGGTTCATCCCGGGCGTGCGCCCGGGGCGGCCGACCGCCGAATTCCTGGACCGCATCCTCGCGCGCCTCACGTTCCCCGGCGCGCTGTTCCTCGCGGCGGTGGCGGCGCTGCCGACGATCCTCTTCGACCGCACCCACGTGCAGCTCCAGCTCGGGGGCACCTCGATCCTGATCGTGATCGGGGTGGCGTTGGAAACGATGAAGCAGCTCGAGGCCCAGCTGATGATGCGAAGTTACGAGGGGTTCTTGAAGTAGCGATCCTCCGGGGGAGGTCGGGAGGGGGGCCTGCCCCCTACCCGGGCGAGTGCGGGGGGTTCTTGGAGTAGCCCTCCCCGGGAGGTCGGGGTCCCGCCCGCGTTGAGGCGCTCTGGCAACGTCCGAGGAGTCCGAACTGGGGCGCGAGCAGGTAGGCTGCGGGGGACGTGGCCGAGCTGAACCTGATCCTCCTCGGTCCGCCGGGCGCGGGCAAGGGCACCCAGGCGGACCGTCTGCAGAGCGACTTCGGTCTGGCGCACATCTCCACCGGAGACATGCTGCGCACGCAGGTGGCCGAGGGGACCAAACTGGGCGCAGAGGCCCAGAAGTACATGAATGCGGGGGAGCTCGTGCCGGACGGGGTGATCGTGGGGATGATCACCGAGCGGATCGGCGTGGACGATGCCCGCGACGGCTTCCTGTTGGACGGCTTCCCCCGCAACGAGGCGCAGGCGGTGGCGCTGGAGGAGGCGCTCGGGGGCCTGGAGCGGCGACTCAGCGCGGTGCTGCTGATCGAGGTGCCCGACGAGGAGGTGGTGCGCCGCCTGGGGGGGCGGAGGGTGTGCGTGAAGAACCCCGCCCACATCTACCACGTCGAGTTCGACCCCCCCAAGCACGAGGGCGTGTGCGACCAGGACGGCTCGCGGCTGATCCAGCGGGAGGACGACAGAGAGGAGACGATCGTCAGGCGCCTGGAGGTGTACCACGCCCAGACGGCGCCGCTGATCGGCCACTACGACCGCGCGGGGCTGCTGCGCCGCTTCGACGGCAGCCGCAACCCGAACGAGGTCCACCGCCACATCCGCGCCACGCTCGCGACGTTGCGGCTCGAGGACAAGCTGTGATCGGCCACGCTCGCCACGCTGCGGCTCGAGGACAAGCTGTGAGCGGGCGGCCCTGAGGCGCCGGCAGAGGGGATCGTCCCCCGCCCGCCGGGGGAGCGCGCCACGACGTCAAGCTAAGCTCAGATTGATGATCATCAAGAAGACCCCCGCGGAGATCGAGAAGATGGCGGCGGCGGGTGCGATCCTCGTGCGGACGCTCCAGCTGATGGAGGGCATGATCCGCCCGGGGGTGCGCACCGAGGAGCTCGACCGAGCCGCCGAGCGCTTCATCCGCTCCCACGGGGCGACCCCCACGTTCAAGGGCTTCCGCGGCTTCCCCGGCTCGATCTGCGCCTCCCCGAACGCGATGGTGGTGCACGGCATCCCCGGGCGCTATCGCCTGGAGGGGGGGGACATCATCTCGATCGACGTGGGGGTGACGCTCGACGGCTGGGTGGCGGACGCCGCGCGGACATTCCCGGTTGGGGAGATCGCCACCACCGAGGAGAACCTTCTGCGCGCCACCCGGGAGTCGCTCTTCGCCGGCGTCGAGCAGTGCAGGGCGGGCAACCGCATGGGCGATGTCTCGCACGCGATCGAGCGGGTGAATGAGGCCGCGGGGCTCTCGGTGGTGCGCTCGCTGGTGGGCCACGGGGTGGGGCGCAGCATGCACGAGGACCCCCAGGTCCCCAACTACGGCAGGCCCGGCAAGGGCCCGCTGCTGGAGGAGGGGATGGTGCTCGCGATCGAGCCCATGACCACCGCGGGGCGACCCGCGGTGCGCGTGGGGGGGGACGGCTGGGCGATCTTCTCCCAGGACGACTCCCCGGCGGCCCACTTCGAGTTCACGGTCGCCGTCACCGCCGGCGGCCCGCGGGTGCTCACGCCGTGGCATCTCCAGGAGGGCGCCGGGGGGCGGTCAGCGAACGGCGCCGCGGCCACGAGCGCCGAGCCGGTGGCCGGGGGGGTCGTGGGCGCGAGCTGACCGGGGGGCCGCCCCTCGCCGAGCTGAATCGGCCGTGGTGCTATTATCGTGCGTCCGCTCGCACGCGAAGGCGTTTTGTGCTGCGAGCACATCCTCGATTGGGTAGCGGCGGCCGTCCCGGCAGCCAGAGCCCGGTCGCCGGACCAGCCGAAAGGGATCATGAAGGTACGACCGTCGGTCAAGCCGATGTGCGAAAAATGCAAGATCATCCGCCGCCATGGTGCGGTCCTCGTGATCTGCCAGAACAAGCGCCACAAGCAGAGGCAGGGTTAGGCGGTGGCACGCATCGCCGGGGTCAACCTGCCCCTCAACAAGCGCTCTGAGATCGGCCTGACCTACATCTTCGGCATCGGACGCGCCACCGCGAACAAGCTGCTCGCGGAGGTGGGCGTGAGCCCCGACACCTACGTGCGGGACCTCACCGAGGACGAGGTCTCCCGCCTGCGCGACGCGATCGACAGCGATCTCACCGTCGAGGGGGATCTGCGCCGGGAGCGCTCCCAGGACATCAAGCGCCTCCAGGAGATCGCCTGCTACCGCGGCCTGCGCCACCGCCGCGGCCTGCCGGTGCGGGGGCAGAAGACGAAGACCAACGCGCGCACCCGCAAGGGTCCCAAGCGCATGCAGGTCGCCGGCAAGAAGAAAGCCGGTAAGAAGTAATGCCCGCACCCAAGCGCGCACGCGGCAAACGCAAGCCCAAGAAGAACATCCCCGTGGGGCAGGCCCACATCAAGACGTCGTTCAACAACACGATCGTCTCCCTCACCGACGTACAGGGCAACGTGATCGCGTGGGAGTCCGCCGGCGGGGCGGGCTTCAAGGGCTCGCGCAAGTCCACCCCCTTCGCCGCCCAGGTGACCGCCGACGCGGCGGCGCGCAAGGGCATCGAGCAGGGACTGCAGAAGGTGGAGGTCTACGTCAAGGGCCCGGGCTCCGGCCGCGAGACCGCGATCCGCTCGCTCTCCGCGGCGGGCCTCGAAGTGACGGGCGTCAAGGACGTGACCCCCCAGGCGCACAACGGCTGCCGCCCCCGCAAGCGCCGGCGCGTGTAGGACTTCCGGCGGGCGAGCTTTCAACTCAGTACATCGATCGACAGCAGAGCACAGAGAAACGGGATCATGGCGAGAGACACGGGCGCACAGTGCAAGCAGTGCCGTCGGGAGGGGCAGAAGCTGTTCCTCAAGGGGGAGCGCTGCCTGACGGACAAATGCGGCGTCGAGCGCCGCTCCTACCCGCCGGGGGAGCACGGGCGGGGACGCCAGAAACAGAGCGAGTACCGCCTGCAGCTGCGCGAGAAGCAGAAGGCGCGCCGCTACTACGGGGTGCTGGAGAAGCAGTTCCACGGCTACTACGAGAAGGCCTCCCGCCAGCCGGGGATCACGGGCGAGAACCTGCTGGCGCTGCTGGAGTGCCGTCTGGACAACGTGCTCGTGCGCCTCGGCTTCGCCGCCTCCCGCCGGCAGGCGCGTCAGCTGATCCGCCACGGCCACTGGACGGTCAACGGGCGGCGCGTGAACATCCCCAGCTACCAGGTGCGCCCGGGCGAGGTGGTTGCGATCAAGGCGGGCACCCCCGCCACCCAGGTGGTGCGGGACGCCACCGAGCTCACCGGGCAGATCCCCGCTTGGCTGCAGGCCGACCACGAGTCGCTGACCGCCAAGGTGCTGCGCCGCCCGGAGCGGCGCGAGGTGGCGGCGCCGGTGCAGGAGCAGCTCATCGTCGAGCTGTACTCGAAGTAAGGGCTTTTGCCGGCATCGTCCCCACTCGAGGGTGCGATGCCTTGGAGCCGGTGCCCAATAGGCGCTGGTCAAAGAGGGTGGCGCAGCCGGCCGCAGGCCGGCGAGCCAGGTCCCTCTTCTATTAGCAGTCACAACACGACGACGTTAGGACTCTGATGCTCGACTTCCAAATCCCCCGGATAACAAGCGAGTCGGTGGAGCAGAACCGCGGCACCTTCACGATCGAGCCGCTCGATCGCGGGTTCGGCTACACCTTCGGGAACTCGCTGCGCCGTGTGCTGCTCTCCTCCCTGGCGGGCGCCGCGGTCACCAGCGTGCGCATCGAGGGGGTGGCCCACGAGTTCTCGACCATCCCCGGTGTCAAGGAGGACGTGACCGACATCGTGCTCAACCTCAAGGGCATCGTCTGCCGCATGCACTCGGACGCCACCGAGGTCGAGGCGCCGCTCGTGGTGAGCGGCCCCGGGGAGATCACCGCCAAGGACATCGACCTGCCCGCGGGCGTGGAGATCCTCAACCCCGACGTGCACATCGCGACGCTCGAGAAGAAGACCAAGCTGGAGCTCTACATGACGATCGGCCGTGGTCGCGGCTACCGGCCCGCTGAGGAGAACAAGTCGCCTGACCAGCCCATCGGGGTGATCCCGATCGACTCGATCTTCTCCCCCGTGCGGCGGGTGGCCTACGCGGTGGAGCAGGCGCGGGTGGGTCAGAAGACCGACTTCGACAAGCTCACCCTGGACATCGAGACCGACGGCTCGATCGAGCCCCAGGCGGCGCTGCGGGAGGCCGCGGAGCTCTTGATCTCCCAGCTCGCGATCTTCACCGACGCCGACCGCATCCAGGAGCTGCGGGCCTCCCCCGGCGGCCAGCTCGACGGCCACGGCCTCGCGGTCAGCGGTGGCGGGGGCGCGCAGGCGGCGCTGCAGGGCGAGGAGTGGAGCATCCTGATCGAGGAGCTCGAGCTGGGGGTGCGCTCCTACAACTGCCTCAAGCGCGCGGGTATCCAGACCGTGGGGGACCTCATCTCGAAGTCCGAGGCGGAGCTCAACGCGATCCCCAACTTTGGCAAGAAGTCGATCGACGAGGTGATCGAAACCCTCGAAGGGCGAGGCCTGCACCTGCGCCAGGACTAGGGAGCCCCTCGCCGGCAAGCCACGAGGGCGGACGGCCTCGGATCGCCGCTTCCCCGCGTGCGGATTGCGGGCTAGACTCCCACCACCAAGACCATGAGACACCAGAAGACCCGCAACAAGCTCAGCCGCGACTCGGCGCACCGCAAGGCGCTCCTGATGAACCTCACCAAGGAGGTGCTGGAGCACGAGCGGATCAAGACCACCCAGGCGAAGGCCAAGGCGGTCAAACCGGAGATCGAGAAACTGATCACGCTCGCCAAGCGCGACGATCTGCACAACCGCCGCCAGGCCCTCTCGGCGCTCGCGCAGGACAAGTTCGCCGTGCACCGCCTGTTCGTGGAGGTGGCCCCCCGCTACGTGGATCGCCCGGGGGGCTACACCCGCATCCTCAAGCTCGGCCCGCGGCGCTCGGACGCGACCGAGATGGTCTTCCTCGAGCTGGTGTAGCGCCGCGGTCGCGGCGGGGGCGCGCGACCGATGGTGACGAAGCTCACCATCGAGTACGACGGGAGCGACTTCGCCGGCTGGGCGCGCCAGCCGGGCCTGCGCACCGTGCAGGGGGAGCTGGAGCGGGCGCTGCGCACGGTCCTCGGGACCCGCGGCCTCGACGGGGAGCAGCTCGCGCTGAGCGTCGCGGGGCGCACCGACCGCGGGGTGCACGCGTGGGGGCAGGTCGCGAGCTACGCCCACGAGGCGGTGGATCCCGTGCGGCTCAACACCCTGCTGGCACCCGACATCTCGGTGATCGCCTCCGAGCCCGCCCCCGCGGGCTTCGACGCGCGCCGCGACGCTCGCAGTCGCACCTACTGCTATCGCGTGCTCGCCCGCCGCACACGGGGGGTCTTCACGCGCGGGCACGCGCTCTGGTGGCCCCACCCGGTCGACCGCGGGGCGCTCGCGGAGTGCGCCCGTGCGCTCGTGGGCAGCCATGACTTCACCGCCTTCACTCCCACCGAGACCGAACACGTGCGCTTCGAGCGCGATGTTCTGCACGCCGAGTGGCGCGCGGTCCCCACGGGCCTGCCCTCTGGAGCGGAGGGGATCCCCGTGGGCACACCCCCTGAAGGGGAGAGGATCCCCACGAGCCCGCCCCCTGGAGCGGAGGGGGTCCCCGCGGGCGCGCTCCCCGGCGCGGAGGGGCCGGGGGACCTGCTGGAGCTCTGGATCGAGGCGGACACCTTCATGCGCCACATGAACCGCGTGCTCGTCGGCACGATGCTGGAGGTGGCCGCGGGACAGCGCACCGTGGAGGACTTCACCAGCCTGCTGGAGGGCCGGCCCCGGACGCAGGCGGGACCGACCGCGCCCGCGCACGGTCTCGTGCTCGCGTCGGTCGCCTACGAGTAGGCGTGGGGGCCGGGACGCGCGGGTCTCTGCTGCGGCGTTCGCTCCCGCGCCGGGCGCCCAGGGAGATCACAGCACCGACCCCGTTGGTCCCTATGCTGAGCGCGGATGCTCAACGTGCTGCTCACCAACGACGACGGGATCGAGGCCGAGGGCCTGCGGGCGATGCGCGAGGCGCTCGCAGCGCTGCCCGAGGTGCGCCTCGCGGTGATCGCCCCGGACGGCAACCGCTCCGCGATGGCCCGCTCGATCACGACCCGCCGCCCCCTGTGGGTGGAAGAGGTCTCCTTCCCCGACGGCAGCGTGGGCTACGCCACCGACGGCACCCCCGTGGACTGCGTGCGCCTCGCGAGCCTGGGGGTCGTGGAGGGCTTCGAGGCGCAGGTGGTGGTCTCCGGCATCAACCACGGGGCCAACCTGGGTGACGACATCACCTACTCCGGGACGGTCGCCGCGGCGCTGGAGGGGGTGGTGCTGGGGCTCCCCAGCATCGCGGTCTCCCAGCAGTCCGGCGCGCGCGCGCTTGACTACCGCTTCCATGGGGGCTTCCAGTTCGAGATCGCTGCGCACTTCGTCGCGCGGCTCGTAGAACGCCTCGAGACGCTCCCGCTGCCCGCGAGCACGCTGCTCAACGTGAACGTCCCCGCCGGCCACCCCACGGGCGTCGAGGTGTGCGGCCTGGGCAAGCGCATCTACCGCGACGAGCTCAAGCTCGAGCGCGAGGAGGCGGGCCCCCCGGCGCGCCGGCGCTACTGGATCTACGGCGACGACCCCGGCTTTCACGACGTGCCCGGCACCGACCTCGCGGCGGTCGCCGCGGGGCGCATCGCGGTGACCCCCATGCACTTCGACCTCACCGATCGCCCCGGCATGGAGGCGCTGAGCAGCTTCGACCTGCACGCCCTCCTCGCCTCCGCTGAGGTGGAGGCGAGCTGAGGTGGCAGCGACCTGCGGATGGGATGGGAGCCCACCCGCCCGTAGGACGCCCCGCCCCCACGCGGGCAGGATGCGCAGATGACGCGCGCGGATGCCCCCCAAGTACCCGACCCGGCACAACGCATCGCCGAGCTGCGCAGCCAGATCGAGCACCACTCCCACCGCTACTACGCGCTCGACGATCCCGAGATCGGGGACGATCAGTACGACGCGCTCTTCGATGAGCTCCGCGCCCTGGAGGCCGCGCACCCCGAGCTGCGCAGCGCCGACTCCCCATCTCAGCGTGTCGGCGCCGAGCCGGTCTCGCGCCTGGAGAAGGTCGCGCACCTCGAGCCGATGCTCTCGCTCGGCAACGCCCGCTCGGAGGAGGAGCTGCGCGCGTGGGTGGAGCGGATGCGCAACCACCTTGCCCGCGAGGGGATCGCCGAGCCCCGCTTCCAGTACGTCGTCGAGCCCAAGGTCGACGGGCTTGCCGTCAGCCTGATCTACCGCGACGGCGTGCTCGAGCGCGGGGCCACCCGCGGGGACGGGGAGATCGGGGAGGACATCACCCACAACCTCCGCACGATCCCCGCGATCCCGCTGCACGTCCCCGACGCGCCCCCCCTGCTGGAGGTCCGGGGTGAGCTGTACATGTCGCTGAGGGACTTCACCGCGCTCAACGAGCGCCGTGCCGAGCAGGGGCTCTCCACGTTCATGAACCCCCGCAACTCCGCCGCCGGCACCGTCCGCCAGCTCGACCCCGCGCTCGCCGCCGAGCGGCCCCTGTCGATCTGGTGCTACCAGGTGGGGGTCACCGAGGGGCTCTCCTTCGAGAACCACTGGGAGGCCCTGGAGTGGCTGCGCGAGCACCGCTTCCGCGTCAACCGCGACGTGCGCCTGCTCGACAGCGAGGACGAGGTGGTCGCGCAGTGCCTGGAGTGGCAGCGCCGCCGCGGGGAGCTCGACTTCGAGATCGACGGGGTCGTGGTGAAGGTCTCCGCCTTCGACCTCCAGCGCCGCCTGGGCTCCGTCGGGCGCGACCCCCGCTGGGCGATCGCGTGGAAGTTCCCCCCCACCACCGCCCTCACCCGTCTGCAGCGCATCGGCTGGAACGTCGGCAAGTTCGGCGATCTGCGTCCCTACGCGATGCTCGAGCCCGTCTCCGTGGGGGGGGTCACGATCAAGCTCGCCACCCTCCACAACGAGGAGGACCTCGCGCGCAAGGACATCCGCGAGGGGGAGGATGTGATCGTGCTCCGCGCGGGGGACGTGATCCCCCAGGTGGTCTCCCCCGCCCCCCACGTCGTCGAGCGCCCCGACCGGCCACCCCCGCCGCGGCCCCCCGCGGAGTGCCCCTTCTGCGCCACCCCCACCGTCAAGCCCCCCGATTCGGTGTTCACGATGTGCCCCAACCGCGCCTGCCCCGAGCGCGCGTGGCAGCTGCTGAAGCTGTTCGTCTCCCGCGGCGCCATGGACATCGAGGGGCTCGGCGAGAAGCAGGTGCGCCTGCTGCAGGAGCAGGAGCTCGTGCGCACCCCCGGGGACTACTACCGCCTCTCCGAGCACGCCGAGCGGCTGCTCGAGCTGGAGGGCTTCGCCGAGATCTCCGTGCGCAACCTGCTCGCCGCGGTCGAGGACTCCAAGCAGCGACCCTTCGCGCGTGTGCTCTTCGCGCTTGGGATCGAGGAGGTGGGGGAGGTCACCGCGCGCAACCTCGCCCAGCGCTTCCGCGAGATCGACGCGCTGCTGGGGGCCACCGAGGAGCAGCTCGAGGAGACCCCCGGAATCGGCGCGAAGATGGCCCACTCCATCCACGCCCAGCTCCACGATCCCCACATGCGGGAGGTGATCGAGGACCTGCGCCGCATCGGCCTGCGCTTCGCCGAAGCGGGCCCCCCGCCCTCGGAGGGCCCGCTCGCCGGCAAGACCCTGGTGCTCACCGGCACCCTCCCCAACTGGACCCGCGAGCAGGCCACAGAACGCATCCAGGCCGCCGGGGGGCGCGTCACCAGCTCGGTCTCCAAGAAGACCGACTACCTCCTCGCCGGGGAGAGCGCGGGCTCCAAGCTCGAGAAGGCCCAGCGCATGGAGGTCCCGGTGCTCGACGAGGAGGGCCTGCGGGCGCTGCTGGAAGGTGGCGATTGACCGCCCGCCGCCAGGTCGGTTGGCAGGCGCAGACAATGCTTCACCGGGCCCCTCATCCGGCTCGCTCGGCGGGCGGCGAGCCTTCGCTAGTAGTCCGCGAGCGTGATCGCCATGTTGTCCTGCAGCGTGTGCGCCGCGTAGAGTTCGATGCCATCCGTGAAGAACGCGAACGCCAGCTCATTCCCGTCGGCCGCCGTGCAGTAGCCCACGAGGTTGGATACGCCCGTGAGGGTTCCCGTCTTGCCCTGACAGCGGCCCGCCGCCGCGGTGCCGCGCATCCGTTCGGAGAGCGTCCCCGTGTGGCCCGCCACCGCCAGGTCTCCCCGTAGCACCCCTCCCAACGCTGTGTGGGCGATCTCGTTGAGCAGCGTCACGACTTCGTAGGGCGAGGTCTGATCTTCGCGCGAGAGGCCCGAGCCGTCCACGACCTGGGGGTGCGCCCCGAGCTGGGCGACCGTTTCGCGCACCACTTTCGCTCCCGCCGCCGTGGTGCCCGCGCCCCCGAAGCGCGCCCCCAGGTCCTTCAGGAGCGTCTCCGCGAAGAAGTTGTCCGAGGGCGGCAGCGTGAGTCCGAGCAACTGCGCGATCGTCGGCGAGGGGACCCCCGCGAGCCGCGTCGCCCCCGCGGGGGTGCTGGCCGCACCGCCTCCTCGCGGCACGGCGACGCCCGCCGCCCGCAGCGCCGCCCGCAGCTGGCGCGCGGCGTAGGCCGCTGGCGCGTGGGCGCCGGTTTCGGTGCCCGTTTCCCCGCGGTTGAACGCCAGTGCGCTCAGGGTCCCTTCGAGGAAGGGGTCCCACGCGTAGCCGCTCGAGGGCTCCCCCCGGCGCGAGTCGAAGTAGGACTCGTCCCCCTCCACCTCGCCCGTGACGCGGTGGATCCCGTCCGTCGTCTGCAGCTGGGTGACGAGCGTGGAGAGGGTCGTGCCCACGCCGCCGTAGTGGCCGCGGATGAAGGACTCGCTCCCAAATGTGGGGTCGCCCCCGCCGCGGAGGTAGAGGTTGCCCTCCCACACGCCCCCCGGGGCGAGGTGGCCGGTGCCGAGCACCGTGGTTTCAAGCTGCGCCGTGGGACCCATCCGCTCCAGCGCGGTGGTGGCGGTGTAGAGCTTCTCCACCGACGCCGGCGCGCGCCGCTGCTGGGCGCGCTCGGAGAAGAGCGCCTGGCCGGTGCTCAGGTCGTACACGTACGCCCCCGACTGCGCCCCCGCGAGGGTCAGCTCGTGGGCCATGTGCCCCTGCAGCGCCGCCGCGGTGGCGGCCGTGGCAGGAAGTGGCCTGGGCTTCGCGGGGGCCGGCGCCCGGTGTGCGGCCGTGGCTCGGAAGGTGGCGGTCGCGGTCGTCCCCGGTGTGAGCGCGAGCGCGAGGAGGAGCGCGCAGAGCACGATTGCGGGCGTTGCAAGCAGGCGCGGGGGCACGCAGCCCTACAATAAACAGCGGTATGGGGCGCGTTGTCAAGTTGCAGGAGAAGCCGCGCCGGCGCCGCCGGCCCAGCAAGACCGCCCTGGTGCTCGGCGGCGGGGGCTTCACCGGGGGGGTGTATGAGATCGGCGCGCTGCGCGCGCTGGACCTGCTCGCGGTCAACAGCACGGTCACCGACTTCGACATCTACGTGGGCACCTCCGCGGGGTCCTTCATCGCCTCCCTCTGCGCCAACGGCGTCACCCCCGAGGAGATGATGCGGGTGGCCACCAGCGAGGAGCCCCAGCCCTTCCGGGACATCAACCTCGGCGATCTCCTGCGCCTGAACCTCTCGGAGCTTGGGCGCAAGGGCCTGCGGCTGCCGCTGCATCTGGCGGGGATCGCCCGGCAGATGATCTCCCAGCCGCGGCAGATCTCCGCGTTGGACCTCGCGCTGGGGCTCGCCCAGGCGCTGCCGTCGGGGCTCTACACCGGGGCGGGCATCGAGGGCTACCTGCACAAAGTCCTCAGCGAACCCGATCGCACCGACGACTTCCGCGAGTTGCGGGAGGGAAGGGAGGGGAGGGAGCTCTACATCACCGCCACCGACCTCGACTCCTGCGAGCGGATCGTGTTCGGTGCGGAGGGCTTCGATGATGTCCCCATCTCCACCGCCGTGCGCGCCTCGGGCGCGTTGCCGATGGTGTACGCCCCCGTGCGGCTGGGCGAGCGCGAGCTGGTGGATGGGGGGATCACCTCCACCACCAACCTCGACATCGCCGTTGAGGCGGGGGCCAAGCTGGTGATCGTGATCAACCCGGTGGTGCCCTTCGTCAACGATCTCACCAAGGAGGTCCGCACCCTGCGGGGGCGCCGCCCGCGGCGCATCTCCGACATGGGCTTTCCCCAGGTCGGCTTCCAGGCGTTCAAGCTGGCCGCCCACCAGCGGCTGCACGAGGTGGCGCGCAACTGGGAGGAGCGCTACCCCGGGGTGGACATCGTGCTGATCGAGCCCGAGCCCACCGACGAGCTGATGTTCCAGACCTCGATCATGAACTTCGCCTCCCGCATCGCCATCGCGCGGCACGGCTTCCAGTCGGTCGCCCACCACCTCGCGGGGGAGTACGAGCACTACCGTCAGATCTCCAAGCGCCACGGGATCGAGATCTCCCCCGAACGGCTGCGCGCCGTGGTGGAGCACTTCGAGGCGCAGGTGCCCGAGCAGGACATCAGTGCGTGGCGCAAAATCTTCGAGGGGACCACCGGCGCGCTGCTGCGACAGTCCGGGTCCGCCGGTTAGCCCCTCAGGCAGGTTGGGGCTCGGCGTCTGAACCGGGGCCCCCGTTCGCCGCGTCGGGGTTCTGCTCCCCACCGGGGAACACGCCGTCGATCGCCGTGAGCAGGCGGTCAGAGGACGCGGGGTTGCAGATGCCTACGCGTACGTGGCGCGGCTCCCCGAGGGCGGCTCCCGCTGCGACCAGCACGCCCGCGAGGGCGAGCCGCGCGGCGAGCTCCTCGCCCGCGAGGGTGGGGTGCGCGATCCACAGGAAGTTGGCCTGGCTCTCGGCCACCTCGAAGTTGCGCCTGCGCAGCGCCGCGGTCAGGCGGGCGCGCTCCACCGCGACCGTGTGCACGTGGTTGTCCAGCAGCCGCGAGGCCCTGCGCAGAGCCTCCAGCGCCCCCGCCTGGGAGAGCTCGTTGACGCCCAGGTCGGGCTCGAGCTCCGCCAGCAGCTCCTCCGAGCCGGGGCCGCCGAGGGCGTAGCCGATCCGCAGTCCCGCCATTCCCCACGCCTTGGAGAAGCTGCGGAACACCAGCAGGCGCGGATGCTCCTCCAGCAGCTTCAGCGAGGCATCGGTGGGCTGGGCGTCGACGAACTCCACGAGCGCCTCGTCGAGCAGCATCGCCACTCCCTCCGGAAGGCCGTCGAGTAGGCGCTCGAGCTCCGCGACCGCGAGCAGCTCTCCCGTGGGGTCGTTGGGGGAGGCCACCGCAACCACCCGGGTGTCGTGCTCGGCGACGGCCTCCAGCAGTGCGTCCACCCCGCCACTCACCCGCACCGCGCTGCCGTGGGCCCGGCGGGCCATGATCGGGAACAGGGGGTAGGAGGGCCACGGAGTGACGAGCACCTGCCCCGGCTCGATCAGCGCGCGGGTGGCCGCGCTCAGGAGCTGGGCCGCACCGTTGCCGAGGATCAGGCGGGCGGGGTCGATCCCGTGGCGGCTGGCCAACTCCTCGCGCAGCTCCGAGCCGCGCAGATAGGGATAGAGCTGAAGGCCCCGCCGCGCGCTGAAGGTGATCGCGTTGGCGATGTTCGCGTGGGGAAGTTCGGGCCAGGTGGTCTGGGAGAGGTCGACGGTGCGCACGCGCGTCAGCGCCTTGCGCCTTCGCTCCGCGGCCTCCTCGCGCAATCCCCGGTTGACCTCCTCCTCGGAGAGGCCCTCGAACTGGCGGTAGTAGTCGGTCAGGCCCATGGTCGGCGGCTCGCAGCGAGACTCAAACGCCGCCGCCCGGGCCCGAGGTGACCATGTTGCCGGTCCCGTTGAACAGGATGAACCACACCCCGAACGCGGCCGCGCAGAGAGCGGCGGTGACCGCGAACACGCGGCCCAGGACCCCGTTGCGCTGGTCGAAGCCCGCGGCGCGCCGCACGAGGATCCACCCCTCGTCGAGGCTGCGCATGAACTTCAGGGCCCCGAAGAGCAGCACGAAGAGCCCCACGAACGCCGACAGGATGCCGAGGCTGATGCTGCCCGTGAGGTAGTTGACCTGTGCACCGATCCACAGGCAGCCGATCGGGATCGGGCCCCAGCAGCAGAGGCTGAGGGTTGTCATCGCCGCAAACATCGCGTCTGCGAGGCGCCTGTCGATCCGCTGGCGTCCCTCCCCGGCGCGCTTGGGGAGCGTGCGGTAGTGCACGGGTGCGGTACCGGGCCGGCGCCCGACGAAGAGCCCGCCGGTGTCGCTGGGATCGTTGCGCATGTCTACAGCCTATCCCTCTGTGTACAGGGAGTCGAGTACTTTGGCGTACTTCTCCTCGACCACGTTGCGCTTGACCTTCAGCGTGGGGGTGAGCTCGCCGCCCGCCTGCGAGAGGTCGCGGTCGAGGATCGCGAACCGCTTGACCTGCTCCGCGCTGGCGTAGCGGGTGTTCACGTGGTCCACCTCCCCGCCGATCAGCTCGCGGATCGCGGGCTCCCGGGCGAGCAGGGCGGGCTCCTCGGGGAGGTTGTGCTCGCGGGCGTAGGCCGCGATCTCCTCCTCGTCGAGGGTGATCAACACCACGGGGTAGGGACGCCGATCGCCGTGCATCACCGCCTGGGAGATCCAGCGGCACTGCTTGAGATCGTTCTCGATGTTGGCCGGCGTGAGGTTCTTGCCCCCGGCGGTGATGATGATGTCCTTCTTGCGGCCCGTGATCGAGAGGTAGCCGTCCTCGTCGAGGGAGCCCAGGTCGCCGGTGTGCAGCCAGCCCTCCTCGACCGCCCCGAAGCTCGCGTCGGCGTTGTGGTGGTAGCCCTGGAAGATGTTGGGGCCCTTGATCAGGATCTCCCCGTCCTCGGCGATCCTCAGCTCCACGCCCGGCAGCGCGCGTCCCACGGTCCCGAAGCGGTGGTTCTCGATCGTGGAGATCGTGGAGATGGTGGCGGTCTCGGTCATCCCGTAGCCCTCCAGCACGGGAACCCCGCAGGCCCAGAAGAACTCGAGGATCTCGTGCGCGATCGGGGCGGCGCCCGTGGCGGCCTGGCGCAGGCGCCCCCCGAAGATGGAGCGCACGTTCTTGAAGAGCCCCTCCTCGGCCTCCTCGAAGGGCGCGCGCAGCTCCTCGGGGATGGGTTCCTCGCGGGCGATCATGTCCCGCACCCGCCTGCCCAGCTCCAGGGCCGCCTCGGTCTGTTCGCGCTCGTGCGGCGGCTGCGCTTCGATCGCCCCGTGGGCGAGCGTGTAGATCTTCTCGAAGATGCGCGGCACCGAGGGCAGGAAGGTGGGCTGCACCTCCTGGAGCTCGCCGACGATCTGCTTCACGTCGCCCCCGAAGTAGGCGATCGTGCTCCCCCGGTCGAACGCCCCCAGCTGGATCAGCAGCGCGAGCGCGTGCGCGAGTGGCAGGAAGAGATAGGTGACCTCGTCCTCGTTGATCTGCCCCACCTCGCGCACCATCTCGATGGTGGAGCGGTAGTTGCCGTGGGAGAGCACGCACCCCTTGGGGGGGCCGGTGGTGCCGGAGGTGTAGATGAACGTGTAGGGGTCCTCGGGGCGGATCGCGCCACGGCGACGCTCGAGCTCGGCCGATCCATCGCCCGATCCATCCAGCTCCGCTCGCCGGCGCCCGCGCTCACGGACCTCCGCGAGGGGGATCGCCTCGATCTGGGCTCCCTCCGCGCCGTTCCTCCCCTCCGCGTTGTTGCTTCCCTCCGCGCCGTTCCTCCCCTCCGCGTTGTTGCTTCCCTCCGCGTTGTTCCCTCCCTCCGAGGCGTTCGGGGACGCGCTGGCCCCGCCGGACGGGGATCCGCTCGTGGGGTCCTCCATCACGATCACCGTGCGCAACTGCGGCAGCCGCTCGCGCACCGCGGCGATCTTGGCGAGCTGCTCGGCGTTCTCGCAGACGATCGCGCTGGCCCCGGAGTCGGAGATCACCCAGTGGCACTCCTCGGGGGAGTTGGTCTGGTAGATGGGCACCACCACGGCCCCGGTGGCGGTGGTGGCCATGTCGACGTAGGTCCACTCGGGGCGGGTGCCCGCGAGGATGCACAGCCGCTCCCCCGCTTCCAGGCCGAGGTCGATCAGGCCGAGGGCGATCTCCTGCACGATCTCCCCGAGCTCGATGTAGGTGACATCCCGCCACTCCCCCTCCCGCTTGTGGCGAACCGCCACGCGCTCGCCGAAGGCGGCGACGGCGTCGGGGATCAGGTCGGCGATGGTGCGCGACGTGGTGGCCGGGGCCTCGGGTGCTCCGGGCGCGCGCTCGGCCGGGGACTCTGTGGGGTGCTCCGCGGTGTCCGGATCCATGGCTCTCTCCTCCTCGGGTGCAGCTGACTTACGTTGCACCAGGGAGAATATGGCCTGGGGGCCGCCAGGAGTAGTGGGCGTCCTTCCCATGGCCGAGGCGCCGGGGAGGGGTGGTGCGAGCGGTTGGGGATAGGATCTACTCAAGTAGGAAAAATCTACCGCAGTAGGAAGCTGTCCGTGTGAGCAAGATCGCAGACCCCGCCCCGTCCGTCCCGCGCACCCGCGCCGAGCATCTCGGCCCCGAGCGCCGGCGACCGCTGATCCTCGACGTGGCCTTCCAGTTGTTCCTCGAGCACGGCTACCGGGGTACCTCGATGGACGCGATCGCGTTCGCCGCGGGCGTGACCAAGCCGGTGGTCTACGCCTGCTTTCCCAGCAAGGCGGAGCTCTTCGGGGCGCTGCTGGGCCGCGAGGAGCAGCGCATGCTCTCGCAGTTCGGCTCCGTCCTGGAGGGGAGCGTGGGGCTCGAGGACCCCGAGGACGCTCTCAGCGCGGGGTTCACGGCGATGCTGCAGGCCGTGATGGATACCCCGGACATCTACAGGATCGCGCTGCTCGGTGGGGGGGAGGCCACGGCGGCAATCGACGCCCGCGTGCGGCGCGGGCGCGAGCAGCGGATCGCGGCGATCGCCGCGGCGGCTCGAGGTTGGCTGGAGGGGCGGGTGGCGTCCCAGCGGCTCGACACGACCGCGCAGTTCGTCGGACAGGTGCTAGTCGGGGTCGGCGAAGCGGGGGTGCGCACGATGCTCGCATCCCCGGAGCAGTGGACTCCCGAGGCTCTCGGTCGCGCACTGGGGCGGTTCAGCGTGGGGGGATGCTCAGCGCTCGTCGAGCTCTGAGGGAGCGAGCCGGAGCCGAGAGGGACGAGCGGGCGCTGGGGGCTGCGGGAAGCGAGTGGGGGCTGCGGGAAGCGAGTGGGGGCTGCGGGAAGCGAGTGGGGGCTGCGGGAAGCGGCGGGGGGAGCTGCGGGAAGCGACTCTGGGGGGCGAGGGCGCTGAGGGGAAGCGAGAGTCAGCTGCTCAGGCTGCGGGCCGCCGCGCGGGCGAGATCCCCTGGCGGAGGCTGGCGAGAAAGAGGCTCTTGTCGATGCGTCCCTTGAAGATGGGCACCCCCAGCTCCATGCACTTCGTGAGGACCTCTTTGCGCCCCAGTCCGGACTCGCGGGCAAGCTCGGTGGGCGTCAGATGGTTGGCCATCGAAGATCTCCTCGTGTCGGTGTTCGGCGCTTCGGATAGATATACAACGGGCGGCGGACGTTGGCAATAGCTGCTTTCCCGCAAAGCGCGATCTCCATTCGAGCTTGGGCCGGGCGGGGCGCTACACGGGGTTGGGGATGTCGAGGAACACGTGGCGCACGCCGAAGCGCTTGCTCAGGTGCTCGCCCAGGCGCTTGACCCCGAACGTCTCCGTGGCGTAGTGGCCGGCGGCGATGAAGTGCACGCCCCCCTCCCGTGCCTGCGCCATCACGCGCTCGGCGGGCTCCCCCGTCAGGAAGGCGTCTGCGCCCGAGGCGATCGCGTCGGGGAGAAAGTCGGCGCCGGCGCCGGTGACGATCCCCAGGCGCCGCACCAGCGGGGGGCCGCAGTCGAACACGAGCGGCTCGCGCTCGGTGACCCGGCGGATCCGAGCGAGCAGCTCGGGGGTGGCGAGGCCCCCGTCGGGGAACTCCGCGAGGCACCCGATCGGCTCGCCGCGGTGGGGCGCAAAGGGGGTTAGCTCGTGTGCTCCCAGGGCGCGGGCGAGCAGCGCGTTGTTCCCGACTTCGGGGTGGGCGTCGAGCGGGAGGTGGTAGGCGAGCAGGGAGATGTCGGCCTCGAAGAGCACCCGCAGGCGGCGCGCCAGCGCGGCGTCGATCGGTCCCGGTCCGCTTCCCCAGAAGATTCCGTGGTGGGCAAGCACCAGCTGCGCGCCCTCCGCGTGGGCGCGCACAAACAGCTCCAGTTGGGCGCTCACCCCGGTGGCCACCACGCTCACCTCCTCCCTCCCCGGGACCTGCAGTCCGTTGGGGCCGTAGTCCTCGAAGCGCGCCGGCGTCAGCAGACGGTCGAGCTCCCCCACGATGTCGGTGAGCCGGGCGGGCACCCGGCGAGAATAGCCAAGCGCAGCGGGGCGGCGGTGGCCCGAGGGGCGGCCTGGGGGCGCCGGCTTGGGGCTTGCTGATCGCGGGCTCCAAGGGCGGTCGGGTGACGGACCACCCGACGGCGTCTCAGGGCAGACCTGGCGGGTGTGGGATACTGGGGCCTGCGTCGGGGCGTGGCGCAGCCTGGTAGCGCGCGCCGTTCGGGTCGGCGAGGTCCCCAGTTCGAATCTGGGCGCCCCGATTAAGTCTTTCTGCGGCCATCCCAGAAACCCCCGATTTCGCGGGGTTTTTTGATGGAGCTTTGCTGGGGAGGGGTCCCCAGTTCAACTCCGCGGACAGGGGGTAAAAGCCCTCATTTTGCGGACGTTTGGGGCCCGCGGACGCTGTCGGTGCGCTTTTTGGTGGTAGCTGTGTATTGCAGTTCTATTGCAGTCGCGGCTCGATTCCCTTTGCAGAGCTGGCGGCGTTTTCGTGCCGATAATGGGCTACTTATCGGCGCTTGTCTACCGAAAGATCATGGTTTTTCGGTGTTTATGCTAGGGTGGGAGTGTGAATGAGGGTCAGTTGACGCGTGCCTTGGCGGCGGGGAACGCGTGGTGGCGCGACTCTGGGTGGGAGCGCAAGGACCGCGATTTGCGTGCCCTGGCGGCGAGCATGCTGGACTATGATCCTTCGCCGCTGTCGGATGTCGTGCCCGACGGCTTGTATGTGCTGCGCGGCCCGCGCCGGGTCGGCAAGAGCTTGGAGATCAAGCGGGCGATCTCACGGCTCATTCGCAGTGGAGTGGAGCCTCGCAGCATCATCCATTTTGCCTGCGACGAGCTTGGCCGCGGTGATCTGCAGCGCCTGGTGAGCGCGGGGCGCAATGTGCTCACGCGGGGGCTGGAGGGGGAGCGCTATTGGTTTTTGGATGAGATCACGAGTGTCCGGGCGTGGCCGGAGGCGATCAAGTGGCTGCGCGATAACACCGCGTTCGGGGATGACTGCGTGGTGTTGACGGGATCCTCGGCGCGTGACCTCGCTGACGCGCAGAAGCAGCTCGCGGGGCGGCTCGGGGGCGCGGGTCACTCGGATCGTTTGCTGCTGCCGATGGGTTTTCGCCGATTCGCGCAGGCGATGGGGCTGGACGAGTTGCCGCGGCCGGAGCCGGTGATGGCGCGCGATTTCATGTCGCCCGAGGTCGATGCCGCGTTTACCTTGTTGCTTCCGTGGCTGGATGCGTTGCTCTCCACTTGGGAGCTCTATCTGCGGGTGGGTGGCTTCCCTCGCGCTGTCAGCGACCAGCTGGCGCGCGGGGATGTCCGGGAGGACTTCCTTCGCGCGCTGTGGGACGTGACGGCCGGTGAGGCGCTGCGCGGCGCCGGCACCAGCCCGGCCCAGGTGCAGGCGATGCTCGTGCGCCTCACCCGCAGTCTGGGCAGTCCGCTGGCGATCGAGTCGCTACGTGGGGATATCGGTGTGGAGAGCCACCACACCGCCAAGGCGCGGCTGCAGGATCTCGTCTTCGCGTATCTGGCGTGGCCCTGTCACCGGCGCGAGGGCGACACGCCGAAGCTCTCGGCTCAGTCCAAGTACTACTTCATAGACCCCCTGCTGGCGCGCCTGGCTTCGTTGCGCAGCCAGGGCGCGCTCGCTGAGGCCGACGCCTCGGTCCTCAGCGAGCAGCAGCTGGGCATCGAGCTGCTGCGCAACATCGAGCGCGAGCAGCCCGGCTCCTACGCGCACTTCAGCGACGTGATGTACCAGAAGACCACAGGTAAGGAGGTCGACTTCTGCGGTCCTCGCATCGGCGGGCTGGGCTTCGAGGGAAAGTACATCGATGCCGGCTGGAAGCGCGAGGCGCTCACCGTCCGAGCGGCTCTCGGTCAGGGAGTGCTCGCCACGCGCGGCCTGCTCGACACCAGCGGCGACGTATGGGCAGTCCCCGCGCCCTTCATTGCCTGGATGCTCAACGACTGAGTCCCAGGCGGGCAGATCACGGATAAGACATGTCGAATCGCTTATGTGTGCGTGGTTGCGTGCGCATGAACGTGAATCGTGACCCGTGTGCGTTGGAGTATTTCGAGCGGCATGGCCGGGTCACCGGTGGCCTCGTCTGTGGCGGCGAGCACCCAGGCGCCGGGAAGAGCCTGGTCCGGGTTCGTTGGGCGACGGGACCATGCCTGGAGTTGGTGGTGGGAGCATCGCAAACCGCGCGAAGTCCTCGTATCGGTAGGCTCCCGATCTGTGGACGTAAACCGAAGTCATCGTTGGGTCGTTGCGGGGCTTTTAGCGTTCGTGCTCGCCATGCCTGCCGGCGCGTCGGGAGCGGCCGGCCCGGTGGAGCGAGCGACCGCGGCTGTGCCGACTGTGTCGGGCGACCAGGCTGCGACCAGGGCGCTGCTCGATGCCGAATATGAGCTTTTGAAGGCGACCTTGGCTCGTTCCCGGTCCACCGACGCCGCGGTCGCGCATGCCGCCAAAGTCCTCGGCGACGAATGCAGGGGAGCGCTTCGTGGGGTCCCGGACGAATCGGTGATCGAAGAAGAGCCGCCCAGGTCGAGGCCGAGGTTTTCGGCGGGCGTACAGGGCGAACGTGCACGCAGCGAACACGAGAAGAGCACAATCGACCTGGAGATCGACAAGACGATTGTCGCTGCGGGCGCCCGCGTTCTCCACGGCTCTTACGACGCGTATATCGCCATGGCCGACCGGCTGACCTGGAGTGACTCCACGATCACTGCGCTCGCTCACCAGGCGGCGATGCGGCGCCGCGAAGGACTCGAGGGCCCGCCGGTCGCCGCGTGTCCCGAAATGAGGGCTTGGGCGGCGAGCGGGTTCCACCGGCTGCCGCCCGGAAGCAAGAGCTTGGAAGAAGCCGAGGAAGCTCGCAGCAAGCAGGCCGTGCAGGGCAACCTCGAAACGCTGTTGGGCAAATACGAGAACTCTGCCGACCGGGCGATCGCCAGGCGCACTACAGCGCTGGGGGAACGCCTGGTCGAACGAGAGCTCGATGACGAAGCCAGCTTGCGCGCGTGGTACCACTTGGGACTGGCGCTGGGTGAGAAGCTGTCCCCTTTTGCCGAACAACGGCTTGCGCCGGTGATCGCGAAGGGACGAACAAATGCAGGTACGACGTTCGTGATTCGCGCGAGCGCGCACAAAGGCTCGTCAGCATGCAGGCACGAGGTGGATGTCGAAATCCGCGAACGCCTCGGCGGAAGCGGTAGCGGCGTCTGTCTCGGCGAACGTGTCCGCACGCACCCCTCCAGCAGTTGCTCTGGGCCTGTGGAGACTGTCCAGTTCGCCACCCCTCCAGACGTGCGCCGGGCACGGGTACGGTTCAGCAACGGCCGAACTGCAACGGTGTCCATCGTGGAGGTCTCAGCCAGAGACGGTGGGCCGGCGGGAGTGTTCATCGACGCCTTCCGCGGCTACCAGCCCTATCCGATATCGGCACAGGAGCTGAACCGCGACGGGAGGGTGCTGCGGACCGTCGGGCTGAGGCGTTTGCGCTGCAGGAAGGCGTCCGCGGGCGGCGCGCCGGGGCCGCCCCAGGTCGTCAAACTGGCGACGGTGAGCACGCCCTCCGGCGAACCCCTGACCATCTCAGGGACCTTGCTGCATTTCAGCGGACATACGGAATTTTCCCTCGGCCCGCCAATAGGTATGCGCAACTCGGAGCTCAGCGAGGAAGATAAAGACGCAACGTCGAAGCAGTTCCAGTGGAAGCTCTCGACCGAATGCGCGCCGCACCCATACTCGCTACTCGACGGCATCCTCGTGGCGCCGGGAGCATCTGTCCTCGTGCGAACTCCGGGCGGGCTGATCCCTCTGACGAAGGTTGAATTGGCCACCTCGACACATGCAGGCGGGCCGCTGTTCTACGGGATCTACACGACAACGCCCACCGAAATCGTCGTCCAGAACTCTGAAGGCTCGACCCTTTACACCGAAAGCCTTGCTGCACAGGCGACCGAAGAAACAGAGTTCTGCGAAGGCTACGACGAACAATGAGGTATCGCCACAGCAAACCGCGCCCGATGGGGTCTTGATCGCGCTTCGCGACAAGTCACCCGGCCGTGACGAACCGAAAGAGGGGAGAGCAAGAGTGCACGAGATCGGTGCCAGCGGGCGCACGTTCACGATGGCAGAGTCGAGTTGGCGGGCGATAGCCGATCCGACCCCCCGGTGCCGATGATCGCGATGGTCATGACCGAAACCCCCTCGGCGTCACGGTGGCGGATCTCGCCGCCGAACTTGGCATTCACTGGGGCTCCCCAGCCGTATTCGACAGCCACAGAGGGGGGGTCCAGTCCCCGTCTGGGTCGGTGGTTTGTCCCACCTCGATCAGATGCCCGTCGGGATCGCGGATGTAGCAACGGATCTCGTACCGGTGCTGCTTCGGCGGCGTCAGGAATTGAGCACCACGGGCGCTCCATTCGGCGTACACGGCCTCGATGTCCTTGACCCGGATATTGAGGAAGCTGCTGACCCGGTCGGGCTCGCGTGGCGTCTGGAGAGTGACCGCGGGCTTGTCGTCGGTCGGGCCCCCGCCCCGATTGATGACGATCCAGCTGTTGGCGAACGCGACGTTGGTCGGTTCTCCGGAGCGTTCCAACGTGCCGCCGAGCACGTCGGTGTAAAAGCGCCGAGAACGCTCAACGTCGTCCGAGACGATGAAGTGGGTCAACACAATTCCCTCTGCCGGTGGTCTGAGCTCGGCCATCTGGCACCTCCACTGGTTGGGACTCATACCCCCTTACGGGCGGGGTCTACCCGCCGATACCGCGACGATCGGGGACCTGTCCCGTTCCACGGTACAGCTATGGCCTCCCTGGTGCACCGGCGCGTGAGGAAACAGGCCTCGCGGCTGAGCTGCCACCCTGCGAGAAACGCAATTCGATTGGAGGCTCATCATGCGCGGCGACATCCAGGTCGGGGCACGCCTTCCCGACTATGAACTACCCGATCAGGACGGCGTCATGCGCCGTCTGTCGGGCCTGCAGGGCTCGAACCCGATGGTGCTCCACCTCTCCCGCGGCGGGTTTGATCCGAAGGAGCACCGTTTCCTGCACTATCTGGTCGATGCATACCTCGACTTCCGGGTCGGGTATACGCACTTGGCCCTGATCTCGACGGACAACCAGCTCGAGATCAATGAGTTCCGCGATAGCGTCGGTGCGCAGTTCCCGTTCCTCTCTGACCCGCAGCGAACGGTGCGCAACGATCTCGACATCGTCGAGTACACGGACCCCGTCCACGACCCGATGGTCCCGCACACGTTCGTGCTCGCCCCAGGGCTTGAGATCTCCGCGATCTACAACGGCTACTGGTACTGGGGGCGCCCGACGGTCGAGGAGCTGCACCGCGACCTGCGCGAGGTCATGCGCAACCTGCGCCCCGACTTCGATCTGGGCGCACCAGGGTTGCGCGAGGCCTGGGATCGCGGCGAGCGCGAGCAGTTCCTGGTGAGCCCAGTTCAAGGAGAGGCGATTCGCTACACCGAGGGGACGGAGGTGGGAGTGAAGCGATGAGCGATGGCAAGCGTCGTCAAGCCCGTCCGAACGAGGGGCCCGACCGAAGAAGAGGTGCCCCCGGCTAGGGCCGCGAAGCGATCAGGCCCCACCAATCAATGACCGTGCCTCTGCAGGGGCGACTACGAGGTCGTGAAGGTCGCCGCCCACCTCGAGTCGACCCGACTGTTGGAGCCCGCCGGCCCTCACCGACTCGAAGCCGGCTGTTCGGATCAACCGCTCGACTTCCTCGCCGGCACGGTCGTCGTCGGTCACGTAGAAGAGGACCGCCAGCTCCGGCGATCGCTTGCTGGAGGACTCGAATACATCGGCCGACAGGGTTCCAAACGCCATGGCGAATCGCGCCCCCGCCGGCATCCACCTGGCTAGGACCTCGCCAGAGACTTGCTCTTTCGGCAGGAGACGCGAGACGTTACCCTGTGCGTCGATGCCGAGCGGGTTGCTCGGAACGACCACGAGCTTGTCGGTTAGCCGGTCGGCGATCTCGTCTATGACGCCCTTCAGCGCGGTAAACCGTAGCGCGAGGACGACGGCATCGGCGCCCCGCAACGCGTCGCGGTTGTCGCCGGCGAGCACCGCAGCTGGACCGATCTCCGCAGCCAGCGTTCGGGCCGACTCATCGTCGGCGCTGGAGAGCCGCAGGGTCTCCCCGCCTGAGGCCAGCAGGCGTGCGATGACCGATCCGAGCGTCCCGGTGCCGATGACCGCGGTCGTCATGACTCCTTGGCGGCCGTGCTCGATAGCCACTGAGGGGGGGTCCAGTCTCCGTCTGGGTCCGTGGTCTGTCCCACCTCGATCAGATGACCGTCGGGATCGCGGATGTAGCAACGGATCTCGTACTGGTGCTGCTTCGGCGGCGTCAGGAATTGAGCACCACGGGCGCTCCATTCGGCGTACACAGCCTCGATGTCTTTGACCCGGATATTGAGGAAGCTGCTGACCCGATCGAGGTCGCGCGGGGTCTGGAGAGTGACCGCCGGCTTGTCGTCGGTCGGGCCTCCCCCGACATTGATGATGATCCAGCTGTTGGATAGTGCGACGTAGGTCAGCCCTCCGGGGCCGGAGAAGGCCACCCTGCCGCCGAGTACCTCGGTGTAGAAGCGGCGGGAACGCTCTACATCGTCTGAAACGATGAAATGAGCCAAGACCATCTGCTCGTCGATGCTGCTCATGCCGACCTCCGTCGTTGGAATTGACTCAATAATCACGCCACGGTCAGTGTCCTGCACTTTGGCCGCCGTCGATGTGCAAGATCTCTCCAGTCACGAAGGGCGCCGACTCGAGATATAGGACTCCACCGACTACATCGTCGATCTCGCCCACCCGACCGAGGGGGTGCAACGCACCCATCCCTGCGTAGGAGCTGTCGTCGTGCGTTTTGGTCACACCCAGAGAAACGGCATTTACCCGCAGGCCGCGTGAGGCATACTCGATCGCGAGCGATCTGCTGACCGCAGCCAACCCCCCCTTGGTGAGGGTTTGCAGTGCGGCCGGTGTTTTGCTTTCCGCGTACTCGACAAGCGTCGTCGAGACATTGACGATGTGCCCGGCGCCACGATCGAGCATCTGTTTGATCGTGCGCGTCGTGATGTGGAAGAAGCCCGCGAGGTTGACGGCGATCAGGGCGTTGAAGTCCTCGAGGGTGTAGTCCGTGAAGGGCTTGCCGATGTAGATCCCGGCGTTGTTGATCAACGTGTCGATCCGGCCATGGCGCTCGATCGCCTCGCTGACGACACGCTGCGCCGTGTCGGGGTCGGCGATGTCCCCTGCGACGGTCACGATGCCGGCATCCGCGGAAGGCTCGACCGATAGGGCAGTCGCGATCACGATGTACCCGAGCTCGCGGTATGCGCTCGTGAGGCCCGCGCCGATCCCCTGTGAGGCGCCGGTGATGATCGCGACCTTCCCATTGCTGGGCTCGGGCGAAGAGCTCATTCGACGAGGTAGGTCTCGTAGATCACGCCGTTGGCCTGGCGAGCACCGACGCTGATGAAGACGCCTTTGTTCAGCCAGTCGAGCTCGGGGGCGGCGGTCTCGATCTGGGTTGAGGTCCGGAAGGTGTACTCGCTCGCATCGACGTCCTCCCCGCCTCCGAGATGCGCGAGCACCTCGGCGTCGCCGTGGCGGATGCTTCGAGATTGCACGTAGAGCAGATCACCGTCGTCGGTCTGCAGCGTGTAGCGGATGTCGCCGAATGCGGTGCCGTCCGGTAGGACGATCTGCCAGTCGGCGCTGGCGCCCGGGAGCAGCCTGCCGTTGAGCTCGGGACCGGTGAACGTCCCGCCGGTCTGGGGCACGATCCGCCGGTGGCCCTGCGCGACCTGACCGAGATCCAGTGGCTCAGCGAGGGTCGCCTCGAGGCGGTAGACCTTCCTGAGGCGAGGGTCCGGAAGCTGACCGCTCATGGTCATGCCGCTCATGTTGGCACCTGCAGGTCGGTTGCGGGTTTCTGGCCTCGATCCAGGGTCGTGCGGGTGCCTGGCGACGCGGCCGCGGTTCGCTTTTCAGCGTTGCCTTACTCGCCCGCGCGCCGCGCGGGAGGGCCTTGACTTCTGCTCGGATGAGAGGAAAGTATGGGCGACCCGACAGGAGCGTGGAGGCGATATGAACAGTGTCCAGGCCGGTGAGCTCAAGCTCGAGGTCGTGGTCTTGCCGGTCTCGGACGTCGACCGGGCCAAGGAGTTCTATGGAGGCCTCGGCTGGAGGCTCGACGCGGACGTTGCCCGCGGTGAGGACCTTCGCCTCGTTCAGTTCACGCCTCCGGGCTCCGCATGCTCGATCCAATTTGGCACGAACATCGCGTCGGGCGCGCCCGGCTCGGCCCAGAGCCTGTACCTGGCCGTCCCTGACGTCGAAGCTGCGCGTGAGGAGCTGCTCGCCCACGGCGTGGAGGTGAGCGAGGTGTTCCACGAGGGGACGCTCGGCGCTCGCTTCCACGAGGCCGGACGTGAGTCCGGGCCGGCGCCCGACCGCGGCACCTACGGCTCCTTCGCGACGTTCAGCGATCCGGATGGCAACGGCTGGCTGCTCCAGGAGATCACCACGCGTCTGCCGGGTCGCTGAGGAGTTGCCCGAGGTGAGCAGCGACTATGACGTGATCGTGCTCGGTGGTGGCTCACCGGGCGAGCACTGCGCGAGCGCCCTGGCGCAGGGCGGTCTGCGGGTGGCGGTCGTGGAGCGCGAGCTCGTGGGCGGGGAGTGCTCCTACTGGGCTTGCATTCCCTCCAAGACGCTGCTGCGGCCGGGCGAGGCGGTCCATGGTGCGCGCGAGGCCGCCGCGACCGCGGAAGTGGATGTGCAGGCGGCGCTTGCCTGGCGTGACTTCATGGTCTCCGACTACTCCGACGCCGGCCAGGAGCGCTTCCTTGCCGATCGCGGCATCGAGCTGCTGCGCGGCAGCGGGCGGCTCGCGGGCCCTGGGGTCGTGGAGGTCGACGGTGTGCGCCACACCACGGAGCACGTGGTTCTCGCGAACGGTGCCGATCCGGTCGTGCCGCCCGTGCCTGGCTTGCGCGATCTGGACGGCGTTTGGAGCAACCGCGAGGTGACCTCCATGAAGGCCATTCCCCGCCGTCTGCTGATCCTCGGTGGCGGCCCCGTCGGCGTGGAGATGGCTCAGGCAGTTCGTCGGCTCGGCGGCGAGGTGGCGGTGATCGACATGGCCGAGCATGTGCTCGGGCGTGAGCCCGCGCCGCTCGGTGAGGCGCTCGGCGAGGTCCTGCGCGGTGAGGGCATCGAGCTCGTCCTGTCCGCGAACGCGAGCGCGGCACGACGCGAGGGCGAGGACTACGTCGTCGAGATCGACGACGGGCGCGAGCTGCGCGGCGAGAAGCTGCTCGTCGCCACCGGCCGGCGTCCACGCGTGCTCGGGCTCGGCCTGGAGACCGTCGGCGTGGAGGCCGACCCACATGGAGTTCCAGTGGACGCGCACCTGCGGGCGGCGGCGAACCTGTGGGCGATCGGCGACGTAAACGGGAAGTGGCCGCTCACCCACGTCGGCAAGTACGAGGGCGAGGTGGTCGCCGCGAACATCCTCGGTGAGCCGCGAGAGGTCAACTACGAGGCTGTCCCCCGGGTCGTCTACACCGACCCGCAAGCCGCGGCGGTGGGCGCCTCCGCCGGGCGCTTCAGCGCCACGGTCCCGCTGTTGGAGGTGGCGAAGACCGCGACCTACGCGCGCGCGCACGCCGACAGCAACGGCTTCCTGACGCTGCTCAGCGACGGCGAGCGGCTGACCGGCGCCTATGCGCTTGGCCCCGAGGCGGGCGAGTGGCTGCAGCAGGCGACGCTCGCGATCCGCGCCCAGGTCCCGCTCGACGTGCTCACCGACACGATCCAGCCGTTCCCGACGTTCTCGGAGATCTACGTCGCCGCGCTGAAGACGCTCCGTGGCGAGATCGCGGCAACGTCCAAGGCGGTCGGCGCGGGACCACCGATGGCGAGCTGACGTACCGAGTACGACGACCGCAACGGGTGCGCGTGTCGATGCGGTGGACGCGCGGGATGCCGCGTTGGCCTGAGCGCCGCTGTGCGAGGCGAAGCCTTGACCCGGGTGAGCGCTACAAGCGGGAGACGAGCTCGGCCACGATTTCCGCGGCGGGCTGTGATTGCCTGGCGAGCGCAACGCTCTGTCCGGCCCACAGCGACAGCGCCTCGATCTCACCGGTCGTTCCGACCATCGGGGGCGCGGGGGAATAGCGAAGGATGGGTTCGCCCGAAGCGAACTGCGCTATCAACCCTTCTCCCGGTCGACTTCCCAGTGGCGGCCGGCCCGCGGCCTCCCACATCTCGGCGGTCGAGTTGTGGATGGCGCGGTGCGGGGAGTCCGGCCATCCCACGTCATACAGGTCGGGGTACCACTCCGCATCGGTCTCCGTCGCGGCGATCAGGCGACGCCGATACTCCTCGTGGATCGGCATCTCATCGGCCAACAGGAACCGCGTGCCCAGCAAGGCGGCCTGCGCGCCGAGGGCGAGCACGGCCGCGACCCCTCGCGCATCGCCGATCCCACCGGCTGCGATGACCGGCACCGGCGCCACCGCGTCGACCACCGCCGGCACCAGCGGGAGCGTTGCCACGCCACCCCACACGTGTCCGCCGGCCTCCCAGCCCTGCGCAACGACGATGTCCACTCCACATCCGGCCGCGCGCCGCGCTTCCTCGGCACTGCCGACCGTGTGCATCACAAGCCCTCCGGCGTCGTGCACCGGCCCGACATAGCTGTCGGGATCGCCCCAGATGAACGACACGATCCGCAGGCCGGCGGCAAGCGACTGATCGACCCGACGGCGCTGATCGGTGTTGAGAACGAAGTTGCCCGCAAACGGCCGGTCGGTGAGGGTTGCCGCTGCGCGAACCGGGTCTCCGGCGTCATCGGCCCATGACAGCCCCATGCTGCCGAGACCGCCGGCATTTGAGACGGCGGCGGGCAAGCGAGGATCCACAGCCAGTGGTGCCTCGACGATCGGATGTTCGATCCCCAGCAGCTCGCACACCGGCGTGTGGGCACTCATCGGGATGGCCTCTCTTCTGGCGCTCGCGGCGCCGGTTGACTAGGCTCAATGTAGACCCGAACGGCTTCCGTCGCGCCCGGGTTGCCACCGGCCCACCCCATGCCGCGGACCGGGGCCGGACTCGTGGAGGACCGGCAGCGACTGGACGGGACGGCGGCCATCGTGGTCGTCACTCCTCAACCATAGACAGGAGCAGACCATGCGCAGCGATATCGCCACCGGCGCCACCTTCCCCGATTACGAGCTGCCCGACCACGAGAACGTGCCCCGCAAGCTCAGCGAGATCCAGGGCGAGGACCCTCTGATTCTCACGCTCGCGCGCGGGAACTACTGCCCCAAGGAGCACCAGCAGCACCTCGAGCTCGCCGCAAACTACCCCAAGATCGCGGTCGCCTACACAAAAGTCGCCACGATCTCGACCGACACCCATCACTCCAGCCAGGAGTTCCGCGCGTCGGTCGGCGCGCAGTGGCCGTTCCTCTCCGACCCGGACCGGACCGTCCAGAAGGACCTCGACATCCAGGAGTACACCGACCCCGAGCACGATCCGATGATCCCCCACACCCTCGTGCTTGCACCCGGGCTGGTCATCCACAGCATCTACAACGGCTACTGGTTCTGGGGACGCCCCTCCTTCGTGGATCTCACCCACGACTTACGTGCCGTGACCAGCGAGATCCGCCCCGACTGGGATCTGAGCAAGCCCGGGCTGCACGAAGCGTGGGACGCGAGCGACTACTCACCGTTTCACGGGTGGAACAAGCGCTCCCCTCAGTCGACGCCGACGTCTTACAATTCCTGACACCGCGGTTGCGACTAAACAGCGCGGGCATGCACGCCTTTGCGCGCCCGCCCATTCACCCACCGAGGCGATTCCCCAATGAGTCGAACCCACCAGCCAGACCAAGCCGTCTTCAGGTCGGTTCTCCCGGAGGACATCGACTGGAAGCCATTCCCAGCATTTCCACCTTCCGTCCGACTGGCCGTCGTTGTTGGCCAGCCCTCCGAGGCCGCCCCCTACGTGATCAGGGTCAAAGTGCCCGGCGGCGTAAAGCTGATGCCACATACGCACCCCGAGGACCGAGTGTACACCGTCATTTCCGGGGTCTTCTACATCGGCATCGGCGATCGCTTCGACGACGATGAGCTGCAAGCGTATCCGCCGGGTAGCGTCATCGTTCTACCTGGCGATACCCATCATTTCCACTGGGCCAAGTCCGGCGAATATGTCAGTCAGGTGACGGCGATTGGGCCGCTTGGCCTCGAATACGTGGACCCCAAAGACGATCCACAGAACAAGGAAGGACAAGACGAGAGCGCGCACGTGGCACGAAGCTGATTAGCTGCGGCCTGTGCTTGGTCTGCCGCCTGGCGCCAGCCGACCCAAATCTTCACCTACATGGGCGGGCGTCTCGGCGATCGTGTGGCGCTCGGAGTCCCGATCGCCGATCCCCTCATCGGCATGGCGATCGCGCTCGTCATCACGCACTAGGCTCGTCTTTCTGCCAGCGTTCTGGGGACCGGGAGCTTGCTCCGGGAACCGGAGCCAAAGGAGGAGCGTGATGCGGAAGCTGATCTACTCGATGACTGTGTCGCTGGATGGCTACATCGCCGGACCCGATGGCGGGATCGACTGGACGGTGCCCGACGAGGAGCTGTTCCGGTTCCACACCCAGCAGATTCAGGAGATTGGTGTGCATCTCTGCGGACGGCGGCTCTACGAAACGATGGTCTACTGGGAGACCGCCGAGGAGAGTCCGCTCCTGGCGGAGCACGTCAAGTTCGCTCAAATCTGGAGGGCCCTGCCGAAGGTCGTGTTCTCCACGACGCTGGAGGGCGTGGTGGGCAACACCAGGCTGGCCAGGGACGGTGTCGGCGAGGAGGTCTCGAGGCTCGAGGAACAGCCCGGAAAGGACATCGCCGTCGGCGGCGCCGGCCTCGCTCGTGCGTGTATGGAGCTGGGGCTGATCGACGAGTGGAGGCTGTTCGTCAGTCCGGTTCTGCTCGGCGGCGGCACGCCCTACTTCCCGACCCTGGAGGAAAGGGTCAACCTGGAGTTGGTCGAGACGAAGACGTTTGGCTCTCGCGTCGTTTACCTTCGCTACAGGCGCGTACCAAGCGGCATGTAGGCGATCGTCCGCTGGCCCAGGGGCTCTGCGACATGAGCGGACAGACACCGGCGGGTCGGCTGCTCGACGTGCTCGAGCCGCCCACGAGACTCGCCTCGTCCACCGGCAATTGCTTGGGCAGGCATGGAAGGGAGATCGGATTTTCAAACCGCGGGCGAGTGCGGAGTTGCGAACCCCGCGGTGTGCCACGCCTCTCCACCTCCAATTTATACCAGCCGAGGGGCTCTCATGAGGCCCTGATTCGTGCTGCATAATCGCCCACCACTCGAGGAGCCAATGAACAGGAGTGGAGTTGACCAACTCCGAGGGAGGCGAGCGGATGGACTGCTACGTGTTGGATTTGCAGGAGATCGACGAGACTCAGGTTGCGGTCGTTGGTGGAAAGGGGGCGCTCCTGGGGGAGCTTTCGCGGATCGAGGGCATCCGTGTGCCGGCCGGCTTCTGCGTGACGACGGACGCCTTCCAGCGGATCCGGGCGGGGGCGCCGTCGATCGACGACCGGCTCGACCGGCTGTCGCGCCTGGAGCCGTCCGACCGGGAGGCGATACGCACGCTCAGCGGGGAGATCCGGCGGGCCCTCGAAGGGATCGCCATCCCCGAGGATCTGGCGTCGGCGATCACGCGCTCGCTGGCCCGGCTCGGCGAGCTGGCCGCCTGCGCCGTCCGATCCAGCGCGACGGCGGAGGACTCGCCGAGCGCATCCTTCGCGGGCCAGCACGACACCTACCTGAACGTCGTGGGTCCGGCGGCGGTCCTCCAGCACGTCAGCCGATGCTGGGCCTCGCTCTTCGCCGAGCGCGCAGTCACCTATCGCCTGCGGAACGGCTTCGAGCACCGGAAGGTCCAGATGGCCGTGGTCGTGCAGCAGATGGTCCTCCCGCGGGCGGCCGGCATCCTGTTCACCGCCGACCCCGTCACATTCAACCGGAAGGTCGCCTCCGTGGAGGCCAGCTTCGGCCTCGGCGAGGCCCTGGTCGCCGGCCTGGTGAACGCAGACGTCTACAAGGTGCGCGACGGCGAGGTCATCGCCAAGGCGCTCGCCACCAAGCGGCTTGCCATCCACGCCGCGCCGGCGGGCGGGACACAGGAACGGGCGATCGAGCCGCAGCGCCAGGAGCAGCCGGCGCTGACGGATGCACAGGTCGTGCGACTCGTGCAACTGGGCCGGCGGATCGAAGCGCACTTCGGCTGCCCCCAGGACATCGAGTGGTGCCTCCTCGACGATGGGTTCTGGATCGTCCAGAGCCGGCCGATCACCACGCTGTTCCCCGTCCCCGCGGCCGGCGACCGAGAGAACCACGTCTACGTCTCCGTCGGCCACCAGCAGATGATGACCGACCCCATGAGGTCCCTGGGGCTCTCCCTGTTCCAGCTGACGGCCCTGCCGCCGATGCACGAGGCCGGCGGGAGGCTGTTCGTCGACGTCACCCGGCGACTGGCCTCGCCAGCGAGCCGTGCGGGCCTTCTGGAGATCCTCGGGAGATCCGATCCGCTGATCAGGGACGCGCTGGAGACGGTCCTCGAACGCGGCGACTTCGTCCCGACCCTCCCGGATGAGGGTCTCGGCGGGGCACCGGCTGGCGATCCCCCCGCCCCGATCGAGACCGATCCAACCATCGTGGCCGAGCTGATCGGGCGCAACGAGGCCTCGGTCGCCGCCTTGAAGCGCGACATCCGAATGCAGTCCGGATCGGCGCTGCTCGACTTCATCCTGTCGGACATCCAGGAGCTGAAGCGGATCTTGTTCGATCCGCGAAGCCATCAGGTGTTCATGTCGGCGATAGAGGCCACCAGGTGGCTGAACGAGCAGATGCAGGCGTGGCTGGGTGAGACGAACGCGGCCGACACGCTCACGCAGTCCGTCCCCCACAACGTCACGTCCGAGATGGGGCTGGCGCTCCTGGATGTCGCGGACGCGATCCGCCCGCATCCGAACGTGGTGGCTTTCCTGGAGCGCGTCGAGGACGAGAGCTTCCTGGACGAGCTGGCGAAGCTCGAAGGGGGGCGGGAGGCCCGGGACGCCATCCGGGCCTACCTCGACAAGTACGGCATGCGCTGCGTCGGCGAGATCGACATCACGAGGCCACGTTGGAGCGAGCGCCCCACCACGCTCGTGCCCATGATCCTCGCCAACGTCAAGAGCTTCGAGCCGGGCGCCGGCGAGCGGCGCTTCGAGCAGGGGCGCCAGGAGGCCTGGAAGAAGGAACAGGAGCTGCTGGAGCGCTTGCGGGTCTTGCCCGACGGGGAGCGGAAGGCCGAAGAGGCCAAGCGGATGATCGACCGGGTCCGGACCTTCATCGGGTACCGGGAGTATCCGAAGTACGGCATGGTCAGCCGCTACTTCGTTTACAAGCAGGCGCTGCTGGAGGAGGCCGGGCGCCTCGTGCAGGCCCACGTGCTTCGTGAGGAGGAGGACATCTTCTACCTCACCCTTCAGGAGCTCCACGACGTCGTGCGCACCAAGCGAGTGGATGACCAGCTCATCCGTCAGCGCAGGGACGCGTTCAGGTCCCACCAGGCGCTCACGCCGCCCCGGGTGCTCACGTCCGATGGCGAGGTCTTCACTGGGACCTACCGACATGTGGATGTCCCGGCTGGCGCGCTGGTCGGCTTGCCCGTTTGCGCCGGGATCGTCGAGGGGCGGGCTCGCGTCATCCTGGACATCGCGCAGGCCGATCTCGCAGAGGGCGACATCCTGGTCACCGCCTACACCGACCCCAGCTGGACGCCCCTGTTCGTCGCGATCAGGGGCCTCGTGACGGAGGTGGGAGGCCTGATGACCCATGGCGCGGTGATCGCACGGGAGTACGGCCTGCCGGCGATCGTGGGGGTGGAGCACGCAACCCGGCTGATCCGCGATGGGCAGCGGATCCGCGTCCATGGAACGGACGGGTACGTCGAGATCCTGACCTAGCCGTGTGGGACGCTCCGGCCAGGTGGCGTCGCTGTTGGCCGATGGAGAGGTGTTGGCGTCCCCGTCCACCGAAGAACACGGGGGATCGGCTCCGCCGCTACCGTGCGTGGCTGGAGACCGAGCATGGGGTCTGGCGGCGCAGCGTCGAAAGCGAGGGGATGGCGCAGATGAAGGCAGCGGTGATCTACGAGAACGGCGGACCGGAGGTGCTTCGCTACGAAGATGTGGCCGACCCGGAGTGCCCCGACGGCTGCGTGGTCGTTGACGCCGAGGCGATCAGCATCGAGGGGGGCGATCTGCTCGCCCGCGCAGCAGGGGATCTGCCCGCAGTCCCACACATCGTCGGCTATCTGAGCGCCGGCACCATCAGCGAGGTCGCCGCGGGGGTGCAGGGACGCACGGTTGGCGACCGGGTGGTCGCCCTGAATACGGCAGGGTCGCACGCCGCCCGGCGAGCGGTCCCCGCGGCGATGACCTGGCCGATCCCCGCCGGGCTGGATGCGGACCGCGCGGCGTGTGTGCCGGTTGCGTTCGGAACCGCGTACGAGTGCCTGTTCACCGCCGGCGACCTCGCCGCGGGCCAGGCTGTTCTGATCCACGCCGGAGCGGGGGGCGTCGGAATGGCCGCGATCCAGCTCGCCAAGCGCGCCGGCGCGAGGGTGATCGCGACCGCCTCCAGCGACCTGAAGCTCGAACGGCTGCAGGCGCTCGGGCTCGACGATCCGATCAACTACGCGGCCGACCCCTTCGCCGAGCGCGTCAACGAGCTGACCGACTCGCATGGCGTGGACATCGTCGTCGACTCGATCGGAGGCCAGAACCTGCTCGACAGCGTGAGTGTGCTCGCCTATCGGGGGCGGCTCGTCAGCGTCGGGGTGGCCGCCCGTGCGGGCTCGGCGATCGAGGCGCGGTCGCTGTGGACGCGCAACAACTCGCTGCACGGCGTCTTCCTCGGTGGTGCGCTCCTGTCGGAGTACGCCCGCGTTCATCCCATGATCGGCGACATGCTGGAGCGGGTGGCAAGCGGGGAGCTGCGGGTGGAGATCGATCGCTCGTTTCCGCTCGCGGATGCCGCGGCGGCGCACGAGTACGCTGAGAGTCGCAGGGCGTTCGGTCGCGTCATCATCACGCCCTAGCCGCAGCTCGGGCTCGTGATTGAACCAGCGACGGAGCGGGTAGCTGAGCACCATGACAATGGGAACCTCGATATTTCTGATCGCTGCGGGTGCGATCCTGCGCTACGCAGTCACCGCCACCGTCTCCGGCATCTCGCTGACGACCGTCGGCCTGATCCTGATGATCGCCGGGATCCTGGGGCTGGTGCTGTCGCTCTTCTACATGCTTGCATGGGGCCCACGCCGGGGCCGCGTCGTGCGCGATCGTGTGATCGAGCACGATCCGCCCGAATAGCGCGCGGTAGGACAGACGGGTGCGCCAGGGCACCGGGCCAATCCGGCCGCCAGGTGCATGACTCTCGGCGCTCGGGGGTAGGAATCCCCTCGACCGCCGAGGACGAATTCTTGTCAATCCACTCCTCGCGGCGCGCTGCCGCGAGCGAGCACCGAGGGAGGAGAAGACGATGAGCTCAGTCGCGACATCCCCATCTGCCCAACCCACCGCCGCCCATGGTCCGGAGGGCGAGAGCACAGACGAGCTGTTCGCACGCTGGCAGCGACACGCCGACGAGGCGGCGCGCGAGGCGTTGGTGCGGCGCTATCTGCCGCTCGCCAACCGCTTGGCGCGGCGCTACTTGCACTCCTCGGAGCCGTTCGAGGATCTGCAGCAGGTCGCCTCGCTGGGGCTGCTGAATGCTCTCGACCGCTTCGACCCCTCCCGGGGCCGTCCCTTCCAGTCGTTTGCTGTGCCGACGATACTGGGCGAGATACGCCGCTACTTCCGCGATGCGGGCTGGTCGATGCATGTGCCCCGTGGCGCGCAGGAGCGCGCCCTGCGGGTACGCGATGCCCAGGAGGCATTCGCCAACGAGCACGGCCGTGCCCCCACCGTCAACCGGCTGGCGGTGTACCTGGAGCTCGACGCCGAGGAGGTGATCGACGCGCTGATCGCACTTCAGGGCTACAGGACGCTGTCGCTGGACGCGCCCCGCCCCGGGGCGGAAGACGATGCGGCGATGAGCTATGGAGACTCCGTCGGGGACGAGGACGAGCGCTACGAGCTCGTCGAGCTGGATGCGACGGTCACCGCGGTGCTCGACCGCATTCCCCCGCGCGAGCGTCGCATCCTGCACATGCGCTTCGTCGAAGATCTCACCCAGACAGAGATCGCGGCCCGCGTGGGCATCTCGCAGATGCAGGTCTCGCGCCTGCTGCGCCGCTCGCTCGAGAAGCTGCGTGCCCTGACCGGTGAGCGACAGCAGGTTTGATCGCGAGGAAGCGACATCTGCCCGTGCGCGGATATCGTCGTCAACTGCGTAAGATCGAGAGATCCGCCGTGCGCCTGCGCGGTCCTGCGGAGCGGTCGATCGCCCCGCGATCGATTCGAGTGGGCGCCCCACCACTGATGGTTGAGCGAGCAAACGTCCGTCTGCTACTGGCCAACCGGCCGGAGAACGTGATGCTCGTGAGGGAGGCGCTGACGGGGGTGGCGGAGGCGTTCGCGCTCGATGGCAGCGACCTGATCGACATCCACACCGCCGTCACCGAGGCGTGCAACAACGTCGTCCAGCATGCCTATGGAGGCGACGAGGGGCCGCTCGAGGTGGTGGTGGAGTCGGCGCTCGACTTGGTCACGGTGGTGGTTCGCGATTGGGGTGTGGGCGTCCCGGTGCACGGCGGTAGGGCGCGCGAGGATGGCCCCGGGATCGGTCTGATGGCCATCCAAGCGCTCACCCGCCGCCTTGATCTGCGGCGCCCGGCTGACGGCGGCACTGAGGTCTCGATGGAGTTCGCCACGTTGGGGGCGCGCCCACCACTGCCGGTCGGTGGGCCGGAGCTCGAGCGGCCTTCCATCGCGTCCACCGTGCCCGCCCCCTCGATCGCGCTCACTCTCATGCCCGGCGTGCTGGCGCGCACCGTCCTGCCCCGCGTGATGTGCGGCCTCGCGGCACGCGCCCACTTCTCCACCGACAGGCTCTCCGATGTTCACCTCATCGCCGATGCCCTCGGAGCAAGCGATGGTGTCGCGCTTCTGCAGACCGTCGCCAGCGTGGAGCCGCGCGCGCTCGAGCTGCGCATCGGGCCGCTGGCGCGGGGGCGGGGACAGCGGCTGGTGGCGGATTCCTCGCTCGACGGGTTGGGCCCGGTGATCGCGAAGCTGGTCGACCGCTGTCAGGTTGAGAGCGCGGGGTCCTACGAGGTGCTCGCGTTGCGGTTGACGGACGAGCGCCGGGGTGCGCGCGGGGGGGTCGCTCGGCGCTGAGCGCTGCGCTCCCCCTGCTCGCGCCAAATCCAAATCCCTCCGACCCGAGTCCGGCAGGCTTCGAGGAGCACCGAGCATCGGGCGACCCTGCTGGGGCGACTGCTGCCATTCGCTGCCGCTTTGCAGGCGTGCGGCGGCGCCATCGTTGCAATACTTGTCGTCCGCGTTGGGCAGCGGTGTCCAAGCACCGCCCTCGAGCCGGACCAAGCGATGCCGGGAGGATCAGACAAGGGGGAGCCGATCGGCCTCGACGCCCAGCCACGGAGCGAGGTGGCCAGGGATCTGCTGATCGAGGCCGGGGCGATCCTGGCCAGCTCGCTCGACCCCACGACGACGATGGGACAGGTCGCGCGGCTGACGGTGCCGCGGCTGGCCGATCTCTGCGTGATCGACCTGCACGACGAGAATGGCGCGATCATGGACGTGGCGGTCGTCGCTGCCGAGGAGGCGCTGGCGCGCGAGCTGGTGCAGCTGCGCGCGCGCCATCCACTGGACCCCGCCGGAGAGCATCCGGTGGCGCGGGTCATCCGCAGCGGCGAGCCGGTGCTGCTGGCGGAGATGACGGACGCGCTGCTGCGCTCCTTCGCGCAGGGGTCCGAGCACGCGCGGTTCATGATCGAGCACGGCTACCGCTCGGCGGTCGTGGCCCCGGTGGTCGCCCGCGGGCGCACGCTTGGGGCGCTGTCGGTGCTGCGACTCGGCGAGAGCGAGCGCTACGGCAGCCAGGAGCTCGACCTGGTCGCCGAGCTCGCTCGCCGGGCGGCGCTGGCGATCGACAACGCCCAGCTGTACTCCGATCTGCGGCGTCTGGAGCGCCGCCAGGAGGCGGTGCTCGCCAATCTCGCGGAGGCGATCACCGTGGTCGACAGCCGCGGGCGGACGGTGTTCGCCAACCAGGCCGCCGCGGACCTGCTTGGGTTCCCCACACCCGGCGAGCTGACGCACGCCCTCCCCGGAACCATCATGCCCCGCTTCATCGTTCAGGACGAGCAGGGCCGCGAGCTCGATCTGGAGAGCATGCCCGCGAGGAGGCTGTTCAGGGGCGAGCAGACCGAGCCGCTGCTGGTGAGGAACATCGTCCGCGCCACGGGCGAGGAGCGCTGGCTGATCGTCCGCGCCTCGCCGATCCCGGACCCGGAGACTGGACGCATCGGCTACGTGGTCAACGTCTTCGAGAACATCACCGAGGTCAAGCGTGCGCAGCTCGCAGAGAGCTTCATGGCGGAGGCCAGCCGGGCGCTTGCGTCTTCGATGGACTACGGGGAGACCCTGCAGCGCGTAGCACGGCTGGCCGTGCCGCAGATCGCCGATTGGTGCGGGGTCGATCTCCTCAACGAGCATGGGCAGATCGAACGGGTGGCCGTGCACCACGCCGATCCGAGCAAGCTCGAGCTGGTCGCCCGTCTCGACCGCGCCCACCGCCCGTCGCTCGACGAGCCGGCGGGGGTTCCCGAGGTGATCCGCACGGGGGAGGCCCGGATCTTCACCGACATCCAGCCCGAGGCACTCGCTGCTTACGCGCACGACTCCGAGCACCTGGAGCTGCTGAGCGCGATCGGCGCGACCGCGGTGATCATCGTGCCGATGATCGGCGCCACCGGGGCGCTTGGCGCGATCACGCTGGTGTCCTCGGAGTCGATGCGCAGACTCACCGCCGCCGACCTCGGGGTCGCCGAGCGGCTCGGCCGCCGCGCGGGCACCGCCGTGGAAAACGCGCGGCTGTACACCGAGCGCACCCACATCGCCCACACCCTCCAGCGGGCGCTGCTGCCGGAGGTGCTGCCCGAGGTGCCCCACGCCGAGATCGAGGCCAGGTACTGCGCGGCGGGCGAGCTGAACGAGGTCGGCGGCGACTTCTACGACGTGTTCGAGCACGGCACCGACAGCTGGATGCTCGTGATCGGCGACGTCTGCGGCAAGGGCTCCCGCGCCGCCGGCGTGACGGCGCTCGCGCGCCACACCCTGCGCGCCGCGTCGATGGGCGGCCAGTCGGCCAAGGAGATGCTCGGGACGCTGCATCGGGCGCTGCGCCGCCAGTCCCCCGGCGCGGACCTGTGCACCGCCTGCCTGGTGACCGTGGCGCCGGCGTCTGGGCACATGCGGTTGACCGTGACCCTCGCCGGGCACCCCCCGCCGATGCTGGTCGATGCTCGCGGAGACGCGCGCCAGATCGGCCAGCTGGGAACCCTCCTCGGCGTGCTCGACCCGATCGACGTCGCCGAATACGAGGATGAGCTGCGCGCCGGCGAGACGCTTCTGCTCTACACCGATGGGATCCCCGAGGCCGGCCGTGGGGGGGAAGTGCTGGGGGAGCGAGGCCTTCTCGATCTGTGTCGCAAGGCGCCGCGACTCACGCTCGCGCAGCTGCTCGAGCACATCGAGCAGACGGCGCTGGAGCGCGCCGAGGACTCGCTGCGCGACGATCTCGCGCTGCTCGGCATGCGCATGCGCCCCAGCCCGGCTGCGGTAGCATGAGCACTCGTGAACGTGGGGAAGCAGCTCACCGTTGATGTCAGGCAGGGGCAGGACCGGACCGTCCTGACGCTTCATGGCGAACTGGATCTCCTCGGCGCGCCACGGCTGCAGAGGGCGATCGAAAGCGACACGATCGATGCCGCCGAGAGTGTCGTGCTCGACCTCGACGACGTCCATTTCATCGACTCCACCGGCCTGCGGGTCGTCCTCGCCGCGCACGAGCGCACGCTGGAGCGTGGCCAAAGGCTGGCCCTCACCCCCGGCTCGCCGCAGGTTCAGCGGCTGCTCAGCGTCGCCGGCATGAACGGGCATCTGCAGACGATCGCCTCGGCCGACGCGGCGTTCGCCTAGCTCCCGCGCCGCCCTGCCCGCCGCCCGCGCTCCGCTGCCTCAGGCGAGGCTCGTCAGGCCGACGGCGACGTGGACGGGAAGCTCCTCGGGCGTCTCGCCGGCAGCGATGAGCTCGCCGATCCGCGCGATGGTCTCGGTGCGCTGGTCATCGGGCAGGGCCGCTATCCAGCTGATCGACGCGATGTAGTCGAGGATCCCCTCTGGGGCGGCCGACTGCAACATGGTGAGCTGGACCTCACGCGGCGCGGTCCAGCAGCCCTGCGCTCTGGCGGTCTCCTGCCAGCGCGGGCCTTCGAACTGCGGGTGCTCCCGGCAAAGCTCGGCAATCAGGGTCCCGACCTCGTGGGCCCAGGAGGCCCCGCTCCAGTCGGGCAGGAGCCTGATCGCCGCCAGTCCTCCGCCGGGGATGAGCACGCGCTGGATCTCTCGCAACGCTCTCACCTGATCGAACCAGTGAAACGCATCGGCCACGGTCACCGCGGCGACGGACGCGTCCGGGAGTGGGATCTCCTCGGCGAGTCCCTCGAGCACGCGCTCGGCGCCGACACTGGCGGCAAGGATCTCGCGCAGCTGGGCCTGCGGCTCGACTGCGACGACATCGAACCCCACGCCGAGCAGCGCGCGGGTGAGCTTGCCGGTTCCCGCCGCCAGATCGAGCACGCGGGCTGGGGGAGCGATGTGCAGCTCCGCGGCAATGGCCTCGGCGACCGCAGGCGTGTACTCCGGGCGTCCGCGCTCGTATGCATCCGCGACATCGACGAAGCGCGCGGCGAGGGGATGCAGGCCCATGGGGGCCACCCTACAACCTCCTCGACAGCGCCCGCGACCTCGACGGGCACCTCTGGGAGGTCATCAGTGGTTGTGCAGCGGGAACGCGCACGTGGCCGCCGCCCGCGTGAATATCGGCGACCGCTGGTCGATCGTGCTCGGGAATATGAGGATCACTCCTTCGATATCGCTGATCACGCCGTTGCCGGAGCCGAACGGCCTGGACGGGACCGAGGTCCGAGGGTCGGGGAAGTTGTAGACGCCGTGCCCGCGCATGCACTGCGCGAGCTTCAGCATCCGCGTCAGCGTCTGCGGGGAGGGGTTCGTCGAGGAGCCGGGGCCAGGGGGGCCGCCGCCCGGCAGGAGCTCATGGCACTTCGCCTGCGCCGCCTTGAACGCGGGCGATGAGATGAATCCAGCGCCAGCGTGAAAGAGGAAGCCCCCGCTGGCCCCGGGGTCGGGGAAGTTGGGCACGCCGTTCGAGCGCATGCACTTGGCGAACGCGAGCTCATCCGAGCCGATGGTGCTCGGCGAGGGCGGGCCTGAACTGACCGCGCCGCCCCCGCTCGCGGCGGTCGATCCCGAGGTGCTCGCACCGCTCAGCCGTGCCACACCCGCGCTGGGAGAGCCTCCCCCGCACCCCGCCACCAGCACCCCGCTCAGGAGTGCTGCGGCGGTGAGCAGGCGCGTTCGCGGCGGGGTGAGCCTCTTTGTGCGGATGCCGTGTGCCATGTGGTCTCCTTCGGGTTTGCGTCCTCGTCCAGAATCGGTTCTACGCGGTGGGCTGTTTCGTCCTTGCTTCGCTCTCCGAGCCGGCGGCGGTCTGCTGCTGCCGGAGCCGGCGAAACGGCGTTGAAACACCGCGGCGCTACCTTCACGAAAGGAGCCACGGATGAGGGTGCTTGTGATCGAGGACGACGAGGAGCTGGCCGCGACGGTCGCCGCTGGTCTGCGCCACGCGCGGATGGCGGTCGATGTCGCGTTCGATGGTGAGTCCGGATTGGCGCGAGCGCTGCTCAACGATTACGACGTGATCGTGCTCGACCGCGACCTGCCCGTGCTCCACGGCGACGAGGTGTGCGCGAAGCTCCTCGCCGCCGGCGGGCGCAGCCGGGTGCTGATGTTGACCGGCGCGACGGCGAATGACGATCTGGTCGACGGGCTTGGGCTCGGCGCGGACGACTATCTGCCCAAGCCGTTCGACTTCCCCGTGTTGGTGGCGCGCATCGGCGCCCTTGCCCGCCGGGCGCAGCCGAGCATCCCGCCGGTGCTGAAGCACGGCGACGTCGTGCTCGACGCGGCCAAGCGCTGCGCGCAGCGCTCCGGCTGTCCTCTGGAGCTGACGCCCAAGGAGTTCGGGGTGCTGGAGCTGCTGCTGGCCGCCCAGGGCCGGGTCGTCTCGGCCGAGGAGCTGCTCGAACGCGTGTGGGACGAGAACGCCGACCCGTTCACGGGCGCCGTGAGGATCACCATGAGCCGGCTGCGCGCCAAGCTCGGCGAGCCCCCCGTGATCGAGACCGTCGCGAAGGCTGGCTACTGCATCGGAGATCGATGATGCGCGTCGCACACCCCCGGCTCGCACCCCGCTCCTGGCTGCGACTGCCTCGCCGCACAGCCCGGCTGCGGCTCACCGCTCTCTACGGCGGACTGTTCCTCCTCTCCGGCCTCGCGCTCCTCGCCATCACCTACGGCCTCTTCGAGCGGGCGACCGAATACCGAAAGCCGCATCTGCCGAAGGTCCCCCACGCTCCCGCCATCCAGCATCTCCAGCTTCCCTTTGCGCCGCTGTCCGCGAAGGCTCTGCCTCGGGGCCCATCGGTCCTGCTGCTCCAGCATTCGCATCCGCTGGCACGGGCCGAGTTTGAATTGGGACAGGCCCAGCAGGAGCTGGCACAGGCTCGGCCCCGGCTGCTGGCGGGTGTGCCGACGCAGCTGGCACGGGTCCAGCAACAGGTGACCCAGGCCCAGCATCAGCTGGCACAGGACCAGCGCCAGCTTGCAGATGCCGTGCATCAGGTCGCACAGGCGGGGTCCCTCCAAGCCGTACAGCGCGCTGCCGACTCGCACCAGCTGCTGGTCAACTCAGGGATCGCCCTGGCGATCGTGGCCGTGCTCGCCCTCCTAGCCGGCTGGTTCGTGGCCGGCAGGATGCTGCGGCCGATCCGAACCATCACCCGCACGGCCCGCAGGATCTCCTCCACCAGCCTGCACGAGCGCCTGGCCCTCGACGGCCCGCAGGACGAGCTCAAGGAGCTCGGGGACACCCTCGATGACCTGTTTGGGCGGCTCGACGCCGCGTTCGAGGCACAGCGCCAGTTCGTCGCCAACGCCTCCCACGAGCTGCGCGCGCCGCTGACACGCCAGCGAGCCCTGATCCAGGTCGCGCTCGCCGACCCGGACGCGAGCTTCTCCTCGTTGCGCGCAGCCCACGAGCGCGTGCTCGCCTCCGAGCAGCACCTGGAGCAGATGATCGATGGGCTGCTGACGCTCACGCGCGGCCAGGCGGGATTGGAGGGCCGTGAGCTCCTCGACCTCGCGGCCCTCGCCGCCAGGGCCCTGCTCGCGCGCGAGTCGCAGGCCGCGGCACGCGAGCTCGACGTCCGCGCAGCGCTGGCCTCGGCGCCGGCCATGGGCGATCCGCGGCTGGTGGAGCGCCTGATCGCCAACCTCCTCGACAACGCCATCCGCCACAACATCCCCCAGGGGCACGTCGAGATCGTGACCGGCACCCGCCAGGAGCGTGCGTTCCTGGCGATCGCAAACAGCGGTCCCACGATCCCCCCCGAGGAAGTGCCGCGCCTGTTGCGACCGTTCCAACGTCTTCAGGGAACCCGCGCCATCCACGCCAGCGGGAACGGGCTCGGCCTCGCGATCGTCGACGCGATCGCCGCTGCCCATCGCGCCACGCTGAGCGCCCGACCGCGCCCAGACGGTGGGCTGAGCGTGGAAGTCTCCTTCCCCTCCACAGCGCTCGACGCCCAGCGGATCGACCCGACCACACAGCGGCCCGCGCTGGGGAGCTCTGGGGCGCTCAGGTGAAGGCCTGAACGGGGAGCCCTCTCAGCACCTCTACTCGCCCGGGCCGAGGACGGCTTGTGGTGTCTCTCACCTCAGGGTCTCATCGGCGAGCAGCGAGTCGACGCGGCGGGCGATGTCCTCGCGGATCGCGCGGACCTCATCGAGCGATCGTCCCCTGGGGTCGGGCAGGTCCCACTCGATGTAGCGCTTGCCGGGAATGTAGGGGCACTCATCGCCACAGCCCATCGTCACGACGATGTCCGCCTGCTCTGCAAGCTCGCGCGTGAGCAGCGCGGGACGCCGGCCGGAGAGGTCGATACCGAGCTCCCGCATCGCCGCCACGACCTCGGGGTGGACCTGCTCGGCGGGCGTCGTGCCGGCGGACAGCGCGGTGTGCCGCTCGGCGGCGCCGCGCTCGAACAGCGCCTGGCTCATCTGTGAGCGCCCGGCGTTATGCCGGCAGACGAACAGGACACGCGCCATCGCGCGGGGCCTCCTCTTCGTGCGGCAGGACGACTGCCGCTGCCTCGGCTGGGGTCACCTCCGGGTAGAGCGCCCTGAGTGCGAGGATCGCGCAGGCGCAGCCCACCAGCTGCGCGGCGATGAAGCCGGGCACCGACGTGGGCGCGATGCCGGCGAACGTGTTGGAGAACATGCGCCCCACGCTGATCGCGGGATTGGCGAAGCTGGCCGAGCTCGTGAAGAAGTAGGCGGCGCCGATGTAGGCACCGACGGCTGCCGGCGCCGAGCTTGCACGTCCCGTGCGTGCCAGCGAGAAGATCACGAGCAGCAGCCCGGCGGTGGCGATCACCTCGGAGAACAGGTGCGCGCCCGTCGCGCGGTGGTGAGTGGAGATGCTGACCGCGGCCAGGGCGAACATGCCGTTGGCCGCGATGGCGCCGAGAGCACAGCCGGCCACCTGCGCGGGAATGTAGGCGAGCGCGTCACGCCAGCGGATGCCGCCAAAGCTCGCGTCGGCCAGCGAGACGACCGGGTTGAGGTGCGCGCCGGAGACCGCACCGACCATGAGGATGATCGCGGCCAGTCCGGCCGCGGTCGCGGCGGCGTTCTCGAACAGCTGCAAGCCCGCATCGCCAGGCGAGAGCGTCTGCGCGGCGATCCCCGAGCCGATCACCAGCGCGGCCAGGAAGGCCGAGCCCAGCAGCTCCGCGAACAGGCGGCGCGCGAGCGGCAGCGAGTGGGTCCGGTGCTGCGCGGCGGGCGTCTGCTCGGGCTCCATGCGGCGCATCCTATTGCATTGACATTCGCCACTTCAATAGGTATATGTAGATTGATGGCTGTCGATCTGGAGCTGGCGCCCAAGCAGAAGCGCCCCGCCGGGGAGCGCTGCTGCGAGCCGGTCGTCTACCCCGACGTGCAGCGCGAGCAGGCAGCCCGGATGGCCATGGTCGCGAAGGCCCTCGGCGACCCGATCCGCCTGCAGCTCGTGGATGTTCTGCGCCACCACGCCGGGAAGGTCTGCGTCTGCGAGCTCGTGCCGTTGTTCGACATCTCTCAGTCCACGCTCTCCCACCATCTGAAGAAGCTCCGCGACGCCGGGATCGTGGACTCGGAGAGGACCGGGCTGTGGGCCTACTACTACGTTCTCCCCGGCGCCCTCGAAGAGCTGTCGGCCTGGCTTAGCTGACTCTCGGCAAACCGCTGGGAAGGATCGCGCCGGCCGGGAGTCCTGGGTTGTTGGGAGCGTGCCTCGGCCTCATGCGCGAGCACGCGGGACCGACGACTGGGTACTCGATTGAGAGGTGGGCTGAGATGGTGAGGCTGCGCAAGCGTTATCTACCCGTGGCAGCCGTGCTTGGAGCTGCCGTCGCGATCGTGCCTGCCCTCGCTGCCGGCCCGTCCGAAGTCAAGCTCGAAGTCAACAAGAACTGCGTCGAGGATGACTGGCCGTGTTGGGCGGTCCCTGGCTCGGGGGCGAATCCGGCGCCCGCGAGCAGGGTCACGATTGCCGCTGGCGGCGAAGTGATGTTCACCGACGACACCACCACCAAGGCGAACATCGCATGGATGGGAACCCCGCCGACCTGCGCTCCCAGCGTGCCCGTGAGCCCCACTCCAGCGCAGGCTCCCTGGGAAGGCAAGTGCAAGTTCGAACAGCCGGGGACCTACCGGTTCGAAAGCTCGACCCTCTTCGACGACGGATACGACAACTACACCGAGTACGAAATCGTCGTGGAAGGCGCCGCCACTGGCACGACCTCCACCACGACGACCACGACACCGACGGGCACAACGACGACCCCCACGACGACTACGCCGACCACGACCACGCCGACCACCACGACGCCGACCACAACCACACCGACTGCCACGACCTCCACCCAGCCCTACGGTGGCGGGGCCTACACGAGCCCCGCCACCTCCACGGCCACGACGCCCGGTTCGCTGCAAGCGCCTGCGTCGCCGGCCAGGGCGACGCTCGCGCTGGCGAACGCGCAGCACGGTGACGCTGTGCACGGCACGCTCCAGATCCCCACCGCCGACGGGGGCGCACGCCTGGAAGTCGAGCTGCTCGCTCCGAGCGCCTCGCTGGCCAAGGTCAAGCGAGCGGGCGGCGCCCGCGTCGGGCGGCTGGTCCGCTCCTCGGCGCCCGCCGGCACGGTGTCCTTCACGGTCTCGCTCGACGCGGCGGCCAAGCGCGTGCTGCGCCATCGCCACAAGTTGGCGCTCACCGTGAAGATCGTGCTCACGCCCGTGTACGGCGCGGCGGTGACGGTCACCCGCGGCGTCGTGGTACACGCCTGAGCTGAGAGGGCGCGCGCGCCTTGGGGGAGCTACCCGGCGCTGAGCGTCAGCGTCCCCACGGTGATGTGCGGCCACAGGACTTTGTTGAAGATCAGGATCACCTCCTGCGAGTACTGCAGCTGGAGGTAGTTGGGCTTGTCCGGGAACGGCTCGATCGCCCGGTGGGCGGCGTCTGCGACCGGCACGGCCGGCACCGCCGGGGCCGCGTGCTGCGCCCTGGGGTGCGGGGGGTCGATGGCGACCCACTCGATCCAGAAGGTCGCGCTCGCGGAGTACACGAAGGCGTTGGCGTTGATGGGATCGGTGGCCTGGGCCGCGTTGGGGACGCCCAGGAACGGGATGTTCCCGATCGAGCTCTCGACGTTTTCCGTCGAGACCGTGAAGGTGATGAAGCCAAGGATGTTCTGGCTGGCGATCGCATTGCGCAGCACCGAGTTGGGGTCGTTGACGAATTCCTGGAAGTCCGCGGGGAAGGGGCCGTTGCTCTGCGAGCCCGCGCCATCGGCGGCGGTGTCGATGTTCTCGGGAACGTTGTGCTCGAGGCCGTCGCTCGCGGGCGGGGGGATGTCCACCGGCTGCACCCCGTGCCCTTCCGGGGAGACCGGGACGAATTTCGGGAGGTTCCCGAGCGGGAAGATGGCCGGTATTTTCGGCGCGCCCCCGGTCGGAGTCGTGCCGGGGTTCCTGCCCTGCATCAGCAGCGACACCCCGTGCGGGATGCTTGCGAGCCGCACCAGCGTTTCTTCTGTGACCTGTTCGCTTGCGGGCACGTTCATGAACAGGCCGGGCTCGATGTGCAGCGCTTCGCCGGCGGTCTTGAACGGAGGGAGGTCGGCGTCGCTGGTCCGCTGGAGGTAGTGCAGCCCATATAGGTGCAGATCCTGCTGGGGACCCAACCCGCGGTTGGGCACCACCCCCGGTATCGTGCGAAAGTCGAACGAGTCGTGCGTGAGGTTGAGCTCGAGGTAGCGTTTGATGTCGGTGAAGGGTTCCGACTGCGGGTTGTCGGGCCGCCAGATCGCGTTGAATCCATGCCCCCGCCAGGCGCCCGCCAAGAACGCGAGCGGACCGAGGTTCAACGCGGTCGTGAGCGGTCCCCTGCCGAACCGGGGGGGTGTGGACGTGCCGTTGCTCTCACCGGGGCTCATGGCCCACCTCCTATGCATGCGGTGTTGTCAGGGTCGAGAGCCTGCTCGTCCGACAGACACCGGTGTCCGGGGCGCGTGAGCCTCTCAGTGCGGCAATTCGATTAGTATAGATATCTGTACCAAAGTCAATGTGAAAGACCTGTATCTGTAGCCGCAATGTTTCTGACCAACGGGCAAATGCGGGATCGGCCCAAAGCGCAGTGGCCACGACCATCCCTTGATGCACGACTTGTCCGCTGTGGATGAGCCCTCGTGCGAGCGGCCCTTCCGGAGCCCTCGCGGACGCACCCTCAGGGGCGGTTCCCCGGGATGCAGCACAACTGCGCGGACCCCGTCGCGAGGAGCCTCCCCGCGGTATCCCACACCCTCCCGTTGACGCCCATCAGGCCGCGGTCGGCCACACCGCATTCGCAATCGATCAGCAGCCACTCGCACTCTGGGTTGAAATGGTGAAACCAGGCGCTCGTGTCGAGGTTGGGCGCCAGGTACTCCCAGCTGCGGTAGCGCCTGTAGGCGGCGGGGAAGCCGTAGGTGTCCAGCAGGATCAGGGCGCGCGCGGCGTCGAGGAACGGGTCCTCGAAGCACGCCCGCGGTCGGTAGCGCGTCCACTCGCGGAGCACCGGCTCCGGGGGCTCATCCGTGGGCTCATCGGTCCCACCCTGGCCCACCGGCCGATCGCTGCTGCCCTGATCCACCGGCCTACGCTCGATGTTCTTCCAGAAGCTGAAGCGTGGAGGTCGTTGCGTGGGCCGCAGATCCTCGTAGCTCTTCAGGGTCTCGGGAGTCGGTACCTGGGGGGCCTCGGGGTGCTGGTGGCTGTATCCGGGCGCGTCGGCGGCGGTCTTCACCAGCGCGTGGAGGATCGGCTTGCCCTGCTGTGCCATCTCCACGGCGAAGGACTCCGCGCGGCGGCCCCGCTTGAGGACCTTGACGCTGAGCTGTACGGCGTCGAAGGCGGGCGAGCTGAGGAAGTGGCAGTAGAAGCTCGCCGGCTGGCGGATCTCGGCGGCCGTGGCGGCGGCGCGCAGCGCGATGGCCGCGAGGTAGCCGCCGTTGGGGCCCCAGATCTCCCACTCCTGCGAGAGCCGCGCGACATGCTCGCCGCCATCTGCCTCCTCCACACGCGTCGCCCGCTCGAGATCCGAGCCGCCTCCCGTCATCGGTCGGGTCTCGTCGATCGTGCCTGCCCGTCATGGAGGATCCGGCTCATGCACCGGCCATACTGCCAGCGATGCTCGCCGAGCGCCTCACAGCGCAGCTGCTCGCGGGGGAGCCGGCTCGCGATCCGGTCGCCGTCGCGGAGCGGCTGCTGGCGGTCCAGGGGCAGGATCCGCGCGGCGCGCGCCTCGCGGTCCGCTCCCGCACCACGGGCCTGTCGGCCGCCGATGTGGACCGTGCCCTGAGCGAGCAGCGCACGCTCGTGATCACCTGGCTGAATCGCGGCACGCTGCACCTCGTGCGCAGTGAGGATTACCCGTGGCTGCAGGCGCTCACCGCACCGCGAACGCTCACGGCCAACGCGCGACGGCTTGCCCAGGAGGGCGTCTCGCCCGAGGACGCCGAGCGTGCTGTGAGAGCGATCGAGCGTGCGCTGGCCGAGGAGGGCCCGCTCACGCGCCAGCAACTGCGCGAGCCGATCGAAGCCGCGGGCGTGCGCACGGAGGGCCAGGCGATGGTCCACCTGCTGGTGCTCGCCTCCCTGCGCGGTCTCATCGTGCGGGGGCCGCTCCTCGCCGGCCAGCACGCCTTCGCGCTCGTGCGCGACTGGCTTGGGGAGGCTGGTCCAGTCGATCGCGAGCGCGCCCTGGCGGAGCTCGCCCGTCGCTACCTGCTCGGCCACGCCCCGGCCGACGAGCGCGACCTCGCGAAGTGGTCCGGTCTCCCGCTGCGCGACGTCCGCACGGGACTGGGCGCGATCGCCTCCGGACTGCAACAGCGCCGAGACGGGCTGCTCGATCTCGCCGGGCGGGGAGCGCCGGCGGCATTGCCGCAGCCGCGCCTGCTCGGCGCCTTCGATCCGGTTCTGCTCGGTTGGCGCTCGCGCGAGGCGATCCTCGGCACGCACCGGGAGGTGATCACCGTCAACGGCCTCTTCCGCCCCTTCGCGCTCGTCCGTGGCCGCGCCACCGCCACGTGGAGCATGCCCGCGGGGAAGGTCCTGCTGGAGCCCCTCGATCGCCTGAGTCGCGAGGACGCCGTCGCCCTGGCCGCCGATGCCGAGGACGTCGTGCGCTTCCTCGCCACCCCGGCGGCTCGCTGAGGATCGTCAAGCACACCGCGCCGGCATCGCCACGAGCCATGGGTCAGCCCGGGACGCTCGCCGGCCCCTCCTACACGACGGGTGGTGGCGTGCCCTCCGCGCTGGCGAGGAGCGCGGGATCCCAATCGCACACCGTGCAGGCATGGTGAAACGCCGAGCGGGCGAACTCGACGGCGGCGGCGTGGGGGTCTGGGCTGGCGCTGGCGTCCTCCCAGTCGAGGACGTACTCGCCGAGCGCCCCATCCCAGCGTGCCGCCGCGGGGGCGAGCGTGGCGGCCGCGAACCCCTCCGGGGCGGGGTGGGCGTAGGCGTAGAACGCGGCCTTTCCGTAGCGCGTGTCGCCGGGCCACCACCCGACGGCGACCTCCTGGGAGTCCATGGCGTTGCGCATGATGAAGTCATCCGAGGGGGGGTCCGCGGGGAGGCCCGAGAACAGGTTGACCGCGAGGTCGAAGGAGCCCCACCACGCGTTGACCGGAGTGGAGCGTCCCCGGTAGGGCGCGCGGAACTCCGCGAGCACGAGCGCCGCGCGGGTCGCGGCGACGAAGTAGCGCGCAACGTGCTCGCGGTCGTAGCTCGCGTGCTCCTCGTCCTCATCGAGCGGCACGCTCCAGGGCACCTCCTGGGGCGTCGGATCGATCCGCACCTCACCGGCGAGCTCGCCGAGCGCCTCCAGGAGCTCGCGCGTGACCGCGCCGACGGCTCGATCGGGGGCCAGGGCGATGCGCCGCACACGGCCGTCGCTGTGCTCGGCGACGGCCTCGTGGGTGCGCAGGTCGAGTGCGACGACGAGCGCCCCCGAGCCGTCGGGTGCGGGCAGCGGGGCGGTCTCCCACCCCCGCGCGCTCAGGCGCAGCGCGGCGTGCTGGAGCTGCGGCTCGGGCGGGGCGAGCACCACCGCCAGCTTGCCGAGGACCTGAGTGTGAGCGTGCAGCGTGTCGCAGGTTGCACGCCACTGCTCGTAGGGGGGAAGCGCGGGCCATGCCGAGCTCATGGCCACACGCTACCGGAACACTCGTCGCCTGCTCGGAACGCCACCAAGTGGTCGGTGGCTCGCGGCACGCCCGCTAGGCGGCCACCAGCTCGCCTGCCAGCTCCTCCCGCTCGTACTCCTCGACCTCCTGCACGACTGGAGCGGCGGGGGGGCGCAGCACGAGGACGGCGGCGAGGATGCCCAGGGTGACGCACGCCGCGGCCACGATGTAGGCGAGGTGGTAGCCGCCAGTGAGCGCGCCGATCAGCGGCTGCCCCTCGGCGCTCAGCGCTTTGGTGTGGTCGGTCGCGATCGTGCCGAGCGTGGCCAGGCCGATGGCCCCGAACAGCTGGACGGAGACGTTGATGATTCCCGAGGCGAGGCCCGCGTCGCGCGGGGGCGCATCGGCCATCCCGATCGTCAGCAGCGGCAGGAAGGATGCGCCTGCGCCGAGCCCGAGCGCTAGGAACGCGAAGAACAGGCCTGGGAAGTAGCTTGCGTGGACGCCCTGGACGGCGAGCAGCACCAGGCCCGTGATGATCCCCAACAGTCCCGCCACAAGGGTCGGGACCGAGCCGAAGCGCCCCACGGCCCGCGCGGAGACGCCCACCGACATGATCGCGATGGCGATGGTCAGCGGCATGAAGGCGAGGCCGGTGTCGATCGCGTCGTAGCCGAGCACCCGCTCCAGATAGAGGGCGCCGAGGAAGAACGCGGAGAACATGCCCGTAATGAGCAGGCCCCGGACGAGGCTCGATCCCATCAGCGTGCGCAGCCGCAGGATGCGCAGCGGCATGATCGGGTTGGACACGCGCGCCTCCAGCGCGAGGAAGGCGCCGAGCAGGGCCAGCGAGGCGCCGCCCGCGCCGAGCGTGCGCACCGAGGTGAGGCCGTATTCGCTGGACTTGACGATCGCGAATGCGCCCAGCATGGTCGCCAGCGTGATCAGGATCGAGCCGAGCACGTCCACGCCACCGGCGAGGCCGATGCCCTTGTTCTCCTCGATCAGCGCCCAGCCGAGGACCAGGGCGACCGCGCCGATGGGCACGTTGACGAAGAAGATCCAGTGCCAGCTCAGCGACTGCGTCAGCGCGCCGCCCGCGAGCAGGCCGATCGAGCCGCCGCCGGCGGAGACGAATGCGTACATCCCCATCGCCTTGGCCTGCTCGACCCTCTCGGGGAACTCGGTGACGATGATCGCGAGGATCACGCTCGAGGCCACCGCACCCCCGATTCCCTGGATCAGGCGGGCGCCGATCAGCATCGCCTGGCTGTCCGCCACTCCGCACAGGATCGATGCCGCCACGAACAGGACGAGGCCGCTGAGGAACACCTTCTTGCGGCCGACCAGGTCGCCGAACCTGCCCGCCAGCAGCAGGAAGCCGCCGAAGGTGACCAGGTAGCCGTCGATCACCCATGTGAGGTTGGCCTGTGTGAAGTGCAGCTCGCGCTGGATCGAGGGCAGCGCGACGTTGACGATGGTGGCGTCCAGGACCATCATCAGCTGGCCGAGGCAGAGCACCGCGAGCGCGATCCAGCGCCGGCGCTCCGAGGAGGCGGTCCGTGGGGTGGCGTTCGATGGGCTGAGCAGAGTCTTCATGGGTGTCCTCCGGGGTTGCGTAGAGCACACCATAGCAACTATCATCCATCTAGCAAGGATGATCTACGAAAAATTAACGATCGCTGGTAATGTGATGATTGGTGCTTGGATGATGTATAGACTTCAGGACATGGGCGAAGCGAGGGACTATGCCCCCGGTACGGCGGTGCTGTTGAGCCGCCTGGCCAAGCAGGTGTACCGCCGCAGCGACGAGCAGCGGCTGGGCATGCACCTGCGCCATCTCGTCGCCCTCAGCTACGTCTCAGACCACGACGGCTGCCCCCAGCAGGATCTCGCCGACGCCTTCTGCATGGACGCCAACAACGTCGTGCTGCTGCTGAACGAGCTGGAGCAGCTCGGGTATGTCACGCGCCTGCGCGACCCCAGCGACCGTCGCCGGCACCTGGTGCAGATCACCGCGGCCGGCCGTGCGGCCCTCGGCGACGCCGAACGCGCCCAGGCCGCGATCGAGGACGAGGTGCTGGGTGCCCTCGATACGAGCGAGCGCGCGGTCCTGTGGGGCCTTCTCACCCGCGCACTACAGGGCGCCGAGCCGGACACGCCAGAGGCTGTGGCAAGCGCGTCGGTTCCGGCGTAGGGCTCGACGCCCAGCGATCATCAGATCCGAGCACGTCGCTGACGCACTAGCTGCGTGGATCGCCTCGACGGCTAGCGTGGATCGCTGCTGTAGGCGACCGATCGGTGGCGAATGGTGGCGACTCGGACCGTCTTGTCGTTGTCCGCAAGCTGGTAGATGATCCGGTAGGAGCCGACGCGCAGCGAGTACAGGCCGCGCAGCCTGCCACGCAGTGGGTAGCCGGCATGTGGCTCGCGCTGGAGTAGTGCCAGGGCTTCCTCGGCGGCGTCGATCAGGGGCCAGTTGAGCGAGAGCAACTCGGTGCGCGCGTGTCGCGCGAGTACCAGCCGAGCCACCGGCTACTTCGCCGCTCGCAACTCCGCCAACTCGCGGCGCAGATCGCCGAACTCGATGGTCTCACCTCGTGCGAGCTCATCGAGACCCGCCTGCAGTGCGCTCAGGGTCTCTGCGTCGGAGAGGATCTCGGCGGTCTCCTCGAGCGCCTGGTACTCGTCGATCGGCACGAGGGCTGCCGCTGGCCGTCCGTTTCGCGTCACGACTACGTGGTCGCGTCGGTCGGCTACGTCGCTGAGCACCTCAGCCAGGTTGCTCCGGAACTCGCGGACCGGGATGGTCTTGGTCATGGGCCGCAGTGTACCAAATCGCGTACACCACCACCGCAATGGGGGGATCCACGCCCTCGGGCCGTGCCCGACGGGTTGGTCACAACTCTGGGCCCACCTCCAATATGAGGTGGTGAGTCCAAACGAGCTTTCGAGGTGCTCTGATGAGGAACTGCTGGTACATGGGGTCCGAGACGCGGAGGCGTTCGGCGTGCTCTACGACCGCTACGAGGATCCCCTGCTCGCCTTCTTCCGGCGGGCCACGGGCCACGCAGATCTCGCGGCGGACCTCACGGCGGAGGTGTTCGCCGTCGCCCTCGCCTCGCTGGAGTCCTTCCGGCCGGAGCTCGGGAGCGCACGCGGCTGGCTGTTCGGGATCGCCCGCCACGAACTGGCACAGAGCTGGCGGCGGGGGCGCGTGGAGGCGCAGGCGCGCCGCCGGCTCGGGATGGAGCCCATCGTGTTGAGCGACGAGAACCTCGAGCGGATCGACCGCCTGGGCGAGGCCGGAGCGATCGACTCGCTCACCTTGCTCGAGGGCCTGCCGACCGAGCAGCGCGAGGCCGTCCGGGCCCGCGTCATCGAGGGCCTCGACTACGAGGAGATGGCTCGCGAGCTGGGCTGCTCGGAGCTCGTCGTGCGCCAGCGCGTGAGCCGGGGACTGCGTGTGCTTCGATCGCTTGTGGGGCCGCGATGAGCACGCTGCCGCAGCTACGCCGCTCGGTGCTCGCCGCCGCGGAACGACAGGCAAGCTCCGCGGAGGCCCTGGCGAAGGCAAGCCGCCGCCGAGGACGACTGGGATGGCGAGGAGGCTGGCGTCGCGCCCCGCTGATCTCGTTCGCGGTTGCGCTCGGGCTCGCCGGTGTGGCCCTGGCAAGCGGCGTGGTCCAGTTCGGCGCCCCCGCGCCGAGGTCGCCGGTCCAGCTCTTCACGGCTCCGCGGACCGGTGACGGCGCACTGAGGCCCGGCACGGTCCGCATGCTGCCGATCTCCGTTTCGGACCCCGGGGGCGGAGCGCCCTGGGGCATGCGCGAGTTCGCCACCAGCCGCGGCCTCGGCTGCATCGAGGTCGCCCGCCTCGTCCACGGCAAGCTCGTGGCGGTCGGACAGGACTACGCGTTCGGCGACGACGGGCGCTACCACGAATTGAGCGTCACGAGCGGGGGGGCGGGCCCCGCCGACTGGTGCAGCTCACTCGACCGCTACGACAGGCTCTACATCAACCAGATGTGGGGCGATCAGCCGGCCAGCGCCTGGCACAGCCGCTGCTACGCGCCGGGCTCCACCCCGGCCGAACACACGATCGATGAGCTCACCCCCCAGACGATCAGGGAGCTGAAGCTCGCCCGCGCCGCCCACGTGAGGCCGGGCAGGATCAAGCTGCACCTGCGGCGGATCGTGCTGCCGCCGTGCCCCCCCGGCGACGAGCGCAACCTCTACTTCGGGCTGCTCGGCCCCGATGCCGAAAGCGTCACCTACGTTCTCGAAGGACAGCGCCACACGCTCGCCACGAGCGGACCAGAGGGCGCCTATCTGATCGTCACGCGCTCCAAGCCCCATCAGCTGCTTTCCGGCGTCGGCACGGGCGGCGTCGTTCCAGTCGACGGCCCGATCACCGAAATCCACTACCGCGACGGGGCGACCTGCCACATCACCTCACGCAGCTGGATCGGCGGCGCATACGCCTGCACGCCCAGCATGCAGGTGCCGGTCGGCTACGTCGCCCCGCAGGACCTCTCCTACACCCACGCGCAGGTGAAGACTCCCCTAAAAGTCGAGCTGATCCGCACGCGCGCGGGCCGCTATGAGCTGAGGTTCTCCTTCACCTCGCGCGTCGCGCTCACCAACGAGGGAAGCAGCTACCAGTTCATCTGGTACGCGCCGGGAGAACTTCACGAAAACCACGGGGGCCACGGCACCGAATCGGACATCGCGGCGGGCCAGACGGTGAGCACGACCACAGGCCCCCTGCCGCCCGGCCTCATCCACGGGACCGTGAGCCTCAAGGAGCCCGACGAAGTCTACAAGCACAAGAGCGAAGTCGTCTACGCGTTCAAATACGAAAAAGTGGGCGTGCTCGTGGCGAGCTTCGCGATCCGCGTTCCATAGGCCCCCGCTCGGGTCTTGGCGGCGGGCTCGGGCCGGCCCGAGCGGGACGCTCGGGTCTGGGCGGCGGGCCGCCCCTCACGCCGTGACGGGACCGGGGTACAGGACGTCGGGGTCGTGGCCGGGGACGACGGTGAGGCCGGCGTCGCGCAGCGCGCGCAGACGCTCCGCGGAGCGTCCCTGCTGCTCGTGATCGTCGGCGAAGACCGGGAAGCGGTGGTCGTCCAGGCCCGCGGCGAAGTGGGTGACGTCGGCCCCGAGGACGAGGTCGCCGATGCGCAGCGACTGGTGCCCGGGGGTGTGCCCGGGGGTGAGCAGGAGCTCGATGCTGCCGTCGCCGAGGAGGTCGTGGTCGCCGTCGATCAGGATCACCTCGCGGCCATCCCCGGCGTAGTCGCGTGCAAGGAAGAGGTTGCGCTGCACCGCAGCGTCATCCTGGCCCGCCTGCCATTCGGTGCGCTGAATCACGAGGGGCACGGACCTCGGAAGGAGCGACAGTCCGCCCACGTGGTCCCAGTGCAGGTGCGTCAGCACGACCCTGGTCACGGTCTCCAGGTCGATCTGCTCGGCGACGCTCCGCTCCTGCTCGAGCGCGAACATCGTGAACAGCTCCGGCCGGCCGTAGTAGGCGCCTGGATCGGCAATCGCGGCGGGGTTCAGGCCCGTGTCGATCAGGATGCGCTCGGTCTCCGTCTCCACCACGTAGGCGGGCACGGGATAGCGGATCGTTCGATCCATCTCATCGCCCGCGCGGAAGATCCCGGCCGGCGCTGTGAACCACCCGACGTTGAGCCTCTCTATCTTCACGGGTCCCCCCCGGCAGTTGGTCCTCAGGGCAGCTCGGGGCAGAGTACCCCGCGACCGCTTCCAAACGCGCGCTCGCTCTGTGGCCAGGAGATGGGGAGGGATCGAAGAGTAGAATCCCCCCGATGGATGCGGCGGTCTCCTGAGCCGTGGAGGGATCGAGCTTGGCCTGGGACCCGGGCGCCGCGAGCGAGCGCCCGGTTCTGTGCCTGGAGTCGGTCAGCCGCGTCTATGGCAGCGGTCCCGCCGCGGTGCACGCACTGAGGGCGGTCTCCTTCACGCTCGCCAGGTCGGAGATCGTGATGCTCGTGGGGCCGAGCGGCTCGGGCAAGACGACGCTCCTGCAGATGGCGGGGGCGATCGACCGCCCCACGAGCGGCCGCGTGCTGCACGACGGCCAGGACCTGGGGGAGCTCACGGCGGCGCAGCTCACGATCCTGCGCCGGCGCCACGTCGGGTTCGTCTTCCAGTTCTTCAACCTGGTTCCCGGCCTGAGCGCCGAGGAGAACGTCGCGCTCGTGGCCCGCCTGGATGGGACTCCGCGCGCGCGGGCACGCGCACGTGCCCGGGAGCTGCTCGGGCTGATGGGCTTGGAGCGCCGTCGCGAGCACCTGCCGAGCCAGCTCTCCGGCGGCGAGCAGCAGCGGGTCGCGATTGCGCGTGCCCTGATGAACCGGCCCCGTCTGATCCTCGCCGACGAGCCGACCGGCAATCTCGATCGGGCCGTGGGCGAGAGCATCGTCGAGCTGCTCACCGAGACCGCGAGCAGGCAGGGGGCGGGCCTGCTGATCGTCACCCACGACAGCCGCCTCATTCCGCGGGCCCATCACACCCTCACGATGACCGACGGCAACCTGCGCGTGGAGGCGGGCGAGCGAGCGGGCGCCCCCGCGATCGGATGAGCGTCTTCACCGGCCTCGGTGGAGCGAGCTCGGTCTGGTTCAGCGGATTGAGCCGCCGCCCCCTGCGGGTCCTGCTCACGGTCCTGGGGATCGCGGCGGGCGTGATGCTGTCGTTCTCGGTGGCCGCTCAGAACGCGAGCCTCACCTCGGGCGCCGCGGAGGTCGACCGGGAGCTCGCGGGACGCTCCACGCTCGAGCTGGTCGCCCTCGGTCCCGAGGGGATGGGGCTGGCGGTCGCCGAGCGCGTGCGGCGGCTGCCCGGGGTGGCGGCGGCGGCGCCGGTGAGCGAAGAATGGGTCACCCTGCGCCACGGCGAGCGCTCGGTGAACCTGCGCCTCTTCGGGGTGGATGGCCACATCGCCGCGCTGGGCGGCGCACTCACGAGCGGTGCGCAGCGCATCGGGCGCAGCGGGGCGGCCGGGCTCTACCTGCCGGCTCACGTGGTGGGCGAGTTGGGCTCCGCGCACGGGGCCCCGGTGGAGGTCCTCTCGCGCATCGGAGCGACTGCGGTCGAGGTCGCGGGGGTCCTTCCGACGCGCCGGTTGGGAGCGCTGGCCGACGCGCAGACGGCGTTCGCCGCGCTCCCGCTCGCGGAGCGCCTGACCGGCGGCGGCGGGCGCATCCAGCGGATCCTGGTGGTGCCCCGCGGCCGGGGAGGGGGGCTCGCGCGCGCCCTGCAGGCCGCGGGGGGGCCGGGCACCGTGGTGTGGTCGACGGGAACCGAGACCCGGGCGGTCGACCAGGCCTCCGCCCTGGATCGGAGCTCCTCCTCCCTCTTCGCGGCGCTGGGCCTGGTGGTGGGGGGACTGCTCGCCTACAGCGCGATGGTGCTCACGATGGCCGAGCGCCGGCGCGAGGTTGCGACGATGCGCGCGCTGGGGTGTGGCCTGGGAGCGCTCCTGCTCGCGGTGCTCATCGACGCACTGGCGCTGGGAGTCCTCGGTACCGCGCTCGGCCTGCTCGGCGGACGCCTGGCGTTGGGTTGGCTGCTCCCGAGCGAGGACAGCTTCCTCTCATCGGCGTTCCTGCTCGGCAGCAGGGCGGTGGTGCCGCTGGGGGTCCTCGCGCTGAGCTGCGTGGCGGGGGTTCTCACCACGCTCCTCGCCGCCGCCCTGCCCGCGCGCGCGCTCGCCCGGGTGGCGCCCGCGGAGGCGCTGCACACCGCGCCGGACGCCGCGGTGATTGGAGCCCGGGTGCCCGCCCCGCTGCTGCTCGCGCCGGCGGCCGCACTCGGGACCGTGGGGGTGCTGAGCACGATCTGGGGGGCTGGGGAGCTGGGCCTGCTGCTGTGGGTGCTCGCGGGGCTGCTCACGGTTCCCGCCGCGGTGCCCTGGGCCGCGCGCATCATCCACCGGCTGCTCCCCGGCCCGGGTGGAGCGGCGCGCGTGGGGGTCGCCGAGGTCGCGGGCTTCCCCGCGCGGGCGATCGCGACCGCGGCGGTGGTCACGCTGTCGGTGAGCGGCCTGGTGATCGTCAACGGCGCGGTCTCCAACCTGGAGACCGGCACGGCGCGGCTGGCGGCCTCGAGCTATCCCATGAACAACCTGTTCGTCACGGCGTCCGCCCGCGAAGAGGTGTTCTTCACACAGCCCCTCGCCGCGAGCTTCCGCGCCCGCCTGACGCGGCTCCCGGTCCTCGCCTACGCGCGACCGTGGCGTTCGGCGTTCCTGGACTGGGGTGAACGCCGGGTGCTGGCCTACGCGTTCACCGATGGGGCGCCGCGGGGCTTTCGCGCGGGGGAACTGATCGAAGGCGACGCGCGGCGCGCCGCGAGCGCGCTCGCCTCCGAGCGCGGCGCGGTCGCGATCAGCAGCGATCTCGCCGCGGCTCACGGTCTGCGCATCGGGTCGCGCTTCCTCCTGCCCACGCCCGCGGGCCCGCGTCGGGTGCGGGTGGTCGCGCTGATCACCAACTATGGATGGGTGCCCGGTGCGCTCGCCCTGAACGCGGCCGCCTTTGCCGCCTGGTGGGGAGCCGGGGACGTGACCGCCTACCAGATCGGATTTGCGCCGGGGGTCGATCGGCTCGCGGCGGTGCGGCGAGTGCGGGCGGCGCTGGCGGGAACGGGTCTCACCACCGTGACCTCGGCGCAGATGCGCGCACGGGCGGGCGCCTCCGCGCGATCCCAGCTCGCGAACCTCCAGCGGATCGGGCAGCTGATTGCCCTCGCGGGGCTGCTCGCCGTGACGGCGGCGACGCTGGCCGGGGTGCTCGGGCGGATCCGCCGGATGAGCGCCCTGCGCACGATCGGCATGTCGCTGGGCCAGGTCGCGCTCGCGCTGGTGAGCGAGATCGGCTGCATCGTGGGGATCGGGGCGCTGCTGGGCGCGCTCGTGGGGCTCGTGGGCCACGCCCTCGTGATCCACTACCTCTCGAGCAGGTTCGCGATGGCCGTCGCGTTTGGCCCCTCGCTCTCGCAGCTCACCGCCACGATCCTGCTGAGTGGCGCGATCGTGCTGGCGGCGACGCTCGTGGCCCTGCGCTGGGTGGCGCGCGCACCGCTGGCGGCGAGCATGCTCGACGTCTGAGGGGTCTCTGCGCCGTCTCGCGGGGCGCCTCGCGCGGCGAGTCCCTCGCTCTCTGGGGGGGCAAGGGGCGGTGAGTAGAAGGAATCCGCCGAAGTGATGGTGCTTCGCCAACCGCTGAATCTGCACACCAGCTATTAGTTATAGTAGAATCGATTGAAGCTACAGTCATGAAGGTGCCAGGCCCTCGTTCCCCTCGACAGCGCCAATGAGCGTCTAAACGCTCGTGAGTTTCCTCGCCCATGGCCGTTGAGCTTCTGGGCGAACGGATCCTGGACGCGGGGGCGCTCACGGATCCGTGTCTCTATGCGGTCTCCCAGGCCGGCAAGCGGCTGCGATCACGGCTTGTGCTCGAGGCCAGCCGCGCCGGCGCAGACGGGGACCCCAACCTAGATGCCGCCGCCTGGGTCGGCGGTCTCTGCTGCGAGGAGACCAGGGTCCGCATCCACGCGGCCGCGCGGGCGGTGGAGCTGCTGCACGTCGCGACGCTCGCGCACGACGACGTGATCGACGACGGGCAGCTGCGCCGCGGACAGGCATCGCTCGATCGCAGGCATGGGGGCTTCGCCGCCGCCCATGGCGGGGCGTGGCTGTTCGGCACCGCGGTCGAACTCGCGGCGGAGTGCGGGGAGGAGGCGGTCAGGCTGCTTGCCGGCGCGGCCTGCGAGCTGTGCGACGGAGAGATGCTCGAGACGCAGGACCTCTACAACACGGGACGCTCGGAGGAGCGCTGCCTCGCGGCGATTGCCGGCAAGACGGCGAGCCTCTTCTCGCTGTCGGCCCGCCTGGGGGGAGTGGTGGGCGGCGCGCCGGCGGGCGTCTGCTCGGAACTCGGCCGCTACGGCCAGCTCCTCGGTATGGCCTTCCAGCTCGCCGACGACCTGCTGGACATGATCGCCGATGGCGACACGGGCAAGGGCCACGGCGAGGATCTGCGTCACGGTGTCTACACCCTCCCGGTGATCTACGCGATCGAGGCGGATCGGAGCCTGCATGGGGCGCTCGCCGGGGAGCTCGAGGAGGAGGAGGTCCAACTGCTCATCGAGCGGGTGCACGAGACGGGAGGTTTCGAGCGCGCGCGGGCGATCTGCGCCGACTACAGGGAGGCCGCCAGGGCGGTCGCGAGCGAACTGGGGATCGCCCCGCTGGAGTCGTTCGTGGATCGCGCCCTCGAGGGGCTGGTCAGGGTGCAGGCGCCATGAGCGGACCTTGGGCCTTGGGCGAGGCGGGGGCGCGATGAGCGGCGGAGCGCGAACGGCGGAGGAGGCCGAGGTGATCGTCGTGGGGGCCGGCCCGGCGGGATCCTCCTGCGCGGCGCTCCTGGCTGAGCAGGGCCACGAGGTCCTGCTGGTGGACCAGTCGCGCTTCCCCCGCGAGAAGCCCTGCGGAGACGGGCTGACGCGCTCGGCGGTCACCTTCCTGGATCGAATCGGGCTCGACGGGCTGATCGAGGAGAGTCAGCCGATCGAGGGCCTGCGGATGGTCATCGAGCACCGCACGGTGGAGTACCGGGCGTACGCTCCAAGCACCCACAGCCCCCACCGCGCGCGCTGCATCCGCCGCGGAGTCCTCGACGAGGCGCTCGTCCAGCTCGCGCGCAGTCGCGGGGCGCGCTTCCTCCAGGCCCGCGTGCTCAACCGCGCGAACGTCTGCGAGGCGCTCGGGGTGCGGGCGCTGGTGGGCTCCGAGGAGTGCGTTCTGCGCTCGCGCTTCGTGGTCGCCGCCGACGGCGCCACGTCACGGCTGCGGCGGATGAGCGGCCATGGACGCCTGGCGGAGGAGCTGAGCGCATATGCGGTGCGCGCCTACTACCGCTGCGAGCGCCCCCTGGAGCCGGTGTTCGACACCTACATGCCGCTCGAGTTCGAGGGCGCCACGATCGCGGGGTACGGCTGGGTGTTCCCGATCGACGCGCACACGGCGAACATCGGCGTGGGCTACTGGCGGGGCCTGGGAATCACCTCGCCCAAGCGGATCCGGGATGTCCTGGGGTCCTTCGTCGAGCAGCTCGGCTCGCGGGCGCGCTCGCGCTTCGGGGAGATCGAGCGGATCTCGAAGTTGTCGGGGTCCCCGCTCGGCGTCCAGTTCCGCCGCGATCGCTGCGAGGCGAACGGGATGGTGTTCGTGGGGGACGCCGCCAGGATGACGGACCCCTGGAGCGGCGAGGGGATCGCCTACGCGCTGCACGGGGCCGAGCAGATCGCGGGACTCGTTCATGCGCGTGCGCGGGGCCGCCAGCGGAGCCTGCACGCGGGCACGGTGCTCGGCCGGCGGTTCGCCCGGCTCGGCCAGGAGCTCTCCTTCCCGCTGAGGGTCGCCGAGCGACGGCTCAACCATGCCGAGCGCTACGCGACGGGAAAGGCTCCCCACCCCTTCCTGCGCACGGTGCAGAACATCATCACCGCGCCCGAGGACGAGCCGAGCCTGATCGGCACGCCCGCCGGTGCCATCCTCGCGCGCGACCCGCGCAGCGCGGCGCGCCTGGAGCGGGTCAACGAGATCCTCCTGGACGAGCTCCAGACCGGCTTCCCGTTCGCCGCGGAGCTCCTGCACCGCGAGGTCCGCGCCGGGGTCGGCCCGATCCTCGCCGCGATGACCCTCCTGCCTGCGCCCGAGGAGCCCGAGCCCGCTGGGGTGTTTGCGCGGGAGGAGGGGGAGGAGGAGGGGAGGGAGGGCGAGGCGGAAGAGCGGCTGCTCGCCGCCGCGAGCGCACTCGAGCTGATCGGCGCGAGTGCCTTCGCGGTGCGCGAGACCGTCGATCGCCCCCGCGGGCGCAGTGCCCGACTGAACAACGCGTTCTGCGTTCTGGTGGCCGACTTCGCGCTGAGTCGCGGCGCGCGCCAGGCGGCCCGTGCGGGCGCGTGGCTGACGCGGGAGCTGAGCGCGGTGATGAAGGGGATCTACGAGTCGCAGTTCACCGAGAGCCAGCAGTTCTTCGACTCCGGCCGCAGCGTGCAGGACTACCTTGCGGTGGCGCGCGCGCGGATGTCGGCCCCGCTGGCGCTTGCCGCGCGCTTCGCCGCGCGCACAGCCCACCAGCCCCCCGCGGTGGTGGAGGCGCTCGACGCGTTCGGCTGGGAGCTGGGTCCGGCGGTCCAGATCTGCGAGGACCTCGAGGATCTCATCTACGGAGATCGCGCCACGGGCCGCGCGGCGGGGATGGATCTGCGGCTGGGCGCCTATCCGCTGCCGGTGCTGTGTGTCGCGGAGGACGACCGCGAGTTCCGCCGGCTGCTGCAGGGGGCGAGCGAGGCGGGGGAGGTGGCGGCGCTCGTCGATCGCATGATCTCGGTGGGCGCGATGGGGCGGACGGTGCGCATCGCGAGCGCCTCGGTCGAAAGCGCGCGAGCGGCGCTCGGCGCGCTGCGCGGCTGCGAGGGCCTCCAGGAGCTCGCCACGCGCGTCCAGGAGCGCACGCTGGCGCTGGCGGAGGGCGGCTGATCCGCATGGATGGGCAGGTGGGTCCTCGCGAGTCGGCGCTCGTAGCCGACCAAGGGGTGCGGGCGCGGACCCACCCCTCCTCCTCTCCACCCTCCACCTCCCCTTCCTCTTCCTCCCCCTCTTCTTTCCCCTCCCCTTCGTCATCCCCCTCCTCCTCCCCCCCCTCCTCTCCCTCTTCCTCCTCCTCCCCCTCTTCCTCCTCCTCGGCGTCCCGCCTCCTCGGCCTGCTGGCGCTGACGCGGCCCTACAGCGTGCTGTGGACAGCCTCCTCGATCGTGGTGATCGTCCTGCTGCTGCGCGGGCGCAGCGTGGACGGGGTCGCGCTTGCCGAGGGCATCGTCGCGATGAGCGCGATTGGCGCGGCGATGCGCACCCTCAATGACGTGGCGGACCGGGAGAACGACCGCCTCAGCAGCGAGGCCAGCCGCAACGGCCGGCCGATCGTGACGGGCACGGTGCCGAGCGGCTGGGCGCTCGCCCAGGTGGTCGTGCTCTCACTGGGGGGGATCGCGGTGGCGTTCGCCGCCTCGCTCGGCTTCGGGGTGCTGATGGCGCTGGGGACGCTCGGGCTCGTCCTCTACTCGGTCGGCCCCGCGCCGGTCGCCGCGCTGCCGCTCTCGCAGATCTACTGGATCGCGTTCTGGAGCACGGTCTACTTCTCGCTGTACCTCGCGATTGGTGGGCGCCTCACCCGCGGGCTCGTCTACCTGGCGGCGACCTGCGTGTTCATGGGGGTGGGGGAGACCCTGGCCAAGGACCTGCGCGACCTCGACAACGACACCCGGGCCGGTCGGCGCACGACGCCTGTGTGGCTGGGATGGCGGCGGGCGGCCAGGGTGTGCGTCGGCGCCTACCTGCTCGGCGGGTTGGGGTTCCTCGCGGCCGCGCTCACCCTCCAGCCGACCAACGTGCGCCTGGCGATCGCGGTGGGGATCGTGGTGGCGCTGTGGGGGGTGCGCTGCGTGCAGGCCCTGGGGGCGATGCGGGGGGGCTACTCCAAGGCCCAGGCGCGCGTCCTGCACGTGGGGTCGGTGCGCGTCTTCCTGATCGTCAACCTGCTGTTCCTGTCGGGGATCCCGCTCGCACGCGCAGGCTGAGGGAGGGTGGGCCGTTGAGCGAGACGATCTCGAGGACAACCGAGCCGCAGGCTCCGGTGCTGCCCCCGGTGGAGCTGCTGGAGGGCGCCCGGGTGGGGGTCGCTCTGAAAGAGCTCCTTATCGAGGTCGGGGAGGGGGGCCTGCCCAAGTCCGCGTCGCAGTCGCTGGGCGCCCTGGGGTGCGCGCGCCAGCTCGCCGCGGCGGGCCTGCTGGACGGCGGCGGGCGGCCCCGCTTTCGCATCAACCTGATCGGTCGGCGGGTCTTCCTCACCGACCTCCCCGAGCACACCCGGCACGGTGGCGTGTTCCCCTACGAGGACGAGGCGGTGCGTCTGCTCGGCTACCTGCAAGAGCGCCCGCTGCAGCCCGCGGACGCGGTGATCGACGTGGGCGTGGGCTGCGGCCATGCGCTCCTCTCGACCAGCGCCGCCACACGCGTGGGGATCGACGTGTCCGCGCGCGCGGGAGCGTTCATGCGGCTGAACGCCGAGCTCAACGGCGTCCGCGCGCGCTGGGCGGGAGCCGACGCGGTCCTCGGCCTCCCGGGCGTCCCCGAGGTGTCCGGTCGCTGCGGGCGCACGCTGATCCTCGGCAACCTCCCCCACGCCCCGGTTCCCCAGGGCACGCCCCTGGCCAGCTTCGCCGACGGCGGCCCCACCGGGGCGCGGGTGATCGAGGGGGTGCTTGAGACCCTCGCCCGCCGGGTGGGCATCGATGTGCGCATCGTCCTGCTCTGCTACAGCCTCTCCTCGCGCGCCGGGGAGTCGCTGGTGGAGTCCTCGGCGGGGCGGCTCTTCCCGGGGAGGACGGTCAGCTGGAGCCCGCTCACCGGAGCCCCGATGTGGCGGATCGCCGGATCGATGAGCGCGGTCTCCCCGATGAGCCTCCGCACCGGCCTCCCTCGCAAGGCGGACTGTCCCTACTACGCGGGCGAGGAGCGCCGGGAGAGCGTGCGCGCGAGCTATGAAGCGCTCGCGGCGCGGCTCGCGCGCGAGGGCTGGGAGGATCTGAGCTACGGGGTGCTCGACATCAATAGCTGCGCGCCGCGGGAGGCAGGTCGCCGATGACGACCGGGCGTCGCGAAACGATCGGCCCGCCGCTGAGGGGGTCGCGGCGGACGACGCTGTGGAGGAGCCACCGCTCGTCGTCGCGCTCGGGATGGTCCTCGCGAAAGTGAGCCCCGCGGCTCTCGGTGCGAGCGAGCGCGCACGAGAGCACCGTTTCGGCCAGCTCGATCTGCCGGCTCTCCGGCATCTGCTCACGCAACCGTGCCAGCTCGGAGAGCCCCGCCGCGATCGAGGCGCGGTTGCGGAGCAGGCCCGCGTGGCGGTGCATCAGGCCGGGGAGGTGGCCGAGCGCCGCGTGGTCGAGCTCATCCGCTCCCGCTGGCGAGGGTCGGGTGATCGGCGTGGCGGAGCGGTGGAGCGCCGGGTCCTCGAATCGGTCCGGTCGTGGCGCTGGGAGCCCGGGACCCGGAGTGGTGGATCCGGGGGGCGCCTGCCTGAGCGCCGTCGCCGCCGCACCCGCGCTCGCGCCTGCGCCTGCGCCTGCGCTTGCGCCTGCGCGCAGGCCGAACACGATCGCCTCGAGCAGGGAGTTGCCGCCGAGTCGATTCGCGCCGTGCACCGACACGCACGCGACCTCCCCGGCGGCCCACAGCCCCGGGAGGCTCGTGCGGCCGTCGGTGTCGGTGCGCACGCCCCCCATCGTGTAGTGGACGGCGGGGGCCACCAGCACGCTCTGCTGACGCACATCGACCTTCGTGGCCTCCCACACCGCCTCTCTCACGAACGCAAGCTGCTCCCAGCGCTCGGGGGGGACGTCGTGGAAGTCGAGCCGAGCTCCGCCGCCCGCGAGGGCGCGTCCGGCTACGGCCTCGGCCTGGATCGCGCGCGAGACGATGTCGCGCGGCGCCAGCTCGAGGGCGGCGGGGGCGTAGCGCTCCATGAAGCGCTCCCCGTGGGCGTTGTAGAGGCGGGCCCCCGCGCCCCGCGCGCGCTCGGAGACGAGCGTGCTCGTGCCGAGGAGCGCGGTGGGGTGGTACTGGACGAACTCCATGTCCATCAGCTCCGCGCCCGCGCGATACGCGAGGCTCACGCCGTCGCCGCTGGCCTCGGGGGAGGCGACGGTGGGCGCGTACAGATACGCATAGCCCCCGCTCGCCAGCACGACCGAGCGGGCGCGCAAGTCGGTGGTGGGGCCCGCGTCTGCCCATACGGACCGTGCCCCCACCGTGCGGCCCTCGTCGACAAGCAGCTCGAACGCGCGGACCCCGGAGCAAAACTGAACGCGGCGGTCCTCGCGCAGGGAGCGGGCGAGCGTTTGCACGATCGAGCGGCCGGTGACGTCGGGGAGGGTGTAGGGCCAGTGGCCGGTGCGCCCGAGCAGCTCGCGACGCATCGGCAGGCCCTCGGCGAGGAGCGCTCCGATCGCGTCGGTCGCGGTGGCGCACATGAGCTCCACCGCGTCCTGGTCGGCGAGGTAGTCGCCCGCCAGGATGGTGTCGCGGGCCTGCCCCCGCCAGTCGGCCTCCTCGCCCCACACGCCGTTCATGCCGCCGAGCGCCCGCGTGGAGTGCGATGCCTCGGGGGGGCTCCGGGAGAGGACCATCACCGAGGCTCCGGCCCGCCGGGCCGCGAGTGCGCCCGCCAGCCCCGCGGCGCCCGCCCCGATCACGAGGACGTCGATGGATTGACCGGCGCGCGCCAACGGGGGCGCTACTCGGGCTTGCGCGCGGCGAAGCAGACCAGGGAGCCGGTGCGGTACTCGCGCCACTCCACGGTGCCCGCCTCCGTGATGAAGGCGCGCAGCTCCCGCGCGGTGATCGGCGAGCCCATCAGCTTCGCGCGGTGGCAGGCGCGCAGGCTCCAGGTGCCCCGGCGGTTCTCTCCGGCGACGAGCCCGTACCCCGCGATGCGCCCGCCGGGCCGCAGCACCCGCACCAGCTCCCGCACGGCGGCGGCGCGATCGGGGAAGTGGTGGAAGCCGCCCTCGGTGAGGATGTTGTCGACGCTCGCGTCCGCCAGCGGCAGCGAGGCGACGTCGGCGGCGATGAACTCGGTCTCTCCGGCGAAGCCGGAGCGCTGGGCGGAGCGCCGGGCGCGCTGCACCATCCCCTCGGCGAGGTCCACCGCGATCACGCGGGCGGGGTGCAGGCGATCCGCGTAGTAGGGAAACATCCTCCCCATCCCCACGGGCAGGTCGAGCACGGTCCCCCGCTCCCACTCTCCGGTGAACGCCTCCACCGCCCGCTCGCCCGCTCGCAGGTCGCTGCCCCAGGGGATGAACCCGTACAGGGCCCACACCGCGGAGAGGCGATGGTTGAGGGTCCAGAGGCCGCCGGCCCACCCGTCATAGGCCTTCTGCGTCCTCGTGACTATCTCCGAAGGTTGGGACATTTCCGAGCGGCCCGCCGCGGGAGGGCGTATGCGAACTATAGGGAGCCGTCCAAACAAAGTCCATCCCGGCAGGCAGACCCTCGGAGTCGTGCGGGGATGTCAACTACGTGCAAAGTCCACCCCTTCGTCGTGCTAGAACTTCCGGAGTCGTGGAGGAGCCCCTGGACATCGATTTCGTGCGCGCCTGGGGAGGACGCTGTCTGGACGCATGGAACGCCCACGACGCGGCGGCCGTGGCGGCGATGTGCAGCGAGGACATCCTCTTCAGCGATCCCGCGCTCCCGGAGCCCGTGCGGGGGCGCGAGCGGGTGCGCGAGTATGTCGCCTCCGCCGCGCGGGCCTTCCCGGACTACCACCTCGAGCTCGTGGGGGAGCCCTTGATCGCGGCGAGCGAATCGCTGGTCCTCTGTCGATTTCGCATGACGGGAACGATGCTCGGCGACTGGGAGGGCGCCAACATCGCCGCGACCGGCGCCCGGATCGATCTGGGCGGCGTCGACGAATGGATCTTCCGGGGCGAGGAGCTGTGCCGCTACGCCACCCACTACGACTCGCTCGCGATGTCCCGCCAGCTCGGGGTGCTGCCACCCGCCAACAGCCGCCGCGAGCGCACGATGGCTCAGCTCCAGCACGTGCAGGCCCGCCTCCAGCGCGCTCAGGCGCGTCGCAGAAGTCGCAGATAGCTGCGCGCGGCGCGGGGCCACGTCCTCGGCTGGGTGGCGAGCAGCCACAGCAGCGGCAGCGGATCCATGAACACGTGGCGCTCGATCGCGACTCCTTCCCGCAGGACGATCCGGTCGCAGGTGCGCAGCCGCAAGGGCCTGCGCCCGACCATCCCGGTGAGCTCGAACTCCACGTAGAGAACGTCGCCGGCCTCCGCCCAGTGGACCACGCGGCCGCGGAGGTTCGGGACGAGTGCCGAGAGGCCGGCGAATCCGCGTTCGAACCCCCCTAGGCCGGTGGTGCTCGGCAGCAGCGGCTGAGTGAGGCGAACGGTGGGGGCGAAGAGGGGGCGGACGCCCTCCATGAGGCCCGCGGGCGATGGGCTCCGCCAGGCCTCGCTGAGCGAGCGGACGAACCGCTGCGCATCGGAGGGTCCCGTGCGCGGGGGGTCGCTCATCGGTCCCGTGTCGGAGGGTGCCTGCGATCCGAGGTCGCTCATCGGTCCCGCGTCTGAGGGTGCCTGCGATCCGAGGTCGCTCATCGGTCCCGCGTCTGAGGGTGCCTGCGATCCGAGGTCGCTCATCGCTCTCTGCTTGCGAGGTACGCCTCGATCCGCCCCGCCGCCGCGACCCCCGACAGGGCGGCTCCCTCCAGCAGCGGGCCGTAGAGATAGTCGCCGGCGAGCTGGATCGGACCGGGTCGCATCGAGCTGCGCAGGGCGGCGAGCTCGCGCGCGCGGCCGCGGGGGAAGAGCGGGACCTTCTCGCGCCACCTGATCGTGCGGCGCTCCCCCACCTGCCCGCGCAGCTCGGGGTGCAGCAGCTCGGCCTCCGCCTGCAGGCGTTCCGCCAACTCCCCGTCCTCCCGGTGCGCTCGGGCGGCGTGGGAGTGCGCGGCGAGGAACACCAGGCCGCCATCCCCCGGGGTGCCCCCGCCCACGCGGGGGAAGGAGAGGTGGGAGAGGACGCCGTCGCGCTCGTGGCTCGGAAGGATCTCCATGTGCAGCGAGCGCCCCCCCGGGGCTGGCGGCTTGAAGCGGGGGCTCGTGCGCAGGTAGGCGTGGAAGTGCTGAGTGTAGCGGGCGGATGCGAGGAACTCGCGCTCGGCGGGGGGCACGCCGGGCCAGAGGCGCAGGGCGGCGCTCGGGGTCGTCGCGATCGCCGCCGCCCGCGCCCTGAAGCGCAGCGCCCGGCGATCGGCCCCGCGCGCGTGGACGCAAACCGACCCCCGGGCGTCGAGTGAGAGCTGCTCGGCGTGCGTGTCGCAGTGGACCCTGAGGCGGCGGGCCAGGGCGGGACCGAGCTGGCCGAGGCCGCCCTCGAGGGTCAGCGGCGAGCGCAACGGGAACCGGGCGCCGAGGAGGAGCAGGGGCAGCGAGATGTCCCCCGGCCGATAGCCGCAGTAGGCCTGTGAGGCCGGCGCAAAGACGCGCAGCAGCGCGAGCTCGCCGAAGAGGCGCGCGGGCGAGAGCCCATCCGCCGCGGCGGCGCTCGCGAGGTCGAAGAAGCGCAGCTTCCCGCGGGAGCGCGCGAGGGGGAGCGCGATCCGCGCCAGCCTCAGCTTGTGCGCGAGCGGGAGGGCGGAGTAGCCGATCACGCCGAGGGGGCGCCCGTAGTCGAGGTAGTGCCAGCGCCCCCCGTGCCAGATCCCGGTGCGGTAGCTGTCGGCGAGCGGCCGCAGCCGATGCTCGAGCCCGGCCTCGCGGACGAGCCCCAGGACGGTCGCGTAGCGGGGGGAGAGGAAGTGCGCGCCGAGGTCGATGGCCGTCCCGTCGAGCTCGCCCGTGCACAGGCGACCGCCGGCGCTCGGGCCGCGCTCGAGGAGCAGCACCGAGCGCCCGGCGCGTTGCAGCTCGATCGCGCAGGCCATCCCGGCGAGTCCCGCGCCCACGACGATCGCGTCGGCGTCCGGTGGCCCCGGCTCCCCTGGGGACTCCTCCTCACCGTTCATCGGGCGGTGGTGCTCAATCTGCGTGTGCGCGACGGACGCGGCGAGCGCACGCGGGCCGCGAGCGCGCGGGGCAGCGCCGAGCCGGTCACGACCCTGGTGGGGCCGAGGTTGCGCGTCACGAACGCATTCAGGCGCGTTGCGAGCAGACGGTCCTGGACGGCCCCCGCGAACAGCAGCCGTTCGCCTGAGCGCAGCGGGCGGCCGGTGGCATAGTCCTCGGCCATCAGCGCGTGAGCCAGCAGCGCGCTGCGATGGCGCCGCCGGTAGCGCGCGAGGCCCTTGGCGAGTGGCTCCTCATCGCGCAGTGCGCGCTCGAGGGAGCTCGCGAGCCATTCGGCGCTCTGAAACGCCCACCCGCAGCCGACTCCCCACAGCGGGTCGGCCGCGAGCGCGGCGTCACCGATCAGGGCGAGCCCGGGCGCGACGGGCACGCGACGGACGTTTGTCATGTCGAGCTTCCAGAGGATCGGGGAGACCCTGCGCGAGTGCAGGATCGGCGGGGGGTCAGGACGGGAGGCCAGGAACTGCACGAGCGCCCGCGCGGGCTCCTCCCGGAACGGCGATCGCCGGGCGTGGAGATCCATGCAGGAGTAGAGCGTGAGGCCGCTGTCGGTGGGGAACGCGGCTCCCCAGTCGCTGTCCCCGAACCAGACGGTCGCATCGGGGCTGCCGGCGGGCGGGGGCCCCTCGAAGTAGGCGCTGTAGGCGAAGCGGCCGTGGCGCCGGCGCCGCGTGCGCACGCCCGCGAGACGGGCGATCGCGGAGGCGCGCCCGTCGGCTCCGATCGTGAGGGGCGCGCGCAGGGTGCGCTCCGTGCCGTCGCGTCCACGGACGCGGACCCCGCCCACGGCTCGATCCCGTTCGAGGAGCCCCAGGGCGGCGTGGCCGAGGAGCAGCTCGACGCCGGGGGTGTCGGCGGCGAGGCCTCTCAGCAGCGGGTCGAGGCGCTCCCGGCGCAGGTTCACCCCGGCCGGCACGAGCTCCTCGCTCGGGGGGTGGATCCAGCCCCAGGGGTTGCGGACCCGGAAGCGCGAGCGCCTCGCCCCCCGCGCGAGCATCTCCTCGAGGAGGCCGAGACGTTCGAGCGTGGGGACGGCGGAGGAGAGGATCATGTGACCGCACAGCCGCTTGAAGGACGCGGGATCGGCCTTGCGCTCGAGGAGGGCCACGCGGGCGCCCTGGCGGGCGAGGAGGATCGCGGCCGAAGATCCCGCGAGGCTCGCTCCGACGACGATCGCGTCGAAATCCCCGCCGCCCGTGGTTGCCGCTCGCGCACGCATCTGGCCTGCGATCAAGCTATCGCAAGAATCACCGTGCTTCAATCAGTTGGATCGGTCTGCGTGAGCAGACCCAGCGGGTGGTGGCGTCCTGGGTGGGTCAGACGGGTCTGCGCACGCGGATCTGGTAGACGGCGGTGTAGCCGGTGTCGAAGCCAAGTCGCGCGGCCCGCAGGTACAGCCGCCAGACACGGGTGCGCTCGGGGCCGGCGAGCCGCTCGGCCTGTGGCAGGTGCTCGTCCAGCCGCTCCGTCCAGTGGCGCAGCGTGCGCGAGTAGTCCTCTCTGAAGCCCTCGACGTGCGCGGTGTGGAAGCCCGCTCGCTCGAGCGCCAGCTGCACCCGGGAGAGCGGCAGCGGCTCGCCGTCGGGGAACACGTAGCGTGTGGAGAAGATGTCCTCGAGCGGTTTGTAGTCGGGGTCGAGCGCGGCGATCGCATGGTTGAGCAGCAGGCCGCCGGGACGCAGCAGCGCGAAGAGCGAGCGGGCGTAGAGGTCGATCTGGCGCTCCCCCACGTGCTCGGCCATGCCGATGCTCGCGATCGCGTCGAAGGAGCCCAGCGGGAGCTGCCGGTAGTCGACGACGCGGATCTCGACCCGCTCGGCGACCCCCGCCTCGGCCACCCTGCGGCGCGCAAGCTCGGCCTGGGGCTCGGAGAGCGTGACGCCGAGGACCGTCGCGCCGTGGTTGCGCGCGGCGTGGATCGCGAAGCTGCCCCAGCCGCACCCCACGTCCAGCACGCGCATCCCGGGCTCGAGCTCGAGCTTGCTCGCCACGAGCTCCAGCTTGGCGGCCTGGGCGTCCGCGAGCGTTTGCGCTCCCTTCGAGAAGATCGCGCAGCTGTAGGTCATGGACTCATCCAGGAACAGCGCGAAGAACTCGTTGCCGACGTCGTAGTGGTAGCGGACGGCCGCCGCGTCGCGCTCGACGCTGTGCAGGGCGCCGCGCAGCATGAGCTCCAGGTCCGGGCGGCGCGGGATGCCCCCGGTCGCCGCGGCCGCCGCAATGGCCAACCCGAGACGCACACGGTCGCCGGTGGGCAGGTGCGGCGGCTCCCAGCTGTCGACCACCATGAACGCCGCGTCGAGGTCGTCCACCTCGAGCGAGCCGTCCACGTAGGCGCGCCCGAGGCCGAGCGTCCCCGGGGCACGCAGCAGGTGCGAGAGGGCGGAGGGGTCGCGCAGGGTGAACGTCGGGGCCCCCGGCTCGGTCGCCGGGACCGTCCCGCCGTCCCAGAAGCGCACGTGGAAGGGGCGCGAGGGGAAGGCGCGCGGCAGTGCGCGCCGGAGCGGCTCGCTGCCTCCGAGCAGCCGTCCTCGGCGGGCGGGTCCCCCGAGGCGTTGGGCGGGCTGGTCGATCGGGGTGCCGAGGTCGTTCATGGGGGCAGCCTGCCACTATCTGCATCACGGTGTCGTCCGAGCGTGCCCGCTCGAGCGTGGGTGCGACGAGCCGGCGCGAACCCAGCAATCGACCAGCAGGAGGACTGAGATGTCAAGTACCGGTAGCGGGACCCACATCGCCCAGGTGGGGACGGTGATCGTGCCCGTCAGCGATCAGGACCGAGCACTCGAGTTCTTCGTCGAGAAGCTCGGATTCGAGAAGCGCGCGGACATCCCCATGGGCGAGGCGATGCGCTGGTTGGAAGTCGCCCCGCCGGGCGCGGCGACGACGATCGCGATCGTCCCCCCGCGCGAGGGGGAACCCACGGGGGTGGCGACCCGCGTGGCCTTCTCCACTGACGACATCGACGCCGACCACGCGAGCCTGAAAGCCCAGGGAGTCGACGTGGACGAGGAGGTGTCGCGCATGGGGGGCCCGGTGCCGCCGATGTTCTTCTTCCGCGACCCCGACGAGAACCAGTTCTTCATCGTCCAGGGCAGCTGACCGCAGCTGGGCCGCGTCGCTTTGAGGAGCCGCGAGCAAGACCAGGTCTCCCCTGCCTACTGGCTCACCGCCCGACCACCGCCAGGTCTACAATTGGCCATATGAGCGCAGCGAGGCCCAAGACCCCGACCGTGCCGAAGGCGAGTCTGTCGCCAGCGAAGCGGCAGGATCTCGCACGCGGGCTTCCGGGCACCGACAGCGAGCGCGCTAAGCAGCGCCGCCGGTTCGCTGAGGAGCACCGCGAGACGCTGCGCCGCTTGGGCAAGTAGACCGTGGCGGTCAACTACCCGGAGTTCGGAGACTTCTGCGATGTTGCCGCTGAAATCCTCGGTACCACGCCTGAGCAGATTGCTCGCCTTCCAAACGTCGGTCTCGCCGAGTCGGCGCTCGCGGCGCCGCGAGCAGGTTTCGGCGATGTGGAGGTCTACCCGACGATCCTGGAGCAAGCCGCGATCCTGGTGGCGCGCCTGGCGCGCAACCACCCACTGCCGGACGGCAACAAGCGCACCGCGTTCTTAGCGCACGTAGGAGCCGGCGCCAAGCGTCTCCGGCGCCCAAGCCGGGCGACTCAGGAGACCGCGCTCGGCTCCTCGGTGTGCGCCGGCACCCCGGCCGCCGCATAGGCGTCCGGGGCGTCGAGCGTCTCGGCCTTCAGCAGCGCCTGCGCGAGGCTCTCCAGCTGCTCGCGGTGCTCGACCAGCAGGCGCGTCACCTCCCCGTGGGCGGCGTCGACGAGCCTGCGCACCTCCTCGTCGACGAGTCGCTGGGTCGACTCCGAGGTCGCGCTGACCCCTGGCAGGAACGGTCCCTCGCCGTCGGCGGGGAGCACCGCGATCGGGCCGACCGCCTCGCTCATCCCCCAGCGCCCGATCATCTCGCGCGCGATCAGGGTGAGCTGCTGGATGTCGGACTCGGCGCCCGAGGTGATCGTCCCGTAGACGACCTCCTCGGCCACGCGCCCCCCGAGCGCCACGCGGATCTTCGCTTCCAGCTCCTCGCGCGAGTAGGAGACCCGGTCTGAATCGGGTGTGGAGAGGGTCACGCCGAGCGCCATGCCCCGGGGGATGATCGAGACCTTGCGCACGGGGTCCGCCTCGGGGGTGAGCATGCCCACGAGCGCGTGCCCGGACTCGTGGTAGGCGGTGCGCTCGCGGTCGGCCGGGGCGAGCAGGATGCCGCGGGGGGAGCCGAGCATGATCTTCTCCAGGGAGTCCGTGAAGTCGCTCATCTCCACCTTCTCGTGGCCGCGGCGCGCGGCGAGCAGCGCGGCCTCGTTGGCGATGTTCGCGAGGTCCGCGCCGACCATGCCCGGCGTCGAGGAGGCGAGCGCGTCCAGATCGACGCTCTCGGCCAGCGGGATCGAGCGTGTGTGGACCGCCAGGATCTGACTGCGTCCCTTGCGGTCCGGGGCCTGCACGGCAACCCGCCTGTCGAAACGCCCGGCGCGCAGCAGCGCGGGGTCGAGCACGTCGGGACGGTTGGTGGCGGCGAGCACCACGACCGCCTCGGAGGACTCGAAGCCGTCGATCTCGGTGAGGATCTGGTCGAGCGTCTGCTCGCGCTCGTCGTTGGCGCCGGAGACTGAGACCGAGCCCTGGCGCGAGCGCCCGATCGCGTCGAGCTCGTCGATGAAGATGATCGCGGGGGCGGCCTCCTTGGCCTTGGCGAACAGGTCCCGCACACGGGAGGCACCGACGCCGACGATCGCCTCGATGAACTCCGAGGCGGAGATCGAGAAGAACGCCGCGTGCGCCTCCCCGGCGACTGCCCGCGCGAGCAGCGTCTTGCCGGTGCCCGGAGCGCCGGAGAGCAGGACGCCGTGAGGCATCCGCCCCCCGAGGCGCCCGTAGCGCTCGGGGGTGCGCAGGAAGTCGACTATCTCGGTCAGCTCCGCCTTGGCCTCGTCGATCCCGGCGACGTCGGCGAAGGTCACCCGGATCTTCTCGGGGTCCACCCGTCGTGCCTGGGAGCGCCCGAAGTTACCGAGCGCACCCATGCCCCCGGCGCCTTTCGCGGCGCGGCGGAAGATCAGGATGAACAGGCCGACGATCAGCAGGGTCGGACCGAAGCCGAGCAGCAGCTCCTCCAGCAGCGACTCGTGCGTGGTCGTCGATTCGGCGTTGATCCTCACCCCCTCTTCCTGCAGCAGCGCGGAGAGCTGGCTGCCGTTCCAGAAGCTCGGCACCTGGGTGGCGAACAGCTTCGTGGGCGTCGCCTTCTTGTCGCTCGCGGGGTAGCGCAGCTTGGTCTTGAACTTCCCCTGGATCGTGTTCCCCTTGGAGGCGATCGAGCCGACCGTGCCCCCCTTGACCTGTTCCAGGAAGAACGGGCTGAAGGGCACCGTCACCCGCTGTTCGCCGCTCGCGGGCTGGAAGATGAAGTAGGAGGCCCAGTTGAGCACGAGCAGCAGCAGCACGAACCACAGGAACCCCGGCCGGCGGTGTGCCGGGGGGCCGCTGGGTGCCTGCTCGGGCATGCCCCGCCCATCGGGTGCGGGCGCGACGTGCCAGCCCCGCTTGTCGCGCGGCATCGGCGGATGCGCGTCGCGCCGGCCGACGCCGGGGCGGGCCGATTTCAAATCGGTGGGCTCGTTGGACGGTTCGCCGGGCATGGGTTCAGGTCAGGGTCTTCGTCGGGTGTCCGCCGAGGTTGCCGATTCCTCACCCTCTCAATGCTACGCGCCCCGGCGGGAGCGCTGTGCTCGGCTACCCCGCCGCGCCCACGCCGGGCCGTGCGCGCGCGGCGAGCGCGTCGGCGAGGCGGTCGATCAGATCGCCCGCGCGGGGGATCGCGCGGTCGACGAGCAGGAAGCCGTGCATCTGGTCCTCGGCGTGCAGGTGCTCCACGGAGACACCGGCGGCGGCGAGGCGCTCCGCGTAGGCGATGCCCTCGTCGCGCAGGGGGTCGAACTCGGCGGTCATCACGAGCGCCGCGGGCAGGCCGCCGAGGTCGGGGGCACCGAGGGGGAAGAGGTAGGGGTCCCGGTAGGGATCCGCGGGGTCGTGGGCGGTGGGCAGATAGTTCTCCATGAACCACCGCACGAGCGGAGCGTCGAGCGTGTAGCCCCTGCCACGCTCGGTGTGGGAGGGCCAGCGCCCTGGAACGTCGACGACGGGGTAGGCGAGGATCTGAAAAACGGGTGGTGGAGCGCCCGTGTCACGCAGCATCAGGGTGAGGGCGGTGGCGGTGGTGGCGCCGGAGCTCTCCCCCACGAGCGCCATCAGCGAGGAGTCGCACTCAACGCGGGCGGCGTTCTCGAGCAGCCAGCCATAGGCGAAGCGCGCATCCTCGAGCGGGGCGGGGTGCCTGTGCTCGGGGGCCCTGCGGTACTCGAGCGAGGCCAGCAGCCAGCCCGAGCGTCGGGCGATACGGCGGCAGAGACGGTCGTGGGTGTCGAGGTCGTTGAGCATCCACCCTCCCCCGTGGAGGAAGAGCGCGACCGGCAGGACGCCGGGGCGGGGACGGTAGAGGCGCATCGGCAGCATGCCCTGCGGCGCGGGCAGGTTGAGGTCCTCGACGTGGTGCAGCGGCAGCGGCTCGCCTTTTGTCAGCAGCGCCGCCCGTGCCTGCGCTCTGGCCTGCTCCACCGGCAGGGTGTGGGCCGGGGGCGCTCCCACCGCGCTTATCACTTCGAGCAGTGTCTGGGCCTGGGGATCGAGCTGCTTGCTCACGACGGGCCCGAAGGCTAGCCGATGACCGAAGCCGGGAGACGCTCCCCCGGGGCGAGCATCCCCGTTTCGGCCGAAGCCGGGAGACACTCGCCTCCGGCGAGCATCCCCGTTTCGGCCAGCGCGGGGGATGCCAGCTCTTTGCCCACCACCGCCTCGACGTCCGCCGCCACCGCGAGGACCGCGGGCGCGGGGGCGGCGATGACGCGGTTGCGCCCGGTGCGCTTGGCCTCGTAGAGCGCCCGATCGGCAGCCTTGAAGAGACTCTCGTAGACGACCTCCTCCCCGCTGGCGGCGCTCAGGCCGAAGGAGACCGTGATCGGGATGTCCGTCGGCCGGGTCTCCTCGATCGCCACGCGCAGGCGCTCGGCGACTTCCTGGCCTTCGACGTGGGAGACCCCGGGCAGCACGATCAGGAACTCCTCGCCGCCGAGCCGGTAGGCGAGCTCGAAGGAGCGCAGCCGCTTGCGCAGCTCGTAGGCTACGTCGCGCAGTACCGCATCGCCGCGGTCGTGGCCGTAGCGGTCGTTGACCTCCTTGAAGGTGTCCACGTCGCACAGCAGCAGGCAGACGGGCTGGCGGGTGAGGCGGGCCTGGTGGGAGATCTCCGTGAAGCGGGGGATCAGGGCGTGGCGGTTGAGCAGGCCGGTGAGCGGGTCGAGGATCGCCTCGTCGCGGTGGTGCAGCTCGGCTGCCTGCAGGGCGAGCACGATCGAGATGACCACGGCGAGCAGGGCCAGCGTGGCGATCACCGACACCGGGTCCCCAATCGTCGCCGCGGGATCGACCGCGAGGGTGCTCGCGAGGATCAGGAGGACGGTCAGCGCGATCCCGAGGGCGACGACCTGGGGACGAAAGCGCGCAGCGACCATCGCGCTCGGGAGCACCATCCACGGCAGCGCCGGGCTGTGCGGCCCGCCGCTGATGGAGACCCCCGCCGCGATCAGCAGCAGGGTGATGACGATCGCGGTGAAGCTCACCCGCTCGGGGTGGGGGCTCGAGCGCAGGCGCCGCTCGACGTTCAAGAAGTTGAGCGCGCAGAGGGCGAGCAGGATCAGCGTCCACCAGCCGATCCAGGGCGCCGTGACCAGCAGTGCGACGCCGATTGCGCCTGCGCCGACCAGGCGGATCGTGCGCACGCGGTCGTTGGCGTCCACGATGCGCGTGCGATCGAGCTCTGTGGGGCACAGCCATGAGGATCCGCTCATATCGCCAACTTCGACCGGGGCGGACACGGCCTTGAGACGCGGGGGACGGCGGGCAACGCCTATTTCATGCGGACAGTCGTGTGCGACCGCGGACCGATGCGGACGATTCCAAGAAGTCCTAAGTTCAGGACGAGCTATATGTATCGGGTCGCGCGGGCGGCGCGGAGGAATCCCTAAGCTTGGGATGGGCGGCATGTGTGGGGCTGACGCGGGCGGCTCCCAATGATCCATAACTTCAGAACAGACGGCATATATGTCGGCAGATCCGCGGACCGATGTCGCAGGTCCGCGGACCGCGCCGGGAGGCTTCTGCGTGGCGATGAGGGGGCGGAGGTAAGGTGACGTTCCTCGTGACGTTCCTCAACGGAACGAGCTAACGTCCCGGGAAATGCGCTCCCCCTCTCCCTCGGGCTCCGATCGCGATCCGGCGCCCGACTCCGACCAAGGCGCGGCGGGTACGGAGTCGGATTCCGAATGGGTGCCGGAGACTGCCGTCGAGCTCGACCTCGCGCTTGGAGGGGAGCTCGGCTTCTCCGTGGACCCCCTGGCCGAAGGGCGGCGGCTGGCGGCCTTCGACGTGCTCCGCTTACGAGCCGAGAACCCGGGTCCGCTCACGCTGTCGGGGACCAACACGTGGATCGTGGACCGCGACCCTGCGTACGTGATCGACCCGGGACCAGCTCTGAGGCAGCACGTCGAGCGGGTGGTGGCGGCGGTGGACGCGCGGGGGGGGTTGGGGGGCATTGCCCTCACCCACGACCACTCCGACCACGTGGAGTCCGTCAACACCCTGCGCAACCTCCGCCCCGCACCGCTGGCGGCATCGCGCGGGAGCGGAATCGACGTGATGCTGACCGACGGCATGCGCTTCGGCCCGCTGACGGCGGTTCCGACGCCGGGCCACTCCCCGGACCACTACGCGCTGGTGGCGGAGCGCGTGTGCTTCACGGGGGACGCGGTGCTGGGGGAAGGCAGTGCTCTCGTCCTTCCCTACCCGGGCGCGTTGAACGCCTACCTGAACGGCCTGATCCACCTGTGCACGCTCGACCTCGACGTGCTGTGCCCAGGTCACGGCCCCGCGGTGTGGGAACCGGTGGCGAAGCTCGAGGAGTGCATCGGCCACCGCTATGACCGCGAGCACCGGCTGCTGGCGGCGCTCACCGAAGGCGCCCGCAGCGTCGAGGAACTGCTGGACAGGGCGTGGTCGGACGTGCCCGCGGAGATGCGCCCGGCGGCGGCGATCACGCTGGCCGCCCACCTGGACAAGCTCGAGGAGGAGGGCTCGCTGCCGGCGGGAGTGGAGCGTCCGAACTGGGGCGAGGCGGCGTGGGAGGGCATCTCCCGAGATCTCGAGGCGGAGGCATGACCGCGCCGGACTCGCCCTTCCCGCCAATCGCGGACTACGGCTTCCTCTCGGACTGCCACACGGGCGCGCTGGTGGCCTCCGACGGCTCTGTGGAGTGGATGTGCCTGCCCCACTTCGACTCCCCCAGCGTGTTCGCGGCGATGCTCGACCGCGGTGCCGGGCGCTTCCGGGTGGGGCCCTACGGGCTGTACGTGCCCGCGGGCAGGCGCTACCTGCCGGGGACGAACGTGATCGAGACGACCTGGATGACCCCGCAGGGGTGGGTGCGAGTGGTGGATGCGCTGACGATCGGGCAGTGGCACGACAACGAGGAGGGCTCCAGCCACACGCGCCCGCCGACGGACTACGACGCCGACCACCTGCTGGTGCGGGTGATCGAGTGCATGCAGGGGCAGGTGCAGATGGAGATGGTGTGCGAGCCGATGCTCGATTACGGCGCGAAGATGGCGAGCTGGAGCGTGGTCGAGGAGGAGGGAGTCGACCGCGCCCACAACGCCCTCGACGCCACCGGCGGCGAGGCGGTGTTCCGCCTGTTCTCCGACATGCGGGTGGGGATCGAGGGCAACCGGGTGCATGCGCGCCACACCCTGGGTGAAGGCGAGAAGCGCTTCTGCGCGATCTCCTGGACGGAGGGGCTGGGGGGGCCGCGCACGGTGGAGCAGGCGGGGGCGCACCTGGAACGCACCACTCACTTCTGGCGCACCTGGCTGGCCGAAGGAACCTACCCCGACCACCCCTGGCGCCTGCACCTGCAGCGCTCGGCGCTGGCGCTGAAGGGCCTCACGTTCATGCCCACCGGCGCGCTGGTGGCTGCGGCGACCACCTCGCTGCCGGAGACCCCGCGGGGGTCGCGCAACTGGGACTACCGCTACTGCTGGATGCGCGACGCGACGTTCACGCTGTGGGGCCTGCACGCCCTGGGGCTCGACTGGGAGGCGGACGACTTCGTGCAGTACCTCGCGGACCTCGAGCGCAACGAGGACGGGTCGCTGCAGATCATGTATGGGATCACGGGGAACAAGGACTTGGAGGAGTCCACGCTCGATCACCTCAAGGGCTACGAGAACGCGCGCCCGGTGAGGATCGGCAACGGGGCCTACAACCAGCGCCAGAACGACGTCTACGGGGCGGTGCTGGACTCGGTGTACCTGCACTCCAAGGAACGCGACCACATCCCCGAGCGGCTGTGGCCATTGCTGATCGACCAGGTGCACTGCGTGGAACGGGTGTGGCGGGAACCCGACCAGGGCCTCTGGGAGGCGCGGGGGGAGCCCCGCCACTACGTCTCCTCGAAGCTGATGTGCTGGGTGGCGATGGACAGGGGGGCGCGTCTGGCCGAACGGCGGGGGGAGGACGAGCGAGCGCGCAAATGCCAGGAGCTGGCCGATGAGATCAAGGCGGAGATCCTCGAGAAGGGGGTCGACAAGCGCGGGGTGTTCCGCCAGCACTACGACACCGACGCGCTGGACGCCTCGAACCTGCTGATTCCCCTGGTGCGCTTCCTGCCCCCCAAAGACGAGCGGGTGTGCGCCACGGTGAGGGCGATCCAGGAGGAGCTGACCGAGAACGGGCTGGTGTTGCGCTACCGCACCGATGAGACCGACGACGGGCAGAGCGGGGAGGAGGGGACGTTCCTGATCTGCTCTTTCTGGCTGGTCTCGGCGCTGGCGGAGACCGGCGAGTGCCAGGCAGCCGAACACCTGTGCGAGCGCCTGCTCACCTACGCCTCCCCGCTGCAGCTCTACTCGGAGGAGCTCGAGGCCTCCTCGGGGCGGCTCCTGGGCAACTACCCGCAGGCGTTCACGCACCTGGCGCTGATCAACGCGGTCACCCACGTGATCGCCGCGCAGCGCCAGCAGCAGGAATAGCTACCCCTCCCTCTTCCCCAGCGGTCGAAGCGAGGCCAAGTCAGTGGCCCCGGTGGCGGGAGGGCGAGATCAGTACCCGGGCTCGCCGGGGAGCAGCACGCGGGCCACCTCTCCGTCCACGACGACGCGGGGCTGGACTGCCTCGACGGTGCGCCCGCGAGCGTGCTCCAAGAGCTCGGCGGCGGTGGCGAAGGGGGAGAGCTGCTCGAGGTGCTTGATGGTGGGGAACACGAGCTGAATCTCCCCGGCACGGTGGGCCTCGAGCGCTCCGGCGGGAGTGAACCAGCCGAGCTCCACGCACTCCTCGCCATCGACTCGGGGCTCCTGCCCGGGGGGCAGGGGGGCGAGGAAGAAGTGGGTGTCGAAGCGGGTCCTCACCGCGGCTGGGGTGATCCAGCGGGAGAACTTGACGAGCTCCTCGGTGCGGGCCAGCTCCACACCGGCCTCCTCGTGCAGCTCGCGCACCGCGGCGGCGCGGTGGGCGCGGTCGTCCTCCCCCTCGGCCCGCTCCACGGCGCCGCCTGGAAACACCCACACACCGCCCATGAAGCGTGCCTGGGGGTTGCGCTTGACGAGCAGCAGCTCGAGGCTCTCCTCCCCGCCGCGCAGCAGGATCACGGTGGCAGCCTGCCGCGGGGTCGTGGGGGGGCCTGGGTTGTACTCCTCGCCGGGGGCCGGCCGCTCGTCCTCGCCGGGCTCGGGGTGCTCGTCGGAGAGGTCCACCCGGTGACCCTACCGGGTGGGCTGGGGATCGGTACTCTTAGGCCCGATGACGACCCAGACACTTCAGCGTTGGATCTGCGAGTCCTGCGGCTACATCTATGACCCCGAGGAGGGGGACCCCGATGGGGGGATCCCGGCGGGGACGGCCTTCGAGGACATTCCCGACACCTGGTTCTGTCCGGTGTGCGGCGCCCGCAAGCGCGACTTCACCCTGTACGAGGATTGAGGCCCACGACAAAATAACTGACGGTCCGGTGCGGTCGCTCCGCGGCGATCTGCGCCACCCGCGATGCTCGCCGTGCTACCAGCACGGCTGCGCTCACGTGCGTCGCATCTCATCCACGGATCGACCACCCCGATCCCGCCATTTATTTTGTCGTGAACCCTAAGCCCCCGCCCACCCGATCGCGGACCGACTGGGAGGCACTGCTCGCGCAGGACGGCGAGCACGTGTGGCACCCCTACGGTGCGCTGCCCGCGGCGTGGCCCGCCCTGCCGGTGGTCTCCGCGGAGGGGGTGCGCCTGCGGTTGGCGGACGGGAGGGAGCTGATCGACGGGATGTCCTCGTGGTGGTGCGCGGTGCACGGCTACCGCCACCCCGCGCTGGACCGGGCGGTCGCAGAGCAGCTCGGGCGGATGGCCCATGTGATGTTCGGGGGGCTCACGCACGAGCCGGCGGTGCGCCTCGCGGAGCGCCTCGTGGCGATGACCCCCACGGGCCTCGAGCGGGTGTTCTTCGCAGACTCCGGCTCGGTGGCGGTGGAGGTGGCGATCAAGATGTGCCTCCAGTACCAGCGCGCCGTGGGCCGCCCGGGGCGCACCCGCTTGTTGACGGTGAGGGGGGGCTACCACGGGGACACCTTCGGGGCGATGGGGGTGTGCGATCCGGTGGGGGGGATGCACAGCCTGTTCACGGGGATCCTGCCCGAGCACCTCTTCGCGGAGTGCCCCCCCGATGGCTTCGAGGCTCCCCGGGAGGAGCGCTGGGAGCGGTGGGCGGCGCAGGTGAGGGAGCTGGCGGCGCGCCACTCGGGCGAGCTGGCGGCGGTGATCGCGGAGCCGGTGGTGCAGGGCGCGGGGGGGATGCGCTTTCACTCCCCCGCCTGCGTGGCGCTGCTGCGGGAGGTGTGCGACGAGCACGGCCTCCTGCTGGTAGCGGACGAGATCGCGACCGGCTTCGGCCGCACGGGCGCGATGTTCGCGTGCGAGCACGCCGACGTGGCTCCGGATGTAATGTGCGTGGGCAAGGCGCTCACGGGGGGGTACATGACGCTGGCGGCGACGCTCTGCACGGCGGAGGTGGCGAGCGCAATCTCGGCGGGCGAGGGGGGCGGCCTGATGCACGGCCCCACCTACATGGCCAACCCGCTGGCGTGCGCGGTGGCGCTGGCGTCGCTGGAGCTGCTCGCCACGGGGGAGTGGCGGGCGCAGGTGGCGCGCATCGAGCGGGGGCTGCGCGATGGGCTCGAGCCGGCGCGGGGGGAGCCCGGGGTGAGGGATGTGCGCGTGTTGGGCGCGATCGGAGTAGTGCAGCTCGACCACGAGGTCGACATCCGGGCGGCCACCGCGGCGGCGGTCGAGCGGGGCGTGTGGCTGCGGCCGTTCCGCGATCTCGTCTACACGATGCCTCCCTACGTGATCTCTGACGAGGACCTGGCAGCGGTCGCCGAAGCGGTCGTGGATGCCGTGCGGCATTGATACACTTCGCCACGGCTAATGCGCTGGTTGTTGCATCCAGCGTCCTGAAGGGAGTCCGGGCGACCGGGCTCCTTTTTTTGGTCTATATGGCCCCTGGTGGCCGCCGGGGTCGTCTTCGCTGCGACCACCAGGGCACCCGTGCTACCTCGTGAGCCGGTCGATGACCAGCATCGCGACGAGCAGGGTGATGGCTAATGCACTCGTTGTCACATCCATTGTCCCTCCTTTCTCCGGGGCGCACGACCCCGGGACGATCCGAAGGGGAGGAACGTTGGTGACATGGTCACCAGCCACCCGCCAAGCTTAGGTTCCTATGGCGATGAAACTCTGGCTCGTGGGTCGAGAGCCGGCGTGATCCACCGTCGCCACGGCAGCCGCGCCCCGGCGCCGGCGAGCACGTCCAGGTCGGGCGCGGGCAGGCGGGGGATGGCCGCAACTTCGACTTCCCCGAGCCGGGCGATCGTGTCGCGATTGGACTCCTCCATCGCGTTGGGCTGCGCGGGCCAGGGTGTGAGCACGACCGCCTGCACCTCCAGCCCACCAGCGCGCGCGGCCTCCAGGGTGAGCAGCGTGTGATTGATGGTGCCGAGACCGGGCGGCGCGGCGATCAGCAGGGGCAGCTTCAGCCGTACCGCGAGGTCGCGCACGATGAAGCTCTCGGCGAGCGGCACGAGCAGGCCCCCCACGCCCTCGACGACGAGTACGGCGCCTGCGGCGTCCGCGGCACGCAGAGCGACACCGGCAGCCATCACGATCCGTTCGGGGTCGATGCGCTCCCCAGCGAGCTGGGCGGCGAGGTGCGGTGACACAGCAGGCCCATAGCCCAGCGGCGCGACATCCGCGGGCGCCATGCCGGCGGCGCGCGCGAGCAGCTCGTGGTCGGGGGGCCACCCCCCGGGGGGCTCGTCCAGGCCGGTGACCACGGGCTTGTGCGCCCGCACCGACTCGCCGGCGGCGACCATCGCCGCGAGCAGGGCTGCACTGAGGACCGTCTTCCCGACGCCGGTGCCCGTGCCGGTGACGAACAGCCCGCGCACGGCGAGCGCTAGGCGGCGCGTGTGAGGGAGCCTTCGCGCTCGATGTCGAACGGAGCGCGGGGACCGTCGGGGGAGCGCCCCGCGGTGATCTGGCCAGCGGTGAGCTCGGCGTCAAAGGAGGCGCCAGTGTCGACGCGACCCTCAGGGGCGAGAGTGCGCTGGGCTCGCTTCGCTCGGTGGGGCTCCTCGGGGATCTCCTCGGGGCCCTCCGTGGGCGTGCCCTGCCCGTGGTGCGTGGCGGACACCCCAATCGAAGCGGGATCCAACCCCACCGCGCGGGCGGCCTCCCCGAGCGCGCGCGCGGCGCGGCGCAGCTCGGCGGGGGTGTGGGAGGCCATCGCGGTGAGACGCAGGCGGGCGGTGCCCGCGGGCACGGAGGGGGGGCGGATCGCCTGGGCGAAGACTCCACGCTCCAGGGCCCCCTGGCAGAGCGCCATCGCCTCGCGCTCCCCGCCGGCGAGGAGGGGGACGATGTGCATCTCGTCCTGCGCCACCTGGAAGCCCTCCGCGCCGAGCGCCGCGCGCAGGGTGCGGGCGCGGGAGCGCAGGCGGCCCACGCGGTGGGGGCGCTCCTCGATGAGATCGAGCGCAGCGAGCGCGCCGGCGACCGCCGGAGGGGCGGGGGCGGTGGAGAAGATCAGGGGGCGCGCGGTGTTGATGAGGTAGCGCACCATCTCCTCGCCGGCGCACACGTAGGCGCCGTAGGACCCCAGGGCCTTGCCGAGGGTCCCGACGAGCACGTCGACCTCGCCCTCCAGCCCGGCCTCCGCGACGGCGCCGCGCCCGCCAGGCCCGAGTGCGCCGGTGGCGTGGGCCTCGTCGACGAGCACCCGCGCGCGGTGGTGGCGGGCGAGCTCGACGATCTCCCGCAGGGGCGCGAGGTCGCCGTCCATGGAGAAGACGGAGTCGGTGGCGATCAGCCGCCGGCCCTCGCCCCCGTGGCGGCGCAGGCTCCAGTCGAGGTGCTCGGTGTCGAGGTGTCGGTAGACGTGCACGCGCGCGCGAGAGGCGCGGCAGCCGTCCACGATCGAGGCGTGGTTGAGCTCATCGGAGAAGACCGCGTCGCCGGGGCCCGCGAGCGCGCCGATCGCGCCGAGGTTGGCGAGGTAGCCGGAGCCGAACAGCACGCAGCTCTCGGTGCCCTTGAACGTGGCGAGGCGCTCCTCCAGGCGGCGGTGGATCGTCATGGTCCCCGACACCAGCCGCGAGGCGCCCGCGCCCACACCCCAGCGCATCGCCGCCTCGGCGGCGGCCTCGCGCACGCGGGGGTGGTCGGCGAGGCCGAGGTAGTTGTTGGAGCACAGCAGCAGCACGGGCCGGCCGTCGAGCAGCACGCGCGGGCCCTGGGGCCCGGAGATGAGGCGCAGCCGGCGGCTCAGACCGAGCCGCTCGATCTCCGCCAGCCGATCCTCGATCTCGCTCATCCGCTCCCCGGCCGACTACCCGACCGGGACCCTGTTGGGCGCGCCATCCGGCCGCGGCGGGCTTGCGTGCTTTGCGCGGTAGCGCAGCTGCGTCGAGGGGTCCCACAGTCGCACGTTCAAATTGACCTGCTCGGCGGTGGGCGTCATCTCGAGGTGCTCCTCCACCACATCCGGCGTCTGCCCCTGCAGCCACCCCGCGCGGTTGTCCGGCCGGGGGTTGGCGCCGTTGTCGGGCTGGCGCGCGACGTTGAGGCCGAGCTCCTCGAACATCGCGCGGTCCTCCTCGGGTTCGGCGCCGAGGGTGGTGAGCAAGTTGCCCATCATCACCCCGTTCAGGCCGGCCTTCACCGCGAGCGGCTGGAGCTCCCCGAAGTTCTCCACGCGCCCCCCGCACACGCGGAAGAGCGCTTCGGGGAGGATCAGGCGGAAGATCGCGATCCACTTGACGGCCTCCCAGGGGTCCATCAGCTCGCGGTCCCCGAACTTGGTGCCGGGGCGTGGGTTGAGCAGGTTGATGGGGACGCTCGTGGGGTCGATCGCGGCGAGCTCGAAGGCCATCTCCACGCGCTGGGCGCGGCTCTCGCCGAGGTTGAGGATGCCCCCCACGCACGTCTCCAGGCCCGCCTCGCGCACGGCGCGGATCGTGCGCAGGCGCCCCTCGTAGCGCACGGTGGTGGAGACCTCGTCGTAGTAGCTGGAGGCGGTCTCCACGTTGTGGTGCACCCGCTGGATGCCCGCCTCGCGCAGCGAGCGCGCGCGCTCGCTCGACATGTGCCCGACGGAGGCGCAGCGCTTGAGATTGGTGTGCTCGGCCACCAGGCGCGCCCCCTCAAGGATCTTGGCGAAGTCGCGCTTGGAGAGGCCCTGGCCCTGGGTGACCATGCAGAAGCGATGCGCCCCCGCGGCCTCAGCGGCGCGGGCGTGTTCGAGGATCTGCTCGGGGTCCATCATCGGGTGCATCGGGGTCTCGGCCTCGGCGAAGCGCGACTGGGCGCAGAAGCCGCAGTCCTCCGCGCACCCCCCGGACTTGGCGTTGACCAGCGAGCACATGTCGGTGGAGTCGCCGAAGCGCTCCACCCGTGCCTCCCAGGCGCGCTGCACGAGCGCTTCGATCTCGGCGTGCTCCTCGATCTCGCCCAAGCGGAGGGCTTCCTCTGGGGTGATGAGCGGCGGCATCTGCGGGGCGACCTCCGTTCGTGATGGACCACGGATACTAGTGAGCGTCGCGGACGGGCACGGCTGCGCGCAACATCGCGCCGAGCAGCGGCGGGCTGCTCGCGTCCTGGGGCCTGCCCGCGGTGCCCCTCATGGGACCCTTGATTTACCTATTAGAAGAAAACTTCGATTCTTAGGATTTTTTATCTGTGAATTGACAGGGTGGAGAATACAAGCCACAATAGAGCACAAGCGTCATCCAGAATGGTTGGACGGACGGAAGGGGAGGCGGGCCAGACGGGAGGTGGGCCGGTGAGCAGCGGGGTCCAGGGGGCAGTCTCACTGAAGATCGGGGCAACCAAGGGGGAGCGTGGCGAGGCCGTGGCGCTCGCACGGGCGCGCGTGGATCTGACCAGCCGCCTGCGTGCCCGCGAGCGGGAGATCGAGGATGCGATCTTCGCCCGCGTCAGCAGCATGTTCATGTCGGCGCAGGGCGAGGATGCCGACTACGAAGCCGGGCTGCGCAGCGCGGTTGCCGCGGCTCTGCACCACACCCTGAGCGAGATGGAAGCTCCAGCGGAGCTGCCGGGGCCGATCCCCTCGGCGGCGATCGCACAGGCCCATCGCGCGGCGCGCCGGAACATCAGTGTGGATCGGATGCTGCTGCGCTACATCGCCGGTCACAGGGTGCTCGGGGGGTACGTGATGGACGAGGCGCACCGCAGCGGCCTCGCATCCAATGGGCCCGTCCTGCGTCATCTGCGCACCACGCAGGAGGCTGTGCTGGAGCGCCTGGTGACCACGATCGCCTACGAGCACGGGCAGGAGCGCGAGCGGATCGAGCGCTCGCGCGAGGAGTGTCATGCGGACCTCGTGCAGAAGCTGCTCGCCGGTGAGCGCCCCGATACCTCGGACCTCGACTACGACCTCGACGACGCCTGGCACCTCGGCATCATCGCCAACGGACCGAGGGCGAAACAGCTCGTGCGCGGCTTGGCCGAGGACCTGCGACGTCAGCTGTTGTGCGTATCGACCGGAGAGGGCTCTCTCTGGGCGTGGGTCGGCGGGCGTCAGGAGCTGGAGATGGCCCGCGTGGAGCGGGCGCTCGCGGCCGCGAGCACCGGGGGCGTCTCGCTCGTGTTGGGCGAGCCGAGGAGCGGGATGCCCGGTTGGCGCCTGACCCACCAGGAAGCCCAGGCGGCCCTGCTCGTCGCGCTGCGCAGGCCCGAACCCCTGCTGCGGTTCGCCGACCACGCGCTCCTTGCGCTCGTGCTCCAAAACGAATCGCTCGCGAGATCGCTGATGAGCATCTATCTGCCATCGCTCGGCAACCCGGTGGCCCGCGCAACGCTGCGGGCCTATTTCTCCTCGGGCTGCAACGCGGCGACGGCTGCGGCCAAGCTCGAGATCGACCGCCACACCGTCGAACGGAGACTGCGGGCGGTCGAGGCCAAGTTGGGCCGCCAGCTGAGGGCATGCCACGCCGAGCTCGAAGTCGTGCTCCGCCTGGAGGAGCTGGGAATGGCTGCCCAGCCATGACGACGGCGATCTGCGTGGGCCTACATGGCGAATCTCGAACAGCCCCGTGCGCCACGTCGGCCCACCACCGCGGGCTGCCCCGGTGGTAGAGCTTTAAACCCACCTATGTCTGTCATCTCTCCACCCTCCTCTCCGCGAGACCTACCCGAGATCATCGAAGGGGGGGAGCGCGCGGACGGCAAGTCGCTTCGGATCTTCTGGGAGCCGCAGGGTGAGCTCGATCGCCCCGGCTGGGTGGAGGCGGGGCGCAAGCTCGGAGCCTTTGGTCGCGGTGGACAGTGGTGGGTGGGCGACTGGCTGGTATATGGAACGTTCCGGTGGGGTAAGAAGTACACCGAGGCTGCCCGCATCACCGGCTATGACGTCGGCAGCCTGCGCAACATGGCGTGGATGGCATCGCAGTTTCCGCCGGAGCGCCGGCGCGTCGCGCTGACCTGGTGCCATCATGCAGCCGTCGCCGGTATGAGTGTTGACGAGCAGGATCGGTGGCTCGATCTGGTGTCCGCCCAACGACTGACGGTGGCCGACCTGCGCTTGGCGTTGCGCGCGGAGCGCGCGTCCGCCGAGGAGGCCGAGTCCTCCTCGGCGACGACCGCGGTTCCCTGTGACCCGGTGGCGCAGATCATCTGCCCCCACTGCGGCGGCGAGGTGCCGCTGCCCGAGAGCGCCGCACGCCCTCCGGTGGAGGGCGCTTGAGCGTGGGGGGGTCGAAGTCATGAACAGCCTCCAGTCTCCAGCGCGCGCGAGCAGAGGGCTCATAGCGCGAAGACTGCGCTCGTGGCGCAGGGAGATCCTGCCGACGCTCGCGCTCACGCTGGTGCTGCTGGGGTTGCCACTGGGAAATGCGCAGGCTGCACAGACGGCGACGCTCAAGGTCTCGCTCTCACCCTACCGGCTCAAAGTCAACACGGCGCTGACATTTGCGATCCACATCGGCTCGACCACCGGCTCCACGCCCTCGCCGGTGACCAGCGTCAATGTGCGGTTCCCGGCCGGCATGGGGTTGACCACGAGCCAGCTCGGCCTGGCCGAATGTGACCTCCAGAGCCTGCGTGCGATGGGAGTCGCGGGCTGCCCGCAGGAATCGGTGATGGGATTCGGCACCGCACTGATGAGAACGGCGGTGGGCTCGGAAAGCCTGGAAGTGCCGATCGGTCTCACTCTCTTCATGGCGCCGACGCGGGATGAACACACGGCGTTGCTGATCTATGCAGAAGGCGAGTCGAGCATCATCGCCGAATTGGGGTTCCCGGGCTTCATGCTGGGTGCTTCCGGGCTGTTCGGCACGCGGATCGACCTCATGATTCCCACGATTGTGACTGTTCCGGGGGATCCCGCTGCCTCCCTGGTCAACATGCGTATTGCCGTTGACCCAAAGCAACTGCTGTATCCCGAACGCGTCCACGGGAAGCTGGTGCGCTACCACCCCCGGGGCATGGCCATTCCGGCCGTGTGTCCCGTCGGCGGCTTTCCGTTCGCCGCGAACCTCCATTTCGCGGACAACACCTCCGTCACCGCCACCACGACCGTCGCCTGTCCGCCCAAGGCGCGCTCGTCTGGGACGAGCGGGGGGCGCGGTCCGAAAGGTGGGCCCGGTAGATGACGCTCCGGAGGCGCTGGGATTGCCTGCTGAGCGTGGGCGTCATGTGCGCGGTGCTGCTCGCGTCCGGCGCGGCGGTGGCACACGCCGAACTTCCGGACAACCGCGCTTACGAGCTTGTCTCACCACTTGACAAGAACGGCGGGGACGTCGGCGGGGGCGCGCTCAACGGGGCCCTGGCCTCTGGAGCGGGCGAGAGCTCGGTCGGCGGCTCCGCGATCACATATCTCTCGTTCACCAGCTTCGGCGACGCGCAGAGCGCAAAGCTCCTCACGCAATACCTCTCCACACGCGGTCCCTCCGGCTGGTCGACGCGCGGCATTTCGCCGCCCGCGATTCCAGCGTCGAAGCTGGACCTCAGTCTGTCGCCGCCCTACCACTTCTTCACGCCCGAACTGACGGCGGGGGTGCTGGATTGGACCAGCCCGGCTCTGGTGGCCGGAGCGCCACCGGAATTCGACAATCTGTACGTGCATAAAACCGAAGCCGCCACATACCAACTCCTCACAACCGTCGCGCCGCCCAACCGGACTCCGGAAAACTACGAAGTGAAGTTCGCGGGGGCCTCCCCCGATCTCAGTCACGTGGTGTTCGAGGCGAACGATGCCCTGAAGGTGGGCGCGCCGGCGAGTGCGCGGAGCGTCTACGAATGGACGGACGGCGGCCTGCGATTGGTCAGCGTGTTGCCAGGCCCTGGCGAAGTCGCCGCCGAAAGCGCGGGCGCCGGTGACGGGGAGGACGACATGTTCGCCAACGACATCTCCGCGGATGGCTCGCGCATCTTCTGGACGGACAACCATGGACAGCTCTATGTGCGCGAAGACGGCACGACGACGGTGAAGCTCAACGCCTCGCAGCGCACGCCCTCGCTTGGCGACGGAAGCGCGGTGTTCAGAGCGGCCACGTCCGATGGTTCGAAGGTGTTCTTCACCGATGAAACGCCGCTCACCGACAGCTCGGAAGACAACGGCGGTCTCTACGAATATGACTTCAGCAGCGGCAAGCTGACGGATCTGAGCCCCGACGCCGGCGGCTCACCGGGCATCGAGGGCGTGGTCGGAACTGGCGAAGAAGGCCTGAGCGTGTACTTCGTGGCAAGCGGCGCTCTCGCGACGCGGGCCAGCCTGGGCGCCAACAACCTGTATCTGTCACATGCAGGCGCCATCACGTTCATCGCCGCCCTGAGCAATGAAGATGGCGGTGATTGGGCGCAGAGCCTCGAAAAACGAACAGCTCGCGTGACTGCCGACGGCGAATACCTGGCGTTCATGTCGCATGCATCCCTGACGGGCTACGACAACATCGATGCCAATACGGGGGTGGCCGACACGGAGGTGTTCGTTTATGACGCGCGCGCCGATAGTTTGAGTTGCGCCTCCTGCAATCCCAGCGGGGCACGGCCGATCGGGCCCTCGGAGGTGCCTACCGGTCTGAACCCCGACTACATTCCGCGCTACATCTCCGAAGATGGGCAGCGTGTCTTCTTCGACAGCAGCGACGCGTTGCCTGGGGCCACCAACGGTATGCAGAACGTCTACGAGTATGAGAACGGCGCTGTCAACCTGATCTCCTCCGGTACCAGCGATGACAACTCCACCTTCGCCGACGCCAGCGGCGACGGCAACGATGTGTTCTTCACCACCCGTGCGCAGCTGGTGCCTGAAGACCAAGACGAAAGCTCGAACATGTACGATGCGCGGGTGGACGGGGGCTTCCCCGCCGCGCCGCCGCCACTCCCGCCGTGCACGGGCGAAGGCTGCCGAGGTCCGCTGAGCGCGCCGCCGGCAGCGGTCGGCATCAGCACTGAAACGTCTGGCGCCGTCTCCGAAGAAGCCGCCTCGCAGCCCGCGCCAAAGCCGAAGCCCAAACGGCGCTCGGGCAAATCCAAGGCCAAGCGATCGGACTCTAAATCCAAGGCGAAGCGCTCGGGCTCCAAATCCAAGGCCAAGCGATTGGACTCCAAATCCAGGGCCCGCAAAGCCAAGGTCAAGCGAAGGTCAGGCCGGCAAGCTCGCCGTGGGGGGCGCACGACATGACCCCCCGGCGTTCCTCATGGCTGCTGGGCGCGTGCATCGTGGTTGCCTGCTGCACGACGATGACCGCTCCGGCCTATGCGGCGTTCGGTCTCAAATCGTTCGCGGCGTCGTTCAACGAAGCGCCCCTCGCGGGGAGCCCGCAGGGCACCCTTGGCCCCCCCGACTCGCAGGCGGGCTCGCATCCGTATCAGTTCACCGCCAGATTCGCCTTCAACACGACGACCAACGCACATGGCGAAGTGGTTCCCGCTGAATCTGTCAAGAACCTTCAGGTTGGACTGCCGCGTGGGCTTGTCGGAAACCCCAACGCGATGCCACAGTGCCCCATGGTGGAATTCGTGAGCGGCGGGCTCTTGGGCAGCGGCGGCTGTCCCGCGGGCACCCAGGTGGGCTTGATCACGCTCGATACCCCGACTCTCGAAGAGACCGTCCCCATCTTCAATCTTGTGCCACCCGCCGGCGTTGCCGCTTTGTTCGGGGTAGATGCCTACACCCCCATTGTCATGAAACTCGCGATCCGCGGTACCAGCGAATACAGCTTTGCGGTGGAAATGAACAACGTCTCACAGGGTCTGCCGCTCACCGCCGCCTCCATAACGCTCTGGGGCGTCCCCGCGGAACCGAGTCATGACCCGTTCCGGGGGACCTGTCTGCAGTCAAACGGCACGGGCGAAGGAAGCTGTCCCAGCGGCGTTCCGATCAAGCCGCTCCTGACGATGCCAACGTCGTGCGGGGAGCCGCTCACCACGACGATCACGGTCGAATCGTGGGAAAACCCGGGCGTGCGCGTGGAAAGGTCGACGACGACCGGCGGCGCTGGCGGCGCTCCCACCGCCGTCGCGGGTTGCGACAGGCTCCACTTCAGTCCCACCATCGCAGTCCAACCGGAATCGTCCGTGGCCGACACCCCCACCGGCCTCTCTGTCGATGTGAGCGTTCCCTACCAGGGCGAACCGGGGGGATTGGCCGAGGCGGATCTGCGGGATGTCGCCGTTGCGCTTCCGGACGGCCTGTCGGTCAACCCCGCCACGGCCAGTGGCGTCACCGGCTGCTCCGTTGCCCAGATCGGGCTCGGTGAAGCCACGGAACCAACCTGCCCGGCCGCATCCAAGCTCGGCTCCCTGGAAGTCGAATCGCCCTTGCTGGCAAAGGCGGTGCAGGGCTCCGTCTACGTGGCCGAACCGACCACCAGCCCATTCGACGGCGTCCTGACCGTCTACCTCGCGGCGGCGGGAGACGGGCTCGAGTTCAAGCTGCCCGCCGAGCTCGTCACCCAACCTGACGGTCAACTGGTGTTCACGACGGACAATGTGCCCGAGCTCCCGCTCAGCGGCCTGAAGTTCGACCTCTTTGGGGGTCCCCGTGCGGCGATCGCCAACCCCCACACATGCGGAACCTTCACCACCACCGCTGAACTGACGCCGTATTCCGCTCCGGAATCCGGTCCGCCGGATGGGCAGTCGAGCAGCTTCGTGATCGACGAAGGCTGTGGTGGCGGGTTCACGCCGTCCTTCACGTCGGGAGCGACGAGCTCCGCTGCCGGTCAGAGCACCGCCTTCACGCTCCAACTGGCTCGTGCGGACGGCCAGCAGTACATCCAAAGCATGGATGCAAGCCTGCCGCCCGGTCTGCTGGCCAATCTCGGCGCCGTCACGGAGTGTGGCGATGCCGAAGCCGCGGCGGGCACCTGTCCGGCGGGGAGTGAAGTGGGAACCGTCACGGCCGGTGCGGGAGCAGGCCCGGATCCCGACTACCTGAGTGGCCGGACTTATCTCACCGGCCCCTACGACGGCGCGCCGTATGGCGTGGCGATAGTGATCCCTGCCTCAGCCGGCCCATTTGACCTGGGAACGGTTGTCATGCGCGGCGAGATCGAGTTGGACTTCACCACCGGGCGTCTGACGATCACCGCGGGCCCCTTTCCGGAGGCTCTGCAGGGCATCCCGCTGCGCATCAAAAACTTCAGCCTCACCGTCGACCGGCCTGGCTTCATGATCAATCCGACCGAGTGCACCCAGCAGACGGTCAATGCGACCGTGGACTCCATCGAAGGCGCTCATGCCGCCGTCTCCGCGCCGTTTCGAGTTCTCGGCTGCTCGCGGTTGCCATTCGCGCCCACGGCCCACGCCACCGCGGAAGCGCCCGCGTCACGTGCAAAGGGCGTGGGTTTGGATCTGGATGTCACATATCCGAAGGGCGTGCAGGCCGGCACGCAGGCGATGGCGGTGGAACTGCCCAGGCAGTTGCGGGCGCGTCTGACGACGATCCAACAGACGTGTCCCGCCGCGGAGTTCACGATCAACCCGGCGCTGTGCCCCCCGGCTGCGCATGTTGGGAGCGGCACAGTGCACAGCACGATCCTCCCCGCTCCATTGACGGGACCGATCTATATGGTCAAGGGCTCGGGGTTGCTGCCGCAGTTTGCAATGACGTTGCGGGGCGATGGACTGACGGTCCAGTTGGATGGCGCGATCCGGATCTCAAAGAAGGGCATCACGAGCACGGTGTTCAAGGGGATGCCCGATGTGCCGCTCTCGGGGATCGACATCGCCCTCCCCCGTGGACCCCACTCGGTGCTCGGCTCGAACGCAGACATCTGCGCGCCCGGGCCGACCGTCGGCTACGTCTTCACCACCTTCAGCGGCGTTCGGGTCAAGCGCGTCGCCAAGCTCGCCGTGCTCAGCGGCTGCGGTGGTCGTGGGCGTCGAGCTGGCCCGCACGACAGGAGCGAGGGATGAGCGGTGACAGTGGAGAACGTCACGATGTCGTGACATCCGCGCCGGGGCCGGACCTCGGCAGCCTGCGGATGTTGAGTGTTCGCAGGGACATGGACCAGGCCCCGGGTGCAGGCGCGTGGGATGAAGGTCGCCGGTAATCACAACGCAAGTCTGATGGTTGACCGGCAGGTCGAGGCTGGCCGTGGCGGCAAGCTTGCATATGTGGCGTCGGACGCGACGCTCACCTATGAGGAGTTGCGCAAGCAGGTCAACCGCATGGGCCGTCTGCTGCGCGAGCTCGGGGTGCGCCGCGAGCAACGTGTGCTGCTGGCGCTGGACGACACCACCGCGTTCCCCATCGCATTTCTCGGCGCGATGCGGATCGGCGCCGTGCCTGTGCCCGTGGGCATGCTCGACAAGCGCGAGGGCTTCCGGCACTACATCGAGGACTCCTATGCCGAGGTCGTCGTGTGCGAGGCCGCCTGCCTGCCGGTCATTCAAAGCGCTGGGGCCGACCTCGGGGTTCGGTGCCTGGTGCGTGGCGGTGAGGGCGCGGGCAGCGTGGAGCTCGCGGGCGGCCCGGAGTCCACGGGCGGTGTGGAGCTTGCGGGCGGTGTGGAGCCCGCAGGCGGCGTGGAGCCCGCGGGCGCCGTTGAGCTCGCGGGCGCCGTTGAGCTAGCGGGCGCGCTGGCGGCGCAGGACGACGAGCTCGAGGCGCTCGCCGTCCACCCTGACGACGTGGCGTTCTGGCTCTACAGCTCGGGCTCGACGGGAAGGCCCAAGGGCGTCGGCCACCTCTCTCGCGGCATCGAGCTCATCTGCGAGATGTTCGCGCGGGGCGTGCTCGGGATCGACGCGCAGGACACGATCCTCTCCACGTCGAAGCTCCACCACGCCTACGGGCTGGGCAACAGTCTCTTCTATCCGCTGCATCTGGGGGCCACGGCGATCCTGCTCGAGGGCCCTCCGAGCCCAGAGCTGCTGCTGGGCACGCTGCGCGAGCAGCGACCGACCGTCTTCTTCTCGGTGCCCCCGCTGTATTCGCTGCTCGCCGAGGACCCCGACGCCGAGGACACCGACGCCGAGGGCCCCGACGGCGGGAGCGCATTCGACTCGGTGCGGCTGTGCTGCTCGGCCTCCGCGCCGCTTGCGTTGAGGACCTCCGGCCTCTGGCAGGAGCGCTTTGGCATCGAGATCGTCGACGGGGTGGGCTCGACGGAGACGTTCACGTTCTGCTCGAACCGACCCGGTGAGGTCGTTCGCGGCACGGCGGGTCGTCCGGTGCCGGGGTATGAGCTGCGCCTCCTCGACGAGGCCGAGACGGTGCTGGAGGGCCCTGGGGTGGGAACGCTCGAGGTGCGGGGCGACGCATGTGCCGCGGCCTACTGGCACCAACACGAGAAGACGAAGCTGGGCATGCGCGGGGGGTGGCTCAGGACCGGCGATCGCTTCGAGCGGCACGTGGACGGGACCTACGCACATGTGGGACGCGACGACGACATGGTCAAGGTCAGCGGCCTGTGGGTCTCGCCGGTTGACATCGAGGAGGCGTTGACGGCGCATCCGGCGGTGGCCGAGGCCGGAGTCGTCGGTGTGAGCATCGATGACGACGTGCGCATCGCGGCGTTCGTCGTCTGCAACGGGGAGATCGGCGAGGAGGAGGAGCTCGCGCACGAGCTGCGCGAGTGGTGCCGGGAGCGAATGCGCGACTATCAGTACCCCCACCTCATCCGGTTTCTCGACGCGTTGCCGCGCACACCCAGCGGCAAGCTCCAGCGCTTCCAGCTGCGGGAGTCGATCGCAAGGCAGGTGGGCGGAGGCGCTGGCGAGCCGGGCGCGGAGCCCAGGGATGAGTGGGACGGCGATGGGGCCGGAGTCGAGCGGGCCAGCGGGGAGCAGACCGGCGGCGAGAGGCCGGCGGCGCGCCTTGCCGAGGTGCCCGAGGCAGAGCGCGAGAGCGCGATGCTCGAGCTCGTGTGCGCCGAGGTGGCGGCGGTCTTGGGGCATGCCTCGCCGCAGGCGGTGGACAGGCGGCGGGCCTTCAAGGAGCTCGGCTTCGACTCGGTGGCGGCCGTCAGGCTGCGCAATCGGCTGAGTCTCGCCACGGGGCTGCGGCTGCCCTCCACGCTCGTCTTCGACCACCCCACGCCGATAGCGGTCGCCCGGCATCTGCGACTGCGCGCCGAGGGGGTCGAGGACTCGGCTTGGATCGCGCGGGCGGGCGCGGCGCGAAGGGTGGCGGCACCCAACGATCCCATCGCGATCGTGGGGATGAGCTGCCGCTATCCAGGCGGGGTGCGCTCGCCGGAGGACCTGTGGGAGCTGCTGTCCGCAGGCCGCGATGCGGTCGGTGGGCTGCCGGGCGACCGGGGTTGGGATCTGGAGGCGCTCTACGACGCGGACCCCGACCATCTCGGCACCTCGTATGTGCGCGAGGGCGGCTTCCTCTACGACGTTGCGGACTTCGATGCGGACTTCTTCGGGATCAGCCCGCGTGAGGCGCTGGCGATCGACCCCCAGCAGCGGCTGTTGCTGGAAACGGCGTGGGAGGCCTGCGAGCACGCCGGAATCGACCCGGAGTCCCTGCGCGGAACGGACACCGGCGTCTACGTGGGCGTGATGTACCAGGACTATGGCTTTGCCGCCAGCGCCGGCTCGCGGGGCACGGAGGTGGAGGGTCACGCCCTGGTCGGCTCCTCCGGCAGCGTGGCATCGGGCCGGGTGGCGTATGTCTTCGGGTTGGAGGGGCCGGCGGTGTCGGTGGACACGGCGTGCTCGTCATCGCTGGTGGCGTTGCACATGGCGTGCGGGGCGCTGCGCGCGGGGGAATGCTCGCTGGCGCTGGTGGGTGGCGTGACGGCGATGGCGACGCCCGGCGCGCTCGTCGAGTTCAGTCGCCAACGTGGCCTGGCGCCGGATGGGCGATGCAAGGCGTTTGGGGCGCGCGCCGACGGCGTCGGCTGGGGGGAGGGAGCCGGGCTGCTGCTGGCGGAGCGCCTCTCCGAGGCGCGCCGGCTCGGTCATCGCGTGCTGGCGGTGGTGCGTGGCAGCGCTGTGAATCAGGATGGTGCCAGCAACGGGTTGACGGCCCCCAACGGTCTTTCCCAGCGGCGGTTGATTGGCCAGGCACTCGTGAACGCCGGCCTGTCCGCGGCCGACGTGGATGCGGTCGAGGCCCATGGGACGGGCACCGCGCTCGGCGATCCGATCGAGGCACAGGCGCTGATCGCCGCCTACGGGCAGGGCCGCAAGCGGCCGCTGTGGCTGGGTTCGGTGAAGTCGAACATCGGTCACGCCCAGGCCGCGGCTGGTGTCGCCGGGGTCATCAAGATGGTGCAGGCGTTGCGCCACGGCGTGCTGCCCAAGAGCCTGCACATCGATGAGCCCTCCACGGAGGTGGACTGGTCGGCGGGCGCGGTGTCTCTGCTGCAGGAGGCGGTTCCCTGGGAGAGCGAGGAGGGTCGCCCGCGCCGTGTGGGGGTCTCCTCGTTCGGCGTGTCGGGCACCAACGCCCACGTGATCCTCGAGGAGGCGCCGCGGGAGCTCGCACGTGGCATCGCCGAGGCGCGCGGGAGCTCTGGAGGAGCAGCTGAGGGGACGCCTGCGATGGTGTCCGGGTCTCCGGTCTTGCCTTTCGTGGTCTCGGCGCAGAGCCCAGCGGCTCTGATGGCTCAGGCAGAGCGTCTCGGTGCGCATCTGGAGGGGCATCCGGAGCTCGAGCTGTTGGAGGTCGCAGGGGCGCTTGCCCTGCATCGTGCGCGCTTCTCCGAGCGTGGAGTCGTGCTCGCGGGGGATCGTGAGCGGCTGCTGTCGGGCTTGGGAGCGCTCGCCGCAGGCGAACCGGCGGGGAACCTCGTCCGGGGGGTCGCCGCGCGAGAAAAGAAGGTCGCGTTCGTGTTCCCGGGACAGGGATCCCAGTGGGGAGGCATGGCGTTCGCGTTGTGGGAGCAGTCACCGCCCTTTGGTGAACGGATGGATGCCTGTGAGGAGGCTCTTGCGCGGTATGTGGATTGGTCGCTGCGCGAGGTGCTGGGTGGCGGGAAGGGGGTGCCCTCCCTGGATCGTGTCGATGTCGTGCAGCCGGCGCTGTTCGCGGTGATGGTGTCGCTGGCGGGCCTGTGGCGTTCATGTGGTGTGCGTCCGGATGCGGTGGTGGGTCATTCTCAGGGGGAGATCGCCGCCGCGGTGGTGGTGGACGCGCTTTCGCTCGACGATGGGGCTCGTGTGGTGGCCCTGAGGAGTCGGGCGCTCTCCCGGCTTTCGGGTAAAGGTGGGATGGCGTCGGTCTCGCTTGCGCGAGTGGAGCTCGATGGGCTGCTCGAGAGGGTTGGGGTGGAGGTTTCGTTGGCGGCTGTGAATGGGCCGCGCTCGTTGGTGATCTCGGGTGCGCTCGAGGCGCTGGATGAGGTCGTGGCCTACTGTCAGGCAAACGACATTCGCGCCAGGAGGATCGCTGTTGACTACGCATCTCATTCGATGCAGGTCGAGGCGATTCGCGATGAGCTGCTCGAGGCGCTGGCGCCGATCGAGCCAGTGGGCAGCGAGATTCCGTTTTACTCGACTTTGACTGGCGGGCGGATCGAGACTGCGGAGCTCGGTCCTGAGTACTGGTATCGAGGCTTGCGGGAGACGGTCCTGTTCGAGGCCGCGACAGCTGCCGCGATCGCCCATGACGCCGGCGTCTTCATCGAGGTGAGCCCCCACGCGGTGTTGACGCCGGCGATCACGGAAACGATCGAGACTCACGCCGAGAGCCCCGATCTCCTGGCGGTGGTGGCCTCGCTGGGTCGCGAGGAGGGGGGTCTTCGAGCGCTTCGTGAGCTCGCTCGGCGAGGCCCACGCACATGGTGTGGGGGTTGATTTCGAGGCTGTGCTCGGCACGGGGATATGTGCGGTCGATCTCCCCACCTATCCCTTCCAGCGAAAGCCCTATTGGCTCTCGGGCTCGGCTGGAGGCGACGCGCGGGGTCTTGGCCAGGGCTCTGTCGAGCATCCGCTGTTGGGCGCAAAGCTCGAGCTGCCAGACGATCGGGGGTGGGTCTTCACCGGGCGCGTCTCGCTGGAGCGCTTTCCGTGGCTGCGGGACCACGTGGTGATGGATGCGGTGCTCGTCCCCGGCACCGGCTTTGTCGAGCTGGCGCTTGCCGCGGGTGCCGAGGTCGGCTTGGGAGCGGTGGAGGAGCTGACGCTGCGAGCGCCGCTTGCGCTCGGGGACCACGGGGCGGTGCAGATCCGGCTCTCGGTCGGCCCAGCCGATGATCGCGGATGCCGCGAGATTGGCATCGACTCGCGTTCTGAGCAGGGCGCATCCGCTGCGGTGGATGGCGAATCCGGGTGGGTCTGTCACGCGAGCGGCGTGCTCGCCCCGGGCGAGGCCGCGGAGACCTGGGATCTGGTTGGGGGGGCTTGGCCTCCAGAGGGCGCTGAGCCGGTGGAGCTGGCAGACCTCTACGAGCGCCTGGCGGACAAGGGACTCGCTTTCGGTCCCGCCTTCCAGGGTTTGCAGGCCGCGTGGCGGCGGGGTGGGGAGCTTTTCGGCGAGGTCGAGCTGGACGCCGATCAGCAAGCGCAGGCCGGGGGCTACGGCGCGCATCCGGCGCTCTTCGATGCGGCGCTGCATCTGGCCCAGATCGGCGATCCAGAAACCGAGCGTCCGCTCGAGTTGGCCTTCAACTTCTCGGGTGTGCAGCTCCATCGGGGCGGCACCGCGGCTTGGCGGGTGCAGCTCACCTTCGATCGGGACGCGATCTCCATGCGGGCGGTCGACGAGCTCGGGGCTCCGGTGCTGGCGCTCGACTCGCTGCGCACGCGCCCGCTCGACTCCTCCACGCTGGCGGCGGGAGCCGAAAGCGGCGATTCGCCGCCGCGGCCGCCGACTGCGCTGGCACGCCGGGCCGATCGAGCCGGCGCGTCCCTGTCGCTGAAGCGGCGCCTCGCGGGCGCCTCCGAGGCGGAGCGCAGGCAGGTCCTGAGAGATCTGACGCAAGCTCAAGCCGCCGCTGTGCTCGGGCATGACTCACCAGAGGCGATCGACACGCAACGGGCCTTCAAGGATCTCGGCTTCGATTCGCTCACCGCCGTCGCGTTGCGCAACCGCCTGAGTGCGGTGACCGGGCTGCGTCTGCCGGCGACGATCATCTTTGACTACCCCACCGTCACGGAGGTCGTCGGCTGTCTGCTGCGGGAGCTCGATGGCGTGCGGCCCGAGCTGAGCGCCGCGGTCCGGGCGGTTGGGGCCGACGAGCCGATCGCGATCGTGGGAATGAGCTGCAGATTTCCGGGGCCCGCCCGCTCGCCGAGTGAGCTGTGGGAGCTGCTCGCGCGTGGCGCCGATGCGATCTCCGTATTCCCGCGTGACCGCGGGTGGGACCTGGAGCGGTTGTATGACCCCGATCCCGATCACGCCGGGACCAGCTACACCCGCGAGGGGGGGTTCCTCGACGACGCCACCGAGTTCGACGCCGCCTTCTTCGGGATCAGCCCCCGCGAGGCTCTCGCGATGGACCCCCAACAGCGAGTGCTGCTGGAAGCGTCGTGGGAGGCCCTCGAGGATGCCGGCGTGGACCCGCTCTCGTTGCGGGGGAGCAGGACTGGCGTCTACGCCGGCATCAGCTCCTCGGACTACCCCACCGGCCCGCCGGTGGCGCCCTCCGAGTCCGATGGTCTCACGGGCTACCGCATGACCGGCAGCGCCGGCAGCGTCGCGTCGGGACGGGTGTCCTACTCGCTCGGCTTGGAGGGTCCGGCGGTGTCGGTCGACACCGCCTGCTCGTCCTCGCTGGTCGCGATGCACCTCGCGTGTGGCGCGCTGCGCTCCGGCGAGTGCTCGCTGGCGCTCGCCGGGGGAGTGACGGTGATGTCCTCGCCGGGGGCCTACATCGAGTTCAGCGCCCAGCGCGGTATGGCGCGCGACGGCCGGTGCAAGTCCTTTGCCGCGGCGGCCGATGGGCTCGGCTGGTCGGAGGGGGTGGGCGTGGTCGTCCTGCAGCGGCTCTCCGAGGCGCGGCGCGCGGGCCGTCGAGTGCTGGCGGTGGTGCGGGGCAGCGCCGTCAACCAGGACGGGGCGAGCAACGGGCTGACGGCGCCCAACGGTCCCTCTCAACAGCGGGTGATCATGCAGGCGCTGGCAAACGCGAGGCTCTCAGCCGCCCAGGTCGACGTCGTGGAGGCGCATGGCACCGGCACGACACTGGGCGATCCGATCGAGGCGCAGGCGCTGCTGGCCACCTACGGGCGCGAACGCGGGGATGGGCGGCCGCTGTGGCTGGGGTCGGTCAAGTCGAACATCGGCCACTCAGCGGCCGCTGCCGGGGTGGCGGGTGTGATCAAGATGGTGAAGGCGCTGGAGCACGGTGTGCTGCCGAGGACCCTGCACATCGACGAGCCATCCGCTGAGGTTGACTGGACCGCCGGCGCGATCTCTCTCTTGACCGAGGACACGCCATGGCTGGACGGCGATGAGCCTCGGCGGGCGGGAGTGTCCTCCTTCGGGGTAAGCGGTACCAACGCGCACCTGATTCTGGAGCAGGCCCCGCCAGAGGGTGTGGCAGCTGGCCGGTCGGCGGGCGATGGCGACACCTCGCCCGCCGTGTTGGGTGTGAGTGGTGTGGCGCCCTGGATGCTGTCAGGGCGTGGTGTGGCGGGTTTGCGCGGGCAGGCCGCTCGTCTGTTGGGGTTCCTGGAGGGTGAGCCGGGTGTGGGTGGGGTCGATGTTGGGTTGTCGTTGGCAGGGAGGTCGGCGCTCGAGTATCGAGCTGTGGTCGTCGGTGGCAATCGGGATCTGTTGTTGGGCGGTGTCGGTGCGGTTGCGGGCGGTGTTTCCGTGGAGGGCCTGGTCAGCGGCGTAGCGCGTGACGGTGGTGTGGGCGGGCCGGTGTTCGTGTTTCCGGGTCAGGGTTCTCAGTGGATGGGCATGGCCGTGGGGTTGTTGGACGAGTCACCTGCTTTTGCTGCCTATCTGGGTGAGTGCGACGAGGCTTTGTCGCATTATGTGGATTGGTCTGTGGAGGATGTGTTGCGGGGGGAGCAGGGCGCCCCCGGTCTCGATCGCATCGACGTTCTGCAGCCGGCCTTGTTTGCGGTGATGGTCGCGTTGGCCGGGTTGTGGCGGGCGTGTGGTGTGGAGCCGGCCGCGGTGGTCGGGCATTCTCAGGGGGAGATCGCCGCTGCGCACGTTGCCGGTGGGCTCTCTCTGCAGGACGCGGCGCGGGTGGTTGTGCTGCGCAGCCGGATGTTGACCAAGTTGGCTGGGCTGGGTGGGATCGTCTCGTTGGCGCTGCCGGTCGATGAGCTGACGGCCCGTCTGGAGCGTTGGGGTGTGTCGCTGGCGGCGGTGAATGGGCCCTCCTCGGTGACGGTGGCTGGTGAGATGGATGCCCTGGGGGGGGTGTTGGAGGAGTGTGCGGCCGAGGGTGTGCGGGCGCGGTTGGTGGGGGAGACGGTGGCTTCGCACTCTGCGTATGTGGAGCCGTTGCGCGAGGAGCTGCTGGATATCCTCGCGGAGCTTCAGCCGCGCTCCGGCGAGGTGCCGTTCTACTCGACGGTGACGGGCGGCCTGTTCGACATGGCCGGCTTGGGCGGGGAGTACTGGTACCGCAACCTGCGCGAGCCCGTTCAGTTCGAGCAGACCACGCGCGCTCTGTTGGATGACGGGTTTCGCGCGTTCGTGGAGACGAGCCCTCATCCCGTGTTGACGTTTGGCATGGGGGAGACGGTCGAGAGCGCATTGGGGGCAGAGGGCGCTGCCGGTGTCGCGATGGGCGGTTCGCTGCGTCGCGAGGAGGGCGGCCTCGAGCGGTTCCTCATCGGCGTGGGTGAAGCTTGGGTTAGCGGGGTCGAGGTCGATTGGACGCGAGTGTTCTCCGGGAGTGGCGCCCGACGCGTGGGGCTGCCCACCTATGCGTTCCAACGCGAACGCTTCTGGCTCCCACCGCAAGGGCAGGGAGGTGGCGACACGGTGTCGGCCGGGCAAGCCCCATCCACGCATCCGCTGCTGGGCGCCACGGTCGCTCTGGCGGGCGGGGACGGGTGGCTGTTCACCGGCAGGCTCTCCCTGCAATCACACCCCTGGCTCGCCGACCACGCGGTGACGGGGACGGTGCTGTTGCCCGGAACGGCGTTCCTCGAGTTGGCGTTGCACGCCGGCGCTCACGCGCAATGCCCCACGGTCGCAGAGCTCGTGCTGGAGGCGCCACTGGTGTTTGACGAGGACGGCGCCACGCAGCTGCAGGTCACGGTGGGTGAGCCCGACGGGGATCGCCGGCGAAGCGTGAGTGTCCACTCACGCCCAGAACAGGCCACAGGCGAGGATGGCGCCGACGCCGCGGACTGGACACGCCACGCCACCGGCACGCTGAGCCCGGAGGGTTGGGCGCAGGAGGACGTGTCCCGCCAGGGGCCGGGGGCGCTGCTCGCGGGAGCGGCGTGGCCTCCCGAGGGCGTGGAGGCGCTGGACGTCGATGGCTTCTATGAGGAGCTGGAGGAGCTGGGTCTGGAGTATGGGCCCGCCTTCCGTGGGTTGAAGCGCGCGTGGCGCCACGGCGGGGAGGTGCTCGCCGAAGTCGCGCTGCCCGAGGAGCACGTCGCGGGCGCCAGGTCCTTTGGTGTCCATCCGGCGCTGCTCGATGCCGCTCTGCACGCGGCTGGACTGGTGATGCCCGACGGACCCGGTATCGCCCTGGTGGGGCGCACGGGGATGGCTCTGGGGGATGAGGAGCGGACCGGGCCGCGGACGGTGCGCCTGCCATTCGCCTGGAGCGGGGTCGGTCTGAGCGCGGGCGGCGCAGCCCTTCTGAGGGTGTGTCTCTCCCCGCTTGGAGACGGCGCGATATCCCTGCTTGCGGCCAGCGAGGAGGGACGACTCCTCGCGTCGGTCGACAGTCTGCGCTCACGTCCGATCGCGCCCGAGCAGTTACGGGTCGGACCCGGGGGCCGCCGGGAGTCGCTGCTCGACGTTGGCTGGACGCCTCTGCTCAGCGGATCGAGCTCGGTGAGCGCACAGAGTGGGTGGGTTGTGCTGGGCAGCGAGGATTCCCGCGTCATCGACGAGTTGAAGAGTGCGGGGGCGATCGTCGCCGTCTATCCCGACGCGTCCTCGCTGGGCGGGGCGCTGGAGGGGGGAGCGATCTCTCCGGCGGTGGTGCTGCTCGACACGCACGCCGCGCGCGTCGAGGAGCGTCGCGGGGATGGCGGCCCCGGCGAGACCGCCGCCTCGGGGCGGGTGCCCGAGCGAGCTCGAAACACGGTGTGCGACGTGCTGGGCACGCTCCAGGAATGGCTCGCGGACGAGCGGCTCGAGGGATGTCGGTTGGCGGTGCTGAGCCGGGCCTCGCAGCAGGTGAGCTCGGGTGACGGCATCGACGGCTTGGCGAGCAGCGGAGTGTGGGGGCTGGTGCGCTCCGCGCAGTCGGAGAACCCCGAGCGCTTCGTGCTCGTCGATCTCGACGGCACCCGCGACGGCGATGGTTCGCTTGGGGACCTCCTGCACACGGCGCTGGACTCGGGAGAGCCCCAGGTGGCCATTCGCGACAGGGAGTTGCTGGTGCCAAGGCTCGAGCGGTCGGCGGCCGCCGGGGCGCTGAGCGTTCCCGCGGGAGCCGAGAGCTGGCACCTGCAGGCTGGCGGTGCAGGAACGCTGGAGAGCCTCTCGCTGGTGGCCTCCTGCGGCGCCGAGGAGCCGCTCGGTTTCGGGCAGGTCCGGGTCGAGGTGCGTGCGGCCGGGTTGAACTTCCGCGACGTGCTGGTTGCGCTGAGCATGGGCGTCGGGGATGCCTCGATCGGCGGTGAGGGCGCCGGGGTCATCCTGGAGGTGGGTCCGGGCGTCGAGGGCCTGGTCGTCGGCGATCGGGTGATGGGTCTGCTCGAGAGCGGGCTCGACCAGATATCCGTGGCCGATCATCGTCTCGTCGTGCGGGTGCCTGAGGATTGGAGCTTCGTACAGGCGGCGTCGGTCCCGATGGTCTTCCTGACCGCCTACTACGGCCTGGTCGACCTGGCGGGGCTGGGGGCCGACGAGAAGGTGCTCGTGCACGCCGCCGCGGGTGGTGTGGGCATGGCCGCCGTTCAAATATCCAGGTATCTCGGCGCGGAGGTCTTCGGCACGGCGAGCCAGGGGAAGTGGGAGGCGCTCAGATCGCTGGGACTCGACGAGGCGCACATCGCGTCGTCGCGAACGCTGGACTTCAAGCAGCGCTTCCTCGAACAGACCGATGGCGAGGGCGTGGACGTCGTCCTGGACTCGCTCGCCGGGGAGTTCGTCGATGCCTCGCTCGGGCTGCTCGCGGGGGGCGGTCGCTTTCTTGAGATGGGCAAGACCGACATTCGCGAGCCCGAGGAGGTCGCGGCTCAGCATGCGGGGGTCCTCTATCGGGCATTCAATCTGGACCAGGCCGGCCCGGACCGGATTCGGGAGATGCTGGAGGAGCTGCTGAAGCTCTTCGAGCGCGGGGTGCTGAGCCCTCTGCCCATGAGGTGCTGGGACATTCGTCGTGCCCCCGAGGCTTTTCGATTCATGAGCCAGGCACGGCACGTCGGCAAGATCGTGTTTACGTTCCCGACCCCGATCGACACTTCGGGCACCGTGCTCGTCACCGGCGGCACAGGTGTCCTTGGTGGCCTCCTCGCTCGCCATCTGGTCGCCCGACACGGAGTGAGAAGCGTGTTGCTGGCCAGTCGCAGTGGAGCTGATGCCGACGGTGCCGGCGCGTTGCGGGAGGAGCTCGAGTCGCTGGGCGCCCGCGTTGGGATCGTGGCGTGCGATGTATCCGATCGCGACGCCGTGTGCGATCTGCTGGAGCAGGTGCCCGCCGAGCTTCCGCTGCGCGGCGTGGTGCACGCGGCGGCGGCGCTCGACGATGGCGTGATCGGCTCCCTGACGCAGGAGGGGGTCGCGCGGGTGTTGGCTCCCAAGGTGGACGCGGCCTGGCATCTGCATGAGCTGACGAGCGATCTGGATCTCTCGATGTTCGTGCTGTTCTCCTCTGGGGCCGCCACGATGGGGGCTCCGGGGCAGGGCAACTACGCAGCCGCGAACTCCTTCCTGGACGCCCTGGCGGCCTACCGCCAAACGCGAGGCTTGGCCGCGAGCTCGATCGCGTGGGGACACTGGGAGCAGGTGAGTGGGCTCACCGGCGCTCTCGGTGAGACCGATCTGGCACGCCTGGCGCGCCAGGGCGTGCTGTCGCTTTCGAACGAGGAGGGCCTCGAGCTGTTCGACCTCGCCCAGCAGTCCGAGCGGCCGGCGCTCCTTGCGATGCGTCTCGACATGGCCGCGGTGCGCTCGCAGGCACGAGCGGGCACGCTGCCGGCGCTGATGAGTGCCTTGGCCCCCGCGCCCGCCCGCCGTGAGCCGACCGATGGCTCCCTCGCGCGGCGCCTGTCGGGTGTGCTGCCGGCCGAGCGCGAGAGCGTGGTGGTGGAGCTGGTGCGCGGCGAGGTCGCGATCGTGTTGGGGCATGTGTCCCCCAAGGCGATCGATCCGGCGCGTGCGTTCAAGGATCTGGGGTTCGACTCGCTGGCGGCGGTGGAGCTGCGCAACAGGCTGAACACGATCACAGGGCTGCGCCTCCCCGCAACCGTCGTCTTCGACCATCCCAACGCGGTTGCGCTGGCGCGTCATCTGCTGGAGCGCTCGGAGGGCATCGGCCGACGCTCGGCCTCGATCCCGGCTCGGGCCGGTGGCGGCGACGATGAGCTGGTCGCGATCGTGGGCATGAGCTGTCGCTACCCCGGTGGCGTGCGCTCCCCCCAGGAGCTGTGGGAGTTCGTGCTCGAGGGTCGGGACGGCATCGGCGAGTTCCCGGCCGATCGGGGATGGGAGCTGGAGCGGTTGTTCGATCCAGATCCCGACCATCCCGGCACCAGCTATGTGCGCAGGGGCGGGTTCCTCTACGACGCGGGCGGCTTCGACGCCGAGTTCTTCGACATCGCGCCGCGCGAAGCGCTGGCGATGGACCCCCAGCAGCGGTTGTTCCTGGAACTGAGCTGGGAGGCCGTGGAGGACGCCGGCATCGATCCGACCTCGCTACGCGGCAGTCAGACCGGCGTGTTCAGCGGCGTCAGCTCGGTCGAGTACGGCGCGGGTCTGGGCCTTGCGCCGCGCGAGGTCGAGGGCTACCTGGGCAAGGGTCTGCTCGGCAGCGTTCTCTGTGGGCGTGTGTCCTATGCGTTTGGCTTGGAGGGTCCCGCAGTGACGGTGGACACGGCGTGCTCCTCCTCGCTCGTGGCGTTGCATTGGGCCTGCCAATCGTTGCGTACGGGAGAGTGCTCGCTGGCGTTGGCGGGCGGCGTGACGGTGATCTCCATACCGAGGTTGTTCGTCGAGTTCTCGCGCCAGCGGGCTCTGTCGCCCGACGGCCGCTGCAAGTCCTTCTCCGACTCGGCCGACGGCGCAGGCTTCTCGGATGGGGTTGGGGTGGTGGTGCTGGAGCGTCTGTCCGACGCTCTGCGCAACGAGCATCCGGTGCTGGCGGTGGTGCGCGCCAGCGCCACGAACCAGGACGGTGCAAGCAACGGATTGACCGCTCCCAACGGCCCATCTCAGGAGCGTGTGATTCGCCAGGCGCTGAGGAATGGGGATCTCTCGGGAGACGACGTCGACGCGGTTGAGGGCCATGGCACCGGGACGACGTTGGGCGATCCGATCGAGGCGCAGGCGCTGCTGGCGACCTACGGGCGCGAGCACACCGAAGGGCGTCCGCTGTGGCTGGGGTCGTTGAAGTCGAATATCGGACACACGCAGGCGGCCGCCGGGGTGGCCGGTGTGATCAAGATGGTCAAGGCGTTCGAGCACGGTGTGCTGCCCAAGACGCTGCATGTCGATGAGCCCTCGCGGCAAGTCGATTGGTCCACGGGCTCCGTGTCGCTGCTCACCGAGTCGGTGCCCTGGAGGGCGGGCGAGCGGGTGCGGCGGGCCGGTGTCTCCTCGTTTGGGATCAGCGGCACGAACGCGCATGTGATCCTGGAGGAGCCCCCGCCGCGGGCGACCGAGCGCCGAGCCGCCGGTGCGACGGGAGCCCTGAGCGGGGCGAGCTTCGGGGATGCGGCGGCGGCAGAGCCGGGGCAGCCCGCCGCGCGTGGCGACTCGCGTGTGGTGGGCGAGGGTGGCGTGCTGCCATGGCTGGTGTCGGGCCGGGGGCCGGGTGGCTTGCGAGGCCAGGCCGAGGCATTGCGAGCGTTCCTCGCCGCCGAGGAGGATCTGGGAGCGGCGAGCGTTGGCCTGTCGCTGGCCGGGCGCGCGGGGTTGAGCCACCGTGCGGTGGTGATCGGCTCCGACCGCGAGGGACTGCTCGGCGGTCTGGATGGGGTGATCCAACGGCGTCCCACCCGCGGTGTCGTCGAAGGAGTGGCGGCGCCCGCGCGGCGTGTCGCGTTTGTGTTTCCAGGTCAGGGTGGCCAGTGGGCGGGCATGGCGCGCGAGCTGCTGGCAACCTCGCCCATGTTCGCGGCGGAGATGCGGCGCTGTGAGCAGGCGCTGTCGAAGGTCGTCGACTGGTCGGTGCTGGATGTGCTGAACGGTCGGGACGGTGCGCCTGACGGGAGCGCCCTGGAGGTGCTCCAGCCCGTCCTGTTCGCCGTGACGGTGTCCCTCGCCGCGTTGTGGCGGGCGTGTGGAATAGAGCCATCGGTGGTCGTGGGGCATTCCCAGGGCGAGATCGCGGCCGCGTATGTGGCTGGAGGACTGTCCTTGGAGGACGCCGCGCGGGTGGTCTGCCTGCGCAGTCGAACGCTCGCGCGTCTCAGCGGGCAGGGCAGCATCGTGTCGGTGGCGCTGGGTGTGGCGGAGGTCGAGGAGTGGATCTCGCGCTGGGATGGCCGTCTTTCGGTGGCATCGGTCAACGGGCCTTCGGCCGTCGGTGTCGCCGGCGACCCGGATGCTGTGCGGGAGCTGCTGGCAGCCCTCGAGGCCGAGGGCATCCGAGCGCGTGAGATCGCGGCGACGGTTGCCTCGCACTCGGCGAAGGTGGAGCCTTTGCAGCAGGAGGCGATGGAGCTTTTGTCCCCCATCGCACCCCGCTCGGGGGAGGTGCCGTTCTTTTCGACTGTGACCGGTGGATTGCTCGACACCGCCGGGCTCGACGCGGGCTACTGGTATGAGAACATGCGCCGCCCAGTGCGCTTCGAGGCGGCCACGCGCGCGCTGATCGAGAACGGCACTCGCGCGTTCTTGGAGATCGGTCCCCATCCGGTGCTGAGCGTGGCCGTCCAGGAGACCATCGATGAGGCGCTCGGCCGGGACGCCGATGCGCTCGTGGTCGGGTCACTGCGCCGCAACGAGGGCGGTCTGGAGCGGTTCTTCACCTCGCTGGGCGAACTGTGGGTGAGTGGGATCGAGGTGGACTGGGACGCGGTGTACGCCGAGCTGGGCGCCGAGCGCGTCAAGTTGCCTCGCTACGCCTTTCAGAAGGAGCATTTCTGGCTGGGCGTCGAGGCCGACGCGGGCGATGTGCGCTCGGTTGGCCTCGCCGCGGCCGAGCATCCGCTGCTGGGGGCCGTGGTCGGGTTGGCGGGCGGCGAGGGGTGGCTGTTCACGGGCCGTGTCTCGCTCGCCCGAGAGGGGTGGCTTGCGGATCACGCGGTCATGGGGATGGCGCTGTTCCCCGGCACCGGCTTCGTGGAGCTCGTGCTGCGTGCCGGCGCTGAAGTCGGATGCGACGTCGTGCGCGAGTTGGTGCTGGAGACGCCGCTGGCGTTGCCCGAGCGCGGCGCTGTGCAGCTGCAGGTATCTGTCGGCGGGCCCGAGGAGGACGGGAGTCGCGCGGTGAGGGTGTTCTCGCGCAGGGAGGACTCCGACGGGCTGGGGGGGCAGGAGGGTTGGACACGGCACGCAAGTGGAGTGCTCGCGGCCTCCGAGGAGCTCGCCCCCGAGGTGGGCCTGCTTGGGGGGGTGTGGCCCCCGGCGGGCGCGGTGGGCCTGGGAGTCGATGACGTCTATGGGTCGCTGGCGGAGGTGGGCTTGGATTACGGGCCGGCGTTCCAGGGCCTGAGGGGCGCGTGGAGGCTTGGCGATCAACTGTTCTGCGAGGTTTGCCTACCAGACGATCAGCTGGACCAAGCGGGCTCGTTCGGCGTTCATCCCGCGCTCCTCGACGCGGCGCTGCATGCCTCCGCGCTGGTTGACGACGCGCGTGGAGGCGCAGACGACACGGGCCATGTGAGTCTGCCCTTTGCGTGGGGTGAGGTACGTCTGAGTCAGCCCGGTGCCACCTCGCTGAGGGTGTGCCTGTCGATCGCAGGTGGACCGCGGGAGGAGAACGACGGCGGTCTGTCCCTCGTGGCGGTGGACGATGCCGGGCGCCATGTCGTGTCGGTTGGCTCTCTGGCGGGTCGTGCGATCTCCACCGAGCAGCTGCGCGACCCACGCGATGGCTATCGAGAGTCGATGTTCGCGATTCGCTGGAGCCCAATTTCGACCTCCTCCGCCGCGGGGCTCGCAGACAGGTGGGTTGTGATTGGAGCCCAGGACGCGCAGGTGACGCAGAGGTTGCGGGGCGCAGGTGCGAGCGTTGCCGAGTATCCCAATCTGGGGGCGTTGAGAGAGACTTTCGAGGAGGACCTCGAGCGCCTGCCCGACATGGTGCTGCTGGACGTCGACGGTCTGGTGGACGAGCGCGAGGGGATGGACCGGGAGGTGCAGCCGGCGGGCGTCGTCGAGGATGGGGAGCGCGGTGGCCGACACGCCGGGACATTGGATGAGCCTTGGGGAGGGCGCCTTCCCGATCGCGTGCAGGGCTTGGTGTCGAGCGTTTTGGGTGTATTGCAACACTGGCTCTCGGACGAGCGGATGGAGGGACGCCGGCTGGCCGTGCTCACCAGGGATGCCCTACGGGCCAATCCCGAGGATGATGTTCGTGGCCTGCTCGCCAGCGCGGTGTGGGGTCTGGTGCGCTCCGCTCAATCCGAGAGCCCTGAGCGTTTCGTGCTGATCGACGTCGACGGCCGAGACGAGTCCTTCGACGCCCTGCCGGCCGCTGTGTCATCGCAGGAGGTGCAGTTGGCGATCCGCGACGGCGAGCTGCTCGCTCCCCGGCTCACACGGGTCGCTGCGCCTGCCGGGGATGACATGAACGGCGCAGCTGGTCCAGCGGGGCCGTCCGGCGGGCTGGGCGCCGGATGCTCGGTGCTGGTTACAGGTGGCACGAGTGGCTTGGGTGCTTTGGTTGCGCGGCACCTGGTGACTGTCCACGGGGTGGAGAGCCTGTTGTTGGCAAGCCGCCGGGGCCCTGACGCCGAGGGCGCGGAGGGGTTGCGGGAGGAGTTGGAGGAGTTGGGCGCACGTGTCGCGATCGTCGCGTGCGACGTGTCCGATCGTGAGGCGGTGGCGGCACTGCTGGAGCATGTGCCCGTCGAGTTTCCCCTGCGGGGTGTGGTGCATTCTGCGGCAGTCCTCGACGACGGCGTGATCGACTCGTTGACGCCGGAGCGTGTGGGGCGCGTGCTGGCTCCCAAGGTGGACGCGGCGTGGCATCTGCATGAGCTGACCATGGACCTGGACCTTTCGATGTTCGTGCTGTTCTCCTCCGCGGCGGCGACCCTGGGGTCGCCCGGACAGGGCAACTATGCGGCGGCCAACGCCTTCCTTGACGCACTCGCCGCTCATCGTCAGGCGCGTGGGCTCGCGGGTGTGTCGATGGCCTGGGGTCTGTGGGCTGAGACGAGTGAGTGGACAGCTGCGCTGTCCGCGTCGGATCACGCTCGAATCACGCGTTTGGGCATCGCTGCACTGAGCACCCACGAAGGCCTCGAGCTCTTTGACACGGCGATCGCGATCGGCCAGGCGCAGGTGATCCCGGTGCGTTTGGACATCGCGACGCTTCGCGAGCAGGCAGCCGCCGGCCGCGCTCCGGCCTTCCTGCGCGGTCCCGTGAGCGCGCAGACGAGACGCTCCGGCGGCGATGCGCGGGCATGGTTGATGTCAAGGCTCAGGGCGGTCTCGGAGGCCGAGCAGGAGGAGCTCGTGCTTGACCTCGTGCGTGGCGAGGTGGCGGTCATCCTCGGGCATGCGTCCGCTCGCGCGGTTGACGCGCGCCGCGCGTTCAAGGAGCTGGGCTTTGACTCGCTCGCCGCGATCGAGCTGCGCAACCGCATGAACGACGCCACCGGACTGCGGCTGGCGGCGACCCTCGTCTTCGATCACCCCACACCCGCGACCCTCGCCAGTTATCTGCTGAGTCAACTCACCTCGAACGGGGCGGCGGCGGGTGCCCAGCTGGACAGTGAGCTCGAGAGGCTCGAAGCCACGGTCGCCTCGATCGGGCCAAGCAGCCCGGCGGGGGAGGCCATAGCCGATCGTCTGCGGGCGCTGCTGGCACGGTGGGCCGAGGTGCCGCAGCCCACGGGCCGGGTGATCGGCGCCGAGGAGATCGACGCGGCGTCGGATGAGGAGATATTCGCTCTCCTGGATGGCAGCCCGCGATCGACAGCCGCCCACGAGGAGCCCAGTCAGCCGACGGTCAGCGAGCGCGCCGATGACTGACGAGCGCAGGCTCCGCGAGTATCTCAAGCGCGCGACCGTCGATTTGTATGACGCGCGTGAGCGTTTGCGGGCGCTCGAGGCACGCTCCACAGAGCCGATTGCGATTGTGGGAATGAGCTGTCGCTATCCAGGTGGCGTGCGTTCTCCTCGAGACCTGTGGGAGTTGCTGGCCAGTGGGGGGGACGCGATCGGCGACTTCCCAACCGACCGTGGCTGGGATTTGGACAGCCTGTTCGATCCCGACCCCGATCACGCCGGGACCAGCTATGCGCGGGAGGGAGGTTTCTTGCACGAGGCGCAGGAGTTCGACGCCGGCTTCTTCGGGATCAGCCCTCGCGAGGCGTTGACGATGGACCCGCAGCAGCGCGTGCTGCTGGAAGCTTGCTGGGAGGCGATCGAAGACGCGGGACTCGACCCGACCTCGCTCGGTGGGACACGAGGCGGCGTGTTCGCGGGCGTGTTGCGTCATGAGTACGGGGCCGGCCTGCGACCGACGCCCGCGGAGTTGGAGGGCTACCTCAGCACAGGCGTCGCCGGTAGTGTCCTGTCGGGTCGGATTTCGTATGTGCTTGGGCTGCAGGGACCAGCTGTCACCGTCGACACGGCCTGCTCGTCCTCGCTCGTGGCGTTGCACCTGGCGTGCCAGTCGCTGCGCTTGGGGGAATGCGCCCTGGCGCTCGCGGGCGGCGTCACGGTGATGGCCTCCCCCGGGCTCTTCGTGGAATTCTCCCGCCAGCGGGGCTTGGCTCCCGACGGGCGATGCAAGGCCTTTGCGGACGCGGCCGACGGAGCGGGCTTCTCCGAGGGCGTGGGTGTGGTCCTGCTGGAACGCTTGTCCGACGCTGAGCGCAACGGCCGCAGGGTGCTCGCGGTGGTGCGCGGCAGCGCCGTGAATCAGGATGGGGCCAGCAATGGCCTGACCGCTCCCAACGGTTCCTCCCAGGAGATGGTGATTCGCCAGGCGTTGGATGGCGCGGGGTTGTCGACTGGAGACGTGGATGCGGTGGAGGCACACGGCACTGGCACCGCCTTGGGCGATCCGATCGAGGCGCGAGCGCTGCTGGCGACCTACGGGCGGTCCCGTTCGGAGCGCCGTCCGTTGTGGCTCGGAGCGGCGAAGTCGAACCTTGGCCATACCCAGGCGGCCGCGGGGATCGCGGGCGTCATCAAGATGGTGAAGGCGCTCGAGCATGAGGTGCTGCCGAGGACGTTGCATGTGGAGGAGCCCTCGCGACACGTGGACTGGTCCAGCGGACACGTGCGGCTGCTCACCGAGGCGCAGCCGTGGCCTCGGGAAGAGCGTACCCGGCGCGCGGGGGTCTCCTCGTTTGGGGCCAGCGGGACGAACGCGCATGTGATCTTGGAGGAGGCGCCGTTGCCGGCGGCGGGCGATGCTGGCGCGGGTGGCGGGGTGTTGGGTGGGGGTGGTGTGGTGCCGTGGGTGGTGTCTGGTCGCGAGGTGGTGGGTCTGCGTGGTCAGGCCGGCGAGCTGCATGGCTTTTTGGGGGGTGGGCCGCGGTTGGGTGTGGGCGATGTCGGTCTCTCGTTGGCTGGCAGGTCGATGTTCGAGGATCGTGCGGTGGTCGTTGGCGATGAGTGGGAGGGGTTGTTGGCGGGTGTGGGTGCTGTGGCGGAGGGTCGTTTGGCGGGTGGTGTCGTCGAGGGCGATTCCCTGGTTGAGGGTGGGTCAGTGTTTGTGTTTGCGGGGCAGGGTTCGCAATGGGTCGGCATGGGTGTCGACCTGTTGGATGAGTCGCCGGTGTTCGCCGAGTGCTTGGGTGAGTGCGATGAGGTGCTCTCGCGGTATGTGGGGTGGTCTGTTGAGAGTGTGTTGCGTGGTGTGGATGGGGCTCCGGGCTTGGATCGTGTTGATGTGGTTCAGCCGGTGTTGTTCTGTGTGATGGTCGCGTTGGCGGGCTTGTGGCGTGCGTGTGGTGTTGAGCCCGCGGCGGTTGTTGGTCATTCCCAGGGGGAGATAGCCGCCGCTCATGTGGCTGGTGGTCTGTCTTTGGATGACGCGGCGCGGGTGGTGGCGATGCGGGGCCGTGTGTTGACTGGCCTGTCGGGGAAGGGCGGGATGTTGTCGATCGCGCTGGGAGTCGATGATGTTTTGGCGCGTGTCGAGTCGTGGGGCGAGCGTGTGTCTGTGGCGGCTGTGAATGGGCCGTCTTCTGTGGTTGTCTCCGGGGATCCCGATGCGTTGCGGGGGGTGCTGGCGGCGTGTGAGGCCGATGGTGTCAGAGCGCAGTTGATCCCGGTTGATTATGCGGCGCATTCATCGCAGATCGAGTTGGTGCGCGATGAGCTGCTGGAGGGTTGTGCGGGGATCTCTCCGCGTTCTGGCGATGTGCCGTTCTATTCGGCTGTGACGAGTGGCGTGTTGAACACGGAGCTTCTGGATGGGGAGTATTGGTATCGCAATCTGCGTGACCCTGTTCAGTTCGAGCGGGTCACGCGCGCCTTGCTGGAGGACGGTTTGCGTGTGTTCATCGAGACCGGTCCTCATCCCGTGTTGAGCGTGGGGGTGCGGGAGACCGTGGATGACGTTCGGGCTGGTGCGGATGGGGCGTTGGGGGATGGCGGCGATGTGCTGGTGGTGGGTTCGCTGCGTCGCGATGACGGCGGCCTGGGGCGGTTTCTCACGTCGCTGGGCGAAGCGTGGGTGGGTGGGGTGGACGTCCAGTGGACGCGCGTGTTCGCTGGGAGTGGCGCGGGACGCGTGGAGCTGCCCACCTACGCCTTTCAGCGCAAGCGCTTCTGGTTGAGCGCCACCGCCGATACCAGCGACATGCGATCCGTCGGGCTTGGCGCGATAGAGCACGGACTGTTGAGCGCCGCGGTCGGGCTGGCGGAGCGGGAGGGATGGCTGTTCACCGGGCGCCTGTCCCTCGAGGACGACGAGTGGCTGGCCGATCACGGAGTGACGGGCACGGTCCTGTTCCCGGGCACGGGGTTCTTGGACATCGCGTTGTGTGTCGGTCGAGAGCTCGGGTATCCCATCGTGCGTGAGCTGGTGCTCGAGACGCCGCTCGTTCTCTCCGAGCGAGGTGCGGTGCGAATACAGGTGACCGTGGGTGAGCCCGGCGAGAACGACGAGCGTCCAGTCGCCGTGTTCTCACTTGTGGAGGGTGAGTCCGAGGGAGGGCCGCACGATGCGGCGGCGGACGTCGATGAGCGCTGGACGCGTCATGCGAGCGGTGTGCTTGGGGTGGGGAGCGATTCGGGTTTGGATCTGGATGGTGTCAGCGCGTTGGAGGAGGTGGCCGGAGTGTGGCCGCCGGACGGCGCGATCGAGGTGAGCGTCGATGAGGTGTACGGGCGGCTTGCGGATATGGGCCTCGACTATGGACCCGTCTTCCAGGGCTTGCGAAGCGTCTGGCGCCGTGGAGAGGAGGTTTTCTGCGAAGCGGCGTTGCCCGAGGAGCATGTTGCTCAGGCCGGTGGCTTTTGCGTGCACCCAGCTTTGTTGGACGCCGCGCTGCACGCTGTGGGGGCGCTCGACTCCAAGGGGGGCGCCAATGGTGCGCAGATGAGCGTGCGGCTGCCATTCTCATGGGAGGAGGTCGCGATCGGTGCGGGAGGCGCCTCCTCCCTGCGGGTGCGTCTTCGAGCGCGCGAGGATGGAGCCCTGTCGCTTGTCGCGGTGGACGATGCGGGTGAGTTTGTGGTTTCCATCGGTTCGTTGGCGACGCGCGAGATAGAGCTGGAGCGGTTGCGGGCCACCTCCGGCGATGGTCGTGAATCGCTGTTCGGTGTTCGGTGGACGCCGCTCTCGATCGAGCGGGACACCGACACCACGACGAGCACTGCCAGGGAGTGGACGGTGTTGGGCTCGAGCGATGGTGTGCTTGCCCAGGCGCTTCTGGCTGCTGGCGGCGGCGTGTGTGCTTACGGGGATCTGGGTGCCTTGGGTGCCGAGCTCGACGGCGGCGGTTCGGTTCCCGAGGTGGTGCTGGTGGATGTGTGCGGCCCCCCTGCGAGTCTCGGTAACGGGCCGGCGGGGGTGCCTGGTCGTGTCGGCGATGCGGTGTGCGGCGTGCTGGGTGTGTTGCAGGATTGGCTGCTCGATGAGCGGTTCGAGGGTTCCAGGCTGGTGGTTGTGAGTGGCGGCGCCATCGCCGGGGACGGCGTGGTCATGGATGAGGGCTTTGCCGGGGATGAGGATGGCTTGGCGGGCAGGGGAGTGTGGGGTCTGGTGCGCTCCGCGCAGTCGGAGAATCCCGACCGCTTCGTGCTCGTCGACATCGACATCGCCCGGAGTGGCGATGACGGGTTTGGCGGCGACGAGGCCGACGGGGCTGCTGGGGGGCTGGATCGCCTGTTGACCGCCGGCTTGGCGGCGGGCGAGCCGCAGTTGCTGGTTCGCAACGGCGAGTTGCTGATCGGGAGGTTGACCCGGGTCGGGCTCGAGGACGGCTTGGCTGGCGGTGCTGGGGAGAATCGCGGTGAGGGAGCGAGCGCCGGCAGCGTCGATGGCACGGTGCTGGTGACAGGCGGCACGGGTGGCTTGGGTGGTGCTCTGGCCCGTCATCTGGTCACCGTGCGTGGCGTTCGGAGCCTGGTGCTGGCCAGCAGACGTGGCATCGAGGCGCCGGGCGCCGTCGAGCTTCAGCAAGAGCTCGAGGAGTTGGGCGCTCGTGTTGCGGTGGTGGCCTGTGACGTGTCCGACAGGGATGCGGTGGTGGGGCTTCTGGAGCTGGTGCCCGAGGAGTTCCCCTTGCGGGGTGTGGTACACGCGGCGGGGGTTCTGGACGATGGCGTCATCGGCTCGTTGACCTCAGAGCGGGTGCGGCGCGTGTTGGCCTCCAAGGTCGACGCAGCTTGGAATCTGCACGAGCTGACCAGAGATGCCGATCTCTCGATGTTCGTGTTGTTCTCCTCCGCCGCGGCCACGATGGGCTCTCCGGGACAGGGAAACTACGCGGCGGCGAACTCGTTTCTCGATGGCCTGGGGGCATATCGGCGCTCACAGGGGCTCGCGGGAACATCGATCGCATGGGGCTATTGGGAGCAGCCGAGCGAGATGACACGTGCTCTGGGGGAGAGCGACCGTGCGCGGATGGCTCGTCTGGGCGTGCTGCCGATGCCGCTCGAGGAAAGCCTTGGCTTGTTCGACGCCGCGCTCGAGCTGGCACTCCCGAGCGTCGTCGCGATGCGTCTCGACACCAGAGCCGCACGTGCGCAAGCTCGCGTCGGCCTGCTGCCGGTCTTGCTGAGCGCTCTCGTGAGCGTGCCAGCTCGAGTTGCGGGCGCCACGGCGACGCTGGCGCGCCGGCTGGCGGGCCTATCCCGGCAGGAGCGCGAGAGGGTGACACTGCAACTTGTCCGCGGCGAGGTCGCGACCGTGCTCGGGCACCCCGCCCCCAGCGCGATCGACCCCAATCGAGCTTTCAAGGACCTCGGCTTTGACTCGTTGGCGGCCATAGAGCTGCGTAACCGCCTCAACAGGATCACCGCACTGCGTTTGCCCAGCACAACCATCTTCGATCACCCCACCGCGACCGCCCTCGCACACCATCTGGTGGAGCAGGTCACCGGCGCCGAGCGCCAGCGGCGCCGGCAGCCGATTCGAGTCGCCGCCGCCGACGATCCGGTCGCAATAGTCGGCATGAGTTGTCGCTACGGAGGCAACGTGACCTCGCCGCGGGATCTGTGGAGGCTGGTGAGCCGTGGCGAGGAGGCGATCGGCGAGTTTCCGATAGATCGTGGCTGGGATCTGGAGCGCCTGTTCGATCCCGACCCAGACCATCCGGGCACGAGCTACACGCGCGCGGGCGGGTTTCTGTATGACGCGGCCGAGTTCGACGCGGGGTTCTTCGGGATCAGCCCCCGCGAGGCGCTCGCGATGGACCCCCAACAGCGGCTGTTGCTGGAAGCCAGCTGGGAGTCCCTCGAGAGCGCAGGCCTCGATCCGGCCGTCCTGCGGGGCACCCAGACGGGCGTGTTTGCGGGCTGCATGTATCACGACTACGGCACGTCGGCCGGGCGGTGGGTCTCGCAAGAGCTCGAGGCCTATTTGAGCGCCGGGTCGGCGGGCAGTGTCCTGTCGGGTCGCGTCTCGTATGTGTTCGGCCTGGAGGGGCCGGCCGTCACTGTGGACACGGCCTGCTCCTCCTCGCTCGTGGCGATGCACCTGGCGTGCCAATCGCTGCGTTTGGCGGAGTGCTCGCTGGCACTGGCCGGGGGCGTCACCGTGATGTCTTCACCTCGACTGTTCACGGATCTCTCCCGCCAGCGTGGATTGTCGGTTGACGGACGGTGCAAGTCCTTCGCCGACGCCGCCGACGGAGCGGGCTTCTCCGAGGGTGTGGGTGTCGTGGTGTTGGAGCGCCTGTCGGACGCGGAGCGCAACGGGCATCGGGTGCTGGCGGTGGTGCGGGGCAGCGCCGTGAACCAGGATGGAGCCAGCAATGGCATGACGGCTCCCAACGGTCCCTCCCAGGAGCGGGTGATTCGCCAGGCGCTTGCTAGCGCGGGATTGTCGGCCGCGGATGTGGATGTGGTGGAGGGGCATGGGACGGGCACGGTGTTGGGCGATCCGATCGAGGCGCAGGCGGTGCTGGCGACGTATGGGCAGGGCCGTCCGGAGGATCGCCCGCTGTGGCTGGGGTCGATCAAGTCGAACATCGGCCATGCGCAGGCGGCGGCGGGTGTGGCGGGCGTGATCAAGATGGTCGAGGCGTTGGAGCACGGTGTGCTGCCGCGGACGTTGCATGTGGATGCGCCGTCAACGCATGTCGATTGGGATAGCGGCAGGGTGTCGCTGCTGACCGGGGAGGTGCCGTGGGAGCGGAATGGGAGGCCTCGCCGCGTGGGGATCTCTTCGTTTGGGATCAGTGGCACGAACGCGCATGTGATCCTCGAGGAGGCGCCGGTGGCCGAGGGTGCTGATGTGCGTGGTGGTGGTGTGGGTGTGGCTGGGCGTGAGGGCGCCGCCTCCGCTGTTGCTGGTGGTGAGCGTGGTTCTGTTTCTCTTGGTGATGGGACTGTTGCTGCGGGTGTGGCGGGTGTGGCGGGTGTGGCTAGTGGTGATGGTGTTGAGGGTGCTGGTGGCGCCGATGCCGGCGTGGCGGGCGTGGCTGGTGGTGATGGTGTTGAGGGTGCTGGTGGCGCCGATGCCGGCGTGGCGGGTGGTGTTGGTGTGATGGGTGTTGGTGTGGCTGGTGGCGGTGGTGGTGGTGTGGGTGTGGGTGTGGGTGTGGGTGTGGGTGGTGTGGTGCCGTGGGTGTTGTCGGGTCGGGGTGGGGGGGGTTTGCGGGGTCAGGCGGGGCGGCTTGGGGAGTGGGTTGGGGGGAGGCCTGGGTTGGGTGTGGTTGATGTGGGGTGTTCGTTGGTGGGGCGTTCGGTGTTTGAGGATCGGGCGGTGGTGTTGGGTGGGGGGCGTGAGGGGTTGTTGGAGGGGTTGGGTGTGTTGGCGGGTGGGGGTTTGGGTGGGGGTGTGGTGCGGGGTGTGGCTGGTGGTGAGCGTGGTGTGGTGTTTGTGTTTCCGGGGCAGGGTGCTCAGTGGGTGGGGATGGCGGTGGAGTTGTTGGATGGTTCGCCGGTTTTCGCGGAGCTGATTGGTAGGTGTGGTGAGGTGTTGGGGGGGTTGGTGGGGTGGTCGTTGGAGGGTGTGTTGCGTGGTGGGGTTGGTGAGCCGGGGTTGGATCGGTTGGATGTGGTGCAGCCGGTGTTGTGGGCGGTGATGGTGTCGTTGGCGGGGTTGTGGGGTGCGTGTGGGGTGCGGCCGGTGGCGGTGGTGGGGCATTCGCAGGGGGAGATCGCGGCGGCGTGTGTGGCGGGTGGTTTGTCGTTGGAGGATGGGGCGCGGTTGGTGGTGGGGCGTAGTGGGGTGTTGTCTGGGTTGGTTGGGCGTGGTGGGATTGTGTCGTTGGCGTTGGGTGTGGATGAGTTGGTGGGGCGGTTGGGGGGTTGGGGTGTGTCGTTGGCGGCTGTGAATGGGCCGGGTTCGGTGACGGTGGCTGGTGAGGTGGGTGCGTTGGAGGTGGTGTTGGGGGAGTGTGCGGCGGAGGGTGTGCGGGCGCGGTTGGTGGCGGATACGGTTGCTTCGCATTCTGTGTTTGTGGAGGAGTTGCGTGAGGAGTTGTTGGATGTTTGTGTGGGGATTGAGCCGTGTTCGGGGGGTGTGCCGTTTTATTCGACGGTGACGGGTGGTTTGTTGGATATGGGGGAGTTGGATGGGGAGTATTGGTATCGGAATGTGCGTGAGGTGGTGCAGTTTGAGCGGGCGACGCGGGCGTTGTTGGGGGCTGGTGTGGGGGCGTTTGTGGAGGTGAGTCCGCATCCGGTGTTGACGGTTGGGGTGCAGGAGACGGTTGAGGCTGTTGGGGGTGGGGTGGTTGTTGGGGGTGTTGCTGCTCCTGCCGCCGCCGCCGCCGCTGGTGGTGGTGATGATGCTGCGGCTGGTGGTGTGGTGGTGGTTGGGTCGTTGCGTCGGGGTGAGGGTGGTTTGGGGCGGTTTTTGAGGTCGGTGGGGGAGTTGTGGGTTGCTGGTGGGGGTGTGGATTGGGAGGGTGTGTTTGGGGGGTCGGGTGGTGTGCGTGTGGGGTTGCCGTCGTATGCGTTTCAGCGTGAGCGGTTTTGGCTTGGTGGTGGGGTGGGTGTGGGTGATGTGGTGGGGGTTGGTTTGGTGGCGGGGGGTCATCCGTTGTTGGGTGCTGTGGTGGGGTTGGCTGGTGGTGGGTGTGTGTTTACGGGTCGGTTGTCGTTGGAGGGTGTTCCGTGGCTTGTCGATCATGGGGTGTTGGGTGTGGTGTTGTTGCCGGGTACGGCGTTTTTGGAGTTGGTGTTGCATGCTGGTGCGCGGGTGGGGTGTGGGGTGGTGCGGGAGTTGGCGTTGCAGGCGCCGTTGGTGTTGGGTGAGGGGGTTGGGGTGTGTTTGCAGGTTGTTGTGGGGGAGCTTGGGGAGGGGGGTGAGCGGGTGGTGGAGGTGTTTTCGCGTTTGGAGGATGCTGGCGGCGGGCTGGATGCTGGCGGTGTGGATGGTGGGTTGGATGGCGGACTGGTGGGTGGTTGGACGCGGCACGCGAGCGGAATGTTGGCTGTCGAGGAGGTTGGTGGCGTGGGGTCTGGCGGGTGGGAGGCGGTGGACGCGCGGGCGGTGGAGTTGGCGGGTTCTTGGCCGCCGCCGGGAGTAGTCGCGGTCGATGTCGATGGTGCTTATGAGCGTCTGGCCGATCTGGGGCTGGAGTACGGCCCCGTGTTCCAGGGTTTGAGAGCGGCGTGGCAGCGCGGGGAGGACGTTTTCGCGGAAGTCGCCCTGGACGAGGGGCAGGCGGGAGACGCCGGGTCTTACGGCGTGCACCCGGCGCTGCTCGATAGCGCGCTGCACGCCTCAGCGCTCGTGCTGCTGGCAGACAAGGACCCCAGCACGAGCGAGGACAGCAGCGTACGACTACCCTTCGCATGGAACGGGGTACGGCTGGGTGTTGGGGGTGTGTCTCGTTTGAGGGTTTGCACGTCGCTTGTGGGTGGTGGGTCTTCTGGCGAGAGTGCGGTGTCGTTGGTGGCGGTGGGTGAGGGTGGCGAGTTGGTGGTGTCGGTGGGGTCGTTGGTGGGACGGGCTCTCGCGCCGGAGCAGCTCCGGGGTGTTGGTGCTGGTGGGCGTGCGGATTCGTTGTTCGCGGTGGATTGGGCGCCGGTTGAGTTTGGTGGTGGTGGTGTGGGTGTGGGTGGGTGTGTGGTGTTGGGTGTGGAGGGTTCGGGGGTGGTGGGGGCGCTTGCTGGGGGTGGGGTGTCGGTGGGTGTGTTTGGGGATCTCGGTTTGTTGGGTGGGGCGTTGGCGGAGGGTGGTGAGTTGCCGGGGGTCGTGGTGTTGGACGTGACTCAGGAGGGGATGGGCGTTGGGGGTGAGGGGTTTGTGGGTGGGGGTTTGCCTGTGGTGGCGCGGGGTGTGCTTGGTGGTGTGTTGGGGGTGTTGCAGGGGTGGTTTGCGGATGAGCGGTTTGATGGTTCGCGGCTGGTTGTTTTGACTCATGGTGCGGTGGCTGTGGGTGCTGGTGGTGGTGTGGGTTCTTTGGCTGATGCGGGTGTGTGGGGTTTGGTGCGCTCAGCGCAGTCGGAGTTTCCGGGGAGGGTGTGGCTTGTCGATGTTGACGAGGATGATGTGTCTTTGGGGGTTCTTGGTGGGGTGTTGGGGTTGGAGGGGGAGCCTCAGTTGGCTGTGCGGGGAGGGGAGGTCCTCGCGCCGCGGGTGGCGCGGGCCGAGGTTAGGTCGGAGGGCGTGTTGACGTTGGATCCTGGGCGTTCGGTGTTGGTGACGGGTGGGACGGGGATGTTGGGTGGTGTGCTCGCGCGGCATTTGGTTGCTGAGCATGGGGTGCGGAGTGTGGTGTTGGCGAGCCGGCGGGGTGCGGGGGCGCCGGGTGCTGAGGGGTTGCGTGGTGAGCTTGAGGGGTTGGGTGCGCGGGTGAGTGTGGTGGCGTGTGATGTGAGTGATCGTGAGCAGCTGGTGGGGTTGCTTGGGGGGGTGCCGGGGGAGTTTCCGTTGGGCGCGGTCGTGCACGCGGCGGGCGCGCTTGATGATGGGACGATCTCTTCGCTTTCGGAGGAGCGTTTGGATGGGGTGCTTGCTCCCAAGCTCGACGCGGCGTGGTATCTGCATGAGCTGACGAGCGATATGGATCTGGACGCGTTCGTGTTGTGTTCTTCGGCGGCGGGGGTGCTCGGCGCGCCGGGGCAGGGTAACTATGCGGCCGCGAATGCGTCTTTGGATGCGCTGGCGGCGTATCGGCGTGCGCGGGGGTTGGCGGGCACCTCGATCGCGTGGGGGTGGTGGGAGCGCGAGAGCGAGCTGACTGCGGGTCTGGGGGAGGTCGGTGCGGAGCGTTTGGCGCGTGCTGGTGTGCTCGCGCTCTCCGATGAGGAAGGGGTAGCGCTGTTCGACCGGGCGTGCGTGTCGGGGGAGGCGCTGTTGCTGGGGGTGCGCTTGGATACTGGGGTGATTCGTGGGCAGGCCCGGGCTGGGCTGCTGGGCCCGTTGTTGCGTGGTTTGGTGCGTGTTGCCCCGGTTCGCGCGGCGGGGAGTGGTCTGCTTGCTCGTCGGCTGGTCGGGGTCAGCGAGGCTGAGCGTAGGGGGATCGTGCTGGAGCTCGTGCGTATGGAGGCGGCGCTCGTGCTCGGGCACGCCAGTGGCCAGTCGGTCGCCGCGGACCGCGCGTTCAAGGATCTCGGGTTCGACTCGCTGACCGCGGTCGAGCTGCGTAACCGTTTGAACGCCGCGACCGGGCTGCAGCTACCCGCGACGCTCGTATTCGACCACCCCACCCCCGCGGCGGTCGCCGACTACATACAGGATCAGCTCGTCGGCGCCCGCGGATCCACCAGTCTCGAGTCCGGTGAGGAGAAGGTCAGAGCGGCGCTGAACACCATTCCTCTCGCGCGCCTGCGAGAGACCGGCCTGCTGGACATCCTGTTGCGGCTTGCCGATTCCGACGATGCGGTCTTGCCCTTGGTCTCAACGGCAAATGGGCCGGATGCGGTTGATGCGATGGATGTCGAGAGCCTCATCCACAGCGTGCTGGATCGCAAAGCGGAGAGTGTGCAATGAGCACGTCTGACGCCCAGGTGGTCGAAGCGCTGCGAGCGGCCGTCAAGGAGAGCAGGCAGTTGCGCCAGGAAAATCAACTGCTGCTCAAAGCGACGAGGGAGCCGGTCGCGATTGTGGGGATGAGCTGCAGGTATCCGGGGCCCGCCCACTCCCCGCAGGAGCTGTGGGAGCTCCTCGCCCGGGGAGAGGACGCGATCACGCCGTTCCCAGCCGACCGCGGATGGAACCTGGAGGGCCTATATGACCCCGACCCCGATCACCCCGGGACCAGCTACGCACGCGAGGGCGGCTTCCTGCACGACGTAGCCGAGTTCGACGCCGCCTTCTTCGGCATCAGCCCACGAGAGGCCCTCGCAATGGACCCCCAACAACGGCTACTACTCGAAGCCTCATGGGAGGCAATAGAGGACGCACACATCAACCCCACCACACTCACAGGAACCCCAACCGGCGTCTTCACAGGCGTGATCTCGAATCACTATGGCGCGGGCAATGCCCATGGGGGTTCAAATGAGGAGGCCATGGAAGGGTTTGGCTTGACGAGTCTCATGGGGAGTGTCGTGTCGGGGCGGGTGTCCTACGTGTTGGGCCTGGAGGGCCCGGCGGTGTCGGTGGACACGGCGTGCTCCTCTTCGCTCGTCGCGCTGCACATGGCGTGCGGGGCGCTGCGCGCCGGTGAGTGCTCGCTGGCGCTGGCCGGCGGTGTGGCCGTGATTGCCCACCCCGAGGTGTTCGTGGCGATGTCGCGGCAGCGTGGGTTGGCGGTGGATGGGCGATGCAAGCCGTTCGCGGAGGCAGCCAATGGGGCTGGCTTCAGTGAGGGGGTGGGGATCGTGGTGTTGGAGCGCCTCTCGGATGCGGTGCGCAATGGCCGCCGGGTGCTGGCGGTGGTGCGGGGCAGCGCCGTGAACCAGGACGGTGCGAGCAACGGGTTGACTGCGCCGAACGGTCCCTCCCAGCAGCGGGTGATCCGCCAGACGTTGGCGAACGCGGGATTGTCGGCCACGGATGTGGATGCGGTGGAGGCGCATGGGACGGGCACGGTGTTGGGCGATCCGATCGAGGCGCAGGCGCTGCTGGCGACCTATGGGCAGGGCCGCCCTGAGGACCGCCCCCTATGGCTAGGGTCGATCAAGTCGAACATCGGCCACACCTCGGCGGCTGCCGGTATCGCCGGGGTGATCAAGATGGTCAAGGCGTTGGAGCACGGTGTGCTGCCGCGGACGCTGCACGTGGATGCGCCATCGACCCAGATCGATTGGGATAGCGGCAGGGTCTCGCTGCTGACCGGCGAGGTTCCGTGGGAGCCGGGCGAGGACAGGCCGCGGCGTGCAGGGGTGTCCTCGTTCGGGATCAGCGGCACGAACGCGCACGTGATCCTCGAGGAGGCTCCCGCGGTTGAGGATGCTGCTGCTGGTGTGGTGGGTGTCGATGTGGGTGGTGTGGTGCCGTGGGTGGTGTCGGGCCGGGGTGAGGGGGGTTTGCGGGGTCAGGCGGGGCGGCTTGCGGAGTGGGTTGGGGGGAGGCCTGGGTTGGGGGTGGTCGATGTGGGGCGTGCGTTGGCGGGGCGTTCGGTGTTTGAGGATCGGGCGGTGGTGTTGGGTGGGGGGCGTGAGGAGTTGTTGGCGGGGTTGGGTGTGGTGGAGGCCGGGGGGTCGGGTGCGGGTGTGGTGCGGGGTTCGGTTGTGGGTGGGGGTGTGGTGTTCTTGTTTGCTGGGCAGGGCTCGCAGCGGGTCGGGATGGGTATGGAGTTGTATGACGCGTTTGGGGTGTTTCGGGATGCGTTTGACGAGGTGTGCGATGAGTTGGATCGGCACTTGGGGTGCTCGCTGCGTGAGGTGGTGTTCGGCGTTGGCGAGTCGTCTGAGCCCACGCGCGGGTCGCTGGACGATACGGCGTTTGCGCAGCCCGGTTTGTTTGCGCTCGAGGTTGCGTTGTTCAGGCTGGTGGAGAGTTGGGGTGTGCGGCCCGATTATGTGCTGGGTCATTCGATTGGTGAGGTGGCGGCGGCGTATGTCGCGGGGGTGTTCTCGCTCGAGGATGCGTGTGTGTTGGTGGCGGCTCGTGGACGGTTGATGGGTGGGGTGCCGGGGGCTGGGGCGATGGTGTCGGTGGGTGTGTCGGAGGAGGAGGCGTTGGGGTCGTTGGGTGGTTTGGAGGGACGTGTTGTGGTGGCGGGGGTGAATGGGCCTGCTTCGGTGGTGCTTGCTGGTGAAGAGGAGGCGGTGCTTGATTTGGCGAGGCTTTGGGGGGAGCGTGGCTGCAAGACAAAGCGGTTGCGCGTGAGCGATGCGTTTCATTCTCCGCGAATGGATGGCGTGTTGTCTGAGTTCGCGGAGGTGGTCGGCAGTCTGTCGTTTGCGTCGCCCGCGATCCCGATTGTGTCCAATCTGACGGGCGAGCCCGTGTCTGTCGAGGATGTGTGCTCGGTGGAGTACTGGGTGCGTCATGTGCGTGAGCCGGTGCGGTTCATGGATGGTGTGCGTTGGCTGGGAGCTCACGGTGCTTTGAGCTTTCTCGAGCTTGGCCCCGATGGTGTGTTGAGCGCGATGGGCAGGGAGTGCTTGGAGGGTTGGGAGCCTCCGGCCGGCGAGGAGCGCCGCGGGGTTGAGGAGGCTGCCGGGGTGGCGTTCGTGCCGGTCTTGCGGGTCGAGCGCCCGGAGGCGCAGACGCTGCTGGCAGCTGTGGGTGAGTTGTGGGTGCGCGGAGTTGGTGTGGATTGGGAGGGTGTGTTTGGGGGGTCGGGTGGTGTGCGTGTGGGGTTGCCGTCGTATGCGTTTCAGCGTGAGCGGTTTTGGCTTGGTGGTGGGGTGGGTGTGGGTGATGTGGTGGGGGTTGGTTTGGTGGCGGGGGGTCATCCGTTGTTGGGTGCTGTGGTGGGGTTGGCTGGTGGTGGGTGTGTGTTTACGGGTCGGTTGTCGTTGGAGGGTGTTCCGTGGCTTGTCGATCATGGGGTGTTGGGTGTGGTGTTGTTGCCGGGTACGGCGTTTTTGGAGTTGGTGTTGCATGCTGGTGCGCGGGTGGGGTGTGGGGTGGTGCGGGAGTTGGCGTTGCAGGCGCCGTTGGTGTTGGGTGAGGGGGTTGGGGTGTGTTTGCAGGTTGTTGTGGGGGAGCTTGGGGAGGGGGGTGAGCGGGTGGTGGAGGTGTTTTCGCGTTTGGAGGATGCTGGCGGCGGGCTGGATGCTGGTGGCGGGTTGGATGGTGGGTTGGTGGGGGGTTGGACGCGGCACGCGAGCGGCGTGTTGTCGGTGGAGGAGGTTGGTGGGGTGGGGTCTGGTGGTGTGGGTGGGGTGTGGGGGGCGGTGGATTCGCGGGCGGTGGAGTTGGGGGGTGTGTGGCCGCCGTCGGGTGCTGAGGTGGTCGCGGTTGATGATGTTTATGAGCGTTTGGCTGATGTGGGGTTGGAGTATGGCCCTGTGTTTCAGGGTTTGAGGGCGGTGTGGCGGCGTGGGGAGGAGGTTTTCGCGGAGGTCGTTTTGGGTGAGGGGCAGGCGGGGCAGGCGGGGTTGTTTGGTGTGCATCCGGCGTTGCTTGATAGTGCGTTGCATGCGTCGGCGCTGGTGTTGCTGGATGAGGTGGCTTCTGGGGGTGCGCGTGAGGGTGCTGGTGTGAGGTTGCCGTTTGCGTGGGGTGGGGTGCGGCTGGGTGCGGTGGGTGCGTCGTCGTTGCGGGTGTGTATCTCGCCGGTGGGTGGGGGGAGCTTGGCTGATGGCGCTCTTTCGGTGGTGGCGGTCGATGAGGGTGGTGAGCTCGCGGTGTCGGTCGATTCGCTTGTTGCGCGCGAGGTTTCCTCGGAGGGGCTGCGGGGTGCTGGTGGGCGTGCGGATTCGTTGTTCGCGGTGGATTGGGCGCCGGTTGAGTTTGGTGGTGGTGGTGGTGTGGGTGTGGGTGGGTGTGTGGTGTTGGGTGTGGAGGGTTCGGGGGTGGTGGGGGCGCTTGCTGGGGGTGGGGTGTCGGTGGGTGTGTTTGGGGATCTCGGTTTGTTGGGTGGGGCGTTGGCGGAGGGTGGTGAGTTGCCGGGGGTCGTGGTGTTGGACGTGACTCAGGAGGGGATGGGCGTTGGGGGTGAGGGGTTTGTGGGTGGGGGTTTGCCTGTGGTGGCGCGGGGTGTGCTTGGTGGTGTGTTGGGGGTGTTGCAGGGGTGGTTTGCGGATGAGCGGTTTGATGGTTCGCGGCTGGTTGTTTTGACTCATGGTGCGGTGGCTGTGGGTGCTGGTGGTGGTGTGGGTTCTTTGGCTGATGCGGGTGTGTGGGGTTTGGTGCGCTCGGCGCAGTCGGAGTTTCCGGGGAGGGTGTGGCTTGTCGATGTTGACGAGGATGATGTGTCTTTGGGGGTTCTTGGTGGGGTGTTGGGGTTGGAGGGGGAGCCTCAGTTGGCTGTGCGGGGAGGGGAGGTCCTCGCGCCGCGGGTGGCGCGGGCTGAGGGTGGGTTGGAGGGTGTGTTGGGTGTCCCGGAGGGGGTTGGGGAGTGGCGTTTGGTGGCTGGTGGTGGGGGTTCGTTGGAGGATCTTGGGTTGGTCGCTGCGCCTGAGGTGTCGAGGCCGCTCGGGGTCGGCGAGGTGCGTGTGGGGGTACGCGCGGCGGGTTTGAACTTCCGTGATGTGCTGCTTGCGTTGGGGATGTATCCGGGTGAGGCGGTGATGGGTGGTGAGGGTGCGGGTGTGGTGTTGGAGGTCGGGGTGGGTGTGGAGGGGTTGGGTGTTGGTGATCGGGTGATGGGTGTGTTGCCTGGTGGGTTTGGGCCGGTGGCGGTGACTGATCATCGTTTGCTTGTGCGGGTGCCGGAGGGCTGGTCCTTCGTTGAGGCGGCGTCGGTGCCGAGTGTGTTCTTGACGGCGTATTACGGGCTTGTGGATCTCGCGGGTTTGCGGGGTGGGGAGCGGGTGTTGGTTCATGCTGCTGCTGGCGGGGTGGGTATGGCGGCTGCGCAGTTGGCGGGGGTGTTGGGCGCGGAGGTGTTCGGGACGGCGAGCGAGGGGAAGTGGGGGGCGTTGCGGGGGTTGGGGTTGGACGATGCGCATATCGCTTCTTCGCGTTCGCTGGAGTTCGGGGAGCGGTTCTTGGCGGGGACGGGTGGTGAGGGTGTGGATGTCGTGTTGAACTCGCTCGCGGGCGAGGGGTTCGTGGATACCTCGCTTGGGTTGCTGGCGCGGGGTGGGCGGTTCATCGAGATGGGCAAGGCCGATATCCGTGACCCGGAGGAGATCGCCGGGGAGCATCCGGGGGTGGCGTATCGGGCGTTCGACTTGGCCGAGGCGGGCCCGGAGCGTATCCAGGAGATGCTGCGCGATCTGGTGGGGTACTTCGAGGGGGGTGCGCTCGAGTTATTGCCGGTGCGGGCGTGGGATGTGCGTCGTGCGCGTGAGGCGTTTCGGTTCATGAGCCAGGCGCGTCATGTCGGGAAGATCGTGTTGACGTTTCCTCGGGCGTTGGATCCTGGGCGTTCGGTGTTGGTGACGGGTGGGACGGGGATGTTGGGTGGTGTGCTCGCGCGGCATTTGGTTGCTGAGCATGGGGTGCGGAGTGTGGTGTTGGCGAGCCGGCGGGGTGCGGGGGCGCCGGGTGCTGAGGGGTTGCGTGGTGAGCTTGAGGGGTTGGGTGCGCGGGTGAGTGTGGTGGCGTGTGATGTGAGTGATCGTGAGCAGCTGGTGGGGTTGCTTGGGGGGGTGCCGGGGGAGTTTCCGTTGGGCGCGGTCGTGCACGCGGCGGGCGCGCTTGATGATGGGACGATCTCTTCGCTTTCGGAGGAGCGTTTGGATGGGGTGCTTGCTCCCAAGCTCGACGCGGCGTGGTATCTGCATGAGCTGACGAGCGATATGGATCTGGACGCGTTCGTGTTGTGTTCTTCGGCGGCGGGGGTGCTCGGCGCGCCGGGGCAGGGTAACTATGCGGCCGCGAATGCGTCTTTGGATGCGCTGGCGGCGTATCGGCGTGCGCGGGGGTTGGCGGGCACCTCGATCGCGTGGGGGTGGTGGGAGCGCGAGAGCGAGCTGACTGCGGGTCTGGGGGAGGTCGGTGCGGAGCGTTTGGCGCGTGCTGGTGTGCTCGCGCTCTCCGATGAGGAAGGGGTAGCGCTGTTCGACCGGGCGTGCGTGTCGGGGGAGGCGCTGTTGCTGGGGGTGCGCTTGGATACTGGGGTGATTCGTGGGCAGGCCCGGGCTGGGCTGCTGGGCCCGTTGTTGCGTGGTTTGGTGCGTGTTGCCCCGGTTCGCGCGGCGGGGAGTGGTCTGCTTGCTCGTCGGCTGGTCGGGGTCAGCGAGGCTGAGCGTAGGGGGATCGTGCTGGAGCTCGTGCGTATGGAGGCGGCGCTCGTGCTCGGGCACGCCAGTGGCCAGTCGGTCGCCGCGGACCGCGCGTTCAAGGATCTCGGGTTCGACTCGCTGACCGCGGTCGAGCTGCGTAACCGTTTGAACGCCGCGACCGGGCTGCAGCTACCCGCGACGCTCGTATTCGACCACCCCACCCCCGCGGCGGTCGCCGATCTCCTGCTGAGGGAGGTAATGGGTGCGCAGCGTGAGCGCACGGCGGTTGTGGCGGGCAGCCGCCCGGTCGATGAGCCCGTCGCGATCGTGGGGATGAGCTGCAGGTATCCGGGCGGGATCGGCTCTCCGCAGGAGCTGTGGGAGCTCCTCGCCCGGGGAGAAGACGCGATCACGCCGTTCCCAGCCGACCGCGGATGGAACCTGGAGGGCCTATATGACCCCGACCCCGATCACCCCGGGACCAGCTACGCACGCGAGGGCGGCTTCCTGCACGACGTAGCCGAGTTCGACGCCGCCTTCTTCGGCATCAGCCCACGAGAGGCCCTCGCAATGGACCCCCAACAACGGCTACTACTCGAAGCCTCATGGGAAGCAATAGAGGACGCACACATCAACCCCACCACACTCACAGGAACCCCAACCGGCGTCTTCACAGGCGTAATCCATGGTGACTACGCGCCCGACAACCTCGGGGACCTGGAGGGGTATGGCCTGACGAGCCTCACCGCGAGCGTCGCATCAGGACGGGTCGCATACGTGCTGGGCCTAGAGGGCCCCGCCGTATCGGTAGACACCGCATGCTCCTCCTCACTCGTCGCGCTACATCTAGCATGCGGAGCACTACGCGCCGGAGAGTGCTCACTCGCACTAGCCAGCGGCGTGGCCGTGATGGCTTCACCCGAGGTGTTCGTGGAGATGTCGCGGCAGCGCGGGCTGGCGCCGGATGGTCGGTGCAAGGCCTTTGCGGACGCGGCCGATGGCACCTCTTGGGGCGAGGGTGTGGGTGTCGTGGTGTTGGAGCGTCTCTCGGATGCGGTGCGCAATGGTCATCGGGTGCTGGCGGTGGTGCGAGGCAGCGCCGTGAACCAGGACGGCGCGAGCAACGGGTTGACCGCCCCGAACGGTCCCTCCCAGCAGCGGGTCATCCGCCAAGCGTTGGATGGCGCGGGGTTGTCGGCGGCGGATGTGGACGCGGTGGAGGCACACGGGACGGGCACAGTGCTAGGCGATCCGATCGAGGCACAGGCCGTGCTGGCGACCTATGGGCAGGACCGCCCAGCGGACCGCCCCCTATGGCTGGGATCGATCAAGTCGAACATCGGCCACACCTCGGCGGCTGCTGGCATCGCCGGGGTGATCAAGATGGTCAAGGCGATGGAGCACGGGATGCTGCCGCGGACGCTGCACGTGGATGCGCCATCGACCCACATCGATTGGGATAGCGGCAGGGTGTCGCTGCTGACAGGAGAGGAGCCATGGCAGGCGGAGGACGGCAGGCCGCGGCGTGCAGGGGTGTCCTCGTTCGGGGTCAGCGGCACGAACGCGCACGTGATCCTCGAGGAGGCCCCTGCGGCTGAGGACGCCGATGTTGGTGTGGCTGGTGACGATGGTGATGGTGTTGTTGGTGTGGGTGTGGGTGTGGGTGGTGTGGTGCCGTGGGTGTTGTCGGGTCGGGGTGGGGGGGGTTTGCGGGGTCAGGCGGGGCGGCTTGGGGAGTGGGTTGGGGGGAGGCCTGGGTTGGGTGTGGTTGATGTGGGGTGTTCGTTGGTGGGGCGTTCGGTGTTTGAGGATCGGGCGGTGGTGTTGGGTGGGGGGCGTGAGGGGTTGTTGGAGGGGTTGGGTGTGTTGGCGGGTGGGGGTTTGGGTGGGGGTGTGGTGCGGGGTGTGGCTGGTGGTGAGCGTGGTGTGGTGTTTGTGTTTCCGGGGCAGGGTGCTCAGTGGGTGGGGATGGCGGTGGAGTTGTTGGATGGTTCGCCGGTTTTCGCGGAGCTGATTGGTAGGTGTGGTGAGGTGTTGGGGGGGTTGGTGGGGTGGTCGTTGGAGGGTGTGTTGCGTGGTGGGGTTGGTGAGCCGGGGTTGGATCGGTTGGATGTGGTGCAGCCGGTGTTGTGGGCGGTGATGGTGTCGTTGGCGGGGTTGTGGGGTGCGTGTGGGGTGCGGCCGGTGGCGGTGGTGGGGCATTCGCAGGGGGAGATCGCGGCGGCGTGTGTGGCGGGTGGTTTGTCGTTGGAGGATGGGGCGCGGTTGGTGGTGGGGCGTAGTGGGGTGTTGTCTGGGTTGGTTGGGCGTGGTGGGATTGTGTCGTTGGCGTTGGGTGTGGATGAGTTGGTGGGGCGGTTGGGGGGTTGGGGTGTGTCGTTGGCGGCTGTGAATGGGCCGGGTTCGGTGACGGTGGCTGGTGAGGTGGGTGCGTTGGAGGTGGTGTTGGGGGAGTGTGCGGCGGAGGGTGTGCGGGCGCGGTTGGTGGCGGATACGGTTGCTTCGCATTCTGTGTTTGTGGAGGAGTTGCGTGAGGAGTTGTTGGATGTTTGTGTGGGGATTGAGCCGTGTTCGGGGGGTGTGCCGTTTTATTCGACGGTGACGGGTGGTTTGTTGGATATGGGGGAGTTGGATGGGGAGTATTGGTATCGGAATGTGCGTGAGGTGGTGCAGTTTGAGCGGGCGACGCGGGCGTTGTTGGGGGCTGGTGTGGGGGCGTTTGTGGAGGTGAGTCCGCATCCGGTGTTGACGGTTGGGGTGCAGGAGACGGTTGAGGCTGTTGGGGGTGGGGTGGTTGTTGGGGGTGTTGCTGCTCCTGCCGCCGCCGCCGCTGGTGGTGGTGATGATGCTGCGGCTGGTGGTGTGGTGGTGGTTGGGTCGTTGCGTCGGGGTGAGGGTGGTTTGGGGCGGTTTTTGAGGTCGGTGGGGGAGTTGTGGGTTGCTGGTGGGGGTGTGGATTGGGAGGGTGTGTTTGGGGGGTCGGGTGGTGTGCGTGTGGGGTTGCCGTCGTATGCGTTTCAGCGTGAGCGGTTTTGGCTTGGTGGTGGGGTGGGTGTGGGTGATGTGGTGGGGGTTGGTTTGGTGGCGGGGGGTCATCCGTTGTTGGGTGCTGTGGTGGGGTTGGCTGGTGGTGGGTGTGTGTTTACGGGTCGGTTGTCGTTGGAGGGTGTTCCGTGGCTTGTCGATCATGGGGTGTTGGGTGTGGTGTTGTTGCCGGGTACGGCGTTTTTGGAGTTGGTGTTGCATGCTGGTGCGCGGGTGGGGTGTGGGGTGGTGCGGGAGTTGGCGTTGCAGGCGCCGTTGGTGTTGGGTGAGGGGGTTGGGGTGTGTTTGCAGGTTGTTGTGGGGGAGCTTGGGGAGGGGGGTGAGCGGGTGGTGGAGGTGTTTTCGCGTTTGGAGGATGCTGGCGGCGGGCTGGATGCTGGTGGCGGGTTGGATGGTGGGTTGGTGGGGGGTTGGACGCGGCACGCGAGCGGCGTGTTGTCGGTGGAGGAGGTTGGTGGGGTGGGGTCTGGTGGTGTGGGTGGGGTGTGGGGGGCGGTGGATTCGCGGGCGGTGGAGTTGGGGGGTGTGTGGCCGCCGTCGGGTGCTGAGGTGGTCGCGGTTGATGATGTTTATGAGCGTTTGGCTGATGTGGGGTTGGAGTATGGCCCTGTGTTTCAGGGTTTGAGGGCGGTGTGGCGGCGTGGGGAGGAGGTTTTCGCGGAGGTCGTTTTGGGTGAGGGGCAGGCGGGGCAGGCGGGGTTGTTTGGTGTGCATCCGGCGTTGCTTGATAGTGCGTTGCATGCGTCGGCGCTGGTGTTGCTGGATGAGGTGGCTTCTGGGGGTGCGCGTGAGGGTGCTGGTGTGAGGTTGCCGTTTGCGTGGGGTGGGGTGCGGCTGGGTGCGGTGGGTGCGTCGTCGTTGCGGGTGTGTATCTCGCCGGTGGGTGGGGGGAGCTTGGCTGATGGCGCTCTTTCGGTGGTGGCGGTCGATGAGGGTGGTGAGCTCGCGGTGTCGGTCGATTCGCTTGTTGCGCGCGAGGTTTCCTCGGAGGGGCTGCGGGGTGCTGGTGGGCGTGCGGATTCGTTGTTCGCGGTGGATTGGGCGCCGGTTGAGTTTGGTGGTGGTGGTGGTGTGGGTGTGGGTGGGTGTGTGGTGTTGGGTGTGGAGGGTTCGGGGGTGGTGGGGGCGCTTGCTGGGGGTGGGGTGTCGGTGGGTGTGTTTGGGGATCTCGGTTTGTTGGGTGGGGCGTTGGCGGAGGGTGGTGAGTTGCCGGGGGTCGTGGTGTTGGACGTGACTCAGGAGGGGATGGGCGTTGGGGGTGAGGGGTTTGTGGGTGGGGGTTTGCCTGTGGTGGCGCGGGGTGTGCTTGGTGGTGTGTTGGGGGTGTTGCAGGGGTGGTTTGCGGATGAGCGGTTTGATGGTTCGCGGCTGGTTGTTTTGACTCATGGTGCGGTGGCTGTGGGTGCTGGTGGTGGTGTGGGTTCTTTGGCTGATGCGGGTGTGTGGGGTTTGGTGCGCTCGGCGCAGTCGGAGTTTCCGGGGAGGGTGTGGCTTGTCGATGTTGACGAGGATGATGTGTCTTTGGGGGTTCTTGGTGGGGTGTTGGGGTTGGAGGGGGAGCCTCAGTTGGCTGTGCGGGGAGGGGAGGTCCTCGCGCCGCGGGTGGCGCGGGCTGAGGGTGGGTTGGAGGGTGTGTTGGGTGTCCCGGAGGGGGTTGGGGAGTGGCGTTTGGTGGCTGGTGGTGGGGGTTCGTTGGAGGATCTTGGGTTGGTCGCTGCGCCTGAGGTGTCGAGGCCGCTCGGGGTCGGCGAGGTGCGTGTGGGGGTACGCGCGGCGGGTTTGAACTTCCGTGATGTGCTGCTTGCGTTGGGGATGTATCCGGGTGAGGCGGTGATGGGTGGTGAGGGTGCGGGTGTGGTGTTGGAGGTCGGGGTGGGTGTGGAGGGGTTGGGTGTTGGTGATCGGGTGATGGGTGTGTTGCCTGGTGGGTTTGGGCCGGTGGCGGTGACTGATCATCGTTTGCTTGTGCGGGTGCCGGAGGGCTGGTCCTTCGTTGAGGCGGCGTCGGTGCCGAGTGTGTTCTTGACGGCGTATTACGGGCTTGTGGATCTCGCGGGTTTGCGGGGTGGGGAGCGGGTGTTGGTTCATGCTGCTGCTGGCGGGGTGGGTATGGCGGCTGCGCAGTTGGCGGGGGTGTTGGGCGCGGAGGTGTTCGGGACGGCGAGCGAGGGGAAGTGGGGGGCGTTGCGGGGGTTGGGGTTGGACGATGCGCATATCGCTTCTTCGCGTTCGCTGGAGTTCGGGGAGCGGTTCTTGGCGGGGACGGGTGGTGAGGGTGTGGATGTCGTGTTGAACTCGCTCGCGGGCGAGGGGTTCGTGGATACCTCGCTTGGGTTGCTGGCGCGGGGTGGGCGGTTCATCGAGATGGGCAAGGCCGATATCCGTGACCCGGAGGAGATCGCCGGGGAGCATCCGGGGGTGGCGTATCGGGCGTTCGACTTGGCCGAGGCGGGCCCGGAGCGTATCCAGGAGATGCTGCGCGATCTGGTGGGGTACTTCGAGGGGGGTGCGCTCGAGTTATTGCCGGTGCGGGCGTGGGATGTGCGTCGTGCGCGTGAGGCGTTTCGGTTCATGAGCCAGGCGCGTCATGTCGGGAAGATCGTGTTGACGTTTCCTCGGGCGTTGGATCCTGGGCGTTCGGTGTTGGTGACGGGTGGGACGGGGATGTTGGGTGGTGTGCTCGCGCGGCATTTGGTTGCTGAGCATGGGGTGCGGAGTGTGGTGTTGGCGAGCCGGCGGGGTGCGGGGGCGCCGGGTGCTGAGGGGTTGCGTGGTGAGCTTGAGGGGTTGGGTGCGCGGGTGAGTGTGGTGGCGTGTGATGTGAGTGATCGTGAGCAGCTGGTGGGGTTGCTTGGGGGGGTGCCGGGGGAGTTTCCGTTGGGCGCGGTCGTGCACGCGGCGGGCGCGCTTGATGATGGGACGATCTCTTCGCTTTCGGAGGAGCGTTTGGATGGGGTGCTTGCTCCCAAGCTCGACGCGGCGTGGTATCTGCATGAGCTGACGAGCGATATGGATCTGGACGCGTTCGTGTTGTGTTCTTCGGCGGCGGGGGTGCTCGGCGCGCCGGGGCAGGGTAACTATGCGGCCGCGAATGCGTCTTTGGATGCGCTGGCGGCGTATCGGCGTGCGCGGGGGTTGGCGGGCACCTCGATCGCGTGGGGGTGGTGGGAGCGCGAGAGCGAGCTGACTGCGGGTCTGGGGGAGGTCGGTGCGGAGCGTTTGGCGCGTGCTGGTGTGCTCGCGCTCTCCGATGAGGAAGGGGTAGCGCTGTTCGACCGGGCGTGCGTGTCGGGGGAGGCGCTGTTGCTGGGGGTGCGCTTGGATACTGGGGTGATTCGTGGGCAGGCCCGGGCTGGGCTGCTGGGCCCGTTGTTGCGTGGTTTGGTGCGTGTTGCCCCGGTTCGCGCGGCGGGGAGTGGTCTGCTTGCTCGTCGGCTGGTCGGGGTCAGCGAGGCTGAGCGTAGGGGGATCGTGCTGGAGCTCGTGCGTATGGAGGCGGCGCTCGTGCTCGGGCACGCCAGTGGCCAGTCGGTCGCCGCGGACCGCGCGTTCAAGGATCTCGGGTTCGACTCGCTGACCGCGGTCGAGCTGCGTAACCGTTTGAACGCCGCGACCGGGCTGCAGCTACCCGCGACGCTCGTATTCGACCACCCCACCCCCGCGGCGGTCGCCGATCTCCTGCTGAGGGAGGTAATGGGTGCGCAGCGTGAGCGCACGGCGGTTGTGGCGGGCAGCCGCCCGGTCGATGAGCCCGTCGCGATCGTGGGGATGAGCTGCAGGTATCCGGGCGGGATCGGCTCTCCGCAGGAGCTGTGGGAGCTCCTCGCCCGGGGAGAAGACGCGATCACGCCGTTCCCAGCCGACCGCGGATGGAACCTGGAGGGCCTATATGACCCCGACCCCGATCACCCCGGGACCAGCTACGCACGCGAGGGCGGCTTCCTGCACGACGTAGCCGAGTTCGACGCCGCCTTCTTCGGCATCAGCCCACGAGAGGCCCTCGCAATGGACCCCCAACAACGGCTACTACTCGAAGCCTCATGGGAAGCAATAGAGGACGCACACATCAACCCCACCACACTCACAGGAACCCCAACCGGCGTCTTCACAGGCGTAATCCCGGGCGACTATGGGGGGTCCGCGCCCGGAGATCTCGGAGATCAAGAGGGGTATGGCCTGACGAGCCTCACCGCGAGCGTCGCATCAGGACGGGTCGCATACGTGCTGGGCCTAGAGGGCCCCGCCGTATCGGTAGACACCGCATGCTCCTCCTCACTCGTCGCGCTACATCTAGCATGCGGAGCACTACGCGCCGGAGAGTGCTCACTCGCACTCGCCAGCGGCGCGACGGTGATCCCCAACCCCGGTGTGTTCGTGGCGATGTCGCGGCAGCGCGGGCTGGCGGTGGACGGTCGGTGCAAGTCGTTCGCGAATGCGGCGGATGGGGCTGGGTTCAGTGAGGGTGTGGGTGTGTTGGTGTTGGAGCGTCTCTCGGATGCGGTGCGCAATGGTCATCGGGTGCTGGCGGTGGTGCGGGGCAGCGCCGTGAACCAGGACGGTGCGAGCAACGGGTTGACCGCGCCGAACGGTCCCTCCCAGCAGCGGGTGATCCGCCAGGCGCTCGCGAGCGCGGGATTGTCGGCGGCGGATGTGGACGCGGTGGAGGCACACGGTACGGGCACAGTGCTGGGCGATCCGATCGAGGCACAGGCCGTGCTGGCGACCTATGGGCAGGACCGCCCGGAGGACCGCCCCCTATGGCTGGGATCGATCAAGTCGAACATCGGCCATGCCCAGGCGGCTTCCGGTGTGGCGGGCGTGATCAAGATGGTCAAGGCGATGGAGCACGGGATGCTGCCGCGGACGCTGCACGTGGATGCGCCATCGACCCACATCGATTGGGATAGCGGCAGAGTGTCGCTGCTGACAGGAGAGGAGCCATGGCAGGCGGAGGACGGCAGGCCGCGGCGTGCAGGGGTGTCCTCGTTCGGGATCAGCGGCACGAACGCGCACGTGATCCTCGAGGAGGCCCCAGCAGCCGAGGGCGCCGATGCGCGCGGTGGTGTGGTGGGTGTGACTGGTCGTGAGGGTGCCGCCGACGCTGGCGATGCGGGTCCGGCTGATGCTGAGAGTGCTGCTGCTGGCGGTGTAGATGTAGCGGGTGTCGGTGTGGGTGGTGTGGTGCCGTGGGTGGTGTCGGGCAAGGGTGGAGAGGGTTTGCGGGGTCAGGCGGGGCGGCTTGCGGAGTGGGTTGGGGGGAGGCCTGGGTTGGGTGTGGTCGATGTTGGGTGTTCGTTGGTGGGGCGTTCGGCGTTTGAGGATCGGGCGGTGGTGTTGGGTGGGGGGCGTGAGGAGTTGTTGGCGGGGTTGAGGGTGGTGGCGGATGGAGACCCGGGCGCTGGTGTGGTGCGGGGTTCGGTTGTGGGCGGAGGCACAGTGTTCATGTTCGCTGGGCAGGGCTCGCAGCGGGTCGGGATGGGTATGGAGCTGTATGACGCGTTTGGGGTATTTCGGGATGCGTTGGATGAGGTGTGCGATGAGTTGGATCGGCACTTGGGGTGCTCACTGCGCGAGGCGGTGTTCGGCGTTGGCGAGTCGTCTGAGCCCACGCGCGTGTCGCTGGACGATACGGCGCTTGCGCAGCCCGGTTTGTTCGCGCTCGAGGTTGCATTGTTCAGGCTGGTGGAAAGCTGGGGCGTGCGGCCCGATTATGTGCTGGGTCACTCGATCGGCGAGCTGACGGCGGCACATGTCGCGGGGGTGTTCTCGCTCGAGGATGCGTGTATGTTGGTGGCGGCCCGTGGACGGTTGATGGGTGGGGTGCCGGGGGCTGGGGCGATGGTGTCGGTCGCCGTCTCGGAGCAGGAGGCGTTGGAGTCATTGGAAGGACTTGAGGATCGTGTTGCGGTGGCGGGGGTGAACGGGCCTGCTTCGGTGGTGCTTTCCGGCGAGGAGAAGGCGGTGCTTGATTTGGCGAGGCTTTGGGGGGAGCGTGGCTGCAAGACGAAGCGGTTGCGCGTCAGCGATGCGTTTCATTCTCCGCGAATGGATGGCGTGTTGTCTGAGTTCGCGGAGGTGGTCGGCAGTCTGTCGTTTGCGTCGCCCGCGATCCCGATTGTGTCCAATCTGACGGGCGAGCCCGTGTCTGTCGAGGATGTGTGCTCGGTGGAGTACTGGGTGCGTCATGTGCGTGAGCCGGTGCGGTTCATGGATGGTGTGCGTTGGCTGGGAGCTCACGGTGCTTTGAGCTTTCTCGAGCTTGGCCCCGATGGTGTGTTGAGCGCGATGGGCAGGGAGTGCTTGGAGGGTTGGGAGCCTCCGGCCGGCGAGGAGCGCCGCGGGGTTGAGGAGGCTGCCGGGGTGGCGTTCGTGCCGGTCTTGCGGGTCGAGCACCCGGAGGCGCAGACGCTGCTCGCGGCCGTGGGTGAGTTGTGGGTGCGCGGAGTTGATGTCGATTGGGAGGGGATGCTCAGTGGGCCGGGGGTCAGGCGTGTGGAGTTGCCCTCATATGCGTTTCAGCGCGAGCGGTACTGGATTGGTGCTGGGGCGGGCATGGGTGACGTCTCTTCGATCGGCCAGGCGTCGGCCGAGCACCCCCTGTTGGGTGCGGTGGTCGGCTTGGCTGGGGCGGGGGGGTGTGTGTTCACGGGCCGCCTGTCGCGTGCGGGGGTGCCGTGGCTCTCCGATCACGCGGTGTCCGGTGTGGTGCTGTTGCCGGGTACGGGGTTCTTGGAGCTCGCGCTTCATGCTGGCGGGGCGGTGGGGTGTCCCGTGGTGCGAGAGTTGATGCTGGAGATCCCGTTGGTGTTGGGTGAGGGGGACGGGGTCCAGGTCCAGGTCGTTGTGGGGGAGCCTGGGGAGGGGGGCGAGCGCCCGGTGTCTATCTATTCCCGACTGGAGGGCGTGGGCGGCGGGCTGGAGGGTGCGCTGGATGGCGGCGTGAGCGGCGAGGGCGGTTGGACGCGGCACGCGAGCGGCGTGCTCTCCTCGGAGGAGCTTGGTGGGCTGGGGTCTGGCGGTGTGGGTGAAAGGTGGGGGGGAGTGGATGCGCGAGCGGTGGAGTTGGCGGGCGCGTGGCCGCCGCCCGGCGCCGAGGCGATTGCGGGCGATGACATCTACGAGCGCTTGGCCGATATGGGGTTGGAGTATGGCCCCGCTTTCCAGGGTTTGAGGGCGGCGTGGCGGCGGGGGGAGGACGTCTTCGCGGAGGTTGCCTTGGACGAGCGGCAAGCGGGGGAGGCGGAGTCGTTCGGTGTTCACCCGGCGCTGCTCGACAGTGCGCTGCATGCCTCGGCGCTTGCGCTGCTGGACGGTGCGTCCTCCAGCGACACGCACGAGGGCGCCAGCGTCAGGTTGCCGTTTGCGTGGGGTGGGGTGCGGCTGGGGGCGGTGGGTGCCTCGTCGTTGCGGGTATGTGTCTCACTGGGGGACGGGGGGAGTGCGTCCTCGACCGATAGCGCTCTCTCGCTGGTGGCGGTCGATGAGAGTGGTGAGCTCGCGGTGTCGGTCGACTCGCTCATAGCGCGCGAGGTCTCCCCGGAGCGCCTCCAGCGCGCCGGTGAGGACACGAATTCGTTGTTCGCCTTGGATTGGGTGACGGTCGGGGTGGGTGCTGAGGTGGGGACGGGTGTGGACGCGGGTGCATTCATGGACGTCGAGTCGCTGGGTGTGGCGCTGGATGAGGGTGGGGAGCTGCCGGGGGTTGTGGTCTTGGACGTGTCTCCTGAGGGGCCGAGTGTCGAGGGTGAGGGCCTGCCTGTGGTGGCACGGGAGGTGCTCGGTGGGGTGTTGAGTGTCTTGCAGCGGTGGCTGGCCGAGGAGCGGCTGGTGGGTTCGCGTCTGGTCGTTCTCACGCAAGACGCTGTGGCCGCGGGCGTCAGCGACGGTGTGGATGCTCTGGCGGGCGCTGGGGTGTGGGGGTTGGTGCGCTCAGCGCAGTCGGAGAGCCCGGGAAGGGTGTGGCTGGTCGACATCGATGGAGAAGACGCCTCACGCGCGGTGCTTCCCGGGGCGTTGATGTATGAGCAGGAGTCGCAGTTGGCGGTTCGGGGAGGGGAGGTGCTCGCGCCGCGACTGGTGCGGGTGTCGGTGGGGGGAGCGCAGAGTATGGAGGGGGCCTTCGATCCCGGGCGATCGGTACTGGTTACGGGTGGTACGGGTATGTTGGGTGGCTTGGTCGCGCGGCACCTGGTGGCCGAGCATGGTGTGCGTAGCGTGGTGTTGGCGAGTCGTCGGGGGCCCGAGGCGCCGGGTGCCGAGGAGCTGCGGAGTGAGTTGGAGGGGCTGGGTGCGCGAGTGAGTGTGGTGGCGTGCGATGTGAGCGAGCGCTCGCAGGTAGAGGGGTTGCTCGGGGGGGTGCCGGGTGAGTTTCCGTTGGGTGCGGTCGTGCATACGGCGGGTGCGCTCGACGATGGGATGATCGGTTCGCTGTCGAAGGAGCGTCTGGATGGGGTGCTTGCACCCAAGCTCGACGCGGCGTGGCACCTGCATGAGTTGACCGCAGGGATGGATCTGGGGGCGTTTGTGTTGTTCTCTTCCGCTGCGGCGACAGTGGGTTCTCCGGGGCAGGGCAATTACGCGGCGGCGAATGCGTTCCTGGATGCGCTTGCGGCTCACCGGCGTGCGCGGGGGTTGGCGGGAAGCTCGCTCGCGTGGGGTTGGTGGGGGCAGGTGAGCGAGCTGACGAGTGGGTTGGGCGAGGTCGACTTGTCGAGGTTCAGACGTCAGGGCGCCCTTCCGCTCTCGGCCAGTGAAGGTCTCGAGTTGTTCGATCTAGCTCTGGGTGCGGATCGAGCGCAGTTGGTCCCGATTCGTCTGGATGTGGCGGCGTTGCGCACTCTGGCCAGAGCCAGGGAGCTGCCAGCGGTGTTCAGCGGCGTGGTGCGGGTCCCTGCGCGTCGTAGCGGCGGGAGATCGTTGGCGCAGCGCTTGGCCTCTGTGCCCGAGGGCGAGCGCGAGGGCGTGGTGTTGGAGTTGGTGCGGGCCGAGGTCGCGAGTGTGTTGGGGCAGACCTCCGCGCAGGCTGTGGATTCTCAACGTGCGTTCAGGGATCTCGGTTTCGACTCGCTCACCGCGGTCGAGTTGCGCAACCGCCTAGACGCTCTCACCGGGCTGCAGCTGCCGGCCACACTCGTGTTCGACCATCCCTCCTCCGCCGCTGTTGCCCACTATCTGCTGGAGACTGTGCAAGCGCGGCCCGGGCTGGCGCCAGACGCCTTGATCGATGCAGAGCTCGACAGGCTGCAGCGAACACTGTCCGCGAGCGCGAGCGATCACGCCACTCGGCGGAAGATCGAGGCCCGCCTGCGAGCGATCTTGTCTGAGTTGGATGGTTCCGACATAAACGGGGGCGCTGCATCCGAAGATGTAGACCTTCAGGCCGCAACCGACGACGAGATGTTCGGGCTCATCGATGAAGAGCTCGCGAGCTCCTGACACTTTCAACAGCGATTCTCCAACACCCAAAAATGACCAACGACGAAAAGCTCCGCGACTATCTGAGGCGTGTCACGATCGATCTGCGCAAGGTGCGCCGACGCCTGTATGAGGTTGAAAGTCGTGAGCACGAACCGGTCGCGATCGTAGGCATGAGCTGTCGTCTGCCTGGAGGTGTGAGCTCGCCGGAGGGGTTGTGGGAGCTGGTGGCGTCTGACGGGGATGCGATCGGCGAGTTCCCAACCGACCGCGGGTGGGATCTGGCCTACCTCAATGACCTGGATCCCGCTCGTCCGGGAACGAGCGGTGCACGCGAAAGCGGGTTCCTGCGCGATGTGGCGGAGTTCGACGCCGGGTTCTTCGGGATCAGCCCGCGGGAGGCGCTGGCGATGGATCCTCAGCAGCGGCTGCTGTTGGAAGCGTGTTGGGACGCGTTCGAAGATGCGGGTATCGATTCGGCGTCGTTGCGTGGCAGCCAGACGGGCGTGTTCGCGGGGTTGATAAGTCACGAATATGGGGTTGGCCTGGGTCGGGTGCCGGTGGACTTGGAAGGGTATTTGGTGACCGGCCTGTCGGGGAGCGTGGTGTCGGGCAGGGTGGCGTACACATTTGGGTTGGAGGGGCCGGCGGTGACGGTGGACACAGCGTGTTCGTCTTCGCTGGTGGCGCTGCACCTGGCGTGTGGGGCCCTGCGTGCGGGTGAGTGTTCGTTGGCGTTGGCGGGCGGAGTGACCGTGCTCGTGACGCCGGCTTCGTTCATGGAGTTCGCGCGGCAGCGTGGGCTGGCGCCGGATGGGCGGTGCAAGTCGTTTGCGGAGGCGGCCGATGGCACCACCTGGAGCGAGGGTGTGAGTGTCGTGGTAGTGGAGCGGTTGGCGGATGCGGTGCGCAATGGTCATCGGGTGTTGGCGGTGGTGCGGGGCAGCGCGGTGAACCAGGATGGTGCGAGCAACGGGTTGACCGCGCCGAACGGTCCCTCTCAGCAGCGGGTGATCCGCCGGGCGCTCGCGAGCGCGGGATTGTCGGCCGCGGATGTGGATGTGGTGGAGGGGCATGGGACGGGCACGGTGTTGGGCGATCCGATCGAGGCGCAGGCGGTGCTGGCGACCTATGGGCAGGGCCGTCCGGAGGATCGCCCGCTGTGGCTGGGGTCGATCAAGTCGAACATCGGCCACACCTCGGCGGCCGCCGGTGTGGCGGGCGTGATCAAGATGGTCAAGGCGTTGGAGCACGGTGCGCTGCCGCGGACGTTGCATGTGGATGCGCCGTCAACGCATGTCGATTGGGATAGCGGCAGGGTGTCGCTGCTGACGGAGCAGGTGCCGTGGGAGGCGGAGGAGGGCAGGCCGCGGCGTGCGGGGGTGTCCTCGTTCGGGGTCAGTGGCACGAACGCGCATGTGATCCTCGAGGAGGCTCCGGTGGCCGAGGGTGCTGATGTGCGTGGTGGTGTGGTGGGTGTGGCTGGGCGTGAGGGCGCCGCCGCCGCTGTTGCTGGTGGTGAGCGTGGTTCTGTTTCTCTTGGTGATGGGACTGTTGCTGCGGGTGTGGCGGGTGTGGCGGGTGTGGCGGGTGTGGCTAGTGGTGATGGTGTTGAGGGTGCTGGTGGCGCCGATGCCGGCGTGGCGGGCGTGGCTGGTGGTGATGGTGTTGAGGGTGCTGGTGGCGCCGATGCCGGCGTGGCGGGTGGTGTTGGTGTGATGGGTGTTGGTGTGGCTGGTGACGATGGTGATGGTGTTGTTGGTGTGGGTGTGGGTGTGGGTGGTGTGGTGCCGTGGGTGTTGTCGGGTCGGGGTGGGGGGGGTTTGCGGGGTCAGGCGGGGCGGCTTGGGGAGTGGGTTGGGGGGAGGCCTGGGTTGGGTGTGGTTGATGTGGGGTGTTCGTTGGTGGGGCGTTCGGTGTTTGAGGATCGGGCGGTGGTGTTGGGTGGGGGGCGTGAGGGGTTGTTGGAGGGGTTGGGTGTGTTGGCGGGTGGGGGTTTGGGTGGGGGTGTGGTGCGGGGTGTGGCTGGTGGTGAGCGTGGTGTGGTGTTTGTGTTTCCGGGGCAGGGTGCTCAGTGGGTGGGGATGGCGGTGGAGTTGTTGGATGGTTCGCCGGTTTTCGCGGAGCTGATTGGTAGGTGTGGTGAGGTGTTGGGGGGGTTGGTGGGGTGGTCGTTGGAGGGTGTGTTGCGTGGTGGGGTTGGTGAGCCGGGGTTGGATCGGTTGGATGTGGTGCAGCCGGTGTTGTGGGCGGTGATGGTGTCGTTGGCGGGGTTGTGGGGTGCGTGTGGGGTGCGGCCGGTGGCGGTGGTGGGGCATTCGCAGGGGGAGATCGCGGCGGCGTGTGTGGCGGGTGGTTTGTCGTTGGAGGATGGGGCGCGGTTGGTGGTGGGGCGTAGTGGGGTGTTGTCTGGGTTGGTTGGGCGTGGTGGGATTGTGTCGTTGGCGTTGGGTGTGGATGAGTTGGTGGGGCGGTTGGGGGGTTGGGGTGTGTCGTTGGCGGCTGTGAATGGGCCGGGTTCGGTGACGGTGGCTGGTGAGGTGGGTGCGTTGGAGGTGGTGTTGGGGGAGTGTGCGGCGGAGGGTGTGCGGGCGCGGTTGGTGGCGGATACGGTTGCTTCGCATTCTGTGTTTGTGGAGGAGTTGCGTGAGGAGTTGTTGGATGTTTGTGTGGGGATTGAGCCGTGTTCGGGGGGTGTGCCGTTTTATTCGACGGTGACGGGTGGTTTGTTGGATATGGGGGAGTTGGATGGGGAGTATTGGTATCGGAATGTGCGTGAGGTGGTGCAGTTTGAGCGGGCGACGCGGGCGTTGTTGGGGGCTGGTGTGGGGGCGTTTGTGGAGGTGAGTCCGCATCCGGTGTTGACGGTTGGGGTGCAGGAGACGGTTGAGGCTGTTGGGGGTGGGGTGGTTGTTGGGGGTGTTGCTGCTCCTGCCGCCGCCGCCGCCGCTGGTGGTGGTGATGATGCTGCGGCTGGTGGTGTGGTGGTGGTTGGGTCGTTGCGTCGGGGTGAGGGTGGTTTGGGGCGGTTTTTGAGGTCGGTGGGGGAGTTGTGGGTTGCTGGTGGGGGTGTGGATTGGGAGGGTGTGTTTGGGGGGTCGGGTGGTGTGCGTGTGGGGTTGCCGTCGTATGCGTTTCAGCGTGAGCGGTTTTGGCTTGGTGGTGGGGTGGGTGTGGGTGATGTGGTGGGGGTTGGTTTGGTGGCGGGGGGTCATCCGTTGTTGGGTGCTGTGGTGGGGTTGGCTGGTGGTGGGTGTGTGTTTACGGGTCGGTTGTCGTTGGAGGGTGTTCCGTGGCTTGTCGATCATGGGGTGTTGGGTGTGGTGTTGTTGCCGGGTACGGCGTTTTTGGAGTTGGTGTTGCATGCTGGTGCGCGGGTGGGGTGTGGGGTGGTGCGGGAGTTGGCGTTGCAGGCGCCGTTGGTGTTGGGTGAGGGGGTTGGGGTGTGTTTGCAGGTTGTTGTGGGGGAGCTTGGGGAGGGGGGTGAGCGGGTGGTGGAGGTGTTTTCGCGTTTGGAGGATGCTGGCGGCGGGCTGGATGCTGGCGGTGTGGATGGTGGGTTGGATGGCGGACTGGTGGGTGGTTGGACGCGGCACGCGAGCGGAATGTTGGCTGTCGAGGAGGTTGGTGGCGTGGGGTCTGGCGGGTGGGAGGCGGTGGACGCGCGGGCGGTGGAGTTGGCGGGTTCTTGGCCGCCGCCGGGAGCAGTCGCGGTCGACGTCGATGGTGCTTATGAGCGTCTGGCCGATCTGGGGCTGGAGTACGGCCCCGTGTTCCAGGGTTTGAGAGCAGCGTGGCAGCGCGGGGAGGACGTTTTCGCGGAAGTCGCCCTGGACGAGGGGCAGGCGGGAGACGCCGGGTCTTACGGCGTGCACCCGGCGCTGCTCGATAGCGCGCTGCACGCCTCAGCGCTCGTGCTGCTGGCAGACAAGGACCCCAGCACGAGCGAGGACAGCAGCGTACGACTACCCTTCGCATGGAACGGGGTACGGCTGAACATGGTGGGCGCTTCCCGCCTGAGGGTGCATCTCTCGAGCAAGGCAGGCGGGAACGGGCGGGCGGCCGAGGATGGCCTCTCGCTCGTGGCGGTGGATGACGAGGGTGGGCTCGTGGTGTCGGTCGATTCGCTGGTGGCCCGCGAGATGTCCACGGCGCAGCTCGTTGAGGAGCGCGATCCGCGGGCCTCGCTGTTTGGCGTGGAGTGGGTGCCGGTCCTGAGTGACGTTGACGCGGCGCAACCGGGTGCCGGAGAGTGGGTCGCGGTGAGCGGTGGCGACTCTGAGCTTGCGCGTGCAATGGCGGACACGGGGGCGCCGTTGGAGGCGTTCGAGGATCTGACCGCTCTGCGCGGGGCGTTGGACGCCCGCGAGCGTCCGCCGGGGGTGGTGTTCCTGGATCTGCGTGGGGACGGCGCAGCGAATGCGGATGGCGCGCCGGCGGGCGAGGAGCCGGTGGGCGAAGGCGAGAACGTGGCGCTGCCCGGGCGCGTGCTCGATGTCGTCTGCGAGGCGCTGCGTGTGGTGCAGGAGTGGCTCTCGGATGAGCGGCTCAGCGCATCGCGGCTCGTCGCGATCACTCGGGGAGCCGTGGATGCACGTCCCGGCGATCGCGTGGGGGACCTTGCCGGCGCCAGCGCGTGGGGCCTGCTGCGCTCAGCCCAGATGGAGCATCCGGGGACGATCGTCCTGGTGGACGTCGACGGCCAGGACGAGTCCTTGCGCGCGCTCGGCCGCGTGGTCGCGGGCGATGAGCCGCGGGTGGCCGTTCGCGCGGGCGAGGTGCTGGCGGCGCGGCTCGCGCGGGCGACCCGGCCAGCCGCCGGCGAGCAGACTGGCGATCGGGTTGGCGCCGGTGGGGACGCGGAGCCCGCCGACGCGGGAGCGCCCGTTCCTCTGCACTCTGAGCGCTCTGTGTTGATCACGGGCGGCACGGGTGGCCTGGGTGGCCTGCTGGCGCGGCATCTGGTCGCCCAGCAAGGCGTGCGCAGTGTGCTGCTGGCGAGCCGGCAGGGACCTCACGCGAAAGGCGCCCTGGAGCTGCGGGGGGACCTGGAGGCGCTGGGCGCTCGCGTGTCGGTCGTGGCCTGCGACGTCAGTGACCGGAGCGCCGTCGAGGCGCTGCTGGGAGAGGTGCCCGAGGAGTTTCCGCTGGGCGCCGTCATCCACGCGGCGGGCGCCCTCGACGATGGGGTGATCGAGTCGTTGACGGCGGAGCGCGTACAGCGGGTGATGGCTCCGAAGCTCGACGGGGCCTGGCATCTTCACGAGTTGACCCGCCACATGGATCTGCAGGCGTTCGTGCTGTTCTCCTCGGCCGCTGGCGTGTTCGGCTCTCCGGGGCAGGGAAGCTACGCCGCGGCGAACTCGTTCCTCGACGCGCTCGCGGCCCATCGACGGGCGCGAGGGTTGGCGGGCACCTCGATGGCATGGGGGCTCTGGGAGCAGACCACCGGACTCACCGGCGGATTGGACGAAGCCCAGCTCTTGCGTCTGAAGCGCTCGGGGACGAGCGCGCTGTCCTCCGCTCAGGGCATGGAGCTCTACGACGCCGCCTACGCGCAAGGAGAGGCCCTGCTCCTGCCGGTGGGTCTCGACTTCGCGATACTCCGCAGATGGGCCGCCGCTGGGCTGCTGCCTGCGCTGCTGCGCGGTTTGGTCCGAGCGCCCTCGCCGCGGGCCGCCAGTGGCGGGTCCCTGGAGCGCCGTCTGGCCGACGCGCCCGAGGCGGAGCGCGAGGGCATCGTCATGGAGCTGGTGCGTGCCGAGACGGCCGCCGTTCTGGGGCATTCCAACTCGCGCGCGATCGACCCTCAACGCACGTTCCGAGATCTTGGGTTCGACTCACTCACCGCTGTGGAGCTGCGCAACCGCCTGAACGCGATCGCCGGGCTGCGTTTGGACGCAACCCTCGTCTTCGACTACCCCAGACCCGCGCAGGTCGCCAGTCACATCCTGGAGCTGCTCGGGCGCAATCGAGCGAGTCCAGAGGTACTTGTCGATGCCGACATCGACAAGCTGGAGGCGAGACTCGCGACGCTTGCCACGGGAGTGCACGAGCGGAGAAGAATCACAACGCGCCTGCAGGCGCTGGTCGATGAGCTTCGTGGGGCGCCGGTGCCGGAGGACGGCGTTGCCGTCGCTCAAAAAATCCAGTCGGCCTCCGCCGAGGAGGTGTTCAACTTCATCGATCGCGAGCTGGAGTAGGACGAGATTTGCCTGGTGGGCTGGCGCACCATAAACTCACGGAAATGAGCGAGGACCATTGTGGTTGCTGAGGACGAGAAGCTCCTGGATTATCTGAAGCGGGTCACCGTCGACCTGCATGATGCTCGTCTGCGCCTGCGCGAGGTGGAGAACCAGTCGCGCGAACCGGTGGCGATCGTGGGCATGGCCTGTCGTTATCCAGGTGGTGTGAGCTCTCCCCAGGAGCTGTGGGAGCTGGTGGCCAACGGTCGCGATGCAATCACCGAGTTTCCGGTCAATCGCGGATGGGATCTAGAGAATATCTATGACCCCGATCCTGCTAATCCGTGGACTTCCCGTACACGGGCGGGCGGATTTCTTCATGACGCTGACGAGTTTGACGCCGGGTTCTTCGAGATCAGTCCGCGCGAGGCGTTGGCGATGGACCCCCAGCAGCGACTGCTGCTGGAAATCTCATGGGAGGCGTTCGAGGATGCGGGTCTCGATCCAAATGCCTTGCGCGGCAGCCGGACAGGTGTGTTTGCGGGCTTGATGTATCACGATTATGGAATAAACCTGGGATCGATGGAGGGCCCGGAGGGCCAGGGTGCAGGTATCATGGGGGGCGTCGCGTCCGGTCGGGTCGCGTATGCGTTCGGCCTGGAGGGGCCCGCGGTGACGGTGGACACGACCTGTTCCTCCTCACTTGTGGCATTGCATCTGGCGTGTGGGGCGGTGCGTTCGGGTGAGTGCTCGCTGGCGCTGGCCGGTGGCGTGACGGTGCTCGTCTGGCCGGGACTTTTCATGGGCTTCTCTCGTGACAGTGGCATGGCCCCCGATGGCAGGTGCAAGTCATACTCCGATGCCGCCGATGGGGCCGGCTTCTCCGAGGGAGTGGGCATGGTGGTGGTCGAGCGGCTCGCCGATGCGCAGCGCAACGGTCACCAGGTGTTGGCGCTCGTGCGTGGCGGCGCTTTGAACCAGGATGGCGCGAGCAATGGGTTGATGGCGCCGAACGGACCCGCTCAGCAGCGGGTGATCAACCAGGCGCTCGCCGCCGCCGGACTGTCCGCGAGCCAGGTGGACGCCGTGGAGGGCCACGGGACCGGAACCGTGCTCGGCGATCCACTGGAGGCGCAGGCGTTGTTGGCGACATACGGGCAGGGTCGCCCGGAGGGTCGCCCCCTGTGGCTGGGGTCGATCAAGTCGAACATGGGCCATGCGCAGGCGGCGGCGGGCGTGGCCGGCGTGATCAAGATGGTGAAGGCGTTGGAGCACGGTGTGCTGCCGCCGACGCTGCACGTGAACGAGCCATCGCGCAACGTGGATTGGGCGACCGGCCAGGTGTCGCTGTTGACCGAGGCGACCGAGTGGCCGATCAATGGGGGGCCGCGTCGCGCGGGGGTGTCGTCGTTCGGGTTGAGCGGCACCAATGCGCATGTGATCATCGAGGAAGCTCCGCCAATCGCCGCGGGGGGAGCCTCGGCCGAGAGCATGTCGGACGAGGACCCCGGGATTGCGGGCACCGTTGAGCCCGAGACGCCGGCGAGTGAAGCCGTTGCCAAGGACGCCCCCGTCCTGGGTGCCGCCGGTGTCGTGCCGTGGATGCTGTCGGGGAAGGGCGAGCGGGGTCTGCGAGGCCAGGCTGGACGGTTGCGTGAGTTCGTGGCGGGCGATCCGGAGATCGATCCGATCGACGTGGGCGTATCGCTGAGCGCTCGCGCAGAGCTTGGTCACAGGGCGGTGGTGCTGGGCGAGAGCCGCGAGCAACTGCTCGCGGGGCTCGACGCGCTCGTGCAGGCGCGGCCGGCGGCCGGCGTGTTCGCGGGCATGGCGGCTGCTCGAGGGGGCGTGGCGTTCGTGTTTCCCGGCCATGGCTCGCAGTGGACGGGCATGGCGGTCGAGTTGCTGGACGTCTCGCCGGTGTTCGCCGAGCAGATCGGCAGGTGCGGCGAGGCGCTGGCCGGCCTGGTGGAGTGGTCGCTCGAGGGTGTGCTGCGGGGTGAGGAGGGCGAGCCGGGGTTGGATCAGGTCGAGGTGTTGCAGCCCGTGCTGTTCGCGGTGATGGTCTCGCTGGCGGGGTTGTGGAGGGCGTGCGGGGTGCGGCCGGCCGCGGTTCTCGGTCACTCGCAGGGGGAGATCGCCGCGGCTTGCGTGGCGGGTGGCCTGTCGTTGGAGGACGCGGCGCGGGTGGCGGTGTTGCGCAGCCGGACGTGGGCCCGGCTGATCGGACAGGGAGGGATGGCGTCGATCATGGCGGGGGTCGAGCAGGTCATGGGGTTGATCGAGCGGTGGGAGGGTCGCCTGTCGGTGGCGGCGGTGAATGGCCCGAGCTCGGTTGTGGTGTCCGGCGAGCTGGATGCCTTGGCGGCGATGCTGGAGCAGTGCGAGGCGGAGGGTCTTCGCGCGCGCGCAATCCCCGAGGCCGTGGCTGCCTCGCACTCCCCGCAGGTGGAGTCGCTGCGCGAGGAGGTGCTGGACGTCCTCGCCGGTCTGTGCCCGCGCTCCGGGGACGTGCCGTTCTACTCGACGGTGACCGGCGGCCTCCTCGACACGGCCGGCCTGGATGAGGAGTACTGGTATCGCAACATGCGCCAGCCGGTGCAGTTGGAGCAGGCCACCCGCGCGGCGCTGGCTGCCGGCGTGGGAGCGCTCGTGGAGGTCAGTGCGCACCCGGTGCTGGGCGCGGCGCTGCAGGAGACCGCCGAGGATGTGCGGGAGCAGAGCGGCGAGGCGCTCGTGGTGGGGTCGCTGCGCCGCGGCGAGGGCGGGCCGCGGCACTTCTGCGCTCCGCTGGCCGAACTTTGGGTCGCGGGAGTCGCGGTCGATTGGAGCGCCGTGCTCGGCGAGTCGGTGCGAGCGCTGCGACTGCCGACCTACGCTTTCCAACGTGAGCCCTACTGGCTCGGAGGCCCCTCGCTGGCCGGCGGCGATCTCACCCCCGCCGGCCAGATGGCGGCCGGGCATCCACTGCTGGCGGCGATCGTGCCGCTGGCCGGCAGCGATGGGTTGGTCCTGACCGGCCGCCTGTCGTTGCGCACCCATCCGTGGCTCGCCGACCACGTCCTGCTCGGCACCGCGGTGATGTCGGCGGGGGGCTTCATCGAGCTGGCGCTGCACGCCGGCATCCAGGTGGGATGCGGGGAGGTGGAGGAGCTGATGCTGCAGGAGCCCCTCGTGATCCCGGAGACGGATGGGGTGCGGCTGCAGGTTTCGGTTGGCGAGCCCGCAGAGGACGGACGGCGAGCGATCGGCATCTACACCAGCGCCGGCGGCGAGGAGCCCCTCACGAGCCTCTGGGCCTGCCATGCCAGCGGCGTGCTCGCGCCCGCCGTCGCCTCAGGCGATCGGGGGAGCTCCGCGGATGCGGCCTGGCCACCGGGCGGCGCCGAGCAGGTCGATCTCGAGCAGCTGTACGACAGGCTGCTGGACGCGGGTTTCACCGAAGGCTCGGCCCTGGCCGGGGTGCGGGCGGCTTGGAGGCAGGGCGATGAGGTGTTCGCCGAGGTCTGCCTATCCGATGAGCAGGCCTCGGACGCCGGTCGCTTCTCTCTGCATCCGGCACTGCTCGAATCCGCTCTGCATGCGATGGCGGCCGGCGCGCCGGAGGCGGACGATGGCGGCGAGGGTCTGGGCGGCGCCAAGCAGCGTATGCCGTTTGCCTGGAGCGGCGTCTCGCTCCATGCGACGGGGGCGACGTCGCTGCGCGTGTCGATCTCCCCGGCTGACACCGAAGCCGTGTCGCTCGTGGCCCGTGACGAGAGCGACATGCCCGTTTTCGCCGGGACGCTGACGCTGTGCGAGATCCCAGCCGAGCGCATGGCGGCCACGCGCGCCGGGACCCCGCACAGGTCGATCTTCGCGCTCGACTGGCGCGCGATCGAGCCGTCGGCGAGCCGGGACCTCCCACGGTTGACGGTGCTCGGCATTGAGGAGGACCACCTGGTCGGGGTGCTGCGCGAGGCCGGCGTCGAGGCCGCGGTGCACCGAGACCTGCCCTCGCTGACCGCGGCGCGCACACTCGCCGTAGGCGCGGATGGCGCCACGCCCGTGGCCCGCGGCGGCGAGGCGGTGCTGCTCGACGTCGGGTTCGCGGATCGATCGGCGGATGTCGCCGCGGGTGCCCACGAGGTGGCACAGCTGGTGTTGGGGCTGGTGCAGCCGTGGCTTGCCGACGAACGCTTCGCCGAGGACCGCCTCGCGATCGTCACCCATGGGGCGATCGCGACCGGGGGCGATGACGAGATCGAAGACGTCGCCGGCGCGGTGGCCTGGGGCCTGGTGCGCTCGGGGCAACTGGAGAGCGTGGGCCGGTTGATGATCGTCGACCTCGACGACAGCGACGCCTCCTGTCGGAAGCTGCCGGCGGTCTTGGCGGGCGATGAGCTCCAGGTGGCTCTGCGCGAGGGCGCGACGCTGGTTCCCCGCATGCGTCCGGCGGAGCCGCCCATCGAGCGGGCCGTCGCGGCGTTCGATCCAAACCGCACGGCGCTGATCACTGGTGGGATCGGTGGGCTGGGGGCGCTGGCGGCGCGTCACCTGGTCACTGCGCACGGGGTGCGCAGTGTCGTGCTGGCGAGTCGCCGCGGCGCTGAGGCGGAGGGAGCGGCGGAGCTGCGGGCCGACCTGGAGGGAGCGGGAGCGCGCGTTGCGATCGTCGCCTGTGACGTGTCCGACCGCTCCGAGGTGTCCGCGGCGCTCGACGCTGTGCCGTCGGAGTTCCCCCTCGGTGCGGTGATCCACAGCGCGGTGGTGACCGACGACGGTGTGATCGAGTCGCTGACCCCGGCGAGTCTCGACGCGGTGCTGGGACCGAAGGTGGACGGGGCGTGGCACCTGCACGAGTTGACAGCGGGGCTCGACCTCTCCGCGTTCGTGCTCTACTCCTCCGTCGGCGGCGTGGTCGGCAGCCCGGGGGCCGCCAACTACGGGGCGGCGAACGCCTTCCTCGACGCGCTCGCCGCCGATCGCCGAGCTCATGGGCTGAGCGGCACGTCGATCGCGTGGGGACTGTGGGAGGAGCCGACCCACCTGCGCCGTACGGCAAGCGCTGCTCAGCTGGGCAGGATGGCCCTCATGGGGGTCAGAGCGTTCTCTGCCGAGGAAGGCCTCGAGCTGCTCGACCTCGTCAGCGAGGGTGCGGACCCATGCCCGATTGCGCTGCGACTGGACTTCGCGGCGCTGCGCGAACATGCCCGCGACGGCGTGCTTCTGCCGCTCATGCGCGACTTGGTCCAAACCCGGGTGCGCCACGCGTCGGGCGGCTCCGGCGGGGCGCTCGCGGCGCGACTCGCGGGAGCGCCCGAGCAGGAGCGCGAGGGGATCGTGCTGGCGTTCCTGCGCGAGCAGGTCGCGGCGCTGCTCGGGCACGCCTCCGCGGAGGGCATCGACGTGGATCTCACGTTCAAGGAGCTCGGGTTCGACTCTCTCGGCGTCGTGCAGCTGCGCAATCGGCTCAACCACGACACGGGGCTGAAACTGCCCGCCACGCTCGTGTTCAACTACCCCACGCCGGTTGCGCTGGCCGCCCATCTGCATGAGCAGCTCGCCACAACCACCGCCGGCGGGTCTCCCGATCAAGCCTTGCAGCACCTCAGGGAAGCGCTTGTCTCACGGAAGTCCGGTTTCGAGGAGCGCGCGCAGATCGCCTCCCGCCTGCGCGCCCTGGCGGGCGAGCTGGAGGGCAGTGAGGGCAACGACGGCAATAACGGCAACGAGGTCGCCGAACGGATCGAATCGGCCACGACCACTGAGCTGTTCGAGCTCTTCGAGAGCGAGTTGGGGGCCGACAATGTCTGAGGAGCAGCAGGCGGCCACCGAGGAGCAGAAGGCGGTCGACTACCTGAGGCGAGCGCTGCTCGAGCTCAAGGAGACTCGCCGGCGGCTGCACGAGGCCGAGAGCCGTCTCGTCGAGCCGATCGCGATCGTCGGCATGGGCTGCCGCTATCCGGGGGGTGTCCGCTCCCCCGAGGACCTGTGGGAGCTGGTCGCGGCGGGAGGGGACGCGGTTTCGGGTCTGCCGAGCGATCGCTGCTGGGACATCGAGACGCTGACCGGTCGCGATCCAGATGCTCCGGTCAAGGGACTCATGGGCGGCTTCGTCGATGCGGTCGGCTTCGACGCCGAGTTCTTCGGGATCAGCGAGGAGGAGGCGTGCATGATGGATCCCGGGCAGCGGCTGCTGCTCGAAACTGCGTGGGAGGCCTGTGAATACGGCGGCATCGACCCGACGGCGCTCAGAGGAAGCAAGACCGGCGTGTTCGTGGGTCTCGGCGAGCAGGGCTATGGGCTCTGGCTCGTGGGAGCTGTGCCCGATGGCTCCGAGAACTACCTCTCGATGGGCAACACGGGATGCATGGTCTCCGGTCGGCTGGCCCACGCGCTGAAGCTGGAGGGGCCCGCGATCACGGTCAACACGGCCTGCTCCTCCTCGGCGGTGGCGTTGCACCTGGCATGCCAGTCCCTGCGCCAGGGTGAAAGCTCGATGGCGCTCGCGGGGGGTGTCGCGATCATCGCGACCCCCTGGCTCTATGTCGAATTCGAGCAGCAGAGCGACATGGGCTTCGCGCCGGATGGCAGGTGCAAGTCGTTCGCCGACGCGGCCGACGGAGTGGGGTTCTCCGAGGGCGTTGCCGTGGTGGTGCTCGAGCGCCTCTCGGACGCACGGCGTCTGGGGCATGACGTGCTGGCGGTGGTGCGCGGCAGCGCGTTCAATCAGGACGGTGTGAGCAATGGCCTGGGGGCCCCCAACGGCCTCGCTCAGGAGAGGGTCATTCGTCAAGCGCTGAGCAATGCGGGGTTGTCCGCCGGCCAGGTCGACGTGGTCGATGCGCACGGCACGGGGACGGCGCTCGGCGATTCGATCGAGGCGCAGGCGATGATCGCCACCTATGGCCAGGAGCGGACCGCGGATCGGCCGCTGTGGCTGGGGTCCCTGAAGTCGAACCTCGGCCACACCCAAGCCGCGGGCGGCGTGGGCGGGGTGATCAAGATGATCATGGCGATGCGGCACGGGCTGCTGCCCAAGACGCTGCATGTCGACGCTCCCTCGCGGCATGTGGACTGGTCCGCCGGGACCGTGTCGCTGCTGCGCGAGCCCGTGCCGTGGGCCAAGGAAGGCGAACCGCGCCACGCGGCCGTCAACTCATGTGGCCTGAGCGGAACCAACGTGCACATCATCCTCGAGGAGCCCACGGTCCTCACGCCGGCGTGGGCGCCCGCGCCGGCAGACGATCGGCCGGCGCGGCGCGAGGCGGACGACGGCGTGCCGGCCCCGGTGCTGTGGCCGATCTCGGGACGGGGTGAGGCCGGGCTGCGCCGCCAAGCACGGCGTCTTGCCCAGTTCCTCGCCGAGCGGCCCGAGCTCGCCATCGCCGACATCGGCCGTTCGCTTGCCGTATCGCGTCCGGGCCTGAGCAGTCGCGCCTTCGTCATCGGCACGGATCGCGAGCAGTTGCTGGAGGCTCTGGAGGGTGTGGCCGATGGTCAATCCGCGCCGCAGGACGCGCAGGACGCCGAGGGAGTCGAGCAGCACTGGGCCGCCCTCGCGTCGCTGGGGCGGATGTGGGTCGCGGGCGAACCCGTTGACTGGGACACGGTGTTCGCCGGGTCCGATGCCCGCCTGGTCCGCCTGCCGACATACGCGTTCGAGCGCCGCCGCCACTGGGTCGAGCACTCTCCGCTCTGGGCGGCCCACGGCCAGATGATGCAGCTGCTGCGAGGAAGCGATGAGGTCTCCCCCGATGCGGTCCTCGAGAGCCCGGCCTCGGGGGCGTCCGCCCAAAGCCCCGCTGTGGCTCAGCAGGGTGGAGCTGATTAGGCATGCCACACACACCAGGCGGCTGCATCTGCGTCAACGGACGCCTCTTCGAGCCGGAGCAGGCGACCGTCTCCGTCCTCGATGCCGGCTTCCTCCTCGGCGACGGGCTGTTCGAGTCGTTGCGCGCCACCGTGGGCGTTCCCCATCTGCTGGACAGGCATCTCCAGCGTCTGTTCACGGCCGCGGCCGAGCTCGAGTTCGCGAACATGCCCTCGGTCAAGGAGGTGGAGGAGCAGGTGCTTCACACGATTGACCGCGCGGCGCTCATCGAAGCCTACGTGCGCGTGACCATCACCCGTGGCACAGGCGGCGTGGGCCTCGCTCCGCCGCCGGGCCTGCCCACGGTCGTGGTCGCCGTGCTACCGGCTCGACCTCTCACCCGCGCCGAGGATGGCATCGAGGCGGCCCTGCTGTGGGGGCAGCGGGATCGGCGGGTGAGCGCCAAGAGCACGAGCTGGCAGCCGGCGGTCCTGGCGCGCCGCCGCGTCGAAGACGCCAGAGCCGACGAGGGCATCTACGTGGCCGCGAGCGGCAACGTGCTCGAGGGCGTCGCATCGAACGTGTTCGCCGTCGAGGGCGAGCGGCTGCTCACGCCCTGTGTCTCGGAATGCCTGCCGGGCGTCACGCGCGGGCGGGTCCTCGAGCTGGCTCGCGACCAGGGCGTGGACGTGCTCGAGGCGCCGCTGCCGGTCGATGCGCTGATGGAGGCGGACGGGGTCTTCGTGACCAACGCCGTCCAGGGCCTCCGTGCGGTTCGCACTGTGTCCGGGGCCGCGATCGGGGGGCGGGGCCTCGGGGGGCTCTTCGATTCCCTGCATCGTCTCTACGAACAGGATCGCATGGGGGTCCTAGAGGTGTCCGGATGAGGGGTGGCGCCCCGCATCGGCATGTGCTCTGCGAGGAGCAGCCGGCCTGTGTCGACTGCTGGAGCCTCGCCAGGAGCCTGGAGGAGGAGCGCTTTCTCTTCCTGCTCGACAGCGCCGGCAGCAATGCCGACCTGGGGCGCTACTCGATCCTCGCGTGGCGTCCACGGTGGGAGTTCGCCATCAAGGACGGCGTGGCCCGCGCGGGGCTGCCCGATGCGACCGAGCCGCTGGAGGGATCGCCGCTCGTCGAGCTCGAACGCACGCTCGAGGACTTCTCCTCCGCCACCGTCGGCGAGAGTGGGCTGGAGGGGGCGCCGCCGGTCTTCAGGGGCGGCGCCATCGGCTTCCTCGCGTATGAGCTCCTGCACGAGATCGAGACCGTCGGACTCAGCGCGGCCCCCGACCTGGGCACCCCCGACTGTCACCTGCTCTTCTGCGATCTGGCGCTGGTCACGGAGCAGAGCACCCGGCGAAGCTGGATCGTCAGCAACGGCTGGGGCGCCACCGACGCGGACAGCCGCGCGAGCAGCCGTTCGCTGCTCGAAGATGCCCGCGCGGCCTGCGCGAGCGTCGGGTCGCCGGAGAGCTCCCGGCAGACCCCTCTGGTCCCAGAGAGCCGTCTCAGGGCCCCCGACCTCGAGCGACACGGCGTCAGAGCGGTGACCGCTCCCGAGCGGTATGTCGAGATGGTCGAGCGCGCCCGCGAGCACATCTTTGCCGGCGACGTGTTCGAGCTGTGCCTGACGCAGCGCTTCGACACCGAGTTCGACGGGCGCGGCATCGACCTCTACGAGGCGATGCGCTCGATCAACCCGGCACCGATGGCCGCCTATCTGCGCTATCCAGAGCTCGAGGTGCTCTCGTGCTCGCCCGAGCGCTTTCTGCGGGTGGACGGCGAGCGCTGGGTGGAGACGCGACCGATCAAGGGCACCCGTCCGCGCGGGCAGGACGCGCTCGAAGACGAGGCGCTGGCGGTCGACCTCGCGACCGCGCTCAAGGACGGCGCCGAGAACGTGATGATCGTCGACCTCGCGCGCAACGACCTCGGGCGGGTGTGCGATTTCGGCACTGTCAGTGTGCCCACGCTGCGGGTGGTCGAGCGCTACCCCTCGGTCTTTCAACTGGTCTCGGTCGTGCGCGGGCGCCTGCGCGAGGATGCCACGCCGGTGGGACTGCTGAGGGCGGCCTTTCCGGGTGGCTCGATGACGGGTGCGCCGAAGATCGAGGCGATGCGGCTGATCAGCGCGATGGAGGATTCGCGGCGCGGCGTCTTCTCGGGCGCGATCGGTTACATCGGCTACTCCGGCGAGCTCGATCTCAACATCGTCATTCGGACCATCATCAAGCGCGGCGAGGCGCTCTCCTTCCACGCCGGCGGGGCTGTCACCTCCGACTCGGCGCCCGCCGACGAGTACCAGGAGACGCTCGACAAGGCCTGTGCGCTCGTGTGGGCGATCGAGACGGCGAGAGCCGGCACGAGGGCGGGTGTGGCGGCGCAATGAGCGAGACGCTGGTGGTCATCCTCGACAACTACGACTCGTTCGCGTTCAACCTCTATCAGGCGGTGGGCGAGATCACCGGCTCCGCGCCGCTCGTGATTCGCAACGACGCGGTCCTCGCCTCCGAGGTGGCCGCGCTCGGCCCCACGCACGTGATCGTCTCGCCGGGCCCCGGGGATCCCCGGCGCCCGGAGTACTTCGGCGTCTGCCGCGAGGTCATCGTGCAACTGGGGGCGGAGGTGCCCGTGCTGGGAGTCTGTCTGGGTCACCAGGGGATCGCGGCGGCGTTCGGCGGGGGGATCGTGCGCAGTCCCACGCCCACCCACGGCAAGACGAGCCTGATCGTCCACGACGGGCAGGGCGTGTTCAAGGACATCGCATCGCCGTTAGAGGCCATGCGCTACCACTCCCTGGCTGTCTGCAAGGACCAGATGCCTCCGGAGTTGACTGTGACGGCGATGACTCCCGACGGCGTCGTGATGGGCCTGCGGCATCTCGACCGTCCGATTCACGGAGTGCAGTTTCACCCCGAGTCGATCGGCACGCCGGCGGGGGCACAGATCATCGCCAACTTTCTCTCGATGGAGGCAGTCGATAGGACGGAAGCGACGCACGAGCAGCGAGGAGAGCTACATGTCTAGCACCCAATTGAGAGTAGACCCTGTGGTTCACGCGCGGGCGATCGCCGCCGACGTGCTGGCACCGCGGGCCGCACACCACGACGCGACGGGTGAGTTCCCGACCCAGGCCATTGCGGCGCTCGGCAGCGCCGGCCTGCTGGGTCTCCTGGTGCCGCGCGAGTACGGAGGCATGGAGGCCTCCTACGAGACGTTCGCCGAAGTGGTCGAGATCCTCGCGCGCGCGTGCGCCTCCACGGCGATGGTCTTCGTGATGCACCACTGTCAGTACGCGATGGTGGTCGACCATGGCAGTGTCCAGCAGAAGGAGGCCTTTCTGCCGCCCATCGCGCGGGGCGAGGAGCTCGTGGCGTCCGCCACCACCGAGCCCGAGACCGGCGGCAACGCGGGGTTCTGCGTCAGCGCCAAGGAGAGCGACGGGGACAGCATCCGGCTGACGGCGACCAAGCCGGTGGTGACGAGCGCCAACTACGCCGACTGGGTCTACTGCACGACGCGATCCTCGCCCGACGCCGCCGGCGATGAGCTCAGCATGGTGATCATGCCGGGCCCGCGGCGCAGCGAGCGCGTCGAGCCCTTCGGGGTATGGGACTGCGTGGGCATGCGGGCGACGGCGAGCACCGGCCTGCGCTTTGCGCAATGCAGCGTGCCGCGGTGGCATCAGATCGGTCCCGAGGACTCCGCCCATGTGCGCGCGAGCTCGATGACCGTGGTCTCGCGCACCGGCTTCGCGGCGGCATGGCAGGGCATCGCCACGGCGGCGTTCGCGGGCGCACTCGCGCACGTGCAGCGCAAGCACCATGACTTCATCCGCCGCGAGGAGGGCCGTCCCGGCACGCACACCGAGCGCCGCGTGGTCGCGGGATCGGAGAGCACGCAGCGCCAGCTGGCGGAGATGCGGGTGCGGCTGCTGGCCTCCCGCGAGCTGCTCCACGCAGCCGCGCGCCTGATCGACTCGCGCCGGGAGGAGATCGTGCGGGGCGGCTCGGCCGAGGACGTGCAGGATCTGCTGTGGTCCGCTCGCATCGCCTGTGGCGAATCCGCGATCGAGGTCACGCGCCAGGGCCTGCGGCTGTGCGGCGTGACGGGCCTGCGGGCGCAGGGGCCGCTCGCGCTCGAGCGCCACATGCGCGACGCGCTGACCTCGCAGGTCATGGCTCCGAGCGAGGATGCGACGAAGCTGATGCTCGGAGGGCAGCTTGCCAGTGCAGTGCAGGAGCTATAGGAGCTATCCCATTACCCACCAAGGAGGTTGCTGTGACCATAACCCACCCAAGGAGGTTGCTATGAATCGTAGCGCTATGTCTCGTATGGGACACCCGCGCCGTCTGGGCGCAATCGGTCTGCTTGCGTGCAGCGGCGTCCTGGGTATCGTAGTCAGCGTGGCGCATGGCTCGGCCGCCAGCGCCCCCAAGGCAAGGGCGGCAACGGTCGACACGGTGAACTCGACCCTGTCGATGAACGTCTCGAAGATCCAAGGGAACACGATCAGCGCCCAAGGCCAAACCGTCAGCGGACTGAGCGGAACGGTCGACGGTGTCGCCTCGATGTACGTGATACTTCTGAATGGGGCGAAGGCGAAGTCGTCTTTCACCATTGTCAACAATCCTCACGCTGGCGATGGAGTCGGGTCGTTGAAAGGCTCTGGGACTGGGAACTATCACGTCTCGGGTGCGATCTCATACTTCACCGGAGGCATTGGGACCCTGTCGGGAACGGGCACGTTCGCCCACGTCAAGAACTTGGGCCTCCATCTCGTCGGGACGTTGAACCGCAGGACATACAAGTTCACGGCGACCATCAAGGGCAAATTCATCAAGTAGGCCGTCACGACCAGGCCGTCACCCGGCCTGGTCGTGAAGTGGCAGTGCTCCGTGCGGCGGTGGCTCCCGGGGGCGGAGCTTGCGATGGAGGTGGCGCAGGGGACCGGGCGACCACCAGTTCATCTCGCCCAGGAGGCGCATGAGCGCGGGAACGAGCAGCGCCCGCACGACGGTTGCGTCGAGCAGGATCGCGATGGCGAAGCCAAGGCTGAGCTCCCGCGCGTTGACCAGGCGCGAGCCCGCCAACGATCCGAGCGCGACACAGAGCAGCAGCGCGGCGGCGGTGATGATGCGCCCGGTCCGCTCCAATCCGAGCGCGATCGCCTGCTCGTTGCTGACGCCGGTGTCGTGGATCTCCCGGATGCGGTCGAGCAGGAAGACGCCGTAGTCCGTTGAGAGGCCGAAGACGATTGCGAGGAGCAACACCGGCTGTGCGACTTCGATCGCGCCCGGGTCGGAGTACCCCAACGTTCCATGCAGATCGCCGTGCTGGAAGATGAGGACCATGGCCCCGAGCGCGGCAGTCGCGGTAAGCGCGTTCATGAGCAGCGTCTTGAGCGGCAGCACGACCGAGCCGGTCAGCAGGAAGATCGAGAGGCACGTGGTGGTCATGACCAGGAGAATGACGAGGAGGAGGTGCCCACTCAGGGTCGCCTCGAGATCGACGAACACGGCTGTGGGTCCGCCGACCTTCGTCTCGAATGGGACTCGCAAATCGCGAATGCGCCCAACGAGCCGCCGCGCTTGCGCGCTCGCGACGTCCCCCGCCGTGGTCAGGTAGGTCACCGCGGTGTGCCTTTTGAGGTGCTGGAACGGGGTGGTGGAGACAGTGCCGGGAAGGCGTTCGAGCGTGCCGCGATAGCGCGCGAGCTGGCCGTTGGTCGCGTGGACGGCGACGACCTCGATGGTGCGTTCCGGGTTGAGCGCGAAGTGGGAGGTCAGGATGTCGTTGACCTGGCGCACGCTCGTCGAGGTTGGCAGGACCGACGAGGAGCCTGGTGTGGTGAACCTGATGCCCAACGCGGGGGCGCCGAGCGCGAGCAGGAACATGCAGGCGCAGACCGCCACGGTGACGGGTCGGCGCATGACCGCTGAGGCGAGCCGATACCAGCGGCCGCTCAACACCGGCTGTGCCGTGGCGTGGGCGGAGCGCTGCAACCACGCCGGCGCGAGACCATTGACGCGCGTTCCGAGCAGCGCGAGCAGGGCGGGAAGCACGGTCAGCGCGGCGAGGCACACGAGCAGCGTCGTCAACGCCCCACCAAGCCCCATCGAGTAGAAGTACGGCTGCGGCAGGACGAGCAGCGAGCCCAGCGCCACGACGACGGTCGACGCGCTGAAGAGCACGGTTCGACCGGCGGTGGCCATCGTGCGCGCGAGCGCATCCGGCACGCTCGGGTTGAGCGCCAGCTCCTCGCGAAAGCGCGAGACGATCAGCAGGCTGTAGTCGATCGCCAGCCCGATTCCCAGTGCTGTGACGAAGCCGAGGACGAGTGCCGAGATCGGCAGGAAGTGCGCCGCGAGGGGCAGGCTGGCGCGCGCCAGGACGATTGCGGCTCCCCCGAGGACCAGCGGCAGCATCGCGGCGATCAGGCCGCGGAAGAACCAGATCAAGAGCACCAGGAAGATCGGGAAGGAGATCAGCTCCGCCAGCAGCAGGTCCTGTTCAAGGATGACGATGGCCTGCGCCGCTCCGAGGTCCGAACCGCCGAGTTTCACACCCGGCCAGTGACGGAGGCGATGCGCCAACTGACGCGCCGCTTCGACGTGGGCCCGTTCGGAGCCTGCGCGGAACCGCACGGTCAGATAGGTGAGCGAATGATTTCGTGAGGTGAACCTCGAGCCGACGTCGAGAGCGCTCGTGACTTCACCAACCGCGCGATCGGATTCGATGGCTTCCTTGAGCTGATGGATTTTGAACCCCTTGGCGAGTCCTTCCATCAACGCGGCCGTCGATCCCTTGGGGTGGTGGCCGGGAGGGCCCACTGAGAGGAGTGCGATCACACCCGGCGGAGACTCGTAGCCGGTCGCATGCTCGATCAGCGTGTCGGCCTGGCTGCTTTGAGAGCTCGGGTCCGTGAGGCCGACGGGGGTGAGACGGTTGGCATCCCCGGCGCCGAGCAGGGCAGCGATCGCCGCCACCACGATCGCCGCCGCCAAGACCATCCGTGCACGCCGGGGGGTGGGGGCAACTGTGAGGCGAGGCACCAGACCGATCGTACATTGGGCCGGTGAAAAGCGTCAAATCTCGCGGGCGCGAGAGCTCATCTCCTATGATCGTCGCATGAGCCCAAGGGGGGAGCCGGGTGCCAGCCTGCTTGCGATCGGCGACCTGCACCTCACTCACCCCGAGAACCGCCGCGTCCTGGAGGGCCTGCGGGGGCGCTCGCGAGAGGACTGGCTGATCGTGTGCGGCGACGTCAGCGAGCTGAGCGCGGACGTGGAGTGGGCGCTCGGCCTGCTGCGTGAGCGGTTCGCCACCGTGATCTGGGTGCCGGGCAACCACGACCTGTGGAGCATCCCCGACGATCCCGTGAAGCTCCGGGGGCAGGCGCGCTACCGGCACCTGGTGGAGCTCTGCCGGCGTCTGGGCGTGCTCACCCCGGAGGATCCCTACGCGATCTGGGACGGCCCCGGGGGGCCGGCGACGGTGGTGCCCCTGTTCCTGCTCTACGACTACTCCTTCGGCAGCAACGTCGCCCCCACCAAGGCGCAGGCGCTGGCGCGCGCCTACGCCGCGGGGGTGGTGTGCAGCGACGAGCTCGTGCTGCACCCCGACCCCTATCCGAGCCGCGAGGCGTGGTGCGAGGCCCGGGTGCGCGAGAGCGAAGCCCGCCTCGCCGCGCGCGACCCCGAGCTGCCCACGGTCCTGGTCAACCACTTCCCGCTGACCCGCGACCCCACGCTGGTCCTGCGCCACCCCGAGTTCGCGCAGTGGTGCGGAACGGTGCGCACGGCGGACTGGCACGTGCGCTTCGGGGCGAAGGCGGTGGTGTATGGGCACCTGCACATCCCGCGCGTCACCTGGCAGGACGGGGTGAGGTTCACGGAGGTCTCGCTGGGCTACCCCCGCGAGTGGCGTCGCTGGGGCGCCGCCCGGACCGCGCCGCGCCCGGTCCTCGTCGCCGACGGGCACGCGCCGTGATCGAGGAGATCCTCCCCCCCGAGGTCGTCGCGGTGGACACGCGCGAGGAGTGGCTCGACATCGAGCTGTTCCCCGAGGAGCGGGCCGCGTTGGGGCAGGCGGTGGAGAAGCGCCGCCGCGAGTTCATCACCGCGCGCGCGTGTGCGCGGCGGGCGCTTGCGCGGCTCGGCCTGCCGCTCTCTGCGATCGCCACCGGCGAGCGGGGGCAGCCGCTGTGGCCGCAGGGGGTGCTGGGCAGCATCACGCACTGCGCGGGCTACCGCGCGTGCGCGCTGGCGCGCTCATCTCAACTCGCGGGCGTGGGCATCGACGCGGAGCCCCATGCGCCGCTGCCCGAGGGGGTCCTCGAGGAGGTCGCCCGCGCGGAGGAGCGCCCGCGGCTCGAGCAGCTCGTGCGCGCCGAGCCGGCGGTGCACTGGGATCGCCTGTTGTTCAGCGCCAAGGAGGCGGTCTACAAGGTGTGGTTCCCGCTTGCCGCATGTTGGCTCGGTTTCGAGGACGCGGCGCTCACGTTCGACCTCGCCGGGGGGACGTTCAGGGCGACGCTGCTGAAGCCCTGGCCGGATGGGTGCCCGGCCCTCCCCGGGGTCCTCGAGGGGCGGTGGCTCGTGCGCGAGGACCTCGTGCTCAGCGCGATCGCGCTCCCGCGGTGACCCGTCCGTCAGGGTGACGGCTCGCCGGCGACGGGTGGGAGGCGGCAGGCGGCAGATGGGCGGCAACTGGCGGCGGGTGGGAGGCTGCCGCGGCGGGAAGTGGGAAGCAGTCGGCGGGAGGCGGCCGACGGCGGGAGCGGTCCGTTATTCGCCCCGCCAGCGGGGCGGGCGTTTCTCGGCGAACGCGCTCATCCCCTCGCGCAGGTCGTGCGAGGCGAAGGAGGCGAGCCGCAGCCTCATCAACTCGGCCTCCACCTCCTCGGGAAGCTCGCCCTGTGCGCGCAGCAGCGCGGCGATCACACGCTTGTTGCCCTGCTGGGAGAGCGGCGCGTTGCCCGCCAGCTCGCCCGCCAGCGCGAGCGCTGCGGACTCGAGCTCGCCCGCCGCCACAACGCGGTTGACCAGGCCCCAGCCCAGGGCGGTGTCCGCGTCGATGTAGCTGCCCAGCAGGAACAGCTCGCGGGTGCGCGCGGCGCCGATCGCGTCGATGAAGCGGCGCAGGCCGGTGTGGGAGTAGACGAGCCCGAGCTTCGCGGGGGGCATCCCGAGCCGGATCTCAGCGGACGCCATGCGCAGGTCGCACGCCAACGCCAGCTCGAGGCCCCCGCCGATCGTGTGACCGGGGAGCACGGCGAGCGTCGGGAAGGGGTGGTTCTCCACTGCTTCGATCGCCTCGGTGAACGGGTGGGCGACCAGCTGCTCCGCCTCTTCCTGGAATCTCCCGTCGCTGATCTCCCCGATCTCATACCCCGCGGAGAACATCCCGTGGGAGCCCGTCAGGATCACGCAGCGCGCTCGCCCCTCCGCGGCGAGCTCCGTGAGCGCCATGGCGATCGCATCCAGGATCGCCTGGTCCAGGGCGTTGCGCTTGGAGGGATTGGCGATCGTCAGGCGTGCGAGGTGATCCGCCGGGCGATCGATCAGCAGCTTGCCGCCGGCGAGCTCCCTTGGGAGGGGCGCCACCTCTACTCCAGTACGACCAGCGTGTCGCCCTCGTTGACCGCCTGGCCCTCCTCGCATAGGATCTCCACGACGGTGCCGGAGTCCTCGGCCTCGACCGGCATCTCCATCTTCATCGACTCGAGGATCGCGACCGTGTCGCCCTCCGCGACCTCGTCGCCCACGGCGCACTCGATCTTCCACACGGTGCCGGTGATGTGGGCCTCAACCGCAGCCACTGGGAGGTCTCCTCTTGGGATGGTTTGCCATGAGGGGCCGAAGAATAGCCGCACAGCCGGCCGAGAATCGCCGCGGGCAGCACGACTCGACCGGGTAGGCTCCCCGCGAGGATGATCCTCGCGATCGACCAGGGCACGACGAGCAGCACGTGCATCGTCTTCGACGAGCGCGCCGAGCCGGTGGGGCGCGCCAGTCGCGAGCTGCGCCAGCACTTCCCCCGGCCCGGCTGGGTGGAGCACGACGCGGGGGAGATCTGGGAGCTCACCCGGGCGCTCGCGGGCGAGGCCTTGGCGCAGGCGGGGGTGCGCGTGGGGGAGCTCGCGGCGGTGGGGATAACCAACCAGCGCGAGACGGTGTGCGTGTGGGATCCGGCGACGGGAGCGCCGCTGCACCACGCGATCGTCTGGCAGGACCGCCGCACCGCGGAGCGTTGCGCGCAGCTGCGCGAGGCGGGGCACGAGGAGCTGATCCGCGAGCGCACGGGTCTCGTGCTCGACCCCTACTTCTCGGCCACCAAGATCGAGTGGCTGCTGGAGCACGTGGAGGGCCTGCGCGAGCGCGCGCGGGGGGGCCGCGCGGTGTTCGGCACGGTCGATGCGTGGTTGATGTTCAAGCTCACCGGCGAGCACGCGACCGACCCCTCGAACGCGTCGCGCACGATGCTCTACGACATTACGGCGGGTCGGTGGGACCCGGAGCTGCTGGAGCTCTTCGGGGTGCCCGAGCGGGCCTTGCCGGAGGTGCGCGCGAGCGCGGGCGAGCTGGGCCGCGCGCGGCCCGAGGCGCTGCACGGCCACGCGGCGGCGGTGGCGGGCGTCGCGGGTGACCAGCAGGCCGCGCTCTTCGGCCAGGCGTGCACGGAGGCGGGGATGGGCAAGAACACCTACGGCACGGGCTCCTTCGTGCTGCTGAACGCCGGCTCCAGCGCCCCGGTCCCGGCGCCGGGGCTGCTGAGCACGGTGGCGTGGGGGATCGGCGACGCCCGCTCCTACGCGCTGGAGGCGTCGATCTTCGTGACGGGCGCGGCGGTGCAGTGGCTGCGCGACGGCCTCGGGATCGTCGCGCACGCCGCCGACACGGAGGCGCTCGCGGCGTCGCTGCAGTCCAACGAGCAGGTCTACTTCGTGCCCGCCCTCACGGGTCTCGGCTCCCCCCACTGGGACCCCCAGGCGCGCGGGACGATCGTGGGCCTCACGCGCGGCAGCACCCGCGCGCATCTGGCTCGCGCGGCGCTCGAGGCGATCGCCTACCAGACCGTCGACGCGGTGCGCGCGATGGAGGCCGGCGCGGGCATCCAGCCGCTGCGCGAGCTGCGCGCCGACGGGGGGGCGACCGCGAACCGCTGGCTGATGCAGTTCCAGGCGGACGTGCTCGACGTGCCCGTGCTGCTGCCCGAGGTGACCGAGACGACCGCCCTCGGCGCGGCCTACCTCGCGGGAGTGGGAGTGGGCCTGTGGACCGTGGGGGATGTGCGGGCGGGCTGGCGCGAGCGGACGCGCTTCGAGCCGCGCATGAGCGAGGGCGAGCGCGCCCACCTGCTCGGGGGCTGGCACGGCGCGGTGGAGCGCGCCCGCAGCGGAGATCTGGCGCAGCGGCCGGTTGCCGGCGGCGCGGTGTCCGACACCGCCGAGGGCGGCAAGGCGACTTCGTCGCGGAGCCCCGAGGCGGTCGAGAGCGGGCACCGTAACCTTGGCGCCCCGCCAAGGTAGAACAGGATGAGATGAGGCGGTGAGCGACAGCGGAGCCCGATCGGGCAGGGGAGAGCAGATGAGCGAGCTGGCGTCGATGCGCGAGCAGGTGTACACCGACCCGCGGCCGAAGGAGCACTTCGACCGCTTCCACGAGCGCGCGCGCACGCGCGAACCGGACTGGGCGTACGAGCTGACGCGGCTGGTGACCTCGCTGTACGCCTACACCCTGCTGCGCACGCGCGCGATCGCGACCGACAACGTGCCCGGCCGCGGCGCGGTGATCCTCGCGCCCAACCACTTCTCCTTCATGGACCACTTCCTGATGGGCTGCTACATCCGCCGCAAGGTGCGCTTCATGGCCAAGTCGCAGCTGTTCAAAGGGCCGATGCAGTTCATCTACACCCACGGCGGCGTCTTCCCGGTGCGCCGCGGGGCGCGCGACGAGGAGGTGTTCATCACCGCGCAGACGATTCTCGAGCGGGGGGGCGCGATCACGATGTACTGCGAGGGGGGGCGCTCGCGCAGCGGCAAACTGGCCGAGCAGGCCAAGCGCGGGATCGGGCGCCTGGCGCTGGAGAGCGGCGCGCCGGTGGTGCCGATTGCGATCCACGGCTCCTCGAAGATCCGCAACTGGAAGCGCCTGCGGCTGCCCCAGGTCACCGTGCAGTACGGCGAGCCGCTGCGCTGGGAGCGTGTGGCCGAGCCCACCCGCGAGCAGCAGCAGGCGGTCGCCGATGAGATCCTCGCCGAGATCAAGCGGCTGTATGCGGGCCTCGAGGAGCACGGGCGCAGGGGCGCGCTCCGGCGGGTGCGCGAGCAGCGCCGCGCCGCTGGCGCAGCGGGGGCCTCGCGCACGGTCGGCCAGGCCGGCTGAGGCTGTGGCGAGCTTCTTTTTTCATCTCTGAATTGCCCGGTTGGACCTACCTGGCCTACAATCGTGTAGAGACATCGGATGATCGTATTGCCAGAACTGTCGGCGGCGGACTGAGGAGTAGGGGAGGCGGGATGTTGGAGGCGGTTCGCTGTCCTGGAGGTTGGCGATGAGTCAAGCTGAGGCGACGGCCACCACCACCATTGCGGGCATCGAGCGATCGCTCGAGGGCGAGATCCCGTCGACCTATCAGGCGGCGTATCTCTCCCGTGAGGACGTGGAGATCTTCAAGGATGCGCGCGACAAGGATGTCCGCAGGTCGATCAGAGTCGGCGAGGTTCCGATGCCGGAGCTCGCGCCGGACGAGGCGCTGGTCGCGGTGATGGCGAGCGCGATCAACTACAACACCGTGTGGTCGGCGATGTTCGAGCCGATCCCCACGTTCCGGTTCCTGGAGCAGCTGGGCCGCAACGGCGGATGGGACGCCCGCCACGACCTGCCCCACCACGTCATCGGATCGGATGCCTCGGGTGTGATCGTCGGGATGGGCGTGGCGGTGCGCCACTGGTCGATTGGCGATCGCGTGGTGGTGTACCCCTGTGCGATCGACTATCAGGACCCGATCTCGCAGGTGGATGGCCTGCTCACCGAGGGTCTGCGGGCGTGGGGCTTCGAGACGAACTTCGGGGGCCTCGCGCACTACACGGTGGTGAAAGCCAACCAGCTGATCCCCAAGCCCCGCCACCTCACGTGGGAGGAGGCGGCGTGCAACACCACCTGTGCGATGACCGCCTACCGGATGCTCGTCAGCCCGCGGGGGGCGCAGTTCAAGCAGGGCGATATCGTGCTTGTATGGGGCGCCGCGGGTGGGCTCGGCGCGTACGCGATCCAGCTGATCCGCAACGGCGGCGGGATCTCGATCGGGGTCGTGGGCTCGCGGGCGAAGGGGCGGGTGTTGGAGCGGCTTGGCTGCGATCTGGTGCTGTGCCGCGACGAGCTTGGGCTCGATGGGCTCGGGGAAGTGGAGATGGGCAAGCGCGTGGGGGGGAGATCCGCCGTCACTTCGGGGAGGACCCGCACATCGTCTTCGAACATGTGGGCCGGGAGACCTTTGGGGCCTCTGTGTATCTGGTCCGGCGTGGGGGGACGGTGATCACGTGCGGTTCCAGCACGGGCTACCTCCACGAGTACGACAACCGTCGTCTGTGGATGCGGATGAAGCGTGTGATCGGCAGTCATGCGGCCAACTGGCATGAAGCGTGGGAGGTCAACCGGCTGTTCGAGCGGGGCGGGATCGTGCCGGCGCTCTCGAAGGTGTTTGCGCTCGAGCAGGTGGGGGAGGCGACGAGGGAAGTGCAGCTCAACCGCCACATGGGCAAGGTCGGCGTGCTGTGCCAGGCCGAGCGCGAGGGCCTCGGCATCGAAGACCCCGAGCTGCGCGCCTCGATCGGCGAGGAGCGGCTCGCTCTCATGCGCCAGGCATAGCGCGCCCGTTGTTGGCGCGCCGCGTCCGTCGGCGCTCCATGGCGCCGGGTAGGTGGGGCGTCGGGGTGGGGGGTGTCGCGAGCATCCCCAGCGTCGGGAGCGTCGCGTACAGTTGACCGCGCCGCCGAAGGTCTCCATGGGACCCGGCAGCGGACCAGGCCATCGAGGGAGTGGAGGACAGCTTGAACGGCTCGATAGACGTGGGCGCGATCATCCGCCGCACGTTCCAGATCTACGTCGACCAGGCTTCCGTGCTGATGCCGGCGGCGGCCGTGGTGTTCGTGATCAGCGGGATCTTCGGCGTGCTGCTGATCGCGGCCTCGCCCGGGCTGGCGCTGGTCGCGCTGATCGTGAGCCTCGTGGCCACCACGCTGTTCACCGGCATGGTGGTGGAGCTGGTCGCCGACGTGCAGGACGGCAGGCGCGACGCGAGCGCAGGTCAGCTGCTGCGCACGGTCACGCCGGTGCTCGGCAAATTGATCCTGGTGGGGATCGTGGCGGGCATCGGCATCGCGATCGGCTTCGTCCTGATCGTCGTCCCCGGCCTGATCCTCGCCACGCTGTGGTCGGTGGCGGCCCCGGTGGTGGTGCTCGAGCGCCCCGCCGGCTTGGGCGCGCTGGGACGCAGCCGCGAGCTGGTGCGCGGCAACGGCTGGAACGTGTTCGCGGTGATCCTGCTGCTCGTGATCCTCGTCGGCATCGTCGGCGTCGGGATCGAGGCGGGCGCCGACGCCGCGGGGACCGCGGTGGGCCTCGTGGTGCGGGTGATCGTCGGCATCCTCTCCGCGCCGATCTCCGCGCTCGCGGCCGCGGTGCTCTACTTCGACCTGCGCAAGGTCCACGGGGGCGGCGCCAGCACGATCCCGGAGCCGGATCTCCCCTCCTTCCAGTCCGGCCCGTTCCCGCCCGCGGAGCCCTGAGCGCGATCGACGCATCCACGGTCGACCCATCCAAGCTGCTGCGCCCGGGCGTCCTGGAGGGCGTCTCGGTACTGCTCGCCCTCCCGCCGGGGGCGACCTCGGAGGGGACGCTGGGGGCGGCTGCCTGCGATGCGTGCGCGGCGCTCGGCGCGCGAGTGTCCACCTGCCGGCCCGAGGTCGCCGCGCAGGACGCCCTCGACGCAGCCGTGGGGGCCGTGGTGGGGGAGGCGGGGGGAATCGACCTCCTCGCGGTCGATGGGGCCGGCCTGTTCGCGCACGCCCTCGAGCTGGGCGGGGACGGACACGCCGCCCTGCGCGCCTGCATGGACTCCACCTGGAACGCCACGCGCGCGGTCGTCAACGGAGCCTTCCTGCCCGCCGATCCGGGCCGGCCCACCCGGAGGGTCGTCTACCTCGCTCCCGCGCCGGACGCGGGGGAGTACGCGCCCGCGGCGTGCGCGGGCCTGGAGAACCTCGCGCGCACGCTCTCGATCGAGTGGGCGCGCCACGGGATCGCGACGGTGACGATCGCCCCTGGCACCGCGACCCCTGTGGGCGAGGTGGCGGCGCTCACCGCCTACCTCGCCTCCCCCGCGGGGGCGTACTTCTCGGGGTGCCTGCTGGACCTGCGGGGACCCCGGGGCAGTTAGGGCGTATCGCCCCAGCCGGTCATCCCCCGACTTAGCCGGTCATCCCCCCGAACATCCCCCCGGTGATGTGCAGCGTCTGCCCGTGCACGTAGTTGGACCAGGGGGTGCAGAGGAAGAAGATGCCGCCCGCGGCCTCCTCGGGTGTGGCGGGGCGCCCCAGGGGGATCAGCATGGAGGCCATCTGGCGCAGCTGCTCGGGGATGCCGAGCTGGATCTTCTCGCCGTCCTTCTCCATCGTGTTGTCATCCGCCTTGGCCTGGGTGAGGCGGGTGTCGATGAAGCCGAAGGCGACCGCGTTGACGTTCACCTTGAACTGGCCCCACTCCTTGGCGAGCGTTTTCGTGAGCCCCACCACGCCCGCCTTGGCGGCGGAGTAGTTGGCCTGCCCGGGGTTGCCGAAGGTGCCGGAGGTGGAGGAGACGTTGACGATCTTGCGGAACACCTCCTGGCCCTCCTCGCGCTCCTTCTTGGCGGGCTCGCGCAGGTGCGGAGCGGCGGCGCGGATCACGCGGAAGGGCACGATGGTGTGGATGTCGAGCATCGCCTGGAAGTGCTCGTCGGTCATCTTGTGGATCGGCGCGTCCAGGGTGTAGCCGGCGTTGTTGACGACGATGTCGATCCTGCCGAAGGCGTCGATCGCGCTCTGCACGAGTTGGTCGGGCACCCCGGGCTTGGTGAGGTCGCCCGCGAACACCGCGTGCTCGCCCGCGATCTCCTCAGCGGCCTGCTTTGCGATGTCTGTGTCGAGATCGTTGATGAGCACCTGCGCGCCGTGCGCGGCGAGCAGCTCTGCCGTGGCGCGCCCGATGCCGCGCGCCGAGCCTGTGACGATCGCGGCTTTGCCGTCGAGAACTCCCATGTACGTCGCTCCTTCTTTCGCCTTGTTTGCGGGTGTCGGAGGTTATCCGTCCGGGGCGGCGGGAGCGGCGCGAGGAGCGGCGGGTGGCGCCCGAGGGATGGCCGGTGGCGCGGGAGGGGCGGCGGGCGGTGCGCAAGGAGCGGCGGGTGGCGCGCGAGGAGCGCCCGGTGGGGACGAGCGCGCCGAAGTCCTGGGTGTAGAGCGCGCCGGCCTGTCCTTCGGCGAGCGAGGCCGGAGGCCGCGGTTCGACCCCGACGCCGGTTTCGCGGAAGGCGCCGTCGAGGATGTTGGCGCGGTGCTCGGGCGAGGCCATCCAGGCGTTCACGATCGACTGCGGCGTGGCCAGCCAGAGCGTGCCCCAGGCGATGTTCTCGCCGACGACATACCCCGCCTGGGGGTTGGAGATGTAGCCGCTGGAGCGCATCCGGTCGAGCGGCGTCTGGCCGTCGGGGGCGACGTGCGAGAAGTAGTCTTCATCGGCCATTTCCCGGCTGTGCTGCTGGGCGGCGCGCGCGAGCTTCACGTTGGCCCGCAGGGCGCCCTCGCCGTGGCGTTCGCGTTCCTGATCGATCAGGCAGAGCACCGCCGTGCGGACCTGTTCGACGTTGCCCGGCCTGGGGGTGAGGTCGGCGCCCGGGCAGGCTTCCGCAGCGGCGGCGGCGGGGAACGCCGTAAGCGCCGCGAGTGCACCCAGGCAACTGGCGAGGGCAAGCAGCGTCCTAGGACGGGCACGTGCCACACCCCTGCATCGGCCCACCCGCCGGCAAACCTGAGCGAGGGCGGGCAGTTTTGGACACCCTCCCTACAGCCCCAGAACGCGCCCCAGGATCTCCCTCAAGTCTTGGCGGGAGGGGGGCGGGCCCCCCTCCCGAGCCTCCCCCCGTCGTGTCACTGGCTCAGAGCCCCAGAACGCGCCCCAGGATCTCCCTCATGATCTCGTCGCTGCCCCCGCCGATTGGGCCGAGGCGGGCGTCGCGAGCGGCGCGCTCGACCCAGTACTCGCGCATGTAGCCCGCGCCGCCGTGGATCTGCAGGCAGGCGTCCATCAGCTCATAGGAGGCGCGCTGGGTGAGGAGCTTGGCCATCGTGACCTCCTTGAGCGGCTCCTCGCCGCCCACGAAGCGGCGCAGCGCGTCGTAGGTGACGCAGCGGGCGGTGTACACGGAGGTGGCGAGGTCGGCGAGCTTGTGGCGGGTGACCTGGTGCTTGGAGAGGGGCCGCCCGAAGACGTTACGCTCGCGCGCGAACTCCGCGGTGCGCTCCCACGCGAGGGACATCGCGGCGGAGGCCCCGAGCGCCATCGCGAGGCGCTCCCACTGGAAGTTGGCCATGATCAGCTTGAAGCCCTCGTGCTCGGGGCCGAGGAGGTTCTCGGCGGGCACGAAGACGTCCTCGAAGGCGATCGTGGCGGTGTCGGAGGCGGCCCAGCCGAGCTTCTTGAGCTTCGCCGAGCTCACGCCCTCGCCGCGCTCGACGATCAGGAAGGAGATCCCGTGGTGGCGGGCGGGGGGGTTCGTTTCCTTGGTCCTCACGGCGGTCACGAGGAAGTGGGCGCGCACCCCGTTGGTGATGTAGGTCTTCTCGCCGTTGACCACCCAGCCGCCGTCCACGGGCACCGCGCGGGTGCGCAGCGCGGAGACGTCCGAGCCGGCGCCGGGCTCGGTGATCGCCAGCGCCCCGATCTTCTCCCCGCGGATCGCGGGCACCAGGTAGCGCTGCTTGTGCTCCTCGGTGCCGAACTTCCAGATGGGGGGCGTGGCGATGTTGACGTGCGCCCCGATCCCCGCCGCGGTCCCCCCGGAGCCGGTGCGGGTGAGCTCCTCGATGAGGATCGCGTCGTGCAGGTAGTCCCCGCCCTGCCCGCCGTACTCCTCGGGGTACTTGAGGCCGAGGAAGCCGTGGGAGGCGAGCTTTCCGAAGACCTCGTCGGGGAACCATTCCTCCTCCTCCCACTGCTGGGCATGGGGCGCGAGCTCGCGCTCGACAAAGCGGCGGATCGAGGAGCGTAGCTCCTCGTGCTCGTCGGTGAAGGGCGGATTGGGCTGGCTCATGATTGGTAGATCGCTGTTCGAGTCCAGCCGGGCTACACAGGGGATGGGAAATAGCGCCGCGCCTACTCTAAGGGCTTCGAGGCGCAACTACGCCGCGAGGCTGGGCTACAGGACAGGCAGCCTTGACCCGATATCTATGATGAAGACGATGCCCGAACCGCAGAAACTGCACGTCAATGTCCACAGTGAGGATGACGCGTTCTGGGCGACGGTGGACGAGTACCCTGGCGTATTCGCTACTGGCGACACCCTCGACGAGTTGCGGGAGAGCCTCCAGGAAGGAATCGCGCTCATCCTTGCACGCCCGGGCGAGGAGCCGCCAGCGGTGACGTTGGGGATGTTGCACCTGGAGCCCGTCGCGATCAGCGCAGGCGCCGAGCTTGTCTACGCCTGAAGTTGTGAGTTGAGATGAGCGACACGCCTCCTTCGCCCAAGCCCCTTCCATCGAATCCGATGCCTCCCACTGCGCCGCCGAGCGTCGTAGCGGTCGAGATCCGCGGTTCGACGAAGCCTCCTCGCTGATTGTGTAGTTCCTGCCGGCACATGTGCCGGCAGGCCTGTCGGTGCATGCACCGACAGGCGGGGCCGCACATGTGCGGCCCCGGGCAACGCCACATGTGGCGTTGCCGACCGGGCCACATGTGGCCCGGTCAACAGCATCAAAGCCCGTAAGACCGCCCGATGACCTCCAACATGATCTCGTCGGTGCCCGCGCCGATGCGGTTGAGGCGCAGGTCGCGCCACGCGCGCTCGACGCCGTACTCGCGCATGTAGCCGGCCCCGCCGTGGATCTGGATGCACTCGTCGGCGACCTCGCAGGCGATGCGGGAGGCGTAGAGCTTGGCCATCGAGATCTCGCGCACCGGGTAGTCGCCGTTCTGCTGGCGCCACGCGGTCATGTACACCATCTGGCGGGCGGTCTCGATCTTGGTGGCCATCTCGGCGAACTTGTGGCGGGTCACCTGGAAGTTGCCGATCGCCCGGCCGAAGGCGGTGCGCTCTTTGGCGTACTCCAATGTGCGCTCGAACACGCGCTGGGCGCCCGCCACGCTGCCCGCGGCGCCGATCAGGCGCTCCCCCTGGAGCTCCCACATGATGTGGTAGAAGCCGCGCCCCACCTGCCCCAGCACCGCTGACTCGGGGACGCGCACGTCCTGGAAGGCCAGCAGCGCGGTGTCGGAGGCGTGCATCCCCAGCTTCTCCAGTCGCTTCTCGCGGATCACCCCGGGGGCGTCCATCGGCACGAGGAACAGCGTGAAGCCGTCGTACCCCGCATCGGCGTCGGTCTTGGTCACCAGCACGATCACATGCGCGCGGTGGCCGTTGGTGATGTAGGTCTTCGAGCCGTTGATCACATATTCGTCGCCGTCCTTGACCGCGCGCGTCTTGATCCCTTTGACGTCGCTGCCCGCGTCGGGCTCGGTGATCCCGAGGCAGAGGATCTTCTGCCCCTTGATCGCCGGTTCGGCCCACTGGCGCTTCTGCTCCTCGGTGCCGAACGCGAGGATCGGGGGCATCGCCATGTCGGTCTGCACCGCCACCCCCATCGCCAGGCCCCCGCTGCCCGAGTGCCCGATCTCCTCCGCGAGCACCAGCGCGCTGTAGTAGTCCCCCCCCTGACCCCCGTACTCCTCGGGCTTGTCCAAGCCCAGGAAGCCGAGCTCCCCCATGCGCGTGAACACGGAGTCCGGGAATGTGGTCTCCTCCCACTCCTCCGCATGCGGCGCCAGCTCTTTCTGGGCGAAGCCGCGGATCGACTCCCGCAGCTGTTCGTGCTCGTCGGTGAACAGGAAGTGCTTGCGCTTCGCTGCGAAGTCTGGCTTCAGGACGCTCTCGGTGGTGGCGGCCATGTCGGTGGGGCTCCTTGTCGTGCTCGGGTCTCGGGGGTCGTGCTCGCTTGTGCTTGCAGAAACTAGCGCTTTGGCCAGGAAAAGGAAAGCGGGCGAGCGTTCCATCCCAAGGCGTGCGTAACGTGCATACAATGAGCTGCACGAGGCGTTCAACGGCGCTAGAATCGCGCTGTGCCGACCGTGATTCTCGATCCGCTCCCGGTAGAGATCGATGAGCTGCTGTATCGCAGGAAACAGCTCGGTCTCGATCACGCCGACGAGATGTGGGACGGGGTGCTGCACGTGAATCCCACCCCGCACGGTCGCCATGGTCGCATACTGCAGCAGCTCACTGTGCTGCTCGATGGTCCCTCGCGGGCGGCGGGGCTGCTGCCCTTGGCGGACTTCAATCTCGGCACCAAAGGCAACTATCGCGTGCCAGATGGTGGCATTCATCACCCTGGGCCCGATCGGCTCTACTACCCCACTGCGGCGCTGGTCGTTGAGGTTGTCTCTCCAGACGACGAGACGTGGGCCAAGCTCCCCTTCTACGCCGCCCACGACGTCGAGGAGGGTTTGATCGTCGATCCGAAGAAGCGCGAGATCCACTGGCTGGGGCTGCGCGGCGACCGCTACGAGCCGATCGAGCACAGTGGGCTGATCGAGCTCGGACCAACGGAGTTGGCCGAGCGGATCGAGTGGGAATAGCGCCCGGCGGCTGCCCGCGCGCCCTGGCTGAGCAGCCAACCAAGCACGCGGGAACCACGTCGGGAGGTTAGGATGCCGAACGTGTCCGAGCAGCCCGTGCTCTACAACGTGGCCGACGGCGTCGCCACGATCACGCTGAACGAGCCCGACACCCGCAATGCGCTCTCGGCGGGGCTGCTCGGCGGGCTGATCGCGGCACTGGAGCGGGCGCGCTCGGAGGAGGAGGTGCGCTGCGTGGTGCTGGCCTCCTCGCACGAGAAAGTGTTCTCCTCGGGCGCCAACCTGGGGGGGTTCGCGGGGGAGATACCGCTCGTCTACAAGCACTTCGGCTCGGAAGCCTTCGTCGGGCTGTTCAAGCTGATCGGCTCGCTCGGCAAGCCCACGATCTGCGCGGCGCGCGGGCACGTGCTCGCGGGGGCGCTCGGAATCGCGCTGGCGTGCGATCTGATCGTGGCCTCCGAGCAGGCCACCTTCGGCACGCCGGAGATCAACGTGGGGGCGTTCCCGTTCATGATCATGGCACTGATCTACCGCAACGTGCCACGCAAGAAGGCCAACGAGCTGCTGCTGCTCGGTGAGCGCTGGAGCGCCCAGGAGGCGCTCGCGGCGGGGATCGTCAACAAGGTGGTGCCCGCGGAGGAGTTCGACGCGGCGGTCGCGGAGTGGGCGGGGAAGCTCGCCGCGAAGTCCCCGCTGATCATGCGCCTCGGCAAGGAGGCCATGCGCCGGCAGCTGGACATGCCGCTGGATGATGCGCTGGACTACCTGCGCGCCCAGCTCACCCTCGCGCTCTCCACCGAGGACATCGTGGAGGGTGTCAGCGCGTTCTTTGAAAAGCGCGACCCCGTGTGGAAAGGCCGCTGATGAGCGAGAGTACGCCAACCAACTCCCAGAGCACGCCCACCGTCTCCCCCAGCACCCCAACCGACACCCCCATCTCCCTGCTGCGGCCGCTGGTCGAGGACCTCGAAGCCCGTCGCGCGAAGATCGTGCTCGGCGGGGGGGAGGAGAAGATCGCCAAGCAGCACCAGCGGGAAAAGCTCACCGCGCGCGAGCGGATCGCGCTGCTGATCGACGCGGGGACGTTCGTGGAGATGGGCATCCACGGGCGCCCCCACTTCGCGCAGCGCGCGATGGACGGCGTGGAGGCCCCCGCGGACGGGGTGATCACTGGCTACGGCAAGATCGACGGGCGCCTCGCGGCGGTGTGCGCGTACGACTTCACCGTGATGGCGGGCTCGATGGGGATGACCGGCGAGATCAAGGTCACCCGCCTGCGCGAGCTCGCGCTCACCAAGCGCATCCCCTTCGTGTGGCTCCTGGACTCCGCCGGCGCGCGTGTGCAGGAGGCCGCCGGTGCGATGTTCGCTGGCTCCGGGCACCTCTTCCGCGAGGAGGTCGTGATGAGTGGCGTGATCCCCCAGGTCGCCGCGCTGATGGGGCCCTGCGCTGCGGGCACCGCCTACATCCCGGGTCTCGCGGACTTCGTGCCGATGGTCAGGGGCCGCGGCTCGATGGCGCTCGCGGGACCCCACCTCGTGCGCGCCGCGGTGGGGGAGGACGTCACCCAGGAGGAACTGGGGGGCTCGCGCGTGCACTGCCGCAAGTCCGGCGTGGGAGACATGGAGGTGGCCGACGACGAGGAGTGCATCGCGCGGATCAAGGAGTACCTCTCCTACATGCCCCAGAACTGCGAAGAGCGCCCCCCCGTGCGGGTGGGCGGGGTGGGTGGGGCCGCCCCCGACCCGATCGACCGCGCCGAGGAGGGCCTGCTCGACATCCTCCCCGAGTCCAACCGCAAGCCCTACGACATGTACGAGGTCATCGAGCTGATCGTGGACGACGGCGAGTACCTCGACATCAAGCGGCAGTGGGCCAAGACGATCATCACCTGCTTCGCCCGCTTCGGGGGCCGGCCGGTGGGGATCGTCGCCAACCAGCCCAAGCAGCTCGGGGGGATCCTCGACAACGACTCGGCCGACAAGGCCGCGCGCTTCGTGAACCTCTGCAACGCCTTCGCGATCCCCCTCCTCTTCATCCAGGACGTGCCCGGCTTCATGGTGGGCACCAAGGTGGAGGCCGAAGGGATCATCCGTCACGGCGCCAAGATGCTCTACGCGGTCGCCAACGCCACCGTGCCCAAGCTCACCGTGATCACCCGCAAGGCCTACGGGGCGGGCTACTACGTGATGAACGGGCGCGCCTACGAACCCGACCTGATCGTCGCCTGGCCGAGCGCCGAGATCTCCGTGATGGGCGCCGAGGGCGTCGTGGAGATCGCCTTCCGCAAGGTCGTCGAGGAGGCCGAGGACCCCGCCGCCAAGCGCGCCGAGCTGATCGAGTCCTTCCGCAAGCAGTTCGACGTCTACATCGCCGCCGGCAACGACCTCATCGACGACGTGATCGACCCCCGCGCGACCCGCCAGACGATCTGCCGGGCGCTCGAGATGGCGCAGGGCAAGAAGGTCGAGCGCCCCTGGAAGCGCCACGGGGTGGTGCCGGTATGAGAGGCATCGGAGAGGTGGCCGGGGGAGGGGCGGGGTGGGCATGTTCGCCGACCGGCTGATCGCCGCGATCCAAGCCAAGGGCAACCCCTGCGTGGTCGGTCTCGACCCGCGAATCGATCTGATGCCCGATTTCGTCAAACGCCCGCTGCGCGCGAGCGACGATCCCCGCGAGATCGGGAGAGTCATCGCCTCCTTTCACGAGCGCGTCATCGATCTGGTCGCGCCGAGCGTGCCCGCGGTCAAGCTGCAGATCGCCTTCTACGAGCAGTACGGCCTCCCCGGAATGCAGGCGCTCCTCGACACCATCCAGGCCGCGCGCAGCGCGGGTCTGGTGGTGGTGGTGGACGCCAAGCGCAACGACATCGACTCCACGGCGGCGGCCTACGCAAACGCCTTCCTGGGCCAGGTGTCGGTGTACGGGCGTCGCGTGCCGGCGTTCGAGGCCGATTGCATCACCGTTTCACCCTTTCTCGGTGCTGACAGCATCGAACCGTTCGTGAGGGTGTGCGCGCAGTACGGCAAGGGCCTCTTCGTGCTCGTCAAGACATCCAATCCCGGGTCCAGCGAAATTCAGGACCGCCCCGCGGCGGACGGCGGCACGATCTCGATGCACCTCGCAAAGCTGGTCGACCGCTGGGGGCAGGAGTTGATCGGCGAGAGTGGGTACAGCTCGATCGGGGCGGTCGTCGGCGCGACGTTCCCCGAGGAGGCCGAGTCCTTGCGTACCCTGATGCCGAAGGCGATCGTCCTCGTTCCGGGCTACGGTGCGCAGGGGGGGACTGCGCAGGACGCGGCCGCGAGCTTCAACCCCGACGGGCTCGGCGCCGTCGTCAACGCCTCGCGCAGCATCACCTACAACTTCGGGGACCTCAGCTTGGGGGAATCTGAGTTCGACGAGGGTGTGCGTGGGAGCGTGGCGGCGATGGTGGCAGACGTGAACTCGGCGCTCGCGCTGCGCCAAGCGCAGGTGGGATACTGCCCGCCGTGAGCCTCGAGGACCCGGTCGTGATCACCTGTGCGATCTCCGGCGTGCTCGCCAACCGCGAGCAGTGCCCCGCGATCCCCTACACCCCCGCGGAGTACGCGGCGGAGGCGCGGCGGATCGTGGATGAGGGCGGGACGATGATCCACATCCATGCGCGCACCCCCGAGGGGGGGCCGAGCTTCGAGGTGGAGGACTACAAGGCGATCTCCGAGGCGATCCGCGCGGAGGTGGGGGACGCGGCGATCGTCAACTTCTCCACCGGCGCCGTGGGGGTGAGCGTGGAGAAGCGCGTGGCCTACCTGCGCGAGTGCCGCCCGGAGGTGGCGGCGCTGAATATGGGCTCCATGAACTACGCCAAGTACTCGCGCTCACGCAAGGACTTCGTGTTCAAGATGGTCTTCGCCAATCCCTTCGAGGAGATCATCGAGCTGCTGCGGGCGATGAACGAGCTGGGCATCAAACCAGAGCACGAGTGCTTCGACCTCGGCCACGTGGGCAGCCTGGAGCCGCTCATCGACATGGGCGTGCTGAAGCCCCCGCTGCACGTGGACTGCATCATGGGCGTCGTCGGCGGAGTCCCCCCCGGTGCGCGCAACCTCGCGGCGATGGCCGCCAACATCCCCGGGGTCGAAGACGGCGCCGCGGCGGGCGGGTCCAAATCTCACTGGGCGGTGATCGGGATCAGCCGCCGCCAGTGGGAGCTGGTGGCAGCCGCGTTGACCCTCGGCGGCTCGATCCGGGTGGGCCTGGAGGACAACCTCTACCTTCCCGACGGCGAGATGGCGCGCTCCAACGGCGAGCTGGTCGCGAAGGCGCGGCAGATGACAGAAGACGTGGGCCGCCGTCCGGCGACGGTGCGGGAGGCCCGCAGCCTCCTGAACATCCCCCAGCGCGATGGCTGACACCCGCAGGGGCGCCTGGTGAGCCTCCCCCTCGCGGGCATCCGCGTGCTCGACCTCTCCCGCCTGCTGCCCGGCGGGTTCTGCTCGCTGCTGCTCGCGGACTTCGGGGCGGAGGTGCTGAAGGTGGAGGACACCGGCATGGGCGACTACATCCGCTGGTCTCCGCCCTACGTGGAGGGCGCCGAGGACAGCGCCAAGTCCGCGCTCTTCCTCGCGCTGAACCGCAACAAGCGCTCGATCCGCATCGACCTCAAGCGCGAGGAGGGGCGCGAGGTGCTGCTGCGCCTGGTGCGCGAGCACGACGTGGTGCTCGAGTCCTTCCGCCCCGGCGTGCTCGACCGCCTCGGCGTGGGCTACGAGCGGATGCGCGAGGTCAACCCCGGGATCGTGTACTGCGCGATCTCCGGCTACGGCCAGAGCGGCCCCAAGCGGGAGGCCTCGGGCCACGACATGAACTACCTCGGCCTCGTCGGCCTGCTCGGCCTCTCGGGTGAGGGCGGGGGTCCTCCCATACAGTCGGCCGGCCAGATCGCCGATCTCGGCGGCGGGGCGCTGATGGCGGCGTTCGGCATCCTCGCCGCGCTGCGCGAGCGGGATGGCAGCGCCTCCCATCCGGGCTCCGGGGAGGGCCAGATGGTGGACGTCTCGATGGCCGACGGCGCGCTCTCCTGGCTTGCGATGGTGGCCGGCGCGTACTTCGCCGACGGCAACCCCCCCCACCGTGGCGGCCTGCTGCTCGCGGGCTCGGTGATCTGCTATCGCCCCTACGAGTGCGAGGACGGCTGGGTCACGCTGGGTGCGCTGGAGCCGAAGTTCTGGCAGGCGTGGTGCCGGGGCGTCGAGCGCGAGGACCTCGTCGAGCGTCAGTTCGAGGCGCCCGGCTCCGAGGCGCACGTGCAGGTGGTGGAGATCTTCAAGGCCCGCACCCGCGCCCAGTGGCAGCAGTTCGCGGTCGAGCACGACTGCTGCCTGGAGCCCGTGCTGGAGCTCGAGGAGGCCCTGGAGTCCGAGCTCGTGCGCGCCCGCGAGATGGTGGTCACGCTCGAGCAGCCCGGCGTCGCCGGGGGGGTGCGCCAGCTCGGCGTCCCCGTCAAGCTCGACCGCACCCCCGGCGCCCACGACCGCCTCCCCGGCCCCGCGCTGGGGGAGCACACCGAGCCGGTGCTCGCCGCCGCGGGCTATGCCCCGGGCGAGATCGAGGCTCTACTCGCGTCCGGTGCCGTCGCAAAGTCCGCCGCCGGGGCTCCGCCGGGCGCGACGTTTCGAGCGTAGTTCCACATCGAGGGCTACCAGCGCGCGCGGTGGTGCTCCGCCACGCCGAGGCCGTGCGCGAGCTCGATCCCGCCGGGGAGGGTGCCGGCGAAGGTCCCGAACGGCGCGCGGTACTCGCTGCGCACCACCAGCAGGTTCTCCGTGCGGCTGCGCTCCGCCTCCGGGGTGAAGCGCAACTGCGAGCCGTCGGCGGCCCCGATCCGGGTGAGGTCGGGCGCGAAGCTCACCGCCGCCGCCTCATGCGGCTCTCCCGCCACCCACACCGCGCGCTCGCTGCCGGTCGGGGGATCGTTGACGCCCTCCACGAGGTTGAACGCCAGGGGTGCCCCCGTGGGATCCACACCCACGCCCGCCGCCCAGCGCCACTCGGTCACGCGCGCATGGTGGCCCGCGGTGTCGTCGACCACCGCCAGCGCCTCGATCGTGCGCCGGGGGCCGCCGTCGAGGGCGACGGTGCCGTGCGCCCGGATGCCCGCCTGCTTGCGCGTCCACACCTGGGCGCGCCCGTGGGGGCAGAGCGCCTGCACGCCCGCGTCCTCGACCAGCGCGAAGTCGAGCTCGACGCTGCTGCCGTCAACTGCCCGGTCGCGCACCCGCAGCCGCCCTCTCTCCAACTGGACCGCGCCCCGGCGGGGGAGCAGACGGGTGCGCTCCCGCAGGCGCATCTCCTCGCGGGAGAGGATCGCCCAGAAGCTCTGGCGCGCCGGGCCCACGTGCACGATCGCCGCGCACGCCATCAGCTCCTCGCAGAAGATCGCGACATAGCGCCAGCGCTTGAGCGGGCGCGTGCCGCGCCACATCGACATCCCGGCCGGCGCCAGCGGCCCACCGCCCGTGGCACCGGCCGGCGCCAGCGGCCCGCCGGCCGTAGTCCCGGACGGGTCGGCCGCTATGCTTGAGACTGTTGACTGACTAGTCAATCTATTCCGCGGGAGGTGTGCCTGTGGGAGGAGTGCATTTTTGAGAGTCGCCGCGGTCCAGCTCAACTCCACAGCCGAGAAGGCCGCGAACATGGAGGCCGCCGATCGCCTGACGCGCGCCGCTGCGGCAGATGGAGCACGTCTGATCGTACTCCCCGAGAAGTGGACGGCGCTCGGCTCCGACGATGACATGCGCGCGGGCGCCGAGACCCTCCAGGGCCCCGCGATCTCCTGGGCGCGGGCGCTCGCGCGGGAGTTGGGGATCGATCTGGTCGCCGGCTCGATCCTCGAGCGCCCCCAGGGCGAGGCGGGAGTGGCCACCGAGAAGCTCGCCAACACCTCCGTGCACATCGACCCCCAGGGGGAGGTGCGGGCGGTGTACCGCAAGCTGCACATGTTCGACGTCGAGGTCGAGGGGCGCGCCTACAACGAGTCCGCCATCACCGAGGCGGGGGAGGAGATCGTGCTGAGCGCCACCCCCGATGGAGTGGAGCTGGGGCTGTCGATCTGCTACGACCTGCGCTTCCCTGAGCTCTATCGGATCCTCGCCCTGCGCGGCGCCCGCGTGTTCGCGCTGCCCGCCGCCTTCACGCTGCCCACCACCCGCGACCACTGGGAGACCCTGGTGCGCGCGCGGGCGATCGAGAACCAGGCGTTCGTGATCGCCGCCAACCAGGTGGGAGCGCACCCCGGCGGGCACCGCTCGGGGGGGCACTCGATGATCGTCGACCCCTGGGGCACGGTGCTCGCGCAGGCGCCCGACGGCGAGGGCCACATCGTCGCCGAGCTCGATCTGGAGCGCCAGGAGGAAATCCGCACGCAGTTTCCGGCGCTGGCCAACCGCCGCTCGGAGGTCTACGACTGGCCCGTGGGGGTCATACGGTGAGCTGGCCGAGCCGTGGAGGTCCTCCGATGAGCTGGCCAGGGCAACCAAAGGATGAGCTGTGAGCGCCGCGCGCGCCGCCACTGGGCCGGACAAGCGGCGCATGATCCTCGACGCCGCCGTGCGCGTGTTCGCCCGCCAGGGCTTCCACGCCTGTCGTGTCTCGGACATCGCCGACGAGGCGGGGGTCGCCTACGGCCTCGTGTACCACTACTTCGCCTCCAAGGACGAGATCCTCGACACGCTCTTCCTGGAGCGCTGGAACGTGATGCTCGCGACGATCCGCGAGGTCGACGCGCAGGCGGATCTCGGCCCGCGCGAGAAGCTGTACGAGATCGCCTCCTTCATCGTCGACAGCTACCGCCACGACCCCGACCTGATGAAGGTGATCATCGTCGAGGTCACCCGCGCCGCCAACTCCTTCGGTCAGACCCACCTCGCCCAGATCCGCCAGGCCTACGAGCTGATCGCCGAGATCGTCACCGCCGCCCAGGCCACGGGGGCCTTCAAGGCCGAGATCGACGCCCCCTTCGCGGCGATGTCCTTCTACGGCGCGATCGAGCAGATGCTCACCGGCTGGATCTTCGGGCTGCTGCCCGGCGGGGAGGATCAGTACGAGCGCGCCAAGTGGCTGGTGGTGGAGACGGTGTGCGGAGGATTGGAGGCGACCACCGTGGGCAATACACTCCCCGGATGATGGAGAACGAGATGGTCAAGCGGCTGATGTGGTCCGGCATGCTCACCGCCTTCGGCGCCCTCGCGAGCATCCTCGTGCAGCGCGCCGCGGGCGCGGTGTGGCGAAGGGTGTTCGACGAGGAGCCCCCCGAGTGAGCGCGGCGCCGGGCGGCGGGCCTGGAGCGAGTCCGGCTGGAGCGGGCGGGCCTCGGGCGGACGGGCCTCAGAACATCGCCACCGCGATCACCGACGTGTCCGAGCGCGTGGCGGTGCTGGTCCGCGAGGAGGTCGAGCTCGCCAAGGCGGAGGTCACCGAGAAGGTCGCCAAGCTCGCCCGCGGCGCGATCGTGGCGGCAGCCGCCGGCATCTTCGTCGTGACCGCGCTCTTCCTCGTGCTGATCGGCTGCGCGTGGCTGCTCTATTACGAGCTGCCGATCGGCAACGACTTCACGTACTTCTGGGGCTTCTTCGCGATGGCCCTGATCCTGCTGGTGCTCGGCGCGCTCGCCGGTCTGCTCGCCGCCAAAGTCGTCAAAAAAAGCGCTCCGCCGGTGCCGACGATGGCGATCGAAGAGGCCCACCTGATCCGCCAGACGATGGGGGCGGCATCTGAGGGGGGCGCGGATGGCCCGCGTGACATGCACGCTCCGGTGGGCGCTGGTCCGCAGCGAGCCGCGGGTGCGGCTCCCAACTCTGGCCCCGGCGCGGCGGGGGTGTCGTGATGGCGCAGCGCTCCCCCGCGGAGATCCGCAGCTCGATGGAGGCCAACCGTGCGGAGCTGGCGGTCTCGATGGAGCGCCTGCACGGCGAGGTGGCCAAGCTGACCGACTGGCGCGGCCACGTCGAGCGCCACAAACGCGAGCTTTTGATCGGTGCCGCCGTGGTCGGCCTCGCGCTCGGGATGCGCAGTCGCCGGCGCCGACGCCGACGCTAGGCCAGCAGCGCGCGGGAGATCCCGCCGACGCCAACCAGCCCCGGCCCAACGTAGGTGCCGATCACGGGCCCCACCTCGGAGACGAACAGCGGCTCGGAGCCATAGATCTCGCGTCCGTGCTCGATCAGCCGCTGGGCCTGCTCGGTGGCCTGGATGTGCTGAACCACCCACGCGTCCGAGCCCGCCTCCTGCAGCTCGTGCATGTACTGCACCATCCGCTCGAACGCCCGCCCCGCCGTGCGCACGCGCTCCACCGGGGTGATTTCGTAGCCCAGCGTGAGGATCGGCTTGATCCGCAGCGTCCCCCCGAGCCACGCCTGCGCCTTGCCCACGCGCCCCCCCCGGCGCAGGTACTCCAGGGTGTCGATGCAGAACCAGATTTTCAGCGCCGCGCGCGTCTCGCGCACGCGGGCGATCACCCCGTCTTTGTCCGCCCCCCCACGGGCCGCGGCCGCGCCCGCGAGCGCGAGCAGGCCGAGCCCTCCGCAGGCGGTCTCCCCGTCGAGCACCTCCACGCGCTCCCCCAGGCCGCGCTCGGCGAGCAGGCCCCGGGCCTGGCGGGCGGCCTCGCAGGTCCCGGAGATCCCCCCCGAGAGGTGCACCGAGACGATGTCCCGCCCCTCCTCCAGCAGCGGCTCCCACACCGCGAGGAAGTCCCCGATCGAGGGTTGGGAGGTGGTGGGCAGAGCGGGGTCCGAGCGCAGGCGCTCGTAGAAGGCGTCGAAGCTCTCCAGCTCGCTCTCTCGCTGCCGGCCGACCCAGCCCTCCTCGCCGTCCCCCGATCCCTCGCCCCCCCAACCGACGTACAGGCTGACCAGATGGATGCCCTCGTTGCCCACCAGCGTTCGCGGGAGGTAGCTGGTGGTGTCGGTGACGATCGCTACGGGGGGCATCGGGCGAGCACCCTACAGCAATGGGGTGGGGTGCCGCCACGGCGCTTCGGCGCCGGCTCCGCGAGCGGGGTGGGTCCCCGGGGCGGGCACTTCGGCGCCGGCTCAGCCCGTGGGATGGGGCGCCGCGATGGCGCCCCGGCCCCAGCTCAGCCCAGCCGGTTCTCGATCTGCAGGCCGCTCGCCGCGCCCTCCGCGGGCGTCTGCATTCCCGGCTGCGGCTCGGCTACGCCCTCGACCCCGAGGACCTCCGCGAGCTCACCGGACTCGTACATCTCGGTGACGATGTCGCATCCCCCGACCAGCTCGCCGTCGACGAACAGCTGCGGGATCGTCGGCCAGTTGGAGAATGCGGAGAGCTCCTGGCGGATGCGGGGGTCCGGTAGCACGTCCACCGCGGCGAAGCCCGCGTCGAGCGACTGCAGGATCGCGACGGTGCGGCGCGAGAAGCCACAGGAGGGAGCGTCTGGGGTGCCCTTCATGAAAAGGATCACGGGGTTCTCCGCGATCGCCTGCTCGATCGCGACGCGGATCGGGTTGGACTGGGTGGAGGGGGCGGTGATGGGATCGATGCTCTTCATGGGGTGACTCCTTTGGGGCGCTCGGGTGGGGGCTTGGGGGGGCTTGGGGGGGCTTGGGGGAGCTTGGGCTCTCAGGCAATTGCGGTCTTCAGCGACAGGGCATGGATCGGCCCGCCGATCTCGGCGCCGAACACGTCGTATACGAGGCGGTGCTGCTCGATGCGACTGCGCCCCGCAAACGCCTCCGCGGTGACGGTCGCGCGAAAGTGGTCGCCCCCGCCCGTGTAGTCCTCGACTTCGGCGCGGGCGCCCGGGATGGCGGCCTCGATGCGCTGCTTGATCTCCTCGGGGGTGGGCATCTCGGGTCCAAGGATAGCCGGGGCGGTGGGGCTCGCTACACTTTGGATAGCGATGGTTGAGTTCACCGACAAGGGAGCCGAGAAGGTGCGCGAGTTCCTCTCCGCCCAGGGCGCCGACGTGGCCCTCGCGGGGCTGCGCGTCGGAGTGCGCGGCGGCGGCTGCTCGGGCTTCCAGTACCAGCTCGCCTTCGACGAGCAGCGCGATAACGATGCCGTCTTCGAGAGCCACGGGCTGAGGCTGCTGGTCGACCGCTCGAGCCTCCAGTACGTGCACGGCTCGGAGATCGACTACGAGGAGAGCCTCCAGGGGGCCGGCTTCAAGGTCAACAACCCCAACGTCGTCGCCGCCTGCGGCTGCGGCTCGTCCTTCCGGGTGGCCGAGGAGGAGCAGGTCTCCGCGGTCTGAGTCCCGCTCCTCGGAGGGCTTTATGTCTTCTGGGATGATCTTGGGTGGGATGATCGAGCCTCATCAGGGCTCGTTGTCCAACGAGCGCCACAGATAGCGGCAGGCGAGCGTGCGGTACGGGCGCCAGGGCTCCGCGATCCGCTCCATCTCGGGGGCATCTGGGAGCCCGTCGAGCCCATAGGCGCGCTCGATCGCGCGGCGGATGCCGAGGTCTCCCACGGGCAGCACGTCGGGGCGCTCCAGGTGGAACATCAGGAACATGTGCGCCGTCCACGTCCCCAAACCCTTGACCGCGACGAGCTCGGCAATCACCGTGTCGTCGTCCAGATCGTCGAGGCGCTCGAGCTCCAACTCGCCAGAGAGCACGTGTTCGGCCAGCGAGCGCAGGTAGCCGACCTTCGCGCGTGAGAGCCCCGCAGCCGCGCGCAGCTCTTCGGGCTCGTCCGCGAGGATCTGCTCGGGCGTCGGTGTGCGGCCGTCGAAGCGCTCGATGAGACGCAGGTAGATCGAGCGCGCCGCCTTCGTCGAGAGCTGCTGGCCGACGATCGCGCGCACCAGCGCGCCGTAGTGCTCGTCGGGGCGCCCAGCGCGAGCATCGCCCAGCTTCGGTCCGACCGCAGCGATCACGCCGGCCAGCACGGGGTCGGCCCGGCGCAGGTGTGCCAGCCCCTTAGGCAGAGTGCAACGCCGCCGTCTCGAGCGCCACCGGCTCGCCGTCGAGCGCGTTCAGCGCGCGCGGCAGCGAGGCGGCGATGCAGGTGAAGCTCGGGGTGTCCCGCACGGTGTAGCGCGAGGCCTCCGTCGTGCGCAGGCGCTGAACGAGATCCAGGAACGTGCCCACGTCGTCGGTGTCGAACGCCACCACGAACTCCTGGTCGTCCAGGCCGAAGGAGTAGGTCGTGTGGTTGTCCACCCCCGGGTACTCGCGTCCCACCGCGATGTGCCCCTGCATGATCCGCCAGCGCTCCTCGGCGGGCAGGGCGTACCATTCGCGCGACTTCACGAAGGGGTAAACGAACACGTACTTGCCGCGGAAGCCCCGCGGGGTGCTGCGGTGCTCTTCGGAGTACTCCGAGCTCTTGCGCATCCCCAGGAACGAGTAGGGGGTGTCCGCCCACTTCATCAGGCCGCTCTGCGCCAGCACCACGTGGAACTCGTGGATGCGCTCGAGGTTCTCCGCCTCGGAGATCAGCAGCAGCTCCGCGTCCCCGCGGGTGCCCACCAGCGAGAAGGACTGCAGCAGGTGCCCGTCCGCGAAGTCCTCGCAGGCCGCCGCGAACTCGCGCTTGTCCTGCGCGCGGTGCTCGGAGTCCAGGCGCCGCCACTCGGGGGCGACCTTGAGGAAGGTGTACTTGACGAAGTGGCGCTCGCCCATCGCACACAGGCTACAAGCAGGGAGAAGGGCGGGGCCTCGAGAAGGGCGGGGGCTTCAGTGGCTAGAGTTCAGGTGTGCGGATCGCGCTCGTATCGCCCTACTCATGGACGTATCCGGGAGGCGTCACCAACCACATCGGGGCGCTCGCCGAGGAGCTCCGGGCGGCTGGCCATGAGGCGCGGATCCTCGCGCCCTTCGACCCCGACGACACCCTGGCGCGCGTGATGCACCGCGGGGCTCGCCCGCAACCCTTGCCGCTGCCCGAGGGGGTCCTCGCGCTCGGGCGTAGCACCGGGTTCTCCGCCAACGGGGCCGTCTCCAATCTCGCCGCCACGCCGGACGCGCTGGTGGCCCTGACACGGGAGCTGCGCGGCGGGGGCTACGACCTCGTGCACGTCCACGAGCCCGTGGTGCCGCTGGTGGGCTGGTATGCGCCCGACTGCGCCGGGGATCTCCCGCTCGTGGGCACCTTCCACAGCTTCTCCGAGAACGCGCTCACGAATGGGGTCGGGGTGGCGCTCGGGGCGCGCCGGCACATGAACCGCCTGCACGCTCGCATCGCGGTCTCCGAGGCCGCCGCCTGGACCGCGCGGCGCTTCTTCGGCGGGCGCTACCGGATCGTGCCCAACGGCGTGCACCTCGGGCCGGCCGACGTCGGCATGCCGACGGAGTCCGATCTGGCTCCGCTGGCTATGGGGGGTGGGGATCGCGATGGGGACACGCGCTCGGGTGTCGCGGACTGGGAGTGGGCCAGCGCGGATCGCGATGGGAGGCCTGTGCCGCTGCGCATCCTGTTCATCGGACAGGCCGTCGAGCGCAAGGGGCTGCCCGTGCTGCTGCGCGCGTTCGAGGCGCTGCGCGAGCACGTGCCCGCGACGCTCACCCTGATCGGGCCCACCTCCGAGGACGTCGCGCCGCTGCTGCTCGACGATCGCGGGGTGCGGGCGCTGGGGAAGGTCTCCGAGGACGAGAAGGCCGCCCAGCTCGCGTGCGCCGACGTCCTCTGTGCGCCGTCCCTCGGGGGGGAGAGCTTTGGGATGGTCCTCACCGAGGCGTTCGCCGCGGGCACGCCCGTGGTGGCGTCGGACATCGCGGGCTACCGCGACGTCGTGCGCGACGGTCTCGACGGCCTGCTCGCTCCCCGCGGCGACGCGCGCGCGCTCGCGGAGGCGCTGCGCGCGCTGGCGCTGGACCCCGCCCGGCGCGCGCGGATGGCGGTGGCGGCGCGCGAGCGCGCCGAGCGCTTCGCGTGGCCCCACGTCGCCGCCGAGGTGCTCGACGTCTACGAGCAGGCGCTCGCGGTCGGGCGTGCCCGCACCGGCCCCGCCCGCTTCGCGGTGCGCCACGGACTCGCGCCCGCCGATCTGCTCCCCCACGTGCCCGCGCGGCGGCTGCCCAGCCTCGAGCCGCAGCTCGCTCAGCCCGCTCCGCGCCGCGCGCTGCGCCTCGCCCGCCGCGGGGCGCTGGCGGCGGTCTCGCTCGCGGGCCTCGCGCTCGCGCTCCTCGCGCTCTCAAGGATCGGCGTCGGGCGGGTGCTCGCGAGCCTCGTCGCCTCCAGCCCCGGGCTGTTGGCGGCCGGCCTCGCGGTGATGTGCATCTCGATGGTTGCCCGCGGCCTCGCCTGGCACGCGATTCTCAGCGCCGCTCCCACCTGGCGGCGTGCCCGGCGCCGCGACGCGCTGCAGGGGACCTTCATCGGCGTGCTGATGTCCGCCACGCTGCCCGCCCGCCTGGGCGAGCCCTCGCGCGCGCTGATCGTCGCGCGCCGCCTCGGGCGCCCGCGCGAGACGCTGCCGGTGGTGCTCGGCACGATGGTCTCCCAGACGCTCTTGAACCTGCTCGCCCTGACCCTCCTCGGAGTGGCGATGCTCTCCGGGGCGCCCCTCCTGCACGGCCACGAGGGGGCGCTGCTCGCCGCGGCGCTGGTGCCGCTCGCGGCGCTGCTCATCGTGCTGCTTGCCCCCGTGCTGCTGCCCCGCTCGGCGATCTCGCGCTACGCGCGGCTGCACTCGCTGGTGCTCGGGCTGCGCCGCTCGCTGCTGCGCGTGCAAGAGGGCCTGCGCGTCTTTCGCCAACCCCGCCTTGCGGCGCTGGCCACGACGGTGCAGCTCTCCGCGTGGGCGCTCCAGTGCGCCTCCTGCTGGCTGCTGCTGATGGCGCTCGGCCTCGACCACCGCGTCGGGATCGCCGGCGCCGCGGGGGTGCTGTTCGCGGTCAACGTCACCGCCGTCGTGCCCGCCACTCCCGCCAATGTCGGCGTCTTCCAGGCCGCCTGCGTAGTCGTGCTCGCGGGTGCCTACCACGTCTCCACCCCCGACGCCGTCGCCTACGGGATCATCCTCCAGGCCGTCGAGGTCGCCACCGCGGTGATCATGGGCACGCCCGCCCTCGTCAAGGAGGGCCTCTCCTGGAAGGAGGTCCGTCTGCGCACGATGCACGCCACCCCCGTCCGCCTGCCGCCGCTGCCGGAAAACGCCGGCGCCACCTCGCGGGCGTAGCGCTCTCAGGCGGCCATCGGCGGCTCGTCCTCTTCCTCCTCCTCCACGGCACCCTCCGGCGGGTCCTCGTCGCCCAGCTCGGGCGAGCTCGCGTCCGAGCCGAACAGCGAGGGGTCGCGCGAGGAGCCCTTGATCAGGTCATCCGGGGAACCGTTCTCCAGCAGGCGGCCCTGGCGGGTGCCGAAGTAGATTGCCTGGGGGTGGTGGGCGATCAGCGCGAGCGTTGACTGCTCGGGTTCGGGGGCATAGCCCTCGGTGATGCGCATCCCGATGTCCCCGAGGCCCAGCAGCTTCTCGACCTTCAGGTGCTCGGACTGCTCGGGCACCGCGGGGTAGCCCCAGGAGTAGCGCCGGCCCTGGGCGGCGGGGATGCCGAGCATCGCGCGGGCCTCGTGGTGCAGCCACTCGGCGAGTCCCTCCGCGGTCTGCACGCCGAGGCCGTGGACGAACAGCTGCTCGGCGAACTCCCCGTCGGACTCGAGCTTGGCCATCAGCTCGGTGACCTCCGAGCCCACCGTCACCGCCTGCACCGCGATCACGTCCAACTCCGATGGTGGGGAGCCGTCCTCGTTCGCGGGGCGGAAGAAGTCCGCCAGGCAGATGCGGGCGCCCTTGGGCTGGCGCGGGCACACGAAGCGCGTCAGCTCCGTCGTGCGGTCCGCGGGGTCGAGCACGACGATGTCGTTGCCGAGGGAGTAGCACGGGAAGAAGCCGAGCAGCGCGCGCGGGTGCAGATAGTCCTGCTCTTTCCACATGCGCTCCAGGCGCGGGCGGAAGTCCTCGCGCAGCAGCGTCTGCCAGGCCTCGCCTTTCACGCCCCTCCCGCCCCAGTGGAGCTTGAACAGGACATGGGTGTCGAGGTGGCTGTAGACCTCGTCGAGGTTCACCGGGATCTCCCGCACCCCCCAGTAGGGGGGCGTGGGCACCGGGGCATCGGTGCGCGCGGCCGAGCGCACGGAGTCGTCCGTGAGGTCGCCCGTCTCCCGCGGCTCCTCGCCCTTGGCACGGAACTCCGCGGCGCCCGCGCGCAACTTGGAGAGCAGCGCCTCGTGCGCCTGGGCGTCGATCAGCTGATCCATCACCGCGAGGCCCTCGAAGGCGTCCTTGCAGTAGAAGACCCCCGGCTCGTAGATCTCCTCGGATTCTTTCCCGCCCGGGAACAGCGCGCGGTAGCTGAACGCGCGGTTGATCGCCGCCCCCCCGATCAGCACGGGGTACTCGAGACCCTTGGCGTGCAGCTCCTGGATGCAGGCGGGCATCTGCTTGGAGGTGGAGACCAGCAGCGCCGAGAGCCCGATCGCGGTCGCCTGGTGCTCCTGGGCGGCCTCCAGGATCGTCTGGATCGGGACCTGCTTGCCGAGGTCCACCACGGTGTAGCCGTTGTTGGTGAGGATCGTGTTGACCAGCGACTTGCCGATGTCGTGCACGTCGCCGAACACCGTCGCCAGCACCACCGTCCCCTTGGTGTAGCCCTCGATCTTGTCGAGGTATTTCTCCAGCTGCGCCACCGCGCGCTTCATCACTTCCGCGGACTGCAGCACGAACGGCAGGATCAGCTCGCCCGCGCCGAATTTGTCGCCCACCTCTTTCATCGCCGGCAGCAGCACCCCGTTGAGCGTGGGGACCGCCCCGATCTTCTCCACGCTGCGGTCGATCCAATCCTCCACGCCCTCCTTGCGGCGGCGCAGGATGTGGAAGTGCAGCGCCTCCTCGGGCTCCATCCCCTCGGTGGGGTCCGCGGCGCTCTGGGTCTCCACCTCCCCCTTGGACTCGAAGTGCTCGATGAAGCGCTCCAGCGCGTCCTCGCGGCGGTTGTAGACGAGGTCGTCGGCCAGCTCGCGCTCGGTGTCGGGGATCTCCCCGTAGGGGGTGATGTGGTTGGGGTTGACCATCGCCAGGTCGAGGCCCGCCTGCACGCAGTGGTGCAGGAAGACCGAGTTGAGCACCGCGCGCGCGCCGGGGGAGACGCCGAAGGAGACGTTGGAGACCCCCAGCGAGGTCTTCACATGCGGGATCTCCGCCTTGATGCGCCGGATGCCCTCGATCGTCTCCACCGCCGAGGGCCGCCACTCCTCATCGCCGGTGGTGAGCGTGAAGGTGAGGCAGTCGAAGATCAGCAGCTCCGGGTCGAGGCCGTGCTCGGTGCAGCAGAGATCGCGGATGCGCTCGGCCACCTCGACCTTGCGCTGCGCCGTTTTGGCCATCCCCACCTCGTCGATCGTCAGCGCGATCAGCGCGGCACCGTGCGCGAGCGCGAGCGGCACCACGCGGTCGAGCTTGGCGCGTCCCGCCTCGAGGTTCACCGAGTTGACGATCGCGCGTCCCGGGATCTGCTCCAGGGCGGTCTCGATCACCTCGGGCTCGGTCGAGTCGACCTGGATCGGGGTGGGCTGGGTGAGGGAGATCCGCTTGACCACCCTGCGCATCTGCTCGTCCTCATCGGCGCGCTCGGTCAGCGCCACGCACACGTCGAGCACGTGCGCACCCCCGGTCACCTGATCCTCCGCGATCTGCACGAGGCCGTCGTAGTCGTCGGCCAGCAGCAGCCGCTTGGCCTTGCGCGAGCCCTGCGAGTTCACGCGCTCCCCCACCATCGTGGGACGCGGCTCCTGGACCAGTGTGGTCGCCGCGATCATCGAGGAGAGGTGGGGGGGACGGGGGGCGGGACGGGGTGCGACCGACCGCCCGCCGACCCGCTCCACGATCGCGCGGATGTGCTCGGGCGTGGTCCCGCAGCAGCCCCCCACGATGCCCACGCCGTAGCGCTCCACGAACTCCATCAGCGCCTCCGCCAGCGGCTCGGGCTGCTCGGGGAAGATCGTCTCGCCGTCGGGGCCCTGCAGGGGCAGGCCCGCGTTGGGGATGCACGCCACCGGCACCGGGCAGAGCTCGCCGAGGAAGCGGATCGCGTCGCGCATGTCCTCGGGCCCGGTCGAGCAGTTCAGCCCGATCACGTCCACCCTCAGCGCCTCCAAGGTGCAGAGCACCGCGGAGATGTCGGTGCCCAGGAGCATCTTGCCGCCGTTGGGCAGCAGCGACACCGAGGTGTGCAGCGGCAGCGTGCGCCCCGTGCTCCGGAAGGCCTCGCGCGCCCCGAAGACGGCGGCCTTGACCTCGAGGATGTCCTGGGCGGTCTCGATGATGATGAGGTCCGCACCGCCGTCGATCAGGCCAGCGGCCTGCTCGGCGAAGACCTCCACGAGCTCGCGGAAGCGGATCTGCCCGAGCGTGGGATCCTCCGAGGCCGGGAGGTGGCCGGTGGGGCCGATCGAGCCGGCCACGAAGCGGTGCTCGCCGGCGGCCCGGCGGGCGATTTCGGCCGCCTTGGTGTTGATCTCCACGGTGTAGTCCGCGAGGCCCCACTCTTCGAGCTTGATCCGCGAGGCCTGGAAGGTGTCGGTCTCCACGACCTCCGCGCCGGCCTCGAGCATCGAGGCGTGGACGCCCTCGATCACGTCGGGGCGGTTGAGCACGAGCGCCTCGTGGCACTTGCCCTGAAGGCCCCCGTAATCCTCGCTGGTCAGCTCGAACTGCTCGAGCGTGGCGCCCATGCCGCCGTCGTAGACGACGACGCGGCTGGAGATCGCCTGTAGGAAATCGCGCATCCCGAGGATGCTACTAGCGGCTCCCTTTGGCTCCGGCTCGCCTCTCCGCGGGCTCTGCTCACTCTCCTCGGCGGGCTCCGGCTCGCTCCGGCCGCAAGGCTTCGGCTCGCTCCTCCGCGGGGCCTCGGAGGATCCGGCTGGTCTTCACACCTTTTTACACGCCTGCCCCCCCGGTGCTACGCGAGCTGCACCTTTGGGGTAGGCCTGTCGGCCGTTTGGAACGACACGCCGGTCTCACCCTTTGGGATGGCCGTCAACCACTCGTCCAGGGGTCGTGAAACTCCCGCTACGAGGGGCCATTCTGCACAGCCAACCACCCGCCCTCTAGCCCAGGAGAGGACCTCCATGCCACAGCCCGTCGCTGCACCAGCTCCCCCACCAGTTACCCGCCGGCGCCCCGCGCCAAACCGCTCCAAGCGCGCCGGGCACACCGTGGTCGCGGTGGTCGGGCTCGGCTACGTGGGACTGCCGACGGCAATCGCGCTGCGCAACGCGGGCTGCCGGATCGTGGGGATCGACGTCAGCGGCCCGCGGTTGAGCGCCATCCGCGAGGGGGAGGCGGAGCTGCTGGAGTCCGAGCAGCGCGACCTCAGCCGCCACCTGGCGAGCGACGGGTTCGTGCTCACCAACCGCATCAAGGCGCTGGATGCCGCCGATCTGGTGCTGATCTGCGTGCCCACCCCCGTCGACGGGCACCTGCGGCCGGACCTCGAGATCCTCCGGGACGCCTGCGCGTCGGTCGTGCGCCACGCGCGCCCCGGACAGACGCTGGTGCTGACCTCCACCACCTACGTGGGCACCACCCGCGAGCTGCTCGCCGAGCCGCTCGCCGAGCGTGGCCTGCGCGTCGGGGAGGACGTGTTCGTGGCGTTCGCCCCCGAGCGCATCGACCCCGGGGTGGGGGAGCACGAGCAGCTGAAGACCCCCCGGGTGCTGGGGGGCGTGACGCCGGAGTGCACCGAGCGCGCCGCCACGGTGCTGCGCCACACCTGCAAGCACCTGCACCGCGTCTCCTCCCCGGAGGCCGCGGAGCTGGTGAAGCTCTATGAGAACACCTTCCGCGCCGTCAACATCGCGCTCGCCTTCGAGCTCGCCGAAGCTTGCGCGACGCACGGCCTGGACCCGATCGAGGTGACCGAGGGGGCCGCCACCAAGCCCTACGGCTTCCTGGCCCACTACCCCTCCGCGGGGGTGGGGGGGCACTGCATCGCCGTGGACCCCTACTACCTGCTGCACGACCTGCGCGAACGCGGCCGCCCCGCGACGATGGCCGAGGAGGCGCTGCGCAAGGTCTCCGGCCGGCCCCGCCACGTGGCGTGGCGCGCGCACGAAGTGCTGGTGGCGCTCGGGCGGCCCCTGCCGCAGGCGCGGGTGCTGCTCGTCGGCGCCTCCTACAAGCCCGGCGTGGCCGACACCCGCGAGGCGCCGGCCCTGGAGATCATCGCGCGCCTGCGCTCCGAGGGCGCCCACGTCGACTACCACGACCCGCTCGTCCCCGATCTCGAGGTCGACGGCGTGCGCTCGCGCGGCGTGAGCGCACCGGGCTCGCCGGGCGGGGATGGCCGCCTGGGTGCTCCCGTCCTGGATCCCGAGGACTACGACCTCGCGATCCTCGCGACGCTGCACCCCGAGCACGACTACGAGTGGCTCGAGCGCTGCCCCGCGGTGCTCGACTGCACCTACCGCTGCCCCACCGCCGGACAAATGCGCTTTACCCCGTGAGCCGGGATGCCGATTACTCCGCCGCAGCGCGCTCCGGGCGAGCGGCCCTCGCCTCCGCCCCCGCGCACGAACGCCCCCTGAGCTGAGATGCGGATCCGCAACATCACTACCCACCGCATCCTCAAGGGGCTCGCCGGCCTCTACCTGATGCTGCTGCTCACCGCTGTGATGGCCTACAAGGCGGCATTCGCGGGCCTGCTGTTCTCCAACGTGTTCTTCGGCGTCTACAGCATCTCGGTCGCCTGCTACATCATCTCGCGCTTCGTGTTCAGCCTCTTCTACCGCCCCCGGGGCGGGCGCCCGGGGGACGTGGAGATGGAGCCCCACATCGCGATCGTGATGCCGGGCTTCAACGAGGAGGAGGCGATCGCCCAGTCGCTGCGCTCGCTGCTGGAGCTCGACTACCCCCCCGAGAAGCTCGAGCTGGTGGCCGTCAACGACGGCTCCACCGACGGCACCCTGCGCGAGATGCAGCGGGTCTCGGGCGAATGCGAGGGGCGGGTGAGCGTGATCGACTTCCCGCAGAACCGTGGCAAGCGCGCCGCGATGGCCGCCGGCATCCGCGCCACCTCGGCGGAGGTGATCGTGTTCGTGGACTCCGACTCCTCGGTGGAGCCCGACGCACTCAAACGCCTCGTGCAGCCGCTCGCGGACTCCCGCGTGGGGGCGGTCTGCGGGCACGCCAACGTGCTCAACGTGCGCGACACCTGGATCACCCGCATGCAGGCGGTGCGCTACTTCGTGGCCTTCCGCGTGGTGAAGGCCGCCGAATCGGTCTTCGGGGCGGTCACCTGCTGCTCGGGCTGCTTCTCGGCCTACCGCCGCGAGGCGATCATGCCGCGTCTGGAGTGGTGGGAGAACCAGACCTTCCTCGGCATCGAGTCCACCTTCGGGGACGACCGCTCGCTGACCAACTGCGTGCTGCGTGACTGGCGCATCCTCTATGAACGGCGCGCGATCTCGCACACGATCGTGCCCACCACCTTCCGCGCGTTCATCAAGCAGCAGACCCGCTGGAAGCGCTCCTGGACGCGGGAGTCCCTGCTGGTGGCCAAATTCATCTGGCGCAAGCACCCCGTGGCGGCGTGCTTCACGTACATGAGCATCATCCTGCCGCTGCTCGCGCCGATCGCCGCGCTGCACTCGCTGGTGTGGGGGCCCCTCACCCACCACGGGGTGCTGCCGCTGACCTACCTCGCAGGGATCTACGCGCTCGCGCTGGTCTACTCCTTCTACTTCCTGCTCTTCCAGGACCGCTACAACGTCCTCTGGCTGTACGGGATCCTGTTCGTCTTCTTCTACCTCGGGATCATGCTGTGGCAGACCTACTACGCGATCTTCACCTGCCGCACCGCCTCGTGGGGCACCCGGCCCGCCACCGCCGGTCTCGGCGGGGGTGGGGAGGGGGGATAGGAGGAGGGGATGGCGATGGGTTTCTCCCTCAGGCGCGTCCTCGCCGGGCTGCTGCTACCGGCCTCGCTGCTCCCGGTGCTGCTGCTTGCCCCCTCGCTCGCGCGCGCGCCCGCCACGTTCGTGCTGCGCCTGGAGCGCATGGTGGTGCCCGTGCACGCCCGGGTCTACCCCGCGCCCTACGAACCCCCGCGCTATCCGATCGGGGCGGCGCGCCTGGAGGTCGACGTCTTCGAACCCGCCGCGGGGGTGATGACGCCGCAGGTCGGGGTCTCCCCGCTGGCCGAACATGAGAGCGCCCTCGAAAGAGCCCGCCGGCCGATCGTCCTGATCGCGTCCGCAGGCGGAGCCGAGGTCTCGCCGTGAGCGGCCTGCTGCTCGCCGGCGTCGCCGCCATCTCGCTCGCCGCGCCCGGACCGATCGCACCCAGCTCCGCTCCAACCCCGCTTGCCGAGCTTGGTCGGATCGCACCCAGCTCCGCTTCCACCCCGCTTGCCGAGCTTGGTCGGATCGCACCCAGCTCCGCTTCCACCCCGCTCGCCGAGCTCGGTCGGATCGCACACAGCTCCGCCCCCACGTGCGCCGGGCATGCGCCCCGCGCGGTGCGCCTCGCGCGCCTGCCCGGCCCCCACGTGCGCCTCACATGGCGCCCGCCCGCCGGGGCCTCCGCGGCGGATGGGGCCGCGGTCGCCTACCGGGTGCTCCGTGCGGGGCGCACCGTGGGGCAGACCACGCGCACCGCGATGGTCCTCGCCGTGGTGCCCGGGCGGGCCACCACCTTCACCGTGCAGGCCCGCTACGCCAGCGGGCGCCCGCAGGTCTGCGCCGCGCACCTGCGCAGCGCGCTCACGCTGCGGCCCCCCGGGCGGGTGGGGGGGCTGCGCGTGCTCGCCCACACCGCCGCCGGCGTGCGCATCGGCTGGCGCCCCGCCTCCCCGGGCGACGCGCCCGTCGCTGGCTACAGGATCACGCGCGATGGCGTCGTCGTGGGGCAGACCCGCGGGCGCGTCTACGTGGTCAAGCTGAGCGCCGCCCGCGCTCACCGCATCGCGGTCGCCGCGGTCGACACCCGCGGGCGCGTGGGGGCGCCGAGCAGGACACTCAAGATCGCCGCCCATCGCACCGCCGCCGCGCCGCGCCACGCGGTGGACGCCGGGAACGAACCCCCCGGCGTGCCCGGCCAGCTCAGCGTCTCGGAAGTCAGCGAAGCCGGCGCCACTCTCTGGTGGGTGCCCAGCCACCCCGGCTCTGCGCGGATCGTCGGCTACCGCGTCTACCGCGGCGGAGCGCTGCTCGGGCAGAGCACCGGGGATTCCATGCGCCTCACCCACCTCTCCGCCCTGCGCACCTACCAGCTCGCGGTGGCCGCCGTGGACGCCAAGCACCGCGAAGGCCCCCGCACCCCCACGTTCAACTTCACCACCTCCCACACCCCGCCCCAGGGCCCCGCGCTGATCTCCGCGCTGCACGTCACCGACACCTCCGCCACCCTCTCCTGGCAGGCCGGCGTCGCCTCCAGCGGCCGTCTGGTCGGCTACCTCCTGTTCCAGGACGGCGTCCCCGAGCGGGTCCTCAGCGGCCAGACCGCGACGGTGACGCTCGCATCGGATCGCCACTACTCCTTCACGGTGCGCGCGCTGGACTCCTACGGCTACCTCAGCGACCCCGCCCCCGAAGTCGCGGTGTTCACCACCCACACCCCGCCCTCCACCCCCGCCGATCTGCACGCTGCCGAAGTCACCTCCCAGTCCGCCACGCTCGCCTGGTCGCCCTCCACCCCGGTCAGCGGCGAGATCGTCGGCTACCGCCTCTTCCGCGACGAAATCCCCGTCGGTCAGACCTCCACGACCGGGATGACCCTCGCCGACCTCGCCCCCTCCAGCTCCTATCGGATCACCGTCGAGGCGGTCGACTCGCTCGGGGCGGTCAGCGCTCCCACCGCGCCCCTGACGGTCGAAACCTCCGACCCCCCGCCCACGCACGGCAACGTGCAGGCCTTCCTGCTCGCCTCCACCGACCAGAGCTTCTTCGATCTCGAGGCCCACTATCAGCAGATCGGGGTGGTCTACCCCACCTACTACGAATGCGGGTCCGGGGGAGCGGTGTACGGCAAAGGAGACCCGCTCGTCACCGGATGGGCCGCGGCCCGCGGGATCGCGGTGATGCCGCGCCTGAACTGCCAGAACCCCACCGACGAGGACCAGATCCTGAACGAACCCGCAGTGGGGCAGAAGGTGATCGAACAGCTCGCCGCGCTCTGCGGGAGCGAAGGCTACCAGGGCATCCAGATCGACTTCGAGGGCGCCCAGCCGGCCGAGCGCGAACCCTTCACCGCCTGGATCACCGCGCTCGCCGCGCGGCTGCACTCCCAGGGCGACAAACTCTCCACGGTGGTCACCGCCAAGTACTACAACGTCACCAGCGGGCGCGCCGCGATGTATAACGACGCCGCCCTCTCCGTCCCCTCCGACTACATCTTCGTGCTCGACTGGGGCCTGCACTGGAGCACCTCCACCCCGGGGGGGCTGGCCGAACTGCCGTGGTTCACCAAGATCGCCGACTACACCGCCACGATGCCCAACAAGAGCAAGTTCGTCCTCGGCCAGCCGATGTACGGGATCGACTGGCCCAACGGCGGCGGCGCCTCCAACCCCGGCACCGCGCTCGAGTACGACAACGTGATGGCGCTGGAGAGCGAGGTCGGGGCCCCCTCCGAATGGGAACCGCTCGCCGCCGAACCCCACTTCTCCTATGTCGACTCCAGCGGGGTGCAGCACTCCGTCTGGTACACCGACCAGCAGTCGATCGGCGCGCGCGCGCTCCTCGCCGAATCGCTCGGCCTGGGCATCGGCCTGTGGCATCTCGGCAGCGAGGACCAGAGCATCTGGGAACTGCCCCAGCTCGGGGGCTAGTGGGGCTGCGCGCGATCCTGGCGTGCGCGGTGCTCCTGCTGTCGGTGCCGACCGTTGCTGGAGCCCAGCAGCTGGAGGCCTTCCTGTTGGCGGGCGCTCCCGATTCCCTTGCCGATCTGCAAGCCCACGTCGGCGCGATCGGCGTGGTCTACCCCACCTATTTCGAATGCGATGCCCGCGGCGGGAGCGTGCTGGGTGCTCCCGCCGCCGAAGTGGACGCCTACGCGCAGGCCCACCGGATCGTGCTGATGCCCCGGTTCACCTGCCAGGAGGGCGCGGTGGTGCACCGCATCCTCACCTCGCCCTCCCTGCGCGCGCGCGTGCTGGCGCAACTGGTCGCGCTCGCCTCCAACCCCTCCTACGCGGGCCTCGACCTCGATCTCGAGAACGATGGCGCCCGCGACCGCGCCGCGCTCAGCTCGTTCGTCGCCAAGCTCGCTGCTTGCCTGCACGCCGAGCACCGCCTGCTCGCGGTCGACGTCGTCGGCGTCACCCGCGAATCGATTCCCCGGCCCGCCGCCGGCCTCTACGACGATCGCGCCCTCTCGGCGTCCGCGGACACCGTCTTCGTGATGGCCTGGGGCGTCCACTGGGAAGGCTCCGCGCCGGGCCCGATCGCGCCGCTCGCCTTCGTGCGGGGCGTCGCCCGCTATGTGGCCTCCCTGCCCCACGCGCGGCGCTTCGTGCTCGGGGTGCCGATGTACGGCCTGGACTGGCCCCTCGCCGGCGCCCGTCCCCGCCGCGCCACTGCGCTGCAATACGCCGGCGTGACCGCGCTCGCCCAGTCCTCGGGCGCCACCCCGGCGCGTGACCCCTCCTCGGGGGAGATGACCTTCTCCTACACTCTCGCCGGCATCCCCCACCGCGTCTGGTACATGGACGCCCACGCGATTCTCGAACGCATCCGCATCGCCCGCCGCTACGGACTCGCCGCCGGGGTGTGGCGGCTGGGGGAGGAGGACCAGGCGCTGTGGTCCTCCCCGGACGCGTAGGTCCCGCGGTTGCGCTGTTTCGAGATCCCCTGGACGGTTGTTCGATCATCGATCGTCTGTGTCAGGGGGGATCGGTCGGGCTCCGATGATCAATACGCACGCATGGGCGTGCACCTCGCGGGTGGCGGAGTCCCGCGGATCTAGATAACGGGTGCGTGAAGCCAAGACCACGATGCTCAGTCGAACCGATACATCCGTTCGTATGCGGCCAGGCCCGACGGCGTTCGAGATCCGCCGGCAGGAGCTCGACGGGCACACGAGCCTGGTCGCGGTGGAGGGGGAGCTCGACCTCTCGACGGCTCCGCGCCTGAAGTGGATGTTGATCGATTCGCTGCAAACGGGACTCAGCCGGCTCCTCGTCGACCTTTCGCGGGCCACCTTCATGGACTCGACCGCGTTGGGCGTGCTCGTCGGTGTCAAGCGCAAGCTCGACGTGGGCGAGCGGCTGGCGATCGTCTGCCCGCGGAGCGACCTGCTGAAGATCTTCGAGTTTTCGGGGATGGATGGGGCATTCGCGATCTTCCCCACGCTCGAGGAAGCGCTCGCGAATGTGCGGCAAGATGCCGTTCCTCCCGGCTGATCGGTGCGTGATGTGTTGAGGAGACGGGATCCGCACCGGCGTCTCTTCTCCACACCTCCACGCCCGCGTCCGGCCGCGGCCGCCGTGCTCGGCTGCTGCCTGCTCCTCTTGACGTGCATGCCCGTCGCCGCGGCGGGGCCAGACCACCGGCTCACCTCCCAGAACGCCCAGCCCGCACAGCCCGCGGCCGGGGAATCCCCGGACGGCTCCCAGGGTCCACCTCCCGGCGGTGCGCGGCCGGGTGCCGAAGGCCACGGGCAGCAGGGCGCGGGGAGCCCCGAAGGGCAGGGCCGAGGGGCGGGGGAACCGCACAACGTGGAAGCCCCCACCGGGCGGCGCGCGCACGGACGCGAATCGCCTGGCCCGGGTGCTCGTGAACCGGGGAGCACGGAATCTCGGGCGCAGCAGGGTTCGGGGGCTCCCCAGGCCACGGGCCAGGACCAGCCGCAGCAGGTGCACGCGCAGGCGAAACAGGGTGCCGGGGGCCCGGGGGTGACGGGTCAGGACGAGCCGCGGCGCGGGCACACCCAGGCCCACGAGGACTCTGGGGCACGGGAACAACAGGCTACGAAGAGCCGCGACCACGGTCGCGGGAGCCACGAAGGACAGAGTGCGGAACCCGCGGCGCAGCGGGGTGCGGCGAGTCGGGAGCGCCAGCAGGCGGGCGGATCCTCCCAGGTCGCTCCGGCCAGCGCCGTTCCAGGCGCGACGGCCACCGGCTCTGTCCCCGTCTCCGGTTCCGCGACCCTCGCCAGCTCTGTCCCCATCGCCAGCTCCGCGCCCGCCAGCTCCGCGCCCGCCAGCTCCGCGCCCGCCAGCTCCGCGCCCGCCAGCTCCGCGCCCCCCGTCGGCTCCACCGCCCCGGTCTCGCCGAATACGACGGCGTCGGCGCCAACCACACCCTCTGCGCAAGGCAAGGGGTCATCGCGACCGGCTCCCTCGATTCGCTCACACCGACGCTCGCGGCGCGCTCCCCACGCGCACCCTGGTGCAATGCGGGGGGTCCACGCGGGCGTCGGGGCCTTCTCGCAGCGAGCCCCCGCTCCCGTGGCGGCGGTCCGGGTCGCGTCCCCGCGCTCGGCGCAGATCGCGCACGCGAGGAGAGCGGAGCGGCGCTCCCCCAGGCGCGGTCGCACCTCGCCGCTGGTGAGCACGATCACGAGGGTCGTCGACGTGGTCCCCGCGCCGGTGCGGATCCTGATCGGGGTGCTGTTCGCGCTCACGCTTGCCCTCGCCCTGCGCTCGCGCGTCGCGGCGCTGCGCAACCGGCGTCTGGAGCGCCAGCGCGGGGAACTGCTCGAGGACGTCGGCCTGCTGCAGGCCGCGCTGCTCCCCGTCGCACCCGCGCGCCTCGGGCCGGTTGGCACCTCGGCGGCCTACCGGCCCGCGGATGGCCCGGGGGCGGGGGGAGACTTCTACGACGTGTTCGCGCTCGAGGATGGCCGGGTCGCGATCATCGTCGGGGACATCTCCGGGCACGGCCGCCAGGCGTTGCCCCACACCGCGCTCGTGCGCTTCACGCTGCGCGCCTACCTGGAGGCCGGCCTCTCACCGCGGGTCGCGATGCAGACAGCGGGGGCCGTGCTCGAGCGCCAGCTCGGAGAGTCCTTCGCGACGGTCGTGGCCGCCACGTATCACCCGCGCGAGCGCACCCTGGTCTATGCCTGCGCCGGTCATCCCCCGCCGCTCGTGATCGGCTCCGGCGGGGGGGCCCGCGAGCCGCAGGCCGGCGAGCCGGGCTCCTCCTCCAAAGCCGGGGCGCTCGCGCCGATCACGCTCTGCGCCTCGCCCCCGATTGGGGTGGGCATGCGCACCGGAACTCGCCAGACCACGGTCTCGGTGCCGGGTCAGTCGCTGATCTGCTTCCACACCGATGGGGTCGCCGACGCGAGGGTCGGATCCGAGCGCTTCGGCGCCGAGCGCCTCGAGCACATGCTCGCCGAGCTGCCGCGGGGAGCGACTGCGCTGGCGCTGCTCGACCGAGTGGCCGCGGCGACCGATGCGCGCCCCGACGACATGGCCGCGTGTCTGCTGGAGGTATCCGGTCCCGCCCAGCTAGGCGGGCGCTCGATCCACGGCGCTGCTCCGGCGGTGCTCCTCGAGGAGCTCGAGGTCGACCGCCAGGGGGTGGCGAGCGCCAGGACCGAGCAATTTCTCCTCGCCTGCGGGGTCGAGCGTCGCGAGCTGGCCGGGCTCATCTCCTCGGCACTCGCCACCATGGGCCAGGCGGGCACCGCGATCCTCGAGCTGCACCCCGCCGACGGGCCACCGAGGGTCACGCTGCGACGCGAGAACGTCGCACGTCTTCACGTCTCTCCCGCAGTGCCGCGCGCGGTCCTCGGAGCCTCCCGGTGAGCGCCGGATCGGCACTCGCGCCCGACGCGGCGATGGCGCTGGGGATCGCATCGACGGCGATGCCCTTCGCGCGCACGCCCGAAGACGAGGCCGAGCGCTGGCTGCGGGTGCTGCGCACGTATGGCGAGGCGGGGATCGCGCTGAAGGCGCTGGGCGTGAGCGAGGGGCCGCTCGAGACCTCGCGCGAGATCTCCCCCGAGACTTCGCGTGCGACCTCCCTCGAGACTTCGCGCGAGAGCTCCCCCGAGACCTCCCTCGTTGACTCCGCCGATCGCCAGCGGGGCTCGATCGCCAGCGGCGGCGGCGCCGGAGGCGATCGCGACGCGGTCGCCCAGGTGACCGAGCAAGCCCTCGACATCGCCGGCCGGCGGGGTGCCGGCGGCGCCGGCACGCTGGACCTCCTGATGGCCGTCATGGACATCTACGGCGAGGAGTTCGATCGCGTGCTCCGCGCGCACGGCACCGACCGCGACGAGGTGCTCGAGCGCCTCGTCGCGGAGCGCCGTCGCGGCGCTACTTGATGAACAGCATCTCCGAGTACTTCGGCAGCGGCCAGAGATCGTCGGGCACGATCCCCTCCAGGCGATCGGCCACCTCGCGCGTGTCTTCCATCGCGGGGACCACCGTGTCGCGCATGTACGCCGCCCACTTCGCCGGCGAGGAGTCCGGCTGGTTGTCCGCGAGGTTGGCGTCCTCGAGCTTCAGCAGCGCATAGTGCAGCTCCTTCACCAGCGGCTCCACCTCGCCGATCAGCTCTTCCAGGCCGGTCGCCTTCAGTTCGTTCAGGTAGCGCACCGCGGCGGGCAGGATCATCGTGCGCCCAATCGACGCCGCGGTCTCCGCCTCGATGTTGAGCTTCACCGCGTACTGCTCGGTGAACACCTCCAGGCGCGACTCCAGCTCCCGCTTGGAGAGCACCTTGTACTTCTTGAACAGCGCCACCGTGCCCTTCTCGGTCAGCCACGGCAGCGCCTCCGGCGTCGAGCGCAGGTTGTAGAGGCCCCGTTTCTCGGCCTCCGCGTGCCACGCCTCGGAGTAGTTGTCCCCGCCGAACACCACCTGCTTGTTGGCCGCGTAGCTCTCCTTGACGACTTTCGTGAGCGCCTTCTCGAGGTTCGCCCCGGAGCCTTTCAGGGCGGCCTGGAGCTTCTCCGCGAGGTCGTCGATCGCCTCCGCGACGATCGTGTTGAGCACCGTGTTGGGCAGCGCCAGCGACATGCTCGAGCCCAGCGCGCGGAACTCGAACTTGTTGCCCGTGAACGCGAAGGGGCTCGTGCGGTTGCGGTCCCCGCCGTGCAGCGGCAGCGCCGGCAGCACCGGGGTGCCGAGACCGAGGAAGGAGCCGGGCTTGGAGGTTTGCGCCTTGCCCGCCTCGATCGCGGCGAACACCTTTTCGAGCTCCGAGCCCAGGAAGATCGAGATGATCGCCGGCGGGGCCTCGTTCGCGCCGAGGCGGTGGTCCTGGCCGGGGCTCGCGATCGACGCGCGCAGGAGCGCCTGGTGGGTGTTGACCGCCTGAATCACGGCGGTGCAGAAGAACAGGAACTGGAGGTTCTCGTGCGGCGTGTCCCCGGGCTCCAGCAGGTTCGTCCCCGTGTCGGTGCCCATCGACCAGTTGTTGTGCTTGCCCGACCCGTTGACCCCCGCGAAGGGCTTCTCGTGCAGCAGGCACACCAGGCCGTAGCGGCGCGCCACGTTCTGCATCACCTGCATCGTGAGCTGCTGGTGGTCGGAGCCGACGTTGGAGTTCTCGAAGATCGGCGCGAGCTCGTACTGGTTGGGCGCCACCTCGTTGTGGCGCGTCTTGACCGGCACGCCCAGCTTCGCGAGCTCCAGCTCGGTCTCCAGCATGTACGCGAGGATCCGCTCGGGGATCGAGCCGAAGTAGTGGTCGTCGAGCTCGTGGCCCTTGGGGGGCTTGGCCCCGAACAGCGTGCGCCCCGTGGTCAGCAGGTCGGGGCGCTCGAAGTAGTACTGCTCGTCGATCAGGAAGTACTCCTGCTCCGGGCCCACCGTCGTGAACACCCGGCGTGCGTCCTCCACGCCGAGCAGCTTCAGCGCCCCCATCGCCGCGCCGGAGAGCGCGTCCATCGAGCGCAGCAGCGGGATCTTGTGGTCGAGCGCCTCGCCCGTCCACGAGGTGAACGCCGTGGGGATGCACAGCAGCGCTCCGTTGGGGTTCTCCAGGATGAACGCTGGGGAGGTGGGGTCCCAAGCGGTGTAGCCGCGCGCCTCGAACGTCGCGCGGATGCCGCCCGTGGGGAACGAGGAGGCGTCGGGCTCCCCCTGGATCAGCTCCTTGCCGGAGAACTCCGCGATCGCCGTGCCGTCTCCAACTGGGCCGTAGAAGGAGTCGTGCTTCTCCGCCGTGGAGCCAGTCAGCGGCTGGAACCAGTGCGTGTAGTGCGTCGCCCCCCGCTCCATCGCCCACTCCTTCATCGCCTGCGCCACCGCGTCCGCCAGCGAGGTGTCGAGCGCCTCGCCGCGCTCCAGCGTCTTCTTCAGCGCCTTGTACACATCCTTGGGCAGGCGCTGGCGCTGGACCACCGGGCTGAACACGTTGGACGCGAACACCTGGTTGCCGGGGAGGGTCAGGTCGGGCGAGCCGAGCGCCGTGCCGTTCGCGCTCCACTGTGCTGCTGTGACGTTCTGCTGGCGTGTCCTGGGCATGGGGGAGCTCTGTTCCTCCTCGTAGCGATCTCTCTGGGTGGGTATCGGGCCGGCCCGGCGCAGACCCATACTCGCGCGGACACGAGCCGGGACCGGCCACGCATCGTAGCCCCAACCGCGCTCCCCGGTGTCGCCCAGTTGGCGAAATCCCCCGCGCGATCTTTCGACAGGGGGCCAAACGCCCCCGGGCTACCCTTCGGACGGCACGAAGGGACCCGCGACCACCTTGCCCGTCGCCGGGTTCACATGTGCCTGCGGCGGGCGACCCGCGATGTCCACGGTGAAGCTCCCCTCCGGGGGCGCTCCGTCCGCCAATTGCGCCTGGGCCCTGCCGTTCGTGCCCGCGTACACCCGGTAGGAGATCTTGTGCACCCCGGGCTTCACCGGGGAGACCTGCCATACGAAGTTGCGTGTCGCCCCCGGCGCCAGCGGACCGAGCGCCCAGACGTTGTAGTTCGCGGTCGTCCCGCTCCCCGGCGGGTCCACCTGCTGCGATTCCACCGGCGGGTTGGGGGTCGTCCCCGGTGCCTGGTCGACCACCCAGATGGGCCGCCGGCGGCTCGCGAGGTTCGGGTAGTCGCTGAGGTAGGAGAACGACGTGACCGCCACCGTCACGTTCGGCAGCGTGCGCGTCCCGGTGTTGCGGACCGCCAGCACCAGCCGCTCGGGCCGGGCCACGGCCTGGCTCGTCGGGAAGCTCGCGTGCGTGACCTGCACCGTGAAGATGCCCTTCGGTTCGCCGGCGTTCGCCTGGCGCGATGCCCCGCAGCCCGCCGCGAGCGCACTCGTCAGCGCTCCGCAGACACCGAGCAGAACTACCCTGGGCACACGACCTCCCCTCACAGCGCGGTCACGATACCAGTGATGGAGGTCCCATCCGCTCCCACCCGCTCCCTGCCCGTCCGCCCGCGTGCCCGTGCGCGCGTCCGCCCGTCCACCCAGCTCGCCTGCTCGCTCATCCGCCTGTGGTCTGCTCCATCGTCTGTCTGCTGTCGTCCACCCAGCGGCGCGCGGTCTCCTGTCCCTCCACCGAGGTCGATTGGCCCGAGAGGGGTGGCGCTCCGCCAGTACATCGCGTAGAGTTAGGTACCGGCGCTCCGGCGTCTTAGTGTGTATCAACCCGAGGAGGGGTAGGCAGCAGTGGTCCGCAGTGCAGCCGAGAGGGCGTTCCTCCCGACGAGGAACTTCATCGAGGAAGTGGGCGACATGATGGTCCTGACCGCCAGGACGATCAGGTCTGCGCTGCTTCCCCCCTACCCCTACGGGGGCGAGTTCGTCTCCCAGTTCCTCTTCGCGCTGCGCCTCTGCTGGCTGCCGCTGCTGATCTCCACCGTCTGCATCTGCTACGCCGCCCCCGGCCTGCAGGCCGCGAACTTCCTCACGCTCTTCGGCGCCCTAGACCGCCTCGGCGGGATCTTCACGCTCGCCGCGATCCGCGAGATCGGCCCCGCCGTGACCGCGATCGTGCTCGCCGGGGTGGCCGGCACCGCGATCACCGCCGACCTCGGGGCGCGCAAGATCCGCGAGGAGCTCGACGCGCTGCAGGTGCTGGGCGTGGATCCCGTCAAGAACCTCGTTGTCCCCCGCTTCCTCGCGCTGATGCTGGTGACCGGCCTCTTCAACATCTACGCGATCCTGTTCGGCATCTTCGGGGGGATCCTCGCGGAGCTCGTCAACGGCCAGCCGCTGGGGCCCTTCTGGGACACGCTGTTCGCGAACGCCGACACGACCGACCTGTGGGGCTCCGCGTTGAAGGCCACGCTCTACGGGGCGATCATCGCGATCGTCTGCTGCTACAAGGGCATGACCGCCTCCGGCGGCGCGGAGGGAGTGGGGCGCGCGGTCAACCAGGCGGTGGTGATCTCCTTCCTGGCGATCTTCTCCTTCGACTACGTCTTCACCCAGACGCTGCTCGCCACCCACCCCCAGATCCTCGTCATCAAATGACCCGACCGCGCCTCGAGATCCCTCCGTCGGATGGCCTGCGATGAACGAACTGCTCGCCCTACCCCGCGAATGGCTCGGCGCCGCCGGGGAGATCGCCGGCTTCACGGGCAACATCGTGGGCAGGGTCTACGGCCTGCGCGTGTTCCGCTTCTTCGGCGAGGTCCTGCGCCAGTGCGGCATCGTGATCATCTCCTCGACCCTGATCATCTGGTCGCTGATGTTCGTGCTCGGGCTGCAGTGCGGCATCGAGGGCGCCTACTTCCTGGAGGCCCAGGGCGCGCCCGCTTACTCCGGGGTGTTCACCGCGTGGTGTGACCTGCGCGAGATCATCCCCTACGCCTTCGGCTACATGATGTCCGCCAAGGTCGGCACCGGGATCGTGGCGGAGCTCGGCGCGATGCGCATCTCCGACGAGATCGACGCCCTGGAGGTGATGGGGATCGACTCCATCACCTTCCTCTGCGCCACCCGCCTGCTCGCCGCCTGGATGGTGCTGCCGTTCATGTACCTCGCCGGCATCGGCGGCGCCTTCCTGGCCTCCTACATCGCGGTGGTGCAGCAGGTGGGGGTGGTCTCCTCCGGTGGATACCTCTTGATCTTCTGGCAGTTCCAGAACCCCCCCGACTTCCTCTACAGCCTGATCAAGGCGATGGTGATGGCCACTGCGATCGTCCTTGTGGGCTGCTACTACGGCTACAACGCCTCCGGGGGGCCCGTCGGGGTGGGCACCGCGACGGCCAAGTCGATGGTGCTCAACATCGTGCTCGTCCACGTGATCGGGATGGTCGGCACCCAGGTCTTCTGGGGGGCCAATCCGCGAGCCCCGATTGGAGGCTGAGCATGGCCCGTGAGCCCGAGACCGCCGACCCGGCGGAGGACGAGGACTTCCGCTACCACACCGGCGGACGCCCCACGGACGTTCCCGACGCGATCGAGTTCATCGACGTCCACAAGACGTTCGGCTCCAACCGCGTGCTGCGCGGGCTGAACCTGGGAATCCCCGAAGGGCAGGTCTCGATGATCCTCGGCCCCTCCGGCACGGGCAAGTCGGTCTGCATCAAGCACATCGTCGGCCTCCTCTATCCCGACCAGGGCGACGTGCTCGTGACCGGGGTGTCGATCCCCTCGCTCTCCGACGACGACCTCTTCGAGCTGCGCAAGAAGTTCGGTGTGCTCTTCCAGGACGGCGCGCTCTTCGGCTCGCTCAACCTCTACGACAACGTCGCCTTCCCGCTGCGCCAGCACACCGAGAAGGGGGACGAGGAGATCGCCGAGATCGTCAACCGGCGCCTGCGCGAGGTGGGCCTCGGCAACGCCAACGAGAAGATGCCCAACGAGCTCTCCGGCGGGATGCGCAAGCGTGCCGGGTTCGCTCGGGCGCTCGTGCTCGATCCCGAGATCGTGCTCTTCGACGAGCCCGACTCGGGCCTTGACCCCGTGCGCACCGCGCTGCTGTGCGAGCTGATCAAGGAAATCCACGCCGAGAACGGCGGCACCTACGTGGTGATCACCCACGACATCCTGAGCGCCCGTCGCGTCGCCGAGCACATCTCGATCCTCTGGCGTGGGCGCATCGTTGAATCGGGGCCCGCCGCGGAGCTGTTCGCCTCCGAGAACCCCTTCGTCCGCCAGTTCCTCGCGGGCGACTCGGCCGGGCCGCTCGGAATGGAGTGAGTCAGGCCCCCCGCAGGGGTGGCTTGGCCGACAGGGCGATCGTTTAGCCTCGTGACTGTGTCTGTCGCACGGGTGCTCTCCACGCTCGCCGGCGCAGCCGCCGGCGGATCCTCCAGGCGCCGGCCGCTGCTCGTGCTCGTGCTCGCCGCGGCGCTCGGCCTGGGCGGCGCCGCACTCGCGCTGCGCCTGCACACCAGCGCGGCCGAGGACACCTTCGTGGGAAGCTCCAGCACCAGCTACAGGGCCACCCAGCGCTTCTATCGCGCCTTTGGCGAAGAGCCCGTGGACATCATGGTCAGGGGCAATCTCGAGCAGCTTTTGCTCAGCTCCGACATCGAGCGCCTCCTCGGCCTGGAGGGCTGCATCGCGGGCAAGGTCCCCGCCGCCGGGCTCCCTCGCGAGGGCGGCCCGCGGGGCCCCTGCGGGCAGCTCGCGCGCCTGGGGAGCGTGAAGGTCGTGATCGGCCCCGGCACCTTCGTCAACGAAGCGGCCGGCGTGATCGACCAGCAGCTCTCCGCGCAGAGCAGCCGTGCCGAGCGGCAGGCGGCGGAAGCCGAACGAGCCGTCCGCAGCGCCGCGCTGGCCCGGGGCCACAGCGCCGCTGAAGCGCACAAGCTCGCAACGGAAGCCGGCACGGTGACACGCGAACGCTTCGCCCAGGAGATCGCGCTCCTGGGTACCGAGTATGGCCTCAGCTCGGCCCCCAGCCTCAACGACCCGAGCTTCGTGGACACGCTCGTGTTCGACAACACCACCAAGCTCCCCGGCACCCCCAAGCAGCGCCTGGCCTACCTCTTCCCCAACCGCGAATCCGCGCTCGTCTCGGTGCACATGAGGGCGGGGCTGAGCGAAGCGCAGCGATCGCGCACGATCGCGCTGATTCGCCAAGCGCTCGCGATGCCCCAGTGGCGTCTGCAGCACGGCGAGCGCTACCTGCTCACCGGCGAGCCCGTGATCGTCTCCGATCTCACCGGCTCGATCACCCACTCGATCGAGCTGCTGCTCGTGGCGGTGCTGGTGGCGATGGCCCTCGCGCTCAGCCTCGTGTTCCGTGGGCGCCCCCGCCTGCTGCCGCTGGGGATCGCGGTGCTCGCCCTCGCGCTCACCTTCGGCGCGCTCGCCGCCGTGGGCGCCTCCCTGACGGTCGCCCAGGTCGCCGTCCTGCCGGTGCTCGTGGGGCTCGCCGTGGATTACGCCATCCAGTTCCACTCCCGCGTGCAGGAGGCCCGCGCCGAGGAGCCCCGGGATGCCCCGGCGCAGGTCGCGATCCGGCGCGCCGCCGCCTCGGGGGGGCCGACGCTCGCCGCCGCCGCCGCCGCGGGCGCGGGGGCGCTGCTGGTGCTCAGCCTCTCGCCCGTGCCCACGGTGCGGGGCTTCGGGCTGCTGCTGGTCGTGGGCATCGCCATCGCCCTGCTCTGCGCCCTCGTCGTGGGCTCCGCCGCGCTCGCGCTCGCCGGTGCGGGTGATGGGGGGGGAGGAGGAGGGGGAGAGGGGGAAGCGGCGAGCCGCACGTTCGCTCCCGCTCGGCGTCTCGGTGCAATCGTGGCGCCCTCCTGGCGGGGCGCGCAGGAGCTGCTGCGCGAGAACTTCCTGACGCGCTTCGTCGCGGGAGCCGCGCTCGGGTACGCCGTGCGCAACCCGGGGCGCGTGATCGGCATCGGCCTCGCGCTCGCCGTGCTCGGTTGGGGGCTAGACACGCAGACCAACGTCGATACCAACTTGGAAAAGCTCGTCCCCCAGAACCTCTCCTCGCTGCGCAACCTCGATGCGCTCGAGCACGCCTCCGGGGTGGGTGGGGAAATCGACCTGATGGTCTCCGGTGCGAACGTCGCCACGCCCGCGACGATCGAATGGATGACCTCCTATCAGGACGCCGTCCTCGAGCGCTACGGCTATACCGCGACTCGTGGCTGCGGCAAGGCGCTGCTGTGCCCGGCCTTCTCCCTGCCCACGCTCTTTCAGGGGGGCGGCTTGACGGGCGATGCCGCGGCGGGCGGGGCTGCGCAGCCCAAGCTGACCAAGACCGGAGTGAGCGCCCTGCTGGGGACGATCCCCGTGTACTTCTCCCAGAACGTGATCACCCCCAACCGGCGGGTGGCGACGCTGGCATTCGGCATCCGTCTGATGTCCCTCGCCGAGCAGCAGCACGTGATCGAAGCGATGCGCGCGCGCCTGCACCCCCCACCCGGGGTGAGCGCGCAGCTGGTGGGGCTGCCGGTGCTCGCCGCGCAGTCGGGCGCGCTCGTGGCCTCGCCGTGGCGGCGCGTTCTGACCCTGCTCGCGGGGATCGCCGCGGCGGCGCTGGTGCTGCTCATCGCCTTCCGCGGGGACCGCCGGCGGGCGCTGACGCCGCTGCTGCCGGTGCTGCTCGCCACGGGGTGGTCGGCGCTCGTGGTGTTCGCCATTCGCGTGCCCCTGAACCCGATGTCCGTCACGCTGAGCGCGCTGGTGATCGCGATCTCCACCGAGTTCAGCGTGCTCCTCTCCGAGCGCCTGCGCCAGGAGCGGATCGCCGGCCGGACGCTGCTGGAGGCTCTGCGCCTGACATACAGCCGCACCGGCGCCGCCGTCGCGGCCTCGGGTGTCACCGCCATCGTCGGCTTCGGGGTGCTGGTGCTCTCCGACATCGACATGCTCCGCGACTTCGGAATCGTCACCCTCGTGGACCTCAGCGTCTCCCTCGTGGGCGTGCTGGTGGCGCTGCCCGCGGCGGTGCTGCTCGCCGAGCCCGGGGGGCTCGCAAGGCGGCGAATCGGTCCCCGCTCGCCCGCGAGGCTCGGGTTCGCGGCGCTTCGCGCGCGCCGGCGCCCGCGCCATGAGCCCGTCTGAGCGGCCCGGCCGCTCCGGGCGGCTTGGCCGCTGGGGGCGGTTGGGGGCTCCCGCGGGGAGGGGAGCGGGCTATGGGCAGTCCCCGTTCACGGCTCCGCACTACGGGCGGTGGGTGGGTGCCCTGGCGCTCGTGATCCTCGCGCTGATCACCCTCAACACCATCCTCACCCCCTCCAACGGGATCGCGGGGCTCGCCCCCGGCGAACGCATGCCGCCGTTCGCGGTGCCGCTCGCCACGGGCGATCTGCCGGGCGACGCCGACGTCGCCACCCACGCCAACGACGGCTCCGCCGGCCGGCGCCCGGCGTGCGCGGAGCGGGGCCCGCAGATCCTCAACATCTGCCAGCTCTACGAACAGGGCCCCGTGGTGCTCGCCCTGTTCGTCGACGGGGGTGGCTGCACGGGGATCCTCGACGAGATGCAGGCGCTCGCCCCGAGCTTTCCCGGGGTGCGCTTCGCGGGGGTCTCGATCAAAGGCGAACGCGCGCAGCTGCGCGCGCTGGTGCGCACCCACGGCCTGCGCTTCCCGATCGGCATCGACAGCGACGGGGCGCTGCCGGGTCTGTACAAGCAGGCGAGCTGCCCCCAGGTGACCTTCGCCTACCCGGGGGGGGTGGTGCAGAGCAGGGCGCTGCTCGTGCAGCCCACCCTGGCCGTGCTGCGCGCCCGCGTGAGCGAGCTCGTGGCGGGCGCGCGCGCGCGCGGGTGGAGGTCCCCGCGTTGAGGTCCGATCCCACCCCCGGGTGGTGCGAGCGGGAGGTCCAGGAGGAGCTGCCGGGTCTGCGCCTGATGCATATCCGCGTCCCGGTCGAGCGCGTCCACCGAGCCTCCCCGCCGGCGCTCAGGGGGCGACTGGCGGCGCTCTCGGACCGCTGGGCGGGTCCGCACGCGGTCAACCTCCGCCAGCGGCCGATCCCCGCGGCCTACCGCGTGTTCTTCAGGCACATCGGCCTGGACCCCGATGTGGTGCGGACCCCGATCGAGGAGGCGATGTTCGCGCGGATGATGCAGGGGGGCTTTCACTCCAACCACCTGCTCGCCGACGCTCTGCTGATCGCGCTGATCGACACCGGCGTGCCCGTGTGGGCGCTCGACGCGGCTGTGATCGAGGGACCGCTCGGGATCCGCTCCAGCCGGGAGGGCGAGAGGTTTGGAAGCCCGCCCACCCGCTCCGCCAGCGTCCCCTTCCTGTCCGCGGGGCGGCTGGTGGTGGCCGACGCCCGAGCCGCGGTGGCGGTGCTGTTCGGCGAGATCGCCCCCGGCCACGCCGCCGGGCCCAAGGCGGGCGAGGTGCTGCTCTTCACCCTGCAGGTTCCGGGAGTGCCCTCCCTGCACGTCGAGGAGGCGCTGTGGATGTGCACCTCGATGCTCGACGGGCCCTGGTAGGGGTGAGCCCTGGGGATCTGGGCGATGCTCGACGGGCCTGGTAAGGGTGAGCCCTTGGATCTGGGCTTGACAATGGGTGAGCCCCGAGTATCGGTCAGCGGGCGAGTCGGCCCCAATCGTGGTGGGCGCTGGTAGAATCCAGCAAGCGCAAGAGCCGAGGAGGAGGTGGGCAGTGGTTCGAACCGAGCAGCCCGTCGTCGATCGTGGGGAACCGCTCCGCCACTTGGAGACGGAGGCCGATCGGGCGGCGGCCGAGCGCGCGGCGCGCGAGTCGCTGAGGGCGCAGGTGGCCAGGCTTGAGCGAGAGCTCTCGGGGATCGTCGCCCGCGGCTTCCCCCACGTCGCACCGGCGCCCGCCGCGATCGGCGCCGGCTCTCCCCGCCTGCTCTCGCTCGCGGAGCTCGAGCGGCTGCGCGACCGGCTTGCCCTGCGCGTGCACCAAGCTCAGGACCAGGCTCGGCGACGCTCGGAGCTCGAGTGGCGCTCCCGCGATTTGCTCGAGCGGATGCGGCTGGAACCGGGCCGCTACAAGTTCATGCGCCTGCCCGTCGTCGATCTCGGGGAACGCGGGTGCGGCGTGTGGGAGGTTCGCCCCCGCTTGGGCCTGATCGGGATGCTCGCGGGCTGGTGGCAGCTCAAGCTCTCCTCCGGGTGTCCGTTACCCGGGGCCGTGCGCTTCTGGCGCGCGGCCTTTCCCGGCGCAGGGCAGCACGGTCCCACGCGCGTTGCACGGCCGCGCGGCCCCGGATCGCGGCATAACTGCTCGCCGCGCAGCCGCGGCGAGGCGCGGCGGTCTGCGGCCCAGCCGCTCACCGGCTGAGCGCCATCGGCGCCTGCTCGCGGCACGCCGCGGCGAGCGTGCGGCGTTGGCGGTCCGTTAACGAGCCCACCGTCTTGGTCTCCGGCATCTGCAGCTGGACGAGCAGCTTGCGGCAGCGGCTCTCCCCCCATCTGCGTTGGCTGGTCAGCAGGTCCGCCACCATCATGCTGTGCGCCTCCCAGGGGCACTCGAGGATCACCTCCGCGGCCTGCAGCTCCCCCGTCGCGACTCTCCGCTTGAGCTCGGCGCGGGCGAGGCGCACCTTGTTGGCGCGTTCCAGGGCGCGCATGTATTGAGGACCGGCAGGGGCTAGCGTCGCTGTCGCGCTCATGTTGTCTCACTCCCCGCCGCACCTCCACGGGGGTCATCCGCGGGGCGCAGCTTGCTTTTAATTTTGACGAGTAGCGCGCCGCAGCGATTGCCCGTTGCCCGCTGGCCGGACGTCCCATCCGGCCTCGGCACCCCTCTACCGGCGACTGGAGCGAGTTCCGAGCTTTCATGCAGAGCGCCCCTTCAAGCTACGCCAGGATGGGGGTCCCGGTCAACACCGCGGCACGCAGATCGTGCGCTAGAAGCGACCTTTTTATTTTCTCACCGAAGACGTGAGGAAAGGGAGGGCGCTAGTGCGGGGGCTCGGGACCGGGCAGCGGTCCGTGCTCGGCCTCGAAGGAGCGCTTGACCTGCGCGAAGACCTCCAGGGCGTGGTCGATGACGGCCTCGTCGTGGGTCGCCATCACGCTGGTGCGAAGCAGCGCGCCGCCGGGCGGCACCGCGGGGTGCAGGGCGGTGTTGACGAAGACCCCCGCGTCGTAAAGGGCACGCCACAGGAGCGCGGCCTTCCAGTCGTCGCCCACGAGGACGGGCACGATCGGGGTCACGATCGTGGGGGCGCCGTGTGCATCCAGACGCACCCCGGGCGCGGCGCCCGACGGATGGGGCGACCCGCCGGCGCCCGGCGGGTCGGGCACAGCCTGCGCGCCCGTCGCGCCGAGGTGTGCGGGCAGCGGCTGGGGGGAGACCACCGCGAAGCCCAGCTGCTCGAGGCCGTCGCGCAGGCGCCAGGCGTTCTCGAGCACCCGCGCCAGCAGCGCCGCGCCATCGGGTGAGCGCAGCACGCGCAGCGCGGCGAGTGCCGCGCCGAGCGCGGCGGGGACCGCGGAGGCGGTGAAGATGAAGGCGCGCGAGTAGTAGCGCAGGTACTCGAGCACGTCGGCGGGGCCGGCCACGAAGCCGCCGCAGGAGGCCAGCGACTTGGAGAAGGTGCCCACGCGCAGGTCCACGCGGTCCTCCAGGCCCAACAGCTCGGCGGTGCCCGCGCCGCGCGTCCCCAGCACCCCGGCGCCGTGCGCCTCGTCGACCATCAGCCGCGCGCCGTGGCGCTCGCACAGCTCGCAGATGTCGCCCAGCGGGGCGATGTCGCCCTCCATCGAGAAGACGCCGTCGACGACCACCAGCACGCCGCCGCCGTCGCCCTCCGCGCGCCCGAGCATCTTCTCGAGCTTCTCCAGGCGGTTGTGGCGGAAGGGGCGCAGCTTCGCACGCGAGAGCAGGCAGCCGTCGAGGATCGAGGCGTGGTCCCCGGAGTCCGCGATCACGGTGTCGCCGACGCCGAGGATCGTGCCGAGCGTGCCGAGGTTGGCCTGGTGGCCGGTGGTGAACACGAGGGCGTCCTCGCTGCCCATCCACTCCGCGATCTCCGCCTCCAGTTCGAGGTGCAGGGGGGTGGTGCCGTTCAGCGGACGCGAGCCGGTGAGGCCGGTTCCGTAGCGGTGCAGGGCGTCCTGCGCGCCGGCCAGCACGCGCTCGTCGCCGGTGAGGCCGAGGTAGTTGTTGGAGCCCAGCATGATCCGCTGCGCGCCCTCCATCTCCACCACCGGCATCGCCGGGGAGGTGAGCACGTGGAAGTAGGGGAGGATGCCCGCCTCGCGGCCGGCGGCGAGGATCTCGGCGCGCTCGTGGTGGCGGGCCTTGGCGAAGACGTCTGTCGAGGCGGGCATATATTGTGGGCGCCGATGGCAGTGGAGATCCGGCCCGTAACGTCCAAGGGCGAGCTGAACGCATTCATCAAGCTGCCGTGGCGGCTCTATCGTAACGAGCCCAACTGGGTGGCGCCGCTGCTGATGGATCTGAAGAACCGGCTCAACCAGCAGAAGAACCCCTTCTTCAAGCATGCCGAGGCCCAGTACTTCCTGGCGTGGCGCGACGGGCGCGCGGTGGGGCGCATCAGCGCCCACGTGGATCGCACCTTCAACGAGTTCCAGGGCAACTCCTGGGGGCTGTTCGGGTGGTTCGAGTGCGAGGAGGACCCCGAGGCCGCCCGGGCGCTGCTGGGCGCCGCCGAGGCGTGGCTGCGCGAGCGCGGGCGCGACCGGATGGTGGGCCCGATGGACTTCACCACCAACGACGAGATCGGGGTGCTGGTGGAGGGCCACGAGTATCCGCCGATCATCCTCTGCCCCTGGCACCACCCCTACTACCAGGGTCTCTTCGAGCAGGAGATCGGCCTGGCGAAGGCGATGGACCTCTACATGTGGAGCCTGTACGTCACCGGCCGCGAGAACGTGCACCCCGCGATCTGGGAGGCCGCCGACAAGCTCGAGTCCGAGCACGGGATCGTGTGCCGCAGCTTCCGCAAGAAGGACCTGCACGCGGAGGTGACGAGGTTCCTGGAGGTCTACAACGCCGCCTGGGAGAACAACTGGGCCTCGGTGCCGCTCAACGAGGAGGAGGTCCGCCACTACGCCAAAGACCTCAAACCGGTCCTCGACGAGAACTGGGCGATGGTCGCCGAAAAACGGGACACCGGAGAGGTGGTGGGCGCCGCGCTGACGCTGCCCGACTTCAACCAGGTGCTCGCGAAGCTCAACGGGCGCCTCCTGCCCTTCGGCTGGATCACCGCGCTGCGCGAGAAACGCAAGATCGACGCGGTGCGGGTGTTCGCGCTGGGCGTGAAGCCCGAGTACCAGCACACCGGCGTGGCGGCGCGCTTCTACCAGATGCACTTCGACGCCGCCGAACGCACCCCCCAGAAGGGCGGGGAGATGGGGTGGATCCTCGAGGTCAACAAGTCGATGAACCGCGCGATGGAGGGCATGGGCGGCAAGATCAAGCGCCGCTACCGGGTTTACGAGCGGGTCTTCGACTGAGAGGGTGGCGCAGCCGGCCGTGGGCGCGTGTCCCCCCGGCTTCGGTCCGGACCCTCTGTTTCGGTCAAGCGGTCCGGGGCGCTCCCTACACTTCGCCGTGTGAGCGACTCGCCCCAACCCGACACGCCCCAGCCGGTGAGTGGCGACACCGAGGAAGTGGACGCCGTCGTGGTGGCGCCGGCGCCGCACGCGCTCGCCGAGCGCCGCGACACCCGTGCGGTCGTGCCGGCCGTCCAGGCCGCAGCGGTGGCCGCCGGCAGCTTCGTCGCTGGTGCGGCGATGGTGGGGGTCGCCCACCGCCGCCGACGGCGCCGCGAGCTGGTGCGCGCAGGCGCACGGCGAGGACTTGGCCGGGGAGGGCGCCGCGCCGCGAGCGGAGGGCGCGGCTCACGCAGCATGGGCGAGCTCGTGCAGATCGTGGGCAGCCGCTCGCTGCTCGTCGACGTGCACCTGCTCGGTGGCCGCGACTAGAGGGTGGCGCAGCCGGCCGCAGGCCGGCGAGCCGGGCCCCTCTTCTTCAGTGGTCAGCACCGTCGAGGTGCGGCCCCCATGGCCGTTCCGCCTGCCGGCGCACGGCGGCATGGACGGGGTGCTGCGCTCCAAGGGGGGCGTGCTCGAACGGCTGCTGCACCACGGCGAGCAGCCGGTGGTGGTGCGCGTCGCGCAACCATCCGTCGACCGGGTGCTCCTCGAGGCTCGTGCTCCCACCGGCGAGGCGGCCGAGCACGGGATCGCGCGGATGCGCTTCGCCCTGGGAGTGGACGATGACCTGCGTGCGTTCCGCTCCCGCTTCGCGCGCGACTCGCTGATCGGGCCCTCCGTGCGGCGGCGCCCGTGGCTGCGGGTGAGACGGCGTCCGGAGCCGTGGGAGGCGTTGGCGTGGGCGGTGTGCGAGCAGTTGATCGAGTTCGAGCGCGCGGCGGCGATCGAGCGGCGGATCGTACGGCGGTTGGGGCGGGCCTGGCCCGACGGGCAGTCAGCCAAGCGAGCGGGCGACGCGCGCGCAGGGGTGCGAGGGTCGCGGGTGGGGGAGAGGAGCAGTGGGGTTCTGCACGACGTGCCAACCCCGGCGGCGCTCGCAGCGGTGGCGCCGGCGCTGCTGCAATCGCTCGACCTTGGCGGCGCGCGGGCCCGCACATTGGTGCGCGTGGCCCGTGAAGTGGCGCGGGGGCGGATCGATCTGCATAGCCCCGACCACGAGCGGACCTGGCGACGATTGCGAGCGATCTCCGGCATCGGCTCGTGGACGGTGGAGATGCTTGCGCTACATGGTCAGGGCCGCTACGACCAAGTGCCGGCGGGGGACGTCGGCCTGCTGAAGCTGGTGGGCCGCGCGCTCAGCGGCGGCAACCCCCACGCGCGTGCGCAGGAGCAGGAGGTGCGCGCCTTCTTCGCCCCCTACGGGGAGTGGGCGGGGTTGGCGGCGGCGCACATGATGGGCGTCTGAGCGGTGGGGCGCCTGAACGGTGGAGGGCTTGGTCGAGCACGCTCAAAGAACGGTGAGCAGTTCGACGTCGTGCTCCTGGCTCAGCGCCAACAGGCCTGAATCGAAGGTCACGAGGCGCACTCCGCGGCGCCGGGCGAGTGTCAGCAGATGTGCGTCGGTCACCTGGCGGTGACCGGTGATCCTCGGAAGGTCGCTGTCGCAGAGCGACACGTCGTCGTTCAGGAACCGATGGGCGTCGAGGGCGCGCAACGCTGACAGGACGGCGCGCGCTGCATCGATGCCGACAGCGACCGGGAGCACTTTAGGGTTGGATGACACGCGCACGAAGCCGCTCTCAGTGAGCGGGCAGGTGGCCCATCCATTCGAACTGTGCTCGGCAAACCATGCGCGCATCCTCGCGTGATGCACGTGAGAGTCCCACGCGAGCGCGACTAGGGCGTTGACGTCCAGTAATGCCATGTGCGCGCGTCAATCCTCATCCGCCATGCGCGCGCATCAATCCTCATCGAGCGCACGTCTCACCATCTCCAGGGTGATGGGCGGCGTGCCGGCCGGCACACGGATCACCGGCAGGTCCCCCTCGGTCTCCACGCGCGCAGGCGTGAGACCCTGCCGGGCCAGGCCGGAAATAACGGAGCCAAGCGAGCGGCGCTCACAGGCAGCCAGTTCGCGGGCGGCCACAACCACATCATCGTCAATGTCCAGTGTCGTCCGCATCGGTCTGATGCTATCGCATCACCGCATCAACGCAGCAGTGATGTTGCCCAAAAAGTGTCACTGGGCCAAATGTGGAGTCTGCCGGTTGCTTCTATGGGGCTTCCAGCTGGCGGCTCGCATACATGGGGAATCGATGGCCGAGGCTACGGCGTGAGCACCGCCGCCCCCGTGAACCGCCCCGCGCGAAGATCCCCCAGAGCGCCGTCCGCGTCCTCCAGTGGGTAGACGGTGACCTGAGTCTTCACGGGGACGCGGGGGGCGAGCGCGAGGAACTCCTCCGCATCGCGGCGGGTGAGGTTGGCGACCGAGCGGATGGTGCGCTCCCCCCAGAGGATCGAGTAGGGGAAAGAGGGGATGTCGCTCATGTGGATGCCCCCGCACACCACCACGCCGCCGGGGGCGGTGGCGCGCAGCGCGGTGGGGACGAGCGCGCCGTCGGGCGCGAACACGATCGCGGCCTCCAGGGGCTCCGGTGGAGACTCGTCTGAGCCGCCGGCCCATGTGGCTCCCAACTCGAGCGCGAAGGTCTGCGCGGGGATGTCGCCGGGGCGGGTGAAGGCGAAGACTCTTCGCCCCTGCCAGATGGCGACCTGCGCGAGGATGTGGGCGGCGGCGCCGAACCCGTACAGGCCGACGCGCCGCGCGGGGCCCGCCATGCGCAGGGCGCGGTAGCCGATCAGCCCGGCGCACAGCAGCGGGGCCGCCTGCGTGTCGGGGTAGCCCGGGGGGATCTCGAAGCAGAAGCGCTCGTCCGCGAGCGTGTACTCGGCCATCCCCCCGTCGATGTCGCGGCCGGTGAAGCGCGCGCACGGGCAGAGGTTCTCGCGGCCCGAGCGGCAGTAGGCGCACTCGCCGCACGTCCACCCCAGCCACGGCACGCCCACCCGGCGCCCGTCCTCCTGCACGGTGGCCACGATCTGATGGCCGAGGATCCGCGGGGGGGAGGCGATCTCGACCTCGCCGTCGAGCAGGTGCAGGTCGGTGCGGCACACCCCGCAGGCGTGCACTCTCAGCAGCAGCTGGCCGGGAGCGGGCTCGGGGATCGGCCGCTCCACCGCCCGCAGCGGCCGTCCCACCTCCTCGAAGACCATCGCTCGCACAGCAGCAATTAAAGATAGAGGGGCCCGGCCAGCCTGCGGCCGGCTGCACCCCTCTCAGCCGAAGAACAGCTCCGCCGTCGCGTACAGCTCGGGGTCGAGTAGCTTCGGGGCGGAGAGCGCCTGCGCGAGGTCAACCTCGGCGATCCTCGCGCCCTGCAGCGCCACCATCTTGCCGAAGTGCCCGCTCGCCACCGCGTACATCGCGGCGACCCCGAAGCGGGTGGCGAGCACGCGGTCGAAGGCCGTCGGGGTGCCCCCCCGCTGGACGTGGCCGAGGATCGTCACCCGCGTCTGGAAGCCCGTGCGCTGCTCGATCTCGTGCTCGAGCGTCACCCCGATCCCGCCCAGCCGCGGGTGCCCGAAGGCGTCGGTGGCGGTGTCCCGCAGTGTCTGCATCGTGCCCTCCCGCGGCCTGGCCCCCTCGGCGACCACCACGATCGAGAAGCTCCGCCCGCGCTCGTGGCGGCGGCGCAGGTGCGCGCACACCTCCTCGATGTCGAAGGGGCGCTCGGGCACGAGGATCGCGTCGGCGCCGCCCGCGATCCCCGCGTGCGTGGCGATCCATCCGGCGTGGCGGCCCATCACCTCCACGACCATCACGCGGTCGTGGGACTCCGCAGTGGTGTGCAGGCGGTCGATCGCCTCGGTCACGATCTGCACCGCGGTCTGGAAGCCGAACGTGACATCTGTGCCGCCGAGGTCGTTGTCGATCGTCTTCGGCACTCCCACGACCGGGATGCCCTCTTCGTGCAGCACCAGCGCGACCCCCAGCGTGTCCTCCCCTCCGATCGGGATCAGCGCGTCGACCCCATGGCGCTCGAGCGTTGCGCGAATCGCCTCCAGGCCGCCCTCCCCCTCGGCGAAGGGGTTGGTGCGCGAGGTGCCGAGGATGGTGCCGCCACGGGGCAGGATCCCAACGGTGCTCTGAAAATCCAGCTCGACCGTCCGGTCCTCCAAGACCCCCGCCCAGCCGTGGCGGAAGCCGAGGAAGCTGTGCTCCCCCCGCGCCAGCCCGCTGCGCACCGCGGCGCGGATCACCGCGTTCAGGCCGGGGCAGTCTCCGCCGCCGGTGAGCAGACCCACGCGCGCCATCGCCACAGATTAGTTGTCCTGGCCCGCGCGGAAATCATTGGTTGTCCGAGCCCCCCGTGCGCGAAATCGGCATCATGGGTACAGATGCCGAGGACCGATGAGCAGGAGGCGAGCTCCCCAGCGGCGATCCGGCTAGTGCTCTCCGACGTCGACGGCACGCTCGTCACCCCCGAGAAGGAGCTCACCGACGCCTCGATCGAGGCCGTCCGCCGGCTGGGGGAGGCCGGCATCCTGTTCGCGCTGACCAGCGGCCGCCCCCCGCGCGGGATGGCGATGTACGTGGAGCCCCTGCGCCTCAGCACGCCGATTGCGGCCTTCAACGGCGGCATGCTGGTGGACCACGAGATGAAGGTGATCGAGCAGCACGCGATCCCCGGCGAGCTGGTTGCCGAGACGATCGCGCTGCTGGAGTCCTTCGCGCTGAGCGTGTGGGTCTACCGCGGCGCCGATTGGCTCGTGCGCGACGCCCGGGGGCCCCACGTGGAGCGAGAGGCCTTCACCGTGCAGTTCGCGCCGACGCCGGTCGAGAGCTACGACGGGCTCGTCGACGGCGTCGCCAAGATCGTCGGTGTGAGCGACGACCACGACGCCGTCGCGCGCGCCGCCGCCGCGGCCGCCGAGCGCTTTGGCGACAGCGTCTCCGCCTCGCGCTCCCAGCCCTACTACGTCGACGTCACCCACCCCCTCGCCAACAAGGGCAGCGTCGTGCGCTGGCTGGCGGCCCGCTACGGGATCCCCAGCGAGGCGATCGCCACGATTGGCGACATGCCCAACGACGTGCTCATGTTCGCCCACTCCGGCCTCTCCATCGCGATGGGCAACGCCGACCGCGAGGTGCAGCGGGCCGCGCGGCGCGTCGCCGACGCCAACGACCGCGAGGGCTTCGCCGGGGCGATCGAGCGGTTCGTCCTCGCCGGCCGCTAGCGCAGGGCTCGGTAGCGGCGGATCAAAGCGTTGGTCGAGCTGTCGTGATCGAGCTGCGGCTCCGCCTCGCTCTGAAGCTCCGGGATGATCCGCTTCGCGAGCGCCTTCCCCAGCTCCACCCCCCACTGGTCGAAGGAGTCGATGCCCCAGATCGTCCCCTGGGTGAAGACGCTGTGCTCGTACAGCGCCACCAGCGCCCCCAGCGTGTGGGGCGTCAGCTGCTCGGCCAGGATCGTGTTGGTGGGGCGGTTGCCCGGCATCACCCTGTGCGGGACTAGCGCCTGCGGCGTGCCCTCCGCGCGCACCTCCTCCGCGGTCTTGCCGAATGCGAGCGCTTCCGCCTGCGCGAAGACGTTGGACATCAATATGTCGTGGTGCTCGCCGAGGGGATTGAGGCTCCTGGCGAAGCCGATCAGGTCCACGGGGATCAGCTTCGTGCCCTGGTGGATCAGCTGGTAGAAGCTGTGCTGCCCGTTGGTCCCCGGCTCGCCCCAGTAGACCGCGCCCGTCTGGTGCTCCACCTCGACGCCCCCCAGCGTCACGCGCTTGCCGTTGGACTCCATCGTGAGCTGCTGCAGGTAGGCGGGGAAGCGCTTGAGGTACTGCTCGTAGGGCATCACCCCGTGGGTCTCCGCGCCGAAGAAGTTGCCGTACCACACCGCCAGCAGGCCCATCAGCGCCGGCAGGTTGCGCTCCAGGGGGGTGTGGCGGAAGTGCTCGTCCATCGCGTGCATCCCCCCCAGCAGCTCCCCGAAGCGCTCCGGCCCGATCGCGAGCATCGTCGAGAGGCCGATCGCGGAGTCCATCGAGTAGCGCCCCCCCACCCAGTCCCAGAAACCGAACATGTTCTCCGTGTCGATCCCGAACTTCGCCACCTCCTCCGCGTTGGTGGAGACCGCCACGAAGTGCCTCGCGATCGCCGCCTCCTCGCCCAGCGCCGCCAGCGTCCACTCCCGCGCGGAGCGCGCGTTGGTCATCGTCTCGAGTGTCGTGAAGGTCTTCGAGGAGACCACGAACAGCGTCTCCTCGGGGTCCAGGTCGCGGGTCGCCTCCACGAAGTCGCTCGCGTCCACGTTGGAGACGAAGCGGAACGTCAGCTCCCGGCGGGAGTAGTGGCGCAGGGCCTCGTAGGCCATCACCGGCCCCAGGTCCGAGCCGCCGATGCCGATGTTCACCACGTTGCGGATCGGCCTGCCCGTGTGGCCCCTCCACTCGCCCGCGCGGAGTCGCTCGGCGAATGCCGTCATCCGTCCCAGCACTCCGTGGACCTGCGCGACCACGTCCACGCCCTCCACGATCAGCGAGGCGCTCCTCGGCATCCGCAGCGCCACGTGCAGCACCGCGCGGTTCTCCGAGACGTTGATCCGCTCGCCCGCGAACATCGCCTCGACCCGCTCCATGAGGCCAGACTGCTCCGCAAGCGCCCTCAGCAGGCCGAGGGTCTCATCGGTCACCCGGTTCTTGGAGTAATCCAGGTACAGGCCCCCGCCCTCCGCCACCAGGCGCTCCCCACGCTCCGGGTCCTGCGCGAACAGCTCCCGCAGATGCACCCCCCCGATCGTCTCGTGGTGGGCGCGGAGCGCCGCCCATGCGGGGCGCTCGCTCAGTGGCGTTGCGGGGGTGGCGGCGGGCACCGCCATAGTCAATCACCCCGCGGGGATGACGCCCGATCACCTGAGGGTTCACTAGACCCCCCAGGTGTTCGAGAACGTCGCCCTGCTGGGGCTCAGCTGTGCTTTCAACCCCGTGCTGCTCGCGATCGTGCTGCTCACGCTCGCCTCCGAGCGGCCCCAACGGATGCTCGGCGCCTACGTCGCCGGAGCCTTCACCTGGAGCGTGGGGCTGGGCATCGGGGTGGTCGCGGTCGCCACCAGCGCCGACCTCTTCGGCGCGAAGTCCTCGCCCTCCCGGCCCGGCGCCGACCTCGCGTTCGGGGTGGCGCTGCTCGCGGGGGCGGTCTGGTACGGGACGGGTAGGGCCGAGCGGCTCAAAGCGAGGAGGGCGGCCCTCGCTCAGGCGGAGGCGGCCAAGGAGGGCAAGCCGCAGAAGCCCCCGCTCGCCGAGCGGCTGCTCGCGGGGCCGGCCCCGCTCGCGTTCTTCGCCGGCGTGGTGCTGAACTTCCCGAGCGTCAGGTACATCGCGGCGATGAAGGAAATCGTCGTCGCCGACGTCTCCGAGCACCAGCAGATCCTGGCGATCCTGATCTTCAACCTGCTGATGCTCTCGCCCGCCATCGTCCCCCTCTCGCTTCTCTCCTTCCGCCCCGAGGGAACCAAGGCCGCGCTTGTGCGGCTCGATATGTGGATGCGCCGGAACGCGCGTACGTTGATCACCCTCGTGCTCGGCGCGCTGGGGCTCTACCTGAGCGTCAAAGGCATCCTGGGGCTCGCCTGAGCTGGTGGCCCGGCGCGCTTGGTGTGGCCGCTCCACCCGTGTCGGCCGAATGCCTCCATGGGCCGATCGCAGCGGCGCCGCATCTGCCTCTTTCCAGGCTCACCCCAGGGGGGTGATGAAGCCTCACCCGCTGGCGGGCAATGCTGCACGGCGATTGCGGGCGACGCCCGTCGTCCACGTGCTTCAGCCATGCCGCCCGAGCGGGCCGGCGCAACCAATGCAGCGAGGAGGACCGCTATGTCCAGCACCATCTCCGAGCCGGGCGCCGCCGACGATCGCTACCAGTCTCGCGGGCCGATGAGCGGATGGATCGTCTTCGCCGGTGTGATCATGCTGATCGAGGGGATCCTCGACGCTATGTGGGGTCTCGCGGCGATCATCAACAACGAAGTGATCACCGTGGGTGGCCACGGGGTGGTCGTGTGGGACATCACCGCCTGGGGCTGGGGGCACCTGATCCTGGGAACGCTGGTCGCCCTCACCGGCCTCGGCCTGCTCGCCGGGCAGAGCTGGGCGCGCTTCGTCGGCGTCTTCTTCGTCTCCCTCGACCTGCTCGTGCAGTTCGGCACCTTCACGCTCTTTCCCCTGTGGGCAATGATGATCATCGCCCTCGACATCGTGATCCTCTACCAGCTCTGCGCCCGCTGGGAAACGGAGCCCCGGTGATCCTCAGATCCCTTCCCCCGGCAGGAACTCGTTCGTGAACGGCGGCAGCCCCGTGGCGTTGGGGTTGCTCTTCAACAGGCCCCGCGCGTACATCCACTGTCCGAACGCCGCCCACTGCGCGGGGTCCTGGTAGCCGTAGGGCCGGCTCGCTTCGGCGGGCTGCGCGGCTGGCAGCGTCTGTTCGATCGACTCCACCTGGAGGCGCTCTTCGGCGCTCGGGTTCGCCGCCACGATCAGCTTCGCCGCCGCCGCGGGGTCGGCGCGCACCTCGTGCTCGCCGCGCGTCAGCGCCTGCATGAACGCGCGCAGGTCCACGCCGTCGTGGTGCGCCTCTTCGCTGCGCACCACCAGCACCAGTTCGTCGTAGTTGGGCACCCCCGCCTCGTTGATCGGGATCACCGTGGGGTGCTTGTGCAGTAGCTCCAGCTGGATCGCCTCGTAGTTCCAGAAGCCCCCCAGCGTCGCCGCCACCTCGTGGGAGAGCATCGCGGGCACCAGGTTGAAGCCCACGTTCACTTCCCGCACCCTCCCCGGGGGAACGCCCGCGCTCTGCAGAGCGCTCCTCAGCTCCGCCGCCTGATAGGGGATGCCCGCGGTGCCCACCTTGCGCCCGGCGAGATCCCTCAGGCTCGAGATGTGCTCGCTGCCCGGGGCGATGATCGACGTCAGCGGGCGCTGCACCAGCGCCCCGATCGAGACCACCTTCAGGCCCTCGTCGCGCGCCAGCAGCAGCTCGGGCTCGTATGAGATCGCCATGTCCACCCTGCCCGCCGCGAGCAGCTTCAGCGGTTCCGCCGATTCGGAGGGGATCACGGGTTCCACGTCCAGGCCCACCGCACGGAAGTCCCCGTGGGCGATCGCCGCGTACAGCGGCGCGTGGTCGGCGTTGGGGAACCAGTCGAGCATCACCGTGAAGTGCTTCGCCGAGGGCGTGCCCGTCACGTTCTGCGCGGTCCCGCACGCGCTCAGGGCGAGGGCGCAGAGCGCCGCCACGCTCCCCAGGAGCAGCGCGCGGACGCGCCGGGCTCGGTGCCGGCGCGCGCAGGAGGGGTGGGGGAGGGGGCGGTGGGGCTTCCTGACGCGCTTCTTCAACGTGGCTCTCCTGTCGGTCGGGTGGTCCAGGGGGCGAGCTTGCGCTCGGCGAGCGTCAGCGTGTGAAAGCAGGCGATCGCGAAGAGGAACAGCACCGCCGTCGCGGCGTACTCGCGCGCGGTCTGCAGGTTGTTGAGGTCGCTCATGATCTCCCGCCCTAGGCCCGCGTAGGGCCCGGAGGTCGCGGTCGAGGTCTCCGCGATGAACGCCCCGATCACCCCCACCGCCAGCGCGATCCGCGCGCCGCTCAGTGCCGCCGGCAGTGCCGCCGGCAGCTCCGCGAAGCGGAACGCCTGCCAGCGCGAGGCGTCGAGCGTGCGCAGCAGCTTCAGCTGGTCGGGGTCCACGGCGGCCAGTCCGTCGACCGTGGTGACCACCACCGGGAAGAAGCAGATCAGCGCGATCACCACCAGCTTCGGGAAGATGCCGAAGCCCCACCAGAAGACCAGCGGCACCGCGATCACCGCAATCGGCACCGCCTGCGAGCCCACCGCGAGCGGATACGCCGCCCGGCGCAGCAGCGGGGAGAAGTGGATCGCCACCGCCAGCGCGAAGCCCGCGAGCAGCGCCAGGCCCAGCCCCAGCACCACCTCCTCCGCGGTGATCTTGAAGTTCTGCCACAGGAGGTCCGCGTTGTCCCACAGCGCCGCCGCCACTTCGTGCGGGGCGGGGAGCACCGCTGGGTCCACCCCGCCCAGATCGACGTAGAGCTCCCACGCGCCCAGCGCTGCCGCCGCGAGGAGGACCGCGGGCAGGATGCTGCCGGCGCGACGGATCACCGCCCCCTTGCCGCCGGCTCCACGGATCGCCGCGCCCTCACTGCCGGCTCCACGGATCGCCGCGCCCTCACTGCCGGCTCCACGGATCGCCGCGCCCTCACTGCCGGCTCCACGGATCGCCGCGCCCTCACTGCCGGCCCGTCCGATCGCCGCGCCCTTACCGCCGGCCCGTCCGATCACCGCGCCCTCACCCGCTCGCCGATCTCCCCGACCCGGGGAGCCCCCAGCTTCGGCGCCAGATCCTCGCTCTCCCCGGCCCGGAGGGTCTCGAGCCCCAGCGCGATCAGCGCCCGCTCGCGCAGCGCCATCACCGCCGGGTCCGTGCGCGTCCGCGGGCGTGGCAGCCCGATCTCGAGCTCTACGACCGTGCGGCCCGGGCGTGGGCTCAGCACCACCACGCGGTCGGCCAGCAGCACCGCCTCCTCCACGTCGTGGGTCACCAGCACCACCGTGCGCGGCTCGCGCCGCAGCGCCCGCTCCAGCCACCCCTGCATCTCCGCCCTGGTGATCGCGTCCAGCGCGCCGAAGGGCTCGTCCAGGCAGAGCACGGGCTTGCCCGAGAGCAGCGTCCGCACGAACGCTACCCGCTGGCGCATGCCTCCCGAGAGCTCGTGCGGGCGCGCCCTCTCGAAGCCGTCCAGCCCAAGCTCGGCGAACAGCGCCGCCGCCTGCGCCCGCGCCTGCGCGCGGGGGCGCCGGGCGATGCGCAGCGCAAGCGCCGCGTTGTCCACCGCGCTCAGCCACGCCAGCAGCAGGTCGTGCTGGGGCATCAGCGCGGCCGGAGCGCCCCTCACGCTGCCGGTGTCCGGCTGCTGCAACCGGCAGATCAACTCCAGCAGCGTGGTCTTGCCACAGCCACTCGGGCCGACGACTGCCACCACCTCGCCCGGCGCGGCGCGCAGCGAAACGCCCGCCAGCGCGGGTGTGGGGGCGCCCGCGCCGGTATGGCTCCCGTGGCGGCTGCCACGGCCGCCGCCACTCGCGGAGTAGATGCGGCTCACGCCGCTGACGGCCACCGCGTCGCCCGTGGGAGCGTCCACCGCGGGTCTTGCGTCCTCCGCGGGTCTGTCCGCTGCAAGCGATTGCGGCTTCGCTGTGGCTCTCAGCTTCGTGGACACTCACGCCACTCCCTCCGCGGGCATTACCCCACAGGTTCGAAGGGTCGGCGCCGGGTGCTCGTGCTTGGGCGCCATCTCAGCCGGCCTTGCCCGCCAGCTCCCCTGTGTTCCTCTTGACTTGTGAAGCCTAGCGCGGCGAAACGTCCCCAGCACTGGCTAGGTTGCCACGGTGAGCAAGAACGCTCTCTACCACGGCGACAACCTCGACGTGCTGCGAGGCCATGTCCTTGCCGAGTCGGTCGATCTCGTCTACCTGGACCCGCCGTTCAACAGCAACGCGACCTACAACGTCTTGTTCGGCCGCGCCGAGGAGAAGGCCGCCGCGCAGATCAAGGCGTTCGATGACACCTGGCATTGGGACCAAGCAGCCTCGGCCGCGTTCCATGAGGTCGTGACCACAGGCGGCCCGGTCGCAGACGCTCTCGCCGCGTTTCGGGCGATGCTCGGTCCGAGCACCATGCTCGCCTACCTGTCGATGATGGCCCCACGGCTCATCGAGCTGCGGCGCGTCCTGAAGAGCACCGGCTCGCTGTACCTGCACTGCGATCCCACCGCCAGCCACTACCTGAAGCTGCTGCTCGACGCGATCTTCGGCGCGAGCGGGTTCCGCAACGAGCTGATATGGCACTACGGAGGTCGCGGCGCGAAGGCGATCTCCAGGCAGTACCCGAAAAACCACGACGTGCTGCTCTGGTATTCGAAGGGGAAGCGGTGGGTCGACGAGAAACAGCACGTCGAGACCCAGATGACCGCCGCGCAAGCGAAGGAGGCCGGCTACCGGCAGGATTGTGACGGCCGCTGGTTCCGAACCGCCCCCCGCGGCGACTACACCGATGCCAGCGTGGAGCGACTGCGGGCCGAAGGGCGCATTCACGACACCAGGACGGGAGGCATCCGCGTCAAGTACCACCTCGACACGCGCGACGGCCGCGTGATCGAGCGCAAGCTCGTGGGCGACGTGTGGAACGACATTCCCGACGCGATGCACATGCCGAAGGCGGAGCGCCTCGGCTACCCGACGCAGAAGCCCGTGATGCTGCTGCGGCGGGTGCTGGCCACGAGCTGTCCCCCACAGGGGTTGGTGCTCGATCCCTTCTGCGGTTGCGGCACCACCATCGCCGCCGCCGAGGAGATCGGGTGCCGGTGGGTGGGGATCGACTCCGCCCGCCTGGCGATCTCGCTGACCCAGAGCAGGCTGGCCGCCAAGGGCATCGGCGACTACCGTGTGCTCGGGGAGCCGGCGGCCGCCGCGTGGCCAGCTGGGGAGCCCACTGCCGCCGCACAGTCAGCCGGGGAGTCGATAGGGGGCTCTGCTCCTTCGAGGATGCGAGCGAGCCCCGGATGGGCCGCCGGCCATGCGGCCGACAGGCGGCCGCTCACCGCCCCGCGCCGGCCGCCAGCTCGGGCCGCGTGAGGGCGCGCACGAAGTCCTCCAGCTGCGCGGTGGTCCAGCACTCGAACGCGGTGCAGTGGCGCTCGTAGGCCGCGATCACGGAGTCCCCGTAGTTCCAGTACAGGCGCGGCTCTGGGTTCAGCCAGAAGGTGCGCCCCGCGCGCGCGGCGATCGCCGCGAAGGAGTCCGCGCGGGGGTCGCGGCCGTTGGTGCGCGCGTCGCCCAGCACGATCACCGTGGCCCGCGGGCTGAGGTCCTCGCCGATCTGCTCCAGGAGCTCCGACCAGACGCGTCCGTAGTCGGTGTATCCGGAGATGTCCGCCACCCCCGCGTCGGAGGCGATCCGTTCGTTGGCCGCCTTGAAGTCGCGCTCCCGTTCGAAGATGTCGGTCACCTCGGAGATCCGCTCGATGAACACGAAGGAGCGCATCTTGCGGAAGGAGTCGTGCAGCGCGTGCAGCACCGAGAGGAAGAAGACGGAGGCCGAGGTGACGCTGGTGGAGACGTCGCACAGCACGTACACCTCCGGGCGGCGGGGCCGGCGGGGGCGGTACTTGAGCACCACCGGCACCCCGCCCGTCTGCAGCGAGGCGCGCATCGTGCGGCGCACGTCCACGTGCGCGTGGTGGCGGTGCCCGCGGGTCTGGTGCCCCTGGGTGGCCAGGCGTCGGCGCAGCTGCGCCACTACGCGGTGCACCGCCGCGAGGTCCTGCAGCGGGCCCGAGGGCAGGGCGCGGTCGAGATCGCCCAGCGGGCGCGAGGGGGGCAGCGTCCCGGTGCGCTGCACCTGCGCGCGCTCGAGCTCCCGGCGCAGCAGCGCCTCGAAGCGCCGCAGCGCCGCGCGCGGGATGCCCTCGCGGCGGGGGTCGCCCTCGGGCAGCTCCGGCTGGGGCTCGGTGCGTAGCCCGAGCGCGCGGCGGATGCGCTGCACGTCCACCCCGATCACCCCCGAGCCCCCGTCGCGGCGGGCGAGCGCCGCGATCGCCATCCGCGCGAGGTCGCGCATCGCACCGTCCGCGCCCTCGCGCAGGGCGGCCGCGATCTGGCGGCGCAGCGCGTCGAGCTGCTCCTCGGAGAGCTCCTCGAGGTCGAGCTCCCCGGCGTCGGGGTCGTGCGGCCGGTCGTCGTCTCCCTCGCGCACGCCCTCCCGCACCGCCGCCAGCTCCACGGCGCGGAAGAAGAAGCGCTCGAACACCAGCTCGAAGACCCGCCGGTCCTCCTGGCTCTTGGCGAGCGTCGCCGCGAGCGCCTCGCGGAAGTCCTCCTGGGAGGTCCACTCGATCTCGCGCAGCACCGCGAAGGCGTCGAGCAGCTCGGAGGTGCCGACCGCCACGCCCTCGGTGCGCAGCTCCTCCCCGAGCTCCAGCAGACGCGCCGCGATGCCCTCAGGCGGCATCGGCGGTTGCGCCCAGCTTCAGCCCCACCCGCTCGGCCACGACGTCCATGTCGGTGCGGTGCTTGACGATCACCGACATGGTTTCCATGAAGGTGTCCGAGTCGAGGTCCTGCGCGCCGAGCAGCAGCAGCGCGCGCGCCCAGTCGATCGACTCGGCGATCGAGGGGGGCTTCTTGAGGTCGAGCTCGCGCACCATCCCCACCACCTCCACCAGTCGCCGGGCCATCGTCTCGGAGAGCTCGGGCGTGTGCAGGCGCACGATCGCGAGCTCGTGCTCGAGGCAGGGGTAGTCCAGCCACAGGTACAGGCAGCGGCGCTTGAGCGCCTCGGTGAGCTCGCGCGAGTTGTTCGAGGTCAGCAGCACCACGGGGTGCGTGCGCGACTCCACCCTGCCCAGCTCGGGGATCGAGATCTGGAAGTCCGAGAGCACCTCCAGCAGCATCGCCTCGAACTCCTGGTCGGTCTTGTCGATCTCGTCGATCAGCAGCACCACCGGCTCCTCGGAGGCGATCGCGGTCATCAGGGGGCGCGCCAGCAGGAAGTCCTCGCCGAAGATGTCCTCCTGCACCTCCCCCCAGCCCGCCTCGCCGCCCTGGGCCTGGATGCGCAGGAGCTGCTTGCGGTAGTTCCACTCGTACAGCGCCTTCGCCTCGTCGAGGCCCTCGTAACACTGCAGCCGCACCAGTTTGCGCCCCAGGTAGCGCGCGAGCGCCTTCGCCAGCTCGGTCTTGCCGACGCCCGCGGGGCCCTCCACCAGTACCGGCTTGCCCAGCCGTGTCGCCAGGTAGGCCACCAGCGCGGTGGACTCCCCCGGGAGGTAGCCCGCCGCGCGCAGGCCCTCCGCCACCTCGGCGGTCGAGGAGGGGGAGGGGGAGGAGGGGGAGGCGGGGGGCACTGTCATCGCAATGGTAGGTCCGTGGGGTCCTCGAAGGAGAGCTGCTCCTCTCCGGGCGCCGGAGGGTAGCGGCTGCGCGGCTTCGCGGGGGCCGCTGACCCGAGGGGCACGATGGCCGTCGCCTCCTGCTCGGGTGCTCGGCGCTTGGTCGGGCCGCGAGGGGGCGGTTGGCGTTCCGGTGGGTCGCTGGGCAGAGGGTCGCGAGTAGAGCGTGGCGGGTCGAGGTCCCACTGCTCGGCGCGCGGCGAGGCGGGGTTAGGCGATCGTGGGCTGCGCGGCGGCGGGTCGCTGCGCAGCAGCGGCGGCTCGGGCCGCTGCCCGGCGCGCATCCGCGAGCCGCAGTAGGCGAGCAGGCCGGCGGCGGCGAGCGCGAAGAAGATCCCCCACTGGATGCCGACGTTGGCGGCGACGCCGTGCTGGGTGATCCCGGGCTTGTCGAAGAGCCGCAGGATCAGCAGCAGCGCGCTCCACAGGCCGGCGGCGAGAACGACCGCGCCGTCGCCGCCCGGCAGTCGGAACCTGCCTCCCTCAGCGCGCCTGTACAGCAGGAACAGCACCGCGACCGCCACCAGCAGCACGGCGGCCTCGACGAAGGAGAAGACCTGAAAGGCATTCAGGTTGCGGCTCACCAGCGGCGCGGTCTTCGCCGCGCTGACCACCGCGTTCTGCTGATACCACGGCAGGAACATCGTCGCGAACAGGGCGATCGCGGCGGACGCGGCGAGGCGCCGGTCGCGATCGAGGGCGCGCCAGGCGTGAGCGATTCCCAGGCCCGCGGAGCGGCTCGGGTGGGCGGGGTCCGGATCTCTCGCGCCGCCGCGGATGCGCGCTTCGCTAGGCACACACCGATTGTACGGAGGCCCTCAGCGGCGCTTGGCGGGCGCGCCGAGGACGATCGTGCCGCTCGTGCTCGTGGTGTTGCCGGCGAGGTCCACCGCGGTGATGCTCACCGAGTAGGCGCCGGGCTTCCTGGGCGTGACCCACAGCAGCCGCGGGTCGCCGTGTTCGACTAGGGCGCGGTTGCTCCAAACCACCCGCCCGCCCTGGCGGATCGTGAGGCTGACGGTGGCGATCTTCGAGAGCGACAGCGCCACGCCGCCGCGCACACCCTCGGGCAGCTTCCGCGTCAGCAGCGCGATCGCCGGTGGGGTGTGCAGGTCGGCGGTGAAGCGCTGCGCGGTGGTGCAGTAGATCGCGTCCCCCGGGATCGGAGTGGGGGCCACCGTGGGGGTGGCCGTCGCGGCCGAGGAGACTGCGAGCGCCGGGGATCCGCCGCCGCCGTTCGCCACGGCCGCGCGGCTGGCGGTGGCGCCTGGGGTGGCGGTGCCGCTCGGGGTGGCGGTGGCGCTCGGGGTGGCGGTGCCGCCCGCGGTGGTGCCCGTGCCGCTGGTCGAGGTGCCCGTGCCACTCGGGCTGGGCGAGCCGCCGGTCGCCGCCGGGGTGGGGGAGCCGCCGGTGGGCGTCGGGGTGGTGGATGCCGGCGGTGTGGTGGGGGGGGGCGCAATCGGCTCGCCCTGCGATGTGCGCTGGCAGAGGCTCTGCAGGAATTCGGTGAGCAGCTCGTGGTAGTTGAGGTTGGATTCGGTGTACTGGTCGTACTTCGACCAGGCGCCGGTGTCGTACGAGGGCACGATCGCGCGCGCCTCCGCGTCCCCCGCTTCGAAGAGCTGGAGACCGAGGGGGTCGCCGGTGAGCTTGGCGTATTCGTAGAGCCCGTTGAGGGCCTGGATGAAGCCGTTGAGGATCCTGTCGGTGGGGGCGTAGGTGTACTCCGCGTAGAGCGTGCCTGCGGGCCGCGCCACGCGCACGCCCGCGGGCGGTGGGGTCTGGAAGATGCCGAGCGCCTGCTTGGCGGCCGTGAGGAACGCGGGTTCGTGCAGGCGCGAGTACGCGCGGGAGAGCGCCTGCAGTGCGGTGCCCTGCGAGAGTCCGCTCGTCCACGGGGGGGAGCCGCCGTCGAAGTGGAAGAAGTACTCCCACGCGATGCCCCCAGCCCGCTGGGTGGCGAGCGGGATCGCTTCTTCGAGCAGTTCGCGCAGCTGCGTGTTCTCGTGCCCCTCGTCGTAGTAGCCGTTGGCCTCGCCGAAGGTCGCCAGCCACTGGATCTCGATGCCCTGCCCGGGGTAGTACTCCCACACCAGATGGCTGCCCGGCACGCTCACGTGCTGGTCGGCGGCTGGCAGCGGTTCGTGGCTCCACCACTGGATGTTGCTTTCGAGCGTGAGGAACAGGGCGGGCAGCCGCGAGGGGATGAACTGGCCGGCGGCGGCGATCTGCTGCACGTTCGCGATCACGCTCGCGAGTTCCGCGTGGCGGGTGCCGCTCAGCTTCTTCAGGGCGCTCAGCGCCGCGGTGTAAGTGGAGGAGTCTTCGCCGTAGGTTTCGGCGGTCAACTCTCCGCTGTCGTGCAGGCTCTGCAGCGCGCCATACACCGTCGGCCCCCGACCGATCGAAGATCGGCCAACGGAGGCGATGGCGAGCGCGCCCAGCCCGGTGCCGGTAAGCCCGCCCAGCCCAAGGGCAAGCCCGCACAGCAGCAGTCCGCGGAGGAGCGCGCGGGGCATCTGCGAGCGCATCGCTGGGATGCTACGCCGCCGTGGCCGTCACGGGTACAGTTCGGCGAGGCTGCGCCGCATCTCGATGTCCACATCGAGCGGGTGCAGGCCCTGGCGCTGGCGACGTTCGTTGCTGGCGATGACGAGCTGGCGCACCTCTTCCTGGAGAGCAGCGTCATGGGCTTCTGGCTTGCCCCTCGCGCTTTCGAGCGTTGCCAGCTTGGCGTCGATGTCGAGCGGCGGGTGGCCCTGGCGCACGAGGCGGTCACTGCGGGCTTGCAGCATCTGGCGGATCTCGCGCTCGCGCTCGGCTCGCGCGGTGGGCGGCTCCAGTGGCTCACGCAGATCGCTGCCTCGAAGTCGCCGATCTTCGCCAATCGTCAGCCCGCCCTGGCCGATCTGGTCGTAGAGGTTGTGGCGGCTGAACATCGAGAGCAGGCCCGCCAGGACGTACACGGCAGTTGCCCCATATACGACGAGGGGGAGGACGGTCTGCATACCCGAATTTCTATCACTTTGCGCGTCCTCGCAACGAGGAGCTGCTCAGGCCCCGGACGCGTTCAGCTCGGTGAGCGTGCGCTGCACCTCGGCCTCGACATCGAGCGTCTCGAGCCCCTGGCGCTGGCGCCGTTCGTTACGGGCGCGCACGAGCTGGCGCACCTCCTCGGCGAGCGCGGCGTCGCCGGGGCCCTCGACCGCGCCGGACCCCGCCCGCGGGTCCACCCAGTCCAGCCGGGCGAGCTCGGCCTCGATGTCCAGCGGCGCCTGGCCCTGGCGCACGAGGCGGTCGCTGCGGGCGGTGAGCATTTGGCGGATTTCGAGCTCGCGCTCGGCCTGGGAGTCGAACTCGGGCCCCCGTGCCGCGCCCGCCTGTGGCTCCTCGCCCCATCCTTCCGCTCCCGCCATGGCGTCGTACCCGCCGGCCCCGGAGTGCTCCTCGCCCACGAAGAGGCCCCCCTGGCCGATCTGGTCGTGGAGGTTCTTGCGGGTTGCCATCGAGAGCACGCCCACCAGGACGAAGAGGCCGATCGAGCTGAAGAGCACCACCGGGAAGATGCTCTGCAGGCTTGCCAGCGGGAGCACTGTCCGCGGGGCCGCGAGGGGTAGGAGGGCCTCGAGGGATGCGAGGTGGAGGGCCTGCATCGATGGATTGTTGCTCAACCTGCCGCGCTTCGCTACCCTCTGAGGTCGGCCAGCGTTGACTGACCAGTCAATCTATTTCCCGCGCGGCGAGGGTTCGGCCCCCCAATCGGGGCCGGCACCGCACCGCGCCAGCCCGAGGAGCCCACTGACAGACATGGTTGATTTCACGCTCACAGACGAGCAGAAGAACCTGCGCGAGCTGGCGCACGACTTCGCCGAGAAGGAGATTCGCCCCGTCGCCTGGGAGTACGACAAGGACGGCACGTGGCCCCAGGAGATCCTGCAGAAGGCGTGGGAGGTGGGGTTGATGAACACCCACATCCCCGAGGAGTACGGCGGCCCCGGCCTCGGCTACCTCGACGGCTGCCTGATCGAGGAGGAACTCTCGTGGGGCTGCTCCGGCATCCAGACCTCGCTCGGCTGCAACGGCCTGGCGACCGCGCCGATCGTTCTCGGGGGCTCGGAGGAGACCAAGAAGAAGTACCTCGGTGCGGTCACCGAGGAGCTGAAGCTGGTCTCCTTCTGCCTGACCGAGCCCGACGCCGGCTCGGACGTCTCGGGGATGCGCACCACCGCGGTGAAGCGGGGCGACAAGTATGTGCTGAACGGCTCCAAGTGCTTCATCACCAACGGGGGCTACGCCGACTACTACACGGTGTACGCGAAGACCGACAAGGAGGCCGGCCACCGGGGCATCTCGGCGTTCGTGGTGGAGCGCGACTGGGGGGTGGTGGTGGACAAGAAGGAGGACAAGCTCGGCCAGCGCGCCTCCAACACGGCGACGATCAGCTTCAACGACGTGGAGGTCCCCGCGGAGAACCTGCTGGGGGAGGAGAACCACGGCTTCAAGCTCGCGATGATGACGCTCGACCGCACCCGCCCCGGTGTGGCGGCGATGGCGACCGGGATCGCCCGCGCGGCGCTGGAGTTCGCCATCGAGTACTCCAAGGAACGCGTCCAGTTCGGCGTGCCGATCGCGATGCACCAGGGGGTGCAGTTCATGATCGCGGACATGGCCACCGACGTCGAGGCGGCGCGCCTCTTGACGTGGAAGTCGGCGAGCATGCTCGACAACGGCGAACGCAACACGCTGGTCTCCTCGCACGCCAAGCGCTTCGCGGCCGACGCCGCGATGAAGGTCGCCACCGACGCGGTGCAGATCTACGGGGGCTACGGCTTCATCAAGGACTACCCCGTGGAGAAGCTCTTCCGCGACGCGAAGATCATGCAGCTCTACGAGGGCACCTCCCAGATTCAGCGCCTGGTGATCGCCCGCGAGACGCTGCTGCCGCGGCGCGTGGAGGCTGTGGAGACGGTCGCGGCGTAGGCGCGGGGCGGGGGGTCCACCTCCGACCGCACCCCTCCGCTCTCGCGGGGAGTGCGGCCCTCCCCGGAGGCTCAGCGGATGAAGAGCGGCAGGCTGTAGTTGGAGGTCTGGGCGCCGTTGGTGACCTTCACGAACACCCGGTAGACCGCGCCGCGCTTGACGCGGATCACGCGGCTGAAGCTCGAGCTGGCCGAGTTGTGATGTCGCAGGATGGTGCCCGCCACGAGCACGTTGCGCCCGCCGATCACGCGCATGATCGCGACTTCCATGCCGTTCACCGCCGGAGTCACGGTGCCGTAGATGCGCGCGTGATGGCGGCGGCGGGTGCGCCCGACGTGGGCCTGCACGCCCACCGCGACGTACTCGATCGCGGGCAGGCTGGCCACGGGCACCTTGGTGGCGGTCACCACGCGGAACTGCGTCGCCTCGGTGATGCCCACGAACGGGAACGAGAAGCCGCCCGTCGCGGTGGTCAGCTCGGGGTTGCCGACGGTCGCAAAGCCCTGGGTGTAGGGGAAGGGGTTGGCCTGCAGCAGCACCTCGGCGTTGCCGTTGCCGGTGCCCGAGAGGGTCCCCTCGATCGTGGCGGTGCCCCCGTAGGGCACTGGGTTGGGCGCCGCGAGGATCGCAAGCGAGAGCGGCACCTTGGCGGTCGCGAAGGCCCTGCCGGCGCCCGTGGCGGCGCCGATGGCGTTGACCGCGATCAGGCGGTAGTGGTAGGTGGTGATCGGCTGCAGGCCGCCGACGAGCACGGCCACTCTCACCGTGCTCGTGCCCGCCCCGGCGGACGCGACCGGGGTCTGCGCGCCGTAGGCGCTGGTGGGGCCGTACTGGAAGTAGTAGGAGGTGGCGCTCCCGTGCGGGTCGATCGACCCGGTGAGGGTGACCGATCCATAGCTCACGCTCTCCGCGGCCCCCGTGGAGACGCCAGGTGGCGCGAGCGCCGCCTGGGCCGCAAGGGGAAGCGCGAGCAGCAGGAGCGAGGTGAGGGCCAGCGCCAACGCCACGGCGGGCGCTGTGAGAGTCGGTCCGGTTGGTCTGCGTGTGTTGTTGGTCATCGTGCACACCTGCCTTTCCCAGCGCTTGATACCCCCCTCACGAGGATGTAACCCCGTCGGGGGCGAGACGATGCGCTCGCGCTCGGGGGCGGCCCAGAGTTCGGTTAGGCTGCGGCGTCCAAAGAGAGAAGCGAGCGATCCCGAACGAGAGGACGAGGAGCCGGCATGTTCGTATTCAAGGCAGCGGTGGTGGGCGCAGGGACGATGGGAGGGCAGATCGCTCAGACGATCGCCGCCGCGGGGATCCCGGTGGTGCTGAAGGACATCGACGAGCAGCTGGTGCGGGCGGGCCTCGAGGAGGCGCGCAATGTGACCTCGGGGCAGGTGGGCAAACTGGTGGAGCGGGGCAAGCTCACCGCGGAGCAGGGTGAGGCGCAGATTGCGGAGATCGTGGGTCGCATCGAGGGGAGCACCTCCTACGCGGCCTTCGGCGGGGTGGACTTCGTGATCGAGGCGGTGCCCGAGCGGATGGAGATCAAGCAGGCGGTCTTCGCGGAGCTCGACGCTGCCACCCCGGGGCATGCGATCCTCGCCTCGAACACCTCCTCACTGTCGATCACCGAGATCGGCGAAGCGACACTGCGCCCGGACAAGGTGGTGGGCTTCCACTACTTCTATCCCGCCTCCGTGATGCCGCTGATCGAGGTGGTGGAAGGCGAGGAGACCTCGCTCCAGACCCTCACCGCGGCGGTGACGTTCGCGCAGGCGATCCGCAAGCAGCCGATCACCTGCGCGGAGGTGCCGGGCTTCGTAGTCAACCGCATCCTCAACTCGGGGATCTCGGAGATCTGGCGCGCGCAGGAGCAGCAGGGCCTCTCGATCAAGCTGATCGACGAGGGGGTGGGCGCGGCGAACGTGGTGCCGATGGGCCCCTACTTCCTGGTGAACCTGCTGGGACTCGACACGGTGCTGCATGTCGCGGAACACCTTGCGGACTCCTATGGCCCCGAGCGCTTCTACGTGCCCAAGGGCATGCAGAAGCTGGTCTCCCAGGGCAAGCTGGGGGCGAAGACCGGGGGGGACGGCTTCTACAGTCCCGAGGGCGAGCCCAACCTCGAGGGCGAGGGGGAGCCGGACGTGGCGGAGCTCGTGGAGCTGCTCACGCTGAAAACGTTCGTGGAGGCCTGCCTGGTGCTCGAGGAGGGCGTGGCGGTCCACCGCGACATCGACTTCGGCCTGATGGCGGGCGCGGGCCTGGACCCGCGGCGGGGCCTGATGCCGCCGTTCATGAAAGCCGACGTGGAGGGCCTCGACACGATCCTGGAGCGCCTGGAGAACGCCCAGGAGCGCCACGGGGAGCGCTTCGCGCCGCCGCGGATCCTGCGCCGCCTCGTCGCGCAGGGGCGCCTGGGCCAGAAGAGTGGACAGGGCTTCTACGCCTACCCCCAGCCCGACGCCGAGCAGCCCGCTGAGGTCGTGAAGCTGGAGACACGTGAGGAGGGGGTGGCGATTGCGTGGCTCGCGAACGGTCAGATGAACTCGATCGCCCCCCAGGTGATCGAGGACCTCGGCAAGGTGTGGGAGCAGGCGAAGTCCTCCGGCGTGCGCGCCCTGGTGATCGCCTCCTCGAACCCCTTCCTCTACAGCGCGGGCGCTGACATCAAGGCGTTCACGACGATGGACAAGGCGGCGGGGGAGGCCCTGATCCACAAGGCCCACGCGCTCTTCCGCGAGCTGGGCCGCGAGGGGATCGCGACGATCGCCGCGGTCAACGGCCTCGCCTTCGGCGGGGGCTGCGAGCTGGCGATGTCATGCGACCTGCGGATCGCCGCGCGCTCGGCCCTCTTCGGCCAGCCGGAGATCAAGCTGGGGATCATCCCGGGCTTCGGCGGCACCCAGCGCCTGCCGCGCCTCGTCGGCCAGAGCAAGGCGCTGGAGATGAACCTCGTGGGCGATCCCATCGGGGCGGAGGAGGCCTACGAGTACGGTCTCGCGAGCGCCGTGGTGGACGACCACGAACTGCTCGACACCGCGCTCGCGTGGGCGCGCAGGCTCGCGGCTCAGGCGCCGCTGGCGGTGGCGCAGATCAAGCAGGCCTCCGCCAAGGGCGACCTCGACGAGGGCATCGAGGCGGAGAAGCGCGCGTTCGCCACGGTCTTCCAGAGCGCCGACGCGAAGGAGGGGATCGCGGCGTTCCTGGGCAAACGCGCGCCGCGGTTCGAGGGGAGGTAGCGATTTGCCGCGTCGCCAGTGGTCAGGTTGGCTGCGGATGGCCAGACGCGAGCGGCCTGAGGAGAGCGGCTATTTGAGGTAGCCAGCTTTGCGGAGGTCGCTGCGCGCGCTTCGGACTTCTGCCCCCGATCTCGTCAGAGTGCGGGCATATTTGCCCGCCTTCTGCCTCGATGTCTGTAGAGCAACGTGGTTACGCTCGAGCGTCCGCTCGATTTTCTGCCGATCGCTTTGGAGTCTCGCTCTGTCCTTTGGCGGCATCAGTGGCCCTCCTGCTTGGCTTCCATCGTATCGATAAGCGCAACCAGAACATCGATATCTGCTTGCGCCTTGGAGAGGCTCTCGTCGCTCTCGACAAGGCGTTGTTCGAGATCCTGGATCGTATCGACCGCTTCTTGAAGGTCGCTTTCCAATAATTGGGCGTTGTTGTCGAGCCGAGCAATTGGATCCGAGGCCTTGAAGGGTCCAAGCTGAGCAAGCCATCGGCGCGCAATGATCAGTCCCACGACGGAGATCACGATGTAGCCCGCCGCGAAGATGAGGGCCACACGTACGCCCAAAATGACGATCCGGCTATCGAAGATGTTGTCTATGAAGCTCGGGTTTGCGGTGGTCTGAAGCTTATGCGGATAGATCTGAATGACCGCCAGCACCGCCGCCGCGGCAAGGGCGGCCACCATCACGACCCCGATGGTTGTCTGCCAGGCCGGGGTTTTCTGCTCCTCTGCGGGCAGCGTTTCGGAATCCGTGGACACAAAGACACTTTTAGTCACGCCACGGACGACGCGACGCAGACGTTGGTCTGTCTGCAGCTTGACCGCTACGTGCCCAACGGCCGAGGCTTACGAGAAGCGGGCGAGGTCGCGCGCGGGCTCGATCCGCCAGCGCTCGGCCAGCTCGGCGAGCTCGCCGGTGAGGGGCCAGCGATCGGGGAGCTGCTCTCCCTCGTAGTCTGGGCTGGCACCCTTGAGGGCCATGCAGCCGGCGTTGTCGCCCCGCGCGCGCAGCGCGGCGATCTCCTCGGCGCTCAGCTGCGCCTCGGGCAGCGATCGCAGACCGGCGAGAGCCGCCAGCTCGGCGCGCTTGGCCTCAATCGGACGGGCGTCGGCGCCGCCCTCCTGGATCAGCGTGGGCGCAACGCAGCGCACGGGGTCGTGCGCGAGCGTCCACTGGCAGGCGAGCTGGAGCATCGTGAGGCCATGGCGGGCGGCGTAGGGGCGCATCCATTCGAGCTTCTCGCGGCCCGCCCCCACCCAGCCATCGGGACGGAAACGGCGGTGGTCGTAGGGCGGGAAGGAGTGGCCGGGAAGCACGTCGTCGTGGAACAGCCCCCCGTAGTCCACGACGCGGGCGATCAGACTCACCTCGTGGGCGGCGGCGGCGTCGAGCACGAGCTTCCCCGGCCAGGGCTCCAGCGGGCCGAAGATGATCATCGCCCAGTCGATCAGCTCCCCGAAGCGCTCGATGCAGTCGATCACATCGAGCGTGAACCCGTTCGCGGGCCCCGGCGCCACGCCCAGCAGCCGCGTGAGGCCGGCCTCACGGACAGCCCGCATCCCCTCCCACACCGCCGCGCTGGAGTAACCGATGCGATCGGGGTTGTGCAGCAGCAGCAGGTCGAAGCGCTCCGCCCCGATCCGTTCGAGGCTGCGCTCGGTGGCCATCCTGATGTAATCGGCGTAGTCTGCCTCGCCGCGCAGCCGCGGGTCGGTGAAGCGCGGAAAGCCTTTTGCCCCTTCGCGCTCTCCGGTGTAGAAGTCGTGCCCGATTGCCCCCACCAGGCAGAAGCTCTCGCGCTCGCAGCCGCGCAGCGCCTCGCCGAGCAGCACGTCGGCCGCCCCCTCCCCGTAGACGTCTGCGCCGATGACCGTGTCGATTCCTCCGCCGGGCCGCAGCAGCGTCCGCAGCCGCTGCACCTCGAGCGGCTCGCCGAAGTGCATGAAGCGCCCGCCGCTCCAGGTGCCGAGGGCTGTGGTGGTCGGATCCATCCCGCTCTGAACTCTACGTACTCCGCCATGCCTGTCCCCGTTCGAGGTGCAGCGTCGTGGACGCCACCCTCCATTTGCTCGAGTTCGTGGGCGAGGGCGGTAGAGCTTGGCTACAGCGAGCCGAGCCCTGCCGCCGTGCGGGCGCGCAGCAGCGCTTCCAGGCGGGTGAGCGCGTGGCGCACGGTCTCCTCCTCGGGCTCGGCCGGGATGGCCCGGGCGGCTTCGATCACACCGGGGCGCAGCTGCTCCAGCTCGGCGATGCGCTCGGCGAGGTCGGGGCGCTTCAGCGCCGACAGCTCGCTCAGCGCGAGGTCGTATGCCCGATCGAGCTCCAGCACCGCGTGCGCTAGACGGCCGCTGTCGAGATCGAGGCGAGCGCGAAGCGCGAGCTCCTCGCAGAGGAGCGCCTGTTCGCGCGCACCGATCAGTGCCGCGAAGCGCTCCTGGGGGCGCAGCACCGCTGCGCGCCGCTGCGCGCGGCGCTCGCTCCAGGTGAGCTCGCGCGCGTGCAGCCAGTGGCCGAAGGCGACCTGTTCGCCCTCGCCCCAGCCGGCCCGCACGACGAGCGCCTGCGCGGGAGAGAGCTCGCGCACGTGGGGGTCCGCGGTGGCGATGCGGTGGGCGAACAGCAGGCGGTTGATGGTCGCCGCGGCGACCCTCGCCTCGCGTTCGGCGTCCAGCTGCGCAAGCCACGCTTGCGCCTGGCGCTCGGCCGAGACGGACACGGGGTCGACCACCGTCGCCCGCGCGGTCGGAACGGATGTGGGGTCCGGCGTGGCCTGCGGGTGACGGGTGCCGAGGCGCCCGCGGCGCCGCGCGGCGCCGACGGTGTTCAGCACTACGACCCGCTCCGGCTCCTCCTCCGCGCCCTCCTGCAGCCGCAGCAGGTAGCGGCCGTCGGCCGGCCCCAGCGCCCAGGGGAACTCCATCTGCACGAAGAGAAACAGTCGCTCGGGCACCCCGGCACCGTATCTCTCCCGCGAGCGGGGCCTCGACGCGGCTGCGTCGGTGCGCGGCAGGGGAGTGTAGGATCGGCTGGTTTGTTGCGACCCATGCAAGGAGTGCTGGATGTCTGATGACGATGCACCCAGGGGCCTACGCGAGCGCTTGGCCGGCGGCACGGAGGATCGCCTGGGCAGGGCGTTGACCGATCTGTTCGAGAACCCGCTGCTGCACGGGGCGCTCGGGCGGGCATCCGACGCCCGTGAGAAGGCCGCCCAGGCGCAGGAGCTGGCGATGGGGGCGCTGAATCTCCCCTCGGCCGCCGATATCGAACGCCTCACGCGCCGCCTGCGCTCCGTGTCCCAGCGGCTCGAGGGGATCGAGGACGGGGTGCACCGCCTCGGGCGCACCCTCTCCAGCCCATCGCTCGATGCGCGGCTCGCTGCGATTGAGCAGCAGTTGCAGACGCTCGCCACCAAGCTCGACGTGGGCCCGCAGCGGCCGGCGGCCAAACGACCTGCCGCGGAGGGCGCCAAAGCCACCGGGGCCGCGCGCGGGCGTAGCGCCCCCAAGGGCCGCGGGCGCACCGCCTCCAAGGGTTGAGCGGGATCGATCTCGTGAGCGACGTGGGAGCCGAGCGCAGGGCCGAGCTCTCCGGGGAGCAGGTAGCGAGCGGCGTGACCCCGCGGACCGAGCATCCCGAGTGGCGCGACACCCTGGCTCCCTACGCGCGTCCCCACCTCGGGCGCAGCCTGCTTGACCTCGCGACCTCGGTGCTGCCCTACCTGACTCTGTCGGTGGCGATGTATCTGGCCACTCGGATCTCCTACGTGCTCGCGCTGGCGCTCGCGGTGCCCACCGCGGGGTTCCTGGTTCGCACGTTCATCGTCTTCCACGACTGCTCGCACGGTTCCTTCCTGCCCTCCAGGCGCGCCAACGCGTGGCTTGGCATCGTTCTGGGACTGCTCGTCTACTCGCCGTTCGTGCGCTGGCGCCACGACCACGCGGTCCACCACGCCACCTCCGGCGATCTGGATCGCCGTGGGGGCGGGGATGTGCGGACGTTGACCGTCGCCGAGTACCACGCGCTGCCCTGGCGGGGGCGCCTGGGGTATCGCCTGTTTCGCAACCCGCTCCTGATGTTCGGGGTGGGGCCGATCGTGGCTCTGCTCGTCGGTCCGCGCCTGGTGGCGCGCGGGGCGCGCCCCCGTATGCGTCGCAGCGTGATCGCCACCAACATCGCGCTTGCGGTGGCGGTCGGCGTGCTCTGCTGGGCGATCGGTTGGCTCGACTTCCTGGTGGTGCAGGGGCCGACGATCATGCTCGCGGGCGCCGTGGGCATCTGGCTGTTCTACGTCCAGCACCAGTTCGAGGGGGCCTACTGGGAGGCGACTGGCGCCTGGAGCTACGCCGACGCCGCGCTGCGGGGCAGCTCATATCTGAAGCTGCCGAAGGTGCTCCAGTTCTTCTCGGGCAACATCGGCCTGCACCACGTTCACCACCTGAACGCCCGCATCCCCAACTACAACCTGCAGCGCGCACACGACGAGAACGCGATCTTCCACGGGGTGCCCACGCTGACGTTTCGGGACGGCCTGCACGCCGTGCGACTCAAGCTGTGGGACACCGAGCGCGGGCAGATGGTGGGCTTCCGGCAGACGCGCCCGCGGTAGGGTGCGGCTGTGGTTCTCTACACCTGCGCCAACGGCACTGCCTTCGGTGGCCTACCCGGGCCAATCGCTCACCCGTGCGGGAGGGCCGCGAAGGCGCTCGAGGACGCCGGGTACGCCTACGAGTGCAAGCAGGTCAATGGGGGCAGTCTGATGTTCTGGACCTGGCCCACCCGTGCACGCGATCGAGCCGAGATCGAGAGTCTCAGCGGGCAGCGTGCCGTTCCGATCCTCCTGCTCGACGACGGGGAGGTCATCACGGGATCCGGAGCCATCGTGCGCTGGGCGCAGGACAACGCGCCGCGGGCCCACGCCGAGTCCCGCTGAAGCGCAATGAGGCCGGCGCTCCCGGTCGATCTGCGAAGATCGGCCGGTGCGCCGAGCGAACGTCCTCAGCGTGGATTGTGCCTATGACAAGGCCGATCCCGATGGCTACCGCTCTGCTGAGGCGAACGTCGGCAAGGCCGTCGGGGGCGAGGCGCTGGCGGTCAGGGTCTACGAGCTTCCCGCGGGCGAGAGCGTGTGTCCGTATCACTACGAGTACGAGGAGGAGTGGCTGCTCGTGCTCGATGGCGCTGTGGTCGTGCGCACGCCCGCGGGCGAGGCGGTGCTCGCTCGCGGTGAGATGGTCTGCTTCCAACCAGGGCCCGCCGGCGCTCACAAGGCGACCAATCGCGATTCGGCGGTGGCAAGGATCGTGATGTTCTCGAGTGCGCGCGAGCCGGCCGTCGCGGTCTATCCCGACAGCGAGAAGATCGGGGTCTGGCCGGGTAACCCCGACGACAAGGTGATGCTCCGGCGTGCCGATGGAAAGGTCGACTACTGGGACGGCGAGCGCTAGCTGGAGAGCCGCTGCCTGCGGCCCACGGTACGGTGACCGGGCCCGGCGTTGGGCCAGCGCAAGCTGCCTGAGCTACAGGCCTACGTACCCAGCGCAGCGACCGCCGCGCGCCCCATCGCCTCCGCTGAGGCGAGCAGTGCGTCGTCGTCGATGCACTCGCGCTGCCCCTCCATGGGGCCGATCGCGTCCGAGACGGTGAGCACGCACGCAACGGCCACCCCCGCGCGCTCGCCGATCGCGAACAGCGCGGCGGCCTCCATCTCCACAGCGACCGCGCCGGCCGCACGCCAGCCGTGCTCGCGCTCGGAGGTGGGCTCGTAGAAGAGGTCGGTGCTTACGATCCTCGCCCCCCCGCGTGCCGCGGCATACTCGAGCGCGGCCGTCAGCTCCCGGTCCGCGGCAATCCGCTCGCTCGCCCCCAGGGCGCGGCTGGTCCCATCCGCGGCGAGCGCCTCCCGTGCCACCAGCAAGTCGCCGAGCGCAAGGTCTCCGTCGAGCGCGCCGCATGTCCCGACACGGATCGCGCGGCGGACACCGAGCGCGATCAGCTCCTGCAACACGATCGCCGCCGAGGGACCCCCCATGCCAGTGCTCTGGATCGTCAGCGGCTCCCCGTCCGCGAGCGCCGGGCCGGTGTAGCCCCACAGGCCACGGTGGTGGTTGAACATCAGCGGCCCCTCCAGCAGCAGCTGCGCCAGCGCGAGCGCCCGCCCGGGATCCCCGGGCAGCAGCACGCGCTCGGCCAGCGCGGCCGTCGGACGCAGGTGGATCGGTTTGCGCGGTGGCATCTGGGGGGACCTTAGCGTCCGCGGTCGATGACGCCTTCCCAAGAAGACGAACGACCTGTATATAGCAGATCCCATTATTAATAAATATATGGATATTTTGACTAGTACCCTGAACTCTGTTAGACTGATCTTTCGGCTTGTACAATATGTTGGAGCCGCATAAAAGAGGTGGCGCTCGAATGTCATCTGTATTTCTTAAGCATCATAACTCTCACGAGAGGTTCAATAATGCATGTAGTCCCCTTTGACCGAAAGATTTTTCTGGGCGCCTTGGTCGCGCTCGCGTTGCTCGCGGGCGCTCTGTTTGCCAGCGCTCCGAGGGCATCTGCCGCCATGAGCCAGTGTTCACTACACACGGTCTGCATGTGGACAGGGTCCAACTTTACGGGCGAATTCTCGCAGTGGTCCGAATCAGAAACCGGTTGCCACAACCACAAAGAAAGGCTCACTTTTAAGTCCGGCTGGAACCGCGGTAACACAAACGTCGAATTCGGCACCCACGGCCTCGTTCACCCTGCCGAATCGTTCTCCACCAATGGAAGCGCCTTCAGCGGAGAAATCTGCATTAAATAGAGGTTTCAGCCTCTGACGCAGACGCATCGTAGTGGGAGGCCCCCACGGGGTCTCCCTTCTGCTCTCGGCCGCGCGATCAGCGTGGCCGCCGAGGTGAAGGCCCCCCTTGAAGAGGCGCGAATGTGGCTGCCGTCCACCACCGACCCAGACGAGTCGATCGCGCCAGCGGCGTGCAGGCGCTCGACCAGCAGACCGTGCAGCTGCTCCCACACCCCCGCGGCCTGCCAGTCCCTGAGCCGCCGCCACGCCGTCACACCCGAGCAGCCCCGGTCGTCAACGAGGTCTTCGTGTTGCGCGACTCGGTCGACGCACCGCCCGACTTCCTCGCATTGCGGCGATAGAACGGTCCGATTCACGCCCGCAGGCGTGCCCCTAGACTCCCGACCATGGGAACCTCGGAGGCAAGCGGCATCACCCTGGCGCAGGTCGCAGTCCGCGCGGGCGTCTCGTCGGGGACGGTGAGGCGCTGGGTGAAGGAGGGGCTGGTCCCCCAGTACAACGGGGGGGGCTGGACCGCGCCCGCCGCCAGGCAGGTGGGGATCGTGGCGCGCTTGCGGGAGCGCGGGTACACGCTTGAGCAGATCCGCGAGGCCTCAGACAGCGGGCGCCTGGCGCTGGGGGACGTGGAAAGCTTCCTCTCGATCCCCGAGGGGCGCCACACGCTGCGGCAGACCGCCCGCGCGACGGGTCTCACCCCCGAGCTGATCGAACGCATCGTCGCGGCCATGGGTCTGAGCGCGATGTCGGTCGAGGCGCTCGCCGACGAGGACCTGGAGATGCTGAAGTACGTGGCGGCCATGCTGGAGGCCGGCCTGCCCGAAGCCGCCTTCATCCAGATCGCGCGTGTGTACGGTCAGGCGCTCGCCCAGATCGCCGAAACGGAGGTGCGCCTGTTCCACATGTACATCCACGAGCCCCTGATGCGCTCCGGCGTCTCGGGCCTCGAGATCGCCGAGCAGATGGACGGCATCGCGCGCGAGCTGCTGCCCTTCGCGGCGCCGCTGATGAACTGGCTGCACGGGCGCTTCCTGGCGTACTTCGTCGAGCAGGACGTGATCGGACACATGGAGGCCGACATGGGCGAGCAGGCGCCCCGGCCGGGGCGCCTGCGGATCGCGATCGCCTTTGCCGACCTCGCCGGCTACACGCGCCTCACCGAGGAGGAGGGCGACGAGCGCGCGGTGAGCGCGGTGGAGCGCTTCGTGGAGGAGGTCGAGCGCACCCTGCCGATCGACGCGCGCGTGCTCAAGACGCTCGGCGACGAGGTGATGGTCGTCGGGCCCGAACCCGTCGGGCTGACGCGCTGGGCCGTCGGCTTCCAAGCGCAGGCCCCCGCGGGGGTGCCCCCGCCGCGGATCGGCATCCACTACGGGGAGGCGATCTATCGCGACGGGGACTACTACGGCCGCGAGGTCAACCAGGCCGCGCGCGTGGTCGCCCGCGCCGCCGGGGGGGAGGTGCTGGTGACCCGCACCGTCGTGGACCTCTCCGGGGGGATTGACGGCCTCTCCTTCAAGCTGATCGGCGAGGTCGGCCTCAAGGGCTTCTCCGAGCCCACCGAGCTGTTCCTGGCCTCCGCGCGAGGATGACCCCCGAGGAGGTGCGTGAGCGGGTGCGGGCCGGGGGCCTGCTCCCGGCGGACGCACAGATCGTGGCGATGCTCTCCGGCGGGCGCGACTCCGTGTGCCTGCTAGACCTCGCCGTGAGCATCTGCGGGGTAGGGAACGTTCAGGCGCTGCACGTCAACTATGGTCTGCGAGCGGAGGCTGACGGGGACGAGCGCCACTGCCACGAGCTCTGCGAGCGGCTGGGGGTCGCGCTGGAGGTCGTGCGTGCCTCGCGTCCCCCTGGGGTCGGCAACCTGCAGGCGTGGGCGCGCGATCTGCGCTATCGGGAGGCGGCGCGACTCGCGCGGGAGCTCGACGTGGGCGGGCGGACGAGCGCGGGGCATCGGCATTCGGACGCGGGTCCACGGAAGACGGATGCCCTGATCGCCGCCGGCCACACCGCCACCGACCAGGTGGAGACGATCCTCTACCGTCTCGCCGCCTCCCCCGGCCGGCGGGCGCTGCTGGGGATGGCCCCGCGAGAGGGCCGCCTCGTGCGCCCGCTGCTCTCCCTCACCCGCGAGCAGACCGCCGACTACTGCCGCGCGCGCGGCCTCGCATGGCGGGAGGACGCGAGCAACGACAGCGAGCAGTACGCGCGCGCGCGCGTGCGCAACGGGCTCGTGCCGGCGCTCGACGCGGTGCACCCCGCCGCGCAGCAGAACGTGCTGCGCACGGCGGAGCTGCTGCGCGAGGAGGCCGAGGTCCTGGACGGTCTGCTCGATGCCGAGCTGCGGGGCGCTTCCAGCATCGCCCTGGGGCGTCTGGCGGAGCTGCCAGCCGCGCTCGCGCGGCTGGTGGTGGTGCGCCTCGCCGAGCAGGCCGCCGGCACGTATGTGCCCCAGGCGGGGGCCCGCGTGCAGGAGCTCCTAGCGCTCGGCGCTCGTGGCGGTCGCGCCGAGCTGCACGTCGGCGGGCTCGTGGGGGCGGTGATCGAGGACGGGCGCCTGCGCATGGTGAGGCTGCCGTCGCGTCACTAGACTGCTGGTCGTGCCCGTAGATGCTCCCGCGTCCGAGATCGGCGAGGTGCTTGTCGGCGAGGAGGATCTGCGCCTGCGCGTGGCGGAGCTCGCGGGGGATATCTCGCGCGACTACGCCGACGCGGAGCGCCCGCTGCTGCTGGTGGGGGTGCTGAAGGGCGCGATGTTCTTCCTCTCGGACCTCATGCGCCTGATCGAGGGCCCCGTGGAGGTGGACTTCATGGCGGTCGCCTCCTACGGCTCCGCCACCGACTCCTCCGGGGTGGTGCGCATCCTCAAGGACCTCGACGTCGCGATCGATGGTCGCGACGTGCTGATCGTCGAGGACATCGTGGACTCCGGGTTGACGCTGCAGTACCTGCTGCGCAACCTCGGCTCCCGCGATCCCGGGACGCTGGAGGTGTGCGCGCTGCTGACCAAGCCCGAGCGGCGCAAGGTCGATCATCCGATCCGCTACGTCGGCTTCGAGATCCCCGACCGCTTCGTGATCGGCTACGGCCTCGACTACGCCGAGCGCCACCGCAACCTTCCCTTCGTGGCCGCGTTGGAGAGGCCGTGAGGCCCCGCCCGAACCTCGGAGAATCCGAACGCCCGTGGTACGCTAGACGGCTGGTGGGCGCCTATAGAGGGTGGGGCGATCGGCCGGAGGCCGACGCACCGGGTCCCTCTTCAAACGATCCAGGACGCCGCCCCGACCCCACAATCTTGCCATGAGCCGTTTCTTCAAGAGCGCCGCGTTCCCGATCCTGCTGGTGGTGGTGCTGGCGTTCTTCGCCGCGAAACTGCTCCAGGGCAGCTCCTCCCACGGTCCGGCGCGCAACGAATACACGCTGGTCACCGAAGAAATCCCGCGGCACGAAATCAAATCGGTCACCTTCAAGACGAAGGGCAACGTCCTCGAAGTGACCCGCAAGGACAAGAGCAAGTACGAAATCGGCTACATCGACCAGACGACCCCCGAATTGAAGAAGGAGCTCAGGGAAGCGGGGATCTCCTACAACACCGAACCCGACAAGAGCAGCATCCTGCTCTCGCTGCTCTCCTTCGCGCTGCCGCTGGTGATCTTCATCTTCATCTGGATCTTCCTGCTCAACCAGGTCCAGGGCGGGGGCTCGAAGGTGATGTCCTTCGGCAAGTCCCGCGCCAAGCGCCTCTCCGCGGACTCCCCCAAGATCACCTTCCGCGACGTCGCCGGGGTCGACGAGGCCGTGGAGGAGCTGCACGAGATCAAGGAGTTCCTGGAGAACCCCAAGAAGTTCCAGGCGCTCGGCGCGCGCATCCCCACGGGCGTGCTGCTGTATGGGCCACCGGGCACGGGCAAGACGCTGCTCGCGCGCGCCGTCGCCGGCGAGGCGGGGGTGCCGTTCTTCTCGATCTCGGGCTCGGACTTCGTGGAGATGTTCGTCGGCGTGGGTGCCTCCCGCGTGCGCGACCTCTTCGAGCAGGCCAAGCAGAACTCCCCCTGCATCATCTTCATGGACGAGATCGACGCCGTCGGCCGGCACCGCGGCGCGGGCCTCGGCGGGGGCCACGACGAGCGCGAGCAGACCCTCAACCAGCTGCTCGTCGAGATGGACGGCTTCGAGGCGAAGGACAACATCATCATGATCGCGGCCACCAACCGGCCCGACATCCTCGATCCCGCGCTGCTGCGCCCCGGGCGCTTCGACCGCCAGATCGCCGTGGATCGTCCCGACCGCAAGGGCCGCGCGAAGATCCTCGAAGTCCACACCCGCGGCAAGCCGCTGGCGAAGGTGATCGACATCGACGCGCTCGCCGGGCAGACCCCCGGCTTCACTGGCGCCGATTTGTCAAACCTGATCAACGAGGCCGCGCTGCTCTCGGCCCGCACCGGCAAGCGCGAAATCGGCCAGGAAGAGCTCGAGGAGGGGATCATGCGCGTGATCGCGGGCCCCGAGAAGAAGACGCGCGTGATGAGCGAGAAAGAGCGCCTGATCACCGCCTACCACGAGATGGGCCACGCGATCGTGGGGCACTATCTCGAGCACTCCGACCCCGTGCACAAGATCTCCGTGATCTCCCGCGGCCAGGCGCTCGGCTACACGATCTCGATGCCCCAGGAGGACCGCTTCCTGACGACGCGCGCGGAGCTCAACGACACGATGGCGATGACCCTCGGCGGGCGTGCCGCGGAGGAGATCGTCTTCGGCGAGATCACCACCGGCGCCTCCAACGACCTCGAGAAGGTCACCGCCACCGCCAAGCAGATGGTGATGCGCTTCGGCATGTCCGAGAAGCTCGGCCCGCGCGTCTTCGGCCACGACCACGGCCAGCCCTTCCTCGGCCGCGAGTTCTCCACCGAGCCCGACTACTCCGACGAGATCGCCCGCGAGATCGATGACGAGGTCCGGCGCATCATCGAGGCTGCCCATCAGCGCGCGCGTGACATCCTCACCGAGCACCGACAGCACCTCGGCTCGCTCTCGGAAACCCTCGTCAAGCGCGAGACGCTCGAGAAGGAGGAGTTCAACGCGCTACTCGAGGGCAAGAGCGAGCTGGAAGTCTTCGGCTCCGAAGACGAGCACGCGGTCCCCGAGCTGCCCGCGCCGCCGCCCGCGCCGGCCGAGCGCGCCGGTCGCGAAGTCCCGCGCCCGCTGCCGCGCCCCGGACTGGCGGGGGGCACGGCCGACATTCGTGGGGCAGATCCCGAGCGCCCGGAGCTCGCCTGAGCGCTGAGGTGGACGCCCCGGGCGGCTTCCGCCTGATGGGCGTGGTGAACGTAACGCCCGACTCGTTCTCCGACGGGGGGCTGTTCCTCGATCCTGCAGCCGCGGTCGTACATGGGCTCGAGCTGCTGGGAGAGGGGGCCGAGATCCTCGACGTCGGCGGGGAATCGACCCGGCCGGGGGCCGAGCCGGTGGGGGCCGTGGAGGAGCTGCGGCGGGTGCTGCCCGTCGTGGAGGGGCTCGCCGGGAGTGGAGCCCAGATCTCGATCGACACCTCCAAGGCCTCCGTGGCGCGCAGGGCCCTGGAGGCGGGGGCCACGCTCGTCAACGACGTCACCGCTCTGCGCGGCGATCCCGAGATGGCGGCGGTGGTGGCGCAGAGCGGCGCGGAGTGCTGCCTGATGCACATGCTCGGGGAGCCCCGCACGATGCAGCAGGCGGGCGGGGCGGGGGGGCCTCAGTACAAAGACGTGGTCGCTGAGGTCAAGGCCTTCCTCGAGGAGCGTCTCGAGTTCGCCGTGAAGGAGGGGATCGCCGAGGAGCGCGTGCTGCTCGACCCCGGGATCGGGTTCGGCAAGACGCTCGAGCACAACCTCCAGCTGCTGCGCCGTCTGCACGAGCTCGCCGCGCTCGGACGCCCTCTGGTCGTGGGGACCTCCCGCAAGAGCTTCCTCGGGCGAATCCTCGCCGGCGCGGCGCCGAGGGAGAGGCTCCCCGGCACGATCGCCACCTGCGTGCTCGCCTACGAGCGCGGGGCGAGGGTGCTGCGCGTGCACGACGTGGCCCCCGTGCGCGCCGCCCTGGCCGTGGCCGCTGCTACGTTGGGCGCGCGATGAACGGGGACGAGGACCCGCGGGCCGGGAACGATGAGGAGGAGCCGAGGGGGGAGGAGTCCTCGACTGAGGACCCCGGCGAGCAGGACCGCACCGCCGAGCCATGGGGAGAGGGTTGGAGGGGGGAACTGGAGGGGGAGGGTGGCGAGGAGGAGTCCGAGCGCTACGACGAGGGCGAGGACGAGGGCGAAGATGAGGAGGAGCGCGAGGAGGGCGCCGAGTCGGTCACGATCGAGATCACCGGCCTCTCGCTCTACACCCATCACGGGGTGAGCGCTGCCGAGCGGGAGATCGGCCAGCGGCTGATGCTCGACCTGCGTCTGGAGGTCGGCGAGAGCGACGCCACCCTGACCGACCGCATCGAGGACACCATCGACTACGGCGAGGTCTGCCAGCTCGTGGCCCTCGTCGCCCAGCAGCGCTCCCACCGCACGCTGGAGCGCCTGTGCAGCACGATCGCCGATCGCCTGCTCGCCGACTATGAGCTCGAAGGCGTGTGGGTCAAGGCCACCAAGCCCGAGCCCCCCATCCCGCTCTCCGTCGCCGAAGTCTCCGTCGAGGTTTGGCGCGAGGCGGAGGAGTGATCGATGGCGACCACGCGCGACAGCACAATTGCGAACCCCTCCTCCTCCTCCTCCTCCATTCCCTTTTTCCTTGACAGTTAGTTAGCAGTCACTTATAATATTCAAGAATGGCTCGATTCGAGGTCTTGCGGCGGCGATGATCGAGGTCCGCGGATACCCGCAGCGAGGGTCCCTCCTCCGCTGCTCGACTCGGGATCCAGCGGCGAGGACGACCGGGGTGCGGCGATGATGGACCGCCTGGCGCGGCTCGCCGCTGCTCACACGCGGCGCATCCTGATCCTCGCCGGCGTCCTGTTCCTGCTCGCCGCCGCCTTCGGCGCCCCCGTGGTCTCGCTCCTGAAGGCCGAATCCTCCGAATTTCAGGACCCCGCCTCCCAGAACCAGCAGGTGCTGCGCGTGATCGAACGCGCCACCGGCCAGGCCGCCGACTACGGCGTCGCCGCGATCGTTCCCAGCACCGGCGACGTGCGCGCTGACCCTGCGGCCGCGGGAGGAGCAAGGAGGGTGGCCGCGCTGCTCGCCGCCGAGCCTGGCTTCCAGCGTCTGATCGACTACCCCGCCACCCACCTGCCCGAGCTCGTCTCCCGCAACGGCCGCCTCACCGTGGTGCTCGCCGCCTACGCCAACCGCGACCTCTCCGCCGCCGCGGTGGAACACGTGCGCCCCAAGCTGGCCGGCAGCGGCGTGCTCCTCGGCGGCAGCGAAGTCGCCTTCCACGAAATCACCGAACAGGTCTCCTCGGATCTCAAACGCGCTGAGACCTTCGCGATACCGATCCTCCTGCTGCTCTCCTTCTGGGTCTTCCGCGGGCTCATCGCAGCGGCGCTGCCGCTGCTCGTGGGGGGCGTCTCGATCGTGATCACCTTCCTGCTGCTGCGCCTCATCGACCAGTTCCTCGGCCTCTCGATCTTCGCCGTCAACCTCGTCACCGGCGTGGGGCTCGGTCTCGGCATCGACTACAGCCTGATCGTGCTCTCCCGCTACCGCGAGGAGCTCGCCCGAGGCCTCGATACCCAGGAGGCGATCGCGCGCACCCTGCGGACCGCGGGACGCACCGTGCTCTACAGCTCGCTCACCGTCGCCGGGGCGCTCGCCTCGATGCTCGTCTTCCCCCTGCGCTTCCTCTACTCGATGGGCGTCGGCGGGGCGATCGTGACGCTCTGCGCGGGCGCTGTCTCGCTGCTGGTGCTCCCCGCCGTGCTCGTCGCGCTCGGACCCCGCATCAACTCGCTCGCTCCTGCCTGGCTGCAGCGCAGCTCCGCGCGCGCCGCCCGCGCCGACCAGGAGGGGGCGTGGGGGCGGCTGGCCCGCGGGGTGATGCGCCGCCCCGGCGCCGTCGCGCTCACCACCTCCGCCGTGCTGCTCGTCATCGCACTGCCCGCCCTGCGCCTCCAGCTGATCCCCGCCGACGCCCACGTGCTCCCCACCTCCGCCCCGCCCCGCGAGGTCGCCGAAACGCTGACCAAGAAGTTCGCCATCGACGGCTCCCAGGCGATCGCGATCGTGGTGCGAGGCCCCGCGGGGGAAGGCCGAGCTGTCGCGGGGCTGGCGCAGCGCGCGCAGGCCACCGCGGGGAGCCAGGCCACCATCACAGCCCCCCCGCGCTATCTCGGCCGGGACACCTGGGAGATCGAAATGCAGCCCCGCGGCGTCGAGGGCGCGCCCGCCAACCAGGCACTCGTGGGCAGGCTGCGCGCGCTCCCCAGCGGCTCGGGCGGCCTTTCGAAACCGCTCGTCGGGGGCGCCACCGCGTGGTTCGTCGACCAGAAGGCCGCGATTGCCGCCCACACCCCGCTGGCGCTCCTGATCCTGGCGCTCGTCACGGGCGGCTTCCTGTTCCTGATGACCGGCTCGATCGTGCTGCCCCTGGTGGCGCTCACGATGAACGTCCTCACCGTCGCCGTGGGCGCCGGCCTGCTCGTGCTGGTCTTCCAGGACGGCCACCTCTCCAGCCTGTTCGGCTTCAGCCCGATCGGCGGGCTGGAGGAGTCCGACCTGGTGCTGCTGTTCATCGTGGCCTTCGCCCTCTCCACCGACTACGGCGTGATCCTCTTCGCCCGCATCAAGGAGTTCCACGACACAGGCTTGCCGATGCCGGGTGACACGCGCCTTCGGCGCGAATCCCCGGATCGGCCAGCGCGCGAGGCGATCGCCCGCGGCCTCGAGCGCACCGGACGCCTCGTGACTGCCGCCGCGCTGCTCTTCTGCGTGGCGATCGGCGCCTTCGTCACCTCCGAGATCTTCTTCATCAAGGAGCTCGGCTTCGGCGCTGCGCTCGCCGTCGCGATCGACGCCACCGTCGTGCGCGCCCTGCTCGTTCCCGCGCTCATGGGCCTGCTCGGCGAGCGCGCCTGGTGGGCCCCCCGTCCCCTGCGCCGCCTGCACGCCCGCATCGGCCTGCGCGAGAGCGCGCCGGTGGGAGACGCCGCCGGCGCGTAGGGTTCCCGGGGTGCCCCCCCGGATCGGCCTGCTCGGACTCGGCTCCAACCTCGGCGACCGCCGCACCCAGTTGCAGGGGGCGGTCGATGCGCTACCCGCCGCAGGCGTGGAGGTGCTGGCATCCTCCTCGGTGTACGACACCGACCCCGTGGGCGAGGTGCTCGACCAGCCCAGCTTCCTGAACGCCTGTCTTCGCGTGCGCACGGCGCTCGAGCCCCTGGAGCTGCTCGACACGGTGAAGGGCCTGGAGCGCGAGCTCGGCCGCGTCGCCGGCGGCCCCCGTCACGGGCCACGCGCGATCGACATCGACGTTCTCCTGCTGGGCGAGATCGAGCTGCGTCACGAGCGCATAGTCCTGCCCCACGAGCAGCTTCTCAGCCGCCGCTTCGTGCTGATCCCAGCGCTGGAGCTCGACTTCGAGCTGTGCGCGCCCGATGGGACTAGCCTCGCTGAGGCGCTCGCGTCCCTCCCACTCACCGAGGGCGTGCGCTGGGGCGGGCCGCCGCTTCGTATGGGGTAGGGCGCTCGCGGTCTGCCAAGCCGGACGGCGGTTGTGCTCTCTACGCCGCCGCGGCGCGCGCCGGCAGCCACTGTGCAGGCAGGGTTCCCGCCGGCACGCTTCCCACCATCGCCGGGAAGTAGCGCGTGAGGGCCGCTGCGGCGTGGGCAGGTGGGCCCTCGATCAGCGGGCGAACGTCTGCGAGTGTCTCCAACAGGCGGATCGTGGAGCCGATCTGCAGGTCGGCCGCGTTGGGCTCCTCGCCCCCGAGCAGCCCCTCCTCGATCCACGCGTCGATCTTCTCGAGATGGCCCGGGATCCCCGCGAGGTCCGCGCGCACGAGGTCGTCCTCGGCGTGGTTGCGCCGCGCCATCAGTTTCGCGGTGAGCGGCAGGGCGGGACGCAGCATCGCGGGGGGCAGCGGCAGCTTGGCGTCGCCCACGTAGCTCTCCATCGCCGCGGGGTTGCGCAGGAACCCAGCATCGAGGATCCGCCGGGGAACGCTCTGGAAGACCTCGTCACCCCACCGCTCCGCCTCCAGCACGCGCTCCCGCGTGGCGGGGTCCGCGGGCAGCAGCGGGGGGTCCGGTGCGAGCTCGTCGAGGCGGCGCATGATCGCACGGGAGCCCACCAGGCGCTCGCCGTCGAGGCGCATCCCGGGGACCGTGGCGCCCCCATAGAGCAGTGGGCCCAGCGCGACCTGCACCATCGGCAGCAGGTTCACCTGCTGAAAGGGGAGCCCCTTGCGCCGCAGCGCCACTTCCACCGCCGCGCACGGGTGCGAGCCCGGGATCACGAACAGCCTGATCTTGCTCACTCGAAACCTCCAGCGCTCACCCCGTGAGCATATAGGAGTCCCTCGGGATACCCTTCTGCGCTCGATGCTGCTCGCCGTGGACGTAGGCAACACCCAGACCCACTTCGGGACCTTCTGCGAGGGAAGGCTCACCGAGCACTGGCGCTTTGCGACGGTGCGCCAGTCCACCTCCGACCAGCTCGGCGCCGCGCTGCGCAACCTGCTGGAGCTGCGCCAGGTCTCGATGAGCGAGATCGACGCCTCGATCGTCTCCTCCACCGTCCCCGTCCTGGGGCCCGAATGGTTGGAGATGGCCGAGCGCTACCTCGGGCACACGATGCTCGCCGTGGGGCCCGGGGTCAAGACGGGGATGGCGATCCGCTATGACAACCCCCGCGAGATCGGCCCCGACCGGCTCGTCAACGCGGTCGCCGCCCACGAGCGCCTCGGGGGGCCCTGCGTGGTGGTGGACTTCGGCACCGCCATCACCTACGACCCCGTCTCCGCGGATGGGGAGTACCTCGGGGGGATCATCTCCCCCGGCGTGGAGATCTCCCTGGAGGCTCTCACCGAGCGCGCCGCGGCGCTGCCCAGGGTCGACGTGACCGCGCCGCGCGCGCTGATCGGCAAGACCACCATCGACGCGATCCGCTCGGGGATCGTGTACGGGACGGCGGGCCAGGTCGACGCGATCGTGAGCCGCCTGCGCGGCGAGCTGGGTCCGCAGACCAAGACCATCGCCACCGGTGGCCTCGCGCACGCGATCGTCCCCTACACCACCACCATCGAAGGGGTCGACGACCTGCTGACGCTCACCGGCCTGCGGCTCATTTACGAGCGCAACGACACGTAAAGCAGCTCCCCTGCTCGCGGGGCGAAATTTTCACCTTTGCACAAGACGCCCCGAGGGCGTGGCTTAGGATCAGAAAAAACATCGCCTACTTATGCTTTGAGCGGGGGAACGGAGTGGTTGTGGTGCAGGGGCTCTGTTGGTGTGCTGTCGGGGGCGCTCGCGGCTCAGCGCGCCGACGGTTGGGCTCGCGCCTGTGAGCGACCGATCGGCGATCGCGGTCGTCGGGGTCTCCTGTCGCCTCCCGGGGGCGCCCGACTCGCAGGCCTTCTGGCGCTTGCTGCGGGAGGGTGCGAGCGCGATCTCCCACGTTCCCGCCGATCGTTGGGAGGTGGAGCGGCCGATCGCCGCCGAGGAGCTCGAGCCGGGCGCGCGCTACGGGGGCTTCCTCGAGCAGATCGATCGCTTCGACCCCGCGTTCTTCGGCATCTCCCCGATGGAGGCCGCGGCGATGGATCCCCAGCAGCGGTTGATGCTGGAGCTCTGCTGGGAGGCATTCGAGGATGGCGCCGTGGTCCCCACCGCCCTACGAGACACCCAAACGGGCGTGTTCGTGGGGGCCATCGCCGACGACTACGGCGAGCTGCTGCGCGGCCGAGGCCCCCAGGCGGTCACCCGGCATGCCCTCACGGGGCTGCACCGGGGGATGATCGCCAACCGCGTCTCCTACACCCTCGGTCTGCGCGGCCCCAGCCTGACGGTCGACACCGGCCAGTCCTCGTCCCTGGTGGCGGTGCACCTGGCCTGCGAGAGCCTGCGTCATGGGGAGTCGGCGCTGGCGCTGGCGGGCGGGGTTCATCTCAACCTCTCCCCCGCCGGCGCGCTGAGCGCCTCCAGGTTCGGCGGCCTCTCGCCGGATGGACGCTGCTTCACCTTCGACGCCCGCGCCAACGGGTATGTCCGCGGCGAGGGCGGGGGCATGGTGGTGCTGAAGCTCCTCTCCGCCGCGCTCGCGGAGGGAGATCCGATCTACGGCGTGATCCGCGCCAGCGCGGTCAACAACGACGGCGGCGGTGAGGGGCTGACCGCGCCCAACCGGCCCGCGCAGGAGGAGCTCCTGCGGCTGGCCTACCGGCGCGCGGGCGTGAAGCGCGCCGACGTCCAGTACGTGGAGCTGCACGGCACCGGCGCTCCGCTGGGGGACCGCGTGGAGGCCGCGGCTCTGGGCGCGGTGCTCGGCATGCGCCGGCCGGCGGCGAAGCCGCTGCGGGTGGGGTCGGTGAAGACCAACGTCGGGCACCTGGAGGGCGCCGCGGGCGTGGTGGGGCTGATCAAGACCGTGCTCTGCCTCGCGCACCGCGAGCTTCCGCCCAGTCTCAACTTCGAGCGGCCCAACCCCCAGATCCCGCTGGACGCCTTGCGCCTGAGCGTGCAGCGCGAGCTCGGCGAGTGGCCCGGTCCGGACCGCCCGCTGCTGGCAGGGGTGAGCTCCTTCGGCGTGGGCGGCACCAACTGCCACGTCGTGGTGGGCGAGCCCCCGCCCGCGAGTGCGCTGACGGGGGCCACCGCCGCGCTCGAACGCACGGCGGGCGCGGTGCGAGCGCCGGCGTCCGCGGAGAGCCGCCCTGCCCCCCGAGGGGGGCGCACAGCCGCTGTGGAAGCGCAGGGCGGCGTCCCGTTTGGCGAGGGTGTGACGGCGTGGATCGTGTCGGGCAGGGGCGAGCGGGCGCTCCGGGCCCAGGCGGCCCGACTCGCTGCGCACGTTCGCGGGCACCCCGAGCTGGAGGCGGCCGACGTGGCGTACTCGCTGGCGGTGAGCCGCGCCGCGTTCGACCGCCGTGCGGTCGTGCTGGGCGGTGGCCGCGAGCAGCTGCTGGAGGGTCTGGACGCCCTGGTCCGGGGGAAGCCCACGGCCGGCGTGGTGGAGGGCGTCGCGGTCGGAGGGGAGCGCGAGAGCCGTGACGGGGCGGTGTTCGTCTTTCCCGGTCAGGGCTCGCAGTGGGAGGGGATGGCGCTGGAGCTGCTCGACTCCTCGCCCGTGTTCGCCGAGCGACTGCGGGCCTGTGGAGAGGCGCTCTCCGAGTACGTGGAGTGGTCGCTCGAGGATGTGCTGAGAGGCGTGGAGGGCGCACCGGGGCTCGAGCGGGTCGACGTGGTGCAACCGGCGTTGTTCGCGGTGATGGTGTCGCTGGCGGAGCTGTGGCGTGCATGTGGCGTGAGACCGGCGGCAGTGGTGGGCCACTCCCATGGTGAGATCGCCGCGGCGTGCGTGGCTGGCGGGCTGTCGCTTGCCGACGGAGCGCGCGTGGTGGCGCGCCGCAGCCAGGTGCTGGCCAGTCTGAGCGGCTTGGGTGGGATGGTGTCGGTTGCGCTGGGGCCGCACGAGCTCGGCCGCCTGCTGGAGCGGTGGGGGGACCGGGTGGAGCTCGCGGCCGTCAACGGGCCCGCTTCGGCGGTGGCCTCCGGCGATCTCGCGGCGCTGGAGGAGCTGCTGGAGGAGTGCGAGGCCCGTGGTGTGAAGGCTCAGAGGGTGGCGATCGACTACGCCTCGCACTCACCTCAGGTGGAGGCGGTGCGCGAGGAGCTGCTGGAGGCCCTGGCCCCGATCGCGCCGCGCACGGGCGAGGTGCCGTTCTACTCCACCGTCACCGGCGGCCTGCTCGACACAGCGCAGCTGGGAGCGGAGTACTGGTGTCATGGTGAGCGCCAGACCGTGCAGTTCGAGCCGGTCACGCGCCTGCTGGTTGGCGGGGGGGCGCGGCTGTTCATCGAGGTCAGTCCGCATCCGGTGCTCACCGTCGGGGTGCAGGAAACCGTCGAGGGGATGGACGGCGAGGAGGCGGAGGTTGGAGTCTTTGCCACGCTGCGTCGCAACCAGGGGGGGCTGGAGCGTTTCGCGGTGTCGCTGGCCGAGCTGTGGGCCGGCGGGGTGGACGTGAATTGGGGAGCGGTGCTAGCTCGGCCGGGGGCCAGGCGTGTGGGCCTGCCGACCTACGCCTTTCAGCGCCGGCGCCACTGGCTGGCGGCCCCGGCGGAGGAGGCCCCGGCGGAGGAGGCCTCGGCAGAGGAGGCCCCCGTTCCCGAGGGGAGGTTGGCGCGAGAGGGCGGCACATCGGCCGGCGGGGAGGATGGTGAGGGCGAGCTGGGCGGCACATCGGCCGGCGGGGAAGACGGCGAGAGCGAGCTGGGCGGCGCACCCGTCCGCCCCTCGGCGCGGCTGCGGCTGCCTGGCGTGTCCGCCGCCGCCGACGAGCGCGTCGTGCGGGATCTGGTGTGTGCCCAGGTCGCGATCGTGCTGGGATACGACACACCCCAAGCGGTCGAGGCGCATCTGACCTTCAAGGAGCTCGGGTTCGATTCGCCCGCCGTCGTGGAGCTGGGCAACCGGCTGCGAGCGCTCACCGGGCTGCGGCTTGCATCGGGGCTGCTGTTCAGTCATCCCACGCCCGCCGCCCTGGCTGGCCACCTGCTGAGCGAGCTCACAGGCACCGGCGCCGGCACGGAAGCCCACCGGTCGGCGGACACCGCGCGGCGCCATCTCTCCGCCGCCGAGGAGCCGATCGCGATCGTGGGGATGAGCTGCCGCTACCCCGGCGGCGTGCGCTCCCCGCGTGAGCTGTGGGAGCTGGTGGCGCGCGGGGGGGACGCGATCGGCGACTTCCCGGCGGACCGCGGCTGGGACGTCGATGCGCTGTATGACCCCGACCCCGATCGCGCCGGTGTCAGCTACGTGCGCGAGGGCGGCTTCCTCTACGACGCGGGGGAGTTCGACGCATCCTTCTTCGGCATCGGCCCGCGCGAGGCGCTGGCGATGGATCCTCAGCAGCGGCTGCTGCTGGAAACCTCCTGGGAGGCCTTCGAGCACGCGGGCATCGACCCCGTCTCGCTGCGCGGCAGCCGGACCGGGGTGTTCGCCGGCGTCATGGCACAGGCCTACGGCCCGAGTCTGCACGAAGCGAGGGAGGACCTGGAGGGGTACACCCTGACGGGCAGCACCGTCAGCGTGGCGTCGGGGCGGCTCTCATACGCCTTCGGCTTGGAGGGTCCCGCGATGACGGTCGACACGGCGTGCTCGTCCTCGCTCGTGGCGCTGCATCTGGCCTGCCAGGCGCTGCGAGCGGGTGAATGCGCCCTGGCGCTGGCCGGTGGGGCGACGGTGATGGCGGGGCCGGGGATGTTCGTGGAGCTCAGCCGCCAGCGGGCGCTGGCCTCCGACGGGCGGTGCAAGTCCTTCGCAGCCGCGGCGGACGGCACCGGCTGGGGCGAGGGCGCCGGTGTGCTGGTCCTCGAGCGGCTCTCCGACGCGCGCCGCAACGGCCGTCAGGTGCTGGCGGTGGTACGCGGCAGCGCGGTCAACCAGGATGGCGCGAGCAACGGGCTGACTGCGCCCAATGGCCTCTCCCAGGAGAGTCTGATACGCCAGGCGCTCGCGGACGCGGGACTCTCGCCGGGGGAGGTGGCGGCGGTCGAGGCGCATGGCACCGGCACGACGCTCGGCGATCCGATCGAGGCGCAGGCGCTGATCGCGACCTACGGACGCGGACGCGCCAAGGACCGTCCCCTGTGGCTGGGGTCGATGAAGTCGAACATCGGCCACACGCAGGCCGCGGCCGGCGTGGCGGGGGTGATCAAGATGGTGATGGCGCTGCGCCACGAGGTGCTGCCGCGGACGCTCCACGTGGACGAGCCATCGCGGGAGGTGGACTGGTCGAGCGGGGCGGTGTCGTTGTTGACGGACCCCGTTCCCTGGCCGCGCGGGGAGGAGCCTCGCCGGGCGGGAGTGTCCTCGTTCGGGATCAGCGGCACCAACGCGCACGTGATCCTGGAGGAGCCTCCCGCCGCGGCCGGCGACGTCGAGGGCGCCGAGCGGGACGGCCTGCTCGGGGGTGAGGCTGTGGGGTGGGTCCTCTCAGCGCGTGATTTGGGTGGTTTGTGCGCGCAGGCGGACAATTTGGAGGATCGCCTGCGGGGGGACGCCGACCTGAGTGCGTGGGATGTGGGTCGTGCGCTCGCCCGGCGTCCGGCGCTCGAGCATCGTGCCGTGCTCGTGGGCGGGTCGCGCGAGAGCCTGTCGTCGTGCCTGTGTGGTGTGGGTCGCGGGGATGAGACGACGGAGCTCTTGGAGGGGGTGGCCGGCGAGGAGGGGCGCGTCGTGTTCGTGTTCCCAGGTCAGGGTTCGCAGTGGCCCGGGATGGCACGTGAGCTGCTGCGGTGCTCGGACGTGTTCGCGCGGCGATTGCGGGAGTGTTGCGAGGCGCTTGCTCCGTTCGTCGACTGGTCGGTGGAAGACGTGTTGCGGGATGTCGACGGTGCGCCCGAGCTGGAGCGCATCGACGTGGTGCAGCCGGCCTTGTTCGCGGTGATGGTGGCACTGGCCGGTCTGTGGGAAGCGTGCGGGGTGCGCCCGGATGCCGTGGTGGGTCACTCGCAGGGCGAGATCGTGGCTGCCCACGTGGCGGGCGGCCTGTCATTGCGGGACGCCTCCCGGATCGTCGCGCTGCGCAGCCAGATGTTGACGGCGATGGCTGGGCGCGGCGGTGTCGCCTCGGTGAAGCTTGGCGTCGAGCAGGTCAGAGAGCGTCTGGAGCGATGGGGTGAGAGGCTTGCGGTGGCGGGGGTCAACGGGCCTCGTTCGGTGACGGTCTCGGGTGACAGCGAGGCGCTGGCGGAGTTCTTGCGGGAGTGCGCCGCGGCGGATGTGCACGCGCGTGAGGTGCCGGCGACGGTTGCGTCGCACTCGCCGCACGTCGAGGTGCTCCGCGAGCAGTTGCACGAAGCGCTGTCGAGGATCGAGCCGCGGTCGAGCGAGGTCTCCTTCTACTCGACTGTGACCGGCGAAGCGCTCGACACCGCGCAGCTGGACGCCGGATATTGGTATCGCAATCTGCGCGAGCCAGTCGAATTCGAACGTGTCACGAGGGTGTTGTTGGACGAGGGGTATCGATCGTTCGTCGAGGTGAGTCCGCATCCGGTTCTGACGGTGGGGATGCACGAAACCATGGAGCACGTGCCGGTGGACCGTCCGGCGGCCGGTGCTCGAAGGTCTCGGCAGGACGGCGACGCGGCTGGATCGAGCTGTGCGATCGTGGTTGGCTCGCTGCGTCGCCAGGAGGGGGGTCCCGAGCGTTTTCTGAGGTCGCTCGCGGAGGCGTGGGTGCACGGTGTGGCGGTCGACTGGGTGGGGGTGCTCGGCGGGCCGGACGCCGTGCGCCCCGAACTGCCGCCGTATGCCTTCCAGCGCCGGCGCTACTGGCTGGATGGGCGTGGCGCAGCCGACGCGGCGTCGATCGGGCAGACCACGGCGGGGCATCCTCTGCTGGGGGCCGAGGTTGGGTTGGCGGGCGAAGCCGGCTGGCTGTTCACGGGACGCCTCTCTTTGCAGACTCACCCGTGGCTGGCCGAGCACGCCGTGGCGGGGCACGTGCTGTTGCCGGGCACCGCGTTTCTCGAGCTGGCGCTGCATGCCGGACGGCGCGCGGGTTGCGGCCACGTGCACGAGTTGACGATCGAGTCGCCGCTCGTGCTGGAGGAGGGTGCGGCCGTGCAGCTGCAGGTGTCGGTCGGGGCACCGGGTGAGGACGGGCTGCGCACGGTGCGGATCGATGCACGGGCCGAGGGGCCCGCGGCGGAGGCTTCCAGTTCCCCGGACGCCTGGGTCCGTCACGCGGTCGGCACGATGGGTCCCGAGCAGCTCCAGGCGCAAACCGCTCGGCATCGGCCGACCGGGGAGATCGGCTCGCGTCTGGCGGGGGTGTGGCCTCCAGAGGGCACCGAGCCGGCTCGAATCGACGATCTGTACGGGGCTCTCGCCGATCGGGGCCTTGAATACGGTCCCGGGTTCCAGGGGCTGGGCGAGATGTGGAGGGGTGGGGAGGATCTGTTCGCCGAGGTGTCCCTGCCGGAGGAGCAGCGCGGTCGGGCGAGCTCGTTCGGGCTGCATCCCGCGCTGCTGGACGCGGCGCTGCACGCGGTGATCGCCGACCCGCTCTCGGGGTTGGCTGGGGGTGGCGAGGGGGAGTTGCTGCTGCCGTTCTGCTGGCGCGACGTGAGCTTGCACGCGACGGGGGCGTCGGTGCTGCGGGTGGCGCTCTCGTGCGATCGAGGAGACGACGTCTCGCTGGTTGCGGTGGGTGAGGACGGAGCGTTGGTCGCGTCGGTCGGCTCGTTGGTGATGCGACCCGTTTCGGTGGAGGGCCTACGTGGTGCGCGTGAAGGTGCGGGCGAGTCGCTGCTGGGCGTTCACTGGAGTCCGGTCGCAGTCGACGGTGAGCCCGTTGGGGGGCGGTGGGCCGTGCTGGGCGACGATCGGGTCTCGTGCCTGGGTGCGCTGCTGCGTGACGCGGGCGTGGACGTGGACCCCCACGCGGATGTCGAGTCGCTCGCTGGGGCGGTTGGCGGTGGGCGGGCTCCCGAGGTGGTGGTGTGGCAGTGTCCGTCTCAGGCGGAGGAGGGAGGGCTCGCGCATGGTGTGCGGGAGGGTGTGCACGCTGTGCTGGGGCTCGCTCGTGCATTGCTCTCGGAGGATGGGCTCGCCGATTCGCTGCTGCTGGTCCTCACGCGGGGCAGCCTCGCGGTGCGGGCTGGGGAGCAGGTGGATGGTTTGGTGGGCGGCGGGGTATGGGGGTTGGTCCGCTCCATCCAATCCGAGCATCCCGGTCGGCTGCTGCTCGTGGATGTCGATGACGGGGAGCTCTCAGGGGAGCTGCTCATCTCGGCTGTCGCGTCTGCGCGCGCCGGTGGGGAGTCGCAGTTGGCGATTCGCGAGGGTGTCGTCCACGTGCCTCGGCTGGGCCGCGCGGGATTGGGAGCGTTGTCCGTGCCGGAGGGCGTCTCGGAGTGGCGTTTGGGTGTCTCCCGCGCCGGAACGATCGAGGGTCTGCGGTTCCTCGCATGTCCCGAGGTGGCCGGTCCGCTCGAGCCGGGTCAGGTGCGTGTGGAGGTGCGCGCGGCCGGCCTGAACTTCAAGGACGTGATGACGGCGCTGCAGCTGATCTCCTTACCCGCTGGGCGGAACGCCATCGGCAACGAGGCCGCCGGTGTCGTGACGGAGGTCGGTGCGGGCGTCACGGGGATCGGTGTGGGCGATCGGGTGATGGGCCTGTTCTCGGGCTGTCTCGGCCCGTTGGCGGTCACCGATCGGCGGCTGGTCGTGAGGATCCCGGATGGCTGGTCGTTCGTGGACGCCGCGTCGGTGCCGATCGTGTTCCTCACGGCGTATCACGGTCTGGTCGATTTGGCGCGGTTGCAACCGGGGGAGCGGCTGCTCGTTCATGCGGCGGCGGGCGGGGTGGGGATGGCGGCGGTGCAGTTGGCGCGGCATCTCGGCGCGGAGGTGCTCGCCACGGCGAGTCCCGCGAAGTGGAGCGCGCTGGAGGCGATCGGGTGCGAGCGCCCGCGCGTGGCCTCCTCTCGCGACCTCGGTTTCAGGGAGCAGTTTCTGGACCTCACCGACGGAGCGGGTGTGGACGTGGTGTTGAACTCCCTGGCGCGCGAGTTCGTGGATGCCTCGATCGAGCTGCTGCCCAGGGGTGGGCGGTTCATCGAGATGGGCAAGACCGACATCCGCGATGCGCAGGAGCTGGCGCGAGAGCATCCGGGTGTCGCATACGCGGCCTTCGATCTGACAGAGGTCGCGCCTGAGCGCGTCCAGGAGATGCTGCTGGAGGTGCTCGGGCTGTTCGAGCGGGGCGAGCTGCACCGGCTCCCCGTGCGCACGCTGGATGTGCGGCGCGCGCCGGAGGCGCTGCGGTTCATGAGCCAGGGGCGGCACGTCGGCAAGATCGTGCTCACGCTGCCCGTCGGCCTGTGGGGCGCGGGAACGGTACTGATCACCGGGGGCACCGGCCTGCTCGGCGGTCTCCTGGCGAGGCACCTGGTCGGCGAGCACGGGGTGGGAGATCTGATCCTGACGAGTCGCAGGGGCCCTGCCGCTCCCGGCGCGGAGGCCCTGCACGAGGAGCTGACGGCGCTCGGCGCGCGCGTGGAGATCGTCGAGTGCGACGTCTCGGATCGGGCGCAGCTCGAGGAGTTGATCGGGTCGATCCCGGGCGATCGCCCGCTGAGCGGTGTGGTGCATGCCGCCGGTGTGCTCGACGACGGGACGTTCGAGTCGCTCTCGGCCGAGCAGGTGGAGCGCGTGTTCGCGCCGAAGGTCGACGCCGCGATCCATCTGCATGAGCTCACGCGGCATCTCGATCTGCGCGCGTTCGTGCTGTTCTCCTCCGTCGCGGGGGTGCTCGGGACTCCGGGGCAGGCCAACTACGCCGCGGCGAATGCGTTCCTGGATGCGTTGGCAGCGCATCGCGGCGCGCGCGGATTGGCCGCCAGCTCGATGGCGTGGGGGTTGTGGGAGCAGGCCAGCGGGATGACCGGGCAGATGGACGAGCTCGACGTGGCGAGGATGAGGCGGTTGGGCATCCGGGCGATGTCCTCGCGGGAGGGCCTCGAGCTCTTCGACGCGGCCGGCGAGTCCTGCGATGCGCTGACGGTTCCCGCACGGCTCGATCTCGCGGCGTTGCGTGTCCAGGCGAGATCGGGGTCGCTGCCGCCACTGGCGCGCGAGCTGGTTCGCGCGCGAGGGGCCGGCCCGGCGTCCGGCGGGGGCGGCTCGCTGGCGCAGCGTGTCGCGGCGCTCGACGGGCAGGGCCGTCGGGACATCGTGCTCGAGTACGTGTGCGGCCAGGTCGCGGCGGTTCTCGGCCACCAGGCGGCTGGCGCGATCGACCCCGATCGCGCCTTCAAGGACCTGGGCTTCGACTCGCTCGCCGGCGTGGAGCTGCGCAACCACCTGGCGCGGGCCACGGGGCTGCGCCTGCCGGCGACGCTGGTCTTCGACTACCCCACGCCGGTCGAGTTGGTTGGGTACATCCTCGACGAGTTGGCGGGCGTCGAGGTGAATGTCGTGTCGAGGGATCGGGTGGCGGCCGTCGAGGAGCCGATCGCGATCGTGGGGATGGGTTGTCGTTATCCGGGCGTGCGCTCGCCGGAGGAGCTGTGGGAGCTGGTTGCGGGCGAGAGAGACGTGATCGGCGGCTTCCCCACCGACCGGGGTTGGGATCTGGAGGCTCTGCTCTTCCCCGACCCCGATCGTCCCGAGGGCAGTTGGGCGCAGCAGGGGGGCTTTCTGCCGGATGCGGGCGAGTTCGATGCCGGCTTCTTCGGCATCGGTCCGCGGGAGGCGCTGGCGATGGATCCCCAGCAGCGGCTGCTGCTGGAGGTCTGCTGGGAGGCGATCGAACGCGCGGGCATCGACCCGCGCTCGCTGCGGGGCGATCTGGTGGGCGTGTTCGCGGGGATAACGGCGTCGGCCTATGGCGGGAGCATCTCGGATGCGCCAGCGAGCGTGGCGGGCTACCGCCTCACCGGCAGCCTCACGAGCGCCGCGTCGGGCAGGGTGGCCTACACCCTCGGGTTCGAGGGTCCGGCGGTGTCGGTCGACACGGCGTGCTCCTCGTCGCTGGTGGCGCTGCACCTCGCCTGCCAGGCGCTGCGTCAGGGGGAGTGCTCGATGGCGCTGGCGGGGGGCGTGATGGTGATGGCGGCTCCCGATCTGTTCGTGGAGTTCAGCCGTCAGGGCGGGCTGGCTCGCGATGGCCGTTGCAAGGCCTTCTCGGCCGATGCCGACGGCACGGGCTTCAGCGAGGGCGCGGGTGTGGTGGTGGTGGAGCGGCTGTCCGACGCGCTGCGTCTCGGCCATCCGATCGCGGCGGTGGTGCGGGGCAGCGCGGTCAACCAGGATGGTGCGAGCAACGGCCTGTCGGCGCCGAACGGCCCCTCTCAGCAGCGCGTGATCGCTCAGGCGCTCGCCAACGCCGGGGTGCGAGCGCGCGAGGTGGATGCCGTGGAGGCGCATGGGACCGGGACGAGGCTGGGCGATCCGATCGAGGCGCAGGCGCTGATCGCGACCTATGGGCGGGATCGCGACAGGGAGCGCCCGCTGCTGCTCGGCTCGATCAAGTCGAATATCGGTCACGCCTCGACGGCGGCGGGGGTCGCGGGTGTGATCAAGATGGCGATGGCGCTCGAGCGCGGAGTGCTGCCCCGGACGCTGCACGCGCAGGAGCCCTCCCCGGAGATCGACTGGTCGGCCGGCACGGTGGAGCTGCTGCGAGAGCCGACGCCCTGGATCGCCAACGGGAGGCCCCGCCGCGCGGGCGTCTCGTCTTTCGGGATCAGCGGCACCAACGCACACGTGATCCTCGAGGAAGCGCCGGCGAGCGCGGCCGGCGCGAGGATCGATCCGGGTGGGTCCCACGACGGCGAGCCATTCCCGCTCGCCTGCGTGCCGTGGGTCATCTCCAGCCGCAGCGAGTCCGGGCTGAGCGATCAGGCCCGCCGACTGCTCGACCACCTCGAGGGGCGCCCCGAGATCGAGCCGGCCGACGTCGGCCTCTCGCTGGCCGGCCGCCCGGTGTTCGAGCACCGCGCGGTCGTGCTCGGAGGAGGACGGGAGGAGCTGCTCGCGAACGTGAGGGCGCTCTCGCGGGGGGAGGCGCCCGCCGGTGTGACGCGCGCCGCGGAAAGCGCTGCGGGCAAGCTCGCCTTCCTGTTCACCGGCCAGGGCTCCCAGCGTGTCGGCATGGGCGGTGAGCTGCGGCATCTGCTGCCGGTTTTCGCGGGCGCTCTGGAGGAGTCGTGCGCCCTGTTCGACGGACTGCTCGAGCGGCCCCTGGCGGATGTGCTGTTCGCCGCCGAGGGCTCCCCGGATGCAGAGTCGATCGACTTGACGTCGTTTGCGCAGGCCGGGCTGTTCGCGCTGGAGGTTGCGTTGTTCAGGCAAGTGGAGAGCTGGGGGTTGCGCCCCGATTACCTGATCGGTCATTCGATCGGGGAGCTCGCTGCGGCGCACGTCGCCGGTGCCCTCCCACTCGGCGACGCCTGCCGGCTGGTCGCGGCTCGGGGGCGGCTGATGGCGCAGCTCCCCGCAGGGGGAGCGATGCTCGCGGTCCAGGCCACCGCCCAGGAGGCTCTCGCTGAGCTGGCCGGTCTCGAGGATCGCGTGTCGTTGGCCGCGGTCAACGGGCCTTCCTCGGTTGTGATCTCCGGCGAGCGCGAGGTGGTGGAGGAGCTCGCCGCACTGTGGGAGGGCAGGGGCCGCAAGATCCGTCGATTGCGTGTGTCGCACGCGTTTCACTCGCCGCTCATGGACGGGATGTTGCAGGAGTTCCGTGAGCTCGTTAGTGAGCTGTCCTTCGGCGAGCCCTCGATCCCGATCGTCTCGAACCTGACGGGCGAGGCCCTCGACGCGGAGCGGTTGCGCTCGGCCGACTACTGGGTGGATCACGTGCGTCGCACCGTGCGCTTCGCGGACGGGGTGCGCTGGCTGCACGCACAGGGCGTCAGGCGCTTCCTGGAGCTGGGCCCCGACGGTGTGCTCAGCGCGATGACTCTGGAGTGCTTGTCGGCCGGTGCACGAGACGGCGCCGGCGGGCCGGACGAGGACCCGGTCACGGCGGCTTCGGTGATGCGCTCGGGGCGGGGTGAGGCGCGAACGCTGCTAGGTGGGCTGGCGGAGGCATGGGCGTCCGGTGTGGAGGTCGATTGGCCTGCTCTGTTCGCGGGCTCCGGCGCACGGCGGGTCGGGCTCCCGACCTATGCGTTCCAGCGTGAGCGTTACTGGCTTCAGTCGGGGGGGCGTGGCGGCGGAGACCTCGCCGCGAGGGGCCTGGGGTCGGCCGGCCACCCGCTGCTCGACAGCGCCGTTGCGATGACCGAGGGCGAGGGGTGGCTGTTCACCGGCCGGCTCTCGCTGCGCGATCACCCGTGGCTCGCCGACCATCTGGTGATGGGCAGCGCCCTGCTGCCCGCGACGGCGTTCCTGGAGCTCGCGCTGCACGTCGGCGGCGAGCTCGGTGTCGGGTGCGTGCGGGAGCTCGCCATGCATGCGCCGCTCGCGTTGGGCGAGAGCGACGTGGTGCAGCTCGAGGTCACGGTCGGGGGCGTCGACGATGCCGGCTGCCGCCGCCTTGGCGTGTACTCCCGGATCGCGGGCGCGCCGACCGACTGGTCGGATGCCCGCGAGGAGTGGGTGAGTCACGCGGAGGGCGTGCTCGCGCCGGGGGCGCCCTCGAGGGCTTGGGAGCCGCCAGCAGGCGGGGCGGTGGCGGCGTCGCTGCTGAGCGGCGCGTGGCCGCCGGCGGGCGAGGGTGTGGGGATCGACGGCGTGTATGAGCGGCTCGCTGGGCTGGGCTTGGAGTACGGCCCGGCGTTTCGGGGGTTGCGGGGTGCGTGGCGGTGTGAGGATGGGGTGGTCGCGGAGGTCGAGCTGCCCGAGCAGGAGCGCGGGCGGGCGGGTGCCTTTGGGATGCACCCGGCGTTGCTCGATGCGGCGTTGCATGTGATCGGCATGGGCGGCTTGGGTGCGTTCGCGGGCTTGGGGGATGTCGAGGGTGGCGTGCAGCTGCCGTTCGCGTGGGGTGGCGTGGAGCTGGGCGCGGTGGGCGCATCCTCGTTGCGGGTGCATGTGCGGGGAGTGGCGGAGGACGAGGTGTCGTTGATGGCGGTCGACGAGGAGGGCGGGCTGGTCGTTGCGGTGCGTTCGTTGAGGTTGCGCGCCGTCTCGGCTGGGCTGCCGGCAGGTGCGCGGGATCGTGGTGGGCTGCTGCGCGTGGATTGGGCGCCGGCGTCGAATGCCTCGGTACCGGCGGGTGGCGGTGTGGTCGTGCTGGGGGGGGATGGGGGCGTTGCGGACGCCCTGCGCGCGGCGGACGTGGAGTGCGAGGCGCACACCGATCTGCCCGAGCTGGGGAGGGTGGTGGAGGGGGGTGGACAGCTGCCGGGGGCGGTGCTCGTTGGCGGCGGCGATCTTGGTGAGTTGGCGGGCGATGACGTGCCCGGGGCGGTCGCTGAGAGCGCGGCGCGGGTGCTGGGGTTGTTGCAGGGGTGGCTTGCCGACGAGCGGTTCTCGGGGTCGCGTCTGGTTGTGGTGACGCGGGGTGCGATGGCGGCGCACGTGGGGGAGGGCGTGTCGGATCTGGCGGGCGCCGCGGTGTGGGGGTTGGTGCGCTCGGCGGAGTTGGAGAACCCGGGTCGGTTCGCGCTGGTCGATGTGGATGGCGATGAGCGCTCGTGGCGCGCGTTGGCGGGCGCGCTGGGGCTGGGAGAGTCACAGCTTGCTGTGCGCGAGGGAGATGTGCTCGCTGCGAGGCTCGTGGGCGTGGGGTCCGATGGCGAGCATGCCGGGAAGATCGCGTTGCGGCTGCCCGCCGCCCCGGTCGAGCTTGGGGGCACGGTCCTGATCACGGGCGGGACGGGAGGCCTGGGCGCCCTGCTGGCGAGGCACCTGGTGGTCGAGCACGGTGCTCGCCACCTGCTGCTGGCCAGCCGGCGGGGAGCCGAGGCGCAGGGGGTGGGCGAGCTTGTGAGCGAGCTGGAGGATCTGGGCGCGGAGGTGCAGGTCGCGGCGTGCGACATGGCTGAGCGGGAGCAGGTCCGGGCGCTGCTGGAGGGAGTGCCCGTGGAGCACCCGTTGAGCGCGGTCATGCACGCCGCGGGGGCGCTCGATGACGCCGTGATCGGCTCGCTCACCGAGGAGCGCTTGAGGGTGGTCCTCGCGCCGAAGGTCGACGGGGCCTGGTACCTGCATGAGTTGACCGAGCACCTCGATCTGGCGGCGTTCGTGCTGTTCTCATCGGTTGCGGGCACCTTCGGTAGCTCGGGGCAGGGCAACTACGCCGCCGCGAACACGTTCCTGGATGCGCTCGCGGAGTACCGCCATGCACGAGGGCTGCCCGCGAGCTCGATCGCGTGGGGGCTGTGGGAGCAGGCGACCGGCATGACTGGCCATCTCGCTGTTGCGGAGCATGCGCGGCTCGCGCGCACCGGTATCCGCGCGCTCAGTGCGGAGGAAGGCCTGGCGCTCTTCGACGCGGCGTATGCCAGCGGGGCGGCGTCGATCGTCGCGGCGCGACTGGACACAGCGGCGCTGCGCACCCAAGCGAGAGCCGGCGCGCTGCCGAGCCTCCTGCGGGGCCTGGCGGGCGCGCCTGCGCGACGCTCCGCGAGCACGAGCGGCTCACTCGCACTCACGGCGCGCCTGGCCGGCCTCTCAGCAGCCGAGCGCGAGCGCTCGCTGCTCGAGCTCGTGCGCACGCACACCGCCGTTGTGCTCGGGCACGCCACGCCCGAGGCGATCCAGCCCCAGCGCACCTTCAAGGATCTCGGTTTTGACTCCCTCGCCGGCGTCGAGTTGCGCAACCGCCTCGCGGCCATCACCGGCCTGCGACTGCCCCCAGCTCTCACCTTCGATCATCCCACGCCAACGGCGGTGGGGGAGTTCTTGCTTGTGCAGATCGAGGGCACAGAGCCCGATCTACGTACCCCCCGGCGTGGGGGGGTACGTACCGAGGAGCCGGTGGCGGTTGTTGGTATGGGTTGTCGTTTTCCCGGCGGGGTTTCTTCGTCCAGGGAGTTGTGGGAGTTGGTTGTTGCGGGTGTGGACGCGATTGGCGAGTTTCCTGTTGATCGTGGTTGGGATGTGGAGCGGCTTTACGATCCAGATCCGGATTGTGTTGGCAGGTGTTACACGCGGCGCGGGGGATTTCTATATGACGCAGGTGAGTTCGATGCCGCGTTCTTCAGTATCGGTCCACGTGAGGCGTTGGCGATGGATCCCCAACAGCGCCTCCTGTTGGAATGCGCGTGGGAGGCCTTCGAGGATGCTGGTATCGATGCGACGTCATTGCGCGGTGCGCTGGCGGGGGTCTTCGTCGGAATGTTCTCCTCCGATTATGGTTTGGGTGGACAGCAGCCCGAGCTCGAGGGGTATCGTTTGACCGGTAACACCACGAGCGTGGCGTCTGGTCGTTTGGCGTATATGTTCGGGTTGGAGGGCCCAGCGGTGACGGTCGATACCGCGTGTTCCTCCTCGCTGGTGGCGATGCATCTGGCTTGCCAGGCGCTCCGGGCGGGGGAGTGCGAGCTGGCGTTGGCGGGCGGAGCGACGGTGTTCTCGAGCCCCAACTTCTTCATCGAGTTCTCTCGGCAGCGTGGTTTGGCGCCTGATGGGCGCTGCCGCTCCTACGGTCGGGGGGCGGACGGCGCGGGCTTCGCCGAGGGTGCCGGTCTGGTTGTGTTGGAGCGTTTGTCGGAGGCTGAGCGTAGGGGCCATAGGGTGTTGGCGTTGGTGCGTGGTTCGGCTGTGAACCAGGACGGCGCTTCGAACGGGTTGACGGCGCCCAATGGTCCTTCTCAGGAGCGCGTGATTCGTCAGGCGCTCGCAAATGCGGGTCTCGAGCCTGGGGATATCGACGCGGTCGAGGGGCATGGCACGGGTACTACGTTGGGCGACCAGATCGAGGCGCAGGCGCTGATCGCGACCTATGGGCAGGAGCGCTCCGGCGGCCCGCTTCACCTGGGCTCTTTGAAGTCGAATATCGGTCATACGCAGGCCGCGGCTGGGGTCGGGGGTGTGATCAAGATGGTCGAGGCCCTGCGGCATGGGGTGCTGCCCGGGACCCTTCATGCCGAGGAGCCGTCTCCGCACGTGGATTGGTCCGCGGGCGCGGTATCGCTCTTGAGCGAGCCCGAGCCGTGGCCCGAGGGGGAGCGTCCCAGGCGCGCCGGCGTGTCGTCCTTTGGTGTGTCGGGCACGAACGCGCACGTGATCTTGGAAGAGGCCCCGCGCGCCCAGGAGCGCGAGGGAGCCTCCGAGCCAGAGCGGGTCGAGAAACGTGAGGGAGCCGTGGAGCTTGGGCGGGCTGGGGGCCAGGCGCCCGTGTCGGAGTTGGGCGTTGTTCCTTTTGTGCTCTCGGCCAGGAGCGAGGAGGCGTTGCGCGATCAGGCTGAGCGACTGCGGTCCCATCTGGTCGAGCGGCCCGAGCTTGCGCTGTCGGATGTCGCTGGGACGCTTGCTCTGCATCGCGCGCATCTACCCCATCGCGCGGTCGTCGTGGCGGAGGATCTGGGGGGCCTGCTCGATGGCCTCGGGGCTGTTGGGTGTGGCGGGGAGGCAGAGGGTGTCGTTCGGGGTCCGGCCGGGGGCGTGCCAGGGGGTAAGAGCAAGGTCGCGTTCGTGTTCGCCGGCCAGGGTTGCCAGTGGGATGGAATGGCACTCGAGCTATGGGATTCCTCTCCGCTCTTCGCTGAGAAGATGCGGGCCTGCGCGGAGGCGCTCGCTCCATACATCGACTGGTCACTGGAGGACGTCCTACGCGCCAAGGAGGGTGCTCCCACGCTCGAGCGCATCGACGTCGTCCAGCCAGCCCTGTTCGCGGTCATGGTCTCTCTGGCCGCGCTCTGGCGCTCCCTGGGCGTCGAGCCCGCGGTCGTGGTAGGCCACTCCCAGGGCGAGATCGCAGCGGCCCACGCCGCAGGCGGACTGTCACTGGACGACGCAGCACGGATCACGGCGCAACGAAGCAAGGCGATTTCCCGTCTCGCCGGTCGGGGAACGATGGTGTCGGTGTCGGCTTCCCTGGAGACAGTCGGTGCCTTGATGGGGCCTTTCGGCGAGCGAGTTTCGCTGGCCGTCGTCAATAGTCCTTCGTCGGTGGTGCTGGCATGCGACCGTGAGTCGGCCGACGCATTGCTCGCGCGGTGTGAGGAGGATGGAGTTCGAGCACGGGAAGTGCCTGCGACTGTTCCCACGCATTCAAGTTATGTCGAGGTGCTCCGCGAGGATGTGCTCGAGTTGCTGCGGCCACTCGCTCCGCGTTCGTCTGAGGTGACGTTCTTCTCGACGGTGGCGGGGGAGGTTGTCGATGGCTCTCAGCTCGATGGTGATTATTGGTATCGCAATTTGCGTGAGACGGTTCAGTTCGAGCGGGCGACTCGTGCTTTGATCGATGAGGGGTGCACGGCCTTCATCGAGGTGAGTCCTCATCCGGTGTTGGCGACAGCTGTGGAGGAGACGCTCGAGGATCGGGGTCGTGATGGTGGTGTCGCGGTGATCGGTTCGCTGAAGCGTGGGCAGGGTGGTATGGGGCGCTTCTTGACTTCGCTGGCGGAGGCGTTCGTTGGTGGTGTGGGAGTCGATTGGCGTGGGCTGTTCGGTGAGGTTGGCGTGCGTCGGGTCGAGCTTCCGACTTATGCGTTTCAGCGTGAGCGTTTTTGGCTTCGGCCGGGGGTCGGGGCTGGCGATGTGGGTACTTTGGGTCAGTCTTCTGCTGAGCATCCGCTGCTGGGTGCTGCGTTGGATTTGGCGGGTGGGGATGAGGGGTTGGTTCTCACTGGGCGTCTTTCGATCGAGAGCCATCCGTGGCTCGAGGACCATGCTGTGCTGGATACGGTGTTGCTGCCTGGTACGGCGTTTGTGGAGTTGGCGCTGGTCGCGTTGGAGCGTGTGGGTGCCGAGGTGGTGGAGGAGCTCACGTTGCAGGCGCCGTTGGTGTTCGCCGATGGGGGCGCCCATCAGGTGCAGCTCGTGGTGTCCGGCGTTGACGATGGGGGTAGGCGCTCACTGTCCATCTATTCCCGTCTGGAGGGTGGGAGCGACGATGGTCTCGAGGGTGGGTCGGGGGTGTGGGTTCTGCATGCCCAAGGTGTGCTTGGCTCAGGCGATGGCCCGTTGGTTTCGGGGCTCGAGGGTTTCGCGGAGGGCGCGTGGCCGCCGGCTGGTGCGGTGGAGGTCGAAACGGAGTTCTTGTATGACCGGCTCGCGGAGGCTGGGTACAGCTATGGCCCGGCGTTTCAGGGGTTGCGGAGTGCGTGGCGGTTGGGTGAGGAGGTCTTTGCCGAGGTGGCGCTCGATGAGGGGCTGGCCTCGCAGGCGCAGGGTTTTTGTGTTCATCCAGCGTTGCTGGATGGTGCGCTGCACGCGCTTGTGCTTGGGGAGTTGGACGGGGCGCTCGATGGGGGGCGCTCCGGTGGGGTCGGGGTTCCTTTTGCTTTCTCGGGTGTGCGGTTGGGTGGCCGAGGCGCGTCGGTGCTGCGTGTGCGTCTGAGTGTGGATGGGCAGGGCACGGCGAGTGTGCTCGCGGTTGACGAGGCTAGTAGTCCGGTGTTGGCGATCGACTCGGTCGTCTCGCGGCCGCTCGATGAGAGCGCGCTTAGAGCCCAGGCTGGCCTCGGGGCACCCACCGAACGCGATCTCTATGAGCTTCGCTGGAGAGAGCTCGCCAGGCCTCTGGCCGCCGAATTCATTGGGCGGGTGGCGTTGCTTGGCTGGGGTGGGCTTGGGCTCGAGGGCTTTGGGTTCGAGGGGTCGGGCTTGGAGGTTGTGAGCTACGCCGATTTGGCCGCGCTCGAGCGGGCGGGTGAGGAGGGTGGCCCTGTCGCCGAGCTCGTCCTCGCGCGGGTGACGGCGGATGAGGACGGTGCGGGGCTCGGGGATGCAGTTCATCGGGCAGCTGAGCTGACGTTGGAGTTGTTGAAGGCCTTTTTGAAGGCGGAGTCTTTGCAGGGGACGAGGCTGGTGTTGGTCACCGAGGGCGCGCTCGCGGTCGGGGAGAGTGAGTCGCCGGATCTCGTGCAGGCGGCGCTTGTGGGTTTGATGCGCTCGGCGCATTCTGAGCATCCTGAGCGTTTCTCGCTGATCGATATGGACGACAGCGAGGCGTCGAGGGCTGCTCTGGGTGGCGTTCTGGGGAGCGCGTTGGTGGATGAGGAGCCCGAGGTCGCTCTACGCGACGGTGTGCTCTATGCGCCCAGGCTCACGCGCCTGAAAGCGCAAGAGCGCGATGTCGCACCGAAGCAAGTGCTCGGTGGCACAGTTCTTGTGACCGGCGCGCCTGGGGGGTTGGGGTCGTTGGTTGCGTGTCATCTGGCGGGTGTGCACGGTGTCCGTCGTCTGTTGCTGGTGAGTCGCAGCGGTGAGCGGGCTGAGGGTGCGGCGGACTTGCGGCGTTCTTTGGAGGAGCTCGGCTGCGATGTGCAGATAGCGGCTTGCGATGTCTCGCGGAAGGCCGAGCTCGAGGAGTTGATCGCGGGTATCCCCGAGGAGCATCCGCTGTGCGCTGTCATCCATTCTGCGGGTGTGCTCGAGGATGGTTTGATCTCCTCGCTCGACGCGGAGAGCTTGCGGCGGGTCATGGCGCCGAAGGTAGATGCCGCGATCAACCTGCACGAGCTCACCGAGCGCCTGAGCCTCGGGGAGCTGATCTTCTTCTCCTCGGCTGCGGGCACGCTTGGCAGCCCGGGCCAGGCCAACTACGCGGCCGCGAACGTCTTCCTTGACGCGCTGGTCCGCCACCGCCGTGCGCGGGGGCTGCCGGGTCTCTCGCTGGCGTGGGGTGCGTGGGAGCGGGCTTCGGGGATGACTGCGGCATTGAGCGACACCGATCGCTTGCGTGTTGTAGCGCGGCAGGGCGTCGTGGCGCTCTCCGACGAGCAGGGTCTCGAGCTCTTCGATGTCGCGCGCGGGGTGGACGAGCCCTTGCTGTTGCCGCTGCACCTGGACAGCGGGGCACTACGCGCCCAGAGCCAGGCTGGGGTTCTGCCCGCGATCCTGAGCTCATTGATCCGCGCTCCCGCGCGCCGTGCCCAAGAGGCCAAGGGCTCGCTCGCCAGGCGTCTGGCGGCAGCACCGGAGTCTGACCGGGACGCGATCGTGCTGGAGCTCGTCAAGAGCCACGTCGCCAGCGTGCTGGGTCACCCCTCGGGGGACGCGATCGACCCGCAGCGTGCCTTCAAGAACCTCGGCTTCGACTCGCTGAGTGCGGTCGAGCTACGCAACCGCCTCATCCAAGCCACGGCAGTCAAGCTTCCGACCACACTCATCTTCGACCACCCCACACCAACCGCAGTAGCCAAGTTGCTGAGCCAACGGGTGGAAGGTCGGGAGGGACGGATCACAAGGCGTGCGCTCTCGCGCACCGAGGAGCCGATCGCGATCGTCGGCATGGGCTGCCGCTACCCCGGCGGGGTCACCTCGCCCGCGGAGCTGTGGGAGCTGGTTGCCTCGGGTACAGACGCGATCGGTGAGTTCCCCGCCGACCGCGGCTGGGATACCGGGCGTCTGTATGACCCCGACCCCGATCACCCCGGCACGAGCTACACCCGCCACGGCGGTTTCCTCTACGACGCGGGCGAGTTCGACGCAGCGTTCTTCAGCATCAGCCCCAGGGAGGCGCTGGCGATGGACCCCCAGCAACGCCTCCTGCTGGAATGCGCCTGGGAGGCCTTCGAGAACGCCGGTATCGACGTGACCACGTTGGGAGGCTCGCAGACGGGGGTGTTTGCGGGGGTGATGTATCAAGACTATGGATTGAGTGCAGGTCCCCTGCCGGCTGAGCTCGAGGGTCAGATTGGCGCCGGTATCGGGGGCAGCACTGGAAGTGTGGTCTCTGGTCGTCTGTCGTATACGTTTGGGCTGGAGGGCCCGGCGATAACGGTCGATACCGCGTGCTCCTCCTCGCTGGTGGCGATGCATCTGGCTTGCCAGGCGCTCCGGGCGGGGGAGTGCGAGCTGGCGCTGGCGGGCGGAGTGACGGTGCTCTCCAATCCGGGGCTGTTTGTCACTTTTTCTCGTCAGCGTGGCTTGGCGCCAGATGGGCGCTGCCGCTCGTTCGGTCAGGGGGCGGATGGTGCTGGTTTCTCCGAGGGTGTGGGTTTGTTGGTGTTGGAGCGTCTCTCACAGGCGCAGGCGAGGGGCCATCGGGTATTGGCGTTGGTACGTGGCTCGGCTGTGAACCAGGACGGCGCTTCGAATGGTCTGACGGCGCCCAACGGTCCTTCTCAGGAGCGTGTGATCCATCAGGCGCTCGCGAATGCCGGCCTGTCGCCTGGGGACATCGATGCTGTCGAGGGGCATGGCACGGGGACCACTTTGGGCGACCCGATCGAGGCGCAGGCGCTGATCGCGACGTACGGGCAGGAGCGCTCCGATGGCCCGCTGCGCCTGGGTTCTTTGAAGTCGAATATCGGCCATGCCCAGGCCGCGGCCGGCGTCGCGGGCGTGATCAAGATGGTCAAGGCCCTGCAGCACGGAGTGCTCCCCAAGACCCTTCATGCCGAGGAGCCTTCCCCGCACGTGGATTGGTCCGCGGGCGCGGTATCGCTCTTGAGCGAGCCCGAGCCGTGGCCTGAGGGCGAGCGCACCCGCCGCGCCGGGGTCTCCTCGTTCGGCGTATCGGGCACGAACGCGCACGTGATCCTAGAGGAGGCCCCGCGAGCAGAGAAGACCCCACGACCCGAGCAACCCGAGGAGGCCGAGGGCGAGGTTCTGGGGGGCGGGGTGCGCGAGGGGGTCGTGTCGGAGCTTGGGGTGGTGCCGTTCGTGCTGTCGGCGAGAAGTGGTGAGGCGTTGTGTGGGCAGGCTGAGCGACTACGCGCGCATCTGGCCGCCAATCCCGAGCTCGAGCTCGCGGATGTCGCAGGGACCCTGGCGCTGCATCGCGCGCATCTTCCCTATCGCGCGGCCGTTCTCGCCGGGGAGCGGGAGCGGCTAGACACCTGCCTCGACACTCTCGCACTCGGTGAGGAGGCCGAGGGCGTCATCCGGGGTGTCGCGAGAGATGGTGGCAAGGTCGCGTTCGTGTTCTCTGGTCAGGGTTGTCAGTGGGATGGGATGGCGCTCGAGTTGTGGGATTCTTCTCCTGTTTTTGCTGAGCAGATGCGGGCTTGCGGGGAGGTGTTTGCACGGTATTTCGAGTGGTCGTTGGAGGATGTTCTGCGTGGTGGGGAGGGTGCTCCTTCGCTCGAGTGTGTTGATGTGGTGCAGCCGGCGTTGTTCTCGGTGATGGTGTCGTTGGCTGCGCTGTGGCGTTCTTTGGGGGTCGAGCCCTCGGTTGTGGTGGGGCATTCTCAGGGTGAGATCGCGGCGGCTCATGTGGCGGGTGGGTTGTCGTTGGAGGATGCGGCTCGGGTTGTGGCGTTGCGGGGTAGGGTGTTGGCTGATGGTCTTTCGGGTCGTGGGGGTATGGTGTCTGTCGCGTTGTCGCCCGAGCGGGTGAGCGCGGAGATTGAGTCTTTTGGTGGGCGGCTTTCGTTGGCTGCTGTGAATGGGCCGGCGTCGGTGGTTGTTTCTGGTGAGCTGGGGGCTTTGGGGGAGCTGGTCGCTCTTGGTGAGTCGAGGGGTTTCCGCGCGAAGTGGATCCCGGTTGATTATGCTTCTCATTCCGGGCAGGTGGAGGAGGTTCGTGAGCGGCTTTTGGAGGATCTCTCGGGGATCAGCCCGCGGTCGTCGGAGGTAGCTTTCTTCTCGACGGTGGTGGGGGAGGTGGTTGATACTTCTGGGCTTGATGGGTGCTATTGGTATCGCAATTTGCGTAATACGGTTCAGTTTGGGCCGGCGGTCAGCGAGTTGCTGGATCAGGGGTATTCCAGGTTCATCGAGGTGAGTCCTCATCCGGTGTTGAGGATGGCTATCGAGGAGACGGTCGAGGATCGGGGTCTTGATCGCGATGCTGTCGCGGTGGCCGGTTCGCTCAGGCGTGGGCAGGGCGGCATGGAGCGCTTTTTGACTTCGGTTGCTGAGGTTCATGCTGATGGTGTTGAGGTCGATTGGCGTGGGCTTTTCGATGAGCGGCGTGTCCGCCCGATTGAGCTTCCGACGTATGCGTTTCAGCGTGAGCGTTATTGGCTGCGGGCGGGGGCGGGGGCGGGTGATGCGAGTACGTTTGGGCAGGCTTCTGCTGGGCATCCGTTGTTGGGCGCGGCGTTGGATGTCGCGGGCGAGAGCGGGGGTGTGCTTCTAACGGGGCGTCTTTCGACTGAGAGTCATGATTGGCTGGGCGATCACGCGGTGATGGGTACGGTGTTGTTGCCTGGTACGGCGTTTGTGGAGTTGGCGTTGGTCGCTTCGGAGCGTGTGGGTGCTGAGGTGGTGGAGGAGTTGACGTTGCAGGCGCCGTTGGTGTTCGTGGGTGGGGGTGCGTATCAGGTGCAGCTTGTGGTTTCTGGGGTCGATGAGGGGGGTCGGCGCTCGCTTTCTATCTTTTCGCGTCCTGAGGAGGGGAGTTCTGGGGGTTCGGGTGGCGGGGGTGTGGGTTCTGGTGGTGTTGGGGGCGAGTTGGTGGGGGAGTGGGTTTTGCATGCGCAGGGTGTGCTCGGCCCGGGTGATGGCTCGTTGGTCGCGGGGGTTGGGGGTGTCGTTGATGGCCAGTGGCCGCCGGCTGGTGCGGTGGAGGTCGATACGGAGTTCTTGTATGACCGTCTCGCGGAGGCTGGGTATGAGTATGGCCCGGCGTTCCAGGGGCTAGGGGGTGCGTGGCGGGTGGGTGAGGAGGTCTTCGCCGAGGTAGCGCTCGGGGAGGGGCAGGCCTCGCGGGCGCAGAGCTATCTAGTGCATCCGGCGTTGCTGGATGCCTCGTTGCATGCGCTTGTGCTCGGGGGGATGGAGTCGCTTGGCGGGGAGGGGCTTGGTGGGGGTCGGCCTGGCGGGGTTGGGGTTCCTTTCTCGTTCTCGGGTGTGCGGTTGGGTAGCCGGGGCGCGTCGGTGTTGCGTGTGCGCGTGAGCGTGGATGGGGATGGCGCAGCGAGAGTGCTCGCGTTCGATGAGGCTGGCAGTCCGGTGGTGGCGATCGACTCGATCGTCTCGCGCCCGATCGACGAGGACGCGCTCAGGGCACAGGCCGGGGCTCACGCACGCGAGCGCGATCTGCACGAGCTTCGCTGGACAGAGCTCGTGGCTGGGTCCCCTACGTCTGTGGCTGGGTCTCTCGATGGTTCTTCTCTGCGGGTAGTGTCGCTTGGCTGGGAGGGTTTTGGGGGTGAGGGTTGGGAGGTAGCGAGTTATGCCGATCTGCCCGCGCTCGAGCAGGCAGCGGTGGGGGGCGGCTCTGTCGCCGAGCTCGTCCTCGCGCGGGTGGCGGCGGATGAGGACGGTGCGGGGCTCGGGGATGCTGTTCATCGGGCTGCTGCGTCTTTGCTCGAGTTGTTGGGGGCGTTCCTCAGGGTGGAGTGTGTGCATGAGGCGCGGCTGGTGCTGATTACCGAGGGTGCGCTCGCGGTCGGTGAGGGTGAGTCGCCGAATCTCGTGCAGGCAGCGCTTGTGGGTTTGATGCGCTCGGCGCATGCGGAGCATCCCGAGCGCTTCTCACTGATCGATGTGGATGGCAGCGAGGCGTCGGTGGCTGCTCTGGGTGGTGTTTTGGGTGGTGGGTTGGTGGGTGAGGAGCCTGAGCTTGCTGTGCGTGATGGGGTGCTTTATGCGCCTCGGCTTGCGGGTGCTGGGTCGGGTGGGTCGCTGATCCCGCCGGTGGGTGTGGGGGAGTGGTGTTTGGGGGTGGAGTCGCCGGGTGCGCTCGAGAGCCTCACGCTGCGCGCCAGCCCGAGGGCGAGGGAGTCGCTCGATGTGGGGCAGGTGCGGGTCGCGGTGCATGCGGCGGGGTTGAACTTCCGTGAAGTCTTGGTCGCGTTGGGAGTCGTGTCTCCACCGGATGGGCCCCGGATTGGCGGTGAGGGTGCTGGGGTGGTGGTAGAGGTTGGTCCTGGCGTGGATGGGTTTGCCGTGGGGGATCGTGTGTTGGGGTTGTTGGCGGATTCGTTTGGGCCCGTCGCGGTGGGTGAGAGCCGGTTGCTTGTGGGTGTTCCGGGGGGCTGGTCCTTTGATGAGGCAGCGTCGGTTCCGCTCGCGTTTTTGACGGCGTACTACGCGCTTGTGGACTTGGCGGGGTTGGCGGCTGGTGATGTGTTGTTGGTGCATGGCGCTGCGGGTGGGGTCGGGATGGCGGCGTTGCAGATAGCGGCGTATTTGGGTGTGGAGGTGTTCGCGACGGCGCACCCGGATAAGTGGGGTGTCCTTGAAGACCTGGGTGTCGATGGGGCGCATATCGCTTCTTCGCGTACCTTGGAGTTCAAGGAGCGGTTCCTAGAGGCGACGGGCGGGCGGGGTGTGGATGTCGTGCTTGACTCGTTGGCGGGGGAGTTCGTGGATGCTTCGCTTGGGTTGCTGCCTCGGGGTGGGCGGTTCATCGAGATGGGCAAGACGGATATTCGTGACCCGGAGGAGATCGCCGAGGAGCATCCGGGGGTGGCGTATCGCGCGTTTGATTTGCAGGAGGCGGGCCCGGAGCGTATCCAGGGGATGCTGGGCGAGCTGATGGGCCTGTTTGTGGGTGGCGTGTTGCGTGCGTTGCCGGTGAAGAGGTTTGATGTGCGTCGCGCGCGGGAGGCGTTTAGGTTCATGCGTGAGGCGCGTCATGTCGGGAAGATCGTGTTGGGTATGCCTCAGACACTGGATCCCGAGGGCACGGTCCTTGTGACTGGTGGGACTGGAGGGCTAGGAGCTCTCGTTGCTCGTCATATGGCGGGCGTGCATGGTGTCCGTCGTTTGTTGCTGGTGAGCCGAAGCGGCGAGGATGCCGAGGGCGCACTGGAGCTTCGGGGTGCTCTTGAGGGGTTCGGCTGCGAGGTCGAGATCGCGGCGTGCGATGTATCCCAGCGGGCTGAGCTTCAGCGGCTGATCGAGGGGATCCCCGCGGAGCGCCCGTTGAGCGCCGTGATCCATGCCGCTGGGGTCCTCGACGACGGGCTACTGGAGTCCTTGGATGCGGAGCGTTTGCGGCGGGTAATGGCAGCGAAGGTCGACGCCGCGATCAACCTGCACGAGCTCACCCAGGGCTTGGGGCTCAGGGAGATGATCTTTTTCTCCTCGGCTGCGGGGACACTCGGGAGCCCCGGGCAAGCTAACTACGCCGCCGCTAACGCGTTCCTAGACGCCCTCGCGTATCACCGCCGCGAGCAGGGCCTGCCCGGCCTCTCACTCGCATGGGGCGAGTGGCAGCGCGCTACCGGAATGACCAGCACACTCAGCGACATCGACCGCGCACGCCTAGCACGCCAAGGCGCTGTTGCGTTTTCTGACCAGGAAGGCCTAGATCTCCTGGACAGGGCACGCACGATCGACGAGCCGCTGCTCCTACCGGTACGTCTGGACACGGCCGCGCTACGCGCAGCGAGCCAAGCCGGGGTCCTGCCGCCGATCCTGGGCTCCTTGATTCGCGCTCCCGCGCGTAGCGCCTCCAACGCCAAGGGCTCGCTCGCCAGGCGCCTAGCGGCAGCACCCGAGTCCGACTGGGACAAGATCGTGCTGGACCTCGTCAAGGGCCAGGTCGCGAGCGTGTTGGGGCATGCCTCGGCCGAAGCGATCGATTCCCAGCGCGCGTTCAAGGATCTCGGGTTCGACTCCCTGAGTGCTGTGGAGCTGAGGAACCGTCTTGTTCAGGGCACCGGAGTGAAGCTACCCACCACGCTCGTCTTCGATCACCCCACGCCGGCGGCGGTAGCCGAGTTCTTGCGCTCACAGGTCGAGGGCGTGGAGCGGGAGCGAAGGGCTCCCCGGCGTACGCTGGCGCGCGCTGAGGAGCCACTCGCGATCGTGGGTATGAGCTGCCGCTATCCCGGGGGGGCCTCCTCGCCCGCGGAGCTGTGGGAGCTGGTCGCTTCGGGTAGGGACGCGATTGGTGAGTTTCCCGTTGATCGTGGCTGGGATGTGGAGCGTCTGTATGACCCCGACCCCGACCATCCGGGCACCAGCTATACCCGCCACGGGGGTTTTGTCTACGACGCTGGTGAGTTCGACGCGGAGCATTTTTCTATCTCTCCGCGCGAGGCACTGGCGATGGATCCCCAGCAGCGCCTCCTGCTGGAATGCGCGTGGGAGGCCTTCGAGGACGCCGGTATCGACGTAACCACATTGGGAGGCTCGCAGACCGGGGTCTTCGTTGGTGTGATCTCCTCCGACTATGGTGGCGGGCAGCAGCTCCGAGAGCTTGAAGGGCATCGTATGACGGGCAGCCTCACGAGCGTGGTTTCTGGTCGTTTGTCGTATACGTTCGGGTTGGAGGGCCCGGCGATGACAGTCGATACCGCGTGCTCTTCCTCGCTGGTAGCGATGCATCTGGCTTGCCAGGCGCTCCGGGCGGGAGAGTGCGAGCTCGCGCTAGCGGGCGGAGTGACGGTGCTCTCGAGCCCTGGGTTGTTCATTGAGTTCTCGCGTCAGCGCGGCTTGGCGCCTGACGGGCGCTGCCGCTCCTTTGGTCAGGGCGCGGACGGCGCGGGCTTTTCCGAGGGTGTGGGCCTGCTTGTGTTGGAGCGTCTCTCCGAGGCACAGGCGAGAGGCCACCAGGTCTTGGCGTTGGTGCGTGGCTCGGCTGTGAACCAGGACGGCGCCTCGAATGGCCTGGCGGCTCCCAACGGTCCTTCTCAGGAGCGTGTGATTCATCAGGCGCTCGCGAATGCCGGTCTTGCGCCTGGGGACGTCGACGCTGTCGAGGGGCACGGCACGGGTACCACCCTGGGTGACCCGATCGAGGCACAAGCACTGATCGCGACATACGGGCAAAACCGCACCAACGGCCCTCTGCACCTGGGCTCACTGAAGTCGAACATCGGTCATACCCAAGCCGCGGCCGGCGTCGCGGGTGTGATCAAGATGGTCGAGGCCTTGCGGCACGGCGTGCTGCCCAGGACCCTTTATGCCGAGGAGCCTTCTGCGCATGTGGATTGGTCCGCGGGCGCGGTATCGCTCTTGAGCGAGTCCGAGCCGTGGCCCGAGGGTGAGCGCACACGCCGCGCCGGCGTTTCCTCGTTCGGGGTATCAGGCACGAACGCGCACGTGATCCTGGAAGAAGCCCCACGAGCAGAGCGACCCGAGCAGGCCGAGGGGGCCGAGGGCGGGGTGCTGGGGGTCGGGGAGCAGGCGGCGGCGCAGTTGGGTGTGGTGCCGTTTGTGTTGTCGGCGAGGAGTGGTGAGGCGTTGTGTGGGCAGGCTGAGCGGCTGGGCTCGTACCTTGCTGGTGATCCGGGGCTTGAGCTTGGGGATGTGGCTGGGACCTTGGCGCTTTGCCGTGCGCATCTTCCTTATCGTGGGGTTGTTGTTGCGGGGGAGCGTGGGGGGCTTGTCAGTGGTCTTGATGTTTTGGCGCGTGGTGGCGAGGCTGAGGGCGTCGTTGGGGGTGTGGCGAGGGCCGGGGGGAAGGTCGCGTTTGTGTTTTCTGGTCAGGGTTGTCAGTGGGATGGGATGGCGCTCGAGTTGTGGGATTCTTCTCCTGTTTTTGCTGAGCAGATGCGGGCCTGCATGGAGGCGTTTGCGCCGTATTTCGAGTGGTCGCTGGAGGACGTTCTGCGTGGTGGGGAGGGTGCTCCTTCGCTCGAGTGTGTTGATGTGGTGCAGCCGGCGTTGTTCTCGGTGATGGTGTCGCTGGCTGCGTTGTGGCGTTCGTTGGGGGTTGAGCCCTCGGTTGTGGTGGGGCATTCTCAGGGTGAGATCGCGGCGGCCTGTGTGGCGGGTGGGTTGTCGTTGGAGGATGCGGCTCGAGTTGTGGCGTTGCGGGGGAGGGTGTTGGCTGATGGTCTTTCGGGTCGTGGGGGTATGGTGTCTGTCGCGTTGTCGCCTGAGCGGGTGAGCGCGGAGATCGAGTCTTTTAGTGGGCGGCTTTCGCTGGCTGCTGTGAATGGGCCGGCCTCGGTGGTTGTTTCTGGTGAGTTGGGGGCTTTGGGGGAGCTGATCGCTCTTTGTGAGTCGAGGGGTTTCCGCGCGAAGTGGATTCCGGTTGACTATGCTTCTCACTCTGGGCAGGTGGAGGAGGTTCGTGAGCGGCTTCTGGGGGATCTCTCGGGGATCAGCCCGCGCTCGTCTGATATAGCCTTCTTCTCGACGGTGACTGGGGAGGTGGTTGATACCTCTGGGCTTGATGGTGGCTATTGGTATCGCAATTTGCGTAATACGGTCCAGTTCGGGCCGGCCGTCGACGCGTTACTGGATCAGGGGTATTCCAGGTTCATCGAGGTGAGTCCTCATCCGGTGTTGACGATGGCTATCGAGGAGACGCTCGAGGGCCGAGGTCTTGGTCGCGATGCCGTCGCGGTGGTCGGTTCGCTCAGGCGCGGGCAGGGCGGCATGGAGCGCTTTTCAACTTCGCTTGCTGAGGCTTATGCTGATGGTGTCGAGGTTGACTGGCGTGGGTTCTTCGACGAGCGGCGTGTCCGGCGGGTCGAGCTTCCGCGGTATGCGTTTCAGCGTAGGCGGTTTTGGCTTGGGTCTGGCGCGGGAGCGGGTGACGCGAGCTCGCTGGGGCAGTATTCCGCCGGGCACCCGTTGTTGGGCGCCTCGTTGGATCTCGCGGGCGAGAGCGAGGGTCTGTTATTGACGGGGCGCCTATCGACTCAGGATCATCCCTGGCTAGCGGATCACGCGGTGATGGGCACGGTCCTGCTGCCGGGGACCGCGTTCTTGGAGCTGGCGTTGGCTGCGGCTGAGCGGGTCGGTGTCGAGATGGTCGAGGAGCTCACGTTGCAAGCGCCGTTGGTGTTCGCTGAGAGGGGTGCCTGCCAGATACAGCTCGTGGTTGGCGAGCGCGATGAGGAAGGAAGGCACTCGCTTGGTCTTTATTCGCGTCCGCAAAGCGGCGAGAGCGAACCAGAGCGAGGGGGCTGGGCTCTGCACGCCCAGGGTGTCCTTGGTGGGAGTCAGAGCCCGCTGGCTGGCGGGCTCGATGAGCTCGCCGGTAGCGCGTGGCCGCCCCCGGGTGCGCAGGAGATCGATACCGAGTTCTTTTATGATCGCCTCGCGGAGGCCGGGTACGAGTACGGCCCAGCGTTCCGGGGGCTAGGGGGCGCGTGGCGGCTGGGTCAGGAGGTCTTCGCCGAGGCAGCGCTCGGGGAGGAGCAGGCCTCCCAAGCACAGAGCTATCTCGTGCATCCAGCGTTACTGGACGCCTCGCTGCACGCCCTCGCGCTCGCCGGCGAGACGGAGCTACTCGGCAGGGAGGGGCTTGGTGTGGGGCGCCTTGGCGGGGTTGGGGTTCCTTTCTCGTTCTCGGGTGTGCGGCTGGGTAGCCCGGGCGCGTCGGTGTTACGTGTGCGCGTGAGCATGGACGGGGATGGTGCAGCGAGCGTGCTCGCGTTCGATGAGGCTGGTAGCCCGGTACTCGCGATCGACTCGGTCGTCTCGCGCCCGGTCGAGGAGAACGCGCTGAGAGCACAGGCCGGCCTCGGGGCACGCACCGAGCGCGACCTCTACGAGCTTCACTGGACAGAGCTCCCGGGGCCCCCCACGGCTGCAGCCGGATCCGGTGAGGCCGGGTCTTTTGATGGTTCTTCTCCGCGGGTGGCGTTGCTTGGCTGGGAGGGGGTTGGGTTTGAGGGGTCGGGCCTGGAGGTAGCGAGCTACGGGGATCTGGCTGAGCTCGAGCGGGCTGCGGTGGGGGCTGGTTCTGCTGTTGAGCTTGTGCTCGTGCGCGCGGCGGCCCTCTGGGAGACGGCGGCGCTCGGGGAGGGTGTGGGGCTTGCGGGGGGTGTTTGTGGGGCTGCTGGGTGTGTGCTTGGTTTGTTGCAGGCGTTTTTGGGTGTGGGGTGTTTGGGGGGGGCGAGGTTGGTGTTGGTGACTGAGGGTGGGGTTGGGGTTGGTGGGGGTGGGTCGTTGGATCTTGTGCAGGCGGGGGTTGTGGGTTTGGTGCGTTCGGCGTGTCGGGAGCATCCTGAGCGCTTCTCCCTGATCGATACGGACGGCAGCGAGGCGTCGGTGGCTGCTCTGGGTAGCGTTTTGGGTGGTGGGTTGGTGGGTGAGGAGCCTGAGTTGGCTGTGCGTGATGGGGTGGTTTATGCGCCTCGGCTTGTGGGTGTTGGGTCGGGTGGGTCGTTGCTCGCGCCGGTGGGTGTGGGGGAGTGGTGTTTGGGGGTGCAGGCGCGGGGTACGCTTGAGGGGCTTGTGCTTGGTGTGAGTCCGGGGGCGGGTGGGGTGTTGGGTGTGGGGGAGGTGCGGGTCGCGGTGCATGCGGCGGGGTTGAATTTCCGTGATGTGTTGGTCGCGTTGGGGGTTTATCCTGGTGAGGCGCGGATTGGTGGTGAGGGTGCTGGGGTGGTGGTAGAGGTTGGTCCTGGCGTGGATGGGTTTGCCGTGGGGGATCGTGTGATGGGGTTGTTGGCGGATTCGTTTGGGCCTGTCGCGGTGGGTGATAGCCGGCTGCTTGTGGGTGTTCCGGGGGGCTGGTCCTTTGATGAGGCGGCTTCGGTACCGATCGCGTTTTTGACGGCGTACTACGCGCTTGTGGACTTGGCGGGGTTAGCGGCTGGTGATGTGTTGTTGGTGCATGGCGCTGCGGGTGGGGTCGGGATGGCGGCGTTGCAGATAGCGGCGTATTTGGGTGTCGAGGTGTTCGCTACGGCGCACCCGGATAAGTGGGGTGTCCTTGAAGGGCTAGGCTTGGATGGGGCGCATATCGCTTCTTCGCGTAGCCTGGAGTTCAGGGAGCGGTTCTTGGAGGCGACGGGCGGGCGTGGTGTGGATGTCGTGCTTGACTCCTTAGCGGGGGAGTTCGTGGATGCTTCGCTTGGGTTGTTGCCTCGGGGCGGGCGGTTCATCGAGATGGGCAAGACCGATATTCGTGATCCTGACGGGGTAGCCGCGGAGTATGGGGGTGTGCGTTACCGCGCGTTCGATTTGCAGGAGGCTGGCCCGGAGCGTCTCCGGGAGATGCTGGGTGAGCTGACGGGCCTGTTCGAGGGTGGCGTGTTGCGTGCGTTGCCGGTCCGCAGGTTTGATGTGCGTCACGCGCGGGAGGCGTTTAGGTTCATGCGCGAGTCGCGTCATGTCGGGAAGATCGTGCTGGGTCTCCCGCAGGCGTTGGATCCTGAGGGCACGGTCCTCGTGACTGGCGGGACTGGCGGGCTAGGAGCCCTCGTCGCTCGTCATATGGCGGGCGTGCACGGCGTGAAGCGCTTGCTGCTCGCCAGCCGAAGCGGCGAGGCGGCTGAGGGCGCGCAGGAGCTCCGGGGTGCTCTTGAGGGGTTCGGCTGCGAGGTCGAGATCGCTGCGTGCGATGTATCCCAGCGGGCCGAGGTTCAGCGGCTACTCGAGGGGATCCCCGCGGAGCGCCCGTTGAGCGCTGTGATCCATGCTGCTGGGGTCCTCGACGACGGGCTACTCGAGTCCTTGGACGCGGAGCGTTTACGGCGGGTAATGGCAGCGAAGGTAGACGCCGCGATCAACTTGCACGAGCTGACCCAGGCATCAGAGCTTAGGGAGATGATCTTCTTCTCCTCGGCCGCGGGGACACTCGGGAGCCCCGGGCAAGCCAACTACGCCGCTGCTAACGCGTTCCTCGATGCCCTCGCCTACCACCGCCACGAGCAGGGTCTGCCCGGCCTCTCACTCGCATGGGGCGAGTGGGAGCGCGCTACCGGAATGACCAGCACGCTGAGCGACATCGACCGCGCACGCCTCGCACGCCAAGGCGCTGTTGCGTTTTCTGACCAGGAAGGCCTAGATCTCCTGGACAGGGCACGCACGATCGACGAGCCCCTGCTCATACCGGTACGTCTGGACACGGCCGCGCTACGCGCAGCGAGCCAAGCCGGGATCCTGCCGCCGATCCTGGGTGGGCTTGTGCGCTCCTCGGCGCGCCGCGTCAAGGACGCGAAAGGCTCGCTGGCGAGGCGCCTGGCGGGTGTGCCTGAGTCTGACTGGGACAAGATCGTGCTGGATCTCGTCAAGGGGCATGTCGCGAGCGTGCTGGGGCATGCCTCGGGGGACGCGGTCGACCCGCAGCGTGCGTTCAAGGATCTCGGGTTCGACTCCCTGAGCGCTGTGGAGCTGAGGAACCGTCTTGTTCAGGGCACCGGGGTGAAGCTACCCACCACGCTCGTCTTCGATCACCCCACGCCGGCGGCGGTAGCCGAGTTCCTGCGTTCCCGGGTCGAGGGTGTGGAGCGGCAGCGGAGGGCTCCCCGGCGTACGCTGGCGCGGACTGAGGAGCCACTCGCGATCGTAGGCATGAGCTGCCGCTACCCCGGCGGAGTCTCCTCCCCCGCGCAGCTATGGGAGCTGGTCGCCTCCGGTAGAGACGCGATTGGCGAGTTTCCCGCCGATCGTGGCTGGGATGTCGAGCGCCTGTATGACCCCGACCCCGACCATCCCGGCACCAGCTATACCCGCCACGGCGGCTTTGTCTACGACGCAGGCGAGTTCGACGCGGCGTTCTTCGGTATCAGCCCCAGGGAGGCCCTGGCGATGGATCCCCAGCAGCGCCTGCTGCTGGAATGCGCGTGGGAGGCTTTCGAGGACGCCGGTATCAACGCGACGTCGTTGCGCGGTGCGCTGGCGGGGGTCTTCGTTGGTGTGATCTCCTCCGACTACGGTCTGGGTTTCCACGAGTCCCAGGAGTTGGAGGGCTTTCGTTTGACGGGCAGTACCACGAGCGTGGCGTCTGGCCGTTTGTCGTATACGTTCGGGCTGGAGGGCCCGGCGATGACGGTCGATACCGCGTGCTCTTCCTCGCTGGTAGCGCTGCATCTGGCTTGCCAGGCACTCCGCGCGGGAGAGTGCGAGCTGGCGCTAGCGGGCGGCGCAACGGTGCTCTCGAGCCCGGACCTGTTCATCGAGTTCTCGCGTCAGCGCGGCTTAGCGCCTGACGGGCGCTGCCGCTCCTTCGGCCGGGGGGCGGATGGTGCGGGCTTCTCCGAGGGCGTGGGCCTGCTGGTGCTGGAGCGTCTCCCCGAGGCGCAGGCGAGAGGCCATCAGGTCTTGGCGTTGGTACGCGGCTCGGCCGTGAACCAGGACGGCGCCTCGAATGGCCTGACAGCACCCAACGGCCCTTCTCAAGAGCGCGTCATCACCCAAGCGCTCGCGAACGCCGGCCTATCCCCCGCAGACATCGATGCCGTCGAGGGGCACGGCACGGGTACCACACTAGGCGACCCGATCGAGGCGCAAGCCCTGATCGCGACATACGGGCAAAACCGCACCAACGGCCCTCTGCACCTGGGCTCACTGAAGTCGAACATCGGTCATACCCAAGCCGCGGCCGGCGTCGCGGGTGTGATCAAGATGGTCGAGGCCTTGCGGCACGGCGTGCTGCCCAGGACCCTTTATGCCGAGGAGCCTTCTGCGCATGTGGATTGGTCCGCGGGCGCGGTATCGCTCTTGAGCGAGACCGCGCCGTGGCCCGAAGGCGAGCACCCCAGGCGCGCCGGTGTGTCGTCCTTTGGTGTGTCGGGCACCAATGCGCATGTGATCTTGGAGGAGGCCCCGCGAGCGCAGGAGACTGAGCGAGCCGAGGGACCCGAGAAGGCCAAAAGAGTTGGGCGGGGGCTCGCGTCGAAGCTGGGGATGGTGCCGTTTGTGCTGTCGGCAAGGAGTGGTGAGGCGTTGTGTGCGCAGGCCGAGCGACTACGCTCGCATCTGGCCGCTCATCCCGAGCTCGAGCTCGCGGACCTCGCCGGGACCCTAGCCCTTCACCGCGCGCACCATCCCTACCGCGCGGCGGTTGTCGCCGGGGAGCGGGAGCGGCTAGCCACCTGCCTCGACGCCCTGGCGCGCGGCGAGGAGGCCGAGAGCCTGACATGGGGCACGGCCAGGGGCGAGGGCAAGGTCGCGTTGCTGTTTCCAGGTCAGGGTGCTCAGTGGGGGGGGATGGGGCGGGAGCTTGCCGGTGCGTTCCCTGTGTTTGCTGAGGCGTTTGGGGAGGTGTGCAGGGAGCTCGATCGTCATTTGCAGCGGTCTCTCGGAGAGGTTGTGTTTACCGAGAGGGATGCAAGCGAGGCCTTGCTCTTGGATCGGACGGAGTTCGCGCAGCCCGCCTTGTTTGCGTTGGAGGTCGCGCTCTTTAGGCTCGTCGAGAGTTTTGGGGTGCGCCCGGATTATTTGATTGGCCATTCGATTGGGGAGCTTTCGGCGGCGTTTGTGGCTGGTGTGTTGTCGTTGGAGGATGCCTGTGCTTTGGTGGCTGCGCGTGGGCGGTTGATGGGCGCGTTGCCCGATGGCGGAGCGATGCTCGCAGTTCAGGCCTCCGAGCAAGAGGTACTAGAGAGCATGGCTGATGTAGAGGGGCTTTCTCTCGCTGCCGTGAATGGTCCTGAAGCGGTCGTGGTTTCTGGGGCGGCCGGTGCGGTGGAGCGGCTCGAGGGTCACTGGGTGCGGGAGGGGCGTAAGACGAAGCGCTTGCGAGTCAGCCATGCGTTCCATTCGGGGTTGATGGACCCGATGCTCGAAGAGTTTCGCGGGGTCGTGGAGGGTTTGAGCTTCAACGAGCCGTGCATCCAGATTGTGTCTAATCGGACGGGGATGTTGCTATCGGCGGAGGAGGCCACCTCGCCTGCTTACTGGGTGAGCCATGTCAGGGAGACGGTGCGTTTCGCCGATGGGATCGCTACGTTGCGGGCAGCCGGCGTGAGCCGCTTTTTGGAGCCGGGCCCCGGTGGGGTATTGGCCGCACTGGTCTCTGACTGCCTCCAGGAGGAGCTGGAAGACGGGGCTTTGATCGCGGCGGGTTTGCGTGCGGGTAGGCCGGAAGTCGCAGCCTTCATGGACTTCCTTGCCCGGGTCTATATCGATGGCGCAGAGATAGATTGGGAGCCCTTGCTCGAGGGAGCCGATGTTCGTCGGGTGGAGCTTCCGACGTATGCGTTTCAGCGTGAGCGTTATTGGCTGCGGGCGGGGGCGGGGGCGGGTGATGCGAGTACGTTTGGGCAGGCTTCTGCTGGGCATCCGTTGTTGGGCGCGGCGTTGGATGTCGCGGGCGAGAGCGGGGGTGTGCTTCTAACGGGGCGTCTTTCGACTGAGAGTCATGATTGGCTGGGCGATCACGCGGTGATGGGTACGGTGTTGTTGCCTGGTACGGCGTTTGTGGAGTTGGCGTTGGTCGCTTCGGAGCGTGTGGGTGCTGAGGTGGTGGAGGAGTTGACGTTGCAGGCGCCGTTGGTGTTCGTGGGTGGGGGTGCGTATCAGGTGCAGCTTGTGGTTTCTGGGGTCGATGAGGGGGGTCGGCGCTCGCTTTCTATCTTTTCGCGTCCTGAGGAGGGGAGTTCTGGGGGTTCGGGTGGCGGGGGTGTGGGTTCTGGTGGTGTTGGGGGCGAGTTGGTAGGGGGGTGGGTTTTGCATGCGCAGGGTGTGCTTGGCCCGGGTGATGGCTCGTTGGTCGCGGGGGTTGGGGGTGTCGTTGATGGCCAGTGGCCGCCGGCTGGTGCGGTGGAGGTCGATACGGAGTTCTTGTATGACCGTCTCGCGGAGGCTGGGTATGAGTATGGCCCGGCGTTCCAGGGGCTAGGGGGTGCGTGGCGGGTGGGTGAGGAGGTCTTCGCCGAGGTAGCGCTCGGGGAGGGGCAGGCCTCGCGGGCGCAGAGCTATCTAGTGCATCCGGCGTTGCTGGATGCCTCGTTGCATGCGCTTGTGCTCGGGGGGATGGAGTCGCTTGGCGGGGAGGGGCTTGGCGGGCGGCCTGGCGGGGTTGGGGTTCCTTTCTCGTTCTCGGGTGTGCGGCTGGGTAGCCGGGGCGCGTCGGTGTTGCGTGTGCGCGTGAGCGTGGATGGGGATGGCGCAGCGAGAGTGCTCGCGTTCGATGAGGCTGGCAGTCCGGTGGTGGCGATCGACTCGATCGTCTCGCGCCCGATCGACGAGGACGCGCTCAGGGCACAGGCCGGGGCTCACGCACGCGAGCGCGATCTGCACGAGCTTCGCTGGACAGAGCTCGTGGCTGGGTCCCCTACGTCTGTGGCTGGGTCTCTCGATGGTTCTTCTCTGCGGGTAGTGTCGCTTGGCTGGGAGGGTTTTGGGGGTGAGGGCTGGGAGGTAGCGAGTTATGCCGATCTGCCCGCGCTCGAGCAGGCAGCGGTGGGGGGCGGCTCTGTCGCCGAGCTTGTGCTCGTACGGGCGGCGGTGCTCCAGGAGGCGGCGGCGCTCCAGGAGGGTTTGGGGCTCGCGGAGGTCGTTCATCGGGCCGCTGCGTCCACGCTTGAGTTGCTGAGGACTTTCCTGGGCATGGAGTCCTTGCAGCAGGCGAGGCTGGTGCTGGTTACCGAGGGTGCGCTCGCGGTAGGTGAGGGTGAGTCGCCGAATCTAGCTCAGGGGGCGCTTGTGGGTCTCATGCGCTCGGCGCATGCGGAGCATCCCGAGCGCTTCTCACTGATCGATACCGACGGTAGCGATGTGTCGGTGGCTGCTCTGCATAGTGCGTTGGTGAACGAGCCCGAGCTCGCTCTACGCAACGGCGTGCTCTACGCGCCTCGGCTTGGGCGTGTTGGGTCGGGTGGTTCGTTGGTCCCGCCGGCGGGTGGGGGAGCTTGGTGTTTGGGGGTGGAGTCTCCGGGTACGCTCGAGAGCCTCGCGTTGTGTGCCAGCCCACGGGCGCAGGAGCCGCTCGATGCGGGCCAGGTGCGGGTCGCAGTGCGTGCTGCGGGGTTGAACTTCCGGGATGTCTTGGGCGCGTTGGGAATGTATCCCGGCGAGGTGCGGATCGGTGGTGAGGGCGCTGGGGTGGTGCTCGAGGTCGCCTCTGATGTCAGCGACTTGGCTGTGGGGGATCGTGTGATGGGCCTTATGCAGGACGCTTTTGGGCCTGTCGCGGTGAGTGATCGTGAGCTGCTTGCGGGGGTTCCGGAGGGTTGGTCCTTTGTGGAGGCGGCGGCGGTGCCGATTGCTTTCTTGACGGCGTACTACGCGCTTGTGGATTTGGCGCGGGTGCGGCCGGGTGAGGCGTTGCTGGTGCACGGCGCCGCCGGCGGGGTGGGGATGGCGGCGTTGCAGATAGCGGCGCATTTGGGTGTGGAGATATTCGCTACGGCTCACCCTGACAAGTGGGGCACGCTTCGGGAGCTGGGCCTGGATGATGCGCATATCGCTTCCTCGCGTAGCTTGGAGTTCAAGGAGAGGTTCTTGGAGACGACGGGTGGTCGTGGGATGGATGTGGTGCTTGACTCGCTAGCGGGGGAGTTCGTGGATGCTTCGCTTGGGTTGTTGCCTAGGGGTGGGCGGTTCATCGAGATGGGCAAGACGGATATTCGTGATCCTGATCGGGTAGCCGCGGAACATGGGGGTGTGGGTTATCGCGCGTTCGATTTGCAGGAGGCGGGCCCGGAGCGTATCCAGGAGATGTTGGGCGAGCTGACGGGCCTGTTTGAGTGTGGTGTGTTGCGTCCTTTGCCGGTCAGGAGGTTTGATGTGCGTCGCGCGCGGGAGGCGTTCAGGTTCATGCGTGAGTCGCGTCACGTCGGTAAGATCGTGCTGGATGTGCCGCGGGCGATGGGCTCGGAGGGCACGGTTCTTGTAACTGGTGGGACTGGTGGGTTGGGGTCGCTTGTCGCTCGTCATTTGGCGGGCACGCATGGTGTGAGGCACCTGTTGCTGGTGAGCCGCCGCGGCGAGGAGGCTGAGGGCGCAACGGAGCTCCGCCGCTCGTTGGAGGAGCTTGGCTGCCAGGTCACGATCGCGGCTTGTGATGTCTCGCGGAGGGCTGAGCTCGAGCAACTGATAGCCGAGGTCCCTGGGGAGCATCCGCTGAGTGCTGTCGTTCATGCCGCCGGTGCGCTCGATGACGGCGTGATTCCCTCGTTGACCGCGGAGCGCTTGCAGCGGGTGATGGCGCCGAAGGTGGACGCCGCGATCAACTTGCACGAGCTCACCAAGGGCTTGGAGCTCGGGGAGTTGATCTTTTTCTCTTCGGCCGCGGGGACGCTTGGGAGTCCCGGGCAGGCTAGCTACGCCGCCGCCAATACTTTCCTGGACGCGCTTGCCTATCACCGTCACGCACAGGGTTTGGCCGGTCGCTCGCTGGCGTGGGGCGCGTGGGAGCGGGCTACTGGGATGACCGCTGAGCTGAGCGAAGCCGACCGCGCGCGCCTAGCGCGCCAAGGCGCTGCTCTCCAAGATTCAGAGGGCCTCGAGCTCCTCGACGCGGCGCGCGCTATCGATGAGCCGCTGCTGCTGCCGGTACGCTTGGACGTCGCGGCGCTGCGCGCGCAGAGCCGGGCCGGCCTGCTGCCGCCGATCCTGAGCTCGCTGGTCGGCGCGCCCGCGCATAGTGCCTCCAACGCCAAGGGCTCACTCTCGAGGCGCCTCGCAGCAGCGCCCGAATCCGACTGGGACACAATCGTGTTGGAGCTCGTCAAAAGCCACGTCGCCAGCGTGCTAGGACATTCCTCCGCCGAGGCGATTGACCCGCAGCGCGCCTTCAAGGACCTCGGCTTTGACTCGCTGAGCGCCGTCGAGCTGCGCAACCGCCTCATCCAGGCGACCGGAGCCAAGTTGCCTGCCACACTCATCTTCGACCATCCCACACCAATCGCGGTAGCCGGATATCTGCAATCGGAGGTGGTTCCTGGCAGGAGACAGGAGGTTGAGCTCGAGCCCGACGAGGCCGCGATTCGGGCTGCGTTTCCTGCGATTCCGTTCTCCCGCCTGAGGCGAGCTGGATTGGTGATGCCGCTGCTGGAGCTCATCCACTCAGACGAGGGCGAGGACGAGGACGAACGGAATGGCGACACGGAATCGCTGGACACCATGGATGCTGCCAGCCTTGTTCGTCGTGTAAAGCAGCGAACTGGGTCTAATTCATGACGGATACACCATATGACGAGATCGTTGAGGCTCTGAGGGCATCTCTCAAGGAAGGCGAGCAGCTGCGGTTGCAGAATCGGCGGCTCCGCGTGGCCCTCGAGGAGCCGATCGCGATTGTGGGTATGAGCTGCCGCTACCCCGGCGGGGCCTCCTCGCCCGCGGAGCTGTGGGAGCTAGTCGCTTCGGGTAGGGACGCGATTGGTGAGTTTCCCGTTGATCGTGGCTGGGATGTGGAGCGTCTGTATGACCCCGATCCCGCCCATCTCGGCACGAGCTACACGCGCCACGGGGGCTTTCTGTATGACGCGGGCGAGTTCGACGCGGCGTTCTTCGGTATCAGCCCCAGGGAGGCCCTGGCGATGGATCCCCAGCAGCGCCTGTTGCTGGAATGCACATGGGAGGCATTCGAGGACGCAGGTATCGATGCGGGGACGCTGCGCGGTGCGCTGGCCGGGGTCTTCGTTGGTGTGATCTCCTCTGGCTATGGTCTGGGCCTCCACCAGTCCCAGGCGCTGGAGGGCTTTCGTTTGACGGGCAGCACCACGAGCGTGGCTTCTGGTCGTTTGGCGTATGCGTTTGGCTTGGAGGGTCCAGCGGTGACGGTCGATACGGCGTGCTCTTCCTCGCTGGTAGCGATGCATCTGGCTTGCCAGGCGCTCCGGGCGGGAGAGTGTGAGCTGGCGTTAGCGGGCGGAGCGACGGTGCTTTCGAGCCCGGACCTGTTCGTTGAGTTCTCGCGTCAGCGCGGCTTGGCGCCTGACGGGCGGTGTCGGTCCTTCGGTGCGCTTGCTGATGGTACGGGCTGGTCTGAGGGTGTGGGCTTGGTGCTGTTGGAGCGTCTTTCCGAGGCTGAGCGCAATGGACACCGGGTCTTGGCGGTGGTGCGTGGCTCGGCTGTGAACCAGGACGGCGCCTCGAATGGCCTGACGGCGCCCAACGGTCCTTCTCAGGAGCGGGTGATTCGTCAGGCGCTCGCGAATGCTGGTCTTGAGCCCGGGGACGTCGATGCTGTCGAGGGGCATGGCACGGGTACCACTCTGGGCGATCCGATCGAGGCGCAGGCGTTGATCGCGACGTATGGGCGTGAGCGCTCTGGCGGCCCGCTTTACCTGGGCTCTATGAAGTCGAATATTGGCCATGCGCAGGCTGCGGCTGGGGTCGGGGGTGTGATCAAGATGGTCGAGGCTTTGCGGCACGGTGTGTTGCCTCGGACGCTGCATGCCGAGGAGCCTTCTCCGCATGTGGATTGGTCTGCGGGCACTGTGTCGCTTTTGAGTGAGGCCGAGCCGTGGCTTGGGGGTGAGCGTCCGCGGCGTGCTGGTGTGTCGTCTTTTGGTGTGTCGGGTACGAATGCGCATGTGATCTTGGAGGAGGCTCCGGGTGCGGGGCGACCTGAGGAGGCCGGGGGGGCCGAGGGCGGGGTGTTGGGGGTCGGGGAGCGCGAGGGGGTTGGGGGGCAGGTGGGGGCGGGGGTGGCGGTGTTGGGGTTGGGTGTGGTGCCGTTTGTGTTGTCGGCGAGGAGTGGTGAGGCGTTGTGTGGGCAGGCTGAGCGACTACGCGCGCATCTGGCCGCCAATCCCGAGCTCGAGCTCGTGGATATTGCAGGGACCCTGGCGCTGCATCGGGCACATCTTCCCTACCGCGCGGCTGTTCTCGCCGGAGAGCGGGAGCGGCTAGACACCTGCCTCGACACTCTCGCGCGTGGCGAGGTGGCTGAGGGTGTTGTTCGTGGTGTGGTGAGGGGTGGTGGGGGTGGGGTTGTGTTTGTGTTTTCTGGTCAGGGTTGTCAGTGGGATGGGATGGCGGTTGAGTTGTTGGATTCTTCTTCTGTGTTTGCTGGGCAGATGCGGGCTTGTGGGGAGGTGTTTGCGCGGTATTTTGATTGGTCGTTGGAGGATGTTTTGCGTGGTGGGGTGGGTGTTCCTTCGCTTGAGTGTGTTGATGTGGTGCAGCCGGCGTTGTTTTCGGTGATGGTGTCGTTGGCTGCGTTGTGGCGTTCTTTGGGGGTTGAGCCTGCGGTTGTGGTGGGGCATTCTCAGGGTGAGATCGCGGCGGCTTATGTGGCTGGTGGGTTGTCGTTGGAGGATGCGGCTCGGGTTGTGGCGTTGCGGGGTAGGGTGTTGGCTGGTGGTCTTTCGGGTCGTGGGGGTATGGTGTCTGTCGCGTTGTCGTCTGAGCGGGTTGGCGAGGTGGTTGAGTCTTTTGGTGGGCGGCTTTCGTTGGCTGCTGTGAATGGGCCGGCGTCGGTGGTCGTTTCGGGTGAGTTGGGGGCTTTGGGGGAGCTGGTCGCTCTTGGTGAGTCGAGGGGTTTCCGCGTGAAGTGGATCCCGGTTGATTATGCTTCTCATTCCGGGCAGGTAGAGCTGGTTCGTGAGCGGCTTTTGGGGGATCTCTCGGGGATCGGCCCGCGGTCGTCGGAGGTAGCTTTCTTCTCGACGGTGACTGGGGGGCTGGTCGATACTGCGGGGCTTGATGGGGGCTATTGGTATCGCAATTTGCGTAATACGGTTCAGTTTGGGCCGGCGGTCGGCGAGTTGCTGGATCAGGGGTATTCCAGGTTCATCGAGGTGAGTCCCCATCCGGTATTGAGGATGGCTATCGAGGAGACGGTCGAGGGCCGGGGTCTTGATCGCGGTGCTGTCGCGGTGGCTGGTTCGCTGAGGCGTGGGCAGGGCGGCATGGAGCGCTTTTTGACTTCGGTTGCTGAGGTTCATGCTGATGGTGTTGAGGTCGATTGGCGTGGGTTTTTCGATGAGCGGCGTGTCCGTCGGGTTGAGCTTCCGCGGTATGCGTTTCAGCGTCAGAGGTTTTGGCTTGGGTCTGGTGTGGGGGTGGGTGACGCGAGCTCGCTGGGGCAGTATTCTGCTGGGCATCCGTTGTTGGGCGCCTCGTTGGATCTCGCGGGCGAGAGCGAGGGCCTGTTATTGACGGGGCGCTTGTCGACTCAGGATCATCCCTGGCTAGCGGATCACGCGGTGATGGGCACGGTGTTGCTGCCTGGTAGCGCGTTCGTTGAGCTGGCGTTGGCTGCGGCTGAGCGGGTCGGTGTCAGGGTGGTGGAGGAGTTCACGTTGCAAGCGCCGTTGGTGTTCGCTGAGGGGGGTGCCTGCCAGGTCCAGCTTGTGCTCAGCGAGCGCGATGAGGAGGGCAGGCACCGGCTTGGTATCTATTCGCGTCCGCAGAGCAGCGAGAGCGAACCGGAGCGAGGAGGCTGGGTCCTGCACGCTCAGGGTGTCCTGGGCGCGGGCCAGAGCCCGGTGGCTGGCGGGCTCGAGGAGTTCGCTGATGGTGCGTGGCCGCCACCGGGCGCGCAGGAGATCGATACGGAGTTCTTTTATGATCGCTTGGCGGAGGCCGGGTATGAGTATGGCCCAGCGTTCCGGGGGCTACGGGGTGCGTGGCGGGCGGGTGAGGAGGTCTTCGCCGAGGTCGCGCTCGGGGAGGAGCAAGCCTCCCAAGCACAGAGCTACCTCGTGCATCCAGCGTTACTGGACGCTTCGCTGCATGCCCTCGCGCTCGCCAGCGAGACGGCGCTACTCGGCGCGGAGGGGCTTGGCGGGCCGGGGCTCGGCGGGGAGGGGCTTGGTGGGGGGCGCCCTGGCGGGGTTGGGGTTCCTTTCTCGTTCTCGGGTGTGCGGCTGGGTAGCCCGGGCGCGTCGGTGTTACGTGTGCGCGTGAGCATGGATAGGGATGGCGCAGCGAGTGTGCTCGCGTTCGATGAGGCTGGTAGCGCGGTGCTCGCGATCGACTCGGTCGTCTCGCGTCCGGTCGAGGAGAGCGCGCTCAGAGCGCAGGCTGGCCTCGGGGCACGCGCCGAGCGCGACCTCTACGAGCTTCGCTGGAGCGAGCTCACGGGGCCCCCCACGGCTGCAGCCGGATCCGGTGAGGCCGGGCATGGTGAGGCTGGGCTTGCTGCTGGCGGGTCTGCCGGGGTTGGGCCTGCTGGACGTGGGCCTGTTGGGCAGGTGGCGTTGCTTGGCTGGGAGGGGGTCGAGTTTGAGGGGTCGGGCCTAGAGGTAGAGAGCTATGCCGATCTGGCTGAGCTCGAGCGGGCAGCGGCGGGGGCTGGTTCTGCTGTTGAGCTTGTGCTCGTGCGCGCGGCGGCGCTCTGGGAGGCGGCGGGCCTCGGGGAGGCGGCGGCGCTTGGGGAGGGTGTGGGCCTCGGGGAGGGGCTTGCGGAGGGTGTTGGTGTTGGTGGGGGGTTGGCGGTTGGGGTTGGGGGGTTGGCGGAGTGTGTGCTTGGTTTGTTGCAGGCGTTTCTTGGGGTGGGGTGTTTGGGGGGGGCGAGGTTGGTGTTGGTGACGGAGGGTGGGGTTGTGGTTGGTGGGGGTGGGGTGTTGGATGTTGTGCAGGCGGGGGTTGTGGGTTTGATGCGTTCGGCGTGTCGGGAGCATCCGGAGCGTTTCTCGCTGATCGATGTGGATGGTAGTGAGGTGTCGGTGGGTGTTTTGGGTGGTGTTTTGGGTGGTGGGTTGGTGGGTGAGGAGCCTGAGTTGGCTGTGCGTGATGGGGTGCTTTTTGTGCCTCGGCTTGTGGGTGTTGGGTCGGGTGGGTCGTTGCTCGCGCCGGTGGGTGTGGGGGAGTGGTGTTTGGGGGTGCAGGCGCGGGGTACGCTTGAGGGGCTTGTGCTTGGTGTGAGTCCGGGGGCGGGTGGGGTGTTGGGTGTGGGGGAGGTGCGGGTCGCGGTGCATGCGGCGGGGTTGAATTTCCGTGATGTGTTGGTCGCGTTGGGGGTTTATCCTGGTGAGGCGCGGATTGGTGGTGAGGGTGCTGGGGTGGTGGTAGAGGTTGGTCCTGGCGTGGATGGGTTTGCGGTGGGGGATCGTGTGTTGGGGTTGTTGGCGGATTCGTTTGGGCCTGTCGCGGTGGGTGATAGCCGGCTGCTTGTGGGTGTTCCGGGGGGCTGGTCCTTTGATGAGGCGGCGTCGGTACCGATCGCGTTTTTGACGGCGTACTACGCGCTTGTGGATTTGGCGGGGTTGGCGGCTGGTGATGTGTTGTTGGTGCATGGCGCTGCGGGTGGGGTCGGGATGGCGGCGTTGCAGATAGCGGCGTATTTGGGTGTCGAGGTGTTCGCTACGGCGCACCCGGATAAGTGGGGTGTCCTTGAAGGGCTGGGCTTGGATGGGGCGCATATTGCTTCTTCGCGTAGCCTGGAGTTCAGGGAGCGGTTCTTGGAGGCGACGGGTGGGCGTGGTGTGGATGTCGTGCTTGACTCCTTAGCGGGGGAGTTCGTGGATGCTTCGCTTGGGTTGCTGCCTCGGGGTGGGCGGTTTATCGAGATGGGCAAGACGGATATTCGTGACCCGGAGGAGATCGCCGAGGAGCATCCGGGGGTGGCGTATCGCGCGTTCGATTTGCACGAGGCTGGCCCGGAGCGTATCCAGGAGATGCTGGGCGAGCTGATGGGTTTGTTTGTGGGTGGCGTGTTGCGTGCGTTGCCGGTCCGCAGGTTTGATGTGCGTCGCGCGCGGGAGGCGTTCAGGTTCATGCGCGAGTCGCGTCATGTCGGGAAGATCGTGCTGGGTGTCCCGCAGGCGTTGGATCCCGAGGGCACGGTCCTCGTGACTGGCGGGACTGGCGGGCTAGGAGCCCTCGTCGCTCGTCACATGGCGGGCGTGCACGGCGTGAAGCGTTTGCTGCTGGTGAGCCGAAGCGGCGAGGAGGCCGAGGGCGCACTAGAGCTCCGGGGCGCTCTTGAGGGGTTCGGCTGCGAGGTCGAGATCGCGGCGTGCGATGTATCTCAGAGGGCTGAGGTTCAGCGGCTGATCGAGGGGATCCCCGCCGGGCGCCCCTTGAGCGCTGTGATCCATGCCGCCGGGGTCCTTGATGACGGGCTACTGGAGTCCTTGGACGCGGGGCGTTTGCGGCGGGTAATGGCAGCGAAGGTCGACGCCGCGATCAACTTGCACGAGCTGACCCAGGGCTCGGGGCTCAGGGAGATGATCTTTTTCTCCTCGGCCGCTGGGACACTCGGGAGCCCCGGGCAAGCTAACTACGCCGCCGCTAACGCGTTCCTAGACGCCCTCGCGTACTACCGCCGCGAGCAGGGCCTGCCCGGTCTCTCACTCGCGTGGGGCGAGTGGCAGCGCGCGACCGGGATGACCAGCACGCTCAGCGATACCGACCGCGCACGCCTAGCACGCCAAGGCGTCAGTGCTCTCTCGGATGCCCATGGTCTTGAGCTTCTGGACAGGGCACGCACGGTCGATGAGCCGCTGCTGCTGGCGATGGGCCTCGATACCCGGGTGCTGCGTGCGGCGAGCGAGGCTGGGGTTCTGCCGCCGATTCTGGGTGGGCTTGTGCGCTCCTCGGCGCGCCGCGTCAAGGACGCGAAAGGCTCGCTAGCGAGGCGCCTGGCGGGTGTGCCTGAGTCTGACTGGGACAAGATCGTGCTGGATCTCGTCAAGGGGCATGTCGCGAGCGTGCTGGGGCATGCCTCGGGGGACGCGGTCGACCCGCAGCGTGCGTTCAAGGATCTCGGGTTCGACTCCCTGAGCGCTGTGGAGCTGAGGAACCGTCTTGTTCAGGGCACCGGAGTGAAGCTACCCACCACGCTCGTCTTCGATCACCCCACGCCGGCGGCGGTAGCCGAGTTCTTGCGCTCGCAAATCGAGGGCGTGGAGCGGAGGGCTCCCCGGCGTACGCTGGCGCGCGCTGAGGAGCCACTCGCGATCGTAGGCATGAGCTGCCGCTACCCCGGCGGGGCCTCTTCCCCCGCGGAGTTGTGGGAGCTGGTCGCTTCGGGTAGGGACGCGATTGGTGAGTTTCCCGTTGATCGTGGCTGGGATGTGGAGCGTCTGTATGACCCCGACCCCGACCATCCGGGCACCAGCTATACCCGCCACGGGGGTTTTGTCTACGACGCTGGTGAGTTCGACGCGGAGCATTTTTCTATCTCTCCGCGTGAGGCACTAGCGATGGATCCCCAGCAGCGCCTGCTGCTGGAATGCGCGTGGGAGGCCTTCGAGGACGCTGGTATCGACGCGACGTCGTTGCGCGGCGCGCTAGCGGGAGTCTTCGTTGGTGTGATTGCCTCCGACTATGGTCTGGGTGGCCAGCAGACCGGGGATCTCGAGGGGTATCGCATGACGGGCAGCACCACGAGCGTGGCGTCTGGTCGCCTGTCGTATACGTTCGGGCTAGAGGGCCCAGCGATGACAGTCGATACCGCGTGCTCCTCCTCGCTGGTAGCAATGCATCTAGCCTGCCAAGCACTCCGCGCAGGAGAGTGCGAGCTCGCGCTAGCGGGCGGAGTAACAGTACTCTCGAGCCCTGCCTTATTCATCGAATTCTCGCGTCAGCGCGGCCTAGCGCCAGACGGGCGCTGCCGCTCCTTCGGCCACGGCGCGGACGGCGCGGGCTTCTCCGAGGGCGTCGGCCTGCTGGTATTAGAGCGCCTCTCGCACGCGCAAGCGAGAGGCCACCAAGTCCTAGCATTGGTACGCGGCTCGGCCGTCAACCAAGACGGCGCCTCGAATGGCCTAACAGCACCCAACGGTCCTTCCCAAGAGCGCGTCATCACCCAAGCCCTCGCGAACGCTGGCCTATCCCCCGCAGACATCGACGCCGTCGAGGGACACGGCACAGGCACCACCCTCGGCGACCCGATCGAGGCACAAGCACTAATCGCAACATACGGCCAAGAGCGCACCAACGGCCCCCTACACCTAGGCTCACTGAAGTCAAACATCGGCCACGCACAAGCCGCAGCAGGAGTCGCAGGCGTCATCAAGATGGTCAAGGCCCTACAACACGACATCCTCCCCAAGACCCTCTACGCCGAGGAGCCCTCCCCACACGTCGACTGGTCCGCAGGCACCATATCGCTCCTAAACGACCCCAAACCATGGCCCAAAACCCAGCGCACCCGCCGCGCCGGCATCTCCTCATTCGGCATCTCAGGCACAAACGCACACATCATCCTAGAAGAAGCCCCACAAACACAACAAACCAAACAACCCCAAAAACCCGAGAAAACCAAGGGAGCGGCCGAGCTGCCAGCCGTCCCGTTCGTGCTATCGGCGAGGAGCGACGAGGCGTTGCACGCCCAAGCCGAGCGACTAGGCTCGTATCTGGCCGCTAACCCCGAGCTCCCGGATGTGGCCGGAACCCTGGCGCTTCACCGCGCGCATCTTCCTTACCGGGGGGTTGTTATCGCTGGGGAGCGAGAGCAGCTGGCTACCTGCCTCGACACTCTCGCGCGTGGCGAGGAGGCTGAGGGTGTTATCCGGGGTGTTGCTGGGGGTGGGGGGAAGGTTGCGTTTTTGTTTACGGGTCAGGGTGCTCAGTGGGCGGGGATGGGTAGGGAGCTCGATGGTGCCTTTCCTGGTTTCTCTCGAGCGTTCGAGGAGGTCTGTGGTGAGCTCGATCGTCATCTAGAGGGGTCTCTGAGGGAGGTTGTGTTTGCCGAGGAGGGCTCGGATCGGGCGTTGCTCTTGGATCGGACGGAGTTCGCGCAGCCCGCTTTGTTTGCGTTGGAGGTAGCGTTGTTTAGGCTGATCGAGGGGTTTGGGGTGCGCCCGGATTATTTGGTTGGTCATTCGGTTGGGGAGCTTGTGGCTGCGTATGTGGCTGGCGTGTTCTCTTTAGGGGATGCGTGTGCTTTGGTGGCTGCGCGGGGGCGGTTGATGGGGGCGTTGGCGGGGGGTGGGGCGATGCTCGCGGTGCAGGCCTCAGAGAGGGAGGTGCTGGAGAGTCTTGGGGGTGTGGAGGGGGTGTCGCTGGCGGCGGTAAATGGTCCGGAAGCGGTTGTGCTCTCTGGTGAAAGGGACGCGGTTGAGCGGCTCGAGGGTTATTGGGAGCGGGAGGGGCGCAAGACTAGACGTTTGCAGGTGAGTCATGCGTTTCACTCGGGGTTGATGGAGCCGATGTTGGAGGAGTTTCGCGGTGTCGTGGAGGGTTTGAGCTTCAATGAGCCGCGGATCCCGATCGTGTCGAACCGGACCGGGGTCGTATTGACGGCGCAGGAAGCAATGTCGCCCGACTACTGGGTAGGGCACGTGCGGGACACGGTGCGGTTTGCCGATGGAGTCGCTTCGTTGCGGGCGGCTGGCGTGAGCCGCTTTTTGGAGCTGGGTCCGGGTGGAGTATTGAGCGCACTGGTTTCTGAATGCGTCGGGGACGAGCCAGAAGGTGTCCTCGCCACTGGGTGTTTACGTGCGCGTCAGCCCGAAGTCGAGGCGTTCATGCGGTTCCTCGCCCGGGCATATGTCGACGGTGTGGAGGTCGACTGGGGTCCGTTGTTCGAGGGCGCGGCGCGGGTCGAGCTACCGACGTATGCGTTTCAGCGTAAACGCTACTGGCTTGGGTTCGGCGCAGGGTCAGGGGACGCGAGCTCTCTTGGGCAGTCTTCGGCTGGCCACCCGCTGCTGGGTGCCGCGGTGAATCTCGCGGGCGAGGGGATGGATCTGCTTCTCACTGGGCGCTTCTCGACGGAGAGTCACTCTTGGCTTGGGGATCACGCGGTGATGGATACGGTGTTGTTGCCTGGGAGCGCTTTTGTCGAGTTGGCGTTGGCTGCTGCTGAGCGCACGGGCGTGGATGCGGTCTCGGAGCTCACGTTGATGGCGCCGCTGGTGTTCGCTGGTGAAGGCGCGTGCCAGGTTCAACTTGTGGTGGGTGAGTCTGATGGGGGGGCTGGGCGTCCGCTTTCTATCTATTCGCGTCCTGAGGGCATGGTCGAGGATGAGCCGGAAGGGGGGCGGTGGGTCCTGCACGCTCAGGGTATCCTCGGCGGGGGTGAGAGCCCGCTGGTTGCGGAGCTCGATGAGTTCGCTGAGAGCGCGTGGCCGCCACCAGGTGCGCAAGAGATCGATATGGAGTTCTTCTATGATCGGCTCGCGGAGGCTGGATATGGCTATGGTTCTTCGTTCCGGGGTTTGACGGCTGCTTGGCGGGCGGGGGATGCGATCTTCGCCGAGGTCGCTCTTGGTGAGGAGCAGGCCTCGCAGGCGCAGAGCTACCTCGTTCATCCGGCGTTGCTGGATGCCTCGCTGCATGCGCTGGCGCTGGGGGCGTTGGATGTTCCTGAGCGGTCTGGAGTAGCGATTCCTTTTTCTTTTTCGGGTGTCTGTTTGTATGGTCGGGGTGCTTCTTCTTTGCGCGTGTGTCTTCGCGAGACCGCGGACGCGTTCAGTCTGCTCGCGCTTGACGAGATGGGCGTTCCGGTGCTTGTGGTTGAGGAGTTGAGGACGCGGGTGGTTGAGGGGGGTCAGTCGGGCGTTGGGGAGGTTGTGGGGGTTGATGGGTTGTTTGAGTTGGGGTGGTCGGAGGTTGCGGGTGTGGCTGGTGGTGGTTCTTCGTTGGGTGTGGTGGTGGTTGGTGGGGGTGTGGGTGTTGAGGTTGGTGGGGTCGCGGTGGAGAGGTATGTTGATTTGGGTGCTCTCGAGGAGGCGGTGCGGGCTGGTTGTGGTGTGCCGGGGGTCGTGGTTGTGTGGGTGGGGGATTTGTCAGAGGGTGTTGGTGTTGGTGGGGGGTTGGCGGTTGGGGTTGGGGGGTTGGCGGAGTGTGTGCTTGGTTTGTTGCAGGCGTTTCTTGGGGTGGGGTGTTTGGGGGGGGCGAGGTTGGTGTTGGTGACGGAGGGTGGGGTTGTGGTTGGTGGGGGTGGGGTGTTGGATGTTGTGCAGGCGGGGGTTGTGGGTTTGATGCGTTCGGCGTGTCGGGAGCATCCGGAGCGTTTCTCGCTGATCGATGTGGATGGTAGTGAGGTGTCGGTGGGTGTTTTGGGTGGTGTTTTGGGTGGTGGGTTGGTGGGTGAGGAGCCTGAGTTGGCTGTGCGTGATGGGGTGCTTTTTGTGCCTCGGCTTGTGGGTGTTGGGTCGGGTGGGTCGTTGCTCGCGCCGGTGGGTGTGGGGGAGTGGTGTTTGGGGGTGCAGGCGCGGGGTACGCTTGAGGGGCTTGTGCTTGGTGTGAGTCCGGGGGCGGGTGGGGTGTTGGGTGTGGGGGAGGTGCGGGTCGCGGTGCATGCGGCGGGGTTGAATTTCCGTGATGTGTTGGTCGCGTTGGGGGTTTATCCTGGTGAGGCGCGGATTGGTGGTGAGGGTGCTGGGGTGGTGGTAGAGGTTGGTCCTGGCGTGGATGGGTTTGCGGTGGGGGATCGTGTGTTGGGGTTGTTGGCGGATTCGTTTGGGCCTGTCGCGGTGGGTGATAGCCGGCTGCTTGTGGGTGTTCCGGGGGGCTGGTCCTTTGATGAGGCGGCGTCGGTACCGATCGCGTTTTTGACGGCGTACTACGCGCTTGTGGATTTGGCGGGGTTGGCGGCTGGTGATGTGTTGTTGGTGCATGGCGCTGCGGGTGGGGTCGGGATGGCGGCGTTGCAGATAGCGGCGTATTTGGGTGTCGAGGTGTTCGCTACGGCGCACCCGGATAAGTGGGGTGTCCTTGAAGGGCTGGGCTTGGATGGGGCGCATATTGCTTCTTCGCGTAGCCTGGAGTTCAGGGAGCGGTTCTTGGAGGCGACGGGTGGGCGTGGTGTGGATGTCGTGCTTGACTCCTTAGCGGGGGAGTTCGTGGATGCTTCGCTTGGGTTGCTGCCTCGGGGTGGGCGGTTTATCGAGATGGGCAAGACGGATATTCGTGACCCGGAGGAGATCGCCGAGGAGCATCCGGGGGTGGCGTATCGCGCGTTCGATTTGCACGAGGCTGGCCCGGAGCGTATCCAGGAGATGCTGGGCGAGCTGATGGGTTTGTTTGTGGGTGGCGTGTTGCGTGCGTTGCCGGTCCGCAGGTTTGATGTGCGTCGCGCGCGGGAGGCGTTCAGGTTCATGCGCGAGTCGCGTCATGTCGGGAAGATCGTGCTGGGTGTCCCGCAGGCGTTGGATCCCGAGGGCACGGTCCTCGTGACTGGCGGGACTGGCGGGCTAGGAGCCCTCGTCGCTCGTCACATGGCGGGCGTGCACGGCGTGAAGCGTTTGCTGCTGGTGAGCCGAAGCGGCGAGGAGGCCGAGGGCGCACTAGAGCTCCGGGGCGCTCTTGAGGGGTTCGGCTGCGAGGTCGAGATCGCGGCGTGCGATGTATCTCAGAGGGCTGAGGTTCAGCGGCTGATCGAGGGGATCCCCGCCGGGCGCCCCTTGAGCGCTGTGATCCATGCCGCCGGGGTCCTTGATGACGGGCTACTGGAGTCCTTGGACGCGGGGCGTTTGCGGCGGGTAATGGCAGCGAAGGTCGACGCCGCGATCAACTTGCACGAGCTGACCCAGGGCTCGGGGCTCAGGGAGATGATCTTTTTCTCCTCGGCCGCTGGGACACTCGGGAGCCCCGGGCAAGCTAACTACGCCGCCGCTAACGCGTTCCTAGACGCCCTCGCGTACTACCGCCGCGAGCAGGGCCTGCCCGGTCTCTCACTCGCGTGGGGCGAGTGGCAGCGCGCGACCGGGATGACCAGCACGCTCAGCGATACCGACCGCGCACGCCTAGCACGCCAAGGCGTCAGTGCTCTCTCGGATGCCCATGGTCTTGAGCTTCTGGACAGGGCACGCACGGTCGATGAGCCGCTGCTGCTGGCGATGGGCCTCGATACCCGGGTGCTGCGTGCGGCGAGCGAGGCTGGGGTTCTGCCGCCGATTCTGGGTGGGCTTGTGCGCTCCTCGGCGCGCCGCGTCAAGGACGCGAAAGGCTCGCTAGCGAGGCGCCTGGCGGGTGTGCCTGAGTCTGACTGGGACAAGATCGTGCTGGATCTCGTCAAGGGGCATGTCGCGAGCGTGCTGGGGCATGCCTCGGGGGACGCGGTCGACCCGCAGCGTGCGTTCAAGGATCTCGGGTTCGACTCCCTGAGCGCTGTGGAGCTGAGGAACCGTCTTGTTCAGGGCACCGGAGTGAAGCTACCCACCACGCTCGTCTTCGATCACCCCACGCCGGCGGCGGTAGCCGAGTTCTTGCGCTCGCAAATCGAGGGCGTGGAGCGGAGGGCTCCCCGGCGTACGCTGGCGCGCGCTGAGGAGCCACTCGCGATCGTAGGCATGAGCTGCCGCTACCCCGGCGGGGCCTCTTCCCCCGCGGAGTTGTGGGAGCTGGTCGCTTCGGGTAGGGACGCGATTGGTGAGTTTCCCGTTGATCGTGGCTGGGATGTGGAGCGTCTGTATGACCCCGACCCCGACCATCCGGGCACCAGCTATACCCGCCACGGGGGTTTTGTCTACGACGCTGGTGAGTTCGACGCGGAGCATTTTTCTATCTCTCCGCGTGAGGCACTAGCGATGGATCCCCAGCAGCGCCTGCTGCTGGAATGCGCGTGGGAGGCCTTCGAGGACGCTGGTATCGACGCGACGTCGTTGCGCGGCGCGCTAGCGGGAGTCTTCGTTGGTGTGATTGCCTCCGACTATGGTCTGGGTGGCCAGCAGACCGGGGATCTCGAGGGGTATCGCATGACGGGCAGCACCACGAGCGTGGCGTCTGGTCGCCTGTCGTATACGTTCGGGCTAGAGGGCCCAGCGATGACAGTCGATACCGCGTGCTCCTCCTCGCTGGTAGCAATGCATCTAGCCTGCCAAGCACTCCGCGCAGGAGAGTGCGAGCTCGCGCTAGCGGGCGGAGTAACAGTACTCTCGAGCCCTGCCTTATTCATCGAATTCTCGCGTCAGCGCGGCCTAGCGCCAGACGGGCGCTGCCGCTCCTTCGGCCACGGCGCGGACGGCGCGGGCTTCTCCGAGGGCGTCGGCCTGCTGGTATTAGAGCGCCTCTCGCACGCGCAAGCGAGAGGCCACCAAGTCCTAGCATTGGTACGCGGCTCGGCCGTCAACCAAGACGGCGCCTCGAATGGCCTAACAGCACCCAACGGTCCTTCCCAAGAGCGCGTCATCACCCAAGCCCTCGCGAACGCTGGCCTATCCCCCGCAGACATCGACGCCGTCGAGGGACACGGCACAGGCACCACCCTCGGCGACCCGATCGAGGCACAAGCACTAATCGCAACATACGGCCAAGAGCGCACCAACGGCCCCCTACACCTAGGCTCACTGAAGTCAAACATCGGCCACGCACAAGCCGCAGCAGGAGTCGCAGGCGTCATCAAGATGGTCAAGGCCCTACAACACGACATCCTCCCCAAGACCCTCTACGCCGAGGAGCCCTCCCCACACGTCGACTGGTCCGCAGGCACTGTGTCGCTTTTGAGTGAGGCCGAGCCGTGGCTTGGGGGTGAGCGTCTGCGGCGTGCTGGTGTGTCGTCTTTTGGTGTGTCGGGTACGAATGCGCATGTGATCTTGGAGGAGGCTCCGGGCGCGGGGGTGGGTCCGGGTGCGGGGGTGGGTCCGGGTGCGGGGGTGGCTCCGGTGGGGGCGGGTGTGGTTCTGGGGGCGGGGGAGGCTGGGCGGGTAGGGGTTGGGGGGCAGGTGGGGGCGGGGGTGGCGGCGTTGGGGTTGGGTGTGGTGCCGTTTGTGTTGTCGGCGAGGAGTGGTGAGGCGTTGTGTGGGCAGGCTGAGCGGTTGGGTTCGTTTTTGGCTGGTGATCCGGGGCTTGAGCTTGGGGATGTGGCTGGGACTTTGGCGCTTTATCGTGCGTGTCTTCCTTATCGTGGGGTTGTTGTTGCGGGGGGGCGTGGGGGGCTTGTCAGTGGTCTTGATGTTTTGGCGCGTGGCGAGGTGGCTGAGGGTGTTGTTCGTGGTGTGGTGAGGGGTGGTGGGGGTGGGGTTGTGTTTGTGTTTTCTGGTCAGGGTTGTCAGTGGGATGGGATGGCGGTTGAGTTGTTGGATTCTTCTTCTGTGTTTGCTGGGCAGATGCGGGCTTGTGGGGAGGTGTTTGCGCGGTATTTTGATTGGTCGTTGGAGGATGTTTTGCGTGGTGGGGTGGGTGTTCCTTCGCTTGAGTGTGTTGATGTGGTGCAGCCGGCGTTGTTTTCGGTGATGGTGTCGTTGGCTGCGTTGTGGCGTTCTTTGGGGGTTGAGCCTGCGGTTGTGGTGGGGCATTCTCAGGGTGAGATCGCGGCGGCTTATGTGGCTGGTGGGTTGTCGTTGGAGGATGCGGCTCGGGTTGTGGCGTTGCGGGGTAGGGTGTTGGCTGGTGGTCTTTCGGGTCGTGGGGGTATGGTGTCTGTCGCGTTGTCGTCTGAGCGGGTTGGCGAGGTGGTTGAGTCTTTTGGTGGGCGGCTTTCGTTGGCTGCTGTGAATGGGCCGGCGTCGGTGGTCGTTTCGGGTGAGTTGGGGGCTTTGGGGGAGCTGGTCGCTCTTGGTGAGTCGAGGGGTTTCCGCGTGAAGTGGATCCCGGTTGATTATGCTTCTCATTCCGGGCAGGTAGAGCTGGTTCGTGAGCGGCTTTTGGGGGATCTCTCGGGGATCGGCCCGCGGTCGTCGGAGGTAGCTTTCTTCTCGACGGTGACTGGGGGGCTGGTCGATACTGCGGGGCTTGATGGGGGCTATTGGTATCGCAATTTGCGTAATACGGTTCAGTTTGGGCCGGCGGTCGGCGAGTTGCTGGATCAGGGGTATTCCAGGTTCATCGAGGTGAGTCCCCATCCGGTATTGAGGATGGCTATCGAGGAGACGGTCGAGGGCCGGGGTCTTGATCGCGGTGCTGTCGCGGTGGCTGGTTCGCTGAGGCGTGGGCAGGGCGGCATGGAGCGCTTTTTGACTTCGGTTGCTGAGGTTCATGCTGATGGTGTTGAGGTCGATTGGCGTGGGTTTTTCGATGAGCGGCGTGTCCGTCGGGTTGAGCTTCCGCGGTATGCGTTTCAGCGTCAGAGGTTTTGGCTTGGGTCTGGTGTGGGGGTGGGTGACGCGAGCTCGCTGGGGCAGTATTCTGCTGGGCATCCGTTGTTGGGCGCCTCGTTGGATCTCGCGGGCGAGAGCGAGGGCCTGTTATTGACGGGGCGCTTGTCGACTCAGGATCATCCCTGGCTAGCGGATCACGCGGTGATGGGCACGGTGTTGCTGCCTGGTAGCGCGTTCGTTGAGCTGGCGTTGGCTGCGGCTGAGCGGGTCGGTGTCAGGGTGGTGGAGGAGTTCACGTTGCAAGCGCCGTTGGTGTTCGCTGAGGGGGGTGCCTGCCAGGTCCAGCTTGTGCTCAGCGAGCGCGATGAGGAGGGCAGGCACCGGCTTGGTATCTATTCGCGTCCGCAGAGCAGCGAGAGCGAACCGGAGCGAGGAGGCTGGGTCCTGCACGCTCAGGGTGTCCTGGGCGCGGGCCAGAGCCCGGTGGCTGGCGGGCTCGAGGAGTTCGCTGATGGTGCGTGGCCGCCACCGGGCGCGCAGGAGATCGATACGGAGTTCTTTTATGATCGCTTGGCGGAGGCCGGGTATGAGTATGGCCCAGCGTTCCGGGGGCTACGGGGTGCGTGGCGGGCGGGTGAGGAGGTCTTCGCCGAGGTCGCGCTCGGGGAGGAGCAAGCCTCCCAAGCACAGAGCTACCTCGTGCATCCAGCGTTACTGGACGCTTCGCTGCATGCCCTCGCGCTCGCCAGCGAGACGGCGCTACTCGGCGCGGAGGGGCTTGGCGGGCCGGGGCTCGGCGGGGAGGGGCTTGGTGGGGGGCGCCCTGGCGGGGTTGGGGTTCCTTTCTCGTTCTCGGGTGTGCGGCTGGGTAGCCCGGGCGCGTCGGTGTTACGTGTGCGCGTGAGCATGGATAGGGATGGCGCAGCGAGTGTGCTCGCGTTCGATGAGGCTGGTAGCGCGGTGCTCGCGATCGACTCGGTCGTCTCGCGTCCGGTCGAGGAGAGCGCGCTCAGAGCGCAGGCTGGCCTCGGGGCACGCGCCGAGCGCGACCTCTACGAGCTTCGCTGGAGCGAGCTCACGGGGCCCCCCACGGCTGCAGCCGGATCCGGTGAGGCCGGGCATGGTGAGGCTGGGCTTGCTGCTGGCGGGTCTGCCGGGGTTGGGCCTGCTGGACGTGGGCCTGTTGGGCAGGTGGCGTTGCTTGGCTGGGAGGGGGTCGAGTTTGAGGGGTCGGGCCTAGAGGTAGAGAGCTATGCCGATCTGGCTGAGCTCGAGCGGGCAGCGGCGGGGGCTGGTTCTGCTGTTGAGCTTGTGCTCGTGCGCGCGGCGGCGCTCTGGGAGGCGGCGGGCCTCGGGGAGGCGGCGGCGCTTGGGGAGGGTGTGGGCCTCGGGGAGGGGCTTGCGGAGGGTGTTGGTGTTGGTGGGGGGTTGGCGGTTGGGGTTGGGGGGTTGGCGGAGTGTGTGCTTGGTTTGTTGCAGGCGTTTCTTGGGGTGGGGTGTTTGGGGGGGGCGAGGTTGGTGTTGGTGACGGAGGGTGGGGTTGTGGTTGGTGGGGGTGGGGTGTTGGATGTTGTGCAGGCGGGGGTTGTGGGTTTGATGCGTTCGGCGTGTCGGGAGCATCCGGAGCGTTTCTCGCTGATCGATGTGGATGGTAGTGAGGTGTCGGTGGGTGTTTTGGGTGGTGTTTTGGGTGGTGGGTTGGTGGGTGAGGAGCCTGAGTTGGCTGTGCGTGATGGGGTGCTTTTTGTGCCTCGGCTTGTGGGTGTTGGGTCGGGTGGGTCGTTGCTCGCGCCGGTGGGTGTGGGGGAGTGGTGTTTGGGGGTGCAGGCGCGGGGTACGCTTGAGGGGCTTGTGCTTGGTGTGAGTCCGGGGGCGGGTGGGGTGTTGGGTGTGGGGGAGGTGCGGGTCGCGGTGCATGCGGCGGGGTTGAATTTCCGTGATGTGTTGGTCGCGTTGGGGGTTTATCCTGGTGAGGCGCGGATTGGTGGTGAGGGTGCTGGGGTGGTGGTAGAGGTTGGTCCTGGCGTGGATGGGTTTGCGGTGGGGGATCGTGTGTTGGGGTTGTTGGCGGATTCGTTTGGGCCTGTCGCGGTGGGTGATAGCCGGCTGCTTGTGGGTGTTCCGGGGGGCTGGTCCTTTGATGAGGCGGCGTCGGTACCGATCGCGTTTTTGACGGCGTACTACGCGCTTGTGGATTTGGCGGGGTTGGCGGCTGGTGATGTGTTGTTGGTGCATGGCGCTGCGGGTGGGGTCGGGATGGCGGCGTTGCAGATAGCGGCGTATTTGGGTGTCGAGGTGTTCGCTACGGCGCACCCGGATAAGTGGGGTGTCCTTGAAGGGCTGGGCTTGGATGGGGCGCATATTGCTTCTTCGCGTAGCCTGGAGTTCAGGGAGCGGTTCTTGGAGGCGACGGGTGGGCGTGGTGTGGATGTCGTGCTTGACTCCTTAGCGGGGGAGTTCGTGGATGCTTCGCTTGGGTTGCTGCCTCGGGGTGGGCGGTTTATCGAGATGGGCAAGACGGATATTCGTGACCCGGAGGAGATCGCCGAGGAGCATCCGGGGGTGGCGTATCGCGCGTTCGATTTGCACGAGGCTGGCCCGGAGCGTATCCAGGAGATGCTGGGCGAGCTGATGGGTTTGTTTGTGGGTGGCGTGTTGCGTGCGTTGCCGGTCCGCAGGTTTGATGTGCGTCGCGCGCGGGAGGCGTTCAGGTTCATGCGCGAGTCGCGTCATGTCGGGAAGATCGTGCTGGGTGTCCCGCAGGCGTTGGATCCCGAGGGCACGGTCCTCGTGACTGGCGGGACTGGCGGGCTAGGAGCCCTCGTCGCTCGTCACATGGCGGGCGTGCACGGCGTGAAGCGTTTGCTGCTGGTGAGCCGAAGCGGCGAGGAGGCCGAGGGCGCACTAGAGCTCCGGGGCGCTCTTGAGGGGTTCGGCTGCGAGGTCGAGATCGCGGCGTGCGATGTATCTCAGAGGGCTGAGGTTCAGCGGCTGATCGAGGGGATCCCCGCCGGGCGCCCCTTGAGCGCTGTGATCCATGCCGCCGGGGTCCTTGATGACGGGCTACTGGAGTCCTTGGACGCGGGGCGTTTGCGGCGGGTAATGGCAGCGAAGGTCGACGCCGCGATCAACTTGCACGAGCTGACCCAGGGCTCGGGGCTCAGGGAGATGATCTTTTTCTCCTCGGCCGCTGGGACACTCGGGAGCCCCGGGCAAGCTAACTACGCCGCCGCTAACGCGTTCCTAGACGCCCTCGCGTACTACCGCCGCGAGCAGGGCCTGCCCGGTCTCTCACTCGCGTGGGGCGAGTGGCAGCGCGCGACCGGGATGACCAGCACGCTCAGCGATACCGACCGCGCACGCCTAGCACGCCAAGGCGTCAGTGCTCTCTCGGATGCCCATGGTCTTGAGCTTCTGGACAGGGCACGCACGGTCGATGAGCCGCTGCTGCTGGCGATGGGCCTCGATACCCGGGTGCTGCGTGCGGCGAGCGAGGCTGGGGTTCTGCCGCCGATTCTGGGTGGGCTTGTGCGCTCCTCGGCGCGCCGCGTCAAGGACGCGAAAGGCTCGCTAGCGAGGCGCCTGGCGGGTGTGCCTGAGTCTGACTGGGACAAGATCGTGCTGGATCTCGTCAAGGGGCATGTCGCGAGCGTGCTGGGGCATGCCTCGGGGGACGCGGTCGACCCGCAGCGTGCGTTCAAGGATCTCGGGTTCGACTCCCTGAGCGCTGTGGAGCTGAGGAACCGTCTTGTTCAGGGCACCGGAGTGAAGCTACCCACCACGCTCGTCTTCGATCACCCCACGCCGGCGGCGGTAGCCGAGTTCTTGCGCTCGCAAATCGAGGGCGTGGAGCGGAGGGCTCCCCGGCGTACGCTGGCGCGCGCTGAGGAGCCACTCGCGATCGTAGGCATGAGCTGCCGCTACCCCGGCGGGGCCTCTTCCCCCGCGGAGTTGTGGGAGCTGGTCGCTTCGGGTAGGGACGCGATTGGTGAGTTTCCCGTTGATCGTGGCTGGGATGTGGAGCGTCTGTATGACCCCGACCCCGACCATCCGGGCACCAGCTATACCCGCCACGGGGGTTTTGTCTACGACGCTGGTGAGTTCGACGCGGAGCATTTTTCTATCTCTCCGCGTGAGGCACTAGCGATGGATCCCCAGCAGCGCCTGCTGCTGGAATGCGCGTGGGAGGCCTTCGAGGACGCTGGTATCGACGCGACGTCGTTGCGCGGCGCGCTAGCGGGAGTCTTCGTTGGTGTGATTGCCTCCGACTATGGTCTGGGTGGCCAGCAGACCGGGGATCTCGAGGGGTATCGCATGACGGGCAGCACCACGAGCGTGGCGTCTGGTCGCCTGTCGTATACGTTCGGGCTAGAGGGCCCAGCGATGACAGTCGATACCGCGTGCTCCTCCTCGCTGGTAGCAATGCATCTAGCCTGCCAAGCACTCCGCGCAGGAGAGTGCGAGCTCGCGCTAGCGGGCGGAGTAACAGTACTCTCGAGCCCTGCCTTATTCATCGAATTCTCGCGTCAGCGCGGCCTAGCGCCAGACGGGCGCTGCCGCTCCTTCGGCCACGGCGCGGACGGCGCGGGCTTCTCCGAGGGCGTCGGCCTGCTGGTATTAGAGCGCCTCTCGCACGCGCAAGCGAGAGGCCACCAAGTCCTAGCATTGGTACGCGGCTCGGCCGTCAACCAAGACGGCGCCTCGAATGGCCTAACAGCACCCAACGGTCCTTCCCAAGAGCGCGTCATCACCCAAGCCCTCGCGAACGCTGGCCTATCCCCCGCAGACATCGACGCCGTCGAGGGACACGGCACAGGCACCACCCTCGGCGACCCGATCGAGGCACAAGCACTAATCGCAACATACGGCCAAGAGCGCACCAACGGCCCCCTACACCTAGGCTCACTGAAGTCAAACATCGGCCACGCACAAGCCGCAGCAGGAGTCGCAGGCGTCATCAAGATGGTCAAGGCCCTACAACACGACATCCTCCCCAAGACCCTCTACGCCGAGGAGCCCTCCCCACACGTCGACTGGTCCGCAGGCACCATATCGCTCCTAAACGACCCCAAACCATGGCCCAAAACCCAGCGCACCCGCCGCGCCGGCATCTCCTCATTCGGCATCTCAGGCACAAACGCACACATCATCCTAGAAGAAGCCCCACAAACACAACAAACCAAACAACCCAAGGGGGCTGAGGAACAGGCAGCGGCACGGACAGCAGCGTTGGAGCTGCCGGTGGTGCCGTTCGTGCTCTCGGCTAAGAGTGGTGAGGCGCTGCGTGCTCAGGCTGGGCGTTTGGGGCGTCATCTGGTTGTGCATCCGGAGCTTGGGTTTGGGGATGTGGCTGGGACGCTTGCGCTTCATCGTGCGCGGTTGTCTCATCGTGCGGTTCTCGTTGCGGGGGAGCAGGAGGAGCTGGCTACTGGTCTTGACGCTCTGGCGCGTGGCGAGGAGGCTGAGGGCGTCGTTGGGGGTGTGGCGAGGGGTGGGGGGAAGGTCGCGTTTTTGTTTACGGGTCAGGGTGCTCAGTGGGCGGGGATGGGCGGGAAGCTCGATGGTGCTTTTCCTGGGTTTGCTGGGGCGTTTGAGGAGGTTTGTGGTGAGCTGGATTGTTCTTTGGGGGGGTCCTTGAGGGAGGTTGTGTTTGCTGAGGAGGGGTCGGAGGGGGCGTTGTTGTTGGATGGGACGGAGTTCGCGCAACCTGCTTTGTTTGCGTTGGAGGTGGCGTTGTTTAGGCTGGTTGAGGGGTTTGGGGTGAGGCCTGATTATCTGGTTGGTCATTCGGTTGGGGAGCTTGTGGCTGCGTATGTGGCTGGCGTGTTCTCTCTGGGGGATGCGTGTGCTTTGGTGGCTGCGCGGGGGCGGTTGATGGGGGCGCTGCCGGGGGGTGGGGCGATGCTCGCGGTGCAGGCCTCAGAGAGGGAGGTGCTGGAGAGTCTTGGGGGTGTGGAGGGGGTGTCGCTGGCGGCGGTAAATGGTCCGGAAGCGGTTGTGCTCTCTGGTGAAAGGGACGCGGTTGAGCGGCTCGAGGGTTATTGGGAGCGGGAGGGGCGTAAGACTAGACGTTTGCAGGTGAGTCATGCGTTTCATTCGGGGTTGATGGAGCCGATGTTGGAGGAGTTTCGTGGTGTTGTGGAGGGTTTGAGTTTCAGTGAGCCGCGGATCCCGATTGTGTCGAACCGGACCGGGGTCGTATTGACGGCGCAGCAGGCCATGTCGCCTGACTACTGGGTAGGGCACGTGCGGGACACGGTGCGGTTTGCCGATGGAGTCGCTTCGTTGCGGGCGGCTGGCGTGAGCCGCTTTTTGGAGCTGGGTCCGGGTGGAGTATTGAGCGCACTGGTTTCTGAATGCGTCGGGGACGAGCAGGAAGGTGTCCTCGCCACTGGGTGTTTACGTGCGCGTCAGCCCGAAGTCGAGGCGTTCATGCGGTTCCTCGCTCGGGCCTACGTCGACGGTGTGACGGTCGACTGGGGTCCGTTGTTCGAGGGCGCGGCTCGGGTCGAGCTGCCGCGGTATGCGTTTCAGCGTAAGCGTTATTGGCTTGGATTCGGCGCGGGGTCAGGGGACGCGGGGTCGTTGGGGCAGGCTTCGGCTGAGCATCCGTTGCTGGGTGCCGCGTTGGAGCTCGCGGGTGAGGGCGAGGGGCTGGTATTGACGGGCCGTCTATCGGTACAGAGTCATCCCTGGCTGGCGGGTCACGCGGTGATGGGCACGGTATTACTGCCGGGGACCGCGTTCCTAGAGCTAGCCCTGGCTGCGGCTGAGCATGTCGGTGTTGAGATGGTCGAGGAGCTCACGTTACAAGCGCCGTTGGTGTTCGCTGAGGGGGGTGCGTGCCAGGTACAGGTCGTTGTCGGTGAGCGCGATCAGGAGGGCAGGTACTCGCTTGGTATCTATTCGCGTCCGCAGGGCAGCGAGAGTGATGGAGAGCCGGGTGAGTGGGTGTTACACGCTCAGGGCGTGCTCGGCGGGAGCGAGAGCCCACCGGCTAGCGAGCTCGAGGAGTTCGCTGATAGTCAGTGGCCGCCTGTGGGCGCGCAGGAGATCGATACAGAGTTCTTTTATGATCGTCTCGCGGAGGCCGGGTATGACTACGGCCCAGCATTTCAAGGGCTACGAAACGCGTGGCGCGCAGGCGAGCAGATCTACGCCGAGGTAGCGCTAAGCGAAGAGCACGCCACACAAGCGCAGAGCTTCCTCGTACACCCCGCGCTCCTCGACGCCTCACTGCACGCGCTGGTGTTCAGGGCGCAGGATGATCCTGAGGGGGGCGGGGTCGTCGTTCCTTTTTCGTTCGTGGGTGTCCGTTTGTGTGCGCGGGGTGCTGGCGCGTTGCGTATCTGCTTGAGTGGGCCCGCGGAGGGGCCGTCTTTGCTCGCGTTCGATGAGAGCGGCGCGGCGGTCCTCACGGTCGACTCGATCGTCTCGCGCCCCGTCGATCGGGATGCTCTCGATACGCGTGGGCGTGCGGTTCGCGATCTTTACGAGCTGAGCTGGGCGGAGCTCTCGGGCGTGTCCCCCAATGGGTCCGTGCTCCATCTAGCGGCGCTTGGTGCGGGCAATGACCTTGAGATCCAAGGGATCGAGACAGATAGCTATGCCGATTTGGCGGCCCTCGAGGAGGCGGTGGGGGCCGGTTCTCGTGTCCCGGAACTCGTGCTTGCGTGGGCAGGGGCGATTGGGGAGGTTGAGGCTGGCAGCGGTGCTGAGCCCGGCGGCGACTTGGAGGGTGAGGGACTGGCGCGGAGGGTTGGTGTGCGGGCGGAGCGTGTGCTTGGCCTGTTGCAGGCGTTCCTCGCGGTGGAGTCTTTGCAGGACGCGAGGTTGGTGCTGGTCACGGAGGGCGCGGTGGCCGTGACAAACAGCGAGCCGCCTAACCTCGCGCAGTCTGCGCTTGTGGGTCTTATGCGGAGTGCGCATGCGGAGCATCCTGAGCGCTTCTGTTTGATTGATACGGACGGGAGCGAGGAGGCGCGTGGCGCTCTTTATGGTGCGTTGGTGAGTGATGAGCCGGAGCTTTGCTTGCGTGGGGGTGTGCTTTATGCCCCGAGGCTCGTGCGCGTGCAGGTAGAGGATTCCGGGGAGCCTGGGTTGTTGTTCGACCCGTCGGGGACGGTTCTCATCACGGGTGGTACGGGTGGTCTGGGGGCGTTGCTGGCGAGGCATCTGGCTGGCGAGCGGGGCTGCAAGCATCTCGTGCTCTTGAGTCGCAGTGGTCTTGACGCGGTGGGTGCTGGGGAACTGCTGATGGAGCTCAATGAGCTCGGCTGCGACGCGCGGATCGAGGCTTGTGATGTTTCGTGCAGGGAGGATTTGGAGCGGGTTATCGCGGGGGTTCCTGGTGAGCGTCCTCTGACCGCGGTGATTCATGCGGCTGGTGTGCTCGATGATGGCGTGATCGATTCGTTGGATGGGGAGCGTTTGGCGCGTGTGATGTCCCCGAAGGTTGATGCCGCTATTCATTTGCATGAGCTGACGGAGTCTTTGGGGTTGAAGGAGTTCATTTTGTTCTCCTCGGCTCCCTCGACGATCGGCAGCGCGGGACAGGGTAACTACGCGGCGGCTAACACCTTCTTGGATGCGCTGGCCTGTCATCGTCGTGCGAGGGGTCTGCCTGGGGTGTCGCTGGCGTGGGGGTTGTGGGCGAATGAGAGTAATTTGGCCGCCGGGCTGGGTGAGGCCGAGAGGGAGCGTTTTGTGCGCCAGATCCATACGCGTTTGGCGGTGCTTGCGCATTCGCCTGAGGAGGGGCTCGAGCTGCTCGATATCGCCCGCGGGGTGGATGCGCCGTTGCTTCTGCCGATGCGCCTGGATATGGGCGTCCTGCGTGCCAAGGCGCAGGCGGGGATGCTGCCTGCGATCATGCGTGCTCTTGTTCGTGTTCCCGTGCGCAGGGCCGCGGACGCTGGGGGTTCATTGGCGAGGAGGCTGGCTGAGTTACCTGAGTCTGAGTGGGATGCCATTGTTCTGGAGCTCGTGGTTAGGCACGTGGCGATGGTGCTGGGTCATAGCTCGGCGGAGGCGATCGACGCGCAGCGCAGCTTCCAAGAGCTTGGCTTCGACTCCCTCAGCGCTGTCGAGCTCAGAAACCGCCTGGCACAAGCCACCGGGATCAAACTGCCGGCGACGCTCGTCTTCGACTACCCCACGCCTTCTGCCGTGGGGAAGCTATTGCGATCGAGAGTCGCTCGTGACCCCGCGAAAAGATCGGCGATCGATGCGGAGCTCGAGAAGCTCGAGCTCATGGTTGCCTCGATCGCGGAGGACGACAGCGAACGGGATCGGATAAACGCCCGGCTGCAGTTGCTCCAGGGGAAGCTGGCGGGCAATGGTGAGAAGCCAAGCGACGCTGTCACCGTCGAGATGATCCAGGCGGCCACCGCCGAGGAGATCGTGGAGCTGCTCAACCAAGACCTCGAGGCCTCGTGATCGGTATGTCTGACGACAAGCTACTCCCACATCTGAAGCGCGTCATGGTCGAGTTGCACGAGGCGCGCGCGCGACTGCATGGGTTTGAGCTGCGCGAGCGCGAGCCGATCGCGGTCGTCGGTATGAGCTGCCGCTACCCCGGGGAGGTGCGCTCGCCGTCGGAGCTTTGGGAGTTTGTCCGCTCAGGCAGCGATGCGACCGGCGAGTTTCCCGTTGATCGTGGATGGGATACGGAGCGTCTCTACGACCCCGACCCCGATCATCCAGGTACGAGCTACACGCGTCGGGGCGGCTTCGTCTACGACGCGGGCGAGTTCGACGCCGCGTTCTTCAACATAAGCCCCAGAGAGTCGTTGGCGATGGACCCCCAGCAGCGCCTGCTGCTGGAATGCAGCTGGGAGGCATTCGAAGACGCCGGGATCGACCCCGACGCGCTGCGGGGCTCGCAGACCGGGGTATTCGCCGGGGTCATTGCCTCTGAGTACGGCTTTGGCGCACCCTCGCTGGAGGGGCTCGAAGGCTTGCGCTTGACCGGCAGCACTCCCAACATCGCCTCTGGTCGCGTCGCATACAACTTCGGTCTCGAGGGTCCGGCGGTGACGGTCGATACTGCGTGCTCCTCCTCGCTGGTGGCGATGCACCTGGCCTGCCAGGCGCTCAGGCAGGGCGAATGCGATCTCGCGCTGGCCGGTGGAGTGACGGTGTTGGCCACGCCGGCGGCGTTCGTGGAGTTCTCTCGACAGCGCGGTCTTGCTCCCGATGGGCGCTGTAAGCCCTTCGCCGACGCTGCCGACGGCACCGGCTGGTCAGAGGGCATTGGTCTGTTGCTGCTCGAGCGCCTCTCGCTCGCGGAGCGTGCGGGCCACCGCGTGCTTGCGCTGATCAGGGGCAGTGCGGTCAACCAGGACGGTGCCTCGAATGGTCTGACGGCGCCCAATGGTCCTTCTCAGGAGCGCGTGATCGCTCAGGCGCTCGCGAGCGCGGGTCTTGTGCCCGGGGACATCGATGCTGTTGAGGCGCACGGTACCGGCACCATGTTGGGCGATCCGATCGAGGCGCAGGCGCTGATCGCGGCCTACGGCCAGGAGCGCACCAACGGCCCTCTGCACATGGGCTCCATCAAGTCCAACATCGGTCACACATCCGCCGCAGCAGGTGTGGCCGGCGTGATCAAGATGGTCGAAGCGATGCGTCACGAGCTGCTCCCGAAGAGCCTGCACATAGACGCGCCCTCGCGGCATGTGGAGTGGTCGGAGGGCGAAGTGCAGCTGCTGAGCGAGCCGGTTCGCTGGCCGCGAGGCGAGCGCCCGCGCCGCTGTGGTGTGTCCTCGTTCGGGGCCTCGGGCACGAACGCGCATGTGATCTTGGAGGAGGCCCCGCGGGAGGAGGAGGCTCCGCCGGAGGCGGCGGCAGGGACGGGGGCGTTGGGGTGGCCGGTGGTTCCGTTTGTGTTGTCGGCGAAGAGTGGTGAGGCGTTGTGTGGGCAGGCTGGGCGTTTGGGTTCGTTTTTGGCTGGTAATCCGGGGGTTGGGTTGGGGGATGTGGGTGGGAGCTTGGCGTTGCATCGTGCGCGTCTTCCTTACCGGGGGGTTGTTTTGGCGGGGGGGCGTGAGGGGCTTGTGGCTGGTCTTGATGTTTTGGCGTGTGGTGGGGAGGGGGAGGGTGTTGTTCGGGGTGTTGCTGGGGGTGGGGGGAAGGTTGCGTTTTTGTTTACGGGTCAGGGTGCTCAGTGGGTGGGGATGGGTAGGGAGCTTGCTGGTGTGTTTCCTGGGTTTGCTGGGGCGTTCGAGGAGGTCTGTGGTGAGCTGGATCGTTATTTAGAGAGGCCTTTGGGGGAGGTTGTGTTTGCTGGGGAGGGGTCGGATTTGGGGTTGTTGTTGGATGGGACGGAGTTCGCGCAGCCTGCTTTGTTTGCGTTGGAGGTGGCGTTGTTTAGGCTGGTTGAGGGGTTTGGGGTGCGCGCGGATTATTTGGTTGGTCATTCGGTTGGGGAGCTTGTGGCTGCGTGTGTGGCTGGCGTGTTTTCGTTGGGGGATGCGTGTGCTTTGGTGGCTGCGCGGGGGCGGTTGATGGGGGCGTTGGCGGGGGGTGGGGCGATGCTCGCGGTGCAGGCCTCGGAGGAGGAGGTGTTGGAGAGTCTTGTGGGTGTGGAGGGGGTGTCGTTGGCGGCGGTGAATGCGCCGGAGGGGGTTGTGCTTTCTGGTGAGGGGGAGGAGATCGCGCGGCTTGAGGGTGTTTGGGCGGGGCGGGGGCGTAGGGTTAGGCGTTTGCGGGTGAGTCATGCTTTTCATTCGGGGTTGATGGAGCCGATGTTGGAGGAGTTTCGTGGTGTCGTGGAGGGTTTGAGTTTCGGTGAGCCGCGGATCCCGATTGTGTCGAACCGGACTGGGGTCGTGTTGTCGGCGCAGGAAGCGATGTCGCCTGATTATTGGGTGGGGCATGTGCGGGACACGGTGCGGTTTGCTGATGGGGTCGCTTCGTTGCGGGCGGCTGGCGTGAGCCGCTTTTTGGAGTTGGGTCCGGGTGGGGTCTTGAGCGCGCTGGTTTCTGAGTGCGTCGCGGAGGAAGATGGGGAGGGGGGTGTGTTGGCCGCGGGGTGTTTGCGTGCGCGTCAGCCGGAAGTCGAGGCGTTCGTGGGGTTCCTCGCGCGGGCTTATGTCGATGGTGTGGCGGTTGATTGGGGTCCGTTGTTCGAGGGCGCGGAGCGGGTCGAGCTGCCGCGGTATGCGTTTCAGCGGAAGCGTTATTGGCTTGGGTTCGGCGCGGGGTCGGGAGACGCGGGGTCATTGGGGCAGTCGTCGGCTGGGCATCCGTTGCTGGGTGCCTCGTTGGATCTCGCGGGTGAGGGCGAGGGGCTGGTATTGACGGGCCGTCTATCTACGGAGAGTCATCCCTGGCTAGCGGATCACGCGGTGATGGGCACCGTGTTGCTGCCGGGGACCGCGTTCCTAGAGCTAGCCCTCGCTGCGGCTGAGCGGGCGGGTGTTGAGATGGTCGAGGAGCTCACGTTACAAGCGCCGCTGGTATTCGCTGAGGGGGGTGCGTGCCAGGTACAGGTCGTCGTCGGTGAGCGCGATGGTGAGGGCAGGCACTCCCTTGGGATCTATTCCCGTCCGCAGGGCAGCGAGAGCGACGGGGAGCCCGGGGAGTGGGTACTGCACGCCCAGGGCGTCCTCGGCGGCGAGAGCCCGCCCGCCCGGGACCTCGAAGAGTTCGCTGCCGGTCAGTGGCCGCCCGCGGACGCGCAAGAGATCGACACCGAGTTCTTCTACGATCGTCTCGCGGAGGCCGGCTATGACTACGGCCCCGTGTTCCAAGGGCTACGCGCCGCGTGGCGCGCAGGCGAGCACGTCTACGCCGAGGTAGCGCTAGAAGAAGAGCACGCCACACAAGCACAGAGCTACCTCGTACACCCCGCACTCCTCGACGCCTCACTACACGCGTTGGTGTTCAGGGCGCAGGAGGATCCTGAGGGGGGTGGGGTCGTTGTTCCCTTTTCGTTTGCGGGTGTCCGTTTGTATGCGCGGGGTGCTGGCGCGTTGCGTATCTGTTTGAGTGGGTCTGCGCAGGCGCCGGCTTTGCTCGCGCTCGATGAGAGCGGCACGGCGGTCCTCACGGTCGACTCGATCGCCTCGCGCCCGGTCGATCAAGGCCAGTTGCGGGGTCCCGGGCGCGCTGCGCGGGAGGATCTCTTTTGCATGCGGTGGTCGGAGCTTTCCCTGCCGGCTCTGGAGGGTTCCTTGCCGCGGGTGGTGTTGGTGGGTGGGGAGGAGGTTGAGCTTGCGGGCGCGGGCTTGGAGCTGGAGCGCTATCCGGATCTCGGGGCGCTCGCACGGGCTATTGACGATGGGGCCGCTGCTCCGGAGCTGGTGCTCACGGTGCCCTCGGGAGGGGTTGCTGGTGGTGAGGGAGGGGTTGCTGGTGGTGAGGGAGGGGTTGCTGGTGGTGAGGGAGGGGTTGCTGGTGGTGAGGGAGGGGTGGCTGGTGGTGAGGGAGGGGTGGCTGGTGGTGTGGGGGAGGTCGAGGAGGGTTGGGGGGCGCTCGCGAGCTCGGTTCATGTGCTCGCGGGGCGCACGCTTGCGCTGCTCAAGGAGTGGCTCTCTGATGAGCGTTTCGCGGACTCGAGGCTCTTGCTGGTGACTCATGGCGCTGTGCCTCTTGGCCCTGAGGAGCGGCCCGATCTTGCTCAGGCAGCGTTGTGGGGGCTTCTCAGGAGCGCTTATTCTGAGCACCCCGATCGCTTCTGTCTGCTTGACAGCGATCACAGCGATGCCTCTCGGCAGGCGCTGCGTCACGCGCTCACGAGCCCTGAGCCTCAGCTTGCGATCAGGCGCGGCGTTCTCTATACCCCTCGCTTTGCGCGTCTCGGGGCAGAGGCGGGGGCGAGCGCGCCGAGGCCCTTTGATTCTGATGGCACGGTGCTGATCACTGGCGGTACGGGTGGTTTGGGTGCGCTGGTTGCGCGGCATTTGGCTTGTGAGCATGGCGTTCGTCATCTTTTGCTTCTGAGTCGTGGTGGTCTGGGGGCAGAGGGTGCGGTGGAGCTTCAGGCGGAGCTCGGGGAGCTTGGTTGTGAGGCTGAGATCGTGGCTTGTGATGTCACGGATAGGGCGCGTCTTGGGTCGCTTGTTGCGCAGATTCCCGTGGAGCGGCCGCTCACGGCCGTGATTCATACTGCCGGGACGCTGGATGATGGGGTGATCGAATCGCTCGATGCGGAGCGTTTGGCGGGCGTGATGGCTCCGAAGGTCGATGGGGCTATCAACTTGCATGAGCTGACGAAGGACCTGCCGCTTTGCGAGTTCATTCTCTTCTCCTCGGCCGCGGGAGCGCTGGGGGGTCCTGGCCAGGGTAACTATGCGGCCGCGAATGCTTTCTTGGATGCGTTGGCTGGCTATCGTCGTGCGCGGGGTCTTGCGGGTGTTTCGCTGGCTTGGGGTGCGTGGGCGATGGAGCGGGGTATGACGGTGGGGTTGAGCGAGGGGGATGTCGCACGGTGGGGGCGCCTGGGTCTGAGTCCGCTTTCTCCTGAGCGGGGTCTCGAGCTCTTTGATGTCGCCCGGGCGATCGATGAGCCGCTGTTGTTGGCTGTGCCGCTTGACATGGGTGTGCTGCGTACTTGGGCGCGGGCGGGGATGCTGCCCGCGATCCTGAGTGGGCTGGTTCGTGTGCCGGCGCGCAGGGCCCAGGAGGCGAAAGGCTCGTTGGCTAGGCGTCTGGCGGGTGCGCCTGAGTCGGAGTGGGACGCGATCGTGCTGGAGCTCGTCAGGGGGCATGTCGCGGGGGTGTTGGGGCATGCCTCGGCTGAGGCGATCGACCCTCAGTCCTCTTTCAAAGACCTCGGCTTCGATTCCTTGAGCGCGGTGGAGCTGAGGAATGGGTTGATGGCGGCGACAGGGGTCAAGCTGCCCGCGACACTGGTCTTTGATCACCCGACGCCGGCGGCGGTGGCGGCGTTCCTGCGTTTGAAGGTGGAGGGCGTGGAGCGTGAGGTGAGGGCGCCGCGGCGTGCGTTGGCGCGGACCGAGGAGCCGATCGCGATCGTTGGTATGAGCTGCCGCTACCCCGGCGGGGTCTCCTCGCCCGCGGAGCTGTGGGAGCTGGCTGCCTCGGGCACGGACGCGATCGGTGAGTTTCCCGTTGATCGTGGCTGGGATACCGAGCGCTTGTATGACCCCGACCCCGATCATTCGGGTACGAGCTATACGCGTCATGGGGGCTTTCTCTATGACGCGGGTGAGTTCGACGCTGAGTTCTTCAACATCGGCCCCCGGGAGGCGTTGGCGATGGATCCCCAGCAGCGTCTGCTGTTGGAGTGCGCGTGGGAGGTTTTCGAGGACGCGGGTATCGATCCGGCTACGTTGCGTGCCTCGCAGACCGGGGTCTTCACTGGAGTGATGTATCAGGACTATGGTTTGGGCACGGGTCCGGTGCCGGCTGAGCTCGAGGGTCATATCGGCACGGGTGTCGGGGGGAGCATCGTCTCTGGCCGCTTGGCGTATACGTTCGGCTTGGAGGGCCCAGCGGTGACGGTCGATACTGCGTGCTCCTCCTCGCTGGTAGCGATGCATCTGGCTTGCCAGGCGCTCAGGCAGGGCGAATGCGATCTAGCACTGGCGGGCGGGGTGACGGTGCTCTCGAATCCCGGTGTGTTCATCGTCTTCTCTCGTCAGCGTGGCTTGGCGCCAGACGGGCGTTGCAAGTCCTTCGGTCACGACGCGGACGGTGTCGGCTGGGCGGAGGGCGCGGGTCTGCTCGCGTTGGAGCCCCTCTCGCGGGCACGTAGTCAGGGCCACAGGGTCCTGGCTCTCCTGCGTGGCTCGGCTGTGAACCAGGACGGTGCCTCGAATGGTCTGACGGCGCCCAATGGTCCTTCTCAGGAGCGCGTGATCGCTCAGGCGCTCGCGAACGCTGGCCTATCCCCCGCAGACGTCGATGCCGTCGAGGGGCACGGTACCGGCACCATGTTGGGCGATCCGATCGAGGCGCAGGCGCTGATCGCGGCCTACGGCCAAGAGCGCACCAACGGCCCTCTGCGCCTGGGCTCCCTGAAGTCGAATATCGGTCACACGCAGGCCGCGGCCGGGGTCGCGGGTGTGATCAAGATGGTCGAAGCTTTGCGCCATGGCGTGCTGCCCAGGACCCTTCATGCCGAGGAGCCCTCCCCGCACGTGGACTGGTCCGCGGGCGCAGTATCGCTCCTGAGCGAGCCCGAGCCGTGGCCCGAGGGCGAGCGCACGCGCCGCGCCGGCATCTCCTCGTTCGGCGTATCGGGCACGAACGCGCATGTGATCTTGGAGGAGGCCCCGCGGGAGAAAGGGGCGGGGTCGCAGGAGGAGGCTGGGCGGGTTTTGGGGGGCGGGGCGGCCGTGGGGGCCGTGGGGGACGAGGTGGCTGAGGTGGCTGGGGAGCGGGAGGGGGCAGGGACGGGGGCGTTGGGGTGGCCGGTGGTTCCGTTTGTGTTGTCGGCGAAGAGTGGTGAGGCGTTGTGTGGGCAGGCTGGGCGTTTGGGTTCGTTTTTGGCTGGTAATCCGGGGGTTGGGTTGGGGGATGTGGGTGGGAGCTTGGCGTTGCATCGTGCGCGTCTTCCTTACCGGGGGGTTGTTTTGGCGGGGGGGCGTGAGGGGCTTGTGGCTGGTCTTGATGTTTTGGCGTGTGGTGGGGAGGGGGAGGGTGTTGTTCGGGGTGTTGCTGGGGGTGGGGGGAAGGTTGCGTTTTTGTTTACGGGTCAGGGTGCTCAGTGGGTGGGGATGGGTAGGGAGCTTGCTGGTGTGTTTCCTGGGTTTGCTGGGGCGTTCGAGGAGGTCTGTGGTGAGCTGGATCGTTATTTAGAGAGGCCTTTGGGGGAGGTTGTGTTTGCTGGGGAGGGGTCGGATTTGGGGTTGTTGTTGGATGGGACGGAGTTCGCGCAGCCTGCTTTGTTTGCGTTGGAGGTGGCGTTGTTTAGGCTGGTTGAGGGGTTTGGGGTGCGCCCGGATTATTTGGTTGGTCATTCGGTTGGGGAGCTTGTGGCTGCGTGTGTGGCTGGCGTGTTTTCGTTGGGGGATGCGTGTGCTTTGGTGGCTGCGCGGGGGCGGTTGATGGGGGCGTTGGCGGGGGGTGGGGCGATGCTCGCGGTGCAGGCCTCGGAGGAGGAGGTGTTGGAGAGTCTTGTGGGTGTGGAGGGGGTGTCGTTGGCGGCGGTGAATGCGCCGGAGGGGGTTGTGCTTTCTGGTGAGGGGGAGGAGATCGCGCGGCTTGAGGGTGTTTGGGCGGGGCGGGGGCGTAGGGTTAGGCGTTTGCGGGTGAGTCATGCTTTTCATTCGGGGTTGATGGAGCCGATGTTGGAGGAGTTTCGTGGTGTCGTGGAGGGTTTGAGTTTCGGTGAGCCGCGGATCCCGATTGTGTCGAACCGGACTGGGGTCGTGTTGTCGGCGCAGGAAGCGATGTCGCCTGATTATTGGGTGGGGCATGTGCGGGACACGGTGCGGTTTGCTGATGGGGTCGCTTCGTTGCGGGCGGCTGGCGTGAGCCGCTTTTTGGAGTTGGGTCCGGGTGGGGTCTTGAGCGCGCTGGTTTCTGAGTGCGTCGCGGAGGAAGATGGGGAGGGGGGTGTGTTGGCCGCGGGGTGTTTGCGTGCGCGTCAGCCGGAAGTCGAGGCGTTCGTGGGGTTCCTCGCGCGGGCTTATGTCGATGGTGTGGCGGTTGATTGGGGTCCGTTGTTCGAGGGCGCGGAGCGGGTCGAGCTGCCGCGGTATGCGTTTCAGCGGAAGCGTTATTGGCTTGGGTTCGGCGCGGGGTCGGGAGACGCGGGGTCATTGGGGCAGTCGTCGGCTGGGCATCCGTTGCTGGGTGCCTCGTTGGATCTCGCGGGTGAGGGCGAGGGGCTGGTATTGACGGGCCGTCTATCTACGGAGAGTCATCCCTGGCTAGCGGATCACGCGGTGATGGGCACCGTGTTGCTGCCGGGGACCGCGTTCCTAGAGCTAGCCCTCGCTGCGGCTGAGCGGGCGGGTGTTGAGATGGTCGAGGAGCTCACGTTACAAGCGCCGCTGGTATTCGCTGAGGGGGGTGCGTGCCAGGTACAGGTCGTCGTCGGTGAGCGCGATGGTGAGGGCAGGCACTCCCTTGGGATCTATTCCCGTCCGCAGGGCAGCGAGAGCGACGGGGAGCCCGGGGAGTGGGTACTGCACGCCCAGGGCGTCCTCGGCGGCGAGAGCCCGCCCGCCCGGGACCTCGAAGAGTTCGCTGCCGGTCAGTGGCCGCCCGCGGACGCGCAAGAGATCGACACCGAGTTCTTCTACGATCGTCTCGCGGAGGCCGGCTATGACTACGGCCCCGTGTTCCAAGGGCTACGCGCCGCGTGGCGCGCAGGCGAGCACGTCTACGCCGAGGTAGCGCTAGAAGAAGAGCACGCCACACAAGCACAGAGCTACCTCGTACACCCCGCACTCCTCGACGCCTCACTACACGCGTTGGTGTTCAGGGCGCAGGAGGATCCTGAGGGGGGTGGGGTCGTTGTTCCCTTTTCGTTTGCGGGTGTCCGTTTGTATGCGCGGGGTGCTGGCGCGTTGCGTATCTGTTTGAGTGGGTCTGCGCAGGCGCCGGCTTTGCTCGCGCTCGATGAGAGCGGCACGGCGGTCCTCACGGTCGACTCGATCGCCTCGCGCCCGGTCGATCAAGGCCAGTTGCGGGGTCCCGGGCGCGCTGCGCGGGAGGATCTCTTTTGCATGCGGTGGTCGGAGCTTTCCCTGCCGGCTCTGGAGGGTTCCTTGCCGCGGGTGGTGTTGGTGGGTGGGGAGGAGGTTGAGCTTGCGGGCGCGGGCTTGGAGCTGGAGCGCTATCCGGATCTCGGGGCGCTCGCACGGGCTATTGACGATGGGGCCGCTGCTCCGGAGCTGGTGCTCACGGTGCCCTCGGGAGGGGTTGCTGGTGGTGAGGGAGGGGTTGCTGGTGGTGAGGGAGGGGTTGCTGGTGGTGAGGGAGGGGTGGCTGGTGGTGAGGGAGGGGTGGCTGGTGGTGTGGGGGAGGTCGAGGAGGGTTGGGGGGCGCTCGCGAGCTCGGTTCATGTGCTCGCGGGGCGCACGCTTGCGCTGCTCAAGGAGTGGCTCTCTGATGAGCGTTTCGCGGACTCGAGGCTCTTGCTGGTGACTCATGGCGCTGTGCCTCTTGGCCCTGAGGAGCGGCCCGATCTTGCTCAGGCAGCGTTGTGGGGGCTTCTCAGGAGCGCTTATTCTGAGCACCCCGATCGCTTCTGTCTGCTTGACAGCGATCACAGCGATGCCTCTCGGCAGGCGCTGCGTCACGCGCTCACGAGCCCTGAGCCTCAGCTTGCGATCAGGCGCGGCGTTCTCTATACCCCTCGCTTTGCGCGTCTCGGGGCAGAGGCGGGGGCGAGCGCGCCGAGGCCCTTTGATTCTGATGGCACGGTGCTGATCACTGGCGGTACGGGTGGTTTGGGTGCGCTGGTTGCGCGGCATTTGGCTTGTGAGCATGGCGTTCGTCATCTTTTGCTTCTGAGTCGTGGTGGTCTGGGGGCAGAGGGTGCGGTGGAGCTTCAGGCGGAGCTCGGGGAGCTTGGTTGTGAGGCTGAGATCGTGGCTTGTGATGTCACGGATAGGGCGCGTCTTGGGTCGCTTGTTGCGCAGATTCCCGTGGAGCGGCCGCTCACGGCCGTGATTCATACTGCCGGGACGCTGGATGATGGGGTGATCGAATCGCTCGATGCGGAGCGTTTGGCGGGCGTGATGGCTCCGAAGGTCGATGGGGCTATCAACTTGCATGAGCTGACGAAGGACCTGCCGCTTTGCGAGTTCATTCTCTTCTCCTCGGCCGCGGGAGCGCTGGGGGGTCCTGGCCAGGGTAACTATGCGGCCGCGAATGCTTTCTTGGATGCGTTGGCTGGCTATCGTCGTGCGCGGGGTCTTGCGGGTGTTTCGCTGGCTTGGGGTGCGTGGGCGATGGAGCGGGGTATGACGGTGGGGTTGAGCGAGGGGGATGTCGCACGGTGGGGGCGCCTGGGTCTGAGTCCGCTTTCTCCTGAGCGGGGTCTCGAGCTCTTTGATGTCGCCCGGGCGATCGATGAGCCGCTGTTGTTGGCTGTGCCGCTTGACATGGGTGTGCTGCGTACTTGGGCGCGGGCGGGGATGCTGCCCGCGATCCTGAGTGGGCTGGTTCGTGTGCCGGCGCGCAGGGCCCAGGAGGCGAAAGGCTCGTTGGCTAGGCGTCTGGCGGGTGCGCCTGAGTCGGAGTGGGACGCGATCGTGCTGGAGCTCGTCAGGGGGCATGTCGCGGGGGTGTTGGGGCATGCCTCGGCTGAGGCGATCGACCCTCAGTCCTCTTTCAAAGACCTCGGCTTCGATTCCTTGAGCGCGGTGGAGCTGAGGAATGGGTTGATGGCGGCGACAGGGGTCAAGCTGCCCGCGACACTGGTCTTTGATCACCCGACGCCGGCGGCGGTGGCGGCGTTCCTGCGTTTGAAGGTGGAGGGCGTGGAGCGTGAGGTGAGGGCGCCGCGGCGTGCGTTGGCGCGGACCGAGGAGCCGATCGCGATCGTTGGTATGAGCTGCCGCTACCCCGGCGGGGTCTCCTCGCCCGCGGAGCTGTGGGAGCTGGCTGCCTCGGGCACGGACGCGATCGGTGAGTTTCCCGTTGATCGTGGCTGGGATACCGAGCGCTTGTATGACCCCGACCCCGATCATTCGGGTACGAGCTATACGCGTCATGGGGGCTTTCTCTATGACGCGGGTGAGTTCGACGCTGAGTTCTTCAACATCGGCCCCCGGGAGGCGTTGGCGATGGATCCCCAGCAGCGTCTGCTGTTGGAGTGCGCGTGGGAGGTTTTCGAGGACGCGGGTATCGATCCGGCTACGTTGCGTGCCTCGCAGACCGGGGTCTTCACTGGAGTGATGTATCAGGACTATGGTTTGGGCACGGGTCCGGTGCCGGCTGAGCTCGAGGGTCATATCGGCACGGGTGTCGGGGGGAGCATCGTCTCTGGCCGCTTGGCGTATACGTTCGGCTTGGAGGGCCCAGCGGTGACGGTCGATACTGCGTGCTCCTCCTCGCTGGTAGCGATGCATCTGGCTTGCCAGGCGCTCAGGCAGGGCGAATGCGATCTAGCACTGGCGGGCGGGGTGACGGTGCTCTCGAATCCCGGTGTGTTCATCGTCTTCTCTCGTCAGCGTGGCTTGGCGCCAGACGGGCGTTGCAAGTCCTTCGGTCACGACGCGGACGGTGTCGGCTGGGCGGAGGGCGCGGGTCTGCTCGCGTTGGAGCCCCTCTCGCGGGCACGTAGTCAGGGCCACAGGGTCCTGGCTCTCCTGCGTGGCTCGGCTGTGAACCAGGACGGTGCCTCGAATGGTCTGACGGCGCCCAATGGTCCTTCTCAGGAGCGCGTGATCGCTCAGGCGCTCGCGAACGCTGGCCTATCCCCCGCAGACGTCGATGCCGTCGAGGGGCACGGTACCGGCACCATGTTGGGCGATCCGATCGAGGCGCAGGCGCTGATCGCGGCCTACGGCCAAGAGCGCACCAACGGCCCTCTGCGCCTGGGCTCCCTGAAGTCGAATATCGGTCACACGCAGGCCGCGGCCGGGGTCGCGGGTGTGATCAAGATGGTCGAAGCTTTGCGCCATGGCGTGCTGCCCAGGACCCTTCATGCCGAGGAGCCCTCCCCGCACGTGGACTGGTCCGCGGGCGCAGTATCGCTCCTGAGCGAGCCCGAGCCGTGGCCCGAGGGCGAGCGCACGCGCCGCGCCGGCATCTCCTCGTTCGGCGTATCGGGCACGAACGCGCATGTGATCTTGGAGGAGGCCCCGCGGGAGAAAGGGGCGGGGTCGCAGGAGGAGGCTGGGCGGGTTTTGGGGGGCGGGGCGGCCGTGGGGGCCGTGGGGGACGAGGTGGCTGAGGTGGCTGGGGAGCGGGAGGGGGCAGGGACGGGGGCGTTGGGGTGGCCGGTGGTTCCGTTTGTGTTGTCGGCGAAGAGTGGTGAGGCGTTGTGTGGGCAGGCTGGGCGTTTGGGTTCGTTTTTGGCTGGTAATCCGGGGGTTGGGTTGGGGGATGTGGGTGGGAGCTTGGCGTTGCATCGTGCGCGTCTTCCTTACCGGGGGGTTGTTTTGGCGGGGGGGCGTGAGGGGCTTGTGGCTGGTCTTGATGTTTTGGCGTGTGGTGGGGAGGGGGAGGGTGTTGTTCGGGGTGTTGCTGGGGGTGGGGGGAAGGTTGCGTTTTTGTTTACGGGTCAGGGTGCTCAGTGGGTGGGGATGGGTAGGGAGCTTGCTGGTGTGTTTCCTGGGTTTGCTGGGGCGTTCGAGGAGGTCTGTGGTGAGCTGGATCGTTATTTAGAGAGGCCTTTGGGGGAGGTTGTGTTTGCTGGGGAGGGGTCGGATTTGGGGTTGTTGTTGGATGGGACGGAGTTCGCGCAGCCTGCTTTGTTTGCGTTGGAGGTGGCGTTGTTTAGGCTGGTTGAGGGGTTTGGGGTGCGCGCGGATTATTTGGTTGGTCATTCGGTTGGGGAGCTTGTGGCTGCGTGTGTGGCTGGCGTGTTTTCGTTGGGGGATGCGTGTGCTTTGGTGGCTGCGCGGGGGCGGTTGATGGGGGCGTTGGCGGGGGGTGGGGCGATGCTCGCGGTGCAGGCCTCGGAGGAGGAGGTGTTGGAGAGTCTTGTGGGTGTGGAGGGGGTGTCGTTGGCGGCGGTGAATGCGCCGGAGGGGGTTGTGCTTTCTGGTGAGGGGGAGGAGATCGCGCGGCTTGAGGGTGTTTGGGCGGGGCGGGGGCGTAGGGTTAGGCGTTTGCGGGTGAGTCATGCTTTTCATTCGGGGTTGATGGAGCCGATGTTGGAGGAGTTTCGTGGTGTCGTGGAGGGTTTGAGTTTCGGTGAGCCGCGGATCCCGATTGTGTCGAACCGGACTGGGGTCGTGTTGTCGGCGCAGGAAGCGATGTCGCCTGATTATTGGGTGGGGCATGTGCGGGACACGGTGCGGTTTGCTGATGGGGTCGCTTCGTTGCGGGCGGCTGGCGTGAGCCGCTTTTTGGAGTTGGGTCCGGGTGGGGTCTTGAGCGCGCTGGTTTCTGAGTGCGTCGCGGAGGAAGATGGGGAGGGGGGTGTGTTGGCCGCGGGGTGTTTGCGTGCGCGTCAGCCGGAAGTCGAGGCGTTCGTGGGGTTCCTCGCGCGGGCTTATGTCGATGGTGTGGCGGTTGATTGGGGTCCGTTGTTCGAGGGCGCGGAGCGGGTCGAGCTGCCGCGGTATGCGTTTCAGCGGAAGCGTTATTGGCTTGGGTTCGGCGCGGGGTCGGGAGACGCGGGGTCATTGGGGCAGTCGTCGGCTGGGCATCCGTTGCTGGGTGCCTCGTTGGATCTCGCGGGTGAGGGCGAGGGGCTGGTATTGACGGGCCGTCTATCTACGGAGAGTCATCCCTGGCTAGCGGATCACGCGGTGATGGGCACCGTGTTGCTGCCGGGGACCGCGTTCCTAGAGCTAGCCCTCGCTGCGGCTGAGCGGGCGGGTGTTGAGATGGTCGAGGAGCTCACGTTACAAGCGCCGCTGGTATTCGCTGAGGGGGGTGCGTGCCAGGTACAGGTCGTCGTCGGTGAGCGCGATGGTGAGGGCAGGCACTCCCTTGGTATCTATTCCCGTCCGCAGGGCAGCGAGAGCGACGGGGAGCCCGGGGAGTGGGTACTGCACGCCCAGGGCGTCCTCGGCGGCGAGAGCCCGCCCGCCCGGGACCTCGAAGAGTTCGCTGCCGGTCAGTGGCCGCCCGCGGACGCGCAAGAGATCGACACCGAGTTCTTCTACGATCGTCTCGCGGAGGCCGGCTATGACTACGGCCCCGTGTTCCAAGGGCTACGCGCCGCGTGGCGCGCAGGCGAGCACGTCTACGCCGAGGTAGCGCTAGAAGAAGAGCACGCCACACAAGCACAGAGCTACCTCGTACACCCCGCACTCCTCGACGCCTCACTACACGCGCTCATACTCCAGGCGCTGGAATGGAGAGAGACTGGTGAAGTCGGGGTGCCCTTCGCCTTCCTCGGCGTCCGCCTGCATGGCCGGGGTGCCTCCTCACTGCGTGTGCGCCTAGCCGTGACCGCGGAGGGCGCGGTGAGCGTGCTCGCACTCGATAGCTCGGGTGCCCCGGTGCTCTCCATCGAGTCGCTGAAGGACCGACCGATCGACCAGGGTCAGCTCAACATGGCTCGCCGCGGCGCTCAGGATGCCCTCTACGAGCTGCAGTGGCTGGAGGTCCCCCTCCCATCCCCGAACGGCTCAGCGCTTCATCTGGCGGCGCTCGGCTTCGAGGAGATCGAGGTCCCGGGCTTGGAGATCGGGTTCTACGCCGATCTAACTGCACTCGATGAGGCGCTCGAGGCTGGCGCGTTGCCGCCCGAGCGTGTGCTCATAGACGCCCGGGCGATGGTTGAAGGTGAGCAGAGAGGGGCGCCGGGACAGGCTGCCCACACAGAGGCAACGGCGCAGAATGGCCACCGCGAGGCCATGGCCGTTGAGAGCAGGGACCCAGGGACCGACGGTGGCGCGCTTGCGAGCGCCATCCATCGGGGCACGGAGCGGACATTGGAGCTGCTCAAGACGTGGATCTCCTCAGAGCGCTTGGCGGACAGTCAGCTCGTGCTGGTAACTGAGGGCGCGTTGGCGGTGGGGGAGGGCGAGTCGCCCGATCTGGCGCAGGCTGCGCTTGTGGGTCTCATGCGGAGTGCGCATGCGGAGCATCCTGAGCGTTTCTGCCTGGTCGATATGGACGGAAGTGAGGAGGCGCGTGGTGCTCTTCATGGTGCGTTGGTGAGTGATGAGCCGGAGCTTTGTCTGCGTGGGGGCGTGCTCTATGCCCCGCGGCTCGTGCGGGTGCAGGCGGAGGAGCGGGAGCGGCCTGGGGTGTTGCTGGACCCGTCGGGGACGGTTCTGATCACGGGTGGTACGGGTGGTCTGGGGACGTTGCTGGCGAGGCATCTGGCTGGCGAGCAGGGCTGTGAGCATCTTGTGTTGTTGAGTCGTAGTGGTCCTGACGCGGAGGGTGCTGGGGAACTGCTGATGGAGCTCAATGAGCTCGGCTGCGACGCGCGGATCGAGGCTTGTGATGTTTCGTGCAGGGAGGATTTGGAGCGGGTTATCGCGGGGGTTCCTGGTGAGCGTCCTCTGACCGCGGTGATTCATGCGGCTGGTGTGCTCGATGATGGCGTGATCGATTCGTTGGATGGGGAGCGTTTGGCGCGTGTGATGTCCCCCAAGGTTGATGCCGCTATTCATTTGCATGAGCTGACGGAGTCTTTGGGGTTGAAGGAGTTCATTTTGTTCTCCTCGGCTCCCTCGACGATCGGCAGCGCGGGACAGGGTAACTACGCGGCGGCTAACACCTTCTTGGATGCGCTGGCCTGTCATCGTCGTGCGAGGGGTCTGCCTGGGGTGTCGCTGGCGTGGGGGTTGTGGGCGAATGAGAGTAATTTGGCCGCCGGGCTGGGTGAGGCCGAGAGGGAGCGTTTTGTGCGTCAGATCCATACGCGTTTGGCGGTGCTTGCGCATTCGCCTGAGGAGGGGCTCGAGCTGCTCGATATCGCCCGCGGGGTGGATGCGCCGTTGCTTTTGCCGATGCGCCTGGATATGGGTGTCCTGCGTGCCAAGGCGCAGGCAGGGATGCTGCCTGCGATCATGCGTGCTCTTGTTCGTGTTCCTGTGCGCAGGGCCGCGGAGGCGGGGGGTTCGCTGGCGAGGAAGCTGGCTGAGGTGCCCGAGTCTGAGTGGGATGCCGTTGTTCTGGAGCTCGTGGCGAGGCACGTAGCGATGGTGCTGGGTCATAGCTCGGCGGAGGCGATCGACGCGCAGCGCAGCTTCCAAGAGCTCGGCTTCGACTCCCTCAGCGCCGTCGAGCTCAGAAACCGCCTGGCACAAGCCACCGGGATCAAACTGACACCGACGCTCGTCTTCGACTACCCCACCCCAGCCGCAGTGGCGCAGTTTCTGCGCTCGAAAGTAACCACCGAGGGAGCGGAGCGACCCAGGATCGAGGGCGACCTCGACAGGTTGGAGGCGATGCTCGCCTCAATCGCCGAGGACAGCAAGGCGAGAAGGCAATTGGATCCACGTCTGCGTCTGTTCAGCGCACGGGTGCAGTCGTTCCTAGCCGGCTTCTCCGACGAAGACCCGGAGGGCGGGGATGGGGCGGCGGGCGATGACCTCGACGCGGCGTCGGATGAGGAGCTGTTCGAGATCGTCGATGAGGAGTTCGGGGCGGCATGATCGCCACTGCACGCACTGAGCGTCTCCCACCGAAAGCGATGGGCTGAGCCTTGAGTGACGAGATGCCTCATCCAAGCGACGAGAAGCTGCGCGCATATCTCAAGAAGGTCATTGCCGACCTGCGCACGACGCGCCGCCATCTAAGCCAAATCGAACGGCGTGAACACGAGCCGATCGCAATCGTCGGCATGAGCTGCCGCTACCCCGGCGGGGCGGCCTCGCCCTCCGAGCTGTGGGAACGAGTTGCCTCGGGAGGCGATGCCGTCGGGGAGCTCCCCACCGATCGCGGCTGGGAGCTCGAGCGCCTCTACGACCCAGATCCCGATCGCCCGGGCACGAGCTATGCGCGTGAAGGTGGCTTTGTCGAGGACGTCGACAAGTTCGATGCCGACTTCTTCTCCATCTCCCCCCGCGAGGCGTTCGCGATGGACCCCCAGCAGCGCCTGCTGCTGGAAGGCGCGTGGGAGGCGATCGAGCGTGCGGCGATCGACCCCAAGTCGCTGCGCGGCAGCAGGACCGGCGTGTTCACGGGTGTGATGACCTACGACTATGCGGCGGGCTCGGCGGCCGAAGAGCGCGAAGGCTTCGGAGTCGCCAGCATGGGTGGGAGCGCCCTCTCCGGTCGTGTCGCCTATGTCTTCGGTCTCGAGGGTCCGGCGGTGACGGTCGACACCGCCTGCTCCTCCTCGCTGGTGGCGATGCACCTGGCCTGCCAGGCGCTCAGACAGGGGGAGTGCGAGCTTGCGCTGGCCGGTGGTGTGACGGTGCTGTCGACCCCGGCCATGTTGCGCTTCTTCAGCCGCCAACGCGGCCTCTCGACCGACGGGCGTTGCAGATCCTTCGCCGCCGCGGCTGAAGGCGTGGGCTTCTCCGAGGGCATGGGTCTGTTGCTGCTCGAGCGCCTCTCACTCGCGGAGCGTGCGGGCCACCGCGTGCTGGCGCTGGTCAGGGGCAGTGCGGTCAACCAGGACGGCGCCTCGAATGGTCTGACGGCGCCCAACGGTCCCTCTCAGGAGCGCGTGATCGCTCAGGCGCTCACGAGCGCCGGCCTCGCGCCTGGGGACATCGACGCTGTCGAGGCGCACGGCACTGGCACCACTCTGGGCGATCCGATCGAGGCGCAGGCGCTGATCGCGGCCTACGGCCAGGAGCGCACCAACGGCCCTCTGCACCTGGGCTCCATCAAGTCCAACATCGGCCACGCCCAAGCCGCCGCCGGTGTGGCGGGCGTGATCAAGATGGTCGAAGCGATGCGTCATGAGTTGCTCCCCAAGAGCCTGCACATAGACGCGCCCTCGCCGCATGTGGAGTGGTCGGAAGGCGACGTGCGACTGCTGAGCGAGCCGGTTCCCTGGCCGCGAGGCGAGCGCCCGCGGCGCTGTGGCGTCTCCTCGTTCGGGGCCTCGGGCACGAACGCGCACGCGATCCTGGAGGAGGCTCCGCAGGTCGAGGAGGTCGAGGAGGTCGAGGGGATCGAGGGACGCGAGGAGGTTGATGAGCGGGCGTTGGCGTCGGGATTGTCGGTGGTTCCGTTCGTGCTCTCAGCGAAGAGCGATGAGGCACTGCGTGCGCAGGCTCGGCGACTGCACTCGCATCTGACTGAGAATCCCGGGCTCGGGTTTGCAGGTGTGGCCGGGACGCTTGCGCTTCATCGGGCGCAGTTCTCCCAGCGCGCGGTTGTCTTGGCAGGGGAGTTGGAGAGGCTTGCAGGTGGTCTGGATGCGCTTGCCTGTGGCGGTGAGGCCAAAGGTGTTGTCCGGGGCGTGGCTGGAGGCAGGGGTCGGACAGCGTTGTTGTTCACTGGTCAGGGTGCGCAGTGGGTGGGGATGGGTAGGGAGCTCATTGGTGCCTTTCCCGTGTTTGCGGGGGTGTTTGGGGAGGTGTGTGGGGAGCTTGATCGTCACTTGGGGCGTTCCCTGGAGGAGGTCGTGCTCGCTGAAGAGGGATCGGATGGGGCTTCGCTCTTGGATGGGACGGAGTTCGCACAGCCTGCTTTGTTTGCGTTGGAGGTCGCGCTTCATAGGTTGGTCGAGTGGTTTGGCGTGAAGGCGGATTATTTGATTGGGCATTCGGTTGGTGAGCTTGTGGCTGCGCATGTGGCCGGCGTGTTCTCGTTGGGGGACGCCTGTGCTTTGGTGGCTGCTCGGGGGAGGTTGATGGGTGCGTTGCCGGAGGGCGGGGCGATGCTCGCGGTGCAGGCCTCGGAGGGGGATGCGCTCGAGAGTCTTGCTGGCGTTGAGGGGGTGTCACTGGCGGCGGTGAATGGCCCGCAGGCGGTTGTGCTCTCAGGCGAGGCAGAGGCGCTTGGGCAGCTCGAGGGTCACTGGAAGGAGCAGGGGCGCAAGACCAGGCGTCTTCGGGTGAGTCATGCTTTTCACTCGCAGTTGATGGAGCCGATGCTCGAGGAGTTTCGCGGGGTCGTGGAGGGTTTGAGCTTCAACGAGCCGCGTATCCCGATTGTGTCGAACCGATCTGGGGTGGTGCTGACGGCGCAAGAGGCCGTCTCGCCCGATTACTGGGTGGGGCACGTGCGGGACACGGTGCGTTTCGCCGACGGGGTCGCCTCGTTGCGGGCGGCTGGCGCGACGCGTTTCCTGGAGCTGGGTCCAGGGGGGGTGTTGAGCGCGCTGGTCTCTGAGTGTGTCGCAGAGGAGACGGAAGGCATGCTCGTCGCTGGGTGCTTGCGTGCGCGCCGGCCGGAGGTCGCGGCGTTCATGCGGTTCCTCGCGCTGGCCTACGTCGATGGTGTCGGGGTCGATTGGAGTGCGCTTTTCGACGAGGGTGCTCCCTGGGTCGAGCTTCCCACGTACGCATTTCAACGTAAGCGTTACTGGATCGAGTCGGGATTGGCGGCCGGGGCCTCGCACCCAGTCGAGCGGGATGCCCTCGACGCGCGTGGGGAAGCAGCCAGCGACGCAGGTGCTGGTGGGCCTTCAGATACTGGCGGCTCGCTGGCGAGCAGACTCGAGTGTGCATCCGAGCAGGAGAAGGTTGCGATCGTCCTGGAGCTGGTGAAAGGCCACGTGGCCGCCGTCTTGGAGCACGAGTCCGATGCGGCGATCGATGCCGACAGGGACTTCACGAGCCTTGGCTTCGATTCACTCTCCGCCTTGGAGCTCAGAAACCGCCTCGCCCAAGCGACGGGCCTGAAGATCGCAGCTACGCTTTTGTTCGATCGGCCCACGCCGTCGGCGGTGACTGAGCACCTGCTGGGGCGGGTGCCGGAGATGGCAGCCAACGCTCGACCCACCGCAGCCCCCCATGGCACTGGGACATTGCGCGAACTGATGCATCACGCCAACGACCGGGAGATGCTTGGCGACGCCCTGGCCCTTGTCGTGCAGGCCGCGTGCCTGCGGCCCACCTTCGATTCCTTGGAGCGGGTTGACGGTTCATTCCCGCCGGTGAAGATCGCCTCGGGATCCGAGCTTCCTGCGCTGATCTGCGTCCCTTCGTTCGTCAACGGATTGGGGCCCTACCAGTTCGTGCGGATCGCCGGGAAGCTCGCCGGTGAGCGTACCGTTCTCGCAGCCGCGCTGCCGGGCTTCGGCGATGGTGAGCTGCTTCCAGCATCGTGGGAGGTGGCGATCGATGCGCTTGCCTCCTCGATAGCTCGTGCAGCGTCAGGCAAGCCGTTCGTCCTCGTCGGCTACTCATCCGGAGGGCTGCTCGCCCACAGCGCGGTGCAAGCGCTCGAGTCGCGCGACATCGCTCCCTCCGGGCTCGTGTTGCTCGACACGTTCCTGCCGAACCGCGATGAGCTGGCCGGCGCCCTGCCGCTCATCATGTCCACGCTTCTGGAGAAAGACCGCGTTCAGATGTTCATCACCGACGAGCACCTGATAGCCATGGGCGCCTATGCGCGTCTGGTGGATGAATGGCTACCGGGTTCGATCACGACGCCTTCCCTGCTCATTCAGGCCCGGGAGTCGTTGAACGGCGGGGAGGAAGGGGGGCGACATACGATCACCGACAGTGTCGTCCAAGTCGCCGGCAATCATTTCACGATTCTCGATGAGCACGCGGCATCGGTTGCCCAGGTCATCGAGGCGTGGCTGTCGGCGCAGGTTGAGTCCGTTGAGACGGCGATCCATCGATGATCGATAGCGACCAACAGGTGACGCCCCCCGGCGGCTGGCTGCTCGGCTCGGTCGCTCGCATCTCCTCGCAGGAGCTCTCGGTGACCACTCGCGATATGCGTCTCATCCTCTGGCTGGGTCGCCGAATCCGCAAAGTGGGCGCAGTCAATTTGTTGCAGCTGGTCATGAAACACCGGCGGCTGGCCCGACGCTGGCTGCCCTTTGCCACATGGTTCATTCGCCATGGGGCGCTCAAGCGATCGGACATCGAGCTTGCCATCCTGCGCGTCGCTTGGAACTGTCGCTGTGGATACGAGTGGGCTCAACATGTCGATCTCCTCGAGCGCACGGGCATGACCGCCCACGATCTTGCGCGCGTTCAACACGGCTCCGCGGCGGATGGCTGGAATCCACGCCAGGCCGCGCTGCTCGACGCGGTCGATGACCTGCATGGGACGCACATGATCGCTGACGACACTTGGGCACGCCTGACGCCGCACTATCGCACCAATGAGCTCATCGAGCTCTGCATGCTGGTCGGCCACTACGAAATGCTCGCCGGACTGCTCAACAGCTTCGGCGTGCCCCTCGAGGAGAGAGCCAACCCGCGTCCCACCGAGGCGTGAGCTACGACAGATGAAGGTTCTCGTGACTGGTGCAACCGGCTTCCTCGGCTCGAACTTGGTCCACCATCTGGTCGAGCAGGGGGAGGATGTACGCATACTCAAGCGTCCCAGCACCCCCCCGGTACTGATCGGCGATCTGCCACTGGAGACAGCTGAGGGCGATGTCACGGATCGCGAGAGCGTGGAACGCGCTGTGCGTGGCGTCGAAGGGATCTATCACGTCGCCGGGGTCGTGAGCTACTGGCGGCCCATGCAAAAGCAGCAGTGGCAGGTAAATGTCGTGGGCACACGCAACGTGGTCGAGTCGGCGGCACGGGCTGGAGTGCGGCGGATCGTGCACACGAGCTCCGTCATGGCGCTCGGTGCTCGTGGCGATGGCCAGCTGTCCGACGAGGGGACTCAGTGGGACGGGGAGCCCTACGGGAAGGGCTATTGCAGGACCAAGTACGTCGGTGAGCAGGAAGCGCTGGGGGGACTCGAGCAGGGGATCGAGGTGGTGATCGTGAACCCGGGGCTCGTGTTCGGTCAGCGCGACCTCCACCTGACCGGTACCGGCATCTTCGCGATCGTGGGCCTGCGCTCGGTCGTCCCATGTCTCAGCGGCTGGATCACGACGTGCGACGTGGACGACGTGTGCGCCGGGCACATCGCAGCGATGCGAGTCGGTCGCTGCGGCCAACGATATGTCCTCGGTGGAGAGGTTCGGTCCTATCGAGACCTGATCTCCGACGTGGGCGAGGCGATGGGGCGAGAGGTGCGCGTGCGGATGGTGCCCAGCCCCGTCGCACAGATGGCCGCGCACGCCGCAGAGGGGATCTCACGGATGACTCGCAAGCAGCCGCCGATCACGCCGGAAATGATGTGGATAGCGGCGTGCCGGCGTGCGTACACCTCGAAGCGTGCCATCGCCGAGCTCGGTTACCCCCAGACGCCTTTGCGGGTTTCGCTCGAGCGGGCCTACCGCTGGTATCGCGAGCACTCGCCGCAGAGTGAGAACGCGCCCGCGCGATGGTGACAGCCGGCCTGATCAAGCTCGCCACGGAGCGTGCGCGTCTCGTCCTGGGCGTGGCCGGGGCGGTCTTTGTGGTCGCGGCCGCCGTGGGTCTTCCGATCACCGCGCGCCTGAAGGAGAGGAGTCAGGACTTCCAGAGTCCGAGCTCCCAATACGAACGTGGGCTTGCGATGGTCCGCAAGGCCACGGGCCAGGCGCCCGGATACGGGGTCGCGGCACTGCTCTCCGGCGCGCATGCGATCCGCACCGATCGCTCCGAGCAGCGCGCCACCAGGTATTTGGCGGCGCTGCTCGCCCACCAGCGCGGCTTCCAGCGCGAGCTCGACTACCCGGCTGACCATCTCGGCGAACTGATCTCGCGCGACGGACGCAAGACCCTGATTGTGGCCGCCTTCGCGACGCCCGAAGACTCGGCGGACGCGGTGTCGCGGGTGCAGGCGTCGCTCTCGCGCCCGAGCGCTCGGAGGGGGCTCGCCGGTATGAACCCGACCCTCGGCGGCCCCGACGTCGTCGCCGAAGAACTCAGCCGCCGCTCCACCGCGGATCTCAAACGCGCCGAGCTGTTCGCGTTCCCGATCATTCTGATCCTGCTGTTCTGGGTTTTCCGCGGCTTCGTGACCGCGTTCCTGCCAGCGCTGGTGGGCGGCTTTGCGATCGTGCTCACGCTGCTTGCATTGCGGGTGATCGATCAGCTCACGCCCATCTCGATCTTCGCGCTGGACATCGTCACGGGCTTGGGCCTGGGACTGGGCATCGATTACAGCCTGTTCATACTCTGGCGCTACCGGGAGGAGCTTGCAGGCGGCGCCGATACCCGCACGGCGATGGCACGGACACTCGCGACGGCCGGTCGCACCGTGTTCTACAGCTCGCTGATCGTCGCCGCGGCGCTCACCTCGCTGCTCGTCTTCCCCACCGGCTTTCTCTTCTCGATGGGCATCGGCGGTGCGATCGCCGCGCTCGCGGACGGCGCCGTGGCGCTGATCGTGCTGCCGGCGCTGCTGGTGGCGCTCGGCGGGCGCATCAACGCGTTCTCCCCGGCCTGGCTGCGTCGCAGCGCCGAGCGCACCGCGCGAGCGAGCGAGCACAGCGCCTGGGCGGGGTTGGCCCGCGCGGTGATGCGCCGCCCCGGCCTCGTCGCGCTGGCGACCGGGACGGCGCTGATCGCCGCCGCGTTGCCCGTGACCCACCTGAAACTCATTGCCGCGGGCGCAGACCTGCTGCCGTCCTCCGCTCCCGCCAACCAGATCGAACGCGCCATCGCCGACGACTTCACTGTCAACTCGGCCGAGGCGATGTATGTGGTCGCGCCTGCCAACATCAACGTGCTTTCGCTCGTCAGGGTGGTGGAACGCACGGCCGGGAGGGCCAGTGAGGCCCCGCTCGACTATCTGGGCCGCGGCACCTGGGAGATCGTGCTGCTCGCGCACGGGTCGCCCTTCTCCGCCGGCAACCAGCGACTGCTGAGACGGCTGCGCGCGGCCGTGAACCCCGTTGGTGCGCTGGTGGGGGGCTGGACGGCGTACTTCGTGGATCAGAAGCAGGCGATCGCATCGCGCATCCCCCTCGCGCTCCTGATCCTCCTGCTGGTGACGGGCGGGGCGCTCTTCTCGATGACCCGCTCGGTGGTGCTGCCGCTGAAGGGTCTGGCGATGAACCTTCTCACCGCCTGCATCGGCGCCGGACTGCTCGTGCTGATCTTCCAGGACGGTCACCTCTCCTCGCTGCTTGGCTTCACACCCATCGGCGGCCTCGAGGAGTCGAGTCTCGTACTGCTGTTCGTGATCACCTTCGCGCTCTCCACCGACTATGAGATCTTCCTGCTCGGCCGCATCAAGGAGGGCCACGACGCGGGGCTCTCGAATCGGGACGCGGTAGCGCTCGGGATCGAGCGCACCGGACGCCTGATCACCGCCGCCGCGCTGCTCTTCTGCGTGGCGGTGGGAGCGCTGAGCACCTCCTCGGTGTTCCTCTCCAAGCAGTTCGGCTTTGGCACCGCCCTGACGGTGGCGATCGATGCGAGCATCGTGCGGATGCTGCTCGTGCCGTCCTTGATGGCGCTGCTCGGCGATTGGAACTGGTGGGTGCCGACGCTGCCGCGCCGGGGGCATCGCCGCATCGGTCTGGGCGAGCGGGCCGCAGTCGATTCCGGCATGGCGGATCTCGAGCTGCCGGCGTCGACAGGCACCCCCGCCGCCGATTCCGTCCAGGCGCCCGCCGAGTAGGCGGCCCTCACTCGTCCAGCTGCGCCCGGAAGGCCCCTGCCGGCCGCACCGCCGCTCCCGCGGCGCGCACCCGATCCGCGAGCTGCTTGTCGGAGGTCACCACGCCGATCGCGCTGGGCTCGGGGTCGGCGAGGACGCGACGGACGATCTCGTCATCAGCCGAGTCCCGCCGCGGCTGCGGCGCGGATGCCACCTCGATGGTGTTGGAGCAGATCGGGGGAGAGGGGGGCCGCTCGAACACGACCGTGACCTGCTCCCCACACCCGGCGGCCCAGCGCTCGAGCTGGCCGACGAGCTGGGCCATCGCACCGTGCCTGTCTCTCCACCACCCGTCGGGCCGCGCGCCGATCACGTTCATCCCGTCCACGACCCACCGCATCGCGACCAGCATAAGTCCTGGTGGCGTCTGGGGCATGGCGATCCGCTGGCGTTTGACCCCCTCGACCCCGGCCACACCCGCCGGCACGCGACATCCACCCATCCATAATGGACCCATGCCCGCCCCCCAGCTGACAGATCCCTGGGAGCTCGGCCCCCTGCGGGTCCCCAACCGCGTGCTGCTCGCCCCGCTGGCGGGGATCGGCAACTGGTTCGTGCGTCTGCAGGCCAAGCGCCACGGGGCTGGGATGGCGGTCTCGGAGATGGTCTCCAGCCACGCGATCCACTACCGCAACGAGCGCACGCTCCGCGAGCTGCTGCGCATCCATCCCGAGGAGCGCGCCGTGGGGCTCGGGGATCTCGGTGGCCCCACCGAGCCCACCGGCCTTGCCGAATCCACCGGTCTTCTCAACTCCACCGGCCCCGCCAACCCAACCGGCTCGACGAGCCTCACCCACCCCATCCGCCCCACCTCGATCCAGCTCTTCGGGCAGGACCCCGAGATCATGCGCTCTGCCGCGGCCGCCGTGGTCGCCTCGGGGGCCGACGCGATCGACCTGAACATGGGCTGCCCTGTGCCGAAGGTCTGCAAGACCGGCGCCGGCGCAGCCCTGCTCGCCGACCCGCACCGCGCCGTGGCGGTGGCGCGGGCCGCCGTCGAGGGCGGGGGCGGCCTGCCGGTGACCGTGAAGCTCCGCTCCGGCCAGCGCCCCGGGGACACCTCGGGCTTCGAGCTCGCCCACCGGCTTGTGGAGGACGCGGGGGTCGCCGCGATCGCCTTCCACCCCCGCTCCGCCGCGGTGCACCACCGGGGCGTCCCCGACTACGAGCTCGCCGCGCGCCTCGCGGAGTCCCTGCCCGTCCCCGTGATCCTCACCGGCGGCATGAACGACGCGCGCGGCATCCGCGAGACGTTCGCCCACACCGGCGTCGCCGCGGTGATGCTCGCGCGGGGGTGCCTCGGCAACCCCTGGCTGTTCGAGGAGCTGGTGGGCGGGCGTGAGTCCGCGCCCACCCCCGCGGAGGTGCTGGCGGAGCTCGACTGGGTGACCGAGCGCGCCGTCGAGCACCTCGGGGCCGCGCGCGCCGCGCGCTACCTGCGCAAGTTCTACCCCTGGTACCTCCCCCGGCTCGGCCTCGACCGGGCGCGGCTAACGGGCCTGCAAGCCTCGTTGCAGGCGAGCGACACGATCGCCGAGGTTCGGGAGCTGCTGGCTCCGGGGGCGCCCTGGGCCTTGATTTCACCTGTCCCCGCCCGGTCTTCGCACCCGCCGTTGGACCCGCCGTCACGCCCCGCGGCGGCGCTCCTGGCGTGAGCCCGCCAGTTCGACCTGCGAGATCTTGCCCACGTGGGTGGGGCCCCTGAGGCCTCGCTATACTGCTGCGCTCGCTGCGGCCCGCCGGCCCAGGATGGGCTTCCCGACCGCCCGGTCGGGGCCCAGTCGATCCGGCGGGTTTCGTTTGTAAATCGACTCACCACCCCGGGGAATCGAAGCCCGCCCGCCCACATGCCGAAGGACGTCATCCTCACCCCCGAAGGTCTGGAGAAGCTCAAGGACGAGCTCGAGCTGCTCTCCACCGCGCGTCGCCGCGAGGTGGCCGAACGCATCAAGGAGGCCCGCGAGTTCGGAGACATCTCGGAGAACTCCGAGTATGACGACGCCAAGAACGAGCAGGCGATGCTCGAGAGCAAGATCGCCCAGCTCCAGGAGAAGCTCCGGATGGCCACGGTGATCGACTCCAAGGAGCTCTCCACCGACGTCGTGCAGGTGGGCTCGGTGGTGCACGTCAAAGACGAAAAGACCGGCAAGTCCGTGAAATACACGATCGTGGGCTCCGCCGAGGCCAACCCCGAAGAGAGCAAGCTCTCCAACGAGTCCCCCGTGGGGCGTGCCCTGCTGGGTCACAAGCGGGGCGACACCGTCGCCGTCCAGGTCCCCCGGGGACCCGCGCGCAAGCTCAAGATCACCAAGATCGACGTAGGCCTCAAGTAGCCTCCCCGCAATGGGCGCAAGCGAGGAGCCCGAGGAGGGCCGCCGGCACGGCCTGGCCGAGCTGATCGCCGAGCGACGCGCCAAGGCGGAGCGCCTGCGCGAGCAGGACCCGAGCGCCTTCCCCCACTCCTTCGCGGGCGCCGAGCCGATCGCCGAGATACTGCCCAGGTACGAGGGCCTGGCGCCGGGTGAGGAAACCGACGAGCGCCATCGCGTCGCGGGCCGCATCGCCGCGCGGCGCGGCGCGGGCAGGGCCGCGTTCCTGGATCTCGTCGATCGCACGGGCAAGATTCAGCTGCACGCCCGCCTGGACGTGCTCGGCGCCGAGCGCTTCGAGCTGCTGAGGAGCCTCGACCTGGGCGATCTGATCGGTGTCGACGGTGCCGCCATCCGCAGCCGCCACGGCGAGGTCTCGCTGCGCGCGGAGAGCTTTCAGATCCTCGCCAAGGCGCTGCGCCCGCCACCCGACAAGCACCACGGCCTCGCCGACGTGGAGACACGCTACCGCCACCGCGAGCTCGACCTGATCGCGAGCGCCGACGCCCGCCGGCTGTTCGTCGACCGTGCGCGCATCGTCTCCGCGGTCCGCGCCCAGCTCGATGCGGCCGGCTTCATCGAGGTGGAGACTCCGGTGCTCCAGCCCCTCTACGGCGGCGCCCTTGCGCGCCCCTTCACCACCCACCACAACGCGCTCGACCGCGACCTCTATCTGCGGATCGCCACCGAGCTCTACCTCAAGCGCCTGATCGTCGGCGGCCTGGAGCGCGTGTACGAGCTCGGCAAGGACTTCCGCAACGAGGGCGTCTCGCACAAGCACAACCCCGAGTTCACGATGGTCGAGTGGTATGAGGCCTACGCCGACTACGAGGGCGCGATGACCCGCACCGAAGCGATCGTGCGCGCGGCCGCCGAGGCTGTTGGATACGAAGGGGCGCTCGACTTCTCGGCGCCGTGGCCGCGCGTCGGGTTCGTCGATGCGATCGAGCAGGCCACCGCCATCGACGTGATGGCCCACCCCGCCGCCGAGGAGCTGGCGGGCGCGATCCGCGCGCGGGATCTCGACGTCAAGACCAGCGGGCGGTGGTTCGAGATGGCCGACGACCTGCTCTCCAAGTACGTCGAGCCCAGCCTCACCAGGCCCTCGTTCGTGATCGACTACCCGACGGAGATCTCTCCGCTTGCCCGCGAGCACGCCTGCGAGTCCAAGCCCGGGCTCGTGGAGCGCTTCGAGGCCTTCGCCGGCGGTATGGAGATCGCCAACGGCTTCAGCGAGCTGATCGACCCCGACACCCAGCGTGCGCGCTTCGCCGCGCAGCAGCGGGTGCAGCTGCCAGACGGCGGCGATGACGGTGCCGATGGGGAGACGATGCCCTACGACGAGGAGTACGTGCAGGCGCTCGAGCAGGGCATGCCCCCGACCGCGGGCGTCGGCCTGGGCATCGACCGGCTCGTGATGCTCCTCACGGGCAGCGACTCGATCCGCGAGGTGGTGCTGTTCCCGGCGATGCGCTCGTAGTGGCCGATCCCGCCCCGCACGCCGTGGCAGGTGGCGATCCGCTCGTAGCGCCCGATCCGCCCCGCACGCCGTGGCAGCGCATCCGTAGAGACTCCGGGGCCTCGGGGCCGCCGACGGCACTCACTCGTGAAGGTTCGTGGCCGGTTCCCGGTGGATGCCCGGGGGGCCCGTTGGTAGACTGTCCTATGGCGGCGATGGGATCCGGAGGCTCATCTTTCTCGCGGATTGCGACGAAGAGGGGGATGGAGGGTCCGCCCACCCGGGACCCACCACCTCAGGGACCACCGTCCCCGCTGACCAGCACCTAGACCGGAGGGTCGTACACGATGTTCGAGCGATTCACAGAACGAGCCCGCCAGGTCGTCGTTCTCGCCCAGGAAGAGGCGCGGACGCTCAAGCACAACTACATCGGCACCGAGCACATCCTGCTTGGGCTGCTGCGCGAGGAGGAGGGTCTCGCGGCCCGGGTCCTCGAGAGCCTCGACATCACCGTGGAGCGCGTGCGCGCCCAGGTCGTTCGCATCGTGGGCTCCGGCGAGGAGGTCACCTCCGGGCAGATCCCCTTCACGCCGCGCGCCAAGAAGGTGCTGGAGCTCGCGCTGCGCGAGGCGCTCTCCCTCGGGCACAACTACATCGGCACCGAGCACATCCTGCTCGGGCTGGTGCGCGAGAACGAGGGCGTCGCCGCCCGCATCCTGCTCGACTTCGACGCCGACTCCGAGAAGATCCGCAACGAGGTCATCCGGATGCTCTCCGGCCCCTCCGGCCGCCGTCAGGGGCAGGGCGCGGGAGCGCCCGGCGCCGGCCCCGGTGCGGGCGGCCCCGCGGAAGGCAAGAAGTCCTCGAAGCTGCTCGACCAGTTCGGGCGCAATCTGACCAAGCTCGCCGCCGAAGGCAAGCTCGACCCCTGCGTGGGGCGCGAGACGGAGATCGAGCGGATCATGCAGATCCTCTCGCGGCGCACCAAGAACAACCCCGTGCTGATCGGCGAGCCCGGCGTCGGCAAGACCGCCGTGGTGGAGGGCCTCGCGCAGCGGATCACCAACGCCGACGTCCCCGAGCTGCTCAAGAACAAGCAGATCTACACCCTCGACCTCGCCGCGCTGGTCGCCGGCTCCAAGTACCGGGGGGAGTTCGAGGAGCGCCTGAAGAAGGTGATGAAGGAGATCACCCAGCGCGGGGACATCATCCTGTTCATCGACGAGCTCCACAACCTCGTCGGCGCGGGTGCCGCGGAGGGCGCGATCGACGCCGCCTCGATCCTCAAGCCTGCCCTCGCCCGCGGGGAGCTGCAGACGATCGGCGCGACCACCCTGGACGAGTACCGCAAGTACCTCGAGCGCGACTCCGCCCTGGAGCGCCGCTTCCAGCAGATCCGCGTGGAGGAGCCCTCGATCGACCAGACCGTCGAGATCCTGCGGGGCCTGCGCGACCGCTACGAGGCCCACCACAAGGTGCAGATCACCGACGACGCCCTGCGCGGCGCGGCCGAACTGGCGGACCGCTACATCTCTGACCGCTTCCTCCCCGACAAGGCGATCGACCTGATCGACGAGGCCGCCTCGCGGATGCGCATCAAGTCGATGACCTCCCCCCCCGCCAACCGCGAGCTCGAGGAGCAGATCGAGACCACGCGGCGCGAGAAGGAGGCCGCGATCGAGGCCCAGGAGTTCGAGAAGGCCGCGGCGCTGCGCGACCAGGAGCGCAAGCTCACCCACCGCAAGCGCGAGCTCGAGGAAGAGTGGGAAGCCGGGGAGTCCGGCGAGCGCCCCGCGATCGGCGAGGAGGAGATCGCCGAAATCGTCTCCATGTGGACCGGCATCCCCGTCTTCAAGCTGACCGAGGCCGAGACCCAGAAGCTGATGCGCATGGAGGAGGAACTGCACAAGCGCGTGATCGGCCAGCACCCCGCGGTCGAGGTCATCTCCAAGGCGATCCGCCGCTCGCGCGCGGGCCTGAAGGACCCCAAGCGTCCCACCGGCTCCTTCATCTTCCTCGGCCCCTCCGGCGTGGGCAAGACCGAGCTGGCGCGCACGCTCGCCGAGTTCCTCTTCGGCGACGAGGACGCGATGGTGAGAATCGACATGTCCGAGTACATGGAGAAGCACGCTGTCTCGCGCCTCGTGGGCTCGCCCCCCGGCTACATCGGCTACGACGAGGGCGGCCAGCTCACCGAGGCGGTGCGCCGCAAGCCCTACTGCGTGCTGCTGCTCGACGAGATCGAGAAGGCCCACCCCGACGTCTTCAACATCCTGCTGCAGATCCTCGAGGACGGCCGTCTCACCGACGCCCAGGGGCGCACCGTGGACTTCCGCCACGCGATCGTGATCATGACCTCCAACATCGGCGCCGCCGAGATCGCGCGCAACACGCCGCTGGGCTTCGCGGTCTCCGACGACGAGACCGGGATCACCTACGACGACATGAAGAACCGCATCATGGGCGAGCTCAAGAAGGTGTTCCGCCCCGAGTTCCTCAACCGCATCGACGACGTGATCGTCTTCCACAAGCTCGGCAAGGACGAAATCAAGCAGATCGTCGAGCTGCTGCTGCTGCGGATCCGTGAGTCGATGGCCGAACGCGAGCTGCAGCTGGAGCTCACCGACCCCGCCAAGGAACTGCTCGTCGAGAAGGGCTGGGATCCCGCGATGGGCGCCCGCCCGCTGCGCCGCGCGATCCAGCGCTACATCGAGGACCCCCTCGCGGACTTCGTGCTGCGCGAGCAGGTCACCCCCGGCGCCACCGTCGTGGTCAACCCCGCCGCCGAGGACGAGGAGGGCGAGGTGCGCCTCACGATCGTCCAGCCCAAGAAGCAGATGACCCCCGTCGCCGTCGGCGCCGAAGGCGCCGCCGGGGAGCTGCCCGCCGGCGAGGATGGCCTGCCCGATGGCGACGGCGACGACGAGACGCCGCACGTGGATGGGCCCGACGGGTCCGCGGACGCGGAGTAGTCCCAAAGGGTGGCGCAGTCGGCCGAAGGCCGGCTGGCCGAAACGGGGATGCGAGCCGAAGGCGAGTGTCTCCCGGCTTCGGCTGGGCCCCTCTTCTTCGGTCTAAGCCGTCCCCGCCGCGCCGTAGTCTGCGAGGGTGCCTCGCGCCTCATCGATCCACGTCTGCTCTGAGTGCGGCTTCTCCTCGGCCCAGTGGCACGGGCAGTGCCCGGGCTGCGAGGCGTGGAACACGCTCGTGGAGGAGCGCGCCCCGGCGGGGTCCGCGGCGGGCGGGCGCGGCGCACGCACCGCCGGCAGGGGCGGCCGCGGTGCAGGGAGTCGCCCCGGAGTCGGCGCAGGGCAGCGGGCGGTTCCGCGTCGACTCGCGGAGGTCGGCGCGGCGCCCGTGGCGCGCCTGCCCACGGGCATCGCGGAGCTCGACCGGGTGCTCGGCGGGGGCCTCGTGCCCGGCTCGCTGGTGCTGCTCGGCGGGGCGCCCGGGATCGGCAAGTCGACGCTCACCAACATGGTGCTCGGTCACCTCGCGGGATTGGGCCGGCGCACGCTGTACATCAGCGCCGAGGAGTCCCCCGAGCAGGTGCGACTGCGCGCGGAGCGCCTCGACGCGGGCCCCGCCGATCGCTCCAGCGATCCCGCCTCCCCCCGCGGCAGCGGGGCGCTGCAGGTTCCGATCGTGGCGGAGACCGACCTCGACGCCGTGCTCGACGTGCTGGCCTCGCACGCTCCGGAGGCCTGCGTGATCGACTCCGTGCAGACCCTCCACGCCGCGGAGCTCTCCGGTGCACCCGGCTCGGTGGGCCAGGTGCGCGAGGTGGCGGTGCGCGTGATGGAGCTCGCCAAGGCGCGCGGCATCGCGACGATCCTCGTGGGGCACGTCACCAAGGACGGCGCGCTCGCCGGTCCGCGGGTGCTCGAACACCTGGTGGACTGCGTGCTCCAGTTCGAAGGGGAGCGCGAGCGCCCCTACCGCGAGCTGCGCGCGCTGAAGAACCGCTTCGGCTCCACCAACGAGGCGGGGCTGTTCGAGATGCGCCAGGGGGGCCTCGTGGAGGTCCTGGACGCCTCGGCGCGCTTCGTCGCGCAGGCCACGCGCGCTCCGGGGAGCGTGATGCTGGCCGCGATGGAGGGGTCGCGGCCGCTGCTGGTGGAGGTCCAGGCGCTGGTGGCTCCCTCGGAGCTCGAGCAGCCCCGGCGGGTGGCCTCGGGCCTGGACCGCAACCGCCTGGCGCTCGTGCTCGCGATCCTCGCCCGCCACGGTCGCGTGGGGACCGGGGGGGCGGACGTGTTCGTCAACGTGGTCGGCGGGGTGCGCGTGGACGAGCCCGGGGTCGACCTCGCGATCGCCCTCGCGGTCGCCGGCGCCAGCCGCGGGGTGCCGCTGCTGGGCACCCCCCGGGCCTGCTTCGGCGAGCTCGGCCTGACGGGGGAGCTGCGCTGGGTGGGGCACCCCGAGCGCCGTCTCCAGGAGGCCGCCAGGCACGGGCTGAGCGAGGTCGTGGCGCCTGCCGGCAGCGGGGCGGGGGCACGCGAGGTCCACACCCTCGCGGAGGCCCTGGCGGCGGTGCTGCCCCGCCAGCAGCGCAGACCCGCCAGGGTGGCGGCGTAGCGCTGACACCAAGGGCCCACAGACAGGCGCCATCACGACCCACCGGCACCCCAAAAATGGCCCAAAATCGCGCCTCGAACCCCGGGAATCGCATGGGGAAGCGCTAAAAGGAGCCTAAATGCCGTAAAATGCCCACTCGTGGCTCCACGATCCGGCGAAGATTTCGATACCGAAGCTCGCCCGGAGCCCGGATTGATGAAGGCGTTGGAGATGGTCGCTCCGGGGACGGCGCTGCGGGAGGGGATGGAGAACATCCTGCACGCCCGCACCGGGGGGCTGATCGTGATCGGCGACCCCGAGGAGCTGAGCTTCCTCTTCTCCGGGGGGATCAAGCTCGACATCGACTACTCCCCCGCCCTCCTCTACCAGGTGGCGAAGATGGACGGCGCGATCATCCTCAACGCCAACGCCACCAAGATCGCGCTGGCCAACGTCCAGCTGATGCCCGATCCCACGATCCTCACGCTGGAGACCGGCACCCGCCACCGCACCGCGGAGCGCATCTCCAAGCAGACCGAGGCGCTCGTGATCGCGATCTCCCAGCGCCGCGAGGTGGTCTCGCTGTACGTGGGTGGCACCAAGTGCATCCTCCAGGACATCCCCGTGGTGCTCGCCAAGGCCAACCAGGCGCTCGCGACCCTCGAGAAGTACCGCACCCGCCTCGACCAGGTGTCCACACGGCTCACGGCGCTGGAGTTCGAGGGCGGGGTCACGCTGCACGACGTGCTCACCGTGCTCCAGCGCTCGGAGCTCGTGACGCGGATGGCGGTGGAGATCGAGCGCTACATCGTCGAGCTCGGCACCGAGGGGCGCCTGATCGAGATGCAGCTCGAGGAGACGATGGTGGGCACCGCCTCCGAAAAGGCGGCGCTCGCGCAGGACTACCTGGCGGCCTACTCCGACGAGGCGTTCGCCTCGGCGCTCGAGGAGATGGGGCGGCTCGGCCACCAGGATCTGCTCGACTTCGGCCGCCTCGCCGAGCTGCTCGGGTACGACCGCAAGCTCAACACGCTCGACTACGCGGTCTCCCCGCGCGGCTACCGCATCCTGGGGCGCATCCCCAGGCTGCCGCGGCTGGTGGTGGCGGAGATCATCAAAGAGTTCGGTGGCCTGGACGAGCTGCTGGCGGCCACCGACGCGGAGCTCGAGGCGATCGAGGGAGTTGGGGAGATACGTGCGAAGGACATCCGCGAGGGCCTTCGCCGCCTGCAGGAGATCAACCTCGTGGACCGCTATCTGCAGCTCTGAGAACTTGCAGCCCGAAGCGAGAGCCGAGGTCATCCGGCCGGCTCCATCACAAAGGAGGACAACCATTCCCATTCCCCAGGCAATCGAAGCAGAGCTGATCGAGGACCTCGAGGTCGTCACCGAAGTCGAGTGCATCGAGTTCGAGTTGGGGGACCACGTGGTCTATCCCCACCACGGTGCAGGCAAGGTCCTCAAGAAGGAGGAAATGGAGGTGCTGGGCGAATGTCGCGAGTACCTCACGATCAAGATCCTCCACAACGACATGACCGTCAAGGTCCCCACCGAAAACGCCGGCATCGCCGGCCTGCGCCGGGTGATCGACGAGGAGACCGTCAAGAAGGTCCTCGACGTGCTCCAAGACGAAGTCTCGGACATGCCCAAGAACTGGAACCGCCGGTTCAAGCACAACCGCGACAAGATCAAGACGGGCGACATCTACGAGCTCGCCGAGGTGGTGCGCAACCTCGCGCTGCGCGAGAGCGAAAAGGGCCTCTCCACGGGGGAGAAGCAGATGTTCACCCGCGCCAAGAAGATCCTCGCCTCGGAGCTGATGTACGCGCTCGACAAGGACGAGGACGAGGCCGAAGGCTACCTCGACGAGCTGCTCGCGAGCTCTGCCTCCAGCAAGCTGGCAATGGCCAAGTAGCGGGACTCTCGCGCACGCGGCAGTTGACCCCTGCCGCGTGCGCGACAGTGTTCCCCCTGTGCCCCCCCTCGCCGTGACCGTCGCGCTGATCCTCGCCGCGGGTAGGGGCGAGCGCTTGGGCGGCGATGGCCCCAAGGCGCTCGTGCCGCTGGCGGGTCGCCCGCTGTTGACGTGGAGTTTGGACACGCTGTGTCGGGTTGAGGGCATCGAGCGGATCGTGCTCGCGCTCCCGCCCGGTGACTCCAGCGGGACCCACATCTGGACCGCCGGCGCGCTGACGCCCACCGAGACGATTGCCGTTGCGGGCGGCGCCACCCGGTCGGAGTCGGTGCGCCTTGCGCTTGGCGCCGCGGGGCCCGGCGATCCGGTGCTCGTGCACGACGCCGCGCGCCCGCTGCTCACGCGCGAGTTGGCGGAGCGCGTCCTGGCGGCCGCGCTCGCGGAGGGTGTCGACGCCGCGATCGCGGCTGCTCCTGTGACCGACACCGTCAAGCGAGCGGGGGATGGCAATACCGTGCTCGAGACGCTCGACCGCTCCGGGCTATGGGCGGTGCAGACCCCGCAGGTCTTCCGCCGCGCCGCGCTGGAGCGTGCGCTCGACGTGCCCGACGAGGTGCTGGCTCAGGCGACCGACGACGCTTGGTTGGTGGAGCGCACGGGGGGCCGAGTCGTGGTGGTGCAGGCGCCTCGGGAGAACCTCAAGGTCACCACGCCGCTCGATCTCGCGCTTGCTGAGCTGCTGATCGGCCGTGGGCCTGCTTGAATCGCCCACGAGGGTGGCACAGCCGGCCGCAGGCCGGTGAGCTGGACCCCTCGATCTTCGATCACATGCTCACCGACTACCACCTCCACCTGCGCCCCGACCGGATCGACGCAACCGCGGCCGATCACTTCACGCCCGCCAACGTGGAACGCTACCGCGAGGTCGCCGACGAGCGCGGGATCGCCGAGCTGGGAGTCTCCGAGCACATCCACCGCTTCCGCCAGGCGCTGGAGGTGTGGCAGCACCCCCTCTGGCGGGAGAACGCGCTCGACGAGCTCGAGGAGTACTGCGGCTTCGTGCGTGAGCAGACCGACCTGAAGCTGGGGATCGAGGCTGACTTCATCCCCGGGAGCGAGGACCGGATGGCCAATCTGCTGGAGGCGCACGACTTCGACTACGTGGTCGGCTCGGTGCACTTCCTGCGCGAGGAGGCGCTCGACATGGAGGAGTACGACGTATGGGGTGGCTCGCGCAGCGCCGAGGAGATCTGGCGGCGCTACTTCCAGACCCTCGGGGAGGCGGCGCGCAGCGGGCTGTTCGACATCCTCGCCCACCCCGATCTCGTGAAGGTGTGGGGCCCCGATCGCCCGCGGCCGGAGGGGGATCTGCGCCGCTACTACGAGCTCGCGATCGAGGGCATCGCGGAGTCGGGGATCGCGGTGGAGGTCTCCACCGCGGGCCTGCGCAAGCGCGCGGGGGAGATCTACCCCGCGCCGGCGCTGCTGGAGATGTGTCTGGAGGCCGGCGCCCCCGTGGCGCTCTCCAGTGACGCCCACCGCCCGGAGGACGTGGGCGCCGACTACGAGCAGGCGCTCGAGCTGCTGGAGGGCCTTGGCGTGGGCGAGCTGTGCGTGTTCGAGCGCCGCTCCCGGCGCCTGGAGCCGATCGGGGCGGGCGTGCGATGAGCTTCGAAGCAGGCGTGCGATGAGCCTCAGCGGGATCGGCTACGACTGCCACCGCTTCGCCGCGGGGCGGCGGCTGGTGCTTGGCGGCGTGGAGATCCCCCACGAGCGCGGCCTGGAGGGCCACTCCGACGCGGACGCGCTCACCCACGCGGTGATCGACGCGCTGCTCGGGGCCGCCGGTTTGGGGGACATCGGCGAGCACTTTCCCGACACCGATGAGCGCTACCGCGACGCGGACTCGCTGGTGCTCCTGGAGACAGTTCTCACGAGCGTGATCGCGGCGGGCCTCGAAGTGGTGAACGTCGACTGCACCGTGGTGATGGAGGCGCCCAAGCTCGCTTCCCACCGGCAGGCGATCCGCGAGCGCCTCGCCCGGGCGCTGGACCTGCCGCCCACGCGCGTCAACGTGAAGGCCACCACGGGTGAGGGCATGGGCTTCGTCGGGCGGGGCGAGGGCGTCGCGGCGCTGGCTGTCGCGAGCTTGCGCAGTCGCTGAGGCCGGCGGGCGGCGGCGGGGCCGGCAGGCGGCCGCGGGGCCGGCAGGCGGCGGCGGGGCCGGCAGCGGCGCGGGGCCGGCAGGCGCCCGCAGGTCCGGCAGGCAGCCGCGGGGCCGGCAGGCGGCGGCGGGGCCAGCATGCGCCCGCAGGGCCGGCGGGCGCTGCGGCTCAGCTAGGGTTGGCGCGTCATGCGCCAGATCCGCCTCCACGACACCCGCACCGGCAAGGTGCTGCCGCTGCAACCGCGCGACCCCGGCCGCGTTGGCATCTACGCGTGCGGGCCCACGGTGTACAGCCGCATCCACATCGGCAACGCCCGGCCGTTCGCGATCTTCAGCCTGATGAAGCGCTTTCTGGAGCACGAGGGCCACGGCGTGAAGCTGGTCGTCAACATCACCGACGTCAACGACAAGATCTACGACGCCGCGCGCGCACAGGGCCGTCCGAGCGCCGAGCTGGCCACGCAGATGACCGCGCTCTACCGCGCCGACACCGACGCGCTCGGGTTGGGCCGCCCGGACGAGGAGCCCCTCGCCTCTGAGACGATGGGTCCGATCGTCGAGTACATCGAGGCCCTGATCGCGCGGGGCCACGCCTATGAGAGCGGCGGCGACGTGTTCTTCGGCGTGCGCTCCGACGCCGACTACGGCACGCTCTCCCACCGCGATCTGGAGGAGATGGACCAGGGTGAGCCCGTGGAGGGATCGGATCGCAAGCGCGACCCCCTGGACTTCGCGCTGTGGAAGGCCCACAAGGAGGGCGAGGACACCTGCTGGGAGTCGCCCTGGGGCCCCGGCAGGCCGGGCTGGCACATCGAGTGCTCGGCGATGGCGGAGAGCAGCCTCGGCGTCGGCTTCGACATCCACGGCGGCGGCTCGGATCTGCTGTTCCCCCACCACGAGAACGAGGCCGCCCAGACCCGCGCGGCGCGGGGGGCGGAGCTGGCGCGGATGTGGGTGCACAACGGCATGATCCAGTCCACCGGCGAGAAGATGGCCAAGTCGGTGGGCAACATTGCGCCGCTGCACGAGGTGCTCGGGGAGTGGGGGCGCGACGCGGTCGTGATGTACCTGATCGGCGGGCACTACCGTCAGCCGCTGGCATTCTCCGAAGCAGCGCTGGAGCAGGCGCGGGCAAATGTGAATCGCATCCGCGAGGCTGGACGGCGCCTGGCGCAGCTGCCCTCCCAGGCGCAGCGGCGCAGTCAGCGCGACAGCGACCTGAAGCCGCTGTTCGATGGCTTCTTCGAGGCCCTCGCCGGCGACTTCAACACACCCAAGGCGATGGCCGCGCTCAACGAATGGCTGCGCGAGGCGACGAGCCCGATGTGGGCGGGAGTGGGGGGGGACTCTCAGCTGCGCGAGATGCTCGGGGTCATGGGGCTCGGGGAGCTGCTCGCGGGAGCGGCCGAGGCGCCCGCCGCCGTGCGAGAGCTGGCCAACCGGCGCGAGCAGGCGCGGGAGGGACGCGACTTCGCGGCCGCCGACCGCCTGCGCGATGAGATCGCCACCGCCGGCTGGGAGGTCCGCGACGGGCCAGCGGGCTTCGAGCTGCTACCGCGGTGATCCTTTACGGCCGCAACCCCGTGCGGGAGGCGCTGCGAGGGCGCCGAGCGCACATGGTCGGTGAGGTGTGGGTTGCGGGGGGCGCGGCCCGTGAACCGTGGCTCGAGGGGGCGGCGGTCCGCAAGGCCACGGCGGAGGAGATCGAGGGGCGCTGCGGCTCGAGCACCCACCAGGGCATCTGCGCGGAGGCCGGCGGCTACCCCTACGTCTCGGCCGACGATCTTCTCGGCGAGATCGAAAAAGAGGGGCCCGGCTCGTCGGCCTCCGGCCGACTGCGCCACCCTCTAGGAGACCCGCTGATCGTGGCGCTCGACCAGGTGCAGGACCCGCAAAACCTGGGCTCGATCTGCCGCACCGCGGAGTGCGGGGGGGTGACGGGGGTCGTGATCCCCGAACGGCGTGCCGCCGAGGTCACGCCCGCCGTCTGCAAGGCCTCCGCGGGCGCGGTCGAGCACCTGCGGATCGCGCGGGTCCGCAACCTTGCCGACTTCCTCGGCGCGGCACAGAAGGCGGGGTGCTGGAGCTATGGGGCGAGCGCGGAGGCAACGGTGCCCTACGACCGCCCCGACTACCGCGGCGGGGTCGTGCTGGTGCTGGGCAGCGAGGGCCGCGGCCTGCGTCCACGGGTTGCGGGAGCGTGCGACGAGCTGATCGCGCTGCCGCTGCTGGGGCGGATCGAGTCGCTCGGGGTGAGTGCGGCGGCGGCGGCGGTCCTGTACGAGATCTTGCAAAGTCGCCACCGAGCCCTTGACAACGCTCCATAACTGTGCGAACCTCCTCGCGTTCTAACGCTGAACCTAAGCTTGACCCATAGTTGGTAGTCATCTATAGCTGTTGGCGCCGGGGGAGGAGTGCGCCACTGAGCGATCCGGGCTGTCCGGCCCGAGAAAGGACCTGCTCGTGGCACGTATCTTCAGTAACCCTCAATCTGAGGTCAAGGTCGATGATGGTTTCCTGATCGCCCTGGCGAAGCAGGGGGATCGCACGGCATACGACCGCCTCGTGCGTCGCTACCACGGCTTCGTGCGCCTGAAGGCCTCCTCCTACTTCCTCGCCGGGGGAGACTCCGACGACCTCATCCAAGAGGGCCTCGTGGGCCTCTACAAGGCGATCCGCGACTTCCGCACCGACCGCGAGTCGAGCTTCCGCAACTTCGCCGAGCTCTGCATCACCCGGCAGATCATCACCGCGGTGAAGACCGCGACGCGCAACAAGCACACGCCGCTGAACCAGTACGTCTCCTTCTCCTCCGCCCCCACCGCGGGCGGGGAAGACGTCCCCACGCTCGACCAGGTGCTCCCCGGTCCCTCCGTGCACGACCCCGCCAACCAGGTGATCTCCTCCGAGGAGCTGCGCTCGCTGGTGGGCTGCCTCTCCACGGCCCTCTCGGAGTTGGAGAGCCGCGTGCTCTCGCTCTACCTGGACGGCTGCTCCTACGAGCAGGTGGGCGAGCGCCTCTCCTGCGATACCAAGACCGTGGACAACGCCCTGCAGCGGGTCAAGCGCAAGGTGGGCGCGCACCTGCAGGCTCGGGCGGTGATGGCGTAACGGCGGAGGCCGTCCCGCGGGGACGGCCTCGGTCGTGACCAAGCTGCGCCGGTGCGCCTACCCGGCGGCCCGGTGGCCCGGCGGCGCCGCGACCTCCTACCACGCGCGCGACCGATGGTGGATCGTCTCGTGAAGTCCGATGGTGGATCGCCCCGTGAAGTCCGATGGTGGATCGCCCCGTGAAGTTTGCTCGTGAAGTTTTCCTCGCAGCCGTGTCTTAGAAGACATCCGCAAGGGATTTGGACCAGGCGGAAGCGCGAGCAATCCGCTCCGGACACTGTCGACGGCGCTCCATTCCTCCGTTGGCAGAGCCGGGTCTCGCGCACAAAGCGCCCCTCCCCACGGGGCGGGACGAGTTCTCGGGGCGACCCATCCTGGCGGGTCGCCCCGAGCCGTCCCTGGGTATTTTCGTCCACCCGCGTGAGCTCCGATTGCGGTTCGTGTCTAGAGTGTCGTAGGGATAATTGGGCGCTGCCCGCCGCTGGGGTCGCTTGGGCCTTGGGAGCTGCCAAGGCGCCCACGTTCTGCCATGAGTCCAGGAATCCCAACCCGCCTGCTGGCGACCCTCACGGATGAGCGGCTGCTCGCTCTGGTCGGCCAGGGCCACGAGCGGGCGTTCGAGGCGCTGGTGCACCGCTACCGCAAACCGCTGCTGGCTTACTGCCGGCGTCTCTCGCTACCGGAGGCCCGCGCCGAGGATGTCGTCCAGCTCGCCCTGCTCAAGACCTGGATCGCGGTGGGGGAGGGGGTCGAGGTCCGCGACCTCAAAGCATGGCTTTACCGGGTGGTGCACAACACCGCGGTCAACGCCCTGCGCGACGCCGCCCACGACGGCGAGCCGCTCACGGATCTCGCGCTGGGAACGGCATCCCATCCGCCCCTCAAGCAGCCGCAGCTCGATCAGGGGCTGGCGGTGCGCGAGGCGCTCGCCGAGGTCGCCGCGCTGCCCGAGATGCAGCGGGAGGTCATCGTTCGCACCGCCGTGGCGGGGCACAGCCACGAGCAGGTCGCGAGCGATCTAGGCATCAGCGATGGCGCTGTGCGGGGTCTGCTCTACAGAGCGCGCGCGACACTGCGCACCGCGATCACCGCGCTCATCCCGCCACCGCTGTTTGCTTGGCTTGCCGGGCGCTCCGACCAGGGCGCTCCCGCGCCCGAACGGCTCACCGAACTCGCCGGCGGCGGTGGAGCCGCGGGACTCGGTGGGCTGCTGCTCAAGGGAGGTGGCGTGGTGGCGCTCACCGCCGGCACCGTGATCACCGGCGCCGCGGTGGTCCACATCGGAGGATCACACCACCATCGCCCCCAACCCAAGCTCGTCGCCGTGACGGCCTCCGCGTCCACGCCCGGCCCGGGCGGCGGGAGCCCCCTCGCTGCGCAGGCCGGCTCCGGGGGTCGGTATCTCAGTGCCACAGCGACCGGATCGCGCCCGCACCATGGCGCTCGCCCGGGCGGCGCCCGCGGTGGGGCCCCCGGCGCGGGGATCCATGCCTCCGCGGGGGGCGGCTCCGCTAACAGCCCTGTCCTCGCTCCCGGCGCAGGGCGCGCCCCGGGCTCCCCGACGCAGACACCGGACGGGGCGCAGGGTGGTGCGCCCGAGACGGTGCGGATCGTTCAGAGCGTGTCCCCGTCCAGCGGCTCTGCCCCGGAATCGAGTCAGATTGCGGGATCGCCTCAGGGCGGCGAATCGGCCGCCGGCTCGGGCGCTCCCGTGGACTCGGCCGCAGGGAGTGGCACCGGGTCGGGCGGCTCTGAGGGGCAGGGCTCGGATGGGCAGGGCTCGGCCGAAGGGTCCGGCGGCGCCTCCTCCGGCGGCGAATCGTCCAGTGGGGGGTCCGGCTCGAGCGGCAGCGAAGGCTCTGGCAGCCAGGGCTCCTCGGGCGGGTCCTCAGGGTCGGGCGGATCCGGCGAATCGAGTGGGTCGAATGGCTCAGGCGGATCGAGCGGCTCGGAATCCTCGGGTGACTCCAACGGCGAACACTCCGGTTCGCTGGTTGGGACCGTGGTGCACGAAGTCGGTGGGATCCTCGAACACCTGCTGCACTGACGCAGAGCCGACGGCCGGGATCGAACCGGCGACCTGTCGCTTACAAGGCGACTGCTCTGCCAGCTGAGCTACGTCGGCCTGGCGGTCGTATCGTACCGCCGCATTTGCATGCCGTCGTCCACTCGGCGATGCCCCCTGAGGCACGAGCACCTGGTTCGGGGCGCCTACTGCGGCGCAGCGCACGGGGGGCGGATCATGAGTCGCAGCGGCGGACTGCCCCCCACGCGCAACTCCTCGGTGAGCTGGAACCCGAGGCGCTCGTACAGCGCCGCGCTGCGCTCGTTCGACGCCTCGATATAGGCCGCCAGACCCTCCCGATCGCAGCGGTCGAGCGTGGGGCGCATCAGCGCGCCGCCAAGTCCTCGTCCCTGCCTGTCCGGGTGCACACCGATATCGCGGACGTAGTAGTGGGGCGCGCGCATGTGGCGCATGTGACGCCACTCCATCGTGGCTCCAAACCTCGCCGCTCTGGCCACCTGAATCCCGAATGCGCTGCCGTGCAGCAGGGTGGTGCCCAGCGGCACACGCCACTTGCCGGGCGGCAGGCTGAGCATGGCGCCGGCGAGATCGTCTGTCGTCCATACGCGCCCATGCGGCAATGCGAACTGACGCAGCTCGATTCCAAAGTAGCGACGCAGCCGCGCTCGGCGCCTGCTGTCATTTGGCATCAACCAGCCGAACACCGGGTCCTCGACGAACGCCTCCGCCAGCACCGTCTGCAGGCGTTGAGCGTCCGCCACGGTTGCGTGGCGCAGCCCGGGCTCGGCGGGCGGGGAGCTGGCAGGTGGGCTCGGGGGCGGTGCATCCCGGCGGATGGTTGGTGTCTCACTCATGTTCGGCGCCTCTCCTCTTGGTGGTTGCCGACCCCTGCGGGCGCCCCACGGCGCCCGGGTCGGTCATGCTGGGGTTCTCGCGCGCGAGCGCTCCCAATGCTGTGAAGATGAGCACGAGCATGTCCCCGAAGAGCCCGTCGGGAATGGCCTCGGGATCGACCAGCTTCTCCAAGGCCAGGCCGTTGCCCAGGGCGTTGATGAGCAGGCCCGTCAGCTCGCTCGCCTCGGTGCTCAGTGAGAGGCCCTGGCGCTCCGCTCCCTCCAGGGCCAGGCGGGTGCTGGCCGAGCGCAGGGCCGCGAACCGCCCCGCCAGGCGCTCCCGGAGCTTTGGTTCGCGGATCGCGTAGGCCCAGAACTCGATCAGCAGGGGGAAGTAGTCGGGGCGCTCGCGCAGTATCTGCATCCAGCGGTCGGCCGCTCCATGGGCCTGCTCCTCGAGCGTTGCTCCCGCGGCGACGATCTGCGAGTAGTCGCCCACGTCGGCGGCGATCCGCTCCTCGAAGAGGGCGAGGAACAGGTCCGCCTTGCTGGCGAAGTTCGAGTACAGCGCCCCCGTCGTCGCCCCGGCCTCGCGCGCGATCTCCTCGACCGAGGCGCCGTGAAAGCCGCCGCGGGCAAACACGGCTTCGGCGCCGTCGAGCAGACGCCGGCGAGTGAGCGCCCGCTGCTCGTCGCGAAGCGAGGGGCGAGCCGAGGAGCCTTTCATATAGATTATTATCTCAGATAGTGGGTAATATGTCAAGCCCAGTGCGACGACGCCGGAGCGGCCGGTGGGACCCAGCGGCCTGACAACAGGTGAAAACGGTGGCTATGCCTTGTTCTGCCTATTGAGTAGGGCGTAGTACCAGATGCCGGGTGTATGATTGAGGCGATGGGGGGAGGTACGAACGGGATCTTCGGCAGGTGGGGCCCGCGGCATCCACGGCTGGCCGACTGGGGGTACCGCGCGGCGCTGCCAGTGCTGGACCGGCTCTTCTCGCGTCGCGGCTTTCATCGCCCGGACAGCGCGCTCGGCAGCGCGCGACTCGCGGCGCTTGCGCAGACGATCCGCGCCGGCCGTGAGGCCTATGTGCTGGGGATCGGCGCGGGTGGACACAACACCGGGGCGGCGCTGGTACGGGTCTCGCCCCAGGGGACCGTGGAGCTGATCTGCAACGACGAGGAGGAGCGCTACACCGCGATCAAGCACTACCCCGACTACCCGGAGCACTCGATCGAGGCGGTCAAGCAGCGCCTGCACGCGCTCGGCCTTGGGGCGGAGGACCTGGCCGCGTGCGTGAGCAGCTGGGACTACGCGGCGACGATCGCGATGTTCGTGGTGCGCGTGCCCCTGGAAGAGGCGCCCGCCAGCCTGACCCTGCCGCTGCACGAACGGCCCGACGACCTCGTCGTCAACAGCGCGAAGGGTCTGCTCAACACCCCCGCGAAGCTTGGACGCCAGTTGGGGCTCGGGAGTGCTCTGCCGATCATCGGGGTCCGCCACCACGATGCCCACGCCTACTTCAGCTACGGGGTGTCGCCGTTCGCGGCCTGCTCGGAGCCGGTGATGGCGCTCGTCGTGGACGGGACGGGGGAGGACACGGCGACCTCGCTCTATGAGTGCCGCGACGGGCGGGTCGCGCTGCTGGGCATGCACCGCAGCAACTATCTCGACTCGCTCGGCTCGATGTACGGCATGCTCAGCTCGACCCAGGGTGGGTGGCCGCCGCTGAGCTCCGAGGGCCGCTACATGGGGGCGGCTGCGTGGGGCGATGCCAGCCGGCTCACCAACCCCTACTACCGGCGGCTGAAGCACCTCTTCCACCTCGGCCCCGCCGGCGAGGTTCACATCAATCGTGCGTTCGCCAACTGGACGAGAGCGGGGTGGCAGCGGCCGTACGCGCCGGAACTGATCGACATCCTCGGCGAGCCGCTCCTGCTCACGCAGATGTGGAACCCCGATGCCGTCCTGAACGTGGAGGACATCGAGCACCCGCAGATCACCCGCGACCGCGTGGACAAGGCCGCCGCGGTGCAGATGGTGTTCGAGGACGCGCTCGTGCACGTCGTCGAGCACCTGATCCGCACGACCGGCGCCAGTCGCCTCGTGCTGACGGGTGGCGCGGCGCTCAACTGCGTCGCCAACGCCCGCCTGCTGGAATGCTTCGACGAGGCGTGGTACGAGCGCAACCTCGAGTGCCGCGACACGCGCCTGCACCTGTGGGTGCCGCCGGTTCCGGGGGACGCCGGCACGCCGGTCGGCGCGGCGTATGCCTTCGCGATGCGCGCCGGAGCACGGCCCGGCGCTCCGCTGCGACATGCCTTCTACTGCGGCCTGCCCCCCACCACCGAGTCGATTCGAGTGGCCGTCGGCGCCGAGGCCGCCGCCGGCAGCATGGCACTCGGCGATTGCTCGGATCCCGAGGTGCGCTCGCGCGTGGCCGACCTGCTCGCGCACCTCATCGCCAACGACGGCATCCTCGGCATCTACCAGGGCGCCGCAGAGACGGGTCCCCGCGCGCTCGGCCACCGCAGCATCCTCGCCAACCCCTGCAACCCCGACACCCGGCGCCTGCTCAACGAACGCGTCAAGCACCGCGAACTGATCAGGCCGCTCGCGCCGATGCTCACGCGGGCGGCCGCCGAGCGCTTCTTCCACCTGGCGGAGGGGGCCGGCGAGGATGACTGCAACGCCTACAACTACATGGTGCTCACCGCCAAGGCACGGCCGGAGGCGCACGAGGCGATCCCCGCGGTGATCCACCACGATGGCAGCGGGCGCCTGCAGATCGTGCGCCCCGACATCGACCCCTTCTGCCACGAGTTCCTGCTCGCGATGGGACGCCGCACCGGCGCGGAGGCCTCCGTCAACACGTCCCTGAACGTCGGCGCCCCGATCGCGCACACACCCACACAGGCACTCGACACGCTCAAGCGCGCGCGCGGCATGGACGGTCTGCTGATGATCGGAGAGGACTCGCAGGCGACGCTCGTGTGGCTGGAGGACCGCGCCGACGCCCGTGAGCGCCTGCTCGAGTCCGTTCGCGTGTGGGCGCAGGAGACCGGGTTCGACCTGCCCGGGCTCGCCACGCACGGTGCCCCCGCCTGACTGCACTCCACCGGCGTGCAGTCAGCACGTCACCGGCGTCCCGGAAGGCAGATGCTCAGCCGGCCGCGGCGAAGTGCTCGGGGCGCGCGTGGCCGTTGCTGGAGACCAGGTGGGAGTAATCCGGTGGATCAACGCGGTCGTCCGCGTTCAGGCGCCGCTCGAGCTCCCCCAGGAGCACTCCGAACAGCAGGTGGCGCCAGGTGGCCTGCGCCAGCGCTCTGGGGTTGGCGAATGACGCGGGCAGCTCCCCGCGCGCAGGGTGCAGGCGCTCGGTGAGCGCCACCAGCGGCCACGTGGCGAAGTTCTCCGCGATCCCCGCAGCCGGGCCGCGCGCCCACGAGGGCAGGGGCAGGCGGGGGGCCGCGTTGGCGTACACCGCCCCGAACAGCGCCCCGTTCTGCACGTGTGCGACCCATCCCGCCACCGGCCACCACCGCCCCCGGGTGATCGCCTTGCCGAGCAGCTCCACGTCGTCGAGCTCCGCGCCGAACGCGCGCTTGTCCAGCGGCATCTGCGCCGCCCACACGCCCGCCGCCAGCGCGCCCGCGAGTGCTCCCCGTATCGTCTTGGCGCGGTCGATTGGCATCGTGGTCCAACTGTAACGGCCTGCGCGCTGGCGGGTATCCAGGATGTGGGCAGCAACAGTCAGCGCGATCGCCTCAACCGCCTCGTCCATCCCACGAGATTGGGGGATCTGGCGAGGCTGGGGCGCGAGCCCGGCTGCGCCCGGCAAGCGCTCTCTGGGGAACCCGAGGGCCTCGCACCTCACCGCCCGGAGCCTCTGGAGCGCTTTCGCAGGCGGACCCTCGTGCGCGGCGTGAACCCCGTCCTCTACTGGGCCGTGCGGATCGTCCTGCTGCCCAGCTTCCTCATCTACCTCCGCATGGTGCGCATCGGCTGCGAGCACCTTCCGCGCTCCGGGCCCCTGCTGCTGGCCGCCAACCACCGCAGCTTCCTGGACCCCTTCGTGATCGGGACGCTCACGCGCCGCCCCGTGTACTACGTGGCCAAGCGGGAGCTCTTCCGCACACCCTGGCAGGCCTGGCTGCTGAACTCGCTGGGGGCCTTTCCGATCGACCGCGGGCACGGCGACGAGGACGCGATCGCCACCGCTCGCGAGATCCTCGCGCGGGGGGACTGCGTGGTGATCTTCCCCGAGGGCACCCGCGTGCGTTCGGGCCCCCTCGGCGCTCCCCGACGGGGCCTCGGGCGCCTGGCTCTGGAAACCGGTGTGCCCGTGGTGCCGGTGGCGGTGATCGGCACCGATGAGGTGCGCCGTGGCTGGCGCTTGCGCCCCCGCCGGGTGCGCATTCGCTGCGGGGCCCCGCTGCGCTTCGCGAGCGACGGGCGCCCCACTCCCGAGCTCAGCGCCGCCGTGACCGAGCGCGTCTGGGCGCGGGTCAGCCTTCAGTGGGAGTGGCTGGGGGGTACGCCCGCGATCCGCCACGAGCCCAAGCAGGCCAGCTACCGCGGGGCCCCTCCCGGTCGGCTGGGAGGCACGCCTCCAATCTGCCACGAGCCCGAGCAGGCAAGCCACCGCGAGGCTCGTCCCGCATGAGCACATCCGGCCGGGAGGCCGGGGTCTTGGGGGTAGGGTGCAATGAGTGGCCGAGCACACAGCAGATGGATTGGGACCCACCCACCCCGCCCATCCGGACACCCATCCCCCCACCCAATCCCGCTCGTCGGCCCTCGGCCCGCCGGGGGGTCTTCAGGGCGCGAAGCCCAAGGCGCAGCTGGACGAGGAGTTCTCGGATCTCTACCGCACCCACCTGCGCGACGTGTACAGCTACGCCTACTATCGCGTGGGCAACCACCACGACGCGGAGGACCTCACGGAGCAGACCTTTCTGCAGGCCTACCGTCACTTCGAGCGCGCCCAGCGCGAGTCCGAGGGACGCCCACTGCGGCCGTGGCTGATCCGTATCGCCCACAACCTCGCCGCCAACCTCTACCGCGACCGCTCCCGCAGGCCGGTCTCGCCGATCGAGGACACCGATATGCTGAGCGCCCCCCACACGACGGAGGATCTGGTCGAGAATCGCAACGAGCTGAGCCGCGTGCTCGCGGGGGTGCGCCGGCTCCCCGACGACCGCCGCGAGGCGTTGATCATGCGCTTCGCCCTGGACATGGACAACCGCGAGATCGCTCGCGCCCTCGGGCGCTCGGACGGCGCCACCAAGGTGCTCATCCACCGCGCCATCAAGCAGCTGGAGAAGCTCGTCGCGGATACCCCCGACGGGGACGATGAGATGCGAGAGGGATGATGAGATGAGAAAGGTCTCATGAGCGAAGCGGCCCCCAATTTGGAGAGCCTGCTGCGACGGGCGCTTGCTCCCGTCGAGCCCCCCGAGGACCTGACGGGCAGGCTGGAGGAGACCCTCACCAACCTCACCGAGCTCGCCGCCGGGGAGCTGGAGGGATGGGAGCTCTCGACCATGCGCGATCCCCGCAACTGGGCCAGGCCCGCGGCTGCGCTGGTAGTTGGCGGCAGCGCCGGCCTCGCGCTTGTGGTGCTGCGCGCCCGCCGCCGCGGGCGGCCCGCGGAGAGCGATCCCGGCCAGGCTTCTGGTCGCGACCACGGCTGAAGCCGGCGACGACGAGAGCACCCCCACGGAGCCCACGGCCGGGCAGTCGTGCGTCCTCGCGCGGGCGTTTGAACCCTATTTGAACTATTCTGGCCTTCGGCTGAATCCATCCGATGGAAGTGGTTGACTTCGGATCTCCGGCCGCGGACTCCCTGATCCGCGTCCGGAGCCGGGATATGTCAATGTCGAATATGGCTCGCTACAAGCGCTCCGCCGAGGCCGCCTCGGCCATCCTCCGTATGCTCGCCGACGAGGAGCTCATGCAGCTCGTGGGGGAGGACGACTCGGCGGCCTTTGCGATCGTCTACGAGCGCCACGCCGAGGCGGCGTGCGCGCTCGCCTTCCGGATGTGCGGCAGGCGGGCGGCCGCCGAGGACGTGGTTCAGGAGGCGTTCCTTTCGCTGTGGCGCAGCGCCTCGACCTACGACCCACTGCGCGGGAGCGTGCGCACGTGGGTGCTCGGCATCGTCCACTACCGCGCCATCGACGCGCTGCGCCGGGGGGTGGCCCAGGACCGGGGCAGGGTCAGCGACGAGGGCCTGGAGGAGCACCTGGAGGCGGCTGAGCGCACCGACCAGGAGGTCGGTCGTCGCGATGAAGCGCGCGAGGTCCGAGCAGCCCTGGAGGGGCTGCCGCCCGAGCAGAGCCGGGTGATCGAGCTCGCCTACTACGGCGGTCTGACCCACTCCGAGATCGCAGCGATGCTCGACACCCCGGTGGGAACAATCAAGGGCCGCATGCGTCTCGGGTTACAGAAGATGCGCTCGCAACTGCGCTCCGAAGGGGTCCTCTCGTGAGTGCATCCGCGCACGGGCTGGGCTGCGGGCGGCTCGAGGACTGCGCCGCGTATGTGCTGCGGGCGCTCGGGGAGCAGGAGCTCCACGACTACCACGCACATCTCCCCGAGTGCCCGGTCTGCCGCGCGGAGGTCGCGCAACTGCAGCCCGTGTCCGACCTGCTCCCCCTCGGCGTGCCGCCCGCCGGTGCTCCGGAGGGCCTGCGCGCTCGGATCGTGGGCACCGCGCATGCCGAGGCAGAACTGCGGGGCAGCGCGCGCGCCAAGGCCGAGCTGCGCGGCGCCGCTGGCCGTGAGTCCAGCGGGACGGCTTCGGGGCGGGCGGGCTGGCCTTCGATCTTGCGCCGAGTTGCGCCGGCTCGGCGCCTTATACCGGCCCTGGTAGGCGTAATCGCCCTGGCTGTGGGCCTGGCGATCGGGGCGCTCAGCTTCAGCTCCGAACCCAGTGAGGGGAGCGAGGTCATCCAGGCGGTGGTCGTCTCCCCCGATCATCGCGCCACCGCAGAGCTGCGCAAAGTGGGCTCCCACCTGGAGCTGGTGGTTGTGGGGATGCCCGCCCCGCCGCCGGGACGCATCTACGAGGTCTGGCTCGAGCATGGCGCCGCGGCGCCGCAGCCCACCGACGCGCTGTTCTCGGTGACCAGGACCGGCAACGGCTCCGTCGGGGTGCCCGGCGACCTCGACGGGGTGAGCAAAGTGCTCGTCACCGACGAGCCCCTGGGGGGCAGCCTCAAACCGACGCGCACGCCGGTGATCGTCGGTTCCATCTGAACCTCCCCGGGCAGGTAGGCTTGCCCGCCCATGGCCACCTGCTACCGCCACCCCTCCCGCGAGACCGCGGTCTCCTGCTCATCCTGCGGACGGCCCATCTGCCCGGACTGCATGACCCCAACCCAGGTGGGGATGCGCTGCCCCGAGTGCGCCAACCAGCGCACCAAGGTCGTGCGGATGCGGGAGATGGCGAGCGTGCCGCGCGTCACCTACGGGCTGATCGGGATCAACGTGGCTGCCTTCCTGACCGAGAAAGGCCAGTTCACCGTCAGCGCCTCGAACATCTACGGCACCGTCGTCAACGACGGCTTTCTCTCGCGCGCCGCGATCTCCGAAGGCCACCAGTACTACCGGCTCCTGACGAGCGCGTTCCTGCACGTGGACCTGCTGCACATCGGCTTCAACATGTACCTGCTCTACCTGCTCGGGATGATGCTCGAGCCCACGCTCGGCTCGGTGCGATTCGCCGCCATCTACTTCACCTCGCTGCTCGCCGGCTCCTGCGGTGCGCTGGTGGCCACCGGCGCGCCCAGCCTCGGGGCCTCGGGGGCGATCTTCGGGCTGATGGGGGCCGCGGCCGTGGAGCTGCGCGCGCGCGGGCTCAGCGTGATGCGCTCGGGCATCGGGTTCCTGATCGTGTTCAACCTGATCTTCAGCTTCACCGTCCCCAACATCTCCGTCGGCGCCCACATCGGCGGGCTGATCGGGGGCGCGCTGGCGGGCCTCTCCTTCCGCCTCACCGAAGGTCGCCGCTCGCTCGCCCTCGGGCTTGCCGCCTGCCTCGCGCTGTCCGTGGTGGCCGTCATCGGGGCGCTCGCCGCCGCGCAGTCCACCGCCATGGGTATCGTCTGAGGGAGTGGCATTGCTTGCGGAGCACGAGATCGAGCAGCGCCTCGCCGGCAGCGGGTGGGCGCTGGCCGAAACGGGGATTCGCGCCGAAGGCGCGTGTCCCCCGGCTTCGGTGGGCAGCGCGATCGTGCGCGAGTGGAAGCTCGCCGATTTCCCTGCCGCGATCGCGTTCGTCAACCGCGTGGCCGAGCTCGCCGAGGCGGCCAACCACCACCCCGACATCCTCGTGCACGGCTGGAACAGGGTGCGCCTGGAGCTCTCCACCCACTCCCAGGGTGGTCTCACCGACGCCGACTTCGCGCTTGCCCGGGAGATCGACGGGCTTGACTGAGTGCCCGCGAAGCTGATCCTCGCGACCTTCCTGGTCGCCATCAACGCGTTCTTCGTGATCGCCGAGTACGCCCTCGTGCGCTCCCGCCGCGCACGCCTGGAGGTGATGCGCGAGCAGGGCCTGCGCGGTGCCGCGCTCGCCCTCATCCAGCACGAGCGCATCAACGAGTACATCTCCGCGGTGCAGATCGGCGTCACGATGACCTCGATCGCGATCGGCGCCCTCGCCACCCCCGCGCTGGCCCACGCGCTCCAGGACGCCTTCGGCGGGGGGCTCTCCCACGACGTCGCGGTGGTGCTCGCGGTGGTGCTCGCCTACGCGGTGGTGATCTTCGTGCAGCTGATCTTCGGGGAGATGGTCCCCAAGTTCTACGCAATCGACCGCGCGGAGAGCGTCGCGCGGCGCGTGGCGCGCCCCCTGCAGGGCTTCTCCGTCCTCTTTCGCCCCCTGATCCGCGCGATCACCGCGATCTCCGCGCGCCTGCTGAAGCTCTTCGGGGTCGACATGGGACGCGACTCCGGGGGCGGCTCCCCCGACGAGCTCAAGCGCCTGATCGCCGAGTCCCACGCCGGCGGGCACCTCGACCCCGGGGAGGCGGGGATGCTCACGGGCGTCTTTCACCTCCACGAGCAGGAGGCCCGCCAGGTGATGACCCCCAGCCCCGCGGTCATTACGATCGACGTCTCCCGGGACGTGGAGACCGCGCTGAAGCTCTGCATCTCCTCGGGGCACACCCGCCTGGTGGTGACCGAAGGCGAGGACCGCGACCGTGTGCGGGGGCTCGTGCACGCCAGCGACCTCGCCCGCCGGCTGATGGACGACGGGCCGGACGCCTCGCTCCAGGAGGTGGTGCACGACGCGCCGATCGTGCCCGAGACCAAGCCGCTGGACGACCTCCTCGCGGACCTGCAGCGCCAGCGCACCTCCCTGGCGGTGGTGGTGGACGAGTACGGTCGCGTCGCCGGGATCGTGACGGTGGAGGACATCATCGAGGAGGTGGTGGGGGAGATCGCCGACGAGACCGATCCCGCCGCGGGCGAGGTGCGCCGGCTGCCCGACGGGGACCTCTTCGTGCGCGGCCACGTGGCCGTCGCGGACCTCGCCGACCACGGCGTGGACCTGCCGGTGGACAGCGACGCCTACAACTCCGTGGGGGGCTTCGTGTTCGCCGAGCTCGGGCGCCTGCCCCGCCGCGGGGACACCGTCTCGGCGGGCCCCTTCTCGATCCGCGTGGAGTCGGTGCGCGAGAACCGCATCGAGTCCGTGCGCATCCGCGAGCGCCGCTCCGTGCCCGCCCGTGGGGCCACTTCGGGGGAGTAGGTCCGCCCGGGAAAGAAAAAAACCTCCCAGGCACACGTCCGGCCCGCAGGGGGAGCGGGCCGGAGCGTGTGCACTGGGAGGAGGCGGGTGTGCGTTGCGAACTGTGTCGCGCTTACAAGTATCCCGATTTTGATGAAGCCAACCTAAAAGATTGGGCGAGCCTAAGAGGATTCTTGCGGAAACTCCGATACTCCGCCCAGGCACCCCCCGCAAGGGGGCATCGCAAACTCAGTAGCTGTAGAAGCCCCGTCCACTCTTGCGTCCCAGGGCACCCTGGGCGATCAGCTGCTCGATGCGCTCCGGCACCGGCTCCCCGAGGGTCTCGCCGATCGCCTTGGACACATCGAGACCCACGAGGTCCAGCAGCGCGAGCGGCCCCATGGGGTGGCCGGCCCCGAGCTTCATGCAGGTGTCGACGTCCTGCGCCTCCATCCCCGTCTCCTCCAGCAGTCGCACCGCGCTGAAGAGGAAGGGGAAGAGCAGGCGGTTCACCACGAACCCCGGCACGTCGGGGACCACCACGGGGGTCTTCTCGAGCGTCTCGCACAACTCCAGCGCCCGACTGCGGGTCCGCTCGCTGGCGCGCTCGGGGAAGACCAGCTCCACGAGCTTCATCCGCGCCACGGGGTTGAACACGTGCAGGCCCACGAAGCGCTCCGCGACGCCGCTGTCCTGCGCGAGGCGCTCGATCGAGAGCGAGGAGGTGGTGCTGGCGAGCACCGCGTCCGCGCCCAGCACCCCGAGCAGCTCCGCGTGCACGCGCTCCTTCACCGCGTAGTCCTCCACCACCGCCTCCACCACGAAGCTCGCCCCGCTCAGCTCCTGCGGCTCGGTCACGACCTGCACGTGCTCGGGGTCGATCTCCGCGGCCAGGCGCGTCAGGGTCTGATCCACCCTGGTCTGGGCCCGCTCGGCGGAGCTCTGGGAGCGGGCCAGCAGCAGCACGGGGCCGTGATGGGCCGCCGTTGCGGCCAGGCCGCACGCGATGGCCCCCGAGCCCACGATTGCCAGATGCTCGTTCATGCGCGCTTCTCCACGGTAGCCCTGCTCCTTCTGTAGCGAGATGGATCGGGATCGACTCCCGGGGTCGGTGGGAGTCAAAAGAACTGGTTGACTGACCAGTCAATCTAGGGTCCTCACGCGGTAGAGTATGGGTTGGAGGCGCTGCGCGGCACGAGCCGATCAACCGCTACACACGGAGGACTTCAAAATGAGGAAACCAGAGGGCCGCGAGGTCGTGATCGTAGAGGCGGTGCGCACCCCCATCGGGCGCGGGCACAAGGAGAAGGGCTACTACAAGGACACCCATCCCAACGCGCTGCTCGGCAAGTGCTACAGCGAGGTGATCTCCCGCGCGGGGATCGACGCCGCGGAGGTCGAAGACGTGGTGGCGGGCTGCGTGCAGCAGTTCGGCGAGCAGGCCTTCAACATCGCGCGCAACGCGTGGCTGCAGGAGGGCCTCCCGATCGAGACCCCCGCGACCACGGTGGACCGCCAGTGCGGCTCCGCCCAGCAGGCCGTGAACTTCTCAGCGGCGCTGATCGCCGCTGGCGTGCACGACACGATGATCGGGGGCGGCGTGGAGCACATGGGCCACCTCCCCTTCGCCGCGGGGATGCAGACCCAGCAGGAGTTCGGCTTCGCCTTCACCCCGGAGCTGATGGCCAAGCACAACATCGTCGGCCAGGGTCTCGGTGCGGAGATGATCGCCGACCAGTGGGAGATCTCCCGCTCGGAGCTCGACGAGCTCGCGGTGCGCTCGCACAGGCTCGCCCACCAGGCCACCGAGGAGGGCCGCTTCGAGCGCGAGATCGTGCCCTTCCAGGTCAACGGGGACACGTTCGTCACCGACCAGGGGATCCGCCCCGACACCAGCCTCGAGACGCTCGCCAACCTCAAGCCGGCGTTCAAGCCCGACGGCAAGATCACCGCGGGCAACGCCTCCCAGATCTCAGACGGCGCCGCAGCGGTGCTGCTGATGTCTGCGGAGAAGGCCAAGGCGCTCGGTCTGCGTGCCCGCGCGCGGATCGTCGATCAGACCACCGTGGGCTGCGACCCCGTGAAAATGCTCGAGGGCCCGATCCCCGCGACCACGAGGATCCTCGAGCGCAACGGGATGAGCATCAACGACATCGACCTGATCGAGATCAACGAGGCCTTCGCCCCCGTGGTCGCCGCGTGGCGGCGCGAGCACAACCCCGACATGGATCGCGTCAACGTCAACGGCGGCGCGATGGCCCTCGGGCACCCGCTGGGCTCCACCGGAGCGCGGCTGATCACCACGCTGCTGCACGAGCTCGAGCGCTCCGACAAGGAGATCGGCTTCGTCACCATGTGCTGCGGCGGGGGGCTCGGGACGGGCACCCTCATTCAGCGGGTCTGACACGGGGCAGCCGAGGTAAAGCTATGACGAACGGCAACGATCGACCTGTAAAGCGACGCCTCGAGATTCTCTTCGGACGCTATTCGGTCAATCCGATGATGCGCGGCCTGTTCAGGGTTGGGATCACTCCACCAGGAATGGCGCTGGTGGAGACGAAGGGCAGGCGAACGGGTGCTTTGCGGCACACGCCGATCTTCTGTACGGCCGACGGCGACACACTCTGGCTGATAGCTCAGCACGGTCGTCACGCGGGCTGGGTGCTCAACTTCGAGGCCAGCCCACAAGTTCGCGTCCGCCGCGGCCGCCATTGGCGAGCGGGCACGGCAGAGCTGTTGCCCGACGACGACGTCAAGGCGCGAATCGCGACCTTCTCGAGCAGCCCGGTCGGGCGCTTGGTGACCGGCGCGATGTTCCGCGCACTCGAGAGTCAACCGGTCACGGTGCGCATCCAACTCAAGTCTTCATAGCGGCGCGCTCAGGTGTGCGGGCCCCCGGCGGTCCAGTTCACTTCGACCAGCGGCAGCGCCAGGATGAACCCCCAGGTGGCCGCGTCCGTTTCGCCGGTGGCGGGGAGGCCGTGCTCGGTTTGGATCTGCTTCACGTTGGCCGCGGTCTGGGATTCGAAGATGCCCGTGGTCGGCTGGGTTGGGATCGCGCCTGCGAGGTGCTCCTGCAGCCACAGCACTTGATCGCTCTTGGCGCCTTCCTTGAGCAGCGGCGAGGTGAGCTCCGGCTGGGGCACCGTGAGGGTTGTATTCAGGGTGGCCGCCAGCGAGGTCCATCCTGTGGAGGAGGTTTCCTGCCAGTCCCAGAAGGAGTCCCCCGCCGCGCCGTAGGCGCTCGCGAGCGAGCGGAAGCTCACGACTTCGGTGGCGCTCACCCCGCCGTAGGTCTGGCCCAGCGGGAGGATCGGCCGGCCATAGACGAGGTTCTGTTCGTAGGTGTTGACGAACACGCTCGCCACGCTCGTCCCGATGTCGTGCCAGTACATCTGGGGTGCGTTGAACTGTGCGCCGTTGGGTCCGAGGAAGACCGAGTAGGGGAAGGAGGGGTGGTAGTTCACGTAGGGGAATGACGCCAGCCCCAGCGGGTAGGTGGGCCCGATCTTGGCGCGCAGGGTGTCGAGGTAGGTTTGCGCTGCCCCATACAGCCCTTCGTACTGGGTCTCCGCGTCGATCACCAGGCAGTCCGCCCCGTTGGCCACCGCTTTCGCGCCCATTTCCGCCTCGCCCACGGGGTTGGTGCCGTACACGTACTGCCACGCGCACACCTTCAGGCCCTGCGCGTGGAGTTCTTCGACCAGCTGTTTGCTGAACTGGCTCCAGTAGTTGGTGGACCCATCGGAGCTCTTGATGAACAGCGTGGTCACCCCCGCGGCCTTCGCCTGCGCCACGATCGAGGCCACGCTGCCCCCGTCCGATGCGCTCATGTACCAGATCCACATCCCCTGTCCCGCGAACGCCGTTCCGGCGACTGCGCTCGCCACTCCGCTCGGCGCCGGAGCCGGCGCTGGCGGGGGTGGCTTCGGCGCGGGGGGGTGCAGGGCGTGCGTCACCACTTTGATGGGCCCATACAGGTTCGACTTGCGGCCCCCGCCCAGCATCACCGCGATCTGTCCCGAGTGCGCGCTCGCGGGCACCGTCACGACCAGGCCCAGCGTCGAGGAGTGCAGGTGAGCACTCGGCGAGTTGCTCGCGATTCGCGCCTCCCACGAGTGCGGGAACGCCACCGCCTGGCCGCTTCTCAGTCCCTTTCCCTGCAGCAGCAGCGTGCCGTGGGTCGAGACTTCGTGGGGCTTGGTGTCGCAGGCGCTCGCCGGCACGCACTGCGCGCCCGTGATCGCCACCGCGGGCTGCGGGGGGGTCTTCGTCTTCTTGGTCGCGGGCTTCTTCGGCGCGGGTGTCTTGGACTTGCCCGTCCCGGTCCCGGGGGACTTCCCGCCGCTCTGTGCGCCCGAGGTCCCGGGGGACTTGCCCCCGCTCTGTGTGCCCGTCCCCGAGGTTCCCGGCGACGATGTTCCCCCGGAGATCTGGTTGGCAACCGCCCCCGCGGGGGCCACGAGTAACAGCGCAATCGCCGCTGCTACCGCCGTGCACCTGGATCGCTTGTTGGCAGGGGCGCTTTCCATGCGAATGGTCGAGACGGACGCCGGACGTTACCGGCTTTGGGGTTCGCAACCGGGCCGCGGGACGGAAGTTGCGCCCCAAGGGCAGTTACGCCCAGCGAAAGCCCAGGGGTGCAAGCGTAGGCGCAAGCGGGCTGCTCGGCAGCCCCGCGGGGGGCTCCGGGAGGTTGAAGCCGCTGGGCGCCACGTCATTGGGGGCGTCGGCGTGGAAGAGCGAGGCCAGGTACTGGATCTGGCCCCGGCCCACCCCCAGCTCGAACTGGCCACCGCCGTAGTTGCCGATCCCCCGCTCCGCGCAGTAGTCGAAGGCGTCCAGGAGGTTGCGCAGACCCCCCAGGCGGGAGGGCTTGATGTTTACCATCCGCGGCGCGTACCGCAGCGCCTCGATGTCCGCCACCGAGTGGATCGGGGCGTCCCACGAGAAGCGCCTCCTGTGGTTCGCCAGCACCGCGTCGGTCTCCGGGGTCAGCGCGGGATCCTCGATCCACGCCTCCGGCAGCGCCTCCACCACCCGCCGGTAGAGCTCCGGGTCGGCGGGCTGGTCCACGATGGAGCCCGAGTAGTACGCCTTGAAGTCCACCGACTCCACCGCCCCCATCTCCGCCAGGCGCGCGATCAGCTCCTCATCCCAGGAGCTCGTGGGGTCCAGCTTGAAGCGCAGCCCCGGGTAGAGCTCCAGGCGCCTGCGCAGCGGCTCGAGGGTGGGGGGCTCCCCGAGGCGCAACGACACCACGAAGCGAACCGGCGCGGGCTCCCTGTCCAGCAGCGCGTGCAGCGTGGTCCCCGCCTGGCGCAGCCCCAGGTCGAGCGCCGCCGACTCGTAAGCCCACAGCCGGTAGCGCAGGGAGACCTCCCGTTGGGGGGGCTGCGGAAAGAGCTCCAGCGCCCGCAGGCGCTCGGCGAAGGAGGCCACCGTGAAGCTTCCCGCCAGCTCCAGCGTCGGCCCGGCAGCCTGCAGGATCGCGTGGTCGACCGCGTCGTAGGTGACGTCCTCGCCCTGCCCCTCCTCGCCGGCGCCACGCAGCCGGATCACCGTGGAGGCGCGCTCGAACTCGCTCGACACCTTCGCGCTGAGGGGCTCCAGCGCGTAATCGTCGATCCTCACCGGCAGCCCCGCGAGGAGCTCCCAGGTACTCACCCCGGGCCCCCGCCATGAGTGCCCTGCTCCAAGCGCGCGACAAGGTCCTCCAGACGCAGCTCCTCCAGGGCGCCCCCCACCGCCTCCAGCTCCACTGCGCAGCGCTCGATCAGCTCCTTGCCCTCCCGCACGAGCTGAAGCGTATCGGTGAGGCTTGCCTCGCCCCCATCCAGCCGGCGGATGATCTCCTCCACCCTTGCCACGTTTGCCTCGTAGCTCGGCTCGCCCGGGGGCTGCTCGGTTGACGGCTCCCCGCTCATGCTCCCTCGATCCTCGCTCCGAGCGTGCCATCCGCGAACCGCAACAGCACGCTCTCCTGCTCGCCCGCACGGGCTGCGCTCGGGAGCGGCTCGCCGGTGGGGCTCTGGACGAGGGCATACCCCCGCTCCAGGGTGCGCTGGGGGTCGTGCGCCGCCAGCGCCAGCGCCAGACGCTCGAGCTCCCGCGGGCGCCTGCGCCGGCAGTCGCCGACCGCCGCCTGCGCCTTGCGCGCCAGCACCACCCCCCGCCGCTGTGTGAGCTGCCGCTCGCTCGCCAGGCGCCTGCGGGTCCCCGCGCGGATCTCGCGCAGCTGCTGGTGCAGGCGCACGCGCTGGCGCTCCAGCTGCTCCGCGGGAGCCCGCGAGAGCGCCGCGAGCGAGCGTGCGCGTCCCAGCACCGCGCGGCGGCCGTGGTCGTGCAGGCGCGACGCCGCCCGTCCCAACTGGGCGTGTGCCTGCACGCAGTCCACGCCCACCGCCTCCTGCGCGGCGTGCGTCGGGGTGGAGCAGCTCACCGCCGCCACGTCGTCCAGCAGCGTGCGGTCGGTGTGGTGGCCCACCGAGGCGATCACCGGCACCCCCAGCAGCGCCACTGTGCGGCACAGGGTCTCGTCGCAGAAGCACAGCAGGTCCGCCAGCGAGCCCCCGCCGCGGGCGACGATCGCCACGTCCACTCCCCCCACCGCCGCGAGGTCCTGCAGCGCGCGCGTGATCGCCGGGGCCGCGTGGCGATCCTGGACGGGGGCGAAGCCCCACACCACCCGGCCCGCCCAGCCCCGCCGCCGCAGTCCCGCCAGGATGTCCTCGCGCGCCTTGCCCCCCTCGCCGGTGATCACCCCGATCGTGCCCGGCAGCAGCGCTCGCGGCAGGTTGCGCTGGCGCTCCAGCAGCCCCTCCGCCGCGAGCACCCGGCGCAGCCGGTCGATCTGCGCGAGCAGGTCCCCCTCGCCCGCCACCCGCAGATCGCTCACCGCGAAGCTGAAGCTGGGGGAGGCGCTCGCGCTGCCGGGGTAGTAGTCGCAGCCGCCCGCCACCACCACCTGCATCCCCTCCCGCACCGGGCCCGCGCGGCGCACCATCGCCTCCCAGTCCCCCCGCCACGCCGCGCACGCGATCGCGCCGTGGGGATCGCGCAGCTCGAAGTACACCCGCGCTCGCGAGGGGCGCAGATCGGCCAGCTCCCCCACGATCTGCACCCGCGCGAACGCCCGCAGCCTCGCGCGCAGCGCCGCCGCGTACTCCCCGACCCCGAACGGGCCCGCCAGCGTGCTGCCGGGGATGCTGGCCGAAACGGGGATTCGGGCCGGAGGCTCGTGTTTCCCGGCTTCGGTGGGCCGGGAGGTGGCCCGCGCGAGTGTGTCCTCGCCGGGCATCAGCTCTCCGCGGACATGCTCGCGGACGGAGCGGCGGGCGAAAGTGCGTGGCTGCAGGACACGAACCCAGCATAGGGAGGCGCTAGGATCGATTTTCCATGGCGCGTGCCCGCTCCCGCAAGCGTCGCCCCACCGGGGCGAAACGGGTGTCGGCGAGCACCGCCGGCAAGCCGGCCGCACCCGCCAAGCCACGGCGCGGCGCAGCCGCCTCCCGCACCTCCACCCCCTTCGCGGCGCCCACCTATGGGGAGCGTCCATCGGCTCCCTGGCACCCCCTGCCGCTCTCCGAGCTCCTGATCCTCATCGGCGCGATCGGCGCCGCGATCGGGCTCAGCAAAGTGGGGCACGGGCTCTCCAGCGGGGGGCCGGCGCTGATCGCCGGGCTCGGCGCCGTGGCGATCGGCACGATCGAGGTCACCCTGCGCGAGCACCGCAGCGGCTACCGCTCGCATACCGTGATGCTCGCCGCCCTGCTCGTGCTCGTCTTCGACTCCATCGTGGTGTTCGGGCTCACCTCGTTCACCACCCTGCCGCGGCTGTTCAGCATCGGCCTGATCGCTGTCGATCTCGCGCTGTTCGCGTTCCTCTTCAAACTGCTGCGCCTGCGCTTCCTCGATGCCCGCCACGCGCGGAGGATCAGCGAAGGGTGAGTGCCGGGAGGGAGCCCTCCGGCTCCGGCTCAGGCTCCGGCCGCCGCCAAGAGCGCTCCTTGGGGAGCGGCGTACCGGGGACGTCGGGGTCGATGCGCTTGTCCGTGCCCATGATCACGACCGGATCGCCGCAGATCTCCAGCAGCCGTGAGAAGGTGCGTCTTCCGATGTGCTCCCCGAGCTCGTTCGGGATCGGCTCCAGCGGCCCGTCCTCGTCGGAGTCGATGTCGGAGGTGAACACGATCGAGCGCCGCTCCTCGTAGCGCATGTTCACGATCAGGTAGAGCTGCTCCAACACCCACTCCGTGGGGCGCACCACCCGCAGATCCTCGATATGCAGCAGCTCGACTTCGGCGAGCGTCCTGATCACGTCGTCGCGGCGCTCGCGGCTGTCGGCGTCGAACGTGTCCCTGATCCTGTTCAGGAGGGACACCGCGTTGAAGCTCAGCACGGAGTGCCGCGTCTGGGTCGCGGTGGCCGCGATCATGTAGCCCAGGGTCGTCTTGCCAGTGCCCGTGTGCCCCATCAGCCACAGGCCCCTGCCCTCCGTGAGGTTCGTATGGATGTCGGTGCAGAACCGCCTCACCTGGCGCACCGAGTCGGCGGTCAGGGGGTCCCGCGCGAGCTGCGTGAGCGGATGGCGATCCCAGGAGAGGTTCGTATAGCGGCGCGGCACCCGGTCGCGCAGCCGGTGTGCCCGCGCGTTGGCCACGCGCTCTGCACGACAGGCGCAGTCCTGTGCGGTGTTGGTCTCCTCGTCGATCCGGAAGCCGCTGCCGTCGCAGATGCCGAATGAGCAGGGAGGTGTGGTTTCCGGGGAGCGGTCGCGGGAGTCGAGCATCAAGCTCTAGTCAAGCAAGCGCTCCGGCGTCACGGAGGCCAGAACGTGCATCTTCCAGTCTTTTTCGCCCGTCTCCCCGCGCGTCTCCCCATCGAGTCCCAGGTGCTCCAGGCGGGCGATCTCGCGCTCGCCCTCCACCCGCGCGGGATGCTCGGGCGGCAGGCCCGCGATCAGCTTCCCGATCCGTTCGCGCAGCTGCAGGGCGAAGTGGGGGGTGGAGGCACCCATCAGCTGGCGCACGTCATCCACGCTCACCTCGCGCTCCTGCGCGCGCTCCAGGCGGCGGGGATCCTCGGCGGCTTGGCTCATGGCGCGGGGGAGGGGGTGGAGGGGGAGGGGGAGGCTGTCCTCACGGCGTGGGGATAGCGGGAGGGGGGGTTGGAGATGGAGGCTCTCTTCATGGCGTGGGGGTCGCGGGGGAGGTGGTGGAGGGGGAAGGCGTAGAAGGCGCGGTGTGGGTGGGGGAGAGTTCGGTGTTCGAGGGTTCGGTGGGTGAGGGCGTGGGGGTCGGGGCGGAGCCGGCGGCAGAGCTCGAGGAGCTCTGAGGTGATATCTCGAGCATCGCGTCCAGTTCGGCCTGCACGACGGGCGCGATCGCTTCCCCGTCCCCGACCAGCCAGCCGTGATTGTACGCACCCCGCACCGCGGGGTATTCCGATTCCGGCGTGCTGTCGTACGCGGGCTTGATGTCGCTCAGGTATTCGCTCAGCCCAGCGGGGATCCCGTCTGGGCGTTCCAGGAGCAGCAGCGGCGCGTAGTCGCCACTGGCCGACAGCGGTGCCGCGGCGGGCGCGTCGAGCGGGCGGGAGGCGTTTGCGAACACCAAGCCGTGGCCCGGTTGGTTTACGCCCCAGCCGAACGTCCCTTCCGAGAAGCGTGCCACGGCGATCGCGTTGTCGGCCGGGTCCACGCCACGGGAGCCCGGCCCGGAGGAGCCGACCACGCCCGCCGAGGGGTAGATCCGGTGTACCGACCCGAAACGGGCCAACTCCGTGAGCACCGCGTGGCTCACGGCCGCGGGGGGACCCACCGCGTAGATCGCGGGGCGCCGCAGGCGCGCGAGCACCCGCCGGGTCGCGGGCGGGATGCCCGCGGCGTCCACCGGCAGGATCGGGGCGCCCGACTCCGCCGCCAGGCCCGCGGCGGGCATCGCCAACGCGGGGGGGCCGTCCGCGCTGACCACGATCACCCGGCGGGGGGAACCCCCGTGGATGACCGCCCCCAGGCGCTCGACCTGCGCCGCCACCGCGGCCGGGGCGCCGGCCCGTTCGCTGCCAGACGAGCTTCCGCCGGCCCGTTCGCCGTTGCTCGATTCCCCGCCGGCTCGTTCGCCCACGGGCGCCGGTCGGCCCGTGGCCGGTTCGCCTCCCGCGAGCCCCCGGCTCCCTCCGCCATCCAGCGAGGTGGTGCGGTACCCGGCGGGGGCGGCCGAGGTCCCCACCTCGATCACCTGGGCTCCTCCGAGCAGCGCCGCGCCGGTGGGCCTCAGCGCCGCCAGCGCCTGCGCGGAGAGCGCCGGCAGGGAGTTGGCTTCGCTGTACAGCAGCGGGGCGTTCAGGGGGGAGCTCGCGAGCGCCGCCGCCGCCAGGGCAGCGGGCCAGTCGCGGTCGTTGACGAGCACCACCGCCTGTGGGCGCGTCGCCGGCGTCAGTCCGGGGTTCGTCGCCAACGCCACCGCCGCCGCATCCGCGACCGGGTCGGCGCCGCCGAGCCGCGTCGTGTTCTTCGTCGCCAGCCCACTTGCCGCCAGCTGGCCCGTGCCGGCCACCGTCGCGACAGCCGCCTCGCTGCTCGCGCCGCCGGTCTGACTGGGCAGCGACTTGCCGCATCCCGCCAGGGCCGCGCCGAGCAGGAGCAGAGCGGCGAGCAGGAGCAGAGCGGCGAGCGAGCATGGGCGGGCACGGCGATCGGGTGTGAGCACGGCCACGGACATTAAGGCCTGCCCCGGCGATCTCACACGGCTCTCCCGTGAGGGGCTGCCTGCCCTACCCGCGCCAAGTGGCGCCCAAACTCGCGAAATACCCCGTATTTGCGGGAAAAAGGTGGGAAACGCCGTGCATGTCCTGCAAGCGTCATTGCGCTTTGCTAGGGTTCCGCCGCGAACGCCGAATCCATGGTCAGACGCCATGGAACGGGGGACCCAAGTTGTTGGGGCGAATCCCACGGTTGAACCGTAGGAAGCGCAGGCTCTTTTAGCGCTAGCCCGTCAGCTAACCCCGCAGGCCTACGAAAGAGGACGTGTTTTGCGGGTACGAGCCTTTGGCTCAGCGCTATGCAGCTTTGCGGTTCTGCTCACCGTGGCGCCTGCGGCGGCCCTGGCTCGCGGGTCGGGCAAAGTCTCCGGGGGCACCTCCGTCGCCTCTTCGAGCCCCTCCTCTTCGAGCCCCTCCTCCACTTCTTCTACCACCACCACTACGTCGACGCCGACGAGCCCCGCTGTCTCCGGGGGCGCCCCCACCACGGCGGGCGGGGTGGGCGGGCCCCCCGCCAAATCGCTCCACACCGCCCCGATCACGGCGCGCTCCTCGAGCCTCCTCTACAAGGGCCCCGTCTACGAAAGAACCCTCACCGGCGAAATCGTCCCCTACACGCCCCCGTCCCCGGCCGGCAAGACCAACGGCTCCACCGGCGGCAGCGCCGCGGATCTCGTGGGGAGCACCAAGCCCGAGCTGCTCGTGCCCGGCGTCACCGCGCGCTATGTGGATGGCCTCGCCGCGGCGCCCATGTCCGCGCCCGCGGCGGTGCAGGAAATCGTCTGGGCGGGCAACCAGCTCATCGGCCTTCCCTACATCTACGGCGGCGGCCACGCCTCCTTCGACTCCCCTGGATACGACTGCTCCGGCACGGTCTCCTTCGCGCTGCACGGCGCGAGCCTGCTCCCCACTCCGATGGACTCCTCCGAATTCATGTCCTGGGGCGAACGGGGCGTCGGGCAGTGGGTCACCGTCTTCGCGAACCCCGAACACGCCTACATGACGGTTGCCGGCCTGCGCCTGGACACGAGCCCGGTGGACGACCCCTCCAACGAGGAGGGTCCCCGCTGGCGCCCCCTGCGCCCCGAAAACCACGGCTTCGTCAAGCGCCACCCCCTCGGGCTGTAGCGGCTCCCGCGTAGGCTACGCTTGAGCTTGCCCCGTACTGCTCAGAAGATCTCAGGAGGAACGCAATGGCCGGCTTGACCGGGCGCATGTCAACCGTGGTGAAGGCGAAGGTGTCCAAGCTCCTGGACAAAGCCGAAGATCCCGCGGAGACCCTCGACTACAGCTACCAGAAGCAGGTCGAACAGCTGCAGAACGTCAAGAAGGGGATCGCCGACGTGGTGACCGCCAAGAAGCGCCTGCAGATGCAGGAGACCACGCTCCAGCAGCAGGTCGTCAAGCTCGACACCCAGGCCCGCCAGGCGCTCTCCGGCGGCCAGGAGGACCTCGCCCGCCAGGCCCTGGAGCGCAAGAACGTCGTGCAGACCGAGCTGCAGTCGCTCGACACCCAGGTCGCTGAACTCGAGGACCAGCAGACGAAACTGGTGGACTCCGAGCAGAAGCTGCGCGCCAAGATCGAAGCCTTCCGCACCAAGAAGGAGGTCATCAAGGCCCAGTACTCCGCCGCCGACGCCCAGGTGCGGATCTCCGAAGCTGCCACCGGGGTGGGCGAGCAGATGGCCGACGTGGGCCTCGCGATGCAGCGTGCGGTGGACAAGACCGAAAACATGAAGGCCCGCGCCAACGCCGTCACCGAGCTGGAAGCCGCGGGAACCTTCGATGACATCACCGCTCTGGGCTCCGGCGAAGACGACATCGACCGTCAGCTCAAGCAGCTCTCCTCCTCCTCCGCCGTGGACGACGACCTCGCCAAGCTGAAGGCCGAAGTGGGGGCGGGCCCCGCCGCGGCGGGCGAGATCCCCGCAGCGGGCGGCTCGTCCGCCGGGGAGGCGCCGCAGGCTCCGAGTGAGGGTGGCCAGGGATGATCGTGCGCATCTCCGGGGAGGATCAGTACCGCCTCGACGGCGAGAATGGGCGTCTCCACGAGCTCGACAATGCCGTCGTCGCCGCGGTCGAGGCCGGCGACGAGCCGCGTTTCCACAGGACCTATGAGGAGCTGCTCGCCTTCGTGCGCACCCACGGCGAGCCCCTCGCCGAGGACGAGCTGGAGGGCTCCGACCTGATCCTTCCGCCGACCGACATCTCGCTCGCCGAGGCCCAGGGCGAGTTCACTGGCGTGGGGCTGATCCCGGACTGAAGGCACGCGCAGTTCCCCTGGCTGTGGTCCACCAGACGCCTCGGGCTGGTCGTTCTGGCTCGCCAGCTCGAAACATCTGGGAGATGAACTGGGATCATGAGCTTTTCACAATGATCACGGTACGATCCGACCAGATGGGCGGTGTTCCATGTATCCGCGGCTTGATCGATGCTCATACCGGCTGGGTGGATTCGCGCGAACTCTCAGATGCGCCGGCCCCTGGGATCGCAGACCTTGGGGCTGCAAGGGCGCTCCAGTAGAGAGGTGGAAACGGTAATCATGAGGAAATCTCTGAGGTTGGTGCTGTCCATGGTCGTCGTCGCGTCTGCCTTTGGCCAGACTCCGATCGCTTCTGCGTTTACCCATCCGGCGACCATCGCAGGAGAAGTGCAGGTCATACCGCCCGAACGCTCCCACAACAGGCGCCTCAAGAAACACGCGCCGCAGAAGGTTAGGGTCAAGGTGCCGTTGACCGTCGAAGAGGTGCAGTCCGGGAAGGTCGTGCGGAAGAAGACCATCTTGACGGACACTAAATTCGTGTTGTCGGTCGCGCCGGGGTCCTATCGCTTGAGCGCTCAGCTCGGGGCGCCACTCGTCGGTCCCCGACCAAAGAAATGTGGACCGCTCGTCGTGAACGCGCGTCCAGGTCGACGAGTCGTCGTTAGACTGTACTGCGTCGTGGTGTAGGCAGAATGCGGGCGCCCGTGGAGTGGGCCGCTCAGATCGGGATCCCCCACAAGGGGAACCACCGCTCCAGTTCGGGCTCCATCGGCAGTTCGCCGCCCATCTGCGCCTTCAGCTGAAGCTCCCGCTCGGTCGAGCGTTCCTGCGATCCGCCCGCGGGCACGAACGGGTACCAGAAGCCACGCTTGTAGTTGTAGATGAAGTACAGCTTGCGCTTCTGCGCGTCGCGGAAGGCGAACACCGCGCACAGCAGCCGCTCCCCATGGCCGCCCATCTCGATCGAGCTGGAGACCGCGTTGATGCCCACCGCGAGGTCTTCGATGCTGGGGGCGCCGTCGGGGTTGCGCAGCACCATCCAGCGGTAGCCGTACTCGTCGTCTTTGCTTTTCACCTGCGTGCCGCTCTCGCCGCCGGTCGCGGTGACGACTTCTTCCATTTCGCGCATCGTCGCCTCGAACTCGCTGTTCTCCAGTTTCTGGAAGACGATCGCCGCCGCGCCCGCGGGGTCGATCTGGTGCTCGCTCTGGAGGGTGATGTAGGCGGTCGCAATCGCGAACAGGCGGTCCGGCGCCGGGCCCTTCACCTGATGGCGGCCCGTGAGGGCGTCGAGCAGGCCCACGGCTACGCGGTGCCCTGCAGCTGGGACTCCAGCCGCTCCAGCGCCGCCAGGCGCTGCTCCAGCGGGGGGTGGTCGGCGAAGATGTTCATCAGCGACTTCTTCGCGCGCGCGGGCACGATGAAGAACGCGCTCATCCCTTCGGCGGTGCGCAGGTCGCGGCTCGGGATCCGCTCCATCGTGCCGCTGATCTTCAACAGCGCCGACGCCAGCGCGGAGGGGCGCCCGGTCAGCACCGCGCTGCCGCGGTCCGCGGCGAACTCGCGGTAGCGCGATAGCGCGCGCAGCAGTATGAACGAGATCGCGTACACCGCCATCGCGACCATGATCACGATGATCACGTCCTCCTCGCCTTCGTTGCGCCCGCGGCCGTACCCGCCGCCGAAGCCGCCGCCGAAGAAGAAGCCGAACTGCACGATGATCGAGGCCACCGTCGCGAAGAAGCTCGCCAGCGTCATCACCATCACGTCGCGGTTGATCACGTGGGTCAGCTCGTGCGCCATCACCCCTTCAAGCTCCGCCGGGGAGAGCAGCTGCAGGATGCCCCGCGTGGCACACACCGTCGCGGACTTCTGCGAGCGACCCATCGCGAACGCGTTCGGCATCTGGTGCTCCATAACGCACACCCGAGGCTTGGGCAGGTCCGCCTGAACGCAGAGCCGCTCGATGATCCCGTGCAGCTCGGGCTCCTCCTGGGGCGAGACCTCCTTGACGCCCATCATTCCCATCGCGATCCTGTCCGAGGTGAACAGCTGCAGGCCCAGCAGCGCCAGCGCGATCACGAGGATCGTCACGCCGCCGGCTCCAACCGCGATCAGCACTCCTACCAGCACCGCATAGACGAGACCCAGCAGGAACAGCGTCATCAGCATCCTGGCCTGCAAGCCGGTGTCTTTGCCGAACGCCTTGCGTCCCTGCCTGTGGGTGGTAGCAGCCATCTGCAAGGGATTGTCGCAGAAGGAGATTGGGATTCCCTAAAGTGCGCCTCTGCATGATCGCCCCACGCAGAGCCCCCACGCCGGCCGCGTTCGAGCCCCGTACCGGGCACTCGCAAGCGAGCCCGGAAGCGGGCCGCGCGCTGACGCCCGGAGAGGGGGCCCGGTGAAACCGACCTTCGACGTGCTCGGCCTCTCGATCAAGAGCTTCGGGGTGGTCTTCGCGCTCGGCTTCCTCGCCTGCGGGCTGCTCGTGGCGCGGCGGCTGCGCGAGCTCGACCGGCCGGTGGACTGGGCGTACGAGATCGTTTTCGCCGCGCTCGTCGGGGGGCTGATCGGGGCGCGCGGGTACTTCGTGATCCAGAACTACGGCGAAGTCAAGCACCACCTCGCCAACTCCATCTTCTCCGGCTCCGGCCTCGTCTGGTACGGGGGCGCGATCGGTGGCGCGATCGGGGTGCTCGGATGGATGCGCTGGCGCGACCAGCTGCAGCTGATCATGCTCGACATGTGCGCCACCGCGCTCGCCCTGGGGTACGCGATCGGGCGCATCGGCTGCCAGGTCTCCGGCGACGGGGACTACGGGATCCGCTCCTCCCTGCCCTGGGCGATGGGCTACCCCCACGGCACCGTCCCCACCCCCCCGGGGGTCACGGTGCAGCCCACGCCGATCTACGAGACCGTCACGATGGGCCTCGTGGCCTTCCTGCTGTGGAACCTGCGCGACCGCGTGCGCCCCGGGGTGGTGTTCGCGCTCTACTGCCTGCTCAGCGGCCTGGAGCGCTTCCTCGTGGAGTTTGTCCGCCGCAACAAGGAGGTCCTCTTCGGCCTCACCGCGCCCCAACTGGAGAGCGCCCTGTTGATGATCGCCGGCGCAGTGTGGCTCGCGCTGATGATGCGCGGACGCGGCCTCGCCGGGCTGCGCCCCGGGGGGTCGGGGACCGCCCGGCCCGCGACCGCCTGAGACGCGATCGAGCGGGATCGCGGTGCCGCACGCGATAATCCCTGGGGATATGGCGACGCAGACGACAACCGGCATCGCGGAGAGCCTCGAACGGGTCTTTCCCTTGGGCAGCCGCCTGAACGAGCGCGGGCGTCTGGAGGTCGGGGGCTGCGACACCATCGAGCTGGCGCGCGAGTTCGGCACCCCTGCGTATGTGGTCGCCGAGGATGACCTGCGGGCCCGTGCACGGGCGTTCGTCGAAGCGGGGCGGGGCGCCCGCCATGGGGCGGAGTTGCACGTGCTGTTCGCCTCCAAGGCCTTCCCCTGCACCGCGGTCCTGCGCACGCTCGCGCAGGAGGGCCTGTGGTGCGACGTGGCCTCCGGTGGAGAGCTGCACCTCGCGCTGCGCGCCGGCTTTGCACCCGAGCGGCTGGTGCTGCACGGCAACGCCAAGTCCGAGGCGGAGCTGCGCATGGCGCTGCGCCATCGGGTGGGGCTGATCGTGGTCGACAATCTCGACGAGATCGACTGCCTGGAGCGCCTGCTGGCCGAGGACGAGCTCGCTGGCATGTCCCCCCAGCCGGTGTTGGTGCGCGCCACCCCCAACGTGAGGGGCGACACGCACGAGAAGATCTCCACCGGCCAGGCCGACTCGAAGTTCGGCTTCGCGATGGACCAGGTCGCGGGGGCCGTCGAGCGCATCCGCGCCGTCGCGGGGCTCTCCCTGGAGGGCGTGCACGCCCACATCGGTTCGCAGCTTTTCGAGCTGGAGCCCTTCCGCCGCGAGGTCGCCCAGCTCGCCGCCCTGCGCGAGCTCGCCGGGGGTGGGGGCGCCGATGGCTCTGGGGCGGGTTCCGGTGTCGATGGCTCCGGGGCTGGCGGCGCCGAGGCCGACGACTCCGAGCCCGGGGGCTTTCCCACCTGGGATCTCGGCGGGGGCCTGGGCGTGGCCTACACCGCCGAGCAGTCCCCTCCCGCGATCGAGGAGTACGTGGGCGCGCTTGTGGAGGCATCGCGCACGTGGCTGGGGGGCTACCGGCGCCTGCTGATCGAGCCCGGCCGCGCGCTCACGGCGAACGCCGCGGTGACGCTGTACACGGTGCAGAGCGTCAAGCGCAACGTCTCCACCTGGGTGGCGGTGGATGGTGGCATGTCCGACAACCTGCGCCCGATGCTCTACGGGGCGGTGTACGAAGCGCACGTCGCCGACCGCCCCGGCGGGGGCACTCCGTGCGTGCTCGCCGGCAAGCACTGCGAGTCCGGCGACGTGATCGTGCGCGAGGCGCTGCTCGAGGACCCCCGCCCGGGCGACGTGATCGTGACGCCCGCCACGGGGGCCTACGGGTACGCGATGGCCAACAACTACAACGGCGTCCCCCGCCCGCCGGTGATCTTCTGCAAAGACGGCGACGCGCGCGTGGTGGTGCGGCGGGAGTCCCACGACGATCTGCTTGCCCGCGATGTCGCATGAGACCCCCTCCGCAGAGGTGCGGGCCTGATGTCGACTGAGCCCTTCCGCATCGGCCTGCTCGGCCACGGCACGGTGGGCGGCGCGTTCGCCACGCTGCTGGACGAGCGCGCCGATGAGATCGAGCGCTTCAACGGCCGCCGCCCCGTCATCACCGGCGTGCTGACGCGCACGCGCGGGGACTTCGCCCAGATCCTCCCCGAGGCGGACATCCTCGTGGAGGTGATGGGCGGGATCGAGCCCGCGCGCGAGCACCTGCTGGCGGCGATGCGCGCCGGCATCGACGTGGTGAGCGCCAACAAGCAGCTGCTCTCCCAGCATGGCGAGGAGCTGTTCGAGACCGCCCGCGAGCACGGCGTGCGGCTGCGCTTCGAGGCGGCCGTCGCGGGCGCGGTGCCGGTGGTGCGCGTGCTCGAGGAGTCGCTCTCGGCGACCCCGATCGAGCGCATCCACGGGATCGTCAACGGCACCACCAACTTCATCCTCGGTGAGATGGACCGCGGTGGCACCTACCCCGAAGCGCTGGCCGAGGCCCAGCGCCGCGGCTACGCCGAGGCCGACCCTTCCGACGATGTCAGCGGCCGCGACGCGGCGGCGAAGATGGCGATCCTCGCGCGCCTGGCCTTCGGCGCGCCGGTGCACCTCGACGACGTGCGCTACGAGGGCATTGAGCACCTGCAGCCCGAAGACCTCCGCTCCGCGCGCGAAATGGGCCTCGGGCTGAAGCTGATCGGCACCGCCGAGCGCCGCGCGGGCGGGCTCTCGGTGCGGGTGCACCCCGTGTTCCTCTACCCCGGCCACCCGCTCTCCTCGGTCTCGGGCCCCTTCAACGCGGTCACCGTCGAATCGGAGACGGTCACCGAGATCACGCTCTCCGGCCCCGGCGCCGGCGGCCGGCAGACCGCGAGCGCAGTGCTGGGGGACGTGGTGAGCGTGATGACCGGCGGCGCCCAGCCGCCCGCCCCGCCGCTTCAGCTGACCCTGCTGCAGGATGTCGAGAGCGCCTTCTACCTGCACTTCGACGTCGCCGACCGCCCCGGCGTGCTGGGTGCGATCGCGCAGGTGCTCGGCGAGCACGGCGCCTCGATCAAGTCGGTGATGCAGCGCCGCGCGGGCGGGGAGGTGGTGCCGCTGACGATGGTGCTCCACCCGCTGCTGGAGTCGCGCCTGCGCGAGGCGCTCGAGCGGATCGGCGAGCTCGACCTCGTGCGCTCGGCCCCCCGAGCGATCAGGGTGATAGAAGAGGAGTTCGGATGAGACCCGATGAGCGAGTGGGCGAGAACAACAGATGGCAGGGATTGGGGGAGATGACGTGAGGCCCGGACTGATCGAGCGCTGGCGCGAGCACCTCCCCTTCGCGCCCGAGGACCCCGTGGTGAGCCTCTGCGAGGGCGCCACGCCCCTGCTGCACTCCCCGGTGCTCTCGGAGATGGTGGGGGCGGAGGTGCACCTGAAGCTCGAGGGGGGCAACCCCACGGGCTCCTTCAAGGATCGCGGCATGACCTGCGCGGTCTCCGCGGCGGTGCGCGAGGGCTCCAAGGCGGTGATCTGCGCCTCCACCGGCAACACCGCGGCGAGTGCCGCGGCCTACGCCGCGAGGGCGGGTCTGACGTGCGCGGTGATCGTGCCCGACGGGAAGATCGCGGTGGGCAAGCTCGCGCAGACCTTGATCCACGGCGCCCGGGTGATCGCGCTGTCGGGCAACTTCGACAGAGGCCTGGAGCTCGTGCGCGAGCTCGTGGAGCGCCACCCCATCACGCTCGTGAACTCCGTCAACGAATACCGCATCGAAGGCCAGAAGACCGCGGCGTTCGAGCTGGTGGAGGAGCTCGACGGCGGCCCCGACCTGCTGTGCATCCCCGTGGGCAACGCCGGCAACGTCACCTCCTACTGGCGGGGCTTCAGGGAGATGGGGGCCTCTCCGCGACTGTTCGGCTTCCAGGCGGAGGGCGCGGCGCCGCTGGTGCTGGGTCACCCCGTGGAGCACCCCGAGACGGTGGCGAGCGCAATCCGCATCGGCAACCCCGTGCGCTGGGAGGACGCGATGGCGGCGATGACCGACTCCCGCGGCGCGATCCGCGCGGTGGCGGACGGGGAGATCCTGGCGGCCTACCGGCTGATGGCGGCCAAGGAGGGCATCTTCTGCGAGCCCGCCTCGGCGGCGTCGGTGGCGGGTCTGCTCAAGTACGGGTCCGACGGGGCCTCCCGCGTGGTGTGCGTGATGACCGGCCGCGGCCTCAAGGACCAGCAGACGGCGATCGACAACAGCAACGGCCGCGTGATCCCCTGCGCCGCGGAAACGGTGGCGCTGGAAGAGGCGGTCCTGGGTGATCCGTAGGCGCGTGGTGCGCGCGCCGGCCTCCTCGGCGAATCTAGGGCCAGGGTTCGATTGCATGGCGGCGGCGCTGGCGCTGCACGTGGAGCTGGAGGTCGAGGAGACGGGGACGTTCGCCGTCGAGACCGAGCTGCCGCTGCCGCGGGGCCGGGAGAACCTCTGCGTGCGGGCCTTCGAGCGCCTGCACCCCGCGGAGGGGTTCACGTTCCGCATCGGCTCGGACATCCCGCTCGCGGGCGGCCTGGGGTCCAGCGCGGCAGCGATCGTGGCGGGGTTGATGGCGGCGGACCACATCTTCGAGCTGGACGCCGACCTGCTCGGGCTGGCGAGCGAGCTGGAGGGCCACCCCGACAACGTCGCCGCGGCGTTGCACGGCGGCTTCGTGGTGTGCACCGACGGGGAGGTCGCGCGCTTCGACCCCCCCACCGGCCTGGAGGCGCTGGCGGTGGTGCCGCACGAGGCGGTACGCACACACGCCGCGCGCGCTGCGCTATCAGCGGAGGTGCCGCTCGCCGAGGCTGTCTTCAATGTCGCCCACGGCGCGCTCCTGACGCTGGGCCTGGCGCGCGGCGACTGGGACCTCGTGGCGCGCGGCCTGCATGACCGCCTGCACCAGCAGCGGCGCTCCCATCTCTTCCCGCGCTCCTATGAGCTGGCCGGTCGCGCACGGGACCTGGGCGCGCTGGGCGCCACGATCTCCGGAGCCGGTCCCACGGTGCTGGTGTGGTGCTTCTACGAGCAGACCGGCGCGGTGGTGGAGGCGCTGCGCGGTGAGATCGACGGTTGGGCCGAGCTGATCAGGCTTCCCTTTGAGCCGCAGGGAGCTTACGTGGGGGAGCTGTAGCCTTCGAGGCCCGCGCCGCCACGCTCAGACCGAGCCGATCATCAGTGGTGTGGGATCGGCAAGCAGATATTCCCTCCGAAAGCCTTTGCTTCGGCGCCGGTGAGAGCGCACTCTTCGACCAGTGCCGTGTGGCCGAAATCTGGGTATGAGTAGAGTTCGACGCCGAGTAATTCGACGTGATCGATTTTCCATGACGACTTGCACCAAGGTAGAAGTTCATGCAATTTCGAGCATGCCACCAGGTGCCCGCCGAGGTTACGCGCCCATTCGATCAGCTGGTCTTCATTGAAGATCTCGCCTACGACCTGTTCCGTCGCCCATTTGACTGCGTCGTCGAAAAAGAACCCGAGCCAAAAGACCACCTCTTTGTAAGCCGCCGCGCTATTCGCGGCGGCCACCAAGCGTCTGCCTGCTTGCCTGGCTTGGCGATGATCGAGGAAGCTCGTTGGGTCCTCAGCGACAACTATCGCTTGTTCCGCCGCTTCCGCCGCTTCGCGTTCGCGACCCGCTTCGAGCCCCGGAGCTTCGGCGCCCACGCGGGCAGCGCCCTGCATGTTCCACGGTTCCTCCTGGGCGGTGTAGGGAGTGCCTCCCGAGCCGTTGGGGAGGCCCGGCGGTTCGACCTCTTCTGCCCCCAACGGCCTGCCGGTCTGCGGCACATAGGAGGTCGCGCCCTCGGTGATCACGCCGGAGGCGAGTTCACTGGCGACGCCGTCGGCCCCGAGCCAGGCGTACTTGGGCGGTGCTTTGCCCCCGGTGGGCACGCCGAACTCGGTGCTGTTGTAGGTCGAGAGGAGTTTGGTTTCGCTCGTGTTGTCGGCGGCGGTAGCGACGACGTCGCCCTGTAGGTCGTGCAGTTGCAGCACGGGCGTTGCGCCGTTGGTCTGGGTCGCGCTGAGCGTGCCGTCGATGCCGGGAATCTCGCGCGTCCACTTTTTGCCTTCTTCTTCGCTCGTCCACGCGACAGCATCTCCGGTGCCGTCGTAGTGGCTGACGACTTTTTTGCTGCCGGTGATCGTTTCGCGCACCCGTCCTTCGGGGTCAAGCCGGTATTCGTTGGTGACCCCGTTCTGGGACTGGGTGGCGACGGCGTCGTCGACGTAGAAGGTGCTCGCCAGTTCGTGCCCTTCCGCGTCCATCGCGGGCAGCTTTTCGACGTTGCCGAGTTTGTCGTAGGCGATGCCGGCATCGAGCATCCGGTTGGCCGTGTCGTAGCCGTGGCTTTCCACGGTGCCGCCTTCGGTCTGGCATTTCCCTTCGCCGCCCGGGTTGACCGTGGTGAGGCTGGTGCGGTCCGCTTCTTCTTCATAGGCGTATATGCGCGTGGTGCAGCCTTCGCCCGCCGGTGTTTCCTGCACTTCGGCTAGGCGCCCGAGCGTGTCGTAGCTGTAGCTCTCGCTGGCCAGCGTGCTCGTCTGGCTGAGCGTTTCGCCGCGGACCGAGGGCACGCGCGTGTCGCTGTACCACACCGGTTCGCTTTCCGAGCAGTTCGTCGTCTTCACGTATCGCTCGCTCGTCGCTTCGCCGATAGAGTTGTAGGTGTACTCGGCGCACATGTTGTTGGGGTAGACCTCGCTGGTTAGCCTGCCTTCGGCGTCGTAGGAGGCCGTGAACGTGCCCGCGGCGGAGTCCACCAATTTCGTCAGCGCCTTGGTCGTTTCGTCGTAGCTGTAGGTCTGTTTGCTCGCGCCCGCGTTGCTGCTGTCGCTGACTTCTTCGATCAGGCCGTCGCCTTCTGGGCCGGCGTATTTATATTTGGCGGTGTTGCCGTCCGCGTCCTCGTAGGTGATCGGTTGGCCCAGCGTGTTGTATTCGCTCGTGAGCGTCTGAGCTTTGCCTTCGACCGTGGTGCTCTTCTTTTCGAGCACCCCCGTTTTCGAGTTGTATTCGAAGGTGACCTTGGGCAGCGCCGTGTCGGCGGTGGCGGTCGTTTCGCTGCTCGTCAGGCGGCCTGCTCCGTCGTAGGTCTCCGTCTTGGTGCGCGTCGTCGTGCCGATGGTTTCGGTCGTCGTTTCCGGCTCGCTCCAGACGTTGTATGTGGTGGTCGTGACCGGCAGGTTCGCCAGCCCGTCTTCCGGTTGGGAGGCGGGTCGCGTCTCGCATGTCAGGCCGGCCCATTCGGGGTGGTTGCGGCACGTGGTGACTTCAGCTTCGGTGCTCGGGGTGTAGTAGACGACCTGAGCGTCATGGGCGGCCGGGTTGCCGAAGACTGCAGGCGCGAACTCCTCGACGCGGTCGTTTTTCACGTCGGCGACGTACAGCGCGCCGTTGGGCGTGAACGCCAGGCCCCACGGTTCTTCGAACTGCCCGTTGCCTTTGCCTTTTGTGCCGATTGCCGTCAGGAACGTGCCGCTGGAGGTGAGCTCCTGAACCCTGTTGTTGCCGCTGTCGGCGACCCACACGTGGCCCTTCGCGTCCAGTGCAATGCCCTTGGGTTCTTTGAATTCGCCGTTGCCCGTTCCTTTTTTGCCGAACTTGGAAAGATATTCGTCTTTTTCGTTGAACTCCTCGACACGGTTGTTGCCGTCGTCGGCCACCCATACTTCGCCGCCTTTGCCGATGGCGATCGCCCGGGGAGCGTTGAACTGCCCGTTACCCGAGCCCGAGATCCCCGCCTGGCAACTGCTCGTGCAGATCTCGAATTTGGCTTCGCCGTTGCTCACGCCGAAGCCAAAGGCCGCCAGGAACGTCCCTTTTTCGCTGAACGCCTCTACGCGGTTGTTGGCGCCGTCGCTCACATATACATTGCCGTTCGGCGCGACCGCGATTCCCCGTGGTTCTTTGAACTGGCCGGCGCCTGTGCCTTCCGATCCGACCGTGAGCTGCCATTCGTGTTTTTCGTTGAGCTCCTGCACCCTGTTGTTGCCGCTGTCAGCGATCCACAGGTTGGCTTTGGAGTCGAGTGCGATCCCGTACGGCGTTTTGAACTGGCCGTTTTCTTTACCCGATTTCCCAAACGTCCCAAGGTATGCGCCGGTGGCAGAGAATTCCTCCACGCGACTGTTGCTGCCGTCGAGAACATCCACGTTGCCGTTCGGTAGGACAACCTCCCCTTTGGGTTCTTTGAACTGGCCGCTGCCGGTGCCTTCGGAGCCGAACTGGAAGGAGTAGTTGGGGGGGCTCGCCGGTTCTTCTTTTCTGCTCGCCCCCGGTGTCCGGGTTTCCGTGATCTGGCCGGTGGTTTCGTTGTAAACGGTCGTATCGGTCAGATCCAGCCCTTCTGGATCGCTCGTCACCGAGGTCGGAGCACGCAACTTCCAACCCAGGCCGCTCTGGCCTGAGTAGGAGGTGGCCGTCTTGTGCACTTCGACTTCTTCTTCGTTGGCCAGCAGCGCGAGAGTTGTCATTTCGGTCACCAGGTCGTGGCTTTCGCCTTCCGGAGCGCCGTGCGCCGTGTCTTCGTAGAAGTACTTCGTGTGGAGTCGGGCAAGCGATTCTTTGTGTTCTTTTCCGGCCACGTACTTGACCTCGTGCTGCGGACCCCACGTTTCGCATAGCCGTGTGCCGAATTCCGCCGTTTCTTTTTCCGGTTTTGAGGTTTCTTTTCTACATTCAGGGTTGTTGTACAGGAATTGAGTATCCAGTAGCTTAGATGTTTCAGTCGATTTCGCCCCTGCTTCCAAAGCGGTGATCCGGTTGTCCGGCGACAGTGTGCGCGTCACGTCGTTTTCTTCGTTGTATTCAGAGGTCGAGATGGAGCCGTATGTCGAGTTGCTGGGACTAGTGACATTGACGGTACGACCATCGGCGTCGATGTAGTACACGGTTGCGCGTTTGTAGCTTGACGCCGGCCAAGCCTGTGGCGAGTCGGGCGGGAGGATCGCCGTCGCTTCCACTGGATCGTCTGTCTGTCCCCACTTGGCCACTTCGCCACTGGTCATCGAGTGCAGTTCCGAGCCCGATAGGGGAACTTGGTACTCGAGCGTGTAGCCTGGAGCGGGGGTTTGGACTTCGCCTTCGGGATAGCTGATTTTTCCAATCTTGTCTGAATTATGCATGGCGAACCAAAGGCCGCCGGGACCGGCGACGATATTGAGCGGTTCGCTCAAAGTCGGCAGTTCGTATGTAGTGATCGAGCCACTGGTCGTGATCCTTCCGATCTTATTTTTCCCGTGCTCAGTGAACCAAAGATTCCCATCGGAACCTACCGTGATCCCATATGGCCCGCTCGCAACCGGCAAGGGGTATTCAGTAATCGTACCCGACGTCGTGATCTTCCCGATCTTGTTATCTGGCAAGCCCTCCGTGAACCACAGATTTTTGTCAGGGCCGGCAACGATATTAATTGGATAACTTTCGGGTGGCAGTTCGTATTCAGTGATCGAGCCGCTGGTCGTGATCTTCCCGATCTTGCTCGTCCCGCTGTCTGTGAACCAAAGATTCCCATCGGGACCGGCGGTGATACCGTCTGGCTGGCTGCCGACGGGAAGGGTATATTCACCCAACATTTCGCCAGATGTGTTCATCTTGCCGATATATTTTGATCCAGTGAACCAGAGATTTTTGTCGGGACCAGTAGTGATACTGAGGCCCCCATTTTTGGGTATTGTGTGCTCGCTCAACGAGCCTGACGTGGTCATGCGCCCCACTTGGCTGGCTTCCTGTTCCATAAACCAGAGATTGCCGTCGGGACCGGTCGTTATCCCGAATGGGTGGTCCGGTTCGATTGCATATTCTGTGATTTCCCCGTGGGGCGTGACCTTGCCGACCTTATTTGACTGAAAATCGGTGAACCAAATATTGCCTTCGGGACCCGCCGTCACGCCCCACGGACGACTGTAGCTGGGCAATGAGTATTCGCTGATAAAAGTATATTCGGTCGTGCCTTTGACTTCTTTGGTAGCTGCGCTGGCTGCGACAACGGAACCGCCGCCGTTGGTTGCCGTGACGCGTGCCACGAGGGTATGTCCTTCGTCGCTCGATGTCACCGTGTAGTTGGCGCCGTTGGCTCCCGGGATTGTCTGGCATTCCTTTCCTTCGGCATTGCAGTCCTCCCACACGTAACCGTAGGTGACGGGGCTGCCGGACCATTTGCCGTTGGACACCGCCAACCTGAATCCTTTGGTGGGAGAGCCGGCAATTGCCGGAGCTTCAGTATTTTTGGGCAATTCCCCACCCCACAATTCGGTTGAGGCGGGCGCCTGAGCGGCCTTCAGCAGCCGCCCCGTACCAGCATCTCCGGCGATCGCGCCGTAGGTGAAGGCCCACGACTCATGCCCCGGGGTGGTCAGCGCCGTTACGTGCCCTTCCGGGTCATAGCCGTAGATCGTCTTGAGTGCGGGAGAGACGCGCGGATCCCACTCGGCGCGGAGCCGGCCCAGCTGATCGTAGCGGTATTCCGCCACCGCGGTTTCCTGCATTTTTTTGGTGGAGGGGTTGTATCCGTCGAACAGGACCTCCATCAGGCGACCCCTGTATTCGCCCCATTCAGATTCGGCTTCGCCTTTTGCGGTGGTGGTCGTGGCATATTTGAACTTCAGCGCGCGGCATCCGGCGCTCAGTTCCGGCGCGCACGAAACTCCGGCTGGTACCGGCCCGAGCTCTTCGGTCGGCTCGACGAGCGTGCCCGCCGTTGTGATCGTGCCGAGCTTGCCGCTGCTGTACTCGGCGAACCACAATTTGCCGTCAGAGCCGGCTGTAATCCCCTCCGGGGCGCTACCGGAGGGGAGGGCGTATTCGGTGACCGTCCCCGAGGTGGTGATCTTGCCGATCTTGGAGTTTGCCGTCTCGGTGAACCACAGGGCGTTTTCATTGCCCGGTCCGGCGACGATCGCGTAGGCTGAGCTTTTTTCGGGCAGGGCGTATTCGGTGACCGTCCCCGAGGTGGTGATCTTGCCGATCTTGGCGCGTCCAACCTCGGTGAACCACAGCGCGCCTTCTTTGTTCGGTCCTGGGGTGATCCGATCGGGTTCGCTTTTTTCGGGTAGCGAATATTCGGTGACGGTTCCCGAGGTGGTGATCTTGCCGATCTTGTTGGCGCTGAAGTCGGTGAACCAGAGATTGCCATCCGGACCTGCGGTGATCCACGTCGCTTCACTTGTCGCGGACAGCGGGTATTCGGTGATCGTGCCGGATGTGGTGATCTTTCCAATCGCGTTGTGCCCACCGCTCTCGGAGAGTGGGAACCACATGTTGCCGTCGGGTCCCGCCGTGATCCCTCCCTGTGGGGCTTTGACCGAGGACACCGCGTATTCGGTGAGTTTGCCCGATGGCGTGATCTTGCCGATCGAATGCGCGCCGCCGTTGTCGGTGTACCACACGTTGCCGTCGGGCCCAAGCGCGAGCGCTTCAGCGATTTTTTCGCTGGAGCCAAGCGAGTATTCGGCGATCGGCGTGCCCGAGGTCGGGACCTTGTCAATGCTGTGTTCGGTGGGCCCGTTGAACCACAGCTCGCCATCGGCGCCGGACACAATCGCGCTCGGTTTGTCGCCCGAGGCCAGTGGGTATTCGTTGACCGCTTCGGCGGTGTGGTAGGCGTAGGTGACCGTGTCGGTGGCGACGGTGCCTTCTTGCTTTGTGGGAACCCAGACAGTGGCGCCAGTGGGCAGTGTGAACTTGACCGAGGTGCCCGCCGCGGCGTCCTTCAGGTAGTAGGCCAGCTTCTGTTTTGTCGTTTTGTTTTCTTCCAGCGTCAACTGCAGGTTGGAGTCTCCGGGAGGGGCTTCGAATTTGCCTTCGCCGAGGGTCGCAAAGATCGTCTGGGCGCCGTTGGCGGCAGTCATCAGGACGCTTCCGTCCACCATTTCCACGAGCGATTCGGTGTTGGCGAGGCTGAGGCTCCACTGCGGGCCGAGCGGTCCCTGCAGGCCGGCCGTCAGATCGCGGGAGCTATAGGTGCGCGAGAGGTTCAGCCCTGAGCCGAGCGAGACATCGCTGGCGCCGAGGCTGAAGTCGCCGGACTCGAGATCGACGGAGCCGGGGCCGATTGCCACCGGCGTTGAGTGGCGGATGGTGATTTCGTCGGATTCCCTGGCTTCGTTGCCCGCGTTGTCGAGGGCCACGAGCACGATCGCGTGATGGCCAGCGCCGAGTTCCGAGCCATTGATCGTCCATTTGGTGCTCGCGGTGCAGGCGCCTTTGGCTACCGAGCACGAGCCGCCGGCTTTGCCGACTTCGTGCCCGTCGATGAACAGCGCGATCGACTTGATCCCGGAGCTTGGGACCACCGAGCCTTCCCCGTCGGTTGCTTCGCCCGTCAGTTCGTAAACGCCTTCGCGCAGTTCGTTGCCCCACGGTAGGCCGTTGAGTGTGAGGTTGTAGGGCTTGGAATAGTCGACTTTGACCGTCGCGGTGCCTTCGCTTTCAAGCGATTTGGTCCCAGGCATGGCGTCTTCGGCGCGGTAGCGTATTTTGTCTTCGCCGTTGGGAAGCCGTTCGTTCAGCGTCCAGAATTCATGCTCTGGCGAGGAGCACTGCACGCCCTTGCAGTCGTGTTCGACTTCCAGGTAGTTGTGTTCGGAGACCTGTTCCCATTTGCTGGCTGAGCTTTCGTATTCCAGTTTCGTCGCGGACACTCCGATGCCAGGATCGGTGGCGGTGAATTCGATCGCGCCGCCGTATTTGCTCAACCAGCCACCCGAGCCGTAAAGGGCGTTCTTCCGTTTCTGTTTTTCTTTTTTCCCTTCGCTTTCGACTTCGAATTCGAGTTCCGAGGAGGTTGTGTTGTAGCTCGCCGTGGAGTGCGTCCCGGAGGGCTCGGAGATCGAGACGATACCCTCATAAAGGGTGTCCGAGAACGAATATTTGCTGGTCGGTTTGTTGACCACCGACTGCTGAAAGTGCACGGCGTTTTTTTCCCCCCCGTATGTGGGCAGGCATGTTGTTTTGCCTTTTGGACAGAGCGGTTCCGGTAGGGGCTGCCTTGCGTATTCTGATGTTCCTCCAGTTTCCGACGAAAGCGTCTCTTTTTCTTCGGTGACGCCGCCGTCTTGGAGTTCCACCCTGCTTTCGATGTGGTCTTCTTTGTTTTTTGCTTCGGTTTCGCCCTCGAACTCATAGATTTTGGAGTCGCCGTGGGTCTGGTAGCCCCAATAGGCCCATTCCCCTTCTTTGTATTCGTGAACCCCATAGGTCTCCAGATATTGTTTTTCTTCGCTTTCGTATGAGGTTTTCTTCGCGAAGTTGCTTTCGGTGCCGCTGGATGTATAAAATTCCCAGTTCGTGGGCTTGCCGGCGCTCGTGGTGACCAGCTGTTTGTCGTTGATTTCCGGATCGACCTCGATTGGATACTGGTATTCCGCAGAGCGGTGGGCGACACCCAGCGTGATCGTCTTACCCGTCACACCCACCGAGACCGGCACGGGCGCACCGGCAGCATCCTGCGCGGAGGGCGCAAGGATCGTGGCGATCGTTTGCCCGTGCTCGATGACAGCAGCGGTCACGGGTCCGCTCCCCCGCACAAGCTTCGCGCCGGCGGGCATGCCGACCGCGAAGGCGAGCTGCTGAGGGCTGTCGGTCGAGCGCAGCACGGCGTCGATCGCAAACCCGGTGGTGGTGGGCTTGACGAGCGTGTCGGCGTCGGTCTGCGTGTTGGCGTAGAGGACGGCTACTCCGTCGAGCGCGCCTGGCGCTCCGTCGAGTGGTGCGCCCCCTGCGCCGATGGGCGTCACGGTGACGCCGGTGCCGGCCAACTGGACGCCGGCGCCTAGGCGCTTGGGAATGCGCACCGCCACGTCGGAGGAGATAGGCGCGTAGCCGCCGCCGACGGCGTGCAGGCCGAGGTCGAGCGGGGTGAAGTGGCGCGGCGAGGTCTGCTTCGCCATCGGCCCGGACGATTCGATCACGGCGTGCGCTCCGCCGGGCAGTTCGAGCTGCGCGGCGTCGGGGGTGAGGTAGCGGGCGACGCGCCCACCCGCGGGCAGTCGCGGTGGCCCGCCGGCGGCACGCTCGATCACCTCGGGGAAGGCTTCGCGGGCGACCTGGAGAGCGCGCCCGGCCCCCAGGTGCGCGAACTGGGTTTGGGAGCGCTCACGCGCGAGGAACGCGGCGGGAGTGGTCCACTGCGCCCGCTGGGCATCGGCTGCTTGAGCGGCATCGAGCACCTGCATGTCGGGCACGATCAGCGAGTCGAGTCTCACCTCAGGCTGATTGCCCCCACCTTGGCTGCTCCCCCTACCTGCGCCGGTGACGGCGCCCGTACCGGCGCTTCCGCTCGATGCCGCCGGCAGCACCCACGCGAGTACGACCACCAGACATCCCACCACGTAGCCAACCACCCACCGGCCTCTGGATCGCATTCGGTCCCCCAAAGCTCGTACCGCTTAATGACTTAACCCGAAATGATCAGCAGTTCCACTCTAAACATGAAAGCTATGTAACGTCAACCCAAAAACCATAATTCGATCTATTCAAAGCCGCATTTGCCGATTTTTTCGGCGGACCGGGCGCAGGCACTGGGGCGCTCTACGCGAGCCACACGAACTTTTCCGGAAGGCGCGCATGGGCGCGCGGGTCACCTGAGGCGTGCGAGCTTCCCGGGGAGCCAGGTGGTGCCGGGTGCGCTACCTGAGCTGCGCGAGGCGTCCGCGCGCCTGCTCGAACCCGGGCAGCCGCGCCAGCAGCTCCCCCGCGACCGCGAGGTAGTCCGCGCCGAGGTCGGGGCGGTGGTCGAGGATCGAGACGGCGCGCTCGGCCGATTCGGCGTAGGCGATCGAGGAGCGCACCACGGTGTCGAGCACCTTCTCCCCGAGTTGCTCGCGCAGCGAGGCGAGCGCCTCGCGGGAGTGCACGGTGCGCATGTCGGCGAGGTTGAGCAGCACTCCCAGGAGCTCGAGCTCGGGGTTGAGGGTGTCGCGCGCGAGCTCGATCACCTCGAGCGCCTGCTCGACTCCCTGGAGGGCGAAGTACTGGGCCTCGGCGGTGATCAGCGCGAAGTCGGCGGCGACCAGCGCGTTGACGGTGAGCAGGCCGAGCGAGGGGGGGCAGTCGATCAGGATCAGCTCGTAGGCGTCCCCCGGGAGCTTCGCCAGCGCGCGCCGCAGCGTCAGCTCGCGCCCCAGCCGTCCCCCGAGCGAGAGCTCGCTCTCGGCGAGGTTGAGGTTGGCGGGGATCACATCCTCGTGGATCGCCTCCGCCGCCGCCGCCCGTCCGCTCAGCACGTCCCCGATCGTGGGCTGCGTCTCGGGGGGCACGTCGAAGTAGTCCGAGAGGTTGCCCTGCGGATCGAGATCCACCGCCAGCGTGCGCACCTGCGCGCGCCGCAGCGCGTCCGCGAGCGTGCGCACCGTGGTGGTCTTGCCGGTGCCCCCCTTCTGGGAGAGGACCGCGATCGTCTGGGCCATGGCGCGATACTACGGGGCCGGGGGCGTGACTGGGGCCTTGCGGGCCGGCGGTGTGTGAACCGGGGCGCTGCTCCTTGGGGAGGCCGCCGCGCGGCGGATGGGACTTGCGCTTGATGCGATCGGCGGCGGGGACTAGTATCCCGGGCATGGAGGAGGAGAGCACCGGGCGCGAGGACTCGCCCGAGGTCGTGAAGGCCCCCGCCGCCCAGGGCGCGCAGGTTCCCGCGGCGGGCGCCAGCCCGCAGGAAAGCGCGACGCTCGACGCCGCCGCCCACTTCGAGTACCACACGGAGTTCGACTGGGACGCCGAGCACGGCGAGGGGGAGTGGTCGATCCGCTGCTACGACGTGCACAAGCGCCTCGGCGGCCTCCCCGTCCTGGACGGGCTCAACGTGGCGATTCCCGACAACACGATCACGGTCGTGCTCGGACCCTCCGGCACGGGCAAGAGCGTGCTCATCAAACACCTCATCGGCCTCATGTTCCCCGACTCCGGGGACGTCATCGTGAAGGGACTGTCGGTGCCCAGCCTCGCGATGAACGACCTGCTGGCCCTGCGCCGCAGAATCGGGGTGCTCTTCCAGGACGGCGCTCTGTTCGGGTCGATGTCGATGTTCGACAACGTCGCCTTTCCCCTGCGCCAGCACACCGACATGTCGGAGGCGCAGATCCACAAGCTGGTCCGCGAACGTATCAACGACGTGGGGCTGACGGAGGCGATCGACTACTTCCCCAACCAGCTCTCGGGGGGGATGCGCAAGCGTGCGGGGTTCGCGCGGGCGCTGGTGATGGAACCGGACATCGTGATCTTCGACGAGCCCGACTCGGGCCTGGACCCCGTGCGCACCGCGCTGCTGTGCGAGCTGATCCAGGAGATGCACGCCCTGCACGGCGGCACCTACATCGTCGTCACCCACGACATCGCCTCGGCGCGACGCATCGGTGAATACATCGCGCTGCTGTGGCGCGGGCGGATCGTGGAGGCGGGCGACGCCGCCAAAATGTTCTCCTCGGAGAACCCCTTCGTGCGCCAGTTCCTCAGCGGCTCCGCCGAGGGCCCGCTGGGGATGGACTGAGGGCTCTTCTGATCTCGGCGAGGTTCGAGGGCTTCTGATCCCGGCGAGGTTCGGGAGGAGCTCCACGGGCGACTGAGCGCCTCCAGGCCCCGGGCTGGCGGGCAGCGTGGGCTGACTGCCGGTGGGTGCGCTCTGCCGGTGGTGAGCAGTACGGGAGCACGCATCTGTCTGTTGCGAGAGCCCGACACCATAGGCGAACATACGTTCGCACATGGTCGTATGCGTTCACCTCCCCCGCTTCGAGCTGATCGTCGCCGCCGGCGGCGCTGAGGCGCTGGCGGGGCGCGCGCTGGCGATCGCCCCGGCGCCCGGGCACGAGGCGCGGGTGGGGGAGGTGTCGGGCGCCGCGGAGGCGTTCGGGATCGCCTCCGGGATGGCGCTGGGGGAGGCCTTGGCGCGCTGCCCGGAGCTGCGCCTGGTAGCAGGCGACCCACTCGGCGTCGCCCGGGAATGGGAGGCGGTGGCGCGAGCGCTGGAAGGGATCGGCGCCGCCCTGGAGCTCGCGCGGGCGGGCCTCGCGTACTTCGAGTCCGACGGGTTGCGCGGGCTGCACGGGGGAGATGAGGGAGTGATCGATGCTGCACGCCACGCTGGCCGATCTTCGATCGGTGGAATCGGTGGACGCCCCGCGCGGGTGGGCGCCGGCCCGACGCGCTTCTGTGCTCTGGCCGCCGCGCTGGAGGTCCGCTCGCGCCGCGCGATCCTCGTGGGAGCGGGGACCGAGGCCCGCCGCTACCTCGCCTCCCGGCCGGTGGCGCTGCTGGGCTACCGCACGCAGACCGCTGCACTGGTCGAGCCCCTCACTCGTCTGGGGGTGTGCACGCTGGGGGAGCTCGCGGCACTCGGGCGCGACGAGGTGGCCGATCGCTTCGGTGCGCCCGGCACGCTCGCCCGGCGTCTGGCCCGCGGCGAGGACGACCCCCTGCGCACGCGCGCACCCGAGGAGCATCTGGAGGAGACGCTGGAGCTCGGCGAGGCGAGCTCCGGGCTGGTGCTGGAGCGCGTCCTCGGCGTGCTCGTCGACCGCCTGCTCGCGCGGGTGGAGCGGCGCGGGCGGACGCTGCGCTCGCTGACGCTCTCCGCACGGCTGGTCGAGGGGGGGACGTGGCGCGAGCGGGTCGTGCTTCGCGAAGCGCTCTCCGACCCGCGGCGGATGCGCCTCGCGCTCGCCCCCCGCCTGGCGCTGCTGCCCGCGCCCGCCGCGGCGCTGCGCCTGGAGGCCGAGCGCTTCGGTCCCCCGGAGGGGGAGCAGGGCGCCCTGTTCGAGAGGGACCCCTCCCGCCCGGCCGTCGCCCGCGCGCGGCTGCGGGAGGCCGTGGCCCAGATGCGCGTCGCGGCCGGCCCCGAGGCGGCGCTGCGCGCCCTGTGTGTCGACCCTGACTCGCGCGTGCCCGAGCGGCGAGTCCTCCTCACTCCCTTCCCGGGATGAGCGGTGGTCGTGTGCTCAACCTGCCGCGGCCGGTGCGCGTGAAGATGGGCGCCGGCGGGGCGCCCCGCGAGGTGGATGGCCGGCTGATCGAGCAGGTGCGGGAGTCATGGCTGGTGGAAGATCGCTGGTGGACCGGCCGTCCGTTGCGCCGCCGCTACTGGGAGGTGGTTGGCGTGCGGGGTTGCAATCTCGTGGTCTTCCACGACCTCTGCTCGGGCGCGTGGTTCGCCCAGGTGGGCTGAGATGGGAGGCACCTCTCTCAGGCAGGCGGGCGCCTCTGTCGAGATGGCTGGCAGGTCACCCGAGATGGGGGGCACCTCTGCCAAGCAGGCGGTCACCCCTCCATACGCCGAGCTGCACTGCCACTCCGCCTACTCCTTCCTGGACGGGACCTCGCTCCCCGACGAGCTCGCGCGGCGGGCCGGGGAGCTCGGCTATGCGGCGCTGGCGCTCACCGACCACAACTCCGTGTCCGGCTCGATGGAGCTCGCCCAGTCCGCCGCGGCATACGGGGTGCGCGCGATCCACGGCGCGGAGGTCGATGTCGTCGTAGCCGGTGGCGGAGGCGTCCATCGTGGGAGCGACGCTCTTCGGAGTGAGGACCGCCGCCACCTCACGCTGCTCGTGCGCGATGCGCGCGGCTGGCGCAACCTCTGCCGGCTGCTCACGCTCGCGCACGCCCACACCCGCGCGGCACCCAGCCGCGAGCGCGGTGAGCCCGCAGTGGGCCTGGAGGCGGTGATCGACCACAGCGAGGGGCTCGTCTGCCTCACCGGCTGCGCCAGCCGATCCGTGGTCGGTGGGGGCGTGCACGACGAGCCCACCGCGCGGCGGCTGCTCGACGCATTCGGCCCGCACGACCTGCGCGTGGAGCTCCAGCGCCCCTACGCCCGTCACGATCGCGCGCGCAACCGGGCGCTGGAGGCGCTCGCGGGGCGCCTCGGCGTGGCGTGCGTGGCGAGCGGCAACGTGCACGCCCACGCGCGCTCCCGCGCAGAGCTGCAGGACGCCTTCACGGCCCTGCGCCAGCGCACCACGCTCGACGCCTCCGAGCCCCTGCGGCGAGGCAACCACAGCCACGTCCTGAGCGCCCCCGCGGCGATGGCCGCCCGGTTCTCCGAGTACCCCCACGCGGTGCAGGAGACCGTGCGCCTCGCCGAGGAGCTGCGCTTCGACCTGACGCGGGACCTCGGCTACCGCTATCCCGGGGCCGAGGATCCCGGCGCGATGCGGCGTCTCGCGGAGCTGTGCCGCGCGCGGCTGGATGAGCGCTACGGGTCCCTCCACGAGGCCGCGGTGCGCCTAGAGGAGGAGCTGCGGATCATCGACGCGCTGGGGCTCGCCGGCTTCTTCCTGCTCCACCACGAGCTGCTCGAGCTCGCCCGCGAGGTCGCCCTGGAGGTGCGCGGGCCGGACTCCGCTCGGGCGCTGCTCGCGCCCGGTCGCGGGCGGGGATCCTCGGTGTCCTCGATCGTCTGCTACCTCACCGGCCTCTCGCACATCGACCCGATCGCCAACCGCCTCTTACTCGGGCGCTTCTTGCACGCCGGCCTCGAAGCCCTGCCCGACATCGACCTCGACTTCCCGCGCGACATCCGCGAGGTGCTGATCCCTCGCGTGCACGAGCGCTACGGCAGCGAGCGCGCTGCGCTGGTCGCCGCCTTCCCGACCTTCCGTGCGCGCGGCGCGATCCGCGAGCTCGGCAAGGTGCTCGGCCTGCCCCCCGGGGAGATCGAGCGCGTGGCCCGTGCGGCGGACAACCATCGCGGTGCCGCCGAGCACGACATCGACACGGCGCTTGGCCGGGGGGCGGGGCGCTCTGGGGCGAGCTCCCGCGGGGAGGATGACTCCGGGGCGAGCCTTCGGGGTGAGGATGACTCTGGAGTGGGATCCCGGGGGGAGGGGCGCTCCGGCGGAGTGGATGCTCCGGGCACCTCCCCCCGCTGGGCGTGGCTCGCGCGTCTCGCCGCCGAGGCTCACGGGCTGCCCCGCCACCTCTCCCAGCACCCCGGTGGGATGGTCATCGCCACACGGCCCCTGATCGACTGCTGTCCCATGGTTCCCGCCGCGATGGAGGGCCGTCGGATGGTGCAGTGGGACAAGGACTCCTGCGCCGATGCGGGCTTCCTGAAGATCGACCTGCTCGGGCTCGGGATGCTCTCCGCCGTGGAAGGCTGCGTCGAGCTGATCGCCCGCACCGGGGGCGAGCGCATCGACCTCTCCCGCATCCCCTTCGACGACCCCGAGACCTTCCGCGCGATTCGCCGCGCCGACACCGTCGGGGTCTTTCAGATCGAGAGCCGCGCCCAGATGCAGTCGCTGCGGCGCACCCTCCCCGAAGACCTCGAGGACCTCACCGTGCAGGTGGCGATCGTGCGCCCCGGACCCATCCAGGGAGGCGCGATCAACCCCTACATCGCCCGGCGCCGGCGCCTGCGCGAGGACCCCTCCTACGAGGTCCCCTACCCCCATCCCTCCCTGCGCCCCGTGCTCGAGAGCACGCTCGGGACGGTGATCTTCCAGGACCAGGTGATGGAGGTCGCCCAGGCCTTCGCCGGCTTCTCCCCCCGCGAGGCCGACGGGCTGCGCCGTGCGATGAGCCGCAAGCGCTCCCACGAGGCGCTGCGCAGCCATCGCGAGCACTTCATCGAGGGCGCCCGCGCGCACGTGGGGGCGGACCTCGCCACGGCGCAGCGCGTGTGGGAGATGGTGGAGGGCTTCGCCGGCTTCGGCTTCCCCAAGGCCCACGGCGCCGCCTTCGGCCTGCTCGCCTACCAGTCCACCTGGCTGCGCGTCCACCATGGCCCCGAGTTCCTCTGTGCGCTGCTGAACGAGCAGCCGATGGGCTTCTACGCCCCCGACACCCTCCTGCACGAGGCCGAAGGCCGCGGCATCCCCGTGCTCGGGCTCGACGTCAACGCCTCCGGGGTGCAGTGCACGGTTGAGGCGGTGGGGGCAGGCGGGTCTGTTGGCTCGGGTGGGGCTGGCGCTGGGGTGACGCGCCTGGGTGTGCGTCTCGGCCTCGGCTACGTCAAGGACGTCCGCGCGGAGCAGATCCGCGAGCTCGTTGCCGAGCGCGAGCGCGGCGGGCCCTTCGGCAGCCTCGGGGAGCTGGCCGCGCGCTGCGGCGCCGGGCGGCCCACGCTGGAGCAGCTCGCCTGGTCCGGGGCCTGCGACGGCCTCGTGGAGAGCGAAGAGGCGTCTGTGGCAGTCGGCTCCGCGGATGCGCGCCGCCGCCTCGCCCTGTGGCAGCTCGGGATCGCCGGCCCCGGGCGTGCGGCCGGGGGGGATGGCACCCAGCTCGCGCTGCCCCTGGAGCTCCCCGACGCGCCTCGCCTGCGCCCCCTGAGCCGCTGGCAGCGCCTGATCGCCGACTACGCCACCGCCGGGGTCACCGTCGGCGACCACGTGATGGCCGCCCTGCGCCCGCGGCTCACCGCACACCTGCTCGCCACCTCGCCCCAGCTGCACCGCCTGCCCCAGGGCTCCGCGGTGAGCGTCGCGGGGCTCGTGATCGCCCGCCAGCGGCCCGGGACCGCGAAGGGCACGATGTTCCTGCTGTTCGAGGACGAGTGGGGCCACGTCAACCTGATCGTCCCCCGCGCCGTGTACGAGCGCCACCGCCCCCTCGCCCGCGCCGAGCCGCTGCTGCTCGCCCGCGGCCGGTTGGAGCGCACCGCTGTGGAGCGCATCGCGGGCATGGAGGAGGTGCCCCCGGTCGTCAACGTGGTCGTGCGCGAGCTCGCTGCGCTGGAGCGCCACTTGGGCCCCGCCGTGGGGGAGAGGGCCCCCGCGCAGGCGCAGATCCACTGCCTCCCCGGCGCTGTCGCGGATGGCGCTGCGCAGACGGGTCGCGAGGCGGAGGAGGAGGGCGTCGAGGTGGGCGCCGGCATGCGCGCCGTCGCTCCGCCCGTGCAGAGCTTCGCCGCGGGGCGGCGGCGGTAGAGGCGCTGCGAGCCGGCCGGCCCTCCCGGCAGAGCGCTAGCCGACCCTCCGCACCAGAGCGCTGGCCGGCCCTCCCGCGCCGGAGCGCTAGCCGGCCCTCCGCACCAGAGCGCTAGGCTTCTCACCGAGATGAACTACCGCAAGCTCGGCACCAGCGACCTGGAGGTCTCGGAGATCAGCCTCGGCTCGTGGCTGACCTACTCCGGCGGGGTGGAGCGCGCGCAGTCGGAGGCCTGCGTGAAGGCGGCGTTCGAGGCGGGGATCAACTTCTTCGACACCGCCAACGTCTACGGGCGCGGCGCCGCGGAGACGCTGTTGGGGGAGGTGCTCTCGGGTTACGAGCGCTCCTCCTACGTGCTCGCCACGAAGGTGTTCTTCTCAATGTCCGACACCGACCGCGGGCTCTCCGCGGCGCAGATCCACAAGCAGATCGACGCCTCCCTGGCGCGCCTGCGCACCGACCACGTGGATCTCTACCAGTGCCACCGCTACGACGAGCAGACGCCCCTGGAGGAGACGATGGGGGCGCTCGCCGAGGTGGTGAAGGCGGGCAAGGCGCGCTACATCGGCTTCAGCGAGTGGCCCGCGCGGCGGATCGCCGAGTCCCTGGAGCTGCCCGACGTGGAGCGGTGGGTCTCCAGCCAGCCGCAGTACTCGATGATCTGGCGCGCCCCCGAGGCGGAGGTGATCCCGCTGTGCGAACGCGAGGGGATCTCCCAGATCGTGTGGTCCCCGCTCGCCCAGGGGGTGCTGACGGGGAAGTACCCCCCGGGGCAGCCGCCGCCATCTGACTCGCGCGCGGCGAGCGAGAGCATGAGCGTCTTCATGGATCGCCTGCTCGACGATCGCGTGCTAGAAGCCGCGCAGCGTCTCGCGCCGGTCGCTGAGAGTGTGGGGCTCTCGATGGCCCAGCTCGCGCTCGCCTGGGTGCTGCGCCAGCCCAACGTCGCCTCCGCGATCGTCGGCGCCAGCCGGCCCGAGCAGGTCCACGCCAACGCCGCCGCCTCCGGCGTCACGCTCGACGCCCAGACCCTCGCCGCGGTGGACGAGGCCCTGGGCGACGTTATCGTGCGCTGAACCTCAGTCGGCCTTGACGGCAGACACATCGACGAGGATCTTCACCTTGTCGCTGACCACCATGTTGCCCGAGCCGAGTGCCGCGTTGAAGCGCATCTCGAAGTCCGAGCGGTTGATCTGGGTGCTCGCGGAGATGCCCACGCGCGTCTTGCCCTGGTGGTCCTCCGGCTCGTGGCCCTCGAGTGTCGCCTGCAGCGTGACCGAGCGCGTGACCCCATGAATCGAGAGGTCGGCGACGATCTCGAACTCGTCCTCCCCGGTGGGGCGGATCGCGGTGGAGCGGAAGCCGATCTCGGGGTACTTCTCGACCTCGAAGAAGTCGGCCGAGCGCAGGTGCTCGTCGCGCTGGGGCTCGCGGGTGTCGACGCTCGCGGTCTTCACCGTCCCGTAGGCGACGGCGCCCTCGGGGCCGACCTCGAGCGTGCCCTCGAACTCCTTGAACAGGCCCTTGACGGTCGCGATGCCGAGGTGTTTGACATGGAACTCGACGCTCGAGTGGACAGGATCGACCTTCCACGTGCCGGCGGGGACCGCAAGCGTGGCGGCGGCTGGTGTGGCGGACTCTGTGGACATGTGGGGCTCCTTTGGCGAGGGGGTGTCGTTGGCGAGGGAGTGTCCGTGGGTGTGATACCCACCGCCACGAGTACCAACGGGTAGTTGTGCAGGCAACCTTATCAGGTAGGTGCGTGCGCAACTACTTTGCCGACCTGCTGCACCCCGGCGGGACCGCGTCTGTGACTCCGGGGTGCTCAGCGCGGAGGGGTCAGCGGAGGGATCAACGCGGAGAGCTCAGCGCGGCTGCACGACCAGCGCCTGCGTGGCGAGCCCCAGGGGGCCGCGCTCGTCGTGCAGGATGCTCTCCGCCCACGCGATCCCGCCGGGGTGCAGCAGGGTACGGGCGTCCAGGCCGATCCACTCCCCCTCGGGAGGGCGGTTCAGCGTGACGGAGAGATCGGCGTTGATGAACAGGTACTCCTCGAAGGGCAGAGCCGCGGCCACGCCGTTGCCGAAGTCCGCCGCCGCCATCGTCCGCACGAGCGGGCTGGGGTCCTCGCCCGGGAGCACGGGGCGGCACAGGCGCATCCACACGCCGGCCGCGCCGACGGGGGAGTGGGCGCTGGAGACCCCCACCTCGGGGAGCTGGCCCTTCAGAGGGCGGCCGTGCAGGAAGCGCATTTCGAGCGCCGTCGCCGCGAAGCTCCTGCGCTCCATGTCATCCAGTGCGAAGCGCACCGGGTATCCCTCCGTGGGGCCGGGGAGCGGGGGGCTCGCGTGCTCCGCCACGACCCGCACCGCCAGCTCGGGCAGCTGCACGGGCGCGGGGAGGATGCGCAGCCCGTGCGCGCGGCAGACGAGCTCCTCCCCCGCGTACAGTTCGGCTTCGAGCTCCTGCACGCGCCGGCCGGGGCGCGCCACGCGTGTGCGCAGCTCCAGGGGCGCCATGGGGATCGGCCGCAGGAACGAGAAGGAGAGGCGCGCGAATGGCAGCTCCGAGCCGGGCTCCATGCGCTCGAACGCCCCCGCGATCAGCGTCGCCGGCGCTCCCCCGTGCAGCGCCCGCGGGTCCCAGGGGCCGCGCGCGTGCTCGGTCGGCGTGTAGCGCCCCTCCCCGTCGGAGAGGAAGACGCTCTCTGGATCCTCGCTCACTGCGCCAGACGCCCCGCGAACTCGGAGAGCTTGCGGGGATCGCGCAGCGGGGCGCCGTGGCCGAAGCACGCGAGCGCGGGCTCCAGCGCGGCGAGGCGCCGCGCGGAGTCGCGGTTGCGCGCGGGGTCGGGGGTGAAGAGGTCAGGGGGGGTGTGCAGACCGGGGGCGCCGGTGACGAAGTGCATGTTGCCGAGCACGTCCCCCACGATCAGCACGCGATCGGACTCGCGCCAGAAGGAGACGTGTCCCACGGAGTGCCCCGGGGTCTCCAGCACGGTGAAGCCCGCGACCTCGTCCCCCTCGCGCAGCGCGCGCGCCACGGGATGGGGCGGTCCGGTCCACATGCGTTCCTGCAGCCGGTTCAGCCAGCCGGGGGCCTTGGGATTTTTGATCGCCCCCGGGGTCTCCATCGCGGGCACGTCGCCCTGACCGCACCACAGCGGGATGCCGAGGTGCTCGCAGATCGCGTGGCTGGAGCCCTGGTGGTCGGGGTGGGCGTGGGTGAGCGCGTGTGCGCTCAGCGTGCGCCCCTCGATCTGGCGCATGATGCGCCGCTCGGCCTGGCGGGTGGCGGCGTCGATCAGCACGTCTCCCGCGATGTACACGTTGATCGCGTTCGGCGGGAGCCCCTTCAGCTGGTAGAGGTCCTTGGCGAGCTCCTTCATCGTGTCCCCCTGTCGTGTCTCACGAGCGCTGCTCCCAGGAGAAGCCACGCACTGCGAAGTACAGCCCGAACACGCCCCACAGCGCGATCACCGCGAGCGCGTCGAGATTATCGCCCAGGCTGCCGCCCACGACCATAGCGCCGGAGAGCCCGTCGATCAGCGGCTTCAGCGGCAGCGCTTCGGCGATCGTGCGCACGAAGCCCGGGGCGCTCGTGGAGTCGAACGCATAGAAGGAGATCGCCACCACCGGCAGGAACACCGCGTTGACGTACGCCGCGGTGGACTCGAAGTTGGGGATCGCGTGCGCGAAGGCCACGCCGAGCGCGGCGAAGCAGACGACGCCGACGAGCACGAACACGATCAGCGAGCCCCAGTCCTGCGGCCAGCCGATCCCGAAGAAGGCGCGCCCCGCGAGCACCACGATCGCGATCTGCATGGCGGTGTTGGTCACCGCGTTGGCGGCGACCCCGCCGAAGTAGGAGATCGTGGGCAGTGGGGTGCCGCGGATGCGCTTGAGCACCCCGCGCTCGCGCAGGAACACGATGTTGTAGGCCAGCGCGGTGAAGGTGGTCGACATGACGCTCATCCCCGCGATCATCGGCACGAGCCGGTCGAGCTGGTGCTGGTTGCCGCTGAGCGCCGCCCCCGCGCCCGCCAGGATCACCAGTGGGAGCACGAAGTTGAAGAACGCCGCGCTTGGGTTGCGCCAGAACATGCGCCGCTCCAGGCGGTACTGGCGCCAGGAAAGGGTCAGCTCAGACATCCGCGGTCAGCTCCAGGTAGACGTCCTCCAGGGAGGGCCGTCCCACGGTGAGCTCCTCCAGGCGCTCCCCGCGCGTGAGGGCCTCCGCGGTGAGCGTGTGCAGCAGGCCGGTGGGATCCTCGGTTTCGTGCTCCACCAGCTCCCCCCGGGCGTTGCGGTAGGCGACGCGGTAGTGCGAGGCTCCCACCCCGAGCTCGCGCGGGGGCCCGATCGCGAGCACGCGCCCCTCCTTGACGATCGCCACGCGATCCGCGAGCGCCTGCGCCTCGTCGAGGTAGTGGGTGGTGAGCAGGATCGTCTTGCCCAGCGCTCGCAGCGAGCGGATCGTCTCCCAGGCGGCGCGGCGCGCCTCGGGGTCGAAGCCGGTGGTGGGCTCGTCGAGGAAGATCAGCTCGGGGTCCCCCACGAGCGCGAGCGCGAAGTCCAGGCGCCGCAGCTGCCCCCCGGAGAGCTTGCGGCTGCGCACGTCGGCCCGCTCGGAGAGGCCCGCCAGCTCCAGCACCTCCGCGACATCGCGAGGATGCGGGTAGAAGCTCGCCCAGTGGCGCAGCGCCTCGCGGGGGGTGACGTGACTGTAGATCCCTCCCGACTGCAGCACGATCCCGATCCGCCGGCGCAGCTCGATCGAGCGGCTGGCGGGGTCGTGGCCGAGCACCGAGACCTCCCCGCTCGTGCGCGCGCGGTAGCCCTCGAGGATCTCCACCGTGGTGGTCTTGCCCGCCCCGTTGGGCCCCAGCAGCCCGAACACCTCCCCGCGGCGCACCTCGACGTCGATCCCGCGCACCGCCTCGTACTCGCCGTAACGCTTGTGCAGGTCGCGCACCTCGATCGCGGGGCTCTCGTTCACGATCGAATCATCGCAGGGGCGCTTGCTACCAGTGCACCCCGCGCGTGAGCGTCGCCATCGCGATCTGCTCGAAGGAGGCGCGCTCCTCGAGGTCCTGCTGGCCGCGGGAGGCGGCGGAGTCGGGGAACACGCGGTAGGCGAGGTGCAGGATCCGGTCCACCGCCTTGGGGGAGAGCGTGTAGAGGACCTCCCCCACGGTCCCCAGGCGGGTGCCCATGTGCTTGGGGTGGGTGCGCAGCGCCTCGCAGATCATGTCTGCGGCCTGCTCGGGGGTGATCGCGGGGAAGGCGTCGTACATCTTCGTGGGCGCGATCATCGGGGTGCGCACGAGGGGCATGTGGATCGTGGTGAAGGTCACCCCGTCCCCGATCGTCTCCGAGGCCACCACCCGCGTGAAGGCGTCCAGGGCGGCCTTCGAGGCGACGTAGGCGGAGAACCGCGGGGGGTTGGTCTGCACGCCGATCGAGGAGATGTTCACGATGTGCCCCACCCCGCGCTCGCGCATGTCGGGGAGCAGCCCGATGATCAGGCGGATCGCCCCGAAGTAGTTGAGCTGCATCGTGCGCTCGAAGTCGTGGAAGCGGTCGTAGGAGAGCGCGATCGAGCGGCGGATCGAGCGCCCCGCGTTGTTGACCACCATCTCCACGTGGCGGTGGTCGGCGAGCACCCGCTCCACGAGGTCGTCCACCGAGTCCATCTCGGACATGTCCGCCGCGTACACGTATGCGGCGCCCCCCGCGGCCACGATCTCCGCGCGCACCTCCTCCAGGCGCTCCACGTTGCGCGCCACCAGCAGCGGGATCCCCCCCGCGGCGGCGACCTTCAGCGCGGTGGCCCTCCCGATCCCCGAGGAGGCCCCGGTGATCAGCACGCGCCGGCCCTCCACGGCCTCCTGCAGCGTGCGGTCGCGGCTCAGGTCGGGGTCCATCTCGCGCTCCCAGTAGTCCCACAGGCGCGCCGCGTAGGTGTGCAGCTGCGGCGGCTCCTCCAGGCCCGAGCCAGCGAGCGCGAGCTGGGTGGCGGTCGAATCGAAGCGCGGCACCAGCTCCATGTGCGCCAGCACCTCCTCGGGGATCCCCAGCTCCCGCAGCGCGAGGCCGCGCAACTGGCGCCAGGGGGGGATCGCCAGCGCGAGCGACAGCGGCCAGGTGGGCAGCGCGCGCGTGAGGCGCCGGTCGAGGCTGACCGCGAAGCGGGGGGCGTGGGCGGCGGCAGCGAGCTCGTTGACCAGCTCGTCCACGGGCTGCCCGTGGGGGTCGGTGAGGTGGAAGGCGCGGCCGTCGAGGTCGGGCTGGTGGATCAGATGGTCCATCGCGCCCGCCACCCAGTCGACCGGCACGATGTTGGTGCGCCCGAGGTCGACCCCCACGAGCGGCAGCCATTCGGGCAGCAGCTGGCGCGCGCGCTGGATCGCCTTGAAGAAGTAGTAGGGACCGTCGACCTTGTCCATCTCCCCGGTGCGCGAGTCCCCCACGACGACGGCGGGCCGGTATATGCGCCACGGCACGAAGGGCTGCTCGCGCACGATCCGCTCCGCCTCGAACTTCGTGCGGTGGTAGGGCGAGGGCAGCTTCTGGCCCACGTCGAACATCTCCTCGATGAACGTCCCGTGATAGGCGCCCGCGACGGCGATCGAGGAGACGTGGTGCAGGCAGCGCGCCTCCAGCGAGCGCGCGAGCTCCACCGCGTGCGTCGTCCCGCCCACGTTCGCGGCGGTGTTGCGCTCCGCGGGCGCCGTCATGTCATAGACGGCCGCCAGGTGGACGAAGTGCTCGATCTGCCCCCGCAGTTCCCCCAACTGCTCCTCCTCGACCCCCAGGAGCGGCCGGCGCAGATCGCCGATCACCGGCACGATCCGCTTCGTTGCGCCAGCCCCCGCCGCGGAGGCCCAGCGGTCGATCAGCTCCTCCAGGCGTCCCGTGGAGCTCTCGCGCACGAGCACGTACACCTTGCCCTCCCGGCCCGCGAGCAGACGCTCGAGGAGATGTCGCCCGAGGAAGCCGGTGGCGCCGGTGACGAAGTAGGCCATGTGCAGCGAGGATAGAGCGTCGTGTCAGCGGCCGGCTTCGACGAGCAGCGTGCGCACGGGGTACCGCGCGATAGCGGGGTCGGCCGTGAGGATCGGCACGTCGAGCAGGCCGGCCTGCGCGACCAGCAGGCGGTCGAAGGGGTCGCTGTGCAGAGGCTCCAGCGCGGCGACGGCGAGCGTGTGGCTGTGCTCGATCGGCACTGCGACGGCATCAATCGCGCGCATCCGGCTGGGGACGTAGCGCTGGGGCGGTTCCGGCAGCGGCAGCCGCCCCAGCGCGTACTTGATCGCGATCTCCCACGAGCTCACCGCTGAGAGGAGCCGCTCGGTGTGAGGGTCTTCGAGCAACGCGAGGTGCTTGCCGAGGCGTTTGCGCGCGGTGTGCAGCCACAGGAAGACGTGGGTGTCCAGGAGCAGCTTCACCGTCCGAACGCGTCCAGCAGCTCGTCCGGGAGCGGCGCGTCGAAGTCATCGGGCACGACGAAGCGCCCTTCGTCCATCCCGAACTGCCGGCGCGCCTGGCGTGGCGGGGGGCCGAGGGTGGCGACCGCCTCGCCGCGGCGCGTGATCACGACCTCCTCGCCGGCGGCCACGTCTTCGAGCAACCGCGAGAGGTGTGTCTTGGCCTCGTGCACACCAACAGACTTAGTCATAAGACTTAGTCTACCACGGGGCCGCCTCGGCAGCTGGCGTGGCTCGTCTCGGATTGCTGGGGCCACTTCTCTTCATCCGACTCGCGCGTCGTAGGTGGGACAGGTGGACTGCCACCGTGCGACAAATCGCTCACGCCCCGGCGCCCGCCCCTCCGCGGCCCTCGCCGGCGGCGAAGCGGGCGGCCCCGCGGATCGCGTCCTCGAAGACGTCCGGGCCGGCCTGGGCCTCCAGAGCGAGGCCGTCGGGAAGGGATCCGCCGAGTCCATGGATCGCGGCGCTGCGGTCCGCGAGCATCGTGCGCTGGGGGAAGCGCGCGAGGCCCTCCGCGAGCTCCAGGGCGCGCTCGAGGTGGCGCCCGGGCGCGACCAGCTCGTTGACGAGCCCGATCGCGTGGGCCTCCGAGGCCTCCATGATGCGCCCGGTGAGGATCATGTCGAGCGCCCGCCCGAGCCCCACGACGCGGGGCAGGCGCTGGGTGCCGCCATCGATCAGCGGCACCCCCCAGCGGCGCTCGGGGAAGCCCAGGCGGGAGTCCTCGGTGGCGATCCGCAGGTCGCACCACAGCGCGAGCTCCAGGCCCCCCGCCAGCGCGAAGCCGGAGATCGCGGCGATCGTGGGCTTGAGGGGAGTCAGACGGGTGAAGCCCATCGGGCCCTCCGGCGCGGTGAGGCGCCCGCCGAAGCTCTCCAGCGCCTTCAGGTCCGCGCCCGCGCAGAAGGCGACCCCGCCGGCGCCGGTGAGCACCAGCACGCGCGCCTCCTCGTCGGCTTCGAAGCGCAGGTAGGCCTCGTGCAGCGCCACCGCGGTGGGACCGTCCACGGCGTTGCGCCGCTCGGGGCGGTCGATCGTGAGCAGTGCCGCGGCGCCCCGGCGCTCGTAGCGGACCGGAGCGGGCACCCCGCGGCTACCTACCAGCCGCCGCGCCAGCGCGCGTCTGTGAGACGCGAGCGCTGGGCGGCTTTGCGGGCGTCCTTGCGTTTTTCAAGACGCCACTGCAGGAGGCTCATCAGCAGCACGAAGGTCGGGAAGAACACCACCAGGATCAACCCCGCCGCCGTCACGACCTTGTCGTCGGTCGCGCCGTAGAAGCCTCGTCCATCGTTCTCCGCCAGGGCAGCGGGGGCGAACACGAGCAAAAACGCGACACCACTTGCAAGGCTTGCGAGCAGACGGCGCATTGCGGCGCATCGTACCGCACCGTGTGGAGGCCCGCACGGCCCCCCTACCATGGGCTGCGCCGATGGCCGTTCTGATCGCATCCGACCTCCACAAGGACATCGCCGGGCGTCCCCTGCTGCGCGGGGTCTCCTTCAAGCTCGAGCGCCGCGAGCGCATGACGATCGCGGGGCGCAACGGCGCGGGCAAGACCACGCTGCTGCGGATGCTCGCCGGGGAGGAGACCATCGATCGGGGCGAGCTGAGCCCCGCGAAGGGCGCCCGCGTGGCCCTCCACGACCAGCGCCCACCACGGGAGCGGGGGATCGCGCTGCGGGAGTATGTGCTCTCGGGCTGCGCCCAGGAGCTCGCCGCCGAGCGGGAGCTCGCGGAGCTGGAGCGGAAGATGGCGTCCCCCCCGCCCGGGGCTGGCACCGAGGAGGCGACGCTGGATCGCTACGCCCGCGCACAGGCGCGCCTGGAGACGCTGGGGGGCTACCTGTGGCGCGACCGCGCGACCGTGATGGCGCGCGGGCTGGGCTTCGCGCAGGACGACCTGGAGCGCCCGCTGGACACGTTCTCCGGCGGGCAGCTCACGCGCGCCTCGCTGGCCCGCGCTCTGGCGACGAACGCCGACGTGCTGCTGCTGGACGAGCCCACCAACCACCTCGACATCGAGTCCCTGGAGTGGCTGGAGCAGACGCTGGTGGGCCTCGACGCTGCGATTGTGCTGGTCGCCCACGACCGCTGGTTCCTGGAGGCGGTCGGCACCTCGGTGCTCGAGCTCGAGGCCGGCCGCGCGCGCTTCTTTGCCGGGAGCTGGCACAACTGGCGCCGCGAGCAGGCCGCCCGGGAGATCGCGCAGGGCAAGGCGATCGACAAGCAGCAGGCCGAGATCGAGCGCATGGAGCGCTTCATCGAGCGCTTCCGCTACAAGGCGACGAAGGCCAAACAGGCCCAGTCGCGGGTGAAGAAGCTCGCGAAGATCGAGCGCATCGAGCGCGATCCGCGCGACGCGCAGGGCCTCGAGTTCACGTTCAAGGCACCCGAGCGCTCGGGGAGGGTGATCTTCGAGCTGACCGACGCGCGCGTGGAGGTGGGGGGGAGGATGGTCGCTCCGCGGCCGGAGGCCGCTCCGCTGGGCGGGGTACGCAGTGGGGAGACGGCCCCGGTGGCGCTGGCGCCAACGGGGCGCAGGCGGGCGGCCCGATAGTCCTGCTGGAGGACGCCGAGCTGTGGTTGGAGCGCGGCGAGCACGTCTCGCTGGTGGGCCCCAACGGGAGCGGCAAGACGACGCTGATCGAGACGCTCGCCGAGCGCCGCCCGCTGGCGGCGGGGCGCCTCAGCCGGGGGCACAACGTGCAGGTGGGCTACCTCTCCCAGCACGCCGACGAGCTCGGGGCGGGGGGAGCGCCGGGCCAGAGCGTGCTGGAGGCCGCGCAGCGCGCCACGGGCCTCACCCCCAACAAGGCGCGCGCGCTGCTGGGGCGCTTCCTGTTCTCCGGCGAGGAGGCCGAGAAACCGCTGGAGGGCCTCTCCGGGGGGGAGCGCCGCAGACTCTCGCTGGCGGTGCTCGTCAACTCCGGCGCCAACGTGCTGATCCTCGACGAGCCCACCAACCATCTCGACATCGAGAGCCGCGAGGCGCTGGAGGACGCGCTGCGCGGCTTCCAGGGCGCGGTGCTGCTCGTCTCCCACGACCGCGCGCTGCTCGATGCGGTGGGCACCCGCACGGTCGCGGTCGAGGGCGGCGCGCTGCGCAGCTACACCGGCGGGTGGCCGGAGTACGTGCGCGTGCGCGAAGAACGCCGGTTGACCGGGGCCCGCCCGCCCACCGGCCCGCTCGCGGCGCCGGATGGGAGCGACGCGGTTGGTTCGGGCGCAACGGGCGGTTCGGGCGGCAATGGCGCAAGCGCGCCCGTCGCCGAGCCGGCGGCTCCGAAGGAGTCCAAGGCAAAGCCCAAAGCCAAGCCCAAGGGGCCCTCCAAGAATCGCCTGACAGATCAGCAGCGGGCCGAGCGCGCGATCGAAGAGGCCGAGGCCGCCCAGCGTGCCCTGGAGGACGAGCTCGCCGACCCCGCCGCGTGGGCCACCAAGTACGAGGCCGCCAAGTCCGAGGCCCGCCACACGGCCGCGCGCCGTGCGGTGGAGGATGCCTATGCGCGTTTGGAAGCGCTGGTGGAGTGAGGCGGACCCGTGCGGTGGGGTGAGGCGCCCCGCAGTGGGGTGAGGCGCCCCGCAGTGGAGTGAGGCGCCCGCAGTGGAGTGAGGCGCCCCGCAACTAGACTGGGTGCGTGATGGACGATCGCCTGAAGACTGCGAGCAACGTGGGGATTCTGCTGGTGCTCGCGGCCGCGGTGGCGTTCCTGCCGGGCGGCGGGCGGGCGGCGAGCACGTTCGGAACGATCCTGGGCGTTGCGTTCGGCGTGGCCCTCGCGTTCGCCGGGATGTCGCTCTACCGCGGGCGCCGCACCGACATCTACAGCCTCGGGGACAGCCGCCGCGCGCTGCTCTATGGGGCGATCGGCGTGGGCGTGGTGACGTTCGCGGCCAAAGCGCGCATGTGGGAAACGGGCTTCGGGACGCTGGTGTGGTTCGTGCTGCTCGCCCTGGTGGTGTACACGCTGTTCGCGCTCTACCGCTACTCGCGCACCTATTGACTGCGACCCCGCGCCCGCATGCGACGACGACGATGGTCCTGCCGATCCCACTGCCGGTGCGGCGGGGACCATGACCGCGACCCTCGCCGAGCAACGCCGCGGTCTGCCCGACCAGCCCGGCGTGTACCTCTTCCGCGACGCGAAGGGCCGCGTGATCTACGTGGGCAAGGCCAAGTCGATCCGCAAGCGCGTCGCCTCGCACTTCTCCAAGGCTGAGGTCCCCTCCAGTCCTGGGCACGCGGAGATGGTGGGCGGCGTGGAGAGCATCGAGTTCGTGGTGGTGGCCTCCGAGGCGGAGGCGCTGCTGGCGGAGCAGAGCTTCATCAAGCAGTACCGCCCCCGTTTCAACATCCGCCTGCGCGACGACAAGTCCTACCCGTTCATCGCGATCTCCCTCGACGAGGACTACCCGCGGGTGTACTTCACGCGCGAGCGCCACCGCTCCGGGCGCGCCTACTTCGGCCCCTACTCCAATGCCAAGCGCGTGCGCGGCACGCTGGATCTGCTCACGAAGATCTTCATGTTCCGCTCCTGCACCGGCCCCGAGCCCGGCCGGCGCAGCGGCAGCCCGTGCCTGGACTACTACATCAAGCGCTGCGAGGCCCCCTGCGTGGGGTACGTCTCCAGGGAGGACTACCGCCGCAACATCGACGGCGTGATCGACTTCCTCTCCGGGCGCTACCGCGTGATCGAGCGCGATCTCGAGCAGCGCATGAAGGCGGCGGCGGCGGCGCAGGAATACGAGCAGGCCACCCTGGAGCGCAACCGCCTGCGCGCGGTGCACTCGCTGCTGGAGCGCCAGCGCGTGGCGAACGAGTCGGTGGGCACCCTCGACGCGGTCGCGGTGGCCCTCGACGGGACCGAGGCCAACGCCCAGGTCTTCCAGGTGCGCGACGGGGTGCTCTCGGACCGCCAGTCCTTCTACCTCTCCAACGAGGCCGAGCGCGGCCTGGCGGAGGTGGCGGAGGAGTTCATGCTCCAGTTCTACGCCGGGCACAGCTCGATCCCCGCGCAGATCGTGGTGCAGCGCGAGCTCGCGCAGGCCGAGCGCGAGGCGCTCGCGGAGGCGCTCGCGAGCCGCCGTGGCGGCCCCGTGGAGCTGCGCGCGGCCGAGCGCGGCGACAAGCGCCGGATCCTCGAGCTGGCCGAGCGCAACGCGCGCCTGGCGCTCGACCAGGAGCACCTGCGCGCGGAGCGCCGCCGTCAGAGCCGCGTGGAGGCGCTGGAGGGCCTGCAGCGCGTGCTCGGCCTCGACGTGCCGCCGGTGCGGATCGAGTGCTTCGACATCTCCAACCTCGGGGGCACCCACACGGTCGCCTCGATGGTGGTGCTGGAGGGCGGGGCGCCGAAGAAGTCCGACTACCGCCGCTTCAAGATCCGCACCGTGGAGGGCTCCGACGACTACGCCGCGATGGCCGAGGTGCTCTCCCGCCGGTTCGCGCGCTGGGAGCGCCAGCTCGATCTTTCCCCCCACGACCCCGAGTACGACGCGAGCTTCGCGGCGCTCCCCAACGTGGTGGTGATCGACGGCGGCCGCGGCCAGCTCGCCGCGGGAGTGCAGGCGCTGAGAGGTTTCCGCGAGCGCGGCGTGGCGGTGATCTCCCTCGCCAAGCGCATCGAGGAGGTCTTCGTCCCCGGCCGCCGCGCCCCGCTGGTGCTCGACCACTCAACCCCCGAGCTGCAGCTCCTGCAGCGCGCGCGCGACGAGGCGCACCGCTTCGCGATCACCCACCACCGCAGCCGCCGCGACCGCGCGCTGACGAGCTCGCTGCTGGATGAGATCCCCGGCGTCGGACCCGCTCGCAAGCGCGCGCTGCTCGCCCACTTCGGCTCCCCCGAGGCGGTGCTCGCCGCCTCCCGCGAGGAGCTCCAGGCCGTCCCGGGGCTGCCCGCGAAGACCGCGCGGGAGTTGCACGCGCACCTGAACCGCACCGGCTGAGACGCGGCGGTGGGGAAACAGCGAGGGGATGCTGCCGTCGGTGTCCGCCAAACGCGGCACAATCAACTCATGTCCGTCTTCAGGCCCCTGCGCAGTCCGCCGCGCTCCCCCACCGAGGAGAAGCCGGCGGTGGAGTCGAGCCTCAGGGAGCTCGTGGTGATCACCGGCTTCTCCGGCGCGGGCAAGTCGACCGCGATGAACGTCTTCGAGGACGCCGGCTACTTCTGCGTGGACAACCTCCCCCCCGAGATGATCCGCTCGCTGGTGGACCTGTTCGTGCACGAGGGCTCCAAGGTGGAGCGCGCCGCGGTCGTCTCCGACGTGCGCGGGGGGGTCTACTTCGAGGCTCTGCAGGCCGTTGTCGACGACCTCAAACCGCTCGGCCTGGACCACCACGTGCTCTTCCTGGAGGCCGCCGAGCAGACGCTCGTGAACCGCTACAAGGAGACCCGCCGCCGTCACCCCCTCGCGCCCGACGGCTCAGTGGCCGCCGGGGTCGCCGCCGAGCGCGCGCTGCTGGAGCCGCTGCGCAACCGCGCCGACGTGGTGATCGACACCACCGGCATGTCCGCGGCGATGCTGCGCGGCAAGATCGCCGACGAGCTGCTCCCGCGCCGTGCCACGGGCCGCCTCGCGCTGACGTTCATGAGCTTCGGCTTCAAGCACGGTCCCCCGCGCGAGGAGGACCTGGCCTTCGATGTGCGCTTCCTGCCGAACCCCTTCTACGTACCCGAGCTGCGCGAGCTGACCGGCGAGGACCCCCGCGTGGTCGAGTACGTCGCGCGCGACGGTCGCCTGGAGGAGCTCTACGAGCGGCTGTTCGCGCTGCTGGACTTCCTCCTGCCCCAGTACGCCGCCGAGGGCCGCGCCCACCTCGTGGTGGCCGTCGGCTGCACCGGGGGGCGCCACCGCTCCGTGGCGGTCGCCGAGCGGCTGGGGGCGCGCTACGGAGATCGCGAGGACCTCACGGTGGCGGTCACCCACCGCGACGTCGACAAGCGCTCGCGCGACGCCTGATCCGCGCCGCGCGCGTGCGGCGGGGCGCCGCTCGGACCCGAGCGCACCTCGCGCGTGATACCGGCGGGCCCACGGGTGGACCCCGGCGGCCCCCGGGCGGGCTCCGTCCGTCAGACTGCCGCCGATGATCGACCACCTTGGGGTCGAGGTCGCCGACCTCGCACGCTCCGCGGCCTTCTACGACGCGGTCTTCTTCGCGATTGGCGTGCGCCGGATGCACGAGGGGGAGCACGCCATCGCCTATGGCGTGACCGCCCCGGCCTTCTGGATCGTCACCCGCGGGCGGCCCCCCGCGCCCGGCTACGGCCACGTCGCCTTCCGCGCCGCGGGGCGCGTGGCGGTCGACCACGCCTACGCCGCCGGTCTCGCCGCCGGGGGGCGCGGCGACGGCGAGCCGGGCCTCAGGCCCAGCTACGGCCCCCTCTACTACGCGGCCTACCTGCTCGACCCCGACGGCCTGCGGGTGGAGGTCGTCGCCAACTCCCGCTGAGCGTGAGGACGGCCGCTTTCCGCCGAGCCGCCCGGCCGATCGGGGCGCGGTCCGCTAGCCTGTGGGCGTCAGCCGGGTCGTCGGGGTCAAGCTCCAGCGGTCCGGCATCGTTCGTTTTGGCACCCGTCGCACGTTTGTCTCTATGCGTATGCGCTCGAGGAGGATTTGAGGAATGTCGGTACGTGTGGGAATCAACGGATTTGGCCGGATCGGCCGCAACGTGTTCCGCGCCGCCAAGGCGCGCGCGGACGCCCGGGACATCGAGTGGGTCGCCGTCAACGACCTCACCGACGCCCGCACGCTCGCGCACCTGCTGAAGTACGACTCGATCAACGGCCCCTTCCCGGGTGGCGAGGTGCGGGCGCTCGACGACGCGATCGAGGTGGATGGCCGCGAGCTGAAGGTGCTCGCCGAGACCGACCCCGCGAAGCTGCCCTGGGGGGATCTCGGGGTCGACGTGGTGATCGAGTCCACCGGGCGCTTCACCGACCGTGCTCACGCCGCGATCCACCTGGAGCGGGGGGCGAAGAAGGTCATCATCTCCGCCCCCGCGGGCGACCCCGACGTGACTGTGGTGCCGGGGGTCAACTTCGAGACCGACTACGACCCCGCCGTGCACAACGTGATCTCGGGCGCCTCCTGCACCACCAACTGCCTGGCGCCCGTGGCGAAGGTGCTGGGCGACACGGTCGGCATCAAGCACGGCCTCATGACCACGATCCACGCCTACACCGCCGATCAACGCCTGCAGGACCTCCCCCACAGCGACCTGCGCCGCGCGCGCGCCGCCGCGATCAACCTGATCCCCGCCTCCACCGGCGCCGCCAAGGCGATCGGCGCGGTGATCCCCGAGCTGCAGGGGCGCCTGCACGGCTTTGCGGTGCGCGCCCCCGTCCCCATCGGCTCGGTGGTGGACCTGACCGTGGAGTGCGAGCGCCCCACCTCCGTCGAGGAGGTCAACGCCGCGCTGAAGGCCGCGAGCGAGCGCGCGCCGCTGCAGGGGATCATGGCCTACACCGAGGACCCGATCGTCTCCAGCGACATCGTCGGCTCCCCCTTCTCCTCGATCGTGGACTCCCAGCTCACCGCGGTCGTGGACGCTACGATGCTGAAGGTCGTGGCCTGGTACGACAACGAGTGGGGCTACTCCAACCGGCTCGTGGACCTCGCGCAGAGGGTCCTGTAGGCGGAGCTGGTCCGGGGGGATCGTGTGAGAGGCCTCGACGACCTCGACGTGCACGGCCGGCGCGTGCTGATGCGGGTGGACTTCAACGTTCCCCTCCGCGCCGGCCCCGGCGGGGAGGTCGAGCTCGCCGACGACACCCGCATCCGCGGGTCGCTGCCGAGCATCGAAGAGCTGCGCGCCAGGGGGGCCCGCCTGGTGCTGGTCTCGCATCTCGGCCGCCCGCAGGGTCAGGTCGAGGAGTCGCTTTCGATGGCGCCCGTGGCCGCGCGTTTGAGCGAGCTGACCGGCGCCGAGGTGGCGCTGGCGCCGGCGGTTGTCGGCGAGGAGGTGCGGGCGCTTGCGGAGCAGCTCCGCGATGGGGAGATGCTGCTGCTGGAGAACGTGCGCTTCGAGGCGGGCGAGACCGGCAACGATCCGGCTTTCGCGCGGGCGCTGGCGGAGCTCGCCGACGTGTACGCCAACGACGCCTTCGGCGTCGCCCACCGCGCCCACGCCTCCACCGAGGGCGTCGCTCACCTCCTCCCGAGCGCCGCGGGGCGGCTGCTCGAAGGCGAGGTCAGGACGCTCACCGGAATCCTCGACCATCCGGCGCGCCCGCTCGTGGCGATCGTGGGCGGCTCCAAGGTGGCGGACAAGATCGCGGTGATCGACCGCTTCCTCCAGGTCGCCGACGTGGTGATGATCGGCGGCGCGATGTGCTTCCCGTTCCTGTGCGCCCAGGGACACACTGTGGGGGAGTCCCTGTGCGGCGATGAGGACGTCGAGCACGCGCGCCACCTGCTGGGGCGGGCGAGCGACACGCACACCCCCCAGCCCGGCCGCGCGCGCCTGCTCGTGCCGAGCGACCTCGTGATCGGCGATCGCCTCGCCGAGGACGCCCAGCACCGGGTGCTCGACGGCGTCGAGGTGCCCGCCGGGTGGATGGGACTGGACATCGGCCCCGACACGGCGAAGCGCTACGGGCGCGAGATCCAGAACGCGGGCACCGTCTTCTGGAACGGCCCGATGGGCGCCTTCGAGTACGCGCCGTTCGCCGCCGGCACGCGGGCGGTCGCCGAGGCGATGGCGAACGCGCCCGGCCTGACGGTCGTGGGCGGCGGGGACTCGGCCTCCGCGCTCGCCCACTTCGGCCTGGAGGACTCCGTCGACCACCTCTCCACCGGGGGCGGTGCGACGCTTGAGCTGGTCGAGGGCCGCGCGCTGCCCGGCGTCCAGGTGCTGGAAGGCGCCCGGGTCTCGTGAGCACCCGCACCCCCCTGATCGCGGGCAACTGGAAGATGTACAAGACCGAGGCCCAGGCGGAGCAGTACATCCAGGCGCTGCTCCCCCTGCTCGCCGCCGTCAGCGGCGTGGACGTGGGCATCTGCGTGCCCTTCACCGACCTGCGCGCGATGGTCGACTCCGCGCGGGGCTCCCGCGTGGAGGTGTACGCGCAGAACGTCCACCACGAGCCCGAGGGGGCCTTCACGGGTGAGATATCCCCGCCGATGCTCGCCGAGATCGGCGCCCGCGGCGTCGTGCTCGGCCACTCCGAGCGCCGCGCGCTCTTCGGCGAGACCGACCGCGCGCTCGCGCTCAAGCTGCCCGCCGCCCTGCACGCCGGCCTGCACCCGATCCTCTGCGTGGGGGAGACCGAGGAGGAGCGCCTCGCGGGGGACACCGAGCGCAAGCTGCGCCAGCAGGTCCGCGAGGACCTCGCCGGCCTGGAGGACGAGCAGCTCCCCGAGGTCGCGATCGCCTACGAGCCGATCTGGGCGATCGGCACCGGCAAGACCGCCACTCCCGAGCAGGCCCAGGACGCGATCGCCTTCATCCGCGCGCTCGTCGCCGACCGCGCGGGCTCCGAGGTGGGGGAGCGCGTGCGGATCCTCTACGGGGGCTCGGTGAACCCCGAGAGCGCCCCCCAGCTGCTCGCCCTCCCCGACATCGACGGCGCGCTCGTCGGCGGCGCCTCGCTGGAGGCCGCCTCGTTCGCGCGGATCGTGCAGGCGGCCGTTTGATGGAGCACCCACCCTCCCTCCCCCTCCCCTGTGTCTGCCTGGTGGTGCTGGATGGCTGGGGCATCGCCGAGCCTGGCCCCGGCAACGCAGTCTCTCTCGCCCGCACCCCCGTGTTCGAGGAGCTCTGGCGCTCCTACCCCCACACCACCCTCACCGCCAGCGGCCGCGCCGTGGGGCTCCCGGAGGGGCAGATGGGCAACTCCGAGGTGGGGCACCTCAACCTCGGCGCGGGCTCCGTGGTGCGCCAGGACCTCACCCGCATCAACGACGCCGTGCTCGACGGCGTGCTGAGCGAGAACCCCGCCATCGTGCACGCCCTCACCTGCTCGGAGCGCGTGCACCTGATCGGGCTCGTCTCCGACGGGGGCGTGCACTCGAGCCTCGGGCACCTCCAGGCGCTGCTGGAGCTCGCGGGGCGCCTCGCGGTGCGCGAACTGGTCGTCCACTGCTTCACCGACGGTCGCGACACCCTCCCCGAATCCGGGGTCGAGCACGTGAGCCTGCTCGAATCCTGGTGTCTGGAGCTCTGGCCCTCCGGGGCCCGGGGCTCCGCGCGCGTGGGCTCCGTGATCGGCCGCTGGTACGCCATGGACCGCGATCGTCGCTGGGAGCGAATCCAGGCCGCCTACGACCTGCTCGTCCACGGGCACGCCTCCCATCACGAGGAGAGCGGGGTGGAGGCCGTGCGCCGCGCCTACGACCGGGGGGAGACCGACGAGTTCATCGCCCCCACCACGGTCGGCGAGGAGGGCCACATCCGCCCCTGGGACAGCGTGCTCTGCTTCAACTTCCGGCCCGACCGCGTCCGTGAGATCACCCGCGCCCTGGCCGAGCCGGGATTTGGAGACGCATCCACCCAGGGAGGCTCGCCCACTCGGGGAGATCCACCCGCCGAGGGAGGCTTGGCCGTCCAGGGAGGCCCGTCCGCCGAGGAGCTCCCCGGCTGGGAGGGCCGCCGCGGCATCGAGCCCGTCGAGCAGTACACCACCCTCACCGAGTACGAGGAAGGGTGGCCCTACCCCATCGCCTTTCCGCCCCAGCGCCCCGTCGCCACGCTCGCCGGCGTGCTCGCCGCCGCCGGCGCCCCCCAGCTGCACGTCGCGGAGACCGAGAAGTACGCCCACGTCACCTACTTCTTCAACGGCGGCGAGGAGCTCCCCCACGGGGGCGAAAGGCGTCTGCTGGCGCCCTCCCCGCGCGATGTTCCCACCTATGATCTGGAGCCCGAGATGAGCGCCCGCAAGGTGACCGACCTGTTCCTCGAGACCTGGGGGGAGCGTCGGGAGGGGGGGTTCCGCTTCGCGGTCCTCAACTTCGCCAACCCCGACATGGTCGGGCACACCGGCGTGATCCCCGCGGCCGTGCGCGCCATCGAGACCGTCGACGGGTGCCTGCGGGAGGTCGTTCGCGCGGTGCTCGACGTCGGCGGCGCCTGCCTGGTCACCGCCGATCACGGCAACGCCGAGCACATGCTCGAGCCCGACGGCTCCCCCAACACCGCCCACACCTCCAACCCCGTGCCCCTGATCCTCACCCTCCCCGGCCTGCGGCTCCTGCAGGGCGAGGGCATCCTCGCGGACGTTGCCCCCACCGTCCTGGCGCTGCTCGGCATCCCCCAGCCCGAGGAGATGTCCGGGCGCTCCCTGCTGCTCGAGCTCGGGGGGGCATGATGGCTCCGGTGGGCGTGATGGCCCATGGAGGCATGGCCCCGGGAGGCACGATGGCCCGGAGGTCCGGACGGGCCGGTAGCGGACATGTCAACGAGGTGCAGGAGGCGTTATGACCCGCAGGCTCAGATCCCACGGTGTGCTTGGAGCGCTCTTCATCGGAGCGGGCGTCAACCACTTCGTGATGCCCCGCCCCTACCGCCGGATCGTGCCCCCGTGGATGGGGGACCAGTCCACCCGCGCCGCCATCGTGACGGTCAGCGGCGTGGCGGAGGTCGCGGGCGGGCTGGGGGTGCTCCTGCCCCGCACCCGCCGCCTGTCGGGACTCGGCCTGATCGCGCTGCTCGCGGCCGTGTTCCCCGCCAACCTCCACATGGCCCTCAACCCCGGCGAGTTCGATCGCATCCCCCCGTTGGCGCTGTACGCGCGCCTGCCCCTCCAGCCGCTGCTGGCGTGGTGGGTGTGGCGCGCCACACGGGTGAGCGGTCCTCGATCTTAAGGCAGCGCGCTGCTATGTTCGATTGAGTAGAGAGGTTGGCTTCATGTCCGCACCGAGCGTCATGGCAACAGCGACAGCGATCAAGACAGGCTCCTCGCTCCCGAGTGTCGCGGCCGCGGGGGAGCAGACGCTCAGCGAGGGTGAGCTCCGGGCCTGGCGTGGCCTCAAGCGCGCCCACGCCTCCCTTGCCAAACGCGTCGATGCCGAGCTCGAGCGCACCCACGGGTTGCCCCTCACCTCCTACGAGGTTCTCCACCACCTGCTCGAATCCCCCGGGGGGCGAGTGCGCATGTGCGATCTCGCCGAGCAGGCCCAGCTCTCGCGTAGCGGCCTCACCCGTCTTGCCGACCGGCTCGAAAAGGAGGGGCTCCTGGAGCGCTGCTCCTGCGAACACGACGCCCGCGGCGCCTACGCCTGCCTCACCGAGCTCGGGCACGAACGGCTGTGCGCCGCCCGTGGGACCCATCTGGCGGTCGTCCGCGAGGAGTTCCTCTCGCGCTTCTCCGAGGTCGAGCTCGGCGCGCTCGCCGAGCTGTGGGACCGGATCGCCCCCTGTGGGGGCAACTGCCACTCGGTCTAGCGCTCCTTGGCAGTCGGATCGCCTCCCACGGGGGCGGGCTGCCATCCGGTCTCGTCCTCCATGGCCCTCGGATCCCCCCCTGTGGGGGCGGGCTGCCACTGGGTTTGGCCATCCTTGGCCGTCTGTACCGCCTGCTCCGAGCGCTTGCCCTCGTCTGGGTCGGCCGCTTGGCGGGCACGCTGGCGGCGCTTTGCCGCAGCCGTCTCCTCCTCGTCCTCCTCTTCCTCCTCTTCCTCCGTTTTGATCTGGTGTCGGCGGTGGCGAAGATGCAGCCCGAGCGCCCCGCCGATCGCCACGAGGACCGCCACGAGACCGTAGATCCCGAACGCCTCGATCGTGTGGCTCGCCGTCTGACCCACGAAGTAGGCGATCAGCCCCACGCCCGTCGCCCAGCAGATCCCCCCGAGGGCGTTCCATAGGAAGAACGTGCGCCAGCGCATGTGGTTGGCTCCCGCCAGCCAGGAGGCCCACGTGCGCAGACCCAGGATGAAGCGCCCGAAGAACACCGCCTTCGATCCGTGGCGCCGGAAGAAGGGCTCCCCCGTCTCCAGCACCATCAGGCGTTGGCGGCGGAAGGGGCCGGGCCGCTGAAGCAGCCAGCGCCCCCCTTGGCGCCCGATCTGGTAGCCGATGTTGTCCCCCACGATTGCCGCCAGCGCTGCGATCGCGATCACCGCCTCGATCTGAAGCTTGCCTCTGCTGGCCAGGACTCCCCCCACGATCACCGACGTCTCTCCCGGCAGCGGCACCCCGCTCGACTCCGCCATCACCAGCAGGAAGAGGATCGGGTAGCCCCAGACTTCGACCAGGTGGCCCACGTCGATGAGCGAGGCGAGCATGAGTGTCCACTGTAGGCTCTTCGCGGCCCCCCTCGCGGCCGCCGGCTCTCCGGGGATGACGGCCTCGCCTGCGGCTCTCCCGAGATGGCGCGGCGGCCCTCTAGGATGCCGCGGTGCCCGCGCTGAGCATCGAAGCCCGCGATCCCTCCTCGCGGGCCCGCGCCGGGACGCTGCACACCGCCCGTGGCGGCGTGCGTACCCCCGCCTTCGTTCCGCTCGCCACGAAGGCCACCGTCAAAGGCCTGCTGGCGGACGAGGTCGCCGCGCTGGGCTACGAGATGGTGCTCGGCAACACCTTCCACCTGCTGCTCAACCCCGGGCCCGAGTTGATCGAGCGCCTCGGCGGCCTCGGCCCCTTCATGGGCTGGGAGCGGCCCACGATCACCGACTCGGGCGGCTTTCAGGTCTTCTCGATGGGCCACGGCACCGTCGCCGACGAGATCAAGGCCCGTCCCTCCGGGTCCGGCTCCCGCCAACCCGGCGGGGATCGAGTCCCGCCCAACCCGATCCTCGCGATCGAGGAGGAGGGGGTGCGCTTCCGCTCCTACGTGGACGGGCGCGAGCGCTTCCTCTCACCTGAGGGCTCCATGGCGGTGCAGGCCGCGCTGCGCTCGGACATCGCGCTGGTCTTCGACGAGTGCACCCCCTTCCACGTGGACCGCTCCTACACCGAGCGCTCCACCGAGCGCACCCACCGCTGGCTCGATCGCTGCCTGCGCTGGCACGCGGAGCACGGGCCTGATCTGGCGAGCCGGCAAGGTCCCGCGGGTGGGGTGCCCGCGGGTGGTCGTGGTGCGGGTGGTGCGGGCGGCGTGGTCGTGGATGGTGCGGGTGGCGTGGTCGTGGGTGGCGATGGTGCGGGTGGGGTGGTCGAGGGTGGCGGTGGTGCGGGTGGCGCGATTGCGGATGGTCCCGGGGGCCAGCTCGTGTACGGGATCGTGCAGGGGGGCGTCTACGAGGACCTCCGTCGCGCCTCTGCGCGCGCGGTCGCCGCGGCCGGCTGCGACGGGATCGCGATCGGGGGCTCCCTGGGGGCGGAGAAGGCGCAGATGTACGAGGTGGTGGGCTACGCCACCAGCGAGCTCGGAGGGGAGCACGAGGCGCTGCCCCGCCACCTCTTGGGGATCGGCGAGGTCGATGACCTGATCACTGGGGTGGAGCTCGGAATCGACACCTTCGACTGCGCGATGCCCACCCGCCTCGGCCGTCACGGGACCGCGCTCGTCCCGGACCCCGCCAAGCGCTGGCGCCTGGATCTGGTCAAGAGTCGCTGGCGCGACTCGCCGGAGCCGCTGCTCGATGGCTGCCCCTGCCCCGCTTGCGCCGGCGGCCTCTCGCGTGCCTACCTCAGCTACCTCGCGCGCGCCGGGGAGCTCACGGGGATGCGGCTGCTCACCCTCCACAACCTCGCCTTCCTGGCTCGCCTCATGGCCGAGCTGCGCGGCGCGATTCTCGCCGGGCGCCTCCCCGAGGTGGCCGCCGCGCTGCGCGCGGGGGCGGCGCCGGGGGAGACCGAGCGAGCGTTCCATCCCAAGTGAGTCCTACCCTGCCTGCCGGCTTTCCGGTGTGGTGTAAGGGTAACACGGACAACTGTCACTTGTCAGATGTCGGTTCGAGTCCGACCGCCGGAGCCGTTCAAGTAGCAGGCGACGGATGAGGCTGCTAATCTGACGGGACGAGTGACAGTTGTCCCGTCCGCAAGGACGAGCAGTACTTACCCGAAAGGCCCGCGCAAGTGGGCCTTTCGCCTGCTACCTGGTGTTTTCGTGGACGAGTTCCTGCAGCGCGAGGGTGCTCTGTTCGACGTCGGAGTAGACGACGTTGCGCAGCGAGATCCTCGTGGGCGGAGGGGCGGTGGCGACCACGACCGCGACGATTGCGACCGCGATCAGCAGCAGGATGAAGAGCGTCGCGAAGAGGCGCCGGCCGCGCGAGGGGCCCCGGGGGGACGACGCCGGGGCTGCGGCGCGGGGGGGAGGGGAGATGGGAGGCTCGCCCATACGGGGACGTCGGGGGGTCACCGCCCCCCCGCGGGCCGGCGCGCGAGTCGCGGCGGCTGTCCTCGCGGCGGGCGGGCGGGCCTGTGAGCGCCCGGCGGTGAGCAGGCTGGTGGCGGCGGTGGGCTGGCCGGAGCGTGCGCCGCCCGCGGGCTCCACGGGTTGGATGCCGCGCTCCGCCTCGTGCACCGCGCGGCCCATCTCGCGCGCCGTGCGGTAGCGCTCGCGGGGGTCGAGCGCGAGCGCGATCGCCACCGCATCGGCCAGCTCGGGATTGACGGCGGCGACGAGGGTGTCGAGCATTGGGGGCTCCTCGCGCTGCTGCTTGAGGGCCAGCTCGGTGAGCGAGGTGGCCTCGTAGGGGAGGCGCCCGGAAAGCAGTTGGTAGGCCACGACGCCCAGCGCGTAGAGGTCCGCGGGGGGCCCCGCTTCCTCGCCGCGCGCCTGCTCGGGGGCGAGGTAGGCGGCGGTGCCGAGCACGGAGCCCACCTGGGTGATGCTCGACTGCTCGGTGGCCTTGGCGATCCCGAAGTCCGCGAGCTTGATCTCTCCCTCGAGCGAGCGCAGCAGGTTGCCGGGCTTGACGTCGCGGTGCACCACCCCGTTGCGGTGGGCGTAGTTGAGGCCCTCGCACGCCTGCTCGACGATCGAGGCGGCCTCGCGCACGTCGACCCACCCCTGGTCGCGCAGGATCTCCGCGCAGGACTGGCCCTCGATGTACTCCATCACGATGAAGTGCTGGCCCGTGCGCTCGTCCAGGCCGGAGTCGAAGACCTGCACGATGTTGGGGTGCACGAGGCGCGCCGCCGCCTGCGCCTCGCGGCGGAAGCGGGAGACGAACGTGGGTTCCTCGGCGAGGTGCTCCGCGAGCAGCTTCACCGCGACCCTGCGCTCTAGGCGCAGGTCGAAGGCGAGGTGCACCGTGGACATCCCCCCGTAGCCCAGCCGGCTCTCCAGGCGGTAGCGCCCCGCGATCTCCACGGCGCTCATCGGCTTGCGCTCTGGCCGGTCGGGTGGCCTGCCGAGGGGTGGATGACGCTCGCGATCTCCACGGCGCTCATCGGCTCGCGTTCCGGCCGGTCGGGTGGCCTGCCGAGGGGCGGATGGCGCTCGCGATCTCCACGGCGCTCACTGCCCGCCGCTCCCGCTGACGGTGCCCCCGCTGGGGCTGGAGCCTCCCTGGGCGTTGCCCGCGGCGCCTTCTTCGGCTTTGTCTTCGCTGCCGGCGCCCACTCCCGGCGCGGTGCCGCCTTCGGTGCCGGAGGTCTGCGTGGCGCCGGGCGTGGTGCCGGTGCTCGTGGTGGAGGTGCCCGGCGGGGCGGTGCTCGAGGGCGTCGTCGGGGTTTCGGTGGTGGAGGAGGATGGGGGCGGGGCGGTTTTGGTGGTGGGGAGGGAGGAGGTGGTGGAGGTGGAGGTGGAGGTGGATTCGCCGGTCGTGGTGTTCTGCGCGAGGGGCTGGGCGCACATTTCGAGGGCACGTTTGCGCAGGTTGGAGATGCCTTCCTGCAGCCTCCCGTGCAGACCGGCGTCGATGCTCGCGGGCAGCGCCTGGAAGTCGTGTTCGGTCGCGCTGAGCGCCGTTTCGGTCTGGGCGCAGTCCCCGCTGCCCTTGAGGGCGGCCCGTTCGACCGCCTGGAAGTCGCTCAGCAGGGGGCCCGCGTTCTGCGCGGGGATCAGGCCCGCGCCGGAGCCTCCGCAGGAGACGAGCACGGCGGCGCCCACCCCCAGCAGGGCGGCGGGGAGGAGCGCGGTGAGGCGTCTCATCGTCATTGACCGTACTCCAGCCGCTCCGCGAGCGAGTCCGGTAGGCGCGCCGCGCGAATCGCGGCGGCGGCGCCGGGGATGTCGTAGGGGGTGCGCCGGTAGCGGGCCCTCCACCCGGTGAGGTCGAGCTCGAGCCACGCCGCGCGGGGGTCCCCGTCGCGGGGTTGGCCCACGCTGCCGGGGTTCAGCAGCCATTCGCCCTCCGCGAGGTCGAGCTCGGCTCCGTCGCGGCATGGCCCCCCGCTCGCGAGCTGACCCTCGGCGCGCATGAAGGAGAGCGCGACGTGGGAGTGGCCGATCAGCCCGATCCGCTCACGCTGGCGGTCCAGGCAGAGCTCGGCGAGCAGCGTGGAGAGCACGTACTCCCACACGGGATCCCGGGGGCTCGCGTGATAGAGGCCCACCGATCCCTCCTGTCCCTGGGGGCGCAGGCCGGCGAGGAAGGAGAGGTTGGCGGGGCTCATCGCCTCCTGGGTCCACTGCAGCGAGAGGCTGGCGCCGCGGGAGAAGTCCTTCAGGGGCAGCGTCCCCACCGCGGCGAGGTCGTGGTTGCCGGCGAGGCACACCGCGGCGTGCTCGCGGGCCAGCGCGACGCAGGCGTCTGGTTCGCCCCCGTAGCCCACCAGGTCGCCCAGGCACCAGAGCTCGGCGGCGTCGCTCGCGGCGACGGCCTCGAGCACGGCCTCGAGGGCGTGGCGGTTGCCGTGGATGTCGGAGACGATCGCGACCTTCATCGTTGCAGGGTAGGAGCACCGCGCATCCGAGGTGGTTCCTGGTTGCCCACCTGCAAAGGGTCAGGTCTCTTCGTCGCCGCCCGCTTCGCCGCCGCCGTACTCGGGCAGGTTCTTGATGCCCTCGCGGGTGCGCCACTTGGAGTAGTTGTCCTCCATCGCGTCGATCAGCTCGCGCATGAAGCGCGGGGAGAGGTTGACGCGGGTGACGACCACACCGGGGACCTCTTCGGCCTCGACCTCGTGGTCGACGCGCGCGAAGGTCACCGTGAACTCGTAGTCGGAGTGGCTGACGTTGGCGAAGTTGGCGTATACGCCCCCCATGATCTCGGGGGAGAGGTGGATGTTTATGTGGCGCTCGGCGCCTGGGTCGTCGTCGTTCATAGGTTGGCCTTGTCAGGGGAGGTTGGGGGGGAGGTCGGAAGGGGGGCCCGCCCCCTCCCGCTACGCTCGGCGCCCTGGTCGTCGTCGTTCACGAGGCTAGTATCGCAACCCGTGACCCTGACCGTAGTCGGCGAGGCGCGGGTGCGCCCTCCGTTCGAGGATGACGTGGCCCACTACCGCAGGTTGCTCTCCCGTTATGTGAAGCTGGAGCTGGTGCAGGTTCGCGCCGCGGAGGCGGTCGCGCGGCGGATCCCGCGGGGGGCGTTCGTCTCGCTGCTGGCGGCGGAGGGGAGGACCTACGACAGCCTCGCCTTCAGCGCGTTCCTGGAGGAGCGCCGCCGGGTGGGGGCGGACGTGGCGTTCGTGATCGGCGGCCCCTTCGGCGCGCCGCCCCTGGAGCGGGTGGACCACCGTCTGTCGCTGGGCGCGATGACGCTGCCCCATCAGCTCGCGCGGGTGGTTCTGCTCGAGCAGCTCTACCGGGCGCATAAGATCCTCGCGGGGGAGCCCTACCACTACTGATGACCGACTCCTGCGCAAGCACATCGTGAACGGACCACAGACGCCGCTGGACGGCCTGCGCGAGGCGGTGTTCGCGGGGGCGGCGGAGATCGTGGGCGCGGGCGGAGCGCCGGGGTTGGGTGCGATCACACTCGAGCGCCCCCCACGGGTGGACTTCGGCGACTACTCGACCAACGCGGCGCTGCTGCTGGCCCAGGCGGTGGGGGGCCCCCCGCGCGAGGTGGCCCAGCGGTTGGGGACGGAGCTGCAGCGGCGGCTGGGGGATGACCTGGAGCGCTTCGAGGTGGCGGGGCCGGGCTTCGTGAACCTGTTCCTCGGCGACGGCTGGCACCGGCGGGCGCTGGCGGCGGTGCTGGAGGCGGGAGAGAGCTTCGGCGGAGGCGGCGCGGAGCGGGAGGAGCGGATGCTGGTGGAGTTCGTGAGCGCCAACCCCACGGGCCCGATGCACGTGGGCCACGCGCGCAACGCGGCCTACGGCGACGCCCTCGCGCGACTGCTGGCGCTGTATGGGCACGAGGTGACGCGCGAGTTCTACGTCAACGACGCGGGCTCCCAGGTGCGCAAGCTGGGCGACTCGATCCTCGCCCTCGCGCGGGGGGAGGAGGTCCCCGAGGACGGCTACAGGGGGGAGTACGTGGGGGAGCTCGCGGAGCACCTGAGCACCGCCGCCGATGGCGGTGCTCAGCCCCCGGCGATCGAGGACCCCGCGCAGCTGGGGCGGGCGGCGGTGGGCCTGATGGTAGAGCGGATGCGCTCCTCGCTGGAGGCGTTCGGGGTGAGGGACTTCGACCACTGGCAATACGAGAGCGAGCTGCACGAAGGCGATCCCAGCCGGGTGGAGCACGCGCTGGCGATCCTGGCGGAGCAGGGGCACACCTACCGCAGCGAGGGGGCGTTGTGGCTGCGCACCACGGCCTACGGCGACGACAAGGACCGCGTGCTGGTGCGCTCCACGGGGGAACACACCTACTTCGCCTCGGACATCGCCTACCACCTGGACAAGCGCGAGCGGGGCTTCGAGCGCCAGATCGACATCTGGGGCGCGGACCACCACGGGTACCTGGCGCGCATGAAGGCCGCCTACGTGGCGCTGGGCGGCGAGGGGGAGCACCTGGAGATGCTGATCATGCAGCTCGTGCACCTCGTGCGCAGGGGGGAGCGCGCGCAGATGTCCAAGCGGGCCGGGGAGTTCGTGACGCTGGAGGACCTACTCGACGAGATCGGGGTGGATGCGGCGCGGTGGTATCTGCTCTCGCGCTCGCACGACACCACCATCGACCTCGACCTCGACTTGGCGCGCGAGGAATCGAGCGAGAACCCGGTGTACTACGTGCAGTACGCGCACGCCCGCATCGCCTCCCTGCTGGTGAAGGCGGGCATCGTGCGGGTTGCCGCGGCGCTGGAGGAGGCTCAGATCGGGGATCGCCCGGGCGCAAGCGAGCCGCTGCACCCCTCCGAGCGGGCGCTGATCAAACGGCTGCTGGCGTTCCCCGAGGAGGTGAGGGAGGCGGCGCTGCGGCGGGCGCCCCATCGGATCGCGGCCTACGCCCTCCAGGTGGCGCAGGACTTCACCGCCTTCTATCGCGACTGCCGCGTGGTGGGGGCCGAGCAGCCCGCGGTGGAGTCCCAGCGCATCGCGCTATGCGTGGCGGCGAGGGGCACGATCGCGCGCTGCCTGGAGGACCTGCTGGGGGTGGGGGCGCCGCGGGAGATGTAGCGGTAGGGCGACTCCCGCGGTGACGCGGGAGGTATAGCGGTATGGCGACCCCCGCGGTGACGGAGCGGGCCGTCAGTCGAAACGCGCGATGTCGGCGTCCAGCCGGGCCGCGTCGGCGGGGCTGAGTGTGGGTGCGTGCCGCTGGGTGTCCCCGAGGGCGAGCGCGGCGCGCGCCCGGCCACGCCAGCGGGGCAGGAGCAGGGCGAGGAGGGCGAGCAGCGCGAGTAGCACGAGGGGGGGACGAGGTAGGCGGCGAGGCCGAACCCATGGCTGCTGGGCAGGGAGAGCACGGCGGGGCCATATTCGTGGACGAGTTCGCGCTCGATCTGCGTCTCGGTGAGCCCCCGGTCGATGAGGCGCTGGATGAAGGCGCGCTCGCGGGTGGCCTGCAGGGAGTCGGCGATGGGGAGCGGGATTTTGCAGGTGACGCACATCGCCTGGCTTTCGACGGCGGGGAGCGTGGTGCGGATCTTGATTGCCTCCGACCCAGAGCCGAACGCGGCGGGGGGCGCCATGGCGTGCAGCGCCACGGCGAGCAGGGTCGCCACCAGCGCGAGGGCGGCTGGGGGGGAGGCTTTCACGTGCTCTCCGCGAGCCGCAGGGCGCGTTCGACGAACGGCTTTTCGATCTCCCCGCGGGAGGCGGCGGTGATGTGCCCGGAGGGGTCGATGAGGAAGCTCTCGGGCAACTGAGCGGTGCCGAAGGCGGAGCGGCCGAATTCGCCGCTGCCGTCCATGAGGTTCGGGAAGGTGAGATGGTAGCGGCGCACGAATTCGAGCGATTCGGAGGCGATGTCCTCGTAGGTGACCCCGAGCACGGTGCCGTCGTGGCGCTGCAGCTCACGCTGGAGGCGCTCCACTTCGGGAGCCTCCGCCTGGCAGCCCGGGCACCAGGAGGCCCAGAAGTTGAGGACCACGACGTGGCCGCGGTAGGAGGACAGCGAACCGCGGCCCCCCCCGGTGAGCGCCGGCAGAGGGTAGGTGGCCTCGGGCGCGAGCGGCTGCTGGCCGTCCGCGAGGGCCTGATCGATGCTGCGACTGGGGCCCTGGTGGGTGACCCCATAGATCAGCAGCCCCAGCAGGGCCGCGCCCAGAATGGTGGCGAGGGTTGGTCCGAGCAGCCGTTTCACGCGCACAGGAAGGGTAGAGGTCCGCGCGCGGACAGGGCGCCGGACCGATGCGCGGCGGGCGGAGGGCGTAGAATCCAAGGCCGTGCGGTGGTAGCTCAGTTGGTAGAGCGCAAGCTTCCCAAGCCCGCGACCGCCCCCCACACACGGCCCGTGAACACTGCGTTTGCGGGCCGTTTGCGTTCCTGGGGCACCGGCGCTCATACCCCGAACGGACCCGAGACCCCCGCTATCCGGCAGTAGCTGGCAGTGGGAACCGGGCCGCCGAGGAGGCGCTGCGGGCGTCACCTGATCACGTCCACACAGGTCCCTACAGTGGTTGCTGATCGTCCTTCGTTGGGACTTCATGGCGCCGTCCCGGTCCCGAGCCGGGGCGGCGCTGCTCGTTCCGCGCGATCTTTCCGTCGGCAGCGCCTGCAACGATCTTCTTGCGCTACGGCGCCGAGCACACCATGAACTCCTCAAGGACATCACGATGGACCAGCCTGCCACCGGCGCCGAGCTAGAGACCGAGCGCCACCGGGCGCACCTTGCGCGGCTCACCGCCCTGGGGGTCCACTGCCAACTACATCGCGGCGCGCGCTCCTACCGCTTCGATCGCCACCAGCGGGTCCGTGCTCACCGGGTCCGCGTCGCCCTCGGGCTTCCACGCCTTCGCCGTGCTTCGCCCCGGCCCGGGCGAGCGCGATCGGCACGGCCACGAACTCGCAGGATTCGCGGGACGCGATCACGGGGCGGCGTCGATCCTCCACCAGACCCCGATTTAGACGAGGGCCGGCCCGAAGAGGCGGGCCGGCCCGGTACCCAGCCGAAATCCCCCGGCGAATATAAGGGGTCAGCGGACCTGTTACCGACCGCGCGTTCAACTCGATTCCGAGCGCGGAAGGCCATGTCCGAGAAGCCGTACAGCCTGGCAGTACCTCCACAACTTGCACCCGTCGGGGTCGGCGGTCGGTGATGAGCGCCACCCTGGACAGGAATACGGCCTGCCGTAAAACTGCGGAGAGCGCCCGCGCCAAGGGCTACATAGCGGACTGGAAACCGCACCGCAAGACGCTGGAGCTCATCGGCGCCGTGCAGGCGATCCTCCACGAGTATCGGGCGCACCTGCCGCTGACGCTCAGGCAGATTTTCTATCGCCTCGTGGGCGCCTACGGCTACGAGAAGACCGAGATCGCGTACAACCGCCTCTCGGGCCATCTTGTAAACGCACGGCGCGCGCGTGTGATCCCGTTCGGGGCGCTCCGGGACGACGGGATCGTGACCTACTCTTCGCGCTGGCACGAGGGCGTCGAGGACTTCTGGGACGACGCGATCGACCGGGCGCACGAGTACCGCCGCGATCGTCAGGCCGGCCAGCGCCAGTATGTCGAGCTCTGGTGCGAGGCGGCGGGGATGGCGCCGCAGCTCGCGAGGGTCGCCGACGAGTTCAGCGTGCCCGTGTTCAGCAACGGCCGCTATCAGTCGTTGCCTGCCGTGCGCTTCATCGTTGACCGGGTGGTCCGCCGCGACGTGCCGACGACGCTGCTCCACATCGGCGACCTCGACCCGACCGGCCAGTCCATGTACGACACGCTCGTCGAGGACACTAACGCCTTCCTGGACGAGGACCGCATTATTGCCACACAGCGGATACAGGCGCGCAGGCTCGCCCTGACCGCCGAGCAGGTCCAGCGCTACGAACTCCCCACCGCGCCGCCGAAGGCTGCGGACAGCCGCAGCAAGAGCTGGGGCGGCGGCGAAACTTGCCAACTTGAGGCGCTGGCGCCGGACGCGCTCTTCTCGATCGTGCGGGATGCGCTGGAAGGCATCTTCGACCCCGAGCGCCTGGACCGTGAGATCAAGAGCGAGGCGCGTGATCGCACGCAGCTATTGCGCGCACTCCCGGAAGGTGGGGAGGCATGAGCGCCGCCGAGGATCTGCGGCGGCTGGGGGAAGCCTGCGAACACGAGCCCGCGCAGGGTGTCCCTTCGGCCGAGGGCACCAGCGGGACGGTGCATCCCCTGCGCGCCGTCGAGCCCGGCCAGGAGGCGCCAGCCAAACCAACGACGAAGGATCTCGCGCGCCAGCTCATGGCCGAGCACAGCTACGCCACCGGGGGCCAGCAGCTCTACACCTTCGAGAACGGTTGCTACAGGCCCGGCGAGGGCCAGGCACAGCGGCACGTAGTCGAGCTGCTCGGCGCCCGCTGGGGCAAGCGCAAGGCGGAGGAGATCCTCAGCTACGTCCGAATCATCTCGCCCGAGCTCTGGGAGCGTCCCCGGCTGGACGTGCTGAACGTCGCGAACGGGCTGCTGAACCGCGAGACGCAGGAACTCGGCGACCACGACCCTGCGCACCTTTCACCCGTGCAGCTCGCGGCGGCCTTCGACCCCGAGGCCGACTGCCCGGCGATCGAGGCGTTCCTGGAGTCCACCATCCCGGACCTGATCGCGCTGTTCTTCGAGATCGTCGGCTACATGGTCGCCGCCGACAATCGCTACCAGCGAGCGGTCATGTTCATCGGAGGGGGCGGCTGCGGCAAGAGCACCGCGGCCAACCTGATACGCGCCCTGCTCGGCACCGAGAACGTCTCGGCGGTCCCGCTCCACACGCTTGAGGAGGATCGCTTTGCCACCGCCGATCTGTTTGGCGTGCTCGCCAACATCTTCAGTGACCTTGACGCGCGGGCGCTACGCGCCAGCAGCATCTTCAAGAGCATCACCGGCGGCGACCCGATCCGCGCCGAGCGCAAGAACCGGCCCAGCTTCACCTTCACCCCGTACAGCAGGCTTCTGTTTAGCGCCAACGAGGCACCGCCCACCAGCGACAACTCAGACGCCTTCTTTGACCGCTGGCTGATCCTCCCATTCGCGCGCCGGCACCGCGGCACCGACCACGAGGACCACGACCTCCTCGCGAAGCTCACGACGCCCGCCGAGCTTTCGGGCCTACTCAACCACGCCTTGGTGGCGCTCGCCCGTCTGCATCGTCAGGGCGGCTTCACAAAGATCGACAGCAGCGAGAGGGCCGGCGAGCGCTTCCGCATCGACAGCGACTCCGCCGCCGGCTTCTGCGAGGAGCGCTGCGAGCTTGATCTGGCGGGACGCATCCCCAAGCCCGTGCTGTACGGCGCGTACAAGGCGTGGTGTGAGGAGAACCGCCGTGGCGCGCTCGGCGCCGCGCGCTTCAACCGCCGCCTGGTCGAGCTGCACCACCTCGACGACGTATCCAGCAAAGGCAAAGACTTCTGGCTCGGCATCGCGCTGCGAGGAGACGACTCGTGACCGCCGCGCATCCCCCCGTCCCCGCTCCCCACACCCCAGCACCCCACCCCCCCAACAGCAGCACCAAGGGGTGGCGGAAGGGTGGCGAAACCGGGCAAAGGGTGGCAAGGGTGGCTCCCACTCATACTTCCCCACACGCGCGCGCAGGAGAGGGTAAGGAAGTTAAGGCTCGCGCCACCCTTGCCACCCCGCCACCCCCAAGCCACCCCGCAGCAGGCATCCCACACGGCCATGTAGAGGCCACAGGAACACAGGCTCCCCTCCCTCCCTCGCCTGCCTGGCGCCCAGCGTTCGATCCGAACATGCTGGGCAGGGCGGCCGCGCGCAGCGGGATCGAGCGCAAAGCGGAGCACAGGATCGGGGGGGCAAAGTGGAAGACCCTCCTGTCGATCAATCCGGGCGACCCTCCCACCGACCCTCCCCGGCCCACCCGAGGATCGGCGGCTCGGACCCCGGAGAGGCGGGGGACGCTGTGAAGCTGCCGCCAGCGTGGACCGTCCAGGTGGAGGCGCATCGCGTCGCACGCTGGGACATCCCCGAGCAGGTGGTGGAGGTCCGGGCGACGAGCCGGCGTGATGCGCGTGTGGCCGCTGTGCGCGAGGTCCACATCAGGCTGGGCATCGCCCCGTGGAAGCCCTGGATGAGGTTGAGCTACCTGCGTACGACCGCCACGCCGGTCGAGAGCACCAGCAAGGGCAGGTCGAAGTCGTGAGCGCCCGCGCCGAGGAGCTGGGGGAGGGCTTGGACACGCCGGTGTCGATCGAACTCTCAGTAGGTCAGCTACGCGAGCTTGCCCGGCTGATTGTGGACGAGCAGGAAGCTCGACAAGGCCCTGCTGCGGCCGGGGAGACGGCGCTCGTCGATGCCGCGACGCTCGCGCGCCGGCTGGGCGTGGACACCAAGACCATCTACCGGCACGCTGACGAGCTGGGCGCCGTCCGGGTCGGCCGGCGGGTGATGTTCGACCCGCAGAAGGCGCTCACGGCATGGTCGGATGCGCTGGGCTCACGCTACGCAAGCATGGGGTCGCAGACGCCGGAAACCCGCATGACAGCAGGGAGAACGGGCACCCGCGCCAAGGTGTCGAGCGACGGCCACTGCCAGCTACTGCCGGTTGGGCGTCGCCAGCGTGCCAAGAGCGGGGCTGGGGACGCTGGGGACCGCAAGCGCGCCGGAGGGGGCTCTCGATGACCATGCCGGCGCCCACTGCGACGTGCTCTCCGACGCCGTGCACGCCTAGTCCACGGGCTGCTGGATGGCTGCGTCAGGATTACCAGAATCGCGCTCACGCGAGGGCGCGGGGGCTGCCTCGCACGGCGGAGATTTTCACCACTTTGGGGCGAAGGGAGTTCGCGTGCCGTTGAGTGGCGATCCGGTGGCGAGGGCGGCGCAGTTGGCAAACTTGAAGCCGGAGAACAGCACGAAACATGGTGCTCGCAGCGAGTCGCTTATTCGGGTTGAGAGCAGCGAGTACGTGGCCGAGTTGCAGCGGTCGTATCCGGCGGAGTCTGAGGTGTGGGTCCGGTTGCAGGCGCGGAGGATGGCGAAGGTCGCTCGGCTGAGTGCTTATTTGGAGGGTCGGCCGTCGGAAGTGCTGAATCAGCGGCAGGGGAAGCTAAACCCGGCGATGGCGGAGGAGGAGAGCTTGACGAGGGCTCTGCTGGCTGATCTGGAGCGGGCTGAGCAGCGCAAGAAGGGCGGGGGCGGGACGCCGGGGGCGGGGTTGGAGGCGTTGCGGGCGAAGGGCGCGCAGATTATGAGCGACCGGGAGGCGAACGGTGGTTGATGCGGCTGCGATGGGGCTGCTGAACGCGCTGGTCGTCGATGGTGATGGGCGGCGCTGGGGTGAGCGTGCGACGGATTTGCAGCGGGCGGATGCTGAAGCGCTGCTCGATCGTGATGGTCCGCGCCGGCACTGGATCGGCAGGCCCCGCGGCTACAGCAAGACGGATGACCTCGGGGCGATCATGGTGGTGGCGCTGCTGGAGCGGCTGCATGGTGGTGATGAGGCGGTGGCGGTTGCTGCTGATCGTGAGCAGGCCGCGATCTTGGTCCGGCGGATGAAATGGATCGCGTCGAGGACGCCCGAGCTGGGCGGCGCGTTGACCGCGGAGCGTTTCGCGGTGCATACGGCGGCTGGTGCGCGCCTGGAGGCGATGGCGAGCGACGCGGCGGGGAGCTGGGGTCGGACGCCTGCGTGGGCGGTCGCAGACGAGCTTTGCCAGTGGGCGAGGAGCCCGACGGCGCGCGAGTTGTGGACCTCTATTTCCTCGGCGGTGGTGAAGGTCCCGACGGGCGTGCTCGCCGTGATCTCGACCGCAGGTGAACCTGACCACTGGAGCAGGGGCGTCTATGAGAACGCGATCGAGGACCCCGCTTGGCTCGTCAGCGAGGTTCACGAGCCGGCGCCGTGGATCGACCCGGAGGACATTGAAGCGGAGCGCCGCCGGCTGCCCGAGAGCGTCTACGCACGATTGTGGGAAAACCGCTGGGCCTCCAGCGAGGACTCGCTGCTGAAGTACGAGGATGTGGTGGCGTGCGCGTCTCTGCCGGGCGCGCTGGACCGCGTGGTGGGAACTCAGTACGTCGTAGGTGTGGACCTGGCCGTCCGCCGTGACCGTGCGGTGGTTGCGGTGACGCACTTGGAGCGGGTAGAGGATGGACAGGGCGCCGCGGCGGGCGTGCGGATCGTCACCGACCACCTGGACGTGTTCAAGGCCACCAAGGGCCACGACATCGATCTACAGCAGGTGCAGGACACCGTGCTCGCGCGCTGCCAGGGGTACAACCACGCTCCCGCGATCTTCGACCCGGCGATGGCGCAGCAGATGATGCAACGCCTGCGCAAAGCGGGCCTGAAAGTGATCGAGCACACCTTCAGCGCGACGAGTAACAGCCGCCGGGCGCTGGTGATCCTGGAGCTGGTGCGCGGGCACCGTCTGGTGCTGCCCGACGAGCAGGAGGTCATCGACGAGTTCGCGGGCTTGCGTCTGATCGAGCGCGGCCCGGGCCTGTACCGATATGACCACGTGGCGGGCAAGCACGACGACATCGTGACGGCAATCGGCCTCGGCGCTGCGCACCTGCTGGAGCGTCCGCAGGGGTTCGGTGGGATCTTCATGCGCGCCCTAAAACGCGATCCCCCCTCACCGCTGAAGGAAAGGGCAGGCGAGGGGCGTCCGTCCACCGGGCCGGTGAAGCCGATGCTGGGCGGGGTGCATGAAGCCCGCGAGCGCCACGAGCTTCGCGCTCGCGGCGAGTCCCCGGACCCGCCTCCACCGGCCCGCGGAAACTGGAGAAGGGTCGGGCGGCGATGAGCACGGAGAATCCCCACGTCGATCTGGACTGGAGCGAGGTCCGCCCGGAGCTGAAACGCCGCCATCCGCCCGAGCGGCACAAGCAGGTGCGAGCTGAGGAACGCCTACGCGCACAAGAACTCTCTGAAGGCAAGGAGCCACCGCTCGGCCCCTATGACACCCGCGCCGCGCCGATGTATCCGACCGGGCAGCACATCCCTTACTCGCAGTTGGACGCGGACTTGAAGCTCGACATCGACGAGGGCCGCGCGAAATATGAGCAGCAGCGTCGCAACGAGGCTGAGGAGAACCGCCGCAAGCGCGGGGCACCGCGCGCAGGCAAGCGCATGTCGATCGCGGAACGGCTGAGGGGTGGTCGCTGATGGACCGGCTCGATGTTGCCCAGCAGCTCGCCAAAGGCCTCGCGGAGCAGGATGAGGCCGCGGTCTTCGACCTCGACGAGATAGGGCTCGATCGAGATGCCGCGCTCGCCGAGCTTCACCGTGAACCCGACGACGACCAGCCAGCGTGGCGGGAGGCGTCGTGAGCACGTCCCAACTGCTGGTCATCTACGACGACGCGCGCCGTCAGGGACTCGATCACGGGCTCGCGGTGCGTGTCGTGGGCCGCCAGGAGCGCATCTTCGAGGGCTACGTCGGCGGTCTGGTGCATAGCCGCGCTCGGCGCTATCTCGCGTTCCGGGCCGGTGAGCCGCACGAGCGCGCGCTGCTGCTGAGCGTCATCGACTACCCGGCATCCGAGGAGGAGCTGCGGGGGCTGGCGCTTGATCGCATCCAGAGACGCGAGGGGCGTAAACGGGAGCACGAAACAGTTAACTCCGACACGGAAGGGTGAAGCGATGAGCACAGCGACGAAGACGGCAACCCCGGTGAACACGCGCGATCCGGTTATGGGCGAGCGGGCGCGTGCAGCGGCCGGGCTGACGATCGAGGGCACGAAGCGGCGGAAGCTGATCGTCCTACTTGGCGCCTTCGCGGATGGCAATGATGGCGTCTGCCGGCCCCCCACAAGCGAGATGCTAGGGCGTACGGGGATCGCCAACGCAAAGAAGTTGTTCGGCGTCCTACGCCGGCTGGAGGAAGACGGGCTGATCCGTCAGCTCCCGAAGAACAGCGGCTTCGAGCTGCTCTTCCCCGGTGCCGATCCCGGCGCACAATCACAACCAGAGAGTGAGTGAAAACATGGAATCAAAGCGAGCATATTTCCGGCGGCTGGTGGACCGGCACGGCATGACCGAGGACGCCGCAATCGAATCGATGGCAAAACAGTTCGACCGTCGCAGCGCGCAGGAGGTCGCGGAGCTTCGCCGCCTGGTCGGTGCCGGTGCGCCGCCTGCGCCTGCGTCACAATCAACCACAGAGAGGCCCCAATGAGCACAACGGCAACCCCCACCCCAACCGTCCCTACCCTCGCGCAGATCGAGGGCACGATCGCCAGCGCCCGGCGGCGCGCTGAGGAGCTGGCGGCCGACGAACAGCGCCTAGCGCTCGATTCGCTCGCGGACGATGCCGCCCGCGTCGAGCTGGCGAACGCCCAGCGCGAGCGGGACGCGGTGCTGCTGGAGCTTCACAGTGCCGAGCTGGCAAAGGCCGAGCACGCCCGCCGCAGTGAGCAGGCCGCATCTGAGGCTGAGCAGGCGCGTGTGGACAAGGAGATGGGGTACGCCCGCACGCTCGCGCCCCAGCTCCGCGCGAAAGCCGAGCGGATCGACAGCTTGGCGGGCGAACTGGCGGCGGCGCTGGCGAGCTTCGCGGGCATCGAGGCCGATATGACGGGGGCCTGTGGGCGCGCGGAGGAAAACTGCCTGCACGCTCCCGACAGTGCCCCGGAGGCCGCGATCGTGCACGCGCTGCGCACGGCTAAGGTGCCGCTCGGGATGATCACCTTCGGCGGGATTGCGGCGAGGCCGCGCCCGCTCGCGGAGTCCGTGCCCGTGCAGGGCTGGGAGTAACTGTGCAGTCCTTGCCGCGGCAGATAGACGAGTGAGAACCATCCAACCGACACACTCCCACTGACAACATGAAAGAGGACTAACAAAATGGCTGCAACCGACACAACACTTTCACCTGCCGATGGCGTCCGCAAAGACGAGCTGACCAGCAACGAAGAGGGACACCTGCGCAGCGCGCGGCAACTGCTGGGATTCTGCCGCCACGGGCAGGTACAGGCAATGTGCAATCGCATCGACAGCTTGTTGAGCCCCAACCCCGAAGCCGAGGCCACCGCGAAGGCCGAGGCGGTTGTAGTCCAGCTACGAAAGGCTGACCCAGGGATGTCGCGCGAGGTCGCCATGCAGCGGGCGTTGCGGAGTGATCCCGCGCTCGCTCGTGAGTTGCACGATGCGGTGCGTGGAGTCCGATCGGTTGCGTGAACTTCACACAAGACGCGCGCGGCGCCGCTCGCCGTTTCCAACTCGGCGGCGGGTTGTTGGCCTTCTCACGATTGGCGCCGCGCCCAGGGGAGGCCCCCTAAACGGCCATCCTCCCCGGCCCGGCCGCGTTTCGTGCGGTGGCCGGGCTCCACTCTTGCCCCCGGCCCCCCGCCGGGAGGCAAGGCGCGCGAGTCCCTCCCTCGCGCCCGTTGCGGGGCGCCGGGCATCCCCCCCGATCCCCGGCGCCCCGCCGTTTTATGTGAAACGCGGGCGGGATTGTCCGCTGCATCCGCGATATTGGTGGAGGAACACATGGCCGGCTGTGTGTGTTTCTCCTTTCCGGCCCCCGTCGCTGAGGACTGGGGCCGACCAAGGGTTGCCGTTCGTGTAGCGGCGCTCTCGCCTTCGCCCCCGCCGCGTATCACCGGGGGCGTTGCGCGTTCCGGGGTCAGCGCAGCTACACTGCCCCGCCGTGCCGCCGGTTCTCACTCGCCCCGCCCCCAGCCTCGTGAAGCTGACCGACGCCGAGTTGCTGGATCGCGCACACAAGCGCGTGACGTGGGCGGCGCTCTCGCTAAAGGCTGCGGCGGAGGATCTCCAGCTCACAGGTGAGAGCGGCGCGCAGTTGCGTGAGCAGGCCGAGGCCGTCGAGACGCTCGCGCAGGGCCTCGCCGAGCGTCAAGCGTCCGGGCCGGCCAGGCGAGAGCGCGTCTGAGGCCGGGAGCACCGGCGGCCAGCGTACGGCCGTGGGCTCGCGTGTGCCGCGCTGGGGGTCTCCGCGCCCTTCAGTCGTGCTCCGGGCACCCCAAACGCGCAGATCGGCTCCTATGGCGTCGCGGCGGCGCTCAGTTCTCCTCGGCGTCGATCGCGGCGGCCAGCTCCGCGAGGGAGATGCCGAGGGCGTTGGCGACCTTGCGGACCGTCATCCATCCCGGCTCGCTTTGCGCCAGCTCCAGCCTGGTGATGGTGTTCAGCGTGATGCCTGCCCGGTAGGCGAGGGCTTCCATCGAGAGGCCCTGGTCTTCGCGGAGACGGCGCACCGCGGCACCGAGGGCAGGGTCAGCGTTGGCGGGCATGGCGCGTAGCCTGCCAGGGGGGAGCGCCCCGGTCTACACGACGTGCGGGGTACGCGCTGAGGGGTGAGCTATGGCTTACGCGCTGTGCGTGGTAGGATTTCCTGACCACTAGAACGCATATGGGGGCCGCGACGAGCGAACGCCCGGCCCCCGTGGCACCGGAAGCAGTCACTTCCGACGCAGGGACACCCTACCGACACGGGGGTGTTTTCTCTCGCCAGAAAGACCGTCTCCGGGGCCTCCGACAAGGGAGGAACCCATGAGCACCATCACCATCCCCGCTGAGCTTGTTCCGCTGCTGCGTGACGGCTGCTACTCCGACCTGCCGGCGGTGGATACCCCCGGCGAGGGCCTCGACGAGCGCGCCCGTGGTGCCCGTGCGCTGCTCGACGTGCTCGGCTGGCAGGACCCCGTAGACGAGCCCTCGATCGACGTGGACGTGGACGTGTACGAGCACCGGGAGGCGCTGCTGCGGGCTCTCCTGACGCGCGTGGGGGTCGCCAGCGGCGTCGAGAGAGACGAGCACACCGGCGTCGGGCAGCGTGCGGAGGCGAAGGTCCATGTCGGGCAGCTCGCCGGGCTCGTGCAGCAGGTCGAGGAAGGCGGCGAGTGATCGCCGTGTGGGCGTGGGGGCGAAGATGCGGGGCTTCTTGATCCCCGGCGAGCTGGTGGGCGCCGTCCGTGCGGTCGCGCTCTCCGTGCTCGGCTCGGGGACGGCATCCCTCGGCGTTGCCACCATCCGGCAGGACTGGAGGGCCGGAGACGAAGCGATCGACGCGCTCAAGGCGACGCGCGACTTGCTCGACGCGATCGGCTGGCATCCGCCACCGCTGGGCGACGGGGACGTGCTGCTCAACATCCACCATCGGCCCGCGCTCGAACTGCTCGCCGACCAGCTCGCGCAGAGTGCCACGGCTGCGGGCCTCGACCAGCTCGCGGGCCTGCTCGAACCGGGAGAGACATCGTGAGAACCGGGGGGCCGGCAACGGGCCGGGGGCGACGCGGCGCGCTCCCGCCCAGGGCACGAAACACTGTGCGCCCACGGGCGCACAGCTATCCACGCCTCGACGGGCGGGCGCTGTACGCGCTCTACGCCGCCCGGTTCGCCTGGCGTCACCCGTTGCCGTGGGGCGCCCTGCACGGGTATGAGCGGCGGGTGTGGTCGTCTCTCGCGGCCGATGTGATGGAGTGCCAGCGATGAGCACGCGCCCGTCTCCCGATGACTACCCGACCGCCTGGAGCTACTTCAACGCTCACCGCGCATGGAAGCGCTCGCACGGTGGCTCGATGGTCGGGAACGTCGCGGTCGCGGCGATCGCCGGGGGCGTCACGGGCTCGCCCGTCGCGGTGGTGGTGTTCATCGTGCTGGCGGTGCTGGTGACGCTCGCCCGACGCCATAGCGAGCCTTCCGCGTGATGGGCCGTGTGCGGTCCCCGCTCTAGCCGATTCGCCGCTTACCCTGTCAACGGATGCCAGCGCCACAGGCCACAGGTGAAGTCAGCCAGCGTCTCGCGCTGCTGCGCGCGCTTGCGGGGGGCCTTCCTCCACGAGCACTAGACGAGGCTGTGCGAGATGCAATGGTTCGCGCAGGGCTCGACGGGCCAGCGCGTCTATCGGACGGCACCCTCGGGTATCGCATGGGGCACGATCGCGAAGACGACTGTTTCCGCGCGGCAGTCGCAACCGTCCTACAGGTCGCGCCCGAGCGCATCCCTGATAGCCGGATCGACGCGCGGATCGCGGCGGGCGAGGACCCTGAGCATGTCTCGCGTTCCGCGTGGGCGCAGTTCCACAAATGGCTCGCGGCACGCGGTCTGCGGATGGTGGTTCACCGTCAGATTCCTGCTCCCCGCGCGCGCTGGGTCGGGGTGGTGCGGTTCCCCGGCGCCTTTCAAGACCACTGTCTCGCGATGGCTCACGATCGCGTTCTGTGGGACCCCGCCGAGCTGGTAGCGGGCCTCGGACGTAACACGCTCGAAGTGCGCTCCTATGCTCTCCATGAGGTCAGTATCGGATACAGCTTCACGTCCAGTTCACCTACCAACGGGAGGCGTCATGGCCAATAAAACGGCGCAGGAAATCAAGCAAATCGCGGAAGAAACAAACCGGGCGTTGGGGGAAGCCGAAGCGAACAACGCCAAGTCCGCGGGGGCATCGGGTGGGGGCGCCGGGTCGCATCCGGGGCGCCGCCATTGGGTCCCGGTGGCGGAGGCTCCGCGCGAGCGCGAGGGGTAGCGCGCTGGCTGAGCGTGTGAGTACGTGTGTGTCGTAGCCGACGAGAACCTGCGCGCTGAGGCCCGAGCCCGGCGCCTAGCTGGCCGTCCGACGCGCTGGGGTCGCCGCTCGGCGAGGCCCCGTGAGGGCGTATCCTGCTACTCGTGGCGCTGCTGCCGATTCGGCCACTGGACGAACTCGCAGGGCTGCGATGAGGGTCGAGCTCGATGCGCACGAGCACGCCGTGCTCCTTGCCAGCTTTCGGGAGACTGCATCTGGGGCGGCCGACGCCATTCGGAGCGTTGGCGGCGAGTGGAATGAGCGCGACCTTGCCAACACCCCCGGAATGGGGAGGCTCGTCGAAGCGCGCGATCGCCTCGTCGAGGGTCCGGTGCTGGACGCTCCACGCCACGACCTCGAAGAATTGCTACTCGCCCAACGCCAAGGTGAGACCTTTTGGCTCCGCGAATCCCGCAAGCGGGGGATTCAAGATGCCGACCGTGAGGAGCAGGTGCGGGTCTTGCTCAAGGTTGTGGACGCCGTTCTCGTCCGCGTCCGCGCCGCGCCGGAGCCGCCGACTGGCCGTCCGCCAAGTCGTCCGCGCCGTCCGGGCTAAGTGGCGGCCCTCGCGTAGCGGCGCGCGAGAACCCCGTGTAGGGCGCTGTGCGGCTGTAGGAGGCCGTGGTGCGGGTTCCCGCCCTGCTGCCCGTTCCGGGGCCGCTGGAGGGGCTTGTGGGGCTGCCGGGCGAGCCTCGCCGATCGCCCAGCGGTCAGTTCGTGTCCCGTGGGGTCGCGCCGCGCGCCGCGATGCTCCGGGCGATCTTCTCGCGGGGGTCGGGCCGCTCCTCTACTGTCACGTGATCGACTGACACGGCACCTTCGATGCGATGCAGCATGTCCGTCGCGTTGCGCTGCTCGCCCACGTAGCGGAAGGTCCACGTGTGGAGGATGTCCACGTCGGTCCGCCGGTCGTCGTCGGGCCGGGTTCGCTTCTGGACTGCGGACGTGTTCCCTGCAATGGGGCGCGTGTCCACACTCGCGGTGTTGCGAGCTGGGTCCAGCATGACTAGGTGCAGATGATCGCCCGCGAGGACGTAGACCCCCGGATCGGGCTGGGCGACGGCCCACGCATCGGCGCGCAGGTCGCGTAGCTCGCGCGTTAGCTCAGCGTGGAGCGCTTCGTGCATGTGCCGCTTGTGCAGCGGGTCGTCGTGCAAGACGTTCAGCGTCTCCTCGTGCTCGAACAGGAGCCGCTCCACTACCTGCTCGATCATCGCGTCGTCCACAGGCGATCAGACTACGGCAGGCGATCAGACTACGGCGGTTAGCGCTCTCGGGGTTGGCAAGTGCGGCGCTTCGCGTGCGTTCGGAGGGACTTGGGCGGCTTGGGAGTTGAGCACCGCGACGCACGCTCGCTGCCAACGCATAGGCGGACGGTCGGTGCAAGGATGGGCTACATGGACCCGATCTTCCGTCGCGCCCCGCTTGACTCCGCGCCATTCCCCCGGGGTAGCTTCTGGACGATGTGGAAGGACAACGCGCGACGGCTCGCCGAAGTGGAGGCCGGAACTCCCAGCCTCCCCGCCCTTCGGCTCTATCGTGCCGAGATGGTGGTCGTCGTAGATGAGGACGTATGCGATCAACGAGTGGAGTTGATCGCACGCCAGGCGTACGGCTCTCCCGCGGGGATCGCGTTGCCACGCCTGCGGGACGAACTGCGAAATGCGGCCGAGGCGTCTGCGCGCGGAAGGGATTGCCGATGGGTGCGGTTCACCCTCCCCGGCACCGCCGAGCGCGACGGCTCGTGGGAAGGGGCGATGCTCTACGTGGGCGATGAGCCGATCAACGCCCAGCTCCTGCCCGAGACTCCCGGCGCATAGCGGCTTGCGTCGCTACCGTCCTGGCTCGTCGCGCTCAGGGTGGTGCCGCTTTCCGGCCCCCATGCTGCGCGGACCTTCCGGCTGCCCGACGTAGGCGACGCTCTCGACGACGACCCGAACCTCGCTTTTGTCGCCGCCAGCCTTCCTGAATAGCGCCCAACCTCCACCCTCATCGAGGCGCTTCTGCGCCGTCTGCGGGTCGCCTTGGACGACGATGGAGAGCTTGGTGTCGTCTCCCCTCTTGAACACGATCTCGGTTCTGTCAGCCATCGCCCCATCCTACATGATGTCCGCCGGCTGCCATAACCTGCTAGGCTACATGAACCAGAACACAAAGCGCCCCCGCGCTGAGCCAACAGCACGGGGGCAGACACAGGAGGTTGACGCTCCCATGCCAGCAACGAAGAGTAGGGCCAGTCTCAGCCCGATGGCGCAGGCCCGCAAACGCAGGAAGCTCACGCAGCAGCACCTCGCCGACACGCTCGGCATCAACAGGGTGTCGCTCGCCCGGATCGAGGCGGGCACGCGCCAGCCGTCGATGGCGCTGGCGCTGCGTATCGCCCACGAACTCCGCACGAGCGTCGATGCGCTGTTCTCGGGGGGTGCGTCCTGATGGCCGCCACCATGACAGCGAGGGCACCGAAGGGCGAGGTCGTACGCAACCCGACCCGGCACGGCTTCAAGTTCGCTTTGAGGTTCACAGCCGCCGGCAAGCGCCGCTATCAGACGCTCGGAAGCCCCGAGGAAGGGTGGAGCGAGGTCAGGGCTCAGAAGGAGCTGGAGAGGGTCTTGGAGGACGTGAGAGCCGGCACCTGGCAGCCCTACGTCCCGATCGAGCCGACGCGCGAGCAGACGTTCCACGAGTTCGCGTCGGCGTGGCTGGACTCGATCCGCAAGCAGATCAGGCCAGGGACGGTGATCGACTACGAGAACCAGCTCCGGGTCCACCTGCTGCCGTTCTTCGAGCATCACCTGCTCTCGCAGATCACAGTCGCCGAGGTCGATCGCTACCGCGAACACAAGATCAGCGAGAGGGTCTTGGGCGCCACGTCGATCAACAAAACGATCACCCGCCTGGGGCAGATTCTGGAGGTCGCCGTGGAGCGGGAGGTGATCGAGCGCAACCCGGCGAAGGTCGGCGGCAAGCGTCGCAAGGTCAAGCCGGTGAAGCCCATCAGGGCCTACCTGGATCGCGCCGAGCAGATCACGGCGCTGTTGGATGCCGCGGGTCAGCTCGACGCCGAGAGGACCGCTCCCCTGGCGCGCAGGACGCTGCTGGCAACGATCACCTTCGCGGGTCTGCGGATCAGCGAGCTGATCGAGCTGGACTGGCGCGACGTGGACCTGGCCGCCGGCCGTCTGCGCGTCCGCATGTCCAAGACCGACGCGGGGGTCCGCTACGTGGACCTGCTGCCCATCCTCCACGGTGAACTCCGCGCGCTGAAGGCGACGCGCAAGCCGAAGCCGACCGATCCCGTGTTCCCGTCGGCGGTGGGGACGCGCCTGGACCGTAACCGGGTCCTGAAACGGGTTCTCGGCGGCGCGGTGGAGCGCGCGGACGAGCAGCTCGCCAAGGACGGTCTGAGCGCCCTCCCGGAAGGTCTGACGCTCCACGCGCTGCGCCGGACGTTCGGCTCGCTGCTGATCGCGGTGGGCAAGGACCCCGCCTATGTGATGGCGCAGATGGGGCACGCCTCGCCAACGATGACGCTCGGGCTCTACGCGAAGGTGATGGCCGAGGCCGACCGGGACCGGCTGAGGGCACTCATCGACGGGGGCTATCCGGCAGTAGCTGGCAGTGGCGCCGATTTCACTGCCACGGATTCACCGTTCACGGCGCAGGAGGTGAGCGCAGAAATCGCTGATTAGCAGGCAGTTTGTAGCATCGTGCGGTGGTAGCTCAGTTGGTAGAGCGCAAGCTTCCCAAGCTTGAGGTCGCGAGTTCGAACCTCGTCCGCCGCTTTTACTTCGATGAGCCGAATGTGGCTCTGAGACAGGGTTGGGGGAGTAGAGAGTCGCGCGCGGCGGGGGCAGGCGCGGGCGTCTGTGAGCAAGAAGGTCACGAATCTGCTGCCACCCTGCTGCCACGGGATCGGGCCGGCGCAGACTTCCGTAGGGCAACTCGGCGACGGCCGTGTGTCCTCCGGTACGTCTCGTGGGGTGGGGCGCTCTGTTGGGAGCCTCCGTCGGCTGCGCGGTGGCGGGCGGATGGCGCCACCGGCGGTCCGGGGCTTGGCTGGTCGGAGACTCTCGCGGCGTATGCGCCCTGACGCCCCGGTGCTCGCAGGACGCCTGCCCACGCATCGGGGAACAGGAGCACTGGTTCGACGGCAGTGCGCAGCTCGAATTCGTCCGTTGCACGAGTGTCGGGAGCGGTCGATTGACGCGCTCGCTTTTGCGCTAAGGCGCGACGGCGGTGCTCTTCGGGTCGACCAGGATCTTCGCGTGGGTCTCGGGATCTCCGAGCGCCTCGAAGGCCCCGTCGACGCCGTCGAGTCCCACGGTGGCGGTGACAAGAGGACCGGGGTTCACCTTTCCCTCGGCGAGCATGTGAAGCGTGTCGCGGAACTCGACGGGGGTGTAACCGAGGACGAAGCGCAGGTCGATTTCCTTGTTGATCGCCATCGCCGGCCTGATCTTGTCCGTACCCATACACACGCCGACGACGACCACGCGGGAGAACAGAGGCGCACTCGCGATCACCTGGGCGAGTACCCCGGGCACGCCCACGCATTCGAAGATCACGGGGCTCTTGGGCTTGGCCAAGCCGAGCGCTTCGGCCGCGCGCCAGGTGTGATGCCAGGGAATCGGCAGCCGCTGCATTTTGCCCATACCGTCAACTGCGAGGTCGAGGGCGGCGGGAACCGTGATGAGGTGCCCGTGCTTCTCGGCCGAGGCGTGGGGCGATTCGTGTGCTGGGTCGACGACGACGTCAGCGCCGCTTGCCCTCGCCAACGCGCGACGCCCCGTGGAGAAGTCGCTCGCGATGACGGTGCGCACACCGTGTGCCTTGAGCATGCAGATCACCGACAGGCCGATCGGCCCGCAGCCGATGACGACCGCGACGGTGCGCTTCTTGGCCTCGCCTCGGCGCACAGCGTGCCAGCCGACTGCCATCGGCTCGGTCAGCGCGGCGACTTCGGGCGCGAGGCCATTGGGCACGGGAACGGTGAGAGACTCCTGCACGAGCATCTGCTCTGCATAGGCGCCGGGAGCCGCCACCGACAGGCCGGTGGCGTGGATGTCCTTCCCGACACGCAGCAGAGGCAACGAGACCACCGTCGTCCCCGTCGGCACCGACCGCCGACAGGAGGGGCCATGTTCGACGATCTCACCGCAGAACTCGTGTCCCAGGACGACGTCCTGATTGGAGCGCATGAAGTCCGCATAGCCGATCTCCAGAGCCACGTCTGCCATCTCGTCGCAGTGATGGCGAGCATGAAGGTCTGATCCGCAGATGCCACAGCGAAGGACATCGATCAACACCTGCCCCCTTTCGGGGGCCGGCGTCGGCAGATCGACGACCGTCAACTGGCCTTCGTTGCAGTTCACGGCCTTCATCGTGCACCCGCGACGATCGATCCGGCGAGCACGCGCAAGAGCTCGACCCAGCCCGACCCGGGAAGGTCGGGCTCGACGGCACGCTGCACCCCGGTGCCGAGTCCGAGCGCGAGGATGATGGTGCTCAGCGCCTCGGGGTCGATCGGGAAGTCCTCGCCGAGCCGCGCAGCGATCACTTCGGCCCAGCCCGCGCGAAGGCGCGCGTGGCGAGCGGCAGTGGCGGCCTTGTAGGTGTCGTCGTGAGCGCTGAATGCCGCGAGCTCTATCTCAAAGCGCGTCCACCGCGGTTCGCCGATGGTGTCCTGCGCCCACGCAGCGAGCGCGTCAAACCACTCATCGAGGCTGTCTGTCTGCTCAAGTGAATGTCTGAGATCGCGCGCCACGCGCTCGTACAGCTCATCGATCACGGCGATCCCCATCGCGGTCTTGCTGGGGAAGTTGGAGTAGACCGCGCCGCGGGTGAACCCTGCGTCCTCGCCGATCTGCTCGAGGGAGGTGACCTGGAAGCCGTCGCGCAGAAACAGGCGGGTGGCCGCGTCGATGATCAGCGCTCGGGTTCGCGCCTGGGACTCTGCACGCGTTAGACGGGTCATCGTGAGAACGCGTAGTCATCGAGGTCGAAGCGGGCGCTGCGCCAGGCCGCCTCGAGCGAGAGGCTGGGCCGGAACGGCGCGTCGCCGTGCTTGTCGAAGTAGTAGCTGTTGGCGTTCGAGCAGGCGCCCCGGAAGAAGACCTGGTTGTGGCGGCGCCCGAGCATCGACTCGAAGTAGCGGCGGTTGGCCTCGGGCGTGATCTCCACGCGCGTGGCGCCTTCGCTGTGCGCCCGCTTCAGGCAGCGCACGATGTGGCGCATCTGGGTCTCGATCAGACCGAAGTAGGACTGGCCGTTGAACCCGTAGGGACCGAGGATCGAGAAGGAGTTCGGAAAGCCGGGGACGCTCACGCCCTCATAGGCCTGCAGCCGGTTGGCATCCCACCACTCCTCGAGGTCAACACCACCCACGCCCAGCGTCTCGAATGCCGGCAGGTTCCCGGAGTCGAGCACCTTGAACCCGGTTGCAAGGACGAGCACGTCGAGAGGATGCTCGACCCCGTCGCTCGTGCGAACGCCCGTCTCGGCGATCGCCTCAATGGAGGTGGTTTCGAGCAGCACGTTCTCCCGGTTGAAGGCGGGGATGTACTCATTGGAGAAGCTCGGGCGCTTGCACCCGAGGGAGTATTTGGGCGTGAGCTTCTCGCGCACGACGGGATCCTTGACCTCGCGGAGCATTTTGCGAGCGGAGGCTTCGCCGCGGGCGCTGAGGCTCGGGAACTGGCCGGCGAAGTGGGCGGCGAGCACGAAGGTGACCTCCACGAAGGCCTGACTGGCCCAGCGTGTGGCGAGCTCGGCGCCGGGCACCGAGCGCAGTGCCCGGCGCACGCGCGGGCTCATCGGCGCGTCGAGCTTGGGTAGGCACCAAATGGGAGTGCGCTGGAAGACGGTGACCTGCTCGACTTCAGGGGCGATCGCGGGGATGAGCTGGATCGCCGAGGCACCCGTGCCGATCACCCCGACGCGCTTGCCGCGCAGGTCGACCGAGTGATCCCAGCGCGCCGTGTGCATGGTCGTGCCGGCGAAGGAGCCGAGGCCCTCGATCTCGGGCGGTTTGGGCTGGCTGAACACGCCTGTCGCGCCGACCACGTATCGCGCGGTGATCTGCTCGCCGTTCGCGGTCTGGATGTGCCACGCGTGGGCGTCCTCGTCGAACCTCGCCCCGACCACCTTGGTGTGCAGCTGGATGCGATCGCGCACCCCGTACTTGTCCACGCAGTGCTCCGCGTAGGCCTTGAGCTCCGTCCCCGGCGCGTACACGCGCGACCAGTCGCTGCGCTTCTCGAAGGAGAACTGGTAGCTGAAGGACGGGATGTCGACCGCTACCCCCGGGTAGGTGTTCCAGTGCCAGGCGCCCCCGACACCGTCCCCGGCCTCGAGCACGACGAAGTCGCGGAAGCCGGCCTGGTCGAGCTTGATAGCCGCCCCGATGCCCGAGAAGCCGGCACCGATCACGACGACCTCGTGGTCCATTGCGATATCCGAAGTATCCATGTGCTCAAGGTATCGAGAACGCTCGTCGAGCGCGGTACCCAAAACTCGCGAGATTTGCTGCCACCGTGCGGCCACGGGGCGCGCCGCCTTTCCGAGAACATGCCGATTTGCAGGGGAGAAAGCCCCATCTGCCCCGGCTTCCCAATGCGCGCCACGGTGGAAGCAGGTCTCCCCGGGCGCTGAAACCATGCGGGCGCCCTTTACTGTTAGGGTAAAGGAATGGCGCGAATCTCGACCAAGAACCAGATCACGATCCCCGTCGCGGCGCTTGACGAGGTCGGGCTGCACGCTGGCGAGCGAGTCACGGTCGAGCCGGCCGGCGATGGGGAACTGCGGATCCGCCGCACGACCACGACCTTCGAGGATGCGTTCGGGACGCTGACGGGCACCTACCCTGCTGGCTATCTTGAGCAGCTCGACGCTGAAGATGAACTGCGGTGAAGCTGCTCCTCGACGCGGACGTCCTAATCGGAGCGCTTGACGGCAGCAACTCGCATCATCATCGCGCTCGCGCGCTGTTCACCAAGTGGCGCGACGACCAAGACGCTCGCGCCGTCAGTGTCGTGAACCTGACCGAGGTGCTGATCGCTCCCTCAGCAGACGTGTCGAAGCTCGCCGCCACCCGGGAGGCGATCGCCGCCCTCGGCGTCACCGTGCACCAGCCGAACGAGGCGATCGGGGTCGAGGCCGCGCGCCTGCGACAACGGCACCCGATCAGCCTCCCCGACGCCTACTGCCTCGCGACCGCGAAGCACACGAGCTCGACGGTCTCGTCATTCGATCAGAAGATCCTCAAGGCCGCCGCGCGCGAGGGGATCAAGGTCGCCTAACGCCAGCAGGCGCGAGTGAGACAGTCGTTTGAGCCGGCCGTCCGCGTTTCCCTGGATCGGCCTGACGGACCGATGGGGCTAGGCTTCAGCGGTCGTGTCGCTGACCGCCCTGACGTCCGCAGAGATCTCGCTACCGGCTGAGGCCGATGGCGCGCGCGTCAGCGACCGGATCGCTGTTCTGGCCGACACCGTCGACGTCGTCGGGTTGACCGACAATCACGCCGGCCAGCCGCGGATGTCGCCGCTGGCTGCGGTGGCGCTCGCGCGGGAGCAGGGCGTGGGGACAATCGTCCACGTTTCCTGCCGCGATCGCAACCGGCTTGCCCTGCAGTCCCAGGTCGTGGGCGCGGCGGCGCTCGGCGCTGAGGCGGTCCTCTGCATGCAGGGCGATCCGGTGCCTGGCATCGAACGCGTGGGCGACATGACCGCCACGCAGCTGATTGCGAGCGCGTCGCCATGGAGCGCCCCGCACCCGCTGGCGGTCGGGGCGGTCGTCAATCCCTTCACCGAGGACGTCGACCGGGAGTTGCGGCTCCTGCAGCGCAAGATCGCCGCTGGAGCAACCTTCCTGCAGTCGCAGATGATCTTCGACCTCGGACGCCTCGAAGCGTTCCTCTCGGCCGCCGAGGACACCCTCGCGGACGTGCGGTTCTACGCAAGCGTCGCGCTGCTCCGCAGCGCGCGCATGGCAGAGCGCGCCTGCGCGCTACCGGGGGTCGTGATTCCTCAGCGAGCCCTGGCGCAGATCAGTCGCGGCGGCGGCATCGACCTAGCGCGCGAACTGGCGGCCGGCGTTGCCAGCATCTCGCGCGTAGATGCGCTTCACGTATTTCCGCTCGGAGCCGAGGCGGCTACACGCGAGGTCGCCGCGGAGTTCCGCGTCGCGCGGGGTGTCAGCGCCCAGCGCTCTGCGGGGGCCGGTCCGTAAACCGGAACCGCGACCGAGATGACGAACGGGGACGGCCCCTGGCCGACCGAGAGCCTGCAAGCAGATGGTTTCGAGTCCCGCGAAGCACGTCGCGTCTCGTAGCACCCGCCCGGAAATGTTCCCGGGACTGGGGCGACAGCCGGGACACCTGGCTCATCGCGAACCGCGCAGAGCCTCTCCGGAAGAGGAAAGCGGGGCTCCCGTCCAGCCCTGCTACTCCCCGGTCTTCGCCACCACCATCCTGTGGACGCGCCACCGGCACGTAGAGCCGGGGCGGCCTTCAGGCGGCGAACCGCTGGGCCGCCCGCGCGCGCGCCCTGGCAGCTTCTACCTCGCGATCCTTCGTCGGCGCGGAGGTCACAAGCGCGTCGAGCAGCTCCGTGGAGGCCGCCGCGACGGCGTCGACCGCGCGCGTGAACGCGTCGGTGTTGGCGTGCGAGGGCTGCGCGAAGCCGCTGATCTTGCGGACATACTGCAGCGCGGCCGCGCGTATCTCCTCCTCGCTGGCGGGCGGCTCGAAGTTGTAGAGCGTCCGGATGTTCCTACACATGGCCAGATCGTAGCCGCTTACTACCTGAAGGAGACCGGCGCCTCGGCGCGTCATCTACGCAGTTGGCGACCTCCGCTCCGCCGTCTTCGAGTACATCGACGCGTTCTACAACCGACAACGACGACACTCAACCCTCGGGTACCTCTCCCCCCGAGCAATACGAGCAAACGACCATCACGACAACAACAACGATTAGGTCGCTAAAGCCCACGACTGTCCGCGAAAACCGGATCCACTCCAGCTGCGCCCTGTGGCTTGGGTGTGGCAGGACGCCGAGGTCAGGCTCTGAGCGAGGCGAGTCGTCGCTCGGAGGTGTCCCAGAGTCGTTGGGCGTTGTCAGCGTCTAGGGCGTAGGGGGCGACGCCGTGCCGGCCGTCGCCTTCGGCTCGCGAGGCGAGCGGCGGCCGGAGAGATCGACATCGGCTAGGACTTCCTCCGCGGTGGTGTGTTCATCGAACGGCGTCCTCAGCGGCGGTGAAGCGTCGGTCATGGCGTGCCCTCCAGTCAAATCGTCGGTGAACGATGCGGAACAGTCGTCCGCTTAGCGCCCACGATAGCGGACGCGCGTTCCGCTTATAGGCTGTTGTCATGCGGGCCGACGCCGATCGCAACCGCCAAGCTCTGATCGAGAGCGGCCGGGAGCTGTTCTCCCAGAGCGCGGCGGACCCGTCGATGCGCGCACTGGCCGAGCACGCCGGTGTCGGCGTCGGCACGCTCTATCGCAACTTCCCCACGCGCGAGGCGCTCGTCGCGGCGGTGTACGCGGACGAGATCGCTGGGCTCGGAGAGACAGACTCCCTCCTCAGCGGCGCAAGCGCCGCTGAGGCGCTGGCAGGATGGTTCGAGCGATTCATTGCGTTCACCCGCACCAAGCACGCCATGTACGAGCTGCTGCACGCTCCCGGCTCCGGCCCCGTCCCCAGCGCACGCGCAGAGGCAACCAACGCTCTCGCGAGGATCCTCGCGGCTGGGATCCGCGACGGGTCGCTGCGCGACGACGTCGACGCCGAGGACCTCCTACGAGCCAGCACAGGGATCTGGCGCACCGATGACACCAGCGATCCCGAGTGGGAACGCCGAGCCCACCGGCTCGCACAGCTGATCATCGACGGACTGCGGTCACACTGAACCCTCGGACGAACAGCAGGCGCCCACGCCGCCCGCCTCGCGGACATGCTCACCCGAGAGAGTGAGCATGTCCGCGAGCTTGCTCTCTCCATCGCGACATAGCGCCCCGTTTCGTCCTGTGCTCGTCGTAGCCTTGACTGCCTCGGCCGCTTCGCTTCGTGGGGCCAGATGTTGCTCTACGACAGGGGTTCAGGGGCGTAGAGAGTCGCGCGTGGCGGGACAGGCGTGGGTCGCCGCGGGAAAAAAGTCACGAATCTGCTGCCGCCCTGCGGCCACGGGATCGGGTTGCCGCGCTCTCGTGGACGTACACGCGCGTATCAGCCCACCGCACGCAGCCAGTCTGCCGGCATCGCGGCGGGCACCTCGGGATAGTCGGGCACGACCCTGCGTGCGAAGGACTCCGCCGGACGTCCAGCCACGAGACGGCTCACGTCTCCCATCGCGCTCAGCACTCGCACCGAGGAACCGATCTGGAAGTCGGCTGCCCCTAGCTCCTCGCCGCCGATGACGCCGCTCTCGAGCAGGCTGTCAACCTTGTCGAGCAGTCCGGGCAGCTCGGCGAGATCACGTTGCACCCGCTCGTCGCTCGCCCCAGCCTGGCGAACGAAGACTGGCACCACTGGTGTGAGCAGGATGCTAATCAGCGCCGGCGCAGGTAGCACCTATCTACGAGGAACTTGTAGCAATTTTGCAAGACCCACAACTCGCTGAGAAGAAGGCCGCCGGCTTCTTCAAGGAGCTGACCACCAAGCTGCTGCTTTACGGTCCAGCGCCCATTGTCAGGGAATGGAGCGCACTCAAGCGCCAAGGAACGTCAGACGACCTGACCGACCCGACGGCCTTGCTCAACTACGAAAAATTTCTGCTTCTCGTGCGCAAGGACTTCGGCCACGACGACTCTACGCTTGTCCTTGGTGACTTGTTGCGCACTTACGTCAACGACTTTGACGAGATGTATGCGCTTTGGGTAGCCAGGCAGGCAGAAGCCGAGAGTCAGCCCGCCCAAGTAGAGGCGTAGAAGCCTTCTTGTTGGGTGCGCGTCTTTTTAGGCTCACCCTGTCGGGTTAATCAGCAAAGAAGATTTTGAGCCAGGCTCAGTTCGCGCTGGCCCGGCTCGCTGACGCCCCTGTAGCTCAATTGCGCAGAGCCCTCGGCATTCAACCGAGGAGGTGTGGGTCCAAATCCCACCGGGGGCATCATGTTTGTCGAAGGTTATCCAACGGATCGAGGAGGAATCACAGCCTCCGCGTGACGCCGCTCGAGCGGGAGGCCATACCGGAGCTGCTTGCCACGCGCTTCTCGCTCCCCGGCTTCACGCTTGCCGCAGACGGGCGGCTCGTCCTCGCCGGCCCCGGGTAGTCGACGGCCCCAGACCCGCAAGCAGGCTCGGTCGTGCGGGCGTCCGGATCGATCGCCGGCTCCGACGTGCGCAGGCTCCGATCGCGCCAGCGCGCGGGTCGGCAGCAGGGCATCGGCGGGGGCTCGTCGGGAGCGGGTGTCACAGCTGAGGCGGTCGTCTTGTCTCATAGGTTGCAGGCAAGATCGCGAAGCGGATGATGAGACTGGGGCACACCCGAGATGACCGTTGAAGAACACGAGCTCGAGCAGATGCGGAGGGTGTCGTTCGCGATCGCCTACCGCATGCTCGGCAGCGTCTCCGAAGCCGAGGACGTCGTCCAGGAGGCGCTGTTGCGCGTCCATCGGGCGATCGAGGGCGGCGAGCAGATCGCCTCCCTGCGGGCCTACCTCGCCACCGTCACCACCCGGCTGGCGATCAACGAGCTGCGTTCGGCGCGCGCGCGGCGCGAGCAGTACGTCGGGGAGTGGCTGCCCGAGCCGATCCTCACCGACGGCGTCGACGATCCGGCCCAGCACGCGGAGATGGCCGACTCGCTGTCGCTGGCGATGCTGGTGCTGCTCGAGAGCCTCTCTCCCGAGCAGCGCGCCGCGCTGCTCCTGCACGACGTGTTCGACTACGGCTATTCCGAGATCGCGGAGATCATCGGCAAGAGCGAGGACAATGTGCGCCAGCTCGCGAGCCGCGCCCGGCGTCACGTCGAGGAGCGCCAGGGTGGGTGGGTTCGCTTCCAGACCTCGCCCCAGCAGCGCGAGGAGCTCACGCAGAGGTTTCTCGCCGCCGCCCAGCAGGGGGATCTGGCCGGCCTGGAGGCGCTGCTGGCGCACGACGTGGTGCTGACCGGCGACGGCGGCGGCAAGGTCCCGGCGCTGGCGCGGTCGCTGTGCGGTCGCAACCGCGTCGCCCGCATGCTGCTCACCTGGATGCGAGTCGCCTCGCGGCTTCCCGATTGCACGCTGCGGCCGACCGCGGTCAACGGCGGTCCGGGAGTGATGGTCCTGGACGGCCAGCAGCGGCTGATCAGCGTGTGGTCGCTCGAGATCGCCGGCGGGGAGATCCGCAGCATCGGCTCGGTCGTGAACCCCGACAAGCTCGCGCACCTCGGGGTGGTCGGGGACTTCGCGTCGCTGCTCCGCGCGCACCCGCCGCCGCCTGACGCGCCCATCGACCCTGACGCACCCATCGACCCCCAACCCCACACTCACGACCCAGGAGGAACACCATGACCAAGGCGAGGATCAAGAACCCCGCGCTCACCGTGCCCGGCGCACTCGACGCGTTCCAGCGGCTCGGCGCCTCGGCGAAACACGCCGGGATCCCGGAGGCCACGCTCGCGATGGTGACGCTGCGCGCGAGCCAGATCAACGGCTGCAGCGTGTGCGTGGACATCCACACGCGCGAGCTCGAGCACATGGGCGAGCGCAACGAGCGCATCCACCTCGTCGCCGCGTGGCGCGAGGCCCCCTACTTCAGCGACGCCGAGCGTGCGGCGCTCGCTCTCACCGAGGCCGCTACGAGGCTGGCGGACCGGCCCGACTCGGTCTCGGAGGAGATCTGGGAGGAAGCCGCCCGCCATTACACCGAGCCCCAGCTGGCGGCCCTGGTGGTGGCGATTGCGACGATCAACGCGTTCAACCGCGTCAACGCCGCCACCCGGCAGATCACCGGCGACTACGTGGCCCGCATCGTCGAAGCGGACGCGGGAGTCGCTGCCTGAGCGTCAGATCCACGGCGCCGCGAGCGCGAGTAGGGTGGTCGACTCGAGCTTCATCTCCGTGCGCTGCTCCTTGCGCTTGGGACTCTCAGAGCTTGCGGGCGCGCACGGCGGTGCCGTAGGCGCAGATCTCTGTCCAGATGGAGCCGAGCTCGGAGGTGTCGAAGCGGAAGGCGAGGATCGCGTTGGCGCCTTTGGACTCAGCCTCCTCCACCAGCCGCTCGGTGGCGTGCTCGCGGCCGGCGGCGAGCATCTTCGTCATGCCCTTCAGCTCGCCCCCCACCAGCGACTTCAGGCTCGCGCCGATCTGCGAGCCGAGGTTGCGCGAGCGCACCGTCAGCCCGAACACCTCGCCCAGCACCTCCTCGATCTCGTAGCCCGGGAGGTCGTTCATCGTGGAGATGAGCACGCCCACAAGCTATCAACGTCGCCCACGTCGTTCACGGCGGCGCATGCGCCGACCGAAGCCGGTTGACACTCGCTTCGCTGCATCCCCGTTTCGGCCAGCGCCGCCGCACATGTGCGGCGGCGGGACGGCCACATGTGGCCGTCCCCGCAGGGCCGCATGCGGCCCTGCGTGACGCGCCGCATGCGGCGCGTCCCGGTGGGCGCATGCGCCCACCGGGACCCCGCACATGTGCGGGGTCGAACAGCAGCCTCATCCCGCGTCGAGGTCGGGCAGACGCGCCTTCGACATCGTCACCCGCGCGCCGCTGAACGGCACGCCCTCGGCCTCCAGCAGGCGGCGCTGGCGCTCGCCCTTGGCGAGCGAGCCATCCGCGCGCACCACGCGATGCCAAGGCACCTCGCGCGCTTCGGTATGACTCAACACCAGGCCCGCCACGCGCGGCGCACCGGGCGAGACGTCGCCGTAGGTGCGCACCCAGCCGCACGGGATCGCGCGCACGCGCGCGAGGATGGCCTGCTCGCGTGTGTCCTTGCCGCGCGGCTCCATCTCATGCCTTTCTGCCGCGCCCGATGAGTCTCGCCTCGAGTCACGGTCTAATCTCCTGGACCAGCGAGCTTAGGAGGATGACATGCCTGCGATCGACCGTGTGCGCATCGCGCGCGAGACCTACGGCGCCTACGAGTCCGGCGACCGCGAACTGGTGGAGCAGCACCTGGCGGAGGACTTCAGCTTCTACAGCCCCGCCGACGTCGGAATCGATTTGTCGACCTACTGGATGCGCTGCTGGCCGAACGCGGAGACGATCGCTGCGTTCGAGCTCAAGCGGATCATTGAGTGCGGCGAGGAGGTCGTGGTGACCTACGAGGCGGCCAAGACTGACGGCAAGCGCTTTCGCAACACCGAGATCCTCACTTTCGAGGGCGAGAAGATCGTTCTCGCCGAGGTGTACTTCGGCTGGAGCCTCGACTGAGCCCATTGCGAAGCCGGTCTACTCGGCGATCGCCTCGCTCGACGGCTATGTCGCGGACGCGGACCCTGGGCTGAAGGCAACTTCCATGTCTGTATGATCGTTTGCGTTGTGCGAAGGGTAGCCACGATCTCGTCGGTGGTCCTGTGCTTGGCGCCCCTTCTCCCTGGGGTCACACAGGCGATGTCCGGCCACCACTGGCGCACCCTCACGACACACCAAGCCTGGACCGTGACCGTGACGGGCGCCCGTCATGTTGCAAAGCAGGCAGAATCGCTCCCCCACACCTATGGGCCTTCGAGGCCGAGCAGCGAGGAAGTCCAACCGCAGTCCGCATGCGTGAGGCACTCGCCATATCAGGTCGACTGCCCGTTCACCTACTTCCTTGGATATACGTCCGAAGAAGTCTATACGCGGTGCCGCGACACCGGGCAGGTCACAGAGATCGCTGAACAGCGGTTCCGGTTCACCTCACCCAAACCGCGGTGCCAGTTGATCTACGACAAAACCTAGAGCTGGGCAGAATGATTGCGAACCCGCGCTCAGCCGCAGTTCGGTCGTCAGGGAGGCGGTCGAGGGGCAGGCTGAGGAGGTGTTCGCTGGACTACACGGCGCAGGTGGCCCGATGGCGGTGTTGGGGAGCTCGTGCGTGGACCGTGAAGAGCGTGAGCGCGGCGACCGTGCGACCCGCGCGCGTATCGTCCCCCGCGGCGGCGAGCAGATCCTCGACGCCCTCATGCCCCTGTGCACGCAGGTCGGCCGCCAGGAGCGGCAGATCGATGATGGCGTCGGGATAGAAGTCGCGGACCAGCAGCACCTCGGCCTGGACGGTCACAGCGGTGAGCCCGGCGTCCACGAACAGGCCCGCCAGCTCGCGCCCGATCCACGGGTTTCGGATCTGCGCCTCGGCGGCAGCCAACATCGCACGCACGAGCTCACGCGGGCGGCCCGTGCTCGCGAGCGTGCCCCAGTCCGGCTCGTTGGCGAGCACCACACCACCCGGCCGCGTGACTCGCGCCAGCTCGCTCACCGCGCGCGCGGGGTTCTCCAGGTGCTGGAGCGTGCGCTCGATGCGCGCGGCATCAAAGGCGCCGGCGTCGAAGGGCAGGTCGTGGGCGTCGCCCGCCAGGAACGCGATCGGGCCGTCCCCGGCTTGGCGGCGTGCCCGCGCGCGCTCGAGGAGCGCGGTGCTCGAGTCCAGGCCGATGACCTCCCCCTGGGGGCCCACGAGGCGGGACAGGGCGCGAGCGTCGTCGCCCAGACCGCAGCCGACTTCGAGCGCACGCGCGCCCGGGCGCAAGCCGAGCAGTCGTGAGCGCTCCCGCTTGCCCTCGGCGACCGACTCGAGACCGTTCACGTGGCTCAGGTAGTCCGCATAGGACTCCGCATCGCCGGCCCCATCCACATCCCTGAAGCCGGTTTCCAGCCTGCTCATCGCCGATCTCGCCTCACGTCTCGCGACACCGCATCAAGATATCGGCAGCCGAGCCCCTCGGCGCCCGACGCTAGCGCTCGCGTGGGTCACCACCTTCGAGCGGCCAGTGGCGAACGACGCCGGGGCGCCAGTGGCCGTCCTCCTCGCGCGTCAGGATGAAGCGGCTGATCGTCCGCTGGCCCCCCTCGTGATCCCCGTAGAGCAGGTCGACGGTGAGGACCCCACCCGCCAGGAACGCCTCGTGCAGACCCTCCCGGAAGGGGTCGTCGGGATCGCGTATGGCTCCCTGCCAGAAGCCCGTGTCGCCGGCGGGCACGTACAGGTCGCGCGTCTGACGGCGGTGCTCGGCCGGCTCGTAGTGCGAGCTGTCGATCTCCGGGCGCCGCGCCGCGAAGCGCCAGGCGTGAAGGACCGCGAGGCCGTTGCCAACGTTGCGCAGGGGGATCACGAAGTAGTAGCTCTCGCCCTCCCGCTCGACCGCGGCCATGCCGCCGTCGACGCTCACCATCCGCCCCTCCCCGAAACGGACCATCTCGGGCGGGTCGGTCACGCGCGAGGGGGCGAGCACCGGGCGCAGGCCGAGCAGCAGCGCTCGCTCGGCGATCGCCGTCGAACGTTCCGCAAGGCGTGTCGAGCGCTGCCCGAAGCGCACCGAGGAGAAGGTCGCCACGGCGAGCACGAGGGTGCCGCCCGCGGTCGCCAGCGAGGCGATCGTCGGCCAGTCCACAGCTAGGGGAGGCATCCTCGAGCTCGAGTGCCCGACCGCGGTCGCGCGCTCACCTGCGCCGGGCCGCCGCGTCCAGCGCGGGGTTCGTCCACCCGGCGTCCGTCGGGTTGATGGTCCTCCCGGGAGCCACGATCTCGTCGATGCGGTCCAGCAGCGCGGGGTCGAGCTGCACCTCCGCGGCGTCGAGCTGGGACTCGAGCTGCTCCATCGTGCGCGGGCCGATGATCGCCGCCGTCACCGCGGGGTGGTGGATGGCGAACGCGAGCGCCATGTGGATCAGGGAGATGCCCGCCTCCTGCGCCAGCTGCGCGAGTGCGTCGGCGGCCTCGAGCTTGGCCTGGTTGGCGGGGATCGAGAGGTCATAGCGCTGGGGGATCATCGCCGCGCGTCGTGAGGTGAGATCCGCGGCTCCCCTGCGCCAGCGTCCCGACAGCCACCCCCCCGCCAGCGGGCTCCAGACGATGGCGCCCATGCCGTGCTCCTGGCAGGTGGGCAGCACGTCGGCCTCGATCCCGCGCGCCAGGATCGAGTAGGGGGGCTGCTCGCAGACGAAGCGCCGGTGGCCCCCCTCGCGGGCGACCCACTGGGCCTTGACGATCTGCGCCGCGGGATAGGTGGAGGAGCCGATGTAGCGCACCTTGCCCTGGGCCACCAGGTCCGAGAGGGCGCCCAGCGTCTCCTCGTGATCGGTCCAGGGGTCCCAGCGGTGCACCTGGTAGAGGTCGATCCAATCGGTCCGCAGGCGCCTGAGCGACGCCTCCACCTCCTGGAAGATCCAGCGCCGCGAGTTGCCCGCCTGATTGGGGTCCTCGCCCATCGTGCCGTGGAACTTGGTCGCGAGCACCACGTGCTCCCGTCGCCCCCCGCTGAGCGCCTTGCCGACGATCTCCTCGGACTCGCCACGCGAGTAGACGTCGGCGGTGTCGATGAAGTTGATCCCCCCGTCCAGCGCCCGGTGGACGATGCGGATCGCCGCGTCGTGGTCGGTCTCCCCCCAGGCGCCGAACATCATCGCGCCGAGGCAGAGCGGAGTCACATGGACGCCCGTGCGTCCCAGTGTGCGCTGGTCCATGGCCACACGTTATAGCCGCCCGTGTCCCCGTCAGGCGGGACTCGCGGCGCTCTGCGAGCGGGCCGCGGCGAGTGCGCGGGCCCACCAGACCAGGTCGCTCGCCGCGTGCTCGAGCCGTCCGTCGAGCGACGCAAGGAGATCCGGGGTGAAGGGGTCGGCGTTCCTCGCGGGCACCATCAGCTCCGGCAGGATGTGGATCGCGTGCCGCAGGGGCGCCATCTTCGAGCTCGACCGCCACGAGGCGCAGCTGCTCGATAGCGCGGGCACCGCCGACGTTGCCGTAGCCGACGAACGCGACCGGCTTGCGGTTCAGCTCGGGAAAGACGTAGTCGAGCGCGTTCTTCAGCGAAGCCGGGTAGCCGTGGTTGTACTCGGGCGTGAGGAGGATGAACCCGTCCGCCGCGTCGAGCGTGCGCCCCCAGCGGGCGATCTCCTCGTTGGGGTAGTCGCGCTGCGTGCGCGCCGGCGATGCGGGCTGGTCGAAGATCGGGAGGGGGTGATCGCGCAGATCGACGAGCTCCGCCACCAGGTCGGTGCGGGTGGAGAGACGCTCCATGAGCCAGGCCGCGGGCCGCTCGCCAAAGCGCCCGGGGCGGGTGCTGGCGAGGATCACCTGGATGCGGGGAGCGGCGGGCGGCACGACCGGTACCGTAGCGGGGCGGGCGGCCGGTACGGTGGCTAGCGGGTGGCGTTCCGCGTGCCTTACATTGGGTTGGCATGCGCTCGTTGTCCGCCGACCAAGTCAAGCGCCTGACGCTGGCGGCGTGCATCATCGGGTCGGGGATCGCGCTGCTCGACGGCACGGTGGTGAACGTGGCGCTGCCCACGATCCAGCGTGGGCTCGGGGGCGGCCTCGCGGGCCAGCAGTGGATCACCAACGCCTACCTGCTGACGCTCAGCTCGCTGATCCTGGTGGGGGGCTCGCTGGGGGACCTGTTCGGCGAGCGGCGGGTGTTTGCGTTGGGTGTGGCGGGCTTCGGCGCGGCCTCCCTGCTGTGCGCGCTCTCGCCCTCGATCGGCTTCCTGATCGCCTGCCGTGCGCTGCAGGGTGTCGCGGGCGCGCTGCTGATACCGAGCTCCCTCGCGGTGATCGTCGCGACGTTCTCGGAGTCCGAGCGCGGCGCGGCGATCGGCACGTGGACGGCCTTCGGGGCGATCGCCGCCGCGATCGGCCCCCTTGGCGGGGGGATCCTGCTGGGGATCGCCTCGTGGCGCTGGATCTTCCTCATCAACCTGCCCTTCGTGGTGCTCTGCATCACTTTGATCCTCGTGGCGATCCCCCGCGCCGCGCCGAGGGAGGGCAGCCGGGCGGTCGATTTCACGGGGGCGCTGCTCTGTGCCCTGGGTCTCGGGGGCCCGGTGTTCGCCCTGATCGAGCAGCCCCGCCTGGGCTGGTCGAGCGCCGCGGTCGTGGGGCCGCTGCTCGCCGGGGTGCTGCTGTTTGCGGGGTTCCTGGTGTACGAGTCGCGCGCCCGCCACCCCATGCTCCCGCTGGGCCTCTTCGCGCGGCGCAACTTCGCGGTGGGGAACGTGGAGACGTTCGCGATGTACGGGGGGCTGTCCGTGCTGTTCTTCTTCCTCGTCCTCTTCCTCCAGCAGGTCGCTGGTTACACGCCGCTGCAGAGCGGCCTGGCGATGCTGCCCACGACGCTCGTGATGCTCGGGCTCTCGCGCCGCTTCGGGGCGCTGGCGGACCGCCTGGGGCCGCGGCTGTTCATGGGCATGGGGCCGGTGATCGCCGGGCTGGGGCTGCTGGCGCTGCTGCGCGTGGGGGTGCGCGTGGACTACCTCGGCGAGGTCCTGCCGGCGCTGCTGATCTTCTCGCTCGGGCTCTCCATGACCGTCGCGCCACTCACCGCGGCGGTGCTGGCGGGCGTGGAGGAGCGCGAGGCGGGGATCGCCTCTGGCGTCAACAACGCCGTGGCGCGGGTCGCCGGCCTGCTCGGGGTCGCAGCGCTCGGCGCGGTGGTGGCGGTGCAGTTCAGCAACACCCTCGATCGGCGCCTGGCAGGGGTTGCGCTGCCCGCACCGGCCCGGGAGGCGGTGGCGCAGGCAAAGCGCCTGACGCTCGGCCGCCCCCCCGTGGCGGGCCTGGCGCCGCCGCAGGCGAAGACGATCACCGCTGCCGCTGACGACGCCTCGCTCGCGAGCTTCCGGGTGGGCATCGGCATGGCGGGAGGCCTCGTGCTGCTCGGCGGCCTGATCGGTGCGGTCGGTATCCAGAACCCGCGGCGCGAGGTGCGCGCGCAGGAGTGCGCCGGCGGCCCGCTCGTGGGCGCGAGCCCCGACGCGGCCGGCTGCCACGAGGAACCGGCCGCGAGCGCGGTGGCCTGAGGAGCGGGGCGGCGCGGTGGCTCGCCGTCCCCGCGCGCGACGGAGCCCCTGGAAGGTTTTCGGCGTCAGGGGGGTCCATGCGGATAGTGACCAACCGCGAAGGGAGAGACATGCCTCATATGCAGGGACAGCGGAGCAGGCCGAGCAGGTGGGGTGGGCGTCCCACGAGCCTTGCGCTGACGGTCGTGGCGGCGGTGCTCGTGCTCGCGGCGTCGCTCGCCGCGATGGCCCTCGCCGCGAGCACCACGACGGTCGGCGCGGCGTCGAGCTCCAAACTCCACGAGCAGATCGTCGTCAACGCCCAGGGCCGCACGCTCTATGTCCTGAGCCCCGAGACCACTCACCACCTCCTGTGCAACGGGGAATGCCTCAAGGCCTGGCCCCCGCTGACGGTCAGCTCGAGCAAGGCGCAGCTCCACGCGGGGTCGGGTGTGCGCGGCAGCCTGGGGATCCTGCATCGCAGCAATGGGATGCTCCAGGTGACGCTCCGCGGGCTGCCCCTCTACCGCTTCGCGGGGGATCACGCGAAGGGCGAAGTCAACGGCCAGGGGCTGAAGAGCTTTGGCGGCACCTGGCATGTGCTGACGGCGGGCGGCTGACCGCAGCAGCGCGCCGGCCTGCGCGAACCGCGGGCGGCACATCCGGCTCGAACGGTGGGTCCGATCCCCCCGGCGCGTCGTCCTGCACGCGTGAGCAAAAGGGCGAACCGGGTGCGCCGCCGCGTTTTAGTGGAGAATCCCTGGAATGCGCGTGACCGCGAAGGCAGACTACGCCGTGCGGGCCGTCGTGGAGCTGGCGGCCGGTGACTCGGACTCCCCCCGCAAGGTCGACGAGGTCGCCCAGGCCCAGGGCATCCCGCTGTCGTTCCTGGAGAACATCCTCACCCAGCTGCGCAGCGCGGGGATCGTGCGCAGCCAGCGCGGGCCCGAGGGGGGCTACTGGCTGGCCCAGCCCGCCCACGAGCTGACGCTCGCGGACGTGATTCGCGCCGTCGAAGGACCGCTCGTCGGGGTGCGCGGCCAGCGCCCCGAGGAGGTGGCCTACAACGGATCCGCGGAGTCCCTCCAGCAGGTGTGGGTGGCGCTGCGCGCCAACCTGCGCAAGGTGCTCGAGCGCGTCACCGTGGCCGACGTGGCGGCCGGGAAGCTGCCCAAGGAGGTGGTTGCCCTGACCCGCGAGGACGACGCCTGGCAGACCCGCTAGGGGAGTCGCGGCAGACCCGCGAGGACGACGCCTGGCAGGCCCGCTAGGGCAGTCACGGCAGACCCGCGAGGAGGACGCCTGGCAGGCCCGCCAGGGCGAGTCCCGGCGCCAGATCTGGCAACGGAGGCGGTCTTCCGGTAGGATTCGAATGTCTCCACGGGGCCCCCGGCCCCATCGCGCAGGTCCTGAACAGCGCGCTGAGACCGCTCCTCGCCGAACCCGTCCGCCGACCCGTCCATCTTCTCGGAAAGAAAAAAGGAGTCCCCTCAATGTCAGCCACCTCCGTCGCCGACAACACCGAGGCCGCCGAGGCCGCTGTCGAGGCGATCGCCAATGCGGCCAGCAAGGAGGTCACCTTCTCCATGGCCCTCAGCCAGGACCAGAAGGACGTGCGCGACTGGGTCCACGGGTTCGCCGCCGACGTGATCCGCCCCGCGGCCCACGAGTGGGACGAAAAGGAGCAGACCCCCTGGCCGATCATCCAGGAGGCCGCCAAGATCGGCCTCTACGGCTTCGAAGGGCTCGCCCAGTTCTTCGCCGACCCCACCGGCCTCACGTTGCCGATCGTCAACGAAGAGCTCTTCTGGGGCGACGCGGGCATCGGCATGGCGATCATGGGCACCGCGCTCGCCGTGGCCGCGATCTTCGGTCAGGGCTCCGGCGAGCAGATCGGGGAATGGATCCCCCGCTGCTTCGGGACCGAGGAGGACCTCAAGGTTGCCTCGTTCTGCGCCTCCGAGCCCAATGCCGGCTCGGATGTCTCCGGGGTGCGCACCCGCGCCAAGTTCGACGAGGCCGCCGGCGAGTGGGTCATCAACGGCCAGAAGGCCTGGGCCACCAACGGCGGCATCGCCGACATCCACGTCGTGATTGCCACCGTCGATCCCGAGCTCGGCTCCAAAGGCCACGCCGCGTTCGTCGTGCCGATGAGCGAGGCCAAGGGCATCTCCCAGGGCACCAAGGTCTCCAAGCACGGCCTGCGTGCCTCCCACACCGCCGACGTCTTCCTCGACGACTGCCGTGTCCCGGCCGGCTACGTGCTCGGCGGCAAGGAGAAGCTCGACGAGCGCATCGCCCGCGTGCGCGAGGGCAAGAAGAGCAAGTCCCAGGCCGCGATGCAGACCTTCGAGTCCTCCCGCCCGACCGTCGGCTCCCAGGCCCTCGGGATCGCCCGCGCCGCCTACGAGTACGCGCTCGACTACGCCAAGGAGCGCGAGCAGTTCGGCAGGAAGATCATCGAGAACCAGGCCATCGCCTTCACGCTCGCCCGCATGAAGCTCGAGATCGACGCCGCCCGCCTGCTCGTGTGGCGCGCCTCCTGGATGGGCCGCAACCTCGTTCCCTTCGAGAACGCCGAGGGCTCGATGAGCAAGTGGAAGGCGGGCGAGGTCGCCGTGTGGGTCACTGAGCGCGCCATGCAGATCCTCGGTGGCAACGGCTACACCCGCGAGTTCCCCGTCGAGCGCTGGCACCGCGACGCCAAGATCTACGACATCTTCGAGGGCACCGCCGAGATCCAGCAGCTCGTGATCTCGCGCGCGATCTCGGGGATGCAGATCAAGTAGCCGCTCAGTCGCGGTTTTACGCCAGTCACGACGGGCTGGCCCTCGAAGGTCCTGGTGATCGGCGAGACCTTCGAGTGGAGCCTCGTCAGTTGTCGGTCAGCCCAGGCCGACTATTCGGACGAGTCTCTGATAAGAACTGCGCGTGGCGTTGACCGAAGCGTCTAGCCGGCAGCACATCGACGCCGTCGTCGGTGCCTGGAAGGAGCGCTGCCTGCTCACCGACGGCTCGTTTCTCTATCCGGCGGAGCAGCTGTGGACCACCGAGCTTCTGGGGACGGCGCATCACAACATCGCCGAGCAGCCGTTGCTCGATGAGCGCAGCTTCATGGACAAGCTGAAGGTTCAGCTCGGCGACGAGCGCCGGCTCACCCTCCTTGGCGCCGAGCTGTTGGTCGTCTACTACCTGTTCGCCTGGGTGGGCAGTATCAGCAGGGAGAAAAAGCGCGCGCGCGTAGGCGAAGTCCTCGCGTGGGCGAATGAGAAACTGCCGGAAGACAGCGATGTCTGGCGCGCGCTCGGCGAGCAGGGCATCGGCCATCCGGGGCAGTACTTCCTGCTCCGACCCGATGCTCAGCTCGGCTTCGTGCTCGACTTCGCGATGCGTCTCAAGGAGTTACAGCCCGAGCGGCGAGCAGAGATACTCGCCGATCCCTGGCAGCTGCGTGACTTCGCCGACGCAGCCGATGACCACGGCGCGACCGGGATGCGCCACATCGTGCTGCATCTGTTGCAGCCGGATTACTTTGAGCGGATCTCCAGCGGCGAACACAAGCAGAGCGTCGCGAGCACATACGGCGGCATGGTTGACGGCGAGGTCGAGGACGTCGACGAGCGGCTGCTCCAGATCCGCGAACGGCTCCAGCAGCTGCTCGGCAAGCCCTCGGAGGACATCGACTTCTATCGGGAGCCGCTGGCAGGCACCTGGGGAGGCTGGAACGGGGATGGGGGGCTCAACGCCGTTGACGGCCTGGAGCTGAAGAAGCAGCTCGTGCTGTTCGGCCCGCCGGGCACCAGCAAGACCTACGAGGCCAAGCGGCTGGCCGAGCAGGTGATCCGGCGGGCCGCCCTGAAGCTGTGGGAACCAGTCAGGTACTTCGAGCAGCAGGCCCGGGTCGCCGAGCTCGTCGAGAAGCACATAAGGAGGCTGCAACTGCATCCGGCCTACTCCTACGAGGAGTTCATCCGCGGGCAGCGACTTCGCGATGGGAACGTCACATTCGAGGACGGTTACCTGCTGCGCCTTATCGACGAAATGGAAACCGAGACCGTACCCGAGGGCGAGGTGCGGCTGCCGTGGGTGCTGGTTCTCGACGAGCTGAACCGCGCCGATCTGAGCCGGGTCTTCGGCGAGACGTTTTCGGTGCTCGAGGACCGCGAGCAGAAGGTGGACCTGCCCGGCACCGAGCCCGGGCAGCGGCCTCGCTCGATCTCGCTCCCCGAGCGCCTCTACGTGATCGGGACGATGAACCTGATCGATCAGTCTCTCGAGCAGATCGACTTCGCGCTCCGCCGGCGCTTTCTGTGGCGGCGAGTGGGCTTCGAGCGATCCCGGCTGGCGGAGGTTCTCCGCGAGCTGTGGTCCAAGAGGGGTATGGAACCTCGCTACAGATGGGATCGCCTGCAGGAGGACATGGATCTGTTCACGAGCCGGGCCGAGGAGCTCAACGGGGCGATCGCGCGCTCGAACCTCCTCGGTCGCGACTACGAGATCGGCCACACCTACTACTTCGACATCGTCGGGCTGCTCGCCATGTCCGAGCGGTTGCACCGCAAGACTCGAGCAAGCCAGTTCCTCTGGGACCGCAAGGGGGAAGCCCGTGAGGAGGTGCGGGATCTCTGGCGCATGTCGCTCGAACCGCTGCTCGATCAGTACCTGCAGGGCATCGACGCGGAATCGCGGGCATCCGAGCTGGACCGGCTGGGCCGGATCTTGCTCAAAGGCAAGCCGTGACAGAGCTGCTCGCCTGGCGGGATCTCTCGCCCTATGAAGGCGAGCTCACCAATGGGGATCGGGAGTGGCTCGAGCGCCTGTCGGCGCTGCGCGTTCAAGACTTCGTGGTTTCCCTGGGCGAGAAGGAGTGGCACGAGCACGAGCCTGTGGTCGAGCGCCGACGCGATGGGCGCTGGTGTGCGGGCCGCTACATTGGCGCGCTCACTTTCGAGGGGCGCCGGATCGTGATCGAGCCTCGCCTTGGAGTCCCGGTGATCGAGGCCTGGCTCGAGCAGATCCTCGGCATTCTGGCGCTGCCCGCCAGTGCTCGTCACGATCCGAGCGAGACGTTCCTCGTCAGGCTGCTGGCCCGCGTCTGGTGTCGCGCCATCGACCACGCGACTCGGCACGGCCTCCCGCTCCTTCGCCTCTCCAGTCGCCACGAGGGGGTGTTCGTGCGCGGTCGTCTCGACGTGCCGCGCACGATCGCCTTGCGCAGCGAAGGTCGCGAAGCGCTGAGCTCGCTGACCCACGACCGCTCCCTCGCACACCCGGCGACGCGCGCCATCGTCTGCGCGGACCGGGCGCTCGGCTCGCTGAGCTCCGACACAGGGGAGTGGCGCACGGACCGCGTGCACCAGATTCTCCCGCCACTGCGCGCCGCCGTCGGAGTACGACCGCGGCTCCCGAGCGGCTACGAGCTCGCTCGCGTGCGCTACACGCCCATCACGCGCCCGTTCGAGCATGCAGCTCAACTCTCCCACCGCATCGCCTCGCGGCTGGGCTACGGCGTCAGCGACAAGGGGGGACGCGACGAGGGCATCCTGATCGATGTCGCGGAGCTGTGGGAGCTGTTCGTCCTCAACTGCCTACGCAGGGCGCTGCCGCCGCACCTGCAGCTGGAGCACGGCACGCGAGCGGACCGGGGCGATTGCTTCATGCAGAACGTCGACGGCACAAAGGAGATCGGGCGACTGAAGCCTGACCTGCTCGTCCGCGAAGGCGAGCGGGCCTTCGCGGTGCTCGACGCCAAGTACAAGCGGCTCCAAGATTCGCCACAGCGCCCGCGCGGGATCGAGCCGGCCGACCTGTATCAGATCGCTGCCTACGCGCTTCGATACCGGCCTGCCTGGGGCTCCGCGCTCCTGTACCCGTTCCCGCCCGACGGCGACGGCTCCGCCGGCTCGAGCTACGCGGAGCGATACGGACCGTGGCACGTTGAAGCGGGCCCCATTTCGTTTCGACGCCTGCCTGTCGGTGTCAGCGCCTGCTCCGCCGCGCTGTCCACGCTGCTGCAGCAAGAGATGGCGCACCTCTCCGCCGTCTAAGTCGACGTGCCCGCCCAGCCCTGGCTCCGACCGCGGGTGATGCAGGTGTCGGATCGCGACACCTTTGGTCGTCCCGTTCGGGCTTGGCACGCCTCAGGATCGCGAGGAACGCCCCGATCCCCAGTGCCGCGATCAGCGCCGGCAGTAGCTTGACGACGAACAGGACCGTCACCAGCGCGCCCGCCGCGCCGAGCCCGATTTTCACTCTCAGGAGGCGTCGGCCGCAGGAGCCACCGCGGTTGGGGACGAACGATTGAAGGCGTGCACGGTGCGGAGCTGCCCAGTCGCGCCGCGCCGCCACCGCTGCAAGCGTCGCTACTTCTTCTTGCCCTTCTTGCTCCCGTACTTCTTCCTCGCAGACGCCTCGCATCGTGCGCGCCTCTTCCTGCTCTGCCTCCTGCAGGTCTTCAGCGATTTCGCAAGGAGTTGGGCACGGGTTGGAGGCTTGGGCTTGGATTCTTCTTTCACCCCGAGGACGCCGCCTTTCGCTGCCGTTTCTTCTTCCTGGCGTTTCTTGGCGGCTGCTGCTGCCGTTTCTTCTTCCTGGCGTTTCTTGACCGCGGCGGCTGCTTCTTTTTCGAGTTTCTGCATTTCCGCCGCTTCTTCACGCTGTTTGGTTTCCTGTCGTTCCTTCGCTTCCAGGTGTGCCTGCGCTTCCTGGCGTTCTAGCGCTTCCCGTCGTTCCCGCGCTTCGCGTTCTTGGGCCTCATCGTGTTCGTGGGCTTCCTGTTCTTCCTTGGCTTTTGCTTCCACCGTCCCAGTGACTGTCTCCGTCACGCCGCTCCTGTGGTAGACGATCTGCATGGACCGCGGTGATAGATCGCAGCTTTTCGCGAAGCTGATCGGTATTTCCGGGCCGCCTTCAGGCGCATTGGCGAACGTACCCGACAGCTCCCCGGTGGTGGATACGAACGTGTACGTCTGCCCAGGATGAAGCGACGGGCAGGAGCCGACTTCGGGCTCGAGGACCTGTGCGATCATCGTGGAGCCGCCCAGTTCGACGGGGCCGGTGGATATCAGCTGCGAGTAATCTTGACCGGCTGCGCTGCCCGCGCCGGCGATCTGGAACCCTATTTCGCTGTCGCTGTCGAATGTGGCGCTGTCCGCGGCGATGCCTTCCGCCGGGTCTTCCCCGCGCCCGACGTCGAGCTCGGCGTGGTTGGTGCTCAACGCCCCGAATGCTCCGCTGCCGATGAGGAAGATATGATTCACGCTCACCGGGCTGCCGTTTGAAAAGTTCAGTTCGCCAAAAAAGGCGACGAAGCCGTTGAGTACGCCGGCCTCGCTCGTGTCGGCCCCGCTGATCGCCGCAGGACCCACCTCCGTTTCGTTCTCCAGGAAGAGCCCCGCCTCGTTGCTGATTTCAAACGTGAGCGCACTGCTGCTCGATCCTGTCAGCTTTCCGAACACGGCCGCGCCGTTTTCGCCGAGGCCGCCCTCGTTGCGGCCGGCAATGCTCCACGTCTGCGACGCGCCGAGTTTGATCGGCAGTTCCAGCACATCCCCCGAGGGGCCGTTCGATCCACTTGCGGGCGAAGCCGTGAGCCCACCGCCGCCGAGCGTGATTTCCTCGCCGCTGAGGGTGTATTCGTCGCCGTCGTCGAGCTTGATGGATTCTGCCGTCAACCCGCTCAGGTCGTTCTTGCTTTCGTAACAGGTGCCGGTGCAGTCCGGGATCCGTGGGAATTCCAAGTCGATGGGTTCGGAGCTGGACGGCGCCGATCCTCCTTCCCAGTTGGCTGCGACGGACCAGTTGGGCTTCGACGAGCTCCCCGTCCACGTGAAGGGCGAAACGGTCGCGCTGGCCACCGGCACGAGCGTCAGCGCCGTGCCGGCCGCGACGGCCAGCGCGCACAGCACCCGGGTGGCGCGTGCACGACCTTTCATCCCGCCGCCGAACCTCGCAACAGCGGCCCACTCGATCGACTTCACTGCGCCACCCCTTGACCTATTTGTTGACAATGATCCGGGAAAGTACCAGATGTCGGAAAGCTCTCTTACGCAAACGGATCCAGGCCGACGGTTCTTGCGGGCGGTCCGAGCACGCCCGGTTGGTGGCCTCGAAGGCCGGCGCTTGCAAACGAGGGTCGAGCTCCCAGCTAGCGCGGGTCGAGGATCACGATCGGGATCCTCCGCCCCCCTGCGTTGCTCTCGTAGAACTCGTATCCCGGGTAGAACGCCACGAACTGCGGCCAGAGGCGATCGCGCTCCTCGTCGGTTGCGACGCGGGCGCGTACCGCGCGTACCGCGGAGCCGATCTGAATCGTGGTGTCCGGGTTCGCCTCGAGGTTGTGGAACCACGCAGGATGTGTTGGCTGGCCGGCCTTCGAGGCCACCACGGCGATGGCGTCGCCGTCCTCGTGGTACATCAGCGGAGATGTCCGCCTCGTGCCGCTCCTAGCGCCCCGGTGGTCGACCAGGGCTATCCGGGCCTTCGGCCAACCGGGGAGATGCCCGCCGATCCGCCCGCCGGTCCGCCGGTACATGGCGACGTGGAGCTTCGCGCCGCGCCGCCCGACGTAAAGGCCGCGCTTGTTGGCCAGCTGTGAGCTCCAGGCGGTGAGCTGTCCGAGCGAGGGCATGGCGCGCCGTGGAGGCCGGGATACCGATCCGCCGGCTACCAGGCCTGGGTGGTGCCGCAGTGTGGGCATCCCACGGAGGTGCTCACCGCGGCCGTGAACAGGTAGCCGCACTGGCACGAGTAGCAGGCGAGGTCCGTCGGGCCTCCCGCGGCCCGAACCCGCTGCGCGGCGATGTCGGCTCCCTGCGCGGCGGGGTCATGTGCGGCGATGTCAGCCTGTGCGGCGATGTCAGCCTGCGCGGCGATGTCCGTCCGCTGCGCGGCGATGCTGGTTCCCTGCACGGCGAAGTCGGTCGGTTGTGCCTCCACGCCGGTCTGCCGTGCCTCCACGCCGGGCTCGTGCGCCGGGCTGGACCGGCGTCCGCCGCGGAAGCGGTGCGCCCGACGCCGGGAGATCGGATGTGGGAGGCTCGCCCTCATTGCGCTCTACCCCTAAAGACCCGCCGCATCCCTGAAGGTTTCGCTGTCCACCGGCGATTCCCTGGCGCTCATTTGAGATACTGGCCGCGATGAACCCCGCTCGCAAGCGTACGGTGCGGCTCGTGGTGGCGCTCAGCGTCGCCGTGGTGTTGGCGAGCGCTCTGATCTACACGAGCTTCAACGCCTCCAGCCCCGCGCTCACGCCCAGCCAGCTGCTGCGCGAGGCCCAGCCCGGCCGCAGCTACCAACTCACGGGGACCGTGGTGACGGGCTCCGTGCGCCACGAAGGCTCCGTGCTCCGCTTCAGCGTTGCCGACCGCGCCAACGGCGCCGACGCGGTGCCGATCGCCTACACGGGCATCGTCCCCGACCCCTTCAAAGAAGGGCGCGAGGTCATCGTCACCGTGCAGAAGCAGGGCGCGGGGTACACGGGCGAAACCAACTCCCTGATCACCAAGTGCCCCTCCAAGTACACGGTCGCGCCGCCCTCCGAGAAGCAGAACGCCTGATCGAGCCCTGATGGCGCTGCTCGGACACGTCTGCCTGGTGCTCGCGCTGATCGTCTGCGCCTACGGCATCGCCGTCTCCGTTCACGGGGCGCGCAGCGGGCGGGCGGAGTTCTCGCTCGCGGGCCGCCGGGCGGTGTACGCGCTCGCCGGCCTGCTCACCCTGGGGATGATCGTGCTCGAGATCGCCTTCCTGGGCAACGACTTCGCCTTCAACACCGTCGCCGACACCTCCAGCCGCACCACCCCCATGCTCTACCGCGCCGCCGCGGTGTGGTCCTCCCAGGAAGGCTCCCTGCTGCTGTGGGCCTGGCTGCTCTCGCTGTGGTCGAGCCTCGTGCTGTTCCTCACGCGCGGGCGCATCCGCGAGGTCGCCTCCTACGCGACCGCGATCCTCCTGGGCTTCGGGGGGTTCTTCGTCTCGCTGATGGTCTTCTACGCCAACCCCTTCTCCACCACCAGCCCCGCGCCCCCCGAAGGGGAGGGCCTGGACCCGCTGCTGCGCTTCCCCACGATGATGATCCACCCCCCGATCCTCTACTCGGGGTACACCCTCTGCACGGTGCCCTTCGCCTTCGCGATGGGCGCCCTGATCGCTCGCAGGGTGGACGGGGAGTGGATCGCCGTGATCCGCCGCTTCGCGCTGGCCGCCTGGCTCTTCCTCGGCATCGGCATCCTGCTGGGTGCCTCCTGGTCCTTCTCTGAGCTCGGCTGGGGGGGCTACTGGGGCTGGGACGCCGTCGAGAACGCCTCGCTGCTGCCCTGGCTGACGGGTACCGCGTTCCTGCACTCCCTGATGATCCAGGAGCGCCGCGGGATGCTCAAGGTGTGGAACGTCTCGCTCCCGCTCGCCACCGGGACGCTCGCGATCATGGGCACCTTCATGGTGCGCAGCGGGATCCTCGACTCGATCCACGCCTTCGGCGGCGCCACCCTCGGCGTCCCCTTCCTCGTGCTGATCGCCGCGATGCTCGTGGGCTCGATCTACCTCGTGATCTCGCGCCGCGGGGGGCTGAGCAGCACCCACCACCTGGACTCGCTGCTCTCCCGCGAGGCGATCTTCCTGCTCAACAACCTCGTGCTCGTCGGCCTCGCCTTCGTGATCTTCTGGGGGACCTGGTTCCCCAAGATCTCCGAAGCCGTCACCGGCCAGGCCGCCTCCGTGGGGGGGCCCTGGTTCGACCGCTACACGGTCCCGCTGGCGCTGATCCTCGTGCTGCTCTCGGGCATCGGGCCAGTGATCGCCTGGCGGCGTGCCACCCCCCGGGGGTGCTCCGCAGCCTCGCCGTGCCCCTCGCCGCGGCGCTCCTCACGCTGGCGGCGCTCCTCGCGGCCGGGATCACCCAGAAGCCCACCGCCATCGCGATGTTCTGCTGCGCGGCCTTCGTGCTCGGGTCGGTCGCGCAGGAGCTCTGGCGGGGCACGCGCGTGCGCCGCGGCGCCTCGGGCGAGGCGCCGCCGGCGGCGCTGCTGGCGCTGATCCGCCGCAACCGCCGCCGCTACGGCGGCTACGTCGTGCACATCGGGATGGCCGTGCTGTTCGTCGGGGTCGCCGCCTCCTCCTCCTTCCAGCACATCTCCGGGCCCACCAGCCTCTCCCCGGGGCAGTCCAAGCGCGTGGGCTCCTACACCTTCCACTACGTGCGCCCCACCGCGGCCATCACCCCCCGCTACGACCCCACCCACACGGGATCCACGCTCAACCTCGGCGCCGTGCTGCGGGTCACCAAGGACGGGCACTACGTGACCACGCTGCGCCCCAGCGAGGACTTCTACGAATCCGATGAAGAATCCCAGGGCTCGGTGGGGCACCTGATCGAGGGTCAGTCCGTCAGCAGCGTGGGCATCAGCGCAAGCCTCACACGCGACGTCTGGAGCGCGATCGCCCCCGAAATCGAAACCCCGCGACTGAAGCGCATCATCGAAGTCGGCAACAAGACCATTCCCTTCTCGCGCCCCGACGAGGGCCTGTTCGTGATCGACTTCCTCGCCCACGAATACCTCGCGCACCCGCCGCCCGCGCAGTTCAACCTGCTCGTCTCCCCGCTGATCATGTGGATCTGGCTCGGCGGCCTGATCGTCTTCGGCGGGGGCCTGCTCGCGCTCTCGCCCTCCCCGGGGTCTCTGCGCCGCCGTGTCGCCCGCGGCGTTCGCGCCCGTCGCTCCGCTCTGCCCGCATACGCTGGGGCTCCCGCGGGGCTCGACGGTGTGCCGGTGCCCGCGGGGGCGGCGTCCGGCTCGCTTGCCGCGACGCTCGACCCCGACGAGCTCGCCGTCCTGGAGCGGGCCCGCGAGGTCAAGTACCGCGAGCTGCGCGACCTAGAGCTCGACTACGGCACCGGCAAGCTCTCCCGCGAGGACTACGAGGCTACCGAGAGCGCCCTGCGGGCCGAGGCGCTGGAGATCCTCGACCGGCTCGAACCGGAGTCCTCGACCAATGGGTCAGATCCCACCCACAACGGGCGGGAGGGTTCTCTACCAGGGCTTGGTGAGCAGCAGGATCGTGTTTCCGACGAACAGGATCGCGAAGAAAACGGTCCAGCGGTTGAGGTTGCGCTCCACCAGTGAGCCCCCGCCCAGGGGGCCCTGGCCGCTGCCGACCCCGAAGGCGCCGGAGAGCCCGGAGTCCTTCCCCGAGTGCATCAGCACCAGGAAGATCAGGCCCACCGCGATGATCACCTGCAGGAATCCGAGGATCGCTTCCATGCCCCCGAGGATACAGAACCCGCCGCCGCGCAGCTCCCAATTCGCCTACCCGGGGCAGGGTGCCGCGATGGCGGCGCTGCTGGTGGAGCCGTCGGCGTAGGTGAATTCGGCGGCCCACGGGAACCCTCCGGCCGGGCAGTGCTTGGGCACGAAGACCCCGATCTCTCCCGCTCGCGAGCGCCCCATGCCGCCGATCGTGACGGAGAAGTCGACCGGGGAGACCGCCGGCTCCAATGGGATCGAGGGAATCGAGGGGATCAGCGCCACCAGCTTTCCCCAATAGCGGCCGTGGCCGGGTTCCAGCTTCACGTTGAACGCCACCCTCCGTTCGATCGGCGTATACCCCTGGCCGAGGATCTCGAGCGCCGGCTGGCCATTTTCCAGAGGGCCGAGGAAGGCCCACAGGGCGGCGTCCTCGTATTCGGTTGTCGCGCCCGTGCGGACGTCCACCACCGCGTGTCCCCGGCCGACCTGGGATCGTGGCGGGCAGCCGCCAGCCCCATCCGCTCGCAGATGCGCCAGTGTGCAGCCGCGGGTGCTCGGCAGTTCCAGCCCGAGGCCGGCGGGGATCTCCACGACCGCCTTGCGTACCGGCGAGGGCACGCCGAATGCGCCGCCGCTGAATCTGATCGAGAAGGTGACCTTGGTCCTCGCGCCCAGCCGATTGGGGGAGAACGATGCCCTGATGGCGGCCGTCGTTTCCGCCTGCGCCGGGCTCGCCAAGACGACCGCCACGGTGGATGCGAGCACCGCCGATCCGCTTGCCACAGCGGCGAGGGATGCGCGGATCCGCGGGCCGGTGAGCGTCGCAAGTGGAGCGGCGAGCAGTGTGTGGAGGCGGCCTCGTTTGGTGTGGAGCACGGATGATCCTCTCTCTAGGGGCAGGGAACCGTCGCGGTGCTGTTGCTAGTGGAGCCGTCTTCGTAGGTGAATTCGGCATCGAACGGGAAGCCTCCCGCCGGGCAGCTGGAGGGCAGCAGGGCGGTGTTGGGATCCTGCTTCCTGAAAGCCGCCCCGCCGACCGTCAGCGAGAAGGAGACCGTCGAGGCGTTCGGCTCCAGGGGGATCGAGGGAATCGCGGGGACCGACATCACGAGCTTTTCGCCGTAGGGGGGGTTGTCGGGCAGTGCCGTCGCGGTGATCACCACCCGCTCGTCGAGTGGGGAGTAGCCCTGGCCGAGGATCTCGATCGTCGGGTCGGTCCCCTGCGGCGGGCCGACGTAGGCCGACACGTAGGCCTCCTCGCTTTCGACCTCCACGCCCGCGCGCACATCGCCGAGCGCCCGTCCTCTGCCGATCTCCGATTGCACCGGGCAGCCGCTCGCGCCGCGCGCCTGCAGCTGCGCCCGGGTGCAGAACCGGAGCTTCGGGATGTCGAGCGTCAACCCCGGTGGGAGCTGCACGACCGCCCTGCGCACCGGCGAGGGCACCCCGGCCTCCCCGCCCGTGAAGTGGACCGCGAAGGTAAAGGCCGCCTTGGCGCCGAGCCGGTCGGGGGAGAAGGATGGCCTGATCGTGGCGCTCGTCGCCACGATCGGCGCGACTTCCGCGGCCCCCGCGGGTCCGACGAGGGCGCTTGCCGTGAGCGCCGCCGCCGCGACGAGGGCGAGCAGGCCCCGGCGAGCGCTCGGAGAGCGGCTGGCACGCTCACCCGCGGTGGGGGCGGTGTTCGCGGTGGGGGCCGGGACCCGCATGCGGCCGTCCTAGCCGCGTGGGCAGGGGATCGTGCCCGTGTGCGTGATCGACGTGCCGTCCTCGAAGGCGAACTGCGTCTCGTAGGGGAAGCCTCCGTGGGAGCACTTCTTGGGGAGGACGATCCCCTTCACGTGGACCAGCTTGCGCTTGCCGTGGACCGTCTCCAGGTAGGCCGCGTTGGGTGCGCCGAGCGTGATGTAGATGCTCTTCGCGGACGCGGGCGAGGCTCCGGGGAGGGTTTCGATGATCGGCACCTTGAACGAGAAGCCGAGCCCGTAGGGCTTGGGCTCCTGGACCACCTGAGCCCTGAGCACGAGCTGCACCGAGACCGGCGAGGTCGCGTCGAGGAAGGCCAGCAGCACGATGTGGCCGTCTTCGTTGGGCCCCCGGAAGAAGTTGAGCGTGAACGCCTCTTCGCGTCGTTCTCCGGCCAGTTCATACTCGCCGATGCCGCCCCCGAAGCCGGCTTTGGAGTCCTTCGGGCAGATGCTCGGTTCCAGGGTGTGTTCGAGCAGGGCGGGATTGCATGTGCCCACGCCGTTGACGTCCACCGTGAGACCGGGCGGCCCCATCACGGTGGCTTCCACGACGGGAGACGGCATGGCTGCTGTGGTCGACCCGATTTCGGCGGTTCCATGGACATTGGTGGGCGCGCCCAGCTTGTCCGGGGAGAAGGCCGCCGTGACTTCCAGGGTCTCCGCCGCCCATGCGGCCACGGCTAGGATCAGGCACGCGCAGGCGACTGCGAACGCTATGAGAGCTCTGGCTCTTGCCATACGACCCCATCCCCTCTCTCGACGCCCTCGGGCAGGCGACTGAGACGACCGCGGCGCGTGTGTCGCCAGCCCGCTCGTGATTGCGAATCGTAGAACATTGCACAAGTCTCAGATCTTTTTCCGTGGCGTGGCTGGGGGAGTCTCACCCCCCCAAACCCGCGAGCACGGGCACCGGAGCGCTCCCCCGCGGTCGCCGGCCACCCGATTCAGATACTATACGGTATCTGAATGGGATCGCGCAAGCCACTGCCTCATGGGCCGGCTGCCGGTCGGGCTGTTCGCGTGAACCACCGGGGCGGGCGCCCATGAGCGAGGTCCGCCTGACGCGCAAGCAGCGCCAGGCGCGCACCCGCGCAAGCCTGATGCGCTCCGCCGCCCGCGTGTTCGCCCGGCGTGGCCTGCAGCGGGGCACGATCGACGAGGTCGCGGCGGATGCAGGGTTCACCAAGGGTGCGTTCTACGCCAACTTCTCCTCCAAGGAAGAGCTCTTCCTGGCGATGCTCGACGAGGGCTTCGCCGCCCGCCTGCGCCAGGTTCGGGATCTCTCCGCGAGCGACCCCGAGATCGAGCGACCGCGGATCGTCCAGCGGGCGCGCGCCGGGGGGGAGGACTTCGCTCACCATCTGAGCGCCGACCCGGACTGGCAGCGGCTGTTCCTCGAGTTCGTCCTCCACGCCACCCGCGAGGAGACGTTTCGCCGCGAGCTCCTGCGCCGCTATCGCGATCTGCGCGCCGGCGTCGCGGAGGTCTTCGCGGTGGGTGCCGCCGAGCTGGGGGTGGAGCCGCCGGTGGAGGTGGAGCGGCTGGCGCGGATGACCTTTGCGATGGCCAACGGATTCGCGCTCGAGCGCCTGCTCGAGCCCGAGGCTGCCTCAGAGGAGTCCTACGGCGCGATGCTGGGGATCTTCTTCACCGGCCTGCGCGCGCTCTGGGAGGAAGCGGGCTCCGCGTCGGCGCCGGAGGCCAAGGTGCGCGGCGACTGAGCAAAACCCCCGTTCCTGCAAGGGATCCTGCGCGAAACCTCCGCAATTCGGCCAACTGGCGCGCTCCGCCTAGGGGGTCTGTACAGTCCAGCCGCTCTAGCCGCTATGGGGGGATCGGCGGCGCCGCTGCTCGCCGCTTCTGTGGGTCCATGTGCAAGCGACATTACAAATCCTTAACCGCCAGGTGCTTGGCTGCCGATATGAACCTCAACCGGGGCGGCGGGGCCCGCAAGGGCGACCCGCCATTCGGCCTGCGTATGCGACATGACATCCATCGACCAGCACTGCGGGTAGGCCGCGGATGAGCACACCACGCCGTTGGGCGCGCCGCGCCGTGCTCGCGCTGGCCGGGAGTGGACTGACCGCCGCCGGTCTGGGCGGAACCTTCCCCGGCGGGGCGCTCGGCGCCGAAGCGCCGGCGAGCACCACTCCTGCGAGCGAAAACCCCACCCCTCCGGTCACCGAAACCAGCCCGCAGGCGCCCGCCCCGGCACAGGGAGGTGTCGACACCTCCACGACGACCTCTACGACACCAGAACCCTCCGGCGCATCCACGGCGCCCTCGAACAGCTCCACGACGCCCTCCAGCAGCTCCACGACGCCCTCCGCGCCTGCGCCCGCCGCAGACCCCGAGCAGGCCCCCACGGTGGTCGTGCAGCGCAGCCAGAAGACCACCCCCGGCAGGCGTCGCGGCGCGAGCGTCACGGGCTCCGGCAAGGGCGCCGCCACCGGGGACGGGCAGGGTGATGCGAATGGCTCCACGGGCAAGGGAGAAGGCGCCGCGCAGAACGCTCCTGGCACGGTCCCCGCTGGCACTCCCAACGGCGTCGCGCCCGCGCCACAGGCGGCCGGCGGCGAAGCCGGTGCGCTTGCGACGCTCCTCTCCGGCTCGGCCGTCTCGGCGCAGGCGCTCGACTTCTACCGCATACCCCTCTTCCTGCTTCCCGTCTACCAGGCCGCCGCCTTCCAATACGACGTCCCCTGGCAGGTCCTCGCGGCGATCAACGAAGTCGAGACCGACTACGGCACCGACCTCTCCGTCTCCACCGCGGGAGCCCTGGGGTGGATGCAGTTCATGCCCGCCACCTGGCTGCGGTACGGGGTGGACGCCACCAGCGCGGGCTACGCCGACCCCTACAACCCCGTGGACGCGATCTTCGCCGCCGCACGCTACCTCCATGCGGCCGGCGCCTCCCACGACCTGCACAGCGCAATCCTCGCCTACAACCACTCCCAGGAATACGTCGAATCGGTGCTCCTGCGTGCACGCCTGATCGCCAGCTACCCTCGCCCGGTGATCGCCACGCTGACGGGTCTCGTCGACGGGCGCGCGCCCACCGCCGGCGGTCACCTGGCCCCGGGGACCCGTGCCGGCCTGACCGCGGAACCCACACCAGAGGTAACGAGCGGCTCCCCCTCCACCTCCTCCCCCTCCTCTCTCGCGACGGGAAGCTCCGCGGCCAGCGACCCCTCGAGCGCCACCGCGGGCGCCGTGCCCACGGGGACTCCTCCGGCACCTCTCGCCGCCGGAGCGCAGGCGCTCGGAAGTGCCTCGGGAGTCCACGCCAAGCGTGGCGGAAACGGAGCGTCCAGCGCCGTGGGCGGGGGGGTGGGCGGGGTACCCGGATCCAAGCCCCCGCCGCCACCGGGGGTTGCGGCGGCCCGCGCACGGGCGGCCGCGAACGCGCCCGCCAAGAGGTCCCAGCTGAGCGAGATCCTCGGGGCTCCCAATGCCCCGGTGGTGGCGGTGGAGGACGGGCGGATCGTGCACCTCGGGCACTCCCACGCGCTGGGGCGCTACCTCGTGCTGCGGGACATCTACGGGGATGTGTTCACCTACGCCGGACTTGGCAGCATCGCTCCCCGCTACCGCCCCACCGTTCCGCGCGACGACCGGCTGGGGCTGGCCGGAGTGTCTGCGGGCGCCTCCGCATCCAACGCCTCCACGAGCGGCGCCGGCGCGATCCCGGGCGACCCGGCTCAGGCGGGCTCCCAACGGGCGGCGGGCGTGGCCGGCGAACCCGCGCAGGATCCCACCCCCACGCTGCCGGCCAGCGCGGGCCACCAATCGCCGCTGACCCTGAAGGTCAAGCGCCACCTCCAGCGCACCCCCGCGCCGGTGAGCGCCCCCGCCGAACCGGAAGGCGAAAACGCGCCCGCCGGGATGGGCAGGGTGCGTCTCTTCGCACACCCCTCCAACCCGATCGCGCGCGCGGTCGCCGCACGCTCCGCGCGCTCCACGGGCGCCGGCAGGGGCGGCTGGCGAGCGCTTCGAACCGGCTCGATCGTCTCCGAGGGCACGGTGCTCGGACACCTCGACACCACCGCGGGGGCGAGCGCCGGGACGCTGCGCTTCGCGGTCCGTCCGGCCGGTGACAACGGGACCATCGATCTCCAGCCGCTGCTGGCGAACTGGCGCCAGCTCGCCAGGGCGCTGCACCCGAAGGGCTCGAGCGCCACCCCCACGCTGCTCGGCGCGACCGCACAGGACGCACTCGAGATGTCCAAGGGCGAACTGCAGAGCGCGGTGCTCTCGGACCCCGGCATCCAGCTCGACGCGTGCGGTCGCCGGGACGTTGCGTCGGGAGCGGTGGACAGGCGGGTGCTCGCGGTGCTCGAGTTTCTCTCCCGCAGCGGCCTGCAGCCGACGGTCGCTGCGCTGCGCTGCCCCCCCGGCGGCGATTCGCCGGCGGGCCTGAGCGTCGCCTCCAGTGCCGACACAGCCTCCACCCTGCGCTCGGTCCCCTCCCTGCGGGCGGAGGCGCACAGGGATGGCTACGCGGTGGACATCTCCGCGATCAACGGCATCCCGATTGCCGGCCACCAGGGCCCGGGCACGGTCACCGATGCCGCGATCCGCACGCTGCTCGCGCTTCGCGGCAAGTTTGCCCCGCACCGGATCGTGAGCCTGATGAGCTATCCCGAAGACCCCTCCACCCAGGCCCTCCCCACCGCGTGGGATCACATCCACATCGGCTTCCTGCCCCCGCACCCCGCCGAGGCCCGCGCGGCCGCGCACGCTTCGAGCGCGGGCGCGCCGTTGGCGGTGACGGGCGATCTGAGCGAGGCCCAGTGGGGCCAGCTGATCGCGCGCATCGCCGCGCTGCCGAAGCCCACGGTCGCGGCCGCGCCGAGCTCGGCGGCGATCCGCGATCCGCAGGCTGCGCCCACCAACCGCGGACTCGGCGCGCGCGGGCTGGTGACGGGCGGCTGATCAGCCGGTTGCGCTAGCGGCGGCGCCGGGGCTTGCCCTGTGTGGCACGGCTTTGAAGAACGCGCTCCTGCACTTGAGCGAAGCGGCTCGAAACTTGGGGCTGCCCGTATTGATCCCCTTGGTATCGAACACCGGACCTTTGCCGGACGTATTGGGTTCCCCGACGTTGATCCCGTTCTGGCGCATGCAGGTCGCGAAGCTCGCGAGCACACTATGGAAGCGGGGGCTGTCGAAGGCGTGGCCGCCTCTGCGGAAGCCGCCGCCGCCGAGGCGACCGCCAGCGAAGCCAGAGCCGCCGCAGCTCTTGAGCGCTTCTGTGAACTGCGCGCGGGTCATGCCCTTGGGCAGCTGCTGGGCGCCGCCGCCGGCCACGCCGGGGACACCGGGGGTGCGCTGAGGGAGGGTGATGCCCTTCTTCGCCAAGCACGCGCGCATCGCCGTGAAGCGCGCCGGGTTGGGTCGCCCGGCGGGGGGGACGCCGGGGCTGCCCGTGGACGAGGTCCCGGCTGGTGTCGTGCCGGTCGCGGCCGTTGTGCCGGTTGAGGTAGCGGTGGTCGCCGCCGCGTTGGCGCTCGTCTGAGTGGTGGTGGCGGCGGTGGTGCTCGTAGAGCCGCCGCATGCCGCCAGCCCCAGCGCGGAGGCCACGAGGGTGGCGACGAGGGCGATCAGCGGCGCGGTGGTCGCCGGTTTGCGGCGTGGGGTCCTGAGGTGTGGCATGGAGCTCCTTTTGTCAATGGGTCAAGATAGGGTAATCAGCTGCCGAAGAGGGCCTGTCCGCCGCCGGTCGCCGAGCCGCCGCCGCGAGCCCCGCCCCCGCCGCCGAACAGCGAGGAGAGGCCGCCGCCGGCTCCGGCGCCGACGCTGATGGATTCGGCGCTGACCGCGCCGCCCGCGCCCTTGGAGCCGCGGACCACCACGGTTTCACCGGGGTGGATGGCGTGGAGATCGGCTTTGACGGTCTTGGTGATCGAGGCGGCGGGTGAGGTGGTGACCTTGACGGTGTTGCCTTCCGCGTCGACCACGTAGAGAGTGCTCCCGCTGACATAGGAGACTTCGCCGATCGTGGCGCCGCCCGCGAGGCCGCCGAGGCGCCCCGCGAAGCCCCCGCCCGCCGTGGAGCCCCCGCCCGCCGTGGAGCCCCCGCCCGCCCCGGCGGCGCCCGTGGAGCTGGCGCTCGCCCCGCCGCTCGTGGTGGACCCTGCGCCGCCAGCGCCGCGCAGGGCCGCGAACCTGGATGCGAGTCCGGCGGCGGCTCCGCCGGAGGGGGATGAGGTCTGCCCCTTCTCGACGAGCACCCCGCCGATGAAGCCGCAGGCGATCAGGAGCACTCCGAGCAGCGCCAGGGGGACGGGACTGCCACCCGTCCCGAGCAGACGCCGGCGCGGGCGGGGGGGCAGCTCGTCCATGGGCTCCTGCGCCCACTGGTCCTCTTCCTCTTGGATGACGGTCTGTGTATCGGGCATGACGGACTCCTCTTCGGGGTCGGGGGGTGCGACGCGGTGCTCCTCGCTGGGGATGGGCGCGAGCGGGTGCTCCTCGCTGGGGGTGGGTGCCTCACTCAAAGCGCAATGCCTCGATCGGCCGCAGGCGCGCGGCGCGCCCCGCGGGGTAGGTGCCGAAGAAGAGGCCGGTGAGGACGGCGGCTCCGAAGGCGAGGAAGATCGAGTAGGTGGCGATCGCGGGGTGCACCCCGGCGATTTCGAATTGGGAGCCCAGCACGCCGAGCAGCACGCCGGTGAGCCCGCCGATCAGCGAGACGAGCACGGCCTCGGTGAGGAACTGGGTGAGGATGTCCGAGCGGCGCGCTCCCACCGCCTTGCGGATGCCGATCTCGCGGGTGCGCTCGGTGACGGAGACGAGCATGATGTTCATCACGCCGATCCCCCCGACGAGCAGCGAGATCGCGGCCACCTCCCCGAGCAGCGTGGTGAAGACGGAGGTGGTGGAGGAGGTGGTTTCGAGCAGCGAGCCCTGGTTGATGACCTGGAAGCCGGGTTCGGCGGTGTCCTTGACCTTGTGGCGCTGCTCGAGGATCTGCGTGACCTCGGCTTCGGCGTCGGAGAGCGCAGACTCGGAGGTGGCCTCGACGGTAATCGAGTCGATCGGGCCGTAGCCCGAGAGGGAGTCCTGCACCGTGGAGATCGGGGCGACCACGATTTCATCCAGGTTGGAGGTGCCGTTGGAGCCCTTCGCGGCGAGCACGCCGATCACCTCGAAGTTGACGCCGTTGGCGCGCATCGTCTGCCCCACCGGAGCCTGCCCGGGGAAGAGCTCTTCGGCGACCGTCTGCCCGATCACCGCCACGCGCGTGTGGCGGGCCACGTCGGCTTCGGTGAAGGCCGCCCCTTCCTGGATGTGGTAGCCGTGGGCGCTGAGATAGGAGGGGGTGGAGCCGACGAAGGTGCCGGGCTCGTAGGAGGTGCCGTTGAAGACGAGCGTCACGCCGGTGGCGTTGACGACGGGGGAGGCGCTCCTGACATCGGGCGCTTCGCTGTGGTTCTGCAACGCGGCCGCGTCCTGCTTGGTCAGCGAGACGGAGCTCGAGGAGGATCCCCCGAAGCGTGCGCCGCCGCGGATCGCGCCGGACTCGACCAGCAGCACGTTGGTGCCGAGGCTCTCGATGCGTTCCTCGACGGCTTTGGAGGATCCGTTGCCGACGGCGATCAGAATGATCACCGAGGCGACGCCGATCGTCATGCCGAGGATCGTGAGGCCCGAGCGGAGCTTGTTGGCGAGGATCCCGCCCCAGGCGATGCGCAGCGTCTCGAGGCCGATCATGGCCCGGCCTCGGGGGTGGGGGGGTGTCTGCGACGGCGCGACGGCGGGCGACGTGGGACGGGCGCGATCATGGCCGCGCCTCGACGGGAGCCGCAAGGTGCGCGGACTTCAGTTGCTGGGAGACGGGTGGGGGATCGTGGACCCCGAGCAGGCGGCGGTCCTCGACGATCTGCCCGTCGCTCAGGCGCACCATGCGCTTGGTCTGGGCGGCCACGTCGGGCTCGTGGGTGATCAGCACCACCGTGCGCCCCTCGAGGTTGAGGCGGGCGAAGATCGCGAGCACGTCCTCGGTGGAGTGGGAGTCGAGGTTGCCGGTGGGCTCGTCGGCGAGGATCAGGGAGGGGTTGGTGACGATCGCGCGGGCGACCGCGACGCGCTGCTGCTGGCCGCCGGAGAGCTCGGAGGGGAGGTGGTGCATGCGGTCGGCCATGCCGACCGAGCGCAGCGCGCGCTCGGCGCGGCGGCGGCGCTCGGCGCGGTGCAGGCCCGCGTAGGCGAGCGGCAGTTCGACGTTGGCGATGGCGGGGGTGCGCGCCACCAGGTTGAAGGACTGGAAGACGAAGCCCAGCTTGCGGTTGCGCAGGTCCGAGAGCTCGTCCTCGTCGAGGTCGTGGGCGTCGGTGCCGTCGATCAGGTAGCGCCCCTCGGTGGGGATGTCCAGGCAGCCGAGGATGTTCATCAGGGTGCTCTTGCCGCTGCCCGAGGAGCCCATGATCGCGACGAAGTCCCCGCGCTCGATGCGCAGGGAGACACTGCGCAGCGCCGGCACGCGGATCGGGCCGATGGCGTAGGTCTTGGAGACCTCGTGAACCTCGATGACGGGGTGGGACGAGCGGTCATCGACGGCGCCTCTCCCACCACGGGGAGCGCGCGGGGCGCGTACCACCAGTGGCCGCTCGCGGGGGACCCGCCCGCGCGTGTCGTGCGCGGGCGAGGAGGACCGGAGACGCAGGGGATCTCGCATCAGCCGCCCCTGAAGCCGCCTCCGCCGCCGCCGAAGAACGCTGCGCCGCCCCCGCCACCCAGGCCGCCGGCGCCGCCGCCGAGCGCACCGGCGCGGCTGCCCAGCCGCGAGAGGAGGCTCGAGGTGGTGCTGGAGGCGCGCGCGACGGGCAGGACGATCTGTTCGCCGGCGGAGAGGCCCGAGAGGATGATCGTGGAGCTGTCGCCGGCGAGGCCGGTGACGACGCGGCGGCGGGTGTCGGTGCCGTCGTGCACGACGGTCACGCTGTCGGCGGAGATGGCGGTGGTGGGGACGTTCACGCCTTCGGCCTGCTTGACGACCACTTCGGCGGTGGCGCTCATGCCGGGTTTCAGCCCGGCGGCGAGCTGGTCGAGCTGGAAGGTGACGTCGTAGCTGACGACACCGGAGGAGGAGGTGGGGAGCGTGGCGACGGAGAGGACCTGCGCGGCGAGCTTGGTGCCTTCGAGCGCTTCGATCGTGACCGTCGCGGGCTGGCCACCGCGGACGTTGATGACTTCGGACTCCGAGAGCGGTACCACGAGCTGCATCGAGGAGAGGTCGCTGAGCACCGCGAAGGAGGAGCTGGAGGAGCCTGAACCGGAGCCCGAGCTCGAGGAGCCGGTGCCCGAAGCAGCGGAGGCGGCTCCGAAGGCGGACGCCGCGGAGGAGGACCCCGTGCCGGAGGAGCCGGAGCCGGACTCGGTGGAGCCCTTGGTGGTGCCGCTGGCGGAGACGGCTTCCCCGACCTCGCCGGAGAGCGAGACGATGGTGCCGGTGGCGGGGGCGAGGAGCTTCGTGTCGGACAGCGCCTCCTCGGCGCTCTGCACGGTGAGGCGGTCGCTCTTGACGGCGGCGCGAGCGGAGGCGATGTTGGCTTCGCGGGCCGCGGCGCTGAGCGTGGCTTTGGCGGCGGTGGAGCCCGAGCCGGATTCACGGCTCGTGGAGGAGCTGCCGGCGCTCGCTGCGCCGGATTCCGAGGATGCTTCGGGGGAGCGCGTCTTGGCGTGCTCGGCATGAGCTGGGGTGGTGGTGGAGGGGGTGGTGGTGCTCGGGGCGATGTGGGAGGGAGCCTTGGTTGTGGTGGTGGGCGTGGTGGTGGTGGCAGTCGTCGTCGGCGTGGTGCTCGGCGTGGAGGTGGGGGTCGCGGGTGTGGCGGGGGTCGTGGTCGCGGTGGGTGCAGGAGTGGTGCTCGTCGGGGTGGTGGGGGGGATGTATGAGACGTCCTCAACCGATGCCGCCGACGCGGTCGCGTGGCTGGAACCCGTGCCGGAGGAGCCTGTGCCCGAGGAGCCTTCGCCGTCGGTTTCTTCCTCCTGCACGAGGCTCGCTTCGGCGGCCTGCAGCGCGGCCCGGGCCTGCTCGAGGGTGACTTCCGCACTGTCGGGGTTCAGTTCGGCCAGCAACTGGCCCTCGGTGACGTGGGCTCCCTGGGAGACGTAGATCTGGGTCACCACACCGGAGGTCTTGAAGCCGAGGTCGAGCTGGGTGGCGGACTGGACGTTGCCCGAGCCGGACACGGTGGACTGGACGACGCCCTCCCCGACGGTGATGGTGCGCCCGGTGGTGGCGGTGCTGCCGGAGGCGGGCCCGACGACGAGCACGGCGGCGAGGATCGCGCCGACGCAGAGCGCGCCGAGCAGATAGGTGGGCCACGGTCGGGTGGAGCGTGAGGGCACGTGACGATCATGGGACGGAGCCATAAAGTGAGCGTAAGAAGGTTCGTGGCGCTCCGCGCGTGCCCTGCCGGCGGATGCCCTAACGTATCGAGGGCGTTGCCCGAGCAAGTGCTGCACCTATCGATGCTTCTGCGGAGCCCCCTGCTGGATCGCACGGGGGAGCGGCTGGGGAGGGTGGAGGACGTGATCGTGCGTCTCGCCGACGGGGGATACCCGCCGGTGACGGGCCTGAAGGCGCGGATCGGCGGTCGCGAGCTGTTCGTGCCGGTGGACAAGGTGGCCACGCTCGAGGCCGCAGCGGCGAAGCTGGCGGGCCAGAAACTGAACCTGGGGAAATTCGAGCGGCGGGTGGGGGAGGTGCTGCTGCGCCAGGACCTGCTGGGGCGCAAGCTGGTCAACGTCGAGGCCGACCCGCCCCGCCTGGTGAGCGCCCACGAGATCGAGCTGGCCTGCATCGAGGGCTGGTGGCGGGTGGTGGGAGTCGATCCGAGCTTCCGCGCCCAGCTGCGCCGCGCGCTGCCGCGGGCACTGCGGGGGATGGTGGCGGACAGGCCCTTCCTGGACTGGACCGACATGGAGCCGTTCGTCGGCCACGTGCCCACCGCGCGCCTGCGCTTCTCCCACCGCAAGCTCGCCAACCTGCACCCGGCGGAGATCGCCGACCTGGTGGAGGCCGCCTCGCACGAGGAGGGGGAGGAGCTGATCGAGGCGGTCGGCCAGGACCGGGAGCTCGAGGCCGACGTCTTCGAGGAGCTCGACGAGCACCACCAGCTCGAGTTCATCGCCGAGCGCCCCGATGCGCAGGTGGCGGCGGTGGTGGCGCGGATGGCGCCCGACGACGCCGCCGACCTGATCGGCGAGATCGACCAGGAGCGCCGCGGGCGGATCCTGGAGCTGCTGCCGCTGGCGGGGCGCCTGCGGATTGAAACGCTGCTGGGCTACAACCCCTCCACGGCAGGGGGCATGATGAGCCCGGACTTCATCGCCCTCTCCGAGCTGGACGCGGTGGGGGATGCGCTCGACGCGGTGCGCAGGAGCACGATCGCGCCCGGGATGCTGAGCACCGTCTACCTGCACGACGACGCGGGCGCGCTGAGCGGCTCCGTGGTGATCGTCGCGCTGCTGCGCGCCGACCCCGCCACGCCTCTCGGGGAGGTCGCCGAGCGCGAGCCCGAGTCGGTGCACACCGACGCCGACCTGCCGGAGGTGGCCAGGACGATGACCGACTACAACCTCGCGACGCTCCCGGTCGTGGACGAGCAGCAGCGGGTGGTGGGGGTCGTCACGGTGGACGACGTGCTCGAGCAGACGCTGCCCGCGGGCTGGCGCCGGCGCTTCGGGCTGGTCAGCGACTGAAAACCCCGCGGTGCTACCCTGAGGCCCGAACGGGCCTGACCATCACGCGCGGAAAGGAGGCTGGGATGGATCGAGAACAGCCGCGAAGTACCCAGCCGCTCGCGCGTACGTCGAGCCCGTCCCTGTCGGTCTAAGCCTCCATTCCAGGGTCGGGATCCGTGCCTACGCGCGTCGCTTTGACGTGTCCCCGAACGCCCGAGAAAGGAGGTGAGAGAGATGGCCGACAATCCGACGCTGGACGAGCAGCAGTTGCATCCGCAGCCCCAGCCGCCCGTGCTCGAGGGCGTGCCCCCGGTCCTCGACGAGGCCCACATCGGCGACATCCGCGGAGCGCTCGGCACGATCCGCATGGACGACACCGGCGCACGCCACGGCTGGCGCTCGCGGGCGATGGCGCTGCTGGCGATCATGGGCCCGGGGCTGATCGTGATGGTGGGAGACAACGATGCGGGCGGCGTCTCCACCTACGCGCAGGCGGGGCAGAACTACGGCACCAGCCTGCTGTGGGTGCTGATCCTGCTGATCCCCGTGCTGATCGTCAACCAGGAGATGGTGATCCGCCTCGGCGCCGTCACCGGGGTGGGCCACGCGCGGCTGATCAACGAGCGCTTCGGGCGCTTCTGGGGCTGGTTCTCGGTGGGGGACCTGTTCATCCTCAACTTCCTCACCATCGTCACCGAGTTCATCGGTGTCAGTCTCGCGCTGGGGTACTTCGGCGTGAGCAAGTTCGTCGCGGTGCCCGCCGCGGCGGCGGCGCTGGTGGCGATCACCGCGACGGGGAGCTTCCGCAGTTGGGAGCGCTTCATGTACGTGTTCGTCCTCGCCAACTTCCTGGTGATCCCGCTGCTGGTGCTCGTGCACCCCGACTTCGCCACGATCGCGCACGACACCGTGACGCCCTCGATCGCCGGGGGGGCCAGCTCGACGGCGGTGCTGCTGATCATCGCCATCGTCGGCACCACCGTGGCCCCGTGGCAGCTCTTCTTCCAGCAGTCCAACATCATCGACAAGCGGATCACCCCGCGCTGGATCAACTACGAGCGCGCCGACACCGTGATCGGGGCGTTCGTGGTGGTGATCGGCGCCGGCGCGATCATCGCGGTGGCCGCGTTCGCCTTCGCGGGCACCCCGGCGGCCGGGCACTTCGGCAACGCCGGCACGGTCGCCTCCGCGCTGCGCACCTATGTGGGCCCGGCGGCGGGGGCGTGCTTTGCGATCGTGCTGCTCAACGCCTCGCTGATCGGGGCGGCGGCGGTGACGCTCGCGACCTCCTACGCCTTCGGAGACGTGTTCGGCGCCAGCCACTCGCTGCACCGTGGGATCAGGGACGCGAAGATGTTCTACGCCACGTTCGCCCTGATGGTGTGCGCGGCGGCGGGGATCGTGCTGCTGCCGGGCGCTCCGCTGGGGCTGATCACGACCTCGGTGCAGGCGCTCGCGGGGGTGCTCCTGCCAAGCGCAACGGTGTTCCTGCTGCTGCTCTGCAACGACCGCGCGGTGCTGGGCCCCTGGGTCAATGCCCCGTGGCTGAACGCGCTGGCGGCGGTGATCATCGGCGTGCTGGTGGAGCTCTCCCTGGTGCTGGTCGCCAGCACCGTCTTCCCGCACGTGAACGTCACCGATCTCTTCATCGACCTCTCGATCGCGCTGGCGGTGGCGCTTGCGGGGATGGGGGCCTATGTGCTGTCCCGCCGCCGGGCGCCCGCGGGCGCCGCGGCGGGAGCGAAGGACGCGGCGGCGGCGCCGCTCTCCAAGGAGCGCCGCCACGCCTGGACGATGCCTCCGCTGGCGCTGCTGGAGCGGCCCGTGTGGTCGCCGGGCCGCCGCGCGGCGATGCTGCTGCTGCGCGGGTATCTCGTCGTGGCGGTGGCGCTGCTGGTCGTGAAGACCGTGCAGCTGGGCCACTGAGGACCGTGAGCTGGGCCACTGAGGACCGTGAGCTGGGCCACTGAAGACCGTGCAGCTGGGCCACTAGTCTCCCGCAAGGCTGGTCGGGACCGGCAGGCCGCGCGGCGGGGGATCGTCGAGCATCAGACGGGGAATCGTCACAGGTTCCAGGCCGCGCCTGCGCAGGCCGCGCACGATCGCGGGCAGCGCGGCGATCGTCTCGGTGCGGTCGCCGCCGCCGTCGTGCATGAGGATGATCGCGCCCGGGTGGGCACCGGCGAGCACGCGGTGCACGATTGCGGCGGTGCCCGGCAGGGTGTAGTCGGAGGTGTCCTCCGACCACAGCACCATCAGCATGTGGAAGGCGCGCAGCTGCGCGAAGGTGGTGGCGTCGAAGGAGCCGTAGGGAGGGCGGAAGAGGCGCGGGGTGGGACCGCCGAGCAGCTGAACGTGGACCATCTGTTCGTAGATCTCTTCACGCTGCTGGTGCGCGGAGAGCGACGCCATCATCGGGTGGGTCTCGGTGTGGTCTCCCACCGCGTCCCCCGAGCGCAGCTCGGCGAGGGTGCCGGCGGAGAACCAGCGCTCCTCCTCGCCGATCGCGAAGAAGGTGGCGCGGACGTGCAGGGAGTCGAGCACGTGCACCAGCTGGACCGTGTAGGGACCGGGGCCGTCGTCGAAGGTGAGCGCGAGCTCGCGCCCGCGACGGCCTCCTTCGGTGATGGCGGGGGTGTAGGAGAGGACGCGGTCGATTGCGCTCTCTTCGGCGCTGTGCCGTCGCGCGGCGAGCTGGAGCGGGGTGAGTCGCGCGATGACCGCGTGGCGCGGATCGCGAGGGGCCTCGCGGCGGGGCACGCCGGCGTGGGAGTGGGAGGTGGCGGCAATCGTCAGCACGAGGATCGCCAGCAGCAGGAGGGCCGCGCCGCCACGACGGCGGCGATACCGTGCGCGGGCAGCGCCTGGCCGCGGGGGAGGGGAGGACATCGCGGGAGGTTGTAGCGCAGGCGCGCGGTCTATGTTGAGTCGCGGTGCTGCCCTTCTGGCTCTCGATCGGGGTGCTCTCCCTCTGCCAGGGCGCGCTCGTGGCGCTCCCGGGCACGCTCGCGATTCCGTGGCTCGAGCGTCGGCGCAGCCGGCTGTGGGCGGCGATCCCGCCGCTGTCGGTGATCTCCTTCGTGTTCATTGCGCGCGCGGCGGAGCGGGCGAGCGCGCAGAGTCTCACTTACCTTGCGCTGGTCGCGGTTCCCGTGCTCGCCGCGCTCGCGCTGGGCTGGCTGGGGCGCGGAGCGCGGCCGTTGCTCGCGCTGGCGACGCCCGCACTGTTCGCGCTCGCCTGGGCGGACCGCACGGGGCTTGCGGGGCAGACGGCGGCGCTCGCGCTCTCGGCGCTCAGCTGCGTCTCGCTGGGAGTGCTGCTCGCGGCGGTCACGCCGCCGCGGTGGCTGGCGGCGGGGATCGTGCTGATGGCGTGCGCGGACGCCGCGCTGGTGGTCTCCGAACTGCTCCAGCACCCCAACGAAGTGCTCAACTCCGCACACCCCGCGGCGGGCCTGCCGAAACTGCAGGCGGAGGTGTTCGGCTCGGCGGCGATGGGTTATGGCGACCTGTTCGTGGCGGGCCTGCTCGGCGGCCTGCTCGCCCGCGGTTGGCCGCCAATGCGCGAGGGACGCTCGGCGGGCGCCGGCCAGCTCCGTGCCGCGGCGCTCGTCGCGGGTCTCGCGCTGGCCTTCGACCTGTTGTTCTTCGCGGTCGATGAGCTCCCCGCCACCGTGCCGGTGGCGGTGGGCCTGATCGTCGTGACGCTGACGCGGCGGCGATCGATCGCGCCTGGCCGGCGTGCGGGCCCACCCGGAGGGAGTGCCGAGGCTGCCGGGGGACGAGCTGAACCGGTTGGACGGCTAGCCGGCCGCACCGAGGCTGTCGGAGGGCGTGCCGACCTTGCCGACGGGCGTGCCGACCCTGCCGACGGGCCCGCGAGCCCTACTTCACCTCGGCCTCGGCGCTCCGCGCGGCTCGGCTGACGAGCAGGCCCGCGAGCGAGGAGTCGGGGGTGAGTTTGCGCGCCATCGTCAGGCCCATGAGGGCCGCGAGCAGGCAGGTGATCGCACCCAGGCCGAGGCCCGCGCGGGCGCCCGCCTGCGCCATCACGAGGCCCACGATCGGCCCCCCGATCGGGGTGGAGCCCTGGAAGGCCACGAACCACAGCGACATCACCCGCCCCCGCATCGTGGGCTCCGCGCTGAGCTGCAGCGTGGAGTTGCCGGTCGCCATGAAGGAGATGCTCGCCCATCCCACCAGCGCGAGTGCGAGGAGCTCCGTGGGGAGGCTGGGTGCCAGCGCCGCGAGACCGAGCACCACCCCGAAACCCGTTGCCGCGAGGATCAGCGTGGGCAGCCCCGTGCGTCCACGGGCCGCCACCACCAGGCCGCCCGCCACCGCCCCCACGCCCATCGCGGCGGTCATGAAGCCGTAGCCCGTCGCCCCCACGTGCAGCGCCCCGCGGGCCATCACGGGCAGCGAGACCTGGAACTCGTAGGCCAGGCAGCCCACCAGCGCCATCATCAGCAGCGGCGCGCTGAGCGCCGGTGTCCGCCTGACATAGCGCAGCCCCTCCCGCAGCTGCCCCGGAGCGCGGGCGGTGGGCGGGCTGGGACGCAGCGCCGCGCGGTCGAGGGTCATCAGCGAGAGCACCACCGGCGCGAAGCTCGCCGCGTTGAAGAGGAAGCACACCCCGGTGCCCACCGTCGCGATCAGCACGCCCCCCACCGCGGGGCCGATCGTGCGCGCCACGTTGACCAGCACCGAGTTGAGACTCACCGCGTTGCGCAGGTGCTCCTCGCCGACCATCTCCAGCATGAACGACTGCCGCGCGGGGTTCTCGAAGGCGTTGTTCAGCCCGAGCATCAATGCGAGCACGCCGATCTGCCACAGCGCCACCGCGCCGGTGATCGTCAGCACGCCGAGCACCAGGGCCTGTACGCCCATCAGGCTCTGCAGCGCCACCATCAGCCGGCGCTTGTCCACCCGGTCGGCCACCACCCCGCCGTAGGGGCCGAGCAGCAGCACCGGCAGCGTCTGGAGCGCCACGATCACCCCCAGCTTCGTGGCGGAGCCCGTGATCGTGAGCACCAGCCACGACTGCGCCGCCATCTGCATCCACGTCCCCACCAGCGAGATCGCCTGGCCGGAGATGTAGCGGCGGTAGTTGGGGACCGCGAGCGCCGCGAACGTCGCCCGCCCCATGCTCCTCACCTGGCCCGGGGGACTCCCCGGGGAGGGTGCTCGCTCAGCGTCTGCCGGTTCCCGGATGGCGGCACCCTCCTGTGGTTGTGGTCGGGCTCAGATGGTCTCCAGCCACGATATCGCGCCCGAAAAGCCTTAACGAACCGTTCACCGAGCTCTCATCGCCGCCAAACGCAGCGTTTCCTACTGTGTGCGCTCAGTGAAACCAAGCTCCACTGGATAGGAGGTGAGGCAATGGCTCTCGACGCCAGCAAGAAAAAAAAGAAAAGCTCGAAGAAAAAAAGCAAAGGCTCCATGAAGAAGAAATAGCGAGCGCCCGCGCCGGAGCGGATCGCGAGTCTCGCCAGTCAGGGGGCTCCGATCCGTTGCCGGCTGGGGACGTTTTCGGAGCTGTCGCCCCTCACGGTTTCTTGGGAGCACCGCCAAAATGGGCCGATTTCCTCCACGGCATCGTTGCGCAACAATCCGCACAAATGGGCCGCCTCCTCCAACACATCCTTTCTCCACGCCGCGCGCCCGTCCCCTGGCGGCGCCTCTTCCGTCTGGTACGGCCCGCGCGCCGCTCACTGGCGGCGATGGTTGCACTCACCCTGCTCGGGTCCCTGCTCGGTCTCATCCCCCCGCTGGCGCTCGGGGCGCTCGTCAACGACCTCGCCGGTGGCCACCACGACGCGGGCGCGGGCCTCGCCGTTGGGCTGATCGTCGCCGCTGTGGTGCTCGAAGCGCTCGCCTTCGCGCTCTCCGACGGCTTCTTCGCGCGGGCCGTCGGAACCCTCTACCGCGACCTGCGCGTGCTCATGTTCCGCGGCGTACACCACCGCGCCCCCGCACCCGCGCATGAGCTCGCTGGGGTCGCCTCCCGCTTCATCTCCGACGCCGAAGCCCTCCAGGATGTCGTCGTCGCCCCGCTCGACACGGCGGTGATGGGGCTCTTCGAGCTGCTCTCCGCGCTTGCCGCGCTTGCGCTGCTCTACCTCCCCGCCGCGCTGATCGCCGCCGCGCTGATCGTGCTCACCGCGCTCGTCACCCGCTTGACCCAGGCGCCCCTCGGCCTCGCCGCGCAGGAGCGCCAGGAGGCGCTGGAGGCGATGAGCTCGACCCTCGCCGCCGAGCTCTCCGCGCGCCTGGAGCGCGATGCCTCCGCCGGACGCTTTCGCGAGGCCGCCTCGCGCGTGCGCCGGCGCGAGGTGCGCCTCGGATGGCTCGAAGCCGCGAACCGCTACGGCTCCGGCGCAGCCGCCAACCTCGGGCCGATCGCCGTGGTCGTGCTCGCCGCGCTGGAGCACGGCTTCTCCGCGGGTGTCCTCATCTCGCTGCTGCTGCTCGCCGAGCGCGCCTTCCAGGGCGCGGACTCGCTGATCGACCTCGGTCTCGACGTCGAGCTCGTGCGGGGGGCGGTCGGACGCTGTTTCGAGCTCGTGGACGCCCGGGAGCACGCCACCTTCGAGCTGGGGGCGGCGGGGTAGTGCGGGCGGAGGGATTCGAACCCCCAAGGGCCTGAGCCCACTGGCTCCTAAGGCCAGCGTGTCTGCCAGTTCCACCACGCCCGCGCGGTGCCCCCGCGCCGTGCCGGAGGGCCGTACCGCACACGGGGACCGCAGAAGATTGTATGGTCATATCTACGATGTCCACTTCAGCGGCCCGGCAGGCCGAGGCGAGCGTTCTGATCACCCACCCAAATCGCGACAAGCCGGTCGTGCAGGCCACCCGTGCCACCGTGATCGCGCTGCTGCTCGCCACCGCCGTGCTCGTGCTCGTGATCACGATCGGCGGCTTCGAAGCTCTCGAGGGCATCGGGCCGATCGTGGGGCAGTTCGTCTTCGTCTTCATCTACCTCCTGCTCGCCTTCTACGCCGCCCGCTGGAACCGCGGCGTGCTTCCGGTCGCCTCCGCGCTCGGCGTGCTGCTCGGCACCTTCGCGCTCGTCGCGGCCCCGGGCTGGTTCGAGCGTGAGGGCTCGACCTTCACCCAGCCCACGCTCGACTCCAGCCTGCTCGGGGTGCTCACCCTGCTCGTGATCCCCCTGCAGGTGCTCGTGGTCGCCTTCGCCATGCGCGGCTTCTCCCAGGGGTGGAACGTCGAGCTCGAGGTTCGCAACCCCCACGCTCGCCCCGGGGATTACGGGAACGCCACTCCCAGCCCCGCCTGAGCCCTATATTGGGGGCGTGCGCGCGGCGGTGGCGGAACGGTAGACGCGGGGCCCTCAAAAGGCCCTGTCCGCAAGGGCGTGTGGGTTCGAATCCCACCCGCCGCACCACTTCCCGAGGCTCGGCTGCCCCAGCGCCCCGGGGTGCTGTCCAAGCGGTTGCGTGACCATCGGCACGCATCCCGTGGAGCGCCGGGTCCCACCGGCCGGCCGCTCCCGATGGCATCCGAACCAGGGGGTTTTCCGCGCTTGTCCTGACCATCGGCGCGTATGGCGTTTCTCGTGTTTGAGCAGTGGTCTTTCTGTGTGCAACTCAAGAGTATGGGCGCATGCGAAGTACCGGCGACCACGAGCTGGACGAACAGTTGGTGCGATTTGGCGAGAACATGCGAGAGGCCCGCAAGCGTGCGGGCCTCTCGCAGATCGATCTCAGCCTCAGAGCACAGCTCGATCGCGCCGCTGTCAGCTTCCTGGAGCGCGCCGAGCGCGCGCCGGACCTCTCGACGATCGTGCGAGTCGCGCGCGCCATCGGTGTCAAGCCCGGCGCCCTGCTGGCAGGGATCGGCCCCGTCGCCTCCACGGTGAGAGGCCCGCGAGGCTCAGGGGAGGTCCTCCCTCCCGCGGCGCGCTTCGGCGTCAACCTGCGCTGGGCGCGCGAGCGCGCGGGCATCTCTCAGGAAACGCTTGCCATCGACGCCCACGTAGACCGCGCCGCTATCAGCGTCTTCGAGCGCGGCAAGCGCAACCCCAACCTCCGCACCCTCCTGCGGCTCGCGCGGGCGCTGGAGCTCCCGCCTGCGGTCCTGCTGCGGGGGGTGGACGCCGGCGTCCTTGTGCGGTAGGCCGCCGAGGCCGCCGTCGCTCCCCCCGAGCTGGGTCGGCCCCCGGGCTGCGTTGGCTTCCGGGCTGCATCTGCCCGGGCTCCGTCTACCCGGGCTTCAGTGCCGTCTCGCGCGCGACTTTCCAGCCGGCGTTGATCGGGTTCAGGAAGTAGGGGGGCTCGTCCACCGCGAGCCGTTCGTCGTATTTGTAGTCCTTGATGTAGCCCGTGCCGCCGGTCGTGCCCACGATCCCGCGGAAGCGCTGCCCGATCGCCCCGTAGACGTTGAGGTTGCCGAGGCTTTCGCCGCATTCGTAGTTGTCCACGGCGAAGGAGTGGTTGGTCGAGAGGATCGCCGCGTAGATCCACGGGTTTTCCAGCGATTCTTTGCCGTTTTTGGCGAGTTCGCAGTTGTTGTTGGTCAAGGGATGGTAGACGCGCACGTAGTGGCCCGCGATCAGGCCGAGGGTGTCGGTGCCGGTCGGTTCGGTGCCGAGTTTGCCGGCGACGCTGGTCGGATAGATGTTTCCGTTGATGATCAGGTCTTCTTCGGCCGCGATCGTGATCGACTTGCTGTAGGTGCCGCTGACGTACACGTTGCCGCAGTAGGTTTCTTTCGATACCTCGGCGGCGTCGTCGGTTTCGCTCGTGACGTCCTTGTAGGCGTATGAGCACGGCGTTTCCGGGCTTTCGCTCGCGCGGACATAGACGAGGCCGTTGCTCGGCCATTCATACGTTTTGGTTTCGTTTTTCGCGTTGGTCACCGACATCGTGTTGGCCGAGCCGTTGAGCACGATGTGCGTGGACCCGGTGAATTCCTCGCCGCCTTCTTTGACGTAGGTCCCGAGCGTCGTATCGCCTTCGGGAGTGAGCAGTTCTTCGCCTTTTTCGTATTTGCCGGTGGCCGTGTAGTAGACCGCTTCCGAGCCCCCGCAGGTGGAGTAGACGGGGTAGTTGATCTGCACCGTGTCGACCGGGTTGTGGCCTTTGCGCCCGAAGTAGGCCTTGCCGCAGACGTCGGTCGCATCATCGGTGTGCATCGGGCCTTCGACGGCATCCCCGTCCGCGAACACGATCGTCGCGCATTTGCCGTTGATTTTCAGTTCTTCGCGCACGGGGAGGTAGTTTTCGCATTCTTTGGGTCCACCGTACAGAGAGGGGTCGCCGTCTTCGTACTGGGTGAAGTAGATGAAGTTGAGGAAGCCGATCACGTGGAAGGTCGCAATGACCGAACGGGTTGCATAGCTCGTGGCCACGGCTGGGTTGCCCGCCGTGCCGATCGATTCGATGCGGAACGTGTTCGCGTTCGTGCCCGAGGACTGGATCATCGTCGCAAACGGGTTCGCCGTGCTGCATTCTTTGGCTTCTTTCGGGGCTGTGCTTGCGATGAGCAGCTTTACTTCATAGTGCTCGTTGACTTTCTGTTCTGGGACCGTGTTGGACGGCGTGGCGCAGGTCTCCCAGTAGTCGGGGTTGGCCTGCAGATGGTACTCGTACTCCTGGATGCCCGCGAGCGCCGCGTAGTAGGCCTCTTTCTGGACGGTGTTCCGGTGGGAGAGTTGGATGTCGCCCCTGGCAGCCGCGAACGCCGCGACCACCAGCAGCGAGGTCACGAACAGAACGCCGATTGCGACCAGCAGAGTGAAGCCGTCCTGGGAGGCGAGGTGGGCTCGGGCGCCGCGTCGACGGGCGATGTGTGCAGGCTTCACTCGCATGGCGTATCCGCCTTTTCTCCTTCGGATATGGGCACCGAGAAGGAGAGCGTCACCTGGCTCTGCTGTCCCTCTGCCACGTCTTTGGCAAGGCCTTTGCCCAGGACGTTCGTCACGCTGGACGAGCTCGCGGCGGAGCCCGTGTTGAAGCTGATCAGCACGGACGCGGCGGTCGCCGCTTCTGCGCCGCTCATTGGAGCGGCAGTGAGCGGTTTCGTGTTGAGCATGTTGAGCCCGGTGGTGGTGCTTTCATTGGCTTCGAGGTTGTAGCTGTAGTATTGGAAGATCGGTATTTTTTCCCCGCCCGATTCGATCTTGGAGACGTGGGTGGCGAGGAGCACCGTAGGGCTTTCCATTTCAGGTTTGTTCGTTGCCGGTGTTTCGGAATATTTGAATTTTGGCCAGGTTTCTTCTTTGGTCGCCTTGTACGTGTAGTCCGTCAGGGTTTCCGCTTTTTCATTCCAGACGATCCTGTGTTCGTTGACTTCTTCTTTTCCGATCGCGGCCGACTTGCCATAGGCATTGATGAATCTAAGTTCGCTTGCACTGCTGTTTTCCTGGATGGGAGTAAAGCCGGGGGCGATGCATGCCGAGTGCAGTTCGTTGACGACCTTGTTCATCGCAAACCGGCCGAGCTCGGTCGCCTGCGCCACGTCGTTCAGGTGCGTCTCCTGGCGTGTGGAGAAGATGAGGACCGCAAACAGAGCGAGGCAGACCACCATCCCGGTGCTGGCCGCGACGAGCGTTTCGATCAGGGTGAAGCCGCTCTCGCCCGAGATGGACAGGCTCTGTCCGGGTGCGGCCGGGGCGGTGGGGTGGGGGCGGCGGGTCAACATGTGTTGCTCGTCGGTGCAGATTTCACTTCGATGGAGTGGCCGTTGCTTTCGGTGCTCGTACCCGTCGCTTCGGCCAGGTAGAGGTTGATCGTGGGCCCAGCCACTTTTTCGTCCGAGTAGGTCGTCGTGTAGGTCTTGTGTTCTTTTTCGTCGTAGAGGCACAGCTTGAAAGCTTTCCCGGTCGGTTCCTTGCCGAACGGCTGATAGGGATCTTCCAGTTTCCCGGTGCCAGTCGTATTCTGCATGTCAAACGCGCTGTATGCAGAGGCGTTGTTCGGAGTGAATGTCTTTTTGTTTGTTTTTTCTTCTTTTTCTTTGAGTTCCTGGCATGCGATGTTTGTGATCTTGACGGGTCGCGCCGTCGTTTCGACCCCGCCGCTCGAGCTTTTGGTGCCTTTGTAGGCGGTCAGCTTCACTTCTGAGGTCGGGACTTTGACGGTGGGGTCCTGGCCGGGTTCCAGGGCGACCGAGATCGAGCTTTCGCTGATTTCGCTTTCGTCCACCGTATGCGGGTTGTTCGCGGGGCAGTCCCCCGCGTACACGAGCCAGGGGCCTTTTTCGAAGGGGAAGAGGTCGCCTGTGGGGTAGTAGGCTGAGCTGATGGCGGTTTTCGCCGCGCTTTTGTATGGTTCGGGTTCTTCTTTGGTGGGGGCGATGCCGGTCAGAGCGTCGTATTCGCCCGTGGTTTCGATGAAGGGGCCAAAGCGCGTGCTCCCGACCTCGAAGTCGGGCGCGAGGTTCATTTTGGGGTTGTAGGCGACGAACGTGTCCCCCGTGGCCGCTTTGCCTTCGTGCGTGAATTCGGCGGTGATGTTGGACCCCGTGTTGAGCACCGGCTGGACGCTGGTGGTTATGTTCGGCGTGATCGAGAATTCGGGGTAGATCTTCCTGACAGCCCCCGCTTCCGTGACGTCGCCCAGCTTGAAGACTTCGATGTTGATCCTGGTCGCGGGGATCCCGCCGAAGATCACGCAGCCCGCTTCGCCGGTCGTCGCTTCCGCTTCGCCGGCGAGCGCGGTGACGCCGGCGACCGGCCCCTCGGGGGTGCGGCCGTTGAGCACATCGACTTCCAGGCCCGAGCCATCCGGGGGAGTGATGATGCTGGCCTCTTCCAGTGCCGGCCGTTTTTCGTCGGCTGCAAGTTGTGGCCAGGTGACGGTCGTCTTGATCCGCAGATAGTCGCCCGCCTGATTGGAGTGTTCTTTGCCGGAGGCGCTGCAGGTCGCGCTCTGGTTGTTGTCGGGGATCCAACGGTCGGTCTGGGTGATCGTGTACTTCTGCCCGCCCAGCGTCTGTGTGTAGACGTGGGTGATGGGTTCCTCGATCGTGTCGAGCGTGGCCGCGGAGTCGCTGCGCAGCACCTCCTGGGACTGTGCGGCCAGCAACGACGCCTGGTCGTGGCTGCGTTGTTCCACGGTCGAGCGGCTGGCGGCGTTGAAGCCCGTGAACACCGCGATCACGATGAACCCCAGCATCATCATGCTGATCATCACTTCGATCAGCGAGAGTCCCCCCTCGGCTGCGAGCCCGCGGCGAGAGCGGTTTCGCTGGATCGCCGTGGCGAGGCCCAGACGGGAAAAGTTTGTGTTGATCATCACAATTGTTGAACGCTCGTCTCTGCCTCCCGTCTCGACAGGGACCGGCGCGAGCTTTAGCCGCCCGTGGACCCCTCGGCGCCGGTCGTAGGGACCTACGAGGACGTGCAGACGCGTCTGGGCGGCTCATGCGGCGCGGTGCGTATGGCCGCGATGGCTTTCGCGAGCGGCGACGGTTGCTCAGCGCCTACAATCTCTGGTCCCCCGGGGGACTGGTGTAACGGTAACATGGGGGTCTCCAAAACCCTTGCTCGAGGTTCGATTCCTCGGTCCCCCGCTGAGGCAAACACCGCATACGCAGCTCGCTCCTCTGACCGGGCGATGCTCGCTCGGCCCGGGGAATGCAGCAGTCTGCGTGCGGACGGCTATCACTCGGCGTAACCTTGCGCGAGAACCGAACGCGAGACGGCTCGTGATCTGATGACGCGCCAGTGGGCGGCTGTCGTCACAATGCCCGTGATGCCCGAGCTGCGCTACGCGACGTCGTCCGGTGAGCTGGGCGGCTATCTAGCCACGCCGGGCGATGCCGGGTCGCACCCGGGCGTGGTCGTGATCCAGGACGCGCTCGGGCTCTCCGACGACATCCGCGCGCAGGTCGACCGGCTGGCGGGCGCCGGCTATGTCGCGTTCGCGCCCGACCTGTACTCGGGCCGCGGGATCCGCTGCGTGGTGGCGACGATGAGCGCCTCGCGCTCGGGCAGCGGGCCCGCGTACGAAGAGATCGAGGCGGCGCGGAAGCTGCTGGCCGAGCGCGAGGACTGCAGCGGGCGCATCGGCATCATCGGGTTCTGCATGGGCGGCGGCTTCGCGCTGTTGTGCGCGCCACGCGGCTTTCAGGCCGCGTCGGTCAACTACGGCGAGGTGCCCAAGGACGCGCAGCGGCTCGCCGGAGCGTGCCCGGTAGTCGGCAGCTACGGCGCCAAGGACCTCACCCTGCGCGGTCGCGCGCAGCGGCTGGAGCAGGCGCTCGACTCACTCGGCGTCACGCACGACATCAAGGAGTACCCGCAGGCCGGCCACAGCTTCCTCAACCATCTGAGCGTCGGGCCGCTGACGCCGCTGCTGCATGTGACCGGCTTCGGCTACAACCGAGAAGCGGCCGAGGACGCCTGGCGGCGGATCCTGGCGTTCTTCGGCGAGCACTTGAGCCAGACAGATATAGGCCAAACGCCCTAATAGGCCAAACGCCCTATTTTGCGAGCTCTCGCTCGGTGCGAGCTGTGCCGCTCGCGACCTGGGCCACGGGGAGCAGGGTGACAGCGAGCAGCACGAACAGCGGCCCCGCGTTGACGTCGGTGGCGTTTTCGACCCAGAATGGGCCCCCGATGTCCTGCCCCAGCACCCAGTAGGCGAGCGAGAGCACGATCCCGATCGCGAGCGCCGGCCAGCGCAGCGGCGTCCACACGCCGATCGCCACCGCCAGCGAGAGGATCGCGAGGACAACGGCGATCGTGGTGCCGTGACCCTGGGTGTGGCTCCCGACCGAGCTCTGGATCCTGGCGAGCCAGTGCGGCGAGGCCGCCGCCATCGCCTTGATCATTTCGTGGGTCGCGCCCCGCGCCCGGTTGACATTGACCAGCCACAGGCCCGCGGATAGGGCCCACAGCGCAGACCAGGCCCACAGGCCGCCGCGATCGCCGAGCGGTCCCCCTTCTGCCGGTGATCGCCCGTTCGGCCTGCTCGTGGGCCACACGAGCAGGCCGACGATCGCGTACAGGATCACCCCCCCGGGGGCACCCATCAACGGCGAGGGCAGCGTGTTCGAGGTCAGGCCGCCGAAGCCCTCACCGAACCACCAGACGATCAGCGCCCAGCCGAAGGAGACCAGCAGAGCGGGCTTCACAGTCCTGCGGCTGAGGATCAGCCCCAGCCCGATCGCGACCTGGATCTCGCCGGCGAGCGTGTTCCACAGTGTCAGGTCGCGCCCGTAGAGATTGTCGAGCGTTTTCATCGGGCCCCCCACGATCGACCACTGTTTTTCTGCGGCCGGCCCGAATACTTCGCTGACGATGCCGTGCGTGTACATGAAGCTCTTGAACTGCAACAGCCCGTCGAGTAGCCAGATCGCGCCGAGGGCGATCTGAATGCCGCGTACCGTCACGAGCGGGGATCGACGGGATCCCCGCTCAGCCAGCGATCGGCTGAACCGGCCACTCGGGGACGATGGCGCGTGTGCCTGCGCAGGCACGGGCGTGAGACCGTTGGACATGACGGCGACTCCTTTGTCGCATGTGGACCGGCTGCGAAGCGCCGGGCGGCGTCGTTGACTCGCCCCGCCTTTTTGCGGAGCCTCGCGGTGCAGACGCAGGCCGCCGAGTGCCTCAGCGGCAGCCCACGAGCGCCGACGGCGGAGGAGCGCGGCCCGCCAATGCCACCGCGATCAGACGCCCACCGCGCGCCACCCGTGTGCGCGGGCGCGGGGGCCGTTCCACGCCTGCTGCCACACTTGGCCACTCTGCCCGGCGGGCACGCAGCCTCGCGATGGTGCCCGCTCCCAGATAGGGACGGACGAGCATCACGACGGCCAGCGCGAGTGCCGGAAGCATCATCATCGCCCCGCCCTGGAGCGACTCGACCACACCGCTGAGAGCGAGCGCGGTGAGGACGATCAGCGCGACGAGCAGCACCAGGCGCCAGAGCGAGCACAGACGCAGCCGCTGCAGAGAGCCAAGGCCGCTCATCGCACGGCATGTTAGCCCACCGGGGAGGAGATGGGCGCCTGCGGCGGGGCCGGTCTGCGGACGATTAACCGCATGGGCGCAGACGATTTTGCCTGTGGTACATTCCGCCGTGGTGGGTGGCATGAACATGAGCATGGGCCACGTTGGGGGGCATTCGACGTCCCTCGGGGGAACGTCGATGAGCGTCTCGCCGGGCGCCACGAACATCCTCCCCGAGTGGCTGGCGATCGTCTGGACACTCGTTTTCGTCGCGATCGTCGCCGTCCAGGTGCGCCACCTGCTCGACAGCGCCGGCCAGCGTCGCCTCTGGCACGCCGCGCTCGTCCTCCTCGCGCTCGGCATGGCATTCATGTTCGCTCCGCCCTCGATCGATCACTTCAACATCCCGAGCGGCTTCTGGCAGCTCGCCTTCGCCAACGGCGCCCTCGGGATCCTTGCCTGGATGCTCACTCAGGCACTCGCTCCTCGCGCGATCAACGCGATGTGGCTCCTGATGGGAATAGATCTCGCCGCGCTGGCCTACATGTGGTCACCCGGTGGTCTCCAGGGCCCGATCACATGGCTGCTCGTCGTCTACTTCGCTGCACAGTCGCTGCTGTGGGGGAGCGGCTGGATGCGCCGCGTCGATCAGAAGGCGCTGCTTGTCGGCGGCGTCTCGCTCACGCCCGACGGTGCGCTCGCGGGGACCGCCGCCGAGCCGCTGATCGGCTCCAGCGATCTGCGGCTCCCGATGTGCGTGTCGACCCTCGGCATCGCGTACATGTTCGCCGCGATGCAGCTGTTGACGTAGCCGGGAGCATCGGGCTGCCGGAGCGGCGGGAGGCCAGAGCGTGTGGAGCACTGGCCGCCGACGCGCTACGCCGCGAGCCCCGCCTGCAGCGGCCGCTCACGCGAGGCGGCGGCCTCTTCGAGGATCCGCAGCATCGCGGAGGCGGCGGGGATCATGCGGGCCTTGGCGCCCACCCGTCCCGGCAGCGCCGCGATCACGCTCCGCGCCGGCGGGGTGGGGGAGAGGGCGCGCACCACGATGTCCTCGCGCACGACCGCGAGCGCGAGCTCCGGGATCAACGCCACCCCGACCCCGGCGGCTACGAGCCCCTGGACGGTCTGGTAGTCGTCGCTCTCGAACGCCACGTTCGGCTCGAACCCCGCCGCGTGGCAGCTGCGCACCACATGGCGCGCGCACGGGCTCGACGCGGAGGTCTGCACCCATGCCTCGCCCCGCAGGTCTCCGAGGCGCAGGGTGCGCTTCCCGGCCAGCAGGTGCCCGCGGGGCAGCGCGAGGTGCATCGGGTCCTCGAGCAGCTCCACCCGCTTCAGGTCCTCCTCGGCCCTGCCGAACTCGAACAGCAGCGCCAGGTCGAACTCGCCCGCGCGCAGGCGCGGTGCGATCTCCTGCGGCTCCCCCTCCGCGAGCGTCAGCTCGACCTCCGGGTAGGAGTCCCGGAACGCGGCGATCGCCACCGGCATCAACGCGGCGCCCGCGGTGGGGAAGGAGGCCATTCGCAGCTGTCCCCCGCGCAGGCCCGCGAGCGCCGCGAGCTCCTCCTCGGCCGCCTCCAGCCGCGCGAGGATCCCCTCGGTGTGCTCCACCAGCGTGCGCCCCGCCCCCGTCAGGCGAACCCCGCGGGGGAGGCGTTCCAGCAGCGCCATGCCCGTCTGTGCCTCCAGCGCCGCGATCTGCTGGGAGACCGCCGACTGGGTGTAGGAGAGGGCCTCGGCCGCCGCGGAGAAGGAGCCCTGCTGGGCCACCTCTCTGAGGACTCGCAGACGGCCTACGTTCAACATAAGCACAGCTTATCTCATCTATAAAGAGAATCACTGGCGCTGATGGCAGGATCGTGCCACGCTGTTGTGGAACAGGCTTTCGGGATCCACCCAAAGTCAAGGCATCGCAACCACGAACCCCTCCCTCAAAAAGAACTTCCCGCAGCAACGCCCCTCACATCGCAATCACAGAGGAGATACACCATGTCCGCCACCAAGATCATCGTTTCCTACGACGGCACCAACAACGAGGACGACGCCATCGCCCTCGGGCGCATCCTCGCCCGCGCCGGCGCCGAGGTCGCGCTCGCCTACGTCCGCCACACCCAGGAGCCCGAGCCCGAGCGCGAGCTGCTCGCCGAGCGCGAGGCCCAGGAGCTCCTGCAGCGCGGCGCCGAGCTGCTCGGGACGCCCGACGCCCCGGGCCACGTGGTCGCCGACCGCTCCACCCCCGAGGGGCTGCGCGCCCTGGCCGAGCGCGAGGGCGCGGACGCGATCGTGTTCTGCTCGGACTCCCACACCGCCCCCCGGCACGTCACCGTCGGCAACTCCGCCCAGCGGCTGCTCGACGGGGGCCGCTTCGCGGTCGCCATCGCCTCCGCCGGCCTCGCCGAGCAGGCCGATGTCGTGCAGCGGATCGCCGTCACCGAGGACCCCACCGACCCCAGCGCCCAGAGCACCGCGCAGGCGCTCGCGCAGGCGCTCGGAGCGGACGTCGGCCCCGCCGTGAGAGGCCACGGCGCCGACCTGCTCGTCGTCGGCTCCCGCCCCGAGGCCGGGCAGGGTCAGGTCGCCCTCAGCGCCGCCACGCTCAACCTGATCGAGGATGCCGCCGGCGCCGTGCTCGTCGTGCCCCGAGGCGTCTCCCTCGTCTTCGGGGGTGCCCACGCGACGCTCAGCGCGTAGCAGTCCCTCACGGCCGGCGGGCTCGACGAACGCGCAGGTAGTGCCCCCACGCCACTGCGAAGTCGAGCCCGCCGCCCACGAAGTGGCCCACCGGGCCCGTCCACAGCCATCGCTCCAGGCGCCGCAGCGTTCGCATCGGACGGCACGGTATCGTGGCGGGCGCGATCCCCCGCGGCGCATCCCCGGGCGGTCGTTCCAGCCATGCCCAGCGCCCTCACGACGACCGTCACCGAGCTGCCCGAGTCACGGGTGCGCGTCCAGGTGCAGGTGCCCGCCAGCGAGCTCGAGCAGCGCATCGAGGGCAAGGCGCGCGAGCTCGGACGCGAACTGAAGCTCCCCGGCTTTCGCCGCGGGAAGGTGCCCGCGCCGCTGGTGATCCAGCGGATCGGCCGCGAGGCCGTCATGGAGGAGGCCGTTCGCGACACGCTCGGGAGCTGGTACGTGGACGCCCTCCAGAGCACCGGGATCGTCCCCGTCGGCGACCCCCGCGTGGACCTCGGCGAGCTGCCCCCCCACGGGGAGAGCCTCGAGTTCTCCTTCGAGATCGGCGTGCTCCCCAAGGCCACGCTCGGGGAGTACCGCGGTCTGGAGGTCGGCCGCCCCGAGCCGCAGGTGGAGGAGGAGCAGGTGCAGCGCGAGATCGACGGGCTGCGCGAGCGACTCGCGCGCTCGCAGACCGTGGAGCGCCCCGCCGCAGCAGGCGACTTCGTGGTGATCGACTACCTCGGCTCCCTGGCCGGGGAGTCCGGCGAGCAGGAGCCCCTCGCGGGCGGCGAGCGCCGCGATCAGCTCGTCGAGCTCGGAGCGGGCGAACTGCCCGAGGACTTCGAGCAGGCCCTCCAGGGGGCCTCCGCCGGGGAGAGCCGCACCGTCCAGCTCACCCTCCCCGCCGACCACGAACGCGAGGAGCTGGCCGGCCGTGAGGCCTCATTCGAGGTGACCGTCAAGGAGGTCAAGCGCAAGGAGCTCCCCGAGCTGAACGACGACCTCGCGATCGACACCGGCTTCGACACCCTCGAGGACCTCCGCGAGGACATCCGCCGGCGCCTGCGCGAGGCCGAGGAGCAACGCATCGCGGGCGAGTTCCGCACCGCCGCGCTCGACGCCGCCGTGGAGCTCGCGCAGGTGCAGGTCCCCGCGGCCCTGGTCGAGGGCCGCGCCCGGGAGATGTGGGAGCGCGTCCTGCACACCCTCTCCCACCGGGGGATCACGCGCGAGGCCTACCTGCAGCTCTCCGGCCGCACCGAGGAGGAGATCCTCGCCGACACCGCCCCCGAAGCCGAGCGTGCGCTGCGCCGCGAGGCGGTGCTCACCGCAATCGTCGAGGCCGAGGGCATCGAACCCGGCGAGGAGGAGCTCCTGGAGGTGCTCCGCCCCGCCGCCGAGCGCGAGCAGCTCTCCCCCGAGGAGCTCTTCCGGCGGCTGGGGGACGCCGGGCGCCTGGAGGAGGTGCGCGAGGATCTCGCCGCACGGCGCGCGATGGACCTGATCGCCGCCGAGGCCCAGCCGATCCCGATCGAGCAGGCGCGCGCCCGCGAGCAGCTCTGGACGCCCGAGAAGGAGCGCGCCGAGCGCGTCCGCGAGGAGCAGGCGCACGAGCAGGAGCCTGGAAGCCCGCCCGCCCCCGGTGCTCTGTGGACGCCCGATCGATAGCCCGCTTCCGTGCACGCAGGCACCGGCCGATCGGAGATCGGCCCTCACGCCGGCCCGACCAATCGGAGATCGGCCAGCTAGCCTCTATGGTGAATGCCCGGCGTGTTCTCGCCGGCGCAGTGACAGGTCTCGACGGGGACCGTGGAGGAATCCGGTCGGGGAAGCGAAACTGAAGCGAGGACGATGAGCCCACTTGTACCGATGGTCGTCGAGCAGACCTCCCGCGGGGAGCGCGCGTTCGACATCTACAGCCGCCTGCTCAACGAGCGCATCATCTTCCTCGGCACCCCCGTGGACGACCAGATCGCCAACCTCGTGGTCGCCCAGCTGCTGCACCTGGAGTCCGAGGACCCCGAGAAGGACGTCTCGATATACGTCAACTCGCCCGGCGGCTCCGTGTACGCGGGACTTGCGATCTACGACACCATGCAGTTCATCAAGCCCGACGTGCAGACGATCTGCGTGGGTATCGCCATGTCGATGGGGGCGCTGCTGCTCGCCGGGGGCGCCAAGGGCAAGCGCATGGCGCTCCCCAACGCCAAGATCCTGATCCACCAGGTCTCCTCGAGCTTCCAGGGCCAGGCCACCGACATCGAGATCCACGCCAAAGAGATCATCGACGTGCGCCACCGCCTCGACGAGATCATCGCCAAGCACACCGGCAAAGAGCTCGACCAAGTGCGCAACGACACCGAGCGCGACTACTTCATGAGCTCCGAGGAGGCGCGCGAGTACGGCATCATCGATCGCGTTATCTCGGAGCACTAGCTCCGAGATCGCGCGTCTGGAGCAGCGCAGGAGGAGAGACAACATATGGCCCGGCCCACCGATTCCAACGAGCAGCTTCTCTGCAGCTTCTGCGGCAAGTCCCAGCGGCAGGTCAAGAAGCTGATCGCCGGGCCCGGGGTCTACATCTGCGACGAGTGCATCGACCTCTGCAACGAGATCATCGACGAGGAGCTCGCGCCCACGCCGATGTTCGACCTCGAGAAACTCCCCACCCCGCGGGAGATCTACGAGGTGCTCGACGAGTACGTGATCGGCCAGGAGACCTCCAAGCGCACGCTCTCCGTCGCGGTCTACAACCACTACAAGCGCGTGCAGATGATGCAGTCCGGGGACTCCGACGTGGAGTTGCAGAAGTCCAACATCCTGCTGCTCGGCCCCACCGGCTGCGGCAAGACGCTGCTCGCGCAGACGCTCGCGCGGATCCTCAACGTGCCCTTCGCAATCGCCGACGCCACCGCTTTGACCGAGGCCGGCTACGTCGGGGAGGACGTCGAGAACATCCTCCTCAAGCTGATCCAGGCTGCCGACTACGACGTCAAGAAGGCCGAGACCGGGATCATCTACATCGACGAGGTCGACAAGATCGCGCGCAAGGCCGACAACCCCTCGATCACCCGCGACGTCTCCGGCGAGGGGGTCCAGCAGGCGCTGTTGAAGATCCTCGAGGGCACCCAGGCCTCCGTGCCCCCCCAGGGCGGGCGCAAGCACCCCCACCAGGAGTTCCTCACGATCGACACCACCAACGTCCTCTTCGTCTGCGGCGGCGCCTTCGCCAACCTCGACAAGGTGATCGAGCGGCGCATCGGGCACAAAGGCATCGGCTTCGGCGCCGCGATCGAGGCCTCCGCCGACCGCGACACCGGCGAGGTGTTCGAGAAGTGCCTCCCCGAGGACCTCATCGAGTACGGGCTGATCCCAGAGTTCATCGGTCGCCTGCCCGTGATGAGCGCCGTGCACCAGCTCTCCCGCGAGGACCTCGTCTCGATCCTCGTCGAGCCCCGCAACGCCCTCGTCAAGCAGTTCCAACGCTTCTTCTCCTTCGATGACATCGAGCTCGTCTTCGCCGAGGAGTCCCTCACCGCGATCGCCGAGCGCGCCCTGCAGCGCAACACCGGCGCGCGCGGGCTGCGCTCGATCATCGAGGAGATCCTGCTCGAGGTCCAGTTCGAGCTCCCCTCCCGCCGCGACGTCACGAAGTGCGTCGTCACCCGCGAGACCGTCGAGCAGGGCCGCACCCCCACCCTCGTCACCGAGGCTGCCCCCGAGGCCGAGGCCAAGCCCCACCCGCGGCGCCTGCGCGAGGAGTCGGCGTAGCGGCCCCCGCCGCCCGCCCGGCGCGCCTCGGCGCGCCGGTTCGCGCGGCTCGGCGGGCGCCGCTACCATCCACGGCCGTGTCCGAGCCGAGGGGTCGCTAGCGCCATGCACGACGAGTTTCGCGTACAGGTGCAGACGCACTCGCCCGGCGCCGTGATCCACGCGCTGAAGAACCTGGAGGACGGTCGCGCCTTGCCGCGGATCGCGGTCACGCACGAGGGTGAGCACGTGTTCCTCTACGCCGACTCCCTGCAGGCCGCCGAACAGGCGCGCGAGGTCGTGCGCCAAGCGTTGCAGGAGGGTGGCATCGCAGGGGAGGTCCTCCTCTCGCACTGGCACCCGGTGGAGGAGCGCTGGGAGGACACCTCGGTGGCGCTGCCCGCCACCGAGGCCGAGCGCGCGGCAGAGCACGCCCGGTTGGAGCAGACGGAGACCGCAGAGTCGCTGCAGGGGGGCGAACCCGAGTGGGAGGTCTACGTCACCGTTCCCACCCACCACGACGCCCGTGCCTTCGCGGAGCGCCTGCGCGGGGAGGGCATCCCGGTCAACCAGCGCTGGCGTCATCTGCTGGTGGGCGCCAACGACGAGGACGACGCCCAAGCCCTCGCTGCGCGCATCCGTGTCGAGGCGCCGCAGGGCAGCGAGATCCACGCCCAGGGCAATGGCCTGGAGTACTGGCGCATGCTTCACCCCTACGCCTACCTCGGCGGTCTCGGCAACTGAGGCGGCGATTCCCCCCGCCAAGTGGGCGGGCGGGCAGGCCATTTACACTCACGCTCCCATGAGTGAGCGTTCAGAGGATCTGGAGAGCGTGACCCGCTTCGAGCCCGCGGAGGTGGAGCCGCGGATCGCCGCGCGCTGGCTCTCCAGCGGTCTATTTCACCCCGCGCCCGAGGGCGAGGCCGTGGAGAACTACTCGATCGCGATACCCCCGCCGAACGTCACGGGCTCGCTGCACATGGGCCACGCCCTGAACGGCTCGATCCAGGACGTGCTGATCCGCTACCACCGGATGCGCGCCCAGGCGCAGACCCCGCCGGCCCGCACGAAGTGGATCCTCGGCACCGACCACGCGGGCATCGCCACGCAGGCCCAGGTGGAGAAGGCGCTGCGCGCCGAGGGCACCAGCCGTCAGGAGCTCGGGCGCGAGGAGTTCGTGCGCCGCGTGTGGGAGTGGCGCGAGCACTACGGCCACACGATCGTGGAGCAGCTCAAGCGCCTCGGCGCCTCCTGCGACTACTCCGAAGAGCGCTTCACGCTCGACGAGGGCTACCACCGCGCGGTGGTGGAGGTGTTCGTCGCGCTCTACGAGCAGGGCCTCATCTACCGCGACCGCTACATCGTCAACTGGGACCCCGGCTCGCGCTCGGCGATCTCCGACCTAGAGGTCGAGGAGCGCCGCGAGACGGACACCCTGTACGCGATCCGCTACGACTTGGTGGGCGGAGGCTCGGCGACGATCGCGACGGTGCGCCCCGAGACGATGCTGGGGGACACCGCGGTGGCGGTCCACCCAGAGGACGAGCGCTACCGCGCCCTGCAGGGGCGCAGCGCGATCCTGCCGCTGGTGGGGCGCCACCTGCCGATCGTGGCGGACGAGTACGTGAAGATGGACTTCGGGACCGGCCAGCTCAAGGTCACCCCGGCGCACGACCCCAACGACTTCGAGATCGGCCAGCGCCACGAGCTCGACCAGGTCTCGGTGATCGGGGAGGACGGGCACATGACCTCAGAGGCGGGGGAGCACTTCGCGGGGCTCACGGTGATGCAGGCGCGCGCCGCGGTGATCGAGGCTCTGCGCGCCGAGGGTCGCATCGTGGGCGAGGAGCCCTACGAGCACGAGGTCCCCTACTCCCACCGCTCCGGAGAGCGGATCGAGCCGCTGATCTCGCTGCAGTGGTTCATGCGCATGGACGAGCTGGCCGCTCCCGCGATCGAGGCCGTTCGCAGCGGCCGCGTGCGGATCGTTCCCGAGAACCATCGCCGGGTCTACCTCGATTGGATGGAGAACATCCGCCCCTGGTGCATCTCCCGCCAGCTCTGGTGGGGGCACCGGCTGCCGGTCTACTACTGCGAGATCTGCGCCCACCTCCACGTCGCCGCGAGCCCCCCCGAGCACTGCGGCGCGTGCGGAGGGGCCCTGCGCCAGGAGGAGGACGTGCTGGACACCTGGTTCTCCTCCGCGCTGTGGCCGTTCGCCACGCTGGGGTGGCCAGAGGACACGCCGCAGCTGCGCGCCTTCTACCCCACCGCCGTGCTCTCCACCGCGCGCGACATCCTCTTCCTGTGGGTTGCGCGCATGATCATGATGGGCCTGCGCTTCACCGGGGAGGTGCCCTTCCGGGACGTCTACATCCACTCCGTGATCCAGGCCCCCGACGGGCGGCGCATGTCGAAGTCGCTCGGCACCGGCATCGACCCCCTCGATGAGATCCAGCGCCACGGCGCCGACGCGGTGCGCTTCGGCCTGCTGGCGATGTCCTCCTCACAGGACGTGCGCTACTCCGCGGAGAAGGTGCGCCAGGGGCAGGCGCTCGCCAACAAGCTCTTCAACGCCACTCGCTTCGCGCTCCTGCACGTCGCCGCGCTGCCTGGTGGCGAGCTCACCAGCCCCGGGGACGGACCGGCGCCGCGCGCCGTCGAGGACCGCTGGATCCTCTCGCGTCTGCAACAGGTGATCGGCGACACCGCCGCGCGGATCGAGGGCTACGACTTCTCGCACGCCGCGCTCGGACTCTACGACTTCGTCTACGGCGAGCTCTGCGACTGGTACCTGGAGGCGGTGAAGCCGCGGCTGGCCGCCGCTGCGCAGACGCCCGACGTGGAGCTGATCCGCACGCTGCTCTACGTGCTGCGCACCACTGTCGCGCTCTCACATCCGGTCATCCCGTTCGTCACCGAGGAGCTGTGGTCGTTCCTGGGCGACGGAGGGCTGCTCGCCGGGGGGCGCTGGCCGGACGCCGATCCCTCGCTGATCGACCGCGACGCCGAGATCGAGCTGGAGCGCGCGATCGAGGCGGTCACGCTGATCCGCCGCTGGCGCGACGGCGTCAACGCCTCGCCGGGGATGCCGCTCAGCGCGCGCATCGAGGCCGAGGGGTACGAGTCCACCGCCGGGCTCCTTGCCCGCCTCGCGCGTCTGCGACTCGACGGCGACCCCGACGCCGCGCCCGTCGCCTCGATCGCGGTGCCCTGCGGCACAGTCGAGGTGCTCTCATCGGAGGGCCTCGACTTCGCCGCGGCCGAGCAGCGGCGCGGGGCCGCGCGCAAGCGGCTCGGCGGGGAGATCGCCCGCGCTCAGGCCAAGCTCGCCAACGAGCAGTTCCTCCAGCGGGCGCCCGTCGAGGTGGTCGCGGGCGAACGGGCCAAGCTGGCGCGGCTGCAGGCCGAGCTGGAGGCGGTGTGAACGAGCCTTGGAACGAGGCCCGCGCGGAGCGCCACCTGCGCTCGCTCGAGCTGTTCGGGATGCGCTTCGGCCTGGACCGGATGCGGCGCATGATGACCGCGCTCGGATCCCCCCAGCGGCGCTTTCGCGCCGTGCACGTGGTGGGCACCAACGGGAAGACCTCCACGACGCGGATGACCGCCGCGATCCTCGAGCGCCACGGGCTGCGCACCGGCGCCTACCTCTCACCCCACCTGGTCTCCTACTCCGAACGGGTGCAGGTCGGCGAGCGGGATCTCTCGGGCTCCGCCTTCGCGGCGGCCGTCGCGCGCGCCGCGTGGGCGGCCGAGCGCGTCAACCGCACGCTCTCCGAGGACGACCACGTCACCCAGTTCGAGCTGCTCACCGCCGCCGCCTTCTGGGCGCTGGCGCAGCAGGGCGTGGAGGTGGCCGTCGTGGAGGCCGGCCTCGGGGGCCGCTTCGACGCGACTGCGGTGGTGGAGTCCCAGGTGACGGTGCTCAGCAACGTCGGCCTCGAGCACACCCGCTGGCTCGGTCCCACGGTGCGGGACATCGCCGCCGAGAAGCTCGCCGTGCTGCGTCCCGGGAGCACGCTCGCGCTCGGCCTCGACCTCGATCCCGAAGCGCTCCCCCTCGCGCGTGCCCTGGCCGCCGAGCGCCAGGCGCGCATCGTGCAGGTCACCCCCGAGCTGCTCGCCGCCTCGCCGCCGGCCCCCCTCTTCCAACGGCGCAACTTCGCCCTCGCTCGGCTGGCGGCGCAGGCGTCCCTAGCGGACGCGGGGATCGATCTCCGTGAGGAGGCCGTGTGCGAGGCGGCCGCGGCGATCGACGTGCCCGGGCGCCTGCAGGTCGTGGCCACGGACCCTCCAACGGTGCTCGACGGGGCGCACAACCCCGACGCCGTGCGGGCCCTCGTGGAGTCGCTGCCGGAGGTTCTCGAGGGCGCGGGCTCGCTCGGACTGGTCATGGGGGTCCTCGAGGACAAGGACGCCGCGAAGATGCTCGCCACGCTGCTGCCGCTGTGCGCGCGGGCCTGGTTCACCACCCCTCCCAGCGCCCGCGCGCTCGCGCCCGCGGCGCTGCAGTCGCTGGCGCGTCAGCTCGGCTTCCGGGAGGCCGCCTGCGAGCCCCACCCGCGGCGGGCACTTGCGCTCGCGCGGGAGTGGGCGCGCGCGCAGCCGCGCGCGGGCACCGTCCTGGCGACCGGCTCGATCTACCTGGTGGGAGACCTGCTGGCCGAAACGGGGATGCGCGCCGCAGGCGCGTGTCTCCCGGCTTCGGTCGAAACGGGGATGCGCGCCGCAGGCGTGTGTCTCCCGGCTTCGGCCCACCGCGCTGCTACCGGCGCCGCGGTCGGTACGCTCGCTGCGGCGGCCGACGCGGTCGAGGACGATGCGGCCGGGGGACGCGGATGAACGACGAGGGCCCCTCGGTGCTCGCGATGGTAGGCGCGGTGGCTCTGATCGTGGCGCTCGTGATCCTGCTGTTCTTCGCCGCGGGCTACGGATTCGGCCGGCTGTTCCTCTAGAGCGCGGTGGCGTTTGCCGTGCAAATTGCGGCAACTTCGGCGCAAGTGTCTAAACTCGGCACCCCCATGACCCGGTTGGAACCCCCCGAGGCGATCGATGCTGCCCCTCGCATACTTCGGAATTGAAAGCAACGCATTCAACACGGTGATCGACCTGCTGATCGTGTTCGGGGGCGTGCTGTACCTCTCGCTGCTCTACTGGACCTACGCGGACGCGCGGCGGCGGATCGTGGACCCGATGCTGATCGGCTGCGCCACCGCGGCGTCGCTGTTCCCGTTCGTGGGCACGCTCGTCTACATCATCCTGCGACCGCCCGAGTACCTCGAGGATGTGCGCGAGCGCGAACTGGAGACGCAGGCGGCCGAAGCGCGGCTGTACGGGGGCGAGCACGGCCTGTGCCCGCACTGCGATTACCCGATCGAGCGCGAGTTCATCCGCTGCCCCAGCTGCCTGCGCAAGCTCAAGGAGCGGTGCGTCAGCTGCTCCAAGCCGCTGGACCGAGCTTGGACGATCTGTCCCTACTGCGAGACCGATGTGCCCCCCGAGACGGCTCCCCGCCGTCGCGCCGGGCGATCTCGGCGCGGATCCGCCGCGGACTCGCCGGTGGAGGGCGAGGAGCTCACGGTGGCCGCCTCCGAGGAGCGTCGTGCGACTGCCGCTCCCGAACCGGCGGCCAGTCGCTCGGAGCTCGGCTCCTCGGGCGGCGCCGCCCGTGCTCCGCTCGGCCGCTCCCGCCCGGGTGCCGGTCGCGGCGAAGACCTCATCTAGAGATCGATTCCTCCCTACAGCAAAGGAAGCCATGGACCGTACGCTGATCCTTGTCAAGCCGGACGCCTTCGCCCGCTCGCTCACCGGCGAGATCGTTGCTCGCTTCGAGCGCAAGGGGCTTCGCATCGTGGCGCTTGCCCACATGACGCTGTCTCGGGAGCTGGCCGAACGGCACTATGCCGAGCATTCCGAGCGGCCCTTCTTTGGGGAGCTCGTCGAGTTCATCACCTCCGGGCCCCTGGTGGCCATGGTGCTGGAGGGGGTGGACGCGGTGCGGGCGGCCCGGCAGGCGATTGGGGCCACCAACCCGCTGGATGCTGCTCCGGGGTCGATCCGGGGCGACTTTGCGACTGAGATGGGGCAGAACATGGTGCACGGGTCGGACTCGCCGGAGTCCGCGGCTCGCGAGGCGGGGTTGTTCTTTCCGGAGCTCACCTGAGCGCACCGCGCCTGATCCTGGCCTCGGCCTCGCCGCAGCGCCGGGCGATCCTCGAGCGGCTGGGTGTCAGCTTCGCCGTGCACCCAGCGGGGGTGGCGGAGATCGAGGAGGGGGACCCGGCGCAGGTGGCGCTCCAGAACGCAGTGGCCAAGGCGCGCGCGGTGTTCGATGCCGCGACCCCAACGCCGGTGCTGGGTGTGGACACGATTGTGGCGTTGGAGGGGAGGGTCTTTGGCAAGCCGGTCGATGAGGGGCATGCTCGGGAGACGCTGCGGGCGCTGAGTGGTGCCACGCATACGGTGCTCAGCGGGGTGGCGCTGTTGGGGGGTGGGGTGCAGCGCACCGCGCTGGCGAGCACCGAGGTCGTCTTCCGCGCATTCGGCGAGGAGACGCTGGAGTGGTATCTCGCCACGGGGGAGTGGCGGGGGCGTGCTGGCGGCTATGCGATCCAGGGCGCTGGGGCGGCGCTGGTGCGGGAGGTCAGGGGAGACTATGAGAATGTGGTGGGGTTGCCGGTGGCCACTCTGCTAGACCTCTGTCCACAGATACTCGGCCGCTGAATGGCCTGCAAGTACGCTGGCAGACGTGTTGGACGCAGGGGGTCGTTCGCTAGACTCCGCCGCGGGCACGCGCCGGCCGCCGGGTGCCACGCTCCCTCAATGTATACATGGGCATCTTCAGCTACCTGACCGGGTTCGGCGGCCGCGACATGGCGGTCGATCTGGGTACGGCGAACACGCTCGTCTACGTCAGAGGGCGGGGGATCGTGCTCTCCGAGCCGAGCGTCGTGGCGATCGACTCGCGCACCGGGGAGGTCCACGCGGTGGGGATCGAGGCGAAGCGCATGCTGGGGCGCACGCCGGGGACGATCCAGGCGATTCGGCCGTTGAAGGATGGGGTGATCGCGGACTTCGACGTCACCGAGGAGATGCTCAGGCACTTCATCCAGAAGGTTCACCAGAGCCGCTTCGCGCACCCGCGCGTGGTGGTGTGCGTGCCCTCCGGGGTCACCGGCGTGGAGAAGCGCGCGGTGGAGGAGGCCTGTCTGTCGGCGGGGGCGCGGACCGCCTACCTGATCGAGGAGCCCATGGCTGCCGCGATCGGAGCCGGCCTGCCCGTGGGCGAGCCCACGGGCTCGATGGTGGTGGACATCGGCGGGGGGACCTCCGAGGTCGCGGTGATCTCGCTCGGGGGGATCGTGGTCTCGCAGTCGATCCGCGTGGGGGGCGATGAGATGGACGAGGCGATCATCAACTACGCCAAGAAGGAGTACAAGCTCCTGATCGGCCAGCAGACCGCGGAGGAGCTGAAGCTCGAGATCGGCTCGGCGTGCCCGATGCCCGAGGAGCTCCAGGCGGAGATCCGCGGCCGGGACATGGTCTCCGGGTTGCCCAAGACCGTGGTGCTGACCAGCGAGGAGATCCGCCAGGCGCTCGAGGAACCGGTGGTGCAGATCGTGGACGCCGTCAAGGAGACGCTCGACCGCACCCCCCCGGAGCTGGCCTCGGACATCATGGACCGCGGGATCATGCTCGCCGGTGGGGGCTCGCTGCTGCAGGGCCTCGACGAGCGCCTGCGGGAGGAGACGCAGATGCCGGCGCACCTCGCGGAGTCCCCGCTGACCTGCGTGGCGGTGGGCTCGGGGCGCTCCCTGGAGGAGTTCGAGGCGATCCACCGCTCCAACCGCAACCACTCCCGCAGCCGGCGTCGGCGGTGACCCTACTCGAGGCGTGGAACGTGACGCGGGCGGTGTGCGTACCCTTTGACAACGCTTTGGAAGGTTTCCGCTCGTGTACGACAAGACTGCCCGGCGACGGCGAGCGGTGCTCGTCGTCCTCGTTGCGCTTTCCCTGATACTGCTGACCGCCTACTTCGGCGAGTCCCCCAACGGGCGCCTGCACTCCGTGCAGCGCGACTTCCTGACGGTCGTCTCGCCGATCCAGGAGGGCGCCAACGCCGCGCTCAAGCCCGTGCGCAACCTGGTCGGGTGGTTCGGGAACGCGCTGCACGCCAAACGCCAGCTCGCCGAAGTGCGCAAGCAGAACGACCGACTGCGCGCGCAGCTGCTCGCTCGAGTGGACGACGAACGCGGCTACAAGCAGCTGCTGCGCCTCTACCACCTCGACAGCGGCCTGCACCTCTTCGATTACCGCCCCGTGACCGCGACGGTCGAGGCGCAGCCCGCGAACCTGTGGTACGCGACGGTCGACATCGACAAGGGGAGCTCCGCGGGGGTCCGGGTCAACGACCCCGTGATCGACGATGAAGGCCTGATCGGGAAGGTCACCGCCGCGGCCTCCGACGGGGCGCAGGTGAGCCTCATCACCGACAGCGCGGTCGCGGTCTCGGCGATGATCAACGAAACCGGCGCCCCCGGGATGGTGTATCCGAAGGTCGGCGATCCCAACACCCTGGTGATCCGCTACCTGCCCGCGAACACGCCGGTGAGCGTCGGCAACTACGTGGTCACCTCCGGCACGATCTCGAGCAAAGGCGCCTCGCTGTTCCCGCGCGGGATCGCGATCGGGCAGGTGAGCTCCGTCACCGAAGAAGCGCCCAACAAGACGGTGGAAATCCACCCGCTCGCCGACCTGCACGGCCTCGAAGCGGTGCAGGTCCTGACCTACACGCCGGGCTCGGCGCCGGCGCGGGCGGCCAGCGTCGCCGCGGAGCTGCCCGCCGAACAGTCCTCCGAACAGAGCGCCGAAGCCGGCGGCGCAAACAGCGGACAGCTGGCCTCGACGGGGAGCGGGGGCTGATGGCCAACCAGTCCCTTGGCCCCGTGGTGGCGCGCGTGACGGCGCTGGCGGTGGTGATCGTGTTCCTGCAGACCGGGGTCGTCTCCGAGGTGCCCGTGTTCGGCGTCGCGATCGACCTCACCCCGCTGGTGGTCGCCTTCGTGGGCCTGCAGTGCGGCTCGATTGCGGGCGCCGCGGCCGGTTTCGCGATCGGGCTGCTGGTGGACCTCACGCTGGTGCAGACGCTCGGGCTGACCTCCCTGATCTTCACCGTGATCGGCTACGCCGCGGGGCGCCTGCGCGAGCTGCGCGATCCGCGCGCGGCGCTGACGCCGCTGCTGGTCGGAGCGGGCGCCGCCGCGGCGTCGATGGTGGGCTACTCGGTGATGGAGATCGCGCTCGGGGTGGACGCGCCGGTGAGCCTCGAGCTGCTGCGCCAGATCGTCCTGGGGGTGGTGCTCGACACGGTCGTGGCGCTGCCCGTCTGGGTGCTGGTGCGCCGCTGGCTCGCGCCCGCCGTCCCTGACGATCCCCGCCGCCGCCGGCGGCGCGCCTACACCACGGGCGGTCTGAGCCCACTCAGCCGCGCATGAGCTCGCTCGAACGCGTCCGCACCCCCGACCAGCGGCTGCCGCCGGTCTCCTCGCAGCTGGGCCTGCGCGTGGCCGTGCTGGGGGGAGTGGCGCTGGTGATGTTCGGGATCGTCTTCTTTCGCCTCTGGTACCTGCAGATCCTGACCGGCGAACAGTACGTCCAGCAGGCCGCCAAGAACACGCTGCGCGAACTGCCGATCGCTGCGCCGCGCGGGCAGATCGTCGACCGCGACGGCAACGTGCTGGTCACCAGCAAACCCACCAACGCGGTGCAGATCGTCCCCTGGGAGCTGCCCCCGGCAGGACCGCGCCGCCGGGCGCTCTACCGGCACCTGGCCAAGCTGCTCGAAATGAGCCCCCGAACGATCAGGGAAATCCAGCAGAAGGGCGAGGGGGAACTGCCCTATGCGCCCGTGACGATCAAGACCAACGCGGGCCGCGGCGTGCTGACGGTGCTCGGGGAGCGCCAGAACGAATACCCGGGTGTCACCCAGGAACAGGTCTCCGTCCGCGAATACCCCTACCAGGACATGGCCGCGCAGGTGTTCGGCTACGTCAGCCAGATAACCAAGGAAGAGGCGGAACCGCGCAACCCTCAGCACGCCAACTTCCGGGGCGTCAAGCCGGCGACGATCGTCGGCCAGCAGGGTCTCGAGTACCAGTACGACCGCTATCTGCGGGGCAGCTCGGGGGCGCAGCAGGTGGAGATCGATTCAGAGAACCAGGTGCAGCCGACCAAACTGCCCGAAATCAAGCCGCGCCCGGGCTACACGCTGCGCACGACGATCGACCTGCCGTTGCAGCGGGAGGGCGAAATCGCGCTGCGCAAGGGCATGGAACTCGCGCACGGCCTCGGCAACCCTGGCAACGGCGGCGCATTCGTGGCAATGGTGCCCGGCACCGGGGAAATCCTCGCGATGGGCTCCGACCCGAGCTTCGACCCCAACGCCTTCACCAAACCGCTCACCGAACAGGAACTGAAGGCATTGGATGAGGAAGGGCAGGGGGCCAAGGTCGGCCAGCCCGAACCGGTGCCGCTCCTCGACCGCGCCACCGAAGGCGCCTACCCGACCGGCTCCACGTTCAAGCCGATCACCGCGATCGGCAGCCTCGAAGCCGGGATCCTGAACCCCGAAGAGGGTCTCGGAGCCGGCAGCTGCATCTACGTCAGCACCACGAAGTTCTGCAACTCCGGCGAAAACGACTACGGTGCGGTGGGGCTGGTGCGGGCGCTGACAGTGTCCTCCGACACCTACTTCTTCGAAGTCGGCAAGCTGGACAACAGCCACGGCCCGGTGATCCAGCACATGGCGCACGAACTGGGGATCGGGCGCCCGACGGGGATCGACCTGCCCGGCGAACGCGAAGGCACGCTGCCGAGCCCGCAGTGGCTGGCAGGCCAGGACGCGCTCGAAGCCAAATGCACGCACGAGCACCACGGCAACCCCTGCGGGATCGTCGCCGAACCCGACGAGCAGTGGACCGTCGGCCACAACATGGACCTCGCGGTCGGCCAGGGCGACCTGCAGACCGACCCGCTGCAGATGGCGGTCGCCTACTCGACGCTCGCCAACGCATTCATGCACGACGGCGAAGGATGGGTGCCCACGCCCCATCTGGGGATGGCGATCGAAAGCCCGAGCGGCGGGATCGTGCAGACACTCAACTTCCCGCCGCGCCGCAAGGTCAAGCTCGACCCCGCCAACGTCGACCTCGTGATGGAAGGGATCCACGACGCCACCTTTGCCTCGGGCGGCACCTCGGCGGACGTGTGGTCGGGCTGGAGTCAGGAAAAGCTCCCCGTGTACGGCAAGACCGGCACCGCCGAACGCCCCCCCTACAAAGAACAGGCGTGGTACATGTGCATCCTGCCGGATGCAGGCCGGCCGATCGTGATCGCCGTCACGGTGGAACAGGGTGGCTTCGGTGACCAGGCCGCGGCGCCGGTGGCGCGACTGATCGCCTCCAAGTGGTTCAACCAGCCGCTGAAGCTCGTCAGCGGATCGAGCGCCGACAAGTAGCCATGAGCCCGCTGAGCCCGATCACCGCCCCCGAGGCCGAACGCCGCGCGCAGGGTGCCTCCCAGGAGCCCCGCCGGGGCCCGCGGCTGACGCTCGACCCGCTGCTGACGCTGACGGTGCTCGCGCTCGGGATCTGCTCGGTGGTCGTGCTGGGCTGGGTCACCTCCGAAGTGGTGCCCGGCCAGCCGCACTACTACGCCGAGCGCCAGGCGATCTACCTCGCAATCGGCCTGGCGGGGATGGTGGCGCTGGCGCGGATCGACTACGCGCGCCTGCGCCACCACAAAGTCGCGATCTACGTGGCGCTGATCCTGAGCATCCTCGCGGTGCTCGCCGCCGGAAGCTCGGCTCAGGGCTCCGTGCGGGCGATCAGCTTCCCGCTGTTCTCCTTCCAGGGCTCGGAGATCGGCAAGGTGCTCCTGATCCTCGCGCTCTCAGCGCTGGTGGTGGACCGTTCGCGGCAGCTGGCCGAGCGGGAGACGACCGCCCTCGTGATGCTGGCGGCGCTGCTGCCCGCGATGCTCGTGATCGCCCAGCCCGACCTCGGCTCGGGCCTCGTGTACCTGACGATCGCGCTGACGCTGCTGTTCGTGGCGGGCGTCCCCTGGCGCCACCTAGGGGGGCTGCTGGCGTTGGCTGCAACCGCAATCGCGCTGGTGCTGGTGGTGGCGCCCGCGGCGGGCGTGCAGGTTCTGCACGGCTACCAGCTCGAACGCCTGACGGCCTTCCTGCACCCCACCGACAATCCCCAGGAAAAAGCTCGCTATCAGGCGAGCTACCAGCAGCTCGAGTCGACGATCGCGATCGGCGCGGGCCAGAAGACCGGCAGCGGGGCCGACAGCACCCAGATCAAGGGCAACTACGTGCCCGAGGACAGCACCGACTTCGTCTTCGCGGCGGTCGGCGAGCGCTACGGCTTCGTGGGTGCGGCGCTCGTGCTCTCGCTGTACGCGCTGCTGATCTGGCGCACCCTGCGGATCCTGACGCTGGCCAAGGATCTGTTCGGTGCGCTGGTGGCGGGGGGGGTAGTGGCTATGCTTATGTTTCAGGTGTTCGTCAACGTGGGCGTGGCTGTAGACATCATGCCCGTCACCGGCGTAACGCTGCCGCTCATGAGCTACGGCGGTTCGTCGGTGATCGCGACTCTGCTGGCCATGGGCCTGCTGCAGTCGATCTACGTTCAGGCGCGCGCCACCGAGGCCTTGAAGGGCCGCGTGTTGCGGCCCTAGCTGCGAACGAACAGACAATGCTCACCGAGAACCCCGCGCCCCCAGCCTGCACGATCTCCGTGCCGCGTGGCGTCCCTGTAGGCACAGCCGCGAGGACATCTGTCCGCCGCGCCGGGGACGCTTCACTGTACGCGCTCGCCGAAACGGGAATTCGCGCCGAAGGCGCGTGTCACCCGGCTTTGGTCAACTGGCCGGTCAGGCAGGCCGTCCGGGGCTCGGCAAAATTCGATACCGAAAGACCGATCTACATTGAAAAAGCAAGTGCTTGTCAGCGTCGACCGCGCGGAGACGCGCGTGGCGCTCATGGAGGCGACCGGCACGCCGGCCGCCGCAGGGACATCCTCCGGCGGGCGGCGCAGGCGCGGGAGCGCCCCGCCGGGCGCCGGCTACCGCATCGCTGAGCTCTACCTCGAGCGCCGCGGGGCGCGCTCGATCGTGGGCAACATCTACAAGGGCAAGGTCGACAACGTGCTCCCCGGCCTGGAGGCGGCGTTCGTGGACATCGGCCTCGAGAAGAACGGCTTCCTGCACGTCGATGAGATCGTGCTCCCCGGGGTGGAGGCGCCGCGGCGCGGACGCGGCGGGGGACGCAAGATCTCCGAGCTCCTGAAACCGGGCCAAGAGGTCGTGGTGCAGGTCATCAAGGACCCCCTGAAGACGAAGGGCGCGCGCCTCTCGATGGAGCTCGCGATCGCGGGCCGCTACATGGTCTACCAGCCCACCGGGGAGGGCGTGGGCGTCTCGCGGCGCCTGGAGGACAGGGAGCGCGAGCGCCTGCGCAAGCAGACCACGAAACTCGACCTCGGCGGCGGCGGGGCGATCGTGCGCACCGCCGCCCACGGCGCCAAGCGCGAGGACTTCGAGCGGGAGCTGCTCTACCTGCACAAGCTCCATGAGGTGCTGGTCAAGCGCGTGCAGGAGACCGTGGCGCCGGAGATGGTCTTCCAGGAGGCCGACCTCTCGGTGCGCGTCGTGCGGGACATCTTCTCCGAACACTTCGAGCGCGCGATCGTCGACGACGAGCAGCAATACCACCGGCTGGTCTCGTTCTTCACGCGCACCGCCCCGGAGCTCGTGGAGCGCGTCGAGCTGTGGGAGGGGCAGGAGCGCCCGCTGTTCGAGGTCTACGGGGTGGAGCGGGCGATCGAGGGGGTGATGTCCCGCCGCGTGGACCTGCCCAGCGGGGGCTACCTGATGATCGACTACGCCGAGGCGCTCACCGTGATCGACGTGAACTCCGGGAGCTTCACCGGCCGCGGGCGCAGCGCGGGCCTGGAGGAGACGATCACGCGCACCAACCTCGAGGCCGCGGAGGCGGTGGTCGACCAGCTGCGCCTGCGCGACATCGGGGGGATCATCGTGATCGACTTCATCGACATGGCGCGCGCGCGCAACCGCGACGCGGTGATGAAGACGTTGCGCAAGTCCCTCGACGAGGACCGCACGAAGACCTTCACAGCGGAGATCTCCAAGCTCGGCCTGGTGGAGATGACCCGTCAGAACGTCACCGAGGGGGTGCGCGAGATCATGAGCCGCCCCTGCCCCACCTGCGACGGGGACGGGGTGATCCGCTCGGAGGAGACGATCGCGATCGACTTCGAGCGCCGCCTGCGGGAGATCGCCGCGGAGAACCCCGACGCGGAGGCGTTCCTGGTGCAAATCAACCCCCGCGTGACCGCCCAGTTCACGGGGCAGCACTCACGGGTGCTGCACGCGCTGGAGCACGACACCGGCCGCTCCTTCCACTTCGAGGGCTCCGAAGGACTCGCGCTGGACCACTTCGCGATCACCTTCCAGGGGACCCGCGAGGAGGTGGAGGAGCGCGCGCTGCCCTTCCACGCCGGCGACGAGGTGCTGGTGGAGATCGTCGAGCCCCACATGTACGACGTGGACGACGCGGTGGCGAAGATCGACGGCTACATAATCTCGATCGCCGGCGCCTCCCCGCACGTGGGGGAGAAGCGGATGGTGCGCATCGAGCAGGTGGGCCGCACCGCGGCGAGCGCGCTGCTGCTGGACGAGAACGGCGAGGTGGTGCGCCCGGTGCCCCGGCCGGTTGTGCCTCCCCGTCGCCGCGCCCCACGCAAACCGCGCGCCGCGGCCAAGCCAAAACCAGAGCCGGTGCTGGTCGAGCTCCTCGTGGAGGAGGAGCTCTCGAGCAATGGAGCCTCCGAGCACCCCGAGCCGCGGGCCGAGCGGTCCGAGCCCTCTGAGCCGCCGTCCGAGCCCTCTGAGCCGGCGGCCGAGGTTGAGCAGGAGGATGCCGTACAATCCAAGCCTCGGCGCCGCGGCCGCAGAGGCGGACGGCGCCGTTCGGCTGCCAAGGCAGAGGCGAGCACGGAGTAGCGGACGGCGCTTGTGCCGAGAGCAAAGACCACAGAGGCGAGATCGACATGTACGCAATCGTGAAGACAGGCGGCAAGCAGTACCGCGTGGAGCGCGGTCAGTATCTACTGGTCGAGCGCCTCCCCGAGGAGGTGGGCGCGAGCGTGGCGCTGCAGCCGCTGATGTACCGCTCCGATGAGGCGGTCTTCGACAGCAAGGGCCTCGAGCAGGTCAAGGTGACCGCGAAGATCCTCGCCCACGAGCGTGGGGAGAAGCTGCGCGTCGTGAAGTTCAAGCCCAAGCGCGGCTACAAACGGCGCACCGGCCATCGCCAGGAGCTGACGCGGATCGAGATCACGGAGATCGCGATGGGGGCGGGCAGGCCGGCCGCGCACAAACCCGCCGAACCGGCTGGCGCCGCCCCGGCGGCCGAGCCGGCCGGGACACCCAAGGAGGCGAGCGAGCATGGCGCATAAGAAGGGCCTCGGCTCGAGCCGCAACGGCCGCGACTCCAACGCCAAACGCCTCGGGGTGAAGACCTTCGCCGGCCAGAGCGTCACCGGAGGGGAGATCATCGTGCGCCAGCGCGGCACCCGCTTCAAGCCGGGCGAGGGCGTCGGGATCGGCAAGGACGACACCCTCTACGCCCGCGCGGCCGGCACCGTGCAGTTCACGGTGGGGCGCCGCGGGCGCGTGGTGAACGTCGTGGCCGGCGAGGAGTCCTAGCGCCGATCCGCCCGCCCGTGGAGCTGCGCGACCGGGAGGCGTCGCTCGAGGCGACGTTCCTTCCCGGCGCCGGGATGCTCTGCTGCTCGCTGCGCCACTGCGGCGAGGAGCTGCTGGCACAGAACGCCGGCGTGTCCGCCTACGCGGAGCGCGGCAAGACGATGGGCATTCCGCTGCTCTACCCCTGGGCCAACCGCCTGGCGGGCTTCGAGTACACCGCCGCCGGGCGCACCGTGACGGTTCCGCACGACACCGCGCGCGTGGCGCTCGAGAACCACGGCCTGCCGATCCACGGGGTGATCGGCGGGCGGCTCGGGTGGGAGCTCGCCGACGCCCCCGACCCCGGAGCGCAGTCCTCGCTCGCGGCACGCCTGGACTGGAGCGAGTCGCGGCCCGAGCTGTTCGAGGTGTTTCCCTTCCGCCACGAGCTCCACTTCCAGGCGCGCCTCGGTGGCGGGCGGCTCGAGATCGAGGTGGAGGTGCGGGCGTGCGGCGAGGATCACGTCCCGGTGGCCTTCGGCTTCCATCCCTACCTCGTGCTCCCCGGCGCCCCCCGCGAGAGCTGGCAGGTGGAGCTGCCCGCGATGCGCCACCTAGCGCTCGACGAGCGCCAGATCCCCATCGGCCCCGATCGGGATCTCCCCGGCCAGGCCTTCGAGCTGGCCGCGCACGAGTTCGACGACGGCTTCGACAGGGTAGCCGAGCCCGCCCGTTTCACCGCCACCGCCGCCGGCCACCGGATCGCGCTCGAGCTCATCGAGGGCTATCCCTGTGCACAGGTGTTCGCCCCGCCCGCCTCGCAGTTCATCTGCTTCGAGCCGATGACCGCTCCCGCCAACGCGCTGTGCAGCGGCGAGGGCCTGCGAGTGCTCGCCCCCGGCGAGTGTCATCGCGCTACGTTTGCCGTATCGATCGATGACACTTGAGGTTCCCATGGCCGCCGTCGAGACTCCCCCAACCATCCCGCTCGCTGCGCCTCTCCCGGGCGGGACGCTGCTCGGCGAGGCGCGGCCCTCTCCCGCTGGCCCTGCGCCCGCCGATGGCGGCCCCGAGCGGCTGCCGCCCGGCGGCGCTCTTCCGCGCTTTCTCCAGACGCTGCGCTTCAGCGTGCGCCAGATCGAGTTCGTGTTCCGCGCGCGCCGCGAGCACGGAGAGGTCTTCCGCTTCAAGGGGGCGATCGAAGACGGGGCGATCGTGGTCACGAGTCACCCCGACCACGTCAAGTCCCTCTTCACCGCCACCCCCGAGCAGGCGCCGTCGCTGACAGGGGAGTCCCCGCTGCGGCCGGTCGTGGGGCCGAACTCGGTGCTCACGCTCGTGGGTCCCCAGCACATGCGCCAGCGCAAGCTCCTGCTGCCGCCGTTCCACGGCGAGGCGGTGGAGCGCTACACCGCGATGATCGCGCAGGTCGCCGAGCGCGAGATCGAGCGCTGGCCGCTGCACGAGCCGTTCGCGCTGGCACCTGCGATGCAGGCGATCACGCTCGACGTGATCATGGCCGGGATCTTCGGCGTCGATGGCCGTCCGCGGAAGGGCACCCCCGAGCGCAGCCTCCGCGACGCGATCCGCTGGATCGTGAACCTCTCCACGCAGCCCTTCGCGCAGGTCGCCGAACTGCTGACCATCCGCCGCACCGAACCCGCCGGCCCAGTCAAACAGCTGATCGGCCAGCTCGACCGTCATCTCTACGCGGTGATCGCCGCGCGCCGCGGCGCGAGCGACGTCGAGGGTCGCACCGACATCCTCTCGCTGCTGCTGGCGGCGCGCGACGAGGACGGCGCGCCGATGACCGACGCGGAGCTTCGCGACGAGCTCCTGACGCTCGTGCTCGCGGGCCACGAGACGACCGCCAACTCGCTCGCGTGGACATTCGAGCGGCTGCTGCGCACTCCACACGCCTACGAGCGCCTGCGCGAGGAGGTCCGCGAGGGTGGCGCCACGGAGGACTCCGGCGCGGCGTACATCGAGGCGACGATCCACGAGGCGATGCGCTCGCGGCCCGTGATCCCGCTGATCGGGCGGCGCGTGACCGAGCCATGGCAGCTCGGCGAGTGGCGCCTGCCGGCGGGCTCCGCGGTGCTCGTGAGCATCCTGCTCGTCCACCACCGCGAGGACGTGTACCCCGATCCGTTCGCGTTCCGGCCCGAGCGCTTCCTCGATGTGAAGCCCGGCACCTACACCTGGATCCCGTTCGGCGGTGGCATCCGGCGCTGCCTTGGAGCCACGCTCGCGATGGCCGAGCAGCGCGTGGTGCTGCGCGCGATCGCGCGGCGCACCGACATGGTCGCGGCTGACCCCGCGCCCGAACGCGCGCGCCACCGCAACGTGACGATGATCCCCGCACGCGGCACCCAGGTCGTGCTTTGCGAGCGAAGGCGCGACTGACGCTCCACCGAGCGCGCCCCGCAGCCACCATGGCATACGGTCCAAACCTCCACAGCGCCGGCTGACCCGCTCGCAATGCTCCACGACCGCGCGCGCATCCACGTCCAGGCGGGGGCGGGAGGGGACGGGAGCGCGAGCTTCCGCCGCGAAGCGCACGTCCCCCGCGGGGGACCCGACGGGGGGGACGGCGGGCGCGGGGGAGACGTGATCCTGCTCTGCGAGGACTCCCTGCGCGACCTGCAGGGCTTCACCCGCCGCGCCCACCACCGCGCCGCCCGGGGCGGGCACGGGGAAGGGTCGCTGCGCCACGGAGCGGACGGGGAGAACCTGGTCGTGCGGGTCCCCCCGGGAACCCAGGCGATCGGTGAGGAGGGCGACCTGGAGGGTCACCGCTGGGAGCTGCTTCACCACGGCCAGCGCGCCCTGATCGCGCGCGGCGGCGCCGGGGCGCGAGGCAACAAGCGCTTCGCGACACCCACCCGCCAGGCGCCGCGCTTCGCCGAGCGGGGCCTGGCGGGCGAGGAGGGCTGGCTGCAGTTGCAGCTGAAGCTGCTCGCGGACGTGGGTCTGGTGGGCCTGCCGAACGCGGGCAAGTCCTCGCTGCTTGCGCGTCTCACACGCGCGGCGCCGAAGGTGGCCTCCTACCCGTTCACGACCCTGGAGCCGGTGCTGGGCGTGCTCGAATCAGACGAGCGCCAGCTCGTGGTGGCGGACATCCCCGGGCTGATCGAGGGCGCCAGCAAGGGCGCGGGCCTCGGACACGAGTTCCTCGCGCACGTGGAGCGCACGCGCCTGCTCGTGCACGTGCTCGATCTTGCGCCGGAGTTTTCGGACCCCGCCCATCCCCCAGACCCGGACCACCCTGCCGGCGCGGTCGCCAATCACGCGACGATCGAGCAGGAGCTGGCCGCGCACGACCCGCGCCTGGCGGCCCTGCCGCGCGTGCTGGCGCTCTCCAAGGCTGACCTCGTTCCGCAGGAGCGCGCACAGGCGGCGGTTGCGCAATGGTCGCAGCGCCTCGGCGGCGAGGTCCCCGTGATCGCGACCTCCGCCGCCACCGGCGCTGGCCTCGCCGAGCTGGGGGCCATGCTGCTGCGGCTCGTGCCGGCCGGGGATCGGGCCGCCGCTGACCAGCCCGCAGAGGGGAGGGCCAGCTCCCAGGCCGCCGCGGCGCCCGGGGATCTCGCCGAGCACATGGTCTTCCGCCCCGCGGGGCGCACCGGCTTCAGCGTGGAGCGCGTCGGCGAGAACGCCTTCGCCGTGCGCGGCCCCACGGTCGAGCGCCTACTCGCGCGCTTCGACGTCGAGAACGACGATGCGATGGGCTACGTCGAGGGCCGCCTGCGCCGCCTCGGCGTGCTCCGCGCCCTCCAGGACGAGGGCTTTCAGCCGGGCGACGAGCTGCAGATCGCAGGGGTCGTGCTGGAGTTCGACTCCGCGGGGTAGGGCGGGCGTCAGCCGTGCAGGCGCTGGCTCAGCCGTGCAGGCGCTGGCTCAGCCGTGCAGGCGCTGGCTCAGCCGTGCAGGCGCTGGCTCAGCCGTGCAGGCGCTGGCTCAGCCGTGCAGGCGGCGATGGGCGAGTTGGTAGACGGTCGGCGCGTTCGATTCCCGTGGGTGGTGGCGCACGCCGACGGCCAGCAGCACGAGTGTTGGGATAGCGGCTTTTCGATCGCCAGTGAGAACGGCGCCCCACGGGCCAGCTGGCTGAGGTATGTAGAGCTTCACACAGCCGCCGAGATCTGTCCCGTCTCGATGTTCGGCCTCGCAGCGCTTCAACCAGTTCTTGGGTGCACCAGCTCCCCTGAGTTGCTCGATCACCGGACGGATCGCAGCACGTCCCGTGTCCGTGACACGAGCGAGATCCTCCTCCAACATTGCCTCGTCGATGCTCACAGCGAAGCACTGTTCCCGCGCCTCGGGTGTCACCTTCAGCCCTCGTCGTCGGTGGGCAGATCCCCGAAGTGAAGCTCAAACTCCTCCGCGCTCATCGGCTCTGTGCCGAGACGCTTGCGGATCGCCGCAATGCTGGTGTCGGGCACCAGCATCAGCGTTCCATCGGAGCGACGATCCTCGACGACGTAGTCGCCGACGATGTCCCCGCTGAGTGTCACATGGGCCTGTCTGCTCACAATTCGCATGGTAGTGCGTCAGGCTACGCATCGCTTGGGACGGGACACTCGCGCGGCCAAGCTGGATTTTCATGTACAGGAGGACGCCCACTCACCCCTGCTGCGCCGTGGGGCGGATCAGGACCTCGTTGACGTTGACGTGCGGGGGTTGGGAGACGGCGTAGAGGACGCCGCGGGCGATGTCCTGCGCCTCCAGCGGGTCGGTGGGGCGGTTCTCGAAGAAGGGGGTGTCGGTCATACCCGGCTCGATCACGGTGACGCGGACGCCGCTGCCGTGCAGATCCTGGCGCGCGGCCTCGCCCATCGCAGTGACGGCGTGCTTGGTGCACGAGTACAGCGACCCCGCGATCACGCGCCGCCCGGCGACGCTCGATGTGAGCAGCAGGTGGCCCCGGCTCTCCTTCAGCGCGGGGATCGTCGCGCGCAGGGTCAACGCCGCGCCGTACACGTTCGTGAGGACCATCTCCCGCCAGTGCTCCGGAGTGTCGTTGAGAAAGCCCCGGGCTCCGCCGAAGCCGGCGTTGGCGAGCGCCACGTCGATGCGCCCGAACGCCTCCAGCGCGTCCGCCACCATGCGCTGCTGGTCCTCCCACTCGGTCACGTCGCACACCACCGCGAGTGTGCGCTCGGGGCCGCCCAGCTCCTTGCTCAGCTCCTCCAGGCGCTCGCGCGAGCGCGCCGCGAGCACCAAGCGGTAGCCCTCCGCGGCGGCGAGGCGGGCCGTGGCTGCGCCGATCCCGGTCGAGGCGCCGGTGATCAGGAAGACGGGAGCGTCGGGGGAGGGTGGGGGATTCTCGCTGCTCATCGTCGGCTAGCTCCTTCGATTCGGGTGGAGGACTCGCCTATAGATAGCCGATGCCGCCTCGGGGCCGGCCGCACAGCGACCCGCCCCCGGGCCATCTACGCTCCAGGCCTCACATGCGAACGATCGTGATCAAGCTCGGCTCCTCCATCGTGGCGCACGATGACGGGGAGCTGCGCGAGGAGGTGCTCGGGCGCATCTGCGACACCGCCGCCGCGCTGCACGCCGCCGGGGACGAGCTCGTGCTCGTCTCCTCCGGGGCGATCGCCCGCGGGGTGAGGGTCATGGGGCTTCCCGCGCGCCCGAGCACGATCCCCGAGCTGCAGGCCGCCTCCGCGGTGGGGCAGGGCAAGCTCTACCGCGCCTATGACGAGCTGCTGCGCGCGCGCTCGCTCACGAGCGCCCAGGTGCTGCTCGCCGCGGGGGACCTCGGGGGGCGCGCGCAGTACCTCAACGCGCGCCACACCCTGCGCACGCTGCTCGACTGGCGGGTGGTGGCGGTGGTCAACGAGAACGACACCACCGCCACCGACGAGATCTCCTTCGGGGACAACGACTTCCTCGCCGCCCAGGTCGCGATCCTCGTCTCCGCGGAGCTGCTCGTGCTGCTCACCGACATCGACGGCCTGCACAGCGCCGACCCCCGCCGCGATCCCGATGCGGAGCTGATCGGGGACGTGCACGACCTGAGGGAGCTTCAGGGCCTGGAGATCGGGGACTCCACCTCGCCGCTGGGCTCCGGGGGGATGCGCTCGAAGGTGCTCGCCGCCGAGATCGCCGGCGCGGCGGGGATTCCCGCGACGATCTGCAGCGGAGTGCGCCCCGGCGCGCTCGAGGCCGCGCTCGCGGGGAAGCCCGAGGGCACCCGCTTTCACCCCGGGCCCGCGCGCCACAACTCCTTCAAGCTGTGGCTGCGTTACGCCAAGCCCGCCCACGGCACCCTCGTCGTGGACGAGGGGGCCGCGCGCGCGCTGCGCGAGCAGGGCACCAGCCTGCTGCCCGTCGGCGTCGTGGAGGTCCGCGGGGAGTTCGACGCCGGGGACGCCGTCGAGATCGCTGAGCCCGGCGGGGCGATCGTCGCGAAGGGCCTCTGCAACTACTCCGCCCCCGAGCTGCGCCGCGCGCGGGGCCTGAAGTCAGAGGCCGTGCGCGAGATCCTCCCGCACGCCACCGAGGAGGCCGTGCACCGCGACCAGCTGGTGCTGGCGTAGGGCTCTGTCGAGCGGCGGTCCGTCAAGCAGAAGGCAGGGTGGTGAGGGGCTCCTCCTGGACGCGGGGGCCGGCCCCATCGATCAGCCACCCGACCGCCGCGGCGGGGCTGGCCTGTCGTACCCTGTTGAGAGCCATGGCCACCGCCACTGCCGTATCGATCCCCGAGCTCTGCGCTGCCGCCAAGCGCGCCGCCCGGCAGCTCGCCACGGTGCGGACCGCGGTGAAGGACGCCGCGCTGCTCGCGATCGCGGACGCCCTGAGCGAGCGCACCCCGGAGATCCTGGCGGCGAACGAGCTCGACGTGCTCGCCGGGCGGGAGGCCGGGATCGGCGACGCGCTGCTGGACCGCCTTGCGCTGGACCCCGGGCGCATCGGCGCGATCGCCTCCGCGGTGAGGCAGATCGCCGCGCTGCCCGATCCCGTGGGCGAGGTGATCGACGGTCGGCGGCTGCCCAACGGGCTCGACGTGCGCAAGGTCCGGGTCCCCCTCGGGGTGATCGCGGTCGTATACGAGGCCCGCCCCAACGTCACGATCGATGCCGCCGCCCTGTGCCTGAAGGCAGGCGACGCGATCGTGCTGCGGGGATCCTCGACGGCGGCGCACTCCAACGCCGTGCTCGCGGCGATCGCCTCCGAGGCCGCCGTCGCCGCGGGGCTGCCACCGGGGTGCGTGAGCCTCGTGGCGGGCGGGGGGCGCGAGGAGCTCGCGGAGCTCGCGACCCAGACGGAGACCGTCGACCTCATCATCCCGCGTGGGGGGGAGGGGCTGAAGGCGGCGCTCAAAGAGGTGGCCACCGTGCCCGTGATCTACGCCGCCTCTGGCAACTGCCACGTCTACGTGGACGCCACCGCGGACCTCGACGCGGCGGAGCGGATCGTGCTCAACGCCAAGGTCCAGCGCCCCGGGGTGTGCAACGCCGCGGAGACGCTGCTCGTGCACCGCGACGCCGCGGAAGCGTTCGTCCCCCGTGTGGTGCGCGCGCTCCGCGATGCCGGCGTGCTCGTGCGCGGGGACGAGCGCACGCGCGAGTTGGTCTCATCTGGAGCGGCCGAGCCCGCCACCGAGGAGGACTGGGCCACCGAGTACCTCGCCCTGACCATCGCCGTCCGCGTGCTGGACTCCATCGAGGAGGCGATCGAGCACATCGGCCGCTACGGCTCGGGGCACTCCGAGGCGATCCTCACCCGCGACGCCGCCGCCGTGCGCGCCTTTCAGCTCGGCGTCGATGCCGCCTGCGTGTACGTCAACGCCTCCACCCGCTTCACCGACGGGGGAGAGTTCGGGATGGGCGCCGAGATCGGCAACTCCACCCAGAAGCTCCACGCCCGCGGCCCGATCGGGTTGCGGGAGCTCTGCACCTTCAAGTACCTCATCGAGGGCGACGGGCACGTTCGCGCCTGAGACGCCTGTGGATCGCCTGGGCGTTCTCGGCGGGACCTTCAACCCGCCGCACCTCGGACACCGCGAGCTCGCTCTCCATGCGCTGCGCGAGCTCGACCTGGATCGAGTCCTGCTGATGCCCGCCTTCCGCTCCCCCTTCAAGTCCGTCGAGGAGGACCCCGGCCCCGAGCACCGCCTGCGGATGTGCCGACTCGCGGTTGCGGACGCCGGAAGGCTGGAGGTGTCCGCCCTGGAGATCGAACGTGGCGGTCCCTCCTATACGGTGGACACCCTGAGGGCTCTCCATGCAGCGCATCCCGACACGCAGCTCACGCTCATCGTGGGGGCCGATGTGGCGGGCACGTTGACCACGTGGCGCGAGCCCTCTGAGCTGCTCGCGCTCGCGGAGCTCGCCGTCGCCCTGCGCGCCGAGTGCGAGCCCGGGGAGCCCCAGGAGATCCGCAGCGCCCTCGATCCCCTACTGTCTGGGAGTGCGCCGTACTTCGGACTACGCTTCCTCAGAATGCCCGTGATCGACATCTCCTCCTCCTCGGTGCGCGAGCGTGTACGTCGCGGCGTCGCCGTCGAGGAGCTGGTCGGTCCCGCCGTTGCCACCTACATCGCCGCAAACGGTCTCTACCGCGATGCGAAGGCTGAGGCGCGAGTCGTATCGTGAGCCCCACCGCCCAAGTCCTCCCCTCCACCGAGCTGGCGCGCGAGATCGCGGGCTACGCCCTGGAGAAGAAGGCCCGCGAGGTCCTCGAGCTCGACATGCGCGGGCTCGTGGGCTACACCGACTACTTCCTGATCTGCACCGGGAACACCGATCGGCAGGTGAAGGCCATCCACGACGCGATCCACGAGGGCGCCAAGCGCGAGCACGGCGTCCTGCCCCGGCGCGTGGAAGGCGTGAGCCGAGCGCAGTGGATCCTGATGGACTACCTCGACGTCGTGGTCCACATCTTCACCCCCGCCACGCGCGAGTTCTACCGCCTGGAACAGCTCTGGGGCGAGGCCCCGGCGCGGGTCGTGGAGTAGCAACCGATAGCCTTCGAGCATGGCCACGCGCGACATCAAAGGCGCTCCTCGCAGTGCGCGGCTCGATGATAGGCATGGCGTTGCTGAACCGCCCGCGCCGCCAGGCTGATCGTTGAGGGTCCTGGCTGAAACGATCGACCCGGACGGACGCACCGTCGTACTGGACGACGATGGCTGGGAGCACATACTCCACCAGCACCCCGAGCTGGCTCCGTACCGTCACGAGATCCTGGCGGCCGTCAACTCCCCGGATCACCGGCGTCCCGACCTCCGTCCAGAACGGGAGCGCTACTACAGCCGAGATGTCGGCCCCAGCCGCTGGCTGTTCGTGGTCGTACAATTCAACGAGACGCCCGGGCGAATCGTGACTGCTTACGCCAACCGCAAAGACCCGCCAGGACCGACGCGACTATGACCGTGACCATCGGCAGCCTGACCTTCGATCACGCCTCCTACGACGCCCGAGGCGACGTGCTCTACCTGCACGTCGGCGATCCCCAGGAGGCCGCAGGGAGCGACGAGACGCCCGAGGGGCATGTCCTGCGCTTCGACGTCGATGGCGAGGTCATCGGGCTCACGATCATCAACGCCAAGTGGCTGCTTGAACGCGACCACGCCATCAACGTCACGGTTCCCGAGCACGTGGCCGTCGGCCCGGACGCCCTGGCCGAGGCGCTGGCCGCAGCCTGAGCCGTCCCGGCAGTCCCGCCTGATCGTTTGGGCCGCTTCGTCAGCTCCGGATGGCGAAGCTCTCAGGATGCTCTCGACACCGACTCAGCGTTTAGGATTGTTCTATGGCGGATTCGGATCGCTCTCCATCGGACTGGGGAGCCGCTTATCGCAAACAGTGGCAACTGTACGATGCTTTCACTGGGCGCATCCGGGGATTGCTGTCTGAGTTGCTGCTGGCTGACGATGTCACTGCTGTGCAGGTGGACGCACGTACTAAGGAGGTCGACAGCTTTGTCGACAAGATCGCGAGAAGGCCAGGAAGGATCTCAAGGAACTCGATCGGTTCTTGGGTCAGGCAAATGATTGGGGCGAGCAGGCCCTGCATGCCCTGAGACCGGCTGGCGTGGGGAGCAAGTGGTATATGACTCCCGCGTTCATCATCGCGAGCTTGATTTACATCGGCAGTAGCCTGTCCCGTGAGGAATTGGAACGTAGCGGTGGTCACGGGTTTTATGTGGATGGGATCCTCGCGGCACGCACCGCGATAGGACGGTGATTTGGTTGGCCAGATCGACTAGAGGCCGCGGATGCCCGTAGAGATCGTCTGGTGCCGACCGTGCCGAGGAGCCCGCGAGGTTCTTGGCAAGCGCGCCCTCGGATGTGGGAGCGGTGGAGAGCTGTCTCAGGCGGCGATTGGCTCGGGCTTGGGCGTCGATTCCGGCGAGGGGGACGTAGGGACAACGCGCTCGCGCAGGAGCACCCGGCAGCCGCCGGCGGGGCTGACGGTGATGTGCCTTCTGCGGGTGCGCTCGGCGTGCTCGCCGGCGGGGTGCAGCTCGTAGCGTTCGAGCGCCGCGCGCAGCACGAGCTTCATCTCCAGTAGCGCGAAGCTCGCTCCCAGGCAGCGCCGCCGGCCGCCCCCGAAGGGGATCCACGTGTACGTGCCCGGCGCCTTGCCCCCCTCGCTCTCGATGAAGCGCTCCGGGCGGAACGCGTGAGGGTTGGGGTAGAGCACCGGGTCGTGGTGGAGCAGGTGGATGAACGCGACCAGCATCACCCCGGGCGGGTAGGTGACGCCGCCAATCGTCACGGGCTGCTTGACCATACGGGGCTCGGCCTGGGGCAGCACCGGCCGGTGGCGCAGGATCTCCTGAATGGTCGCGGTCAGATACGTCTCATCCGAGTCGCCGTCCAGCTCCTCGTAGAGGCGCCCCAGCACCGCCGGCTCGCGCGCGAGCCGCTCGAACCCCCAGGCCAGCTCGGAGGCCGTGGTCTCGTGGCCGGCCACCAGCGCGGTCATCAGCTCATCGCGCAGCTCCTGCGGGCTCATCGGCGAGCCGTCCTCGTGTTCGGCGTCGAGCAGCATCGCGAGCACGTCAACGCTCTCCCTTCCCCTCTCCTTCCCGTTCCCATTGCCCTTCCCCTCGCCTGCGCGCCCGCCCGTGCGCCTGCGCTCGTCGATCAGCTCGAGGATCAGCTCGTTGGTTCGTGCGAGCATCCGGTCCTGGCGGGCGATCGGTCCGCGGACGGTCAGCAGCCGCGGGGGACGGGGCTGCATCGAGAGGGGGTTCTCGGCGAACGCGAGGATCTTCGTGAGCAGCTCGCGCAGCTCATCGAGCTGTGAGCCCTGCTCCAGGCCGAAGACCGCGCGCAGGATGATCTCGAGCGTCAGCCCCTGCAGGCGGGGGTGCAGGGCCACCGGCTCCCCGCGCGGCCACGAGGCCACCTCGGCCTCGGCGAGCTGCGCCATCAATCCCGCCAGGCGCTGCATCCGCTCGCCGTGGAAGGCGGGCAGCAGCAGCTTGCGCTGCTCTAGGTGGGGCTCCTCGTCGAGCAGGATCACCGAGTGGCGCCCCAGCAGCGGTTCGAGGATCCGCGTCCCCTCGCCGGGGTGCAGGACGTCGGGGGGCGCCTGGAACACCTCCCTGATCTCCTCGGGGTCCGAGAGCACCACGAAGGGGGGCTGGGCGAGCAGGCGCAGCGTGAAGCGGCGTCCGTAGCGCGCGCCGCAGCGCTCGATGAAGGCGTTGGGGCGGCTCCAGAAGCCGAGCGTCTGCAAGGCTGCCGGCATACGTGGACCTGGGGGCAACTGGTTCCTCACGGCTCCCGCTCCTTTGCACTAGGATTTGATACCGATGAGTATATCTACTAGTCAGTATATGTCAAGGGGATCGTGATGCCGCGCGGCCAATTCGACCGCAGCGCGCGCAAGGCGCACACGCGGGCGCGACTGCTGGAGGCCGCGGCGTCCCTCTACGCGCGCCGCGGCTTTGCCGGGGCCACCCTCGACGAGGTCGCCTCCGAGGCGGGCTTCACCAAGGGCGCCCTCTACGCGCACTTCGGCAGCAAGGAGAACCTGCTGGTGGCGCTCGTGGAGGAGCACCTCGCCGTCCTGGTGGCCGAGCAGATCGAGCTGTTCGACCGCAATCGCGCCACCTGGGAGCGCCCGCTGGCCGGCAGCGAGCGGTGGATGGACGGCCTGCAGAAGCACCCCGACCGCTTCCGTCTGTTCGTCGAGCTGTGGGCGCACGCCCAGCGCGAGGAGTCCCTGCGGCTGCGTCTCGCAGAGGCGATGCGGGAGCTGCGCGCCACCTTCGCGCGCTTCGCCGCCGAGAGCGCCGCGGACGCGGGCCGGCAGGCGCCCGAGCAGGCCGCCGAGCGGTTCGCCACCGTGATGCTCGGGCTCGGGGTGGGCTTCGCGATGCTCGAGCTCACCGACCCCCAGACTGTGCCCGCTCCACTGCTGGGCGGCGTTCTCTCCGTGCTGGTCCGCGCCGTCGAAACCAGTCCCGAGGTCCGCGAGCTCCTCGGGGACGAGCCCGACACTTCGGAGGTCCGCAACGGGCACGAGGATGGATCGCGGTAGGGCCGTGGCCGCTCGCGGTCAGGCGCCGCGTGCCGGCGCTGGCCTGCTTGGTCGCTATCTTGGCGGGCGATGGAGCGGGCGATGACCCAGGCGATCGAGGCGGCCGATCTGGTCAAGACCTACCCCGGCGAGGTGCGCGCGCTGGACGGCCTCGACCTCGAGGTGCGGGCGGGGACGATCTTCGCCCTGCTCGGCCCCAACGGCGCGGGCAAGTCAACCACCGTCAAGATCCTCACCACGCTCACCCGGCCCGACTCGGGCTCCGCGCGGGTCGCGGGCGCCGACGTGCTGCGCGAGCCCGACCGTGTGCGCCGCTCGATCGGGGTGGTCGCCCAGCGCTCCGGCGTCGACCCCGAGGCCACCGGCCGTGAGAACCTCACGCTCGCCGGGCAGCTCTACGGGCTCGGCGGGCGGCCGCTGGCCGAGCAGGTGGACGGGCTGCTCGAGCGCTTCGGCCTCGCCGAGGCCGGGGGGCGCCTCGCGCGCACCTACTCCGGGGGGATGCAGCGCAAGCTCGACGTCGCCATGGGACTCGTGCAGCGCCCCCAGGTGCTGTTCCTCGACGAGCCCACCACGGGCCTGGACCCGGAGGCCCGCGCCGAGATCTGGCAGGAGATCTCCCACCTCGCCGCCGGGGAGGGCCTCACCATCCTGCTCACCACCCACTACCTCGAGGAGGCCGACCGGCTCGCCCAGCGCCTGGCGATCGTGGACCGCGGGCAGGTCGTCGCGGGCGGCACCCCCGAGGAGCTCAAGGGGCAGCTGCGGGGCGACGCCGTCCAGATCGAGCTCGCCGACCCCACCTCGAACGGCCTCCCGCCCGACCTGCTCGCCGGCGTGCAGGGTCTGCGCGAGGTCGTCCTCGACGGCCGCTCCCTGCGCGCCCGCGCGGACTCCGGGGCGATTGCGCTGCCCGCCGCGCTCGCGGCGCTGGAGAGCTCGGGCATCGCGGTCGCCTCCGCCACCGTGGCGCGTCCCTCGCTCGACGACGTCTACCTGCGCCACACCGGGCGCGCCTTCAACGACGCCGAGGAGGAGCGATGAGCGCGCTCGCATCCCCCTGGCACATGACCCAGCGCAAGCTGAGGACCCTGATGCGCCAGCCCTGGTACCTGGCGATCACGCTCGCCCAGCCGATCATCTGGCTGCTGCTGTTCGGGGCGCTGTTTCGGAAGATCGTCGAAATCCCCGGCTTCCACGGGGGCTCCTACATCGACTTCCTCACCCCCGGGATCGTCGTGATGACCGCGCTGTTCTCCGCCGGCTGGAGCGGGATGGCGATGCTCAACGACCTCGAACACGGCGTGCTCGACCGCTTCCTCGTCTCGCCCGTCAGTCGCTGGCCGCTGATCGCCGGCCCGCTGATCCAGGCCGCGATCGTGATCGTGATCCAGTCGCTGATCATCGTCGCCCTCGGCCTGCTCATCGGCGCGAGCTTCCCCGGGGGCGTCCTCGGGGTGCTGGTGCTGATCGTCGTCTCCGTGCTGCTGGGGGCCTGCATCGGCGGGGTCTCCAACGGCCTCGCGCTGCTCGCCCGCCGCGAGGAGACGCTGATCGCCGCCGTCAACTTCATCGTGCTCCCCCTCACCTTCCTCTCGGCCACCTTCATGCAGGAAAACCTGATCCCCGTGTGGATCCAGGAAGTCGCCCGCTTCAACCCCGTCAACTGGGCCGTCCAGGCTGGGCGCTCCGCGCTCTCCGCCAACCCCGATGGAAGCCTCATCCTCTCGCGCGGCTGCTACCTGCTCGCGCTGGCGCTGCTCTGCGGGCTGTTCGCCACGCGCGCCTTCCGCTCCTACCAACGCTCGATCTGAGCGGCCGAGGCTGCCACCACCGGCGTCTCGCCGCCGAGCACGAGCGGTTCGAGCACGCGGTTGGCGAGCAGCCCCAGGCAGCCCAGGTTCGCGAACCCGGGGCCCTGGGTGAGCGCGCCCAAGCCCGGTATGTGCAGCCGCGGGCGGACGCCCTCCAGCTCGAGGAACCGCCCGATCGGGATCTCCGCCTCGGGGGACTTGTTCCAGAGCGGCCCCGCCCGGTCCTCGATCTCGGCGCGCAGAGCGGGTGGGAAGAGGCCGCGCAGCTGCTCCAGGAGGTCGAAGCCCGTGCAGTTGACGAGGTAGTCGTGCCGCTCGCTGCTGCTCTGCACCCCAAGGGAGTGCTCGACGCGCACTCTCTCGCCGCCGTCCACTGCCGTGACATTGTCCACGCGAGCGGTGACGAAGCGGCACTGATCGTCGTAGGCGCGCTCCGCCAGGGACCCCGGGTCGAAGACCCCCCGGTCGCAGTGCTTGACGAAGTCGCGGCGCGTCTGCAGATCCAGGGAGCTCCAGGCGACGTCGTCGGGGTTGGAGAAGACGCGGTTCTCCAGGAAGCTCTCCCCGCGGCTCAACGGCAGGGTGGGGGTGTAGATCGTGAGACGAGCCTGGGGTCGGAAGGCGCGCAGGAAGGCGACACAGCTGAGCGCGCTCTCGCCGCCGCCGACGATTGCGATCTCCGAGCTCCCCCCGGGGGGAATGCACGCGAGCTCGGTGCGTTTGCTGTCGCAGTGGAAGACCCTCGCGGCGGCGCCGGGGTCGTGCGGGAGGTGGCGGTGGACGCCCGGGCCGGTGAGCACCAGCGCCCGGCAGCCGTAGCGCCGAGGGCCGGCCGGCCCCGCGACGTCGACCTTCCACAGCTCGTCCTGCGCCGCGAGCGAGACCTGTGTGACGCGGCCGCTCACGAGCGTCACCCCCCCGGTGGCGTGCGAGAGGACCCACGCGAGGTACTGGCCGTACTCGCGGTGCTGCACGGCCGGCGAGCCGGCGTTCACCCAGCGGGCGTAGCCCCGCTCGCCGATGAGGTAGCGCTGCCAGGAGAAGGGCATCACGGTGCGGTCGATCTCGTCCCCGGCCTCGCCGAAGGCCTCGTAGCTCTGGTAGGGGAACCCCACGTCCTTGATCGGGCTGATCGCCAGGGGCTCCTCGCCGGAGGTCATCCCGTTGCGCCCCGACCACGAGGCGGCCAGTTCGGTCGCCTCGACGATCCTCAGCGTGAGCGGCCCCAGGCCGAGCGTGTTGAGCGCGTGGACCTTCGCCGCGAGCGCCGCGGCCTTGGCGCCTGCGCCCACGACGAGCAGATCGGTCTCGGCGCTCGCCTCGCGGCGAGTGTGGGTGTTCATCTCGCGGGCCTCTGCGTTCCCCCGACGGGAGCCGCGGCGCTCACGCCACGGTGAGCCTCGGCGCTCACGCCGCGGCGAGCGTCGGCGCGCTGGCCATCCCGGACGTTCGGCGCTTGACGATCACGGGCGCCTGGTCTCCGGGAGCGAAGGCCACGGAGCTCCTCCTCGCCCGCTGCGAGCCGCCGGAGGGCGCCGCGCCGAGCTCGACCTCCTGGAGGACCGTCTGCATCACCAGCTTCATCTCCAGCTGGGCGAAGGCCGCCGCCACGCAGCGGCGCACGCCGCTGCCGAAGGGAATCCAGGTGTAGTTCTCCGGCGGGGATCCCAGGAAGCGCTCGGGCTCGAAGCGGAAGGGATGGGGGTAGAGGTCCTCGCGGTGGTGGACCAGGTAGATGCAGGGGGCGACCGTGGTGCCCGCCGGGATCTCATAGCCGCCCAGGCGCATCGGCGCGACCAGTCCGCGCATGACCAGCGGGACCGCGGGGCAGAGGCGCAGGATCTCTTTGACGACTGCATCCACATAGGTCTCCTCGGCCCCCGCGAGCACCTCCTCGCGCAGCCGCAGAAGCTTCTCGGGGTGGCGCAGCAGGCGCTCGAAGGCCCACGAGAGCGAGGTCGCGGTGGGTCCGTCGGAGAGCAGCGTGATCAGTTCGTCGCGCAACTCCTGCTCGGTCATCGGCGTGCCGTTCTCGTCGTAGGCCTGCTCGAGCAGCGAGAGGATGCCCTCGTCCTGGGGGCGGCCGGGGGTGCGTCGGCGCCGGCGCACCTCCTCCAGCAGCGCCGCCTCCACGGGCGCGAGCACCTCCTGAAAGCGCGTGTTGCGCGAGAGCCAGCGCGAGCCGAAGGTGGCGAGCAGGGTCAGGCGGGAGGAGTCGTTGAGCCAGTCGGTGAGGCGCCCCAGCAGTGCGCGCAGGTGCTCCATCTGCTGGCCCTCGGTGCTGCCGAAGGTCGCGCGCATCACCACCTCATTGCTGATCGCCTGCATGCGCGGCCACAGCGCGAAGGGCTCGCCCACCGGCCAGCGGGCGATCTCCGCGCGCGCCACCTCGACCATCATCTCCCCGTAGCCGCGCATCCGCTCGCCGTGAAAGGAGGGCAGGATGAAGCGCCGGTGGGTCATGTGCTCGGGCTCGTCGAGGAGCATCACCGAGCGCGGTCCCAGCAGCGGTCCGAGCAGGGGGTTGGCCTCGCCCGCACCGGCGCGCACCAGCTCGGGGCTGATCGTGAGCACCTTGCCCACGTCCTCGGGGTGACTCAGAAACACCCACGGGCGACCATGGCGGATGCGCATGGTGAAGATGTCTCCGTAGCGACGGTGGGCGCTTTCCATGAACGGCAGCGGGCGCAGCGCCCAGCCGACAGCCTGCACCGCGCTGGGCATGCGGGGGCCGGGGGGCAGCTCCCCGTGTTCATCGCTGCGTGTGAGCAGGCTTGGAGTAAAGCTCATACCTTTCACCTTAGGGGCGCGCGCAAGTGTGAGCCGCTGGTTCGCGGCTCATGTCTCTCACTGGTAGTTGGCTTGCGATGTCTCTCACTTCTGGTTTTTCGGGAATGTCTCTCACTTAATCCATGGGCTGCTCAGGCGATGTCTTGGACCCTGCGGAGTATCCAGTCTGCACCCTTTTGGGCCCGCAAACGCAATAGCTGAAGTCATGATATCTGGTAAGCTCCAGATAGCGGACTCGACTGGGAGCGCACTCTGGGGAGTCGGCGGTGAAAGTGGCCGGGCGGTCGGCTTGCCGCGGGCACCAGTACCTTAATCGGTTAAAGGGACGGCCTTAAACGCCGTTGATCCGGGTTCGAGCCCCGGCTGGTGCATGGAACAAGAAGCATGACCCTGTGGTGCTCATGACTGCCAATCTCTTTGATTACTTCGAGGAAGTCCCGATGGCGAATGGGGCGCCCGCCCGCTGGGCCGCCCGGGCGCCGAGGCGCCCGCAGCAGTGTTACGACCTGAAGCTCGTGCCGCGCCTGCCGGCGTGGCGGGAGGATCGCGCATCGCTCCAGGAGCTCGAGCGGATCGAAGGGGAGCCCTGGACGGAGTCCGTGAGCTATGACGGCGACGGAGTGCGCCTGCGCCTGCGGGACAGTTGGATAGAAACACTCGGGGCCGCCCTGGAGGCCGGCGGGAGCGCGGAGGCGGGCCTTGGCGACCTCGCGCACGGACAGCGCTTCTCGGTGCAGTTCTGGGACGCCAACGCGACGAAGGCGCTGCACATCGGCCACCTGCGCAATCTCGCGATCGGCAACGCGGTCGCCGCGGCGCTCGCACAGGCGGGGGCGCAGGTGGAGCGGCGCAGCCTGATCTCCGATGCTGGGCGCAGCATGGGGGAGGCGATGGCGGGTGTGATGAACAGCGGCCGCCACGCCCACTCCTGGCCCGATGGGGACGAGAAGAGCGATCACTTCGTGGGCGTCTGCTACGCGGACTACGTCGCCGCGAGCGGCTCGTTCACCGGCGCGGAGATCGAGTACCCCGAAGACTCCCTGACGCGGGAGCTGGCGCTGCGCGACGACGCCGCCGATGAGCTCCTGCGGCGGGTGATGGGAGGTGAATTGGAGGCGCTGGAACTCTGGTACAAGACGCGCGCCTGGGTGATCGCTGGCCAGCGCAAGACGCTCGCGCGGCTGGGGATCGCCTTCGACAGGGTCTTCTTCGAGTCCGACTTCCTCGCCGACGCCGCCGAGCTGACGGCGGCGGGTCTGCGCGAGGGCCGCTTGCGCCAGCGCGAGGACGGCGTGGTCATCTACGCGACCGGCCTGGAGGACTTCGAGGAGTTCCCGCTCGTGCGCGCCGACGGTCTGCCCACTCAGCACATGCGCTCGCTCGCCTACTGGATGGCGGCGCCCGAACTGGAGGGAATGACCTCGATGCAGGTGTGCGGAACGGAGTGGGTCTCGCACGTCACCTGCAGGCGCAAGCTCATGGACGAGCTGATGCCGGGGGGGAACGGCAGCTCGGGCGGGACCGCCGTGGCGGCCCGGGTGGGGCGCCCTCAGATGCATCCCACGCACGACATCTTCAACGGGATGGTCTCCAGGCAGAAGCGCGCGCTGGCCTCCAGCGAGGGAGCGCTGCTGATCGACGAGCTGATCGAGTGGATCGACGCGCAGTTCGACGCCTCCCCGAGGCTGCGCGCGGTCCGTCAGGCGCACCCCTCCGCGGAACGGATCGCCGCGCAGATTGCGCTGGGGTACTTCGTGTTCTACCCGGTGGCCCCGCCGATCGACTTCGAGCCCGCGCAGCTGCTCGAGGATGGCGAGAGCCTGGGGTGGGACCTCGTGCGCGCGCGCGCACGCCACAGCGCCGGGGCGTCGAACGGGGGCGGGCCGAAGCCGGGTGACACGAGCTCTCGACGGAAGCCGGGAGACACGCACCTCCGGCGTGCATCCCCGTTTCGGCCAGCGGCGGACCCCGACTATCGCTTCGCGGTCGTCCAGTCGGAGCTCTACCGGCGCTATCTGAGGCTCGCGGTGGAGCGCTTCGACGTGAGTCAGCTCGCGCTCTACCTCAAGCACCTGGTGCGCTGGTATGAGGAGCGCGATCGCAGCGAACCGGTGGAGCGCGTGGTGCAGACGCTGCTGGACCGCAGCGCGCGCGGACTGGGACTGGAGGCGGCGCGGTGAGCACGCTGCTGGTCGACAACTACGACTCCTACACCTACAACGTCTTCCACCTGCTGGCGGCCGTGAGTGGGGAGGAGCCGATCGTGATTCACAACGACATGGTCTCCTGGAGGGCGCTCTCGCGCTGGGACTTCGACGCGATCGTGCTCTCCCCGGGCCCCGGCCGTCCCGAGCGCTGGCACGACTTCGGCGTCTGCTCGGACATCCTGCGCTCGAGCGAGATCCCGGTGCTCGGGGTGTGCCTGGGACACCAGGGCCTCGGGCACGTGCTCAGCGGGTTGGTGGGGACGGCGCCGAGGGCAATGCACGGACGCCTGAGCGAGGTTCAGCACGTGGGCAGCGGCCTCTTCCAGGACATCCCCCAGGACTTCTCCGTGGTGCGCTACCACTCGCTCGCGGTCACCGGCCCGATCGGGCCCGAAGGTCGGGTGACCGCGTGGACGGAGGACGGGGTGGTGATGGGGATCGAGCACCGCCGCCGGCCCCTGTGGGGCGTGCAGTTTCACCCCGAGTCGGTCGCCACCGAGCACGGACGGGCGATCATCGAGAACTTCTACGCGCTCGCCCGCCGCCACCGCGCTCCGCGGGCATCCCGGGCGAGCAGGCCGGCGCCGGCGCCGCGGCCCTCGCGTCGCCAGCGGGCTGCAACTGGCGGGGGCCCCCGCGTGAAGCTGAGCGTGCGCACGCTCGCGGGGGAGCCCTCGACGGAGCTGCTCTTCCAGCGGCTCTTCGGCGCCGCCGAGCACGCGTTCTGGCTCGACAGCGCCGATGCGCCGAGCGCGCTCGCGCAGTGCTCCTACCTGGGCACCAGCGCGGGCGCGGATCGCTGCGTGCTCGAGTACGAGGTGGGGGAGGGGAGAGTGACCAGGCACGGGGCCGCTGGGAGCACGGTGGAGCACTGCTCGATCTTCGACGTGCTCGACCGCGAGCTCGGCGAGCGCACGATCGAGGCGCCCGCGGAGATCGCGCGGGGCCTGCTGGGGGGCTTCGTGGGCTACCTCGGCTACGAGTGCAAGGCGGACTGCGGCTCGCCGGCGGTGCACGGCTCCGATGTGCCCGACGCGGTGCTCATGCTCGCCAACCGCATCGTCGCGGTCGACCACACCCGCGGATGCACCCATCTGCTCGCCCTCGGCGGGGAGGAGGAGGCCGAGCTGGAGGGAGGGGGGAGGGGAGGGGGGGAGTACGCGTGGGATGCCGAGCGCTGGCTGCAGGAGGCCGAGGCGGTCGTGCGGGAGGTGCTCGACGCGCCGGCGCAGGCCTCTCTCGAGGGGCCCAGCGACCCGAGCACCGAGCCCGTGACGTTCCGCTGCGGGAGAGGACGCGAGCAGTACCTCGCCGACATCGGCCGCTGCCAGGCGGCGCTCACCGCGGGGGAGTCCTACGAGGTCTGCCTGACCGACCAGATCTCGACCGCGGCGAGCCCGGAGCCGTTCGAGTGCTATCGCCTGCTGCGACGCCGCAACCCCGCGCCGTTCGCCGCCTACCTGAAGCTTGGCGAGCTGGCGGTGCTGAGCTCCTCGCCGGAGCGCTTCCTCGCGGTCGACCGCGACCGCCGCGTCCAGGCGCGACCGATCAAGGGAACGGCGCCGCGCTCGGCCGAGGGCGCCCGTGACGGTGAGCTGCGCGCGGAGCTCCTGCACGACGAGAAGACGTTCGCCGAGCACCTCATGATCGTCGACCTCCTGCGCAACGACCTCGGACGGGTCTGCGAGCTGGACAGCGTGCGCGTGCCGGAGTTCATGGTCGTGGAGTCCTACCCCACGGTGCACCAGCTCATCTCGACGATCACCGGGGTGCTCGAGAGCGAGCGCACGCCGGTGGACTGCGTGCGCGCCTGCTTCCCCGGCGGCTCGATGACGGGCGCGCCGAAGCTGCGCACGATGGGCATCATCGACGACATCGAGCGGGTCGCCCGGGGCGTCTACTCGGGCGCGCTCGGCTATTTCGGGCTCGACGGCTGCATCGACCTCAGCATCGTGATCAGGACGATCGTGCTGCGGGCGGGCGGGACCGGGAAGACCACGATCGGCGCGGGCGGGGCGATCGTCATGCAGTCCGATCCCGCTGAGGAGTTCGACGAGCTGCTGCTCAAGGCGCGCGCGCCGATGGCCGCGATCGCTCAGGCCGTGAGCGGCCGCGAGGGGCCCGACGCGTTCACGGTCGAGCTCGAGCCACCCGCTTCGATGGCCGAGGCGGCATGAGCGGCCTCAGCCCGCCGGGTCTGTGCATGGGCGTGCGCCGCGCGAGCCCCGAGGACGTCCCAACGGTGGTCGAGGCCGTGCGGGGGCTGCTGCTCGAGCTCGGCGGCACGCCGCCGCCCACATCCGCGATGCAGGCCGCCGCGCGAGCGCTGCTGGGCAGCCCCCAGGCCGGGGAGCTGCTCGTGATGGAGGCCGACGGCAGAATGCCCGACGCGGAGCACAACCGCGCGATCGTCGGCGTGCTCGGGGTGAGCTGGCAGAGCGCGATTCACATACCGGGCCGCTACGCGCTGATCCAGAACCTGTGGGTGCACCCATCCTGGCGCCGCAAGGCGGTTGGCCGGGAGCTGTTGAAGAGGCTCGTGACACTCGCGCACGAGCAGGGGATCGCGCGTATCGAGGTCGGGCTCCCGCCAGAGGGCTACAAGGACCTCGAGGCGACGCGGGCGTTCTACGGCGCGAGCGGCTTCGAGTCGCTGGGACCGCGGATGCGATTGAGGCTGGGGTGAGCGAGCTCCTGCTGATCGAGCAGCGCCCCGGCCGCGACGACGAGGCCCCCTGGGTCCTCGAAGGGGGGCGCCGGCTGCCCGGTCACGACGACAGTCGCCGGCTGGTGGAGCTGCGGCGTGGGCTGCTGCGCCACGCGGGCGTGCGCACGCACGGCGCGCAGGCCACCGACGATGAGGTGCAGCTGACCCTGAGCCGCCTGCACGAGCCCGGTTACCTGGAGGCGCTCCGACGGGTCAGCTCGCAGGAGCCGGTGGTGCTCCCCGAGCTCGCGCCGCCCGGGCTGGCGCCCGACATCCCGGTGCGGGTGGGCCTCGTCGCCGCGGCGCACGAGGCCGTGCGCACGGGGATCACCGCGGCCCAGCGCCTCGCGGGCGGCGCGCGCTTCACCTACGCGCTCTGCCGCCCGCCGGGCCACCACGCCGGCCCGGGATGGCTCGCCGGCTACTGCTACCTCAACACCGCCGCGGCAGCCGTGTGGACGCTGCGCGCGAGCGGCGTGCGGCCGGTGGGGCTGCTCGACCTCGATCTGCACTACCCGAACGGCACCTCCGCGATCCTCGCCCCGATGGCGGACGCGAGCCTGCACTCGCTGCACGCTTGGCCGGTGACGAACGTCCCCGCGCTGACGGTGCATCCGCGCAGCGAGCGCGAACGGGTGGTCGAGTTCGCGGGCAGCCCGGACGCCGAGGAGTACCTCGACGCAGTCGCCGCCTCGATCGACGAGCTCGCGCAGAGCACCTCCGCGCTCGTCCTGTCGCTCGGCTTCGACACGGTCGCGGGCGACCCCCACGGCACGTGGAGCTTCCCGCCGGCGATCTTCGCCCGCATCGGTCGCCTGCTGGCGGCATCGGGACTGCCGGTGTGCGTGATCCAGGAGGGCGGCTACGCGCTCGACACGCTCGCGGCGTGCAGCGACGCCTTCGCGACCGGCCTGCTCGAGGAGAGCGCCGGCGCAGGCGCGCTCGTGGGGGCCGCGCCGGAGGGGCGGTCTCTGTGAACGGGCTCGACCCCCTCCGCAGCCGCCTCGACGAGCTCGACGACCAGATCGCGCGGGCGCTCGGCGAGCGCTTCGCGATCTGCCGGGAGATCGCGCTCTACAAGCGCGCGCACGAGATCCCAATGATGCAGCCGCACCGCGTGGAGGCGGTGCGCACGCGCTATCTCGCCCGCGGCGCGGAAGTCGAGCTGCCCTGCGACTTCACCGCCGACCTCTTCGAGCTGCTGATCGGCGCCACCTGCAAGATGGAGGACGAGCTGATCGGCAGTGCGATCTCCAGATCGCGGGAGGGGCGCTGAGCATGAGGCGCCCGACCTTCATCACACTTGGACCGTCGGGCACCTGTCACGAGAACGCGCTGCTGCACTACCTGGAGTTCCAGGGGCTCACCTCCGTGGAGATCGTGCTGGTGGAAGACCTCCTCGGGGCGATCGGCCAGGTCCGCGAGCAGCCCAACACGTTCCTCGTGCAGTGCAGCGCACACGTGCAGGTCCACCTCGTCACGGAGCGCTTTCACGAGGAGGTCTTCGTGGTCGACACCTTCATCTACCCGACCAAGGCGCTTGCGCTGCTCGTCCGCCGCGACGTCGATGATCCCAGGAGCCTCGGGATCGTCTCGGCAACCCGCGGGTACACAGACCTGACGCGGTGGGAGACGGTCGTGGACGAGCCCTCCAAGCCCGTCGTCGCCCGCCACCTGCTGGCGCGTGAGTATGACGCCGGTCTCACCCACGTCCACCACGCCGACGAACACCCCGACGTCCTGCGCGTCGAGGAGTACTACGGCCCGGTTGACACCACTTGGGTCGTGTACGGACCCCGCAAGCGCTTCCGGGGCGCTGTCATCGGGCAGCACGTCCCGTGGTTGTTCAGGGATGAATCCGAGCCCGTCTCAGTGCAGGATCTCCAGCGGGCGAAGAGCTGACTCACGCTCGACAGAGACCGCTCGCGCTGAGCGCCCTCTTGCCATATCCACATCAGACGAACCCACAATCAATAAACACCCATAAACCTCGATTGGACACAGACAAAATGGCATTCTCTCATCACAGGCATGACGGCCCCCTGCCCACCCTCGACCTCGATGCTCCATGCGCACTTCACTCATGAACGAGACAGGTCGTGATCCAAATCACCGCGGGAGGGTGGCGAAGGTCGTTGCCGTCGTTCTCCTGCTGGCGGGGGGCGGCATCCTATCGTCATGCGGGTCCTCGGCGCCCACGTATTCGTTCAACGGTTCGGGCTACCCCAACGTGAACGTGTCGAACACTCGCTACGTGGGCGGGCCGATCGACCGAGCCACGGTCTCGAAGCTCGGTGTCGCGTGGACTCTGCCGATCACCGCGAAAAGCCTGTTCGGCAGCTATTCCTCCGCCCCGATCGTCGCGGATGGCGTGATCTACTCCCAGGATCTGGCATCCAACGTTCAGGCGATCGACCTCCAGACGGGGAAGGTGCTGTGGAAGAAGATCTTCGAATCCCCCGACCAGGGGCCAAACGGCCTCATCGTCCAGGGGGGGCGCGTGTACGGTGCGACGGCGACCTCGGCGTTCGCGCTGGAAGAGAAGACGGGCAAGCTGATCTGGTCGACGCTGCTCGTGCGCAACGCCAAGGAGGGCATCGACATGGCTCCGGGCTATCACGACGGCATCGTCTACGTGTCTACGGTGCCCGGCAACAACACGGAATTCTACGGGGGGGAAGGGGTCGGTATCCTCTGGGCCCTGGAAGGGGCGACGGGGAAGAAGCTGTGGCACTTCAACACCGTGCCTGAAAACTTGTGGGTGGCCGAACATGTCAGCATCAACTCCGGAGGCGGTGTGTGGTACACCCCGGCCTTCGACGAACAGGGGTTCATGTACTTCGGCACCGGCAATCCGGGGCCATTTCCGGGCAACAAGCAGTACCCGTGGGGATCGAGCAGGCCCGGTCCGGACCTGTACACCGACTCGCTCATCAAGCTCAACGCCACGACGGGCAAGATGCAGTGGTACTACCAGGAGACTCCCCACGACCTCTACGATCGCGACCTGCAGGACCCCCCGATCCTGATGAACGTCGATGGCAAGCAGGCGGTGGTGACCGCGGGCAAGGGCGGATTCGTGCTGGCGGTCGAACGCCAGACCGGAAAACTGCTGTGGAAGCGCTCGGTCGGCAAGCACAACGGTCATGACAACGACGACATCTATGCGATGAAACACGAATACGGCAAGCTGCACATGCCCGAGACGGTCTATCCGGGACTGCTGGGCGGCGTGATCGCCCCGATGGCCACGAATGGCTCGACCATCTTCGTGCCCATCGTCAACTTCCCGGTGTCGTACACCTCGCAGACCGAAGACACCGAAGGTCCGACCGGCAACGGTGAAATAGTCGCCCTGAACGCGGCCACGGGAGCCGTGAAGTGGACGCACACGTTCCCCTTCGCCGCCTTCGGAGCTCCAACGGCCGTCAACGACCTGGTCTTCGTGCCCACCTTCGACGGGACGCTGTACGCGTTCGCGGCGGAAACCGGCGAAGTCGTGTGGCAGGTCAAGCTGCCCGCCGGCACCAACACGGGCGTGGTGGTCAGTGGTGACACCGTGATCGCCCCCACCGGTGTGGCGGGGGCACCCGGTCAGTCCCCGGCGTTGGTCGCCTTTCGACTCGGTGCGGCGGGAAGCAGCGGGTGAGGCTGGAGGAGCGCTGCGGGCGCATGTGGGTGGTCGAGTGCACGCCTGAATGTGACCTGCAGCGCTCCTCGGTGGGACTTCGCTGACCGACGTCGGGTCTTGGGGAGCACTCAGTCGAAAGATCGTCGGCTGCCTCGGCGTCGCCGTGCGCTGGGCTTGAATCGCAGGTGCGGGATGGGTCGATCACGCCCTACCGCGCTGGAGCAGGGCCGCGCGGGCCTCGCCGCCGCGCCGGCCCGCGCCTTGCATCTGTGCCCGCAGCGTCAGGCGCAGGCTCCTCACCCCGTACCAACTGCGCGCCACGAAGCCTGCGAACAGCGCCACGTACAGGCCACCCCAGTACACGAACGGCAGCAGCACGACCGGCCGCGGCAGCGTGCCGTGACGCAGCGCGTAGACCAGCGTGCAGAGCACCAGCATCAGCACCGCCGTCTGCGGCAGCGTCTGGTTCCAGTGCCACCGCGGGTCGGTGTACTTGCGCGTCACCTTGTAGACCGGCTTGCGGTTCGGTCCCCCGAGGATCGCCTGGATCGAGGCCTTGATGAACACCGGCGCCAGGCCGCTCCAGATGATCCGCACCCGCCACAGTTCGCGGATCGGGTGACGCTGGCGGCTCCGGCGGTCGTTGTACGGACGGTTGATCGCCATCAGCCACGCCTCCGTCGCGAGCACCAGTGGGACCACGTGCGCCAGGAAGCCCGCTCCCGTCGTCCGGAAGGGCACGTAGCCCAGCAGCGCGAATACGATGCACGGGATGTACACCAGAACCGTGAAGGCGTGCAGGTAGTAGCACAGCAGCTCCGCGAACTGCACCCGCTGGCGCAGTTTCAACCCCCGCAGATTCCCCCAGATCATCAGCCGCACCGTGTCGATCGCCCAGGTTCCCCGCTGCTTGTACACATTCGGCACATCCTCCGGCGAGTGCTGCCCCACCGCCCCCACGATCGGCAGGTAGCAGCTGTCCCAGCCCCGCCTCAGCGCCTCGATGCCCGACTGCAGATCCTCCACCAGATTCCACGTCGGGAACAGCCCAATGTCCTCCAACGCCTCGCGCCGCCACACCAGCCCCGACCCACACGGGAACGTCGCGTTCGCCGCGTTGCGCGAGAGCATCTGCCCGCGATAGAACATCGCCTCGCGGTTGTTGAACGGGTCCCCCGCGCTCACCTGCGCTTCCTTGATCGTCTGCACATACGCCAGGCGCCCGTTGTGCTCGAGCTGTCCCACCGCCTGGCGCAGGAAGCCGTTGGAGCCCAGCTCGTCGTCGCAGTCGCGCGTCTCGATGTAGCGAATCTCTGGGTGGCGCGCGAGGAGCATCGCAAACGCCGAGTTCAGGTTCCCCGACTTCGCCGCCCCATCGCGCCCCGGCGAAAAGCGCGGCGGGGGGGAGTGGTAGAGCACCGGCCAGCTCTGCAGCGCGAGCGCCAGCGCCGCATCGTGGCCATCGTCGCTCACCACGATCACCATCCGCTCCCGCGGCCAGTCCTGCCTGATGATCGAGGAGATCGTCCGCAGGATCATCCCCACCGGCTCCCCGCAGCACGGCACGATGATCCCCACCCTCGGCTCCCCGCCCCGCCGCAGCGGATGCGGCTCCGGCACCGCTCGCCACCAGTGGTTCGCCACGCTCAGGTAAGTCGTCAGCAGCGTGAACAGGTTCGCCGCGAAGAACGGCCACGACAGCCACGGGAGCTCGTGGTTGAGAGCCCCCAGGAGCCACGGGAGGTACGCGAGCGACGCCAGCAGATATGCCAGCCCCGCACCCCGCACCAGCCAGTGCCGGCGGATCGGCGGGTACTCATCGCCGAACGCCCGCGCCGCCCTCGCCATCTGGCCCGGCGGCGCGATCACCACGTGCGCCGGCTCGGGATGGGGGAGGTCCGCTCCTGGGTCGGCCGGCGCGCGCTGCGGGTCCTCGCGACGACGCAGGGGATGTGAGGTAGGAGACACCACCTCGATATCGACTCCGGGCGGCTGGGTACTTGAGCGCGCCATGCCCCGCTACGTCGCGTCGTTCGCCAGCAGCTCCATCGACACGAGTCGTGCCCGTCGCCTTCCGCGGGCTTCCCGGAGGACGTGTCACACTCTTCGTGGAGGAGCGAGGCCCGTCGACCGTCCCATTGGCTCGTGGGCAAGGGCGCGAGCGTTGAGGCCCTGCCGTGAGCCGCGACACTGTCCCGGTAGCCACAGGAGAGGAGCGCGCAATGCCCGCCAGCCAACAGCAGACCGCAACATCGCTTCAGCCCGACGGTGCGATCGTCACCAAGTTGAGCCCCAGGTCGGTCGCCGACACAGTTGCCCGCCTGTCGGCTCTGGTGACAGAGAGGGGACTGAAGCTGTTCGCGCTGATCGACCACAGCGGCGAGGCCGAGGCGATCGGGCTCCACTTGCGCGATACCAAAGTCGTCATCTTCGGCAGTCCGCAGGCAGGCACGCCTGTGATGGAGGCCTCGCCGTTGGCGGCGCTCGATCTGCCGCTCAAGGTCCTGATCTGGGCGGACGGGGAGCAGACCAAGATGTGCTACGCGGCACCGGCTGAGCTCGCTGCACGCTATGGGCTGAGCGACGAGCTGGCGGCGCGACTCGCCGGCATCGATGCCATCACAGACGCGGCGATCGCGAGCTGATCGGGGCCACGGGGATACCGGCCGCTGCGCGTCACTGAACTTCGATGGGAAGGAATCCCGAGACGGCGGGGTCATACAGAAAGCACGCGAAAGGCGGGCCGTGCGTCGATCGCTGCCACAGAGCCGAGGGGATCGCGAGATGCCGGTCGGGATGGGGCTGCGAGCAGGAGCCCTCTCGTCCGATTCCCGAACCACAGGAGACACCCCAGTGCCTAGAACTTCGATCCTCGCTCTCGTTGGTGTTGCGCTGGCCCTTGCCGGCTGCGCCAGCTCCAGCAACTCGTCCAGCACGTCGGCCGCTGCGAGTACCGCGAGCACGACCTCGAGCGCAAGCTCCTCTCCCTTTCTGGCAAATCTGAGGAGTGTCAGCAAGGTCGCCTCGACGGTCCCGGCCAACGGCGATGTGAATCCCTACGGCATCGTGTTCGTTCCCACCAGCGTGGGCAAGCTCCAGGCGGGCCAGATGCTGATCAGCAACTTCAACGCCAAGGAAAGCGCAACGGAGAACGGTCAGGGCACCGGCACTACGATCGTGCAGGTCTCGGCCGCTGGGAAGGTCTCGCCGTTTGCGACGATCGATGCCAAGACGCTCCCCGGCTCATGTCCAGGTGGCGTCGGTCTGACGACGGCGCTGAACATCCTGCCGGGCGGCTACGTCGTCGTGGGTAGCCTGCCGACGAGGAACGGCAAGTCGGCGACCGCCAAGTACGGCTGCCTGATCGTGCTCGACAGCAAAGGCAGGGCGGTCAAGACGATTGCCAGCAAGAACATCCAGGGTCCCTGGGACTCGACCGCTGAGAGCGAGGGCTCCAAGACCACGCTGTTCGTCAGCAACGCGCTCAATGGAGGTGCCGCGAAGGGCACCCACACGATCGACAACTCGACCGTGCTGCGGATCGAGCTGGAATCCGGCGAAGGACAGACGCCGAAGGCGCTGAGCGAAACGGTGATCGCCGATGGCATCCCCTGGGTTGACTCGGCGGAAGCCCTCGTGCTCGGCCCAACCGGACTCGCACTCGCCTCCAACGGGACGCTGTACGTGGCCTCGACCGAGGACAACAAGATCCTCGCAATCTCCGAAGCAATGACGCGCACGACGCCCGCCGCGAAAGGCGGCGCCGTCGTCACCGAAGGCGGCCGCCTCGAGGAACCGCTCGGCATGGCGCTCGCACCGAACGGCAACATCATCACGAGCAATGGTGGTGACGGCAACATGGTCGAAATCACACCCGCCGGCCACCAGACAGCCGTGCAGGCTGCCGATGAGAAGACCGGAGCCGGATCGCTGTTCGGCCTGGTGGTGGCACCAGAAGGCAAGGGCATCTACTTTGTGGACGATGGCGAAAACACGCTCAACCTGCTGACGAAATGAGACCGCGTCCTGCCGAACGGGAACAGGCCAGCGCTGCACCGAGCGCCAGCTCCGCGCCGTCCTCGACGAGTTCTACCCGAGGTACGAGCGACTCCTTTCACACGCGTAACCGGGCCGGGCCGGTATATTTGCGCTGGGCCGGTATATTTGCGCTCTAGCTTGAGGGGAGTCGGGAGTTCCATGTCATTCGCGGAAGTCAACGGTCAGCGCATCAGGTTTGACGACAGTGGCGGGGAGGGTCCTCCGGTGGTTCTCTCGCACGGATTTCTGATGGACCGCGAAATGTTCGCGCCTCAGGTCGAGGCCCTGTCCGGCGAGTTTCGAGTCATAACCTGGGACGAGCGGGGGTTCGGGGAGACCGAGTACGACCGTGAGCCATTCACCTACTGGGACTCGGCCAGGGATTGTCTGGATCTCCTCGACCACCTGGGTATCGAGAGGGCGGTGCTGGGCGGCATGTCCCAGGGCGGGTTTCTGTCGTTGCGGGCCGCGCTCCTGGCGCCCGCGCGGGTGCGGGCGCTCGTTCTGATCGACACGCAGGCGGGTGCCGAGGACCCCGCGCGTCTGCCAGCCTATCGCCAGATGCAGGAGACCTGGCTGCAGGTCGGGCCGGTCGATGACCTGGCCAACGCTGTCGCCAGTTTGATCATCGGCGATCCGGTGCTGAGTGAGAGCTGGATCGCGAAGTGGAGGAAGCTTGATCGCGAGGCCCTCCGGGCGCCGGGCGACTGCCTGATGGAGCGAGAGGACATCACCGATCGCCTGGGCGAGATCTCCTGCCCCGCGATCGTCTTCCACGGCACCGCCGACGTGTCGATCGAGATGGATCGGGCGCAGGCGCTCTGCGACGGGCTCTCCGGGTGTCAGGGCATCGTGCGCATCGAGGGCGCTTCCCACGCCTCCAATCTCACCCATCCCGACGAGGTCAACGGGCCGCTACGGGACTTCCTGCGGTCCCTCTGACGCTCGCCGGCGTCAAGCGCGGCCGTGGTCCCACGACGGCTGCGACAGCGTGGTCGGAAGGCCAGCCATGTGGCGCGGGACCTCCTCCGGGCTTGTGAGGCGCGTGTTCAACGAGTCCTCTATGTGATCGCACCCGTCCTTCATGCGGGTGCGGGGAGTGCCGAGGCGTTCAGGCGCACGTAGTCGAGCGGTAGGCGCACGCCGCATCCGTTGCGCGCGGCGGCGCGTCTGAGGTCCTCATCCCAGCTGACGAGTGTGATCGCATCACCCGCCGACAGCGCGCTGGCGAGATGTCGAAGTGCGGCGAGCCACGGGAGGTGCAGGTCCGCAATGTGTGAGCGGTGCTGCAGGTTCCACGTGTACGGTCACTGGTGGAGCGTCGAACGGTTCGACTCGCGCGAGGTCGAACGTCGCAAGAAACGGTTCGCTCGATGGAGCGTAGCTGCCGCTCCAGCAGCGCACTTCGCTTGGAAGTAGCGGCGTGCTCGTGGTCTCCGATACGACGAGATCGGGCCAGCGGAAGGCGAACGCATCGAGTTCGCGCGCTGGGGGGTTGAAGCCGACGATTGATCGTGAAGGGCCACCGGCGATACTCCTGAGGGAGAGCGTCCCTTCTTCATGGGTGACGATGTGCATGTCTGAGATCAGTGGTTCGGTCATGGGCCCGAGGTCGGCGAGGTAGTTGCCACGTCTGGAGTACAGGCGCAGGCTGACGGCCTGCGAGCGCTCCGACGGCTGTGTGGCGGTCGCGCGTTCGGGGATCTCGAGCACCAGACGCTGCGGCGAGGCGAACGCCAGTTGCCCGAGGGGAGTATGGAAGCTCGGCTGCGTGGCGCCGGTGGCGAGGTCAAGGATCGAGATCGTCATCCGTTCGTCCACGCTCTGAGCGCCGATCGCCAGCAGGGGGCCTTCCGCGGCGAACTGGGGGGCAGATGTGCCGGTGAGCCAGCGCAGAACTTTCCATCGGCCGCCGCGCAGGTTCCGTATGAACAGCGGCTCTCGCGCGGGGCGTTCTTTGATTTCCTGGCATGCTCCGGTTGCCACGAGATCGTCGTCCACAACCACGTAGGGCTCGGACGGCTCCCACCATGTGCAGCCGCTGCCGTTGAGCCGCGGCGGCTGAGCGATCGCGGATAGCCGCCGGGGGAGGACGCTAGCCACGAAATGTGGTTCCCCGTCGACACCTTCGGTCAGAGCCGCGGTCGCCCTGGCGGACGAGATGAAGCCGTCTTGGAACGAGCCGCTTGCCGCAAGTGGTTTGATCCCCGAATGCGGGCTCTCCAAGAGCAGCGATCCTTCATCGAACCACAGCACTCCGCGGTTGACGATCGCTAAGCCCCGATTTTCGAACGGCCTAGGCGGGGCAAGTGCCAGGCTTTCCGAGGCCGCCATCGAGCCGCCGGTGAGCGCCGCCGTCAAAGCACAGCTCAAAAGCGCCAGCCGTCGGAACAAGCGACTGCCCAGGTGAGGCGCCACCGCCATACCTTCAGGGTCTCACATCCGCAAGGCCAGGAAGACGCCATCTCCGAACTTTCGGCACGACGGCACCAGCGTGCCTCATAGGTGTGCGCTCGCGGCCGCCACGTCCGGATCGTAGTGGATGATCGAAAAGTCATGGAGTTGTCGGGGCGCGATATTCGAGATCTTCTCCGCAGCGTTGGAGGCGTGCTGTTTGCTGTCGGAGCGGCGACGCTTTGGGCGCGCAAGTCCACCCACCATGAGTGGAGCGATTTTGCGCGGCTGCTCGTCGTCGCAGCGCCCGCCGTTCTGCTCTTCGTGCTCGCGCTCGACCTCCCCGCGCCGCGCTCCCGCGAGAAGGCCCGGCCGTGGCAGTCGGTCCTCATGGTCACCTCGATTCTGCTCGGGCCCGTGGTGCTCTTCCAATTTCTCGACTGGATCGGCGTCTCCACGCGCCATGTGCTCCTCGACGCGGCCGTCTTTGCGCTCACCGCGTGGATCGCGGCCTACGCGGCGCGGCGTGCGCGCGTCTCCTACGCCGCGCTCCTCGCGGGCCTTTCGGCGCTCCTCGCTTGGCTGTTGGTGTGGGAGAAGATCCTCGACCACCCCTCCGCGAATGCTTACCGCTGGCTGCTCGTCGCCGCCGCCGTGCTCCTATTCCTCGTTTCGTTTCGCCTCTCCCGCGCGGACTCGATCGGCGCGGGAGAGGTCGCGACGGCGGGCGGCGTCTCGGCGGTGGCCGCCGGCGTGTTCGGCGTGGTCGTCGGTGCCGTCGTCGGGGTGTTCGGAGCGGTCACGCGCGGCGTCGAACTCTCCAGCGGCGGGCCTTCCTCTCTCGTCGCCTCCGGCGGTCGCGCCGTCGTTGGCCACGTCAACCGAAGCGGCTTCCAGCGCTTCTTCTGGGATCTCTACCTGCTTGTCGTCTCTCTCGCGCTCGTGTGGATCGGCTCGCGCGTTCGCTTCCGCGGGCTCGGCTACGTCGGTGGGGCCGGCCTGTTCGCGTTCCTCGTCAGCGTCGTCGCCCAGATCACCCGAGTCGAGGTCGGCCGCTCTCCCACCGCGAGCGTCGCGGGCTGGCCGCTCGCTCTGCTCCTGCTCGGTGCCGCCGCGCTCGTGGCGTCGACTTACTCCCTCCGGGACGAGCAGGCCCCGCCGCCGCTCGCCCCGTCTCCATCGCCCTCTGTCTCGCCTGCACCGCCGCTCGCTCCGCCTTCCTCTGAAGAGGTCTAAACGTCACTGCACTGGAGTGTCAGGACGCGCCGGCGGGTGCGAGCGAGGTCTTCTCTCGCCGGGCGGCCTCGGAGTGCTCGCGGCTGTCTCGCGAGGAGATCAGCACCGCGGCGAGGATCGCCCCGGTGATCGCGAAGCCCGCGCCGACGAGGAACGCGCGGTCGAAGCCCTTCGTCAGAGCAATCGCGGTGCTGTGCACCCCTGAGTGAGACAGGCTCTGGGTATGGCTGTTGGCGACGGTGGCAAGGATCGCGAGGCCGAGCGCGCCCCCGACCTGCTGGGCGGTGTTGATCAGCCCCGAGGCGAGGCCGGCCTCGTGCGGCTTGGTTCCCGTCACCGCCGCGATCGTGACCGACACGAATGCCAGGCCGAGTCCGATCGCTGCGAGCAGCGAGGGGCCGAGGACGTCTGCCGCAAAGGAGCCTCCCGGAGCGGGTACGCGCGAGAACCACAGCAGAGCACCCCCGATGAAGAGCAGCCCCGCGATCAGCGTCGGCTTGAACCCGACCCGCGTGGTGAGCTGCGAGGCGGCGCCCGCGGCGAGGACGATCCCGCCCGCGAGCGGAAGGTAGGAGATGCCGGTCTTGATCGGCGAGAAGCCGAGCACGTCCTGCAGGTAGAGGGAGATGAAGAAGAACATCGAGAACAGCGACATGCCGATCAGCAGGCCGACGATGTCCGCTCCCCTGAGCGTCCGCAGGCGGAAGATCGAGAATGGCATCAGCGGGTGGCGCTGACGGCTCTCGATGACGACGAACGCGACGAGCAGCGCGGCGGACCCCGCGAGGCGCAGCAGCGTCCCGGTCGAGCCCCAGCCGACGTTGACGGCGTCGACGACCGTGTAGACGAGCAGCGCGAGGCCGGCCGTGACCGTCACCGCCCCGGGGATGTCGAAGCCTTCGGTGCCGTTCTCGGCGTGGCTCTCTCGCAGCAGACGGGGGGCGAGCGCGGCGGCTAGCAGGCCGATCGGGACGTTGACGAACAGCACCCAGCGCCAGCTCAGACCGCTCGTCAGGATGCCGCCGAGCAGCACGCCCGCGCCGCCGCCGAGGCCCGCGACGGCGCCCCAGATGCCGAGCGCGCGGTTGCGCTCGGCTCCTTCGGCGAACGTGGTCGTGATGATCGACAGCGCCGCGGGGGAGACGATCGCCGCGCCCAAGCCCTGGATCGCGCGGGCGGCGATCAGCCAAGCCTCCGACTGCGCTAGGCCGCCGGCGAGCGAAGCCAGGGAGAACACGAGCAGGCCGAGCATGAACATGCGCCTGCGCCCGAGCAGGTCGGCGAGACGCCCGCCGAGCAGCAGGAACCCGCCGAAGGTGAGGGTGTAGGCGTTCACGACCCACGAGAGGTCGTCGCGGGAGAAGTGCAGGGCCGCGCCGATCGAGGGCAGCGCGACGTTGACGATCGACGCGTCGATCACGATCACGAACTGCGTCATCGCCAGCAGCATCAGGGCGAGGTCCTTCGCGCGGGGCGTGTCGAGCGACGGCCCGTGGGCCTTGGCGTGGGCGAGCGAGCTCATTGGGAAGCTGACCTCCGGTTCCGGTTGCGTTGGCGACTATAGTGAACTAGGATTCCGCTTTCAAGGGGAGGGCGAGAAAAACGTCGACCAAGACCTCTACAGACACCGCGCTGGAGAACGAGCGCCCGTTGCGCGCAGATGCGCGCCGCAACCGCGAACGCATAATCGAGGCGGCGCGCGAGCTGTTCGCGGGCGAGCGGCCAAACGTCCAGATGGACGAGGTCGCGCACCGTGCCGGTGTCGGCGTCGGCACGGTCTATCGGCACTTCTCCGACAAGGAGGCGCTGATGGGCGAGCTCGTCCGCCAGCGCTTCGACCTCTTCAACGAGAACCTGCGCCAAGCGCTCGCAGACGAGGACTCCGGCGCGTTCGCTGCGCTCGCCGCGGCGCTGCGCGCGAACGTGGTATCGGTGGCGGAGGACGCCGCGACGCGCTTTGCGTTGATGAGCGGCGGCGAGCGCGTCTTCGCCTACGCCGCCTCGGAGATGGAGGAGTTCATGCTCCTCGCCACCGAGCTCGTCCGGCGCGCCCACCTCGCTGGCGAGCTGCGCGATGACTTCCAGGCGAGCGACATCCCGATGGTCATGTGCGGCATATGTGCGACGATCGACGTGAGCAAGCCCGGCTGGGACTGGCAACGCCACCTCACGCTGATCCTGCACGGCATGCGCGCGTAGGCAGCGCGGCGAAGTTGCGCCCTGCCCCCCAACCGGAAGCTACGAGACGGTGATGGTCTCGCGCCGTTGCTCGTGCCTGTTCTCGATCGTCATGGTGTAGCGACCACGGGGAAGCGTACGCAGCGGTCCGAGCAGCAGCTGCGTCTTGCCGTCGGCGGCGGACAATGCGAAGCCCTTCACGTACAGGTGCCCGCCGCGGTAGAGCGAGACCGCGAGTTTGTGGCCACGTCCGGTGAATTTGAACGGGTTGGCGCTCGGCTTGGCTTCGCAGTGTTGCATCAGAGCTCCGTGCTTGGCCGGCGTGCTGGTGCAGACGACCAGCTCGATCTGGCCCGCCGGTCCGCGCTGCCCGGTCGCGCCGGTCGCGCCGGTCGGGCCGGTGGCGCCCTTCGCGCCGGTCGGGCTGGTGGCGCCTGCCGCGCCCGCGGCGCCGGTGGTACCCGGGGAGCCCGACGCACCGATGACGCCGGGTTCGCCCTGTGCGCCGGCTGCGCCGCTTGCTCCCTGTTTGCCTTCCGGCCCCTGCGGCCCGTGGCTGGCGGCCACGCCGATGCCGGTCAGGTTGGTGCTGCTGGCCTGCGCGGGTTCGTCGTCGACGAGCTTCAGAGTTGCTTGCAGCGACCCTTCCTGGGTGGGGGTGAACAGCAGCGAGACCGCGCACGACTGGCCGAAGCGAAGCGTGCGGCTCGAGCAGCCGTCGCCGTCGATCGTCCAGTCGGCCGCGTCGGCGCCTTCGAGCAAGGTGCCCACGATCGACAGATCTTGGGCACCGATGTTCGTGACCACGACCGCCTGCGCCCGCGACTCGCCGACCGTCTGCGCGCCGAAGCCGCCACCCACGACCTGCGCCTCGGGCGCCGAGAGGAAGACGTCGGCCTGCGAGAGCCAGCCCTGCGAGTTGACGCCGCCGGCGACGAGCACGCGACCGTCGGGCAGCGTCGAGGCGGTCGCGAATTCGCGCACTTCGCTCAGTTCGCTGCCGGGCCCTTCGAGCTTGGTGAAGGTGCCGCTGGACGGGTCGTACAGTTCCGCGACGCCCTGGTTCGTGACCCCGTGCAGGCCGCCGACGATCAGGACCTGGCCGTCGGGCAGCACGGCCGCCGCGGCGCCTTGGCGCGGCACGACGAGGCTGCTGCCGGCGCCTTCGAGCTTCGTGAAGGTGTCGTCGGTCGGGTCGAACAGTTCTGCGCTGCCCTGTTCGCGCCCGCCGGTGATCAGCACCTCCCCGTCGTGCAGCGTGGCCGCCACCGCGCCCCAGCGGGCTTCGGTGAGTTCGCTGCCCGCGCCTTCGAGCTTCGTGAAGGTGTCGTCGGTGGGGTCGAACAGTTCCGCGGTGGACACCACCTGCGGCACGAACATGCCGGGAAACAGTTCGACCGTCGTCGAGCCGCCCGCGATCAGGACGTCCCCGTCGGGCAGCGCGGCCGCCACCGGGTGTTCGCGCGCCACCGTCATTTCGCTGCCGGGCCCTTCGAGCTTGGTGAACGTGTCGTCGGCGGGGTCGAACAGTTCCGCGGTTGACAGGTAGTCGATGGTTTTGTAGTTGGAGCCGCCGGCGATCAGGACTTCGCCGTCGGGCAGCGTGGCTGCCACCGCGCCCTGACGCACTTCGACCGTTTCGCTGCCGGCGCCCTGCAGTTTGGTGAAGGTATCGCTTGCCGGGTCGAACAGTTCGGCGCTCGCGAGCACGCCGCTTCCGTCCTGGCCACCGGCGATGAGGACCTGCCCGCTGGGCAGCACAGCCGCCACCGCGTCCCCGCGTTCGCTGCTCAGGGGGTTGGCGAGCGGCGTGAAGTACGGCGCCGGCCCGGCCGCCATGGCGACCCCCGCGCCCAGCGTCGCCGTGGCGACCGTCGTCAGCAGCAGCGCGCCTAGCAGCGTCCGCGGCAGCGGTGCCATCGTCGAGCGCCAAGCGGAGCCGCCGCCGCGGCGCTCCCGGGAGCGCATCCATGTGGTGCCACTGCCCGTCCTCACCATCGCAACCGTCCTCTTGCTCTCGAGCGTTTATTTGCCGACCGCGGCATCCGTGGTAGCCGCGGGTCGTGTCGGGAGCCCATCGGACGGCTCGGGCTCCCGCTTTAGGACCCGCCACGCTCGTTGCGTCGCGCGGGCGCTCCAGCTGGGCGCGGCGGCGGCCGACCACCCGCCGCGAATACGCCTACGCGATCGGCAGGCAGACGCCCTGCACGTGCCCGTAGGCGTGCATCGTGTTTGCCATCGGCATTCGTAGCGCCTCGCTTCGATAGGCGCCGGCGCCCACCAACTCGGCCGCTGTGGCGTGATCGCTTCCTCGGCCAGTCGGCTCGGAGAGGCGCTTGTACTATGCAGTCCGAGGCTGTCGAGAGCTACGCCGGCTAATGGAGCGGGCAACTGTCGTGTACCACGAGCGGATGTGGGTCATAGCGGATGTTGCCCATAGCGTTGCCGCGCGCCTAGCCCCCAGAACAGGCGGAGCCGATGTCAACCCATGTACCGTCGATTTGCACGGGCTTTCAATGCACTTGGTAGGACAGCTCTCAAACCCCTCCGGACCCCTGGGGGCGGCGTTCGAGGCCCTGCTAGGTGAGCCGATCAAGGCTACCGCGCGTCCTGAGCCACAACTCAACGTAGGACGGCTCGGCAACGGCGTGGTCCAGCGGGCCGTCGTCAAGGTGTTGGCATCGGCTCAGCGCTCGTCCATAGCAGGCATGAAGTAGGGCGCCGACGAGACGCGCGGATCGCGCGCAAAGCGCTAGCCGCCGTTGCTTCAATTGGCAGAATGATCGCCTAGGCGACCGGAGATGTCGTGGCCGGTTGGAGTTCCCCCGGTTCGGTGGACACGGTTGATTATGCGCCCATTGCTCCTTCTGGTTGATGTTGTTTGTGTGTGATCCTCTCATACTCGCTCGGCGAGAGTTGGCCGAGTCGGGTGTGCCGTCGTCGGCGGTTGTAGAAGACCTCGATGTACTCGAAGACCTCGCCGCGGAGCTCGGCCTTGGTCGGCCATGCACGACGGTGAATCAGCTCCTTCTTGAGTGTCGCGAAGAAGCTCTCAGCGACGGCGTTATCGAAGCAGTCCCCCCGGGAGCCCATCGACTGCGCGATCCCTGCAGCCCGAGCCTTCTGGCCGAAGGCCAGAGATACGTACTGCGAGCCCTGGTCGGAATGATGAATGAGCCCTGGCCCAGGAGAGCGGCGCTCGAGCGCCATCTGTAGTGCATCTGTGACGAGCTCCGTGCGCATATGATCAGCCATCGACCAGCCAACAATCCTGCGACTATAGGCGTCCTGAACAGCAGCGAGATACAGCCAGCCCTCCCAGGTTCGCAGATACGTTATATCTGCCACCCACAAACGGTTCGGGGCGCTCGCGAGGAAGTCACGGTCGACCAGATCCTCGCAGACTCTCACACCCGGCACCCTGATCGTCGTGCGCCCCTTCTTCCTGAGCGTGAGACCGCTGATGTTTGCTTGGCGCATCAGGCGCTCCACACGCTTGCGAGCGACACGCACACCGTCGGCCAAACGCAGCTCAGCGTGGATCCTTGGCGACCCATACACCCCACGGTTCTCCCTGTGGATCTCTCGGATGCGACGGGTCAGCTCTTTGTCCTGGCGCGCTCTGGCGCTAGGCTTGCGACCCAGCCAGGCGTAGAATCCGGCGCGGCTGACACCGAGTACACGACACATCGTCTTGACGGAGTAATGGGCCTTTTCCGCAGCGATAAACCTGAACGCGCTCACCGGGTCTCGCTCTCCTTGACGAAAAAGGCCGCTGCTTTTTTTAGTATTTCACGCTCTTCACGCAGAACCCTGTTCTCGCGCCGTAGCGCTACCAGCTCCTCGCGCTCCGCGGATACCAGCCCCTCGCGCTCGCCGGCATCGATCTCAGCCTGCTTGACCCACGCCTTCAGCGTCGCGATCGATACGCCGAGGTCGGTCGCCACGCGCGCGAACGACAGCCCTGAGGAGCGATACAACTCAACCGCCTGCGCACGAAACTCAGGCGGATATCCACGTTTCCCTCCACGATTGATAGACATGACTGGACATCCTTTCAGCCGTGTCAGACGACACGGCATTCAGGTGTCCACGAAAGCGGGGGAACTCCATGATCATGGACGAGTACGTGGATGCCGCATCCGGCAGCCGTATGAACCGACCCGGCCTGCTCGGTCTACTGAGACGAGTTGCAGCACGGCCGGTCAGGTACGTCATTGTGCGGGACCACACCCGCCTGACCCGCAACGCCGCCGATCACCGGGCTATTCAGCGGCGGCTACGGCGAGCCGGTGTCACCCTCGTCATTGTCCATAACGATGTCCATACCCGAGTCACGGTCGATGAGTTGCTGGAGAGCGTACGATGAGCCTCACTCTCACCAATCGGCCCGATCCCGTGCCGGAGTCTGCTGTCAAGCGCGCGGTGATCTACCTGCGGGTGTCCTCGGCCGGGCAGGTCAACACCGACTATGACCCCGAGGGTCTGTCGATTCCGGCGCAGCGCGAGGCGTGCAAGCGCTTTGCTGAGCGGCATGGCGCGGTCGTGGTGCGCGAGTACGTCGAGCCGGGTGTCTCGGGTGGCTCGCTGCTCAAGCGCGCGGCGTTCCGGCGGATGATCGATGAGATCGCTGAGCAGTGCGACGTCGATCTGGTGATCGTTTGGAGCGTGTCGCGCTGGGCACGCAACCAGGAGGATCATTGGGTCGCCCGTGGCCTGGTCACGAAGGCCGGGGCGAAGCTCGTCTCGGTCAAGGAGCCGATCGGCGAGGAGACCTCGCACGGCATCCTGTTGGAGGGCGTGATGGCGGCTGCGGCTGCTGCCCGGCGGATCGAGATTTCCGAGGAGGTCAAGCGCGGCATCAAACGCAAGGTCGAGGTCGGCGGCACCAACGGCCTCGCGCCGATCGGGTATCTCAACGTCCGCAAACCGCTGCCGCACGGCGGCGAGGTCCGCACGATCATCATCGACCAGGAGCGCGCCCCGATCGTCCGATGGGCGTTCGAGACATATGCCACCGGCCTCTACAGCCTCTCGGACATCATGGTCTTGCTTGAGGCGCGTGGCCTGACCACGCGGGCGACCCGGCGGCATGGTCCGCGTCCGCTGACGCTCTCGCGCGTCCACAGGCTGCTGACCAACCCCTACTACGCCGGCTACGTCACTCACCAGGGCCATGTCTACGAGGGCCGGCACGAGCCGCTGGTCAGCCAGGAGCTATTCGACAAGGTCCAGGCCGTGCTCGTCGCGCACCGCCACTCCGGGGAGCGCGACCGCAAGCACCAGCACTACCTCAAGGGCACGATCCGTTGCGGCACCTGCGGCAGCCAGCTCGTCTACTCCCGCAACAACGGCAACGGTGGTGCCTACGAGTACTTCGTCTGCCCCAAGAACCAGCGAAGCGAATGCCCGCAGAGCTACCAGCCCGTCGACATCGTTGAGGCCGAGATCGACGCGCACTACGCGACTGTGCAGCTCAGCGCCGAGGAGCGCGAGCAGGTCCGCCAGGCGATCACCAAAGACCTCGGCGAGAAGGTCGCCACCGCCCAACAGGAGATCAAGCGCTGCCAAGCCGTTCTTGAGGAAGTCAAAGAGCAGGAACGCAAGCTCTTGCACATGCACTACGAGGATCGCATCAGCGGCGAGCTGTTCGACGACGAGCAGGCCCGCATCCGTGAGCGCCGCCAAGACGCCGAGACGCTGATCGCCCGCCTGAGCGTCCGCCATGAGGACATCGCCGCGACCCTTGACCTGGCGCTGGAGATCCTCAGCGACGACCTGTACCAGCTCTACCGCCGCGCCGAGGACGGCATCCGCCGCCTCATCAACCAGGCCATCTTCAAGGCGCTCTACGTCTGCGACGAAACCATCACCGAGGCCGAGCTGGCCGAGCCGTCCGCGGCTCTGCGCACCCTACACGACGCCATACGCGCCCTGCCCAGCAGCGCCGGAACCCTGGCAGGACGCCGCCAGCGCCGCCAGCGCTGCCCCGAAAACGCAGAAGGTCCCGCCCCCTACAGGGGCCGGGAACCTTTCCGCGTTGGTTCGATTAGCGAACATCTGGTGCGCCCGAGTGGACTCGAACCACCACGGAGAACAATCTCCACAAGGCCCTCAGCCGGATACTCCAGGGGTAGATGGGTCCTTGCCGATGCACTGGTAGCTCGCGAGCAGCCGGATCGTCATTCAGGGCGCGATGCTACCTGATGGTCGGATAGGTGATGCCGCTCAATATGGTCCGAGAAAACGCTCGCCGTTGAAGTGAATAAGGTGGGTGGGGTTGTCTGAGCACCAGACCTCGGTCTCCCACGCGATGTCGGCCAGATATTTACGCATTTCGGTGCGGGACGTGAAACAGGAGACGTAGACCAAGCCAGCGAGGCTTCCCGTGAAAAGCGCCTTAAACTCCGCGTGACGCTTACTGTCGACTGGGCCATGTGAGTTTGCGGCCTCTATGAGGACGAGCCAGTCGCGGCTGGGGAGCTTGACCACAAGGTCTGGGAGTTTGCCGTGCTTGTCGAGCACAACTCCGTCTAGAGCAAAGCCTTCGATATCATAAATCGGAGTATTCTTCCCGGCATCCCCGACGTAGAGCACACGCCCGCCCGGAGTCCAACGCGGACAGAACTGCTCGAGAATGTCGCGAATCAGGACGTTCTGTCCACCGGGAGTCAGCTTTATCTCTGTGCCATTGGGTAGTGTGACGGGGATCATGGCTTGATCGCGTGCGGCGGCATAGGCCGCCTGCTGCCCCGGGCGTTGTTCGAGATACAGTGGCAGGTCCGTCTCCCATTGCGGTGTACCGAAATGCCGGAGAAGAGCAAAGGCGCGCTCGTCGATCTGATAAACATTCTTCCCGCTGTTGATCGGCCGGTATAGGTCGTCGGGATTGAGTACGACCAATGCAGCGTCAACGAATTGGTGCAATGTCTGACGACGCACGGTCTCGCGTGAGTTCGGTGCGTAGCGCTTGTCGAGATGCTCGGCCATCCAATACATCAGTGGGGTAACGCCATGCAGATCGCGGGTAGCGTCAGCCCAGGAGTCGCCGGGCCGCAGACCGAGGAGGCTGAGCAACGTCAATGCCGAACGCTCATTACTACGCGCTTTATCGAAACCAAGTGCTGAGAGGACGTAGCGTGCCTGCCGGACGAGCTCGTCGCGGGTGCTGCTCATGCTACGACCGCAAGTATCTCTTTGTCGGACTGCGCGATTACCGAGTCCAACAAGTCGTCGAGCTTGTCGGGGTCGGTGGGATCGTTGAGTTCATCTGCTGCAAGCCCGAGCGTGCAGAGTTGCGCGATTGTCGGATACCTCAGCTCACGAAGGTCGGTGGCGTTGATCTGCGTATGACCGTTGAATTGGCGTATGTAGTCATCGACAAAACGTGAATTCAGATACGCAGCGAGCCCTGTGGTGAACCTCGGATCTAGGCCGCGATTGGCAGTATGGAAGACATTGAGGTGGTTCTCATAGGCGACGGCCTCGGCTCGACCAAACGCATCTGGGGTCGCGACGGCCGCAACTACGCGCCGAGGCTCCTCCTTAGCGCTGAAGCGCTTAACCACGACGTAGTGCTCGTTGGGCAGCAGCAGATTGGTTGTGACAGTGCAGAGGCGCAGTGCCTGGGGCTTGCGGGTAATGACCGGCCACTCGATTACTCCAGCACGAATATTCTGTGGGTAGATCAACGGAACGGTGTCGTTGCCAGGTGCCATACGCAGCTGTTCCTTGGCACGAAAGTCGACGACTCGTCCAGTGCTCACGCTGCAGCCAAGTTCTGAGAGGATGCAGGGCATCGCAGCCATGCGCCCGGCGGTAGACAAGGCGTCCTCATCCAACGGAAGGCGGATGAAGTGCTGAGGGTCATCCGGGTGAACCACCTGGTCATGGTCACGAGTCACGACACTCACGTCATCGATGGCATCGCGGCTGGTTGTGATGGTGATGTCGGTTGGAGCGGTGCCGAGCTGCATTGAGAAGATGAGGTTCTCCTGAAGAACGTCGGCGTCAGAAAAGACACGATCGCGAGCCTCAAAGACATGGATACGGCGGAAGCTGGCCAGCTCCAAGAGCTCGGAGCGCAGATCCTTGAAATACGGCCCGTTGGCGAACGAACGTGGAGTGATGGCCACCAGCGCGTCACCTGGCGCGAGGGCCCGTATGGCGCAAACCAGGAAAGCCGCGTACATGTTGGTAACGCGGACGGGACGCTCGTCGCATACCAGTGCGGCACGCTCATCGCTATTGACGCTGAGCTTCTTGTAAGGCGGGTTCATCAGCAGGATGTTGCCTGCGTACGCTGCGGGAGGGTTGAGCACGAAGTTCTCGTCGCGGACGGTCGTGTGCAGCTTGCGCCCGACCGCTGAAGCAAGAGACCGTGCTTCCGCCAGAGTGGCTTCGAGTGGCTCCACCAGCCGAGGATCGATCTCGTAGGCAAGGACCGACATGGTTGGCAGTTCGGTCTCTAGGAGCCAGCGAGCGACAAGAGCCGCCGTTAGCGAGCCGACCCCGGCGCCAGGGTCGATGAGCCGCCAGTCTCCTGCCGTGGGAAGCGGTGCCATCGAGGCCACCAGATCCGCCGAGGCGCGCGGCGTGAAGAACTGGCCCCACGCGGCGCGCGCCTTCGGGTCGAGGGATGCGCTCGTCATCGAGCGACGTTGCTCGACTCTGGCCAGGAACTCTTCGATGGAGTACATCGCCAAGAGTTTGCCAGGCGGATCGGCTGGTGCCTCAGATGTGGCTCGGCTGGGCCGAGATCACGGAGGGTATCACCGGCGGCAGCGACAAACGATCAGCGAGCTACGGCACTACGCAAGTCGCGCATCCCGTCAATCCGGATCAGTGAGGGAGGGCCGTCTTTTCCAGCTGCCATATCTCACACGCCAGCCTTCGCGTCGGCGGCAAGGTCCTCGAGCTCAACCTCCTCGGCTGGCTCGGCTGAGACGACCGTGATACCGCAAGCTCGACGGATCTCCTTGATGAGGGCAGCTTGTCGTTTCTGTAGGAAGCGCTCGTATATCTCTGCCGCCTCCTCGTTGTCTGTGTTCTCGGCGGCGTCAGCCATGAGCGCGACCGAGTTCGCATCTAGGAAATGTGGCTCCAGCAATTCGGCGTGCGGGCCGTTCGGAAAGATGTCGGGGTCATTGATGTAGGCGGCAGGCGCCTTGTCCTTAATCTTGCCGTTGGTCTCCTCCGAAATGAGCGTCCTATTGGCGATCGTATTGACGTCGACGCGCTTGTTGATCTCGCGCCGTTTGAGGTACGCCTGCGGGAAGATGTGGTGGTCCTGCAGATCCTGGAGGCGAATGTCCTCGCCGCGTCGCCAATCGCGCGCGCTGCGCAGTGCAAGCAGACAGAAGATGCCGCTGTAGACGGCGCTGGCATAGCTCGCTGAGTCCCGTACGCGAAAACCTGGAGAGCCGATCCAGTTTTGTGCTTCGCGGAAGACTTCGGGCTCCGGACCGTCCTCGAACCAGTGCCGCGTCATCTCCTGGTAGTCCTTACGCGACTTGCTCTCGACCGCGCTCGAGTAGCGCTCGAGGAAGACGTTGCACCAATACCAGCGCCGCAGCTCGTCGCGCTCGTTTGGGCCGAGCTTGTGATCGTCGACCTTGGCGCGGAGCGCGGCCAAGATCGGGACGAGACCGTAGCCTGGCAGCCACTTCTCGGCGAAGACGCCGAAACCGTCACGTCCGACCAGCTCGGTCAGCTCGAGCGCTCGCTCGATGGCCGCGGCAGCTCGGCGCCAGTCCCTCTCGAAGTTCTCGGGGTTGAGGTCGATAAGGATGCGGGGCTTGGGGTCGAGTCCCCGCATCAGCGCTAGCGTGCGCAGAACCAGGACGCCGAATTTGTGCTCATCCGCCTTGCCTCTGGACCAAGTCCTGAGCCTGGCGTGGTCGCTGACAGCCTGGGCCCACAGGTTGTGCAGGCGAATCCCGTGGCGGTAGAGACGCGCCGTCAACAGGTCGTAGATCGAGAGGTCGACCCCGGTCGAGTTCAGCTTCTCGAAGATTGCGCAAACGCGACCCATCGACTCGCCGTCGTCCTCGTCCACGCGCGGCAACTCGACGAGCGGAACCTCAAAGGTTTGGAACGCGGTCACCGCCTCGGTCCAGCCATCGCGCCACTCCGAGCGGTACCGATCCACGGCGTCCGGCGCAGTCTGGCGCAGCCAGTCCTCGAAGCCGTCGCGCCACCGGTAGAAGCGTTGCTGAGACAAGAGCTCCGTGCAAGGCAGCATCCGCTGCTCGTATTGGATCTCGACTCTGTCGAGGCCGCGCAGTTCTCGTTTGGCTCGGTCAAAGACGACTTCGTCGTTGTCGGGCTCACTCAGCAGGACATCAAGGTTGACGAAGAACCAACGCCGCTGACTGGAATCCTTGAGCGAGAGGTCCGGTGCGGTAAGCGCGTACATGAGCGACGAGAGTCGTTGCTGGCCATCAAGCACCAAGTGCTCCGGTCGGGGGTCTTTGACGACTGGCTCTGAGCCGCGCAAGAACTCAGGTGCGAAGGGTGGGCTGTTCGGGTCGCAGCGCAGGAGCAAGAGCGACCCGATGAAGTAGCCGCGGATGATCGATCGCGCAAGGTCAGCGACTTCCTCGCGGGTCCAGACGAAGTCTCGTTGGAAGTTCGGTAGGCAGATCTTGCCCTCATGTGCGTGCTCGATGAGGCCGACGATCTTTCGCTTGTCTGGGATGATCTCCACGGCCAAGATCATATGTCTATGGCGGGCTCGCTGCCAGCCACACCGCAGCCGCGGTATGTCGCAGCGCGTGCAGCGGCATGACGCGCAGGCGCACGTGCGCTCGTAAACCGCGCTTGGTCGTCCGCACGCCGTCGCTGCCCCGGAACTTGAAGTCCCTGCGCAAGCCTGCCTTGGTGGGGTAGAAGTAGACCCCGCCCGCTCCCGGGCGCCCTCGGCGCGGCGCTCGACAGGGGCGCCTTCCGCAAGCGCCTCATCGAACGCGCGTGCTGCATCCTCGCCGGCGAAGCGCCTGCCACACCGGCGCCCGGAGCCGTCGCGCCAGCCAGGTGCCGCGATCCCACTGGACGCTCATCGCCTGAGACCTCTCGGAGTGTGCACAACGCCGTGTCTTGTTCTCACGTGAGAATGCTGGGCACACGGACAAAAGGCTGGGCGCCGACCTTCAGACATCAAAAAAGCCCTGCTCAGCAGGGCTTTCTCAATGCGCCCGAGTGGACTCGAACCACCACGGAGAACAATCTCCACAAGGCCCTCAACCTTGCGCGTCTACCAATTCCGCCACGGGCGCAGAGGGAGGCGAGTATAGCCCCACGCGGCTCGCTCCACCCGACTCGGCCCGCGCGCCGGCCCTCGCCAAGGTCCCATCGAGCGGACGCCCAAGCTACCCATCGCGCCATCGGCACTTGCATCTGTCCGCGGGCGGCGCTACTGTACGAACACATGTTCGTTCCACCCTTCCATCCAGCCGACCAGGGAACCGAGAGACCATGGATCTGACCAAGCGCCAGCAGGAGATCTTCGACTTCATCCACAAGTACTCCGCCAAGTACGGCTACCCCCCCACCGTGCGCGACATCGGCAAGGCCGTGGGCCTTGCCTCCTCCTCGACCGTGCACGCCCACCTGGCCAACCTGGAGAAGATCGGCCTGCTGCGTCGCGATCCCTCCAAGCCACGTGCGATCGAGCTGCTCGACCGGGCGGTGGGCAACGCGGTGGACAGCATGCGCTCGATCGTCCGCTCCGACGGCTTGCCGCTCGTCGGCTCGGTGGCCGCGGGTCAGCCGGTGCTGGCGGAAGAGAACATCGAGGAGTACATCCCCGTTCCGGACGTCGCCGGCGGTGAGGACGGGGAGTACCTCCTGCGGATACGCGGGGACTCGATGAAGAACGCTGGCATCCTCGAGGGCGACATCGTGGTGGTGCGACCGCAGGACACCGCCCGGGAGGGCGAGATCGTAGTGGCCCTCCTAGGGGAGGAGGCGACCGTCAAGCGCTTCTTCCGCGAGGCCGACCACATCCGCCTGCAGCCGGAGAACGAGACCATGGAGCCGATCCGCAGCAGGGAGGTCAAGGTGCTGGGGCGCGTGGTCGGACTGCTCAGGAGCCTCTGATGGGCGCCGTTGCGCTCCGCAGGCGCCCTGGCGGGCAGGGTCTCCACCGCCTCCCCGGGCGGGAGGTCCGCCGGCCGGCGGACCGCGATCGATCGGATATCGGCCGGCACGTGAGCGGGGTCGGGCTCGCCGTACATGGAGGGGCGTGCGGAGCGCTCACGCTGGATGAGCTGGTCTCCGATGCGTGGGAGGGGTTGGGCGTGCATGAGACCGCACTCTGCCCCGCATGCGGAGGGGTGATGGCGCTCCGTGGCGGTGGGCGCGACTCCTCCGGTGCGGGGGCCTCTTCTCATGCCGCTCTCCCGGGAGATAGCCCGCATGGGGACTGCGGCGACTGTGGAGCACAACTGCTCTGAGGAGGCGCAGATGAGAGGCGCTAGACTCGACGGGCTGATCAAGCAGCCGCGGAGGCCCTGGGCCTTCGAGGAAAGTCCGGACATCACAGGGCAAGGTGGTCGAGATATCGACCCGGGGAAACCCGCGGGAAAGTGCCACAGAAACAAACCGCCGACGCTGGCCGTCCCACGTGAACGGCCGGCGGGCAAGGGTGAAATGGTGCGGTAAGAGCGCACCAGCGTCGCGGTGACGCGGCGGCTGGGCAAACCCCACCCGATGCAAGGCCAAACAGGACCGCTTGCAGGCTGCCCGCCGAGGTCCAGGTAGGCCGCTCAGATGGATGGCTGCTCTTGACAGGATCCGGCTTATCGACCAGCTAAGGAAAAGCCCCGCCTCGGCGGGGCTTTTCTATGTGCCGGCCGGGCGCGGGGCGCCTCCCCGCCGTCGAGGTCCGACCTCCCTGTGGGCTAGGTGCAGGCGTGGGTGTGGGGCGCCTCCCCGACGGAGATACGCCCCATATGACACCTGCGATCCACCGCTCCCGGGCTACCTGACGCTAGCCTCGGCGCTGCGAGGACCACCAGGCAAGCTCACGGTCACCACATAGCTTCCGCGGCCGAGCCCCCCGTGCTTGACCGAGAGCCTGGCCGACACGACACCCTTGCGCAGCGACCCCGTGCCGCTGGCCAGCGTCCTGCCGTGGCGGGTGATGTGAACCTCTACCCTCGAGGTCCGCTCCGCCGAGGCTGCCTGTGCAACCGAGGCCGTCGTGGCCGCCTCCACGCATGTGACAGTGAGCGTGCTGCCCTTCACCGTCACCGTGCAGGTGATCTTGCCGGCCGGCCCGGGGGGACCCTGCGGCCCAGCTGGACCCTGCGGGCCGGTCGCCCCCTTGGGACCGGCTGGACCCTGGGGCCCGGTGGGACCCTGAGGGCCCACGGGTCCGATCGGGCCGGTGAGCCCAGTGGGGCCCTGGGGACCTGTTTTCCCTTCCGGGCCCGTTTTCCCTTCGGGTCCTGCCGGGCCGGTCTTGCCTTCCTTACCTTCTGGTCCGGCAGGGCCTGCAGGTCCGGTCTTTCCTTCTTTACCTTCGGGTCCTGTTTTCCCTTCGGGTCCCGTCGGGCCGGTCTTGCCTTCCGATCCTTCCTTGCCTTCTTTTCCTTCCTTGCCTTCGGGTCCCTGCGAACCTTCTTTGCCTTCGGGTCCCGTGGGGCCGGTCTTGCCTTCGGGTCCTTCCTTGCCTTCTTTCCCTTCCGGTCCCGCTTCCCTCAGGCTGATGGGCACTGTGAGGATGTTCCGGTACAGCGCCGGGTCGCTCAGGGTCGGCGTGTACTGGAAGTCGGGGTTGTCGCCGATCGGCTTGGCGGCGAGGCCTGTGGCGGGCAGCGGCTTCGCTGTCCTGTAGCCCGAGAAGATCATCGTCAGGCTGCCGTTGGAGCCCTCGATGACGTTCGGGTCATACGTGCGACCGGAGTAGTAGGCGGAGACTTCGAGCGGGCTGTCCATCCCTTCCGCGGCCAGGGCGTTCTGCAGCGCCGAGGCCAGGAAGGAGGGGTCGGTGGTGATCAGCGGCACCGGCTGGCTCCATTCGATCCCGTTCGTCGAGTCCGAGTAGAAGATCTGCTGGAAGGAGTCGCTGTCACCGTCCTGGCAGTCGGCGCCCGACATGAACATCGTCTCACCCTGAGCGGTCGGGACGATCGTTCCGCGCGAGGCGACGAAGCGCAGCTGGTCGGTGCCGGTCTGGCCGATTTCCGTGATGTCCCCGGCGTTACCTGTGTATTCGGGGTTGTTCAGCCCGTTGACGACGCCGAGGTCGTGGAAGGTGAGGCCTTCGGTCGTCCACGCGGCCCGCACGACGGTGTAGTCCTCGTTGTTCTTGAACAGCGTTTTCGGCTTCGTGCTGCCCTCGCCGGTCTGCGCGAGGATGGCAGACGGGGTGAGGCAGGCGCCGGGCGCTCCGACGTCGCTTTCGGTTTTCGCCCCCACGCTGGTTGTCCCGGCTGGTAGGCCGGAGGTGCCCGCAGTGCAGCCGGTCAGTTCGTCCACGCCGGTTTTGATCACCGCTCCGGTGCACGTGACCGACGCGATCCCTTCTTCTTCGGGCGCCGTTTTCTGTTTGGGGGTGGCCGACGTGTAGCCGATGCCGATCGTCACCGGCGCCGGGAATTTGCTGGCGGTGGTGGTGGGCTGGGTGTCGTCGGTGAGGCTCGCGTAGGACTGTGCCCCGCTGCCGGTATAGCCGAAGCTCGACACCGGGATGCTCGTCCCGGCTCCCGAGGTCGGGATCGTCACCTTGGACTCGAGGATCGCGGGCTCGAAGTAGTTGAGCAGCTTCTCGCCGTAGACCACGACCGTCGCGCCGCTGGGTATTTCGCTGCGGGACGCCCCATTCGGCAGTTTCGCCGGCAGGCTCGACGCGGGCACCGTGCCGATGATGCCATCGGGCGCCTGCAGCCCCGTGCCGGTGCTCGTGCCCTCGGAGGCGGGGTCGGTCACTTTCGCGGTGTCCGGCACCTCGGGCGGGGCGACGAGATGGTCGCCGACGCCGACGCTCACGGGCTGCTCACCGGTCTGTCCGGCGGCGTCGACTGCCACGCAGTGCGTGAATTCGGTGGCGGTGGTCTTTTCGAAGCAGTGGATGGCCGGCAGCGTCGAGTCTTTCAGGTTGCTGTAGGACGTTTCGGCGCCCACGTCGAAGATCTGCCCGCCGGGGCCGCCCTTGAGGTTCGAGAAGTTGGCGGTGCTGGCGACTTCGATCGACACCCCGCTCTGGTTTTCCTGGTAGTTGGGTACCACAACCGCTTTGCTGGCGGTGGTGACGCCCGGTTCGGTGACCCCGTTCGCGTAGCCCGGGGGCGAGCCGCCGGTCTGCGCGTTGTCGGGGTTAGGGCCGCCGTCCACCGGCTCGGCGGTCGGCAGTTCCCCGATCGGGTCGCCCCAGGGGTACTGTTTGGAGGGCGTCCAGTTGAGCGGGTACACCAGCAGGCCCTGCCCGAGCGAGTCGCCGCTGACGCGGTTGAGGGTGTACATGTAGTACGTGCCCCCCTCCTCGGTGACCCACGGGTGGCCCTGGCCGTTGTCGTTCTGGATGCCGTCGGGGCAGACGTTCGGGTTCAGTTCGAGCTTCTCATCGACGTAGTGCCACGTGCTGCCCCCGTTGAACGAGTTGGCGACCACGATCGCCTCCTGGGAGTCCTTCGGGCGGTAGTCGAAGAAGCCGGTGAGCACGCTGGGGTCGTTGGGGTTGCGCATCACGAACGGGAAGTAGTAGGGCGACATCGGCAGGATGCTCCCGACGGGCTGGCGCTCGACCGCGCCCGTCTCGGGGTTGGGCCCGCCGTTCGAGCAGTAGCCCGCGAGCGGTCCGGGGGTGCCCGCGAAGCCGGTGAGGTACGGCGCTTCGTTCTTGGCGCCGGGCACGTCTTCTTCTGCGGAGCCCGGGTACACCGACAGGTTGGGCGTGGTGAGGCCGCTGTAGGTGACACTCGGGGAGCCGCCGAAGTCGAACGTCGGCAGCGAGGAGCCGTATGGGGACGCCGAGGGGTCTCCCTGCGAAAGCGTCCACGGCGCGGGGCTTTCCGTCGAGCCGCTCACCTGATCGAGAACGGGCGTGCCGGCCGTGTAGGCGGGGCCGGTGCTCGCCAGCGAGCTGACCGCTCCGAGGGTCAGCGTCACGAGGATGGCCGCCGCGGCGGCAGCGGCCGTGAGGAGCGAACGTCTGAGCATGTGAGCGGTTCCTTCCGAGTTGTGAGTGCCCGAACTTGGAAAAGCGAGAGACCCGAAAAGCGAGAGACCCGGAAACCAGCGATTCACCCTCCGGGCGACGCACCCTCCGGAGTACCCTCGACTGTTCCGGGCGAGCCTATGCCTGACACAAAATGGCTCGTGTGAACCGGATGACAACAGGTGGTTACGATTCTGTGATCGACGGCTCCCACAGGAGCTCACCCTGGCTCAGGGTGCGACCACACTCGGTGCGCCGCCAGTGGAGGAGCGGCGCACGGCCCAAGAGCTCACCCTGGCCCAGGGCGCTGCTTACGCCCTGGCGTGCAGAGCCCGTTCGATTGCGCCGTTGACGGTTTCGAGCACGTGCACGCGCGCGTAGTGCTTGGACTCCGCCGCGACTATGTGCCAGCGGGCGTGCTTGGCGTCGGTGCGCTCGAACATCTCCTCCAGGGCCTCCCCGTAGAGCTTGCGCTGGTCGCGGTTGCGCCAGTCTTCGGGGGTGAGCTTCCAGCTCTTGAGCGGATCGTTGGCGCGGGCTTCGAAGCGCTCGAGCTGCTCCCCGCTGGAGATGTGCATCCAGAACTTCACCAGCACCGTGCCCTCTACGGTGAGCATGCGCTCGAACTGCTCGATCTCGCCGTAGGCCCGCTTCCACTCCTCCTCGGTGGCGAGGTCGTCCACGCGCTCCACCAGCACGCGCCCGTACCAGGAGCGGTCGAGCACCGCGAACCCTCCCCACCCCGGGAGGGCCGGCCAGAAGCGCCACAGGAAGTGGTGGCGCTTGGCGGTGGCGTCCGGGGCGGCGAACTGGGCGACGCGCACGTGGCGCGGGTCGAGCGGCGCCACCAAGCGCTTGATCGCGCCCCCCTTGCCCGAGGCGTCCCAGCCCTCGAAGAGGACGCACACGGGCGGGCCCAGGTGCCCATCGTCGCGCAGTCCCGCGAGCTCCAACCGCAGCGCGAGCAGGCGCCGCTGCAGCTCCGCCACGCGCCTCTCGGACTCCTCGCGCGAGAGGGAGAGACTCAGGTCGACATCCTCCAAGCGTCCCACCACTGGGATGTTCGCAGCTGCGGGATCCCGCTGCGTACGGAGCCTACGCGTGCAGTCGCTCGCCGGGCGCTCCCCGCTCGGCGGGGGCGAGGCCGGCTTCGCGCTGGAAGCCCTCCAGCACGGTGCGCATGGTCTCCGTGTTGCACTCCACCTTGGAGGGCCAGGGCTTGGAGGGGTGGTCGTAGAGGGTCTTCAGGCCGTTGCCCGTGATTACCGCCACCACCACCTCGTCCGGGTCCAGGTGGCCCTCGGCGGCGAGCTTCTTCACCACCGCCACCGTGGTGCCCCCCGCGGGCTCCGTGAGGATGCCCTCGGTGGAGGCCAGTAGGTCGATGCCCGCGAAGATCTCTTTGTCGTCCACCGACGCCGCGGTGCCGCCGCGGCTGCGGACGGCCTCGATCACGAAGACCCCGTCCCCGGGGGAGCCGATCCCCAGGGAGTGGGCGAGCGTGGTGGGCTTCACGGGGACGATCTCCGAGGCCCCCGAGAGGATCGCCTCGGCGATCGGCCGGCAGCCCTCGGGCTGGGCGATGTCGATCTTGGTGTGGGCGGTCTGCGCGAGCCCCACCAATTCGAGCTCCTGCAGGCCCTTGTGGATGCGCGAGGAGAGCGTGCCCCCGGCGGCCGGGGAGACGATGTGGTCCGGCGCGCGCCACCCCAGCTGCTGCACGATCTCATACGCCTCCGTCTTGGCCCCCTCGGCGTAGAAGGGGCGCAGGGTGATGTTCGCGAACTCGAGGCCCGTCGCTTCCGCGAGGGCGCGGCAGGCTTTGTTGGCTTCGTCGTAGTTGCCCTCCACCTGGCACACCCTCGCGCCGAGCGCGCGGCAGGCGTGGGCCTTGGTGCTCTCCAGGCGGTTGGGGTAGAAGACGTAGGCGGCCACCCCAGCCTTCGCCGCCAGGGAGGCCACGGCGGTGCCGACGTTGCCGGTGGAGACGCACCCGATCTCGGGGCGGCCGAGCTCCAGCAGGCGCGCCACCGCCATGCCCACCACGCGGTCCTTGTAGGAGAGGCTCGGACGGGAGGTGCTGTCGTCCTTGATGTACAGGTTGCGCAGTCCCACCGCCGCCCCCAGCCGATCGGCGCGGATCAGCGGGGTGAAGCCCGCGAACTCCCCGACGCGCGCGGCTCCGACAGCGTCGTGGATCGGCAGGAGCTCCTCCAGGAACCAGATGTTGAGCGGGCGCTCCCCCATCGGCGTCTCGGCAATGCGCTCTGCGGCGAGCTTGTAGTCGTAGTCGACGTCCAGGCTCTTGCCACACCGCGGGCAGTACGCCCCGCCCTCGGCGAGCGGGGAGCGCTCGTCGCATTTGCGGCACACCAGCTCGGTTGCGCAAGAGCGCGTCCGCTGGGTATCCCCGGCGTGATCTCGTGCAGTGCTCATCCGCTTCTGCTCACATCATCGCAGAGGGGGAGGTCGGCACAAAGGCCGAACTCAGTGAATCTCCGCAGAGTTGGGAGCGGGGCGGGACGTCGCTCGCCTTGGGGCTGTTTCTCTTTGGCGCCCGGTGGGCGTCCTCTCCGTTTCGCTCGCATCTGTCGCCTGCGACGATCTGCTCCGCTTACGTCCACCGGCTCCACCCTCAGTCCGTCGCCCGATCGGGCTCCGGGCGTGGGGCGCCCACCGCCACCGCGGCGGGGGGCTGGCGTGACCACTCCCCCGCTCGCGGCCACGGGGGGTCGACGCCGGGCTCCCCGAGGCCCGAGGCCTCCCACAGCTCCTCCCCGATGTGGGGGGCGAAGGGGGTGAGCACCCGCGCCATCAGCCCCAGCGCGTCGCGCAGCGCCTCGTGGTCCTCGCGGCAGAGCGCCCCGCTGTGCTGGAGCACGCGCTTCTCGTAATCCTTGATGCGATCCAGCAGGCGGATCGCGTTGCGCACCGCGGAGTGCATCTCCAGCTCCGCGAGCTCCTCGGTGATCTTGGCCACCGCGATGTCGCACCATTTCTCCAGGCGCCTGCGCAGGTGCTCGGTGCGCGCGGGGTCGAGCTCCCCGGAGTCCTCCACCCGCTGGGCCAGGCGCGCCTGGGAGTAGGCCCAGAGGTTGTGCAGGAAGCGCCGGCAGAACTGCACCGCGCTGTCGCTCCAGTTCAGCGACTTCTGCGGGCGCGCCGCCCACAGCACCGCCATGCGCACGGTGTCCGCCCCGAAGCTCTCCACGAGCTCGTCGGGGTCCACCACGTTGCCGAGGTGCTTGCTCATCTTGCGCCCCTCGCGGATCACCATCTCGTGCATCAGCGCCCCCGCGAAGGGCTCCCCGTCGGCGAGGAACGCGAGCGGGCCGATGTCCCGCAGCGCCTTCGTGACGATGCGCTGGTCGAACATGAAGTTGCCGCTGTCCGAGCCCGCCACGAGGCGCTCCGAGGGCAGCCACGCGCGCAGGTCCGCGAGCGCGAGGATCTCCTCCAGCGGGCGCTCGCGCTCGCTCGCGGGCACGCACGCGGGGATCCACAGCCACAGCGCGTCGAAGTGGCAGTCCAGCGTGTCCGTCTCCCGGCGCGCCGGCCCCCCGCAGCGGGGGCAGGTGGTGTTCACGAAGTCCTCCCGCTCCGCCAGCGGGTTGCCGGCGCCCGTGGGTTTCAGATCCAGCGGCAGCACCACCGGCAGCTGCTCGGCGGGGATGGGCACCGTCCCGCAGCCCTCGCAGTACACGATCGGGATCGGCGTCCCCCAGGAGCGCTGGCGGGAGATGGAGAAGTCGCCCGCCTTGTAGCGCACCGCGGGGTGCCCCGTCACCTCTCCGTCCTGGGCGCCGGGGGAGGCTGCGAGGGAGAGCCGCTCGGCGATCAGCTCATCGGTGCGGTCCAGCTCGGGGATCCCCAGCACCGCGGTGGCGCCGAAGCGCTCGTCCACGGCCGGGGAGATGAGCAGGGGCAGCTGGGGGGGAGGGGGATGGGGGGAGGAGGGAGTCCGCAGTGCGAGCCCCACCGTGCAGCCGGTGTCCACGAGTGCGACCGTCTCCGCGCCGCGCGAGCTGCGCTCCCACCCGCCCAGGCGCATCTCCTCGAGCTGCTCCGCCACCCCGGGCTCGGAGACCCAGCGCTCCACCTCGGGGTGCTTGGGGGACATCAGCACGAAGCGCGCGGGGGGGCCGTCATCCAGCAGCGCCTGGGGGTGGGGTGTGAAGACCGTCAGCTCCCGCCCATCCGGGGCGCGGGCCTCGATCTCCACCCCGTCGGTGCGGCCGAGCACGAAGCGCTGGCTGGCCAGCGAGGTCTCATCCCATTTCTTCAGGTCCCCCAGGCGGCGGTCGTTCTCCGCCAGGTAGGCGCTGATACGCAGGTACCACTGGGGGCGCTGGATCAGGCGCACCGGGTTGTGGCAGCGCCAGCAGGTCCCGTCCTCCACCTGGATCGTGGCGAGCGTGGTCTGGCAGGTGTCGCACCAGTCCACGCTGCCGCTGCCGTGGTAGATGAGGTCGGCGTCGAGCAGCGTGAGAAAGAGCCACTGCGACCAGCGGTACATGATCTCCTCGGAGCTCATGAAGGTGCGCTCCCAATCGAAGGAGAACCCCAGGCGCTTGAGCTGGCCGGTCATGTGCTCCGCGCAGCGCGCCACCCACGCGCTGGGGGACTCCCCATTCGCGATCGCCCCGAGCTCCGCGGGCAGGCCGAAGGCGTCGAAGCCGAACGCGAACAGCACCGGCTCCCCCCGCGCGCGCTGGAAGCGCGCGTAGGCGTCCCCGATCGCGTAGCTGCGCACGTGGCCGATGTGGACGTTCCCCGAGGTGAAGGGGGCGGAGGCCTTGATGTAGACGCCCATCTGCCCCTCCTGCACCGGGGGGGTGCGGAAGGCCTCGCGGGCCTCCCACTCCCGCTGGCGGCGCAGCTCGATCGCGCGCGCGTTGTAGCTCGATCCGGCTCCCTGGGCCGTCCGCTCCCGGCCCCCGGGCGGTCCTCCGCCGTTGCCGGTGGGTGTCGAATCGCTCATACAGCGAGGATATCCGAGCCCCCAGAGCCCAATCCGCGCGAGGCGCGCGGGGGTTGCCCAAACGCGATCGCTCGCCCCCGCCGACGCGATCGTCCGCCTCCCCAACCCGATCCCTCGCTTCGCCGGGCCGTTTGCGCTCGCGCTGGGCAGCCCGAGCGGACTCCCTCCCCCTCCTCCCAAAAAGATTCCCCGCCGCGAGGCCCGCGCGAAGCCCGCGGGGGGACCCGTTGCTATGCTCAGATCCACTTGGCCGCCGTCTCCGACAGGCACCCCTCGGCCCCCCGCCGACCCCCCTCCGGCCCCGCCCTGCGCGGGGTCTTCTCGTCCGCCCCGACTGTAAGGATTCTGCGATGGAGATAGAGATCGGACGCGGCAAGAAGGCGCGCCGCGCATACGGATTCGACGACATTGCGATCGTGCCCTCGCGGCGCACGCGCGACCCCGACGACATCGACATCTCCTGGAAGCTCGGGCCCTACCAGTTCGAGCTGCCGATGATGGCCTCCGCGATGGACGGGGTGGTCTCGCCCGAGACCGCCGGCATCATCGGGCGCCTCGGCGGTCTCGCGGTGCTCAACCTGGAGGGCATCTTCACCCGCTACGAGGACGCCGAGGCCAAGCTGCAGCGGATCGCCGCGCTGCCCAAGGAGATCGCCACGCGCGAGATGCAGGAGATCTACCGCGAGCCCGTCAAGCCCGAGCTGATCGCCCAGCGCATCCGGGAAGTCAAGGAGCACAAGGTGGTCGTCGCCGCCTCCCTGACCCCCCAGCGGGTGCTGCGCTACCACGACCTCGCGCTGGAGGCCGGCCTCGACGTGCTCGTGATCCAGGGCACCGTGGTCTCCGGCGAACACGTCTCCACCGTCTCCGAGCCCCTCAACCTCAAGGAGTTCATCCCCTCCCTGGAGGTGCCCGTGGTGGTCGGCGGATGCGCCTCCTACCACACGGGCCTGCACCTGATGCGCACCGGCGCCGCCGGCGTGCTCGTGGGGGTGGGACCGGGCGCGGCCTGCACCACGCGCGGGGTGCTCGGCATCGGGGTGCCCCAGGCCACGGCGATCGCGGACGTGGCGCACGCGCGCTCCACCCACATGCTGGAGACCGGCGACTACAGCATGGTGATCGCGGACGGGGGGATGAGCAACGGGGGGGACGTCTCCAAGGCGATCGCCCTCGGCGCCGACGCCGTGATGATCGGCTCGCCGCTCGCCCGCGCCTACGAAGCCCCCGGGCACGGCTTCCACTGGGGGATGGCCACCTTCCACCCCACGCTCCCCCGCGGCGCCCGCGTGGCCACCGCCCAGAACGGGACGCTCGAGGAGATCCTCGTGGGCCCCGCCCGCGAGAACGACGGCACCTTCAACCTCTTCGGGGGCCTGCGCACCTCGATGGCCACCTGCGGCCACAAGGACCTCGCGGAGTTCAACCGCGCGGAGGTCGTCGTCGCTCCCGCCCTGCAAACCGAGGGCAAGGCGCTCCAGCGCGACCAGGGCGTGGGGATGGGCGCGGTGAACGGCAAGGCGGCCGCGCTCGTCAATGAGTGAGGCGGCCGTGGTGTCCGCCCCCGCCCCCCAGGGGCGGGTCGCGGCGCCCGCGGCCACGGATTTGGTGGTGGTGCTGGACTACGGGGGCCAGTACTCCCAGCTGATCGCCCGCCGGGTGCGCGAGTGCGGGGTGTTCTCGGAGTTGATCCCCCACCACGTGCCCCTCCAGGAGATCGCCGCGCGGCGCCCCCGGGGGATCATCCTCTCCGGCGGCCCCGCCTCGGTGTACGCGCCGGGCGCGCCGCGCCTGGAGCAGGGCCTGTTGGAGCTCGGGGTCCCGGTGCTGGGCATCTGCTACGGGATGCAGCTGCTCGTGCACGAGCTCGGCGGGCGCGTCGAGCAGGCGGAGGTGGGGGAATTCGGCCGCTCCGAGCTGACCGTCGACGAGCACGGGGTGCTGCTGCGGGGGACCCCCCGCGAGCAGACCTGCTGGATGTCCCACCGCGACACCGTCTTCGCCCCCCCCGCGGGGTTCACGGCCCTCGCCCACACCTCCACCTCCCCGGTCGCCGCGGTGGAGAGCGTGGAGCGCGGCATCTACGGCATCCAGTTCCACCCCGAGGTCGTCCACACCCCCTACGGCCAGGAGATCCTCGGGCGCTTCCTCACCGAGGTGTGCGAGTGCCCCCCCACGTGGTCCGCGGCGTCGATCGTGGAGGAGCAGATCGCCCGCATCCGCGCCCAGGTGGGGGAGGGGAGGGTGATCTGCGGCCTCTCCGGCGGCGTCGACTCCTCGGTGGCCGCGCTGCTCGTGCACCGCGCCGTGGGCGACCAGCTGACGTGCGTGTTCGTGGACCACGGCCTGATGCGCAAAGACGAGGGGGAGCAGGTGATCGCGACCTTCCGCGACACCTTCAAGGTGCCCCTCGTGGCGGTCGACGCGGAGCGGCGCTTCATGGAGCGCCTGCGCGGTGTCACCGAGCCGGAGGCCAAGCGCAAGGCGATCGGCGCGGAGTTCATCCGCGTCTTCGAGGAGGAGGCCGCCAATATCTCGACGCCCACCCACCCCGCGCGCTTTCTCGTACAGGGCACCCTCTACTCCGACGTGATCGAGTCCGGCGGGGGCACCGGGGCGGCGACGATCAAGTCCCACCACAACGTCGGCGGCCTCCCCGACGATCTGAGCTTCGAGCTGGTGGAGCCCCTGCGCGCCCTCTTCAAGGACGAGGTCCGCGCGGTCGGCGCCGAGCTCGGCCTGCCCGAGCGCCTGGTCTGGCGCCAGCCCTTCCCCGGTCCCGGCCTCGCGATCCGGGTCGTGGGGGGCGAAGCCACCAAGGAGCGCCTGGACGTGCTGCGCGAGGCCGACCATATCCTCCAGGAGGAGATCCGCAAGGCGGGCCTCTACCGCGAGCTCTGGCAGTCCTTCTGCGTGCTCCCCGACGTGCGCACCGTCGGAGTCCAGGGGGACGAGCGCACCTACGGGTACGTGGTGGTGATCCGCGCGGTCACCAGCGACGACGCCATGACCGCCGACTGGGCGCGGCTGCCCTACGACCTGCTGGAGACAATCGCCTCCCGGATGATCGGCGAACTGCGCGAGGTCAACCGGGTGGTGCTCGACATAACCTCCAAGCCCCCCGGCACCATCGAGTGGGAGTGATGTCGCCTTCGCCGCAGGGCCGCGCGATTTTGCCTATCATGTGGCGACTCGCCGCACGCGGTAGTCTGCGTGCGGCCTTTTTCACGTCATGAAGACCTACGTCGCCAAGCCCACCGACCGCGAGCGCAACTGGCTGCTCGTCGACGCCAACGGCAAGACCCTCGGCCGGCTGGCGACGCAGCTCGCGGACGTGCTGCGGGGCAAGCGCAAGCCCGAGTACACCCCCCACATCGACACGGGGGACTTCGTGGTGGTGATCAACGCCGAGAAGGTCGCCGTGACCGGCAAGAAGCGCACCGACAAGCGCTACTACCGCCACTCCGGCTACCCCGGGGGACTGCGCTCGCGCAGCTTCGAGGAGATGCTCGCGCGCCGGCCCGAGGAGATCATCCGGATCGCCGTGAAGGGGATGATGCCCCGCAACCGCCTCGCGCGCAAGCAGTTGACCAAGCTGAAGATCTACGCCGGGCCCGATCACCCGCACGTCGCGCAGAAGCCCGAGCCACTGGAGATCGAGGCCTGATGGCCGACGACGAGCCGCAGAGCCCCGATGACCCGGAGCGCTCCGAGGAGCAGGCCGCGGCGTTCGCCGAGCATCGCGCGGTGCCCACCGAGGAGGCCGCCGAGATCGCTGGCTCGGTCGAGGACGCCCCGCTGGAGGCCTTCGAGGAGGCGCGCTCGGCCGCGGAGGAGGCTGCAGTCGAGGAGGTTGTGGCGGAGGCTGCTGCTGAGGCTGTTGTCGAGGAGGCTGTGGCGGAGGTTGCTGCTGAGGCTGTTGTCGAGGAGGCTGTGGCGGAGCTTGCTGCGGAGGAGGCTGCGGTCGAGGAGGCCATCGTCGAGGAGCTCGTCGAGGAGTTGGTGGTGGGGGAGGCCGTAGCGGAGCTCGTGGCCGAGGAGGCCGCCGCCGAGCCGTCCGTCGGGGTGGAGCAGCCCTCCGCGGAGGCCGAGGAGGAGGACCTCGAGGAGGAGGACGAGGAGGAGCCCGCCCCCCGCGTGAAGCCCGCGGTGCCGGGGGCCCACCTGGAAGTGGACATCGTCCCCGAGGGCGTGGACCCCCTAGCGCGGGAGACCCCCGAGGATCCCTATGCGATCGAGGACGAGGAGACCGAGGCCGCGGGGGAGCAGGAGGAGGCGGAGGAGGAGCAGCCCCAGCCGATCTCCACGGCCGCCATCGACCTCGCCGCCGGCGCCCGCTACCGGGCCACCGGCAAGCGCAAGACCGCGATCGCGCGCGTGATCCTCAGGCCGGGCAGCGGGGTCTACCGAATCAACGGGCGCACCCTCGAGGAGCACTTCCCGAGGGTGACGCTGCAGCGCAACATCCGCCAGCCCCTGGAGACCGTGGGGTACGAGGAGCGCATGGACGTGGTGGCGCGGCTGCACGGCGGGGGCATCTCCGCTCAGGCGGGCGCACTGCGGCACGGGATCTCACGGGCGCTGCTGGAGGCCGACCCCAACCTGCGCGGCGAGCTCAAGCGCCGCGGCTTCCTGACGCGCGACTCGCGCGCCAAGGAGCGCAAGAAGGCCGGGCTGAAGAAGGCGCGCAAGCGTCCGCAGTTCTCCAAGCGCTAGGGGCCATGTCGCAAGCTCCCTCAGGACTCCGGGTTTTGGGGAGGCCATGACTCGCAAGCTGTTCGGGACCGACGGCGTGCGGGGCGTCGCGGGAGAGCTCCTGAGCGCCGAGCTGGCGCTCGGCCTCGGTCGGGCGGCCACCGCGCTCGCCGAGGCCCCGCGACCCCAGGTGCTGATCGTCCGCGACACCCGCGAGTCCGGGGAGATGCTCCAAGCCGCGCTCGCCGCCGGGGTCAGCGCCGCCGGCGGGGACGCGCTGCTCGGCGGCGTGCTGCCCACCCCCGCGGCCCCCCTGCTCCTCGCCCGCTACGGATTCGACCTGGCGGCGGTGATCTCGGCCTCCCACAACCCCTACCGCGACAACGGGATCAAGTTCTTCGGCGCCGACGGCTTCAAGCTCTCCGACGAGACCGAGCTCGAGATCGAGCGCGCGCTGGAGGGCGCCGCCAGCAACGGCGTTGGGGAGATCGGCCACGTGCGCGAGCTGCGGGGCACGCACGAGGACTACCTGCGCGAGCTCCACACCCGCTTCGCCGATCTCGACCTCCACGGCCTGGACGTGCTGCTGGACTGCGCCAACGGCGCCACCCACCACGTCGCGCCGGAGATCTTCAGGCGCCTCGGCGCCACCGTGAGCGTGACCGCGGACAGCCCCGACGGGCGCAACATCAACGCCGGCTGCGGCTCCACCCACGTGCAGGAGCTCGGGCACCAGGTGCTCGCGGGCGGCCACGCCGTCGGCTTCGCCTTCGACGGCGACGGCGACCGCGTGCTCGCGGTGGACGGCGCGGGGGAGGTCGTGGACGGCGACGAGCTGATGGCGCTCGCGGCGCTCCACCTCAAGCGCACCGGCCGCCTCGCCGGCGGGGGGGTGGCGGTCACGGTCATGACCAACTACGGCTTCCACGCCGCGATGCGCGACGCCGACATCGCCGTGAGCTCCACCAAGGTCGGCGACCGCTACGTGCTGGAGGAGCTCCGCGCCCGCGGGTGGGTGCTCGGGGGGGAGCAATCCGGTCACATCATCGACATCGGCTTCAACCGCTCCGGCGACGGCATCGCCAGCGCGCTGCTCGCGCTGGAGGCCCTCGGGGGCGCTCCGCTCAGCGAGCGGGGCGCCATGCACAAGCTCCCCCAACGGCTCGTCAACGTCCGCGTCCGCGACCGCGGGGCCCTGGAGGGCGCCGACACCGTCACCGACGCCGTGCGGGCCGCCGACGAGGCGCTCTCCGGCCGCGGGCGCGTGCTCGTGCGCCCCTCCGGCACCGAGCCGCTCGTGCGAGTGATGGTCGAGGCGCCCACCGACCAGGAGGCCGACGAGGTCTGCGCCCGGCTCGTCGCGCTCGTCGAGCGCGAGCTGGCCTAAGCGTCCAATTCAGCGAATCCCGCGGAGATTCGCTGGTATCGTCGCAAGCGACCTCCATTCGGAGAGGGTGTCGGTGTGCCGCCAGGGGGCCCGACCTTCTCCCGTGAAAGGACCGATCGGCTGTGTGCGGCATCGTTGGCTACGTCGGCAGGCGGGAGGGCGGGCCTCCCATCATCGAGGTTCTGCTCGCCGGGCTGAAGCGGCTCGAGTACCGCGGCTACGACAGCGCGGGGATCTCGGTGATCGCCGAGGACCGCATCGACGCCGTGCGCGCCGTCGGCAACCTCGCCGCGCTCGAAGCCAAGCTCGGTGAGCGTCGCTCCGCGGAGCAGGCCCCGGGCGGCTCGGTGGCGCTGCTCACGCGCCCCCCCACCACCGGCATCGCCCACACCCGCTGGGCCACGCACGGGCGCGTCAGCGAGGAGAACGCCCACCCCCACTACGACAGCGGGGACCGCGTCCATGTCGTGGTAAACGGGATCGTCGAGAACTACATGACCCTGCGCGAGCGTCTCCTCGAGCAGAGCAGCACCTTCACCTCCGAGACCGACGCCGAGGTCATCGCCCACCTCATCGCCCACCACTACGCGGGCGACCTCGCCGACGCGGTGCGCGCCGCCTACGCCGAGCTGGAGGGCCACTTCGCGTTCGTCGCGATGAGCCTCGACGAGCCCGAGCGGCTCGTGGGGGCGCGGCGGGAGTGCCCGCTCGTCGTCGGACGCGGGGAGGGCGAGCAGTTCGTGGCCTCCGCCGTGCCCGCCTTCCTCGCCCAGACCCGCACCGTGCAGTACATCGAAAACGGCGAGATCGTCGTGCTCGAGCCCGACGGCGTCACCATCACCACCCCCGACGGGGTGGAGGTGCAGCGGGGCACCGAAACGGTCGACTGGGACGAGGAGACCGCCGAGAAGGGCGGCTTCGAGACCTTCATGCTCAAGGAGATCCACGAACAGGCCGGCGCGATCGCGGACACGATCGCCGACCGCACCGCACGCGGGGACGGTGTGGACCTCGACGAGCAGGGGGCGCTCGACGAGTCGCTGCTCGCCGGCGTGCAGCGCATCGTGATGGTCGCCTGCGGCACCGCCTACCACGCCGGCCTGATCGGCCGCTACGCGATCGAGGAGTGGGCGCGCATGCCCGTCGAGATCGACGTGGCCTCCGAGTACCGCTACCGCAACCCCGTCGTCGGGCCCGGCGACCTCGTGATCGGGATCTCCCAGTCCGGGGAGACCGCCGACACCCTCGCGGCGATGCGTCTCGCCCGCGAACGCGGCGCCACCGTGTTAGCCCTCACCAACGTGATGGGCTCCCAGGCGACCCGAGAGGCCGACGGCGTGCTGTTCACGCGGGCCGGACTCGAGGTTGGCGTCGCCGCCACCAAGACCTTCGTCTGCCAGATCGCCGTCCTCTACCTCCTCGCCCTGCGCCTCGCCGAGCTCCGCGGCACCCTGCCCCCGGCTCGCCTCGCGGAGCTGGTCGGGGAGGTCAAGCGCCTGCCCCACTGCATCGCCGAGGTCACCGGCCCCGACGACGGCTCCGGCGGCGTCGTCCCCCAGGTCAGGAGCATCGCCGCGCGGCTCTGGGAGAGCGAGTTCTTCCTCTACATCGGCCGCCACGTCGGCCTGCCCGTCGCCCTCGAGGGCGCGCTCAAGCTCAAGGAGATCTCCTACATCGCCACCGACGCCTACGCCGCCGGGGAGATGAAGCACGGGCCGATCGCCCTGCTCGACGACTCCACCCCCGTCGTCTGCGTCGCCACCGACTCCCCCGTGCTGGAGAAGGTCGCCTCCAACATCCAGGAGGTCCGCGCTCGCGGTGCCCACGCGATCGCGGTCACCACCGCAGGCTCCAAGCAGATCCTCGATCATGTCGACGCCGCCATCCCCGTGCCCGCGATCGACTGGATGCTCCAGCCGATCCTCGCGGTGATCCCCCTGCAGCTGCTCGCCTACGAGATCGCCCGCCGCCGCGGCCTCGACGTCGATCAACCGCGCAACCTCGCGAAGACCGTAACGGTCGAGTAGCGACAGCGAGTCGCACACGCCGGCGCATTAGGATCGCAACTCATGGGGGCTCTCCCAGAGTGGTGCCTGCCGCTGCCCGACGCCGAGGCGATGCGGGCCATCGACCGCTGGGCGATCGAGGAGCGGGGGGTGCCCTCGCTGGATCTGATGGAGCGCGCGGGGGTCGGCGTGGCGCGCGCAGTCGAGCAGCTCGCACCCGACGGGTCCGTGGCGGTGCTCTGCGGCAAGGGCAACAACGGGGGCGACGGGCTGGTGGCCGCGCGCCTGCTGCGTGAGGCGGGCCGTGAGGTCACCGTGCTCACCGCCGGCCCCCCCGAGGAGCTGAGGGGCGACGCGCGCGAGAACCTCCTGCGCCTCCCCGGTGAGCCACCGGTGCAGCTGGACCTCGCGGGAGATCGATCTCGCGAAGGGGCAGGCGAGGGCTCCGGCGAGCCTCCCGCCTCCAGTGCATCCACCCCGCCCGGCCTGTCTCCCGGGGCCGGCGAGCCCCTGCGTGGCTGTGCCGTGATCGTGGACGCCCTGCTCGGCACCGGCTTCGCCGGCGAGCCCCGCGGCGCGGTCGCCGAGGCGATCGACGCCGCGAACGCCTCCGGAGCCCCCGTGGTGAGCGTGGACGTGCCCAGCGGCGTGGACGCCTCCACCGGAGCCGTCTGCGCGAGGGCGGTGCGCGCCGCGATCACCGTCACCTTCCACGCCGCCAAGCCCGGCCTCTGGATCCATCCCGGCAAGGCCCACGCGGGGGAGGTGCACACGGTCGACATCGGCGTTCCCCGCGGCGCCCCCGCCGAGGCCGATGTCGGCCTCCTCGACGCGTCGGTGCTCGGCCTGCTCCCCCGACGGGGGCCCCACTCCACGAAGTTCTCCAGCGGCCACGTGCTCGTGAGCGGCGGCTCCCGCGGCCTTACCGGCGCGCCGCGCATGGCCGCCCACGCGGCTATGCGAGCCGGCGCCGGCTACGTCACCGCATGCGTGCCCGACTCGCTGCAGGGGGTCCTTGCCTCCGGCGGGCTCCCTGAGCTGATGACCCGAGGCCTGCCCGAGGAGAACGGCGACCTCGCCGCCGGGGCTGTCGAGGCGGTACTGCAGGCAGCCCGGCGCGGCGGCGCACTGGCGCTCGGGCCCGGTCTCGGGCGCAGTCCCGGCACGCTCGCGTTCGCCCGTGAGCTCGCCCAGCGGGCGCCAGTCGCGACCGTGATCGACGCGGACGGCCTGAACGCACATGCGGGCCGTCTCGATGAGCTCGCCCGGCGGGAGGCCCCCACCGTGCTCACCCCCCACGCCGGCGAGCTCGGTCGGCTGCTGGAGCTCCCGAGCGCCGAGATCGAGCGCGAGCGTCTGCGCCACGTCCGCGCCGCCGCCGCGCTGGCGCGGGCCGTGGTGGTGCTGAAGGGCGACGACACCCTGATCGCCGATCCCACCGGAGTCGTGGCCGTCAGCCCCGGCGCCAGCCCCGCGCTCGCCACCGCCGGTACCGGGGACGTCCTCACCGGCGTGATCGCCGCCCTGCTCGCCCAGGGCCTCGACCCGTTCGCCGCCGCCGCCGCCGGCGTGTGGCTGCATGCCGCCGCGGGGCGCCTCGCCGCGCGCGCGATGGGCGCCGCGGAGGGCGTCCTCGCCTCCGATGTGATTGCCGCGCTGCCCTCCGCGCGCACCGCAGGTGGCGAGCCGTGAGCGTCGATCGCGCCGTCGCGCGCGTCAACCTCGACGCGATCGCCCACAACTGCGGGCGGCTGCGCTCCGAGCTGCGCGAGGGCGTCGAGCTGTGCGCGGTCGTGAAGGCCGACGGCTACGGCCACGGACTGCTCGAGAGCGCCCACGCGGCCCTCGCCGGGGGCGCCACGTGGTTGGCCGTCGCGAGCGTCCCCGAGGCGCGCGAGCTGATCGACGAGGTGCAGGCCCGGCTGCTCGTGCTTGGCCCCCTGCGGACGCTGGAGGTCGAAGAGGCGGTCTTCCTGGACATGGAGGTGGTGGTCTGGCAGGAGGAGCTCGTGGCCCACCTCGGCGAGCTCGCGCACGAGATGGGCAAGACCGCCCGCGTGCACGTCAAGCTCGACACCGGGATGGGGCGCTTCGGGTTGCGCGACCCCGAGCGCGCCCGGAGCGTGGCGGCCGCGGCCGCGGCCAACCCCCACGTGGAGCTCGCCGGAGCGATGACCCACTTCGCCACCGCCGACGAGCGCGGGGATGCCTTCTTCGGCGAGCAGCTCGAGCGCTTCACCCGCTGGGCGCAGGCGACCAAGCGCGAGCACCCCGAGGTGATCGTGCACGCCGCCAACAGCGCCGCGGTGCTGCGCGACCCCGCCGCCCACTTCGACATGGTGCGCTGCGGCGTCGCCATCTACGGCATGGACCCCTTCGGGGAGGACCCCCTCGCGCGCGGCCTGCAGCCGGCGCTCGAGCTGAGCTCCTACGTGGCCGCCGTGAAGCTCTGCCGCGCCGGGGAGAGCTCCGGCTACGGACGGAGCTTCATTGCCGCGCGGGACACCCATATCGGCCTGCTCCCGATCGGCTACGGCGACGGCTGGCGGCGGGGGCTCTCGGGCAACGCCGAGGTGCTCATCGCCGGGCGCCGCCACCCCCTGGTGGGCACCGTCAGCATGGACAGCGTCGCCGTCGACCTCGGCCCCGACCCGATCGCGCCCGCGTTGCTCGAGGAGCCCGCGATCCTGATCGGCGCCCAGGGCACCGAGCGGATCACCGCCGAGGAGCTCGCGGGGCGCCTGAGCACGATCAACTACGAGATCACCTGCGGGCTCACCGCCCGCGTTGCCCGCGTACACCACGGCGACGACGGGGTGGCGCACCTTGCCGGCGACGGATGACCCCCTCGAGCTGTCCCGCGCCGCGCTCGCCGGCAGGCAAGCGTGGCTGGTCGGGGGAGCGGTCCGCGACCGCCTGCTCGGCGTTTGCGCGACGGCGGAGCCCGGCGTCGCCGACCTCGACATCGTGCTCGACGGCGAGCCCCGGGAGGCCGCGCGCGCGATCGCTCGCGCCACTCGTGGCGCGAGCGCGTTTGCGCTCTCCGAGGAGTACGGCGGCTGGCGCGTCGTGGCCCGCGGCGGGAGCTGGCAGGTGGACCTGGAGCGGCTCCGCGGCGCGACGCTCGAGGACGACCTCGCGCTGCGCGACTTCACCGTCAACGCGATCGCCGAGCGACTCGGTGCGCCCGGCGCGGCCCGCGGGGAGACGATCGATCCGCTGGGGGGGCGCGAGGACATCGCCAACCGGCGGCTGCGCGCGGCCGGCCCGCGGGCGTTCGCGGAGGACCCGCTGCGGGTGCTGCGCCTCGTGCGGATCGCCGTCGAGCTGGACTTCGAACCCGACGCCCCCACCCGTGCGCAGGCGCGCGCCTGCGCCGAGGGGCTGCACGCGGTCGCGGGGGAGCGGGTGTTCGTGGAGCTGCGCCGCATCCTCGACACGCCCCGCGCGGTGCACGGAGTGCAGCTGCTGGGGGAGGTGGGGGCCACCCCTGTGGTGCTGCCCGAGCTGGACGCGCCGCGCGGCGAGCGGTCGCTGGAGGTGCTCGGACGCGCGATCGCGATCCAGGGCGACCCCGCCGCGGCTCTCGGCGAGTGGGCGCAGGGCGGTGGGGGGGACGTCGAGCAGCATGCGACGGCGCTCGCCGCGCTGCTCAACGAGCCCCTCGCGGACGGGCTGACCCGCGGGGGAGCGCTGCGCTGGGGTGGGCTGCTGGCCGAAACGGGGACCGATTGGGGAGACACTCGCTTCGCTCGCATCCCCGAATCGGCCAGCGCCGCAGGCGCGTGTCTCCCGGCTTCGGCCGAAACGGGGACCGATTCGGGGGACACTGGCGCGTGTCTCCCCGCTTCGGCCGATCTCCGCGGGGCCGAGCTGGCCGGCGGGGTGCTGCGCCGACTGCGCACCAGCGGGCGCCTCCAGGCCCACGTCGCTGCGCTCGTGCGCCACCGCCCGCGGCTCGGCCTCCTCGCGCACGAGCCCCAGCCGCTCCCGCGGCGGACCGTGTTCGCCTACCTGCGCGCCTGCGAGCCCGTGGAGGTCGACGTCACGCTGCTCTCGATCGCGGGCCGCCTCGCTGGCCACGACGGGGAGGATGGCGCCCACCTGCGCCTCGCCCGGGGGATGCTGGGCGACGCGCTGCGCTGGCGCGCCGCGGGAGGTCCTCCACCACCCCTGTTGCGTGGGGACGAGCTCGCGCGCGAGCTCGGCATCCCGCTCGGCCGGCGCATCGGCGAGCTGCTGGAGGAGCTCGCCGCGGCCCGCTACGCCGGGGAGATCGCCACGCGCGAGCAGGCCCTCGAGCATGCGCGCGCGGTCCTGGGCCGGGTAGCATTCCCCGAGCTGTGAGCGACCCGGACTGCATCTTCTGCAAGATCGTCGCCCGCGAGCTGCCCGCCACGATCCTCGAGGAGGACGAGCTCACGGTCTCCTTCATGGACATCAACCCCGCCACCCGCGGCCACGCCCTGGTCGTGCCTCGCCGCCACGCGCGGGACCTGCTGAGCGTCGACTCTGAGGATCTGCGCGCCACGGCGGCCGCGGCGCAGCGCCTGGCGGCCCGGATGAGCGAGCGGTTGGGGGCCGAGGGGGTCAACCTGCTCAACTCCTGCGGCGCCGCCGCGTGGCAGACCGTCTTCCACTTCCACATCCACGTGATCCCCCGCTACGCCGACGATCCCCTGCGGCTGCCGTGGGTTCCCGCCGCCGGCGACCCGCAGGAGATCGCGGCCGCCGCGCAGGAACTCGCGCGCGCGTAGCGAACCGCTACATAACCAACTCCCGAGTGTTCTATGCCCAACATGCGACGCACATCGATTTCGAACAGCCATCCAGCCCCCCAGATCGCCTCCCGAGACCACTCACGGCGCGGCGCGAGGGCCTCGGGGCGGTTCCTGAAGACGCTCCTGGCGGGCATCCTCCTGTCTCTGGCGCTGCCCGCGGGCTCGCTGGCGAAGCTCTCCGAAGTGGGGGTGATCCCGGAAACGACGCCCCCCTCCACGCCGAGCTGTCCCAGCTCGTGCCTGGCGGTCACCCGCACCACCGGCTTCCAGGTGAAGGTCGGCAGCACGCGCAGCCTCGTCGCGGCGCCCCGCGAAGGCACCGTCGTCGCGTGGACGATCACGCTCGGCAAGCCCAACGCCACCCAGGTCAAGTTCTTCAACGCCAACGAGGGCGGCACGCCATCGGCCGCGATTGCCATCCTCGCGCCCCAGCCCAAGCCGAACCTCACATACAAGCTGGTGGCCCAGAGCCCCCCCGTGCAGCTGACGAAGTACTTCGGCAAGACCGTCCAGTTTCCGCTCGCCACCACCCTTCAGGTCAAGAAGGGCGACGTGATCGCGCTCACCGTCCCCACCTGGGCCCCCGCGCTGGCCTTGGGGTTCACGAACGAAACCTCCTGGCGGGCCAGCCGGCCCCGCTCCCAGTGCTCGAGCACCAGCACCCAGTCGGCCCAGCAGACGGAAACGTCCGTGCAGTACTACTGCCTCTACCGCCAGGCGCGCCTCACCTACAGCGCCACGCTGATCTCCACCCCCTGAACCAGCCGCAGCGACCGGCACCGGGGGACGGAGGGATCGTGGCCCCAAGCTGGAGGCGCAATGGAGCGAGGCGGGCGGGAGGCGCGATGGAGCGAGCGCCCTGCGGCTAGGGCGCCTGGGCGCCGCCGGTGGGGCTGCTCGCGGAGGAGCTCCCGCTGCCCGGTTCCGCGCCGCCTTTGACGGCGCTTTCCCCGGTACCGCCGCTGGCGCCGGAACTGGCTTCCGTGGAGGAGGTGCCTCCCGCCGTGCTGGTGGGCGAGGTGGCGCTTTCGCTGCTCGGGCTGGGGGCCTGTTGTTCGCTCGGGCTCGTGCTTGCTTCGCCTGAGTTGGCGGAGGTGCTGGAGCCGGTCGTGGAGGTGGCGGTGGTGGCCGTGGTCGTCGTCGAGGTGGTGTGCGTTGCTTCGCTTTCCGCCTGCGTGCTCGCGGGCGGGGTGATTTCCGGGGTGCTGTGGGGGGCCACGTCGGCTGTGTTGCCGCTCCCTCCGCAGGCTCCCAGCGTCAGTCCGGCCAGCAGCACCGCCGCACTCGCGAGCGCGCGGACACGGACTCGGCCGGCGCCGCCACGCCTCCCGGAACCGCGGTCCCGGACCGCCAGATCTTGTTGTTCGGCTGGCCCCGGATCGCTCACGGGCCCAGCGGCCCCATCCGGCGGCCGCAGGTGGGGCAGTCGTTCAGGTCCCGCTGGGAGAGCTGCTCGCACCAGGGGCAGAAGCGCAGGTTCTCCACCGCCCAGGGAAGCTTGGAGGTGGAGGGTGCGAGGGGGAGCAGCTTGCCCACGACCTCCAGCGGCTCGCCGGACTCCCGGTCGAGGTAGATCTCCTGCGGCTGCGCCTCCAAGACGACCTCTCTCCCGCTGGCCGGGTTGCGCAGGCGGTAGCGCTGCTGAACGCTCATCGCGGGGGACTCTAGCGAAGGTTGAGGGGGAGCGTCCGCGTCCCCGACTGCCCGCGTCCGCGGGCGCCGACCGCCTGCGTCCAGATCCCCGACTGCCCGTGTTCGCGGATCCGATTGCCAGCGTCCAGATCCCCGCGCGCACGCGCGGGCGACGTCGCCCGCGCGGTTGGATAGAGTTCCGCTTGGTGAGGGAGTCGCGCAACTTTGGGGTGTTGCTGCTGGCGAGTGGTGCGATGGCGCTCGCGGTGGGTGGCTGCGGCTCGATCAAGCACGGCGAGAACGCCAACCTGATCGTCGGCAAGCAGCAGTTCGTGGCGAAGTGCGGCGCCTGCCACACGCTCGCGCGGGCCAACACCAAGGGCACCGTCGGGCCAAACCTCGACGAAGCGTTCCGCCAGAGCCTCAAAGAAGGACTCGGACGCACCACGATCCGCAGCGTGGTGCAGTACCAGGTGGAATACCCCAACCCCGAAAACGTGATGCCTAAAGGTCTCGCCGGCGGCCCCGTGCTGAAGGACATCGCCGCCTACGTCGCCTATGCCGCGGACCGCTCCGGCGCTGACACCGGCCTGCTCGCCAACGCCGTGCCTCCCGTGGGCGCTGGCAAGCCCGCGGTTGAGAAGGCCGGCAAGCTCGAACTGGAAGCCAACCCCGCCGGGCAACTCGCCTACACCACCAACAAGGCGGTTGCCGCTGCGGGGCAGGTGACGATCTCGATGAAAAACATGTCCGGCGTGACCCACAACCTCGCGATCCAGTCGGGCACTACCGGCCCTGTGCTCGGGCACAGCGAACTCCAGTCCAGGGGCACCTCCTCGTTCACCGTCAAGCTCAAGCCCGGCACCTACACCTTCTTCTGCCAGGTTCCCGGCCACCGCGCCGCGGGGATGTCCGGGACGCTGACGGTCAAGTAGGGGCGCTCGTCTCGTCTCGTCTCGTCTCGTCTCGTCTCGGCTGGCGCCGCTCGCCGCTTGACGCGCAGGCGTCTATCTCGTACACTTGTACGGACATGTCCGCTAGCGCCTCGACACGATTCGAGTTTCGCATCCGGCCAGAGGCCAAACAGCGCATCGAGCATGCGGCGAACCTGGTTCACGAGTCCACGAGCGACTTCGTGCGTCAGGCAGCGGAACGCTCGGCCGAGGAGGTTCTACTCGATCACGATGCCGTCACGATCGTGCCTCCAGATTTCTTCGATCGGCTGCTCTCGGCGCTCGACGAGGAGCCCAAGCCAAGTCCTGCGCTGGCACGCGCCGGCAAGAGGACCCGGCGCGTGGTGCAGCGATAGCCAAGCCGCACCTCGCCTCTGAGCAGCTGAGCGAGGCTCATCGGCTGTACCGGTTCGAAAGTGGTGAGCGGGAGCTCGACGAGTGGCTGATCGACCACGCGCACGCGGCGCAAGCGCGGCGCACAGCGCGAACCTTTGTCTGGCGCCGAGACGATCAGACAGTCGTGGCCTACTATTCGATTGCGGCACACCTTCTGCAGCGAGCGGAGCTTCCACGCGCTCTCGGACGCGGCGGACCCCGCCAGATCCCCGCCGTGCTGCTCGCCCGCCTCGCACTCGATCGATCTCTCCAGGGTCAAGGGCTTGGTGGTGTGCTGCTCGCCGAGGCACTCGGGCGTGTTGTCGGCGTCACCGAAACCGTCGCCGCGCGGTTCGTCGTCGTCGACGCGATCGACGAGCGCGTCACGAGCTTCTACGAGCACCACGGCTTTCGGCGTATACCCGAGACCCTTCGCTTGGTGCAGAAGGTGGCGGACATCGCTGCTGCGCTGGAGCAGTGAGTCTGGATCCTCAGAAGATCGCCCGCAGGATCAGGATCAGCGCGATGATCACCACGAACGCCGCGATCACGTAGATCAGCAGGCGGAACATCTCGCCCTCGGAGCGCAGGGGGTTCAGCATGTGGGTGCGGTCTCGCCGGCTCCCTGAACGGGCCCGGCTCAGATCACGTAGACCGTGGTGTAGACCACGATCCACATGATGTCCACGAAGTGCCAGTAGATGCCCGGCACCTCCACGCCGCGGTGGGACTCGGGGGAGAAGTGCCCGCGGAAGGCTCGGATCGTGACGATCAGCAGCAGGAGCAGGCCGATCGTCACGTGCGCCCCGTGCAGGCCGGTGAGCGAGTAGAAGACCGTCTGCTGAGCGTGGTCCTGGGGGGCGAAGCCGATGTTGGCGTACTCGTTGATCTGGATGAACAGGAAGGTGACGCCGAGCAGGAAGGTCGTGACGATGCCCGCCTTCAGCCCGAAGCGGTTGCCCCGCTTGATCGACTCCTGCGCCCAGTGCAGGGTGAAGGAGGAGGAGACCAGGATCAGCGTGTTGACCCCCGCGACCTCCACCGGCAGTTTGGTGCCGGTCGCCGGCCACGGGTCCCCCTGGGCGACGCGGATGAAGAAGTAGGCCGTGAAGAAGGCCCCGAAGATCATGATCTCGGAGATGATGAAGAGCAGCATCCCCAGCAGCTGGGGGTCCACGCGCGAGCTGCTGTGGGCCGGCGGGGGACCGTGGTGCTCGTGCTCGGCGGGCGGGTGAACGGGCGGGCGGGTTCCCGTTCCCTGGGCGATGCTGGCGGCCTCCATCGCGCGCTCCTAGCTCCCCGCGGCGGCGGGGGAGGGGGCCGCCTGCAGGTCGACCACGACGTGCTCGACGGGGATCGTGGTGGCGCCGCGCACGCGCTCGATCAGGTTCGAGCGCAACCAGCCCGAGCGCTCGTCGGGGAGCGTGGAGATGACCACGTCGTCGACTCTGAAGAGCTCCAGCGCGTTCATCGCCGCGGTGTAGGGGTCGGGGTCCCCGATCATGCCCGCGCTGAGCAGCCCCGCGGCGCGCAGCCTCTCGAGCATCGCCTGCAGGCGCGCGCGCGCCTCCCGCGGCGCGCCGCCCTGGCCGTCTTGCTGGGGCACCACCGCGATGAACAGGTGGCGCTCGCCGTGGGCTGCCTTCTCGCGGAGGCGCTCGATCAGCTCCTCCCCGCTGGAGGTCCGGCTGGCGATCACGAGCGTGACGCGGAACGGCAGGCCCTCCTGATCGAGGTCGGTGACGATGTGCTCGACCGGCAGCGCCGAGGCGTTCTCGATGCGCTCGATCAGATCGCGCCGCATCCAGCCGGAGTGCGTGACGGGGTGGGTGGAGACGATCACCTCGCTCGGGCGACGGTCGGCGATGGCGTCCATCGTCGCCAGGAAGGGGTCCGCGTCGCCCACCGCGCCGCTCGCCTCGATGCCCTCCTCCGCCAGCAGCGAGACCGCGAGGTCGATTCGCACCTGCGCGGACTCGCGTACCGCCTCGTCGTAGATCACCAGGCCCGAGGAGGGCTTGCTCTGGGGCACCACGAGACGGAAGCGCACGTCGCCGGACGCCGCCAGCTCGCGGACTCGCTCGAGCAGTTTGCGGCCCCCGAGCGTGCGGTTGGCCACCACCAGGATCTCCTTCATCTCCTCAGCCCCTCTCTCAATCGCCGCCACTTGGTACCGACACGCCGCCGGCTGTCTGCGTTCTGACCTCCGAGGGCAGCGGCGCGGGCGTGAAGATCCCGTGCACCGCGCCGGGGACGCCGTACTCGTAGGGCCCGCCCACGACGGTGGGCACCCTGTCGAAGTTGAAGATCGGGGGCGGCGAGGAGACCTGCCACTCGAGCGTCAGCGCCCGCCACGGGTTGGCCACGGCGCGGGGGCCGTGGCGCCAGGAGTTGACCATGTTGTAGAGGAAGATCAACGTCGCCGCCCCGAGGATCCAGCTGCAGATCGAGATGAACAGGTTCATGTCCGCGAATTCGGCGGCGTAGGTGGCCACGCGGCGGGGCATCCCCTGCAGGCCGAGGATGTGCATCGGTCCGAAGGTCAGGTTGAAGAAGATGAAGGTGCACCAGAAGTGCCACTTGCCCAGGCGCTCGTCGTACATGCGCCCGGTCATCTTCGGGAACCAGTAGTAGACGCCCGCGAAGATCGTGAACAGCGAGCCCCCGAACAGCACGTAGTGGAGGTGGGCGACGATGAAGTAGGAGGCGCTCACGTGGATGTCGAGCGGGAGCATCGCCAGCATGATCCCGCTGATCCCGCCCGCCGAGAAGGTGACCATGAAGCCGAGCGCGAACAGCATCGGGGTGTCCACGTGCAGCACCCCGCGGTAGAGCGTCGCCAGCCACGAGAAGATCTTGATGCCCGTGGGCACCGCGATGATCACGGTGGTGATCGCCATCGGGATCCGCACCCACGCGGGCATCCCCGAGGTGAACATGTGGTGCGCCCACACCGTGAACCCGAGTCCCACGATTGCCAGCAGCGAGAACGCCATCATGCGGTAGCCGAAGATCGGCTTGCGCGACTTCACCGCGAGGATCTCGCTGATGATCCCGAAGCCCGGCAGGATCATGATGTACACCGCCGGGTGTGAGTAGAACCAGAAGATGTGCTGGTACATCAGCACGTTCCCGCCCTTGTCGGCGTCGAAGAAGTTGAAGCCCAGCGCCCGGTCGAGCAGCACCATGAACTGCGAGGCCGCCACGAACGGCGTCGCGATCACCACCAGCAGCGAGGTCGAGAAGTTGGCCCACACCAGCAGGGGCATACGGAAGAAGCTCATCCCCGGCGCCCGCATCGTGATGATCGTCACGAGGAAGTTGAGCGCGGTGGCGACCGAGGAGGCGCCCGCGAACTGCACCCCGATCGAGAAGAAGTTCTGGCCGATCGGGGAGACCGTCGAGAGTGGCGCGTAGGCGGTCCAGCCGTCGGCGAACGCCCCGCCGGGCGCGAAGAAGCTCAGCAGCATGATGACCCCGCCCAGCGGGAGCATCCAGAAGGAGAGCGCGTTCAGGCGCGGGAAGGCCATGTCCGGCGCGCCGATCATCAGCGGCAGCACGAAGTTCGCGAGGCCCGCGAACACGGGGATCACAAAGAAGAAGATCAGCACCGTGGCGTGCACCGAGAAGAGGCCGTTGTAGGTGTTGGCGTCCACGAACTTCGCCCCCGGCTGAGCCAGCTGGATGCGCATCAGCATCGCGATCATCCCGCCCACGAGCAGGAAGAAGAAGGAGGTCACCACGTACTGCACGCCGATCACCTTGTGGTCGGTGTTGACCTTGAAGTAGTCCTTCCACGTGTACGCCCCGTGGTTGGCGTGGCTCTCCGCGCGCGTGGGGCGCCCGGACACCCAGTAGAACCAGTAGTCGAAGGCTCCCAGCCCGACGAGGAAGAAGATCGGGGCGGCGATCAGCGAGACCGTCAGGATCGCATCGGGGCTGAGGTAGTGGGTGTAGGTCGCGTGTCCCGTGGAGACGCGGACCAACCACGTCAGCGCTGCGGCGAAGGCAATCGCGAGCGCGACGCCCAAGAAGGCGCGGTAGAAACCCGGTGCCCGAAGTCTCACAGCCATCTGTCAGCTCCCTCCAAGGATCTCTGAGCAGCCATCACACCTTACCCCGTGGCCACAGTCGAGGGGACTTTCATCTGGCTCTTGATCCACGCCTCGAAGCGCGCGGGCGTGACCACGTGAATCGCCGAGCGCATCAGCGAGTGCCCCACGCCGCACAGCAGGTTGCAGACGACCGGATACGTGCCCAGCCGGATCGGGGTCGCGCGGATGTGGGTGGTGATGCCCGGCACCGCGTCCTCCTGCAGGCGGAAGGCGGGGATCCAGAAGGCGTGGATGACGTCCTTGGAGTGGATGTGGAAGTACACCGACTCCCCCTTGGGCACGTACAGCGAGTAGCTGCGCAGCGGCGCCCCGCCGGTCACCGAGGAGGGGTACTCGTAGCTCCAGAAGAACTGCTGGCCGGTCACGTTGACCTGGATTTCCTTGCCGGGTGGTTTGCGTTCGTTCTCGTTGAGCACCACGAACGAGTAGGAGACGAGGCCGATGACGAGAGCCGCCGGGATCGCCGTCCAGAAGACCTCCAGGCGCGTGTTGCCGTGGATCGGCGGTCCGTCCTGGAGCTCCTGGCCCGGGCGCATGTGGAACTGCCAGACGGAGTAGAGGATCACGGTGACCACCAGCACGAAGATCGGGATCGAGGCGATCGCGAGCACGTGGTAGAGCAGGTCGGTGTGCTTGGCCTGCTCGGAGGCCTCCGGCGGGAACCAGTGGATCACGTAGCTCAGGACGATGCCGATCGCCGTGGCGAGCAGGGCCGCGAGGGCCGTCAGGACCATCGAGCGCTCGACCTTAGGCACCGCTTTTCAGCGCTCCCTGGAATACAACGATCCCATGTTCCACAACAGACCCATCCATCCCATGCGTGATCCTATTGCCTTCGCCCGACGAATAGCAACCCGCGCTTGACAGGGCAGGGAAAGACCACTACATTGAGGCAATAGTTGCAAGCCCCCTCGGGGTCTAGAGGGTGGCGAGCTGGGCCGCTGGTCTTCGCTCACCGGCGGCCGGAACTCCCAGAAAGGAGCAGCCGATGCAGGTCCACGAAGGGATGAGCCCCATGACCCTCACGGCCGGACCCGGCCACACACTGCGCGACGCCGCCCGGTTGATGTCCGCACGGAGCGTGGGCGCCGCGGTCGTGGTCGATCCCGACGGCCACGCCCCGGGGATCCTCACCGAGCGCGACATCCTGCACTCGCTCGGCGCCGGGCAGGACCCTGACCGGGAGCTCGTCGGCGAGCATCTGACCAGAGAGGTCGTCTACGCCGCGCCCGACTGGTCGCTGGAGGAGGCCGCCGCGGCGATGGTGCGGGGTGGCTTCCGTCACCTGATCGTCGTCGAGGGAGGGGAGACCGTGGGCATCCTCTCAGTCCGTGACATCGTGCGCTGCTGGACCTCCGACGGGGCCATCTGCCCCCTGCCGGCGGGCGCTGCGGTGGGGTGAGGGCAGTGTGGCGTCCGCCGCAGAGGGGTGCGCCACCGACGCGTGCGGCGCGGATGGGCGACCGCACGCGGCGCCACCCACCGAGCCACCCGGCTCAGCGGCCCTCCGGCCCTCGGCTCAGTGGTGGTCGAGCGGAAGCTCGTCGATTTCGCGGCGCGTGTCTCTGATCCAGCGGTAGACGCAAACCACCGTGAGGATCACGCCGACGACGGTCAGCTCGATCATCGTGGTGATCCCCACCAGCGCGAGTGTGACCCCCACCGCGGTGAGCAGCGGCAGGATGCTCGGCCCGGGAAGGTGGATCTCCTCGCCGACCGGCGGGATCTCGGGATCGAGGGGGCTCACGAGACGTAGAGGGCGGCGACTACGAAGGTGATGCCGAACATGAACATGCAGATCGCGCTCACGATCAGGGCGGTGCGGATGTTCTTGCGTGCGAGGCGTCGGGTCATCGTCGGAAGTCTATAGATGCAGGTGGGCGTCGAGCACCATCGCGCAGAACAGCAGCGCCAGATAGGCCAGCGAGTAGAGATACAGCTGCAGGGCGCTGCGCCGATCCGCCCGGCGGTACAGGCGCACGGCGCCGCCGATGAAGCCGAGGCCGAGCACCATGGAGGCCGCCAGGTAGATCCCCCCGAACCCCCCCCCTGCGCAGAACGGAAGCTGGGTGACCGCGTAGAGCAGCACCGCGTAGAGCAGGATCTGCCGTCGCGTCTCCTCCTCCCCGCGCACGACCGGGAGCATCGGCACGCCGACCTTCGCGTACTCCTCCTTCATCAGCAGCGACAGCGCCCAGAAGTGAGGGGGGGTCCAGAAGAACACGATGAAGAACAGCAGCACCGCGGTGGCGCTCACCGAGCCCGTCACCGCGGCCCACCCCACCAGCGGCGGGACGGCGCCGGCGGCGCCGCCGATCACGATGTTCTGCGGGGTGCGCCGCTTCAGCCACATCGTGTAGACGAACACGTAGCCGAGGAAGCCCGCCAGCGCGAGGCTCGCCGCGAGCACGTTGACGGTCAGCGAGAGCTCCAGGAACGAGAGCGCGGCCAGCCCGCAGCCAAAGCTCAGCGCGGCGCTCGGAGCGATCCTGCCCGCGGGGATCGGGCGTGTGGCGGTGCGCGCCATCTGTGCGTCGATGTCGCGGTCGAACCAGTGGTTGACCGCCCCCGCCCCGCCCGCCGAGAGGTAGCCGCCCAGGCACGTGAGGGCCACCAACAGGGGCGAGGGGTCCCCCGCGACGTACATCGTGGTGATCGTCGTCAGCAGCAGCAGCGACTGGACCTTGGGCTTGGTCAGCTCCAGGTAGTCGCTCGCCAGCTGCCGCAGATGCGAAGCCGGAGCGCCAGCTAGAGGTGCGGACGATCCCTCCATCTCAGAGGAGTCTAAGCGGGTGGAGCTATCGGAGCGCCGACCGATCGGCCGAGCAGATGCACTTGCCGATCGGCCAGCAAGTTACACGCCCACCTGCGTGGCCCCAACCGGCACCGTCGCCTGGCCGGGCGCCGGCGCGGAGGTGGTGCGGCGCTCGATCTCCAGGCGGATGTCCTTCATCGGTTCCGCCGAGCGCACCCGGGGGATCGCGTCGAAGTTGTTGACCGCCGGGGGCGAGCTGGTGAACCACTCCAGGGTGTTCGCTTTCCATGGGTCGGGGCCCGCGACCGCGCCCCGCTTGAGGCTGCGCAGGACGTTGAGCACCGTGACCAGCACCCCCGCGGCGAGGATGAAGGAGCCGACCGTCGAGATCTGGTTGTAGAGCGCGAGGTGGCCCACGTTTTCGTACTCGTAGACCCGCCGCGGCATCCCTTCCAGGCCGATCGCGTGCTGGATCAGGAAGGTCACGATGATGCCGAAGAAAATCAGCCAGAAGCTGAGCTTGCCGAGGCCTTCGTTCATCATCCGCCCGGTGATCTTGGGGAACCAGTAGTAGATCGAGGCGAAGATCGGCATCACCGCCCCGCCCACCAGCACGAAGTGGATGTGGGCGACCACGAAGTAGGTTTCGTTGAGCTGCCAGTCCACCGGGAAGATCGCCAGGAACACGCCGGAGATGCCGCCGATGATGAACAGCGCGATGAAGCCCACGCAGAACAGGAGCGGCGTCGTGAATTCGATCGTCCCCCGCCACAGGGTGCCGATCCAGTTGAAGATCTTCACGCCCGTGGGGATCGCGATCAGCATCGAGCTCAGCATCGCGAACGCGATGATCGCCTCGGGCAGGGGCGTGGCGAACATGTGGTGGGCCCACACGAGGAAGCCGAGGAACCCGATCGACACGGTGGAGGCCGCGATCGCCTTGTAGCCGAAGATCGGCTTGCGCGCGAACACCGGCAGGATCTCCGAGACCACCCCGAACGCGGGCAGCACCATGATGTAGACCTCGGGGTGCCCGAAGAACCAGAAGAGGTCCTGCCACAGCAGCGGCGAGCCGCCCTGCGCGGCGTCGAAGAAGTGGGTGCCGAAGTGGCGGTCTGTCAGCAGCATCGTGACCGCCGCGGCGATCACCGGCAGCGCGAAGATCAGCAGCACCGAGTAGGTGAGGATCGACCAGATGAACAGCGGCAGCCGCCCCCAGGTCATCCCGGGCGCGCGCATGTTGGCGACCGTCACGTAGAAGTTGATCGCCCCCACCAGCGAGGAGAGCCCCGTGAGGTGGATCAGGTAGATCCACGCGTCCTGGCCCCCGCCGGGGGAGAAGAAGGAGTCCGAGAGCGGCGGGTAGCTAGTCCACCCCGCTTCCGGCGGATTCCAGAAGATCGAGGCGTAGAAGACGAGCCCACCGGCCAGCAGCAGCCAAAACGAGAGCGCGTTCAGACGCGGGAAGGCCATGTCGCGCGCGCCGATCATCAGCGGCAGGAAGTAGTTGGCCAGGCCCGCCATGAACGGCACGACGAACAGGAAGATCATCGTCGTCCCGTGCATCGTGAACAGCTCGTTGTAGATCTGGGGGCTGACCAGAGTGTTCTCCGGGGCGCCCAGCTGCAAACGGATCATCAGCGCCTCCGTGCCCCCAAGGATGAAGAACACGAACGTGAGGACCATGTACATGATCCCGATCCGCTTGTGGTCGGTCGTCGTGAGCCAGCTCATGAAGCCGCTCTCCTCGCGCTCGACGCGGTGAGCGACTACCTGGGGTACGGGGGCTGCATAGGTGGCCATGATCGTTTACGTGCTCTCAGTTCTCAGTAGTCGATGGCACTGACGAAGGAAGTTGATATCGAATATCGGGAGAGGGAGGGGATATAGGGAGGGGGAGGGGGGTTGAGGGGGGAGGGGGAGGGCCAGCCCTCCCCCTCCCCCCCTTAGGGGTTCTCGACCTGTCCGGGGCCCTGCTGTTCGTTCAGTTTCTTGCGTTCCGCGGCGGCGGCCACGTTGGCTTCTTCGATCAGCCGTTTCTGTTCGGCCAGCCACGCGTCGAACTGCGCCGGCGGGACGGCCCGCACGGTGGCGATCATGCGGGCGTGGCCGCGGCCGCACATGTTCGCGCACTGCCCGTGGTAGACGCCGGGCTTGGAGATCTTGAACCAGGCGTAGTTGTGGTAGCCGGGGACCGCCTGGAACTTGCCGCCGAGCGCGGGGATCCACCAGGAGTGCACCACGTCCGAGGAGACGATGTCGAGCGTCACCGTGGTGTTCGTGGGGACCACCATTTCCTCGTAGGAGTACGGCGCCCCTAGCCCGTCGCTGCTACCGCCGGGATAGACGTACTGCCAGATGAACTGGCGGCCGATCACCTGGATTTCAAGCGATTTGCCGTTGGGCGGCAGGTGGCGGTCGGCGGTGGCGTACAGCTCGCCGCTTTCCCCGATGTAGGTGTCCCCGTTGGGACCCGAGTTGGGGGGGTCCTGGATCGAGGAGAGCTTGGCGAAGGTGAGCGCCGAGAGCGCGATCACGATCAGCGCGGCCCCCAGCGTCCAGCCGATCTCCAGGCGCGTGTTGCCGTGGATCTGCGCCGCCACGGCGCCCTTGCGCTTGCGGAACTTGTAGAGCGCATACCCCAGCGCCCCCTCGACGCCCACGAAGATGACCATCGCGACGTAGAGCGTGATCTTGTAGAGGCTGTCGATCTCGTCCGCGTTCGGCGAGCCGCCCGCCTTCGGAGTGAAGAGCGAGGCGAGGGTTGTGGGCAGGAGATGGCTCAAGGCGGGCGGGATTCTATTCAGGCCCGGGCGGAACGCGCTTGATGACGTTTGCCACGAGGGATTTGAGGTGGATCCGCCTACCCCGCTACCGGCCCGAGAACCGCGGGGGGCGCTTCTCCACGAACGCCATCGCGCCCTCCACGAAGTCATCGCTGCCGGCCATCTCCTGCTGGATCTGTGCCTCCAGCTCGAGCTGCTCGGCCATGCGCGCGTAGAGCCAGCTGTTGAGCTGGCGCTTGGCGCCTGCGTAGGAGCGGGTGGGCCCGCCGGCGAGGCGACGGGCGAGCGCGGCGACCTCCTCCTGTAGGCGCTCGTCGGGCAGGACGCGGTTGATCAGCCCCCACTCCAGGGCCTGCTCGGCGGGGACGCGCTCGCCGAGCATCGCCATCTCGGTGGCGCGCGCCATGCCCACGCGGGTGGGCACGAACAGCGAGGAGCCCCCGTCGGGCACCAGGCCGATGTTCACGAACGCGAGCAGGAAGTAGGCGCTGCGGGCGGCGAGCACGAGGTCGCAGGAGAGCGCCAGCGAGCAGCCGATGCCGACGGCGGGGCCGTTGACGCACGCCACCACCGGCTTGGGCAGCTCGCGCACCGCCTGCATGATCGGGTGGTAGAGCTCGGTCAGACGCTTGTACACGTCGGGGCGCCCCTCGGGAGTCAGTTCGACGTTGAGGTCCTTCAGGTCCGCGCCGGAGGAGAACGCGCGCCCGGCGCCCGCGAGCACCACGGCGCGCACAGCGTCGTCCTCGCGCACGCGGTCCATCGCGGCGAGCAGGTCGCGGCCGAGCTGGCCGTTCCACGCGTTCAGCGCCTGGGGGCGGTTCAGCTCGATCCTCGCGACCCCCTCGGGGTCGATCGACAGGTTGACGGTCTCGAGGGCGGTGGGGGCATCGGTCTCGCTCATCGCGCGCTCCTGTTCTTTGGTGGCCGAAGGTGGGCAGGTCGAGGAGCGGGCTGCGCGGCAGGGCGCGGGCACACTGGATCTCGGGTTGGGGGTGGGCCATGATCCTACGGCGTGGAGGGACTCCTCTAAGGTGATGGGCCGATGGGACGTCCAGTGATCGGCATCTGCACAGCCCTCGAGCGTGCACGCTGGAGCGTGTGGGACCAGCAGGCGGTGCTGCTTCCGCGCAGCTATGTCGACGCGGTGCAGAGCGCGGGGGCGCTGGCCGTGATGATCCCGCCGGATCCGCTCCTGGTCGAGGAGCCCGGCGAGGCGTTGGAGCTGCTCGATGGGCTGATGCTGGCGGGCGGCGCCGACATCGATCCGGGCACCTATGGCGCCGAGGCCCACCCCGAGACGACCGCCACGGTCCCCGAGCGCGACGCCTGCGAGATCGCGATCTTCCACGAGGCGCTCAGGCGCGACCTTCCGGTGCTGGGCATCTGTCGGGGGATGCAGCTGATCAACGTCGCCCAGGGGGGCACCCTGCTGCAGCATCTGCCGGAGCGCTTCGGCCACCACGAGCACCTCTCGGTGCCAGGCTCCTTCGACGGCGCCGACCACGAGGTGCGCCTGATCGAGGGCACCCTCGCGGCCCGGGTCGCGGGTGAGATCCGCCACGCCACCAAGTCCCACCACCACCAGGGCGTGGACCGCATCGGGGAGGGCCTCACGGTGAGCGGCTTCTCGGTGCGCGACGAGCTCCCCGAGGCGATCGAGCTGCCCGACCGTCGCTTCGTGCTGGGCGTGCAGTGGCATCCCGAGGCCGATCCCGTGAGCCCGTTCGTGCGCGCGCTGGTGCAGGCCGCGACCCGGGCGCAGGTCTGAGGGCGTGTCTCGCGGGCGCGCGCGTCCCCACCGAGACACGCCCTGAGCGGCCCATATACTCCCCGCCCTGTGCGGCGGTCCAGCGCGATCAGAGCAACCGCCTGGGCGGTGGTCGCGGCGGGGGTGGCGGCGCCGCTGGTGCGCAAGCGGGTGAAGGCGCCGCCGCTGGTGACGCAGACGGTGGCGTTCTGTGCGCCGATCGGCCTCTGCGTGGCGGTGCGCCGCTCGCGGGCGCGCGACGTGGCGACGTGCTGCCTGCAGATGTGGGCCTACGTGGCCGCGTACAAGTCGCCCAACGACGACCCCGCCGAGCAGGCGCAGCGGGTGCACGTCGAGTACCCGATCGCGGTCGACCGCGCGCTCGGCCTGGGGGAGCTGCCGACGGTGCGCCTGCAACGCCGCCTCGCGCGCCGCGGCCCGGAGGGCCCGCGGTGGCGGACCCTGGACAAGGTGCTGGTGTGGGCGCACTGGTCGTGGTTCATGGTGCCCCACGGGGCGCTCGTGTACATCATGCTGCTGCACCCCCGGCGCTTCGAGCGGGCGGCGGTGAGCACCTACGCGGTGTTCGACATCGGCGCGATGATCTACTGGATCCTGCCCACCGCCCCCCCGTGGTACGCGGCCCACGCCCCGGAGAACGGTCTCGGGCCTGCGGGCGGTGGCGCCAGCGCGACGGATGCGGGGGAGAGCGCCCAGCCGCACGGCATGATCGAGGTGCGGCGGATGATGGTCGAGTACGGGGAGTCCTTCTGGCATGACGGCTGGGGGCCCCTCTACAGTGTGTTCGGAGGCAACCCCTTGGCTGCAATGCCCTCGCTGCACTTCGCCACATCGATGATGGCCGCGCTGCTGCTCACCGAGACAGGTCCGGGGGCGGGTGCGATGGGCTGGGCGTATGCCGGGACGCTCGGGTTCGCGCTGGTGTACCTGGGGGAGCACTACGTCGCGGATCTGCTCGGGGGGGCCGCGCTGACGATGGCGGTCCGCCGCCTGGGGCCGCGAGTCGCTCCCGCGGTGGAGCGCTGCGCGCGGGCGGTGGCGGCGCTCGAGGCGAAGGCGCATGGGGCCGGGTGAGGGGGAGCGGCGGGGTGGGAGTGAAGGCTGCGCAGATGGGAGCCGGGGATTCCTCGGGAGCACGGGCCGCAGGCGCGCCCGGCGAGGGCGAGGGGTCCACCTCTGGGCAGGGCCAGGGGGGTGGGACGTCGAAGGAAGGGGCGATGGCTCTGTTGCAGGCCGAGGCGGCCGGTGCGATTGGTGTGGACGGCGTCCGGACGGCCGGTGGGAGGCGCGCGAGCGCGCTGGCCGAGCTGCGCTCGAGGGGGCGCAGGGCGGATGCCGAGCGCCCCCCGCAGCACCCGAGCCACGAAGAGGTGCTGCGGGTGCGTCTCACCCGCAGGCGGGTGCTGCTGTTCGCGACCTTCGTGCTGGCGGCGCTGGCGTTCCTGTACTTCGTGCTGCCCCAGGTGGGCGGGGTGAAGCACACCTGGGATCGGCTCAACGACGGCGACGCCTGGTGGATCGCGGTGGCGGTGGTCGTGGAGGTGATCTCGATGGCGAGCTACATCGCGATCTTCCAGGGTGTCCACGTGCCGCCCGGCTCGCCGATCCGCTTCCGCCACAGCTACCAGATCACGATGGCGGGGCTCGCCGCCACGCGCCTGTTCGCGGCGGGGGGCGCGGGCGGGGTGGCGGTCACGGCGTGGGCGCTGCGACGTTCGGGGATGGAGGGCCGCGAGGTGGCGCAGCGGATGATCGCGTTCCTCGTGCTGCTCTACGGGGTCTACATGGCGGCGCTGGTGGTGTGCGGGGTGGGCCTCTACACCGGCCTGTTCCCCGGGCCGAACCCGTTCGCGATCACGATGATCCCCGCGATCATCGGCGCGATCGGGCTGCTCGCGATCCTCGTGATCGCGCTCGTGCCCCGGGATCTCGAGGAGCGCCTGGAGCGCATCGCCTCCCGCCGTGGACCGGATCGGGGGCCGGGAGCGATCAGGGGTCGTGCGGCGCGCTGGCTGGCGCGCATTGCCACCGGCCCCGCCTCCGCGTCGGAGGGGGCGCGCTTCGCGTTCCACAAGCTGCGCCACCCCGACTGGGCGCTGCTGGGGGTGCTGGCGTGGTGGACGTTCAACGTGGCGGTCCTCTACGCCTGCTTCCGCGCCTTCGGCGAGGCGCCGCCGATCGCGGTGCTGGTGCAGGCCTACTTCGTGGGGATGCTCGCCAACCTGCTGCCCCTGCCCGGGGGCATCGGCGGTGTCGACGGCGGGATGATCGGCGCGCTCGTCGCCTTCGGGGTCGGCGGCGGCCTGGCGCTGATCGCGGTGCTGATGTACCGCCTGCTGGCGTTCTGGCTGCCCAGCATCCCCGGCGTGGTCGCCTACTTCCAGCTGCGCCGCACCGTCGGCCGCTGGGGGGTCCGCGCCGAGGTCGCGCCGGTGCCCGACGCGGCGCCCGTCTCCTCGTAGGCGAACCCTCCCCCTCCTCCCCCTCCAGATCCGCCAGGCGATCTCCGCGCTCGCCGGGGAGGCCGCGGGGGGCCGGTGCCTGCCTCGCCCGATTCGTTGGCGACCCACGCCTCGGGAGCCGTGGGAGCCGGCCCGTCGCCTCAGACGCGTCTCTCAGCGCGGCGAGTGCTGGGCGTTCACGCCGCGCAGCAGTTGCCCGGGGGTGGTGTCCAGCCCGCGGGCGAGTTTCGCGATCGTGGTGAGCTTGGGGTCGCGCTTGGACTGCTCCAGCAGGGAGATGTGGGTGCGGTGCAGCTCGGCGGCGTCCGCCAGGCCTTCCTGGGTCATCCCCCGCGCCAGGCGCTCCCGCCGCAGATTGCTCGCGAAGCGCTCCACCATCTCCATGGGGGGAGCTTCGCGGGGCTCGGACAGATAGTCTACAGACAAGGCACTGCGTGACGGTGGGGGGGCGGGAGAGATAGGGTGCGTGCCTTGGCCAACCGCGTGCTGATCCTCTCCTGGGAGTACCCGCCCGTGATCGAGGGGGGCCTCGCGCGACACGTGCGCAAGCTGGCGGAGGAGCTCGTGCGCCAGGGGGTCGCGGTCGACGTGCTCACCCGCGGCGCCGGGGAGCGCCTGAAGAGCGGCCGCCACGCCGTGGAGGAGCGGGCGGGGGTGCGCGTGTACCGCGTGCCGGAGCCCAGCTGGCCCCGCGACCTCGATCGCTTCGTGGGGTGGGTGGAGCGGATGAACGGCGACATGCTCCAGGTGGGGGAGGCGCTGGCGGGGGAGCGCCGCTATGAGCTCGTGCACGGCCACGACTGGCTGGTGGCGCGCGCGGGGGCCGCGCTGGCGGAGCGCCTGGGGGTGGCGTACCTCACGACGATCCACGCGACCGAGCACGGGCGCCACCAGGGTTGGGTGCAGGATGAGCCCCAGGCGCACATCCACGGGGTGGAGCGGTGGATGGCCCACCGGGCGGACTCCGTGATCACCTGCTCGCACTACATGAGGGGTCACGTGGCGGACATCTTCGACATCGAGGAGAGCCGCATCACGGTGATCCCCAACGGGATCGACCCCCGCGACCTGCGGCCGGTGGGGGACCTCGACGCGCTGCGGCGCGAGTTCGCGGCACCCCACGAGCGCCTCGTGGTGCTGGTGGGGCGCCTGGTGTACGAGAAGGGCTTCCAGCTCGCGCTCGACGCCCTGCCCGGGGTGATCGAGCGGCTGGGGGACGTGCGCTTCCTCGTGGCGGGCAGCGGAACGCACGAAGAGGAGCTCAAGGAGCAGGCGCGGCGCCTGGGGCTGCTCGATCACGGGGCCTTCCTGGGGTGGATCGGAGACGACGCGCTGCACTCGCTGTACCGCATCGCCGACCTCTGCGTGGTGCCCTCAATCTATGAGCCCTTCGGGCTGGTGGCCCTGGAGGCGATGGCCTCGGGCTGCCCCTGCATCGTGGCCGACACCGGGGGCCTGCGCGAGGTGGTGCCCGCGGGGGAGCGGGTGGGCCTGCGCTTCAACGGCGGCGACGCCGCGCACCTGGGCGTGATGATCGAGCGCCTGCTCACCGACGGGGAGCTGCGCGAGCGCCTGGTGGCGGAGGCCTCCGAGCACGTGCTGAGCTTCGACTGGAGCGACGTGGCGCGCCGCACGCGTGGGGTCTACCGCGATCTGACGGCTGGCAGGGGCACCGACCGAGGCGCGGAGACGCTCACCCAGCACCCCCGGTTCGGGGAGCGCGTTTGATGTGCGCGGGGATTTCTTGATTTGGATGGGGGCCCCCACAAGGGGGGCCGGGGGGCGGGGTACGTAGTGCGCTCCCTGCGCGTCGTGCTGCTGCAGCGCCTCTACAGGGTGGCGTGGCGGGGCGTGCAACTGCGCGCCCTCATCTGGCGGCGCCGGGGCGACGGCGTGAAGTGCGTGCTGACCCACGACGGCGAGGTGCTGCTGGTGCGTCACACCTACGGCAGACGGGACACCTGGTATCTGCCGGGCGGGGCGGTGCGCCGCGGCGAGCCGCCGCCGCTGGCCGCGGCGCGGGAGATGGAGGAGGAGCTGGGGGTGCGCGACCTGGGGCTGCGGGAGCTGGCCGCGTTCGACACCCGCCTGGAGGGGATCACGGTGCGCCTCACGTGCATGCACGCCGAGCTTCCCGACCCCACGCTGGTGCGCACCGACCCCGTGGAGATCGCGGAGGTCCGCTGGTACGCCCCCGAGCGGCTGCCGCTCCCGCGTGGGAGCGAGGTCGATCCGCTGCTCGCGCTGCTGCCCCCGACCACGCCCTGACCTGCCACTCACGCCGCTGCTCCCCGGACACGCCTGAGGGGGAGGGAGAGGGGGCGGGCGCCTGCGCCGGAGATTGCCACCAGGGGTGCCCCTGGGTTTACCATGGGGGCTGCCGCCGCGCCCAACATACGCCACAGAGGGAGCCACGAGGATGGGTCAGATGCTCGAAGGGTTGATGCAGAACGATTTCCCGCTCACGCTCCAGCACGCGCGTCGGCGGATGCGCGACTGCCACCCCTCCGCCCAGGTGGTGACGCTGACCGCGGAGGGGACGGTGCGCGCGAGCTTCGGGGAGGTCAACGAGCGCGTGGATCGCCTCGCCCGCGTGCTCGAGCGGCTGGGGGTCGAGCAGGGGGACCGGGTGGGGACGTTCGCGTGGAACAACCAGCGCCACTTCGAGCTCTACATGGCGATCCCCTGCGTGGGGGCGGTGCTGCACACCCTGAACATCCGCCTGTTCGCGGAGCAGTTGACGTACATCGTCAACCACGCCGAGGATCGGGTGATCTTCGTCGATGACTCCGTCGTGCCCCTGCTGGAGCCGCTCGCCCCCACGTTCGAGGGGGTGCGCCACTTCGTCGTGATGGGCGATGGCGACGCCGGCTCCCTGCCGAACGTGCTGCGCTACGAGGAGCTGCTGGAGGAGGCCGGTGCCGGCCCCTTCGAATACCCCGAGCTCGACGAGCGCCAGGCGGCGGCGCTCTGCTACACGAGCGGCACCACGGGCAACCCCAAGGGGGTGCTCTACTCGCACCGCTCGATCTGCCTGCACGCGATGGCGTCGCTGATGGCGGACAACCTGGGGCTCTCGCGGCGCGAGCGCGCGCTGGTGGTGGTCCCCATGTTCCACGCCAACGCCTGGGGGATCCCGCACGCGGCGGCGCTCTGCGGGGCGGATCTGGTGATGCCCGACCGCTTCCTACAGGCCGAGCCGCTGGTGCGGGCGATCGAGTCCGAGCGCCCCACCGTGGTGGGCTGCGTGCCGACGATCTTCGCGGACCTGCTGCGCTACGCGGACACCCACGAGGTGGACCTCACCTCGCTGACCAACGCGGTGTGCGGGGGCTCGGCGGTGCCGCGGCAGCTGATGAAGGACTTCCAGGAGCGCCACGGGGTGGTGATCCACCAGGGGTGGGGGATGACCGAGACGAGTCCCGTGGCGACCTTCTCCGAACCCTCCGAGGCCCGCGGCCACGACGAGCGCTACTGGGACGAGCGCGCGCTGCAGGGCAAGCCGCTGCCGTGGGTGGAGCTGCGCCTGATGGGCGACGACGGCGAGAAGGTCCCCTGGGATGGGGAGTCCACGGGGGAGATCCAGGTGCGGGGCCCGTGGATCGCCTCCAGCTACTACAAGGACGACTCCGGGGATGAGAAGTTCCAGGGGGAGTGGCTGCGCACGGGGGACGTCGCGGCGATCGACGAGCAGGCCTTCGTGCGGATCACCGACCGCTCCAAGGACGTGATCAAGTCCGGCGGGGAGTGGATCTCCTCGGTGGAGCTCGAGAACGAGCTGATGGCCCACCCCGATGTGATCGAGGCCGCCGTGATCGCCAAGCCCGACGCGCGCTGGGCCGAGCGCCCGCTCTGCTGCGTGGTGCTCTGCGAGGGCTCCACCGCGGGTCCCCAGGAGCTGATCGAGCACCTGCGCCCCCGCGTGGCCAAGTGGTGGCTGCCGGACGAGTTCGCGTTCATCGCCGAGGTCCCCAAAACGAGCGTGGGCAAGTTCGACAAGAAGGTGTTGCGTGCCCGCCTGCACGAGGGCTCCCTGGAGGGGCGCGTGATGGTCGGGGGCGCGGCGGCGCCACCGCCTCGCGCGGAGCCCGTTCGATGAGCGCGGGCGCGGCGTGAGTGCTTCCGTGGAGCTCGCCGGCGGGGTCGATCTCCGCGACTGCAACGCCGACGTCGGCGGGGTTCGCCTGCACTATGTGGAGGCGGGGGAGGGGCCGCTCGTGGTGTTGCTCCACGGCTTCCCCGAGTTCTGGTACTCCTGGCGCCATCAGATCCCCGCGCTGGCCGCCGCCGGCTTTCGCGTGGTGGCGCCCGACATGCGCGGCTACAACCTCTCCGAGAAGCCGCGCGGCTGGCGCCTGTATGACGCCGCTCTCCTCGCCGATGACATCGCCGGGCTGATCCGGTCTCTCGGGGGGGAGCGCGCGCATCTCGTCGGCCACGACTGGGGCGCCGGCGTGGCCTACGCGACCGCGATGCGCCACCCCGAGGCGGTGGGGCGGCTCGCGGTCCTCAACTGCCCCCATCAGGCGCGGATGCTGGAGGGGTTCAGGACGCTCAAACAGCTGCGCAAGAGCTGGTACATATTCTTGTTCCAGATCCCCCGCCTGCCCGAGTCGCGACTATCGCGCGAGGACTTCTCCCTCCTCAGGCGCGTTCTGCGCACCGACTCGCCCACGGGGTTCACCGAGGAGGACCTGGAGCGCTATGCCGAGGCGTGGGCCCAGCCGGGGGCGCTCACGGCGATGCTCAACTACTACCGCGCCGCGCTGCGCCAGTCGCCGCGGAGCGCCGCCGCGCGCCTGGAGCCGATCGAGGCGCCCACGCTGGTCATCTGGGGCCTGCGCGACCGCGCTCTCGGCAGTGAGCTGGCCGAGCCGCCCGCCCGCCTCGTGCCGAACGCGCGCATAGAGTGGATCCCCGAGGCCACCCATTGGGTCCAGCACGACGCCCCCGAGCGGGTCAACGAGCTGCTCATCGAGTTCCTGGGCGCAGGCGGCGGCTCGTCTTGAGGCGGGGTGTCCCCGGGTGGCAGCGAGCAGAAGGAGCGGGGTGTGCGGGCAGGAGAACCGGGCTTGGGGTGGAAGGGGAGGGGAAGCGGGAAAGAAGCGATCTTGGCGTGGCAATAGACTTCGGCTCCACCCACACAGCGGTCTCGTCCCCGCTGAGACCACAATCGAACACCGAACACGGGAGGTGCGCATGATGCGGACCCATCAGATGAGCTCGAGCAGGTCACGGACAGCAGGCGCAGCGTCGATCGAGGAGATGACCGATCGGAGCTCGGCGCGGCGCCGGCTCCTGCGTCGACCGATCAAAGATCGGCCAGCACGCCGCGTGCTGCTCGCAGTGCCGGCCGCCCTGGCGCTGCTCGTGCCCGCCGCGCCCGCCCTGGCGAGCACCGGGACCTCGGGCTACAACCAGAAACCGCCCACCCCCACCACGAAAACCGAACCCAAAAAAGCCGTCGAACCCTCCAAAGAAGCGACTGCTCCGGCCGCCAGCACCGAACCGGCCGTGACGACCACGACCCCCACGGCGAAAGCGTCCACGCTGCCCTTCACCGGGCTGAACCTCACGTGGGTCGTCGGCGCCGGCGTGCTATTGCTCGCCGCCGGTCTCGCCATCCGGATGGTGCTGCGCCCCGGCGCCGGACGCTGAGCGGCTGAAGCGCGACGCCGCCCCGCGCCCCGCCGGCGCGGGGCTCACGGTGGGGTGGACGTCCAGGCGCACGCCGCCGCGCGCTCGCGCAGCAGCCGCTGCTCGGCGGCGTTCTGGGTGAGCGTCGCCGCGCGCTCGAGCTCCGCGTGCGCCTCCTCGAGGCGGCCGAGTCTCGCGAGCAGATCGCCGCGCACGCTCGGCAGGAGGTGGTAGCCCCGCAGCGAGGGCTCCGACGCCAGCGAGTCCAGGAGCTCGAGGCCCGCCGCGGGGCCGAACGCCATCGCGAGCGCGACCGCGCGATTGAGCTGCACGACCGGCGAGGGCGCGAGCTGGGCGAGCGCGTCATAGAGCGCCGCGATGCGCACCCACTCGGTTTCATCGGCCTCACGCGCACGCGCGTGACAGGCCGCGATCGCGGCCTGCAGGGCGTAGGGGCCGAGTGCGCCGAGGCGCTCCGCGCGCCCAAGTGCCGCCAGGCCGCGATCGACGAGCAGGCGATCCCAGCGCGCGCGGTCCTGGTCGAGCAGCAGCACGGGCTCTCCCCCGGGGCCGACACGTGCGCGCAGACGCGAGGCCTGGAGCTCCATCAGCGCCACCAGGCCGTGCACCTCGGGCTCCCCCGGGGCGAGCTCGGCGAGGATGCGCCCGAGTCGCAGGGCCTCCTCGCAGAGCTCCGGGCGCATCCACTCCTCGCCCGCGCTCGCGGAGTAGCCCTCGTTGAAGACGAGGTAGACGACCTCGAGCACCGAGGAGAGGCGCTCGGAGAGCTCCTCGCTGCCCGGCAGCTCGAAGCGGACGCGCGCCTCCGCGAGCGTCCGCTTGGCGCGCACGATCCGCTGCGCCACGGTCGGCTCGGGGACGAGGAACGCCTGTGCGATCTCCCCGGTGCTCAGGCCCCCCAGCAGGCGCAGTGTGAGGGCCGCGCGCCCCGGCGCGGGGAGCACGGGGTGGCAGCAGATGAACATCAGGCGCAGGAGGTCGTCGCCGATCTCCTTCTCCTCCTCGACGAGATCGAGCCCCTCGACGAACTCCCCGCCACCGCTCCGAAGCTCGCGGGCGAGCTCCTCGTGCTTGCGCTCGAGGCGTGCGCCGCGGCGCAGCAGGTCGATCGCGCGGTGCTTGGAGGTGGCCATGAGCCAGGCGCCCGGGTTCTCCGGGACGCCCGACTCCGGCCATCGCTCGAGCGCGGCCACGAGCGCCTCCTGCGCGAGTTCCTCGGCGAGGCCCACGTCGCGCACCATCCGCGTCAACCTTGCGATCAGCCGGCCCGACTCGATCCTCCAGACCGCCTCGATCGAGCCGTTGGTGTCGGAGGCTCCACGCGCGGGCGCCCGTTCGTGGGGCCGGTCCTCTCGACCTCCTCGATCGGAGCCGTGCGTGTTGTCGGAGGGCCGCATGGGCGGGCGCCTACCGCGCAACCTCCTGGACCTCGGGCGGGAAGTCCGCCATCTCGTACACCTGGCGCACCTCGATCACGTCGCCGTCCCCCGCGGGGCAGCGCGAGGCCCACTGCACCGCCTCCTCCTTCGAGCGCGCCTGGATCATCCAGTACCCGCCGATCACCTCCTTGGCCTCCGTGAAGGGGCCATCGGTAACCGTGGGCTTCCCGCCGGCGAACGCGACGCGCGCGCCCTTCGAGGTCTGCTGCAGCCCGTCGAGCGCGAGCAGCACGCCCGCCTTCGTGAGCTCCTCGTTGTACCTGCCCATCGTGGCGACGTCCTCGGGCTTTGGCTCCCAGGCGGCCTCGTCTTTGGGGCTCGGGATCATGATCATCATGAATCGCATCGTCGTGACTCCTCTTTGGTCGTGGGGCCGGGCTGTCCCGCCGATCGGTCTGGGCGGAGCTTGCATCCGGTTCTACCCATGCGTCGAACGGGGGTGCGCGAAATCGACAAGCTCCATCATCGCAATCCGCGAAGACGCTGGCAGCGAGTTGCGGGGTGTGCGAACATATGTTCGTGCGCTGGAGCAACCTCACCCGGGACGCGGACGGATCGGAGATCGGCCGGCAGCGACCGCTGCCGGGCTACCGCGAGGAGGCGGTGGTGCGGCGCTTCGAGGCGCCGGAGGCGCTCGACATGCGCTTCTACGAGGTGCGGGCGCGCTCGGTGCTCAACCGTGTGCCGGGGCGCTCGCGGATGCCGTTCCGCTGGACGATCAACCCCTACCGGGGGTGCAGCCACGCGTGCGTGTACTGCTTTGCGCGGCCCACCCACACGTACCTCGGTTTCGATGCGGGACGGGACTTCGAGCGGGAGATCGTGGTCAAGGTGAACGCCCCGGAGATCCTGCGCGTGGAGCTGGCGCGCCCGTCGTGGCGGGGGGAGCACGTGGCGCTGGGAACCAACACGGACCCCTACCAGTGGGTGGAGGGCCGCTACCGGCTGATGGAGGGCATCTGGGAGGCGCTGCGCGACGCGGCGGGCGGGGCGGGCAATCCCTGCTCGGTGCTGACCAAGTCGCCCCTGCTGCTGCGGGACCTGGGGCTGATGCGCGAAATCGCGCAGCGCACGAGGATCAGCGCGAGCCTGTCGATCCCCACGCTCGACGAGCGGGCCTGGCGTGCCACCGAGCCGCACACCCCCAACCCGCGCGCTCGCCTGGAGGCGGTGGCGGAGCTCAACCGCGCGGGCATCCCCACGGGCGTGCTGATCGCCCCGCTGATGCCCGGGATCAACGACGCTCCCCACCAGCTGGAGCCCCTGCTGCAGGGCGCGATCGACGCGGGTGCCCAGAGCATCGGCGGAGTGGCGCTGCACCTGCGTGATGGGGTGAGGGAGGTTTTCATGCAGTGGCTGCAAGCGCGGCGCCCGGAGCTGGTGGAGCGCTACGGGGAGCTCTACCGCCGCGGTGCCTACGCCCCCCGCGATGAGCGCGAGCGCCTAGCCGGGCTGGTGCGCGGACGGGGCGCGGTCGGAGCCGCCAGACGGTGGGGAGAGTCCCCGGTGCCGAGGGACGCGCCCAGCGAGCCACGCGCCTCACAGGGGCACCTGTTCTGAGCGGCGGCGCACCGCGGAGGAGTCACATGATCTCGATAGAATCAGTGATCATTGCGGGGCTGCGACAATGCCTGCGGCGATACCGGGCCAAGACCGTGGCGACTGCGACACCGGCAGACCGGCGCGACTCGCAACCAACCAGCGTGGACCGAAAGGAAGCAGACAAATGGGATTGCAGCTAGGCGACACGGCCCCCGATTTCGAGGCCGACACCACCGAGGGCCACATCAAATTCCATGACTGGATCGGCGACTCGTGGGCGGTGCTGTTCTCCCACCCCAAGGACTTCACGCCCGTGTGCACCACCGAGCTCGGCTACATGGCGAAGATCAAGCCCGAGTTCGACCGCCGCAACGTGAAGATCATCGGCCTGTCGGTGGACCAGACGGGTAAGCACGCACAGTGGGCGAGCGACATCGAGGAGACCCAGGGGTACGCGCCCAACTACCCGATCATCGGCGACGGCGACTTCAACGTCTCCAAGCTCTACGGGATGCTCCCGGCGGCGACCGCGGGCGACTCCGACGCGAGGACGCCGGCCGACAACCAGACTGTGCGCAACGTCTTCGTGATCGGCCCCGACAAGAAGATCAAGCTGATCCTCGTCTACCCGATGACCACCGGCCGCAACTTCGACGAGGTGCTGCGGGTGATCGACTCGTTGCAGTTGACCGCCGGCCACAAGGTGGCGACGCCGGTCAACTGGCAGCCCGGCGAGGACGTGATCATCGCGGGGTCGGTCTCCGACGAGGAGGCCAAAGCGACCTACCCGAATGGGTGGAAGACGCCCAAGCCGTACATCCGGATCGTGCCCCAGCCCCACTGAACGGCTCCGGCGTGGCGACCGCTGGGAGCTCTCGAGCGAGGAGAGCCTCGGCTCGATATTCCCCAGTGTGGGCTGCGTGGCGCCGAGAGCGCAGAGTCTCGGCTACTGCCCCGGGTGCGGCATGGCGTGGAGGTGTGCGCCAACCAGGGCGTGGAAGAGATGGGGGGAGAGGTAGACCTCGATGAGGGCGGCCCCCAGGAGCAGTGGTATCGCGACGGCGACCGTGAGGATCGTGGCGGCGAGCAACTGGTCCCACTCGCCGCGGCGGCTGGCGAGGATCCATGCGGCGAGCGGGAGGAACAGCGCGGTCAGCTCGGGGATGGCGTGGGGGAGGACAGCGAGCAGGAGCAGGGCCGGAGGCACACCGAGAAAATGCGCAAAGGCGGCGAGCCGGTTGCCGAGCAGGTATGCCTGGGCGGACAGGGAGAACGTGGTGGCGCACACCACGAACGCGATCGCGATCCTCCCTCCGTGCTCGTGAACCCAGCGCGAGGCCCCGCGATGGGAGTCGGCCTGCAGCGGCAGTGAGCTGCCTGCGATGAAGCCAGCCACGCAGGCCATCGCGTGCAGCGCCAGCACGAGCAGGTTGTGAGCGATGACACCCGCGATGTCGGCCGCGCTCCCGACGGCGAACGGCGGTTCGGCCGGGATCGGTTCGGCGCCGGTGCTCGAGAGGGCGGAGACTGCAAGCACCGCGACCAGCAATCCACACGCCGCGAACGCGGAGCCCGCGGTCCACCGGCACAGGATCCTCCATCGGTCGTGCTGCCAGCTGCGCAGTGTGCTGCGCGTCCGGCGGACTCCGTGCGCGAAGGCATATGCGGAGGCGTCCACTCCCTCCTGATCGGCACACCCGCCGCTCCTGCTGAGCCGCTGGCTCGTTTGGCTGCGCGCCGGGTGCGACCGTCATTCGCACGCCCGTCGTGGGCCGGGGGGATGGCAGACCAGCAGGCGGTAGGCCCAGGCTGGCGCACGATCAAGGCACCGTCGATACGGCGCTGCGGGAGTGGCCCGCCTCGCGGTTGGCGAGGGCGACCGCGCCGAGGCACACGCCAGCGAGCACGACCGCGGTGAGCCACGTCCACCAGCCCACCGGCGGAGTCCAAGCGGCGCGGCCCAGGAACCACTCGGGGCCGGAGCCGCTCACGGCATAGCGCCTGGCGTTCACGTACCAGGCGGCCACCTGCATGAAGGCGACAGCAACCGGAATCGTGACGGTGAGGAGTGTCAGCCACTCAGCCCTGGCGCGGTCGCGGTGGCGGTTCAGCACCTCGCCCGCGAGGAGGGGCATCGCGACGAGAGCGGGGAGGACGTGGCGTCCCTGCAACCCGAACCCGGCGGGTCGGATGAGCAGCGCGTAGAAGATGACCGGCCCGACGAGCCCGGCGACGAGCACGATCGCCAGCAGGTGACGCTCGCGTCGTCCGCATACCAGGAGGGCGCCCCCGAGGAGGGCAAACACGAGCCCAAACCACGCGAGCGGGACGACCAACGGAAGCTTGACGTCAAGATAACCGAACTTGCCTATCAAATCGGGTAGTGCTTTCCACCATTCGTGCGCCCCGGCGACCAGACCCGCGTGCAGCTTGGTCGTGTCGAGTGGGACGCGCGAGCCGTATAGCCCTTCCCAGACCCGGTTCAGGCCCACCGCGAGCACGAGCACGCCGGCCGTGACGCGCGGCTGCCAACCCCCTGTCCAGCGTCGGATGAACGCTTGGGGTCCGCTCCAGCCCACGGCAATGAGCAGCGCCAGCAAGAGCCAGGCTGGGCTGGCCGAGCGGCTGAGTGCGAGCGTCGCGCCGCTGATCGCAGTGAAGGCCCACCAGCGTGCCGGCACCGATTCGGGCCGGCCCACGCGCAGCAGGCATGAGAAGAACGCCGAGGCGCCAGCGATCTCCGTCCCGCTCCCATTGAGGGAGGACGCGCAAAAGAGCACCATCGGGGTCACGGCGAGCAGGAGGCCGAGCAGGGAAACCAGCGGGCTCTCAGCGTCATGGAGCGCAAAGACGGCAATTGCGAGCAACGCGAGCACGGTGAGCGCCTCTGCCGCACGTCCGAGTCGCAGCGCCGCGGGAGGAGAACCTCCGGCGCGCAGCGCCAGGGCGGGCAGGAGGTAGGGAAATGGCTGGTAGTTGCCCACCGCGGTGACGAGCGCCACCGGCGGCGGGTGCGGGTTGGCCGTGTTCTGGCACGCCGCGCTGCGCTCGCCCGGCCCAAGCTCGCAGGCAAACGGCTCCGGGTTCAGGTCCGCCGGCAGCGATACGACGCGCGACGCCTGCGACGTCCACGCGACCTGGGTTGGCGTTGATCCGCTTGTGCGCGCCCGAGTCGGCTCGCCGATCAGGTGACCCTCGCTGACGCCGATGGCGCGAATGAAATGTTCGAACTCGTCGGGAGCAGCGAAGGGGGCGTTGCCCATGACCCAGGCTGCCAGCAGCAGTGCCCAGGCAACGAGGACGAGTGCGGGGACAAGCCGCGCGGCGCGCGGGGCGCGCCGCGATCGGGCGCCAGTCACGTCGGCGGGAGGCTCATCCGCTCTCGCCGCGCCGCACAGGCGCAGAGTGACACTTTCCGAGCCCCCCGGTTCAGACGACAAGACCCCACATGCCATATGCCACCAGCGAACACCATCGGTCGCTCAAAGTTGCGATATGTAGGTTAGGCCCACTCTTCGGTCGCTTTGCATTAGACGTTTGGCATGGAGATCGGCTCAGGGCAGTTTCCGTTGCAGTCCGAAGCCCGCCTTGAGCGGTTGCGGAATGCGCCCGCCTACCGCGAACGCGAGCACGACATCCTCATTGTCGACACGGTGGCACTGCTCAGCAGCCACGTAGACGAGGTCATCCTCTCTCCGATGAACTCTGGCGCCACCCACCCCAGGGCGAAGTACACACGTGGCGCCGACACGTTCAAGCCCATGAACAGCTATCCGTGGTACGTGCGCCTCAAAAAAACAACCGCAACGAGCCGGTCGTCGAGCTCGCCGTTCGCTACTCGGTCCCCGACATCGAGACCCTAGTCACCTCAGTAGAGCGTCGCTAGCAATCGTCGACGATGTTGCCACGACGATTCAGGGAGAAGTCTCTCGGCTTTGAGTAGATCATGGGTCGCGACTGGTGGAAGGAAGCAGCATCATCAGGGTGAGCGGGTCGATCGGTGATTCGACGAAGCCGTGATACAGGTAGAAGTCCCTTGCCTGCTCGTCCTTGGCGTGTACGAGGACAAGTCTTACCCCGACTTTCTCGGAGACCTCGATTGCCTTCGTCATGAAGTGCTTGAGCATGGCCGCGCCGAGTCCCTTCCTCTCGTGGCGGCTGTCGACGGCCATTCGTCCGAGCAGGATCGCTGGCAGATCGGCGGGTTGGTCCCGGGCGATGCGCCGCGGCGCCGCGGCGCGCATCACCGAAGCGGTAGAGGATGCGTAGTATGCTACGACCATCCCGGTCGGCTTGTGGATTACGACCCACGTGCGGCTTGTGCCGGCCGCTTGGTTGCCGAGCGCTCGGCGCGCGAGCCAGTCATTGAGTGCAGGCTCACCACAGTCGAACCCCTCCAGTCCGTGCTCGCTGGTCAGCAGGGTTGGGCCGCTGTAGCTCAACGTGTAGGTCGCTCGAGCACCGACTGCTGGGAGAGCAGCCTGGCCATCGCTGGCGGGAGCTGCGATGGCGTCGCGGAGAGCAGGCCCTGCAGTTCGTTCCAAGCCGCGTCGTCGAGGGCGAACACGCGACGATCGGCGAGGTCGAGCTCCGCGGCTTCCACGGCATGGCGCAGTACGTAGTCGTTCGTCGACTCGCCGCGGGCCTCTGCGGCGCGGCGCAGAACCATGTCCTGCTTGGGGGTCAGGCGGAGGCTCAGTCGCTCGGTCTTGGACGCCATGCGCATATTGTACGTCATCGGACGTACGGAAGGAGCTGCCGCATCACGGACCCTATGACGCTGGCCATCAGCACGTGGTTCGATCAGCGACGCGCAACCTGCCGAAAATTGCACTTGGTAGGACAGCTCTCAAACCCCTCGGCGGTCTTGGCGGCGGTGCTCTCAGCGGTCGCCGTCGTCCGACCGAGACCAAGCGAGCTGCGCGAGTCGGTCGTGGTGCAGCCGGCATCGCGGCGGTTGGGCAACGGCGTGGTGCAGCGTGCCGTCGTCAAGGTGCTGGCAGCAGCCGATCGGCCGATGCGCGGTGCCGACATCCATCGGGCGGTGGAGCATGCGCTCGGGCATTCGGTCTCCAAGAATTCAGTGAGCTGGTGCCTGGCGGCCTGCGTGCGAGGTCGGCACCCCCGATTCGAGCGCGTCAGCTGCGGCGTTTACCGGCTCAAGCAGGGATAGCCGCTGCGAGCCGCGGGTGGGAGTGGCTTGTGAGGCAGGCACGAAAGTACCGGGTGCCGTTCGTGAGACCCGGACGTGGCCGGTATCGATTGGCGTCCCAGGCCCGTACTGGCTGAGTGCTTCGCGTCGGCGTGTCGGGGCGTGGGCGCGGAGCACAAGATAGTCTCGGTATCTGATGACTGAGATACTTGTCTCACGCCACACTGCGGAACAGCTTCTCGAGAGAGAGATCGAGAAGGCAGTAGCACTCGCTCAGAACGGCATGCAAAGCCAGAGCGAGAACGACTACGACCGTTGGATTCAAGACTTCGAACGCTGGCGACGGATGGCTTCGGCAGTGGTTGCAAAGATCTACGGCAGGAGTTCAAGCGAGCAGAAGGATTTCGAAAACACGGGGAGGCTACTCGTCGTAGGTGGGGGTACGCCATGGAATGTCGAACAGGGGCGGGCCGTCGAGCGACTTGAGAGCCGCAACAATGTTCTACGATCCTTGGTCGAGCAATTGGAGTTGGTCGATGAGCCGTCCGGCGTTGCTCTATCCGCACAGCGGGCTCAAGAGCCCGACACACCGATGCCCATGGGAATCTTCATTGTCCACGGTCAGAACGAGGCCATCCGTGAAGCTGTTGCTCGAACACTTGAGAAGGCCGGACGGGAGGTCGTGATCCTCCACGAGCAGGCGAACAAAGGACGCACTCTCATTGAGAAGTTCGAGCAGCACGCGGCGACAGCGGGGAGCGCTGTCATTCTGCTGACTGCCGACGACGTAGGTGGACCGGAAGGAAAGGACCTTCGTCCCCGCGCCCGTCAGAACGTGGTCTTCGAGATGGGCTTCTTCTACGGCCGTCTCGGTCGTGAGCGTGTCGCCGTTCTGTACGAGCCGACAGTCGAGAAGCCTTCGGACATCGATGGCATCGTCTACATCCCGCTGGACCAGGCGGGCGCCTGGAAGACGGCTTTGCTCGCTGAGTTTCCTCCCGAATAGCGTTCACTACTTGGTCCGCCGGAGCGGCTTCTACGCTCCTGGCGATGGTTTTACTCAGACGTATGTCCGCTTCCTCGGGTAGCCAAGCGGCGTCGCCACGCAGGCGGACGCAGGCGGTGCTCTACCGAAGCACCGGTGGTCGCGAGCCGGTCGACGTCTTCTTGGAGGAGTTGTTGAAGATCCGGCCGCTCGCGGCGGCGAAGATCGACGATGCGATCGAGGAGCACCTGAATGGTAGGCAGCCAGAGGCGCCGCCGCCCGAGTTTCCGGTCACCTCGCAGATCGACGGAGAGCTTCGCGAGCTGCGGGTTCGTTTTGCGCGCACTCGCTACCGGCTGCTCTATCAGCGATCCGGCAACCTGGTTGTCCTTCTCCACGCTTTCGAGAAGAACACGGGCGCTGTGCCGGCGCGTGACCGTGAGACGGCCAAGAGGCGCATGGCCGATTTTCGGGCGAGGATGGACGCGGAGCGCCGTCGTCCTCCGAGGGCGGCTGGCCGGGATGCTCCCCGAAGTCCCGGCGAGGCTGATCGACTTATCATGCGTGATAAGGTAGGACTCGTGAGCCATGCCGTCCAAAGCCCTGTCGGTCGTCCCGCTGTCGAGGCGGCGGGTGGCCGTGCCGACCGCAGCGAGGCATACCGTGACGCCCGTGTTGAGTACGCCCGCATTCGTACTTTGCGCGAGGTCAGCCCGATCGCTGCGCATCTGCGTGAACGGCGGTTCGAGCTTGGGCTGACTCAGGAGGAGGTCGCCAAGGCTGCGGGGACCTCGCACAGCGCGGTGTCGCGGCTCGAGAAGGGCACGCATGTCCCGCAGCTGCCTACCTTGCAGCGGATCGCCGCCGTGCTGGACGAGGAGCTGCTCGTCTGCTTTCAGCGCACCGTGGACGGTGAGGTTGAGCGGGAGTTCGCCGCTGTAGCCTGAGCCGCCGATCGGGGACGGCGAGCCTGGCCAGTGCGGATGAGAGGACTCGAACCTCCACGGATTTACATCCACACGGACCTGAACCGTGCGCGTCTACCAATTCCGCCACATCCGCGCGATGGGTCGCTGACGATACCGCACGGCCGTCCGATGGGCCGGCAGCTCTGCCGCGATGGCGGGCTACGCAGTGGCGCGCTTTGCTAGCCTCGGGTCTCCTCTGCAATGAGCCGCCATCGTCTAGGGGACTAGGACGCCGCCCTCTCACGGCGGTAACACGGGTTCGAATCCCGTTGGCGGTACTCCTGAAAGCTTTTCCAGTACAGGGTTTGCGCTTTGCTCAGAGGCTCCGCGTAAGCAGGGACCGGGCGCTTGTCCGCGGCTCGGCACCCGTGGTCTAGCGGCCAGCGATGGCCAAGATGATTTGCCGGCTGTGGGGCTGATCTTTGGAAACCATTCCGTCTTTCTTACTTGTATCGCGATGGGCTCTCGGCGCTCGGTTGGGATCGCCCTAGCGCTGGCGCTGCTGGTGTGGATGTCATGCAACCTCCCCAGGGAAGAAGGAGGTGGGGGTCGCGCTCGCCCCGCAGGAGTCTCTCGTCTGCGGCGCGACCCACGAAAGCGAGAAGTGGTCTCACTATCCCGCTAGCATGAGGACCATGTCGGCCATCAGTGGACTGGAGTGGGCGGCGCACGCTCGGGCAGTGCTCGACCAGGCCGGACACCACAGGGGTGGCGCGCGCAACACGATCATCGACCTCCTCTCCAGTCAGTCCTGTGCGCTCAGCGCACTGGAGATCGAAGATCGGCTGCGCGTCGGCGAGCGTCGTGTGGCGCGCGCGAGCATCTACCGCATCCTCGACCTTCTGCAGGAGCGGGGACTCGTCGCGCGCCTGGAGCTGGGCGACGGCGTGACGCGCTACGAGCTGATCGACCCCGCGGGCGCTCACCACCATCACCTGCTCTGCGACTCCTGCGGTCGCCTGGTGCCCTTTGACGATGGCGACCTGGAGCGTTCCATCGACCGGCTCTCGCGTCGCCTGGGGTTCGACACGCACGAGCACGAGGTCGTCCTGCGCGGCGATTGCGCGGCCTGCAGCACCTGAGGGCCGCCCCCAATCAAGAAAAAGACTCAGACTCAATATTGTGGTATGGTCCCGCGCCGCTGGCCCTGAGGCGCCGTGCGCGCTGTCTACCACCCGATCGAGGTTGCCGATGAAGACCGCCCCGCCCAGCACCGCACCCCAGCTCGCTCTCCCTGCCCTGCCGGCGGCGATGCTGCTGCTCGTGCTCCTGCTCGCGCTCGCGGGCTGTGGAGCAAGCTCCTCCTCCTCCTCCTCCTCCTCCAACGCCACCATTGCCGCTGTCGGCGCGGAGAACGAGTACGCGAACGTGATCTCCCAGATCGGCGGGCGATACGTGAAGGTCACCGCGATCGAGAGCAACCCCAACACCGATCCCCACACCTTCGAGGCCAGTCCGAGCATCGCCCAGGCGGTCAGCTCTGCCGAGCTGATCATCCAGAACGGGGTGGGCTATGACACCTACATGGAAAAGATCGAGGCGGCCTCCCCCAGCTCCTCGCGCAGGATCATCGACGTCCAGAAGCTCCTCGGCCTGCCGGAATCGACTCCCAACCCCCACCTCTGGTACAAGCCCACCACGATGCCCGCGGTCGCCCGCGCGCTGGCCGGGGACCTCTCCGCGCTGGCGCCCGCCCACGCCGCCTACTTCCAGGCCAACGCGAGAGCCTTCGACGTGTCGCTGCAACCCTGGCTGAAGGCGCTGAGGGAATTCAGCAGGCGCTACCCCGGGGTGACCGCCGCGACCACCGAGCCGGTCGGCGACTACATGCTGGAAGCGGCGGGGATCGAGAACCTGACCCCCTTCGGCATGCAGGCGGACATCATGAACGGCACCGATCCCGCCCCCCAGGACGTGACCCTCCAGGAAGCCCTCTTCTCGGGGCACCGGGTGAAGGTGTTCGTCCACAACCAGCAGGTGACCAGCTCGCTCACCGAAGCGTTCGTGGCGGACGCCAAGCGCTACGGGATCCCCGTGGTGGGTGTCTACGAGACCATGCCCACCCCCGGCTACGACTATCAGTCCTGGATGCTCGCCGAGGTCAGGGCCCTCGAACGGGCCGTGGGGCAGGGCCTCTCCACCGAAAAGCTGTGAGCCCCGAGAGCCCACCGGAGAGTCGGGACGTCCTCGCGGTGGAGGGGGTGGACGTGCGGCTCTCCGGCCGCAAGATCCTCGACGGGGTGAGCTTCAAGATCGCGCCCGGCGAGTTCACGGGACTGATCGGGTCCAATGGAGCCGGGAAGACGACCCTGTTTCGGGTGATCCTCGGCCTGCAGGCGGTGAGCGCCGGACGCGTCGTGTTTGGGTCCCGCGCGGGGGGGTTTGGGTCCCGCGCGGGGGGGTTTGGGTCCCGCGCGGGCGGGCGTGGACTGGTCGGCTACGTCCCCCAGAAGTTCCTGCTCGACCCCGATCTGCCGTTGCGGGCGCGCGATCTCGTGGGACTCGGTCTGGACGCCCACCGGCTCGGGGTGCCGTGGCCCTCCCGCGCCCGGCGCGCTCTGGTCGAGGAGATGCTCGGAGCGGTCGACGCCCTGCCCTTCGCCGACACCCGCGTCGGCAGGCTCTCCGGGGGCGAGCAGCAGCGGATCCTGATCGCGCACGCGCTGATCGCACGGCCCCGGCTGCTGCTCCTGGACGAGCCACTCGCCAACCTCGACCTGCGCAGCGCCCAGGAGGTGGTCGGGCTGCTCGCGCGGGTCACCCGCGAGCAGGAGATCTCGGTGCTGATCTCCGCGCACGAGATGAACCCGCTGCTGCCGGTGATGGATCGCATCGTCTACCTCGCGGCGGGCCGCGCCGCGAGCGGGAGCCGCGACGAGGTCGTGCGCGCCGACGTGCTCAGCGAGCTCTACGGCCACCACGTCGACGTGCTCGATGTCCACGGGCGGGTCCTGATCGTCGCCGGAGCCGGCGAGGACTCCGATCTCGCCGGCCACGAGGTGACCTTCCCCGGGGCCGGGATCCGCTCGTGAGCGATCCCCTCGCCCCGCTCCTCGCTGCGGGGTTCCCCGGGCCGCTCCCAAGGCCACTTCCGCCGCTCGCGGGCGATCTCCTCGGCCCGCTGCTCGCCCCGGGGTTCTTCGAGAGCGCGGCGGTCCACATCGCGCTCGGCGTGGGCGCGCTGGTGGCGATCGTCACCGGGGTGGTCGGCGTGTTCACGGTCATGCGCGGACAGTCCTTCGCGGGCGAGGCGTTCGGCGACACCGGCACCACGGGGGGCTCCGGAGCGTTCCTGGTCGGGGTCGGGCCCCTCGGGGGCTTCGTGGTCGGCAACCTCATCGCCGCCGTGGCGATGGAGGCAATCGGGATCCAGCGTCCCCGGGGACGGGACCTCGCCACGGGCATCGTGCTGGGCGCCGCGATCGGGCTGGCCGCCCTCTTCCTCTACCTCGACACCCAGCGGAGCACCACCGGGGCGACGGTCACGATCCTGTTCGGGTCCGTCTTCGCGATCCCGAGCTCCACGATCCCCCTGATCCTCCTGCTCAGCCTGCTCGTCCTCACGCTGATGCTGGTGCTCTACCGGCCGCTGCTGCTGAGCTCCGTGAGCTCCGAGATGGCGGCCGCCCGGGGCATACCGGTGCGACTCGTCGGCGGCCTCTACCTGTTGGCGCTCGCGCTCGCCACCGCGCTCGCCGCGATCACGATCGGAACGATCCTCTCGACCGCCCTGCTCGTCGGCCCCGCCGCGACCGCGCTGCGCCTGACCAAGCGCCCCCTGCTCGCGATGCTCGCCGCGGCAGGCGTCGGGATCGGGGCGATGTGGCTGGGGATCGTCCTCGCCTACGACAGCTACGAATGGCCTCCCGCCGGGCGTGGCTGGCCGGTGAGCTTCTTCGTCGTGAGCCTCGTCTTCGCCGCCTACCTGCTCTCGGGCGTGCCCGAGCTGCGACGCAGGCGCCGCTCCGGGGATGCCCGCCACGCGCCGTCGGCCCTCCGGACAGCGGCGAAGGGGTAGCGGCGCGGCGATGTTCTCGGGCTTCATGGTCAACGCCTGGACGGTCGCGAGCATCGTTGCGGTGGTCGCGGGGATTGTGGGGTTCTTCACCGTCCTGCGCGGCTCCGCCTTCGCGGCCCACGCGATCCCCAACGGCTCCTTTGCGGGTGCCGCCGGCGCGAGCCTGCTGGGCCTCAGCACGCTCCTCGGCCTCGGCGTCTTCTCGCTGGCGGGCGCCCTCGGGATCGGCCTGCTCGGCCGCAGGGGTCGCCATGACGTGGCGACTGCGCTGGCGCTCGTGACGATGCTCGGCCTCGGTGCGCTGTTCCTCAGCGTGAGCACCGAGTACGCGCCCGCGGTGTACTCGCTCCTGTTCGGCGAGGTCCTCGGGATCTCGAGCAACGAGATCGCCCCAACCGCGACCCTCGGCCTCCTCTGCATCCTCGCGATCGCGATCCTCTACCGCCCCCTGATGCTCTCCTCGGTCCTCCCCGAGGTGGGGGAGGCGCACGGCATCAGCGGCTTTCGCATGGAGATGCTCTTCCTCGCCCTCCTCGCCCTCGCGACCACCATGACGGTGCCCGTGGTCGGGACGCTGCTGATCTTCAGCCTCATGATCGGCGCTCCCGCCGCCGCCCGATCGTTCACCGACCGCCCGCTCCTCGCGTTGGCGCTCTCGATGGTCATCGCGCTGCTGATCGTGTGGAGCGCGATCGCCGCCTCCTACCAGACCAACTACCCCGTGGGGTTCTTCGTGGGCAGCGCCAGCGCCCTCTCCTACGCCCTCGGACGGCTCTGGAGCACGTGGCGAGCTCGACGCGGAGCCGAGCCCGATCTTGGAGCTCGACCGTGAGGGCGTGTCTCGGTAGGGGCGTGCGGGGGGCCTACCGAGACACGCTCTGAGCTGGCGCGGCGAGCGACTGCGCGCTCGCGGCGAGCGACTGCGCGCGCAGCGAGTGGAATCGGCCTCGGTGGGCTTGCGATAATCGATGGGCCCGCGAGGTGCTGTGTGCTCGGGTTCGACCGCCGGGGGCCCGCTGTGAGGGTCCCGGAGGAGCGCCGCCACGGTGGCCACGGATCGTCCGTCGGCCGCTCGCGTTACGATCGTTCCACGACTGTCAATGACACAATGTTGACATTGCATTGGGCGCATGGCCCCACTACTAGCTGACCCTATCTCTAAATCTGATCTATCGGAACTCTGGGCGTCGCTCGAAAGCTCCTCGCGGACGAGTGGGAGACGCTCCTCGACTTCTTTGCGTCAACCCATGAATCTTTGCTGAAAACATCAGGGGGCCGCCGCCGCCGATCCAAGGGCGACGGATCCCCTCGGGAGTCGTGACGCGAATGCGCCACAGCACCCGCGCAGCTTCAACAGTGAAAAACACTGACCGATTAGGCGGAATATGATGGCTTCAAAGGATAGGACCCGCTCGATGGCCCCGCGGTTGCGTCCGGGCCCCAATGGACTGCCACGTGGGCAGGTTTCGGAGATTCAGCGCAGCCGCATGCTCTCGGCGGCGGCGAAGGCGGTGGAGGAAGTCGGCTACGCGCGCCTGACCGTCGCCCAGGTGATCGCTCGAGCGCGGGTCTCCCGCAAGACCTTCTATGACCTCTTCGAGGACCGCGAGGACTGCTTCCTCGCCGTCTTCGACCAAGCCGTGGACCAGCTCAGCGCCGTCGTGGGCGAGGCCTACGAGCGGGAGTCGGGCTGGCGGGAGGGCGTCCGTGCGGGTCTGCTCGCGATGCTGCGCTTCATGGACGAGGAGCCCGGCTTGGCGCAGATCTGCGTGGTGGAGGCCCTGGGGGCGGGCCCCCGCGTGCTCAAGCGTCGCACGCAGGTCCTCGCACAGCTGAAGGACGTGATCGACGAGGGGCGGACCAGCGCCGGCGCCCGCGTCGCCCGGGCCACCGAGGAATCGCCCGACGTGACCGCCGAAGGCGTCATCGGGGCGGTCTTCGCCGTCCTGCACACCCGTCTGCTGGCGCGCAACAGAGAACCCTTCACCGCCCTCCTCGGGCCGCTGATGAGCATGATCGTGCTCCCCTACCTCGGCGCCCGCGCGGCCAGCAGCGAGCTGACCCGCAAGCCCCCCCCGCTGCCCAAGCGCCGAAGGCCCCCGCGGCGCTCCGTCAGAGATCCGCTGGAGGGTCTCGACATGCGCCTCACCTATCGCACCGTGCGCGTCCTTACCTTCATCGGGGAGCACCCCGGCGCCAGCAACCGCGAAATCGCCGAAGGCGCCGGCATCACCGACCAGGGCCAGATCTCCAAGCTCCTCACCCGCCTAGAGCGCCTGCAACTGGTGCACAATGTTGGGGAGGGACAGATCATGGGATCCTCGAACGAGTGGTACCTCACCGACCGCGGCGTGCAGGTCGAGCGAGCCACCCGACCGCGTTGAGGCTACCGTTGGGGGGGATGGGAACCGGGGCGGGCACCTCAGGAGACGCCGTGCACGAGAAGCCGGATCCGCTGGACCCTTCGGATCCGCCGGCCTCGTCTGATCCGCTGGACCAACCACGCTCGTCGGATCCGCTGGACTCACCCGGCCCGCCGGATCCACGGGATTCCGCGCGCTTGGCGGCACTCATCCGCGAGATCGCCGAACTGCGCAGAGCGGCCGAGGCAAAGGACCTGCTCATCTCCGCCACCGCCTCCCTCGACGCCTCCCTCGATCCCCTGCAGACCGTCCAGACCGTCGCCGGCACCGCGGTTCCCCAGCTTGCCGACCTCTGCGTGATCGACCTCCTCCGCGAGGATGGCACGATCGGCGACTCCATCGCCGCCGCCGAGGAGGAGCGGTTGACGCGCCGCCTGGAGGAGCTGCGCGCTCGCGAGCCGCTCGTGCTCTCGGGCCCCCACCCCGTGGCTCACGCGCTGCGCTCGGAGGAGCCCCTGCAGGTGTACGACCTCACCGACCCCGCCACGCTCCGGCAGGCGGCGCAGAGCGAGGAGCACATGCGCTTCATGCGCCGCGCCGGCTACCGCTCCGCGGTGGTCGTCAAGCTCACCGCCCGCGGGCACGTGCTGGGGGCGCTCTCCTTCCTGCGCCTCGCCGGCGGGGGCGAGCTGCTGCCCGAGCACCTGCCGATCATGCAAGACCTCGCCAACCGCGCCGCGATGGCCCTCGACAACGCGAACCTCTACGCCGAACGCACCCACGTCGTGCGCACCCTGCAGCGCAGTCTCCTGCCCGACGCCCTCCCGGAGGTGCCCGGCGTGCAGCTGGCGTCCGCCTACCATCCCGTCGGCGAGGGCAACGAGGTGGGGGGGGACTTCTATGACGTCTTCTCCGTCCCCTCCGGGTGCTGGCTCGTCGTCGGCGACGTCTGCGGCAAGGGCACCGAGGCGGCCGCGGTCACGGCGCTCGTGCGCCACAGCATTCGCGCGCTCGCGCTGCACCGGGACAGCCCCGCGCAGGTGCTGGGCTTCGTCAACGAGGTCATGCTCAGCCACGAGCTCTTCGGGCGCTTCGCCACCGTGATCCTCGCTCGCCTGGACCTCTCCTCCTTGCCCGGCCCCATACGCGCCACGATCGCCAGCGCCGGGCACCACCCCCCGGTGCTGCTGGGCGCCGACGGGCGCACGTGCTGTCCCGAGGTCTCCGGCACCCTGCTCGGCGTGCTCCGCGAGGCTCGCTCGCGCGACGTCGCCGTGACGCTCGAGCCCGGCGCCAGCGTGGTGCTCTACACCGACGGGCTCACCGACGCCGGGGCGCCCCGCCGCGGGATCTCCACCGAGGAGCTCTGCCGCCACCTCGCCCGCGGGGGACCCGCCTCCCCGCGGGCGCTCGTGAAGCGCCTGGAGAGGCTCGCCGGAGCGCGCGGCGGCGGGCGGCTGCGGGACGACATCGCGATCGTCGTCGCCCGCGTCGAGCGGTAGGGGTCTGACCGGCCCGCGAGGGTTCGCCCCGCGCAGGGGCCCGAGGCCCGCGAGAGTCGTCCCGCTCGAAGCCGAGGCTCCGGCGGTCGTCCCATCCGACAGCCGGCGGTCGGATCAGAGGGAGAGGATGCTCGCGCGTCTACTGCTCTGGCGGCTGCTCGGACTGGCGGCGCTCCTGCTGGGGGCGGCGGTTCTCGCGTGGCTGCTCCACGGCGGCATCGGGGCAGCGCTGCGGGGTGCCGGAACGGCGCGCGCGACACTTCCGCGTCGAGTGCCACACACGCTCGGCGGCCCCTCGATTGCACATCTCGCCGCGCTGCTCGGCGCGCTGCTGCTCCCGTCCGCCTTGCTGCTCCTGGGTGCCCGTTGGCGAGCGCGCCGGGAGCGCCGCTACGTGCGTCTGCGCGTGGAGGCCTACCGCACCGACCGCACCAGCGTGGAGGGGATCGTGGCGCTGTTCGAGGCTCTCCACAAGCGCCTCCAGCGCCGCTGGTGGCGGCGTCTGCTGCGCGGCCAGCCCTCGGTGGCGCTCGAGGTGCACCACCTCGGCGAGGAGGGGGCCCGGAGGGCGCTGCTCGCCATCGCGTGCCCCCTGGGGATGGAGAGGATGGTGCAGGCGGCCCTGCGCAGCGCCTACCCCAACGCCTGCGTGGTGCCCCTGGGTGAGGAGTTGGTGTGGGGGCGGGCCGGCGTCGGCACCCGATCCAGCGGTGCTCCCCCTGGGGAGGGAACCCTCCCCAGGGGCACCGCCTATCGCCCTCCGGCGCTGCTGCGCCTGAGCAAGCACACGGGGTTCATCAAACGCGTCAAGCAGCTCGACCGCTACGAGCTCGCCCGGGAGCCCCCGATGGACCGCCTGATCACCGTGATGGGTGCCTGTGGGGTGCGGGCCTGCGTGCAGCTCGCGCTGACCCCCGCGCCGGCGCTCCTGGAACGCTACGCCAAGTGGCGCTACAAGCGCCACGAGGACCACCTCTCGCGCGAGCGCCGCGAGCACCTCTTCGTGCGCGACCGCTCTTTGGTGGAGGACGCCGAGCTGCGCGGGGGCCTCGCCGTGCAGCACCGCCCGCTGTACTTCGTGGATCTGCGCGTGCTCGCGCCCACGCGCGGCGCCTGCGAGCAGATCGCCTCCGAGCTGCGCGCGGAGGGCGCGGAGAACCGGCTCGTGGAGCGGGGGACCGCCGTGCGTCACGGCCTGCTGGGGCTCTACCGCAGACGCGTGGAGCGCGGCGAGGGCAACCCCTGGCCCTCGTCGCGCAGGGGAGTGCTCGCCTCGACCGAGCTCGCCGCGCTCTGGCACCTGCCTTCGATCGACTACGCCACCGTGCCCTTTGCCCGCGGTGCCCTCCCGCTCGCTCCCGCACCCCCCGCGATCATGCGCCCCAGCGAGGGGGCGGGGCTCCTGCGCGATGCGCTCGGGCCCGTCTCGATCCACCCGCGGATGCGCCGCCAGAACACCGCGGTGCCCGGCGCGGTGGAGCAGGGGAAGTCGAGCTACCTCGCGGCCACCGTCGCGGAGGATCTGCGCCGGGAGCGCTGCGCGGTGATCGTGCTCGACCCCAAGGGCGACGCCGCGGAGGCCGCCGTCAGCCTCGTGCCGGCGCAGCGCACCTGCACGCTGCTGGACTTCTCCCACCCCACCTGCGGCTTCAACCCGCTCGCCGTGCGGGCCCCCGCGGACGTGATCGCCGACTACGTGGTGGGGGCCCTCAGAAATCTCTTCACTGACGCCGACATCCGTGCGTCCTCGGACCGCTACCTGCGCAACGCGATCATCGCGGTGCTCGCCCACGATCCCCGCTCCACCCTGTGGGACGCTGCGCGTCTGCTCTCGGTGGGCGAGGAGGGCTACTCCTACCGCTCGCGCGTCGGCGCCCACGTGCGGACGCTGCCCGAGTTCAAGGAGATCGCTGAGTTTTTCACGGCCGAGCTCTCCGCACAGCTCGCCGACGCGCGCAGCACGACCACCGCCAAGCTCGATGCGCCGGTCAACAAGCTCGCGCGGCTGCTCAACTCACCCTCCATCAAGCGGGTGCTGCTCAACGACTCCCTGACCGTGGACCTCGACCGCGTGATCTCCGGGTGTGAGGTGCTCGTCGTCAAGGGCGCCCTCGGGGGGATGGGGGCGGGCAACACCTCCGTGCTCATGCAGCTGCTCGTGGGGATGCTCGACGCCGCCCTGGCCCGCCAGCAGGACGCAGTTCCCGCCGAGCGCCGCGTGGCGGTGGCGCTCAAGGTCGACGAGGCGCCCCTGGTGCTCAACCGGGGGTTCGCCGAGACGCTCGCGCTGAAGCGCTCCGCGGGCCTGGAGACGGTGGCGTGCTGGCAGGCGGACTCCCAGTGGACCGACCGCGAGGTGCGCGCGCAGCTCGACGCGCTGTTCGCCCACCGCGTGTACTTCGCCACCGCCTCCGTCTCCGACGCGAGGGACGCCGCGAGCCTGATGATGGCCGAGTACTCCGACACGGTGCGCCCCGAGATCGGCGGGCTCTCCGCGCTCGGGCACCCCGACGCCCGCCTGCACCTGCCCAAGCACCACGCCATCGCCAGCTGGGTCGCCCCGGAGGGCCGCCAGGCCCCGTTCCTCGCGAGCACGATCCCGCTGCGCATCGACCACGAGCGCCTGGCGCTGCACGCGGCCCGCCAGGCCGAACGCGGCGGACGGTACCTAGCGGACCTCAGCCAGCCCCACTGGGACCGAAGCCGGGAGACACTCGCAAGCGCGCATCCCCGTTTCGGCCAACGGGAGGCCGGTCTGGGGGGGAGGGGGGACGGGAGGGAGGCATTGGGGGTCGTCCGCGCGCCTGGGTGGGGAGGCGAGCCGGATGGGGGTGGGGCCTCCATGCCCCACCACGACCGTGGGCTGGACGCGCGGGCGTCGCCACCGACGGATGCCACCGAACACGAGGCCGAGCGCGGCGCGGATGTCCTGGGGCCGCTGCCTGAGAGCGCCGCGGGGAGCTACGCCGAACTGGTGGACCTCGACGCCGCCCACCGCGTGCGCTGGGCACGGGCCGCGGCCACGCCCCGCTCGCTCGATCCGGACCCGCTCGATCTGGAGATCCTCGCGCTCGTCGCCTCCATGCGCCATGTGCTCACCGGCCAGATCCACCGCCGCTTCAACCCCGGGCGCGCTCTCACCACCACCCAGCGGCGCCTGAAGCGCCTCTCCGATGCCGCCCTCGTGGGGCGCTTCCAGTTCCACCGCCGCGATGGGGGAGGGGCGCCCATGTGCTACGTGATCGCCCCCCAGGGGCTGGAGCTGCTGTGCGCGCACGGGCGCCTGGATGCTGCCGCCTGGGATGGTGCCGAGGCACGCGACCCCTCCCCCAAATCCCTTCCCCCATCCCCCTCGCGTTCCTCTGCGCCGCCGGCCGCCGCGGGCGCGGTGATGCTGCGCCAGGCCCGCCACGAGGTGCGCGTCACCGGGTGGGCGCTGGCACTGGAGCGCGCGCTCGGCGGCACGGCGCTGAGGTTGCGGGGCCCCAAGGAGTCGGTGCTCTCGCCGCCGCTGCGCTCGGGGCCCGCCGATCTGCGCCTGCCCGGCGGGCGCACACCCCATGATTTCCTGCGCACCGACTCCCGCGGCGAGCGCGTCGAGGTTGAGCGCTTCGAGACAGTGCGGCCCGACGCGAGCGCCGAGCTGCCGCCCGCGCCCGGCGGCACGGTCCGGGTCGCCGGCACGCACCTGCTGATCGAGCTCGACGACCGCCTCTGCGCCCGCTCCCCCCAGCCCGCCGTCGCCAAGCTCGAGCGCTACGACCACATGCTCGCAGGCTGGTCGGTGTGCGCTCCCCGCTTCGCTGGCCGACCCGGTGGACGAGCGTGGCCAAATCTTCTGGTGGTGTTCCTCTGCCGCGACCGCTCCCGCGCCCGTGAGTGCGCGCGGCGGGCCGACCACCTGCTGAGCGCCTGCCGCGCCTACGCCGGTGAACACCCCCGGGATTGGGAGTACCCCGGTCGCAGCGCGATCGTGTTCGCCTCCGAGCGCGACGCCCACGAGGGGCTGCTCGGTGCCTACGGCGTCCCCAGCCTGCCCCCCGCCGTGCGCGCGGCGGCCGCGGGTGGCGACCCCGGCGCCGGCGAGGCGACGGTCGAGGCGCGGGCGCTCCTGCCCGGGGCGGATCCCCGGTAGGGCCGGGCTGGAGCAAGTCGCGTTGTCCGCGGTCGAAGGATGCCTGCTCGCCCAAGGACCGACGGTCGAACGAATGCCTGCTCGCCCACGGACCGATGTACCCGCCTGCGGACGGCGCTTCGGGAGGTTGAGCCGGCGCAGCGACCTGGCGCGAAGAGACGCGTGCAGTCGCTCCCCCGGATGTGCCTCTACCCCTCCCGGATATGCAGTTGCCCCGATCTGCCCATGCTCCCTCGTGCAGTCGGACACCGACCGCCGATGAGCCCAACTGCACGCCCGCATCTGGAGAGCGGCCCTGTTGAGCTGGATTGCTCCGTTCCGGAGCGGGCGACTGCGCCGCATGGATCGCGGCAGGGCGGCGCGTGTCGCCACCCACGCTGCGCGACGCTAGGATCGCAGCCCCCCAATCCCTCCTACCCAGGCCGCAAAGCAGTCCCAGCTCGACACCTCGCCCCGCTCCGGTCGCCTCGCCCCGTGCCTCAGGTCAAATGTGGGCCCCTGCACGGAGGCTCCAAGGACCCGTGAACGGCCCCGAGGACCCGATCGCGCCAGCTTCGACTGGCACGGCACAGCTGAGGCGTTCTCCGAGATCCCTTAAGGGGATCTCCTCCGAGTGTCCCGCCCACGCGTGGCTCTCGCGCTGCTTGACGGCCCAGCACAGCGGCCCTTACAAAGCCGCCCCCACTCGCCCACTCGACGGCCGGCCCGCCGGCCAGGAGACGCCCCATGCCCCTCACCACACTCCCCAAGCAGTCCCCCCGCGCGTCGCGATCCCAGCTCCCCCGAAAGGCCCGCTCGCGCACCCACGCGGTCCGCCATGCCGGCAGCGCCGCGGAGTCTCACGGCTCGCTCGCACGCTACATCGACGCCGAGGGTCGCCTCCGCGAGGTGCTCGCGCGGCCCGGGCACGCCGGCAGCGTGCTGGTGCTGGACCGCGACGCCACCACGCTCGGCGATCGGCGGCTCGTGGCGCACCTCGCCGCCGACGAGCCCCCCGAGAACGCGGCCCTCGTGGGCCGCCACTACCTGCGGGACCCCCGCGGTCGCAGGTGCCGGCCACTCGCTCCCGAGGATCTCCTCACGGCCCCCTTCTTCGAGGGGGACGAGCAGGAGGATCCCGAGGGGGCCGACCCCGCTCTCCCGCCGCAGGCCGTGGAGCTGCGCGACCGCCATGGGCATCGCCACCGGCTGGAGCCGCTCGCCACCGGCCTTTCGATCCCGGAGCTGCGCTGGTGCCGGCGGGGGGGCGGCGCCGAGCCCGGCCGGCCCGAGAGCGTGCGCGACGCGGTCGCCTGCATGGAGAGCTACGAGCCCGTTCGCGCTCTCACCGTCAGGGCCCTGGAGCTTCATCGCGGGGACCCCGCGATCTCCGTGGCGGTGCTGCGCTCCGAGCTGCGGCGCATCGACGCGAGCCGGATCGTCCTCAACCGGGGCCTGCGCCAGGCGGTGCTGCATGCGATGAGCGCCAGGGGGCTGAGCCTGAGCGAGATCGCCTTTCGCTGCGGGCGGATCAAGCGCGACGGCAAGGGCAACTCGAGCGGTGAGACCAGCTGGCTCTCCCGCCGTGTCGGCATCTCGCCCGAGAGCGGCGGCGGCGAGCCCACGCCCTGGATCCACAGCGAGGTGCTCGCTCTGATCGCACGCGAGGGCCTCGGCATCAGCCCCCGCGAGGTCGAGCTTTGAACGCCGCTCCGGACGGCGCCGGAGATCCTCCCGCGATCCTCGTGGCAGAGCGCGACCCCGACATCGGGGGGCAGCTCGTGGATCAGCTCGCGGCCGACGGGTACCCGGTGCGGCTGGCGCGCACCGCCGAGCACGCCCGGGTCCTGGCGCGCGCCCTCCCGCCCGGCCTCGCGCTGCTCGGCGAGCTGGAGACCCCGCGGGCCGCGCTCGAGCTGCTGGCGGAGATCCGCGCTCCCGGCCCGCCCCCGCACGGCGGCATGGAGAGCCCCTGGACTGCGGGCCTGCCGGTGATCGTGATCGGCTCCCAGGCCCACGAGCCCGACCTTCTGCGGGCCTTCGAGGCGGGCGCTGATGACTTCCTCCCGCGGCCCGCCCGGTACCTCGAGCTGCGCGCACGCCTGCGCGCGCTGCTCCGGCGCGCCGCCTCCGCATACGGCTCCCTGCGTGTGGAGGTGGGGCCGCTTGCGATCGAGCCCCTCGCCCGCACCGTGAGCCTCGACGGGCACCCTCTGCCGCTGCGCCATCTGGAGTACGAGCTGCTCCTGCACCTCGCCCGCGAACCCCACAGGGTGTTCGCCAAGCAGGAGCTTCTGCGTGCGGTGTGGGGGCCGCCCGCGCCGGTCTGCGGCCGCACGCTCGACAGCCACTCCAGTCGCCTGCGTCGCAAGCTCCGCGCGCACAGCGACGAGCGCTGGGTGGTCAACGTCCGCGGTGTCGGCTACCGCCTGATCTGAGCTTCTGAATCGCGGCCCTCCGGCCGCAGCGCACCAACGACGGCGAGCCCCCGGCTCGCCGTCGCTCGTCAACCCCGCGTTCGGCTCAGGGCCGGACGCTCCAAGTGAAAGGAGGGACTCCGTGTCCCCAGCGAACGAAACCACCCTAGATCGTGAAACCGATCCCCTGGCTCCGCTGGAACACCTTGCCCAGCGGCTTCTGGGGGTGACCGCCCACGTCGCCCTCGGCGTGCTCCTCGGGCTCCTCGTGGCGCGCGCGATGCGCAACCGACACCTCCACTGGAGCTGGGCGGCGGTCGCATTCGCGCTCGTCCTCCTGGCCCGCACCGTGCTCGCGGGCTCCGCCATGACGCTGGGCGTCGCCACGCTCGGCGCCGTCGTCCGTGGGCGGCGCTGGCACGGCGAAGACCTGCGGGCGGGAGCGGACCTCGCGGAGATCGCGGCGAGCCGCACCACCCCACTCGACGGCCTACGTGGCGCTCTGCGCCGCGTGCGCTCTTGGCCGCGCACCGGCACGATCGCGGGCCGAGCCGCCGAGCGGTGTGCACGGTGGAGCACACCCTGGATTGCGCCATATATCCACGGGCGCAGCGAGCGGTGGTTCCGCGGCGGCGAGTTGAGCGTCGGGACCGACCGCCACGGCCGCCCGGTCTCGATCCAGCTGGGCGGAGCGAGCGAAGCCGGGGGACGCGCCAGCGGCACCCATACGCTCGTGGTGGGCGCCACCGGCTCCGGCAAGACGGTCACCCAGACGTGGATCGCAGTGCGGGCGATTGCGCACGGGATGGCGGCGATCGTCGTGGACCCCAAGAACGACCGCTGGATGCGCGAGCGGCTGTATTGCTCCGCACTCGCCGCGGGGCGGCGCTTCATCGCGTGGACGCCCCAGGGCCCCTCGGTCTACAACCCCTACGCCCGCGGTGGGGAGACCGAGGTCGCCGACAAGGCGCTCGCGGGTGAGCGCTTCACCGAGCCCCACTACCTGCGCCAGGCGCAGCGCTACCTCGGGCACGCCGTTCGCGCGCTGCAGGCTGCGGGCCGCGAGGTGAGCCTCGCGGGACTCGTGGAGGCGCTCGATCCGGCGAACCTGGAGCTGCTTGCCAGGGAACTGGAGGGAGGGTGCGCGGGTGCGCTGCACGCCTACCTGGACTCCCTCGGCCCCCGCCAGCGGAGCGAGCTCGCGGGAGTGCGGGACCGCCTGGCGATCATGGCGGAGTCCGACGTGGGCCGCTGGCTGGACCCCGCCACCCCCGGCGCCGAGCGCTTCGATCTGCTGGAGGAGGTGCGCGCGGGGACGGTGGTCTACTTCAGCCTCCAGGCCGACAGCCGGCCGCTGCTCGCGCAGATGCTGGGCTCCGCGATCGTGCAGGACCTGCAGACCGTGGTCAGTGCACTGCAGGAGCGCCCCGCGGGGTGTCTCGTGGTGATCGACGAGTTCTCCGCCGTGGCCGCCGAGCACGTGGCGAGGCTCTTCGGGCGGGCGCGCTCGGCCGGGATCAGCCTGCTCCTGGGCACCCAGGAGCTCGCCGACATGCGCCTGCCCGGCCGCGAGACCCTGCTGGAGCAGGTGCTGGGCAACCTCACCAGCCTGATCGCCCACCGCCAGGTGGTCCCCGACTCGGCCGAGCTGATCGCGCGCCTCACGGGCAGCCGGGGGGCGTGGCGCTCCACCCTCAGCAGCGACGGCAGGCACACCCGCACGCGGGTTCAGGAGCACCTCCTCGGCCCCGAGGAGATCGCGCGCCTCCCGCGGGGCTGCGCCGCCGTGGTTCGCCTCGGCGACCGGCGCGGGGTGGCGATTGCGCGGATGCACTCGCCGGAGTAGCCCAAAACGACAACGACAGGAAGGAACGATCACATGAAGAGCCCTGCAACTGGCACGAAGGACCCCACACATCAGGACCCCGCACACCCCAACGACGAGGGTCGCCACCACGACGATCTCCGCGCCCAGCCCCCGGAGCGCATCGCACTCGTGCGCTGGGCCGCGGGCCTCGGCGCGATCACCGCGGAGGCGCTGGCGGATCGCTTGGATGTCACCGTGGCCTCGGCGCGGGCACGGCTGCTGGCCGCTGAGCGCGAGCGGTTGCTCCGGCGCCACCGCCCGCTCACGGGCAGGCCCGCCCTGTACACGGTCACGCGCGCCGGCCTGCGCGGGGCAGATGTGCATGGCCTCGATCCCTGCCGCGTGAGCGCCTCGGGTGCGCTGCACCTGATCGAGTGCGCCCGCGTGGCGGCGGCGCTGGCGCACTGCTATCCCGACCACCGCGTGCAGGGCGAGCGGGAGCTGCGCCGCGAGGAGCGCGAGTGCCGCGGCGTGCTCGCGAGCGCCGAGCTCGGCGCGGGCCAGCACGGCGAGCGATCGCGGATCGGCCGACGGCGCCACCGGCCCGATCTGGTGCTCTGGCCGCGCGACCCCGCCGGGGGGCTGCCGGTGGCGGTGGAGGTGGAGCTGACCGTCAAGGCGCCCGAGCGTCTGGCGGCGATCTGCCAGGCGTGGGCCCGGGCGCGCTGCGTGGCGGGCGTCCTCTATCTCGCTCCGCCCGAGGTGCAGCGCGCCGTGCAGCGCGCGATCGAGAAAGCGCAGGCCCACGAGCGGGTGGTGGTCGTCCCGCTCGACGCGCTGCCAAGCAGGAGCAGCTCCTCGGATTGACCCGGGCCATCCGGCCTAGCCCGGCGGGTGTTCGCGCCGGCGCTCCAGGCTGGCCGGAGAGGCCGGGCGAGCGTGCCGTCCCAGCGGGCGAGCGTACCGTCCCAAGCAGCGCGTAAGTTCCTCGGCGGGGCAGTGGCTTACCGCAAAGGAGACGAACACATGTCGTACTCGAGCATCAATCGCGTAGTACTGGTCGGCAATCTCACCCGCGACCCCGAGCAGCGCGAACTTCCCTCGGGCCAGAGCGTGTGCAGCCTGAGGGTTGCGTGCAACGGCCTGCGGCGCGACGCGGAGGGCGAGTACCACGAGCGTCCGCTGTTCTTCGACGTCGCCGCCTTTGGGGGACTGGCGGAGACCGTAGCCCGCTACATGCGCAAGGGCAGCCGCGTGGCGATCGACGGGCGCCTGGATTGGCGGGAGTGGGAGACCTCTGAGGAGTCGGAGGGAGACCGATCGAAGATCGGCCAGCAGCGGCGTCAGGCGGTCAGCGTGGTGGCGGAGTCGGTGCAGTTCCTCGACAGCGTCCCCGGTGGGCGCGGCGATGGCGACCCCGACGCCCAGGACGGCGAGCACGAGCTGGTGGGCGCGGGCGCCGGCGAGGTCGACCTGGTCTTCTAGAACGGCTTTCAAAAAGACCGGCACACGCTCAGATGGGCGCACCGTCTAATGCGAAGACGTTCTCAGCGGTCTCGCGGTGGCGGCCGTGGAGCGCCGGGTTCTCCGGCGCTCCACGGGCGGCCCAGGGCCGCTTTTCGCATTTAAGGAGCCTCGGCCAGACCCCGTGGCTCAACGGATGCCGTAGACTGCCGCGCCGCAAGTACTCCCAGTTGCAAGGAGCTATGTCCAGGTGCCTGTGAACAGCCAAGCGGTCGGCAAGACCTACGAGCCCACGCTCTACGCGGTGGGCCGCGAGAAGATCAAGGAGTACGCCCGGGCGGTCGGCGAGACCAATCCCGTCCACCTCGACGTCGATGCGGCGCGTGCCGCCGGCCACGCCGACGTGGTGGCGCCGCCGATGTTCGCGGTCGTCTACTGCGCGCCCTCGATGGGCCCCCCGATCTTCGACCCCGAGATCGAGATGAACTTCGCGATGATGGTGCATGGGGGCCAGCAGTTCGAGTGGGGGCCACTGGTGGTGGCGGGCGATGAGATCACCACGACGGCCAGCGTCAAGGACATCTCCGAACGGGATGGACGGGGCTACTATGTGTTCGAGTCCGTCTCCACCAACCAGCGCGGCGAGCAGGTCTCGCGCGGAACCTGGACCAACATCGTTCGAGGAGTGTGAGCGCGATGGCCGATCTGAGCGAGGGCAAGCAGATCCCGGAGGTGAGGGTCACCCCCGACAAGTACCTCACCGCCCGCTACGCGGGCGCCTCCGGGGACTTCAACCCGATCCACATCGACGAGGAGTTCGCCCGCGCAGTGGGCCTGCCCGGGCGCATTCTGCACGGCTTGTGGACGATGGCGCAGGTGGCGCGCGCTCAGACCGAGGCGGCGGGCGGCCCCGAGCACCTGCGGCGCCTCTCGGTGCAGTTCCGCGGCATGGGGGTCCCCGAGCAGGAGGTGATCGTCACCGGAGCGGTGCGCGAGGCACACGATGGCCGCGTGCTGATCGACACCGTCGCGACGCAGGGGGAGACGGAGATCGTCCGCAACGCCGAGGCCGAGCTGACGCTCTGAGACCCGCCCAGGCGGCTCGTACAATCAACTCATGTTGACGGCCAGGCAGGAGCTGATCCTGTGCAAGGTGGTGGACGGCTACCAACGCACGGGGCAGCCGGTGGCTTCGAAGCTGATCGCGGCCGACCCGGCGCTCGACTGCGGCGCCTCCACGGTCCGCAACGAGCTCGCGCTGCTCGAGGAGCAGGGCCTGCTGGCTCACCCCCACACCTCCGCGGGGCGTGTGCCGACGGAGGCCGGTCAGCGCTATGTGGTGGACCGGATGCTCGCCTCGGGCGAGGGTCTGCTGCCCATGCGCCTGGAGCTCTCGCTGGCCCGCCAGGAGGTGGAGGAGGCGATGCGTGCGACCAGCGAGACCCTCTCGCAGGTGACTGACCTGCTCGCGGTGGTCTCCGCGCCCTCGGCGAGCACCGCGACGATTCGCCGCGTTGAGGTGCTGGCGCTGCAGTCGCGTGTGGTGGTGGCGGTGATCATCACCTCCACCGGCGAGGTCTCCAAGGTGTTCGCGACCTTCGAGGAGCACCTCGACACGGGTCTGGTGGCGTGGGCGGGGGAGTACCTCAACGACCGCCTCGTGGGCCTGGGCCTGGGGGCCCGGATGATCCACCAGCGCCTCGCGGATCCCACTCTGCGGGCGATGGAGCGCGCCTTCCTAGACCACCTGATCCCGGCCTTCGGCGATCTGGCGGCGGAGTCCGAGCACGTGCTCTACCTCGACGGCGCCGCGCGACTCTTCTCCGAGGCGCATCTGCGGGACGTCGGCCAGATCAACGAGCTGATGGAGCTCCTGGAGCGGCGGGTTGCCCTGCTGAGCGTGATGCGCACCGCCCTGAGCGAGCCCGGCGTCTACGTGCGCATCGGCCGTGAGAACGAGGTCCCCGCGATGCACTCGTTGGCGATGGTGGCCGCGGGGTACGGCGTAGGGCAGCGGCGCCTCGGGATCGTCTCGGTGATCGGCCCGGTGCGAATGAACTACGCCTATGCGATCCCCGCGGTACGGGAGGTGGCGCATGAGCTCTCGCGCTTCGTCGAAGAGACGTATGCCGAGAGCTAGGGCCCACGCCCCGATGTCAGCTGCGAGGGCCCAGGCCCAGATGTCTGCTGCGAGGGCCCACGCCCCAATGCCCGCTGCGCTGGATGCAGCCCCCGGGGTGGGGCGATGAGCCGCGCCTCCACGCCGCGCGATCCCTACGAGGTTCTGGGTGTCGGGCGCGACGCCTCCGAGCAGGAGGTCAAGAAATCCTTCCGCCGCCTCGCGCGGGAGCTGCACCCGGACGTCAACGCGCACGACCCCCAGGCGGAGGAGAAGTTCAAGGAGGCCGCGGAGGCCTATGAGATCCTCTCGGACCCCGAGCGGCGGGCGACCTACGACCGCTACGGCCACGAGGGTCTGCGCTCCGGGGGGTACGCGCCGAACTTCGACGGGTTCGGCTCGATCGGAGATCTCTTCGATGCCTTCTTCGGCGGCTCCAGCCCCTTCGGCGGGCGCTCCGCCGGCCCCGCCCAGGGAGGCGATGTCGCGGTGACGCTGCAGATCGATCTGCGCCAGGCCGCGCGGGGCACGAGCGAAGAGGTCGCCTTCGAGGCGATCGAGCGCTGCGAGCACTGCCGTGGCAACGGCGCCGAGCCGGGCACCCCGATCGAGACCTGCAGTCGCTGCGGCGGGGCGGGGCAGCTGCAGGCGGTGACGCGCACCCCCTTCGGCCAGATGATGCGCACGGTGGCCTGCGACGTCTGCCACGGCGACGGGCGCACCGCCAAGCAGCCCTGTCGCGAGTGCCGCGGCCGTGGCCGCCGCGCCGCCAGGCGCACGCTCACGGTGGACGTGCCCGCGGGGATCGCCGATGGCCAGCGCATCCGCCTCGGCGGCAAGGGTCACGCGGGCGAGACCGGAGCCCCCGCGGGCGACCTGTACGTGCTCGTGCGAGTTCGTCCCGACGAGCGCTTCGTGCGCGAGGCGGATGACCTGATCACCGCGCTGGACGTCTCCGCGCCGCTGGCGGCGGTGGGGGCCACGCTCGACGTGCCCACGCTCGATGGGTCGAGCTCGATTCGGGTTGCCCCCGGCACCCAGCCGGGGGAGGTGCTCACGGTGCGCGGCCAGGGGATGCCCAACCTGCGCAGCGGCCGGCGGGGGAACCTGCGGGTGGTGGTCAACGTGGTGGTCCCCCGTCGCCTGAGCTCCGAGCAGCGGGAGCTGATGGAGCGCCTGCACGACACGCTCACCGAGGAGAACCTCCGCACCGAGGAATCGATGCTCGCCAAGCTGCGCCGCGCCCTGCGCCACCAGGCCGCGTGATGCTCTGCGTCCTGCACGACCCGCCGGCGTGATTCGCCTCGCGGTTCGCGTTCGCCGCGAGGACGCCGAGCTGGTGCTGGCCGAGCTCTTGGAGCTTGCGCCCGCGGGGGTGGAGGAGGTCGAGGTGGATGGGGAGACGGTCGAGTACGCGGTGTATGGCGCATCCGGGGAGCTCGCTGCGCTGCCGGACGTTCGCGCTGCGGCGGGGGCGGCATTCGTGGAGGTCCACACAACCGAGCTGCCCGACGACTGGTCCGAGCGCTGGAAGCGATTCCATCGCCCCGTCCTGCTCGAGCCCCCGAGGCTCGACTCGGCGCGGCGCACAGTGCCCGCTCTGCACGTGAGGCCCCCCTGGGAGGCGGCGAGCGAGCGGGGTGAGGTCGAGGAGATCGTGATCGACCCCGGTCAGGCGTTTGGCACCGGGGCGCATGCGACGACCAGGATGTGCCTGGAGCTGCTGCTGGAGTTGGCCGCCGGGGAGGAGTGCCCGCGCGGGCCGCTGGTGGACGTCGGCACGGGCTCGGGGGTATTGGCGATCGCGGGTGCACGTCTTGGGTACGCACCGGTGCTGGCGCTCGACCACGATCCCGAGAGCGTCGCGGCGGCCGCCGCGAACGCGGGGGTCAACGACGTGTCCATCGATGTCTCCCGCCTCGATCTGCGCCGCGAGCCTCTGCCCTCGGCGGCCTGCGACGGGGTGTCCACGGTGCTCGCCAACCTGCTGCTTCCGCTCCTGCTGGAGCTCGCCCGTTCAATGGAGCGCGCGCCGCGCCATCTGATCGCCAGCGGACTGCTGGTGGAGCAGGTGGATGAGGTGGTGGGCGCGTTCGGCGAGCGCCTCGGCTTGCGCGAGCGCGAGCGCCGCACGAGCGGGGAGTGGGCGGCCGTTTGGCTGGTGTCCACTCAGACGGGGTCGGCGACCTCGGTGGCCGCGCGTGCCATCGCGCGGTAGATGAGGTCGATGGCGGGCCGCACCCCATTCTCGCTCTGCAGCAGCGAGACGGCGGCGGTGAGCGCGGCGCCGATCGCCTCGAGCGCCTCGCCCACGTCCGCGGGCTCCGGGTCCCGGCAGGCGGCGATCGCCATTTCGAGCATCGCGAGCGCCTGCTCGGGCACGCCCGCGAAGAGCGCCGGCCCGGCGAGGCTGCCGTAGCCGTACGCGCGCGCGAGCCGCCCCGAGAGCGTGATCGAGGGCCCGCGGCGCGGCGGCGTGACGGGGGGCAGCCCGCGGCCGTCGAAGAGCCCGGCGACCGTCTCGCCGAGGAGACCGCGGACAGCGGCCTCCTCGAGCCCCGCGTGGGCCGCCATCCGCAGCGCCATGTAGAGCGTGCTCTGAGGGTGCCCGTAGGGGGGGTCGGAGGCGAACACGATCCGCTCCGCGGGGGCGCGCGCGAAGAGCTCGACCACGTCGAGCGCGAAGAAGCAGGAGATGTCGTAGAGCACCCCGGGGTGATCGGCCAGCACGGAGGTGAGGATCCCCTGGTCGCAGATCGCGCCGTGGGCGAGGATCAGCACGACCTCGGGGTGGCGCAGCGCGAGCTCGGCGAGCCCCTGCGCGATCGGAGGCAGGCCGCGGCCGGCGTGAATGAGGATCGGCACGCGGGCCTCCCCGGCGACCGTGAAGATCCCCTCGAGCTCGCGTCCGTCGAAGGCGAACTCCTGGGCGCGGGGGTGGAGCTTGATCCCGCGGGCGCCCGCGGCCAGGCAGCGCTCGGCCTCGACCACGGGATCTTCGAAGGGATCGAGACGGCAGAAGGGGATCAGCCTGCCCTCGCTTTCGTTCGCCCACGCGAGCACTCGATCGTTGGGAACGCTGTAGGAGGGGCGGCGCTCGGGATCGTGCAGGGGGAACACGCAGGCGCGCCGCGCGCCCGCTTCGTCGAGCTGGGCGAGCAGCTCCGCCAGGGAGAGCGAGCGCCCGTCCTCGTCGAGCCCCAGGTGGGTGTGGGCGTCGAGCACCTCCGCGCCGGTGGGGAGCATGCGCTCTGCTTCGGCGAGGAACGGAGCGAGGGCGCCGGTGTAGAGAGAGGTGTCCATGGCCGGCACCCTAGTGGGTCCGCGGGCTCGTGACATTGGCCTCTACCACTTGCGCCCTCTACCGTGTCCGCAAGTGGCGTGGGACGTGGTGATCGCGGGCGGCGGCTTCGGTGGCTTCTATGCCGCGCGGACGCTGGAACGGGTGCTGCCGCGCCAGAGCGCGCGGGTGACGCTGGTGAGCGACGTGAACTTCCTCCTGTTCACGCCGCTGCTGCCGGGCGCAGCGGCGGGGACGCTGGAGCCACGCCACGTCGTGGTTCCGCTGCGCGAGCAGCTGCTGCGCACGGACCTCTCCATCGGGCGCGTGGTGGGCGCGGACCCGGGGCGGGGGGTGCTGCTGGTGGATCGCTCGGAGGTTCCCAGCCCCGACGGCCGGGTCGGCAAGCCGGATGGGGGGCTGCGCGAGCTGCGCTACGACCAGCTGATCGTGGCGCTGGGGTCGATTTCGCGCACCCGCCGGGTTCCGGGCCTGGTGGAGCACGCGATCGGCTTCAAGACGCTCGCGGACGCGATCGCGCTGCGCAACCGCGTGATCTCGATGCTGGAGGTCGCGGAGACCATCGACGATCCACGGGTGCGAGCGGAGCACCTGACGTTCGTGTTCGTGGGTGCCGGGTATGCGGGCCTCGAGGGGATCGCGGAGCTGCAGGATTTCATGGGGGACGTGATCGACCTCTATCCGCGCTGCCGAGTGCAGGGGATGCGTTGGGTGCTGGTGGAGGCCCAGGCACGGGTCATGCCGGAGGTCGTGCCGAGCCTGGCGGCGTTCGCCGATCGGGAGCTGCGGGGACGGGGCATCGAGATCCGCACGGGTACGACGCTCGCGGAGGTCTCCGACAGCACAGTGCGCCTGAGCGAGGGAGAGCCGATCGGTGCGCGCACGGTGGTGTGGACGGCGGGGGTGAGGCCCAACCCGGTGGTGGCGAGCCTGGGACTGGCCCTGGAGGAGGGGGGACGGATCGAGGTGGATCGCACGATGCGCGCGGTGGGCGAGCGCAACGTGTGGGCGATCGGAGATGCGGCTGCGGTGCCGGACCCGGCGCGCAGGGGCCACTCCTCACCGCCGACGGCCCAGCACGCGATCCGCCAGGGCCGACGGGTGGCGCGCAACGTGGCGGCGGAGCTCGGCGCGGGAGGACGGGTGCGACCGTTCAGATACAGGACGCTGGGGGTGTTCGTGGACCTGGGACGCCACCAGGCGGTGGCGAGCACGGTCGGGATCCGCTGGAGGGGCTTCCCGGCGTGGTTTCTCGCACGCACCTACCACCTGGCGAACATGCCGGGCTCCAAGCGCAAGCTGCGTCTGGTGGTGGATTGGACGGTGGCGCTCCTGTTCGACAGGGACACCTCGGAGCTCGGTCAGCTGGGCCACCCCCCGGGGCTGGAGCACGTCGAGGAGCACACGCTCCCCTGACGGGCGGTTTGAGTGGCGCTACGCTGCGCGGACTGTGCGCTTCGCGGTGAAGTTCCTCGGCTGCAAGGTGTCCCACGCGGACGCCATGCTGGCCCGCCGCCGGCTGTTGGAGGAAGGGCACGAGGAGGCGCCGGAGGAGGAGGCGGAGCTGCACGTGATCAACACCTGCTGCATCACGGGCGAGGCGGAGGCGAAGTCGCGTCAGTCGGTGCGTCGCTCGCTGAGGAGCGCTCGGGAGGTGTACGTGGGGGGCTGCGCGGTGAACCTGCGCGCGGAGCAGTTCGCCGAGATCGATTCCGCGGTGAGGCCGTTCACGGGTACCGCGGAGGACGTCGCGCAGGCGATGGCGAGCGCGCTCGGGGGGTGCGTGGATCTGGAGCACGAGCCGCTCCTCGGCCGCGCTCGCCGGGGCGAGCACCGTCTGGAGGTTCGCTCGGCGGCGGCGCGCACGCGGGGCTTCGTGAAGGTGCAGGACGGCTGCGACTGCCACTGCGCCTACTGCATCATCCCGACGGTGCGGGGCGGCGCGCGCTCGCGCCCGGCCTCGGCGGTGCTGGAGGAGGTGGCCGCGCGCGTCGCCCAGGGCCAGCCGGAGGTCGTGATGACGGGGATCAGCGTGGGTGACTACCGCGATCCGCAGGAGGGCCTGGAGCTGGGGGAGCTGATGGTGGCGGCCGCGCGGGTGGAGGGCGTGGAGCGGGTGCGGCTCTCCTCGGTGGAGGTGATCCACGTGCGTGACTCGCTCCTGGAGGCGCTGCGGGAGGAGCCGAAGGTGTGCCCGCATCTGCACGTGCCGATGCAGTCAGGCGACGACGGGGTGCTGGAGGCGATGGGCCGCCACTACACCGCCGGGGAGTACCTGGAGGCGATCGCGACGCTGCGGGCCGCGGTGCCGGCGGTGAACGTAACGACGGACATCATCGTGGGCTTCCCCAACGAGGACGAGGCGGCGTTCGAGCGGACGCTCGAGCTCGTGCGCGAGGCGGGGATCAGCCGGGTGCACGCGTTCTCCTACTCCCCCCGCCCCGGCACGGTCGCGCAGGCCCTCGGCGACAGGGTCGCCCCGGAGGAGAAGAAGCGCCGCTCGCGGGAGCTGCGAGGGCTCTCGGAGGTGCGCTCGCGCCACCACCGCGCGAGGAAGCTGGGAAGGCCCGAGCGGGTGCTGGTGGACAAGGTTGCGGACACCCAGTGCTCGGGCTACACCGCGGACTACACGCGCTGCTACCTGCCGGCCGGCGCGGCGCGCGCGGGGGAGCTCCTCGACGTGAGCGTGGCCGAGCTGCACGCGGATGGCCTGCGTGTGATCCCGGTGTGAGCCGCGTGGCCGAGCCGCACGCGGACGGCCTGCCTGCAACCCCGATGTGAGCTGCGCGGTCGGCTGCATGCGGACGGCCTGCATGTGACCCCGGTGTGAACTGCGCGGCCGCGGCGGCTCACGGGAATCCGCAGCACGGCTATCCTAAGCCGCACAGGTGAGTGTCGAAGCGCAGCTCAAGAGCGATCTGGCCACCGCGATGAAGGCGGGGGAGAAGGAGCGCGTGGGTGCGCTGCGGATGGTGCTCTCGGAGCTGCAGAAGGACGCGAAGCTCGCTGGGGGCGACGAGCTGGCGGTGCTGCGCCGCGAGCGCAAGCGGCGGCTGGAGGCGGCGGAGGCCTACCGTGAGGCGGGGCGCGCGGAGCTGGCGGGCAGCGAGGAGAGCGAGGCGGAGCTGATCGCGGGCTACCTGCCGGCGGAACTGGGAGAGACCGAGCTGCGCGAGATCGTGGAGCAGGCGGTGCGCGACAGCGGAGCGGAGTCGGTCAGAGACATGGGCCGCGCGATGGGGGTGGCGATGGCCGCGGTGGACGGCCGCGCCGATGGCAAGCGGGTCTCGGGCCTCGTGCGGGCCGCGCTTGACGGATGAGGACCCAGATCGAGCTACCGGGCGACGTGGCGGCGGAGTTGGCGGGCAGCCAGGATGCGGTTCTGCGCGCACTGGAGGGGCACCTGGAGTGCAGGGTGTTCCTGCGGGGCAACCTGCTGACGCTGGATGGCTCGGAGGGGGAGATGCGCGCCGGGGAGCGGGTGGTGCGGGAGCTCTCCGAGCTGATCGCGCACGGCCACGAGATCGGTCCGGGAACGATCGCCGCGGTGACGGGGGCGCTCGATGCCCACGAGTCCCCGGCGAAGGTGCTGGAGGACGTGGTCTGGCGCCACCGCTCGCTGCGGGTGGCCCCCAAGACGGTCAACCAGAAGCGCTACGTGGACTGCATCCGCAGACGCACGATCACCTTCGGCGTGGGCCCCGCGGGCACGGGCAAGACGTTCCTGGCGGTGGCGATGGCGGCGGCGGCGCTCTCGCGCAACGAGGTCAACCGGATCATCCTCACGCGCCCCGCGGTGGAGGCGGGGGAGCGCCTCGGCTTCCTGCCGGGGGACCTGATGGCGAAGGTCGATCCCTACCTGCGCCCGCTGTTCGACGCGCTGCACGACATGCTCGACCCCGAGAAGGTGACCCAGCATCTCGAGCGGGGGGTGATCGAGATCGCCCCCCTGGCGTTCATGCGCGGAAGGACGCTGAACGACTCCTTCGTGATCCTCGACGAGGCGCAGAACACGACGCCCGAGCAGATGAAGATGTTCCTCACCCGCCTGGGGTTCGGCTCGCGGATGGTGGTGACGGGTGATGTCACCCAGGTGGACCTGCCGCCCGAGCAGCGCTCCGGCCTGATCGCCGTGGGGGAGGTGCTGGGGGCGGTGGAGGGCATCGAGTTCGTGCGCTTCGGCGGCGAGGACGTGGTGCGCCACAAGCTGGTGCAGCGGATCGTGGAGGCCTACGACGAGCATTCCCAGCGGGACGCCCCCGAGCAGTCGCGGGGCCCTCGGCGGATGGATCGCCGGCGGGCGTAGAGCCGTGGTCGAAGTCGAGGTACAGGGCGCCGAGGTGCTCGGAGTGGGTGCGCCGCCGGCGGAGCGGCTGCGGCGCCTGTGCATCCTCGCGGCGGTCACCGCCGGTGTCGAGGAGGGCCATCTGGCGATCGAGTTCGTCTGCGCCGAGCGCATCGCCGAGCTGAACCGCCGCCACCGCGGCAAGCGGGGCCCCACGGACGTGCTCTCGTTCCCGATCGACGGTGCGCAGCCCACGGATGGGGTCCTGCGGGAGCTCGGCGACGTGATGATCTGCCCGGAGCACACCGAGGATGTGTGCGAGGCGATCGTCCACGGGGTGCTGCACTTGGTGGGTATGGACCACGAGTCCGACCAGGGGGAGATGCTGGCGGTGCAGGCGGAGCTGCTGCGGTGGGAGGCCCTGCCGGCAAGCGCCGGATCCTCCCGAGAGCAGCCGTGACCCGGGCGGGCTTCGTGGCGCTGGCGGGGCGCCCGAACGTGGGCAAGTCGACGCTCCTGAACGCGGTGGTGGGGGAGAAGGTGGCGATCGTCTCCGATCGCGTGCAGACGACGCGCCGCGCGATCCGCGGGGTGCGCACCGAGAAAGAGAGCCAGATGGTGCTCGTGGACCTGCCGGGGGTGCAGCGCCCGCGGGACGCACTGACGGCCCGAATGGCCCAGCGGGTGCGCGAGGAGCTCCAGGGCGCGGATGCGGCGCTGCTGCTCCTGAGCGGCGAGCAGGGGGTGGGCCCGGGGGACCGTTTCATCGCCCGGGCCCTCGCGCAGGCGCCGCTGCCGGTGGCGATCGCGGTCAACAAGGTCGACCGGCTGAGCCGTGCGCAGACGCTGGCCGCTCTGCAGGGCGCTGCGGATCTGGAGCTCGAGGGGGAGGTGTTCCCGATCTCGGCTCGCACGGGGCAGGGGGTGGGGGAGCTGGTGGGCCATCTGCAAGAGCTGCTGCCGGAGGGCCCCTTCCTGTTCGCCGTGGATGCGCGCTCCGACCAGCCCCCGGCGCTGCTGCTGGCGGAGCTGATCCGGGAGGCGGCGATCAGACGGACCTTCCACGAGCTGCCCCACGCTGTGGAGGTGGTGGTGGAAGAGGTGGAGGAGGTGGCCGATCACGGATCGCCCGGCCGGTCAGAGATCGGCCAGCACGCCGGCCTCGTACGGGTGCGTGCGCTGATCTGGGTGGAGAGCGCCTCGCAGAAGGGGATCCTCGTCGGCGCAGGGGGGCGGATGATCAAGGCGATCGGCAGCGCCGCCCGGGGCGAGCTCGAACGGGTGCTCGGCTGCCGCGTGCACCTCGACCTGTCCGTGCGAGTGCGCCGGGACTGGCGCAGGGACGATGGCCTGCTCGACCGTCTGGGGATCACCTGAGGCTCCTGTCAAGCCGAGGGAGGACTCGTCGCGGCGACTCCCTCGGGCTTGTGCTGGAACGCGAATCTGGGGGTATTGATCCCAGGGCACTGCCGTAGGGATAGTTGTCAATTGAGCCGAGACCCGTCGTTCACTGGGGTATTGATGCCAGGGCCCTGCCGTGAGGTGGTTATCGAGATGCCGGGACCGGTCGTCCAAAGGTTGTACCGGTGGACCATTTGGTGTACGGTTTATGTAACGAACTGTCCAGTGCGGGGGAGACGGGGTAGAAACCAACTGTCCAGCGTGGGAAACGGCGTCTTACGGCAGGGACCCACGGGAGCGGAGTCGTCAAAGGGAGCAGGCGGGGAACATGTCCGCGAAGATCGCAGTGCTGGGGCTGGTCATCGAGGAGCCCGGCCCAGCTCATCGGCTGACGGCGAAGCTGCGCCAGCGCCTATCCTCGGCGGGATTCGTCGATTCCAACGTCTACTCGGCCCTCACCCGCTTGGAGCGGGACGGGCTGGTTCGCGCAGTCCGCGAAGACGGGGCGGGGCTCGCGCCGGCGGGACCCTCCTCCGGGCGCATCTTCACCTCGACGAGGAGGGCTGCTGCGAGACCGCAACTGGCGGTAGTGGGACAGCGGGCCAGCGCGGGCAGGCAGCGGCGCAGCCCGGGCTCCCGAGCGGATTCGCGCTCCTTCGAAGCGACCCCCGAAGGGGTGCGCCACTTCGAGGAATGGCTGCTCGGCTCCTCCACCGCGCCTCCGCTGCGCGACGAGCTGCACATGAAGGTGGCGCTCTGCCAGCCTCACAACCTGCCGCGGCTCGTGGAGCTGGTCTATGGGCAGGAGCTGGTCTGTCTGGCGCGCGTTCAGGAGCTCAAGCGCTCATTCGAGCGAGCGCGGCCCCCGGCGCCGACCAGATGGTCGGGGCTGGTGCTGGTGCACATCAGGGACGCGGAGCTCTCCTTCTGGGAGGCCCGGTTGACTTGGCTGCAGGGCGTCAGGGCGTCCCTGGAAGGCATGCACGCCGAATACGAGCGCGCGATCAGGCAGCGCTCGGAGTCCGCCTCCCCGCCCTCGGGGGTGTTGTCCGGAGCCCCGCCGTCGCCGGTCGGGCAGGTCGCATACGAGCGGGCACGCAGGCGCAGCTCGGAGGGTTGAGGATGGGCGCTCTGCTTTCGCTCCAAGGCGTTGGCAAGAGCTACTGGCGGGGGGACACCGAGGTCAGAGTGCTCACCGACGTGACGCTTGCGTTGGGGGCGGGCGAATTCACGGCTGTGTGGGGCACGCGCGGCTCGGGCAAGACGACTCTGCTGAAGCTCGCGGCTTGCCTGGAGCGGCCGGACAGCGGCGTGGTGCGCTTCAACGGCGTCGACCTCGCGGGCCTCTCCGAGGCCCAGCACGCCCGGCTGATGCTCGGGCAGATCGGTTGGGTGCGGCACACCGGGCCGAGGAGCGATCTGCGGATGCTGGATTACGTGGCGCTGCCGCTGCTGGCAGAGCACGGCCGCCGTCATGCGTACACGCGCGCCGCGGAGGCGATCGAGCGGGTGGGGGTCTCCGCGCACGCACACCAGCGGTGGGGCAACCTCTGCGACGGGGAGCGCTCGCTGATCGGGATCGCCCACGGGATCGCGCGCGCGCCGCGGCTGCTGCTGGTGGACGATCCGACGGCCAACCTCGACGTGCTCGAGCGCGAGCGGGTCACTGAGCTCCTGCGCTCGCTCGCCGACACCGAAGCGATCGCCGTGCTGATAACGGTCCCTGACATGCCTGCGGCGATGCAGGCCCACCAGATCGTCTCACTCGGTGCCGGGAGGCTGCGGAGCGCGCCGATGCCGCCGGAGCCCTCAGCGACGAAGACCGCGCCCGCGATGGAGGCCAAGCCAGACAGGGAGACCCAGTCGGGCAAGGTGATTCACCTGCGCGGCCCCCGGCAATCGGCGTGATGCTGGAGCTGCGCGACCTGGTCAAGCACTACCGGGTCGGGGAAGACGAGCCGGTGCATGCGGTGGACGGGGTCTCCATGTCGGTGGCGGCGGGCGAGCTGGTTGCGCTGTACGGGCCGAGCGGCTCGGGCAAGACCACGCTGCTGATGCTGATCGCGGCGCTGCTGCGCCCCGACAGCGGGAGGGTGTTCGTGGGGGGACGCGAGATCTCGGCGCTCTCGGAGCCCGAGTGCGCCCAGTACAGGTTGCGGGAGCTCGGGTTCGTGCGCCAGACGGTCAATCTGATTCAGGGCGTGAGCGCTCTGGACAACGCCGCGCTGAAGCTGCTGGGCACCGAACTCAGCCCGCGCGTGGCCCGCCGCCGGGTGAGCCCGCTGCTGGAGCAGCTGGGGCTCGGGGAGCGACTGCGCCACCGGCCCGACCAGCTCTCGATGGGCGAGCGCCAGCGGGTGATGATCGCGCGGGCGCTCTCGACCGAACCCAAGCTGGTGCTGGCCGACGAGCCCACGGGCAGCCTCGATTCACGGCGCAGCAGCGAGGTGCTCAGGCTGTTGACCGACATCTGCCGGGAGCGCCAGGTGGCGACCGTGCTCGTCACCCACGACCCCCAGGCGGCCGCGTACGCCGATCGCGTGCGCTCCCTGCACGACGGGCGCCTCTGCGACAGCGCGTCCGAGCCCGTGCTCGCCTCCCTCGACGGCGACTAGAGGCCGGGGAGGAGGGCGCGATGAGGCTGCGGAACATCGTCCTGCTCTACCGGATCCGCCTGCGCACCAGGCTCGCGCACGAGGTCTTCGCGATCCTCGGGATCGCGGTCGGGGTGGCGCTGCTGTTCGCCTCCCAGATCATTCGCACGAGCCCCGACGGCTCGGTGCAGCGGCTGGTGAGCGGAATCGTCGGTCCGATGCGCTTTCAGCTCGCCGCGCGCGGCCCGGAAGGATTCGACCAGCGGCTGTTCGGTGAGGTGCAGCGCCTTCCCGGGGTGCGCGCCGCCATGCCGGTGGTCGAGGAGCACGCGAACCTGATCGGCCCCAAAGGCCCGCAGGCGATTGAACTGCTCAGCACCGATGCGAGCTTCGCGGATCTCGGCGGGCCGGTGCTGCGCCGCTTCAGCGCCCCCCAGCTCGATGGCCAGATGGCGCTCGCCCTGCCGCTCGCGCTCGCGCAGTCGACGGGCCTCACCTCGTTGGAGCCGGCGACGCTCCAGATCGGTGGCCGCAACGAGCGGGTCTTCATCGGCGCGGTCCTCTTCGAAAGCGACCTCGGCATCCTCGCCAACAGCCTCGTCGCGATTGCGCCGATCGCCTATGCGCAGCAGCTGGCAGGGATGCCGGGGCGTCTGACGCGCGTGCTCGTGCAGCCCTACAGCGGGCACGATCGCGAAGTGCGGGCAGAGCTCAAGCGTCTGGCGGCTGGGCGCGTGAACGTTCAGCCCGCCGACTTCAGCGGCACGCTCTTCAGCCAGGCGGCCGGACCGACCAACTCCTCGGCGCAGCTCTTCTCGGTGATCGGCGCGCTGGTCGGGTTCCTGTTCGCGTTCAACGCGCTGATGCTCACGGTCTCCCAACGGCGCAACCTCGTCGAAGACCTGAGGCTGGACGGCTACTCCCGCAGGATGATCGTCCAGGTGCTGCTGTTCGACGCGCTCGTGCTCGGCGTCGCGGCCGCGCTGGTAGGGCTCGTGCTGGGCGATCTGCTCTCCCTGGTTCTGTTCAGCTCGAACCCCGGCTATCTGGCGTTTGCGTTCCCGATCGCCTCGCAGCGCATCGTCACCTGGCAGAGCATCGCAGTGGCCGCCTGCGGGGGGCTGCTGGCCGCGTTCGTCGGCGTGCTCGTCCCCCTGCGGGGAGCGATCCTCTCGGGCTCCCTGCTCGGGCCCGCTGCCCCGCGGGTGAGGTTGGGCTCGACCTCGAGGGTGGTGCTGGGAGAGCTGGTCTGTTGGGCGGTGGTGGTCTTCATCCTGCTGGAGGCTCCGCGCGCCGCGGTCGTCGGGATCGTGAGCCTCGTCGTCGCTCTGCTGCTGGCGCTGCCCTGGGCGATCAGGGGTGTGGTGCTCGTGGTGGAGCGCCTGCAGCGCGTACTGGGCAGCACGGCCTCGCATCTTGCTGTGATCGAGCTGAGATCGAGCTCCAACTGGGGGCGCTCGCTGGCGATCGCTGCGACCGGAGCCGCGGCGGTCTTCGGCAGCGTGGCGATCGTGGGCGCGCAGAGCAACCTCGAGGGCGGCCTGGACGGCGCCTCTCATGAACTCGCCGCGAGCGCCGACGTCTGGGTCACCGCCGCCGGCGCGCAGAACGTGCTGGCCACGACGGCGTTTCCCCCGACGGCGATGGGTAGGCTCGAGCGCCTGCCGGATGTGCGCAGCGTCGGCCTCTTCCGCGGAAGCTTCCTGGACTACGGGGTGCGCCGGATCTGGATGATCGCTCCCCCGAGCTCAATCGCACACCCGCTGCCAGCGGGTCAGATCGTGGCTGGCAACTCCGTGCTCGCGACCGCGCGGCTGCGCGAAGGGGGCTGGGCGGTGGTCTCCCAGGCGGTCGCCGAAGAACACCGCCTGCGCATCGGGCAGTCCTTCACGCTCCCCTCCCCACGGCCGATCGTTCTGCGCGTGGCTGCGCTGAGTACGAACATCGGCTGGTCGCCCGGGGCGATCATCGTGAGCTCGAGCGACTACGCGCGAGCGTGGCCGGGCGGTGGGGTGAGCGCCTATGCCATCGCGCTGCGGGCGGGAGTATCGCCGCTGCGGGGACGCAGCCAGATCGAACGGGCGCTCGGCAGCGGGTCGGGGTTCAAGGTGGAAACCGGCGCCGAACGCGAGCAGCGTCAGCGCGCCGTGAGTCACCAGGGGCTCGCGCGCCTGACGCAGATCGCGAGCCTCGTGTTGATCGCGGCGATCCTCGCGATGGCGATCGCGATGGGAGCGATGATCTGGCAGCGGCGGCCCCTGCTGGCCGACATGAAGGTCGACGGCTTCGGCAAGGGTGTTCTGTGGCGCTCGCTGCTCATCGAGAGCGCCCTGCTGCTCGGGACGGGCTGCTCACTGGGGGCCCTGTTCGGGCTGTGCGCCCAACGGCTGCTGGCCCACACGCTCGCGGTCGTGACCGGCTTCCCGGTCGTGCTGTCGGTCGGCGCCGTGGTGGCGATCGGGAGCTTCCTCCTGGTGACCACGGTTGCAGTGTCGATCGTCGCGCTGCCCGGATATCTCGCGACGCGCGTGCGCGCGGCGATCGCGCTGCAGGATTGAGGGAGGTCGAACCCCGTGGTGCCGGATCGAAATTCAGGCGCTGAACAGAAACGGCTCGCGCGGCAATCGACGACTCAGGATGCTCGCTGTCGCGACATGGCAAAGGCCCGCGGATGCTCGCGCGGCGTAAACTGCGCAAGGCTGTGCAAACCGACCAGTTCGTTCTCGGATCTTGAGATCTCGATTTCTGGCGAGTCTTCTAACCCGCTGTCACTCAGTCCCAGGCAGGTCTGGGCTCTGCTCGTTGCCGCGATGCGCGAGCTGCTCTGGGGACTGCACGCTGTCTCGCGGGAGCTCGAGCCCTGGCGCTGCCGGGCACGAGCGATCCCCGATGCGTCGATTCGCGAAGATGCACTGAGCTCGCTCGCCGGCAAGCGAGGCCATGCTGACGGCGCCGCGCTGTTCTGGGTCCTGCCGTACCGCCGCGAGCCGCACCTGCTGAGGCTCCTCGTCGACTACCAGATCGCGTGGGACTTCCTCGACAACATCGGCGAGCGAGCGGCGTCGAGTGGTGAGGCGAACAGACGGGGCCTCTACAGGGCTCTGATCGATGCGCTGGACGTGGATGGGGCGGTGAGCGACTATTACAGCCTCAATCGGTACAGGGACGATGCGGGATACCTGGCGGCGCTCGTGGCCGCGTGCCGCGACGGCTGCGAGTGGCTGCCCGCCTACGAGGAGGTCCGCGCGATCCTCCGCCGCGAGACCACACGGGCGCTCGTGCTGGGCCTCAACCACGAGGTCGATCCCGAGGGGCGCGACGCGACTCTCAGGGAATGGGCGGAGCGGGAGTACTCGGGCCAGGCGCAGGCGAGCTGGTTCGAGCTGACGAGCGCGGCGAGCGCGTCGTTGACCGTGCACGCGATCCTCGCCCTGGCGGCGGAGCCCAGCTGCCGAGGGGTGGAGCTGGAGAGCGCCTACTGCGCCTACTTCCCGTGGATCTCGGCGCTTGGAACGATGCTCGACAGCTATGTCGACCGCGCCGAGGACGCGGCTGCGGGAAACCACATCTACATCGATCACTACCCCACCGGCGAGGCCGGCCTGCGGCGCGTGGGGGAGCTCATCGGGCGCTCGGCTCTGGAGGCGCGCCGTCTGCGCAACGGCCACCGGCACGGTGTGATCGTCGCCTGCATGGTCGCGATGTACCTCTCCAAGGACAGCGCGCGCGCTCCGTCGATGCGGGCGAGCACCCGCGGGTTGGTCCGCGCGGGGGGGCCGTTGGCGGTGCTGCTGATACCGGTGCTGCGGATCTGGCGCCTGGCCTACGCGCAGCGCTCCTGCTGACACGACAGCACAGATGCCCGCAGTCCGATGACGGGGTGAGGCGGTGTCCTGCCGTGCGAAGGACAACCCTCTGGCCCTCGAGCGTCCGACCGCCCCATCTGAAGATTTTCACTTGTGCATTGAGTACAAGGCTATGGTACGCAATCATACCCAGGGCAATGCGGGACGGACACGTCAGCCTACGGGTCATGGCTCCCCGGAGAGGAGAGGAGCGGTGTTCCACGAGACACCCGGCCGAGGGCGCCAAGGGTGGCGTTGTCCGCTCCCGAACCGCTGTACCGCGAGCCGGGCGCTGGACGCGGCGTCCGGCGTCGCACCCATGCCGGTGCGCTCGCGTCCAAGCTGAGCGGGGCGAGCGCGAGCAGACGCCGGGATCTGCGAGCAGATGCCGGTAGCGGCCGGCTCCGGCGCGTCGCTGGTGCTGGACCGCTTTGCAACCCACACCATTCACAAGGAGCTGTGACCTTGAGCAAGCGGTTGGAGCAGTCTTCCGGTAACTCAGCCGATCGCTCGGGGGTAACGCTCCTCGAGGAGGAGCGCCGCGGGCGATTCTCCTCCTCGCTGCAGGCGGGTCTGGCGATCCTCAACTGCTTCAGCGCTCAACAGCCCGTGCTCGGCATCGCCAAGCTCGCCGACGAGTTGAACATGAGCCGCTCCACCACCCATCGCTACGCCTCCACGCTGGTGGCCCTGGGCTACCTCGAGCAGGATCACGCACGCCGCTATCGCCTCGCTCCGCGCGTTGCCGACATGGGCATGTCCGTGCTGGACTCGATGGCGCTGCGCGGCAAGGCCCGCGAACATCTGCGCGAACTGCGCGAGCAGACCGGCCGCACGGTTTCCCTGGCGGTGCTCGACGGCACGCAGATCCGCTACGTCGACCGGCTGCGCGGCTGGCGGCGCGGACAGCACGCGGTCGACCTCGACCTCGGAGCGGGAGCACGCATGCCGGCCCACTGCACGGCGATGGGCAAGGTGCTGCTCGCATGCCTCCCCGAGCGTGAGCGCGAGGAGACAGTCGGTGCCCTGGAGCTGACGCGGCGAGGGCCGAACAGCATCACCAGCAAGCGGGCGCTGCGCGCGGAGCTCCAGCAGGTGCACGAGGATGGCGTGGCGATCGGCGACGAGGAGCTCGGCCCCGGAGTGCGAACGATCGCCGCCCCGATCATCGGCCCCGACGGCGAGGTCATCGCCGCAATCGGTATCCCCGTCCCCACCGATGCGTTCTCATCGCAGGAGCTGCGCAAGGCGCTGGGGCCCGCGGTGATTGCCGCGGCGAAGCGCATCTCCGCCGAGCTTCGGGTTTAACCCCTCCCTTCGGCCCTGGCGAGCCGTCCGGGGTCCCCCAGGGAGGGAGGAAGGTGGGTTTGGTCTTCTCCATCGGCCCCAGCGGGGCCCGTCCGGAATCAGATCCCGCGCTCCAGGCCGTCGGCGATACGCTGCACCGCCTCGAGGTCGAGCTCGGCGCGGAAGAGGAACGGCACCCTCAGCAGCGGCGGCGAGGCGTGTGGCCCCTCGTCTCGGCGTAGACGAGCGATCTGGCGCTGCTGGGTGCGCGTGCGCTCGTGCAGCGCATGCGCGGCGCGCACCGCGGAGCCCCTGACGGCATCTGCGCCTCCGCTTGCGATCCCGTTCCTCGCCGCGGCTGGAGTGGCGGGCACGCCACTCAGTGCCGCGATACGCCCCAGCTCTCCGCCCTCGAAGCGGCGCGGCAGGGTGCCGTTCACCACGACGGCATGCAGCTCCCGTCCCAGCTCTGTGCGCAGATGCTCCCGTAGCTCGAACGTCTCGGTGACGCCCATCTCGGTGGCCTGCGTGACCGCCAGGTAGGCGGAGCGTGCGGGGTCCTCGAGCAGCGCGCGCACCTGCCCGGACTGCCGTGCGATGGGTCCCACGCGTGCGATCGACATGAAGGTCTGCGGCGAGCGCAGCATCGCCATCGCATGGCCAGTTGCGGGGGCGTCGAGGACCACCAGGTCGTAGCCCTGGGCGCCCTCGGCCGGGCGCTTCTCTCTCGCGCCGCGCTTGGAGGGGCGCCTGTCCTCGGCGAGCTCCCAGACCTTGATCATGCTGAGCATCTCCCGCGCCCCCGGTGCAGCGGCGATGAGGTACTGGAAGCTCGAGCTCGAGGTGAGCACACGCGCGGGCACCCTCCCTCCAATCGCCCGCAGCCACTCCGCGAGGACGCGGTCACGGTCGATCGACAGGCCCCACAGCAACCCCTCCTGCAACTCCACCTCGACGCCGCGGGGGGGCGGCTGGGAGAGGCCGAGCAGCGTCGAGAGGTAGCCCGCCCCCAGGGCCTCGCCGTCCTCCCCGGCGTCCTGTCCGCCGGTCACCTCCACCACGATCGTCCGCAGTCCCCGCCGGGCGCCGAGCAGGCCCAGGGCGGCGGACACCGTGGTCTTGCCGACGCCCCCCTTGCCGGTCACCACGATCAGCTTGCGCTCCAGCGCCGATCCCATTCCCACCAATGATGACGTGCCGCGAGCTTTGGGACCCCCAGCCGCCGCCTACAATCCCCTGGATGAGCGCCCCTACTGCGGAGCCGATCGATGCACAGCTGGTCTATGACGAGCGCGGCCTGCTGCCGTGCGTGGTGCAGGACTGGCTCAGCGGAGAGGTGCTGATGCTCGCCTACATGAACGAGGATGCGCTGCGGCGCACGCGGGCCACGGGAGAACTGCACCTGTGGAGCCGCTCGCGCGGGGAGCCCTGGCACAAGGGGGCCACCAGCGGCAACACCCAGGTGGTGCGCACACTGCGGGTGGACTGCGATGGAGACACGCTGCTCGCACTGGTGGAGCCCGCCGGGCCGGCGTGCCACACGGGTGAGCGCACCTGCTTTCACCGCGGCGTGGAGGCGGAGGCCGACTCGCGGCCGCTCGCGCCCCACGAGATGTTGCCCGCGCTCGAGCGCACCCTTGCCGAGCGCGCGAGGGAGCGCCCCGAGGGCTCCTACACGGTCACCCTGCTCGACAACCCCCCGCTGATCGGGGAGAAGGTGATGGAGGAGGCCGAGGAGGTCGCGCGCGCCGCTCGGGAGGAGTCCCCGGAGCGTGTGGACGAAGAGGCCGCCGACGTGCTCTATCACCTGCTCGTGCTGCTTCGCAGCCGCGGCCGCTGCCTCGCCGACGCCGAGCGGGTGCTCGATGCCCGGCGCCGCTGAGTACATCGAGCGCACGCCGGCCGCGGAGCTCGAGATCGAGCCGACGCTGGAGCAGGTGCGCGCGCTTGCGGGGGGACCCGGAGGCGAAGCGCCGTTCGCGGAGGCAGAGGGCGAAGCGCCGCGCTCGGGGGAGTCAGGGGGCGAGGTGTGCAGCATGGTTCCCCTGCGCCACAGCTTCATCGCCGACTGCGAGACGCCGGTGTCGGCGTTCCTGAAGCTGCGCGCGCTCGCACCCGAGGAGCCCGCGTTCCTGCTGGAGTCCGCCGATCAGGGCCAGCGGGTGGGCCGCTGGTCCTTCATCGGCATGCACCCGCGCTCGGTGCTGCGCTGGTCGCTGGGTGATCCCGGCGACCCCTATGCGCTTGCGGCCGAGCTCCTCGCGGGCTTCCGCCAGACCTTGCCCCCGGGCGACGGCGGTGGTAGCGGGGCGCAGGAGGCTCCGTTCAGCGGCGGGGCGGTGGGCTTCTTCGGCTACGACCTGGTGCGCACCGTCGAGCCCCTCGGGGAGCCGCGAGAGGACCCATTGGGGCTGCCGGACATGGCGCTGATGCTCTCCGACGCGCTCGTGATCTTCGACCACCTCAAACACACCGTCACGATCCTCGTGAACGTCGAGGTGAGCGCCGAGGTGGAGCGCGACTACGCCTGCGCCGTGCAGACCATCGCCGACATCCGCCATGCGCTCGACGGTCCCGTTCCGCACGCCGAGCGGGTTGGTGAGTTCAAGCCCCGGGCGATGCCGCGGTTTCAGTCCAACATGGCGCGTGAGCAGTTCGAGGCGATGGTGGAGCGGATCGTGCGCTACATCCACGCCGGCGACGCCTTCCAGGTCGTTCCCTCCCAGCGCTGGTCCGCGGCGGTGCCGGTGGAGGCCTTCTCGATCTACCGCGGCCTGCGGGTGGTCAACCCCTCCCCCTACATGTACTTCCTGGACTTCGGCGACTTCCAGGTGGCCGGCGCCAGCCCCGAGCCGCTGCTCACCGTCACCGGCCGCCAGGTCTCCACGCGGCCGATCGCGGGCACGCGCCCGCGGGGCGCGAGCCCCGATGAGGATCGCCGCATCGCGGGGGAGCTGCTTGCCGACGAGAAGGAGCGCGCGGAGCACATCATGCTCGTGGACCTCGGCCGCAACGACCTGGGCCGGGTGTGCGAGTACGGCAGCGTCACCGTGGATGAGCTGATGGAGGTCGAGACCTACAGCCACGTCCTGCACATCGTCTCCTCCGTCTCGGGCACCCTGCGCCCGGGGATCGGGGCGATGGACGCGCTGCGCTCGGTGCTTCCCGCCGGCACGCTCTCGGGGGCGCCCAAGGTGCGGGCGATGCAGATCATCGACGAGCTGGAGCCGATCAAGCGGGGCGGCTACGGCGGCGCCGTCGGCTACCTCAGCTACAGCGGGGATCTCGACACGGCGATCCACATCCGCACGGTCGTCGTCAAGGATGGCGTCGCCCACGTACAGGCCGGTGGGGGCACCGTGGCCGACGCGAAGCCCGCGTATGAGTACGAGGAGTCCGTGGCCAAGTCCCGCGCGGCGATGCGCGCGATCCAGCTGGCCTGCAGGCAGGTGGACTGGCCGTGAGGGTGCTGGTGCTGGACAACTACGACTCGTTCACCTACAACCTCGTGCAGTACCTCGGGGAGCTGGGGGCGGGGGTGCACACGGTGCGCAACGACTGTGCCACGGTGGAGGAGCTGCTCGCGGGGGGGTACGAGCGCTGTGTGGTCTCCCCGGGCCCGTGCACGCCCGATGAGGCGGGCATCACCCTGGAGCTGGTGCGCCGGATGCCCGAAGCGGGCGTGCCCACGCTGGGCGTGTGTCTGGGCCACCAGGCGCTGGCGCAGGCGTTTGGCGCCCGTGTGATCCTGCATCCGCCCGTGCACGGGAAGGCCACCACCATTCGCCACGACGGGCGCACCATCTTCGCCGGTCTCTCCTCCCCCCTGACCGTGGGGCGCTACCACTCCCTGATCGTTGACCCCGAGCTGCCCGACTGCCTGGAAGGCTCCGCCGAGGGCGACGGCGTGCTGATGGCTTTGCGCCACCGCGAGCTCCCCGCCGAGGGAGTGCAGTTCCACCCGGAGTCGGTGCTCACCGACGAGGGCAAGCTGCTGCTGAGCAACTTCCTCGCGTGATGCCCAACCCGATCCTCATGCTCGCAACGGGTTGCGCTGCCCCCCCGCTGGGTGGATCGAGAGTCCCCTGATGCCCAACCCGATCCTCACGAGCGCCATCGACGCGCTCGCATCGCGCCGCGACCTCAGCGAACAGCAGGCCGCGGAGGTGCTCGCGGAGATCATGCACGGCGAGGTCTCCGAGACCCAGATCGCGGGCTTCCTGATCGCGCTGCGCACCAAGGGCGAGACGGTGCAGGAGCTCGCGGGCATGGCGCGCACGATGCGCGAGCTCGCCGCCCGCGTGAGCGTCGCGCGCGAGGATCTGCTCGACACCGCGGGCACCGGGGGAGGGCGGCGCACCTTCAACGTCTCCACCACCGCCGCGGTGATCGCCGCCGGCGCGGGCTGCGCGGTGGCCAAGCACGGCAACCGCTCCGCCACCGGACCCTCCGGGTCAGCCGACCTGCTGGAGGCGTTGGGGGCGCGCATCGATCTCGAGCCCGGGGGCGTCGCGCGCTGCATCGAGGAGGCCGGCTTCGGCTTCATGTTCGCTCCTGCCCACCACCGCGCCACCCGCTACGTCGTGCCCGTCCGCCATGAGCTCGCGGTGCGCACGATCTTCAACCTCCTCGGCCCCCTCACCAACCCGGCCGGCGCCTCGCGCCAGCTGATCGGGGTCTCCGACCCCGGCTTCCTGGAGACGGTCGCGGGCGCGCTCGCGCTGCTCGGATCCCGGCGCGCGCTCGTGGTCAGCGGGGAGGACGGGCTGGACGAGGTCTCGAGCTCCGCCCCCACACGGGTGGTGGAGGTCGACGGCCACGACATCCGTCGCTACACGATCGACCCGGCGGATCTGATCCCTATCGCTCCCGTCGGGCACCCCGCCCTGGAGGGCGGCACACCCGCGGAGAACGCCGCCGTCGCCCGCGCGATCCTCGCAGGCGAGGAGGGGACCCGCGCCGATCTCGCGCTCATCAACGCCGCCGCCGCGATCTACGCCGCCGGTACGGTCGCGTCGCTCGCCGAGGGCATCGAGGCGGCTCGCGCGGCTCTCGCTGACGGGAGCGCCGCGAGCGCGCTCGAGCGCTACGTGCAGGCCTCCCACAGGTACGCCCCCGCCGAGGCGGCCTCGTGAGGCGTCCCCGGGCCAGCGCCACAGGCTCTCTGCGGCGGTGGCCGAGGCAGCCAAGGGATGCCCAATGAGCGCCACCGTGCTCGATCGAATCCTCGCCTCGACCCGTGAGGAGGTCGAGCGGCGCAAGCGCGAGCTGCCTCTGGGTGAGCTGGCGGGTGGGATTCCCACCCGCCAGCTCACCCCAGGCGCGAGCAGCCCAGCTGGGGCGCGGCCCTTCGGGGAGGCTCTGCGGGGTCCGGGCATCGCGGTGATCGCCGAGTTCAAGCGCCGCTCTCCCTCCGCCGGGGAGCTGCGCGAGCGCCCCGACGTCGCCGCGCAGGTGAGCTCCTACGAGCGCGGCGGCGCCCGCGCGGTCTCCATCCTCACCGAGGGCCCCCACTTCGGGGGTGGGCTCGAGGATCTGCGCCTCGCCCGGGACGCCTGCGCGCTGCCGATCCTGCGCAAGGACTTCATCGTCGACCCCTACCAGCTGCACGAGGCCCGCGCCGCCGGCGCCGACGCGGTGCTGCTGATCGTGGCGGCGCTCGATCAGCCCACGCTCTCCTCTCTGCACCGCGCTGCGGGCGAGCTGGGGCTCGATGCGCTCGTGGAGGTGCACGACCGCGCCGAGCTGAGCCGCGCGCTCGACGTGGGGGCGCAGACGATCGGGATCAACAACCGCGATCTACGAGACTTCACGGTGGATGTCGAGCGCACCTTCGCGCTGTTGGAGGAGGTCCCCGACGGGGTCGCGGTGGTTTCGGAGTCAGGGATCGCCACCTCCACGCACCTGCGGCGCCTGAGGGAGAGCGGCGTGCGGGGGGTGCTGGTGGGGGAGCTCTTGATGCGCGCCCCCGACCCCGAGGCCGCGCTGAGGAAGCTGCTGTCGGGCACCCCTGCCACCGAGCCCGGCGAGGAGTCCGGAGGTGGGGGCCCGAGAAGTTTTAGCGACACCGGGGCCCCGCTTTAGATCGCCTTCATCGCGAGCGATCATCCTGTGCTCATATGAAACGACTCTTCGCAATCCCCTTCCTCGCCGCCCTCGTCGGAGGCGGCGTGGTGGTGGCCGTGATCGCCGCCACCGGCGGCCTGGGCTCCTCCTCGAAGACCGTCACCGAGATCCAGGCAGCCGCGCCGGTGGCCTCCAGCGCCACCCCGTCCTCATCCTCCACCGCCGCGGGCGCCACCAATAGCGGCGGCGGGCTGAGCGCCCACGAAATCTACGAACGCACAGCGCCCAGCGTGGCCTACGTGACCTCGACGATCGTGCGCCAGAGCGAATCCCCCTTCGGCTTCGGCGAAACCTCCCAGCAGGGCACGGCCACGGGCTCGGGCTTCGTGATCGACTCCAACGGCACGATCCTCACCAACTGGCACGTGGTGGAGAACGAGGTCAAGGTCACCGTCAGCTTCGAACACTCCAAGACCGTCGAAGCGAAGGTGATCGGCAAGAACCCCTCCCAGGATCTCGCCGTGCTGCGCATCCCCACCGAAGGCCTCCACCTGCACGCGCTCCCCCTCGGTAACTCGAGCGCGGTCGAGGTCGGTGAACCGGTGCTCGCGATCGGCAACCCCTTCGGGCTCAGCCGCACGCTCACCACCGGGGTGATCTCCGCGTTGCAGCGCCAGCTCACCGCCCCCAACGGCTTCACGATCGACAACGTCCTGCAGACCGACGCTCCGATCAACCCGGGCAACTCGGGCGGCCCCCTGCTCAACGCCAAAGGCGAAGTGATCGGCATCACCTCGCAGATCGAGACCGGGGGCAGCGGCAGCGACGGAAACATCGGCATCGGCTTCGCGGTACCGATCGACACCGCCAAGGGAGAGCTCCCCGAACTCGAGAAGGGCGGGACCGTTCGCACCGCCTACCTCGGCGTGGTGATGATCCCGGTGGACGGGTCGCTCGCAAGCCTCAACCTCCCGGTCTCCAGCGGCGCGCTCGTCGAGAAAGTCGAAGCCGGGAGTCCCGCGGCCAAGGCGGGCATCCGCGCGGGCAACGTCGAAGCCAAGATCAACGGCACCGAAGTCTCCGTCGGCGGGGACATCATCGTCGGCTTCGACGGCAAAAAGGTCACGGGCACCGAAGACCTCGCCGCGGACGTCGGGGCCAAGAAGCCCGGGGAAACCGTTCCCATCGAACTGTGGCGCGCCTCGGGCAGCGGTGGCTACACCAAAAAGACCGTCAACGTCACCCTCGGACAGCGGCCCAACTCGATTCCCAACCCCAACACGCCGGAATAGCAGGCAGTCGTCTCGCTGCGCTAAACTACGGGTCGGCTAGTGAGCAGACTGTTGACTCACCGAAGCGCCCGCTCCGCGGGCGCTTCTTCGTTAAGTCCCCGGCGGCCGATCGGGACCAGTGCCGCCGGGGCTTACGCCACGCCGAGTAAGGTAGCTCCCAGTGGGGACCCCTTAGGAGCGCGGCCACCCGCTACCGTTGGCCTATGTTCGACGCCGCCACCCGTATCAAGGTCTGTGGCATAACGCGGTTGCAGGACGCCGAACTGGCTGTGGAGCTGGGGGCGTGGGCGATCGGGATGATCTTCTACGAGCCCAGCCCCCGCCGCTGCTCGCCCGCGGAGGCGCTGCGCATCGCCACCGCGCTCCGCCGCAAGGTGGAGGTGTGCGGGGTGTTCGTCAACGCGCCCCTGGACGAGGTCGCCCAGGCCAGCGACGAGCTGGGGTTGACGCTGCTGCAGCTGCACGGCGACGAGGGGCCCTCCTACTGCGGGGAGGTTGGGCACCGCACGGGAGCGAAGGTGATCAAGGCAGTGCAGGTGGAGAGCATCGGGGAGGTGCGCGACGTGGAGCGCTTCCACACCGACTTCCACCTGCTCGACACGCGCTCCACGGCGCCCGGCAAGCAGGAGCTGCGCGGGGGCACCGGGGAGGCGTTCGACTGGGGGCTGCTCGCCGCGCGGCGCTCGGGGGTTCCGTTGATCCTCAGCGGTGGCCTTGGTCCGGAGAACGCCGCGGAGGCGATTCGCGTGGCATGTGGTTATGGGCACCGCGCGTGTCCCTTCGCCGTCGACACCGCCTCCGGCACCGAGTCGGCCCCGGGGCGCAAGGACCCCGAGCGTCTGCGCGCGTTCTTCGCCGCGGTGCACGGAGCCGCGGTGGTCTCGGCGGCGTGAGCACGATCGAGCACCGCTACGGACCCTACGGGGGGCAGTACGTCCCGGAGACGCTGATGCCCGCGCTGGCGGAGCTCGAGCGGGCGTGGCTGGAGGCCCGCGTGGACCCGGGCTACACGATGGAGCTGAACGACCTGCTGCGCGACTTCGGCGGGCGCCCCACCCCGCTCTACCGCGCGCGGCGCCTCTCGCAGCGGCTCGGGCGGCCGGTTTACCTCAAGCGCGAGGATCTCAACCACACGGGCTCCCACAAGCTCAACAACGCTCTCGGGCAGGCGCTGCTGGCGCGGCGCATGGGCAAGCACCGCGTCATCGCCGAGACCGGCGCGGGACAGCACGGCGTCGCCACCGCGACGGTGTGTGCGCTGCTGGATCTGGAGTGCGAGATCTACATGGGCGCCGAGGACACCCGTCGCCAGCGGCCCAACGTGCAGCGCATGGAACTGCTCGGCGCCAGGGTCCACCAGGTGGACGTGGGGGCGCGCACGCTCAAGGAGGCCACCTCCGCCGCGATCCGCGACTGGGTGACCAACGTGGAGGGCACCCACTATGTGATCGGCTCCGTGGTGGGCCCCGCCCCCTACCCGGCGCTGGTGCGCGACCTGCAGCGCACGATCGGCGACGAGGCCCGCGCCCAGCTGCAGGAGCGGGAGGGCCGCCTGCCCACGCGCGTGATCGCCTGCGTCGGGGGGGGCTCCAACGCGCTGGGGATCTTCACCGCATTCCTGCAGGACGAGCAGGTGGAGCTGATCGGGGTTGAGGCTGGGGGGGAGGGGATCGACACCCCGCGCCACGGCGCGCCCCTCACGGTGGGGGGACGTGCGGGTGTGCTGCACGGGGCGCTCTCCGCGGTGATGCAGGACGAGGAGGGCCAGATCATCGAGGCGCACTCGATCTCCGCCGGCTTGGACTACCCCGGTACGGGCCCCCAGCACGCCCACCTGCGCGACAGCGGACGCGCGCGCTACGTGGCCGTCAGCGACCGCGACGCGCTCGCCGCCTTCCGTGAGGTGGCCCGCCTGGAGGGCATCATCCCGGCGCTGGAGAGCGCCCACGCGCTCGCGTGGACGCTCGCCCAGCCCGAGGGGGAGCTCGACCTCGTGTGCCTCTCCGGGCGTGGCGACAAGGACCTCGCGGAGGTTCTCGCCCTCTCATGAGCGGCGCCGAGCGCCTCACCCAGGCGTTTGCCGCGCACGGCAGGCGCGCCGCGCTGATGCCCTACCTGATGGGCGGCTACCCCACGCTCCCGGAGTCGATCCGCATCGGCGAGGCGTGCGTGCAGGGGGGCGCGGACATCCTCGAGCTGGGTGTGCCCTACTCCGACCCCCTCGCCGACGGGCCCGTGATCCACGAGGCCGCCACCCGTGCGCTCGCCGCCGGCGCCAGCCTCGCGGGGGTGCTGGAGGTCGCCCGCGCGCTTGCCCCGAGCGTGCCGGTGGTGCTGATGTGTTACGCCAACATGGTCCTCGCGGGGGCGGGCGGGGCTCCGATCCAGGCCTTCGTGGAGCGCCTGGCGCGCACCGGCGCGTGCGGGCTGATCGTGCCCGACCTGCCCTTCGAGGAGGGCGCGGAGGTGCTCGCCGCCTGCGATCGTCACGGGCTCGCGCTCGTGCCGCTCGTCGCTCCCACCACCCCGCTCGCGCGCCTCGCCGAGATCGGTGCGCGGGCGCGGGGGTTCCTCTACACCGTCTCCGTCGTCGGCACCACCGGGGAGCGGGAGGCGCTCACGGAGCGCTTCGCCGAGATCATCGCCCGGGCGAAGGCCGCCACCGCCGTGCCGGTGGCGCTCGGCTTTGGGATCAGCGGGCCCCAGCAGGCCCGTCAGGCCGCCGACGCCGGGGCCGACGGTGTGATCGTCGGCAGCCGCCTCGTGCGCGCCGCCGGCGAGTCCGAGGATCCAGCTCGCGCGGTCGGCGCGCTCGTCGCGGAGCTGGCCTCGGGGTTGGCGGTGTAGCGAGCGCGGTCGCCCCACCCCTCGCTGAGTGGGCTTCTGGTTGGCGGTGACCCGCTGGCGCGGTCAATGCTCGTCGCTGAGTTTGCCTCGTATAGCGAAGCAGCCCGCTGGCGCGGCAGGTAGGATGCGGCGATGGGATTGATCGCAGCAGTCACCGCTGGCCTCGTCGTGTGGATCGTGCTCTGGGCGCTCGGCGCCAAGGGCTTCGACGCATTCATGCTCGCCGCTGTAATCATGCTCGTCGGCGCCTGCGTGCGGATCCTCTCCGGCTACCTGCCCGGCCGCCGCCGCAGCAGCAGCTGAGCGGCCGGTGCGTTCGCACTGGCTCCGTCTGGACTCGCTGGTGTCCCACCTTCGCGCGAGTGCTCCCGTGCCGCTCGTGGCGACCCTGCTCATGCTGGCGGCGCTCGCCGCCCTCGGCGGCTGCGGCGGCGTGGGGGTCTCGACCGCCGGCACGCTCCCCGGGAACAGGCTCACCATCTACTCCAGCCTCCCCCTCCAGGGCCCCCTCGCCCCGGCCTCCGAACAGATCGCCGACGGCGAGAAGCTGGCCCTCGCCCAGGCCGGCGGGCGGGTGGGGCGCTTTCAGATCGAATACGCCCTGCTCGACGACGCCAACCCCACGAGCGGGGAAGCCTCCCCCGGGATCACCGCCAGCAACGCCCGCGTCGCAGCCCAGGACACCTCCACGATCGCCTACATCGGCGAGCTCGACTCCGCCGCCACCGCGGTCTCGCTGTCGTTCGTCAACGAGGCCGGCATCCTCCAGGTCAGCCCGGCGAGCCCCTATGTCGGGCTGACCTCCTCGCTCGACGCCGGCCAGGACGAACCCGAACGCTTCTACCCCACCGGGCAGCGCACCTTCGCGCGACTGATGCCCGGCGATCCCGTGCAGGCCGCCGCCCAGGTCAGGTTGATGCGCCTCCTGCACCTCGGGAGCGTGTATGTGATCGACGACCTCGACCCCTTCGATGCCCCCCTCGCGGCGATCCTCGCCGAAGACGCCAAGCGTGCCGGCATCGAGGTCCTCGGCGAAGACCAGATCGACACCACCGCCGGCACCGAATTCTCAGGGGAGGTCCACAAGGTGCTCGAAAGTGGCGCCCGCGCGGTGTTCTTCAGCGGTCTGCCCAACTCCGGCGCGGTCGCGTTCTGGCAGCAGCTGCATGCGGCCGACCCCCACCTGCGCCTGCTCGGGCCGAGTGGCCTCGCCGAACCCTCCTTCGCCGCCCAGATCGGCTCTGCCGCCGCGCTCACCTACCTGAGCACCCCGCTGCTGCCCATCTCGCTCTACCCGCCGCCCGCGCTGCGCGTGCTTGCCGAATACCGCCAGCGCTTCCACCGGACCCCGGGCCCCTACGCGCTGTATGGCTACGAGGCCATGAGTGCCGTGCTGCTCGCGATTCGCCGCGCCGGGCGCCATGGCGACGATCGCGAGGCGGTGATCCACAAGTTCTTCGCCATCTCCGGCCGCGACTCGGTGCTGGGGCGCTACTCGGTGCTGCCCGACGGCGACACCACCCTCTCCAGCTACGCCGTCGACCGCGTTCGCCACGGGCGCCTCCTCTTCTACCGCGCTTTCCAGCTCCCGCCCGGGGACTGAGCCTCAGCGGCTCTGAAGCGCCGCGCTCAGCGCCCCCTCGAGGTGGGGGTGGCGGAACTCGTACCCCAGCATCAGCGGCTTCGCGGGGAGCACCCGCGCTCCCGTGGTGAGGACCTGCGCCATCTCGCCATACAGCAGCGCCAACGCCGCGCCGGGCACCGGCAGCAGCGCGGGGCGGTGCAGCGCCCGGCCGAGTGAGTGTGAGAGCTCACGGTTGGTGACCGGCTCCGGGGCCGTCCCATTGACGGGACCCGACCAGCGCTCGTTGCCCAGGGCCGCCAGCACCACTCCCACGAGATCCTCCGTGTGGATCCACGAAACGTACTGGTGGCCCCCCGCGATTGGACCGCCGACACCCAGGCGAAAGGCGGGCAGCATCTTCGCCAGCGCTCCGCCGCGGGGGTCCAGCACCACTCCCGTGCGCACCTGCACGGAGCGCATCCCGAGATCCTGCGCTCGGCGCGCCTGCGCCTCCCACGCCGCGCACACCTCCGGGAGGAAGCCCTCGCCCGCGGGGGCCTCCTCGTCCAGGGGCTCCTCGCCGCGCGCGCCGTAGTAGCCGATCGCCGAGGCACTGACCAGCACCCTCGGCCTGCCAGTGCCCGCCTCGCTGCCCGCACTCGTGTTGCTGCCTGCGCCCGCGTCGCTGCCCCCGCTGGTCTTGCTGTCAGCGCTCGCCTCGCTGCCCCCGCCACCCTCCGAGCCGCATTCGCTCAAGCCCTCCACCAGGTGGCGCGTGCCGATCACGCGGCTCTCGCGGATCGCGCGCTTCGCGTCCGCGCTCCAGCGCTGCGCGACGTTCTCGCCCGCGAGGTGCACGACCGCGTCTCGCCCCTCCAGTGCCCCCGCCGGGGCGGGTTCGGCCAGGGGGTCCCAGCGCATCGCCTGCACGCCGAACGTTGCGCGTGCCCGCTCGGGGTCGCGCGATAGCACCGTGACCTGCGCCCCCTCCGCCTCCAGACGCGCGAGGAGCGCGGTCCCGATCAGGCCCGTTGCGCCGGTGAGCGTGACCCGCATCGCCTCACGCCGCGGTCGGCATGCCGGTGGGGGTGTCGCCCTGGGCGAACCCCACCTCCCGGCCGGCCAGCGCGATGCCGCTGGCGCGCGCCTGCTCGGCCGCCGCCGCCGCCACGGCGGGCGCCACGTCGCGGTTGAAGACCGAGGGGATGATGTAGTCCTCGCGCAGCTCCTCCTCCGGGACGATGGCCGCGATCGCGCGCGCCGCGGCCATCTTCATCTCCTCGGTGATCGCCCGCGCGCGCACATCCAGGGCGCCGCGGAAGATCCCCGGGAAGCAGAGCACGTTGTTGATCTGGTTGGGGTAGTCCGAGCGCCCGGTGGCCATGATCCGCACGTAGGGCGCCGCCTCCTCGGGGATCACCTCCGGATTGGGGTTCGCCATCGCGAACACCATCGCGTCGTCGTTCATCCGCTCGAGCGCCTGCGCCGGCAGCGCCCGCGCACCGGAGACCCCGATCAGGAGGTCCGCGCCCTCGATCACGTCCGCGGGGGCGCCCGCGCGGCACTCGGGGTTGGTGACCTCGGCGAACCACCGCTTCACGGGGTTCATGGAGCTGTCGAGGTAGTCCTCGCGGTGCACGTGCAGCGCCCCTCTGGAGTCCGCGCCGATGATGTTGCTCACGCCGGCCTCGCGCATGATCTTCGTCACAGCGATCCCCGCCGCGCCCAAGCCGATGACGAGCACGCGCAGATCCTCCAAACGGCGGTTGGTGAGCTTCACCGCGTTCAGCAGCGCCGCCATCACCACCACTGCGGTGCCGTGCTGGTCGTCGTGGAAGACGGGGATCTCGAGCTCCTCCTTGAGGCGCTCCTCGATCTCGAAGCAGCGCGGCGCGGAGATGTCCTCCAGGTTGATCCCCCCGAAGCCCGGGGCGAGCAGCTTCACCGTGCGCACGATCTCGTCGGGGTCCTTGGTGTCGAGGCAGATCGGGAAGGCGTCCACGCCCGCGAACTCCTTGAACAGGCAGGCCTTGCCCTCCATCACCGGCATCGCCGCCGCTGGGCCGATGTCGCCCAGCCCGAGGACCGCGGTGCCGTCGGAGACCACGGCCACGGTGTTGCGCTTGATCGTGTACTGGGAGGCCTTGTCGGGGTCGTCGCGGATCGCGATGCAGACCCGCGCCACCCCCGGGGTGTAGACCATCGAGAGATCGTCGCGCGACTTCAGGGGGTGCTTGTTGTGCTGCTCGATCTTGCCCCCCACGTGCAGCAGGAAGGTGCGGTCGGTGGTGTCCACCACCTCCACGCCCGGGAGGGCCTCGATCGCCTGCAGGATCCTGCCCCAGTGTTCGCGGTTGGCCGCATCCACGACGACGTCCCTGATGCTGGTGCCCGCGTCGCTGTCCACGAGGTCGACGGCCACCACGATCCCCCCGGCCTCCCCGATCGCGGTCGTCAGGAGCCCCACCACCCCCTGCGTGTCGTCCAGGCGGACGCGGATCGTGAGGCGGTACTGCGCGCTGGGGGTGATGTTCACGTGCGGGAGCTCCTGTCCTGATCGAGGGTCAGCCATCTTATTGCTAGCCGCCTGTCCTAAAGTGCTCCGTCGTGGCGACCCGCACGACACTCCCCTCGACGGCGAGCGGCGAGGAGCGCCAGAGCCCTGGGGGGGTGGCGGGGCGGCGCCTCTTCCTGATCGACGGCCCAAGCCTCGTCTACCGCGCCTTCTTCGCGCTCCCCGAGTCGATCGCCACCTCCACGGGGGTGCCCACCAACGCGATCTTCGGGTTCGCCTCGATGCTCGTGAAGATCGTCACCGACCACGGCGTCTGTCCCACCGTCGTGGCGTGGGATGCCGGCACCTCGGGGCGTACCGAGCTGTTCCCCGAGTACAAGGCGCAGCGACGCTCCCGGCCGGATCTGCTCAAACAGCAGTGGCCCGCGATGGAACCGCTCGTGGAGGCCTTCGGCTACCGCAACGTGAAGGTCGAGGGGTACGAGGCCGACGACGTGATCGCCTCGCTCGCCGAGCGCACCATGCGGGCCGATCCCCCGGTGCCCGTGACGATCGTCACGGGCGACCGCGACGTCTTCCAGCTGATCGACGAGGGGGGTCTCGTGGAGGTGATGGCGACCGCGCGCGGGATTACCGACACCAAGCTCTACGACCACCAGGCGGTCCTCGACCGCTACGGCATTCCCCCCGCGCTGATCCCCGACTTCTACGGCCTCAAGGGCGACACCTCCGACAACATCCCCGGGGTCCCCGGGATCGGGGACAAGACCGCCGCGGAGCTCATCCAGCGCTACGGCGCCCTGGAGGACGTGCTCGCCAGCATCGCCGACATCAAAGGCGCGAAGCGCAAAGAGAACCTCGAACAGCACGCCGAGGACGCGCGCATCTCCAAGCGCCTGGCGACCGTCCAGCGCGAGGTCCCGCTCGACTTCGACCCCGCCGCGGAGGCCGCGCGCGAGCCCGACCGCTCGCGCCTGCGCGAGGTCTTCCGCGAGTACGAGCTGCGCGATCCCCTGCGCCGCATCGAAGAGGCGCTCGGCGAGGGCGAGGAGGCGGTCCCAGCCGCGACGGGCGAGGTCACGCTCGCGGGGCGCGTTCGTGCGGGGGGGTTGGGGGAGATGGGGGGGTTCGCGGGTGGCGCGGACGGCTCGGTGGCGGGGGAGCTGTGCGTGGCGGTGCGCCAAGCCGAGATCCCCGAGGGTGCGCTGTTCGCCGAAGACGGCGGCTGGCGCTTCGCCGTCGTCCGTGCGCCGGACGTGGGCGCCGAGGACGCCGAGGACGCCGGCGCCAAGCCTCGCGGTGGGCGCGGGGGCGGTGACGGCGCGATCCCCGAGGTGCTCGCCGGCGACTGCGAGGGGCCCGAAGAGGTGGCGGCGGCATGCGGGGAGCGGCCGGTGGTCGTGCACGACGCCAAGGCGCTCGGGCTGGTGCCGGCGGGACTCGTGCACGACACGCTGCTGGGGGCCTACCTGCTGGAGCCCGCACGGCGCGGCTACCCCTTCGCGGAGCTCTGCGAGGAGCGGGGCCTGGTCTGCGACGTGGAGGACCCCGCCGCCCGCGACGCGCTGCTGCTCGGCGCGCTCGCTGCGTGGCAGCGCGAGCAGATCGCCGAGCGCGGCCTGGAGGGGTTGATGCGCGACATCGAGCTGCCGCTCGTGGTGGTGCTGCGCGCGATGGAGCTCGCGGGGGTGCGCCTCGACGTGCCCCGCCTGCTGGAGGTCGCGGGGCGCGTGCGCGAGGAGATCGCGGAGCTCGAAGGGGAAATCTTCGCGCTCGCGGACGAGGAGTTCCTGATCGCCTCGCCCCAGCAGCTCGGGGAGATCCTCTTCGAGAAGCTCGGCCTCTCGCGCAAGCGGCGCGGCAAGACCGGCTTCTCCACCGACGCCCGGGTGCTGCAGGCGATCCGCTCCGAGCACGCGATCGTGCCTCGCATCGAGCGCTGGCGCGAGCTCTCGACGCTGATCAAGACCTACTTCGACGTGCTCCCCGGCCTCGTGGACGAGCGCTCCCGCATCCACACCACCTTCCTGCAGGCGGTCGCCCAGACAGGTCGCCTCTTCGAGCACCAACCCCAACATGCAGAACGTCCCGATCCGCACCGCGCTGGGCCGCGAGATCCGCGGCTGCTTCGAGGCCGAGGAGGGGGCCCTGCTGATCTCCGCGGACTACTCGCAGATCGAGCTGCGCGTGCTCGCCCACGCCGCCGAGGAGCCCGCGCTGAAGGAGATCTTCGCGAAAGGCGAAGACGTGCACACCGCCACCGCCTCCCGGGTTTTCGGCGTAGCGGCCGATCAGATCGATCCGGGGATGCGCTCGAAGTCGAAGATGATCAACTACGGGATCGTCTACGGGCTCTCCGACTTCGGCCTCGCCGACCGCCTCAACATCCCGCGCGAGGAGGCCAAGGAGTTCATCGACGCCTACCTCGCCCGCTTCCCCTGCGTGGCGCAGTTCATGCAGGACACGATCGAGCGCGCCAAGGAGGAAGGGTACGTCACGACGCTGTGGGGCCGGCGCCGCCAGATCCCCGAGCTGCGCGCTCGCAACTACCAGGTGCGCTCGCTCGGGGAGCGCCTCGCGGTCAACACCGTCGTGCAGGGCACCGCGGCGGATGTCATCAAGCTCGCGATGGTCCGCTGCCACCGCGCGCTCGCAGACGCCGCGCTGCGCACGACGCTGATCCTCACGATCCACGACGAGCTGCTCTTCGAGGCGCCGCCCGAGGAGGTGCCCGCCGCGCGCGAGCTGATCGAGCGCGAGATGGTCGGAGTGTGGGAGCTCGAGCCCCCGATGGCGGTTGACATCGGCGTGGGGCGCACCTGGCTGGAGGCGAAGTGAGCCGGTCTGCCACTCGGCGGCCCTGCGCGCGGCCGTCGAGCTCTGCGCGGCTCCGCGGTGGCGATGCGAGCGTCGGCAGGCATGAGGTGCGACGGTGAGCCGTCTCGCGGCTGTGCTGCTGGCGGGCGCAGCCGGGGCGCTGGTCGGCATGCAGGCGCCGGTCAACGCGCGCCTGGGCAGGGGTGTGGGCAGCCTGCAGGCGGCGACGTTCTCGTTCATCGTCGGCACCGTGGCGCTCGTGGTGGCCGCGTCGATCGCCAGCGGTGGCCTCGTCAGCTTCCGCCACACGGGCGGCATCCCGTGGTGGGCGTTCATCGGCGGCCTGCTCGGCGCGACCTACGTGACGGTTGCGATCCTCACCGTGCGCACGCTCGGGGCCACCGGCCTCACCGCGGCGGTGATAACCGGCCAGCTCGCGATCTCGGTAGCGATCGACCGCTTCGGGCTGCTAGGGATCGCTCGCCAGCCGCTTGCGCTGCACCGCATCGTCGGCCTCGTGCTGCTCGTCGCGGGAGTGGGGCTTGTGGTGCGCCGATGAGGTCGACTCGGTCTGTCAGCATCGCTTGGATGGCGCGACTTCGATGGCTGTGCGTGGTGGTTGGAGCGGTCCTGCTGGGTTGCACCGCGACTGGGCTTGGTGCGGAGCTCGGCCATCCGCCGGCGGCCGCATCGGCGTTCGACATCCACCAGGTCGACTGGGCCGGGGTCACGCTCCCCGGCGCGGCCTGCGACGCCTCACAGCCGATTCGCCTTCATCACGGCAGCGCTTTCGTTACGCCGATCCCGCGCCGATGGTCGCGGGATGTCTTCGACGGCAAGCGAGGCCTCACGGTCGTCAGCGCCTGGGATGCGGTCGTCTTTGGGGATCTCGCCGGCAGCGGGGAAGATGACGCGGGCCTCGAAGTCGACTGCAACAACGGCGGCGGCACAGCCGACGGTGCACTGCTCTACTCGTGGGTCATCTTCAGCGGTCGCGGCGGCCGGCTGTCGGTGGTTGGCGTCGTGACACCCCGGGTGCAGCCCCCCGACGTGCTGCCGACGCTTCTGCGGATCGCGATCGCGCCCGGCAGGATCACCGTGCACGAAGACTTCTACGGGCCCGACGATGCGACCTGTTGCTCGAGCGGTCGCGCAACGACGACCTGGACATATGCGGACGGAGCGCTGCGGCCCGGCGTGCCCGTGATCACGAAACACCCCAGCACAAAGCTGCCGTAGGACCCGGTGGTGTGTCACGAGGTTGGCGTTGCTCCCCTGCCTCTCTCAACGCACCGACGCGTACGCGTCAGCGAGCAGCCGCACGCCCTGCTCGATCGCCGGCTCGGAGAGGTTGCCGAAGCCGAGCAGCACCCCCGGGGGGCCGCCGGGGGTGAAGCTGTGCAGGGCAAGTCCCTCCATGCCCACGCCTCGCGCGGCGGCGGCCCTGATCAGCTCGGGCTCGTCGATGCCGTCGGGCAGCCCCACCAGCTCGAACAGGCCGGCGGCCGGGCTGGCGGGCGCTGCCACCCGCGCCTCGGGCAGATGGTGAGCGAGCGCCTCCAGCAGCGCTTCGCGCCGGCGTTGGTAGAGCGGGCGCATCCGGCGCACGTGACGGTCGAGCTCGCCGCGCACGATGAAATCGCGCAGCGCCAACTGCCCCAACGCCTCCGAGCCACCGTCCTGCACGGCCTTGGCGGTGGCGATCTGCCACGCAAGCCACGAGGGCGCGAGCATCCAGCCGAGCCGCATGCCCGGTGTCAGGCGCTTGCTGGCGGAGCCGATGTAGAGCACGCGCTCCGGTGCCAACCCCTGCAGCGCGCCGACCGCGACGCGATCGTAACGGTACTCGGCGTCGAAGTCGTCCTCGACGATCAGCAGCTCCTCGCGCTCGGCCCACTCGACCAGCGCGGCGCGGCGGGAGGGGCTGAGGGTCGCCCCGGTGGGGAACTGATGAGCGGGCGTCACCACCACCGCAGCAGCGTCGCTCGCGATCAGCTCGTCCACCCGCATCCCCTGCGCGTCGACAGGGATCGGCACGATCCGCAGGCCCGACTGTTCGGCGATCAGCCGGTGTATGTGCCACCCGGGGTCCTCGAGCGCGATCGACTCCACGCCGTGGCCGCGCAGCACCCCGCAGGCGAGCGAGAAGCCCTGCATGAAGCCGGTGCAGATCGTCATCTGCTCGGTGTCGGCGGCGGCGCCGCGCACCCGGCCGAGATAGTCGGTGAGTGCCTCGCGCAACTCGGGCAGGCCGCGTGGGTCGCCGTAGCCGAGCGCGTCCAGCGGCGCCTCGCGCAGCGCCGCCCGCAGCGAGCGCAACCAGCGCTCGCGGGGGAAGCCCGCGAGGTCGGGCAGGCCCGGGTGGAAGTGGTAGGGGAAGCGCTCCTGCAGCGAGCGGGCGGGGGCACGCTGGGTGGCGGCGCGCACCGCCGCGCGCACCCGTACCGGCGCGCCCTGACGGGTGCTGAGATAGCCCTCGGCGGCCAACTGGCTGTACGCCTCGCTCACCACGCCGCGCGAAACACCCAGCTCGCTCGCCAGACCGCGCGTCGAGGGCAGCGTTGCACTGGGCGCCAGGCGCCCCGTGCGAATCGCCTCGCGGATGCCGCCGACGAGCTGCTCGCCCAGGGACAGCTCGCCGCCGCGGTCGAGCTCCACCAGCAGCTCCACTGGTCCTCTACTTGGGGACATAACTGGCACTGTACTGTGAGCCAGTTGCGGGCTACGGTGATCGCACACTCTCGATCTTGGAGGACACCATGAGCCAGATGACAGTTGTGGGAGGCGGGCTTGCGGGGCTGACGGCGGCGATCGCGTGCGCGGAGGGGGGCGCGCAGGTGCGGCTGCTGGAGGCGCACGACACGCTCGGCGGGCGAGCGCGCAGCGCTGAGGGCCCCTACAAAGCCAACCTCGGGCCGCACGCTCTCTACAGCGACGGGGCGATGTGGGGGTGGCTGGGTGAACGCGGCCTGCTGCCCAAACACGTCCGCCCGCCGCTCGGCGGCGCGCGCTTTCGCTGGGATGGGTCGGTGCAGCGCACCCCGCCGCTGGGCACGATCCCCGCGGTGCTGCGCCTGCGCGGTCGCCAGGCGCCGGTCGATACCGACTTCCGCGGCTGGGTCGCCTCGCACACCGACGAGCGCATCGCCGCGATGCTCTCATCGATGGCCGGTGTCTACACCTTCCACCACGATCCCGGCGAGCTCTCCGCGGCGTTCGTGTGGGAGCGCACCGTGCGCCTGTTCCTCTCCGCGCCGCCCCCGACCACGGTGGTCCGCTACGCGGCCGGGGGCTGGAGCGGGCTGGTGGCTCCGCTGGAGCGCCGCCTGCGGGACCTCGGCGTCGACGTGCAGACGGGTCACCGCGTGGAGACGCTGCCCGATCCGCCGGTGATCCTCGCCACCGAGATCCAGCAGGCGAGCGAGCTGCTGGGGGGCGAGCCGCTGGGTGGGCTGAGCGGGCGGACCGTGTGCCTCGACGTGGGCCTCAGCCGCCGCCGCGGCGATCCCTGGATCGTCTCGGACATGGACGAATCTGGTTGGATCGGGCGCTACTCCTCCTCGGACCGCCTGATCGCGCCCGAGGGACACGAGCTGATCCAGACGCAGATGCCGATCCGCCCCGGCGAGAGCACCGATCAGGCGGGCGCGCGCCTGGAACGGCTGATCGACCAGTCCTACGTGAACTGGCGCGGGCGCGAGACCTGGCGCCGCCGGCAGGTCATGGACGCCCGTTCGGGAGCGCTCGACCTGCCCGGCAGCACCTGGCGGGATCGTCCGGCCGTCGATCGCGGCGAGGGCGTCTACCTCGCGGGCGACATGGTCGCCGCCCCGGGGCTGCTCGCGGAGGTCTCCTGGGCCAGCGCGCTGGAGGCCAGCCGGCTGGCGCTACAGGCCGCAGAGGCTGCACGGCCGCGGCTGCGCAAGGTGGCGTGACAGCGGCCCGCCCCTCCGCGCACCCGCGGCCCGGGCGCAGACTGCCGGCGGCGGTGCTCAACGCGCGCATCGCCGCCCGCCTGACGCCACCGGGAGCGAGGGAGATCGTCGATGCACCGCGCAACGGCTCGATCGCCGAGATCCGCGGCTGCAAGCGCTCGTTGCTGGTCACCTTCCGTCGCGATGGAGCTCCGGTCCCCACGCCGGTGTGGGCGGCGGAGGCGGGCGGTCGTCTCTACGTTCGCACCGAGCGCACTGCCGGCAAGGTCAAGCGCCTGCGCAACGACCCGCGGCTGCTCGTGGCTCCCTGCACGGTGCGCGGCAGGCCGCTCGGCACGCCGCTGGAGGCGACCGCCAGGATGCTTGCACCCGAGCAGGAGCCGGTGGCCGAGCGGACGCTCGCCACCCGCTACGGGCTCGGCCGCGTGCTCTTCGAGTGGGCGATGGACGTGCTGCGCGTGGACATGGGCTACCTGGAGATCACGCCCGGGGCGTGGCTTGGCTAGTCCGAGGCCGTGCACTCAGACAGCCGCCGTGGCCCGCTGGCCGAGGACGGGGCGCCGCCCGCGTGGCCCGACGAACGAGGCCGGGGCGATCCGCGCGTAATGCTCGAACGCCCACTCGCACACGCCCGGGCGCTCGAAGGCCCGCACGAGCGCGGTGACCGCGCGGCTGGGGGTCAGGCGCCCGATCGCGCGCTGGGAGAGGAGCATCGAGCGGTACTTCCAGGCGTGCGCGTCGGAGAACGCTCCGTAGCGCTCGAGCGCCTGCTCGCGGGTGAGGCGGCCTTCGACTACCGCGCGCAGCTCGCGCCCGCAGGCGAGCCCGAAGTAGAGCGCGGTGCGGATGCCCTCCGCGGTGAGCGGCAGGCAGTGGCCCGCGGAGTCCCCCACGAAGAAGACGCCGTCCTCGACCGCGGGGCGCAGCTCGTGCGGGATCCAGTTGCCCTGGTAGCCCTCCGCGGGCAGCTGCAGATCGCGCGCGAGGCGCACTGTGGGCTCGCGCACGTGGTGGGTGGGCCAGAAGGAGCCGATCCCCACGCGCACCTCATCGTGCGCGGGGAAGCTCCAGGCGTACCCCGAGCGGATATAGCGGGGGTCGATCCACAGCTCCATCTCCGCTCCCGTCCCCCGCGGGTGCACCTCCAGGCCCCGGGAGAGCCTTGCGTGCGGGGGCTGGATCGCGGTCGAGCTCGAGAGCGCCCGGCGCCAGCCGAGCGCATCGACGATCAGCGGGGCGCGCAGCTCCCCGCGGTCGGTGTGCACGGTGGAACCCTCCCGGCCCTCCACGGTGGCGGTCTCGAAGGCGGTCCCCTCAGCGCGGGCCTGCTCCCACAGAAGCGCGCACAGCTCGCGGTAGTCGAAAGTCGAAAACGTCCACGGGAGCCTCCAGCGGGCGCTCCGCCACGGGGTGTGCACAGTGAGCTCTCCGAAGGTCTGGCGCAGCGAGCCGCCCAGCCCCAGCGCGTCGAGCCATGTGGTGGGAACGGCGCACGCGGAGGTCTGGCGCTCGCCGATCTCGTAGCGGTCGATCACCAGCACCTGTGCGCCCGCGCCCGCGAGCTCGCGGGCGACGGCGAGGCCTGCGAAGCTCGCGCCGCAGACGAGCACCTCGCAGTCGCGCTCGAGTCGGGTGCGCTCCGCTCCGCGCTTGGTCGCTCGCACCGGCATCGGCCACGAATGATAAGTCCGCCGGCCCGCCCGATCGCGCCGGCGGGCGGGTGGGCTTCCCAACCGACCACGCTGCGCTAGGCTTCGAGCGGTGCAAGCACTGATCGAGAAACCAGAAGCCCACGTGGTCGAGGGGTCGGGCGGCCTGTTGCTCGAAGTCGACGGGCAGATCGTCCCCAACTACGACGCCACGATGCAGCCCTTCGAGGAGGGCGAGGTCGTCACGGGCCGCGTGGTGCGGATCGACAAGGACGAGGTCCTCGTCGACATCGGCTACAAGTCCGAGGGCGTCATCCCTTCCGGGGAGCTCTCGATCCGCAAGTCCGTGGACCCCCACGAGGAGGTGGAGCTCGGCGAGGAGGTCGATGCGATCGTCCTCACCAAGGAGGATCAGGACGGCCGCCTGATCATGTCCAAGAAGCGCGCCCGCTTCGAGAAGGCGTGGCGGCGCATCGAGGCCGCCGCGGAGTCCGGGCAGCCCGTGGAGGGCACCGTGATCGAGGTCGTCAAGGGTGGCCTCATCATCGACCTCGGCGTGCGCGGCTTCCTGCCGGCCTCGCTGGTGGACATCCGCCGCGTCCCCAACCTCGACGAGTACATGGGGACGAAGATCGAGACCAAGGTGATCGAGCTCAACCGCTCGCGCAACAACGTCGTGCTCTCGCGCCGCGCGGTGCTCGAGGAGGAGCGCAAGGAGGTGCGCCAGCAGATCCTCGACCGCCTGCAGCCCGGGCTCGTGGTGGAGGGGCAGATCTCCAACATCGTGGACTTCGGGGCGTTCGTGGACCTCGACGGGATCGACGGCCTGATCCACATCTCCGAGCTCTCCTGGTCGCACGTCAACCACCCCTCGGAGATCCTCAACATCGGCGACACCGTGCAGGTGAAGGTGCTCGACATCGATCGCGACCGCCAGCGCATCTCCCTGGGCCTCAAGCAGACCCAGGAAGACCCCTGGCAGCGGATCGTGGACACCTACAACGTCGGGGACGAGCTGGAGGGCACCGTCACCAAGGTCGTCACCTTCGGCGCCTTCGTGGAGATCCTCGACGGAGTGGAGGGCCTCGTACACATCTCCGAGCTCGCCGCCCACCACGTGGAAAGTCCCCGCGAGGTCGTCCACACGGGCGATGAGATCCGCGTGAAGATCCTCGAGATCGACTCCGAGCGCCGGCGCCTCTCGCTGTCGGCCAAGCGCGTCGAGGACCAGATCCTGCCGCTGCCCCGCTCCGCGGCGGCGGCCGCCGCCGCCGAGGCTTCCGCGGTTGCACCTGCTGGTGACGCCGAGCTCGAGGGCGAGCCCTCGGCTGAGGCGCCCGCGGGTCAGCCCGAGGCTGGAGTCCTGGAGGGCGAGCTCTCGGTTGAGGCGCCGGCGGGAGGCCCTGAGGCCGGTGCAGCCACGACTGAGGACGCGGTCGTGGAGAGTCAGCCAGAGGCCGGGGCCGCCGAGAGTCAGCCAGAGGCTGGAGTCGCTGAGGGTCAGCCAGAGGCCGGGGCCGCTGAGGGTCAGCCAGAGACCGGAGCCGCTGGCCAGCCTGAGGCCGAGGAGCCTGCATCGGTGGGGGAGAGTGAGCTTGGCGTCGCGGATGGATCCCTCGCTGGGGCGGTGGAGGCGGCGGATCCTGCCACCGAGACCGTGCAGAGCGAGGTTGGAGCGGCGCAGCCCGCCGAGGTGGGAGCGTCCGAGTCCGCCCACCCGAGCGCTCCCGTGGAGCCCGCCGCCGCGGAGGGAGAGGCGCCCCCCGAGCCCACTGCCGAGGCTCCTGCTGCCGGGGGAGCTGCGACGCTCGCGGATCCTGAGCTGGCGCCCGCCGTGAGCGACTCCCCCGAGGCCTGATTCACACCTCGTGCAGGCGGAGCGGGAGGTCCCACTCCTCGGGTTGACGGGTGGAATGGGCGCCGGCAAGTCGACCGCGCTGGCGGCGCTGGAGCGGCTCGGGGCGGCGGTCCTCTCGACCGATGGCGTGGTGCACGAGCTGTACGCCGGGGAGCCCCGTCTGAGGGACGCCGTGGTGGAGCGGTGGGGCCCAGAGGTGGCGCCCGGGGGGGCGGTCGACCGCGCGGCGATCGCACGGCGGGCGTTCGCCGAGGAGGGGGAGCGCCACTGGCTGGAGGCTCTGTTGTGGCCGCTGGTGGGGGAGCGCGTGGGAAGGTGGATCGAGCGGACGCGCGCCCAGCGGCCCGCCCCGCGGGCCGCGGTGGTGGAGGTGCCGCTGCTCTTCGAGGCAGGGATGGAGGGTCTCTACGATGCGACGATCGCAATCGTCGCGCCCGAGGAGTTGCGCCGCGAGCGCGCGGCCGGGCGGGGGCACGAGCTGCAGGGCGAGCGCGCGGCCCGTCAGCTCTCCCAGGAGCAGAAGGCGGCGCGTGCCAGCTTCGCGGTCTGCAACGATGGCAGCGAGGCGCAGTTGCTGCAGAAGCTGTCGGAGATACTTGACAAGCTGAAGGTGTGAGGACTCAGACCCACGAGCTGTACGTAGGCCGTTCGCGCGCGCGAGGCGAGCGAACGAAGGTCGGCCGCCGTCGACACGGCTCGGGTGGGCGGGCGCCGAGAGAGCGGCGGCTGCTCACGACGGTCGCGGTGCTGATCGCGGCGATCGCACTGATCGTGGCGTTCGCCCCACGCCTGGAGCACGCGGTGCGCGAACTCGCACTGCCGTTGCAGGACGCGAGCGTGATCCGCCAGCAGGCGGCGGAAAAGCACCTCGACCCCGCCCTGATCGCGGCGGTGATCTACGCGGAGACGAAGTTCGACCCGCGGCCCTCCTCGGCGGGGGCGGAGGGCCTGATGCAGATCCTCCCCAGCACCGCGGAGTTCCTCGCGCACCTCTCCGGTGGGGTGCGCTTCCAGACGGACGATCTGGCGACACCGGCGATCAACATCGCCTACGGGAGCTACTACCTGCGCTACCTGCTGGACCACTACGAAGGCAACGAGATGCTCGCCGTGGCGGCCTACAACGCGGGGCTGACCAACGTCGACGAATGGGTCGCGGGCGCCCGCGCGCAGGGCCGGGAGCTGACGGTCGAAGCGATCCCGTTCCCGCAGACCCGCGAATACGTGCGGCGGGTGCAGAGCGCCCAACGTGCCTACAGAGCCACCTACCCCGCGCAGTTGGGCCTCGGCTAGCCCCCCGCAGCCGCGAACGAGGGGGGTGCGATCGCCAGGTAGCGGTCGAAGGCCCATCTCGTGAGGCGGCGGCTTGTGAGGGCCTTGGCCCACATCGGCGTGGTGCTCCAACTCGTGGGGCGGCACACGGCGCGCTGAATGCGCAGCAGCCAGCGATACGGTCGTTCATGCCCCTGCGAGAAGGCTCCGTAGCTGTGCAGCGCCTGCTCGCGGCTGCAAGCGCCGTCGAGCACCCCGCCCAGCTCGCGGCCGCAGGCGAGTCCGAAGTACAGGGCGGTGCGGATGCCCTCGGCGGTGAGCGGCAGGCAGTGGCCCGCGGAGTCCCCCGCGAAGAACACCCCGTCCTCGACCGCGGGGCGCAGGCGGTGAGGGATCCAGTTGCCCTGGTAGCGCACGGCGTCGAGGCCGAGCTCTCCGGCGAGCCGCACGGTGGGCTCCTTGACGTGATCGGAGGGCCGAAACGAGCAGACCCCCACGCGCAGCTCCCCTCCTGCGGGGAAGTTCCAGCCGTAGCCCGACTCCGCATAGCGGGGGTCGATCCACAGCTCCATCTCCTCCCCGGCCCCCTGGGGGTGCACCTCCAGGCCTCGGGTGAGCGGCGCCTGCGGCGGCTGGACCGGGGTGCCGGCGCAGAGCACGCGCCGCCAGCCGAGGCCGTCGACCACCAGCGGCGCGCGGATGTCGCCGCGGTCGGTGTGGACCGTGTGGATGGCGCCACGCGTGATGCCGTCCACCTTCGCGGTCTCGTATCCATCTCCGGGCAGGCCCGTCTGCTCCCACAGCAGGGCGCAGAGCTCGCGGTAGTCGAACGTCGAGAACGACCAGGGCAGCGGCCAGCGGGTGCTGGTCAGGGGGGTGTGGACGCGCAGCTCCCCGAAGGTCTGGCGCAGGGAGCCCTGCAGCGAGAGGCCCTCCAGCCAGGCCGTGGGGATGGCGCAGGCGGAGGTGGCGCGCTCCCCGAGCTCGTAGCGGTCGATCACCAGGACCTTGGCCCCGGAGGATCGAAGTTCGCGGGCGACCGCGAGGCCCGCGAAGGACCCCCCGCAGATCAGGACGTCGCAGTCCCGATCCAGCCTCGTTCGCCCCGCCCCCCGCTTGGTCGCTCGGACCGGCATGGTAAGTCGATCATACCGGGGTCAGGGTGGCGCCCGGTCCGGGTCAGGGTGGCGCCCCCGTCGGCTCTGGGCTTGATAGGCGCGACGGTCCTCGTATCGGCACGCGGACCTGTCCGCACCCTCGTCTTTCGCGCCGGATCGCAGGGGGTCGCTACCGTAGGAGACCGCCGCCATGCCCGCCTTCAAGCTCGATTCAGTCTTCACCCCCACCGCCGACCAGCCGAAGGCGATCGCGGGGCTCGCTGAGGGGATCGAGCAGGGCGAGCGCTTCCAGACGCTGCTGGGGGCGACGGGCACCGGCAAGACGATGACGATGGCGGGGGTGATCGAGGCGGTGCAGCGCCCGACGCTCGTGATCGCGCACAACAAGACGCTCGCGGCGCAGCTCTGCAACGAGTTCCGCACGTTCTTCCCGGAGAACGCGGTGGAGTACTTCGTCTCGTACTACGACTACTACCAGCCCGAGGCCTACGTCCCCAGCCGCGACCTGTACATCGAGAAGGACTCCGCGATCAACCAGGAGGTGGACCGTCTGCGCCACGCGGCCACCGCGGCGGTGTTCGCGCGGCGCGACGTGATCGTGGTGGCGTCGGTCTCCTGCATCTATGGCCTGGGCTCGCCGGAGGTGTACGAGATGAACATGCAGATCCTCAACCGCGGTGAGGAGATCGACCGCGATGCGCTGCTGCGCAAACTGGTCTCGATCCAGTACACCCGCAACGACACGGTGCTCGCGCGGGGCACCTTCCGCGTGCGGGGGGAGACGCTGGAGGTGTTCCCCGCCTACGCGGAGACCGCCTACCGGGCGACGCTGTTCGGGGACGAGGTGGAGCGCTTGCAGCACTTCGACCCGCTCACCGGGGAGCTGATCGAGGACGACCTCGAGCACGTGGCGATCTGGCCGGCCACGCACTACAACGTCAGGGAGGGCTCGATCGAGAAGGCGGTCGCGGACATCGGCGCCGAGCTGAACGCGCGCTGCACCCAGCTGGAGTCCGAAGGCAAGCTGCTGGAGAGCCACCGCCTGCGCCAGCGCACGCAGTACGACATGGAGATGCTGCGCGAGATGGGCTTCTGCTCGGGGATCGAGAACTACTCGCGGATCCTCGACGGGCGCGGCCCGGGGGACCGGCCGTACTGCCTGATCGACTACTTCCCCAAGGACTTCGTGTGCTTCATCGACGAGTCCCACCAGACGGTGCCCCAGTTGGGGGGGATGTACGAGGGGGACCGCTCGCGCAAGCAGACGCTCGTGGACTACGGCTTCCGCCTGCCCAGCGCGATGGACAACCGCCCGCAGCGCTTCGAGGAGTTCCTCTCGATCACCCCCCAGCTGCTGTTCGTCTCGGCGACCCCGGGGGAGTTCGAGCGCACCCGCGCGGGGCGGGTGGTGGAGCAGATCGTGAGGCCCACGGGGATCGTGGACCCCGATGTGCAGGTGCGCGCCACGCGCAACCAGATCGACGACCTGATGAACGAGATCCGCGCCCGGGTGGACATCCAGGAGCGGGTGCTGGTGACGACGCTCACGAAGAAGATGAGCGAGGACCTCACGCAGTACCTGCTCGAGATGGGCTTCCGGGTGCGCTACCTGCACTCGGAGATCGACACCCTGGAGCGCATCCAGATCATCCGCGACCTGCGCCTGGGGGAGTACGACGTGCTCGTGGGGGTCAACCTCCTGCGCGAGGGCCTCGACCTGCCGGAGGTCTCGCTGGTGGCGATCCTGGATGCCGACAAGGAGGGCTTCCTGCGCGGGGAGACCTCGCTGATCCAGACGATCGGCCGCGCGGCGCGCAACGTCAACGGGGTGGTGCTGATGTACGCCGACAAGGAGACCCGCGCGATGAAAGCGGCGATCGAGGAGACCGACCGCCGCCGCGAGATCCAGGTGGCCTACAACGAGGAGCACGGGATCACCGCGGCCTCGATCGTGAAGGGGGTCTCCGACATCGCGGAGTTCCTGCAGGGCGAGTCCAAGGTCCCCCGCGGGCGCCGGCAACGGCGCAGCAGCGCCCGGGGGAAGGCGAAGGAGATGCCGACCCACGAGCTCGAGCGCCTCGCGGTGGAGCTCGAGGAGGAGATGCTCGCGGCGGCGGAGGACCTGCGCTTCGAGTACGCCGCCCAGTTGCGCGACGAGATCCGCGAGCTGCGCCGCGACCTGCGCGAGGCCCAGGCGGTGGAGGCGCCCACGGAGGCCGGCGGCGAGGAGGACCCGGCGGGCTTCGAGGACGTCCACGAGGTGCCTGAGCCCGCAGAGGAGCTGGCGTAGCCGAGGCCGCTCGTTCGCTACGCTGCCGCCGTGGAGTCCGACCGCGACAGCCCCGAACGGCGCGCCCTTCCGCCCGTGCGTGAGGGGTACGACCGCGCCGCGGTGGACGCCTACGTGCAGGCGCTGTCCGCCGAGGTGGAGACACTCGTGCGCGCCAGCGGCGCGCTGCACGACCGCGTGCGAGCGCTGGGTGACGAGCTGAGCGCGCTGATGTCAGGTCCGCGCGCCGGGGCGGAGGAGCCACGTGCAATCGAGCCTCCGTCCTCCGCGCTTGCGCCCCCGGCCGCAAGCGCTGTGCAGTCGGCCGCCGCGGAGCGGTCGGCTCCCGCGCTGCCCTCGCCTGCCGCGGGTCCTGTGCCGTCGGTTGCGGTGGGGCGCCCGGGTGCTGTCTCAGCGCCGTCTCCTGCGTCCCCAGCGCCGCCCGCGCCGCCCGCGTCCCCAGCGCTGCCAACGCCGCCAACGCCCGCGAGTGCCCCGGTCGAGGAGGGCCGCCACCGCGCGGGCGCCGGCGAAGACCTCGATGGGGCGAGACTGGTGGCGCTCAACCTGGCTCTCGGCGGCGAGTCGCGCGAGCAGGCTGACCGCTACCTTGCCGAGCGCTTCGCGCTCGCCGACCGCGCCAAGCTGCTCGACGAGGTGTACGCCGCGATCGAGGGCTGAGTGTCAGCCGCCTGCGTGCCGGCCACATCGCGGCCGCGCATCCATCTACAATCCGCGGTCACCAACCCATGCGCCTGTAGCTCAGTGGTCAACGGCAACCTACGGGGTGCCAAAGAGCAGCGGCCTTTCAAGCCGCAGGTCGGGGGTTCGATTCCCCCCAGGCGCATCTCTCGGAATCCGCTCTGTCGAGTGGGGTTCCGTGCTGTGGGGAGAGCCTCGCGGTGCCAATCTCGACAGGGTGTAGGGACTTGTCGGTGACGAGGTGGGCCTCGGTGCTGTGTCCGCGACTCTTGACGAGTGGCCTTCCGGAGTATGATCTCGGCCTCGATGCACCCGTTTCGCGCAGCCATCGAAGCCCAGGACTTCGACGCCGCCTTCGCGCTCGTGGCCGAGGACGTCGTGTTCCGAAGCCCAATCGTGTTCAAGCCCTACCGCGGACGCGAGGCCGTCGCGCCGCTGCTCTTTGCCGTCTCGCGCGTATTCGAGGACTTTCGCTACGAGCGCGAAATCGGGACGCCCGGGGCACGGGACCACGCGCTCGTCTTCAGCGCGCGCGTTGGCGATCGGGAGCTCGAGGGGTGCGACTTCCTGCACACCGACGAGCATGGGTTGATCGACGACTTCTCCGTGATGGTCAGGCCCCTGTCAGCGGCGCTCGCGCTTGCCGAGGCGATGAGGGTCCAGCTCGAGGTCGTTCAGCGCGAGCGCGGTGAGCAGGCGTCGCTCTAGCCGATCGTCCCTCATCGCCTCGATCGAGCCGGCGAGCTCGATCTCGCGTCGGCCGCGAGCCGGCAGCTGCTCTGGACGGCGCATCGCATCAGGCCTGCAGATGCAGGTCGAATTCCATGGTCGCGCTTTCGCTCACGTTGACGAAGCCGCCGATGCTCGGAGCGGTCATGCCGAATTCACTCCAGGGGAATGTGAGAGAGCCCACGGCGTCGAGTGTGGATCCCGAGAGGCCCATTTCCACCGGAATGGTCTCCCCCTTGGAGGTGCCGTGGATGTTGAAGATCCCGGTCGCCGGCACGGACGCGACGTCGCCTTTGAGGACGCCCGCGGGAAGGGTGAGGGCCTTTGACAGCACGAACGTCGCCGTTGGGTAGCGATCGCTTTCAAGGCCGATTTCATGGATTTTTTCATCACGCATCGAGCGATCGCTTTTCAGGGTGTTGACAGCCACCTGGAACGAGGCGGTGGTGATCCTGACCGTGCCCCCGGACTCGCTCAGGGTGGCGCTGCCGGTGATCTGCGATGTGCGCCCCACCGCATCGCTCTGGGCGGGCAGGAAGGCGAGCTTCTCGCGGACGCGGTAGCCGGCCTGGGAGCCGGCGGCGACCTTCCAGTTACCGCTCAGCCTGGCGGCCGAGATCGACGGCGTGGTGGGATTGGCGCTGGCAGCGGCGGCCGGGGTGTTCAGCTTGAACGGTTTGGGGGAGGAGGTCGGGAAGATCACGAAGTAGATCAGCAGGAACACGGCCACGATCACCGCGAGGGCGCCCCCGAGTGCGAAGACGATGATGCGTTTGCGCGGCCGTCGAGGTGGCTTGGCCATCGCGCTCAGATCCTTTCGCTGGGAGGGCGGCGCTCGGCCGCCAGACAAGCCACATCAAAGACGACCCCGCTAAGGGATGGGTTAAGGAACTGGCTGAATCTCGTTGGTGGACGGCCTCGGCGAAGCTAATCGGGGGCGGCGCCGTCCTTCGGCGCGAGTGCGGGCTGCGTCTGCCAGGGTCGCCTGTAGGCGAGCCACGTCGCGAAGCCCATCCCCAGCGTGGCGACCAGGATCCAGCCGAGCACGGTGGTGGCGACGCCCACGTACTTCAGGCCGGAGGCGAAGATCACGAAGGTGATGACCGGCCTGATGTAGCGGTCGGGCGCGCTCGAGGAGAGCATCGAGCCGACGAGCACCGCGGGGACAGAGCCGAGAATCAGCGAGAAGGTCACGCCGAATTCGACATGCCCAAACACAAGCGCCCCCAGGGCCGCCGCGAACGTGAGCGGGACGGCCTGCGTGAGGTCGGTTCCGACGAGCTGCTTGGCGCTCAACATGGGATAGAGGAAGAGCAGCAGGATGATCATCAACGAGCCCGAGCCCACGGAGGTCATGCCGACGACGATGCCGCCGAGCATGCCGATCGCCACCGTGGGAATCGGCCGTGCCACGATTTCGTGGATCTCCCCGGACCGCCGCTCGCCGCCGCGAAGGTCGAGGATGTAGCGCAGCACCATCGCCGCGGCGCCCAGCAGCAGCGCGGCGCCGAGCGCCGTCTCGATGTTCTGCTGCGCGGCCTTCGCGTTCCCCATCACGTGCAGCAGATAGGCGCCGAGGAACGCCATCGGGACGGAGCCGAGGACCATCCATCCCACCAGGCCGCGGTTGACGGTCCGTTTGCGCAGGTGCACCCCCGCGCCCACCGGGCGCATGACCACGGCAGCCACGAGATCGCTGGAGATCGCCGCGGAGGGCTTGACGTTGAAGAGGAGGATCAGCATCGGGGTCATCAGGGCCCCCCCGCCGGCGCCGGTCATCCCGACCAGGAAGCCGACCACGGCGCTTCCCAGGACTATGTACGGATCGATATGCATCGCTCGCGGCTCGCAGATTGACACAATCCGGGGATGCTCGCCCTCACTGCCGCCCCCGGCGCCCCCGCAAACGTGCGGCTGCGCGAGGTGCCCGATCCGGAGCCGCTGCCGGGTGAGGCGCTGGTGCGGGTGCGCGCGTTCTCGCTGAACCGCGGCGAGTCCCGGCGCCTGTCGGAGATGGCCGACGGCGAGCTCACGGGCTGGGATCTCGCCGGGGTGGTGGAGAGGCCCGCGGCCGATGGCTCCGGCCCCGCGCAGGGGACGCGGGTCGTTGGGCTCCTCGCGCGGGGGGCGTGGGCCCAGCTCGCCGCGGTACCCACCGACGCGCTGTGCGAGCTGCCCGACGCCGTCTCCGACGCGCAGGCCGCGGCGCTGCCCGTGGCGGGTCTGACCGCGCTGAAGGCGCTCGACATCGCCGGATCGGTGCTCGGACGGCGCGTGCTCGTCACCGGCGCCAGCGGCGGTGTGGGGCGCTTCGCGGTGCAGCTCGCCAAGCTTGCCGGCGCCCACGTCACCGCGGTCTCCTCGAGCGCTCAGCGGGCGCGGGGTCTGAGCGAGCTCGGCGCCGATGCGATCCTCGCCACGCTCGAGCCCTCCGGCAGTGAGTTCGACGCGATCGTCGAGGCCGTCGGCGGCGCGACGCTCGGGGCGGCGCTGCAGCGGGTCGCCGCCGGGGGGACCGTCGTCTCCTTCGCCGCCAGCGACCCCGGCGAGCCGACCGCCTTCCCCACGCGCGCGCTCTTCGGCCGTGCCCCCGGAGCGCGGCTGTACGGGCTCCTCCTGTTCGCCGAGCTTGCCCGCGGGCGCTCCGGCGCGCGGGATCTCGGCCGGCTCGCCACGCTCGTGGCCGACGGCCGGCTCGACTGCTCGGTAGGCCACGAGGCCTCATGGCGGCAGGCCGCGGACGCGATCACCGCGCTGCTGGAGCGCCGGATCGCCGGCAAGGCGGTCCTGCACGTCGACTGAGCAGGGCGGTCCTGTGTGTCGAATGGGCGGGGCCGCCCCGCGCGTCGACTGAGCAGGAGTCGCCCAGCGCGTGGAATGGGCAAGGCCGCCCCGCGCGTCGACTCGCAAGGCCGTCCGCGCCTCGACCGAGGGCGTGGATGTGCCCCGAGCTACTCGTAGCGCTCGGCGAGCGTCTCCCAGTGGGCCATGTCGTGACCCGGGACGATCAGCGCGTCGGGGTGCTCGCGGTCGTACTCCCCCAGCGCCCGCACGCTGCGCTCGAAGGCCCCTCGGTTCTGGGAGTGCCACGGCCGCTGGCCCTCGCGCAGGGTGGCGAGCGTGTAGACCGCGTCCCCCGCGATCAGCGCCTCGCGCTCGCGCAGGCGCGCGAGGACCGACAGGTGCCCAGCGCTGTGCCCGGGGGTGTCGAGCAGGATAAGGGACCCGTCGCCGAACAGGTCCAGCGCACGCTCGAAGGAGCCCAGCGCGTGTGCCCCACCACCGTGGAAGTCGACCGTGCGGTAGGTGGGGCGCGGGTCGAGCTGGGCGGCGACGTAGCCCTGCAGCGAGGCTCCCCGCGCGTTCGCCGCGCGCCACTCCGGCGCGGAGACGAGCACCGTGGCGGCGGGGAAGTCGGCGAGCGCGCTCGCGTGGTCGAAGTGCAGGTGGGTCATCACGATCAGGCCGACCTCCCGCGGCTCGATGCCGAGCGTGCGCAGCTGCGCCGCCGCGGTCTGCTCGGGGTTCATCTGGATGTCGGTGGCCAACAGCCTCCTGAGCGGGCCGAGGTTGCGACCCCGCTCCGCGGGCGCACCGTCGGCGATCACACGGTGAAAGCCCGTGTCGATCAGGATCGCCCCCGCGCTGGGGTGCTCGATCAGGAAAGCCACGATCGGGACCGGGATCCGCTGCTCCTTCGAGACCCCCACGCCGAGTGCCCGCAGCGTGCCCGCGAGCCCTGGCTGCGCCTCGAACCAGCCGGCCGGCGCGCGGATCTCGCCGCACAGCAGCGGCCGGAGAGTGACCCTCGCCCCGTCCTGCCCGCCCGCCAGCGGGAGCACGGCCGGGACGGCGTGGAGGGCTGGGCGCACGCCTGCAGTCTGCACGATCTGGCCCCCGGAGGTCACATGGGGTGGTGCCGGGAGCTGCCCGGCTGCCTCGCTTCGCATGCCTCGGAGCCCCACATCGCGCTCTGCGAGCCCCCACATCTCGCTCTGCGCTACTCTCCCGTTCGATGGGCGATCGCACCGGCTACACCCCCGGCACCTTCTGCTGGACGGAACTGACCACCACCGACCAGGCGGGGGCGAAGGCGTTCTACGGTGGCCTGCTCGGCTGGGAGGCCGACGATCGCCCGGTGGGCGATGGCGGCTACGTCTACTCGATGATGCAGCGCGACGGCAAGCCCGTCGCCGCGATTGCTATGCAGCCCGACCGAAGCCGGGAGACACTCGCCTCCGGCGAGAATCCCCGTTTCGATCAGCAGCGCGAGTCGGGAGTGCCGCCGATGTGGAACTCCTACATCTCCGTCGAGAGCGCCGACGCGACCGCGGAGCGCGCGAAGGAGCTCGGTGCCACGGTGCACGCGCCCCCGTTCGACGTGATGGACGTGGGCCGCATGGCGGTGATCCAGGATCCCCAGGGGGCCCACTTCGAGCTGTGGGAGCCGAAAGCACACTTCGGCGCGGCGCTCGTCAACGCGCCGGGGGCGCCGGTGTGGAACGAGCTCGGCACCACCGACCTCGATGCCGCCGGCGCCTTCTACGGCAGCCTCTTCGGCTGGACCGTGGCGCCCTTCGAGGGCAGCCCCGAACCGTACCTGTCGATCAAGAACGGGGACGCCAACGCCGGCGGCATGCGGGCGGCGACCCCCGGAGCCCCACCGTTCTGGCTGGCGTACTTCGGCGTGGAGGATCTCGACGCCGCGCTCGCGAAGGTGGGCGAGCTGGGCGGCGCGGTGCACGCCGGCCCGATCGACATCTCGATCGCGAAAATCGCGATCGTCGCCGACCCGCAGGGCGCGGTTTTCGCGCTCTACGACGGCGAGCTCGAGCCTTAGCCACGCACGAGCGGGAGGTCGGCGTAGAGGCCTCGATGCCGGGGGCCGGCTTGGGAGGAGGTCGTCGATCCGGCGCCCGGGCGATGCACGGTGGATGACGCCACGTGGTCGGGGCCCACGGCACCGAACCCTCGCCGTCCGTCCGTATCCTCGCCTGCCACAATGAGCCAATGGCAACACAGGCTGCGCGTATCGCTCCGAGCGACTCTCCGCTCCCGCTCTACCGGATGGACGTAGGGATCTATGACCGCCTGGTCGAGGATGGTGCGCTGGAGGGCGTGGAGGTCGAACTCGTGGACGGGCTGCTCGTCGACAGGCAGTCCCACCGCGGGGATGCGATCCACAGGCTTGACACGGATACCTACAACCGCATGGTCGCCACGGGCGCGCTGGAGGGCGAGCCGGTTGAGCTTCTCGACGGGCTGCTGGTCGAGATGAGCCCGCAGGGTGAAAGCCACATAATCGCGATCATGCGGCTGACGCGCCACTTCAGGACCGCAGAGGCGTGGCTGATGGTGCAGCTTCCGCTGGAGGCAAAACCGAGCTCTGAGCCCGAGCCCGACCTCGCGCTCGTTCACGAGGACAGGCCGCGCTGGCAGCACCCTCACGAGGCGCTGCTGACGATCGAGGTTGCGGTGACCTCGCATAAGAAGGACCGCGGAAAGAAGGCGCGCATCTACGCTCAGAATGGCGTACCCACTTACTGGCTGGTGGATATCCCCGGCCACACGGTCGAGGTGCGCAGCGACCCCGGGCCGAAGGGCTACGGGCGCTGCGATATCTACAGGGTCGGCACGCAGGTTCCCTCCCCGGCCGAGGGCGTGCCCGACCTCGACGTGTCGTGGCTGTTCGAGGGCCTCGGCGACTGAGCACGCGCCGGGCTCGAAGGCGTCGGCCCCCGCGCCACGCCCCCGAGGCCTACCCGCGCCGCTCCCCGACCCCCGCCTCGGCGGCCCCCCATCCAAATCCTTAAAATCCTTCCCCACACGAACGTCTGTTCGCTCTCGTATGATGTGGGATAGATGCCCACGAGCAATCAGATCGTCGTCAGCGGCGCGCGCGAGCACAACCTCAAAGACATCTCCCTGACCCTCCCGCGGGACGCGCTCGTTGTCATAACGGGCCTCTCCGGCTCGGGCAAGTCGAGCCTCGCGTTCGACACGATCTACGCCGAGGGGCAGCGCCGCTACGTGGAGTCGCTCTCCGCCTACGCGCGGCAGTTCCTGGGGCAGATGGACAAGCCCGACGTGGACTCGATCGAGGGGCTCTCGCCGGCGATCTCGATCGACCAGAAGACCACCTCGCGCAACCCCCGCTCGACGGTGGGGACCGTTACCGAGATCTATGACTACCTGCGCCTGCTGTGGTCGCGGGTGGGCAAGCCCCACTGCCCGATCTGCGGGCGCCCGATCGTGGGGCAGTCCGCGGAGCAGATCATCGACCAGGTGATGGAGCTCCCGGAGGGCGCGCGCTTCATGGTGCTCGCCCCCGTGGTGCGCGGGCGCAAGGGTGAGTACGGCAAGCTGCTGGAGGAGCTGCGCGCGGACGGCTTCGCGCGGGTGCGCATCGACGATCGCATCCGCATGCTCGAGGAGTCGATCGTGCTCGACAAGCGCTACAAGCACGACATCTCGGTGGTGATCGACCGCCTCATCATGCGCCACGACGTGCGCAAGCGCCTCGCCGACTCGATCGAGACCGCGGTGCGTCTCGCGGACGGGTTGGTGGAGGTGGAGATGATGGGCTTCGCCGGGGGAGCCCGCGCCTCGGAGAGCGGCCCGGATGAGGGGGCCCCGGGCAGGCACTCCACCGGTGCGCTGGGCGCGCGCGCCGCGAACGCCCAGATCGTGCCCGGGGAGGTACCCGCGGAGGGCACGGTGTTCACCTTCTCCGAGCGCTTCGCCTGCCCCGAGCACGGCCCCTCGCTGGTGGAGCTGGAGCCGAGGATCTTCTCCTTCAACTCCCCCCACGGGGCCTGCGAGCGCTGCCACGGGCTGGGGGCGCAGATGGAAATCGACCCCGAGCTGCTCGTGCCCGACCCCGCGCTCTCGATCGCGGAGGGGGCGATCGCGCCATGGAGCAGGGCGGCGGCGTTCTCCAACTACTACGAGCAGGTCGCCGAGGGGCTCGCCGAGAACTACGGCGTGGACCTCGAGCAGCCCTGGGAGGACCTTCCCGAGGAGCACCGCGACCTCTTCCTGCGAGGGACCAAGGAGCCGCTGGCGATCACCTACCGCAACCGCTTCGGACGGCGGCGCTCCTACTCCACGCGCTTCGCGGGGCTGATCGCCAACCTCGAAAAGCGCTACCGCGAAACCGAGTCCGAGGGGGTGAAGGAGAGACTGGAGGAGTACATGTCCCTGCGACCCTGCCCCGCGTGCGGGGGCGCGCGACTGCGGCCGGAGTCGCGCGCGGTGCTCGTGGGGGGCACGCGGATCGAGGACTTCTGCGCGCTCTCCGCGCGGCGCGCGATCGAGTGGCTGGAGGAGGTGGAGCTCTCCGAGACCGACCGCCACGTGGCACGGCTGATCCTGCGCGAGATCGCCGAGCGCCTGCAGTTCCTGGAGAACGTGGGGATCGGCTACCTCTCGATGGACCGCTCCTCCGCCACCCTCTCCGGGGGGGAGGCCCAGCGGATCCGCCTCGCCACGCAGATCGGCTCCTCGCTGGTGGGGGTGCTCTACATCCTCGACGAGCCCTCGATCGGCCTGCACCAGCGCGATAACTCCAAGCTGATCGCCACCCTGGAGCGCCTGCGCGAGCTCGGCAACACGGTGATCGTGGTGGAGCACGACGAGCAGACGATGCGCGCCGCCGACCACCTCGTGGATCTCGGCCCCGGTGCGGGAGAGCACGGCGGGCGGATCGTCGCGCAGGGCACCGCCACGCAGGTGCAGCGGGTGAAGGAGTCACTCACCGGGCAATTCCTCGCTGGTACCCGCACCGTCGCGGTGCCCGCCAAGCGCCGCACCCCCATCGGCTATGTGAAGGTCGAGGGCGCCTCCCAGCACAACCTGCGCGACATCGACGCCTCCTTCCCGCTCGGCACGCTCACCTGCGTGACGGGCGTCTCCGGCTCGGGCAAGTCCACGCTCGTCAACGAGATCCTCTACAAGGCGGTCTCCGCGCGCCTGCACCGCGCGCGCTCGCGGCCTGGCGCGCACCGTGCGATCCGGGGCCTGGAGCAGCTCGACAAGATCATCGCCGTCGACCAGTCCCCGATCGGGCGCACCCCGCGCTCGAACCCCGCCACCTACACCGGCCTCTTCGACGTGATCCGCGACATGTACTCCAAAACCCAGGAGGCCCGCGCGCGGGGGTACAAGCCCGGCCGCTTCTCCTTCAACGTGAAGGGGGGCCGCTGCGAGGTGTGCAAGGGGGATGGGCAGATCAAGATCGAGATGCACTTCCTCCCCGACGTGTACGTCCCCTGCGAGCAGTGCCACGGCAAGCGCTACAACCGCGAGACCCTGGAGATCCGCTTCAAGGGCAAGAGCATCGCCGACGTGCTCGACATGCCGATCGAGGAGGCCGTGAAGTTCTTCGAGCACATCCCCAAGGTGCGCCGGCGCCTGGAGACCCTGAACGCGGTCGGCCTCGGCTATGTGCGCCTCGGCCAGCCCGCCACCACGCTCTCCGGTGGGGAGGCCCAGCGGGTGAAGCTCGCCACGGAGCTCTCCAAGGTGGCCACGGGGCGCACCCTCTACATCCTCGACGAGCCCACCACGGGCCTTCACTTCGCCGACGTGCAACGGCTCCTGGAGGTGCTCCAGCGCCTCGTGGACGCCGGCAACAGCGTGGTGGTGATCGAGCACAACCTCGACGTGATCAAGTGCGCGGACCGCCTGATCGACATGGGTCCCGAGGGGGGGAGGAGGGGGGCCTGGTGGTCGCGGCCGGCACCCCCGAGGAGGTCGCCGCCGAGCCGGCCTCGCACACCGGGCAGTTCCTCGAGCCCCTGCTGGCGGCCGCCGGGATCTCGGCCGCCGGGGTCTCCGCCAACGGCTCCGGGCCTGCCAAGGCGAGGAAGCCGCGCAAGAGGCGCGCGAAGGCGCTCGCCGCGTGAGTGACCCCGAGCGCTCCGAGCTTGCTCGCCAGATGAGGCTCTGGGCGCAGAAGTGGCAATGGTATGAGCGCAACTCGCTGCCCTGGAACCGCGCCCGGATCCACTGGGAGCTGATGCGCCGCGGCGCCTTCGCGCGCTGGCCGCTGCAGGGCAACGTACTGGAGGCTCTGCATCAGGGACGCCTGGAGGTGGGGGAGGGGGTGCTGCTGGAGCCGAACGTCTGGATCACCGCCCCCGGGCACGCGCGCGTTCGGATCGGCGCGGGCAGCTTCCTGAACCAGGGCGTGATGGTCGCCTCCCAGGAGCTCGTGGAGATCGGGGAGCACTGCATGCTCGCCAACGGCTGCTTCGTCTCCGACGCCTCCCACCGCTACGGGGACCCCGACCGCCCCGTTCCGTGGCAGGGCTTCGAGAGCAAGGGCCCCACGGGCATCGGGGACAACTGCTGGCTGGGCGCCAACGTGGTCGTGACGAGCGGCGTGAGCATCGGCGAGCGCTGCGTGATCGGTGCGAACAGCGTGGTGACGCACGACATCGAGCCCCACTCGATCGCAGCCGGGGCCCCCGCGCGGGTGCTGAGGAGCGTCGAGTATCGCGCGTGAGCTCCCGCTCGGCGTGGCGACCGCCCGGCGGGCGGGGTCCGGCGCAGAAGGGGCGGGGTCCGGCGCGGAAGGCTGGGTCCCCCCAACCCCCGGAATAGGGGTGGCCCCTCCCCCCCCGGAATGCTACCGTGGTAGATATGGGGAGGAGGTTGGTGTCGGGGTCGGTCGTGGCTTTGCTCGCCTGGGTGGCGCTCACAGCCTCTGCACAGGCAGTGTCCGCGCGGTCCGCGGATGTGGCCGCCACCTCCGCTCTGGCTCGCGCCACGAACACGCTCGTGAGCGCGGCTCAACCCGATATCGCCAGGGGGCTGGTGGCCGTCAAGAGCTACGCGGACCAGATCGCCGCCGAGTGTCCCGCGGCGGCCGCCAAATCACCCCAGGACCACGACTCCGAACAGCTCGACGACGAGGTCATCGGCGCGATGACCGCCGTCGGGTACCACACCGCAGCCGCACCCATCGCGGCGTTCGCCCGCAAGGTCGAGCGCCTGCGCTGGAGCAACGGCAGGCTCACACGCGCCGTGAGGACCCTGGCGAAGAAGCTCGAGGGGCTCTCCACGCTGGCCACCCCGAATCTGTGCGGCGACATCGAGGGGTGGGTCGCCAGCGGCTACACGACGCTCTCCGCGAGCACCACCCAGTTCAACCTCGGCTACTCCGCCGTGGACCCCGAAGCCGAAGAAGTGCCTCTGATCATCAGCCTTGCCGAGCCCTACTCGACCCCCAGCGACTTCGCGGTGCTGCGCCACGTGGAACGGTTCGAAGCTCAGCTCGGAGAAGCCGAAGCCCACGGGGTCGAAGATTACTCGCATCTCATGAACAGGCTCGAACTGCAGCAGTAAGCACGCCTGCGGCTCGGTGAGCTCGGCGGGCTCGGTCCCGTAGTTGTGGTAGGGCGTCGGCGGTGCGTATCGACGAGCAGGCGCCGGCGGCCACTGAAGTTCATCACCTGTGGTACACGCGGCTACCCACGCTGGTGTAGCGTAAGCCCCAATATAAACATGAGCCGGCGCTGAGTACTAGCCGGTTGCCACGGGAGGCGTTATGTCGAAGGGATCAAGGAGTGGGCGGCGCTCCGCCGTGCTTGCCACCTGTCTGGTCGGCGCATTTGCGGCGATGGCGTTGGTATTGAGCGTCAGCCTGGCGGCCACCAGCGTGCCGAACACGGCCAAAGACGCTGCGAGCACGACCAGGGCCAGCAGCAGCAAAGCCAAACCCACGAGCACGAGCCTCACCAGGAGCGAGGTGATTGCGCTCATCAAAAAATATGCGAAGGGGGGGGCGAGCGGCCCCAAAGGTGCGACCGGGGCGTCTGGAACAACGGGAGCAACGGGCACCACAGGTCCAAAGGGTGAAAACGGCTTGAAAGGTGAAAACGGCGCCAAAGGCGAAACCGGAACAAAAGGCGAAACTGGAGCGAAAGGCGAAGCAGGGGCCGTGGCAGGCTTCTCGGCCAGTCAAGCCCCCACGGCTCCCGGCGCGGGTGTTGCGTTCACGGCCGGCACAAGCTCCTCGCCCACACTGGTCTTGAGCAAGGCGCTGCCGGCCGGCAACTACCTGGCCTCGGGCAAGGTCCAGGTCTCCATCGGCGCGACGGGCACCGGCGGCGAGGGCGACGTGGAATGCGCGTTGGCCGACAGCCCCCTCAGCGGGAGCCCGGTTGCGGACACGGCGGGCTTCTTCTCGGCCACCGACGCGGTGATCCCCTCGGTCGGGGAAGGAGCGGCGACGACGCTGCCGCTGGAGGTCGCGGTCAGCACCACCACCCCCAGCGAGCTCACGATCGACTGCTGGGTCGATCTGGGTTCCGGCGGCAAATCCCCCGGGGTCTTCTACGCGGAAGCCTCCGACGCAGACATCCAGGCCGTGCAGACGACGACCAACAGCTGACCGATCGCCCTCCAGCGTGCGCCGGGATCTTCCCCGGCGCACGCGAGGGCGAGTTCTCCGGGGCGGTTTCGGTACGCGCGATCAGCGCTGCGAGAGGGCGCGGTGCAGGCCGGCCCTGGCGGTGTCGCCCCCCGCGCGCGCCGCACGGGTGAGAGTGATCCGGCTCAGCCGAGCAGCGTGCGCAGCTCCTCGAGCTCCGCGGGATCGATCTTGTAGACGTGCTCGGGGCCGGGGTAGCGCCGTGCGCGGACGTCCTCCGCGTAGGCACCCACGCCCGCGTTCATCTCCTCCTGGAGGTTGGCGTAGCGCTTGACGAAGCGCGGCCCCAGGCCGTCGCGGATGCCGAGCAGGTCGTGGAAGACGAGCACCTGCCCGTCCGTCGCGGGGCCCGCGCCGATCCCGATCACAGGAATCTCGACGCGGCTCATCAGCTCCTCGGTCACCGCGGCGGGGATCGCCTCGAAGACGAGCGCAAAGCAGCCCGCCTCCTGCAGGGCGAGCGCCTGCTCGGCGATCTTCGCGGCGGCCCGGGCGCTGCGCCCCTGTGCCTTCCAGCCGCCGAGTGCGGTGGAGGTCTGGGGGGTGAGCCCCACGTGGCCCATCACCGGGATCCCCGCCCCGGCGATCGCGTGCGCGCGGCTCACCGACGCGGGACCGCCGCCCTCCAGCTTGACCGCGTCGCAGCCCGCCTCCTGGACCATCCGCACCGCGGTGGCGAGCGCCTGCTCGTCTGAGATCTCATAAGAGCCGAAGGGCAGGTCGCCGATCAGCAGCGGCGTGCGCAGGCCGCGCCGCGCGGCAGCGGCGAGCACGAGCATGTCCTCCAGGCGCACCGGAGTGGTGGCGCTGTACCCCAGAACGGTGGTGGCGGCGGAATCCCCCACCAGCACAAGGTCCACGCCGGCCGCCTCCGCAGCGCGGGCGGAGGGGTAGTCGTAGGCGGTGACCATCACGATCGGATCGCCCAGGCGCTTCTTTTCCGCCAGCAGCGGCAGGGTCATCGGCAGGCGGCCGGGGTCGTGGGGGATCTTGACGTTGGGCTGGCTTGACATGACGGTGATTCCTCTCTGAAGCGGTTGACGCCCAGGGTTGCCGCGTCAGGCGCGCACCTCGTGCGCGCCCGCCGTCAGCAGGGTCGCCACCGCGTCGTCGACGGTGATGATGCGGTTGGTCTGCGCCTCCACGTGGACCACGCGGGGCTCGTAGTGCTCCATCTCCTCACGGTCGTACTGGCCGTAGGAGATCACGATGATGGTGTCGCCCCGGTGCACCAGGCGGGCGGCGGCGCCGTTGACCTTCATCGCCCCCGAGCCGCGCTCGCCGGCGATCGTGTAGGTCTCGAAGCGCGCCCCGTTGTCGACGTCGACCACGTGCACCTGCTCGTGCTCGAGGATGTCCGCGGCCTCCAGCAGGTCGGGGTCGATCGTGATCGACCCCACGTAGTGCAGGTCGCAGTCGCTCACCGTGGCGCGGTGGATCTTGGACTTGAGCATCACGCGCTGCATGTCGCGGTCGCCTTTCCTCTGGGTCGGGGTTGGGGTCGGGAGGGATTCGGGGCGGGTTCGAGCGTGACGTTGTCGATCAGCCGCACCGCGCCCACCGGGGCGGCGAGCGCGAGCAGCGCGGGGCGGTCGAGCTCGGCGAGCGCCTCCAGGGTGTCGGGGTCCACGAGCGCCACGTAGTCGGGGCGCACCCCGGCCCCGGCGAGCGTGGCCTGGGCCGCGCCGAGCAGCGCCTCGGGGGAACGCTCCCCCGCCGAGGCCAGCTCCGCGGCGGCGTCGAGCGCGGCGGGGAGCGCCCGTGCGCGCTCGCGCGCGCGGGGGTCGAGCAGGGCGTTGCGGCTGGAGAGGGCAAGCCCGTCCCCCTCGCGCACGGTGGGCAGCGCCTCGATCCGCACGGGCAGGTTCAGGTCGGCCACCAGGCGGCGGATGACCACGACCTGCTGGGCGTCCTTCTGACCGAGGTAGAGGGTGTCGGGCATCGCCATGCAGAGCAGCTTGGTGACCACTGTGGTGACCCCCCGGAAGTGGGAGGCTCCGCGGGAGGCTCCCTCCAAACGGTCGGTGAGCCCCAGCACTTCCACCGCGGTGGCGAAGCCGGGGGGGTAGACCTCCCCGACGGCGGGGGCGAACAGCAGGTTCGCGCCCGCTTCCGCGGCGAGCCCCGCGTCGCGCTGCTCGGAGCGGGGGTAGCGCTCCAGATCGGCGCTCTCGTTGAACTGGGCGGGGTTGACGAACAGGGAGACCACGACCGTGTCGCACTGCTCCCGTGCGCGGCGGATCAGCGACAGATGCCCCTCGTGCAGCGCTCCCATCGTGGGCACCAGGCCGATCGTCCGGCCCTCGCGTCGCGCCGGCGCGAGCGCGGTACGCAGCTCTGCGACGGTGCGCAGCGTTCTCATGGGGCTGCTCGCCCCCCGTCGGCTACGCAGGCTAGATCGACCGTCGCGATCTGGCGTACTGAAGTTGGGTGGCTCATTGCTTTCGGTCCAGTTCCTGCGGATACCGGCGCGAGAAAAAAGGCACTGCTCCATCTACTTCCGGGCACATCCTGAACTTCCAGGTCCATCCCGAGCGAAGCACGGTGACAGCCTGTGATAAATGATACAGCCGTTCGTGGCTCTGTGGGGACGAAACGGCGCTGTGTGCTCACACCCACACAGCAGAGGTCTCATGCCAGGCCGGAGGCGGCTTGCGCCCCTGGCCGTGTAGCCGGGCACGCGGGGGTACCATTGCCCCGCGATGTCCTCGGAGCAGAGCCAGATATCGGCGGCGGAGCGGCGCGAGGCCCTCAAGAAGGTGTTCGAACAGGCCCAGGCGTGCACGCGCTGCTCGGAGTTGGCGGCCACCCGCAAGACGGTGGTCTTCGGGGCGGGCAACGCGGACGCCGATCTGATGTTCGTGGGGGAGGCTCCCGGGGCGAGCGAGGACGAACAGGGCCTTCCGTTCGTGGGCGCCGCCGGCAAACTGCTGGAGAAGCTGCTGGGGGAGATCGGGATGGCGCGCGCGGATGTCTTCATCGCGAACACCCTGAAGTGCAGGCCCCCCGGCAACCGCGACCCGCAGCCGGTGGAGATCGAGAACTGCCGGGAGTACCTGTACCGCCAGGTGGAGCTGATCCAGCCGCGGGTGATCTGCACGCTGGGGAACTTCTCCACGAAGCTGCTGCGCGAGGACCCCACGGGGATCACGCGCCTGCACGGCCAGCCGGAGGTCATCGCGGTGGGCCGCAGGGCGGTGCGGCTCTACCCGATCTTCCACCCCGCCGCGGCGCTCTACACCCCGCGGATGCTGGAGACCCTGCGCGAGGACTTCAAGCGCCTGCCCCAGCTGCTGGCCCTGCCCGCGCCTGAGCAGCCGCAGTCGCTGGAGGTGCCCGAGGTTGCCGTGGAGCTCGAGGAGGCCTCCGCCATGGGGGGGCCGGGCACGGCCGCCGAGGTCGCGGCCGAGGTCGAGGTCGATCAGCTCGGTCTGTTCTGAGCCTGGCCCCGAGCGGGGATGAGCCCGACTCCGAACGAGGCCGAGCAGACCGGGCGAGGCCGTTAACGACGACCGACCCACGGGAGAGGGGTCGTGGGCCGGTCGCACTGCTTGGGAGGAGGAGGTCCGTCCTCTATCGGCAGCGCGGCCGCGCGGCTTGAGGGGTTGCGCGTCACCGGCAAACATGATATTCTCGATCTACTTTATGAGGTTTATGGCTCGGAGTCTCGATCTGGGCCTGGAACCCGGATCTTGGAAGGGAGCACGACGAGGATCATGCGAATCGACCTTCATCAGCACATCTGGACCGACCAGCTGCTCGATGCTCTCGAGGCCCGTCGCACGCTTCCCTTCGTGCGGCGCTCGCGGGGGCTCACGGTGCTGCACGCGGCGGGGGAGCAGCCCTATGTGATCGACCTGGAGGCCGAAGCGCCCGAGCGTCGGGCGAGCCTCGTGGACAGCGACGGCCTCGACCTCGCGCTGGTGGCGCTCTCGAGTGCGATCGGCGTCGAGGCGCTGCCACGGGCACAGGCGGCTCGGCTGATCGAGGCGCACCTCGAGGGCGCGCTTGCGCTGCCCGGGGGATTCGCCGCGTGGGGGCCGATCGCGCTGGACCATCCCGATCCGGACGATGTCGACCGGCTGCTCGAGCGGGGGTGCGCCGGGGTGTGCCTGCCCGCGGGCGCGCTCGCCGGTCCCGATGCCCTCGCGTCGATCTCGCCGCTGCTCGATCGGGTGGCCGTCCGCGAGGCGCCGCTGTTCGTGCATCCCGGTCCCGCGCCGGGATGGTTCCCCGCCGAGGCGACGCTGAGCGAGCCCCTGTGGTGGCGTCCGCTGACCGATTATGTCGCCCAGATGCAGGCTGCGTGGCTGACGTTCGCGGCGCTCGGACGGCGCGAGCACCCACAGTTGCGGGTCCTCTTCGCGATGCTCGCCGGGGGCGCGCCGCTGCTCAGCGAGCGTCTCGCCGCGCGCGGCGGGCCGAGCGTGGACCTGCACGATCCGCTGATCTTCTATGACAACTCCAGCTACGGCCCGGTGGCCGTCGAGGCGATGGCCAGGCGGGTGGGCGGGGAGCAGCTGGTGTATGGCTCGGACCGACCCGTGGTGGAGCCGATCCCCACCGGGCGCGAGGTGCTGCTCGCCGAGAACAGCGCCCAGCTTGCGAGCTGGATAGGGGTGGCGGCATGAGCTCGAGCCCCGAGCTGGACCGGAGCGCCGACGTGAGCCCGCATTCGGGGCTGGATCGGAGCGGCGCCCCGGGCCCCCGCCCGACCCGCCTTGTGTGGTTCGCCGCCCCGCCGAAGACGTGCCCGCCGATCGATCGCGCCGTCCGGCGCTTCGAGCGCCTGCTCCAGGCGCCGGAGCCCGCGCCCGCCGAGGGGCCGGACTCCAGTCTGAATCCCGAGCAGCTGGAGCGCTTCGCCGCCGCGCTCGCCGCCGACCCGGTGCGCTGGCGCCATCTGGTGCGCCATGAGCGCGACGTGCGGGTCTACGAGCAGATCTTCGACGACGTGCGCGTCAACGCCTGGCTGATCTGCTGGAGCGACCGTCAGGACACGGGCTATCACGACCACGACGGATCCGCCGGAGGCATCGCCGTGATCGCGGGCCGGGTACGCGAGGAGCGCCTCGCCGTGGGTGGCGCACCGGTGGCGCGGGAGCAGTCGGCGGGCGAGTGCTTCAGCGTTCCGGGGAGCGCCATCCACAGGGTGCTCCACACCGGCAGGCAGCCGGCGGTCACGATCCACGCCTACTCCCCGCCGCTCGCTCGCATGGGCACCTACGAGATCGGGCCCCAGGGCGAGTTGGAGCGCCGGGCGCTCTCATACGAGCAGGAGCTGAAAGCGGCGTAGGCTCCTCGCCGGCGCTCGATCCGATCCGGCGGCCGCCGCGGGAGGCCTCGCGAACACTAAAGTTGCACCCGTGTCAGTCCGCGAAACCTCGGGTCCCGCTGAGACCGAGGCGCTGGGCGCGGAGCTCGCGGCGGGGCTGCGCGCGGGAGACGTGGTGCTCGTGCGGGGAGAGCTCGGCGCCGGCAAGACCACCCTCGTGCGCGGCGCCGCCCGCGCCCTGGGGGTGAGTGATCCCGTGACCAGCCCCACCTTTGGGATCGGCCACCGCTATCGCGGCTCTGGGGTCACCGTCGCGCATCTCGACCTCTACCGGCTGGCGGGGCTCTCAGAGGAGGACCCGGGCCTGCTGGACGACTACCTGGGGCCGGGGAGCGTCGCGTTCGTGGAGTGGCCCGAGGAGGGCAGCCCGGCGCTCGAGCGGGCGACGGTGAGGGTGACGCTCACTCACCGCGGCGGGGATCGCCGGCGGATCGAGGTGCGGGAGGGGGGATGATCGTCTTGGGCTTCGACACCGCCACTCCCGCCACGGTCGTGGGATTGCGGCTGGCCGACGGGACCACGCTGCAGGCGCGCGATGAGCCGGCCGGGGACCGAAGCCGGGAGACACTCGCCTCCGACCGATTCGGGAGACACTCGCTTCGCTCGCATCCCCGAATCGACCAGCATCCCCGTTTCGGCCAGCGCCCCGGGCACACCACGCAGCTGCTGCCCCTCGCGAGCGATCTACTCGCGCAGGCGGGTCTGGGCTGGGGGGCCCTGGAGCGGATCGCGGTGGGCGTGGGCCCGGGCACGTTCACGGGCCTGCGCATCGGGGTCGCCACGGCCCGCGGGCTCGCGCAGTCGCTGGGGGTGGAGGTCGTGGGCATATCCACCCTGCGCGTCCTCGCCGAGGCCGCTCTGGCGGGGACGGAGCCGCAGGATCGCCGCCGGGTGCTGGCGATGATCGACGCGCGCCGCGGCGAGGCGTTCGCCGCGGTGTACTCGCTGGAGGGAGAGTTGACTCCGCCCCGCGCGCTCCCGCCGACCGAGCTAGAGGGGATCGCCACGCAGAACGGGGGGGTCCACGAGTGGCTGGCGGTGGGGGATGGGGCGCTACGCTTTCGGGGATATCTGGAGGCGATTGCGGTAGCGGTCCCGGAGAGCGACTCGCCGCTTCACCGGGTCGACGCGGAGGTGCTGTGCGAGCTTGCCCAAAGCGCACTGGGGGGGGAGCCCGAGGCGGTCCTGCCCGACTATCGGCGCCGGCCGGATGCGGAGATTGCCCTGGAGAAGACAGGAAGTAGCAAGTGAGCACACCACTGGTCGCCGATGTCGCCTCGCAGCACCCGCACCTGGAGATCCGGCGCCTGGCATACCCGGACCTGCCGCAGGTGATCGGGATCGAGCGACGCGCCTTCCCAACGCCGTGGTCGCTGGCGATGTTCGTGCTGGAGCTCTCCAAGGCCTCCGGGATCTGCCTGGCGGCGGTGCTGGAGGCCGATGGCTCCAGGCGACTGGTGGGTTACCTGATCTGCTCCCGCTACGAGACGGTGTGGCACGTGATGAACGTGGCCGTCGATCCCGATCACCGCCGCGAGGGGGTCGCCTCGGCGCTGCTGGGGGAGCTGTACGCGCGCGTGGACGATGAGCAGGCGCGCTACACCCTGGAGGTGCGCCGCTCCAACGATGCCGCGATCGACCTCTACGAACGGGAGGGCTTCCGCGCGGCGGGGATGCGCCGGCGCTACTACCAGGACAACGGGGAGGACGCCCTGGTCATGTGGCGCACCCCCGCCACGCTGGCGGGATCGCTGGAGGACGTGCCCAACCCCGGCTTCATATGAGGATCCTGGCGCTCGAGACGAGCTGCGACGACACCTGCGCCGCGGTTCTCGATGGGGAGGGTCGGGTGCGCTCCAACTCGATCTCCTCCCAGGGTGTCCACGACCGTTTCGGGGGGGTCGTCCCGGAGATCGCCTCGCGCCATCACCTGGAGCTCGTCAATCTCGTGGTTGCTCAGGCCCTGGAGCAGGCCGGCGCGACGCTCGGGGATCTCGACCTGGTGGCCGCCACGCGGGGGCCCGGCCTGGTGGGGGCGCTGCTGGTGGGCTTCGCCACCGCCAAGGCACTGGCCGCCGCGCGGGAGCTGCCGTTCGCCGCGGTTGACCACCTGCAGGGCCATGTCGCGGCGAACTTCATCGCTGGCGAGGCCGGGGAAGGGGGACCCTTCGAGCCCCCCTTCGTGTGCCTGATCGCAAGCGGCGGCCACACCCTGCTGGCGCATGTGCGCGAGCACGAGGGCTTCGAGGTGCTGGGACGCACGCTCGACGACGCGGCGGGGGAGGCGTTTGACAAGGGGGCCCGCATGCTCGGCCTCGGCTACCCCGGGGGGGCCGCCCTGGAGCGTCTCGCCCAGGGGGGCGACCCGACGGCCTTCCCCTTCACCGCCGGGGGTCCCCGGCCGGGCCTGGGCGTCGGCCGCCAGGCGTTCGCCCACGGCCTGGACTTCTCCTTCGCGGGCCTGAAGACGGCGCTGCTCTACAGGGTCCGGGAGCTCTCAGAGGGGCAGCTGGCCGCGCGGGCGGCGGACCTCGCGGCCTCCTACCAGCAGGCGATCGTGGATCGCCTGCTGGAACGCGCGGTGCGGGCGCTCGAGCAGACGGGCCTGGACCGTCTCGCGGTCGGTGGGGGCGTTGCCGCCAACGGCGAGCTGCGCCGCCGCCTGGGGGAGCTGGGCGCGAGCGTGCACGTGCCCGCGCGGGTGCTGTGCACCGACAACGCCGCCATGATCGCGAGCGCGGCGCGCTTCGCCGAGCCCCTGCCCTACCCGCGCTACCTGCCACTCGACGTGTATGCGACTGGGGAACGACCCCCGCCCACCAGGTGAACGTGGTGAGAACGCTGACTCTCTACACCAAGCCCGACTGCCATCTCTGCGAGGAGGCGCTGAGGACCCTGCAGGCCCTCCGCACGGAGCTGGCGTTCGAGTTGGTGGTGCGCGACATCACCGCCGAGGAGTCCCTGCACCGGGCGTACTTCGAGCGGATTCCAGTGGGGGACCTCGACGGGGTGGAGCTGTTCGAGTACTTCCTCGACGCGGAGCTCCTGAGGGAGAGGCTAGAGTCAGGGCGATGACCTACGTGCAGCTCAGCGGCGCCGCGGAGGCCGAGCGAGAGGAGGATGAGGTGCCCGTCCACCCGCCCGTCCACCCCGCCTCACCCGGCGAGCGCCTCTCACTGGGGGTGGCGGCGCGCCTCTCGCGCTACCTGCAGGTGCTCACGCAGGCCCGCAAGATGGGCAAGGAGACGATCTCCTCCCAGGAGCTCTCCGACTACACCCATGTGAACTCCACCCAGATCCGCCGTGACCTCTCGGGCTTCGGCAAGTTCGGCAAGCGCGGGGTGGGCTACAACGTGGAGTCGCTGGTCTCCCAGATCCGCAAGATCCTGCGCACCGCGGGCCAGCACAACATCGCGCTGTTCGGCGCGGGGCACCTCGGCAAGGCGATCGCCTCCTCGGACATCTTCGCCGACCACGGCTTCCGCGTGGTGGCGATCTTCGACGTGGACCCCGACAAGGTGGGTACCACGGTGGGCAGCAAGGTCGTCCGCCACCCCCGCGAGCTGCGCCAGATGGTGGAGGACGAGGACATCGTGGTGGGCGTCCTCGCGATCCCCGGCGGCGTCGCGCAGGAGCTCGCCGACGAGCTGGTGGGGGCGGGGGTGAAGATCATCTTCAACTACTCCGAGTCCCTGCTGATGGTCCCCCCGGAGGTCACCGTCCACACCTCGAGCCCCGCGGTCGATCTGCTCTACGCGCTGTACTTCTACCTGACCTGACCGGCCGCCCCGCGGAGCCCTCCGTCCCAATGCCCCACTGCCCAGATCCGAGCCCGTCACGGACGCCGCGTCGCCCGCGTGGGGGTGGCGCATGAGCAGCTTGGACCTCGACCGGGCGGTGGAGACCTTCGCGCAGGCGGTGGACGGCACGGTGGGCCTGGAGGAGGAGTTCTCACTGCTGCATCCCACCACGCTGGAACTCGTCCCGCGCTACGAGGAGCTCTGCGAGGCCGCCCGCGGGCGCGACCCGTTGCTGCGCGAGCACATCGCGGGGGAGCTGATCTCCGCGGAGGTCGAGATCGTCTCGGGCCCCGGCGCGGACTTCCACGACGCGCTCGCACGCCAGCGCGGGCACCGCCGGGCGCTGTTCGCGCTCGCGGGGGAGCAGGAGGTGGCGCTGGGAGCCACGGGGACGCACCCGTGGGCGGACTACCGCGAGCAGCGGATCATCGACACCGAGCACTACCGCCGCGTGGAGGAGGGCCTCAGATACGTGGCGTGGCGCAACAACACCTTCAGCATGCACGTGCACGTGGGCGTGCGCGACGCCAACCGCGCGGTGCTGGTGTGCGACCGGCTGCGCGGAGTGCTGCCGCAGCTGCTGGCGATCTCCGCGAACTCCCCCTACCTCGACGGCCGCGACTCGGGCCTGCACTCCGCGCGCACGCAGAGCTTCACCAGGAGCTTCCCCCGCTGCGGGGTGCCCGACGCCTTCGGCGGCTGGGAGGCCTACCGCGAGTACATCGAGCTGCTGCTGCGCACGCGCTCGATCGTGGAGTTCACCCAGGTGTGGTGGTCGGTGCGCCCCCACTTCGCGTTCGGCACCGTGGAGGTGCGCATCTGCGACGCCCAGGCCACCGCGCAGGAGTCCGAGGCGCTGGCGGCGCTGATGGTGGCCTGCGTCGCTCAGGCCGCGCGCGACGTGGACGAGGGGGTCCCGTTCGTGGACCCCGCGCCGCGGATGGTGGAGGAGAACATGTGGCGCGCGATCCGCTTCGGCCTCGATGGGCGGCTGATCGACATGGAGAGCTTCGAGGAGTACCCCGCGCGCGAGGCGATCGAGCGGCTCGCGGGGTGGAGCGCGCCGGTGCGCGAGGAGCTCGGCATCGAGCTCTCCTTCCCCGAGCGCAACGGCGCCCAGCGCCAGCGCGCGATGATCGAGGCCGGCGCCGGCCGCGAGGAGGTTTTCGCGGCGTCGGTGGCGGAGACCAGGCAAACCTACTCAGCGGAGGTGGCGGTGTGAGCACGCAGGAGGCGCAGCAGGGCGGACAGCCCAGCGAGGAGGAGATGCGGGCGGCCTACGAAGCGGAACTGAGCCGCATCACGAGTGCCGACATGGTGCTCCAGGCGACGGTCTCGCTGCTGAACATCGGCGCGCGCCGCCTCGGCCTGGTCGGCGGACCCGAGCCGGGGGCGCCCGGGCAGGGCGCTCCCGAGCGCGATCTGGAGCAGGTGCGCGACGCGATCGACGCGGTGCGCGGCCTGATGCCAGTCGTCGAGCGACGCGCGGCCCAGGAAGCGCGCCCGTTGCGCGATGCGCTCTCGCAGCTGCAGATGGCATACGCGCGGGAGTCCCAGGCCCAGGACGCACCTGCCCAGGGCCAGAGTGCACCTGCCGAGGGCCAGGGCACACCCGCCCAGAGTCAGGACGCACAGGCCCAAGCTGCGCCCGCTCCCCCGCCCGGGCAGGCCCCACCTCCAGGCTCCTCCGCACCGACACAGCCTCAGCCGCAGCCGGGCGCGCCGGACGCCGCCAAGCCCGGGCCGGGTCCGGCGGAGTCCAGCGGCCGGCTGTGGGTCCCGGGCCGCTGAGCATCCCTGGTCTGGGTCATTGGGGATCGTCCGCGCGGGCGTGTGCGGGTGACGGCGCGGGTGGGCGCTGGGCCTCCGTGCCCAGCGACGGCCCGCCGTGGGGACGCCGCCGGACACCCGCGGGGACGCCGCGGGACACCTAAACGCCTTTCGCCGCACGGCACGATAGACTGCGCCCGCTTTTCCGCCGGGTAGGCGCTCGACTGAGCGATCCGGGCGGGAGGTGGACACGGTGCGCGCGAATCCCCGCGCGACACGCCAACTTACCGCGGAGGATTTCTGTTGAGCAGCTTCCTGACGAACCACGGGGTCGTCGTCGCCCTCGTTTGCGCCGCGTGCGCTGTCGTATACGGTCTCCTGACGACGCGTTCCCTGCTGGCGCTCTCGCCCGGCAACGAGAAGATGCAGAGCATCTCGCTGGCCGTCCAGCAGGGCGCGCGCGCGTACCTGAACCGTCAGTACATCACGATCGCAGGGGTCGGGGTGGTCGTGTTCGTGGCGCTGATCTTCATCCAGAACATCGCTGTAGCGTGCGGGTTCCTGATCGGAGCGATCCTCTCCGGCTCGACCGGGTACATCGGCATGAACGTGTCCGTGCGCTCCAACGCGCGCGTTGCGGAGGCAGCGCGCGGCGGCGTCTCGCCAGCGCTGAAGGTGGCGTTCCGCGGTGGCGCGATCACCGGCTTGCTGGTCGTTGGGCTGGCGCTGATCGGCGTGGCGGGCTACTACGGGGCACTGACGTCGTTCTTCAACGACAGCCCCAAGACGGCGGTCGACGCGCTCATCGGCCTCGGCTTCGGCGGCTCGCTGATCTCCGTGTTCGCGAGGCTCGGCGGCGGCATCTTCACGAAGGCCGCCGACGTCGGCGCGGACCTCGTGGGCAAGGTCGAGGCGGGCATCCCGGAGGACGACCCACGCAATCCGGCGACGATCGCCGACAACGTCGGCGACAACGTCGGCGACTGCGCCGGCATGGCGGCGGACCTGTTCGAGACCTACGCGGTGACCGCGATCGCGGTGATTCTGCTCGGCGTGCTGACCTTCAACCAGTCCACGCAGGTAGCCCTCTACCCGCTAGTGATTGGCGGCGTGGCGATCATCGCCTCGATCATCGGCACGTTTGCGGTGCGCACGAACACCGACAACGTCGAGCGCGCGCTCCTGCAGGGACTGGTCGTCTCGGGCGTGATCGCAGCGGCGGCGTTTGCGCCGATCACCTATTGGCTGATGCGCAACCTGACGTTCCTGAGCGGCTCCTCGGGCGCGCCCAAATGGAGCCACCTGTACCTGTGTTCCTTGATCGGGATCGTCGTCACCGCGCTACTGTTCGGACTGACCGAATACTACACCTCGACCCGGTTCGCGCCAGTGAAGAAGACCGCGAAGGCGTCGATTACAGGTCACGCCACGAACATCATCCAGGGCTTTTCCTCCGGACTACAGGCTACGGCGCTGCCGGCGCTCGTGATCGTGCTCGGGATCCTCGGCTCGTGGAAGCTCGCGGGCGGCGGCGTCACCGGCATCTACGGCATCCTCGTCGCAGCCATGGGCCTGCTGTCGCTGACGGGCCTGATCGTCGCGCTCGACGCGTTCGGCCCGATCACCGACAACGCCGGCGGCATCGCCGAGATGGCCGACCTGCCCGAGGAGGTGCGCCAGGTCACCGACCGCCTGGACGCGGTTGGCAACACGACCAAGGCTGTGACCAAGGGCTACGCGATCGGCTCCGCGGTGCTCGCGGCCGTCGGCCTGTTCGCGGGCTTCCAGAAAGAACTCGAAAACAAGCTCGGTCACATCATCTCCTTCGGCATCAACGAACCGCCGGTGCTGATCGGCCTGCTGCTCGGCGGGCTGATGGTGTGCCTGTTCGCGTCGCTGTCGATCGAGGCCGTTGGCCGCGCGGGCGGCGCGGTCGTCGAGGAGGTGCGCCGCCAGTTCCGCGAGCACCCCGGGATCATGGACTACTCCGAAGAGCCCGACTACGCCAGGTGCGTAGACATCGTCACGAAGACCGCGCAGCGCGAGATGATCCTGCCTTCGCTCTTGCCGATCGGGCTGACGCTGATCGTCGGGCTGATCGACCAGCAGGCGCTCGGCGGCCTTTTGATCGGGGTGATCGTGGTCGGCTTCTTCTTCGCGGTGATGATGACCGCGGGTGGTGGCGCCTGGGACAACGCGAAGAAGCTGATCGAGGACGGCGCGTTCGGGGGCAAGGGCTCGGACGCGCACGCCGCCTCGGTCACCGGGGACACTGTGGGGGACCCCTTCAAGGACACGGCGGGTCCCGCGATCAACCCGATGATCAAGGTCGCCAACATCGTCGCGATCCTGATCATCCCGCTGATCACCTGAGTGTCCATCCGAAGACTCCTCAGATCGCCTTCCGGGCCCCCAGAGAGGGCGATCGTGGAGCTCTCGGGCAACCTCTGAGCGCGCCCCCCGGCGACCCCCCGCTCCAGCTGGATCGGGGGGAGCGCCGGTCGGAGCGCATAACCTCAAACCGAAGATGACCGGTCGCAGCGTCCACCGCTCCGCCACAATCGCGCTCTCCACGCTGATGGTCCTGCTCGGGGCGGCCCTCGTGGTGGAGGCGCTGGCCGGACACGGGGGCCTCATCTCCCCGCGCACGCTGCTCGGCCTGCTGTTCCTCGCGGCGGGCGCGGGGCGGCTGTATATCGAACATCGCCGAGGTCGCCGGGCATGAGCCCGCCCGTCGAGGACCGGCCCCCGGCGCCGGAGGGACCCGGAGCGGAGCGCTCGGAGCCCGCGGCCCACGGGGGAGCGGCGCGCGAGCGGATCGGCGCGGAGCTCACGGCGTGGTCGATGGCCACGCTCGGTCGCACGGTCGGCTCCCCGATCCTCTTCGGGATCGTCTACACCTCGCTCGCGAGCGCCGTCTTCTTCTCGCTCGGGGTCGTCGTCAACCACGCGTTGGGGCTCACCCCGCTCGTCTTCCTCCTCGCCGCGGGGATGTTCGGGCTCACCGCCCTGACCTACGTGGAGGGGGGCTCCATGTACCAGGAGCCGGGCGGCTCCACCGTCTTCGCCCGCTATGCCTTCAACGAGCTCGTCAGCTTCATCGCCGGCTGGGCGATCCTCCTGGACTACGTCATCCTGATCGCGATCACCGCCTACACGGCGACGCAGTACCTGAAGGTCTTCTGGGCCCCCCTGGGCAACCACGTCGAGGCGCTCCTGCTGGCGCTGGCGATCATCGTGTTCGTGGTGCTCGCCAACATCCGCGGCCTCTCCAGAGGCCGCGGGCTGCGCATCGGGGTGCTCGTCCTCGGCGCGCTCGTGCTGGAGCTGTTCGCGATTGCGCTCGGACTGGCCCTCCACTTCAACCTCCACACCCTCACCGCCTCGATCCACCTGGGCAGCGCCCCGACCTGGTCGGGCCTGATCTTCGCGCTCACGATCACCACGATGGCCTTCACCTCGCTCGAGTACGCCTCGGGGCTTGCGGGCGAGGTGGTGGTCGGCCGGCGCGCCCTGCGCCGGCTGCTGGCGAGCGGCATCGTGATCCTGATCGTCGCCTACGTCGGCGTCGCGCTCCTCGCGGTCAGCGCCTTCCCGATCCACGGCACCCACACCGCTCTGGGGCACCGCTACCTGAACGATCCCTTCATCGGGATCGTCACCCGCCTACGCCCCCACGCGCTCGCCCGGGTGCTGCGCTACGCGCTCGGCGCGGTCGTCGCCGGCACCCTGATCGCGGCCGCCAACTCGGCGATGCTGGGGCTCTCCCGGCTGGCCTACTCGCTCTCCACCAACCGCCAGATCCCCAGTGCTCTCGGCCGCCTGCACCCGCAGCGCTCGACGCCCTATGTGCTGATCGTGCTCGCCGGCCTGCTCGCGGCGGTGCTGGTGGTGCCCGAGGACATCGACTTCCTCGTCGGCATCTACGCCTTCGGAGCGGTGCTCTCCTTCACCATCGCCCACCTCTCGATCGTGCGCCTGCGCTACCGCGAGCCGCAGCGCCCACGACCGTTTCGCTCCCCCCTCTCGGTACGCGTGCGCGGCGGCGAGCTGCCCCTGCTCGCGGTGCTCGGAGCGCTGCTGGGTGCTGCCGGGTGGGTCGCCCTGCTGGTCGTCCACCAACCCGCCCGCTACGTCGGGCTCGGATGGATGAGCGCGGGCCTGGTGCTCTACTTCGTCTACCGCAACCTGGACGAGAGCTCGCCCCTGCGGCGGATCACGGTGGCGCCCGAGATGCTGCGCCCCGAGCGGGTCCGCGAGCGCGACTACGGCTCGATTCTGGTGCCCCTCAGCGGGGGGACGCTCGACGACGACATCGTGCAGACGGCCGCCCTGCTCGTCGCGGGCGAGCCGACCGACGAGGCCGCGATCGACACCGCCACGATCGAGGCGGTGTGGATCTTCGAGATCCCGATGGCGCTCACGCTCGACGCGCGCCTCCCCGAGGATCACATCAAGCGCGCCCGCCAGGCGCTCGCGCGCGCCAAGGTGGTCGGCGAGGAGTACACGGGGGTGCAGGTCGCCACCGCCACCGTGCGCGCCCGCGGCGCCGGTCCCGCAATCGTCGAGGAGGCCCGCCGCCGCGGGGTGGAGGCGATCGTGCTGGGGGCAGAGGAGCCCTCCCGTATCCGCGGCGGCACCCGTTTGGGGGGTCGCGGGGTTGCACTCGAGAACTTCGTGGGGGACGTCGTGCGCTACGTCGTCGCCAAGGCCCCCTGCCGTGTGATCGTCACCGCGCCCCCCGAGCAGGAGCCGCGCTCCGAGGAGGGCGTCTCGGATCCCACCCGCCCGGGCGGGATCCAGCGCTCGGCTGGTGCCGGCATCGTCTGAGGGATCCGGCACTCCGCTGGCGTGGGCATCCTCCGAGGGATCCAGCGCTCCGCCGGTGCGGGCATCGTCTGAGGTAACCTGCGGCTCATGTACGTGTTGATCGTGGGCGCCGGCCGCGTGGGCTCGGCCGTCGCCAAGTCCGCGCTGGCGGCGGGGCACGAGGTCTCGGTGCTCGACGAGGATCCCCTCTCCCACGAGCGCCTGAACGCCGGCCAGCCCACCAGCTGGGAGGATGCGGGCGGGCTGTTCACGGTCGGCACCGCCCTGGAGATCGATGCCCTCGTGCAGGCGGGCGTCGAGCGCGCGGATGTGTTCATCGCCTCCACCGACGGCGACAACACCAACCTGATCATCGCCCAGATCGCGCAGAAGCGCTTCGCCGTGCCGAAGGTGATCGCTCGTGTGATGGACCCCGCACGGGCGGGCTGGTACGGGGAACTGGGCCTGCACACGGTCTCGCCAACCCAACACGCCATCGAGATGTTCGAGCGCGCCATCGCGGTCGAGCACGCGGTCTGAGGCCCAGATGTACGCGATCATCGTCGGAGCGGGGAAGGTCGGGCGCAACCTCGCTCGCGAGCTGATCGCCAAGGGGCAGGAGGTCACGCTGATCGAGTCCTCCCGTCCCCGGTATCTCTCGATCGAGGAGGAGTTCGAGCACGCCGCCCAGTACGGGGACGCAACCGAGCTGTGGGTGCTGGAGCGCGCGGGCATCCAGCGCGCGGATCTCGTGATCGCGGTCACGGGGGACGACGAGGACAACATGCTCGTCTGCCAGGTGGCCAAGGAGAAGTACCTCTGCGACCGCATCATCGCCCGCGTGAACAACCCCCGCAACCACGAGCACTTCAAGCTGCTCGGGATCCAGCCGGCGGTCTCCGCGACCGACCTGATCCTGCGCCTGATCGAGCACGAGGTGCCCCGCTACGGCCTCGTGCACCTGCTGGCCCTCGAAGAGGAGCGCCTGGAGATCATCGAGCTCGAGGTCCTCCCCGGCGCCCCCACAGTCGGAGAAAGAGTCGCCGACGTCGACCTCCCCGAAGGCAGCCTCATCATCTCCGTGCTGCGGGGCGGCTCCGGCTTCGTCCCCAAGGCCGACACCGTGATCGAGGCTGGCGACGAGGTCCTGCTGGTGCTGGACCCCGGCCTGGAGGAGGCGATCACCAGATTCTTCGCGCCCAACGGGGCGCAGCCGGGGGGATAGGGCGGGTTTCTTCAGCCCGCAAGCGCCGAGGCGAAAGGCGGGCGCCTCGCGCTGGGTCTGCTTTCAGCGTGGGCTTGGGGTGAGGGTCGGCAATCCCTGCGCGCTCGCGGCTATCAGCAGGCGATGGTCGTAGGCGAGCAGTTCGTCGGCTTCAACGCGCAGCGCACTGGCGAGATGGATCGCATCGAGGGCGCGGACGGTCGCGGAGGTGAGCTCACGGCTAGCACGCAACAGGGAGGTGCTCACCGCCACGAGCATGCAGGAGGACAGCAGTCGGTCGACCTCCACCTGCACCTCCTCGTTGGGGTTCGCCAGTTTTGTGGCCCGCGCGACCTCGACGACCGCGAGTCGGCTGGTGACCATGACGGCTGGGTGATCCGCCAGGTGGCTTTCGAGCGCAGGGGTCTCCGGCTCGTCGATGACGAGCTTCACCAGAGCCGAGGAGTCGGCGTAGAGGAGGCGCCGCTCAGCGCTCAGCGCGATCTTCCTGGAGCGCGTCGCTCGCGGTGATCGCGCCTGTCACGGGGTATCGCCGCAGGGGCACGTCGAGGGGAGCGCCCGGGGTGATGTCGCTCGCCTCGTGCAAGCGGTCGATGCGATCGGCGCGCGCTGGAGCGAGCACTGCCACACGCTCCCGATGGTGGGTGATCTCTATGGTCTCGCCGGCGCGGACACGACGGATCGTCGCGGTGAGGTTGTCGCGAAGCTCGCGTATGCCCATCTGCTCAGGCATTGTGGCCACATGCTACCACAACTGGCCACGGGCTCGGTGGCTGTAGGGATCGGCTAGACCGTGCTCACGCACTGACGTGGCCGTCCACTATCCTTTACCGTCCGGTCCGGGATGGTGTAATTGGTAACACGCGACACTCTGGATGTCGAATTTGGGGTTCGAGTCCCTGTCCCGGAGTTCGCTTGCGCCCCGTGTTTGCAGGGCGTTTCGCGTTCCTGGGGGGTGCTCGGGCCAGGATTTGGGCCAGTCGTGCGATCGCAGCCTGGCCGAGTGCGCCGGAGCGGATATCGTGAGCGCGTGCTTGACGATGCGTTGATAGCTGAGGCTGGCCGTCGGTTGTCAGCGGCGGCGCCACCGAGCTCACGGGTGATCCTGTTTGGCTCCGCCGCGCGTGGGGAACTGACGCGGGACAGCGATCTGGACTTCTTGGTGATCGAGCCGGAGGTCGAGAATCCCGCCTTGGAGTCGGTGCGGCTGCGTAGGGTGCTGGCGGATGTGCTGGTCCCGATGGACATCATCGTCGCGAGCGAGCACAGGGTGCAGGAGTGGCGCGAGGTGCGCGGCAGTCTCATTCACGCTGCACTGACCGGCGGCCGGGAGCTCGTCGCCTGATGGCGAGCGAGCAGGATCTCGCAGAGCAACTTCTACGCCGCGCCGACGAGGACGCGGCCGGGGCCAAGGAGATGCTGCCGATCGACGGGGTGGCGGACGTGCTCGTCTGCTTTCACGCCCAGCAGGCCGTCGAGAAGGCGCTCAAGGCCGTGTTGGCCGCGCGGGGAGTGGAGTTTGCCCACCGGCATGATCTGCGAGTGCTCATAGGGCAATGCGAGAACGCGGGCGTGCGGCTGCCGGAGGAGCTTGTCGAGGTGGACTTGCTCTCGCCCTACGCGGCGGAACTTCGCTACGACGACGACACGGTGCACGCCGTCGAGCGTGAGACGGCATCGAGGTGGGCGACCGCCGCGGTCCAGTGGGCGCGGGGCCTGGTCGAGGAGTCTGAGGGTGGACAGGAGTCCTCAACTGAGCCCGAAGTCGTCGATGGCGCTTCCCCGGACCACGGGGAGGGAAGCGATGTCAACCGATGACGAGCGCCAAGGAAAGCGCAGCTTCAACGAGGCCGAGAGTGGACTCACCGAGGACCTCGTCGAGGCGATTGCTGATCAGCTCGGGACCCGGGCGAACCGGGAGTCATCCGGCGTGGGGGCGCTGGGAGAGCGGAAGGACCTGGAGCCATCTGCCCTGGCCGTTCTCATGACCGTCTTCGGGACACGCGCGGAAAAGGATCGGCGTGTCCTGATCCCAGGTTGGTCGGGAGTTGGGAATGTCGATCTGCTGCTGAGGCGTCGTGACCCCAAGGATGCTCTGGCTTGGATGTGCGAGCTGAAGTGGTGTGGGCCGGGGAACGACGTGCTCTACGAGGCAATCTGGGACTTGTTCAAGATGGCGCTCGGCAAGACCCGCGAGGACCATCCTGCGACCTTTCTGATGACCGGAGCACAGAAATCCCTCTGGGCGGGCTCAGCCTTCGCAGACCTCTTCGAGACCAAGAACCACGTGTCTGAAGAGCTTTGTCAGCGCCGCCTGCCGGATCGCCGCAAAACCATCGCCTGGGACGACCTCCTGCGCGGCGGCTACGACAAACACCCAGAACACGTCCCAGCGGAAATCACGACCGAGTCAGTTGGCCGGGCGACAATCGGCGATTGGGAACTTCGCGCAATACGTATCGGGGCCGTCTCCCACGATCTAATTCCCATGACCGGGGGCTGGCCACGCGGCGCACGGCCAGCCAATGCTCGTCACCCCAGCTCCACACCGAAGCCACCCACACCAACGCCCGAGTGCCCCGAGCCCACGCGGGCCTAATCCTCGCCCGAGCCGCCGGAGGCACCGGCGCCCGAGGCCGCCCCGGAGCCTTCGAGGGTCGAGCCGCCAACGTCAACACCTGCGGCTCCGCAAACGCCTGACGCTCCCACGCCCACACAGGTGCCTGCGCCGCGTGAGGCCTCGACGTCCACACAGGAGCCTGCGCCGCCTGAGCCCCCGACGCCTGAGCAGGAGCTGCCGTCGAGGCAAGCGAAAAAGCCTACACACCGGCTCTTCGGGCGTCGCAGCGAGGAGGAGCGGCAGGCTGAGGTTGGTTATCAACAGATCTTGCGAGCTGTCATCGACGGACAAGCTCCGCTGGCAGGGCTGGCTGACCGGCTAACCCTCGCCGCCGACGCCACCGGTCTCAAGTCTCGGAAGCTCACACGCCTGAACCAGGCGGCTTATCGGGCCCTTCTTGAACGAACCCTGGAAGACGACCTCCTCTCCGCAGAGGAGGAGGAAGAGCTGGGACTCGTTGGCGAGGTGCTTGAAGCCGTAACGCCTGACGGGTCCGCATTCCCGCTAGACCTGGCAGGCCGGTTCATGGTCGCGCGGATAAATGACGGCCGCATGCCGATCGAGCCGGAGCCAAAGCTAATCGCTAAGCCCGACGAGACCATCTACTTCGAGCTTCGAGCATCGCTAATGAAGGAGGTCATCCACCGGGAATACCGCGGTAGTTCAAGCGGTGTTAGCTTCAAGGTCGCGCCGGGCGTCCGGTATCGGACGTCGGGGTCGAGGGGGAGATCAGTGGTCGTCGGAACAAGCCTGGAGCCAGCGGACGACGGTGTACTCTCGCTCACGAGCAGTCGCGTCGTGTTTCAAGGCGATCGGAAAACCGTGGAGTCCCGCCTCGACCGGCTCACTAGCGTCGACGTGTACGCAAACGGGATCCGGGTCAGCGTCTCGAACCGCCAGACCCCGTCGCTCTATCGCGTAGCCGACGGCACCGTCGCCGCAGCGATTGTTCTCGCCGCAGCGCAGCGCGCGATCTACGGCTGAGTGCCGATACCGCTACACCGCAGACAGTTGGATTAGGGATCGCTCAGCGTCCCCGGCCCGCGCTGTGGTCGGGCGTATCGCGATTGAGTGTGCGGGTCAGCCAGCGTGCCGGCGAGAGGGCAGTGCGAAGCCGTAGGGGGTCGCGGCTCGGTGCCCCCCAACCGGGATTGAGGCGCTCCGGGTAAGCGAGCGAGGGTGTCTGTGCTCGGCTGTTCGCCATCTTCCGTGCGAGGCGCGTGATTCGTCCGGCGTCTTGTCCTTCGGCGCCGAGGTCGTCGCGTGCGATGAACCAGGTGGTGCCGTGGCTGGCGCGGGTTGCCTCGACGTAGGCGGTCTCCTTGCTGGTCTGCCAGCCGCCGGTGAGCACAACGGAGCGCTCGACGGTCGCTCCCTGCTGGCGGTAGACGTGCTGCGCATAGGCCAGCCTCAGCGACTCCAGATCGTTGTCAATGAGGCGGACTCTGCGCTGTGATCCGTCGATTGTGACTGTCACGCCGCGCTCGTGGATGGCGCTCACTTGGCCGCGGGTGCCGTTCTCGACCCGCGGCTGCCCTCGGGGGCGGTGCTGCGTGGTGAAGGCGATGAGGTCACCTTCACGGAGGCCGTAGTGGACTCCGGGCAGCGGGATCTCTTGGTGTCCGAGTTCGCCGCGCTCGGCGCGTAGGTGTTGTGCGCGGGCGCTGAGCCGGTCGATCTCCTGGTTGGAGGCGTCGGCGATCAACGCGACCTCGCGGATATCGCGGCCCTCTGTGAGCGTGGCCCATGTTTGTACGGCTTGCTCTGCCGCCTGGTCGCGGGTGCCGGTGAGGTGCAGCTGGCCGCGTGAGGCATAGTGCGCCATCGCGCGCTCAGGTTCTCCCGCGCGCAGGGCTTGCCATGCGCGCTGGTCGGCGGGGTTCTTGGTGCGGTGGATGTCTGCGAGTTCGGCCGTTGGCGCGTGGCTGGTGAGCCGGTCGAACATCCCGCCGGGGCCGATCGAGGGGAGCTGCTTCCCGTCGCCGACGGCGATCAGCTTTGCCCCGGATCGCTCCACGAGCTCGGTCAGGGCGTCGAGGCGTTTGTGGTCGACCATCCCGGCCTCGTCCAGGATTACTGTCGTGTCCCTGCCGACGTGGATGGCCCCCGTGTTCGCGCGGGCGACCAGCGAGTCCAGAGTGAGTGTCTGCCCGGCTAGCGCGGGGCTGTCGGCGCCGAGCCGCTCGGCGGTGGACCCGGACACCGCGACCCCGATCGTCTCTCGCCCGGCGTGCTGCTCCGCGCGGGCGGCGGCGTCGATCACGACTCCCTTGCCGGTGCCGGCGGGGCCGACGAGGACCGTGACGCGCTCTGGACCGGTGAGGACTTCGAGCGCTTGATGCTGCTCGGGGCTGAGCGGTCCGCCGATGCGCTCGGCTACCTCGCGGGCAGCGTTCTCGCGTGCGACGTCGCCGACGTCCCGGCCCGCGGGTTGGGCGAGCTGTGTGGCGCGGCGCACGATTGCCTGCTCCTGCGCGCGAGTCGCCAGCGTCGTCATCCGCCCACCCTCCAAGGTCAGCACGCGCCGGTCCCGGATCATCTCCCGCGCTACGGCAAGCGCCTGATCCGGCGCCATCTCCCCGGCGGCCTGCTCCAGCACGATCGCCCGCAGGTCGCGCTCTTGGAAGACGGCGTGTTGCTCGGTCAGCTTCGCCTCGACACGATCCTCGATCGCGAGCTCGGCCTTTGGGCGCTCGGATGCGCCGATCAGCCGCACGGCCTCCTCGAGGCCGAACCCGTGACCGCGGCCGGTCTCTAGCCATGCTCGTTGTAGGTCCGAGCGTGTGGTCAGCTCCTTGGACCGGCGGTTCTCGAGCGCGAGGTTGCGAAGCTCGCCGCGTTCGGGTGCTCTGCCGTAGCGGGCACGGAAGCGCTCCGCCGCCCTGGCGACCTCACGCGAGCGCCCGGAGAACGCCTCGCGCAGCTCGCGGGGGACACCGGCGATCTCGAAGTACCGGCCGTCCTTACCGCTGCCGTTTTCGATCGAATATCCCTCCCGTACGAGCTCGTCGGCGAGCGCGGAGCGGTAGAACGCGCCGAGCTCCCGTGCTGAGCGGAAGATCGGCCGCGACGCGACGGCCACGATCCGGTCGTCGTCACGGACCGCGCCAGTGATCACGACATGACTGTGCAGCTGCGGGTCCGGGGCCTGGGCGCCCGAGACTCCGCGGGCAGTGGAGTGCCGGTACTCGGTGGCGATCAGGTCCTTGGCGTGCTCTTCAATGACCTGGCCGCTGTAGCGACGGCGCACAACCGGGACCTGCTCACGTAGGTAGAGGACTGTGTGCTCGACCGCGCGGCCGTGGGCCTGCTCGATCTGTTCGCGCTGCCGCGGGTCGCCGAGCGCCCAGACCGTCGAGACGGACTTCGGTGCGCTGAACGTCACGTCGATCCCGCCGCCTCGCCCGCCGCCAGCGCCCTCCGGACGAAGCCACCGGCCCGTGCCGGGGTGACGGCCCTCCATCAGAGCGATGAAGTCCGCGCCGTCCACCGGCTCGCCGGCCTGGACTCCGAGCCTCTCCAGGGTCTCGGCATCGGCCAGCCAGCGGCCGGGAGCCTGCGCCATCTCCCCATCGGGGGTCAGGTAGTAGTCCCCGCGCTCGGGCTCCACGGTCTTGCTCTCCAAGTACCGTGCGTATCCGCCGCCCCGAGACGCACCTATGCTCGCCGCCGTCATCACATGGGTGATGACCCTCAGCGCACCGAACCGGCCACGAAATGCGCACAGTGTTCGCTGTGCGACGGCACCGCCGTGCATGTTGTCTGTGCTGGCTTTTTGTTGTGCCGCCGGGCGTGTGTGCTGGCTTTTTGTTGTGCCGCCGGGCGTGTCGTGGCGGCACAGGCGAGAATCGGCGGCGGGGTCGCGCCGGCTACTTCGGAGTGGAATGATTTGTCGTGGTGCGGGTGACTGACGGAGCGAAGCGCAGGCGCCAGGCGCTTGTGGCCTGCCGCGCGGCTTTGCCCTTCGAGGGCCTTTGAGATGCGCGCCCCAATGTCGCGCCCGCACCGGTTCTTCGCGCAATCTCTTGGCCGGTCAGTGCAGGTTGGGGTCTGTAACCGCGATGGCCGCAATATCCCCACGTACGGCAGTCACCTTTGGGGCCCGGAAGCGGAGCGCGCCCCCCCTCGCCCTCAGCGTCGAGCAGGCATGCGAAGCGCTGGGCGTTTCGTGGGACACTTGGCGCGCGCATATCGAGCCCGATGTGCGCCTCGTGCGCCTTGGGCGCCGCAAGTTGATCCCGGTCAGCGAGCTGCAGGCTTGGCTTGACCGGCACGCCGAAAGCGTCGGAGTGGGGGAGTAGCGTGCCGAACTATCTGCAAAGCGCCCCCGCACCGTGGTCGCGGCCGAGGGCATGACACAGGAGGGTCAGCTCCCATGCAATCGGCACCGTACACCGCGGCATCGTGTGGAGGTGATTGCTGATGGCCACCGGAGTGCGTCAACGCCACGGAAACGGCTGCAACGGTAAGGGTCGCTGCGACTGTCCGTGGCGTGCCGAGGTCTACTCGAAGCGCGACGACTGCAAGCTGCGCAAGACGTTCCCGACGCAGGCGGCGGCAAAGGCCTGGCGGGCGGACAAGCTCGCCGCGGCGAACAGGGGCAAGCTCCGTGCGCCCACGTCCGTGACCGTCCGGCAGGCCGCCGAGGCGTTCATGGCTGGTGCCCGCGACGGCTCTATCCCGACGGCATCGGGCACCCGCTATAAGCCCGCGACGCTCCGGGGCTACAGGGTCGGGCTCAACAAACGTCTACTGCCGACGCTGGGCGGCATGCGCCTGTCGGATGTCGAGCGCCGCGACGTGCAGGAGTTCGCCAACCGGCTGACGAGCGAAGGGCTGAGCGCGAGCACCGTGCAGAACACGCTCGACCCGCTGCGCGTCATCTACCGGCGTGCGATCCGCGACGAAGAAGTCACGGCCGACCCGACCGAGCGGCTTGAGCTACGCCGGCCCGACGGTCGGCGGGAGCGGATCGCCGACCCTACCGAGGCGGCGGCGCTCATCGCTGCCATCCCCGAGGGCGAGCGGGCGCTGTGGGCGTGCGCGTTCTACGCCGGCTTGCGGCGCGGGGAGCTGCGTGCGCTGCGCTGGGGCGACGTCGACCTGCCGGCCCGTGTGATCCACGTCTCGCGGGGCTGGGATGCAATCGAGCGCGAGCAGTCCGTGAAGAGTGCTGCGGGCAACCGGCGGGTGCCGATCCTCGAGCCGCTAGCGAGGGAGCTGGCCGCGCACAAGCTCCGCACCGAAGGCTCTAACGACGCGCTGGTGTTCGGCAGGACCACCGCCGAGCCTTTCAACCCGGAAACCATCCGGCGGAACGCGCTCGCGGCGTGGGGCTGGCAGGAAGTCCCGAACGAGGAAGCGGACGGCCCGAGGACGATCCTCGCCAAGAAACGAGACGACGCGCAGCAGCCGATCACGCTGCATGAGGCGCGGCACACCTGCGCGTCGCTGCTGATCGCCGCGGGCGTGAACGCGAAGGCGCTGAGCGTCATCATGGGCCACGCGACCATCGCCATGACGTTCGACGTCTACGGGAAGCTCATGCCGGGCGGGCTGGATGAGGCGGCGGCTGCCGCGAACGCCTATCTGGCAGGCGATGGGAGGCGTCCGGCGCTCAGGCTCGTGGGGTGAAAGCTCGGGCCAATCTCGGGCCAGTCGTGTACTGATTCGGCCGGATTCAGCCGGATTCGGCCGGATGAGCGATCGGGCGTTTCGCCTGCACTGGAGCCATGTTTGGCTCTAGCACAGGGATTGGGCGATCCGCTGCCCAGACTTCGAGTCCCTGTCCCGGAGCTTGCAGGAATGGCTTAGGTAAGCCAGATACGGTGGGATTGCTACCGGCTCGCGCCAGTTCTCGCGCCAGTACCGACAGAGCCCGAGCCGGCTGAGCTGCCGCTACGGTCGAGCCGGGTGCGGCTGGCCGAGCGGTGGCCCTGGTCGCGTGACCTGCCGCAGCGGCGATCCCTGGTGCCGGTCGCTTCGGCTGCCAGCAGCGGATCAGGTCGTGCCGTGCAGCTCGCTGATGATGCCGATGAGGTGGCGCTTGGCGGCCGCGCTCAGCCGCTTGTCACCCCGGATGGCCCCGGTAACGCTGGGGGGTGCCGTCTCTTGGCCGGTGAGCAGGTAGTCCGTGCTCACGCCGAGCCTGCGGCCGAGTCGGACAAGCAACTCCAGGGAGGGCACCGCGTGGCCACCCTCAATACGCGAAACGTGCTGGTGTGTGACCCCCAACTCGACCGCAAGCTCCTCTTGGGTGAGCTTGAGAGCCGTCCGCTGGGCACGGACGCAACGCGCGATCTGGACTTCCGCTGGCTTCTGCACAGATGGAAGCCTCCCAGCGAGGAGCGTAGATGAGCAAGCCAGCAACCATCAGTTGCATCCCTGGGCGTTTTGTGCTTGACTTCCCAGCCATGCCGACTGACCGGACTCATATGGGCCGCTCGAACACCACGGACAGGCCACCCTGTTGGAGTCGCGAGAGAAAGCCCATGTTGGTCGCCTCTGCGCGAGTCAGCTACTTGAGTGCCCGCCGCGCAATGGCTGGTCGAGGGGCTTGCGATTCTCGGTCTCGACGGACTCAGCTAACGCGACGAGATGGGACATGGGCCACCCCAACGCTCGGGCGATCCGATCGACCGTGCCGTAGGCCGGGTTGGTGCGGCCGTTCTCGATGTGCGAGATCCATCCTTGGTCGTAGCCGATCTCGAGGCCGAGGTCTTGCTGGGAGACGCCGAGTTCTTCGCGGCGCAGCCGGATGGCGCGACCGAGCGCGAGCTGGGGGTCCTTGGCGGTGTTGGGCACACCCCAACACTCCGGGTAGACCTACCCGCGCGCCATGTGGTAGGTTCCATATCGATGGTCAGTTCATTCCTCTGGCTCTGCTCTGCGCTCCCGCACCCTGGCGCTTGGCAAGCAAGACATTCGTCGCTTCCATCGGGGAGTCGTGGCACCGATGCTTGCCGAGACTCCTCTGGGCGGGTGCTGGCCTCGGACGGTTTCGTAGCTCGCCGGAGTTCAGGCTCCACGAACTTGCCAACTCGTGTTCTGTCCGGCTCGTCGTCAATCCTTGACCGCCGATGCTGAAGCTCCTCGCCGACAGACTGACCTACGCGAATGTCGTAGCGACGCTTGCATTGTTCAGCGGGATAGGGGGAGTCTCCTACGCGGCAATAGCGCTGCCTCCGAATAGCGTTGGTCCAAGGCAACTCCGCGCTAATGCAGTGGGCATCGGAGCCCTGAGTTTCCCATTGGGAACAGTAGGAATCACCAACGATAAGGTTGAAGATCTGACCAAGAATGGGTGCAATGGAGGAGGGTCCTCAGGAAATGCCGCCCCCGATTGCACGCCGCCTACTCGTGGCGGCCTGACCCCCGGCCGAGAAGTCCACATCCGTTTCGGCTCTCCCGGTCGTCTCGTGACTTCCGCGATCGTCAGTCTAAGAAATGAAGGCGCGGCATCAACGACCGCCCGCATAACTCTCGGCCTCAACATAGATAGGAAGCAAGTCACCGAAAACCAAACGGACATCGCCGGGGGCGATCAGGTTGTTCAGGTGCCAATTCAGGGCTTTGCCAGTGTGTCGTCAGGCTCGCATACGGCCGGGCTGGCTGTTCACGCAGAATACCACTCAAGTGGTTCGGGAGACGTGCTGGTTACGGCGGTTTCCCTGATTGCCAATGCTGTGCCCTTTGCAGAGGGCGCGCAGCACTAGCTTTTTCCTCTCTCACTATCACCCACAAGGAGAACGATTATCGATGATGAGTCGTAAGTTGACAAGCAGTTTGTTCGCTCTCTTGGTTGTCCTTACGACGCTTGGCATCGGATCGGGCTCAGCGTCAGCAGCATCATCACAAGTTTTTGCCACACCTGGAGCATTCACTTGTAAACCGGCTACTGCGGCCAACGAGATCGCACCCCCACCTCCAATGTGGGAACTCTCTGGGGAGGCCCCTAGCGCACAGGAGGTAGAAACCGCCAACGCAACCCCTCCCCTGTGTCCTCCGGGGCAGGTCCCTTCGGAGATCAAACAGGGTCCAGCTACAGCGGACCTGATGCCAAAACAGGGCGGGACTTCTGAAAACCTGCTGGCGGGCGGCGTGGTACCTCCAGCTCTCGGCGGCGAAAATTGCGGAAGCGAAGGATGCTATTGGTACGCCAACAATGAAGTGTCGAAAAATGCGATCGGCATGGAATACGAAACCGACATTTCGGAACCTCACGTGTCGTCCTTCGCAGAAGCTCATTCGATCGATCAGTTGGCGGTTGCCGCAGGCACGGAAGGCAACCAGTACACCATCGAGGCCGGATGGGATGTGGATCCAGATAAGTGGGAATCATCACCCAAGCCGCATTTCTTCATCTTTGTGAACCCGGACAAATACGGGTCAGAAAGCTGCTACGACTGCCACTTTGTGTCAGCAACAGAAGCAAAAATCACTCCTGGAGCGGCGCTTGAACCTAGTACTTCTCGTTTTAAGATCGGTGTGAAGTACACAGGCGGCGATTGGTGGATTTGGGCCGGGACGCAGTGGATCGGGTACGTGCCCGCAAGTGCATGGGGCGGCCACTTTACGAAAGGTACTAGGGAGGTGAACTACGGCGAGGTCTTTGACAACGAAGAACATCCGACTTCGGCGATGGGCGACGGCCAGTTCGGGTCCAGCGCGAGTGCGACCTTTATGACACAGTCACTAGTCACATTCCCTGCAGGCGAAGAGGAAACGACCGGCTATCACGGAGAAGCCACGAACTCGTCGCTGTACTCGATCGGGGACATCAACTCCGGCAAAACAGAATGGCATTTCGGCGGGCCTGGCGATCCGACTCCGCCGAGTGTTACTACTGAAGGTGCCACAAACATAGAAGCGCCACATACGACTTTGCATGGCAGTGTGACTCCTGAGGGCATACCGACAACATACTATTTCCAATATGGTACGACTACGAACTGGAATGAAGCATCGACATCCCTAGGCGAAGCGGGCTCTGGCTATAGCGGCGTAAAAGAGAGCACTTCGGTCGGGGGTCTATGGCCATATACGACATACTACGACCGCATCGTTGCAAGTAACGCTGGCGGTACTAATTACGGTGGTGGAGTATCATTCAAAACTGGACCACCGGCCAATGGCTCCCTTTGGCGAGTATCAAATGGACCGAATCAAGGCGAACTTTTGATAGCAGCCGGTGGCGCGTTGATCCCTGTAACTGAATGCAGTGGTGAAGTCGGCTGTTCTGGTTATACTGAAATCACCTCCGAATTTGCTTCTCAATACGAGACCGCGCATCCTTTGATAGCGAACTCGACTGTGGTGCGCGTTGGGAACGGTAAAAACGCTGGGGAAATCTCGACGGTGGCTGGTGGTGTGCCGATCCCGGTGTTGACGGAATGCGGGGGTGAAGTCAGCTGCTCGGGGTACGTGAATGTTGACTCGAAAGGCCTGAAGGGCTATGAGGAAGCGCACCCGTTGATAGCGAACTCGACTGTGGTGCGTGTTGGGAACGGTAAAAACGCTGGGGAAATCTCAATCGCTGCGGGCGGCGCTATTCTTGAGGTCAATGAATGCACGCTTCTGAATGGCTGCGCAGGTTGGATCAATGTTGACTCAAAAGGCTTGAAGTCCTATGAGGAAGCGCACCCAACGATTGCAAATGGGACATACCTCCTTGGGTTGCCATCGAAAAAGACATGGATCATCGAGGGCGGCAAGCGCGAAGAAACAGGCTCTCATGGAGGATCGGTGACGGTTACGGACGTGATGCTGGAAAAGATCCCGAAGGGTTAAGGGATAGCCGGTGGGGGAGGGGAGGGGTGAGCCTCCCCTTCGTCGGACTTGTCTCGGGTTGTGCGGATTGTTACAAACCGGCCGTTCCGACTTGCCCGTTGAGCTGCGAGTCCTCGGCGAGGGCGTGGTATAGGCTTGGGTCTATGACGAGCACAACTACTACTCCACACACCCCGCCGCCCCCGGACGACCTAATGATAAGGATTGGGGTTAGTCCTGAGTCCTTCCCTACACGCGAGGCCCGGGAGGAGTTCTATGAGAACACAGGACGCGCTGCCTACGAGTGTATTCGCGGCGTAGTCGCCCACGAAGGCGGACAAACCATCCTCGACTTCGGTTGTGGCACGGGTCGAGTGCTTCGCTGGTTTGCCGCAGAGCCAGAGCTGCATCTCGCGGGTTGCGACGTTTATGCCCCGTCGATTGCCTGGATGCAAGCCAACTTCGATCCTGCTATTCGGTTGTACGCCAGTGGGGCGATGCCGCCGTTGCCGGAGGCCGACGACACTTTTGACCTCATCTATTGCGGCTCGGTCTTCAGTCATCTCACGCAATGGTCACCGTGGGTGCTTGAGCTTCGCCGGATTCTCAAGCCCGGGGGAGTTCTCGTAGCTAGCCTGCACGGTCGGGGCTTCTGGGACATGGGGCTTCATGGCGCACGAGGCGTGCCGTGGGACGAGGACAACACGGGCTTGCTGGTGGAGTACTACGGGAGTAGATTCGAGGACAGTTGGGGGCCGGCGGTCTACGTCTCCGAGTGGTGGTTGCGTGAGCATTGGGGACGGGCCTTCGATATCGAGCGCTTCGAGCCGACTGGCTACGCGCTGCCGGATAACCCGGTAGCCGGCCAGGCCTGGGTCGTTGCACGCAAGCCTCAAGACGTGAAGACGTTGACGCTAGTGGACCTCGAATCGCCATCGGCCGATACCCGTGAGACAAGCGCCGCGCTACGCGGACTACGACTCTCATACGAAGAGGTCGAGAAACTCCGACTTCATCAAAGCGAGCAGACACACCGCCTTGAGGCACAGGTTGCTGAAATCGCGGCATTGCGCGATGAGATTATGTCCTTGCGTGGTTCGGGCGAGCACGCGCAGAGTCTCGAAACCCAAGTAGCGGATCTAGCGCGTCGCGTTGCTGTAGTCGAGAACAGTAGAAGCTGGAGACTCACGAGGCCGCTGAGGCTCGCCGCGCACCGGCTCCGCGTTGTCAAAGACTAGGGCGAGTGGCAAAAGCTGAATGAGGTGGGCTGGGGTGTCCGGGTGCAGGATTGGATTACCGGCCCTTCCCGTCCTCGCAACGCTCGCCGAAGCCGTCCCCACGCGGGAAGGCATCGGCGGAATCTGGAGCCCCTTTGGCCTAAGCGATTGTTAAATTAATCGCTGCTGGATTACCGGGTTTTACCGGGGATTACGGTCTTGTCGGAAAGCCTGTTGTGTTGTGGCGGGACGCTGGGTAGCGTCGGTCGCATGAGGTCAGTTCCAAGTGCAGGGGTTAGTCGGGGATGGGTGGTGGCGCCGGTAGTTGCGTTGGATGATGTCGAGCCAGTCCTCGATGTTGTCGAAGGGCTCGCGGCGGATGTCGTAGATGTGGGCGCGACGGTCGCGGGGGTGGGCGCGGCGTTCCACGAGACCGGCGGCGTGCAGGATACCGAGATGCTTGCTGACGAGTGGCTGGCTGCATCCGAGGGCGCGTGCGAGCCGGGTGGGGGTGCGGGGCTGGTGCGCGAGCGCCCAGACGATCCGCTGGCGCGTCCGGTCGGCGAGGAGGTCGAGCGCGGGCAGGGCGCGTGGATCACCGGGTGGACCCGGCTGGTCAGCTACTCGCGTCGCTACGCGCGCAGGAAGCCAGCGAGGGCGGCATTGTGCAGTTGGTGTTGCAGGCCCCGCCGCGGTCAGCAAGTGCGAAAGCCAGGAGCCAGGCCGTGCGGCTGCGCTCAGACAGCGGCCTCCAGCCGTGATCTACCGACGTTCGCAAGTACGCACATACACGCGGATGTGAGTAGATGCGGAGGCGGCGGGGAGCTACACCTGGGGGCAGTGGTCATCGCCCGACTCTCCGCTGTTGTCGCGTCTGCGCTTGCAGGGCGCGGACGGTGGCGCTCGCGTAGCACATTTTGGTGCGTTTGTCTACAACCGTTCGCGTGCGCAGCAGTACACGCGAATAGTTGTAGACCTTGGGTCGGTGGAGGGCTACACCTATCGGCAATGGTCATCGCCTGCTTCCCAGCCGGTCTCATCGTCTCAGGGCTTCCGGGGATCCTCGAGCGTACGTGGCGGCTGCCGGTGGGGTTGCTCGCCGCCGGGTTGCTCGCGGTGCTGGTGGGGCGCGTGTGGGGCCGGCATCGTCTGGCGGCGGCGGGTAGCTGGTGGGAGCTTCACCTCGGCGAGCGAGTGTCGCGGTCGGCGCTTGAGGCGTTCACGCGGACGCTGGCGGGTGGGCTTCCCCGGCCGTTGCTCGGTGCGAGGCCGTGGGTCGCCCTATCGGTGTCTTCCGAGGAGGATCGGGCGGGAGTGCGGCTTGTTCATCTCGGGCGGCCTGTCTTCGGCGCAGGTGCGCGCGGCAGTCGAGCAAGCCCTCGGTGGCGTCACGGTCGAGGCCGAGAGCGGAGCCCTGCCGGAAGCTGGCGGCGGCGTGTGCAGGCGGGTTACGGGCCTCGCGCCGGTCGTCTCGCGTTTTCTGCCGTTGCGTGTAGATCACCGCGTTGATCCGGCCGGTCAGCTCTTGGCTTCGCTGCGCGCGCAGGAGGCCGGGGAGGGTGGTGTCGTCCAGCTTGTGTTGCAAGCCCCGGCGCGGTCGGCGGGTGCGCGGGCGCGCAGGCAGGCCGCGCGGCTGCGCTCAGGCCGCGGGCTTCAGTCGAGCTTGTCGCTGCGGGCGCTCGATGGGCTGGGCTCGTTGCTCGGTGGCGTGGTTGATGCGTTCACTCCGGGGTCGCCGCACCCTATGGGTAGGCCGGCGCCGACGCCGGCGCGGGTGGCGGACCCGTTCTCGCTGGAGCGCGCAAGGGCGATCGAGGCGAAGGCGGGTACGCATCCCTTGAAATATCTGCAAGGTGGGAAGCGCACACTTGTCCGCGGGAGTGCGCCCCAGGGTCTGAGCTTCTCGATTGTCGGCGAACGGTACCGGCTCTTTGGTCGTGTCCACACCCAGTTGAAACTGAGGACGGGGGAAGGGTTGGTGAGTTCCGATGAAGACGAAGAAGAACCAAACGTCAGCGAAGGTCTGAACGGATCGGGCGCGGTACCTGGGAGGCGCACGGCGCCGCTGGACTCGGCGATCTCCGCCGCCTGTCATCCGCGCGAATACTCGATCTTCTACGGCCTGCTCAAGCGGCCGCGCGACACAGTATTGGCAAAGATCGCCGGCAAGCTTGTTCCAGTGCATCGCGTTCGCATTCCGAGCACCCTGCATGCCGGCGGGCTGCTGGTATACCTGGCTTCGGTCAGTCGACCCGAAGGGCTCCTCGTGCGCTCGCCGAGTGGCAAGATCGTCGTAAGCGAAGATCTCAGCCGCGGCGAGCGAAGGCCGCGAAACCTGTGAAGGCGAATCGGAAGGTGCCGGCCCGCCCCCGGGTGGCTTGAGCGGGATAGGTGAAACGAGTAGGATTGTGCTGAACGGCTGACCCCTCGGGTGGCGTTGCCACGCACACAGGTTTGACGCATGACCCCTCCGACCCGGCGTTGGCGGGCCGGAGGGGCTCCAGCATTTGCTCTACGACCCGAACGACTGGCCGTTGCCGGGGCCTGCCGGGCCCCACGGCTGCCACGGCGACCGGTGGCCACCACCGGGGTTCCACGGCAGCAGGTAGGCGCGGTAGGTGTTGACCCCGGCGGGGAACTCGGCGTTGAAGATCAGGTTGCCCCGAGGGTCGAACTCCGAGAAGTACGGCAGCGCTCCCCAGCCCACGAAGAGATTGCCCTCGGCGGTCGTCTGGGCGTTGCCCTGCGACGCCGCCGACAGGCCCTCGGGCTGATTGTCAGAGGACAGCAGCGTGGCGACGTGCGTCCACGGATTCAACCGTACCGTGATCGCACGGCTGTAGGGGAGCAGGGGCGTGCCGGAGGACTCGTTGTCGAAGAACGTGTACACCCCGTTGCCCAACGGCTCGGGGTCGTGCTGCCAGGCGAAGATCTCGCCCGCGCTGTCGAGCACCTGTCCAGGGGCCGCCTGGAGGGTGAAGCTCGAGTCCTTGCCGCCCAGCTGCCAGACGATGTTCCCGGTACGAGGGTCCACCTCGTAGGTGGTCCAGGTGTCGCGGGCGTCGATCAGGAAGTCGCCGTTGGTGTCGACCTTCACGGCGTTGATGTGAAACCAATCCCACGGCGTGCTCGGCGAGGCCGGCAGTGGCTGCTCGCTCTGGCTGAAGGGAACATGGTCCTCGCTGTTCCACTGGAATAGCACCCTGCCCGTGGCGATGTCGATCTCCTGCACGACGCCGTTGATCACGGTCTGGTCGGCGGGCCCGCCGATCGAGGTGAGGTTGGCGGTGGCGGTGGTGTAGGAGAGGATCAGCGCAGTGTTCCAGGGGGTGATGAGGAACTCGTGCCCGTCCGCGCTGAGCCCGTTGCCGGCGTTGACCGTGGCGATCTGCTGATAGCGGTCGTTGTAGATGTAGTCGGTGCCGCTGGAGAGGCCGCCCAGCCCGGTGCCCTGCCACCACGTGAGGACCGGCTGGCCGTCGTAGGTCTGGGTGCGGAAGTCGCTCGCCTCCTCGCCCGCGGGGACCGCCTTGAACCAGACGACGTCGCCCTGCGGGTCGAGGATCTCCGGGCCGTTGGCGTACGTGCTGGCGTCGCCGAACGGAGAGATGAAGATGTCGCCACGGCCGAGGTTGGGCTGGGAGGTGAGAATCGTGACCGGGGGCGGCGCCGTGGGCGTTGCCGCCTCGGCCACGCCGCCTGGAGCACTGGCGGCGGCGCCGAGCGCGATCGTGGCGCCGAGGGCCAACTGGCGCCATCGCCGCCAACCGCTCCGGGATGCGCTGGGAGGGGTGATTCGGGGCATGGAACTTCCTCCTTGCGATAGGTGGGGTTTGTCAATGGGTGGGGCTTGGTGATGAGGGGTCGTGGGACCGCCCGGGCGAGCCCACGGGAGTACCCTAGGGCATAATTCTCATAAAGTCCACAGAAAAAGTGATCTTTTTGTGAAACTCACGACCCACTCCGTCTGGCCCGGCGTCGGCCGGGATCTCGCTGTGGGGGAGGCGAGTTGGGGTGTTGGCCTATTGGCTCGGGCCGGCCTCGTAGGGGAGGTGAGATCGATGAGGACCGAGGTCGCAGGCGCGCTGGGCAGCCTCATCCATGCCGCGACCTCCTGCGCCGATTACGCCGGCAACTGCCGCTTCTACTCCAGCTGGATCGTCTGGCGATCCTCGTGTGTGCGCAACCGCGAGCTGGCTCTACGCCGCCTGCGCGGACCAGTCGCGGTAGAGCGCGTGGTAGCGGCCCTCGGCGGCGATCAGCTCGTCGTGGGTGCCCTGCTCGACGATGCGGCCGTGCTCCAGCACGACGATCCGCCCGGCGCGGCGGATGGTGGAGAGGCGGTGGGCGATCACGATTGCGGTGCGCCCTGCGAGCAGGCGACGCAGCCCGGCCTCGATGCGGCCCTCGGTGTGGAGGTCCACGTTGGAGGTCGCCTCGTCGAGGATCAGGATGCGCGGGTCGGCGATCAGTGCGCGCGCGAAGGCGATCAGCTGACGCTGGCCGGCGGAGAGCTGCGCGCCGCGCTCGCCGGCCTCGGTGTCGTAGCCGCGCGGCAGTGCCTCGATGAACTCGTCGGCTCCCACCGCCTGCGCGGCCTCGCGGATCTGCTCGGGGGTGGCGCCCGGGCGCCCGAAGGCGATGTTCTCGGCGATGGTGCCGCTGAAGAGGAACGCCTCCTGGGGGACGATCCCCATCTGCGAGCGCAACGAGTGAGCGGTCACCTCGCGCAGGTCCTGGTCGTCCACCAGCACCCTTCCCGCGGTGGGGTCATAGAAGCGGGCGACCAGCTTCGCCATCGTCGACTTGCCGGCGCCCGTGGCGCCCACCAGCGCGACGGTCTGACCCGGGGGGATGTGGAGGTCGATCTCCTCGAGCGCCAGCACCTCCGCCGGCGCCGCGCCGTTGCCGTTGGGAGTCGCATCGACCGTCTTCGTAGTGCCCTTGCGCCGCCGCGGGTTGTAGGCGAAGGAGACCCCGTCGAAGCACACCTCCCCGCGGATCGGGCCGAGCGCGGGCGCGCCGGGGCGGTCCTCGAGAGTGGGCAGGGTGTCGAGCAGCTGGAAGATCTTCTCCAGCGCCGCCATACCCGACTGGTAGGTCGTGTACAGCTGGGAGAGCTGCTGGATCGGTTCGAACAGGAACGAGAGCGTCGCCACGAACGCGACCACGGTGCCGGCGGTGATGTGGCCGGCGATCGCCTGGTAGCCGCCGTACAGCACGATCAGCGCGAGCGCGATCCCGGAGAGCATTTCCACGGCGGGGAAGTAGGCGGCGTTGAGCCGCACCGTCACCATGTTGGCGTCGCAGTTCTCGCGGTTGAACTGCGCGAACTGCGCCTCGTGGCGGGGCTCCTGGCCGAAGCTGCGCACGACGCGGATGCCAGAGAGGGTCTCCTGCAGGTAGGCGGTGATCGCCCCGATCGTCTCACGGGTGCGCCGGAAGGCGCCGGCCGAGACCAGCCGGAACCAGATCGACAGGCCGGCCACGAACGGCACGACGCAGAACGTCAGGAGCGCCAGCCCGGGGTCGAGGTAGAGCAGCACGGCAATCGCCCCGAACAGCGTCAGGCCGGACTGCACGAGCGTGACGACCGAGTCCGTGACGAGGCTTTCCAGGGCCTCCACGTCGTTGGTGATGCGCGAGATCAGCACCCCCGCGGGGCGACTCTCGTAGAAGCCGATCGGCTGGCGCTGCAGGTGGGTGAAGATGCGGATGCGCAGGTCCGCGAGCGCGCGCTGGCCGACGAGGCCGACGAGGAAGGTCTGCAGGTAGGTCATCCCCCACACCAGCAGCGCGGAGAGCAGGAACGCGAGCACGACCAGCACGAGCGTGTGCGTGTCGTGGCGCTCGATCCCTTCGTCGATCGCGACCTTGGCCAGCAGCGGCGGCGCCAGCGAGGCGGCGGTGCCGACGATCAGCGCCGCGAGCATCGCGGCGACGCGCAGCCGGTAGGGGCGCAGCAGCTCCAGCAGGCCGCGCAGGTTGCGCGCGCGGCTTTCCTTGCTGGCGCGCTCCCCATCCCACTGCTGCCCGCCCCGTGCAAATCCCGGGCCGAGGCCGCGCCGGGCGGCGTTGGCGCTGCCACGGCCGCCGCCCATGCCACCACCGCCGAAGCCGCCGGGAGGGCTCATCGTGCCACCCCCCGAGCGACTGTCCACAGGCCACGGGGCCGCGCATTGTGTGTCCCTCCTCGCGGGGTCATATGCCGCTGACCTCCCGCTCGCGGGTCTCCTTGGTCAAGAACACGCTCTCGGGCAGTCCCTTCTCGACGATCTCGCGGTAGAGCTCGGAGACCTCGAGCAGCTCGTGGTGGTCGCCCTGGGCGACGATCCGCCCGCCGTCCAGCACGACGATCTCGTCCGCCAGCGCGATTGTCGAGAGGCGGTGGGCGATCACGAACGTGGTGCGTCCCGCCATTGCCTCCGCGAGCGCCAGCTTGATGCTCTGCTCGGTCGAGGCGTCCACCGAGGAGGTGGCGTCGTCGAGGACCAGCACCCGCGGGTTGGCGAGCAGGGCGCGCGCGATCGCGATGCGCTGGCGCTGTCCGCCGGAGACGGTGAGGCCGCGCTCGCCGATCTGGGTCTCATAGCCCTGGGGCAGGCGGCTGATGAAGTCGTGTGCCTGGGCCCGGTGCGCGGCTGCTTCGATCTCCTCAATCGAGGCCTCGGGACGCGCGTAGGCGATGTTCTCGGCGACGGACGCCGAGAAGAGGAAGGGATCGTCGCTGACGACCGCCACCGCGCCGCGCAGCGAGCTCAGGCTGACCTCGCGCACGTCGACCCCGTCCAGCAGGACGCTGCCCGCGGCGGGGTCGTAGAGCCGCGAGATCAGCGCGACGAGGCTGGTCTTGCCCGAGCCGGTGGCGCCCACCAGCGCGACTGTACGCCCGGCGGGCACGTCGAGGTCGATGTCGTGCAGCACCGCACGTGCGCGCTGTTGGTCGAAACGGGGATGCTCGCCGGAGGCGAGTGTCTCCTGGCTTCGGTCGAAAGGGGGATGCTCGCCGGAGGCGAGCGTCTCCTGGCTTTGGTCAGGCGCGTGCGCAGCGGTGGAACCGATCCCAGCCAGCTCGTCGTGGGGATCCTCGTAGCGCAGTGTCACCCCCCGCAGCTCGACGTGCCCGTTGCCGGCGGGCAGCGGGGGCGCGCCGGGGCGCTCGGCGAGGCGGGGCTCGCGGTCGAGCACCTGGAAGATGCGCGCGCCCGAGGCGGTGGCGCGCTGGGCGAGGTTGAGCGTCACGCCGAGCGAGCGCATCGGGCTGATCAGCATGTTCACGTAGAGGAAGAACGAGGTGAACTGGCCCAGCGTGAGGTGCGCGTGGATCACCGACTCGCCCCCCAACAGCAGCACGGCGGCGAGGCCGAGCTGGGGCAGGAAGCCGATCACCGGGTTGTAGGTGGCTTCCAGGCGGGTGGTGACCATCGCCTGCTCGAAGACTCGACCGGAGCTGCGGCGGAAGCGCTCGAGCTGGCGGGGCTCGCGGGCGAACGCCTTGACGACGCGTACCCCGGTGATGTTCTCCTCGGCGTCGGCGGTGAGCTCGCCGATGCGCTGCTGGACCTCCTGGATCGCGGGGCGTGCGCGGCGGCCGTAGCGGTAGGAGATGACGACCACGAATGGCACCGGGGCCAGCGCGATCAGGCCCAGGCCGGGGTTGACCACGACCATCACGATGCCGGCGAGCACGATCGTGAGGATCGACTGCAGGATGAACACGAGGCCGTAGCCGAGGAAGAAGCGCACCGCCTGGAGGTCCACGGTGGCGCGTGACATCAGCTGGCCGGTCTGCTGGTGGTCGAAGAAGCCGAGCTCCAGGCGCTGCAGATGGCCGTAGACCCTCTCGCGCAGGTCGTATTCGACGCCCAGCGACACCCGCCCGGCGACCATCCGCCGCCAGTACATGGCTCCCCAACGCACGAGCACCACCGCGAGGATGACGAGCGCCAGCGTCAGCAGCGTGTGGCGGTTGTGTGCGCGCAGTGCCGTCTGGTGGTGCTCGGCGGCGTGGGCGCCCTTGTCGATCGCTTCCACCGCCCATCCGGTGAGGGCGGGGAGCGCGACGGTCATCACCATCGCGAGACTGGCGAGGATCCAGGAGACGGTCAGCCCGCGCCGGTATGGACGCAGGAAGCCGAGGAGTCGGTTGAAGATCGCCATAGTTGCTTAGTCAACCATTATTGCAGGGTCCACTACTCTGCGCTCATGTCCCCAGATCCGAGCAACTCCACGCTCAGCGGGCGGCCGGGGGCGGGGTTGTGCGACAGCTGTGCCTTCCAGCGCACGGTGCCCAACACGCGCGGCTCTGTCTTCTCGCTGTGCAACCGCTCGCGCGAGGACCCCGCGTACCCGCGCTATCCCCGCCTGCCAGTGCTCGACTGCCCGGGGTACGAGCGGCGCGACATGTGAACGCACGCGCGAGGCTACCCGGCCCCGACGCCCACGGGCTCGGGCGCGGGGGCCTCGGCGGCCGGTCCGGCGGAGCTGACGAAGTCGCGGCTGCGCACGAGCACGAAGGCGCATACCGCGCCGGCGAGCGCGACGGCGGCAGCGATTGCGAGGATCGTGGTGAAGGCTTCGGTGAAGCCCACGCGGTAGGCGTGCTCCAGGGCGGCCTGGGGGATGGGGGGGAGGGCGTGGAGGACCTTGCCGACTTCGCCCGACTGCAGCAGCGTGGAGAGATGCCCGTGAGCGGCGCTCTGGACGGCCTGTCCCTGCCCGCTCGCGGCGAGGTTGGAGTCGACGGTGTGGCTGACGTCGTGGGCGAAGATCGCGCCGAGGCCGGCGATCCCGGTGACGATGCCGACCTGGCGGAAGGTGCTGTTGATGCCGGAGGCCATGCCGCTGCGGGAGTAGTGCACGACGCCGATCGCGGTGGAGGCGAGCGGGGGGTTGATCATGCCGATACCCGCGCCCGCGAGCACGAAGCCGGGGATCAGCGCGGTCCACCCCGAGGTGGTGTCCACCGCGGTCATCGCGAGCAGCCCCCCGCTCACCAACACGAGGCCCCCGCCGAGCAGCAGGCGCACCGGCACGCGCACGGTCAGCCGTCCGGCGATAGGGGCGACGATGAAGGAGAGCATCGTGATGGGCAGGAAGCGCAGGCCGGCCTGCAGGGCGCCGTAGCCGAGCACGTCCTGGATGTAGAGGGTGAGGTAGAGGAACATCGCGAAGATCGAGCTGGAGAGGGTGAACGCGACGATGTTGGCCCCGGTGAAGGCGGGCCGGCGGAAGAGGGAGAGGTCGAGCATTGGCCGCGCCTGGCGGAGCTCGGCGATCAGGAACGCCGCGAGCAGGAGCACCGAGGCGATCAGCAGGGCGACGATCTTGGTCGAGCCCCAGCCGGCTTCGTTGCCCTGCTCCAGCGCGTACACGAGCAGGAACAGCGACCCGGAGAACGTCACCAGGCCGATCCAGTCCACCCCCGTCGCATTGGGGTCGCGCGACTCTGTCACACGCATGAGTGTGAGCACGACCGCGGCCACGCCGATCGGGACGTTGACGAAGAAGATCCACTGCCAACCGATGCCGGTCGTGATGATCCCGCCGACCACCGGCCCGACGGCCACGGCGGCGCCGGTGACGGCACCGAAGACCCCGAAGGCGATCCCGCGGTCGCGGCCCTGGAAGGCCTGGGCGATCAGCGCGAGCGAGGTGGCGAACATCATCGCCCCGCCCACCCCCTGCACGGCACGGGCGAGGTTGAGCATCAGCGGCGAGTCGGAGAGCCCGCAGACGGCCGAGGAGCAGGTGAACACCACGAGGCCCGCCGTGAACACGAGCCGGCGGCCGAACAGGTCCGCCAGCGATCCCGCCGTCAGGAGGAAGGCGGCGAGCGTCAGCGCGTAGGCGTTGACCACCCACTGCAGATCGGCGAAGGAGGAGTGCAGTTCGCGCTGGATCGAGGGCAGCGCGACATTCACGACGGTGATGTCGAGCAGCAGCATGAAAATCGCGATCGACACCGCGATCAGGGTCCACCACTTGCGATCCATCTCTGGGCCTCCTTATTTCCTCTTTGGCTGCTTGGGTCGTTGCAGGGTGAGGATGGTGCTCTCCAGTGTGCTCGCACCCGAGTCGATGGTCACCTTCGTCGTGAGCTTGCCATACCTGTTTAGCAGTGCGCGCCCGACTGCGTTGAGTGTGACGGTGAGCGTCTTGGTGGCGCCCGCCGCGAGGGAGACGTCGGCGCTTGCGATGAGTACCTGCCTGGTCCGCGCGCCGGTCTTCGATTTGCGCCTACGTGCGGTGAGGGCGGTGATCTTCCCGCCCTTCAGGTGCTCGGTGACGGTGGCCCTCAGGGTCGCCGTCAGGCACGCCGCGCCCGCGGGGGGGCACGAGAGCGTCACGGTGAACTCGCCATGCCCGCCCTTGACCGGCTTCTGCAAGTGGGCGAGTGGGGGAGGGGGCTTCGACCCCGACCCGGCCGTGGTCGTCGTTGTGGAGCTGCCCGAGGCGTGGTAGATGACGCCGACATAGGCGCTTTCCGAGGTCTCGTGCGAGTAGTCAGCGCTGAAGCCGCCGCCGACCGCGGCGAATGCGCCTTCGAACTTGCCGCCGTTGAGCGCGAACAGGTCGAACTCCTGGCCTATAGCCGGCACGAACCCTCCGAGGAGCACCGGCGTGAGCGTGCCGTCGGCCTTGAACACGCCCGGCCCGTTGCAGCACGGACTGGTGAGCTGGATCGCGCCGAAGCTCGAGGCGCTGGCGATCTGCGGCGAGAGGGTGCCGCCGGCGTCGTTCATGAACGAGGCGGCCTCCTGCAGCTGATATATGGCGCCCGGCGCGATCGTCACGAGCCCTTCGTTGCTCAGCGGTGCGCCGTTGTTGCCCTGGAAGATCCCGCCGTTCAGATCGAGCTGCCCGGATGGGCCGTTCGTGAGGCCCTCCAGCAGCTGTGTGATCCTGGAGGCGGTTTCGGTTTCGACGTCGATCACGCCGTTGTTGTGGATCGAGCCGCCTTCGACGTTGACCGACCCGCCGGCTTCGCCGCTCCCGGTTGGGTTGAGCACGAGCGTGCCGTCGTTGATGAGTTCCTTGCCTGCGCCGTTGAGGGCGGTGCTGTTGTAGGTCTCGCCGCCGTAGTTGAACGGCTCGCCGCGCACGGTCACTGTCTGGCCAGCGGGAATCGTGCCGGTCACTGTGAGCGAGCCGTAGTTGCCGAGGAAGCTGCCGGTTCCGGCCGAGTCGATCAGCGTGGAGGCGCTCTGCAGGACGACCGGATTGCCCGTCACCGAGCCGCCCTGCTGTGTCCATTCAGCGCCGTGTCCGGTGATCGAGCCGGAGTTGACGACCGAGGCGTCGTTGATGAAGTCCGCTTTGCCGGCGAAGCTCGGCTGCATTTCCAGCGAGGCACCGGAATCGACGGTGACCATGCCTTCGTTGGTGGTCGACCACGGATAGGCGCCTTCGCCTTCCTTGAGGAACAGCAGCGTCCCCGACGCGTCGAGCAGGCTCGCACCGGGCTCGAGCTGGAGATTCGCAAGCTTGATGCGGTTCGCCCAGGGCGTACCCGTGTTGAGCGCTTCGATCTGGCCCGCCTCCACGACGCTCCCGCCGACCAGCCCGGCGCCCGCGCCGTGCGGTTCCACTTTGGCTTCGGTGGTCGCGTCGGTCGCTTCGAGGACCAGCTTGGTGTTCGTGGCGAGGGTTGCGCTTTCCACCACGCCCAGATCGGTCTCGTTCGAGGTGTTGCCCGCGTTGTCGTAGCTCTCGCCCGCGACGTCGATCGTCACCTCACCCGATCCACCGCCGGCCGTCAACGTCTTCGCGACCCCGCCGTTCGGCGGAAGCGTCACCGTGTAGGTGCCCGAGGCGGTGATGCAGACGTCGTCCGTGCTCGACGGCACACCGCTGGGAGTCCACAACTTCGCGTTGCCCCAGCTGCCGCTGGTTGCCGAGCTCCACGTCTTCGTGCACGCCTGGGCGCTCGCCGCCGACGCGGCTAAGCAGCCGATGGCCAGGAGCGCGAGGAGGAGTGAGCGGGGGGTGGTCAAGAGGAGTCCCTTCCGTGGTGGTCGGTGGCCGAAGCCTGGAGGTGTTGCGCGAGGAACGGCATGCCCGCGGGGCTCGGGGGGATGGGGGAGTCGGGCATCGACGGGAGCTCTTTCTGGTCGCGGTGGTCAGGCGAGGACGTGCTCGGCGGATGCCGGGCGGAGCTCGCGCAGTTTGCGGCGCACCCGCGCGCGGGTCTGGCATAGCTCGTTCTTGAGCTTGGCGAGCTCTGCAGCACGGTGCTCGACGAGCTCGAGCTGGCGGTCGATGTGGCCGAGGGCCTCTTCCAGCAGCTCGCGGCGGCGCTCGGCGTCGACGTCGTCGCGGCGCAGCTGAGCGCGCACCGCCGCGCGGGCCTCCTCGACGGAGAGCAGGGTCTTGAGCTCCTCGAGGGAGACCCCGAGGAGGTTCTTCAGGCGCATCACCTCGCGCAGACGCTCGACCTCGGCGTCGGTGTAGGTGCGGTGTTGCCCCGAGGGCCGCGCGGGGGCCTCGGGGAGCAGGCCGATCTCCTCGTAGTAGCGGATCGTGCGCGGGGTCGTCCCGACGAGCCGCGCGACGTCCCCGATGCGCAGGGGAGCGCTCACGATCGCACTCCGGCCGCGGCCAGCTGCTCGCCGGTCCGCTCGGTGTCCTGGACGTGGCGGGGGCGCAGCAGACAGACCCCGACGCCCACCAGCGAGGTGGCCGCGAGCACCCACAGGGCGGTGTGCATGTTGTCGATGAATGGCGCGAGCTTCTCTGGGGAGAGGCCTTTGGCGAGGCCGGAGAAGACGGCGAAGAGCGTGGATTTGGGGACCGCGGAGGTGACGATCGCGAGCACGAACGCGATCGAGAGCACGGCGCCGGTGTTCTGCAGCAGCGTGCGCGCGCCGGCGGCGATCCCGCGGCGATCGGCGGGCACGGTGCCCATCATCGCGGCGGTGTTGGGGCTGTTGAACATCCCGGAGCCCACTCCGACGATGAGCAGCCAGAGGGTGCTCTGCCAGTAGGGGGTGTGGACCTGCAGCGTCGTCATCGCGGCCAGGCCCGCTGCGCTGACGAGCATCCCCAGCGCGGCGAGACCGCGAGAGCCGTGGCGGTCGGCGTAGATACCGGCCAGGGGAGAGGAGACGAGCATCCCCACGGCGAGCGGGATCAGCTTGATGCCGGCGGTGATCGGGGTGTTGCCCTGGGCGCCCTGGAAGTAGAAGACGAACAGGAACATCAGCGCGAAGCGCGCCAGCCCGTTGATGAAGGCGGCGGCGGTGGCGGCGGCGAACAGGCGGTTCTTGAACAGCGAGAGGTCGAGCATGGGAGCGCGGGAGCGGTTCTCGATCAGCACCCACAGGGGCAGCAGCACGAGCGCCGTGGCGAGGCCGACGATCACGATCGTGTCGTCCCAGCCGCTGAGCCCGCCGCGTGAGACGCCGAGCACGAGGCCAGTGAGGCCGAGCACGAAGGCGACGTTGCCGAGCACGTCGTAGCCGCGCACCTGGTCGGGCTTGGAGAGCTCGCGCAGGACCAGCGCGCCCCAGGCGGCCCCGGCGAGACTCAGCGGGACGTTGAACCAGAAGACCCAGTGCCAGGAGATCGCGACCAGCGCCCCGCCGAGCACCGGGCCGATCGCGAGGCCGATCGCGGCGACCATCGTGTTGGTCCCCATCGCCAGGCCGAGCTCATCGTGCGGGAAGGCGTCGGTGACCAGTGCGGCCGCGTTGGCGAACAGGAAGGCCGAGCCGATCCCCTGCAGCACGCGCCACACGATCAGCACATTGGCGTCGGGCGAGAAGCCGGCTCCCAGGGAGGCGAACGCGAAGACGAGGAAGCCGCCGATGTAGGCCTGCTTGCGCCCGAACAGGTCAGACAGCCGGCCCGCCATCAGCACGAGCACGGTGGCGGCGATCAGGTAGGCGAGGATCACCCACACGAGCGCGAGCAGGCTGGCGTGCAGCGAGCGCTCGAGGTCGGGCAGCGCGATGATCAGCGTCCCCGAGTTGGTCGCCGCCAGCAGCATGCCGAGGCTGGTGCAGGAGAGCGCCCACCACTTGTAGTGGGCGTGGCCTTCCGCCACTCCGAAGCGAGGTCTTGTCGAAGCTGACGTGAACGTAAGAATCACGATAGCAGCACGATTTATGGAGACGTGGGTCTGAGGAGCTCCTCGAGGAAGAGCCGCGTCTTCAGGGGCGGCTCTTGGAGTGGGTACATGCTTCGGAGCACCTCCAGCGCCTCCTCGGGAGTGCGCAGCCCGCACTCTCCCAGCAGGATCTCGATGTCCTCGTCGTCCTCGCCGAAGCGCATCGCCATCAGCTTCATCGCGAGCAGGTAGCGGGGGGAGGCGGTGGTGATCTCGATCCCGTGGATCTCCGGCAGGGGCCGGGGGTGCTCGTCCGCGCCGGGCAGGAAGCCCTTGACCGCGTCATTCAGCCAATCCTCGGGCAGGCCGAGGTCCTCGGCGACCTTCGCGCTGGCTTCGTAGATCGAGGACTTGGGCTCGAACACCGCGTCGATGTCCGTGGTGACACGTCGCGTGGAGTACGCGAGGGCCATCGCGGCGCCCCCGACGATGAAGATCTGACCGCGCACGCCCCTGTGGGCGAGCTCGTCGCCGAGCGCTTGAAGGGCTGCGAGAATCCGAGCGCGATTGAAGTGCCGCTCAGGCACGGTCGAAGACCTCGCGCGCGATGAACACCCCGTGGCGGGCGAGCAGCGCGGGCGTGTGCGCGAGCGTGTAGGCGTGGAAGGCGGGCCTGCTCGCTAGGAACCACCAGGGCTCGACGAAGCGGCTGGGCCCGTTGACCCATACGGGCGCGGGAATCGCGCTCTCCGCTGCGAACAGCTCGGCGATGCCCGCGAGCGCGGCGTCGAAGCGGGCATCCCCGACTGGTGGTGGCTCGTCGCGGATGAGCGCGATCCTGCCGGGACGCGAGGAGCCCCTGAAGTCGTCGGCGAAGCCGAACAGCAAGCGCGCCGCATCCTGTTCCCCGCCGGTCTCGAGGTCATCCGCGATCGTCGGGGCGAGCACCGCGAGCGAGGCCGCGCCGCGCCGCACCCGGGGGCGGGCGATCACCTCCACGTCGTGATCGCAGGCGCGCAGCAGTCGCTCGAGCGTGGCGATGTTGGGGGTCCGCGCTCCGGACTCGTATGTGGCTACCGCGGGCTGGGCGGTGTGAGCCCTGTCCGCAAGCTCGCACTGGGTCAGTCCTGCGTCCCGGCGTGCGCCTCGGATCAGTCCGGCGATCTCCATTCCATAATCATTATATACAAGTAGATATATAGATCCCTGGGCGAGTTTGCGACCAGCCGCAACTGCGCGAGGCGCAGCGTGCGTGCCGCGGTGCTAGAACATGGTCATGAGCGACTCCGAGGTCGTCAAGTCCGAGCAGGAGTGGCGCGAGCAGTTGACCCCCGAGCAGTACGAGGTCCTGCGTCGCGCCGGCACCGAGGCGCCGTTCACGGGGGAGCTCGTCTACAACAAGGAGAGCGGCTCCTACCGCTGCGCCGGCTGCGGCGCGGAGCTGTTCGGCTCCGACACCAAGTTCGAGTCGGGCACGGGGTGGCCCAGCTTCACCGAGCCCGCCGTGGCGGAGGCCGTGGAGCTGCGCGCTGACAACAGCCTCTTCATGCGCCGCACCGAGGTGATCTGCCGCCGCTGCGGGGGCCACCTCGGCCACGTCTTCGACGACGGCCCCGGCCCCACGGGTCAGCGCTACTGCATCAACTCCGCCGCGCTCTCCTTCGACGCCGCCGGCGGGTCCTCGGGACCCGCGGATGGTTCCGAGCAGGGTGCGGGCGACCCGCAGTCCGGTGGCGCCGACCACGGCCCGGGTCACCTCACGTAGCCTTGCGCGCATGATCATGCAGGACCAGTCCCGGCGGCTCTCCGAGCCGTTGCGGTGGGGGCGGCGCGAGCGGTCCATCGTCGCCGCGCTGCTCGCGTGCGTGGTGCTCGCCGCTGTCGGCCTCGGCATCTACGCCCTGACGGGCGGTTCGCCCGCCCGCAGGGACTGCATCGAACTGACCTTCGCCTCCACGCTGGGCGGCGCCACCGTGCACGCCTGCGGCGCGCAGGCCCGCGCCATCTGCGCCACTCCGGGCGCGTTCCACAGCGTCGCTGCGGAACTGAGCGCGGACTGCCGCCGGGCGGGCTTCCCGTTCGACCATCGTCGCTGAGGCCTGGCGGTTGAGGCCTGGCGGTTAAGGCCTGGCGGTTGAGGCCTGGCGGCGGGCGCGCAGGATTTGGCGAGGCCCGTTGGCGACCTGGGTTCGGTTGGGTCGCTGTGGTCGTCTCGACAAATGTCGAAAGAGGGCGCCCAAGTGTTGGCCACGATGTCCCTGGCGCCCTCCCTGCAAGATGGATTTCATAGCGGGATCGCAAATGGCGGGCTGCGTCCGTGGGCGGAGCCGGCGATCCACAACGAAGGGAAACGGAGGCACATGACCTGGCTGTCATACCCAAGTTGGCTGAACGCAGGTGACAACGCGTGGCAGATGACCGCGGCCACGTTCGTCGGGCTGATGAGCCTGCCGGGCCTGGCGGTCTTGTACGGCGGCGTCATGCAGAAGCGCTGGTCGGTCAACAGCATGATGCTCACGTTCGTGGCGTTCTGTGTGACGCTGATCGTGTGGTGTCTGTGGGCATTCAAGATGGGCTTCGGTCATCCGATCGGGTCTGGGAAAGGCTTCTTCGACACGTTCGTCGGCAAGCCCGGCAGCGTGCTCGGGCACGTGGGCGAGGAGGCCCAGGCGGACATCCCGTCAATCACCGAAGGCCCGTCGTTCCACTTCCCCGAGGCCTCGCTCGTGTACTTCCAGTTCGTGTTCGCCGCGATCACGCCGATCCTGGCGCTCGGCTCGGTGCTCGGGCGCGTCAACCTGAAGGCGTGGATTCCCTACGTGGTGCTGTGGATCACGTTCGTGTACGCGATCGACGCGTTCCTGATCTGGGGCGGCGGCTACTTCGCCGCTCACGGCGCCCTGGACTACTCCGGTGGTTATGTGATCCATCTCTCCGCGGGCGTGTCCGGGTTCGTCTTCGCGTGGGTGATCGGGCCTCGATTGCAGCGAGATCGAGAGATCGACGCGCCCAACAACCTGTTGATGGTCGCGGTCGGGGCGGGTCTGCTGTGGCTCGGCTGGAACGGCTTCAACGGCGGGGACTCCTACTACGCCGGCGCGGATGCCTCGGCGGCTGTGATCAACACCAACCTGGCCACCGCGGTGGCGATGATGGTGTGGATCGCGTGGGACTACATCTACCGCGACAAGCCCTCCATGATCGGGGCCGTCAACGGCATGATCACCGGCCTGGTCGGGATCACGCCAGCCGCCGGTTTCGTCAACGGGTACGGTGCGATCGTCATCGGCGTGGTCGATGCGACGATCGTGTGGTTTGCGATCCGCTACCTCAGCCGAGCGCCGATGTTCCGAAGCGTCGACGACACGCTGGGGGTGATCTACACCCACGGAATCGCCGGGTTGTTCGGGGGCCTGATGGTCGGGTTGCTGGCCGATCCAAATGTCGTCGAGTACATCGGCGTGGGCAGTACGCCCAATCTGCCAGGGAAATCCGGGTTGCTCATCAACGGCAGCTGGACCTTGCTGCGTTGGCAGGCCGAGACCGCTCTGTTCGTGATCGTCTGGACGGCAGTCGCTACGTTCCTGATCCTGAAGCTGATCGGTGTCTTCATACCGCTCCGCCTCACCGATGAGGAGCTCGAGATCGGGGACCACGCGATCCACGGCAACGAGGTCTACCCCTCCGACGTGCCCACCCTCGGGGGGCCCCACGCGCCGACGTGGCAGCCCACGCCGGCGACCGTGGGAGGTGCAACGTAGGCAAGGATGCCTCCGGCTGGAGCACGCCATCCTCTGGGCGTTCACTCCTCCTCGACGCGATGGAACTGCGGCCCCGCTTCGGCGGGGCCGCAGGCGTCTCGGGCCGGCCCCGCAGCGGTCTGGGTCCGCCGCTCAGCCGCCGGCGGCGAGACCAACGGGACAGCTGACCCCGGTGCCGCCCAGCCCGCAGTAGCCGCCGGGGTTCTTGGCGAGGTACTGCTGGTGGTAGGCCTCCGCGTAGTAGAACGGGTGCGCCGGGGGGCCCTCGATCAATTCGGTGGTGATCTCTCCGTGGCCCGCCGCGGTGAGCACCACCTGGTAGGCCTCGAGCGAGGCCTGCGCCTGCGCGCGCTGGGAGTCCCCGTCCCAGAGGATCGCGGAGCGGTACTGGGTGCCGGCGTCGTTGCCCTGGCGCATTCCCTGCGTGGGATCGTGGCCCTCCCAGAACAGCCTCAGCATCTCCTCGAAGCTGGTCGCGGCGGCGTCGAAGGCGACCAGCACCACCTCCGCGTGGCCGGTGCGCCCCGAGCACACCTCCTCGTAGGTGGGGTTCGGGGTGTACCCCCCCGCGTAGCCCACCGCCGTGGTGTACACCCCGGGCGCCTGCCAGAAGAGCCGCTCCGCGCCCCAGAAGCAGCCCATCCCGAAGATCGCCCGCTCGACCCCCTCCGGGAGGGGAGCCCGCAGCGGCGTCCCCAGCACCTCGTGGCGCTCCGGCACCGCAAGCTCCTCGGAGCGGCCCGGCAGCGCCGAGGCTGGGTCGACCATGCTGGTCTGGCGGCGACCGAAGAGCACAACCCAAGGCTAGCCGATCCAGGCATGCCGCCGGCAGCGCTGCTGCTCGCGCAGATCGTCCAGCTGCTTTGGGCGGCTCTCGCCGGCCTTCCGCTTTGCCGTTTTGCAACGAAGTTGCGAGTTTTTCAGTTGCCAAGCGCTCAAGCCGACGCAGGGTCGATCCGAAGAGACGAGCACATGCTCGGTCTGCAACCCTTGCGCATCCTCCGTCGCATGCTGGAGCGGCTGCACAACGCACGTCCGCCGATGGTGTGGGCCGCGGCGCTCCTGTACGTGTGCCGTGGCGTGGCGTGTCTCGCCGCGGTCGCCTTCCCCGTCAGCGCCCGGGAGCCCGTGCAGCTGGAGCTCACGATCGGGGTGCTCGCCTTCGTGGTGGGCGTGGGGCTGTGGATCTTCGCCCGGAGGGCACCCGCGACCCTGATCCAGGTGATGATGGCGCTGAGCGCGGTGACCGTGAGCGTGATGGTGGCCAACGCACGCACCGGCGCAGGTGTGATGCTGGCCGCCTTCGCCTACCCGTGGACCGCGATGTACGTGGCCCACTTCTTCTCCCGCCGCGCGGTCCTCGCGCAGGCGCTGCTGATCTCCGCGGGCTTCGCGGTGGGTCTGATCGTGGGCGGTCTGCCCAACATGACGATCGTGTGGGTGATCGTGACCGGCACCGTGTGGTCCACTGCGCTCGTGCTCGCGAACCTCAGCGCGAGCCTGCGTCGGCGCGCCGACACCGACCCGCTGACCGGCCTGCTCAACCGCAGCGGCTTCCTCACGCTTGCGGCTCGCGAGCGGGCGATCGCGGAGCGCACCCGCACACCGATGGCGCTCGCCCTGCTCGACCTCAACGGCTTCAAGCAGATCAACGACCGGCTTGGGCATGCCGCGGGGGACCGGCTCCTGGCGGACCTGGGGCGCGCATGGAGGGAGCGTCTGCGCCCCGGCGACATCCTCGCGCGCCACGGCGGGGACGAGTTCGTGCTGCTGCTCCCCGCCACCTCCTCCGGCGAGGCCGGGGGGGTGCTCGAAGCGTCTGCAGGTGGAGGACTTCCCCCTGGACTGGTCGGTGGGGATCAGCGGGTGGCTGCCCGACGAGGACCTCGACGCCTGCCTCGCGCGCGCCGACCGCAGTCTCTACAGCGTCAAGCAGTCGCTGGAGCGCAAGCGTCCCGCCGCGGATGGCCGGTACTCGCGGTCGCTGCTGCCCTCCACGTAGGGCCACGCGGCGCGGCGCGTCGATGCGCCCGTGGGCATGTGTGCGGGCCCGAACAGGAGAATCGCGTCGCCCCATTGTCGCAAGGCCGAGTTCCATCCATTCCAATGTGGATAAAGTCGATGTTTGGGTCCCGGTCCAGCGGGGGAAGATACGCACCGAGGAGCATCCCTCCCTCATTCCCTCCCAGATCGGTCCGCTGCCCCCGGCGGGCCGATCTTTTTAAGGGGCTAGCGCCCGGGCTTGGAGGGCACGCCCAGCCAGTGCTCGAGCGGGGCGGGCGCGCCGAGGTGGAAGCCCTGGGCGTAGTCCACCCCAAGCTCCCCCAGGATGCCGAACGTGGCCTCGTCGCCGACGAACTCCGCGATCGTGCGCTTGCCCATCCCCCGCGCGAGCTCCACCACCGCTCCGATCACCAGCCGATCCGTGGGGTCCGCGGTGCAGTTGCGCACGAACTCCCCGTCGATCTTGATGTAGTCGAAGGGGAGGTGCTTGAGGTAGTAGAAGGAGCCGAAGCCCGCCCCGAAGTCGTCCAGCGCGAAGCGGCACCCCAGCTCCCCCAGCCGCTCCGCGAAGGTGCGCGCCGCCGCGATGTTGCCGATCGCGGTGGTCTCCGTGACCTCGAAGATCAGCTGGGTCGCCTCCACCCCCGTGGCGCGCAGTTCGCGGCCGATGTGGACCGCCAGCTGGGAGTCCCCGAGGGATTGTGCGGAGAGGTTGATCTCCACGATCGGGCGGCGACCCTCTGCCCGATGCTCCCCGAGCATGCGGATCGCGCGGGTCACCACCCAGCGATCGATCTCCCGGATCAGCCCGAAGCGCTCCGCGACTGGCAGGAAGCTCCCCGGGGGAATCAGGTCGCCGTGGGGGTCCACCATCCGCACCAGCAGCTCGTGCTGGGTGGCGCGCCCCGTGGCGGTCTCCACCACCGGTTGGGCGTGCAGCACCAGGCGGTCCTCGTCGAGCGCCGCGCGGATGCGCTCGGCCCATTCCAGGCGCGCCTCGATGTGCGCCTGACCGCGGCTGGATCCGCCGTAGACCACGCTGCGGTCGCGGCCCGCCTCCTTGGCGTCGTACATCGCGAGGTCCGCGTTGATCAGTGCCTCCTCCGCGCGCAGGCTCTCGGATCCCTCCAGTGGCGCGATGCCGATCGAGGCCGTGATCGGCCGCTCCCGCCCCCCCGGCCCGCGCGCGGCGTGCTCGCGGCGGATCACCCCCAGCAGCGAGGACGCCAGTCGCTGCGCCTCGGCGCGCTCCCCCGTGGGGGTCAGGATCGCGAACTCATCGCCCCCCAGGCGCGCCAGCGTGTCGCTCTCGCGCAGGCGCGTCGCCAGGGCGCCGGCGACGCGCACGATCAGCTCGTCGCCGGCGCTGTGGCCGAGGGTGTCGTTGACCTCCTTGAAGTTGTCCAGGTCCAGCACCATCACCGCGCCCGCGTGGCCGTAGCGCTCGCCCCGCGCGAGATGCTCTTCCAGGCTGCGCTCGTAGGCGCGGCGGTTCAGCAGGCCCGTCAGGGGATCGTGGTCGGCCATGTACTTCAGTTCGGCCTCGTAGCGGCGGCGGGCGTCGGCTTCCTCGGTGCGGGCCTGCTCTAGTGCCCGCTCGGCCCGATCGCGCTCGGCGAGGCGGTGCGCGACCAGCGCCTGCGCGTAGCGCTCCCGCCGCCCCGCCTGCACGCCGAACGTTCCCACGAGCAGCGTCCCCAGCAGCCCCACCAGCAGGATCGTCACCGGCAGCGAGTGGTCCGGGGCGGACTCCCCCACCGCCAGTGTCCAGGAGCGTCCCGCCACGGCGATCGGCGAGCTGATCGCGTTTCGCGGGGACCCCTGTGCGAGCAGCCGCACACCGCTGTCCTCGAGCGAGAAGGCGGTGCCCGCCGGGATCGTGCGCGCCAGCGCGGGCCCGAGGAGCTCATAGCTGTAGCCGATCGAGGCGAACCCCCGCAGGGCTCCCAGACGCTGCGCGGGCGTGCGGAGCGCGAGCGGGGAGCGCCGGTAGATCGGCACGTAGAGCACCGTCCCCAGCTGGTTGGCGCTCATCAGGTGCACGGGCGGCGTCGCGCGCGGTCGCCCCGAGCGGGCCGCTGCCAGCAGCGTCGCCAGGCGGGTGGGCTCACCGCCGATGTCCAGTCCGACATCGCTGGGTCCCCCGGCGCTGCGGGCGCTGTCGAGCACCACGTAGTACTCCGCCATCGGCGGCGCCGCGCGCCGCGCTCCTCCGGGAGCGCCCAGCTCGAGCGGGCCGTAGCGGCGTTCGAAGCCCTCGCGCCGGGTGGCCCCGAGCGCTTCCACGAGCCCCACGCCGTTGATCCCCGGTTCGCGCTCCAGGCCACGGGCGACCGCGGCGAAGATCCCCGCGTGCGCGGGCCAGTCCGCGCCGACGCTCGCCGCGAGCTCCATGGTGCGCTGGATCGCGGCGTCCACCGTATCCACCGCCTGTGTGCGGATGTTCGCGGAGAGGGTGGCGCGCTGCGCCTGGGCGTTGTGCTGCGCCTGCCGCTCCGCCGCGAGCGCGCCCAAGAGCGTGAGCGACGCCACGCCCGCGGTCACCACGGCGGGCAGCCATCGCACGAGACGTCCCAGCGGCAGTCCCCGAGGGGGATCGCCGACGGCATTTGGCTGGCTGGCATGCCAGGTGGTGGAGCGCGTGCTCACTGTCGCTCTCCCCAGGCCACGCTGCTTTATCGGCGCAGGCGGGACAGAACTAAATATCGAAAGAGCTCCGCGCTCGACATCGAAAACCTTGGCGCTCGAACCTCGATCTCCGCTCGCTCGACATCGAAAACCTCGGCGCCCGAGCCTCGATCGCCCGCTCGAACGCCTGCGATTTCTGCTAGGAAGGATCGCGCAATGGGTGCCGAGGCGGCAGGGATCACCACCGATCGGGAGCCGACCGCGGCGGGCTGGCGCGTGGTCGCGGCGTACGGACTGGTGGCGGCGGCCACCCAGATGCTGTGGCTGACCTACGCGGCGATCACCACCGACTCGGCCAAGCGCTATGGGGTATCAGTCGACGCGATCGGCTGGCTCGCGGAGATCTTCCCGCTGCTCTACGTCGTGCTCGCGATCCCCGCGGGTGCGCTGCTGGACCGCTGGTTCCGCCCCTCGCTGGCGCTCGGCGGCGCGCTCGTCGCCGCCGGCGGGCTCCTGCGCCTGGGCGGCCTGACGTTCGCGTGGGCGCTCGCCGGACAGTCGCTGGTGGCGCTCGCCCAGCCGGTGGTCATGAGTGCGGTGGCCAAGCTCCCCGGCGAATACCTGCCGGTGCACGCACGGGCACTGGGAATCTCGCTGGCCTCCGCCGCGGGGTTCGTCGGGATGCTCGCCGCCCTGCTGCTTGGCCCTCTGCTCGGCGGCGCGCGCCTGGAGCTCCTGCTCGAGATCCAGGCCGCCGTGGGCGTGCTTGCGGCGGGCGCCCTGGCCTACGCCCTGCGCCGGCCCGGCAGCGGCGCGGGGGAGCACACCGCGATCGAGCGCGGCATCGCGCGGGCGCTGTGGGCGCGCCCTGAGATCAGGACCATGTCGGGCCTGGCGTTCCTGGGCTTCGGGGTGTTCGTCGCGCTCTCCACCTGGCTGCAGACGCTGCTGCACCCCGCCGGGGTGTCCGAAACCGCTGCCGGCGCGCTGCTGGTCGGGATGATCGTCGCGGGGACCGTGGGCTGCGCGGTGCTCCCCGCCGCAATCGTCAGCCGGGGAGTGGAGCGGGGGTTCATGGTGGCGGTGATCGCCGCCGGCTGTCTGGGCAGCGTCGCGCTGGGGGTGCTCCCCGGGATCGCCGGCAAGGCGCTCGTCATGGTGGCGATGGGTCTCCTGCTGCTGCCCGCCCTGCCCGTGCTGATGACCGTCGCCGAGCGGCTCGCCGGTCCCGCGGCCGGCACCGCGGGGGCGATCGTGTGGATGGCCGGCAATCTGGGGGGGCTGGTCGTGGCGCTGCTGGTGCAGGCCCTCATCCACCACCCCACCGCCGCCTTTCTCGCGATGGCGCTCGCCGTCCTGCTCGCCACCCCGCTCGCCCTGCGGATGGTCTCGCTGCGCGGCCTCCCCGGCGCGACGGCGGAGCCATCCGCGCTGGGAGAGCTCGGAGTGCAGCCCGAGGGGGTTACCTTCTGAGCTTGGCTGGGCTAGGCGGGCTGATCGGCCAGCCAGTCCAGGACTTCGGCGGGGTTGTGGTGCGGGGGGAACACGGGATAGAAGACCTTCGCGATGTGCCGCTCGCGAGCGATGAAGGTCAGGCGCCGGTAGTAGCGCCTCCCGTCGGCCTCGAAGGTGGGCAGTTCCAGGATCCCGGCGAGCGTCAGGTCGGGATCGCTCAGCAGGGGATAGGGGATGTGCTCGCGCCCCGCGAACTCCCGCTGCTCGGAATGCGGCTGTGCGCTCAGGCCGAGCACCGAGGCTCCATAGGCCGCGAGCTCCAGCACGTGGTCGCGGAAGGCGCAGCTCTGGGGGGTGCAGCCGCGCGCACCCGGGATCCGGTCCCACCCCGCCGGCAGCGGTTCGCCCGGCACACCCGTGCGGGGGTATACGTAGACCACGGCCAGCCGCTCCGTGACCGTGCTCAGATCGAGCTGTCCACCCAGCGTCGAGCTCAGCATCACACCCGGCACCTCCAGGCCCGGCAGGTGATCGGCGGCCCCATCGTCCGTGGGGACCGCTATGTCTCCGGGGAGCTCCCGGTAGTTCTCTGCCATCTCCGCGATTCTTCCAAAGGACGCCGCCGTTTGTCTCCCTGAGCCTCTCCCGCTTGATTCCAGTGATCGCGACTCGTATGGCTAGAACGAATCCCGGCAGGCATCGGATGTTTGAAATGCGACCTTGAGCATTTCCTCACCCGCTGGCCGCGAAGCTTGGGTGGCTGTGCGCCCAGGGCCTATCCGCCGGTGCTGCCGAAGCCTCCGCGGCTGCCCTCGCCGGGATCGTGCACGCTCCACTGCGCTCGATCCGCGCGCACGAACACGCCCTGCGCGATGCGGCTGCCCGTGGGGATGCTGGTGGGCTTGGCGGTGAAGTTCAGCAGTTGCAGTCGCAGCTCGTCCGTGGGGCCCCGGTAGTCCTCGTCGATGACCCCCACCGCGTGGGGCTGGATCACCCCGAACTTCCGCGGCGCCGAGGAGCGCAGGCAGACCAGCAGGCACCAGCCGGGTGGCGTCGCGAAGACTAGGCCGGTGCCCACGAGGGCGATCTCCCCGGGGGCGATCTCGGCTGCTTCGGCGGTGCACAGATCGAAGCCGTTGGAGCCCGCGGTGGCATAGTGGGGCTCCTGCGCGGAGTCGTGCAGGCGGAGGATCGGTACGTCCATGGTTGCTCCCAGGTCGGCGTGGCACGGAGGGGCTGCGGAGCCTACCGGCGGGGGAGGGCCTGGCGCCGCCCGGCCGCCGGCTCCACCCACCCGCCCCGCCGGGGGCGCCCGGCCGGCACTCCGAATCGACCGGGGCCTGACGTGGGCCGATTTCCGCCAGACAACCGGCGCCGAAATCATCACCATGTTGCGATTGGGCGAGTGGGGGTGTGGGATCGCGCTCGGGCCTCAGCACCCTCCGCCCAATGTCTTCCCCAACAGATCGGAGATGGATAGATGGCTTCAATACGCACGGAGATCGTGATCGATGCGCGCCCGGAGGACGTTTGGGCGGCCGTTCGTGACTGGGGTGCACTGCATCGGCGTCTGGTGCCGGGTTTCGTCCTCGACACGCGCCTGGAGGGAGAGGACAGGATCGTCACCTTTTTCAACGGCACGGTGCTCCGCGAGGTACTCATCGATCTCGACGAGGAGGACCGCCGGCTCGTGTGGTCGGTGGTCGATGGGCCCTACACCCACCACAACGGGTCGGCGCAGGTCTTCGCCGACGGCGAGGGTGCCTGCAGGTTCGTCTGGGTCGCCGATCTTCTCCCGGACACCCTCGCGGCTCCCACCCGCGAGATGATGGAGCAGGGGACGAGCGTCGTCAAGAAGACGCTCGAGGATCAGGCGGCGGTTTGACCCCGATGCACCTCATGAAGAGGATCACGACAATCCTACTCAGCGCGTGCCTGGCGATCGTGGCCCCCACGGCGGTGATCGCCAGTGCTGGCACGGCGGCGGAGACACATACGGTGGTGCTCAAGGACCTCCGCTTCCACCCGAGCACGCTAGCGATCAACCGCGGCGAAAGTGTCACATGGGTGTGGCGTGACGGGAGCATCCCCCACAACGTGACCGCTCCCGGCTTCGTCTCGCGCACCCAGACGCACGGCTCGTTCACCGTTCGCTTCAACCACGCCGGGATCTTCAACTACCGCTGCACGATTCACGAAGGGATGATCGGCAAGGTCGTAGTCCGCTGAGGGTTGCCGTGGGCCTCCGCGAGTGCTGCGGTCCCCGCCGGAGGTAGATCGCAGTCATGAGCGCTGCGCTCGGCTCCGCGGAATCCCGACCAGCTACCCCTGGGCGTAGGCGCGCATCGCTTCGACCACCGGCGCGAGGCGCCGGCCGCGAGCGGTGAGACGGTACTCGACGGTGGGGGGGCTCGAGGGGATCACGGTGCGCTCGACGAGGCCCGCCGCCTCGAGGTCGCGCAGGCGCTCGGAGAGCATCCGCGGGGAGATCCCGTGCACGGCCTCCGCGAACTCGCTGAAGCGCAGCGCGCCGGTGAGGGCGGCGTAGATGATCGACAGCTGCCAGCGCCGCTCCAGGAGGTCCGCCGCGCGGCGGACCTCCACGGGAACGGGCTGGCACCTACGGGAGCTGGCGGGGGGCATGGCAGGCGAACGGCATCGCGGGTGGGCGCTCAGGAGAGCTGGTGGGCGACATCGCGCGTGGGCTCCAGTGCGCGGTCGAGGACCTCCTGGACGGTCATCACCGGGTGGAAGGTCATCTGCTCGCGGACCTCCTGCGGGATGTCGTCCAGGTCGCCGCGGTTGCGCTCGGGCAGGATCACGTCGGTGAGACCGGCCGCGTGGGCCGCCAGCACCTTCTGCTTGAGCCCCCCGATCGGCAGCACGCGCCCCTGCAGGGTGACCTCGCCGGTCATCCCCACGGTGTGCTTCACCGGGCGCCCGGTGAGCAGGGAGGCCAGGGCGGTGACCATCGTGACCCCCGCGCTGGGGCCGTCCTTGGGGATCGCGCCCGCGGGCACGTGGACGTGGAACTCCTGTCCCTCGAAGGCGCTCTCCTCGATCCCGATCTCCTCGGCGTGGCCGCGCACGTAGGAGAGGGCGATGCGCGCCGACTCCTTCATCACGTCGCCCAGCTGGCCGGTGAGCACCAGTCCGCCGCCACCGCCCGAGCCGGAGCTCTTCATCGCGGTGGCCTCCACGAACAGCACGTCCCCGCCGGTGCCCGTCACGGCCAGGCCGGTGGCCACGCCGGGGGTCGCGGTGCGGGAGGCGGACTCCTGGAAGAACTTCTGGCGACCCAGCGCCTCGCGCACGGTCTCCAGATCGATCTCCACGGGGGCTTTGCTCGTGGGCTGCTTGGGTGCCTGCTGCTCGGCGGCGTCGGCGACCGGCTCCTGCCCGGGCTCTGTGTCCGCCGGTGTCGTGACGCTCTCCGGCGCGACCGCGCCGGCACCGTCGTCTGTGGCGGCGTCCTCTGCCTTGCCGGCCTCCTTCGCCGCCTCCGCGGGCAGGCCGGAGGCGATCTTCGTGGCGGTCTTGCGCAGCAGGGTGCCCAGCTCGCGCTCCAGCGAGCGCACGCCGGCCTCGCGGGTGTACTCCGCGATGACCGTGCGCAGCAGCTCGTCGGAGATCTCCACCTCGCCCTCGAGCAGGCCGTTGCGGTCGCGCTGGCGCGGCCACAGGTAGCCCTTGGCGATCGCGAGCTTCTCCTCGCTGGTGTAGCCGTCGAAGCGGATCACCTCCATGCGGTCCAGGAGCGGTCCGGGGATCGTGTCGGCGACGTTGGCGGTGGCGATGAACATCACCTGGCTCAGGTCCAGCTCCACGTCGAGGTAGTGGTCGCGGAAGGAGTGGTTCTGCGCGGGGTCCAGGACCTCGAGCAGCGCCGCGGAGGGGTCCCCGCGCCAGTCCGCGCCGACCTTGTCGACCTCGTCGAGCAGGATCACCGGGTTCATCGTCCCCGCGTCGCGCAGCGCGCGCACCAGCCGTCCCGGCAGGGCGCCGATGTAGGTGCGCCGGTGCCCGCGGATCTCGGCCTCGTCGCGCACCCCGCCGAGAGACATGCGCACGAACTCGCGTCCCAGGGCGCGGGCGATCGACTCGCCGATCGAGGTCTTGCCGGTGCCGGGGGGGCCGATCAGCGTGAGGATCGCCCCGGACTTGGGGTCGGCCTCGATGCCGCGGTCCTGGCGCAGCTTGCGCACGGCGAGGTACTCCACGATGCGATCCTTGACGTCCTCCAGGCCCGCGTGGTCGGCGTCCAGCACCGCGCGCGCCGCGGTGGGATCGAGGTGCTCCTCCGAGCGCTTGGCCCAGGGCAGCGCGATCAGCCAGTCCAGGTAGGTGCGGATCATGCTGGACTCGCCTGTCTGCTCGCCCATCCGCTCCAGCCGCCCGAGCTCCTTGAGGGCCTGCTTCTCGGCTTCCTCAGGCATGTGAGCTTCCTCGATCTTGGTGCGGTACTCATCCGCGACCGAGCCCTCGTCCTCGCCGAGCTCCTTGCGGATGGACTCCATCTGCTTGCGCAGGAAGTACTCGCGCTGCTGCTTCTCCGCGCCGTCCTGCACGTCCTCGCGGATGCGCTTGCGCACCTGCAGCTCGGCCAGCGACTCGCGCTGCAACTTCACGGCCAGCTCCAGGCGGTCGGCGACGTCGAGCGTGCGCAGCAGCTCCACCTTCTGGGCGTAGGAGAGGTTGGGGGAGTAGCCCGCGGAGTCCGCCAGCGGGCCGGGCTCGACGATCGCGCGCAGGAACGCCGCGATGCGCCCGTCGTCGCCGCGCAGCTCGAGGATCTCCTCGACGATCGCGCGGTACTCGCGCTCGAGGTTGCGGGTGCGCCCGTCGGTGGGCACCCCGTCGGGGCGCTCGTCGATCTCCACGCGCAGCTCCCCGTCGGCGCCGGTCTGGGCGGCGCCGATCAGCGCGCGGTGCTGGCCGGAGAGCGCCACGGCGCGTCCGCCGCCGGGCAGGCGCAGGTGGTCCTCGACCTCGGCGATCGTGCCGACCTCGAGGAACTCGCTCTCGTGGCGGGGCACGAGCACCACGCGCTCGTCCTCGCCAACGTCCACGGTGAGGGTGATCCCCATGTTGGGGAACACCACCGTGTCGTCGAGGGGGATCAGCCGCAGAAGCGGGCGCTCCGACGGGGAGGCGGCCTGCGGGCGGGGGGTGGGGGTGGGCTGGGACTTTCCGTTATCTGAGCTTGCGGGCATCGGTATACCCTCCATATGAGGTTACGAATTGATAGCTAGTATAACAAAGGATTTGCGGAGCGCAAGGGCTCACAGGGGGTCCTCGAAGCTGACCTCCACGTTCTCCTCCTCCATGCGCTCCTCCACCTCCGCCAGCGAGGTGAGCGCGCGCCTGTCGGCCTCCAGGAGCGGCTGTGAGAAGAAGCTGCGCGGCCACAGCCGCCGGGCGCGCACCACGTTGACCTCCATCGCGAACAGCGTCACCTGGGCCCCCAGGTACAGCCACGAGAGCAGCCCCAGGACGAAGGCGAACAGGCCGGAGGTCTCCTTCGCGTGGCGCACCACGTGCGCCACGTAGTAGGCGCCCACGTGCTGGAGGATCTGCCACAGCACCGCCGCGACGACCACGCCGGGGAGCAGCTCTCGGGTGGGCACCTCCCGCGTGGTGAGCAGCCTGAAGGCGGTGAAGAACAGCAGCAGGTTCGCCGCAAGCGCGACCACCACGCCGCCGGCCGTTGCCAGCGCACCGGTGCCGGCGGCGGTGACATAGCCCGCGACCACGGTGGAGAGGATCATGAGGAGGCCGAGGGCCACGATCAGCCCCAGGCCCCGCAGCCTCCAGACGATGAAGTTCGGGCGATCCTTGTGCGGCACGTGCCACACGGAGTTGAACGCGTTCTGGGCGGCGCCCGTGATGCCCAGGCCCGCGAGCAGCGAGCCCACCACCCCGATCGCCAGCCCGATCCCGCTGCCCTTCAGCGAGTGGATGTTGTGCTGGAGTTCCTCCCCGATGATCGGGAACTGGCTGAGCGTGGAGTGCAGCACGCTCTCCTGCGCCCCCCGGTTGCCCTCTAGGACGAAGCCCAGCACGGTCACGAACACCAGCAGCAGCGGGAACAGCGCGAAGAACCCGTAGTAGGCGATCAGTGCCGCGAGCTGCCCCGCGCGATCCTCGCCGAACTTCTTGACCACCGCCGCCAGGAAGCTCAGCCCGCGGTGGCGCTGTTGGAAGCCGTCGAGTGCGCGCAGGCGCTCGTCGAGGTTCATCTTGGGGAGGAAGAGGGGGGGGTTGGGGACGGTGGTGTTCGCGCGAGCCCACCGCGTGGCCCCCCCGGCGTCGGGCTCCCGGCAGGGGCGAATTGGGAGGGGGGTGTGGGGGCGGCGGGGTGCGACATCCCCATGTGTCTACCCGATACCCGCAGCAGAGAGCGCTCTCGCGCCTGCACGACCCCGCCGAGCAGGTGGCGCTCGTGGCGCGCGCCAAGCGCGCAGGGCTGCTGCGCGCCCACCGCCGGCTGCTGCGGCGGGAGGACCTCGAGGACTGCCTGAGCCAGGCTGTGCTCGAGCTCCTGGCCGGGGCGCGGGGCGGCCGTCGGTTCTCCAGCCGCGCCCACCTCGAGAACGCACTCGAGCAGCGCTTCCTCTCTCGCGTGCGGGACCGCCGCCGCGCGCTCCGCGGCCGCAGCCCGCTGCAGGCCGCGCTCGAGGGGGCGCTCCCGTTGGGTGGCCTCGGGGAGCGGGAAGTGGAGGTGCTCGACCCCCGCGCGGAGGTCCACCCGATGGTGCTGCGGCGGTTGGAGCTGCGGCAGGTGGAGGAGCTAGCGCCGCGGCTCAGCCCCGATCAGCGGCTGGTTCTCGCCTGCCAGGTCGCCGTGGGGATGGAGCGCGCGGAGTTCTGCGAGCGGTTCGGGTGGTCCTTCGAGAAGTACCGCAAGGTCGCCCAGCGCGGCCGCGCGCGCCTGCGGGGGCTGGTGGAGGGCGAGGGGTAGCGCGTCGCGGCCAAGCGGTGTCCCGCTCCGCGGGAGGGGTCGGAACAGGGAGATAGGGACCCACCTATGAACATCCCTCACTACCCCCATAGGCGCGTCCCTTGGGACGCCAAAGGTCGGCTGCAGGCGCGACCTCGAGGCGATGCCCATCCGCGCGCATGCGGCCGGGGGCCGGGTAACTCCCCACCTTGGCCCTCGGCCGCCGGCGTGGCACCTCCAACGGAGTGGGGCGCATGAGGCACCTCCTCCCCGCTCCCCGTCAGCCCTACCGCGTGTACTCCGAGGAGAAGTTCCTCGCGGCCGAGGACTGGCCCGAGCCCGTTGATGCCGAGCCCGCCTGCGCCTCGATCGGGGCACGCGGCACGCGGCCGTGGGGCCGCGTGGTTGCACTGGCCGCATTCTGCGCCGTCGCGGTGGCGGTGACCGGCGCGGTCGCGATGAACGAGGTGCGATCCAGGGCGGGGAGCGGTCGCAGACTTGCCAGTAGACGGATCGTCTCACGACTGCCTCGCGAGGGTCACGCGCTGAGCTCGCTACCTACTGCCGGACGAGGAGCGGCCGGTGGAGTCGCAGGCCGCCGACTGAGCGCAGGGTGGGCCTCGGCTGCAGCTCGACCGGCCCCCGAGCATGACACGCGTGTCGTACCCCGGCTCACGGCACACACTTATATTCACTCGCAGACGCGCCGCGCCGGGCAAGCAGCAATCTCGGCGCCTGCTGCCACATCGACCGCCACCGATACCCCTGCGACGGCGCCGGCCGCGATCCCCGCGGCGCCGCCGGTTGAGACAGCTTCGGCTGAGACCGCGACGGCTGCGACGGGCGCAGCGGACACGGCCTCCGCGCGCGGCGCCGGCTCGGAATTCGGGTTCGAGCGGTAGCCGATGAGCGCAGTGTCTCAACGACTTCCGTTCACACGACCTCCGTTCACCGCCGAGCGCCCGCGCGCCGCCGTGACGGTGACGACGCGGCCACTGTGGCGGATCCGCCTCGCACGGGGGCTGCCCCGCCACCTGCTCGGCGCGCTCGCGCTCGCGGGGCTGCTGGCGAGCGCCCGCTTCGCGATCGACCCCCCGCGCGTTGTGCTGCCGGCGGCGCTGCTGCGTCGTCCCGCGCTCGGGGACCTCGCTGCAGAGGGCTACGCGACGCTGTTCGCGCGCAGCTACCTCACCTGGGAAGCGCAGGACCCCGAAGCCCGCGAACGCGCGCTGGCTCCTTTCGTGGGGCCCGGGATGGACGCCGGTGGCGGCCTGCAACCCCCGACGAGCGGGGAGCAGCGGGTGCAGTGGACGGAGGTCGTCCAGGAACGCGAACCCCGGACGGGGGAGCATGTGTACACGGTCGCGGCTCAGACCGACACCGCGGGGCTCCTCTACCTCACCGTGAGCGTGCTCCACCCAGTTGGCGGCGCGCTCGCGCTGGCGGGCTACCCCGCGTTCGTGGGGCCGCCCGCCTCTGGCCCCGCGCAGGCCGGCTCCGGCGGGCGCCTGCGCGAAGTGAGCGAACCGGAACTGAGCACCGTGGTGGAACGCGCCCTGCGCAACTACCTGGCGGGCTCCCCCTCCGAGCTGGCCGCCGACCTGGCCGTCGGAGCGCGCGTCTCTCCACCCGGGATCGAGCTCGCGCTGCAGTCCCTTCAGAGCCTTCAGTGGGCGCCCGGCGGGGGCGCGGTGCTCGCGCTCGTCCAGGCCCAGGACCAGCGGGGCGCCCAGTACACGCTCGCCTACGAACTCGACGTCGCCCGCGCCCAAGGCCGCTGGGAGATCTCGGCCATACAGATGGACCCCGACAGCTAGACACAGAGGAGCCCCGATGAACCCAGTCCCTCCCACTCACTTCCGCGTGCCGCGCTCGCTGGCGATGGCCTGTGCGGCGCTCGCCTGCTGCTGCGCCTGTCTCGCCCTGGCGCCCGTGGCCGCCTGCGCCGCGGTCGGCTCCTCCGCGTCTGTGCCCGCCGGGAATGGGGGAACCGTGGCCGGTGGATCCACCGAAACCGGCAGTTCGCTGGAAGCGGCCGCCAGCAGGGCTGGGAGCACGGGGCGCAAGGTGGCGATGAGCCTGATCGGGCTGGCGTTCGCCGTGGCAGGCATCGTGCTGGCCTTCCGCCGCGACTTCAAGGAGGCCGCGGGGGTGTTCGCGGTGGGGATCGTGGCGGTGCTGCTCGCCACCCCCGCGGGCATCAACCTGCTGCAGGACACCGTCAACTCGCTGTTCGGCTCCTGAGCGTGGAGATCCGCTCCTACCGCGCCGTGTTCGATCTGGAGCGGCGCATCTACCGCGTTGACCGGCTGCGGCTGAACCCCGGCGGGATCCCGGTGCGGGGGGTCGTCTACTGCCTCGCGATCCTCGCAGGCCTCGCACTTGCCGGCGCGCTGCCACTGCTGGGGACGGCCGTCAGGACGCTGCCGTGGTACCTGCGCGACCTCCTGCTGCCCGGCGGCAGCGCGGCGCTGCTCATGATGATCCGCGTGGAGGGGCGCCCATTTCACCTGGCCGCCGCTGCGCTGGCGCGCCACGCCCTCGGGCCGCGCCAACTCGCCGGTCTGCGCCCGAGCGTATCCCCCGCGGTTTGGCGACCGGAGGGATTGCTGATGCTCCCCGACGGCTCCGATCCGCGCTTGCGTCACCTGCGCTACACCGGTCCCGGCGCCGTGCGTGTGACGGCCAGCAGACAGGTCATCGTGCTCGAGCGTGGCGCGCGACTGCGGGTGCGTTGAGCACGTGCGCCCGCCGATCAGCCTCGTGTACGGCAACCTCGTGTTCGGCACCGGCCTCGATGACGGCTGGGCCGCGTTCGCGGTCCCGATCGCCTCATATCGGTGGCTCCCCGAGGACGACAAGCGTGGGCGCTTCCTCGCGCTGCTCGGTGCCCTGGAGGCGGTTGGCGCCGACGTGCAGATCATCCGCGTCAGCCGCCGCTGGGAGATCGCCCGCTACGCGGAGGAGATGGCCGGTCTGGCGGGTGTGGGGGACGGTGCGGCGCGACGGGACGGTGCGGGGTTGGACGTCACGGGCGGGCGGGCCGACCTCGCGCGGGCGCTCGGCGGCTACCTCGCCGAGCACACCCGCCGTCTAGAGGAACTGGAGGCCCAGCGCCCCGTCCTGTTCTTCCTGGTGAGCCTGCGCGACCCCGAGCGCGACGTCGCCTCCTACGTCTCCCGCGCTGCCGAGCGCCATCCGCGCGAGTGGCTTCAGGCGCTCAGGCGGGGTCTGCTTCCGTCCGACCGGCGGCTGCTGAGCGCCGCGCAACTCGAGCGCGTGCGGGTCCGCGCCGACCAGGCCCATGCGCGCCTGGCCGACTACCTCGCCGCACGCCCGGCCAGTGGCTTGGAGCTGCAGTGGCTGGTGCGCCGCGCCTTCTGCCGCGACCTCGGCGAGCCCCCAGTCGACGGCCTGCACGAGCCACGGGCGCTCCTGTTCGAGTGCAACAACGAAGCACTGCTCGCACCGCTGGAGGGCGACGTGCTGCGCTGGGGTTGGCTGGTTCCTTTCCGTTGGTTCCTTTCTCGGCGTGATTCTTGGCTCTACTGCTGAGATTCAGGGCACTCGACATCGTGGGCGCGTCGGCGCTCTAGGCGTTGCTTGAGGCGTCATCTCAGGGCGAAAAACTCGAAAAGGACTCGCTTGGTGCGCGGCGCACCGTGGAGCGGTCGGCGCCGCCTGGAATTTCGTCGGCGCTTGGCGCATCCGCCTACGTTCGTGGCTTGACGCGAGAAGGGCGGGAGGCTGGCTGGAGGTGCGGAGCACCGAAGGTCAGCTCGCCGGCTTCTCAGACAACCACGTCCCCATGCGCCCTGACGAGCCAACCCCGTGCGCTGGCGGCTCGTCTGCGCCCGTATTACGTCCGCGCCTCACCCTTCGCGGAGCGTCTGTCCATCGTCTGATGTCCCCGTAGCCCTTGAAGGCCCCTTACGAGGGCAAGAGCATGGGGAGATGCGTCGGTCGTTCAACGGCACAGTCGGCAACATCCCCCGGACGGTCGGCCACATCATCAACACTGTGGTTGGGGAGGGCATCAATGAGATAGCCGGCGGCAACATAGGGCTTGTTTACAGGGCTTTTGGGCCCTGCGTGAGCTCTAAAGTTGCGGCAGGCTGGTGCCGATGGCCGCAGATGCCGGAGGCACATGTTCCTGCCCGTGTCAGAAGTATCCCCGCCCTGTCGTATGGTGTCGGTCGTCCCCAATGGAGGCGTCGGACGAAGGCCGGCACGGTCTCTCAATCCAGGGAGAAGGCGCTTGGTCGCCGTGTCTTCGGAGGGGACGGTAGGAAGCCACCGGCCCGGTACGGGCAAAGCTCCCAAGCCAGGGAGACCCCCGTACCGGGCCAGCCTTACGACGGCCACCAGCCTACCGTCTCCACCTGCGGGGATAGGCAACGCGGTCATCAACAGCATTGGGGGCGTACCGGACGGTAGTTGCACGGGCCGGTGTTCTCGCCGAGATGGTGGCCGGGAAGGTCACGGTGTTGGACCCGTTCGCTGGGACGGGCACCTTCTTGTTGGTGGCCCGCCATGCCAGCTTTTCCCGCGTTTAGGCTCGTCTTCGCCCTCATCGCGTAGTTGCCAACGGCCTCGATGGTTCTTGACGGCCCGCTGCTCGATGCCCTAAGATGACCTTGTCGCGCGGAAGCGCGGTCGGCTCGAAGTCCCTGTATCTCGGTGTTGTCGCCGGAAGTGGCAGCATTTGGAGCTGTCCGCCCTGCCGGACACGCTCCTGAGAGCCAGCGGTCTTTGCTGCGCGCATCCAAGACGCACGACCAGGCTCAGCAGGGGGAGCTTGTGGCGTGCGCCGAGGAGCGCGTTGTCTGGCAGGCAGCACAAGACCAGGGAGGAAATCCGTCATGCGTCGGAAGAACTCGCGCTCCTCGAACGCAAGTTCAAGTTGCTCGAACGCATGGTCCGGTTCCCTTTGACGGTCTTCTTCGCCCTCGTGAGCGCGGTCAGCCCGTTGCTTGGCGCCCACTGGACCGTGCCGGCGGGCTCAGCCGTGGCGACCGCTGTCCTCTCGGCTCTCGGCGTGCGCCGCCGTTGAGAGCGATTGGGGTCTAAGAGGGCTTGCCGAAACGCCTAGCGAAACGGTCTTCAAGCTCCGAAAGCGGACGCCACTCTTGGTTCGCGACGCCGCTGCCCTGGCAGTTGGGACACGGTTGCGTCTCCGAGCCGAGCACCGCCACTCCGCCCGGCGGCTTCCAAGGCACCCGGCCCGTGCCCTCACACTTCTCGCACGGCCACCGAACTTGAATCTCGGGTTCGGCTGGCATGGTGCGACAGTCTAATGCTGGTCGCGAGCGCCGTGCTCTCTCGGGTGTTGTCGTTGGCTCGGCCGCTCCAGGTTGAGGGCCGTGCGTGATGGTCAGACGACCGCAGCCGCTCGGAAGGCGTATCATCGCCAGATACCGACTCTCGGAACGAACAACTCCCAATAAAGGTGATGCAAGCTCAATGACTATTCAGTTGCGGGATTACGTCTATCTCGATAACGCTCTTGTTGAGATGTTTCTCTCAGAACTAGAAGGTGGGGTAGCGAGCGAGGAAGAGAAGACGCAAGTTGAGAAGTCGGGTAAAACAAAGGGAGGTGGTGTCAAGATTCCTGTTGCAAGGGCTGACATAGACTATGACACTTCCAAGGAGAGCGGCACATCTTTGACGGTTCGTCAGACGCCTGAGAGTGCCTGCGCGCGGTTGATTGAGAAGTTGGAAGCGGCTGACTCGCTACAGTTCCTCGAAACGCTTGATGATGGTATTTGGAATCAGCTACGTAGGGGTGAGGCACTCCAGATTAACGCTGAAATAGAACTATCTGCTCTTTCGCAGCTTGGGGGCTTGGCAGATGCGATTGGGCCGATGGCGGAGATTATGCAGAGCGCGGGAGCGGGTAGCGACTTTGAGGGGATGGAGCAGATAAAGGCATTCTCCCAGCTAGCGGGCCAGATGAAAAAGATTCCGGTCCTAGCCCGCCCGAGTGGAGCGCCAGAGTACGCATTTATCGCCAACTTGAAGCCGGATGCTCTCCGTGTTGAACAGCCCCAGCTTACCGGCGAAGCGGTGATTGTTGGGACGCTAGAACGCCGCTTGAGGGAGAATGAGTCCTGGACAATTTTTGACGCCCTCGGCTTTGCGGGGCTGCCACGCAATATGCGCCGCGAGATGGAGCAAAGCTTTTCCCTTTCTGATGACTCGGAGTTTGCAGGACTAGGGAGTATGGTCGTCAAGCCACCGGCGGCTCTGCTCAACCCTATCGCCATCTACCACTGACCTACGCGGCTCTTGCCAGGTCGTCGGAGCACTGAGCGGCGCGGCGCTACCGCTCCAAGCTCAGCGCGTGCGTGATGGTCACGACCGCCGCCACCTCCAAACCGACCTGTGACTGGCGGTAGAACCACCTCTCGCTCTTGAGCAGCCCAAAGCGCTGCGTGAATTGGGCGCCGAAGGTGCCCTCCTGCCCGTTGAAGCGAGCTTGGCGGGCTCGTCTTTGTCCTCATCGCGTCCGCTCCCCGCCTCATCCCGCGCCCGCGAGCATCCCTCGACGGCCTCCAGTATCGGTTCCCGGTTGGACGGATGTTCGAGCCTACGGTGCCGGCCGCCTTGAACCAGACCGACTCCAAGGAGGCCACGATGATGAAAACCCCTGCACCACCGACGCCTGACGCTATCCCTGACGATCTTCTGCTTGCCGCCGTCGAGCGTGCCGAACGCCACAGCGAACGGCGGGGCGCCCCCATGTTCCTCATCAAGGAACACCTCGCCGCGCCCAAGCGCACAGGACGAGCGCGCCGCGTTAACGCGCTCGTGCTCACGCTCACGGAAACGGGGCTCTTGGAACACTTCCGCGCGCACTGCATGGACTTCTGGACGCTGAGCGATAGTGCGAGGAGACGCCTGCGACGCGCCAAGGGCGTCGCTGAGGCGCTGCCCGAGTCCCCGCAGCACGAGCGCTGGCGCGCAGCGCACACCCTCGCTGAGCGGGAGTTGGGCGAGTACCGCGAGCGCCTGCGCACAGTCCTCTCCGAGACGACGGCGTTGCTCGACGCGGCATCCGAGGGCGTCACAGCCTCGGAGGAGTGGTTCAAGCTGGGCCGGCGCCTCGACCGCCACATGCGGCGCGTCGCCTCGGCCACCCACTGCCTGCACGAGTGGGCCGAGCCGAGCGATGTGGCCGATATGGAAGGCCGCCGCGAGCGCGGGCGGCGCAGCTATCGCTCTTGGAGGTTCGCTGATGAGGAGGATGCGAGAGAAGATGAGGCGGAGTCCCTACGGCACCCCGACCTGAGCGTGCGGGCGATGCTCGCTCGCCACGGTGAGCGCGAGCTGAGCCCCGAGGAGTTCGAGGAGCACTTCGGGCACCTGCCCAAGGACGGGGAGGGCTGAGCGCGCCGCCATGCCCGATAGCGATGCTCAGACCTGGATGGCGGAACGCCTCATCCTCCTCCACCTGCTCGATGATGACTACGAGTGCTGGACGCTCGCCGAGCTGCGACGCGAACTCTCCGACCTGCCTGCCCAGGCCGTCCGGGATGGCCTTGCCGGGCTTGAAGAGGAGGGGGTGGCCGTCAGGCGAGGCGAGCATGTGCGCGCCTCGCGCTGCGCGCGGCGCATGGACGCGCTCAGGCCGGTGAACATCTGATGGCCGATGGAACGCTTGCGCTCGCTCGACGGCTCCGGGAGGTTCGCCGAGCCCGAGAGCCCAAGCCCGTGCCCAGGGCGCCCACCGCTGCCGAGCTGGGGAGGGCGATAAGGCTCATGCGCGAAGCCCGGCGCATGAGCATCGAAGGCTTGGCCTTCGCAGCGGACATGCACCCCAACTACGTCGGCTCCATCGAGCGAGGGCACAGTAACCCCACCTGGAACAAGGTGGGCAGCCTGGCTGCAGCCCTGGGCACCACCATCTACGTGCTCGTGCGCGTTGCCGATGGAGAGGCGCACCACGGAGCGGCAAGGAACTCCTCCGCGCCGCCGGGGCCTGGAGCGCCTACGCGATGAGCGTCAGACGCGCCTCGCCAACGGCCACTGAGCGCCCGCCCTCGCGCAGCATGAGGTGAGCGCTCACGGGCAGCCGGCGCCGATGAGCGAGGAGGCGGGCGCCTGCATGGTCGAGCGCGAGGGCGATGCTCGCGCGCCGGCCCGGAGCAAGCGTGAGGGTGCGCGAGGCTACGAGCTGGGCGCCCGGCGTCTCTGAGGAGACGGCGATGGTCAGGCGGCACGCCCTCGGCTGCTGGCAGGCGACCGTGGCCTGAAGGTGGCGCCCATGCCGAGGAGCGCGAAGACCGAGGAGCCGCGCTGGCAGTCGTGCGACGGAGGGGGCCGGCGCTTCGCCCTGATTGAGTGCGCCTTCGTTGCCGAGCACTCCGGCATCCGCCCCACCCGCCGCGCCGCCCGCTGCCGGGGCGCCCGCTTCTCTGCCTTCGGGCGGCCCGAGGAGCTGCGGCGGTAGCGGTGCCGGCGTGAAGGCTGCCGTGACCGTCACGGGCGCGCTCACGGTGAGGGAGCATGTGGGCGAGCTGCCGGAGCAAGCGCCTCCCCAGCCCAGGAAGGTCGTACCCAACGCCGGATGGGCCACGAGTTCGATGCTTGTGCCCGAGGCGTAGGGGAAGTTCGCGCCGCAGGCGCCGGGACAACCGAGGTTCATGTCAGCGTAGGCGCTTGTCTGAAGGTCGGCGGCGCCCGTGACTGAGCCTCCGCCGCTCACTTCCTCGCTCACCGCGTAGCGTGGGATGTCATCGGTGATGACGGCGGTTTCTTCGGAGAAGCCGAGGCCCTTCTTGCCGAGTTCGTCGATGGCGACGACCGTCACGGTGGTGGCGTCGCCGTCGAGTTCTAGAGGGATGGTGAGTTGGTTGCCTTGGCCCAGGGTCGTGCCAAGGCAATCTTCCCCAGCCCCAGGAAGAACGCAGTCAAACCAGGCGTATTCGTACCTCACAATGCGCGAGGTGGGGTCCGTCCAGGTGCCAGGATTCGCCGTGAGGGTCTGCCCGACTTCGAGCTTGCCCGTGATGGTCGGGCGCGCGGTGTTGATGGGGTCGCCTTGGGCGCCCGGCGCGTGCGCGAGGAGGCAGGCGCTCGCGCAGATGGCAGGGCCGAGCCATGCCCTCGCAGGTCGCAACGAGCGTCGCCCCGTCTTCGCCGTACCGCCATCCCTGACGTACCTGACCATTGGGAGCCCTATTCGACTGGTAGCAAGTTTGCTGGCAGCGAACTAGCCGCCAACTAAACGTCTGTCGTAGCAAATCGTCTGCCAGCAAACTTGCTGGCAGACAAAGGTCGGTCGTAAACCGGGCGCGCACTCGAAAGAGTCCTGCTTGATGAGCACCAAGGACGAATGGGACGCCGCGCGCGCCGCCTACCTGGAGGGCTTCGCCGCGAACGTCAAACGCATCCGCGAGGAAAAGGGCCTCTCGCAGTTCGACGTTGAACGGGAGGCCAACCTGCACCGCACAGGCATCGGGCGCTACGAGGCAGGCAAGACAGAACCGGGTCTCATAACGGCCGCCGCCCTCGCCAAGGGCCTCGGCGTGACTATAGACGAGTTGGTCGCCGGCCTGACGGTGCCCACGGAGCGCAAACCCTCGGCGCAAGAGCTGGGCAAAGCGCCCGCCGGAGCTGATAAGGGCAGAATGCGGCCATGAAGCCTCTCGGCGTCGTCACGCCCACGCCCGAGCAGCTAACCGTCATTGATGATGGCTCGCCTGGGTTCTGGCTCATTCGCGGCGCGGCGGGCAGCGGCAAGACAACGACGTCTCTCCTGCGTCTGAAGTTCCTCGTGCGCCTCTGGAGGGAGCGCGCCAAGGAACTCGGCTCCTCCGAGCCCGTGCGCGTCTTGGTCCTCACTTTCAACAGAAGTCTGCGTGGCTACATCGAGAACCTGGTCGATCAGCAAATCCCTCTCGGCGCCGACGTGTCGCTGGAGGTCGAGACCTTTGGGGGATGGGCCATCAACCTCGTCAATGCTCCGGTGATGGAAGCCGGGGACAAGGACCGGAAGCTCGTCTCGCTGGCCAGGGCGAGCGGCTTCTCCTGGGAGCAGAGGTTCCTCTGCGGCGAGATTGACTATCTGTTGGGACGACTCCTGCCGGCGGACCTGGACAAATACCTGACGCTTGAAAGGACCGGGCGCGGGCAGGCGCCGCGCGTGGAGCGCGCTACACGCAAGCGCCTCATCGAGGAGGTGGTGCGGCCTTACATCGCCTGGAAGGAGAAAGAGGGCCTGCGCGACTGGAACGACCTCGCGGTCATTCTCGCGCTTGAGCGGTTTGGTCCCTCGTACAACGTTGTGGTCGTTGATGAGGCGCAGGACTTCTCCGCCAACCAGGTTCGCGCCGTCGTTCGCCACTTGGCTGAGAACCACGTCACGACCTTCATCCGCGACACCGCCCAGCGCATCTACCCCAACAGCTACATCTGGCGGGACGTGGGCATCACCTTTCCCGGTGGCCAGAACAAGAAGCTGAATATCAACTACCGCAACACCAAGCAGATAGCAGCCTTCGCCAGGCCGCTCCTCGACGGTGTGGAGCCCGGCGAGGACGCATCGCTCCCTGACTTCACTGGCTGCGTGCGCGAAGGCCCGAGGCCCGTTGTGCTGCGAGGGTTCTACCGCGACCAGCTCGACTGGGTCATCGACTACCTCCGGTCAGGGCGCATCGGGCCTGACGAGACGATCGCCTTCCTCCACCCGAAGGGGTGGTTTAGGGAGCTGAAGCCGCGACTCGATAGGGAGAGTCTGGCTTGGGCACTCATCACGAAAACGAAGGACTGGCCCGATGGGCCGGAGCAGATCGCGCTCAGCACAATGGCCTCAGCCAAGGGTCTTGAGTTCGACCATGTGGTCATCATCGGGTACAACGCACAGGTCGTCCCTGACGGGAGCGAGCCCAAACACACCCTTCTAGACGAACAGCGGCGCCTCTTGGCGATGTCCTTGGGTCGTGCGCGCATGTCCGTCGTCGTCGGCTACAAGCCGGACGATGAGTCGGCGGTGATGGGCTACCTCGACAGCGACACCTACGACGTCGAAGAGGTATGAGCGAGGCGCCATCGCAGGCAGCGGCTCGGCGAGGGGTGAGCCAGCTTGTCCATTACACGACGGAGAAGGGCATCCACGGCACTATCGCCTCGAAAGCCCTCCTGTCGAGGGCGCAGCTAGACCAAGAGGAGTACCTGGCGCTCATCAGGGAGCCCGTGTGGCCACGCAGGGACGCGCCGTGGATCGACCACATCAGCCTCTCGGTGACGAGCATCAACGACCTACTCTTCGGGCAGAGCCGCGCCCACTTCCCGCGCCTGTGGTGGGCGGTCATCGCCGTCAGCCCAGCCGTGCTCGATGACGCTGGCGTCGTCTTCACGACGACGAACAACATCTTCCCGGCGGTCATGCGTGGGCAGGGCGCAGATGGCTTCGAGGCGATGTTCGCCGACGAAGTGGTCGGCCGCCACGGGGTCGTGCGCACCCGCGCCGGGCTGCCCGATGCCCAGCCGACAGACCGCGCCGCCGAGGTGCTCTACCCGCAGCGCATCGAGACGCGCCACATCCAGGCTATCTACGTCATGGAGCCCGACCATAGGAACATCATCCTGGGGTGGTGCGCCGCTCACGACCACCAAGACATCCCTGTGGAGGTCCGTCCCGATGTCTTCGGCTCAGGTGCGCTATGAACTACGCATGTCGCCCGGCCAGGTCGCGGACAGCACGCTCCACCCGGTGGTCTCGTCGGCCCTGTGGGCCGCCTGGGGCGACGCCCTGGGCTTCATCACCGAGCTAACGACGTCGCTCGGCGAGGTGTCGCGCAGGAGCGGCGGCGCCAAGGTCGAGAGCACCGTGCCGTGGCGCCGGCGTATAGGCGGACGCTTCGGCCCGATGGTCGAGCTTCCAGCCGGAACCTACTCCGACGACACCCAGCTCCGCCTAGCTGTGAGCCGGAGCATCCGCGCTAATGGGCGCTTCGACGTGGAGACGTTCTCGAAGATCGAGCTGCCCGTCTTCCTCTCGTACGAGATGCGCGCAGGCAAAGGCACCAAGGCCGCCGCCTATGAGCTGATGAAGCGGCATGTGCGCTGGTCGAGCAACTTCTTCGATAACGACCGGGCCAACTACTTCAACGCTGGCGGTAACGGCGCGGCCATGCGCATCCAGCCCCACGTCTGGAGCGCGCCGGGTCATGCCCCGCGCCAGTTCGTGGGCTGGGTGGCCGCCGACGCCATCGTCACCCACGGGCATCCCCGAGGCGTCGTCGGCGCGGTCATCCACGCCAACGCGCTCTCTAGCGTCCTGCGCCGGGGCCAGGTTCCCGACCCGGAGGTGTGGCCGCAGATCGTGGAGTACGCCGCCACGATCCCCGACGTGATGCAGGAGCACGAGGCCTTGCGCGACCGCTGGCTGCCGTTGTGGGAGAGCGGGATGGGAAAGCCTTGGCGCCAGGCGGTCGATGAGACCATCGCTGAGGGCAAGGCGATGGTGGCTGAGGCCCAGCGGGCGGCTCGCAGCGACGACCGCGAAGCCGCCTACAGCGAGCTGGTCACGGCGCTGGGAGGCAAGCGCCGCGAGACGGTCGGCTCGGGCATGATTGCGGCAGTGGCTTCCCTGGCCGCCGCCTGGCTTTACCGGGATGATGCCGTCGGCGGCCTACGCATGATCGTCAATCAGTTGGGCACCGACACCGACACCATCGCCACGCTCATGGGCGCGCTATTGGGAGCGACTGGCCTGCCGACTCCTCCAGGGCCGCTCCTTGACAGCGAGTACATAGCCGCCGAAGCGGAGCGCATGATCTCCGTCAGCGAGCGCCAGCCGGCGGCGAACTTCCCACATCCTGACCCGCTCAAGTGGCGCCCGCCAAGCTCCCTCGCTGACGCGGTAGGCACTGCAAACGGCGGGCTAGGCGTTGCGGGCCTGGGTCCGGTGCATTCCACCGACGGCGAGTATGAGATCGCCGGCAAGAATCCAACGCTCTATCAGTGGCTGACCCTCGCGCACGGGCAGACGATCCTCATCAAGCGCCGGCCTGACCCCAAGCCGCTCCCAGCCACGGCGCTGCCGCTGGAGCGCCCTGTCCAGACCTCACCGAACGGCGGCGCACCGAGCCAAGCGGCACTCTTTGATGAGCAGAGGGGCCAGGCCGAGGCTCGCGCTGCCGAGGCCGCCGGCTTCGACGCGGCGCTGGAGCGGGTCATCGCATCCGACTTCGACGAGCGCGTGACCGGCCACGAGATCCTTTCGCTCGCGGCCAGGAGCGTTGCCCAATCTACCCAGCTTGCGTCTGCCATCGGCGCCGCGTACCGCGCGAGCAAGGCTCGCTGACCAAGTCTCTCAAGACCATGCACGCCTAAAGGAGCGATTCAGGCGGGTCGAACAGAGCCGCAGGATGGCCCAGCCACCCCACTCCAAGAAGTGGCTCCTCAACATCCTCTTGGCGCTCGCACTGCTCCTCGCCGAACGTGAGGGCAAGCCTTCAACTGACGAGCCTCAAGGCGAGGCCGCAGAGCCACGTCTCGCCAAGGAACCATACGTCATCCAGAGGTTCCTTGCCTTCCTTGACCGCCATGTGGATGGGACTCTCGAATTGCCGACGAAGGAGCGGGTGCGGGCGGTCGTGGGGCCATCGAAGAATCCTCGCCTCCGCGAGCAGGCGATGAAGCACGTGCTGGAAGAACTCGAACACGCGGCTGAGCAGAGCAACAAACGCATGAAGACGACGATGGTGGCGTCGGCCTTCGCGCTGACGACCGCTGGGCTCCTGCTCCAGGAAAAGGCCGACATATGGGTGCCGCTCACCGTCTCCGCCGGCGTCTTCGCCTTCATCGGCGTCGTGGCCGCGCTGTTCGGGCATGAGTTCCACGTGGGCAAGCGCCCCGTGCAGAGGGTCTGTATGGCAGACGTGCTCAACGGACGTGCCTGCCTCGTCCGCAAGGAGTTCTATGCGAAGCTTGCCGCCATCCTCGCTACTCTCGCGCTTCTTCTCCAAGGGGCCAGCGTCGTTGTCCGTTGGGTCAAGCCCGCTCACGAGCGCCAGACGATGACATCGCTGACGAAGAACACGACAGCACCTACCCACGCCATCACCATCGCGATCCCGTACAACGGATACCAGGCCAGCCCGCATAGGGTCACGGGCACGGAGAGGAAAAGTGCGCAGAGCCCAGCGAGGGAGATGAGTTCGCGGCATCTCGCCGGTCGCTTGGAGGCGCATCCGTCGCTCATGCCGCGATGATGCGTGCCTGACCGCGCGAAGGGCGCGCTTTTCGCTTGAGCACGGCGAGGTGGTCGGGCGCTCGCATTGATCGCCTCTGCTACGGACTCGTCCGTGCGATGCACAACCATGAGCCGCATGGCTTATGTCGCTGCTATCGACTGGAGCGAGGTCACAGCGCTGGCGACCGGCGCGCTGGTACTCGTGACGGTGGCGCTGGTGGCCGCTGCCGGCGTGGCGGCGCTGTACGCGAAGCGCGACATCGACGCCCACCTCAAGACCGCCGCCGACGACCTGCACGCCACCCGCGAGGCGACGAAGGCCGCCCAAGAAGGCGCGCAGCGCCAGCTCCGAGCGTCCTACCGCCCGCTGCTCATCGAGCTTCCGCCCTACGGCCCGGCTGATGAAAACGACCCTGTGCTTGAAGCCGGTCCAGCCGAGGGCCGTGTTCCACTGCGCTTTCCCGGCGGCCACGAGGGCCTTGCCGAGCCACGGGGGGTCTATGTCGCGCTCAGCGGCCCGCGCATCAACGTCTCGGTCCTGCTGCGCAACGTCGGCAACGGCCTGGCCGTCATCCACCCCATGCAGGTGCAGCTCCTCGGACAGCGGATGCTCCCGCAACGCCTCGGGGAATTCCTGACTGTGGTCGAGCGCCCCCGCGTGCCGCCAGGCGAGACGACGCGCATCCTCCACGCTCCGACCATCAACCACACGGAGATGGCCGACTACCCGTGGGTCTTGACCCTGCGGGTGCCCTACTGGGACTTCGCCGTAGAGGAGGGCTGGGTGGCTCTCATTTACCTGGAGCAGGCGTATCAGGACGAGCCGTGGTCGCTGCGAGAGATTAGGCACGAAGCGCTAGAGCCGCCTGGGGCAAAGGGGGAGGTTGCCCAAGCGGCCAGCGTCGCGCCGGACGATGCTCAAGACGGATGAGGCTCGGCGGGCCGTCCTGCTCTACCGGCCTGCAATTTTTCTTGCAGAACGAAAATCAGGGCGTCCCGTATGCGGAGCTCTGAGGAGAGGCGGGGCGTTCTGCTGACGTAGCGCTCGCCTGACGTGCGGTCATAGCCGCAGGACGCCCTATCTGCGGGAGGTGCGTAGTTCGCAGGCAAGCGTTAGCCAGGCGAGGGCTTCAGGAAAGCCCGCGGTCGCGTGCATCCCGAAGGGCCACGACGAGGAGGAGCGTCGCAGGCGGCGTTCTCCTCGCAGCTCGGCCCTCCCGCCCCCGCCGGAAGACCGCACTCTCGATTACGCGCTCTCGCGTGACGAGCTGCACGACATCGAGCCGGGCGAGGTCGTACTTGCTGCTGAGAAGTTGGAGGGCTTTGAGAAGGTCGTGCGCCCCGCGCTCGAAGCCGCAGATGCCGCCCGCCTCGCGCCGAAGGAGGGCGAGAAGAAGCGCCGGGGCCGCCGGCCATCCTTCCACGCCCTCGACTACTGGCGTATGGAGATGCTGCGCCGTGTTATCGCCTCGCACTCCACACAGGCGACGCGCGACTGGCTCACAACTGACAAGGCCGCGCGCACGCGCGAGCTATTGGGCTTCAATCGCCCCCGTGTGCATCACGGCGGCAAGGCGCGAAAGTGGATGGAGGGTGTGCCTAGCGACGGATGGATGAGCGACTTCCGCACCAAGTGGCTGCCAGAGGCCGAGCTGGCGCGCTTGATGGTGGAGCTGGAGAAGCGAGCGCTCGCCGAGAAGATGGCGACGGTGCCGGGGATGCGCGAGGAGTGCCGCACGCTCCACGCGGACGGCTCCAAGCTGGAGACGCACGCCACCGCTCCGAAGCTGAGAGGCGGCAAGGTGGTGAATGAGTGGAAGAAGGACCGTCATGGGCGCCGGGTGAGAGGCATCACTGCTCCCGAGGCGGGGTACGTGCCGAACAACGGTGCTAATGCCGACCACTCCGGGCACGGCTGGAATATCGTCATGGTGGCGAGTGGTAAGGGAACAATCCTCGCGCATCGCAACGTGCCGCTGAACACTTCTGAGAGTGAGACGTTGGCGGGCATGGCGGAGGAGGTCGGGCAGACACTCGACACACTCGGCCAGCGCGAGCTACGGGTACTCACCACGGACGCCGCTTTCCACGCTCAGAAGACGCGCCGGGATTGGCGGGGTATCGGCGTGGTCGAGAACACTCACTTTTCCAGTCATGCTAACCGCCCAAGCAGTAGGCGCATAGTCAAAGAACGGGACAGGAAGCGCTACGCAATCAAGGGCTACCCCAACTGGTTTGCGAACGGCCATAGAGAGATTAGCTGCCGATGTGGTAAAGGGAAGGTCAGTCGCCTAGTCGGACTCGATAGCCGAGGTAAGACGCTCGCGCGAGTGAGGGGCGAGTGCTCAACGTGCGGGCATATCCTCATCACTTCGGGCTGGTGGAGGTTGTCCAAGAACACTGAGTTCGTCAAGTGCTTGCCAGCGCTCAGGGACAATGAGGCTGACTTCGCCTTCGGCAATCCACTGACCTTCAACGACTCCCTCGCAACGGACTACGGGCGCCAGCGCTTCAACGCTCAAGAGGGTTCCTTCGGTTCGCAATTCACCCAGCGCTTCAAGATGCTGAAAAGCAAGCGGTGGTTTTATCGGCAAAGCCAAGTTGATTTAGAGGTCGCGGCGGTCATCACCATCACGCACGCGCTCAGTTTGGAGAGATGGCGACGGATGGGCGAACCGACCGAAGCAGAAGATGAAAGTGGCCTAGCGATAGCGGCCTAAAGAAGTCGAAAGGAGTACGCGAATGCGAGGAGAACCGATGCCCGAGGAGGCCACGCCAGGGGAGATGCTTCTCCGTGCTCTCGGGGCGCTGTGGCTGCACTGGCGTCTCGAACCCAAGGGCTCCATCCCCCCACCGCATCAACTTGATATCGAGGCGGTGGCCCTGCTGGTGGGCGTCGAGGTCGAGCACTTCCAGTCCGGCGAGTACGAAGAAAAGGGTGTGCTCTTCCTTCACCTGCCGGGCGAGGTGCTAGTGATTGACTACCGGCGAGAGTTCCCCTGGAAGCTCCTCGATGTGTGTGCGTGGGGAAGACGCCAGGAGTGGCGTGAGCACTGGAGGCGCGCGGCGTAATGACGAGCGGAGTTGAGGTGCTTCTCGCGGTGTATGGAGCCCTCACGCCCGAGGAGCAGGAGGAAGCGAACTTGCGGATGCGCGCGCTGCGCATCGAGGTGGGAGGCGAGGCTGAGCGAGAGATGGACAAATACCTGCGCTCACTGCGCCGCGTGGCTGAAGCCATCGGGCACGCCCCCGGCGTCACCGAGTACAAGGAAGTCTCAGAAGTGCTACGCGCGGAGGGCGAGGACATCGAGCCCTTCACGAGGCTGTACAAGTTTTTCGGGCAGTCGTGGGCGCAGGCACAGGAGGCGTTGGAACTCTCAGGGGAGACGACGACCAAGGCCATCGAAGCGCGCTTTGCACATCGGCGCTTCGGCAAGCCCGTCCGCTACTCAGAGGATGAACTGCGCGAGGTACTAGCGGCCTGCGTGGAGCACTTCGGGCGCGTCCCCAACACGAAAGAGTACGTCTGGTGGCGAGAGAGGCAGCTCGAACTTGCGCGGGCAAGAGGAGAGAAGAAGCCACACTTGCCCAGCGAGGGGCCATACAGAGAAAGATACGGAGGATGGGAAGGTGGCCTCCTCCACTTCGGCTACACGCCTGACTCCATCGCACATCGCCTCGCGCGGCGCGAGCGTGTCTTCTTCACCAAGGACGCTAACGACGAAGCGCGCTTGCCCGAGGGTTTGCCGGTTGCGGCGCTCGGAGAGGCTGCGACTGGATGCCCGCCGCTCGGGATAGATGAGGCCGACGCGGTACGCGAAGCCTACGAAGTGTTCCCGAGGCGGACAAAGTATGTGCTCACGGTGAGGCTGGGACTAGGTGGCGAGCAGAGACGCATCCTGCGCGAGGTCGGGGACGCGCTGAGCTTGCATCACAGTCGCGTGCAGCAACTCCAGGTCTATGCAACTGACCTACTCGTGGAGGCGGTCGGAGAACCCAAGCACGCGCGAGCAGGACTACGCGCCGATGTCTTGGAGAGTTTGCGGCTCATGGCGGACACGGCGATTGCGTCGTGATACGTGGCAAGTGGAGCCAAGCGCCAGTTTTCAGGTGTGAATGAGTTTACGACTTTTGTTGAGATACGAAGGCAAAGACCGGTACGGGAGCGCCGAGAATCTAACTTGCCGAAGTGGGACTAATCGAGGACAGAGAACGCGCTCTCGCAACAGACCATCGGGCGCGCAGACGCCAGCGCGAGGACATCCTCATCAAGTTCCGCAGACTGTCATGGCCTGACCAGTTCCGTGTGTATAAGGTCATGCAGGCTTACTTCATCCAGGACACACCAAGCACCGAAGCATGGCGAGAACTAAACCATCGCGCCGAGTGCGTGGAGGCTGTGGTGCGAGTAGCCGAACACTTGAACCTGCCCGAGGGCGAGATGCCAGGAGTCGAGACTTATGAGCAGGCGCGCAAGGAGTTAGGACTAGAACTCAGCGCCTCAACCATCGTCCGCAGATGGTACGCATGGCGCGAGGTAGTCAAAGCGGCGGGCGGCGAGAGAGTAGCCATGACGCCACGCCAGCGAGCGCATTTCCAAGCGGCCATCAAGCAGAAAGCGAAAGGGGAGGAGTGGCTGACCAGCCTCCGCGAGTGGCTACAGGAGCGCGACCCGGAACGCGAACCGAGCAAAACCGTGGCTGCTTACAACGCATGGGCTGACGAACGGAACGAGAAGAAGCCCGAACTTCCCCCGCTCGCAAATGCGGACACCATACGACGCGCACTCGTACTCCTGTGGGACGCTGCGCTCGAAGTTGCCAAAGGCGACCTCAACCTCGCTGAGGCCCAAGCCCAAGAGCTAACACGACTGCTAGCCGAAGACGGGGAGTTCATCAGCGCCCATGCCATTGCGCTCATTTTCGGCACGAGCCTCGACCGAACAAGGCACATGGCGGAAGCTGAAGACTTTCCAACCCACGCCTTCACGCTGAATCGAAGGAGGGTATGGCTACTGAGCGATATCCAAGCTCACCACGCGGGCCAACCATTCCCGAGCCGGACGACAGGCTGGCTCCAAGGGCACATTCTCACGAGCCGCGAGATCCGCCGCTTGTGCGGCGGACTCACAGAGAAGGAACTACACGTCTCCCTGCAACCTCCTCACTGCGGCTCTCGCGTCCCTCACCCAGCGGGGCGCGTCGCTGGTGCCCACTACTGGTTTCGCCTCACGGTCGAAGCCTGGCTCCCGCTTCATCCTCCGGCGCCCACGGCGCCCACGACGTAAGCCTCTCCCCGCACGAGCACGCGACAATCGGAGCGCTGCCCGGTCGGTGTAACGCGGCCGTGTAGCGCGCTCCACTAAAACACCCACCCCTGAACCCGAGGTTCCCCGAAGGCGCGGCGTTCCGTGTCGCTAAGCGCAGCCAGTTGTCGGCGAAAAAATCGAAAAACGGTCGCTAGATGTCTCTTGTCTGCGCCCGGACCCCCATTCTATAAGGGCGAAAAAGGAACCAGCGAACCCGCTGGAGCGACAGTTGGGTGGAGCACCGCCCGCGGTCGCTGCGGATCGAGTCCGAGCTCGGGGTCTGCTGGCAGGCGCAGCTCGTGGTGGGGGCACTGCCCGAGCGGGTCGACTTCCCGGGGGCGCAGGCAGAGCTGATGTTCGCGCCCGTGGAGAGCCTCCCCTTCGCAGTGGACCTCTCCCTGAACGCGCGCTACCTGCCCAACGAGCTGGCACTGCGGATCGCGCGGCGGCGGATCCAGGACGCCGACCAGATCCTCAGCGCGGAGTCCGACGGCGAGCAGGGCGCCACCGACCTCGGCTATCGGCGCACCCAGGAGGCCCGCGACCTGCTCGCCCATCTGCAGTCCTCCAGCCGCCCTCCGCTGCTGCGCGCCACGCTTGCGCTCGCGATCGCCGCGCGCGGGGAGGAGGAGCTGGAGGAGCGCGTGGAGATGTGCAGGCGCGCCTACGGGGAGGTGCGCCTGCACCGTCCGCTGGGGGATCAGCTCGCCCTCTTCTGCCAGCACCTCCCCGGACAGCGCACGCGCGTGGCGGGCTACGACGACACGCTCACCACAGAGCAGGTCGCCGCGACGATGCCGACCGCCACCCACGAGGCGGGCTCCGCGAGCGGCTTCTACCTCGGCCACACCCTCTCCGGTTCGGCGCGGCCGGTGCGCCTGAACCTGCGGGAGGGCTCCGACAGCGACCGCAACACCACGATTCTCAGCGTCGGCGCGCTCGGCTCCGGGAAGACGACGCTCGACCAGAAGCTCAAGTACGAGGCCTTCCTGCTGGGGGCGCGCGTGATCGACTGCGACCCCAAGGGCGACCACCGCTTCCACCTGCTCGAGCAGGTCGCCCCCCACGTGGAGTGCGTCACGCTGCGCCCCGACCCTGCGCTGCGCGGGGTGCTCGACCCACTGCGCGTCGCTCCCGAGCACCTGCGCCAGGACGCCGCGGTGTCCTTCCTGCGCGACCTGCTGCCCGACCGCGTCGAGCCCGGCTGGGAGACCGCCGTGGTGGGCGCTGTCGACCGGGTGCTGCGCCGAGCGCGCACCCCCACCTGCCTGGAGGTCGTGCGGGCGCTGGGAGAGGGGGACGAGATCGACGCCCAGGTAGCCAAGACGCTCGGCGTCTACGCCCGCTCCGGGTTGACCCAGCTCGGCTTCGCCGACCCCGACGTGAAGCTGCCGCCGGTCGGCCACCGCCAGGTCACCTACCTGCCGATCCGCGACCTCCCCGGCCCCGAGCCGGGAACCGCGCGCTCCGAGCACTCCCGCGCGGAGCGCGTGGGGGAGCAGATCGTGCGGCTGATCGCGATGTTCGCGATGCACCTCATGGGCGCCGAGCGCGAGCGCTTGAAGCTGTTCAGCTTCGACGAGGGTTGGAGATTGCTGAAGGACCCCGTCGGCCGCACGCTGCTGACCTCGTTGCAGCGCATGGGCCGCTCGGAGCTCGCGGTCCCGATCATCTCCACCCAGCTCGTCACCGACACCCTGCTCGGGGAGCGCGAGTCGCTCGAGAACCTGCTGGGGGCGACGTTCGTGTTCGGGATGCGCTCCGACGCCGAGGCCCGCCGCGCGCTGGCGCTGCTCGGACTCGACCCGGAGGACCGGCGGATGCGCCAGACGCTCCTGGAGCTCGACGCCGGGCGCTGCCTGTTCCGCGACCACCACGGCCGGATCGAGGCGATCCAGGTCGACGTGGTGGTGCCCTCGCTGCTGCGCGCCCTCTCGACCACGCCCGCGCGGGCTCGATGAGAGCGTTGGCGCTCGCGCTCCTCGTGTTCGCGATGAGCGCCCCTCGAGCGTCGGCCGTCCTACGCGAGCACGCGTCGCCGGATGCGGTGGCCGCCACTAGAGCGTCGGCTGTCCCACTCGAACGCGTGTCGGCAGACGCCAGGCAGGCACCGAGCGGCCCCATGCCGGCTGCCTCAAAGCACGCTCAGGGCGAACACGGGTCATCCCCCGCGCGAGCGCCGAACGCGCCCCCGCTCGGCGCCGGTCCGGCGGGCTTGAGCGCCGAAGCGGAAGCCTCCTCCTCCGCTCCCCCCAGCGGCGGAGACCCGCTGGCGGTCAACGGCCTGAACAGCCCGCTGTGTCGCGACGGTGCCGCCGCGGAACTGGCGGCGAGCGCGGTGCGCGACTGCCGGACCTCGGGGTTCGAGGCGGCTCGGGCGCCGAGCGGCGACTACGCCTTCGACGTGCACATCGACACCGGCCTCACGCAGTGGAGCGGCGACGCGGCGGCGACCGCCCAGAACATGATGCAGTTCGGCTGGACGACACTGGTCGCGGCGGTGCACGGCGTGATCGTGATGCTCGACTGGTGCTTCACGATCGACCTGCTCGACAGCCCCGCGATGAGCGGCTTGACGCGTGGGCTGCACGCGACCCAGGCGACCTTCACGCGGCCCTGGCTCGCGATCGTGCTCGCGATCGCCTCGATGCTCGCGGCCTACCACGGCCTGGTCCGCCGCCGCGTCGCCGAGACCGTGGGCGAGGCGCTGTTGACGCTCGCGATGATGGCGGGCGGTCTGTGGGTGATCGCGAACCCCACGGGAACCATCGGTGCGCTCGGCGGCTGGGCGAACGAGGCCAGCCTCGGCACCCTGGGCGCCGTCATGGCGGGGACTCCCGATCATCCCGACCGGACGCTGGCCGAAGGCAACCAGAACGTGTTCAGCGCCGCGATCGAGGGCCCCTGGTGCTACCTGGAGTTCGGCGACGTGAGCTGGTGCGAGGACGCCGCCCGCCTGGATCCGCGGCTGCGCGCCGCCGCGCTGAAGATCGCAGCAGCCGGGGGAGGCGATGCACCGGGCCAGAGCGCGGTACTGCTGCGGGGAGCGAGGACGAACGCAGAACTGTTCCTCGCGCTGCCCGCCAACCGGGTGGCGCGCAACTCGATCACGACGCCGGGCTCGCTCTTCAACGTGCTCTGTGGGGGAGAAGAAGAACCGTGCAGGGGGCCCACGGCCGAACAGGCGGAGTTCCGCACGCAGAGCGGCACCGGCGCCCGGGTGATCGGGTTGGCGTTCATCTTCCTGGGGCTGCTGGGGATGCTGCTGGTGCTCGGGTTCATCGCGCTGCGCCTGCTCGGAGCGGCGATCATGAGTCTCCTCTACCTGCTCCTGGCGCCCGCCGCTGTGCTGGCCCCCGCGCTGGGCGAAGGCGGACGCGCGGCGTTCCGCGCGTGGGCGACGCGGCTGTTGGGGGCGGTGACCTCGAAGCTCCTCTTCTCATTTCTCCTGGGCGCCGTGCTGGCGGTGGAGCGGGTGCTCTCGAGCGTGCGCGTGTTCGGATGGTTGACGCAGTGGTTGTTGATCTCGTCGCTGTGGTGGATGGCCTTCCGCCATCGCCACCTGGCGCTCGACTTCGCCCATGGCGGGCGCAGCGGCCGGGGCGGGCGGGACCGGTCCCTTGCGCGCAGCGCGCACAAGGCATTGGGGACCTCGCGCGCGGTGCTGGAGAATGCGAGCTGGGCCAGGCGCACCTTCACCCGCCGTGCGTCGAGCGTCGAGCGGAGGGAGAAGCTGGCGCGGGCCGGTGGCGAGCTGGCAAGGGAGCAGGCCAGTGCACAGGTCCTGCGCAGCCTCGAGCTCGGGCAGCGCGAGGCTCGCGCGCTGGTCCGGGACGGCCCGCAAACGCAGGTGCGGGTAGCGGCGATGCGTGCGCAGCTTCAGCGGGTGCGCGCCCAGCGCGAGCGGGCGAGCGCGGGGGGCGACACTCGCAGAGCGGCGAGGTTGGGCGTGCGCGAGCAACGCCTCGCCGGTGCGATCACACGCGATGAGGGGGCGCTGCGCCAGGCGCGGCGAACCGTCGCCGAGGGGGAGCGCACGAAGCGCAGCACGGGGGAGACCCACACGCGCGAGCAGCGCGAGGAGCACGCGCGGTTCCTGGATGCGCAGGCGGCGCTTCCGGACGCCGGTCGCACCGCTCGATCCTCGGACGGTGCGCCCGGCGAGCGCCGAGACTATGCCGCTCTCGCGGGGCTCGTGGGGCGCGGGCGCTCCGAGTACGAACGGGTCGACCCCCGACGCCAACGTGAGATGCGCCGCGAGATCGATCGCGAGCTGGCGTTGCGCCGGGAGCTCGCCGGGGCCGCGGCGGGCGTCGTGCAGGCCGCAGGCGCAAGTCCCGTGGGACGAGGGGATCGGCGCAGGGCGCGCAGGGAGCTAGACCGTGCGCTCGGTGAGCGGCTCCCGGCTTCGGCTGAGGGCCACCGCCGGCCGCGCGGGCCCGGAGACGGCTCGCGGATCGATGCCTGGCAACGCGAGGGCGCAGCCGCGGGGAGCGCGCGCGCTCATCGGAGAGGCTCGCCGGTGCTGGAGGACGCTCGCGAGGTGGCGGCTCGGCGCAAGCGCCAGCTGGGCTGGGATCGGCGGTGAGCGCTAGGTCGCTCGGGCCGCTCGCCGCCCGGGCGCTGGGCGGCACGACGGTCCCTGTGAGGCTCGCTGCGGGGAGACTCCCCCGGCCGGGGTCCGCTGGGGCGGGGTTCTCGGGGCCACGGCTCTCCGGCGTCGGGGTCCCCGACGCGAGGCCCTCTGGGGCGAGGCTCGCCACGGCGGGGGGCGCACTGGCGGTGGGCCTCGCGGCGCTCGCGGCGATGGCGGTCATGTCGATCGCGGGCATGAGCATCGACTACCCCTCGCCGGGCGCCGCCCCGGGCGACGGCGCATCGGCGCTGGCGCTACGGGAAATCCCGCCCCCGTACCTGCGCCTGTACGAGGCCGCGGCCAAGCGCTACGGACTGGACTGGGCGATCCTCGCGGGGATCGGCAAGGTCGAGTGCGATCACGGACGCGACCCCGATTCCGCGTGCACGCGGGAGGGCGCGGTCAACTCGGCCGGCGCGGGCGGACCGATGCAGTTCCTTGCCTCGACCTGGGCGGAGTACGGGGTGGCCGCCGAAGGGCACGGCAGGCCCGACCGCTGGAACCCCGCCGACGCGATCTACGGGGCCGCCAACTACTTGCGCGCCGCTGGCGCCCCCGGGAGCTACAGGGCCGCGATCTACGCCTACAACCACGCGGGCTGGTACGTGGAAGAGGTCGAGAGCTGGGCGGCGAGGTATCGCGGCCCGCCGCCCTCCACCGCCGAGCCGCAGGACGCAGAGCGTGAGGAGGATGCCGACCCGCCCGAAGGAGCCGACACCCGCCTGGCGGACGAAACCTCCACGCCGGTGCGCTTCATCGCTGGCGAACGCGCCGTGCTCTCGCCGGGCGACGGCCACGTGGCGCTGGTACCCGCGGGTGTTCCGGCCACAGTGCAGGCGATGGTGGTGGCGGGCAACGAGCTGCAGGAACTGCCCTACGGCCCCGACGGCCACCCCAACCCGCTGGGCGCGAGCGAGGAGGACTGCTCGAGCACCCTCAACTATGTGCTCTACCGCGCTGGCTTGCGGCCGCTCTCGGCAATCATCACGGACAACCCTCTGGCGCAGGACTACATCGACTGGGGCGCGCCCGGTCCCGGACGGTGGGTGACGATCTATGCGACCACGGCGCCCACCGACCACGTGTTCATCGTGATCGCGGGGCTGCGTCTGGACACGAGTCACGACGGCACCGACGTCGGCCCCAACCGCTACGAAAACGGCCCCCGCTGGCGGATCCTCGACCACATCCCCGAATGGGCGCACTGGTCGGTGCGCCACCCGCCGGGGCTGTAGCGTCCATGGGACGCCGGCGGCCCGCCGGTGGCGCTCTGGCGCATCCCTGGCGCCCTATAAGGTGTGGGTCGTGGCTGCCCGCAAGGTCGACTACCTGCTGATCGGTGGCGGGCTGGCGTCCGCCAACTGCGCGCGCTGGCTGCGCGAGGAGGGCGCCGAGGGGTCGGTGCTGGTGGTGGGGCGCGAGCCGGATCCGCCTTACAACCGGCCCGACTGCTCCAAGGGATACCTGCGTGGGAAGGAGGAGCGCAGCGAGGCCTTCTTCCGCCCGCAGGAGTGGTGGGGCGAGCAGGAGATCGAGCTGCTCACCCGCACGAGCGTGACCGCGCTCGACCTCGCGGCGCGCACCGTGAAGCTCTCCAACAAGGAGGAGCTCGAGTTCGGCCAGGCGCTGCTGGCGACGGGGGCGAACGTGCGGCGGTTGAACGTGCCGGGGTGCGAGCTGGAGGGCATCGACTACCTGCGCACGCTCGGCAACGCCGATGCGATCCGCGCCGATGCGGCGGACGCGGCGGAGGTCGTGCTGATCGGCGGCTCCTACATCGGCTGCGAGGTCGCGGCCTCACTGACGCTGATGGGCAAGCGCTGCACGATCGTGATGCAGGAGCAGATCACTCTCGAACGCGGCTTCGGTCCCACCGCCGGGCGCTTCTTCCAGGAGCTGCTGGAAGCGCACGGCGTGAGCATTCACGGGGAGGACGAGCTCGAGCGCTTCGAGGGCGAGGGCCGCGTGGCGCGGGTGGTCACGAAGAACGGCCTAGAGCTGCCCGCGGATCTCGTGGTGATCGGCGCGGGGGTGAGCCCCGACGTGCAGCTCGCGCGCGGCGCGGGCTTGGAGCTTGGGGAGAGCGGCGGGGTGCGCTGCTCCTCGCGCCTTCAGACCTCGGCGCCAGGGGTGTATGCGGGGGGCGACATCTGCGAGTACGACTCGGTGCTGCACGGCGCGCCGCTGCGGATCGAGCACTGGGACGTGGCCTTCAACCACGGCAAGACCGCTGCTCTGAACATGCTCGGCCGCGACATCCCCCACGAGACGGTCCCCTACTTCTACTCGGTGCTCGGCGACTGGGGGGAGCTCGAGTACGTGGGCCCCGCGCGGGAGTGGGACGAGGAGATCGTGCGCGGCTCGACGGCGCAGGGCAGCTTCACCACCTGGTACCTGCGCGGCGGGCGCCTCGTGGCGGCGCTCACCTTCGGGCGCTCCGAGGACCTCGACCACGCCCGCCGGCTGCTCGCGGAGCGCCCGGATCTCGACGCCGCCCACCGCGCTGCGCTGGCGGACGTGAACAGCGAGCTGGGAGCTGTCGGGGGGTAGGGCTCCGGTCTGGAGTTGACGTGGTGCTCGTCCACGTGGGAGGGGTGTGGTGCGTGTTCAGCTTGCGCGCGGTGGCAGGTGCCCCTCGATGGACTCTCGACTACTCGGAATAAGACCACATGCTAGATGTAGTTCTAATCAGGTGTATAGTTCAGCTTCAGTAGATCGACATCCAAGGGAGCCTGCCGGAAAGATGAGCGGGTATAGAGCACTTCGTGCCGATCCGGCGGATCGGTGTTCTGACCGGGCCCGCCTCGATCTGGCCAAACGTCTGCGAGCTCGCCAGCTGGAGATCGAGGAGGCAATCTTTGAACGCATCTGCTCCACGCCCATGCCGGCAAGCGAGAACGCGGCATACGCGGTGGGGCTGCGCGATACCGTCGCAGCGGTCCTTGACTACAGCCTGACGAGCATCGAGCATGGCGATGAGTCGCCAGGGCCGATTCCGCCGGCCGCCGTGGAGCAGGCCCATCGCGCTGCTCACAGCGATGTGGGCCTCGACATCGCGCTTCTACGCTACACCGTTGGCCATAGGCTCCTCGTGGAGATCATTATGGAGGAGGCCAGCTCGGGCGACGCATTGCAACAGCGATCGCTCTTGCGCGGGGTGCTTCAGTTGCAGGGTTCGCTGCTGGAGCACCTGCAGATGGCGATAGCTCGCGAGTACAAGCAGGAGCGTGTTCGGGTTGTGCACAATGCCCGGCGGGGTGATCTCGATATTGTGCAGAAACTGCTTGCGGGTGGGTCTGTCGATACGTCCGGTTTCAACTACGTGTTTGACGACACATGGCACCTTGGTGTGATCGTCGTTGGTGCCCGCGCGGCAATGACTGTCCATGAGCTGGCGGATCGACTTCGCCGGTATCTCCTACAGGTGTCGTGCGGCGACGGCACCATTTGGGCGTGGCTGGGCGGAGAGCGCAAGCTCACGAGCACCGATGTGGAGCGTGAGCTGTCGACCGATGGTATTGGGGAGGTTTCGTTGGCGATCGGCGAGCCTGGCAAGGGAATCGAGGGATGGCGACTGACCCATCAGGAGGCCCAGGCGGCGCTCATGGTTGCGTTGCGCAAGCCACAGGTGTTCACGCGGTGTGCCGACGTCGCACTCGAGGCGGCCGTACTGCGCGATGATGTGATGGCCAAGTTGCTCGTGGATACCTATCTTTCACCGCTCGATGACCTGCGTATCGGTCGCCGCGTGGTGCGCGAGACGCTGCGCGCCTACTTCGACGCCGGGCACAACGTCAATATGACGGCCAAAGCGCTTGGTGTCGACCGGCGTACGGTCTGGTATCGGTTGGATAAGGTCGAACGACGCCTCGGTTCGCCGATCAAGCGCTGTCACGCCGAGCTCGCGATAGCATTGCGTTTGGAGGAGCTTTTACGTCCCTGCTGAGCTGGTTCGGCGTTGCCGCGTGTCTTCTGCCGCAACTCAAGATGCCAGCCAGACGCTCTTGGTGACCAGGAACGCCTCGAATCCCTCCTCGCCATGTTCGACTCCGATGCCGCTGGAGCGCCTGCCGCCGAACGGGACAGAGGGATCCTGGCTGGACCAGTGATTGACGTAGACATGCCCGGCCGACAGGCGCCGGGCGAGTCGATGGATCAGGTTCACGTCGCGACTGAATACACCGGCCGCCAATCCATATGTGCTGTCGTTGGCGGCCCGCACGGCGTCATCGATATCCGTATATGACAGCAGCGTCAAGATCGGGCCGAAGACCTCCTCGCGAGCGATCTCCGAGCGGGGAGCGGCGTACACCAGCCCAGGCCGGTAGTAGTGTCCTGCGCCGACAATCGGGCCGGCGCCCGAGACTCTCCCGCTCTGCTGCTCCAGCGCGCGCCGCACAAAGCCGTCGACGCGCTCGAGCTGCCCCGCCGATGCCAGCGGCCCCACATCGGTTGCCGGATCGCGGGGAGGACCCACCACCACGGTGCTCAGCAACCGCTCGGCCAAGTCGAATATATCGCCATCCGAATCGGCCGGGACGATCAGCCGGCTGGCTGCGTTACATGCCTGACCGGCGTTGTGCAAGACACCTTCGTAAAGAACCTGCGCGACGACGCGTTCCCGTGACTCCGCGTCGTGTGCGAGATCCGACGCCAGGATCGCCGGGCTCTTGCCACCCAGCTCGAGCGTAACCGGCTTGCCCTCCGCTCCCGCCAGCGATGCGATCCTCCGGCCAACCCTGGCGCTGCCGGTGAAGCTCACCTTGTCGACGGCCGCGCGGACGAGCGCCTCGCCGGTCGAGCCGTCGCCCGTCACCACATTCAGCACGCCCGCCGGAAGCCCCGCCTGCGTCGCCAGCTCCGCAAGCCGCAGTGCGGATGCGGGGGTGAGCTCGCTTGGCTTCAGCACCACACTGCAGCCGGCGGCGAGCGCCGGTGCCACCTTCCATGCCGCAAGCATCAGCGGGTAGTTCCACGGCACGATCGCTCCCACGACGCCCACAGGCTCCCTGATCGTGTACGCCCAGCGGTCGGCTACGGAGGTTGAGGGGACCGAACCGCCGAGCCTGCTCGGCCAGCCTGCGGCATAGTCGAACCAGTCGATTGTCTTGGCAACGTCGCCCCGGGCCTGAACGAGTGGCTTGCCGACCTCGGTGACCGTCAGGTCGATGAGGTCCTCGGCGTCTGCCTCGATCGTTCGCGCGATCCGGCTCAGGAGGCGGCCACGATCGAGCGGACTCAATGCAGCCAGTGCCTCGAGCCCGCGACGTGCTGCCGCTACGGCCCTGCGCACGTCGGAAGGCGTGCCGCGCGGATAGGTCGCCCACGGAGAGCCCGTGCTGGGATCGCACGCTACGATGACCGAGTCGCCATCGCTCGGCTCCGAGCGACCTCCCACGTAGTGCGTGAGCTCGGTGAGCGCAGTCTTGCTCGGTGTAGCCCGCGGATCGGCTGAATGCGAAGGCACTCTCTCGCCTTTCGTGTGCTGCTGCGTTTGGACAACGTCGGCTTGGGGAAGCTGTCGACCCCAACAATCGCCTACCCAAGCATACTTCGTTGAGTCGAATCCTTCCGGAGACTTGTCCGATTTCGTTGTTTTGTTGGACACATGCGATATCAATGAGCGGCAATTTTCTCCGAATAGGCATGGTGCAGAGCCGCCATGCCTGATAGAACATATTTGCCGATCACCGATGCGAGGCAATGAGCAATGGCCTCCGATATGAGCGAGGGAACTGGGCGAGGGAACTCGTGAATGGAGACAACAATGGCCGATTTGAAGACCAAGGACAGCATGCAGCTCGATGCCGTCAGGGAGCGTCTCGTTGCTCATCGGATGTACGACGAGCTGACCAGCGTGGACCGGGTGCGAATCTTCATGAAGCACCACGTCTTCGCGGTCTGGGATTTCTTCAGCCTGCTGAAGCGTCTCCAGCGAGAGGTCACCTGCGTAGACGTTCCGTGGCTTCCCCGGGGCCTCGGGGATCATGCGCGCTTCATCACCGAAATAGTCATCTCGGAGGAGTGTGACGAGGGACCTCACGGGGCCCATCTCAGTCATTTTGAGCTCTATTTGAGCGCCATGGACGAGATGCGCGCCGACAGGCGGCCGGTTGACGGGTTCGTCGAGCGCCTCGCCGGCAGCGGATCGGCAGCGAGGGCGCTGGACAGCCCTGACATACCTCCGACAGCCAGGGAGTTCGTCTCGCACACCCTCGAAGTCGCGCTGAGAGGCGCGCCATATGAGGTGGCGGCGTCATTCTGTCATGGGCGAGAGAACCTGCTGCCCGATGTGCTCGCGGGGGCCCGCGACGGAATGGGCTCGATTCTCGATGGGGCTCCGATCTTCAAGCACTACCTCGAACGGCATATCACGCTCGACCACGACGAGCACGGACCGCTGGCGCTGCAGCTGCTGGCGGCGACGTGTGAAGAAGATCCCGGGCGGCAGGCGATCGCGGAGGCCGTCGGCGTCGAAGCGATCGAAGCGAGGAGCCGGCTGTGGGACGGCGTGCTCGAGGAGATCGAGCGGACCGGCGCTTGAGGCCCGCGCAGGCGCAGCAAAGGTGATCGGATGAACAGCATGCCCCCCAAACCGAGGTCAGGCGTGTCATCGGCGGAGGAGTCGAGGACGTTCTATCGGATCGCTCTGCCCTTCGGTGAGGTGGGCGTTCGCGACGTGCAGGAGAGCGACATCCCTGAGTTCGTCCGCTACTGGCATTTCAGTGGAGACGAGCATTTGCGGAATCTCAACATCGATCGTTCCGAGTTGGGCACTCCAGAGGCGACGACCTCGCGATTTCGCACATGGATTCGTACAGGCGATCCCGACCAGCTGGCGATCGCCTTCGCGATTACGCTTGACGATGAGGTAAAGGGATACTTCAATTTGAATCGGTACTCGCCAGTCGACAATTATCCCCACTTCCACATCACCGCCCAAGAGCATCGTGCGCTTGGAGGAGCCACCGCGTGCATGCCATATGGACTCAAAATGTTTTTTGACCTCTTTCTGATAGAGCGTGTCATCTTGCAGACACGAACAAGGGTTGTGGGAATCAACAAGCTGCTGGACAAATTCCTGCCGATTGCCGAAACGGCCTACTTGGAGAACCCCGACGGACTCGCAGGACCAGGCGAATTTCATCATCGATACATCTACCGGAAGGATATCCCGTCTTTCGTCGCACAGTGTGATGCCTTCAGGGCGCAGTTGTTGAACGAATCCGGGCAGGCATCCGCGCGGACAGGCTGACAAAGCTCGAATACGAGATGGCCATATTCATTCAGACCGATCCGTTGCACATCGATACCGCCAGCTCGGACGATGATCTCAGGCAGCGCTCGACGATGCTCGAGGCGGAGGACGTCGACGACCTCATCGTTGCACTGGGGCTGCTCGCCGCCGGGCGCCTTGGGAGCGGTGGGCTCACCGTCAGCGAAATAGTGGATCTTGGTAACCCCTATGCTATCGGAGAATCGCTGGAGAGCGGTCGCAACGAGCTGCAGTTCAGCTCAATTCGTCTGTTTTATGATCTCTGGTATAGGCTCAAGATTCCCTTTGCCTGCGCTTCTCTGCAGTGGTGGTATCTGCTGTCGCTGTCTCTGCGAGACACAGATCGCCCCCCCGAGCAGGCGCTCGCTGTCGCTTCGCATTGGATCGAGCGGCTCAGTGCCGTCGCAAATGGCGAGCAGGCGCGCCTCTTCGTGGAGCTCGCCGGCCTCCCTGGTGAGGGCGATCCGGTCTTCACGGACGCAGATATCGCGGATGTCGCCGGGTTTGCACGGGCTGTAGTGGATGAGGTCCCGTTCGTGCCGCTGTTGCGGTCCACCGTCACGCCGGGACGCCGGACTCTGTCTCCGGAACGTGTCTCTACATACTCGCTGTGCCACGAGCGCCTGTGTCGCCTCGGCAATCTATCCGACGGGGCGGTGGACGCCTGGCTCCAGCTGACCGCGGAAGATCGCACGGCACTGCTCGCCGAGCTCCAGCAGCGGGTTGCGTGCTTGGAGCAGATCAGGCTGTCGACGGGGGCTCAGACCCTGAACAACGCGGCCTTCGCAGCGGAGCTCGACGGTTGCTCGGAAGCCTCACCACGGTCGTGGTCACACCAGCAGCTCACACTCGCGACGCTGGCATGGTGCTGGAGGGAGGCCGGCTTCGTCATACAGGAGCTCAACCAGTCGTTGATCTTCCTGCCGGCACTTATGATGTTCATGGAAAAGCGCATCGGAGACTATGACGCCGTCCTGGGGATTCGGGGCCCGAAGCCAAACGGACTGATCGAGGCTGCCCGGCTGTTGGGGGAAAGGCGAACCGAGGTGGAGAGGGACCACCTTCGCTGCATATCGTTCGACGGCAGCAATTGGGAGCGTCGTGAGTTTCTGGTGCGGCGCGATTCGCTGATCGAGCCCGAGGCTCTGCCAAGCGAGCTGCAGGAGGTTCTCGAGCGTCGTTTCGGCGTGGGTTTCCCGGGTCACGGCGGCTGCTTGGAGGCATGGGACGATTACCTGGGGCAGGTCCTCGAGCGTGGCGCCACTCCGACCGACCTGATCTGCTGTGTCGCCGAGTGGGCGGCCAACGCGACCGATCTTCCCGTGGATTACGCGATTTTCACGGTCCCGCAGGGCGTGAAGCTGGATCGCCCATGGGAGCTGGAGCTCACCGAGGTCTTTTGTTACACGGCGTTTCGCGGTGGCCTGGATCCGGCGCAGGGCGGCGTTCCATTTGACTTCATCGGGATACAGAACGCGATCGGGCAGCGTATGCGATACAACGTCGTGAAGAAGTCGCAGAATTATGCGATCGTGCGCCGTTTCCCGGCTCAGTCTTTCAACTTGCCCGACATAGCAATCGGTGAGGATGCCAATCATGGCGGCCATCGCGCTGGCGGAGTGCGCCTGAGCTGCAGGGTGCCGACGGCAATTGGCTGGCGTGGACGAACGTGGAAGGGGCTCGCAGATGTCCGTCTCAACCGACTCCACTACTCGCTCACAAACGAGTTCCGCCCGCAGGATCTGCCAGTGGCGTTTCGCTACGTAAAGTGGGAGAAGGGCATCGCGGATGCCGCCTACCGGCGGAATCTTCTATTCGACAGTCACTATTGCGCCAAGCTCAAGCGGACGCCCGGGACGGACAGGAGCGCCACTCGCGCGATGGGCGCCGGTGGAAACGGAGGAGTGGATCCGGACGCCGACGGTGCTTCGGAAGGGATCGTGGGGGTGGCTCGCGGTGCTGTCGCGACGGACAAAAAATAGCAGGCCGGCCAATGCGTCTCGGGCTGTTCGTGTGGACGGAGATGAGCTGGTGATCTCCGTCGAGGGCCGGTTCGTCAAGGTGCCGCGGCGATGCCCGCACCGCGGGGGACCGCTGGAGCAGGGAGCGTTCCAGGGAGCATTTCTGCGTTGTCCGTGGCACGGCGCCACTTTCGACCTGCGCAGCGGAGTCTGTCTGCGGGGGCCTGTGTGCAGTGGTCTGGATGTCGTGGAGCTCCACGAGCTTACTGTCGCCGAGGAGGCGTGATGGGCTCACCGGCACGCTGGCACAACCGTGACGTGGGCACAGGCCCGACTGCGACGGCGATCGAGGCGTTTGCTGCCTATGAGAGCGGGCGCCCAAAGTGACGTTCGTGATAGCCGAGCCATGCATTGATGTCAAGGATGGCGCGTGCGTTGAGGTCTGCCCTGCCGATTGCATCGAGACGGCGGAGAACAGCGCTCAGTATTACATAGACCCAGAACGCTGCATCGACTGTGACCTCTGTGTGACGGTCTGCCCGGTCGACGCCATCTGCAAGCAGGAGGCCCTGCCGGAGCGGTGGAGGCATTTCAGCGACGTGAACGAGAAGTTCTTTGTTGCGCGAGGCAACAGCTGATATGCCGGGCAGGGTGGTCATACCAGGAAACGGTCTTCCGCCGGGATCGCTCGACATTGTGGAGTGGGCGGAGGCGAGCAGCGACCTCGACTCCACGAACCTCCGTGTTGGTCACTTTGCCCGACCGGTGAGCATGCACGGTGCGGACGGCGCGACTGGCGAAGCGCTTGTCTCCAATGGTGCGATCGGAGCCGATGTGATTCGGGTGGCGGCGGGCAAGGGGTTCGCCCCTCATACCCATCCAGGTCATCATCTTCTGATCGTGATCGCGGGCAAGGGCACGATCACCTACGATGGCGTCGTCTATCCCACGCGGGCTGGGCAGATCTACCTCGTGGAGGGGCTCGTCCCCCACGCGGTGGGAGCGATTACGGATCACGTGATCCTGGCTGCCGGTAGTCCGCACAAGGCGGTGGATGCTGTGGACCGTATGGCGCTTGTGGATTACGAGGAGGTGGTGAGCGAGATCGGAGATCTCCACTGCCTGATATGCGACATAGTGGCCCCGGCTCCCACGCGGCTCCATGATGTGCAATGTCCGCACTGTCCATGTCCCGAGTGCGTGGGCGCCGAAACCCACCATTCCGCGGCGACCGGTGCTGGGCAGGTGAATCGGGGGTCGTCGTGAGGGGACGCAGGCGGCCGCTCGGATTCTCAGGCGGGCGCGAGGCGCTGATGGCGTTCTCGCTCAGTGGGATCATGTTGATGGCACTGATCGATGTCTTCATCGTAAATGTTGCCGCGCCGTCGATGGCTCGTGAACTGCATGCCACTGGCGGAGAACTTCAGTTGGTGGTGGCGAGCTATGCACTCACATATGGCGCGTTCCTGATCGTTGGCGCAGGCTTGGGAGACAGTTATGGCAGAAAGCGGGTGGCGCTTCTCGGCATCGGCGTGTTCGCAGTGTCGAGCGTGTTGTGCGGCTCTGCTTCGAGCCTGGTGTGGCTGACGAGCGCGCGGCTCGTGCAGGGAGTGGGAGCGGCATTGATGGTTCCGCAGGTACTGGCCATGATCGGCACTCAGTTCGAGGAGGCCGATCGCAAACGGGCGATGGGCCTGTATGGCGCAACCATCGGCCTCGGGTCGATTCTCGGGCAGGTGGTGGGCGGCGCGCTCATATCCGCTGACTGGGGTCATCTGGGCTGGCGGTTGGTCTTTTTTGTCAATGTCCCGGTGGCGGTGCTGGTCCTTGCCGGCATTGCGCTGACGGTTGCGGACACGCGAGCACCGAGGATCGCGGACGGACGCGCCGACATGTTCGACTTCCAGGGAGCGGCATTGTGGTCGCTTGCGCTCTGTGGGTTGTGTGGGCCGGTGCTGTTTGGCCGGTCTGCCGGCTGGAGTCCCCTGCTGGCACTTGGGGTGCTGGCCGGCGCTGTGGCGATGAGGCTTTTCATCGGGCATGAGCAGTCGCGCAAGCGCATGCATATACAGAGCCTCCTGCTCGATCCAGCGATTGTCGCCTACAGGGCCCTGCGAAGCTCGCTCTCGGTGTTGTTTCTGCTGCAGGCGAGCCTGGCGGCGTTCCTGTTCACCTTCGCGCTCACCTTTCAGGAGGGCTTGAAGCGTTCGCCGGCTGCGGTTGGGTACACCCTTGTGGCTCCCGGCATCGCCTTCGCCGCCGTCTCATTGCTGCAGTACCGGCGCCCCGGCGAGCTGCCGCGTGGCGTTGCAGTGCGGGGGTTTCTCATCGCCGCCGCTGGCTTCGTCGTGCTTGGAGGCTTCGGCTTGGTCGGTGGACCTCGGGCTTTTGGCCTGCTCATGTCTGTTCCAAGCCTGCTCCTGTGTGGTGTGGGCATCGGCATATGCTTCGCACCGAGTGCGGATCGCGCCGTGCGCTCGGTGCCGGAGGCACTGACGGGCACAGCCGCTGGCCTGGTGGCCACCACGCTGCAGGTCGCCAATGTCGCTGGGGTGGCGGTAATTGGGGAGCTTTTCCTGGCGCTCGAGCGACTGGCCGGCGGTTCGCCCCGACACGCCGCGGTGAACGGGTTCTCGGAGAGCCTGTTGGCCGTGGCCTGTGTGTTGATCGTTTGGTGCGTGGTATCGATGTCGATTCGCTCCAATCCGGCGACTGAGCCGGCCAGACTCGTCGCGGAGGTCGATTAGTGCTATGGGCTGGTCAGCTCTTCGGTCACTGTCGGAGCTGATCGAACATCTGCGATTTTCGAGAGCCGAAGTCCACGGACGGTCTCGGTAGCGGCGGATGAGAGACATACTGACCGCCGGGCAGTGGCGGGCGATAGCAGGCATGAGCACGGTGATTCTGGGGCTACATGCGCTGGGGTTCTTCATCCTTATTGCGTTGGTCGAGCCTGCGCCTCACCACCTGGGAGCCGCTGGGGTCATTGCCGGCGGCACCGGCACCACTGCCTATATGCTGGGACTGCGCCACGCCATCGACGCCGACCACATCACTGCGATCGACAACACGACACGCAAGCTGATGTCCGAGGGCAAGCGGCCGGTGAGTGTGGGTTTCTTCTTCTCGCTCGGTCACTCTACGATCGTGTTCGTGCTCGCTCTTCTGCTCTCCGTGGGGGTCAAGACTTTGGGTGGGCAGGTCAAGGACAGGACGTCCCAGCTGCACGGCGTAACCGGTTTGATCGGTACTGGGGTGTCTGGCGCGTTCCTCTACATCGTCGGTGCGTTGAACGTAGTGATCTTGTTCGGTGTCATTCGAACATTCCGTGCGATGCGCAGCGGGGACCGCGCCGAGGATGAGCTCGCCCCGGAACTCGACATCTGCGGTCCGATGAGTCGTCTGCTCCGGCGTTTTTTCAGGACCGTCAATAAGCCATGGCACATGTATCCGATCGGGGTCCTGTTCGGCTTGGGCTTTGACACCGCCACCGAGGTTGCGCTGCTGTTTCTGACTGCGGGCGCTGTCGGCACGGGCCTGCCGTTCTACACGATCATGTGCCTGCCTATCCTGTTCGCCGCCGGCATGTCGCTGCTGGATACGATCGACGGGGTGGGCATGAACTTCGCCTACGGATGGGCGCTCTCCAAGCCGATTGGGAGGGTCTACTACAACATCGCGGTCACCTGCCTATCGGTGGCGGTCGCACTGCTTGTCGGGACGATCGAGTTGGGCGGAATCATGGCCCGGCATGTCGGTGCGCAGGGCCCATTCTGGCGCTGGATGGAGAATGTCGACCTCAACACGCTCGGTTTCGTCATTGCCGGCATGTTCATCGCGACCTGGGTCGTCTCGGCTGCGATCTGGCGTCTCGCGCGTATCGAGCGGCGCTGGAGCACTCGAGCCCGGTCCGCGCCGGAGGATCTGATCCACGGTCTCCGCAAGCCGGCACGCGGCGACTGATTCGCTCGCAACCGACGGGGCGGTCCGGCAGCAGTCTTCACGTGGCACTGGCTGTCTTCATGTAGGCACTCGGCTCCGCCTCATACGGGGAAGACGCTCTACCTCCACGGCTCGCCCGTCAGCCGCCTGCTCAAGCAGATGCCCCGTGCCGGGGCATGCGTCACCGTGACGCTCCTTGATGGTCTCGCGCTCGCTCGAGGCCTTCTTGTGTGCGCGACGCGAATGAGTGCGGGCGCGCGTGTGGGCGCGAGTCGTCGTTGTACGCCGCTCCTGCTGAGGGTGCGCGTGGGCGCCGGTGGGCCGCAACGCCCATCCCGATTGGCGGCGGCGGCATACCGTCCCGTCGAGGGGTAGTATCCGGTGCGTTCATACGGTCGGTGGCCGAGGGAAGCCGGTGGGAATCCGGCGCGGACCCGCCACTGTGACCGGGGATGCCCCCGCGACATCGCCTCGACGGCGGTGTGGCCACTGGTCGGCCCTCGGGCAGACTGGGAAGGCGCGGGAGGTGGGCCCGGGAGCCAGGAGACCTGCCTCCGACCACAAGCCCACAAGACCCTCGTGGAAAGGGGTTGGCTCCATGCGCATCATCTCTCGTCTCATCCGCCCGGCGCTCGCCGGACTCATCGTTGGCCTGCTCGCTGTGCTGGCGTTTTGCGCGAGCTCGCTTGCGGCTCCGGTCACGGTCAGGCTGCGGGTGGAGGGCTCGACCAAGACTCTCTTCGAAGGAGAAATCGCGACCCAGGGCGAAACGTTCGAAACGGAATCCACCAAAAGCCCGCATCCCTGCAACTACGCCGAAAACGGCAATACGGAAGGGTTCACCGACGGCGGCGCGCAGAGCGGCACGCCAACCACGGCGCTGCGCGACGCCGCCTTGGCCGACGGGCTCGCCTTCAATGCGAAGTGGTCCACGAGTCTCGGCGACTTCCTCGTGACCCAAGTCGGCTCCGACGTCAACGAAGAAAAAGAACCCTACGACTCCTGGGGCTACGCGGTCAATGATACGACCGCGCCCGTGGGTGGTTGCCAGATCGCGCTCGCTCCCGGTAGCGAAGTGCTGTGGGCCTACAACTACTTCAACCTGCACCATCTTCTGAGCTTGGTCGGCCCCGCGAGCGTCGATGCCGGCGTGCCCTTCTCCGTGCACGTCGTCGACGGGCAGACCGGCCAGCCGATCTCCGGCGCAGCGATCGGGGAAGTGGCCTCGGGTGTGACGACCACGATCCCGGGCAGCCCGACGACCGACGCGAACGGGGACGCCACGATCACGCTTGCCCATGCGGGGACCGTGAAGCTCAAGGCGACGCAGGCCGAATCGGTGCGCTCCAACGGTCTGGCGGTCTGTGTCCACAGCGGCAACGATGGCACCTGCGGGACGACCGTGGAAAACCCGATCGCATGCCCGGCGGCGACATCGGCCTGCGAAGGTCCCGCGAAAGTGCATGTCCCGCTCCAGCCGCCGCCGGACGTGGCCCGTGCGGGCGGGGTCGTCAACGGCCACGTCTACTCCTCGCGCGGGGCTCCCCGCATCCTCGGGGGGAGCGTGGAGGTCCCCGCTGGGGGCACCCTACGCGAGGTCCGCATCGCGCTCGAGCGCACCATCCACCACCGCTGCTTGACGTTCAGCGGGCGCAGGGGCGCCTTCGTGCGCGCGAACTGCCACGCAACGCGCTTCTTCGACGTGGCGGACACCACCTCGTTCAGCTATCTGCTCCCGGCCCGGCTGCCCGCGGGACGCTACGTCTACGACATCGAGGCGGTGGACGATGCGGGCAACGTCACCAAGCTTGCGGACGGGGTGAGTCACGTCGTCTTCGATGTCAAGTAAGGGACACCGGGGCGGCGGGCGGGGGTACGCGTCGATCGCGCCGGGTGCCGCGCTGCTCGGCGCGCTCGCCGTTCTAGCGGCGCTCGCCGGTTGCGGTCTCGGCGCCGGGGCCACCCCGGGCGGGGTGCGGCTCGAGGTCACCCGTGGCTTCGGAACGCAGGCGCTGCTCTCCTCGCGCGCCCCCAAAGCGCAGGGTGAAGAGACGGTGATGAGCCTGCTGCTGCGCAACGCCACCGTCACCACCCGCTACGGCGGGGGCTTCGTGGAGAGCATCGACGGCCGCTCCGGCGGCAGCGAAGGGGGGCAGCCGGTCGACTGGTTCTACTACGTCAACGGCGTGCAGGCCCCCAAGGGGGCGGCGCAGACCGACGTGCACCCGGGGGACCGGGTCTGGTGGGACCTGCACGACTGGAGCCAGACCGAGGAAGTCCCCGCCGTCGTGGGCTCCTTCCCGGAGCCCTTCCTGAACGGGATCGAAGGCCTGCGGCTGCCGGTGCGCCTGGAATGCGCGCAGCCCGAAGGCGCTCCCTGCCGCACGGTGCGCTCCCACCTGCGCGCCGCCGGCATCACCTCCGCGCTCGCCGCGATGGGGCCCGCCGGGGAGGAGCCCGACACGCTGCGGCTGCTCGTGGGCACCTGGGCTCAGATGCGCGGGGACTCCGGCGCCCAGGGTCTCGAACGCGGCCCCGCCGTGAGCGGGGTGTATGCGCGCCTGCCCGCCTCCGGGCGGAGCATCGCGTTGCTCGACGCCCAGGGCGCCACCGTGCGCACGCTCTCGGGCAGCGCGGGGCTGATCGCTGCCACCCGCTACACCGAAGAGGAGCCCGAGTGGCTGATCACCGGCACCGACACCGCCGGTGTGCAGCTCGCCGCGAACGATCTGAGCGAAACCGCGTTGCGCGACCGCTTCGCCGTGGCGCTCACCGAAACGGGCGCGCTGCTGCCCCTGCCCCAGCCGAGCCCATGAGCCCCGCGGCTCCCCGCTCCTCCCGGCCGCGGCCCATGGGCCCTGCGGGAGACGGCCCGACCCCGGCGCCCCCAGGCGGCGTCGGGCGCCGCCGTGGTGCGAGCGCCTCGACCGATCTCATGGGTCGCCTCGGCCTGCTCCAGTACCGCCCCCTCGCGAGCCCCCTGCACGCGACGCGCGCGGGGGTCGCCGCGCTGTGGGCGCTCTCGCTCACGGTCGCCACGCTGCTGCTCTACCACCCCCTGGCGCTCGCCGCGCTGACGCTCGCGATCCTGGGCGCCGGCTGGGGGGCTGGGGTGGGGCGCGAGCTCGTGCGCTCCCTGCGCATCGCGGTGATCGTGGGGCTGCCAATCGTCGTGGTCAACGTGCTCGCGGACCGCAACGGCCTCACGGTCTTCGTCCGCCTCGGCGACCTCGGCCCTTTCGGGCAGGGAGATCTGACGGTGGAGGCGCTCGTCTACGGTGTGGTGATCGCGCTGAAGGTCACGATCCTGATCCTGATCTCCACGCTCGCCAGCCTCGCGATCGACCCCGACGCACTGCTGCGGATCTTCCGCCGCCTCTCCTTCCGCTCCGCGCTCACCGCCTCGCTCGCGGTGCGCATGATCCCGGTGCTCGCCGCCGACGCCCAGCGCCTCGCCGAGGCGCAGCGCACCCGCCCCGCCGGCGCCCCCGCCGGCGCCCCCGGTGGCGCCACGGGGCGTGTCCGTGGGCGCGCCACGCTGCTGGGCGCTGTGCTCGCCGGTTCGCTCGACCGCGCGATGGACGTCGCCGCCACGCTCGAGCTGCGGGGCTTCGCCGCCGCCCCTCGCGCTCCCCGCCTACAGCGCCCCTGGTCGCGCCACGACCTTGCCTTCGCCGCCTCCGCGCTCGCGATCCTCGCGCTCGCCCTGCTCGCCCGCCTCGGCGGCGCCGCCTCCTTCACCGCCTACCCCCTCGTGCGGGCCGCTCCCCTCGGCGCCGGTCTGCTCGTGCTCTGCGCCGCGCTCGTCCTGGCGGTGCTGGCGCCGTTCTGTGACCACCGGGGCATCGAGCCGTGAGCGTCCTCTCCTTCCACGAGGTCACCTACCGCTACCCCGGCTCCGAGCGCCCGGCGCTCGAGGACGTGAGCCTCGAGGTGCGCGCGGGCGAGTTCTGCGTGCTCGCGGGCCTCTCCGGGCATGGCAAGTCGACGCTGTTGCGCGCCGCCTGCGGCCTGGTGCCGCACTTTCACGGCGGGCGCTTCGCGGGGCGCGTGGAGCTCGCCGGCCTGGACACCCGCGAGCACGGGCCCGCGCGCCTGGGGACGCTCGCGGGCGCGCTCTTCCAGGACCCCGAGAGCCAGCTCGTGATGAGCTCGGTGCGCGCTGAGCTCGCGCTGGCGCTGGAGAGCCGCGGGCATGGGGCCGGCGCGGTCGCCCGCGGGGTCGAGGAGGTCGCGCTCGCGCTCGGCATCGACCACCTGCTGGACCGCTCCACCCACACGCTCTCCGGCGGCGAGCAGCAGCGCGTCGCGCTCGGCGCTGCCCTCTCGGGGCGCCCCCCCGTGCTGCTGCTCGACGAGCCCACCTCCCAGCTGGATCCCGTCGCCGGGGATGAGCTGATCGGGCTCCTGCGCCGCCTCAACCAGGAGTGGGATACCACGATCCTGCTGGCGGAGCATCGCCTGGAGCGCTGCCTGCCCTCCGCCGATCGCGTGATCGCGCTGCGCGAGGGGCGCCTCGCCCACGACGGCGACCCGCGCTCCTTCCTGGAGTGGGCCGCGAGCGGGGCCCCCGCGCTGCAGACCCCCGGCGCACGGCTGTTCTCGCTCGCCGGGCTCGCACCCCCTCCGGTGGGGGTCAAGCAGGCGCGCGCCACCCTGCGCAGCCGCAGCCTCTTGTCGTCGGAGGAAGGTGTATTGTGCCCTGCGCCCCCTGCCGTCCGCAGCACGCAGGTGGACAACCGCAGGCAGGGGGCAACCTTCCTTGCGCGCCGCTCCGCCCGCCGCGCCCGCGCCGCGCCGGCGCTCCACCTGCGCGGGGTGTGGCACGAGTTGCACAACGGGCCCGCGATCCTGCGCGGCGCCGAGCTGCGGGTGCAGCCCGGGGAGAGCGTCGCCCTGATGGGGCGCAACGGGGCCGGCAAGTCCACGCTGCTGCGCCACGCCGCTGGGCTGCTGGAGCCAACGCGTGGACGGATCGAGCGCGGAGGGCGCGTCGCCCTGCTGCTGCAGAACCCCGGGGACTATCTCGTGCACGAGCGCGTTGCGGCCGAGGCCTCCCCCCGTGCGCTGGCGCTCGCGGGCCTCGCCGAGATGGGCGCGCGCAACCCCCGCGACCTCTCCGGTGGCGAGCGTCAGCGTCTCGCGCTCGCGATCGTCACCGACGGGGAGGAGCAGCCCGCGGTGCTCGCCCTCGACGAGCCCACCCGGGGGATGGACCGCCTCGCGAAGGCCCAGCTGGCCGAGGAGCTTCACCGCCGCGCGGGGAGCGGCCAGGCGGTGATCCTTGCCACTCACGACCCCGAGTTCGCGTGCGCGTGCGCCGAGCGCGCGGTGCTGCTCGCCGACGGGCGCGTGATCGCCGACGGCCCCGCCGCGGAGCTGCTCGCGGGCGGGTGGTACTTCGCCACCGAGACCGCCCGCATCCTCGGCGGTGCGGGGGGGGCGCTGCGACCGGAGCAGGGCGCCGAGCTGCTCGCCGCGCGGGCCGCCCATCCCCGCGGATCGCTGGAGCTGGCGGGATGAGCTGGCCGCTCGCCACCTTCCTGATCGTGGGCCTGATCCTCCTCGCCGGCTGGTTCGCCTACGAGCGCTCGCGGCCCTCCGCGCGGATGGCCGCGGTCGTGGCCACCCTCGCGGCCGTGGCCGCGCTCGGGCGCGAGGCCTTCGTGGCGCTGCCCGAAGTGAAGCCCATCACCGCCATCGTGCTCGTCGTCGGCTACGTCCTCGGGCCCCTCCCCGGCTTCACGGTGGGAGCCATCGGGATGCTCGCCTCCAACGTCATGCTCGGCCAGGGCTCCTACACCCCGTGGCAGATGGCCGCCTGGGGGATGGTCGGTCTCATCGGTGCCGCGCTCGGGCGGCTCACCGGCAGGCGCCTCGGGCGCCTGCCCCTCGCGCTCGCCTGCGGCCTCGCCGCGCTCGCCGCGACGGAGGTCATGAACGTGTACACGTGGACCATCGGCGCCTCCCACACCCTCGCCGCCTTCCTCCTCATCGCGGGGGCGAGCGCGCTCTCCTTCAACCTCGTGGATGCGGGCGCGAGCTTCCTCTTCGGCCTCGCCTTTGCGCCCGAGCTCGCGCGTGTGCTCGAGCGGGTGCGCGCCCGCATGGACATCCGCTGGGAGGCCGCTGGGACGGGCGGCCCGGCGCTGGCGATCCTCGCGCTCGTCCTCGCGGGCGCGCTGCTGGCGCCACCCGGGTCGGCCCGTGCCGGCGGCCTGCTTGCGCTCGCTGCGCCCGCGAAGCTCGCCCCCACGCGTGGCGCCGCGGGGCTCCCCTTCACAGCCGGAGGCAAGGCAGCGCCGTCGGCTTCCGCCGCGCGTGGGGAGACCTCCCGTGAGACCGCCCATCTCGCCTCCGTCTCCCGTGAGATCGCCTATCTGGCCTCCGCGCAGGACGCGAACGGCGGCTGGGGCAGCGCGGCTGGGCAGCCCAGCAGCGAGCTGTACTCCGCGTGGACGGCGATCGGCCTTGCGGCGGCGGGGCGCAGCCCGCGGAACGTGCGCCGCGATGGCCACACGGTGCTCGAAGCGCTGCGCGCCCAGGCCGGGACCCTCGAAGGTGCCGGCGACATCGAGCGCACGATGCTCGCTCTGCGGGCCTGTGGCGCGCCGGTGAGCTCGCTCGCCGGCAAAGACCTGCTGGCGGAGCTCTTGCGCTACCGCACGGACGGGGGCTCCTTCTCCCAGCAGGTCAACCTCACGGCGTTTGCGATCTTCGCGCTGCGCGCCGCCGGGCACTCCGCGACCGACCCCGCGGTGCGCGCTGCGGGGGCATGGATTGCCCGCCAGCAGAACTCAGGCGGCGGTTTCGACTTCAGCGAGCGGGGTGGCTCCAGTGACGTGGACGACACCGCGGCGGCGCTGCAGGGCCTGATCGACGCGGGCATTCGCAGCGGCCCCGTCGTCTCGCGCGCGGTGGGGTTCATCCTCCACGCCCAGAACCCCGACGGCGGCTTCTCCGAGCAGCCGGGGGGCGAATCGAACGCCCAGTCCACCGCATGGGCCGTGCAGGGCCTCGTCGCGGCCGGCCAGAACGTGGAAGCCGTCCGCCGCCACGGCAGCCGCTCCCCACTCGGCTACCTCGAAAGCCTCGTCGCCCCCAACGGCAGCGTGCGCTACTCGCGCACCAGCGCCCAGGCGCCGGTGTGGGTCACCGCCGAGGCGCTCACCGCGCTCGCCCGCGCGCCGTTCCCGATCGAGTGAGGAAGCGTCGTGCCGGGCTCTCCATCGGCGCACTGCGGCCTGCTCTCCCGGATCTGACCACAATCGGCGCCGTGGCGTCCGCGGTCCTGTGACCTTCTACCCTCTGGGAGATGTCCAGCGCACCTCTGGCGGCTGTGCCGCGCGTAGCGCGGGTCGCTCCCCGCTCCGTCGACACGGCCGGGATGCGGCGCGAGCCCGCCGGGCGCACGGCCCTGCCGGGCCGTGCGTGGGCGCTGCGTACGGCGCTCCTGTGCGTGGCGGGGATGGCGGCGACGTGGACGCTCGCGGAGCTCGTCCCGGTGGTCCACCTGCGCGACGCGGTGGTGCTCGATGACTTCACCAAGCTCGGGCGCCCCCGCGTGGATGCGCTCGCGAACGGCCTGCTGAGCCTGCTCGATCCGCTGCTCTACACCGTGTGGGCGCTGCTGCTGGTAGCCGTGGCGCTGCTGCGCAGGCGCCCGCGGGTGGCGCTCGCGATCGCGGTGGTGCTGCCCGCCGCGCCGGGCATCGCGGAGGTGCTCAAGCCGCTGCTGGCGCATCCTCACGACATCGTCGGCCCACAGTCGATCGGCCCGGCCTCCTGGCCGAGTGGCCACGCGACCGCGGCGATGACGCTCGTGCTGTGCGCGCTGCTCGTCGCCCCCTACGGCCTGCGGCCGTTGGTCGCGGCGCTCGGGGGCGCCTTCGCGGTGGCGGTCGGCTGCTCGCTGCTGATCCTGGCGTGGCACATGCCCAGCGACGTGCTCGGCGGCTACCTGCTCGCCGCGCTGTGCGTATCGCTGGCGGCGGCCGCGCTGGGCCCCGCGGGGTTCGACGCCAGGGACGCTAGGGGGCCGGTGTCGCCTCGTGCGCGCCCGGCTCCCACAGCGGCTCAGAGCTCGTCGCCATCTCGTTGACGGCGCGAGCGAGGATGAACAGCAGGTCGGAGAGGCGGTTGAGGTAGCGCACCACCTCCGGGTTGGCGTCCTGCACCGCGAGGACGCGGCGCTCGGCGCGGCGGCAGACGGTGCGGCAGACGTGCAGCTGCGCCGCCGCGGGGCTGCCTCCGGGGATCACGAAGGAGCGCAGCCGCGGGAGCTTGGCGTTGGCCTCGTCGCAGGCCTCCTCCAGCCATTCGGTGTACGCGGGGGAGATGCGCAGACGCTCGCGCTCGTCGCCGGCGGGCACCGAGAGGTCGGCGCCGAGGTCGAGCAGGTCGTTCTGCATACGGTGCAGCCACTCGGCGAAGCGGCCTGAGAGCCCAGGTTGGACGAGTGCCACGCCGAGCGCCGCGTTGAGCTCGTCCACGGTGCCGTAGGCCTCCACCCGGGGGTGCAGCTTGGAGACACGGCTCATATCCCCGAGGTGGGTCTCGCCGGCGTCCCCGTGCCTGGTGTAGATGCGGGTCAGTTTCACGGTCATGGTCCCCCGAGTCTGGCAGATGGACGGGTCGTTCGAGCCTCCGGGAGGCGCCCTTGCCGGGAGGCCCTCGGGGCTCGCGATCGCGGGCGGGCTGGCGCGCGTCCGCTCGATCGGATACGTTCCTGCCCCTCATATGCGGGTTGGCGTTCCGAAGGAGACCGCGGCGGGCGAGCACCGGGTGGCGCTCGTGCCCGAGGTGGTCGGCAAGCTGAAGTCCAAGGGCATCGAGGTCCTCGTGCAGAGCGGCGCGGGTGCCGGCGCGCTGCTGCCGGACGGCGCCTTCGCGGACGCGGGCGCAGAGTTGACCGATGATGCCACGGAGGTGTGGCGCTCCGATGTGGTGGTCACGATCGCCCCGCCCACCGCAAAGGAGATCGCCCTGCTCGGGCCGGGCTCGCTGCTGATCGGCTTCCTCGCGCCACTCACGAGCCCACAGACCACCCGCGCGCTGGCGGACGCGAAGGCGACGGCGCTCGCGATGGAGGCGATCCCGCGGATCTCCCGCGCGCAGTCGATGGACGCGCTCTCCTCGCAGAGCAACGTCGCGGGCTACCGCGCGGCGCTGCTGGGGGCCGAGCAGATGGGGCGCTTCTACCCGATGCTGATGACCGCCGCGGGCACGATCCCCCCGGCGAAGGTGCTCGTGCTGGGGGCCGGCGTGGCGGGCCTGCAGGCGCTCGCCACCGCCAAACGCCTGGGGGCGCGCACGACCGGCTACGACGTGCGCCCCGAGGTCGCCGAGCAGGTGCGCTCGCTGGGCGCGCAGTGGCTCGACCTCGGCCTGGAGGCCAGCGGCGAGGGGGGCTACGCGCGGGAGCTCACCGAGGAGGAGCGCGCTCGCCAGCAGCAGGCGCTGACCGATGCGATCAAGGGCTTCGACGTCGTCATAACCACTGCTCTGGTGCCGGGCCGCCCGGCCCCCAAGCTCGTGACTGAGGAGGCGGTGAGGGGGATGCGGCCGGGGTCGGTGGTGGTGGACCTCGCGGGGGAGTCGGGGGGCAACTGCGAGCTGACCGAGCCCGGGGAGACAGTGGTGCGCCACGACGTGAGCATCCTCGCGCCGCTCAACCTCCCGGCGACGCTGCCCGAGCACGCCTCGGCGCTGTTCGCGCGCAACGTGCTGGCGCTGCTGGAGCTGCTCGTGGGCGAGGACGGGGCGCTGCACCTGGACTTCGAGGATGAGATCGTCAAGGGCGCCTGCGTGGTGCGCGAGGGCGAGATCGTGCACGACGGGGCGCGGGCCGCCGTGGAGGCCGCAGCATGATCCTCGCCAGCGTCCTCACCACCAACCTCGCGATCCTCGTGCTCGCGGGCTTCATCGGGTTCGTGGTGATCTCCAAGGTCCCCAACACCCTGCACACCCCGCTGATGTCGGGCACCAACGCGATCCACGGGATCGTGCTGCTCGGGGGCCTGCTGCTGCTGGGCCTCGGGGAACTCGACGCGCTCAGCAAGGCGCTGCTGGTGATCGCGGTGGCGTTCGGCACGATCAACATCGTCGGCGGCTTCCTGGTGACGGACAGGATGCTCGAGATGTTCAAGTCCAGGCCCAAGCCCCCCAAGCAGGACGAGCCGCCGGACGGGCAGGGGGGCGACTCATGAGCTCCCCGCCGCTGGCCACCACCTTCCTGCAGAGCGAAAGCTTCATCTACGTCCTCTACATCCTTGCCTTCGCGCTCTTCATCCAGGGCCTTCGCGGACTCTCGGGCCCGACCACCGCGGTGCGCGGCAACCGCACGGCGGCGCTCGGCATGGCGATCGCGGTGCTCGCGACGCTGCTCAACCCCGGCGAGGGCAACTGGGGCCTGATCGTGCTCGGCCTCGCGCTCGGCACCGCCGTGGGGGTGCCGGCGGCGCGCAACGTGAAGATGACCGCGATGCCCCAGATGGTGGCGCTCTTCAACGGCGTTGGCGGCGGGGCGGTGGCGCTGATCTCGTGGGTGGAGTTCCGCCACTACGGCTCCACCTACGGCTCGCACACCGTGCACCTGATCGGTGCAAGCGGCAGCCTCACGATCACCGGCGGGGGGCCGCCCACCTACGTGGCGATCTTCTCCGTGTTCGCCGCGATCGTGGGCTCGATCTCCTTCTGGGGCTCCAACATCGCCTTCGGCAAGCTCCAGGAAATCATCCCGGGGCGCCCGATCTCCTTCGGCTCGGCCCAGCAGATCGTCAACCTCGTGCTGCTGATCCTGGCGCTCGCCGCGGGTATCGACCTGATCCAGGGCGCGCACTCCGAAGCCCTCTTCATCGGCATGCTGGTGGTGGCGGCGCTGCTCGGCAACGCGGTGGTGCTGCCGATCGGCGGCGCGGACATGCCGGTGGTGATCTCGTTGCTGAACGCCTTCACCGGGCTCTCCGCGGCGGCGACGGGGATGGCGCTGAACAATCCCGCGCTGATCGTGGCGGGCATGATCGTGGGCGCCTCGGGCTCGATCCTCACGAACCTGATGGCCACCGCCATGAACCGCTCGATACCCGCGATCGTCGCCGGGGGCTTCGGCGGGGGCGGCGCGGTGGAGGGCGCCTCGGGCGCGGGCGAGCACGCGGGCACGGTGCGCTCCACGACCGCCGCGGACGCCGCGATCCAGCTCGCCTACGCCAGCCGCGTGGTGGTCGTGCCGGGCTACGGAATGGCGGTCGCGCAGGCCCAGCACGCCGTCCGCGAGCTCGCCTCGGAGCTGGAGCAGCGCGGAGTGGACGTCAAATACGCGATCCACCCCGTGGCGGGGCGGATGCCGGGGCACATGAACGTGCTGCTCGCGGAGGCCGACGTGCCCTACGACCAGCTGAAGGAGATGGACGACATCAACCCCGAGTTCCAGCGCACCGACGTGTCGCTGGTGATCGGGGCCAACGACGTCACCAACCCCGCCGCGAAGAGCAACCCCTCCTCGCCGATCTACGGGATGCCGATCCTCGAGGTCGCCGAGAGTCGCTCGGTGATCGTGATCAAGCGCTCGATGAACCCGGGCTTCGCGGGGATCGAAAACGAGCTCTACTTCGAGCCCGGCACCGCGATGCTGTTCGGCGACGCCAAGTCGGCCGTCAGCGAGATCACCGCCGAGCTCGCGCAGCTCTGAGCCTCGCGGGCGCGACCGCGCGTCGCGTCGCGACGGCCACTCGGCGCCAGGCCGGCTGGGACATAGGAAACAACCCTTTATTTTCTGTACCTTCGATATGGTGAACCGTACAGCCTGTCAAGCTAGGGCTTCCTATCGTGGAGGGTCTGACGGATAAGGACAAGCAGGAGAAGGAGACATGTGCCGGTTTTGTGACATCTTTGCGTTGAAGACGGGCGCTGCGGAGCGGGTAGCCAACTCTCAAGGGAAAAGGGGCAATACTACATGAAGCGTATGAGATAGCTTTGGGCTTGTCGTGGTGGCCGGTCTGATGGCCTTTACGTCGGTGCCTGCGATGGCGACACCGTTGGGGCGCTGTGTAGATCGCACACGGGAGGTAATAGGGGCACTAAAGGTTGTACAAAGCAGAATCGAATGATAGCTTGAAACGGCGGCGCTGATAGAACCGTTGAAGTTACAGCTAGCGCTCCCGGAGGATTGGAAATCATCGACACTAAAGCCACGGGCGGAGAAACGTCAACAAATTGCGTAGGGACCGGGCTGGGAACCATCAAAAATGTATCTGGAACAGGCAAGGGTTTAATTACTAGAGCGACAGCTACAGGATGTAAATTTGTGGAAAAAGCATGGTGCCTGTGAAGATCGGGTACCGTCCCATTTAGAGCGCTCGATCATCCATGGAAGATTACGCTTAAAGAAGAAGCCAGTAAAGAAATGGGAGCTGTGCCTGAAAGTGATGGCAACGGCGAGCCTGGCTGGGCGTTTTGGAGTTCCCCCGCTTTCGTGGACACCTGAATGCCGTGTCGTCTGACACGGCTGAAAGGATGTCCAGTCATGTCTATCAATCGTGGAGGGAAACGTGGATATCCGCCTGAGTTTCGTGCGCAGGCGGTTGAGTTGTATCGCTCCTCAGGGCTGTCGTTCGCGCGCGTGGCGACCGACCTCGGCGTATCGATCGCGACGCTGAAGGCGTGGGGCAAGCAGGCTGAGATCGATGCCGGCGAGCGCGAGGGGCTGGTATCCGCGGAGCGCGAGGAGCTGGTAGCGCTACGGCGCGAGAACAGGGTTCTGCGTGAAGAGCGTGAAATACTAAAAAAAGCAGCGGCCTTTTTCGTCAAGGAGAGCGAGACCCGGTGAGCGCGTTCAGGTTTATCGCTGCGGAAAAGGCCCATTACTCCGTCAAGACGATGTGTCGTGTACTCGGTGTCAGCCGCGCCGGATTCTACGCCTGGCTGGGTCGCAAGCCTAGCGCCAGAGCGCGCCAGGACAAAGAGCTGACCCGTCGCATCCGAGAGATCCACAGGGAGAACCGTGGGGTGTATGGGTCGCCAAGGATCCACGCTGAGCTGCGTTTGGCCGACGGTGTGCGTGTCGCTCGCAAGCGTGTGGAGCGCCTGATGCGCCAAGCAAACATCAGCGGTCTCACGCTCAGGAAGAAGGGGCGCACGACGATCAGGGTGCCGGGTGTGAGAGTCTGCGAGGATCTGGTCGACCGTGACTTCCTCGCGAGCGCCCCGAACCGTTTGTGGGTGGCAGATATAACGTATCTGCGAACCTGGGAGGGCTGGCTGTATCTCGCTGCTGTTCAGGACGCCTATAGTCGCAGGATTGTTGGCTGGTCGATGGCTGATCATATGCGCACGGAGCTCGTCACAGATGCACTACAGATGGCGCTCGAGCGCCGCTCTCCTGGGCCAGGGCTCATTCATCATTCCGACCAGGGCTCGCAACTCGGACTCAACTGGTCCTCGCAACACCTTGATTGTGGAGGTGTGTATGGGCAGGCCAGCGGGATGGATGAAGGAGTTGACGGGTAGGGCGCCGATGAAGTCGCCGGGGAAGCCGTCGCTGCGTCGAGACGTGGAGCGGTTGTTTTGGCGTGAGATCGCCAAGGGCTTGAGCAGTGAGGACGCTGCGTTGGCTGTCGGTGCGTCCCCGGCGGCTGGCAGCCGGTGGTTCAGGGAACGTGGCGGAATGCCAACGTTCATGCTCGACTCAATCTCAGGCCGGTACTTGTCGTTTCAGGAGCGCGAGGAGATCGCGATGTTGAAGGCGCAGGGCGCCGGTGTTCGGGAGATCGCCCGCCGGTTGGGGCGCTCTCCGTCGACGGTCTCGCGGGAGCTGCGCCGAAATGCGGCTACTCGCGGCGGGAAGCTCGACTATCGCGCGTCGGTCGCGCAATGGAAGTCAGAGCTGGTGGCACGCCGTCCGAAGACTGCGAAGCTCGCCGCGAATGAGCAGTTGCGCGAGTACGTGCAGGAGCGGCTCTCCGGCCAGGTCCGCCGGCCTGACGGGACGGCGCTACCGGGACCCGCGGCGGCGCCCTGGAAGGGTCGGAACAAGCCTCATCGCCAGGACCGCAGGTGGGCAACGGCGTGGAGCCCGGAGCAGATCTCCAGCCGGCTGGAGATCGACTTCCCCCATGATGAGTCCATGCGAATCTCGCACGAGGCGATCTACCAAGCGCTCTACGTGCAGGGCCGCGGCGCGCTGCGGCGGGAACTCATAGCCTGCTTGCGGACCGGCAGGGCGCTGCGGGTTCCCAGAGCCCGCGTGCGTGGACGTGGCAAGGGCTTTGTCACTGAGCAGGTCATGATCAGCGAGCGTCCCGCCGAGGCCGAGGACAGAGCCATACCTGGCCACTGGGAGGGCGATCTCATCCTCGGCGCGGACCGCACTGCGATTGGAACGTTGGTGGAGCGCAGCACCCGGTTCACGATGCTGCTTCACCTACCGCCGATGCCCGGCCACGGCAGCCCACGGGTGAAGAACGGACCGCCGCTCGCTGGTCGCGGCGCCGAAGCTGTGCGCGACGCAATCACAAAGCAGATCACGACGCTGCCCGAGCAGCTGCGCCGCTCGCTCACCTGGGACCAGGGCGCTGAGATGTCACAACACGCACAGCTCAAGATCGCAACTGGGCTTCACATTTATTTCTGTGACCCTCAAAGCCCCTGGCAACGAGGCACGAACGAGAACACCAACGGCCTGCTCCGCCAATACTTCCCCAGAGGAACAAACCTCGCCAGACACACCGCTGAAGAACTCGACGCCGTCGCCACCACGCTCAACAGCAGACCACGCAAGACCCTCGGCTGGCGCACACCCGCCGAAGCGCTCGACGAACATCTACGATCCCCCCAAACGCAAACCGTTGCGACGACCGATTGAATCCGCCCAATACGTATCTCTGGCCTTCGGCCAGAAGGCTCGGGCTGCAGGGATCGCGCAGTCGATGGGCTCCCGGGGGGACTGCTTCGATAACGCCGTCGCTGAGAGCTTCTTCGCGACACTCAAGAAGGAGCTGATTCACCGTCGTGCATGGCCGACCAAGGCCGAGCTCCGCGGCGAGGTCTTCGAGTACATCGAGGTCTTCTACAACCGCCGACGACGGCACACCCGACTCGGCCAACTCTCGCCGAGCGAGTATGAGAGGATCACACACAAACAACATCAACCAGAAGGAGCAATGGGCGCATAATCAACCGTGTCCACCGAACCGGGGGAACTCCAGAATGTACGGTTGCCGCCATATTCAAAGTAACGTGCCGCTCACGGAGGCCGGCGAACATCGCGTCTTGGGGTCGAAGTAGAGCTAGTTTTCGATTCCCCCGAAGCCCGCAGCATTGAGTGTTCGGGCGCGACCGCTCGGAGCGTGCGTCGCGACGGCCACTCGGTGCTGCGGCCCCTGGCCGCCTAACCGCCTGCTCCGGACAACGGCTGCGCTCGGTCTGGCTCTGGCTCATGGGCCTGGGCCGACTCCGCCTAGACAGGTGCTTTCTGGAGCATTGTTCCGCTATGCGGGCGGGTTGGGAAAAGTCAGAAACAGCCCTTTCTTTTTTTGAAAACCCTGGATATAGTAATCATACAGCCTTCAAGCCTGGGTCTTCGATCGTGGAGAGCCTGGCAGATGAGGAGAGGCTGGAGAAGGAAACATGTACCGGTTTCGCGGCGTCTTTGCGTTGAAGACGGGCGCTGCGGAGTGGGTAGCCAACTCTCAAGGGAAAAGGAGCAGTACTACATGAAACGCATGAAGATAGCCTTTGGGCTCGTCGTGGTGGCCGGTCTGATGGCCTTCACGTCGGTGCCTGCGATGGCTACACCGATGTGGACTGTGTGTAGATCACACACAGGAGGTAAATGGGGCACTAAAGGTTGTACAAAAGCAGAATCGAGTGGCAGCTTTGAAACCGCGGAACTAACAGAAACGGTCGAAGTTACATCTAGTGCTCCGGGAGGCCTGGAACTCACCGACACTAAAGCCACAGGTGGAGAAACGTCAATCAATTGTGTCGGGACCGGCCTGGGAACTGTCAAAAACGTATCAGGAATAGGCAAGGGATTAGTCACCAGAGCGACAGCTACAGGATGTAAATTTGTTGAAAAAAGGCATGGTGCCTGTGAAGAATCGGGTACCGTCCTAGCTAGAGCACTTAATCTTCCATGGGAGACCACGCTTAAAGAAGAATCCGGGGAAATGAGAGCTGTGATTGAAAGCGATGGTAACGGCGAACCTGGATATGCCGTTGAATGTACCGTTGCCGCTATATTCAAAGTAACCGATGAATGCACAGGGTCAACCAGCGCCGGAATGAAGGAAGGCTCGACAAGAGCAGAAGGCGCAGTAGAATCAGAATTCGAAGCAAAAACTGCGGCGATCAAATGCTCCATCGGCGGAGCTGGAGCAGGAAGAGTCAGGGGAAGGACCGTCTTTAGCTTAAGGATCGGGAATACCTTAATAGGGTACTTCTGGTTACGATAAGCTATAGGTGTAACGCTAATAGGTTGGTCTCTTAGAAAAATCAAGCGAGCTGGGTGGGACCTGGATGTTTTTATCCGGGCCTCGCCCGGCTTGCCGGTCTGTTATCTCTGTTGGAGTGTTGTGTGCTGGCTCCGTATTTGTTACAGGGTGGAGGAGGGGCACAATGAGGTTGGAGGAGGCTCGATGAGAAGATCGTTGTCGTCATGGATGCTTGGGTCGCGTCGCCTCCTGTGGATGGTTGCTGGGCTGCTCGTGGCGATCGTATGTTATCTCTACGCTAGTGCTCCAGCGAGTGCTGAATTCTCGCGGCCTTTCGAGTCGGTCATAAAAGGCACGCCTACCGGTCCCATGGGCGAACTGGTACCCTTCTCTGGCATTGAAGGTATCGCGACCAATCTAGGCGGCAGCGGGCCTTACGGTCACAACGTCTGGATTGGCGACAACCAGATTGGCGACACGGATGAAAATGTCTTGGATGAATTCGATTCCTCTAATGTATTTCTTCGTCAAATGCGAGGAGACGAAGATCCGCCTCCGGCTCCCGCCTCTGGTGTGGTTTCGCATAGCTTGGCGTTCGATGATTTGACTGGGTATCTATACGATGCTGGACTGCATCAGTGGATCGCTGTCGATAACTCGGCCGGCCCGGCTACCGGTGATGTCTACTACGCTACTAGTGAAAGTACTTTTGAATCTGAACGTGTGCAACGGTTCAGGCCCGAAGGCGCTGATTCTGAGAAGGAACCCGCGGGCTTCACCTGCTCAGAACCGGGCTCGGCTGAATACGTTCACGGTAATGAACTTACCGGCAAACCGGACGAAAAATGGGGACTACGCCGGGTTGAAGGGGTGGCTGTGGAGGCGGGCAGCGGCGAGTCTGCTGGCAACATCTACGTCATCAATAACAAAGGCTTTTATGACCAGGAGGTCGATGAGTTCACGTCTGCCGGATGTTTTGTCCACGCATTCAAGGCAGAAGGAGAGTGTATCTATCTGACCGGTGTGGCGGTGGATCCGACTAACGGCGATGTCCTTGTCGAGTGCGTGGAAGAAGGTACCATTGAGGAGTTCGCTTCTTCGGGTGCGTATCTTGGCAGGATTACTGGTGCCTCGAAAGTTCGGTTTGGGACGAAGGCCCTCCTTACGGGCGGTATTGCGGTTGGTTTTGATGGAGATCTTTACGTGGGTGATGATGAAGAGAGGGTGGTTGAAGGGAAGGTGGTTGAAGGGGACGTGGTTGATGTGTTTGGCCCGGGCGCCTTTTATCCGGGGGTGGTGACTGGCGGGGTTAGCGCTGCGCAGCGGGGATCTGTGGTGTTGAACGGGGTGGTGAGGGGCGTGAAGAACACAGAAGGCACGGAGCTCGAATTGAATGGATGTAGCTTTGAGTATGTGACCGAAGAAGAATTTGAAAAGCATGGCTTCTCTGTGCTCCCTCCGGAAGAGCGGGTTCCGTGTGCTCTTGGGGATGGTTCGAGCCTGGTGGGTGAAAGACCGGACGAAAAGAATTATTCGGTGCATGCCGATATAAAAGGTCTCAAAGCGGGAACGTCCTATCGGTATCGTCTTGTTGCCGGTACAAGTGAACTTGAACGTGGCGGTGTGAAGGAAGGCGCGGCTGAATTGTTCGCTGGCCCTGCCGAGCCGTCCGTAGGTGGGGTGGCTGCTAGTGATGTATCGTCGTCGTACGCAGATTTGCATGCCGAAGTAAATCCCCTGAGCGTGGATACCTCTTATCAATTTGAATACGTTGATGCCGTGGGTTATGATCCTGATGCGTCTGACCCCTACAGCGCCGGAGTCACGGATCCGGTCTCTCCAGCGGATGCCGGCTCGGGCGATGGCTCTGTGAACGTGGTTCAGCAGGTAGGTGGCCTGTTGCCTGATACGACTTATCACTTTCGTGTGATGGCGAGGAACGATATCGGTGCTACGTTCAGTGGTGACGAGACTTTTGCGACCCTACAGGCAAGTCCGGAAGGCTTGCCGGATGGTCGTGCCTATGAGTTGGTAACACCTCCGAATAAGGAAGATGCCGAAGATATGTTCGGTGCCGCAGGGGGCAAGAACTTTGATTTGGGGTACTCGTCCGTGGACGGCAATGAGTTTCTTCTCTTGACGACAGCTGCGTTTGGCCAGTCTACGGCGTCGGGGGAGAACTCATATGTTTTCAAGCGCAGTGAAGGGACGGGATGGTCGGAGGTCTCGGTCGCGTCGCCGAACCTTGGGATTCAGAGCGTGGCGGCTGAGGTTTACGATCCTCTGGATTTCTCGGTAGTCGGGGTGAATGATACTCTGGGTTCCGAAGTCGGGGAAGTCGTTAATCTCGTGGGAGCGCCGGGTGGGCCGTATACCAATGTTGCGTCGAGTACGCGCAACGAAGAGGCATATATGGTCGGGGCATCACAGGATCTGAACGATGTCGTCGTAGAAAGCACGAATCACAGTATGTCGCTTTGCGAACACAAGCAGGAAAGTCTTGACGAAGGGCAGGATGTGGGTAGCCACGAGTTGTTTGAGTGGATTGGCAGTCGCGGGTGCTCTGTTCTGGTTAACGCGATGACAAAAAGCTCTCTAGTGGGCACGTGTGGTGCGGTTCTGGGTGACGGTCAGAGTACGGCCTTTGCGGGAGCCAGCCATGGTGCCGTGTCGGAAGACGGTTCGAAGGTTTTCTTCACTGCTCCAGACCCGACCGCGGTGGGGCCAGGTTGTAAAATCGAAGTGCCTTCTAAACATGAAGAAGAGCCTCCTGAGCTTTACGTACGTATCAACGGCGAAACAACCGTCGAGGTATCGGCGCCCGAACACGGTGTCGTCCCTAATGCGGTGTACCCAGCTATGTATGTCGGGGCGTCCGGAAACGGGTCTAAGGTGTTTTTCCTGACGAAGACCGAGTTGACCAAAAGCGCTGTGGAATTGGGGACCAGTGGGCCCGAACTGTATGAGTGCGAGATCGTGGAAGAAGTTGGAAGGGCGAAGTGTAAGCTGACCCGCGTCTCTGGCGGTGCCTCGGGAAAGGTGGAAGGGAGGGTTCTTGACGCTCCGGCGGTTTCGAGTGATGGTTCAACGGTTTACTTCAATGCTGAAGGGGACTTGAGCCAAGGTGCTAGCGGTGGGGGTCTATATCGTTACGACACTGAAACGGGGAGCACTACGTATGTGGCTCCGGTGCAGGAATATCCGGCTGAGACTGCTGGTACTGCCAGGTGGTATAGGGAAGAAGTAATCGATGCGGAGGTGGCTGGTCTGAACGTGAGCGCGAACTGGTACACGACCCGGGATGGGCAGTTCTTGGTGTTCTCATCGGGCAGTGATATCACCGGCTATGATTCGAACGGACATAGCGAGCTGTATCGCTATGACGCCTACAGCCCGGTTTCGGAGGGCAAGCCAGGCGTGCAGGATAACCCCATATGCGTGTCGTGCGACCCAAATGGTGCCGCCCCCTCCTTCAACGCCGAATTTGCTCGGTCCGCCGTCCGGGCTGATAACCCTGCCGGGGCGCCACCGCAGCCGATTTCAGAAAGCGGCGAATATGTGTTCTTCGACACGGAAGAATCGCTTGTTCCGCAAGACACAAACGGCAGGATCGATGTCTATGAGTGGCATGAAGGAGGCACGATCTCGTTGATCAGCTCGGGCCAGGATTCTGCGGACTCGTTCTTCTTGGACTCCGGCTCCTACCTAAACGCCGACGGCGAAACGATCGAAGGTGGGAATGTCTTTTTCGGGACGCATGCCCAGCTCGTGCCACAGGACGTTGATAGTGAGGGCGACCTTTACGACGCCCGTATCGATGGCGGATTCGGCGCTGGCGCACAGACCGGACCGTGCGAAGGCGATGCCTGCCAGAGTCCGCAGACGGCGTCGATCGAAGAGGGTCCCGCGTCCTCGACCTTGTCCGGCACGGGTAACCTGGCTCCACCGAAGCCTAAAACAGCAATCAAGCCCAAACCCAAGCCCAAGCCCAAACCCAAGAAAAAACATAAGCGGAAGAAGCGGAAAGCGGGGGGAAAGGCTAGGGCCGGGCGCGCCAGGAGGGTAGCTGCGACGCCGCACGCCGCTCTGAAGAGCCAGGGGGCAGGAGGATGAACGCGCGCGGCCGTTTGCGCGGGCCTTTGGGTGTCGTGGTGTGGGTGGTGTGCTGTGCTGCGGGATGGTCGGCTGTCGGGGCTTCGCCTGCGTTGGGCGTGACCGGGGGTCCGCAGTGGACGGTGACGGCGGTGTCAGGGCCGACGAACTTCGCGCCCGGCGATGAATCGGGCGATGATATCTATAGGGTGACGGTGAAGAACACGGGTGGGGCCTCGAGCGATAGCCCGGTGACGGTCACCGATGTGCTGCCAGAAGGGCTGACGCTTGATCGAGCAGGTGTCGAAGGATTTGCGTTGCGTGGGCGCAGTGAGCGTCAGGAATTGGGTACTCCGTTGAGTTGCGAAGGCGTTAGGTGCGTCTACGAAGGGGAAGTGGTCCCCGAGGAGGCACTTGTCTTGACGGTCCCGGTGGATGTGGAACTAGTGGCTGCACCTACGGTAGATAACGTCGTTCGGGTGTCTGGCGGTGGAGCTCCCGATGCGACGATGGAGACACCGACGGTGATCAGCTCCAAGGAAGCGTCCTTTGGTATTGCGCCCGGTTCGACGACGGCGACGTTGTCCACTACGCAGGCCGGTGCCCATGCGGACTTGACGACAAGTATCGGGTTCAAGACGACGGATGACAAGGGTACGCTCGCGGGCGCCCCGAGGGAAACGGTAGTCGATCTCCCGGCTGGATTTGCGGGTGACCTGGTCGATACGCCGACTTGCACCGTCGCGCTGTTCTCCCAGGAAGAATGCCCGATCGGCACGCAGGTTGGGGTAACGACTCTGACACTGAACGGGAGGACGCAGGTGTTCACCGTGCCGGTGTATAATCTGGCACCGGAGCCTGGCGATGTCGCAAAGCTTGGGTTCACCGCACTCGTATTCAACGTTCAGGGCGATGTTGGTGTTCTCCCCCCTGAAAGCGGGAGCCCGTCCGGTGAATACAGGCTGCGGGCGAGGTTTCAGAGCATCAAGGAGACGGGGGCCGAGCTCGATAGTGTGTCGCTGACGGTGTGGGGCGTGCCGGCCGATCCTGTTCATAACGTCTGGCGCTGGAATCCGAAGGTGGGTTCCACTTTCGCTGGTGAATTTGGCGTGTCCTCGGACAGTGCTCGGGTGCCGTATCTCAGTAGCCCGACCGCTTGCAATGGCGAGCCGCTGGGAGTCCGCATCTCGAGCGTGTCCTGGGAAGCTGGACAGGAAGAAAGTCATGCCGAACCGACGCTCGGCCCGCTTGTTGACTGTGACAGGCTAAGTATGCCTTCGGCGCTCTCGGTTGAGCCTACGACGACGCTGGCGTCCGCGCCGACCGGGTTGGACTTTGAACTGGCGGTACACCAGACCTACGGTAACCCGGAAGGGCTTGCGACATCGGAGCTCGAGAAGAGCGTTGTCACTTTGCCGGAAGGAATGACGGTCAACCCGTCCGCGGGCGTGGGGCTCGGTGCGTGCACGCCAGAAGAGTATGAAGAAGAAAAACGGGCGGTAGAACTATCGCCAGAAAAAGGCTGTCCGAGCGATTCGAAAATCGGCTCGGTCAAGGTTCAGGCGCCGGCAATCAAGGAAGAAGCGACAGGCTCTGTGTTCGTGGCCGAGCCCTACGACAATCTTGCGGCGTTCGGTGAACCGCCGTTGCATCCGTTCGGGTCGCTGCTGGCGTTCTATGTGGTTGCGCGAATTCCCAACCGCGGTGTGGTTGTGGGGCTCGCCGGAAAGGTCACCCCGGATCTAGAAACGGGGCGGCTGGTCGCGGTGTTCGAAGAACTGCCGCAGCTGCCGTTCAGCTTGTTCACACTGAACTTCCGCCAGGGCGGGACCTCGCCGCTGGTCAGCCCGCCATTGTGCGGTAAATACTCGGTGCGGGCCCAGCTGACGCCGTGGTCTGACCCTGCGGAGAGCCTGACGGACACGAGCCCTCCGTTCGAAATCAACAAGGGATTCGATGGGGGTGGGTGCCCCTCGGGCGGTGTCCCACCGTTCAACCCGCGGGTATCCGCGGGCACGGTCGATAACGACGCGGGCTCCTATAGCCCGTTCGATATCCATATCACGCGCGACGACGGCGAACAGGAGATCACCGGGTTCTCCTCACAGCTGCCGCCGGGGTTGACCGCAGATTTGACCGGGGTCCAGTTCTGCTCGGAAGCGGAGATCGCGCTCGCGAGGACAAGAACGGGCGCGCAGGAGGAAGCAGAACCGTCCTGTCCCGCTGCGAGCCAGATCGGGCATACCCTCGTTGAGGCGGGCGTTGGAGCGGTGCTGGCTTCCACGCCGGGCGACATTTACATGGCGGGCTCCTTTGAAGGCTCGCCGTTCTCGATCGTCGCGATCACCTCCGCGAAGGTCGGCCCGTTTGACCTCGGGACCGTAGTCGTGCGCCTGCCACTGCAGATCGACCCCGTGACCGCCGCCGTAAGCGTTGCCCCGGGTGCCCCGGGGCAGATCCCGCACATCATCGACGGGATCGTGATCCATGTCCGCGACATCCGTGTCTACATCGATCGGCCCGATTTCGTGATCAACCCGACCAACTGTGACCCCATGACGTTCGCAGCGACAGTGATCGGGTCCGGTGCCAGCTTCACGAACCCTGCCGGTGGTGTCCCGGTGACCGTGACCGACCCGTTCGAGGCCGCTGACTGCGCCACACTAGCGTTCAACCCCAAATTCCAGGTCTCGACCTCGAGCAAACACAGCAAACTTGACGGTGCGAGCCTCACCGCCAGACTGAGTTACCCCAACGCGCCCCAGGGAACCCAGGCGAATATCGAGACGGTCAAAGTCGAACTGCCCCGCCAGTTCCCCTCACGGCTTTCGACACTGCAGAAAGCCTGCACCGCTAGCGTTTTTGCCACGAACCCAGCTAACTGTCCGCCCGCCAGCCTCGTCGGTCACGCGACCGCGATCACGCCGATAATCCCAGAATCCCTTAGCGGACCCGCGTACTTCGTCTCCCACGGTGGAGCAAAGTTCCCCGAACTGATCGTCGTGCTGCAGGGCTACGGCATCACTCTTGATTTGCACGGCGAAACATTCATCAGCAAAAAGGGCATCACCAGCTCCACCTTCAAAACCGTACCGGACGCGCCTATCGGCAGCTTCGAACTCACACTGCCCGAGGGCCCAAACTCCGCTCTTGCAGCCAACGGCAACCTCTGTAACATCAAGCTCACGATGCCTACCACCTTTACCGCACAGAACGGTGCGGTGATCGAACAGAACACCAAGATCACCGTCACCGGCTGCCCAAAGAAACTCAAGAAACCCAAGAAGTACAAAAAAACTAAGGCATACCACCCACGCGGGAAATCGGGCTGATTCAAACGAAGGTCGATAGGAGTTAAACGCCTAAAGGGTGTTGACGGGCCGGGAACCAGACGTTGTCGAGCGGCTGCGCGCCGTTTGAGATTGATACCAACGACGGGAAAGTGAAGGCTACGATGTTGTCAAGGATACGCAAACGACTCACCTATGCCAATGTGGCGCTCACGATCGGACTCGTGTTCGCCATGTCTGGGGGCGCACTCGCCGCGACTCACACAAAGTTCGTGATTATATCTACAAAGCAGATCAAGCCTAGCGTGCTTAAACAGCTTCAGGGCAAGGTGGGGACGAATGGCTCGCCCGGGCCGACCGGGCCGCAGGGACCTGCGGGCACAGCGGGAGCGGCGGGCAAAGCAGGTACTAATGGTGAAGTTGGTAAACAGGGAGAATCAGGCAAGGCTGGCGAAGGTGTCGTCAGCTCCGAACTAGAAGCAGGGAACGAAGCGTGTGAAGAAGGCGGATCGGAATTTACAGTCGGCGGTAAGCATACTTATGCTTGCAATGGGAAAACCGGTTTTACCAAGTCGCTTCCTGGCGGTGATACGGAGCATGGCACGTGGGCTTTTGGTAAGGTCGCGGCCGGAGGGCTTGTGCAAGTATCCATCTCATTTCCGATTCCACTAGCAAAAGCTATTCAGGAAGTTCAGTTTGTTACCGAAACGGAGATACAGAAAAAAGAAGTCCCTGCCGGATGCAAGCACGGGACAACCGAAGGCAGCAACGAAGATCCAATTGCCGCGCCCGGCAACCTTTGCGTATACGATGCGGGCCTGAGTAAAGCATCGTTCGATGAAGAAACTCTTGGTGGTTTTATCAATGTGGAAGGACCCTCCGGGGTGGGGATAAAGGAAGCAGGTAAGAGCGGAACGATCATGCTCTTCGATGCCGAAGAAGCCGAAGCTCTCGGCCGGGGGGATTGGGCTGTCACAGCTGCGCCCGAAACGTAGGGTATGGCAGCATAATAGGAAGTCTGTTCGCGAGCGCTACGGCCAACTTTTGTCGGGCTCCCGCAAATAAAGTCGTGGAGTGTGAGTGACCCTCCTCCTCACGCGACCATGGGACCGCTGAGCGGGGGCGTCGGACTGACCCAGACCGCGCCCCCGCTAGCACCCTTTCAGAATTGTGGTGAGATCAACCCCTGGTTTGGGCGCTGGACTCGACACGTAGCGCGGCCCACGCGAGACCCCACGCGTGGTGGCTCAGGCTCGTAGTGCTGTGCTTTTCGCTGGATCGTTACGTTCGGCGGGGTTTGGATCCTCCGGGCCCTCTGCGAGACTGGCGGTCGTGATCGAGCGCAAGCAGGCCCTCAGGGCCCTGGCGGACAGCGAGTTCGACGTGGTGGTCATCGGCGGCGGGATCACCGGCGCGGGGGTCGCCCTGGATGCCTCAACGCGCGGCTACAGCGTGGCGCTCGTGGAGCGTGCCGACTACGCCTCGGGGACCTCCAGCCGCTCCAGCAAGCTGGTGCACGGGGGCCTGCGCTACCTGCAGAACTTCGACCTCGGGCTGGTGCGCGAGGCGCTGCTGGAGCGCCAGTTGATGGTGGCGCTCGCCCCGCACCTGGTGCACCCGCTGCCGCTGGTGGTGCCCGCCTTCGAGGGCGCCCGCCCGGACCGCATGATGGGTGTGGGGTTGAACCTGTACGACGTGATGTCCGTCGACCGGGGTCGTCTGCGCGCGCGCCGGCCTGCGATCGGCCGCCCTCGTCGGGGGCGCTCCGAGCGCGTTGCGGCCGCACGCGGGGGGGCGGGCGAGGAGGCCGACCGATCGCAGGCCGGCCAGCAGCCCGGGGTCGGGAGGGGGGATGGGGGAGGGGGTACGGGGATCGAGTCCGACCATGCCTGGAGCCCCGCACGCCACCGCATGATCTCCGGCGAGGAGGTGCTGGAGCTGCTGCCCGCGCTCGCCGCCCGCGAGCCCAGCGGGGGCTACCTCTTCTACGACTGCCAGACCGACGACGTGCGCCTGGTGCTGACCGTGCTCGGCGAGGCGGAGCGCTTCGGGGCGGTGTGCGCCAACCGCGTGGCGGCCGTGGGCCTGCTCGAAGGCGACGGACACGCGCGCGGGGTGCGGGCGATCGATCTGGAGGGGGGGGAGGAGTTCGCGATCCGCGCCGCGAGCGTGGTGAACGCCACCGGGGTGTGGGCCGACGAGCTGCGCCCGCAGGAGCTCCACGACGAGGCGGAGCTGCCCCGGATCAGGCCGAGCCGCGGTACCCACATCACGCTCTCGCACGAGGATCTCCCGCTGGTGGGGGGCGCGATCGTGCCCGCCGGCGAGGGCCGCTCGATCTTCGCGCTGCCCTGGCTGGGGCGCACGCTGGTGGGTACCACAGACAACGACTACGAGGGCGACCTCGAGCACGTGCGCCCCGCCGCGGAGGACGTGGAGTATCTGCTGGAGGCCGTCAACGCGTTCTTCGCGACCACGCTGGGCCCCGAGGACCTGACGGGCGCCTACGCCGGGGTGCGGCCCCTGATCTCCAGTGGCGACCCGAAGAAGTCGGTGGACATCTCGCGCAAGGCCGAGCTGTATGAGACCTCCAGCGGGATGATCACGATCACCGGGGGCAAGCTCACGACGTGGCGGCGGATGGCCAAGCTCGCGGTCGATCGCCTAGTGGAGCGCGACGCGCGCGAGGCGCCCTGCCGCACGCAGGAGATCCCGCTCGGGCAGGCGATCGCGGCCGGCGAGCTGAGGCGCGTGGAGGGCGTCCCCGAGGAGTCCTACGCGGCGCTGGCCGCTCGCTACGGCTATGCCGCTCACGAGGTCCTCGCGCTCGCCGCGGAGCGCGGGGAGCTCGCCCAGCCGATCGTGCCCGGTCTGCCGGACCTGCTCGCCGAGGCGGCGCTCGCGGTCCGCCGCGAGCAGGCGCGCAGCGTGGGTGACGTGCTCATGCGCCGCACCCGCCTGTGGCTGCTGGCCGCGCACGAGCTCGCCGGCTCCCCCCCGGACGGACCCTCCGGCCTCGGCTCCCCCTCCGCTGGACCCTCCGACCTGGGCCCCCCCTCCAGTGGACCCTCCGGCCCGGTGCGCCGCGTGGCGGATGTGCTCGCGGGGGAGCTCGGCTGGAGCACGCAGCGCACGCAGGAGGAGATCGAGCGCTTCGCGCGGGAGGCCGGTGCGGAGAGTCTCGGGGGCGCGTGAGCCACCATCGCCTGCACGCCGGGGACCGTGTGCTGGAGCTCGGCGAGCGCCCGCTGCTGATGGGTGTCGTCAACGCCTCCCCGGACTCCTTCAGCGACGGCGGGCGCTACGGGAGCTTGGAGGAGCGCGTGGCACTCGCTCGGGAGCTAGTGGCCGCGGGCGCGGACATCCTCGATATCGGGGGGGAGTCCGCCACCACCGGCCGGCCCCCCGTGCCCGTGGAGGAGGAGATCGAGCTGGTGGTGCCGCTGATCGCGGCGGTGAGGGAGGAGGTTCCCAACTCCCTGGTGATCTCGGTGGACACCTACAAGCCCCCCGTCGCCCGCGCCGCGATCGCCGCGGGGGCGGGGATCGTCAACGACGTCAGCGGCCTGCGCGACCCCGCCCTCGCGCACCTCTGCGCTGAGACGGGGGCGGCGCTCGTGGTGATGCACACCGCGGCCGCCCCCCGCGAGCGCAGGCAGGATCCCGGCCTCTACGCGGACGTCACCGGGGAGGTGCGGGCCTTCCTGGGAGAGCGCGTGGCGGTGGCGCTGGAAGCGGGGGTCTCCCGCGAGCAGCTGATCCTCGACCCGGGGCCCGACTTCGCGAAGACCCCCGCGCAGACGATCGAGCTGCTCTCTCACCTGGATCGCCTGCACGAGCTCGGGCTGCCGCTGCTGATGGCGATCTCTCGCAAGGACTTCATCGGTGCTCTCACGGGGCGCCCGCCTCGCGAGCGGCTCGCCGGCACCCTTGCGGCGCTCGCCCACGGCGTCGATGCGGGCGCGCACATCTTCCGCATGCACGATGTGGCGGCCGCCGCCGACTTCCTCGCCGTGCGCGCAGCCCTCGCCCGCGAGCGCCTGCCGGAGAGGGATCTCCTGCTCGACGAGGAACTGAGACACGACCGGATCGCCTGAGAGCGCCGTGCGGGAGGACCGGGCCGTTTGAGGGCGCCGTGTGCGGTATGCCCTAAGCTGTCTGGCGCACTCGCGGGTGCCGGCCGCTGTCCAACGCGGCCGGGCGCCAACCGCCCAATCCATTGAAGAGGAGAGATGACATGCCTGTACTCGAGCGCTCGGAGCTTGACGCGAGCCCGCTGGCCGACCTGCACGCGATCGCCGACCAGATCGGCCTCGACGGCTTCCGCAGGCTGCGCAAGGCGGAGCTGATCGACGCGATCCTCCAGCGATCCGGCGGCGGAGCCCCGGAGGGAGCGGATGGGGATCGGCCGGCGGAGGGAGCCGGCGAGGAGCGCGATCAGCCGGCGGAGGGAGCCGGCGAGGAGCGCGATCGGCCCGCGGAGGGCGCCGGCGAGGAGGATCGCGGCCGTTCGGCGGCGCCCGCGACGGCTGGACAGCGCACCGCGCGCCGGCGGCGTCCAGATCGCAAAACGCTCGGCGTGCGCCGCTCCAGGTCCTCCACCGAGGACGGGGAGGGTGACACGGAGAAGGCCAAGGAGCAGGAGCCCGCGAAACGCGAGCGCGGTAATGAGGAGGCGCCCGCCAAGGGTCGCGAGCGCGGAGCGGAGCGCGAGCGCTCGGCGACGGCCCGGCGCGCGGAGGCTGAGCGGACGACCGAGGATCGGGTGGCCTCGGGTGTCGTGGAGCTGCTCGGCAACGGCTCGGCCTTCCTGCGGGTCTCTCCACCGGAGCCCTCCGAGGAGGACCTCTACATCTCCGCCGCCCAGGTGCGCCGCTGCGAACTGGTCTCCGGGGATCGCGTGAGCGGCCCTGTGCGCACCCCGCGCCAGTCCGAGCGCTACCCCTCGCTGGCGCGTGTGGACACCATCAACGGCGCCCCCGCGGAGTCGGTTGCGGAGGGGGGCCGCTACGAGGACCTGCCAGTCGCGTACCCCAGCGAGCGCCTGGAGCTCGACCCCAAGGACCCCACGCTCGGGGCGATCGAATGGCTCACCCCGATCGGCCGCGGCTCGCGCGCCGTGATCGTCGGGAGCGCCCGCTCCGGCAAGACCGAGACCCTGCGCCGCCTGCTCGGGGCGCTCGCCGGCCGGGAGGGCCTGGAGACGATGCTCGTGCTCAGCGGCGCCCGCCCCGAGGAGATCGGCGCCTGGCGCGAGGGGCCGGTGGCGCCCGCCGCCGCCCTTGACCTGGCGGCCTCCGCGGAGCTGCAGAGCCAGACCGTGGAGCACGTGGTGGACACCGCCAAGCGCGTCGCCGCGCGCGGCGGGGATGTGGTGGTGGTGATCGACTGCCTCGACGGCCTGCACCCTCACATCGCTCGCAGGGTCCTCGCCGCCGCCCGCAACCTCGCGGAGGGGGGGTCGCTCACGGTGATCGCCACCGCCACCCGCCCCTTCGGGGGGGAGAGCACGGTGATCGCGCTCGACGTCGCGCTCACCAGCACCGGGCGGATCCCCGCCCTGGATCTCCTCAACAGCGGTGTGGTGCGCCCCGAGCTGCTGGTCGGCGAGGACGGCGCCGAGGCGATCACGAAGGCCCGCGCCTCAGCAATCACAGGCTAGGGCGCGGCGCCCTAGCGGCGGTAGGCGACCCGGCCCCAGGAGGGCTCGGGCGAGAGCTCGATCGGCTCCCCGCCGGCGGAGGGGTCCCCGTCTCGTCCGCCCCCGGGCTGCACATAGGCGAAGCTGCAGGTCTCCTCGAGGAAGGCGACGGAGAGCTCGCCCTCGTTCACGCGCTGATCGAGCCAGGCACCGCGGAACACCAGACGGCGCAGCCAGTGCACCAGCGAGCGCTCCGCCGGGCCCACCAGATCGGGCCAGCAGTCGTTGACGTGCTCTCCCAGGGCGGAGGCGGGATCGTGGATCTCGCCGTTGACCGCGAGGTTGACGAGGTCTTCGAGCTCGTCTGCACCGAGCCGGCCCCCGACGAAGCCCAGCTTCAGCGCCGCCTGCTCGCAGCGCTCGGCGAAGTCCTGCTCGTTGAAGGTGAAGCGCAGCTCTCCGTATTCGAGGACGAAGTCCCCTCCCGAGTTGTAGTTTCCGCGGCGTGTCTTGTCCATGACGTGAGTGCCGGGAGAAGTCGTTCGGGCTCCGGGCCGTCGGAATCATAAGCCGAACTCCTCTCGGGGTGGGGGCGGTGCACGGGAGATTGCATCTGGCCGCGCCTCGCTCGACGCTCGACCACGCCACCGATCGGGGATCACGGGATCTCCGATCGGCCGGCAGGCCCCTACCGAGATACGCCCCTGAGGAGCGTGGGCATCTATACCCTCCGCCCTGATGGCGCGCCTCAGCGAGCATGGACTGCGACGGTCGATCGGGGTTCCCGGCCTGTTCGCCACTGCCTACGGGAACGTGGGCTCCTCGATCTACTACGCGCTGGGGCTGGTCGCCGCCCACGCCCTGGGGCTCACGCCGCTGGTCTTCCTGTTCGCCGGCGGGCTGTTCGCGCTGACCGCGAAAACGTACGCCGAGGGCGCCTCGATGTTCCCCGAAGCGGGCGGGTCCTCGTCGTTCGCGCGCCACGCCTTCGACGATGTGGTCTCGTTCTTCGCCGGCTGGGCGCTGAGCCTCGACTACATCCTCACGATCGCGATCTCCGCGTTCTTCGTGCCCCACTACCTGAGCGCATTTCCCGGCCTGGGTGCGCTCAAGCACAACCCGGACGACATCTTCGGGGGCCTGATCGTGGTCGCCGTGCTGGCCTGGCTGAACATCCGCGGGCTCGGGGAGTCGGCGAAGCTCAACCTCGTCCTGGCGGTCGTGGACCTCAGCACCCAGATCATGCTGGTCTGCCTCGGCGTCGCGCTCGTCCTGGATCCCTCGCTGCTGGTGCACCAGGTGCACCTGGGCTCGGTGCCCACCTGGAAAGAACTGATCTTCGCGCTGTCGCTGGCGATGCTCGCCTACACGGGCATCGAGACCGTGGCCAACATGGCCGAGGAGTCCACCGATCCGGGCAGGCAGGTGCCCAAAGCGGTGAACCTCGTGGTGCTCGCGGTGCTGGCGGTCTACGCGGGCATCTCGGTGGTGGCTCTCTCGGCGCTTCCGGTCCTGCACCACGGCGTGGGCTACAGCGCCGAGCTCAAACAGTCCTTCTCCAAGCCGGGGTACGCGACCTCGCTCGGGGGCTTCTTCGAAAACGACCCGATGCTCGGCGTCATCGAACACCTGGGGCTGCACGGCACGGTCCTGAAACTGGCCAAATACTACCTCGGGCTGCTCGCCGCGACGATCCTCTTCATCGCGACCAACGCCGGGATGATCGGGATCTCGCGTCTCTCCTGGTCGCTCTCCGAGCACCGCCAGCTGCCGCAGCTGTTCTCCAAGCTGCACTCCAAATACCGCACGCCGTGGTTCACGCTGATCTTCTTCTCGATGCTGGCGAGCACGCTGATCCTCTACGGCAACACCGAAGTGCTCGGCAACCTCTACTCGTTCGGCGCGATGCTCTCCTTCACGGTCGCGCACGCGGCGATCGTGAAGCTGCGCGTCAGCGACCCCGACCGCGAGCGCCCCTACCGCAGCCCGTGGGGCGTGCGCATCAAAGGCGCCGAGATACCGATGACCGCCGTGATCGGCGGTCTCGGCACGGCCGCGGCGTGGGTCGCCGTGACGGTCCTGCACACCGAGGCGAAGATCGTGGGCATCCCCTGGATGGTCGTCGGGATGGGGGGCTACTTCTACTACCGCAAACGCCAGGGCCTCGACCCGCGCAAGTCCTACCGGCTGCCCCGCGCCGAGCGCCCCCCGGACTTCGAGGAGCTCGACTACCGCACTGCGCTGGTGCCGATCTTCGGGGAGGACGTGAGCGCGACCGCGCTCTCGAGCGCCGCGAAGCTGATCGGTCAGGACGGGGTCCTGTACGCGGTCTTCGTGCTCCCCGTCCCCTACCAGCTCTCGCTGGAGGCGGGCCTCGAGGAGGAGGAGGCACAGGGTCGCTCGGTGCTGGAGAGCGCGCGCATCCAGGCGCGCCGTGCGGGCATCAAGATCCACACCGGTCTGATTCGCACGCGCAACCCGGGGGCGGCGCTGGTGGAGGAGGCGCGGCGGCTGCACTCCGACGTGATCTACTGGTCCACCATCCACGCTCCGGCCGGCGAGCGGCGCATCGGGCCCACCGCTGTCTACCTGCTGGGCAAGCGTCCCTGCCGGGTGATCATCGAGACCGAGGGCGTTAGGGCCCACGACAAAATAACTGACGGTCCGGTGCGGCCGCTCCGCGGCGATCTGCGCCACCCGTGATGCTCGCCGTGCCACCGGCACGGCTGCGCTCACGTGCGTCGCATCTCATCCACGGATCGACCACCCCGATCCCGCCATTTATTTTGTCGTGAACCCTTACTTCAGGGCGATCACCACGCGCGCCCGCTTGACCCCGTTGGACAGCGTCTGCCCGCCGCCCGCGGAGAGGGCGCCGAGCGGTGCCACCCCCGAAGCGATGCCCGAGAAGGACGGGTTCTGGCTGAGTCCGAGCGATTCGATCAGCCCCGAGAGCGTTTGGAATTCGATCAGCGCGCTCGGCTGGATCCCCTGGCCGAGGGCGCTCGCGGCGGCGTTGTAGGCGGGGGTTCCCGCCAGCGTGCTCTGGGGGTCGAGGGCTTCCTGTATGGAGGATGCCCCCAGCCCCGCCACGAACTTCCCTCCTCCCACCGCCATCGTCAGCGCCAGCGGGAAGCCCGGCAGCTTGATCGCCACGGCGGCTTCGGTGCCGGGGACCGAAGTGGGGGTGCTCTGCCCGCCCACTTCGCGGTAGGCCTGCGCGATCTTCCCGAGCGCCGCGCGGGAGCGGGCGGGGTTCTTCGAGGTGATGACGAGCGCCCCCTCCAGGCCCAGCACGTTGGTGCCGCTCGTGTAGATACCGGTCGCGCCCATCCAGCTCAGGAGGTCGCGCTGCACGTCGATCGCGTGCGACTCGAGCGGCGCGAACAACTTGGCGAGACTGAAGAGGCCGCCGATGTTCACCGTCGAGCCCAGCGCTGCCAACGTGCGTAGACCCTGAGTGCTGTTGGCGAACGAGTCGCCCAGGTCGCCGATCCCAATCGCCAGCCAGGCGGTTGCGGGGAGCCCGCGCAGCACCTGAGCCCCGCCTGCATCCAACAGGCTGGCGGAGCCAGCTTCCGAGCCCGATGGGTGGGCGGTGCTCGATTCCAGGGTGTCGAGATCGAGCGTCACCGAGCTCGCGCTCGGGATCACCGACAGGTAGAGCTGGCCCGGTTTCCCGAGCAGGCTCTCCAACAGGGGCAGGATCGATTCGGTGCCCCCACTGCCGGTGAGCGAGTGCGAGAGCGCTTCGGGGTTGAGGTACGCGTTGGCGAGCGCGGTCGGCCCGCTGGAGGAGTCGGGACCCGTTCCTGCTTGCGCGGTCGAGGCGAGCTTCGCGTAGCCGCTCGCCTGCGCCAGGGATGGGCCTCCGGCCGCCGTTTCGATCACGCTCTTGATGCCCGCTTCGCTGCCGATCACCGCAAAGCGGTGCACGATTCCCTCGGCGACGCCGTCGGGGGACACCTGATAGGTGACGCCGTGGTAGCTCGTCGTGTGCCCGCCCGCGCTGTGGGCCTGGGCTTCCAGGAACGAGCGCGCGGCGTCGAGGTCGGTCGTGTCGAGCACCAGCGCCCCCTGGGCGGAGCTCGAGCCGATCGCCGACTGCAGACCGCCTTCTCCCAGCAGCGCCGCTTCCTCGCCCGCCAGCCCTTCCGAGAAGATTTTCTGGAGCAAGCTCGTACCCAGCAGCCCCTGTGCATGGGAGAGGTCGATCGCGGTGAGGAAGATCCCCGCGTGGGATCCCAGCCACGGCTTGATTTCGCGCGTGTAGCTCGGCGTCTTGCCGGTGGGCCCCGCCAGTAGCTTCAGCAGGCCTTCGAACGGCTTCGGGCGGCCGGTGAGGGCGCGCCCCACGGTGTTTGTATTGGCCTTCAGGGTGCCTTCGGGCTGCACGGCGGCGTCGATGTACAGCGCGGCGGAGTCGGGCACGACCGTCGCTGGGCTCGCGCTCGTGCCGCTCGGGCTCGACGAGCCGCAGCCAGCGAGCGCCGCGAGCAGGATCGTCGCGGCCGCGGCGGTCGCCGTGAACGCTCTCCGCGCGGAAGCCGCGGGGGTGGCGGTGCTCGTGGGACTTGGGGCGCAGTCCACACCGCAGCGGGCCGCCGGAGTCGCGGTGCTCGCAGGACTCGGAGTCGTGGTGCTCGCGGGACTCGGGGCGCTCGCCAAGGGAGTCGCGCGGGCGGTGGATCTCACGGGGGGGATCGTATGTGTTCCGGCGGGCGCACGTGCAGGTTGCGTCGCAGATAGCGCTCGTGCAGTCCCGTTTGCAGTTTTTGGGCTCTCGGCGGCACTCCGGGCGGCGGCCTGAAATCAGCTCTTGTGCAGGGATTTTAGGTCGTCAGGAGGGTGTTGTGGAGGAAAAGTGGGGAAAAATGTGCAATTGGGGTTGCGTTGTGGGGGAAAGTGGGGTACTTTGCCGGGAACGAGCCGAGGTGGAGAGGTTCCTCCCACCTCTCCACCTCGGCTCCAACGACCCCTAGGAGCCCCACACAGTGGCTTTCCGTGGCACCTTCGACCACACCCTCGACGCGAAGAACCGCCTCACGGTCCCGGCGCGCTACCGCGCGACGCTGGCGGAGGGCGTGGTGATGGCGATGCCCGTCGACCTCGAGCCCTGCGTAGGGGTGTGGCGCCCGCAGGAGTACGAGCGCTACACCGAGCGGGCGCTCGCCGAGCTGCCCCCGCTCTCCCCGCGCCTGAGCGAGCTCGAGCGCTTCTTCTACGGCAGCTCCCAGGATGCCGAGCTGGACTCCGCGGGACGGATCATGCTCCCGGGCTTTCTCGCCGAGCACGCGGGGTTGAGCAAGGACGTCGTGGTCGTGGGCGCCGGCGAGCGCCTGGAGCTGTGGGACCGCGACCGTTGGAACGAGCACCGACCGACGCTGATGAGCGGCGTCGCGGAGATCACCGCTCGCGTCGACCGCCATTAGAGCCCCACGATCGGTTCCCAGCCACCTCGATCACACCTCCCTCACCTGCCTGTCTACTCAGCCCATGACCCCCTCGACCACATCCGACTCGTGCTAGGCATTCTCGACATGCCCGCCATCCACATCCCCGTGCTTGCCGGGGAGCTGATCGGAATGCTGGACCCCCAGCCGGGGCAGGTCGCCGTCGACTGCACCTTCGGCGGCGGCGGCCACGCTCGCCTGATCGCCCAGCGCCTGGGCACGGAGGGAACGCTTGTGGCGATCGACCGCGACCCGGTCGCGCGGGAGCACTTCGCGGAGCTCGCCGAGGAGCTCCCCTGCACGGTGCGCTTCATCCGCGGCGACTACGCCGAGGCGCTGCGGATGCTCGCCGAGGAGGGGCTGCGCGCGGACATGGTCTACTTCGATCTCGGGATGTCCTCGATGCAGGTGGACACGCGCGAGCGCGGCTTCTCCTACTCCTACGACGCGCCCCTGGACATGCGCATGGACCCCGAGGAGGAGCTCGACGCGCGCGAGATCCTCGCCACCTGGGATCAGCGGCGCCTGGCGGGGATGCTGCGCGAGCTCGGCGAGGAGCGCCATGCGGGAGCGATCGCCCACGCGATCGTGCGCCGCCGGGAGCGGGCCTCGATCGAGACGACGCTGGAGCTCGTGGAGATCATCAAGTCCGCGATCCCCGCCCCGGCTCGCTTCGCCGGAGGGCACCCCGCCAAGCGGGTCTTCCAGGCACTGCGGATCGCCGTCAACGACGAGCTCGGCCAGCTCGAGCGGGCGCTGCCGCTCGCGTGGAAGCTGCTGCGCGAGGGCGGGGTGCTCGCGGGGATCTCCTTCCACTCGCTGGAGGACAGGCGCGTGAAGCGCTTCATGGTGGAGCGCGCGCAGGGCTGCGTCTGCCCGCCCGACCTACCGGTGTGCGCCTGCGGGCGCGAGCCGCAGGCGACGCTGATGGCGCGCCGCGCGATCACCGCCTCCGCGGGCGAGCTCGCGCACAACCCGCGCGCGGCCTCCGCGCGGCTGCGTGCCGCGAGGAAGCTGGCGGAGGACCCCGGGGGCAGCGCATGACCCCGCCCCCCGCGGCTGCGGCCGTGCCGGCTCCCGCCGTCCGGCCTCGTCAACCCGCTCGCCACGGCCGTCCCGCCCGCCACGGGCGTCCCGGCCAACCGCTTCGACCGGCGGTGCGACCGCGCCGCGTGTCCGGTCCCGCGCGTGCCGGCCGGGGCGCCCGGCCGGGTGGATGGGATGCCTCCAAGCTCTTCGGCCGGCTGCTCGACCGATTGGTCTGGAACCCGCCCGCCCGCGCCTGGATCGGCGTGGTGGCGTTCGCGCTGATCGGGATCGTGGCGATGCAGCTGTGGGTGGTGAAGCTGGGAGTTGGCATCGGCCACGCGCTCGAGCACGCGCAGCTGCTGCAGCGGGAGAACTCGACGCTCGAGATCGAAGACTCCTCGCTCTCCTCGGGGGAACGCATCGAACGGCTCGCGCTCGCCAGGGGCATGGTGCTCGCTCCGCCGGGAGCGCTGCACTTCGACGCCCTTCGAGGTCCACTTGACGCCCGCCTGGCGGCGGCGGCGCTCGCGAAACCTGCTCAGGCTCCGAGCTCCACCACCGCCGGCACTGGCACCGCTACCAGCACGGAAGCGAGTGCCGGGGCCACGTCGGGCACAGAAGCGAGTCCCGGCGCCACCGCCGGCACGGAAGCGTCCGGTGCGACGGCCAGCACGGAAACGAGCTCCGGTGCGACGACGGGCGCGGAAGCGAGCGCTGGTGCCACCACGGGCACGGGAGCGAGCGCGGACGCCGGCGGCGAAGCAGCAAGCCCGCAGACCCCGGCCCCGCAGGCTCCGTCCGGCCAAACGTCGCCGACGGGGACGCCCGCCGCCGAAATGCAGGCTGCGGGGTCGCCGGCTGCGCCGGCGAGCGCCCCGACCGGGACCGGGGGATCGGCCGAAGCGGCGAGCCCGCAAACCGGCTCCGGTGGAGGGTCCGGGGGAACTCAGATCCCCCCGGGGGGCTAGCTCGAGGTGGCGAGCGTGCAGAGTCGCATCGGGGTTCTGTTCGCGGTCTGCTTCCTGCTGTTGGCGGTGGCGGCGGGGCGCACCCTCTATCTCGGGGTGCTGCACAGCGCGGCGCTGAGGAGGGCGGCGCGCACGCAGCAGGTGACGGTCGAAACGGTGCCGGCACAGCGGGGGACGATCACGGATCGAAACGGCATGGTGCTGGCGATCTCCGAACCGGCCGATGAAATCTCGGCGACCCCGTATCTGATCAAGGATCCGCTCGGCGCGGCCGAGCGCCTCGCGCCGCTGCTGGGGCGCCCGCAGGCGCAGGTGCTCACCGATCTGAGTGAGCGCGGTGGCTTCGTGGCCTTGGCGCGCGCGCTGCCGGCGGCGCGGGCGAAGGCGGTGCTGGCGCTGAACATCCCGGGGGTCTCGGGTACGCCGACGACGCGCCGGGTGTACCCGCGGGATGCGCTGGCGGCGCAGGTGCTCGGCATGCTGGGCACCGAAGGCAGCGGCCTATCGGGCCTGGAATACACGGACAACGCGATCCTGAGCGGACGGGCGGGGGAGCGGCGGGTGGTGAGCGATGCGCTGGGCCAGCCGATCTCGATCGCGAACGTGCGCCGCGAGGAGCCCGGGGCGCAGCTGCGACTGACGCTGGACGCGAACATCCAGCAGCGCAGCGAAGCGGTGCTGAGCGCGGTGGGAAGGGTCTTCCATCCGACGGACGCGACGGCGATCGTGATGGAACCGGACACGGGGGCGATCCTGGCGATGGCGAGCTGGCCCCAGCTGAACCTCGAAGACCCCCCGCCGCAGAAGGCGGCGCTGGAAGAAGCGCTGGAGAACCGGGCGGTGAGCTTCAACTACGAACCGGGCTCGACGTTCAAGGTGGTTGCGGTCTCGGGCGCGTTGCAGGGTGGCCTGATCACCCCCAACACCGAATTTGACGTCCCCGATCAGATTCAGGTGGCGAACCGGACGATCCACGACGCCGAGGAACACCCCGAAGAGATGCTGAGCACCAAGCAGATCCTCGCACAGTCCAGCAACGTGGGTGCGATCGAGATCGGGAAACTGGAGGGGGAGGACACCTTCAACGAATGGGTTCACCGCTACGGCTTCGGGGCGCGTACGGGGATCGATCTGCCGGGCGAGGAAATCGGGCAGGTGCTGAAGCCGAGCGAATACTCGGGCTCCTCGATGGGCAACCTGCCGATCGGGCAGGGGGAGTCGGTGACCCCGATCCAAATGGCCACTGCCTACTCGGCGATCGCCAACGGCGGCATCCTGCGCCCAGCGCACATCGTGGCGTCGGTGAACGGCCACCCCACCAAACTGCCGGCGGGCCACCGCGTGATCTCGGCGCGCACGTCCGCGCAGTTGCGCCAGATGCTGCGCGGGGTGCTGGCCCCGGGCGGTACGGCGAGTGAGGTGTCGGTACCGGGTTATGAGCTCGCGGGCAAGACGGGCACCGCCAGCAAGGTGGATCCGGCGACCGGCGAATACTCCGAAACCGCCTATGTGGCCTCCTTCATGGGCTTCGCGCCGGCCTCGGATCCCAAGCTGCTGTGCGCTGTGATCGTCGACGAACCGCAGACCGGCTCGATCTACGGCGGCACGGTTGCGGCGCCCGCGTTCGGGCAGATCATGGCGTTCGCGCTGCCGTACCTGGGGATCCCGCCCTCCTCGTCGTCGGGGTAGGGACCCCGAGAGGGGGGGGCGAGCGGGGCGGCCGGCTCGGCTCGGTCGAGCCAAGCCGACGGCTTGCGGCGGGCCCGCCTGTTGGGAGCAGTACCGGCCGGCCGTGGGAGAGGAGGGCAACTAGCTGCCGGATCAGCCCGCTTGACGATGGCACGCAATCGTGGTAGCGAACCAAAGGGCTGGTGAACCACCACGGAGGCCATTACCTGAGTGTTCTGTGTTTGAGGACAAGCGCGCCAGCACCGGCTGCCGACACTCGTCGACCTGGAGGGGTCATCGTTCCAGAATGTGGCACCAGACCAGTGTTTTGCAAGCGCCTCCGCGGTGAATACGCGATGCGTGGAGCCCTTCCCTCGACGAGGTGCGCTCCCCGGCGGTCGGTGCTGGTCAAGGCACTCGGAGGGCGTACGCGAAGCTCGACGGGGTCTCGGCGTACCTAATCAGGAACATTTTCTTCTGTTCTCCGATTAGCATCTCGACAAGTAAGAAACAACACCTTGACAGCGTCTAACGATCAGGTAGGCTATTTGAGCAGCCTAAATTGCACTATTCGTAGTTCCATTACGAATTACCGAGTGGTTCGAGGAGGGCTCGAAGAAGGAAGAAGAAGGAACCGGGTATGACAGCGTCTTTGCCTTGAAGACGGGCGCTGTAGGACCGGCAACCAACCCCAAATGGGAAAGGATCAGTACTCCATGAGGTATTTGAAAATGGCTTTCGGGCTGGCTGTTGTGGCTGGTCTGATGGCAGTCGTAGCATCGCCCGCGATGGCGGTGCCGAGATGGGTGCATTGCGTAAAATCAACTACCGGCACATATAATTCCGGCCTCTGTACAACAGCAGGGACTGGTTGGGAAACGACGGAAGTCATAGGAACCAGCGAAGTCACAACATCTACCAGCAAGCTCGAACTGGAAGACACGAAAGCCACAGGCGGAGCGGTGGATATCGAATGCTCGGGAACTGGTACAGGATGGGTAACGAACTTATCGACCAAGACAATACCAGGCGAGGATGGTATCGCCGCGATAAACGAAGCAAGTATAAAATGTGCGTTTATAGAAAAAAAGCATGGTTCCTGTGAAGAAGAAATAGAACCGAAGGCTCACCCCAGAAACCTTCCATGGGGCACCAAACTCAAGGAAGTGGTGAAAGGCACGGAAGAAGGCGAAGAAGTCAGAGACGAACTCGTCAGTGGCCCCAGAAACCAGGAAGGTAATGGAGAACCTGGTTGGGCTGTTGAATGTAGAGTCGCCGGGATACTTAAAATCTCAGATAGATGCGAAGCCTCAGGCCGCACGATACGTGTTAGATCAAATAGAGCCACTGGAAAGACAGAATTTGTATTCGATAAAAAAACTGAAGAAGAAGGGCGGGCCACGTGTTCTGTCGGCGGCGAAAAAGCCGGAAGAGTCACAGGAACCATCCTTTCGTCTTTAAGAAGCGGAAACGCCTTATGGGTATTAGCCACTAACCAGGGCACCTGATGTATTGGAAGTAGCAGGATGAAAGAGCTGGGTGGCCTGGTATTTGTCCGGGCCATCCAGCAATATCAGCCACTCGTACAATTGGGTTGGGCTTGGATGGTGTTGGGCTCCAGGCCTAGAGACCGCGTGCAGCTGATCTATGGAGGTAGGTCGATATGGGGAAGCTTTCCTTGTCAGTGTCAGCAAGATTGTTCAGGTGGCATCGTGTTCTGCTTGCAGGCGCTGCACTGCTTACGTTGAGCATGGGGTGCCTCTCATTGAGTACACCGGCCTCCGCTGAATTTGTGCGCCCCTTCAAGTCAGCCCTGGAAGGAACTCCGACTGGACCGTCTGGCATTGCGGCACCATTTGGTGAACTTGGCTGTATAGCAATTGATAGCGGCGAGGGAGGAAGTATTCACGGGAATCTGTGGGTCGGCGACATCACTAACGGTGTCATAAATGAATTCGGTCCTCCCAATGAATTTCTTGGACAGCTGTTTGCTATGCGGGAGGGGAGTTGTGCCTTCGACGATTCTACGGGGAAGTTGCTCTCTGCAGGGGAAAATGCACGAGTCGCCGTAGATAACTCGGGCGGGCCCGAGTATGGTGACGTCTATACAGCAAACCCTGGAACCGGGGAAACACCAGGGTATGTCGAACGAACAGGGCAGCTAGGTGAAGCTGTTGATTTCACTTGTTCGGCATCGGACTCAAATGAGTACATTAGTGGTAATAAGCTCATTGGCAGGCCTGAATGGAACGGCACACCCGGAGAATCTTGGGGAGACGCCAACGTAGTGGACGGAGTATCCGTCTCGAGTAGGGGGATAACCGCGGGCGATATCTATGTCATCAATCGCAAGAATGCTTATGGCCTTGAGATTGATGTGTTTAACTCGTCAGGGTGTCTTGTCGAAGTTATCAAGATAGTAGAAGAAATGTTTGTGAACTATCTGTTCGCCGTTGCGATTGACCCAACCAACGGTGATGTCCTGATCAAGGGGCAGGAAGGTGGAAGCCCTTCTTGGGTTATTCGCGAGTTCACATCGTCGGGTAAATATCTTGGTCAGATCGCCGGTCGCTCAAAGAAGGATCAGTTTGGAGCGAGCGATTCCGAGGGTGGAATTGCTGTCAATGCCGAAGGGGATCTTTATGTGGCCGTGGATGAAATCGTGACGAATGAAAAGCGTGAAATCGAAAGTGAAAAACACGTGGTCGATGAGTTTGGTGAAGGTGCGTACTACCCCGGAGCCGTGACGGGTGTGGCTACAGGCGATAGGGTTACTGGGACAGTGACGTTGAATGGGGTGGTGAGGGGCGCCTACAATAACATTCGAAAAGAAGATTTGGTTTTGTCGAAGTGTTATTTTCAGTATGTTACCGAAGAAGAGTTCCAGAAGAGTGCATCGGAAAAGAAGGGTGGTTTTTCGTCTTTGCGGTTGGGAGATCCGGGCTATGAAGTTCCATGTGTGCTAAGCGGGGGAGGTAGCCCAGAAGGTCAGAAGTTGGAAGAAAAGAACTATAAGGTTTTCGCTGAAATCGACGGCCTTGTACCCGAGAAGGTCTATCGCTTCCGTGTTGTCGCGGCGACTCCTGCTGGTGAACCTGAACGTGGTGGCGTGAGGGAAGGAGAAAGTGAATCGTTTGCGGCTTCCGGTAAGCCGCTGGTGGGGGGTATGTCGGTTGGTGGTGTGTCGGCGTCGTTTGCTGAATTTCGGGCTGTGGTTGATCCGGCTGGCGTTGATACGGAATATTGGTTTGAATACGCTGATGAGGCTGGTGTCGGTGGGGTGACGCAACCGGTTGATATTGGTTCGGGTGATTCTAGTGTGAGTGTAGTTCAGCGTGTGGGTGGGTTGCTGCCGGGTACGGCTTATAGGGTTCGGGCGGTCGCGAGGAATGCAGTGGGTGTGACTGTGGGTGTGGGTGGTTCGGAAGCGTTTGAGGGTTTTGTGACTTCGCCGGTGTCTCCGCCGGGTTCGTCGGGTCGTGGGTATGAGTTGGTGACGCCGCCGAATAAGGGGGACGCTGAAGATATGTTCGGTGTCTCGAAAGAAGAGTTGTTCGGTGAAAATTTTGATGTGGGTTATTCGTCTGCGAGTGGGGATGAATTCCTTCTCTTTACGACGGCGGCGTTTGGCCCGTTTCCGGCGGCGGGAGAGAACGCGTATGTGTTCTCGCGTCGTGCTTCAGATGGCGTAGGGGGTTGGTTGGGAACTTCGTATGTGTTGCCAAGCTTGGGGGTTCAGAGCTTCGCGTCGATGGTGTTTGGGTCTGAGGGTTTTTCTGAGGTCGCGGTTGGTGATATCGCGGGGCCGGCGGAGGAACATGTCGATGCTGTGGTTGGGCGGCCGGGTGGCCAGTATACGACCGTAATGGAATCTGCGTCGAATGATACCCATGTGGTTGGAGCGTCGCAGGATTTGAGCCATGTTGTTGTGGAAAGCAAAGATCATGTGATGCCGTCCTCGCCGTTGCCGATGTGCGGTAGTGCGCAGGAAGGTCTTGTAAAGAAGCAGGAAACTGCAGATCAGCTGAGTGCCAATTTGTACGGGTGGGTGAGTGGCAAGCAGTGTTTGGCGCTGGTGAATTCTGAATCGGTTAGTGGTAAACCAAGGCTGGTTAGCGCGTGCGGTGCCGTTCTTGGGGAGGGTTTGACGATTCCTGGGGGTAGCCACGAGGCGGTGTCCAGCGATGGTTCAAAGATAATCTTCACTGCTCCGGACCCTATTGGAGGCACTGTGAGTGAAAGGGGCAAGGGCTGCTGGAGGGGGGGTTCTTGTCCGGCGCATGAAGTGTCTTGTGTGACACCTCAGGTGTATATGCGTGTGGAAGAAGAAGGTACTGTTGAAGGGGAAGCGGCGTCGAGTATGCTCGAGGTGTCAGCACTCGAAGCGGGTGTGGAGCCCGCGGTGGTGTATCCGTCTGTGTTTGTCGGGGCCTCGGAAGATGGTTCGAGGGTGTTCTTCGTGACGAGGACTGAGTTGACGGCGAACTCCGTGAAAGCTAAAACTCATGAACTTGAATTGTATGAATGCGCGGTAGTTGAGGTCGAAGAAGAAGCGGGGAAGCGGAGGCCCAAGTGCGATCTGACTCGTGTCTCGCGTGGGGAATCGGGGGATGACGAAGGGAATGTTGCGTTTGTGGCTTCGGTGTCGGCTGACGGTTCGGCTGTTTATTTCGACGCGGGAGGGAAACTGACCGCCGGCGCGCCAGAAGGCGGCGGTTTGTACCGGTATGACACAGCGAAAGGCACGACGACGTATATAGCGCCGGGTGCGTCTTACCCGGAAACCTCGCCAGTCCCGTGGGTCGAGAGTCCGTCGATCGCGTTTGGCGAGGTCGGTTTGAATGTGGAAGCGAATTATTACGCGACGCGAGATGGGCGTTACCTGCTGTTCGCCTCGTCGGGGGATGTCACTGGGTATGATCCGGATGGGCGGCGCGAGCTCTATCGTTATGACGCTGATAGCCCGATGTCTGAGGGTGAGCCGGGCGTGCAGGACAACCCGGTGTGCGTGTCGTGTAACCCGAATGGCGCGACTCCCTTGGTCGGCTCGGAATTCGCGCGGTCGTCTGTTCATCTCGATGATCCCGCGGGTGGTTCACCGAGGGGGATCTCAGAAGAAGCCAAAAATGGGTCTGGAGAAGGTAGGAATGATGGGAGCTATGTGTTCTTCGATTCGGCGGAATCCTTGGTTCCGCAGGCCACGAACGGGAAGATCGATGTGTATGAGTGGCATGAAGGGACGATCTCGCTGGTCGGCTCGGGGCAGGATTCCACGAACTCGTTTTTCTTGGACTCCAGCGAAAATGGATCGAATGTTTTCTTCGGGACGCATGCGCAGCTCGTGCCGCAGGACACCGACACCGAGGGAGATCTCTACGATGCACGTATCTGCACGGCGGAAGATCCCTGCCTGAAGCCGCCGGGGGAATCGGAACGGGAGTGTGAAGGCGATGCGTGTCAGAATCCGGTGCCTGGGCCTGCGGGTCTGACGCCGGCGTCGGTGGCGTTCTCGGGGACCAGCGACGAAACGAGTGTGTCCATCCCGGGACCGACGTGCCCCAAAGGCAAGAAGCTGAGCCACGGTAAGTGCGTCAAGATACGAAAGAAGACCAAAAAGACTAAGGCCAAGAGGAAGCAAAAGGCCACGAAAGCCCAAAGGGTCAAGAGGGTGCTGGGCCCGCAGAAGCGGATGGGGGGTAGGTAGCCATGAGGCTGAATGTGGGTCTTTGTGTCACCTTGGTGGCAGCCTGCCTTTCGTGTGTGTTCGCGGTGTCGCCGGCGTTGGCTGTGTCTGGGGGTCCGCAGTGGACGGTGACGTCGGTGTCCGCGCCGACGAACTTCGTCCCGGGGGACGAATCGGGTGATGATTTCTATAAGGTGATCGTGAAGAACACCGGTGGTGCTCCGAGCGATGGCATGGTAACGATCAAGGATGTTCTGCCGGAAGGGCTGACGCTGGATCGGTTGGGTGTCGAAGGGTTCGTTTTGGGCGGTCGGGTGCGGCGCCAGGAATTGAGCACGCCGTTGACTTGTGAAAATGTTACGTGCGTTTATAACGGGATCGTGGTTCCCGATGAAACGCTTGTCGTGACGATCCCGATGGATGTGGAACTCATGGCTGGGCCAGTGGTCGATAATATGGTTCGGGTGTCTGGCGGTGGTGCGCCCGATGCTTCGACGGTGACTGAAACGACGATCAGCGCGCAGGATGCGGGGTTCGGGATAGCCCCGGGGTCGGTAACGGCGGCGCTGTCGAGCACGCAGGCCGGCGCGCACGCGGATCTGACGACGAGCATCGGGTTCAACTCCATCGATGACAAAGGTACGCTCGCGGGCCAGCCCAAGGAAGCGGTGGTCGATCTGCCGCAGGGGTTCGCCAGCGACTTGGTCGATACACCGACTTGCTCGGCGGCTCTGTTCCTGCGCGAAGAATGCCCGATCGGCACCCAGATCGGGATAGTCACGCTGACGTTGAATGGACGGGTTCAGGTGTTCACCGAGCCGGTATACAACCTCACCCCCGAGCCTGGTGATGTCGAGAAGCTCGGGTTCACGGCTGTCGCGTTCAACGTGGAGGGCGACGTTACGATCGACCCGGTGAAGGTTGGCCCGGGGGAATATCAGTACCGTGCGCAGGCAAGGTTCCAGGACATCAAAGACGCGGGCGGCAACGAGCTCGACAGCGTCTCCACGACGATATGGGGGGTACCGACAGAACCCGTGCACGATCGTTGGCGGTGGAACCCGAAGAACGGCGGTATCAGCGGGGAATTCGGAGTCGCATCGGATAACGCGCGGGTGCCGTACCTCAGTAACCCCACGTCCTGCAGCGGCGCACCGTTGGCGGTGAACATCTCCAGCCACTCGTGGGAAGAACCGGAGCCCGAACACGAACCGGGATCCAGCTCCGAACCCACGCTCGGGCCGCTGTTCGACTGCGACTTGCTGGCGTTGCCCTCGACGTTCAACGCTGCGCCGACGACGACGCAGGCGTACAGTCCAACCGGGTTGGACGTCGAAAACGGTGTGGTACAGACATACGAAAACCCCGAAGGGCTCGCGACCTCAAACGTCGAGAAGGCGATCGTAGAACTCCCAGAAGGAATCACGGTCAACCCGTCCGCGGGCTCCGGGCTGGGCTCGTGCAACCTAGCGCAGTACGAAGAAGAAGCGCTCGAAGCGCCGGCGGGTACGGGCTGCCCGAACGACTCAAAGCTCGGTTCGGTGAAGGTCCAGTCGCCTGGTATCAAGGAAGAAGGCACGGGATCGGTCTTCCTCGCCCAGCCGTACGCCAACCTGCCCGCGTTCGGCGACCAGCAGCATCCGGCGGGGTCGCTGCTGGCGTTGTACGTCATCGTGAGGTTCCCCAAGCGTGGGGTGATCGTGAAGCTCGCAGGAAAGGTCGAACCGAACCTGCAGACGGGCCAGCTCGTGACGCGCTTCGAAGGTCTCCCGCAGCTGCCCTACAGCCTGTTCACGTTCAGCTTCCGCCAGGGCGAGACCTCGCCGCTGGTCACGCCGCCGACGTGCGGGAGCTTCACGGTACGAGCCAAGTTGACCCCGTGGGCCAACCCGGCGCAGGAACTGGAAGATCTCAGCCAGCCGTTTGAAATCAGCCGCGGTGTCAACGGCGGTGCATGCCCCGCCGGCGGCGTGCCGCCGTTCAACCCGCAGGTGCTGGCGGGTACGCTCGACAACGACTCGGGATCCTACAGCCCGTTCTACCTTCGGATCGACCGGGACGACGGCGAACAGGAGATCACTGGGTTCTCCTCCCAGCTGCCCCCCGGGCTGGTCGCGAACATCTCGGGTGTCCCGTTCTGCCCAGAAGCGGACATCGCGCTCGCCCGCGCCAAGACCGGCGCGCAGGAGGAAGCCGAACCCTCGTGTCCCGCGGCGAGCCAGATCGGGCACATCCTCGCCGGTGCGGGCGTCGGCGAGGTCTTGGCCTACGCCCAGGGCAAGCTCTACATGGCGGGGCCCTTCGAAGGCGCGCCGTTCTCGATCGTCGCGATCACCGCCGCGAAGGTCGGTCCATTCGACCTCGGGACCGTCGTCGTGCACCTGCCGCTGCAGATCAATCCCGTGACCGCAGCGGTCAGCGTTCCCGCTGGCGCGGCTGATCAGATTCCGCACATCATCGATGGGATCGTGATCCACGTCCGCGACATCCAGGTCTTCATCGACCGGCCCGACTTCACGTTGAACCCGACTAATTGCCACCCGATGGTGTTCTCCGCGACCGTGATCGGATCCGGCGCGAGCTTTACCGACCCGGCTGGCGATGACCCGGTCCCGGTCGAGGATCCCTTCCAGGCCGTTGACTGCGCACGCCTCGCGTTCAACCCCACGTTCAAGGTCTCCACGTCCGGCAGGACCAACAAACTCGAAGGCGCCAGCCTCACGGCGAAGCTGACCTATCCCAACGCGCCACTGGGAACCCAGGTGAACATCGCGAAAGTCAAGGTCGAACTTCCCAAGCGACTGCCCTCCCGGCTGTCCACGCTACAGAAGGCATGCGTCGAAACCGTCTTTGACGCCAATCCCGCAGGGTGCCCCGCAGGATCCATCGTCGGAACAGCGACGACGACGACACCGATCATACCCGTCCCCTTGACAGGGCCGGCGTACTTCGTATCCCATGGTAATGCGAAGTTCCCCGAACTGGTCATCGTCCTCCAAGGCTACGGAGTCACGCTAGACCTCCATGGCGAAACCTTCATCAGCAAAAAGGGTATCACTACTAGTACCTTCAACACCGTACCCGACGCCCCCGTCGGTAGCTTCGAACTAAAGCTCCTTCAGGGCCCCCACTCGGCCCTCGCGGCAGATGGAAACCTCTGCGACGCCAAACTAACCATACCCACGATCTTCACCGCGCAGAACGGCACCGTCATCCACCAGAACACGAAGATCGACGTGACAGAATGCCCGAAGAAAAAACCTGCCCGCAAACACAAGCACGACAAGGCCAAGACACACACGCGCCGGTCCAAAGCAAAATAACCTTCTTCAAGCTAGTGAGCGCCCGACGATCTTCCCCCGGTGCTCACGGTAACTCGGGGCGTGAGTACCCCCTCACACACCCCGGGATCGCTGAGCGGGGGCGCCGGACTTGACCCAGGCCTGCGCCCCCGCCAGCCACCAGGGCAGTACGGCAGGTGGATGGATACATAGGGACCACTGGCGGCGGTCCGAAGACTCTATGGCTGTAGGGAAAGCCAGCCGATACCGCTCCAGCAGATGTTAGGGTCGCCGGATGACAGCGCGGGTCGATTATGAGCGTCCGTACGCACCTACGCGCGCCACCGCCGCGGACCCACGGATCGCCGCGCGTATTCATACCGCTCTAGGCGATGCCCGCACGGTGCTCAACGTAGGCGCAGGCCCGGGGTACTACGAGCCGTGCGACCGCTGGGTGCTCGCCGTGGAGCCGAGCGCGACGATGCGCGCCCAGCGCCCCACTGGCGCCGCACCGGCGATCGCTTCCCGCGCGGAGGCGCCGCCCCCCTTCAACGACGGGGCTGTCGATGCGGCGATGGCGTGCGTGACGATCCACCACTGGGAGCCGCCCGCGGCGGGGCTCACCGAGCTGCGCCGGGTGGCCCGCGGGCCGGTGGTCGTGTTCACGTTCGAGTTCGACCACCTGCCCGCCTGACAGCTGGAGTTTCTCCGCGAGTGGCGGCGGAGCTGCCACGCTATCCGGCGATCGAGGATGTCGCGGCGGCCCTGGGGGCGCACACGGGTGGAGCAGATTCCGACGCCAGGTGACTGCGCCGACAGCTTCTTCGAGGCGTTTTGGCGACATCCCGAGGCGCGCTCCTGGACCCCGCCGTCCGCAGCGCCCAGTCGATGTGGGCGCTGTTGGAGCCGGGCGTGGAGCAGCACATCCTCGAGCGGCTCTCCGCGGCTCCTCGACAGCGGTGCCTGGGACGCCGAGTACAACCGCCTGCGTGCTCAGAAAGGCCTCGACGGCGCTCTGCGCCTGGTGATCTCCGAGGCGTTCTGAGGCGGGGAGCCCTGAATGGGAGGGCCTTCGAGAGCCAGAGCTCCGGGCTCTCTCATCTTGACTCTAGTAGGATTGCCCGAGATGCCGCTCGACCACTTGGACGTCCTGATCGTCGGGGCCGGCCTGTCCGGCGTCGGCGCCGGCTACCACCTGCAGAGGAGGTGCCCGGAGCGCAGCTACGCGATCCTCGAGGCCCGGGACCGCATCGGGGGGACCTGGGATCTCTTCCGGTACCCGGGCATCCGCTCGGATTCGGACATGTACACGCTGGGCTACTCCTTCAAGCCGTGGAAGGAGGCCAAGGCGATTGCCGACGGGGCGTCCATCCTCAGCTACGTCGAGCGGACCGCAAGCGACCATGGCATCGATGAGAGGGTCCGCTTCCACCATCGCGTCGTGCGCGCCGAGTGGTCCTCGGCCGATGCGCGCTGGACGGTGGAGGCGGAGCGCAGCGACACCGGCGAGACCGTGCTCCTGAGCTGCGGCTTCCTGCTCATGTGCAGCGGCTACTACCGCTACGACCGGGGTTACACGCCGCAGTTCAAGGGGACCGAGCGCTTCGCCGGGCGCATCGTGCACCCGCAGCAGTGGAGCGGGGACGTCGACTACGCCGGCAAGCGCGTGGTGGTGATCGGCAGCGGCGCGACCGCGGTCACGCTCGTCCCCTCGATGGCCCGCACTGCAGCGCACGTCACGATGCTGCAGCGCTCGCCCAGCTATGTCGTCTCGCTGCCCGCGGAGGACCGGATCGCCGACCTCCTGCGCAACTCCCTGCCGGCCAAGGCCGCCTACGCGCTCGCGCGCTGGAAGAACGTCCTGCGCACGATGGCGAGCTTCCAGCTCAGCAGGCGCATGCCGGGAGCCATGAAGGCGCTGCTGCGCAGGGCGCTCGAGCACCAGCTTCCGCCTGGGTACGACATCGACACGCACTTCAAACCCCGCTACGACCCCTGGGATCAGCGCCTGTGCCTGGTGCCCGACGGCGACCTCTTCGAGGCGATCCGGGAGGGCAGCGCGTCGGTCGTCACCGATCGCGTCGAGACGTTCACCGAGAGGGGCCTGCAGCTCGCCTCCGGGGACGAGCTGGAGGCCGATCTGATCGTCACCGCGACGGGGCTCGAGCTGCTGGCGCTCGGGGGCATGGAGATCGCGGTCGACGGCCGCGAGATCGTGCTCTCCGAGACGATGGGCTACAAGGGCATGATGCTGAGCGGCGTGCCCAACCTCGCGTTCGCGCTGGGGTACACCAACGCCTCGTGGACGCTCAAGTGCGATCTCACCTGCGAATACGTCTGCAGGCTGCTGCGCCACATGGCCGAGCACGGGTACGACGTGTGCACACCGCGCCGGGATCCCGCGATCGCGGAGCTGCCATTCATCGACTTCAGCTCCGGCTACGTGCAGCGTGCGATCGACAAGTTCCCCAAACAGGGTGCGCGGGCGCCCTGGCGGCTCCATCAGAACTACGCGCTCGACATCCTCAGCCTCAAGCTCGGCGCGATCGAGGACGGGGCCCTGCAGTTCTCCACCGCCGCGTCCGCGGTTCGCATTCCCGAGCCGGTTGCGGTCTGAGGTTCGGGCGGCGCGGGCCGCGTCGGGCGCTGAAACTAGACTCAGAGCCGATGCGAAGAAGGCGTGAGCGGCGATGAGGCTGGCGGATCTGATTCCCGCCGAGCTGGGCGCGAGCGGCCTCACTGGCGAGGACGCCGCGGTGGAGATCGCAGACCTCGCCTATGACAGCCGCAGGGTGGGGCCGGACGCGCTGTTCTTCTGCGTGCCCGGCGAGCGCAGCGATGGCCACGACCATGCCGCGCAGGCGGTACGCGCAGGGGCGGCCGCCCTTGTGGTCGAGCGTCCGCTCGGCCTGGGCGTGCCGGAGGTCCTCGTGCGATCGGCTCGCGCGGCGATGGGGCCGGTGGCGGCGCGCTTCCACGGCGATCCCGCACGGGAGCTCCCGGTGCTGGGGGTGACGGGCACGAACGGCAAGACCACCACGGCATATCTGATGCGAGCGCTGCTGGAGGCGAGCGGCGTGCAGTGCGGCCTGCTGGGGACGGTCAAGTCCGTCATCGGCGGGGAGGATCGACCGGTCCTCCGCACCACGCCCGAGGCGGTCGACCTGCAGGCCGACCTGCGGGCGATGCTCGAGGCGGGCGACGGGGCCTGCGCGATGGAGGTCTCCTCCCACGCCCTGACGCTGGGGCGGGTCGCCGCGATCCCCTTCGCGGCCGCCGTCTTCACCAACCTCACCCAGGACCACCTGGACTTCCACCCGACGATGGAGGAGTACTTCCTCGCCAAGCGCAGGCTGTTCCTGCCCGCGCGGGGGGAGCGCCCAGGGGTCAGCGTCGTCAATCTCGACGACGAGTACGGGCGGCGGCTGGCCAGGGAAGTGCCCGGGACCCTCACCTACGCCATCGAGGGCCAGGCCGACGGCGGCGTCGAGGGCAATGCCGACCATGGGGTCGAGGGGGAGGCCGACTACGCGGCCCGCGATCTGCGCCTCGGGCCGGAGGGGGCGCGCTTCATCCTGCGCACGCCCGCCGGCGAGCGGCCGCTGACGCTGCCGATGCCCGGGCGCTTCAACGTCGCCAACGCGCTCGCGGCGCTCGCGACCGTCCACTCGCTCGGCTACCCGCTCGATCCACTGATCGGGGCGCTCGAAGCGGGGGTCCGGGTCCCGGGCCGCTTCGAGCCGGTCGAGGAGGGGCAGCCCTTCGCCGTCGTCGTGGACTACGCCCACACGCCCGACTCGCTGGAGAACGTGCTCGGTGCGGCGCGGGAGCTGGTCCGGGGCCACGGCCGCCTGATCTGCGTGTTCGGCGCGGGCGGGGACAGGGACCGCGGCAAGCGACCGCTGATGGGTGAAATCGCGGCCCGGCTCGCGGACGAGGCGATCGTCACCTCGGACAATCCGCGCTCGGAGGACCCCGAGGCGATCATCGAGGAGATCTTCGCCGGCATCCACGAGCCGCGCGTGGCGCCGAGGAGCGCCTGCACAGCGCACGGGGTCGCCGACCGGCGAGCCGCGATCGGCGGCGCCATCGCCAAGGGGCGGCCGGGGGATGTGGTGGTGATCGCCGGCAAGGGCCACGAGCAGGGCCAGGAGCTGGCGGGTGGGCGCAAGATCCCCTTCGACGACGTGTCGGTTGCGCGCGAGGCCCTCGCGGCACGCAAGTCGGAGGAGGAGCGACCCGAGGTCCTCACGCCGAGCAGGCGGAGCGAACGGGCTGGGGCCCAATGATCGACTGGGATAGCGAGCGGGTCGCCGCCGCCGCCGGCGCGGAGCTGCGCGGCGCCTTGCGTGCCGGCGGGCCGCGGCGCTGCTCGATCGACTCGCGCTGTATCCAGCCCGGCGACCTGTTCGTGGGTCTGCGGGGAGAGCACGTGGACGGCGGGGCCTACGCGGAGCGGGCGTTGCGCGCTGGGGCGTGGGGCGTGCTGGTGGCGTCAGAGCACGCGCGGGCGCTTGTCGGGGGGCCGTCAATGGAGTCGGAGCACGCGCGGGCGCTCGCCGGAGGCGCACCGGCGGTAGGGGAGCAGGTGAGGTCGCCCGCCGAAGCCGGGGGACACGCGCCTTCGGCGCGCATCCCCGTTTCGGCCAGCGGCGTGGTGCTCGCGCACCCCGATCCGCTCGCGGCGATGCAGTCGCTGGCCCGCGAGTGGCGCAGGACGCTCGGGGAGGAAGGCGCCAAGGTCGTCGCGATCACGGGCTCCACCGGGAAGACCTCGACGAAGGACATCCTCGCGGCGCTGCTACGCGACGCACGGGAGCAGCTTGGCGGCCCCACCGTGGCAAGCGAGGCGAACCTCAACACCGAGATCGGGCTGCCGCTGACCATGCTGGCGGCGCCAGCGGGCACCAGGGCGCTCGTGCTGGAGATGGCGATGCGCGGGAGGGGGCAGATCGCGGAGCTGACGGCGATCGCGCAGCCGGAGGTCGGGGTGATCGTGAACGTGGGTCCGGTGCATCTGGAGCAGCTGGGGACGATCGAAGGGGTTGCGGCCGCGAAGGCCGAGCTGATCGCCGGAATGGCGCCCGGGACGACGGTGGTCGTGCCAGCGGGGGAGCCGCTGCTGGAGCCCCACCTGCGTGTCGACCAGCACACGGTGACCTTCGGCGAGGGCGGCGAGGTGGAGCTGGTGGGGTGCGCGCAGAATGGAGAGGTGAGGATCGGAGAGGTGACGATCGTGGACCACGGACACGGGGGGGAGCCCATCGTCGTGCGGCCGTCCTTCGCGCAATCCCATAACCTCCGCAACCTGCTGGCGGCTGTGGCGGCGGCTCGCGCGCTCGGCGTGACCCCCGCGGGGCGCCTGGAGGTGCAGTTCTCGGCGCTGCGCGGCGAGCGCATCGCCCTGGGAGAGGGAATCGTGCTGATCGACGACTGCTACAACGCCAACCCGATGTCGATGCGCGCCGCGCTCGACGATCTCGCCGCGACCGCGCCGGGGCGCCGCGTGGCGGTGCTCGGCGACATGCTCGAGCTGGGCCCCCGCGAGCGGCACCTGCACCGCGAGATCGGCGTGCATGCCCGGGCGTGCGGCGTGGAGCTGCTGGTCGCGGTCGGTCCGCTGGCGGGGGAGATGGGGGAGGGGTTGGAGGAGGAGGGTCATCGGGAGGGAGAGGCGCAACGGAAGGGGGAGGTGCAACGGGAGGGAGAGGTGCAACGGAAGGGGGAGGTGCAACGGGAGGGAGAGGTGCAACGGAAGGGGGAGGTGCATCGCGTGGCGGACGCCGCGGCGGCGGCCGAGCTCCTTCCGGGGCTGCTGCGTGCGGGCGATACGGTCCTCGTGAAGGGCTCCCGCGGCGTGGGCCTCGAGCGGGTGGGGCTGGCGCTCGGACTCGGCGGGGGCCGCTGAATGGGCCGGGTGCTGATCGGGGGGACGGCGGCGCTGTTGATCTGCATCTTCCTGAGCCCCAAGTTCATCGAGTTCCTGCGCCGGCGGGAGTTCGGGCAGCACATCCGCGAGGAGGGCCCCGAGGGGCATCGCCAGAAGGCGGGCACCCCCACGATGGGCGGGGTGATCGTCTTCGTGGCGGTGGCGATCCCGTTCCTGATCCTCACCGGCTACGAATGGCGCGCGCTGGGGGTGTTCGGCACGGCGCTCGCGTGCGCGCTGCTGGGGTTCGCGGACGACTACACCAAGCTCGTGCGCCGGCGCTCGCTGGGCCTGCGGGCGCGCACCAAGCTGGCGGTGACGATCGCGATCTCGCTGGGCCTGTGGTTCGTCGCGACCCACGAGGCGCATCTGCAGGAAACGCTGAGACTTCGGGTCGTCGACTACCACGTGGACCTGGGGCCGTTCTATCCGCTGCTGATCTACCTGGTGGTGGCCGGCACCACCAGCGCGGTCAATCTCACCGACGGCCTCGATGGCCTCGCGGCGGGGTGCGCCGCGATCGTGCTGCTGGCGTATGTGGGAATCACCTTCATCACCTCGGAGTACGTCTCCTCCTCGAGCGATCTCTCGATGCTCGCGGGCTGCCTGGTGGGGGGGTGCATCGGCTTCCTGTGGTTCAACGCGTTCCCCGCGACGATCTTCATGGGCGACACCGGCGCGCTGGGCCTCGGGGGTGCGATCGCGGGTCTGGCGGTGATGACCCAGACGGAGATACTGCTGATCCTGCTCGGCGGGATCTTCGTGATCGAGGCCCTCTCGGTCGTGATCCAGGTGCTCTACTTCCAGACGCGCCACAAGCGCGTCTTCCTGATGGCGCCGATCCACCACCACTTCGAGCTGCGGGGGTGGTCGGAGACGAAGATCATCCTGCGCTTCTGGATCATCGCCGCGATCTGCTGCGCGATCGGCTTCACGATCTATCGCCAGAGCATTGCCTGAGAGCCCGTCCCCTTCGACGCGCACGTCTGGATCCAGCCGGTGGCCCTCGCGAGGCACACGTTGAAGCCTCGCCCACCGATCCCCGAGGGTCCCTACCTGATCGTGGGGCTCGCGCGCTCAGGGGCCGCCGCGGCGCGGGTGCTGCGCGAGCGTGGGGAGCGGGTGATCGGGGTGGATGCCGGGGGGGCGCCCGGGGCAGGTGGCGCGCCCTCCGCCGAGGAGCTCGTGGCGCTGGGTGTGGAGGTGCGCCTGCACGCCGACGGCCTCGGTGAGCTCGAGCACGCGCGGGCCGTTGTCAAGAGCCCGGGGGTGCCCGCACAGGCGCCCCTGATCGTGGCGGCGCGCGAGCGGGGGCTGCCGGTGCTGGGGGAGCTGGAGCTCGCGTGGCGCCTCCTGGGCAACGAGTCGATCGCGGTGACGGGCACCAACGGGAAGACCACGACGGTGGAGTGGATCGGCCACATCCACCGCGAGGCCGGCCTGCCGGTGGCGGTGGCCGGCAATGTGGGAGCGGCGCTCAGCGGCCTCGTGGGGCGGATCGAGGAGCGCACGACGGTGGTGTGCGAGACCTCCTCCTTCCAGCTCGAGGACACCCTAGCGTTCGCCCCCGAGGCGGCGGTGCTGCTCAACATCTCCCCCGACCACCTCGATCGCCACGGCACGATGGCGGCCTACCGGGAGGCCAAGCTGCGGATCTTCGCCCACCAGCGGGAGGGGGACGTGGCCGTGGTCCCGGCGGGGCTGCCCGAGATTGCGCTTGCCCCCGGTGTGCGCCGGGTGCGCCTCGTGGAGAGTGAGGACGCGGGCGCGGGGACGGGCGAGGCGCCGGAGTGCGCGTTGCGCGACGGGCGCCTGTGGTGGGAGGGAGAGCCGCTGTTGAGCGTCGCGGAGCTGAGTCTGCGCGGCGAGCACAACGCGCGCAACGCACTGGCCGCCGCGGCGGCCTGCCTCGCGCGGGGAGTCGCACCCGCGGCGGTGCGGGCGGGCCTGCGCAGCTTCCCGGGCGTCCCGCACCGCCTGGCGGAGGTGGTGCGCCGCGAGGGCGTGCTCTACGTCAACGACTCCAAGGCCACCAACGTCGCAAGCACGCTCGTCGCGCTGCGGGCGTTCCCCGATGGCGGCGTGCACCTGATCCTGGGCGGCCAGGGCAAGGGCCAGGACTTCGCCGCGCTGCGCGGGGCGGTGCAGGAGGGCTGCGCCGCGGTCTACCTGATCGGAGAGGACGCCCCCGCGATCGCCGCCGCACTGGCAGGCATCGGGATTGCGCTCCAGGAATGCGGCGATCTGGAGCGGGCTGTGGCGGCGGCGAGCACGGCAGCGGCAGCGGGTGAGGTGGTGCTGCTCTCCCCGGCCTGCGCGAGCTTCGACCAGTTCGCCGACTTCGAGGCTCGTGGCCAGCTATTCGTTGCGCTCGTCTCACGGGGGGTGTAGAATGGCTTCGGTTCGGTCGATGATGTGTACGCCGATATGCACTGACGGGGGTCTTGGGTGATGCGATTTCTTCGCTGGCTGCTCGCCGCGGCCGGCACCTCGTTGATCTTTGCCTTCCTGCCGGCCGCGGCGCTGGGGGACTCCTCGCCGTCGATCGAAAGCACAGTGGCGTATGGCGTCACGCAGACCGACGCGACGCTCGAAGCGAAGATCAACCCTGAGAGCCTTGGTATGGAAGGTGGTGCGTACTACCAGTTCCAGGTGGTCGCGAACCCGAGCGAATACCAGCCGGAAATCGTCTGCCCCGTCAAGGAAATCTGGCCGCTGGGGCTCGACGGGTGCATCGGCACGCATGGGGAAGCTCTGCCGATCGGCTTCATCGGGAGGGGAACGTGGGGCAGCTATGTGCGCCTCGACCTCGCCAGCGCGGGCATGACGCTCACACCGGGCACCACCTATCACTACCGGGTGCTTGCGGCGCGGGCGAAGCAGACCGAAGACACGCTCGAATGGGAAGCCCCGGCCGTCGTGGGTCCCGATCAGACGTTCACGACGCTCACGCCGGGCACGCCGCCCGGGATCGAAGACGAGACCGCGACGAACATCGCCTCGACCGACGCGACGCTTGAAGCGAAGATCGACCCCGAAGGTCTCGAAACGACGTATGAAATCTATTTGGAAGCGCCGTCGTGCGCGAACGACAAACGGATCCTGGCGTGCGAAGCAGACGGGGGCGTTCCCATCGCAAAGGGAACCGTTCCAGCCGACTCCGCTGGTCAGACCGTGAGCGTTGACGTGGCCGCTGCCGGGCACATCCTAACCCCGGACACGATCGAGGGCTATCGGGTCCTGGCCAGCAACTCCGCCGGGACGAGGTACGGCGGGGAGAAGACGTTCGTCACACTGCCGGGCGCCCCACCTGTGATCGAATCCGTGACGCTCTCGCACCTGACCTCGACCGATGCGACGCTTGAAGCGAAGATCGACACGGAGGGGCAGGCGACGGACTATCAGTTCTCCCTGTGGTCCTCGTGCGCGCACGAAGCGTGTGAATACATCAGGAACATTCCCCTGCCGCATGGAAGGCTCCTCGGCTCCTTCGTGGGCCAGAGCGTCAGCCTCGACCTCAACAGCGTGGGGGTGACGCTGAATAAAGGCGCAGAGTATGGCTGGGGAGTGAGCGCGACCAACGAAGACGAACAGAGTGCAAACGCGAACGGGAGTGTGTTCGAACCACCGGAACCACTGTTCGAACCGCTGGGCTCGAAAGGCTCCCCCGGGTCTGGGGGCAATCAGCCCCCGGCGTCCGGCAACGAACCCCCGGCGTCTGGTGGTGGCGAACAGCCCGCGGGGTCCGGAACGCCCTCCTCGCCAGTGCCTGAGCTGTCCAGCCCGCTCGGCGGCTCATCGAAGGCGGGCGCTGCGAAGGGCAAGGCCGGCAAGCACAAGCGTCACGGGCGTCACGGCAAAAAGCCCTCGAGGCACCGGGTGAAGGTCGCGAAGCACAATCACCGCAAAGGCTGAGCGCAGGCGCCCACGGGAGTTCCCGGCACCGGGCGTGAGCTCCCTGCCAGGAGCCGGTCCAAGGAGGCTTACGCGCGGAGGCGTCGAAGTGGCTTGGGATGCCATCGGCCGAGCGCGGCGCCAAAGCCAGAGTCCAGGGACGGAGCGGCGCAAGCGCCCGTTCCGCGAAGCGACCCGCCGGCCGCGCCGCGAAGGCCGCCCAGCAGCCGCTCGAGCACCGCATCCTGCTGACCGCAACCCTCTGCCTGCTGGCGTTTGGGGCGGTGATGGTCTACAGCGCCTCCTCCGCCAGCGCGCTGCTGGAAGGCCGCGGCACCGGCAGCGGGGATCTCGTGAAGTTCGTGATCTTCGGGGCGGTGGGGCTCGCGTTGATGCACTATCTGGCGCGCGACGGGGTCGCCCGGGTGCAGGGTCTCGTCGCGCCGCTGCTGGCGGTCTCGCTCGTGCTCGTGCTGGCGGTTCACATCCCGCACGTGGGGGTGAGCGTCAACGGAGCGCGCCGCTGGATCGGGCCGGGGATCTTCCAGTTCCAGCCCTCGGAGCTGCTGAAGCTCGCGCTGGTGCTGTACTCCGCCACGCTGCTCGCGCGCCGCCCCCAGCGCGTGCACGACCTGCGCGAGCTCTGCCGGCCGCTCTTGCTCGTGGTCGGGGGGGCTTGCCTGCTGGTGGCCACCCAGCCGGACATCGGCACCGCCCTGGTGATCGCCCTCACCACCTGCGCGCTGCTCGTAGCCGCCGGGATCCCCCTGCGCAACCTGGCGATCATCGCCGGTTGCGCGGTCGCGGCGGTCGCGGTGTACGCGCTCGCCCGGCCCTATGCGCGCGAGCGGCTGACCTCGTTCGTCGATCCCTGGGCGCACGCCTCCGGCAGCGGCTTTCAGGCCGTGCAGGGCCAGATCGCGATCGGCTCGGGCGGCCTCCTCGGGGTGGGCCCGGGGCAGTCGGTGCAGAAGATCTTCTACCTGCCCGAGGCACAGACCGACTTCATCTTCGCGGTGATCGCCGAAGAGCTCGGGGTGGTGGGGGTGTACGCGCTGCTGTTCCTCTACGGGCTGATCGGCTACGCGGGCCTGCGGGCGGCGAAGCGGGCGCGGAGCCTCTTCAGCGCGCTGATCGCGGTGGGGATGACCTCGCTGATCGTCTCCCAGGCGGTGCTCAACGTGTTCGCGGTGCTCGGCCTCGCGCCGCTCACGGGGGTGCCGCTCCCGTTCGTCTCCTACGGCTCGAGCAGCCTGATCGTGATGCTCGCCGCGATGGGGCTGCTGTTGAACGTCGCCTCCGGCACGAGCGCGCACGTGCGCGTGGTGGGCGACGCGCGCGCCCGCAAACCGGCAGGATTGGCCGATGAGCGCAGCGCCGAGCAGAGTGGTGATCGCCGCGGGGGGAACCGCCGGGCACGTGGTGCCCGCGCTGGCGGTGGCTGACGTCCTGCGGGCGCGGGGCGCGGAGGTCGCGTTCATCGGCGGCGAGCGCGCCGAGGCGCAGCTGGTGGCGGCCGCGGGATATCCCCTGCACACGATCACGGTGGCGGGCCTGGACCGCCGCAACCCGCTACGGGCGGCGCGCGCGCTGGTGCTCGCCCTCAGGGCGCTCCTGCGCGCCCGCGCGCTGCTGGGGGAGCTGGCCCCGGATGCGGTGATGGGGGGCGGGGGGTACGTCTCCGGGCCGGTGGGCCTCGCCGCGCTCACGCGCCGCATCCCGCTGGTGCTCACCGAGGCGGACAGCCACCTGGGCCTGGCCAACCGCGCGCTGGCGCCATTCGCGCGGCGGGTCTGCCTGGCGTTTGCGATCAAGGGCCGCGAGGGGCGCCGCTACAGGGTCACGGGCCGCCCGATCCCGCCGCCCCAGCAAGACCGCGCGGAGGCCCGGGAGCGGCTGGGAGTCGCGCCCGGGGAGACGTGCGTGCTGGTCTTCGGGGGCTCCCTGGGGGCGCGCTCGATCAACCTCGCCGCGGTCGAGGCGTTCGCGGGGACGGCCTTCCACGTGCTGCACGTCTGCGGACGCCGCGACCACCCCGAGCTGGCCGCGCGGGTGCTCCCGGCGGGGTACGACCTGCGCGAGTACCTCGACCTCGCCGACTTCTCCGATGCACTCGCCGCCGCCGACCTCGTGGTCGCCCGCGCGGGGGGCTCGCTGTTCGAGGTCGCCGCCCACGGCAGGCCCGCGATCCTGATCCCCTACCCCCACGCCGCCGCAGACCATCAGGCGGCGAACGCCCGCTGGATGGAGCGCGGCGGCGCCGCGGTGGTGATCCTTGACAGCGAGCTCGGTCCCGCGCGCCTGGCCCGCGAGACGGCTGCGCTGCTCGCCGATCCCCAGCGGATGCGCGCGATGTCCGCCGCCGCGCGCCGCCTGGCGCGCCCGGACGCGGCTGAGGCCGTGGCCGAGGAGCTGCTGGAGGCGGCCCGCGGATGAGCCCGCCATGGAGTGGGCGGCGGCTGCACTTCGTGGGCGTGGGCGGCGCGGGGATGAGCGGCTACGCACGCGCCGCCCACGCCCTGGGGGCCGAGGTCAGCGGCTCGGACCGCGCCGACTCTCCCTACCTCGAGCGCCTGCGCGCGGAGGGGGTGCTGGAGGCCAGCATCGGCCACGACGCCGCCAACGTGCCCCCGGGGGAGGACGTGGAGGTCGTCTACTCGAGCGCCGTGCCCCCCGAGAACCCGGAGCGTCGCGCCGCGCGCGAGCGGGGGCTGGCGGAGCGCCCTCGCGCGGAGCTGCTCGGGGAGCTCACCGCGCTGCGGCGCACGATCGCGGTGGCGGGCACCCACGGCAAGACCACCACCGCCTCGATGATCGTGCACGCCCTGCGCGCCAGCGGCGAGCGCCCCGGGTGGCTGATCGGCGCCCCGGTGGGGAGCGGGCTGGCGAACGCGGAGTGGGGGGAGGGGGAGTGGCTGGTGGTCGAGGCGGACGAGTCGGATCGCTCGATGCTGAGCCTCGAGGTCGACGTGGCGGTGCTCACCAACGTCGAGCTGGACCACCACGCCGCGTTCCGCTCGCTCGCGGAGCTGCGCGATGCGTTCCACGCGTTCCTCGCGAGCGCCCATGAGGCGGTGGTGGTGTGGGATCGCCCCGAGCTGCTCGAGCTCGCCCCGGAGGGGGCGCTCGGGGAGAGCGCCGAGCCGCCGCCAGGGGACGGTCCCGCTGTGGATCGCAAGACCCCGGGCACGCCCCCGAGGGGTCGCGGATCGGCGGGCGCCGTGAGGCTCGTCCCCTACGACGCGCCCGCCGCCCGACTCGACGGGGAGGGCTCGACCTTCCTCTGGCGGGAGCTGGAGGTTCGCGTGGGGGTGCCCGGCGCGCACAACGCGGTGAACGCCGCCGGCGCCCTCGAGGCGGCTCGCCTCGCCGGGGCCGATCTGGAGCTTGCGCTCGCTGGTCTCGCCGGCTTCCATGGGGCGGGGAGGCGCTTCCAGAGAGCCGGTGTCACTGCGGGCGGGGCGCTCCTCTACGACGACTACGCCCACCACCCCACCGAGGTCGCGGCGACTCTGAGCGCGGCGCGCACGCTGGAGCCGAGGCGGCTGGTGGCGGTGTTCCAGCCGCACCTCTACTCGCGCACCGCGCTGCTCGCGCGGGAGTTCGGGCGGGCGCTGGCGCAGGCCGACGTGGTGGTGGTGCTCGACGTCTACCCCGCGCGCGAGCGCGCCGAGGAGCACCCGGGGGTGAGCGGACTGAGGATCGCGCAGGCCGCCGTCGACGCCGCGGGCGGGCGCCCGGTCATGTGGCTGCCCACGTTCGCCGACGCCGAGCCCGTCCTGCGCGGCCTGCTCGGCGAGGGCGACCTGTGCGTGGCGATGGGAGCCGGCGACGTCGATGCGCTGGGGCGCGTGTTGGTGGAGGAGGCGCCACGTCGGTGAGCGCGCCCGAGCCGCCCCGGCTGGTGCAGCGCGACCACCCGCTGGCGCGCCTGGCCACGGTGCGCACGGGGGGTCCCGCGGAGCTGTTCGCGCGGGTCGGCGGCGTCCCGCAACTGCTGGAGCTGCTCACGTGGGCGCATGCCGCTGGGGTGCCGGTGGCGGTGGTTGGATCGGGCTCCAACCTGCTGATCGCCGATGGGGGCGTGGCGGGTCTGGTGGTGAAGCTCGAGGGCGAGCTGGCGGGGATCGAGCGGGTGGGGGAGAGCGGCCTGGAGTGCGGTGGTGGCGCGCGCCTGCCCGCGGTGGCCGCCCACGCCGCGCGGGCGGGCCTGTCGGGGATCGAGTTCGGCGTCAACATCCCCGGCACCGTCGGCGGGGCGGTGCGGATGAACGCCAACGCCTACGGCGGCGAGCTCGCCCAGACGCTGGAGTGGGTGGAGGTGGCCAGCGCGCGGGGGCTCGACCGCCGCACGCCGCCCGACCTGGGGTTCGCCTACCGCGGCTCCAACCTGCCCGCCGGGGAGGTCGTGATGCGCGTCTCGTTCGCGCTGCACCCCGCGCCGCCCGCCCAGGTCAAGGCCACGCTTGCCGAGCTGCGCGCCCGCCGCCACGAGGCCCAGCCGCAGGGGATCAGGACGTTCGGCTCGACCTTCAAGAACCCGGAGGATCCCAGGGCAGGGGGGCGCACGGCCGGCCTCCTGCTCTCCGAGGCCGGTTGCAACGGCCTCGCCGTCGGCGGCGCGCGCTTCGCGCTCAAGCACGCCAACTTCATCGAGAACACCGGCGCCGCCACCACCGCGGAGATCGTCGCGCTGATGGCCGAGGGTCGCCGCCGCGTGCTGGAGCGCTTCGGCGTGGCGCTGGAGCCCGAGGTGCAGACGCTCGGGCCGGTGCGTTTTCCGTGGCGGCCCGAGCACTGCGTCCCAAGCGCTGAGTAGCCTTTCGTCTGAGGTCACCCACCTACTCGGATGACGGCCGATGCGGGGCCGATCGGTCCCGAGAAAGGAGGTGATGGCATGCCACTAGCGGTGGACGTGCTAGCAACCACGCTGCTTATTGCCATGTTGGTCATCGACCGACTGACCCGGTAGCAGGTGCACTCAGCCCTGGTGGACGACAGGCCCCATGTCCACCGGGGCACACTTACACAACAAGGGGTCCGGTTGCCCGGACCCCAAGGTACGCCACAGTGGACGTGCTAGCCGGAGAATCATAACGCGTTCACGGCGGAACATCATCGGTAGGGGTTCGTCCACCGAGGTCGAAGACCCAAGCGTGGCCCGCTCCTTCGCCGCCCGACCCGACTCCCCGGCTTGGCCCCTGCCGATCGGCCGACTCTCCCGGCTGCGCGTCCGCTCGCTCCCGGCTGCCCTCCCCCGCGCGCTCACCCCGAAGCGACTGGCGATCGCCCTCGCCGCCCTGGCGCTGCTGGGCGGCGGCTGGCTGTGGCTGCGCAACTCTCCGCTGGTGTCCGTCGAGCGGGTGCAGGTCACCGGCGTGCAGGGGGTCGACGCGGGCCCGATCGATGCCGCGTTGCGGGGCGCCGCGCGGCAGATGAGCACGCTGGACGTCAACCTCGGCGCGCTGCGCGCCGCGGTGGCGCCCTTCCACGTGGTGAGGGGCCTGAGCGTCGCCACCAGCTTCCCCCACGGCCTGCGCATCCATGTGGTCGAGCAGCTCCCCGTGGCGGCGCTGAGCGCCGGTGGCCGCTCGGAGAGCGGCCAGCCCACCGCGGTTGCCGCCGACGGGGTCGTGCTGGGGCCCGCCCTGCTCGAGAGCCTGCACGCGCCACTGCCGGCGATCGCCCTCCCCGGCTACACGGCGCTGGCCGATCTCCGATCGGTCGGAGGGCGGGTCGAGAATGCGACCGTGCGCGCCGAGCTGAGCGTCCTCGGCGCCGCGCCGCAGGTGCTGCTGGGGTGGGTCGCCAGGGTGTTCACGGGCCGCGAAGGGCTCACGGTGGCGATGCGGGGGGGCGTCTCGCTCTACTTCGGCGACGCCGCCCGTCCGCACGCCAAGTGGCTGGCGGCCGCGCGGGTGCTCGCCGACCCCAGCTCCGCGGGGGCGACCTACGTGGACGTGCGCGCCCCCGAACGCCCCGCGGCGGGCACCACCTCGGCGGGGGGACTGGAAGGGGGGGTGAGCACCGGGCAGGTGAGCGCCTCCGATCCCACCTCCGCCGCGCTCGCCAACGTGCTCGCGGAAGCGGTCAACGGCGGGGCCGCCGCCGCGAGTGCCCCCGCGGCGAGCGCCGCCGAGTCCCCAGCCGCCGGAGGGGCCACCGGGGCGCCGAGCGCGACCGAACCGAGCGTCGCGGGCACGACCGAACCCAACGCCACGGGCACGAGCGAACCGAGTGCCGCGAGCCCTACCGGGTCGGCGGCGCCAGCGGCGGGCCCCAGCGAACCGAGCACCACCGAAGCATCACCCTCAACTTCAGGTTGAGGCGGTTGAAAGGGGATTCCTCGGGCAGTGGTTGAGAGTCCGGCGTTCTGCAAGCAATCCTGCAAAAGTGCTCGCCCCGGTTGACAGGGCGAAGTTCCCTGCATAACGTGCTCAATCCGGCTTCCCCTGGGAAGCCTGCTGGATAACCCTTAACCAATACTCAAGTCTTAGGACGGAAAGCAGAAAACCATGGAGAGCGGCGTGGGCAGCTACCTGGCGGTCATCAAGGTCGTCGGCGTTGGGGGCGGCGGCACCAACGCGGTCAGCCGCATGGTCGACGCGGGGCTGCGGGGCGTGGAGTTCATCGCCGCCAACACCGACGCCCAGGCGCTCGCGATGTGCGACGCCGACGTCAAGCTCAACATCGGGCACGAGTCCACCCACGGCCTCGGCGCGGGCGCCAACCCGGATGTCGGGTCGGGCGCGGCGGCGGAGTCGCGCGACGACATCAAGGAGGCGCTGAAGGGCGCGGACATGGTGTTCGTCACCGCGGGCGAGGGCGGCGGCACCGGCACGGGCGCCGCGCCGGTGATCGCGGAGATCGCCAAGAGCGAGATCGGGGCGCTCACCGTCGGCGTGGTCACGCGCCCCTTCGAGTTCGAGGGCACCCAGCGCGCGCGCCAGGCGACCGAGGGGATCGCCAAGCTGCGCGAGGTGGTGGACACGCTGATCGTGATCCCCAACGAGAAGCTGCTCGCGGTGGTGGAGCGGCGCACCTCGATGCTCGACGCCTTCAAGGAGGCCGACGACGTGCTGCGCCAGGGGATCCAGGGGATCACCGACCTGATCACGATCCCCGGCCTGATCAACCTCGACTTCGCGGACGTGCGCACGATCATGCACGACGCGGGCTCCGCGCTGATGGGCATCGGCTCCGCGGGCGGGGAGAACCGCTGCGCGGAGGCCGCCAAGATCGCGATCTCCTCGCCGCTGCTGGAAGAGTCCGTGGAGGGTGCCACGGGCATCCTGCTCAACATCACCGGCGGCAAAGACCTCGGCCTGTTCGAGGTCAACGAGGCGGCTGAGATCATCCAGGAGGCGGCGGACAAGGACGCCAACATCATCTTCGGCGCTGTCATCGACGAGAGCCTCGGCGAGGAGGTGCGGGTCACCGTGATCGGCACCGGCTTCGACCACCGTCCGGGCCGCGCCGCCCGCCGCGAGCGCCCCGGCCGTGCCGTGGACCGCGGCCCCCGCATCGGCGACCGCGAGCGCTCCTCCCTGGAGATCTCCGACGACGACATCGACGTTCCGCCGTTCCTGCGCTGAGCGTCCGCTGAGCCGTGTTCCAGCGGCGCACGCGCCGCTGGCGGGGCAGCACATGTGCTGCCCCGGGAACGGCCACATGTGGCCGTTCCCCGGAGGGCGCATGCGCCCGTAGGCTGGCCGAAACGGGGATGCTCGCGAAAAGGCGAGCGTCTCCCGGCTTCGGTCCGCACATGTGCGGGGTCGAACAGCAGCCCCACGCCGGGCGCTCGATAGCCTGCGGGGCCATGCCGAGTTCCCCGCGCCGCACAACCCTCTACGACCGCCACCTCGCCGCCGGCGCCAAGCTCGTGGAGTTCGCGGGCTGGGAGATGCCCGTGCAGTACGCCGGAGTGCGCGAGGAGCACCTCGCGGTGCGCCGCGACTGCGGGATCTTCGACGTCTCCCACATGGGCGAGATCGAGACCTCCGGCCCCGGTGCCGAGGCGCTGCTGCAGCGGCTGCTCTCCAACGACGTGTCCGCGATCCCCGTGGGGGGCGCGCAGTACAGCGTGCTCTGCCGCGAGGACGGGGGGGTGCTCGACGACCTCTTCACCTACCGCCTGGAGTGGGAGCGCTTCCTCACCGTCACCAACGCCGCCAACCACGCGCGTGACCTGGAGTGGTTTCGCGCGCACGCCGCGGGGTTCGACGCACGGATGGAGGACCGCCTGGAGGACTACGCGATGCTCGCCGTGCAGGGCCCCCGCGCCCGCGAAATCGTCCAGGCGATCTCCAGCTCCCCGCTGCCCTCCCGCATGAGCGCCTCCGAGCGCATGCTGGGGGGCGCGCGGGTGCTCGTATGCGGCACCGGCTACACCGGGGAGGACGGTGTGGAGCTGCTGCTGGCCCCCGCCGACGCCCCGGCGCTGTGGGATGAGCTCGTGCGCCGCGGCGCCACCCCCGCGGGTCTCGCCGCGCGCGACACGCTGCGCCTGGAGGCCTGCTTTCACCTCTACGGCAACGACCTCACGGTGGAGCGCGGTCCGATCGAGGCGGGCCTGGGGTGGTGCTGCAGGGAGGACACCGACTTCATCGGCGCCGACGCCGTGCGCGCCGTGCGCGAGCGCGGCCCCTCCGAGCGGCTCGTCGCGTTCGCGATCGAGGGCCCCGGGATCCCCCGCCAGGGCAACGAGGTGATCGGCGGCGGGATCGTCACCAGCGGCACCCTCTCGCCCTGCCTCGGGGCCGGGATCGGCCTGGCCTACCTCCCCGCCGAGCGCGCCGCGGTGGGGACCCGCCTCGAGATCGACGTCCGTGGCAAGATGCGCCCCGCGGTCATCCGGACCAAGCCGCTCTACCGCAAGGGCGAGCCGCCGGAGCGCCCGAGCGGCTCCGCAGAGAACGCGTAAAGCCCCACCCAGAAAGGTCCCCAGCATGGCCAGCGCCAGCTATCCCGACGATCTGCTCTACCACGCCGAGCACGACTGGGCCAGGATCGACCCCGCCCAGCCCGATCGCGCCACGCTCGGCATCACCTGGTACGCCCAGGATGCCCTCGGTGAGGTCGTCTTCTGCGAGCCCCCGACGGTGGGCGGCATGCTCACCCAGGACGAGCCCTACGCCGAGGTCGAGTCCGTCAAGGCCGTCTCCGATGTGATCGCACCCCTCTCCGGGGAGATCGTCGAGGTCAACGAGACGCTCGCCGAGGAACCCGAGAAGATCAACGACGACCCCTACGGCGAGGGGTGGCTCGTCAAGGTGCGCCTCTCCGACCCCGCCGAGACCAAGGCGCTGATGGACGCGGCGGCCTACCTCGCGAGCCTCGTCTGAGTCGGTCCAGTGCGGCGGCCGATTGAGGCAGAGGGGCCGGACCGAAGCCGGGAGACACGCGAGTCTCAGTTTCGGCCAGCGACCTGCGGCCGACTGCGCCACCCTCTAGGCTGGGAGGCGGATGAGCCGCTACACCGCCACCACCGACGCCGACCTCGCCGCGATGCTCGCGGCGATCGGCGTCGGCTCCGTGGAGGAGCTCTTCGAGCGCCAGATCCCCGAGGCCGTGCGCCTGCGGCGTCCGCTGGACCTGCCCGCCGGTCTGCCCGAGCAGGACGTCTACGAGCACCTCCGTGCGCTCGCCGCGCGCAACGTCGGCGCCGAGGACGAGCTCACCTTCCTGGGGGCCGGGATGTATGACCACTACGTCCCCGCGCTCATCGACATGCTGATGGAGCGCTCGGAGTTCCTCACCCCCTACACCCCCTACCAGCCCGAGATCTCCCAGGGGGGGCTGCAGGTGATGTTCGAGTACCAGACCGCGATCTGCGAGCTCACGGCGCTGCCTTGCTCCAACGCCTCCCTCTACGAGGGACCCAGCGCCGTCGCCGCTGCGGGGTACCTCGCCAAGCTCCACAACGGCCGCCGGCGGTTCGTCCTCAGCGCGGGGCTTCACCCCCACACGTTGCAGACGCTGCGCACCTACGCGCACGGCTACGGCGTGGAGATCGTCGAAGTGCCCCTGACCACCGGCTCCGCCGGTGGTGCCCACGGCGCCACCGACCTCGACGCGTGGAGCGCCGCGATCGACGGGGACACCGGCGCGGCGATCTTCGCGCAGCCCAACTTCTACGGCGCCGTCGAGGACGCCGCCGCGCTGAGCGCCGCCGCGAAGGCCGCGGGAGGCGAGCAGCTCGTGGCGATCTCCCAGGTCGATCCCATCGCGCTCGGGGTCCTCGCCCCTCCCGGCGAGTGCGGGGTCGACGTCGCCGTTGGCGAGGGTCAGTCGCTCGGCAACCGCCTCGACTTCGGCGGCCCCTCGTTCGGCTTCCTCGCCGCCCGCGAGGAGTACCTGCGGCGGATGCCCGGGCGCATCGCCGGTGAGACCGTGGACGTCGAGGGCCGCCGCGGCTTCGTGCTCACCCTCCAGACCCGCGAGCAGCACATCCGCCGTGAGAAGGCCACCTCCAACATCTGCACCGCCCAGGCGCTCAATGCGCTCGCCGGCGTCGTCTACCTCACCTGGTTGGGCCGGCGCGGGATCGTCGAGCTGGGCGAGCTGCTGCTCGCGCGCACCCACTACGCCCGCGAGGCCCTCGCCCGGCTGGAGGGCGTCGGGGCGACCCACTCCCAGCCCGTCGTCCGCGAGTTCGCGCTGCGCCTCGACGCCGACCTCGCCGCGGTCCGCGCGCGCTGTGCCGCGCACGGGGTCAACCCCGGCGCCGACCTGCACGCGCTCACCGGCCGCGAGGAGGACCGCGGGGGGCTGCTCGTGGCGATCACCGAGCGGCGCACCCGCGCCGACATCGACCGGCTCGTCGAGGTGCTCGGGGCGGCCGTGGCTGCCGAGCGCAGAGAGGTGGCGCTCGCATGAGCGACGCCGCGACCCGAGGAGCGGTGGCCGACGAGCCCGTGCTCACGGTCTTCGAGAAGGGCGCCCCCGGGCGGAGGGCCTTCCTGTGCCCCGCCCTGGACGTCCCCGCGGTGGACCCCGAGGAACTGCTGCCGGGGCACCTGCGCCGTGCCGCGCCCGCGCGGCTGCCCGAGCTCTCAGAGCCCGAGATCGTGCGCCACTACGTGCGCCTCTCCAAGCGCAACTTCGACCTCGACTCCGGCTTCTACCCGCTGGGCTCCTGCACGATGAAGCACAACCCCCGCCTGCACGAGCGCGTGGCGGCGCTGAGCGGCCATGCACGGCTGCACCCCCTCCAGGACCCCCCGCGCGCGCAGGGGGCCCTGGAGCTGATGTGGAACCTCCAGGAGGCGCTCGGCGAGATCTCCGGCTTGCCCCACGTCTCGCTGCAGCCCTCCGCCGGCTCCCACGGCGAGCTCGCCGGGGTGCTGCTCGCCCGCGCCTACCACGAGGACCGCGGCGAGGTCCGCCACAAGGTGCTCACCCCGGACACCGCCCACGGCACCAACCCCGCCACGGTCACGATGGCGGGGCTGGAGGTCGTCAAGCTCGCCACCAACCCCCAGGGGGGGGTCGATCTCGAGGACCTGCGCGCCAAGGCCGACGCGGACGTGGCGTGTCTGATGCTCACCAACCCCAACACCCTCGGCCTCTTCGACCCCAACATCGAGGAGATCGCGCGCATCGTCCACGACGCCGGCGCCGTCCTCTACTACGACGGCGCCAACCTCAACGCCGTGATGGGGATCTCCCGCCCCGGCGACATGGGCTTCGACATCGTGCACTTCAACCTCCACAAGTCCTTCACCCAGCCCCACGGCGGCGGCGGCCCCGGCTCCGGGCCGATCGCGGTCTCCGAGCGCATCGCTCCATTTCTGCCCGTGCCCGTGGTCGTGAGGCGCGAGGGACTTGGCGGCGGCTCCGCCGGCGATGGTGGCGATGGCGCCCGCAACGGCGAGTCGCGCGCTGATGGAAGCTCTACCGCGGACTTCGACCTCGACTACGGCGAGGGGCCCGTGGGGTCCAAGTCGATCGGGCGCCTGCGCGGCTTTCAGGGCAACTACGGCTGCTTCGTGCGCGCCTACGCCTACATCTGCTCGCTCGGCGCCGAGGGGTTGCGGGATGTCTCGGAGACGGCCGTGCTCAACGCCAACTACCTGCTCGCGCGCCTGCGCGAGCAGGGTGTCGCCGAGTATCTGCCGCTCGCCTACGGGGACCTGTGCTTGCACGAGTTCGTGCTCTCCGGCGGGCCCATGAAGCGCGAGCTGCAGATCAAGACGCTCGATCTCGCCAAGCGCCTGCTTGACTTCGGCTTCCATCCCCCCACCGTCTACTTCCCGCTGCTGGTGGACGAGGCCCTGATGGTCGAGCCCACCGAGACCGAGACCAAGGAGACCCTCGACGCCTTCGCCGACGCGATCGCCACGATCCTTCGCGAGGCCGCCGAGGATCCGGAGGTAGCGCGGAGCGCACCCCACACGACGCCCGTGCGCCGCCTCGACGAGGTCGCCGCAGCCAAGCGGCCCGTGATCCGCCAGGCGCTCGCGTAGGGTCCGCGACGGCCCTACGCGGCGACGGACAATCCGGAGTGGTCTCGGACCTCGACCCGCGTGCGTGGGGGGAGCTGGATGAGCTTGCCGGTCGAGGAGCGCTCACGAAATTTGAGCCAGAGGACGGCGACCAAGAGGATGGCACCTACGAACCCGTGGGTTTGCTGCGGGGTGAACAGAACCTCTCGATCGTCCGGGAAGACCACCACGACGGGATCACCGGCAAGCAGGGCGCGGCTGACGAGTATCGCCTGATTCGGATTGCCTGCGTCCACGAAGTGCGTGCGGTTCGGGTAGCGCGCTTCGAGTTCGCTGTCCTCGATTGTTGCAAGCACCTTGCGGATCGCCGGACTCAAGTCCTGTGGCTGCGCGGTCATCACGACCTCCAGCGATCGAGGATGGTCGCGTAATCCCTCGCCGCCTGGGTCATCGCTGCGGCCATTGCCCGATTGACTGAGCTGAAGGTGTGCACGATCGGATCAAGCTTTCCCCGGCTACGAGTGTACTCGTGCTCATGGTGCTCATCGACATCGTGCGCGTTGTCCCATAGGCGGATCGCGGTCCAGCGCTCGTCGATCTTCGTCTCCAGCACGATCGCGTAGTGGATCGGAGGACGCTCCGTTCGACCATAGCGAATGCGATTGTCGAGATCGATGTCGATGAAGATCTCCCGCGGCCATTCGGTCGCGGGCGGATTATTGGCGTGTGGTCGGTCGGGGTGGTTGGCATGGGGTGGAACCGCGTCGGTCCGCCGCGCGTCCATTACGCTGCGGTTCGTGCGCATCTTCTCGGGGATCCAGCCCACCGGCAGCAAGCACCTCGGCAACTACATCGGGGCGATCCTCCAGTACGTCGCCGGTCAGGAGCGCGGGGAGGCGCTGTATTGCATCGTGGACCTGCACGCGATCACCGTGGCCTACGACCCGGCTGAGCTGCGGCGCAGCCTGTACGACCTCACCGCGCTGCTGCTCGCCGCCGGCCTCGACCCCGAGCGGTGCATCCTCTTTCGCCAGAGCGACGTGCACGAGCACACCGAGCTCTGCTGGCTGCTCTGCTCGGTGACCGAGCTCGGGCGGCTGCAGCGGATGCACCAGTTCCGCGACAAGTCGCTCGGGCAGCGCGAGCTGGTGTCCGCGGGACTGCTCTTCTACCCCGTGCTGCAGGCCGCCGACGTGCTCGCCTACCGCGCACACGAGGTCCCCGTGGGGGAGGACCAGCGCGAGCACCTCGAGCTGATGCGCGACGTCGCGCGGCGCTTCAACGCGCGCTTCGGCGCCGGTCGCGAGGTGCTCGTGGTGCCCGAGCACCGCATCCCCGAGGTCGGGGCCCGCATCATGGACCTCCAGGACCCCACCCGCAAGATGTCCACCACCAGCCCGAGCCCCGAGGGCACCGTGCACGTGCTCGACGAGCCCGCCGCGATCGAGAAGAAGCTCCGCCGCGCCGTGACCGACTCCGGCAGCGAGATCCGCCGGGACCCCGAGAAGCCCGGGGTCACCAACCTGATCGAGATCCTCGCCGCGGTCCGCTCGGTCACGCCCGCGGCGGTCGAGGCCGAGCTCGCGGACGCCCGCGGCTACGGCGATCTGAAGGCCGCCGTCGCCGCGGCGGTCATCGCGATGCTCGCGCCGGTGCGCGAGCGCTACGCCGCGCTGCGCGGCGACGAGGATGCGCTTGAGGGGATCCTGGCCGACGGCGCCCGCAAGGCGCGCGCGCTCGCCGTGGAGACGCTTGCGGATGTGCGCGACTGCATGGGCGTTGGCCCGGGTGGGCGGGGCGGCCCTCCCTCGTGAGTGCGGGCGCCGGCCCCTCGCCTCGCCCCCTCACGTCGGGCACGATCGCTACGGTGGCGGCGTGAGCATCGCCTCCCTGGAGCTGGACCTCGACCTCTTCAGCGGGCCCTTCGACCTGCTGTTGACGCTCGTCCTGCGCGAGGAGATCGACCTGCTCGAGCTGCAGCTCGCCGAGGTCGTGCTCGCCTATCTCGACCACCTCGAGTCCCGCGGGGAGCTCGATCTGGAGACCGCCACCGAGTTCATCGTGCTGCTCGCCGCTCTCCTGGAGCTGAAGTCGCGGCTGATGCTCACCCTCGAGGAGGACGAGCAGCTGCTCGACATCGAGCCCGGCGAGGCCGCCGAGGAGCTGCTCGCACGGATGCTCGACGCCCGCCGCTACCGCTCCGCCGCCGCCCACCTGCGTGAGCTGCTCGCCCGTGAGGAGGGTGTGCGCTTCCGTGCCGCCCCACCCCCCCCGCGCCTGCTCCGCGCGGTGCCCGCAACCCCCGAAGGCGCGCTGGACCCGGCGTCGCTCGGACGGGCGCTCGGCGGGCTCCTGGCGATGCCCGCCGCGATCAGCCTGCGCCACATCACCGTGCCCCGCGTCACCCTCGCGGAGCGCCTGCAGCATCTTCGTGGGTTGCTGCGCCGCGGACGCTTCACCTTCGAGGAAGCCGTCGGCGACGCCGACCGCATGACCGTCGCGATCACCGTCTTCGCGCTGCTGGAGCTCTACAAACGCGGCGAAGCCGCCTGGGAGCAGAGCGAGTGCTTCGGGGAGATCCACGTCCACGCGCTTGCCGAGCCGCGCCCGGCCGCGGCCGCCGGAGGGGTAGGGTGAGCGACGCCGCGGACGCCTCAGAGCCAAGGGATGGCGCGGAGGACGCTCCGAGCGAGCCCGTCGAGACTCCCCAGGGCGCAGCGGACTCTCCCCGCGAGCCCGTGCAGGAGCTCCAGGCGCTCGCGCGGGTGATCGAGGCCCTCCTGTTCCTCAGCAGCGACCCGCTCGGAGTGCGCGAGCTGGCCGACGCCGCGCAGGCCGAAGAGCTGCACGTGGCCGCTGCTCTGGAGCTGCTCGCCGAGCAGTACGCGCCCGGGCGCCGCGGCCTCACGCTGCGCGAACTTGCCGGCGGCTATGCGCTCGCCAGCGATCCCCTGGCCGAGGAGGCCGCCCGGCGGCTGTTCAGCCGCCCCCGCGCCGCCACGCTCACCCCCGCGCAGGCCGAGACGCTCGCGATCGTCGCCTACCTGCAGCCGATCTCCCGCCCCGAGATAACCCGCATCCGTGGCGTCAGCGCCGATTCCGCGACCTCCACGCTGCTTGAGCGCGGCCTGATCGAGGAGTCCGGCCGCTCCCAGTTCGGCGCTGTCCTGTACCGCACGGGGACCCTCTTCCTCAAGCTGTTCGGCCTGCGCTCGCTGGGGGAGCTGCCCGACGTGGCGCAGTGGGACCCCACTCCCGAGGAGCAGGCCGAGCTGCGCGACCGGCTGCTGCGCGCAGGGGAGGCCCGCGCCGAGGGCGGTCCGCCGGCGATCGAGCAGTAGCCGGCGATCGAGCGGTCCTCAGGCCGCGCTTGCCGCCGACTGACCGCAGGCCGCGTCGATTCAGGCCGCGCGGGCCGCCAACTGGCCGCAGGCCGCGTCGATCTCCCGTCCGCGCGTGAGCCGCACGGTTGCCTCCATGCCCCGCTCCTGCAGTGCTGAACGGAAGGCCTCGATCGCCTCGCGGCTCGACCCCCTGTACGGGGAGTCGGTCGGGTTGTAGGGGATCAGGTTGACCTTGAACATCTGCAGATCGCGCTCCCCCGACCTCATCGGCGCCAGCAGCTTCGCGAGCGCCACCGCCTGCTCGTAGCGGTCGTTCACACCCGCCAGCATCACGTACTCCACGAAGATCCGCCGCCGCTTGCGCTCGTAGAAGGCCCGGCACGCGTCGATCACCTCGCTCAGCGGGTAGCGCTCGTTGACCGGCATCAGCTCCGAGCGCAGCGCTTCCTCGGCCGCGTGCAGCGAGAGCGCCAGGCGCAGTGGCATCTCGCACTCCGCGAGGCGTTCGATCCCGGGGATCCAGCCCACCGTCGAGATCGCCGTGTGGCGGTGGGAGATGCCGAGGTCCGGCAGCCGCTCGCACGCCGCGAGCACGTTGTCGAGGTTCAGCATCGGCTCACCCATGCCCATGAACACACAGTGGTTCACCCGGTCCACCCGGCGGAAGTGCAGCGCCTGGTCGAGGATCTCCGAGGTGCTCAGGTTGCGCGCGAATCTCATCTTGCCCGTGGCGCAGAAGGTGCACGTCAGCGGGCACCCCGACTGGGAGGAGAGGCAGATCGAGCGCCGCCCGCCGGCACCGCCCGGGGGGCCGGCGCCTCCGGAGGGGCTCCCTCCTCCTGGAGGGCCTCCACTGTCCGAAGGGCTCCCCCCTCCCGAAGGGCCTCCACCGCTCGGAGGGCTTCGATATCGCATCAGCACAGCCTCCAGCGGCCGCCCGTCCGCGGTCGCGAACAGCGCCTTGACCGTGCCGTCGCGTGCGTGCGCCTCGCTACGCACCTCGAGGCTCGAGAACGGCACCTCCCGCTCGAGCGCCTCGCGCAGCGTGCGAGGGAGGTTCGTCATCGCCGCATACCCCGCGACACCGCTGGCGGTCCACCGCCACACCTGCCCCGCGCGGAAGCGCGGCTCTCCATGTGCGGCGAGGGTCTCCTCCAGGAGCCGAAGGTCCATCGCCCTATCGTTGCGCACATGCGCCTCGCCAAGCACCTCGCCCACGCGGGCGTCGCCTCCCGGCGCGCCGCCGAGGGTCTGATCGCCGCGGGGGGCGTCAGCGTCGACGGCGAGATCGTGCGCGATCCCGCGTGCGAGGTGGACGAGCGCAGTCGCGTCGAAGTCGCCGGAGAGCTCGTCGGGGGCCCCGAGGAGCGGGTGGTCTACGTGCTCCACAAGCCAGTCGGGGTGCTCTCCACGGCGCGCGACACCCACGGGCGCCCGACGGTGGTCGAGCTGCTCAGGGATACCCGTCGTCTCTACCCCGTGGGGCGTCTGGACGCCGACAGCAGCGGGCTGATCCTGCTCACCAACGACGGCGCGCTGGCCGAGCGCCTGACCCATCCGCGTTACGAAGTGCCCAGGACCTACCGCGTGCGCGTCGCCGGCGGGCCCGTGGGGGAGCGCGCCCTGCGCGCCCTGCGCGGCGGCGTGCAGCTCGAGGACGGTCCGACGGCTCCCGCCCGCGTGCGGCGGATGGTCCCCACCCGCGGGACGGGCGAGGGCGAGGAGCTGGAGTTGACGATCCGCGAAGGCCGCAACCGTCAGGTGCGGCGCATGTGCGAGGCCATCGGCCACCCCGTGCTCGCCCTGCGGCGCGTCGCCTTTGGGCCGCTGCGCCTCGGTTCCCTGCAACCCGGCGCGCACCGCCGTCTCGGGGAGGAGGAGCTGCGCGAGCTGCGCGAGGCGGGCGGCGCGCCCTCGGTTGCGAAGGTCGCTGCGAGCCCACCGGGCGGGGGGAGCAGGCGCGGGAGGAGATCGGCATCGTCCGGTCGGCGGACGGCGAGCGAATCGAAGGCCGGCGAGGCGCGCCGCGCGCTCTGACAGAATCGCCCCACGATGCGGCTTTACGCCTTACGCGGCGCCACCAGCGTCGCGCACAACGATGCCAAGGACATCCTGGGGGCCACGACCGAGCTCATGAGCACGATCATGGAGCGCAACGAGCTCGTTCCCGAGCGCGTCGTCAGCTGCATCTTCACCGCCACCAACGACCTCAACGCCGAGTTTCCCGCGGTTGCCGCACGCGCGCTGGGCTTCGAGGGGGTGCCGCTGCTGTGCGCCCGCGAGATCCCCGTGCCCCGCTCGCTGCCGCGCGTGATCCGGGTGCTGATCCACTACTACGCCGAGGAGGGCCACCGTGCCCAGCACGTCTACCTGGGCGAGGCCAAGGTGCTGAGGGCCGATCTGCAGTCCGCGCAGTAGGGGATCCAGTGCTCGGCTGCCCCGCGGCCGTCAGCGCTCGCGAGCCAGCTCGTCGACGGCGCCCGACGGCGCCCTCGACACCACCCACGCGCGGGCCGAGCGTCGATCTGCCGGGCCCCCGCCGGCCGAGTCCGCCACAATGCCCAGGTGCCCCTCGAGTTCTCAGCACGCGTCCAGAGGCTGCCCAGCTACCCGGCGGCGGGTGGCTACGCGGACGCCGCGCCGCCGGTGCGGCTCGCGAGCAACGAGTCGCCATGGCCGCCGCTGCCCGCGGTCCGGGAAGCGATCGAGCGGACGCTCGCGGCGCTGAACCGCTACCCCGACCCCGCCTGCACAGCGCTGCGCCAGCGCCTCTCCGAGCGCTACGACGTGCCGGTGGAGCGCATCGCAGTCGGCAACGGCTCCTGCGACATCCTGCTCGCCGCCGGTGAGGCGCTGCTGGAGCCGGGCGCCGAGCTCGTCTACGCGTGGCCGTCCTTCTCGGTCTACCCGCACCTCGGCGCCGCCTCCGGCGCGCGCGCGGTGACGGTTGCGCTCGATGAGCGCGAGCGCCACGACCTGCCCGCGATGCTGCGCGAGATCACCGTCGCCACGCGGATGGTGATCGTCTGCAACCCCAACAACCCCACCAGCACCGCCCTGCCGCTCGCCGAGATCGCGCAGTTCGTGGCGGAGGTGCCCCCGCACGTGTGCGTGGTGATCGACGAGGCCTACTGCGAGTTCAACCTCCTGGAGGACCCCGACGCCTCGGTGGAGCTGCTGGGCGTTCACCCCAACCTGGTGCTGCTGCGCACCTTCTCGAAGGTCTACGGCCTCTGCGGGCTGCGCGTCGGCTTCGCGCTGTGCGGCTCGCCGGAGCTGCCGCGGGCCCTCGACCAGGTGCGCCAGCCGTTCTTCTGCAACGCCGTCGCGCAGGCCGCCGCGACCGAGGCGCTCGCCCACCAGGACGCAGTCACCGACCGCGTCACCCGCACGATCGCGGAGCGCATCTCCGTGGAGGAGCGGCTGCGCGCGCTGGGGCTGACGCCAGCCGAATCGCAGGCCAACTTCTGCTGGCTCGCGCTCGGAGAGGAGAGAGACGAACAGGCGGTGATGCGCGGCCTGCTCGAGCGCGGGGTGCTCGTGCGCGGCGGCGGCGCCCTCGGCCGCGCGGGAGCCCTGCGCGTCACTTACGGCACGCCCGTGGAGAACGCGGCCTTCCTGGATGCGCTCGCCGAGGTTCTGTAAAAAGGCTCCTCCCAGCAAAAGCTTGTCCAGCCCATTGATCGAGCAACGGCGCCGGGCCCCGCCAAGGATGCCGCGAATCCTTGTCGAAGTGCTGTGAAGGCCCTTGCCGAGGCGCCCCGGAGGTGCTACAACCCTCTCAGACGATCATGCCCGCATCCGCCTCCGCATCAGGCCGTTGCCAGCGCGCGCACACCGCGTGGTCGTCCTCCTACGCCTACGCCTGGCGATTTAGCTAGGCGCTTCGGCCTGCTGCCCGTAACGTGAGCGGGTCCGCAAGCCGCATCGGGTCGCACCGACCGAGCGCCATCCCACCGGGCGGCACCACGCCCGTCACGATCCGCGCCCCGCGGCGTGCTCCCGTACCACTCAAGCGCCTAAGCTTCCAGGCAGCGAAAGGATGATTCGATGATGATCGTAATGAAGGAGACCGCAACCGACGAGGAGATTGCGGCGGTGGCAGAGAAGATCGAGCGAGCCGGCGCGCGGGCCCATCGCAGCCAGGGCGCGCGCGTGACCGTGATCGGCGCGATCGGCGACGTCGAGCAAGACGCCTCCGTGGAGAGCCTCGGGTTGGAGGGTCAGCCCGGCGTGGACAGAGTCGTCCCGATCCTCAAGCCCTACAAGCTCGCCTCCTCCCAGTTCCGCCACGGCGAGCGCACCGTGCTCGAGATCGGGGGCCGCAAGGTGGGGGGCGAGCACTTCGCGCTGATCGCTGGGCCCTGCACGGTGGAATCGCGCGAGCAGACCCTCCAGACCGCACGCGCGGTGCGCGACGCGGGGGCCACGCTGCTGCGCGGCGGCGCCTACAAGCCACGCACCTCCCCCTACGCCTTCCAGGGCCTCGGGGTGGAGGGACTGCGCCTGCTCGCCGAGGCGAAGGCGGAGACCGGCCTGCCGGTCGTCACCGAGCTGATGGACGTGCGCGACCTCGATGCGGTGCTGGAGGTCGCGGACGTGATCCAGATCGGGGCGCGCAACATGCAGAACTACTCCCTGCTCACCGAGATCGGGCGCTCCGGGCGCCCCGCCCTGCTCAAGCGGGGGCTCTCGGCCCCGCTGGACGAGCTGCTGATGGCCGCCGAGTACATCCTCAAGGAGGGCAACCCCGCGGTGATGCTCTGCGAGCGGGGCGTCCGCGGGTTCGAGAACGCCTACCGGCGCTCCACGCTCGACCTGATGGCGGTGCCGATCCTCAAGGAGCTCTCGCACCTGCCGGTGATCGTCGACCCCTCGCACGCGGCGGGCCGGCGCGACCTCGTGCTCTCGCTCTCGCTCGCCGCCGCGGCGGTGGGGGCGGACGGCATCATCGTGGAGGTGCACCCCAACCCCGACGAGGCGCTCTGCGACGGGCCGCAGTCGCTGCCGACCGACACGTTCGCGGAGTACGCCGCGGCCGTCGAGCGCGCCGCGGGGCTCGCGGGCAAGGCGCTCAGCGCCGTCTGATGGGTCTCTGCCGGACGCTGTCCAAGGGCGTCCGGCGGGCCCGCTGCGGGGAGGGCACGCTTTGAGGATCGCGATCCTGGGGGTCGGCTTGATCGGCGGATCAATCGGCCTGGCCGCTCGCGGTCGTGCGGGGGCGTCCGTCTGCGGATACGACCCCGACCCGGCGGCGAGCGCCACGGCGCTCGAGCTCGGGGCGATCGACGAGCAGGCCGCGGATCTCGCATCCGCGGTGGCGGGGGCAGAGGTCGTCTTCGCGGCGGCCCCCGTGGGAGCGCTCGCGCAGACGGTGCGCGAGGCGCTCGCGCTCGCCGGCGGCGACTGCGTGGTCAGCGACGTGGGCTCCACCAAGCTCACCTTGGAGGAGGCCCGGCAGGACAGGCGCTTCGTGGGCGGCCACCCGCTCGCGGGGGCCGAGACGGCCGGCGTGGCCCACGCACGGGAGGATCTCTTCGAGGGCGCCACGTGGTATCTCACGCCCACCCCGAGCGCTGATCGGGCGCTGTATGGGCGCCTGCGGGGCGTGATCGAGCGTCTGGGCGCGAGGCCTGCGGAGATCGAGGCCGACGCCCACGACCGGCTGATGGCGAGCGTCTCGCACCTCCCGCACGTTCTGGCCAACGTGCTCGCCGCCCAGGCCGCCGGCGCCTTCGAGCGCGAGGGTGCCCGGGCGGCGGCGGGCCCCAGCCTGCACGACACGATCAGGGTGGCGGGCGCCAACAGCGCGATCTGGACGGACATCTACATCGCCAACAGGGAGGCCCTGGGCGGGGCGATCGAGGAGGCGGTGCGGGGCCTGCAGGAGGTGCGCGCCGCGCTCGCGCAAGCCGACGCCGGGGCGCTCACCGCGTGGAACGAGCGGGCGCGCGCTGCCCGCGAGACGCTGCTGGGCGGCGGCTCGTAGTCTGCCGGGCACGATGAACCAACGTTTCGAGCCCAGCGGCCCGCTGAGCGGCGAGCTCACGGCGCCGGCGGACAAGTCGATCTCCCACCGCGCGGCGCTGCTCGGTGCGATGGCCCCCTATCCGGTGCGGATCGAGAACTACCTGCACGCCGCGGACACGAGATCGACGCTGAACGCGCTCCGCGCCCTGGGGGCGCTGGTCGAGGAGCGCCCCGACGAGGTGGTCGTGCGCGGCGCGGGCCTGCGCGAGGCGCGCGAGCCCGGGGGGCCGATCGACGTGGGCAACGCGGGCACCCTGCTGCGCCTGCTGCCCGGCTGGCTCGCCGCCCAGGAGGGCCGATCCTTCACGCTCGACGGCGACGAGTCGATCCGCCGCCGCCCGGTGGACCGCGTGATCGAGCCGCTGGCGCTGATGGGCGCGGACCTGCAGGCGGCCGGTGGTCGCTTCCCGCCGCTGAGCGTGCGGGGGACGCGGCTGCACTCGATCTCCTACACGCTGCCGGTCGCGAGCGCCCAGGTGAAGTCGTGCGTGCTGCTGGCCGCGCTGGCCGCCGACGGCGCCACCACCGTCACCGAGCCCGAGCGCAGCCGCGATCACACCGAGCGGATGCTGCTGGGAGCAGGGGCCACGATTCACCGCAACGGGCGCAGCGTGACCGTCACCAACACCGACGAGCTGGTGCTCGAGCGGGTGCGGGTGCCCGGCGACCCGAGCTCCGCGGCGTTCATGCTCGCCGCCGGGGTGCTGGTGGCGGGCTCGCGGCTGTTGATCCGCGACGTCGGCGTCAACTGGACGCGCAGCGGCTTCCTGCGCATCCTGCAGCGGATGCAGGGGATCGTGTTCGGGGACCTTGAGGACGACACGGGGGAGTTGATCGCGCAGGAGCCCCTCAGCGACCTCGACGTGGCCGCGGGAGCGCTCGAGGGGACCTTCGTGGGCCCCGAGGAGGTGCCGCTGGCGATCGACGAGCTGCCGCTGATCGCGCTGCTCGGCTGCTTCGCCGAGGGGGAGACGGTGGTGCGCGGCGCGCAGGAGCTGCGCCTGAAGGAGTCCGACAGGATCGCCACCGTGGTCGATGGCCTGCGCGGCCTCGGCGCCGACATCGAGGCGACCGCGGACGGCTTCGCGGTGACCGGGACGGGGGGTCTGCGCGGGGGCGTGATCGATGCCCACGGGGACCACCGCCTGGCGATGCTCGGCGCCGTCGCGGGACTGGCCTCGCGTGAGGGCGTGGAGGTTCTCGGCATGGAGGCCGCCGCGGTCTCCTACCCCGGGTTCGTGGAGGATCTGATGGGGCTGGGGGGCTGAGCGTGCCCGGGACGCTGAGCGTGTCGGGGGCCCTCGCGGGCTGATGGTCGTAGCGATCGACGGCCCCGCGGGGGCCGGCAAGTCGACGGTGGCTCGCGCGGTGGCGCGGGAGCTGGGCTTCACCTACCTCGACAGTGGCGCGATGTATCGCTGCGTGGCTCTGCTGGCGCTCGCGGCACCCGGTGAGGAGCCCGCGCGCCTTGCCAGCGCCGCCCGGATCGAGCTGGCAGGGTGCTCCACCCAGGGGCACGGCGGCGCGAAGCCCTCCATGCCCGGGGACGGCGGCGAGGATGCGGTGGCGAATTACGGGGTGCTGCTCGACGGCCGCGACGTGAGCGAGGAGATCCGTGCGCCGGAGGTCTCGGAGATGGCCTCGCGCGTGGCCGCGGACCCGGGTGTGCGCGAGGCGCTGGTGGCGACGCAGCGCAGGCAGATCGCGGATGGCGACTGGGTGGCCGAGGGCCGCGACATCGGCACGGTCGTCGCCCCCGGCGCGGAGCTCAAGGTCTTCCTCACCGCCGACCCCGAGGAGCGGGCGGGCAGGCGCGCGGCGGAGCTGGGGCTCGATCGCGGGGCCGTCTTGGCCGACCTGAAGCGCCGCGACGAGCGTGACGCGGGTCGTGCGCACAGCCCACTGCAAGCCGCCGGGGACGCGGTGCTGCTCGACACGACCCGCATGGGCATCGATGAGGTCGTGGGGCGCATTGCGGCACTGGTCCGGGCTCAGACGGAGCCATAGCTCATACTGGCCCCATGTTGAAGGTCGCCGTCGTCGGCTATCCGAATGTGGGCAAGTCCTCGCTGGTCAACCGCCTGAGCGGCTCGCGCGAGGCGGTGGTGCACGAGCGCCCGGGGGTGACGCGCGACCGCAACGAGGTGGAGTGCGAGTGGAACGGGCGCACGTTCAAGCTGATCGACACGGGCGGCGTGGACTTCCGCGACGAGGATCCGCTGGCGGGCTCGATCCGCGAGCAGGCGCAGGCGGGTCTCGCCGAGGCACAGGTGGCGGTCTTGGTGGTCGATGCCCAGGCGGGGGTGCGCCCCGGTGACGAGGAGCTCGCCGACCTGCTGCGCCGCTCGCCGCTCCCGAGCCTGGTCGCGGCGAACAAGTGCGACACCGCTCGCGACCTGCCGCTGGCGGCGGAGATGCACACCCTCGGCCTGGGCGAGCCGCTGGCGGTCTCGGCCGCGCAGGGGCTCGGCTCGGGCGACCTGCTGGACAGGATCGTGGAGCTGCTGCCCCCCTCCGAGCTGGAGCCTGACGAGGACGTGCTGCGCCTGGCGGTGATCGGCCGCCCGAACGTCGGCAAGTCCTCGCTGGTCAACCGCTTCCTCGGCGAGGAGCGGGTGATCGTCTCCGAGCTCGCGGGCACCACCCGCGACGCGATCGACACGCCGCTCAGCGTGGAGGGGCGCAGCGTGACGCTGATCGACACCGCGGGGATGCGCCGCCAGTCGAAGGTGTCGGACTCCGTGGAGTACTACACCACGCTGCGCTCCCGCCGCGCGGCCGAGCGCGCGGACGTGGCGCTGGTGGTGTGCGACGCCACCGAAGGGGTCACCGCCCAGGATCTGCGCATCGCGGAGCTGGCGATGAAGGCGGGCTGCGCCACCGCGATCGTGCTCAACAAGTGGGACCTATTCGCCGAGTCCCACCCCGAGGTGCAGGACGAGCGGGCGCGCGAGGCGGCACTGGCGCACGAGCGGGGGCGGGTGACGGAGAAGCTGCGGCTGCGCCCGCGGGTGCTGACCGCGAGCGCGAAGACGGGCCGCCACGCGGCGCGCCTGTTGACGGAGGCGCTGACGCTGGGAGACCGGATGGCGGGGCGGATCCCCACGCCCGAGCTCAACCGCTTCCTGGCGGAGGCCACCCAGGCGCGCCAGCCGCCGGTGGGCACGCGCCGGGGCTCCAGCCAGCACCGCCTGAAGCCGATCTACATGACTCAGACAGGAACACGCCCGCCGCGTTTCGCGATCCAGGTCAACTCGCGCGAGCGGGTGACGCGGGACTATGCGTACTTCCTGGAGAACCGCCTACGCGCGCGCTACGGCATGGATGGCGTGCCGCTCGTGATCGACTTCGTGGAGCGGGGGCAGCGGGCCCACGGCGGCGGCCGCCACAGCGGCGCGCGCTCGGCCGCCCGGTCTCGCTGAGTCGGTCCTCGCGCGATGCCTCTAGACTTTGCAGCTCCCATCAGCCATCCCGCGCCGGCGCTCGCTGGTCCGCAGGGGCACCACCGACCTGGAGTGCACGAGAGCCAATGAGCAACAACCCCGATAGCGAGTTCCTGTTCACCAGCGAGTCGGTGACGGAGGGGCACCCGGACAAGATCGCCGATCAGATCTCCGACGGGGTCCTGGACGCGGTGCTGCGCGAGGACCCCTACGGCCGGGTGGCGTGCGAGACGCTGGTGAACACCGGCCTGATCGTGGTCTCGGGGGAGATCACGACGAAGACCTACGTGGACATCCAGGAAATCGCGCGCGAGACGGTGCGGGGCATCGGCTACGACGACGCGGCCTACGGCTTCGACTGCGACACGTGCGCGGTGATCAACGCGATCGACAGGCAGTCCCCGGACATCGCGCAGGGGGTGGACGCGGCGTATGAGACGCGCCACGACCCCCTCGACGACGACCGCCTGGACGTGGCGGGCGCGGGCGACCAGGGGATGATGTTCGGCTACGCCTCCAACGAGACGGAGGAGCTGATGCCGCTGCCGATCCTGCTGGCGCACAAGCTCTCCAAGCGCCTCGCGGAGGTGCGCAAGGGGGGGGTGCTGCCCTACCTGCGCCCGGACGGTAAGACTCAGGTCACGGTTCGCTACCGCGATGGGCGCCCGGTGGCTGTGGAGAAGATCCTGATCTCCACCCAGCACGCGGATGGGATCGACAGCGAGACGCTGATCAAGCCGGACCTCTTCGAGCACGTGCTGCGCCCGGTGCTGCCGGCGGAGCTCTACGAGGAGAAGGAGCTGCTGGGCAACTTCCTGGTCAACCCGACCGGGCGCTTCGTGATCGGGGGCCCGATGGGCGACTGCGGGCTGACGGGGCGCAAGATCATCGTGGACACCTACGGGGGCATGGCGCGCCACGGCGGGGGCGCCTTCTCGGGCAAGGACCCCTCGAAGGTGGACCGCTCGGCGGCCTACGCGGTGCGGTGGGTGGCGAAGAACATCGTGGCGGCGGGTCTCGCGGACCGCGCGGAGGTGCAGGTGGCCTACGCGATCGGGGTGGCGCACCCGGTGTCGGTGATGGTCGAGACGTTCGGCACCGAGAAGCTCGGCCGCGGGCGGATCACGGAGCTGGTCTCCGAGCACTTCGACCTCCGTCCGGGGGCGTTCCGGGAGGAGCTCAAACTGCACCGCCCGATCTACCAGAAGACCGCGGCGTACGGCCACTTCGGCCGCGACGACCACGACTTCACGTGGGAGCGCACCGACAAGGCGGAGGAGCTGCGCGAGGCGGCTGGGCTGGAGGCTGTCGCAGAGGTCTAGCGATCCGGCGCTCCATCTAGGGTGGATGGATCTCCACCACCCTGCAAAGCGCCATCGCTCAGGTCGAGCCGCTGACGAGCACCCGCGCGCTGCGGGGGCCGTTCGACTATCGCCTGCCCCCAGAGTTGGAGGGCGGCGCGGTGCGGGTGGGCTCGATGCTGGTGGTGCCGTTCGGCCGGCGCGAGGTGCTGGGGGTGGTGACGGGCCTCGCGGAGCGCAGCGAGGTGGCCGAGGAGAAGCTGCTGTCTGCGCTGCGGACGCTGGAGGGCCCCTCCGCGCTGCCGGAGGACCTGGTGGCGCTGGCGGGCTGGATCGCGACGGAGTACTGCTCGACGCTGGCGCGTGCGCTGCGCCTGGTGCTGCCTCCGGGGGCGACCGGCAAGGGACCTGGGGGCCTGGGCGTGCGCAAGCGCCGGGCCCGGGCGGTCGCGCGTCCCCGCCACGAGCCGATTGGGACGCTGCACACCGAGCCGCCGCCCTTGACCGAGGATCAGCGCCGTGCGCTGGAGGCGATCGAGCAGGCGAGCGACGCCCAGGCCGCCTGCGCCGCTGCACCCTCACGATCTGACGCCGTCCCCCCGGCACGGCTGCTGCTGCAGGGGATCACGGGATCGGGCAAGACCGAGGTCTACCTGCGCGCGGCAGCGTGCGCGCTGCAGCGGGGGCGGGGCGCGATCGTGCTGGTCCCCGAGATCGCCCTGACCCCCCAGATCGTGGGCCGCTTCGTGGCGCGCTTCGGGGAGACGGTGGCGGTGCTGCACTCGCGCCTGACCCCGGCCCAGCGCCGGGAGGAGTGGCGGCGGCTGCGGGTGGGGGAGGCGCGCGTGTGCGTGGGCCCGCGCTCGGCGGTGTTCGCCCCGATCGAGCGCCTCGGGCTGATCGTGGTCGACGAGGAGCACGACTCCTCCTACAAGCACGAGGGGGATCCGCGCTACGACGCCCGGGACGTGGCGGGGAAGCGCGCCGCCCAGCAGGGCGCGCTGCTGCTCATGGGCAGTGCGACCCCCCGGCCGGAGAGCCGCCACGAGCTGGCGCGCCTGAGCCTGCCTCGCCGGGTCGACGGCCGGCCGCTGCCGCCGGTGGAGGTGCTCGACATGCGCGAGCAGGCTCACGGCCTGCACCCCCAGACCGCCCAGGCGCTGGCGGAGGTGCGGCGGGACGGGGGCAAGGCGATCGTGCTGCTCAACCGCAGGGGGTGGTCGAACTTCCTCTCCTGTCGCTCCTGCGGAGCTGTGTGGAGCTGTCCGCAGTGCGACGTGGCGCTGGTGCTGCACCGCGCTCAGGGACGAGTGGTGTGCCACCACTGTGGCCACCACGAGCGGGCGCCGACGCGCTGCAAGTGCGGCTCGACGGCGGTCGCGCGTCATGGGGCGGGCACGGAGCGCCTGCAGCACGATCTGCATGCGGCGCTGGGGGACGGAGAGCGCTTCCCCGTCTTCCGGCTGGACGCGGACACGATCGCGAGCCCCGCCCGCCTCGGCGCGGGCAGATCGGCGGGGGCGGGCGAGGAGGCGGGCCCGGCCGCCAAGATGGAGGGGGTGGGCGCGGTGCTGCGCCGCTTCGGGGCGGCACCGGCGGGCGTGCTGATCGGCACGCAGATGGTGGCGAAGGGCCACGACTTCCCGGATGTGAGGCTGGGGGTGGTGCTGGACGCGGATGCGACCCTGCGCTTCCCGGACTTCCGTGCGGAGGAGCGGACGTTCGCGCTGATCGCGCAGCTGGCGGGCCGCGTGGGACGCGGCGGCGAGGGGAGGGTGCTGGTGCAGACGCTCGCGCCGCAGGCGCGGGCGATCCTGTATGCGGCGCGGCACGACAGCGAGGGCTTCCTGAAGGGCGAGCTGGAGCGCCGGAAGGCGCTGCGCTACCCGCCGTTCGCACACCTGATCCGGGTGGTGTGCGCGGCCCCGGAGGCCGCCCGGGCGCAGGCGGCGGCGAGCGCGGTCAGGGCGGGCCTGGGCGAGCAGATCCCGCCAGCCGCCGCGAGCGTGCTGGGTCCGGCGGCGCTGTTTCGCCTGCGGGGGCGCGAACGGCGGGTGCTGCTCGTGAAGGCGGGGGACCGACCCGTGGCCGTGCGCGGTGTGGGCGCGGCGGTGCAGCGTGCGGCGTGCGCGCGGGAGCATGCGGGGGTGAGCTTCAGCGTCGACGTCGACCCTCAATGAGGGTGGCCCAGCCGGCCCCAGCCGGGGAGCCGGGCCCCTCTTCACCTGTCAGAATTGATGGCGATGAGCACGAGCATCGAGGATCCCACCGAGATCGAGGAGGAGCCCGTCGAGCATCCGGAGGAGCTCGACGAGGAGACGCGCGCCCGCCGCGACGCGGCCCTGAGCGTGGTGCGCAAGCTCGGGGACCCGGTGCTGCGCGCGAGCGCGGTGGTGGTGGAGCGCTTCGACGAGAGCCTGCGCGCGGAGGTGCAGCGGATGGGGGAGCTGATGCAGGACGCGCTCGGCGTGGGCCTGGCGGCCACCCAGGTCGGGGTGCTGCACCGGGTGCTGGTGTACAAGGCCTATGAGGATGACCCGGTCACCGCCCTGGTGAACCCGGTGCTGGAGTGGGAGAGCGAGGAGCGCGAGACCAAGGAGGAGGGCTGCCTGAGCCTGCCGGGGGTGCACGTCGAGGTGGAGCGCGCGGCGCGTGTGCGGGTCCGCGCGCGGGACCCCTACGGCAAGGAGCTGGTGGTCGAGGAGGAGGGCCTCCCCGCGCGGGTGATCCAGCACGAGATGGACCACCTGGAGGGGGTGCTGATCCTGGACCGCATCCCGCGGGAGGCGCGCAGGGAGGCGATGCGCGCGCTGCGGGAGGGCCCGGCGGATACCGAGGACCTGCGGGAGGGCCGGGACACCGAGGAGCGCGGGCCCGCCGCCGCCCCAGCGGACGCCGCGGATGGGAAGGTCCCGCGCGTGGGCTCCGGCGGGTCCCAGGGGGACGCGAACCTGGCGTCTGAGGACCTCGCGGGCACGACCCCCGCCTAGGCGTTCCGAGTCGGATTGCGCACGGTCTTCCTCGGCACCTCGGACTTCGCCGCGGCCGTGTTGGAGCGCCTCGCGGCGAGTGGACACCGCCCGGTGCTCGTGCTGACGCGCCCGGATCGCCCGCGAGGCCGCGGACGCAAGGTCGCCTCGCCTCCGGTGGCGCAGGCGGCGCGGGCGCTCGGCATCGCAGTGGAGCAGCCGGCGAGCGTGAACGATCCCCAAGCGCATGCGCCGATCGCGAACGCGGAAGCTGAGTTGCTCGTGGTGTGCGCCTTCGGGGCGCTGATCAAGGAGCCGCTGCTCTCGGCGTACCCGCTGGTGAACGTGCACCCCTCGCTGCTGCCGCGCTGGCGTGGCGCGGCCCCAATCGAGCGGGCGATCATGGCGGGGGATGCGCAGACGGGAGTGTCGATCATGCGCCTGACGGAGGGTCTCGACGACGGCCCGGTGTGCGCGAGCGCGAGGGAGGAGATCTCCTCGCACGACACCTACGGCTCGGTGGCGGGCCGCCTGCAGCGGCTGGGGGGCGAGCTGCTCGTGGGGGTGTTGGACGGCTGGGAGCGGGGGGAGCCACCGCGATGGGTCGAGCAGCCCGAGGAGGGGACGACCTACGCGGAGAAGATCGCCGCAGATGACCGCCTGCTGAACCCGGGGCGCACGGCGCCCGAGCTGGAGCGCCAGGTGCGTGCCCTGCACCCGCATATCGGTGCGCGGCTGGCGCTGGCGGACGTGACGCTGCTCGGCGTGTGTCGTGCCCAGGCGCTCCCCGACGGCCCCCCGGCGGGGACGCTCGCGTCGATCGGCGCCTCCGGCGGGCCGCACCATCTGCTGTATGGCACCAGCGAGGGCGCGCTCGAGCTGCTGGAGGTCCAGCCGCCCGGTGGCCGCCCGATGGACGCGGAGGCATATCTGCGGGGCCATGCCCTCTAGCCCCTCGGCTGCGGCCAGGGCGGCTCCGGCCAGGGCGCGCGCCTGCGCGTATGCGGTGCTGCGCAGGGTCTTCGAGCAGGACGCCTACGCCGACCTCGCGCTGCGCTCGCAGGCGCGGGACCTCGATGCGCGCGACCGGGCGCTCGCGATGCGCCTGGCCTACGGCGCGGTGCAGCGCCGCGGCACGCTCGACCACCTGATCGAGCGACTTGCCGAGCGCCCGGTGGGGAAGCTGGACGCGCCGCTGCTGGCGGCGCTGAGGCTGGGGCTGTACGAGCTCCTGTACCTGGGGGGCGCTCCGGATCGTGCGGTGGTGGCGGACGCCGTGGAGCTCGCCAAGACGGGCGGCGCGGGAGCAGGCGGCGGCCGCGGAGGCCATGGCCTGGTCAACGCGGTGCTGCGCCGCGCGACGCGCGAGGGCGCGGCGCTGCTGGCGGAGCTCGAGGACAACACGCCCGAGGCCGCGGCGCTCGCACACTCGCACCCCGAGTGGATCGCGCGACTGTGGTGGGATGAGCTGGGCGCTGAGGAGGCCCGGGCGCTGCTGGCGTTTGACAACGAGCCGGCGGAGCTGGCGCTGCGCGTGAACACGCTGGTCGCCGAGCCGGCGAGCGTCGCGGGGCAGTTGCGGGCGGGCCCTCGGCCCGTGGGCGTCCACGGTGATCGGGGGATCCCCGAGGCGCTCGTGCTGGAGGGTCCGTGGGACGTGCACGGCTCCCCGCAGTGGCACGCGGGCGCGCTGCTGGCACAGTCGCGTGCGGCGATGCTGCCAGCGCGGGCGCTGGCCCCTGAGGCGGGCGAGCGGGTGCTCGACCTGTGTGCGGCACCGGGCGGCAAGAGCACCCACCTGGCGGCGCTGATGGGGGGCAGGGGGGAGGTGGTTGCGGTCGAGCGCAACCGCCGCCGCGCGGCGGAGCTGCAGCGGACGGTGGAGCGGCTGCGCGCGCAGGGGTGCGTGCGGGTGCTGCTGGGCGACGCCGAGCGGCCGCTGGAGGGCGAGGCACTGTTCGACCGCGTGCTCGTCGATCCGCCCTGCTCGGGGCTCGGGACCCTCCAGGCCCGCGCAGACCTGCGCTGGCGGGTAGCGCCGGGCGATCTCGCGCGGCTGGCGGCGACGCAGGCGGCAATCCTTGCAGCGGGCGCTGCAGCGGTCCGTCCGGGGGGCGTGCTGGTCTACTCTACGTGCACCATTTCCGCGACCGAGAACGAGCGCCAGATATCCGCCTTTCTAGAATCCAACTGCGATTTCGCCCTCGATGACCTGGGCGCCGAGCTGCCCGATCGCCGATCGCGGGCGCAGGTGGGCCAACTGCGGGGGCGCTGTGTGCTGACGCTGCCCCACCGCGACCGCACCGCGGGTTTCTTCATCGCGCGGATGCGCCGCTGTTGAGAGGGCCGATGGGCAGCGAGCGCGATCAGGCATCCCCGGCAGGCCTCGGCCCGGTGTGTCCGCACTGCTCGGAGCCGTGGCTGCGCCCGACGAACCTTCCGGGACGCTACCGCTGCGTGTACTGCCTGCACCGCTTCGAGCTCGCCTCGGTGTGCCCCAACTGCGGAGAGCACTCTACGATCGTGCGGATGTCCTCGACCGCGATCGTCAAGTGCAACAACTGCGGCGACAGCATGCTCCAACCCATATGAGCACATCATCGAAGGAGCTCCTCACGAGCGTGCGGGTGACGCCCTCGATCCTCTCGGCAGACTTCGGGGCGCTGCGCGCGCAGGTGGGGGAGGTGCTGGCGGCGGGCGCTCGGGTGATTCACGTGGACGTTATGGATGGCCATTTCGTCCCCCAGATCACAATTGGCCCGCTGGTGGTGGCGGCGCTGCGCGAGCAGGTCGAGGAGGTGGGGGGGATGCTCGACGTGCACCTCATGATCGAGCGCCCCGAGCGCCACGTCGGGGAGTTTGTGCGGGCGGGGGCCCATTCGGTCACCTTCCACATGGAGGCGACGCCGCACGCGGAGTACGCCGCACAGGAGATCCGCGCCGGGGGAGCCTGCGTTGGCGTGGCGATCAACCCGGGCACCCCGGTCGATGTTCTGAGCGAGCTGTCGGGCTCGATCGACCTCGCACTGTGCATGACCGTGAGCCCGGGGTGGGGCGGGCAGCAATTCATCGCGCGCTCCCCCGAGAAGATCGCGCGACTGCGGGCGCTGCTGGACGAGGGCGCCGCGCGCGCGGAAGGCGCCGGTCTGGAGGGAGAGCCTCAGGGGGCAGGCAGCGCGCCATTGGCGCTGGAGGTGGATGGCGGCATCGACCCGCGCACCGCCCCGCCGTGCCGCGCGGCCGGGGCCACCCTGTTCGTCGCCGGCTCGGCGATCTTCCATGCCCCCGATCCGGGTGCGGCGTACCGCGCGATCGCCGAGTCGATCGGGATGGGCGAATGATGTCCGTCGCTTAGTTGTGTGGGCAAGTGCTACGTGAGCTACCCGCGGAGCCTCGTCGCGTCGGTCGCCACGATTGGGATGCTGACCTGCAACGACGTGGTCATGGCGATACCGAGCCTCCCCGCCTCTTCCTCGGAGAGATTTTCGGCGGCGGGAGTGTCTGTTTTGAAGAAGAGCGCCAACCAGAGGCGCCGGTGGTGGTGCAACGCTCGCGCGAGGGTGCGAGTCGAGGGGCGTTCTCCGTATTCTCCGGTGGACAGCAGCTTGAACGTCTCTGGCTGAATGGGAGGCAGGGAATATCCGGTGCTGGCGGGTGGGCCGGTGTAGGGTTCGCTGCCGATCGGTTCTCCACCGTGTCCCGCGCGCAACTCCTCGGCAGTGCGGATCCAGGCGGTGAAACGTCCGCGACAGCCGATCGGACAGCCCAGGGTCACGCGGAGGGACTTCGGGGTGAGCGTCGCGCGCGGCGGTGACACGTGCAGTGGACAGCTGTCTGGCAATGGGGGAGGCATGCCCGGTTCGGCGAGCGGCGCGCTGTAGACCCTGGGATAGCAGCCGCCCAGCGCGTACAGCACAGTCGATTCGTCCATTGCTGGTGAAGCCGCTTCGAGGAAGCCGCTCTGTCCGAGCGCTGCAATGGGGTGAGCCGTCGGCGCTTGCAGCGGCGACCACTCGAGCAGCGATTCCCCGCGCGAATCGAGCGCCGACAGCAGGGCGCGCCCGTCGACCAGGCGGTGTATGTAGCAAGCTGGTGTGCCGAGTGAGCGGGGTGTGGGCGCGGTTGGGGTGCTGACGGTCGCTTCGCAGGAGGACGGGTGGGCGATGACGAGTGTGCCGTCGGCCTGCAGCGCGAAGCTCGGAGGCTGTTCATCTGTGCCTTCCGGCGGCAGGGGCACGTCGTAGAGCACGCTGGCGGTGTCGATGTCGTAGACGACGACGGACGCGGCCCCTTCGCTGCCGGGTGGGTTGGCGCGGTAGGCGACCAGCCCGCCCGCGACGCTCAGCAGATCGTCCTGGGGCAGACGCCAGAGGTCCCCCTTTACCACCGGGTCGAGCGTCGCCGCCAGCGGCACGATTCGCTGCAGCCCGGTTGAGTAGTTGTGGATTACCAGACAGCCGTAGCTGTCGTAGACGACCACTTCGCCGTCGATCGCGATGGCCGAGTGGGGTACGAAGCTGCCTCCTTCATTGCCGACTGTTTCGTCAAGGCTCGGCGCCAGCAGGCATTCGCCGGTCGGAGGGACGAGCGGTTTGCCTAGCGGGCCCGAGATCAGGCGCTGGTAGGAGGTCCCGCCCGAGCCCTTGTAGCCCTGGGTGTAGCTGTCGTTGAGCAGGACGATGCGGCCGGGTGATGCGGCGAATTCGATCGAGCTGAGTTCGGCCGCGCCCGGGTCGGCGGTGGCGTGTGCGATCACCCTGGGTGTCTGGCCAGGCGTGAAGGAGCGCACTGCATCCACACCGCCTCCGGTCCTGGTGCCGACGAGCGCAGCGGACCCAACCGGCACGAGCTCGTTCTGCCGGCCGGCGAGAAGGTAGTTGTCGGTGACCAGCACGGGCGCCGCCTGCGCTGAGGGATGCGCGACCGCGAGCAGGGCGAGCACGGTCGCCGCGAGCCGCGGGACGTGCCGCCGTGGGCGCAGACGCGGGACACTCACCGAGGGCATGAGCCACTGAGGGGAGCCTGGCCGAGGACGGCGTTGCGCTGCTCGCCGCTGAGCAGCCCGCGCACTGACACCCGGACTTCGATCGCGTCGCTGTCGCCGCGGCGGGCGGAACGGCAGAACGCGTCCAAGAGCCGCGACGTGGAGCGGATCCGCAGTATTTGCGTCGTGTCCGCCAGCAGCGTGCGATGGAGCGCAAGAAGGGAGCCGAGCTCGTGGTAGGCATCGCCTGCGGCTTCTTCGAGGTTTTCCTTGCGCACCCCGAAGAGGCGGGCGTGAGCGGTGATCGCGCACGCTTCTGCGCACTGCACGTCGAGCGAGACACCGCGCTCGCGCACGGGGTCTCTGCTGCCCGCGAGCTTCAGCACGGGGGCGGGGTCTCCCCGCGCGGGTCCCACGAGCCCGTCGGCGATGGCGTAGTGCACTGCTTCGGTCTCGGAGTCCGACGGCGAGCGGCCGATCCACGCGAGCACAGGGGATCCGGCGCCACCGGTCGCCAGCAGCACCGGTTCTTCTTCGAAGGAGACCGCTTGCAGGCGTGCGGCGACGATGGGTACCGGGAGGGCGGAGCTCGGGCTCCAGTGCTCGAGGTGCAGGAGGTCTTGAGAGCCCCAGAGCATGAGCATGCTGCCGTTGGGCAGCCAGGCGTCCTGCAACTCCAGAGGTTCCTGCGACTGCGGCCCTTCGTTGGCGACTGCGATGTACGGTGAGGCAGCCGCGAAGGCGCCGCCGACGGGCGCGGTGGCGTAGTTCAGCACGGGACCGGTTCCGGCGGCGGTGATTTCGCTCCACGCGAGCAGCGCACCGTGCGCGGGGCTGAGGGCGATGGCGGGTTCTCGCGCTTCCACGCCCGGTGGGGACACCGATACGGCGGGCGCGAACGGACCGCCCTGGGATCGCCATGTCGCTCGCAGGGCGACTACGTGGGGCCGGCCGATGGTGTGTTCTCCCGTGAGCCACGTCGCAAGCTCTTCCCCCGACGCGCCGGTCTGGAGGTGCAGGTCGCTGAAGTGCTCGGCGCTCACCGGTGCGGTCGAGTTGCCTTCGTCGAGGATCGTGGGGGACGATGGCTGACTACCGGCCGGCCAGGTGGACGCGAGGATCTGCTGGTTGGTTGCGTTGCACCATAGGACCGTGGCTTCACCGTTTGGGCTCACCCCCACGGCCGGTTGCGCTTCGGGAGCTTCGGGGGAGAGTGTCACGGGTGCCGTAAAGGTCCCGCCCGCCCGGCGAGTGGTGACCATGAGGCTCGCGTGTGTGCGCGACGTCAGCCACGCGATCACCTCGTCTCCGGCCGAATCGACCGCGACGGCCAGCGCTCCGGGCGAGTAGCCGGCCAGGTGCGCCGGCTGCCAAACTGTCTGGAGCGGTTCGGGGTGGCCGATGGGGGTCAGGTCGCGCGCCTGCAGCGCGAGGATTTCAGCTCCCCGGAGTCGCTGGCTTTCCCGCTCCGCGAACCACGCGACCGCGGCGCGCCCGGAGGGAGCCTCGGCGAGGACCGGAGGCGAGTTCAGACGGTCGGCGCCGCTGAGGGCCACCTCTGACCCCGCTTCAGCGCTGCCGGAGGGGATCGTCGCGGCATGGATGGCGTGCGCTTCGCCGACGGTCGCCCTCCACACGAGCGTGCTGTCTCCGTTCTCGTCCATGGCGACGCGGAGATCGGTGTGCTGCCCGAACGGAGGAGCCACCGAGGTGGGAGGGGTGAACACCGAGGTGCCTCGGATTTCAAGGGCAATAGCCGGCGGTGCGCCGGACGTGAGTGCGGCGAGCGCGAGTAGCGAGCTGACCGCGATCGCCGTCGGTCGTGGGTAGGAGCGCACGCTCGCGCTAGCCGCGGTGCGAGAACGGTGGCACAGGTGGGTGAGCGCCGAGTGCATGGTGTGCTCGCTCACGTCCTCACGCCGGCTCGACGATGAAGTCGATGCGTGCGACGATCGGGTACCGGTCGCCGGCGACGTGGTGCACCCTCAGCACGGGTTCTTCCGGGTAGCGCCATGCGAAGTCGGTGGGCACGGAGCGCCCGGCGGCGTCACGCGCCGAGCTGACGTCGATCACCGCCAGCAGGGTGGTGTGTTCGGCTCGCGCGATGCGCCCCGCACCCGCGAGCAGCCGCTGCTCATGGCGGTAGTTGGCGATGGTGTCGTACGATGGGGGCGGCGCGTTCGCGGACAGCGGCGCCCGCGAGTACGGCTCGCATTCGTCATTTTCCGTGGACAGGCCCTCGATCGCAAACGTGCCTGCACTCAGCCGCTTGATCACTTCCGAGCCGAGGGACGGGCACTCGAAGTTGTTTGTGATGACGACACGTTCCGGGGCGGCGGGGGACCTGAATTGCAGGTAGAAGCTGAACCCGAGCGGCAGCGGGCGGATGAGCACATCCGTCTGCGGCTGTACGCTGCCCTCGACGAGTGCGGTGGAGTCGATCAGTCTTTCCGTGTTGCGGGCGTCCGCGAGCGAGGTCTCGGTGAGGGCGGGGAGTCGCAGTTCGGGTGGAAAGGGCCAGCGAGCTGCGAGTGACATCTGCAGGTCGTTGATTTCTCCCGATGTCAGGGCGCTGGTCAGATGCGTGACGACATTGCCGTCTTCGCGGTTGTAGTGCAATGGGCTGAAACCTGGTTTGATTCGGCGACCGCCGACCCTGGCCGGGCTGTTCGATCTCAGCAGAGCGGGATTGAAACGTTCGAACAAGGCGACGGCGGTGTCCAATTCCCGGGGTGAACGCGCGGTTGTCGCGCTCGGTCGTGCTGCGGCCTGTGTAGGGGCGTGCAATCCGGCGAGCAACGCAGCCGTCACTCCCAAGCCCCCGATGATCGAAATCCCCCAGCGGAACCGCATGGTCTGCATACGAACATACTTTGGCGACAGAAGTTGCTCTTGGAGCGTTGCGGATCTGTCGTCCGGTTTGCGGATTACGGAATGTGTCGCGCTACTCGACGGCACCTACGCCGCTCGAGGCTCGCTCAGCTCTCGCGGCGATCCGAAGAGGACGTTCAGCAGTCCGTTGACGGCGCTGACGATGATCGCCGCGAGCACGGCCCACCAGAGTGTGGCGATCGTGAACTGCGGCACGATCCAGTGCGTCAGGTAGAGCATCAGGATATTGAGCAGGAAGTAGAAGACGCCGAGCGTCACGAGAATGAACGGGATCGAGAGGATCGCCAGCACGGGCTTCAGGTAGCGGCTCACCAGCGTGAACACGAGCCCGGTAACCAGCAGCGCCCACCAGTCGCTGCCATAGCTGAGCCCTGACAGCAGCCAGGTTGCCACGAACAGGGCGACGGTGTTGAACAGCCACGTGATCGCGAGCCGGTTCATGGCGACCGCAACTATCGCAAGTTACGCGAGCGTTGAGCGCCCCACCGATACACCACCCCCAGCAACCCCGCCAGCAGCGCTGTCGCACCCAGATATCCAACCTCCGCTCGCAGCAGCTGTTCGTGTACCACCGGCGCGAACATCCACCCCACGAACGCCGCGGCGGCCGCCAGCCAGCAGAGCCCGGCGTGGCGCGCGCGGTCGCGCGCGAGGGCGGCCTGGTTGAGCGTGCCGGAGACCAGGTGCATCCCCATCCCCAGGCCGACCAGCGCGAGGCCCCAACGGGAGTAGTGGAAGGTCTGGCCGAACAGCGCGTGGTTCAGCACGAGCGGACCGACCGCCAGCAGCCCGAGTGCCACCGCGATCGCGAAGGCGGAGATCGCCTGCACGGTGAGGCGCACGGCACGGGCGAAGGCGGCGTGGCCCTCGCGTGCCTCCAGGCCCGTGAGGTGTGGCAAGAGTGAGGTCTGGATCGCCTGGAAGAGCTGCAGCGGCGCGCGCGCGATCAGCATCACGTTGAAGACGATCCCCGCGAGTGCCCGGTCGGGGGAGAGCGCGTCGACCGTCAACACGGACGCGTTCAGCAGCGTCTGCTCGGAGAGCATGATCGCCGACACCCACGCCGCGAAGCGCCCACCCCGCGCGAGCGAGAGGTGGTCCTCGTGTGCGGCGACCTCCTGCACGCCCTCCGTGCCCGGTCCCGCGAGCGCCGCGTCGGCCTCGTCCACCGTGAGCGGCGCGCTGGGGAGGCGCCGATGCTCCCGCGAGCGCGCGAACGCGGCGGGCACGACCACCAGCGAGAGCAGCGGCGCCGCCGCGATGCCGAGCGCGACCGCGGTCTGCCCCGAGGCAAGACCGAGCGCGACCGCCAGCGCGAAGCAGAGGCGCGAGGTGGACTCCATCAGCACCAGCGCGCCGAAGAGGCCGAAGAACTGTTGGCCGGCCAGCCAGCCGCGCGCGAAGTAGGAGCCGGCGTAGGCGAGCGTGCCGACGAGCAGCACCCAGTACAGCGCCGCGTACCCGTCGAACACACGCAGGAGCTCCCCGTGCAGCGCCAGCGCCACCACGAGAAAGGCGAGCGCGAGCCCGCTCTGCAGCACGAGCGGCACGCGCAGCGGGTGCTCGACGTGGCCGCGAGCTCGGCGTTCGGCGATCGTGCGCGAGAGCAGCTGTTCCACCGGGCGGTAGATGACGGAGATGACCACGAACATCACCGACCACAGCACGTCCACGCGCTGCGCCGCGTCGGCGCCGAGCACGTGCGAGGCGATCGAGAAGTACGCGAACGTCAGCAGGCCCGTCGCGGCGATCCCCACCGAGAGCAGGCGGGCGCCCGCGCCGTAGGAGCGGATGGCCCCGGCGGGGCGCGCCGCCGGCGCGGGGGAGGCGGCGCCGGGGCTAGAGCCGGACAAGCAGCATCGTCCACGGGAAGGGCGAGCGCACCTCGGCGACCGTCCCGTGGCGCGCGAGCAGCGCCGTGAACGAGCGCCTGGACCAGTGGTTGAGGTGCCCGGGGGTGTTGCCGAGATCCCGCCAGTAGGCGCCGCGGGCCATATTGAGCGCCCGCCACAGGGGCTCGCGGGGGACAGAGACGAGCAGATGGCGCTCCGCACAGCGGGCCATCTCGGCGAGCGTGTGCTCGGGGTCGGGCACGTGCTCGAGCACCTCGATCGCGCTCGCCAGCGCGAACTCGTTCGCGCCGAATGGCAGGTTCTCGGCGTGCATCACGCGGTACTCGAGGTTGGGCGCCCGGCGCTGCGCCCAGCCGGCCTGGATCGACTCCTCCTCCAGGTCGATCCCCACGACGCGCCGTCCCTCCAGGCGCCGCGCCCAGCGCTCCACGAGCACCCCCTCGCCGCAGCCGACGTCGAGCAGCGAGCCCGGGTCGGCGAGCGCGAGCAGCTCGTCGAGGTCGCGCTCGAAGCCCGCCATCATGCGCCGCACGAGCGGGTTGGCGGAGCCGTACTTGTCGTAGGTGTTGCCCGTGACGATCCCGTCGCGGGAGAGCGTGACGCCGCCGGCGCTCAAGCCCGTACCGCCTCGCGCTCTTGGGGCTGCTGTCCGCCGCCGGCGTGGGTGGTTGGGTGCTCGCCGGCCCCAGTGCCCGGCTCGTGGTGGGAGGGCGTGACCATGTGGGAGGGCTGGACCCCCAGCTCGAGCTCGATCCGCCGCACGCGCTCGAAGGTGCGCTGGGTCATCACGCGCTGCGCGGCGAGCAGATCGCCGATCACCCCGAGCGCCCACAGCACGACCGCGGCGATGAACAGCACCGCGCCGAGGATCAGCGACTGCACGTGGCCCTTGCCGTTGCCTTCGGCGTAGGCGACGATGAAGCGGATCCACACCCCGAGCGCCGCGAGGCCGATCACCGCCGCGAGGCTCCAGAAGATCCGCAGCGGCTCGTACTGGGCGTAGATGCGGAAGATCGAGACCGCGTTGCGGCGCACGTAGGCGCCCATCGAGGGGAACAGGCGCGACTCGCGCGTCACGGGATTGGTGCGGACGGGGACGTGCTCCACCGCGACGAGCAGCTTGCCCGCCTGGATGATCGTCTCCAGGGTGTAGGTGAATTTCGAGACCACCTGCATCTGCAGGGCGGCCTCGCGGTTGTATGCGCGGAAGCCCGAGGTGGTGTCGGGGACCGTCGTGGAGGAGGCCTGGCGCACGACCCACGAGCCGAGGCGCTGGAGCACCTTCTTCAGCGGCGAGAAGTGCTCGATCGTGACCACCTCGCGGTCGCCCACCACCATGTCCGCGCGGCCCTCCAGGATCGGTCTCACCAGGCGCGCGACGTCGGGGCCGTGGTACTGGTTGTCGGCGTCGGTGTTCACGATCACGTCCGCGCCCAGCTTCAGGCAGGTGTCGAGGCCCGCCTGAAAGGCGCTCGCGAGGCCCTTGTGGTTGGTGAGCGCCACGACGTGATCGACGCCGTGGCGGCGCGCCACCTCGATCGTCTCGTCACTGGAGCCGTCGTCGATCACCAGCCACTCGACCGCGTCGAAGCCATCCAGCTCGCGCGGCAGCTCCGAGAGCGTCAGCGGCAGCGTCTGCGCCTCGTCCCAGCAGGGGATCTGGATGATCAGCTTCATCGCGGGCAGGGCCTTTCCACAGGCCCACAGCCTACCCCGTCGGGCTGCGCGTCCCCGCCTGGAGCGGACCGGGTCGGGCGGGGCTGAGGGCTCGCACGGGCATGGGTCAGGGCCGGGGGCGCGCCCCATAAGCTCTACCCGGATGGACGGCGCCACTCTTCCCCGCTCGAGCGCGGGCCACATGCGGCTTGCGCGGCTGCGCGCCGTATCCGGTGCCACCTGGGCGAAGCTCGGCTTCGCGGCGCTCTGCGCGGGCGCGCTCGCGGGCTACTTCGCCTTCCCCACCTACCCCACCTACGACTCCTTCTACGCGCTGCTGTGGGGGCGCGATCTGCTGCACCTGCACCTGCCCGACTTCAGCGTCTACCGCGGCCCCACCGAGCACCCGCTGGCGATCGCCTTCGGGGCGCTCTGCGCGATCTTCGGCCAGGGGGGCGCGCGCCTGATGGTGCTCGGCTCGATCGCCTCCTTCGTGGCGCTCACCGCCGGCCTCTTCCGTCTCACGCGCCTCTGCTTCGGGCCGTTCGTGGCGGTGCTCGCGGCGCTGCTGATGCTGAGCCGGCTGTTCGACGCCAACCTCGCCGCGCAGGGCTACCTCGACATCACCTACATCGCCCTGATCGTGTGGGCCACGGCACTGGAGGTCGAGCGCTCCCGCCGCGGTACGCCCGTCTTCGTGCTGCTCGCCCTCGCCGGTCTCCTGCGCCCCGACGCCTGGGTGCTGGGCGGGGTCTACTGGCTGTGGTGCGTGTGGCCGCGCACCGTGAGCAACCGCCGGCGCGTCGGCTATGCGGCGCTGACCGCCGCCGCGCCGGTGCTGTGGGTCGCGCTCGACACGATCGTCACCGGCGATCCGCTCTACTCGCTGCACTCCACCGCGGTGCTCGCGGCCGAACTGGAACGCACCCAGGGTTTCACCAGCGTGCTCTCCGCGACGTGGCGCTACCTGGTGCGGATCGACAAGCTGCCCGTCGTGCTCGGCGGACTCGCGGGGGCGGCGCTCGGGGTGTGGTTGACCCCCCGGCGCGCCCGCGTGCCGCTGGCGGTGCTCGCGCTGCTGCTGCTCGTGTACGTCGCCGAGGGGGCCGCGGGGGCCTCGGTGATCGACCGCTACATGATGGGCGCCGCGGCGCTACTGCTGCCCTTCTGCGCGCTGGCGATCGGCGGGTGGTCGCTGCTGCGCGAGGGCTCGGCGCTGCGCCGGGTGTGGATGCTCGCCGGCGCGGCGCTGCTCCTCTACGGGGCGGTGGCCGCGGTCTCGGTCACGAGCTTGACGAGCGCCCGCACCACGCTCGCCTACCACGAGGACTTCCACGAAGGGCTCGCCACCGCCCTGCACGCTCCTGCGGTGCGCGCCGAACTGGCCCGCTGCCCGCTGCTCTCGCTGCCCGACAACAAGCTGATCCCGGATGCGCGGTGGATCCTCGGCACCGCCAACCAGCGCGACATCGTCGCCCGCAGCGAGGCGCGCAGCGACGCGGAAATGAAGCCCGCCCACCCCGCGCTGCGCGAACGGATCGCCCGCGCGAGTGTTGAGGTCATCCCGCTCGGCGCCGCGGTCTTCCAGGAGGCGATCGTCGACGTCGGCGACGACCCCCGCGACCAGGTTCCGCTGCCCGGCTTCCAGCGCATCTACACCAGCCGCTACTACGCGGTCTATGGCAACTGCTGATCGCCGCAGGACCGTCTGGGTGGCGCTCGGGCTGGTGCTCGCGGTTGCGCTCGGGCTGCGTCTGTGGGGCATCCGCCAGGGCCTCCCCTACGCCTACAACTCCGACGAGGACGCCCACTTCGTGCCCCGCGCGATCGGGATGTTCACGCTCGGCTGGAACCCCCACTACTTCGCCAACCCCCCCGCCTTCACCGATCTGCTGCACATCCTCTTCGCCGTTTGGTTCGGGGGCCGCGCGGGGGTCTCCCACGCCTTCGCGACCGACCCCACCGCGGTCTTCACGCTCGCGCGCGTGAGCGCCGCTCTGCTCGGCACGGGCGCGGTGTGGCTGCTCTACCTCGCGGGCGCGCGCCTCTTCGACCGTGGCGTCGCGCTGCTCGCCGCGGCTCTGGAGGCGGTCGCGTTCCTGCCGGTCTTCTACGCCCACCTGGCGCTCAACGACGTCCCCACGCTCGCGCCGTTGACGCTCTCGCTGCTCGGTACCGCGGGCGTGCTGCGCAGAGGCCGCGCGCGCGACTACGCGATCGCCGGGGTCGGGCTCGGCCTCGGGTGCGCGACGAAGTACACCGCCGGGATCGCGCTGCTTCCGCTGGCGGCCGCCGCCGCGGCGCAGTACCTCGCGCCGACCCCGCGCGGGGCGGGATCGGCGAAATCGGCGGCCGCCTCTGCGGGGACGCGAGGCAGCGCGCCGCGCGCTGACACTGCCTCCGCGGCGACGCGGGATCGCGCGCCGCGCGCCGGCACGGCCTCCGCGGGCCGGCGCGTGGTCGGCGGCCTGGCGCTCGCCGGTGTCGCCGCGCTGGCTGCGTTTCTGCTGGCCGACCCCTACGCGGTCCTCGACCTGCACGCCTTCCTGCAGGGCCTCGCCCACCAATCCTCGCTCTCCGCCGAAGCGCAGGGCAAGCTCGGCGCGCCGCGCGAGGGTGGGCTCGTGTACTACCTGTGGACGGTCACGTGGGGCCTCGGGTGGGTGCCGGCGCTCGCCGCGCTCGGCGGCGCCGTCACGGTGTGGTGGCGCGAGCGCCGTCTGGGCTGGGTGCTGGTGCCAGCGCCGGTGCTCTACCTCCTGTTCATGGGCTCGGAGGGCCGCTACTTCGGCCGCTGGCTGCTGCCGATCTTCCCGCTGCTGTGCCTGCTCGCCGCGCTCTTCGCGCTGCAGCTTGCCTGCGCCGCGGCACGCCGGGCGCCGCGCCTGCGTCCCCTGCTCCTCGCGGCGGCAGTCGCGGCGCTGTGCGCGCAGGGGCTCGTGCACAGCATCAATTCCGGCGTGGTGCTGTCCCGCGCCGACACCCGCGCCCTCGCGCGCGTGTGGATGGTCGCGCACGTGCCCGTCGGCGCGGGGGTCGTGCTCGAGCCGGTGGTGCCCGAGGAGTGGGGGCAGGACGTCGGCCACCCCACCCTCGCGGTCCCCGACGGCGACCGCTGGCTGGAGTACCCCTCGCTGCGCTCGGAGATCGGCCCCGCGGGTGCGCTCGCGGGCGGCGAAGGCCACGTGGTCACGCTCGAAAACTACGAGCTCACGCTCGCCCCCGCGCTGATCGGGCTGTACGAGCGGGAGGGCTACTGCTGGGTGCTCACGGGCTCCCAGGAGTCCGACCGCGCGTTCGCGGACCCCGCGCGCGCGCCGCTGGCCGTCGCCTACTACCGCGCGCTGGCGCGCGCGGGCACGGTCGTGTACCGCGTCTCCCCCTACCGCCCCGGCGTGCGCCCCGTGCCGTTCGGCTTCGACTGGTCCTTCGACTACTACCCGCTGGCGTACGAGCGCCCGGGGCCGGCGGTGACGATCTACCGCCTGCACGGAGGACGTTGCGCGCGGCGGTGAGCCTCCGCCGGTCCCCGGCTGTTGGATGCAGCCGAACATCCGGCCCTCGCCGCGCCGTCTGGCGTACCTGGCCGCGCGGTCTGCCGCCCGTCGGCACACGAGCATGAGGCAATCTTCACATTCGACACTTTGGCCAACGCGGGCCGGTTATCCTGGGCCAGGCATGAGCACCGTCACCAACACCGACCGGCTGCACCTCTCGCGCGCTATCGAGCTGGCGGGCCACGGGGTGGGGGCGGTCAAGCCCAACCCCGTCGTGGGTGCGGTAATCGCCCGCGACGGCGAGGTGCTAGGGGAGGGGTGGCACGAACGCTTCGGCGCCGCCCACGCCGAGGTCAACGCGATCGAGGCGTGCGGGATGGCGGACCTGACGGGCGCCACGCTGTACGTGTCGCTTGAGCCCTGCTGCCACGAGGGCAAGACTCCCCCCTGCACCGAGGCGATCGTGCAGGCCGGGATCGCTCGCGTCGTGGTCGGCTCCGACGACCCCACCGAGAAGGCCGCCGGGCGAGGCCTGGGCATCCTGCGCGACGAGGGCATCGAGGTGGTGATCGCCGACGGGGAGCTCGCCACGAGGGCACGGCTGCTCAACCAGGCCTTCCGCAAGCACGCCCGCGTGGGGCGACCCTGGGTGCTGTTCAAGTCCGCCATGACCCTGGACGGCAAGGTCGCCACGCGGGCGGGCGACTCGCAGTGGATCAGCGGCGAGGCCTCCCGTGAGCTCGCGCACCGCTGGCGCGCCTCCGTGGACGCGGTGGTGGTCGGGATCGGCACCGCGCTCGCCGACGACCCCCAGCTGACCGCGCGCCCGGAGGGGACCCCCTCGGACTCCTCCGATCAGCCCCGGCGGGTGGTGTTCGACTCGCTCGCGCGGCTGCCCTCCGACTCGCGTCTGCTGGCGGCCGTCGCCGAGATCCCGCTGACCGTGGTCGTCTCCCGCGCCGCCGCCCGCGCGGACACCGACGCGCTCGAGGCGGCCGGCGTCCAGGTGCTGGTGGCGACGGGCGAGAACGAGCCCGCGCGCGTGCGCTCCGCCCTGGATCAGCTCGGCCAGCTCGGCGTCGCCTCGCTGCTGCTGGAGGGCGGGCCTCACCTCGCGGGCGCCTTCCTCGACGCAGGCGAGATCGACGAGATCCGCCTCTTCCTAGCCCCCCTGCTGCTCGGCGGGCGCACCGCCCGCGACCCCCTGGAGGGCGAAGGCGTCGAGCAGATCTCCGATGCCCTGCGCGCCCTCACCTTCGACTGCGAGCGCGTCGGCGAGGACCTGCTCGTCTGCGCCCGCCTGCGCGAGTGGTGAGGTGTTCACCGGCCTGATCGCCGACCTCGGCAGCGTCGCCGCGATCGAGCCCGACGGGGGAGGTGCCACGCTGCGGATTCGCACCCCGTTGGCGAGCGAGTTGGCGGAGGGCGACTCGATCGCGGTGAACGGGGTCTGTCTCACCGCGACCCGCGTCGCGGGCGGCGAGGAGGGGAGCGGAGGTGCCGGCAGGAGCGCAGGAGCCGCGGGTGCCGATGCGGGGGAGTTCGAGGCCCAGGCGATCCCTGAGACGCTGGAGCGCTCCACGCTGGGGGCGCTCGTGCTCGGGGACCCCGTCAACCTGGAGCTGGCGCTGCGGGCGGACGGGCGCCTGGGGGGACACATCGTGCAGGGCCACGTCGATGGCGTTGGCAGCATCGTGGAGGTTCGCGAGGAGGGTCTCTCCCGCATCGTCGCGGTGCAGGCCGACCCCCCGCTGCTGCGCTATGTGGTGGAGAAGGGCTCGATCGCGCTCGACGGCGTCAGCCTCACCGTCAGCGCTCTGCGCCCCGGGGGATTCGAGGTCTCGCTGATACCGGAGACGCTCGAGCGCACCACGCTCGGGCGGGCCACGACGGGCCGGCCGGTTAACCTGGAGGCGGACATCCTCGCCAAGCACGTACAGCGACTGTTGGAGGCCCACGCGTGAGTGCATCGAAGACGACAGCCCTTTTCGCCACCATCGAGGAGGCGATCGAGGAGATCCGCCGGGGCAGGATGGTCGTCGTCTGCGACGACGAGGACCGCGAGAACGAGGGCGACCTCGTGATGGCGGCCCAGTTCGTGACGCCCGAGGCGATCAACTTCATGGCCAAGGAGGCCCGCGGCTGGATCTGCCTGGCGCTCAGCCCCGAACGCTGCGAGGCGCTCGGCCTGGAGCTGATGACCGCGAAGAACGAGTCCGCCATGCAGACCCCCTTCACAGTCACGATCGAGGCCCGCAACGGCGTCACCACGGGGGTCTCCGCGCACGACCGCGCGCACACGATGCAGGTCGCGGTCGATCCCGCGTCGAGGCCCGCGGACCTCGTCCAGCCGGGGCACGTCAACCCGCTGAAGGCGAAGGCGGGGGGGGTGCTGGAGCGCACCGGCCACACCGAGGCGAGCGTCGACCTCGCGCGCCTCGCGGGCCTGATCCCCGCGGGGGTGATCTGCGAGATCATGAACGAGGACGGCTCGATGGCGCGCGTGCCGGACCTCGCGGAGTACTGCGAGCGGCACGGGCTGAAGATGGTCACGATCGCCGACCTGATCGCCTACCGGCGGCGCAACGACCGGCTCGTGGAACGAGTGGTCACGACGCGCCTGCCCACCGCGTTCGGGGAGTTCGAGGCGGTCGGCTACCGCTCGCTGGTGGACGAGAAGCACCACGTGGCGCTCGTCAAGGGCGAGGTCTCGGGGCGAGCGGACGTGCTCGTGCGGGTGCACTCGGAGTGCCTCACGGGCGACGTCTTCCACTCGCTGCGCTGTGACTGCGGCGAGCAGTTGCAGGCGGCCCTGGCGATGATCGAGCGCGAGGGGGAGGGGGTGCTGCTCTACCTCTCCCAGGAGGGCCGGGGGATCGGCCTGCTGAACAAGCTGCGCGCCTACCGCCTGCAGGAGGAGGGCCTGGACACCGTGGAAGCCAACGAGCGCCTGGGCCTGCCCGCCGATCTGCGCGACTACGGGATCGGCGCGCAGATCCTCTCCGACCTGGGTCTGAGCTCGATCCGCATCCTCACCAACAACCCCAAGAAGATCCGCGGCCTCGAGGGTTACGGGCTGTCGGTCTCCGCCCAGATCCCGATCGAGCAGGCGCCCAACGAGCACAACACCGACTACCTGCGCACCAAGGCGCAGCGGATGGGCCACATTCTCCACCACCAGGGCCTCAACCTCGACGCCGAGCTGCTGCACTCAGAGCGCGAGCACGACCGCGAGCAGGAGCACGAGCGCCAGCAGGAGCGCGGCGAGCAGTGACTCCGAGTCGCGCCGAGGTCCAAGCCGCCGCGCGCGCGGCCCGGGAGGCCCTGGGGACCCGCACGCAGAGTCGCGAGGTCCGCTACGCGATCGTCGTCGGGCGCTTCTACGAGGAGCTCGCCGAGCGGCTCGTCGTGGGCGCCAGGGAGGCTTTCCGCGATGGGGGCGCTGCGGACGTCGAGGTCTTCGACGTGCCCGGCGCCTTCGAGCTGGCGCTCGCTGCGCGCTACGCCGCCGACTCCGGGCGCTTTCGCGGCGTCGCGTGCTTGGGCGCGGTGATCCGCGGGGAGACCGACCACTACGACTTCGTCTGCGCGGAGGCGGCGCGCGGGATCATGCAGGTGCAGCTGGACACGGGCGTTCCCTGTGCCTTCGGCGTGCTCACCTGCGCGACGATGGAGCAGGCGCTCGCGCGCGCGGGCGGGGACAAGCGCGATCAGGGTCGCCACGCCGCCGAGGCGGTGCTGCGCATGGCCGCGCTGCGCGAGCAGCTCGCGAGCGGCCGAGAGGGTGGCGCAGCCGGCTGAAGGCCGGCGAGCCGGGCCCCTCGTTAAATCGGTAAACTGCGTCCCGCGATGGCCAAGGTGTGTCATAGCTGCGGCAAGGGGCCGGCGTTCGGCAACAGTCGCAGCCATTCGATGGTCGCCACGAGGCGCCGCTTCGACCCGAACCTCCAGAAGGTCCGGATCATGGTCGGCAAGGCACCGCGGCGGATGTATGTCTGCACGCGCTGCCTGAAGGCCGGCAAGGTCGTCAAGGCGCTCTGACGCTCCCGGCCTTCGGTGTCCGGACCACGCCGGGGAGTCGCGTAACCTTGGCGGGGGTCCTACGTAGCTGTACCCACTGGCCTGCTCGCGGCGCTCCCACGGGCGGATAGGGATCATCGTCGATGCAGACCGCAGTGACCGACACCAACCTGCTTCGCTTCCGCGCCGCCGTCGCCGGTGCGCTCGCCCACCTCGAGTCCCGCCGTGAGGAGGTCAACGACCTCAACGTCTTCCCCGTGGCCGACGGGGACACGGGCGACAACATGGCGCTCACGCTGCGCGCCGTGCTGGTGGAGCTCGACCGCCTGCAGGGGGCCGACGGATCGCGCACGATCGATGAGATCGGTCGCGAGGAGATCGTGCAATCGGTCGCGCGTGCCGCCCTGCTCGGCGCGCGGGGCAACTCGGGGGTGATCCTCTCCCAGTTGATCCGGGGCGCCGCCGAGGAGCTCGTCTCCCGCCCCGGCGAGCTGATCGACCCCGCGCTGATCGCGGCCGCGCTCGAGAACGCCGCCGAGCGCGCCTACGCCTCGGTGCGCAGCCCCGCGGAGGGCACGATCCTCACGGTGGCCCGCGTGATGGCCCAGCGGATCGCCGCCGAGAACGAGCGCGACCCCGAGGGCGTTCGCCTGCACCCCGAGGCCGCCCCCGAGACCCAGGACCGCGCGATCGCCGCCACGCTCGAGCAGGCCGTGGTCGCCGGCCAGGAGTCCGTCAAGCGCGGTCCCGAGCTGCTCGCGGCGCTGCGCGAGGCCGGCGTCGTCGACGCGGGCGGCTATGGCCTGGTCGTGATCTTCGCGGGCGTCGTCGCGGCCCTGCGCGGCGAGGACCCGCCGCCGCTGGACCACCACGCCCCTGCGCGCATCCACCACCCCGAGCACAGCTCCTCGACCTTCCGCTACTGCACCAACTTCGCCGTCACCGGGAGCGCCCTGGAGCGCGAGCTCTTCCTCGCGCCGCTGGAGGCGCTCGGGGACTCGGTGCTCGTGGTGGGGGACGCCGCCACCTTGAAGGTGCACCTCCACACCGACGAGCCCGAGCGCGCCATCGCGGTGTTCGCCGACGCGGGCGAGGTGTCCCACCTCGACGTCGCCGACATGCATGCCCAGGTGGCCGAGCGCGAGGGGCGTCTGGGCGCTCTGGCGGCCCTTGACCTCGACTTCGTCGACCACGGCGCGGCCTCCGTCCCCACCGCCCGCTGCGGCGCTCTCGCGGTGGTGAGCGGCGAGGGCCTGAGGACGCTGTACGGCGAGCTTGGCGTGCGTACCCTCGACGGGGGCCCCACGTTGAACCCCTCCACCTATGAGCTGCTCGCCGCGATCCACGAGGTTCCCGCTGAGGAGGTGCTCGTGCTGCCCAACTCCCCCAACGTGGTGATGGCGGCCGAACGCGCCGCGGAGCTCTCCGACAAGCAGGTCGTGGTGATCCCCTCCCTCAGCCAACAGGCGGGCCTCGCGGCGGCGGTCGAGCTGCTGGGCGACCGCCCGCTGGAGCAGAACGCCCAGGCGCTGAACGAGGTGCTCGCGCGGGTGCGCACCGGCGCCGTCGCACCCGCGGCCCGCGCCGACCCCCGAGGGCGCTTTCGGGCGGGTGAGGCCGTCGGCTTCCTCGGTGAGGAGGTGATCGCCTGGGGGGAGCCCGCCTCCACGCTGCGCGAGGTGCTCGAGGCGCTCGCGGAGGGAGCCGAGCTGCTCAGCGTGCTCGCGGGCGAGAACGCCCCGCTCGCCCCCGCCGCGGTCGCCGCGCTGCTCGACGGCGACGGCTCCGATGGCCACGAGGGGACCGAGCTGGAGCAGCGCCACGGCGGCCAGAGCGCCTACTGGTGGCTGCTCGCCGCGGAGTAGCGCCGGTCCGGGGGCTCCTCGACGGGCCTCGAGGGCCGCAAAGGTCAGACTGGCCCACGGTTCATGATGGCGGGGCAGATGCCAGCCCTCGCCTCACCCGCTGAGGCGGCCAGGTACACGGTGGACCGGCCGCTGATGGACCAGAGCGCGTTCGCCTCCACGCGCGCGCTGACGCGCGAGGAGCTGCTGGGCGCCCCGCTGCGTTGGCCGCGCCCCTCCCGTCTGGAGGAGGGCCTGGACCTGCCCGCCGGCAAGCTCGCGGACGGGCTGCGGGCGCTGGGCATCGAGAGCGTGGGCACGCTGCTGGAGCATCTGCCGCGCGACCGCCGCGAGGCGCGCGCGATCGCCCAGCTGAGCCCGGGTGAGCAGGCGACGGTGGCGGTCGAGGTCGAGTCGATCGCCGCACGCGCGGTGCGCCGCCGCGGGATGCGCCCGCTGGTCGAGGCGAGGGTGTTCGACGAGACGGGGGCGATGCTCGCCGCCTTCTTCAACCAGCCCTGGCTGGTCGAGCGTTACCGCCCGGGCACGCGTCTGCTGCTGCACGGCCGGGCGCGGGCGGGGGGGCGGTTCGCCGTCGTCAGCCACGCGTTGGGGGGCGAGCTCGCCGGGGAGGAGGGGGAGGGGGAGATCGCGCACTACCCCGCCACGGTTGGCGTGAGCTCCACCCAGATCGCGGCCTTGGTGCGCCGCCATCGCGGCGCGCTCGCGGACGTGGGGGAGCCTCTGCCCGCGCGGCTGCGGGCGTGCGAGCGTCTCCCCGACCGCACGGCGGCGCTCGCGGCGATGCACTTCCCGCGCGGCGCCGGGGAGGCCGAGGGGGCGCGCGTGCGCCTGGCGTTCGAGGAGCTGCTCACGATGCAGCTGGCGCTGCTGCGCCGCCGGGCTCTGCGTGGCCAGGGGAGCGCGATCCCGCTCGCCGAGCCCTCTTCGCTCGCCGGCCTTTCTTCGCCCGCCGGCCCCCCTTCGCTCGCCAGCCACTCCTCGCACGGCGCCCCCGACCTCACCGCGCGGTGGCTGCAGGAGCTGCTGCCATTCGCCCCCACCGCCGACCAGAGTGTCGCGATGGCGGCGATCGATGCCGACCTCGCACGGGCGCGCCCGATGCAGCGCCTGCTGATGGGGGAGGTCGGCTCGGGCAAGACGGTGGTGGCGCTGTACGCGTTGCTGCGCGCCGTCGAGCACGGAACGCAGGGGGCGCTGATGGCGCCGACGGAGACGCTCGCCGAACAGCACTTCGCCACGCTGCAGGCGCTCGTCCCCGAGGCGCTGCTGCCCTCGGCGCTGCTGAGCGGCTCGACCCCGCCGCGCCGCCGCGCGGATCTCCTGGGCAAGCTCGCCTCGGGGGAGCTGAAGCTGGTGGTGGGCACGCACGCGCTGATCGAGGAGGAGGTCCGCTTCGAGCGCCTCGCGGTGGCGGTGGTCGACGAGCAGCACCGCTTCGGCGTGCGCCAGCGCACGGCGCTCGATCGCAAGGGGCCCGGCGACCTGGCCCCTCACGTGCTGCACATGACCGCCACGCCGATCCCGCGGACGCTGGCGCTGACGGCCTACGGCGACCTCGACGTGACGCGCCTGCGCGAGCTGCCGGGGGGCCGCCGGCCGATCGCGACGCACATCGCCGCCAGCGCCGCGGAGCGCGCGCGCGCCTACGAGCGCATCCGCGAGGAGCTGCGCGCGGGGCGCCAGGCCTACGTGGTGTGTCCCTTGGTGGAGGAGTCCCAGGACCGAAGCCGGGAGACACCGGCCTCCGGCCGGAATCCCCGTTTCGGCCAACAGGCGCGCGCGGCGATCGTGGAGTTCGAGCGTCTGCGGACGGAGGAGCTGCGGGAGTTCCGCCTGGAGCTGCTGCACGGACAGCTACGCCCGCGCGAGAAGCAGCGCGCGATGGCCCGCTTCGTGGCGGGGGAGGTGGATGTGCTGGTGGCGACGACGGTGATCGAGGTGGGGATCGACGTGCCGAACGCCACGGTGATGCTGGTGGAGGACGCGGAGCGCTATGGGATCTCCCAGCTGCACCAGCTGCGCGGGCGGATTGGCCGCGGGGAGCACCCCTCGGTCTGCCTGCTGCTCGGCCCGCGGGGCGCGCGGCGGCTGCAGGCGCTCGCCGAGCACAGCGACGGCTTCCGGCTGGCGGAGATCGACCTGGAGCTGCGCGGGGAGGGGGAGCTGGCGGGCACGCGTCAGCACGGCCAGGGGATCGGAGCCCACCCATCCCACGTGGCGAGCCTGCCCCAGGATGCGGAGCTGCTCGTGCGTGCGCGGGAGTGGGCCGAGCGGCTGCTCGCCGTGGACCCCTCGCTGACGGCGCCCGAGCACGCGCTGCTGGGGGAGGCGCTCGCGCGAGCGCTGGGGGTGCAGGCGCACGAGCCGATCCCGGCATGACGAACCGGCTCCCCCGGCGGGCGGCGCGGGACGCGGCGGCGGGATGATCGCGCGATGCGCGTGATCGCGGGAAGGTTCGGAGGACGGCGGCTGCACGCGCCGCGGGGACGGTCGACGCGGCCGACCTCCGACCGGGTGCGGGAGGCCCTCTTCTCGATGCTGGGGGAGCTCGGGGGGGCGGTGGTGCTGGACCTGTTCGCGGGCACCGGGGCGCTCGCGATCGAGGCGCTCTCGCGGGGGGCGGCGAAGGCGGTGCTCGTGGAGCGCGACCCCCGCGCGCTGGGCGTCCTGCGGGCGAATCTCAGCGAGCTCGGCCTGGGGCCGCAGGAGGCCGAGGTGCGCCGCGGGGAGGTGTCGGCGGCGCTGCGCAACGCACGCGAGCGCCGGGAGACATACGATCTGCTCTTCGTCGATCCCCCCTACCGGCACGCGGGTGTGCTGGGGCCCGAGCTGCAGGCGGCGCTGCCGCCGCTGCTGGCGCCCCGGGGTCGGGTGGTGGTGGAGAGCGATCGGCGGATGGAGCTCGAGCTGCGCTCCCCCCTCCTGGAGCGGGAGCTGGAGCGGCGTTATGGAGACACCTTGATCACGATCCATCGCATGCGATGAGCCTCGAGAAGTCGATAGCGGTGTGTCCGGGCTCCTACGACCCCGTGACCAACGGCCACCTCGACGTGATCCGCCGGGCGGCGGAGCTCTACGATCAGGTTGTGGTGGCTGTGGTGGGACGCTCGGTGCGCAAGAACGCGACGCTGTTCGGGATCGAGGAGCGGGTGGGCTTCATCGAACGCGCCACCGCCGAGCTGCCGGGGGTGCGGGTGGAGCCGTTCAGCAACCTGGTGGTGGAGTTCGCGCGCAGCGTGGGGGCCAAGGCGATCGTGAAGGGGCTGCGGGCGATCTCGGACTTCGAGTACGAGCTCGAGCTGCACCAGCTCAACCGCCGCCAGGACCCCGAGGTGGAGTCGGTGTACCTGATGTCGAGCTCCGAATACAGCTTCCTCTCCTCCAGCGGCGTCAAGGAGCTCGCCACGTTCGGTGGCAGAATCGACGATCTGGTGCCCGAGGAGGTGGCGGTGCGGTTGCAGGAAGAGTTGCGGCGCTGACGAAAACCCAAGGCGATGGACGTTCTAGTTCTCATAGACAAGCTCGACGATCTGGTGCACAACGCCAAACAGGTCCCCCTGACCGATCAGGTGCGGGTGGACAAGGAGGAGATCTACGACATCCTCGACCAGATGCGCGCGACGATCCCCGAGGAGATCAAGCAGGCGCGGTGGATCGTCAAGGAGCGCCAGGAGATGCTGGCGGAGGCCAAGCGCGAGGCGGAGCGGATCGTCAAGGAGGCGCGCGAGCGCCAGGAGCGTCTGGTGGGCGACGAGGAGGTCACCAAGCAGGCGGAGCGCGCCGCGGAGGACATCATCGAGGACGCGCGCGCCCGCGAGCGGGAGATCCGCCTCGGCGCGGAGGACTACGCGGATGAGATCCTCAGCACGCTGGAGGTCAACCTCTCGAAGATCATCAGCGCCGTCGGGCGCGGCCGCGAACGGCTGCAGGGCAAGGACGAGCCCGCCGAGGTCTCCTGACCCCACCGCGGTTTTCCCGTGCGTGCGGGTGGGGTTGCGCGCGGTGGTGGATAATGAGCGGCCGATGAGCTCCCCCGCCCAACATCGCCTGGAGGTCGCCCGGACGCTGTGGCGGACGGGCATGTTCAAACCGGAGCGCCCCGACCGCTCGGCGCGGGTGCTGCGGACGCTGCGCCGCTGGGGCTCGAGCTCGGCGGCGGGGTACACGATCTCGGCGATCCGCTGTCCGGAGCGCCTGGCGATCGTGGACGAGCGGGGGACCCTCACGTTCGCGGAGGTGGAGGCGCGCACGAACGCGCTTGCGCGTGCGCTGCGAGCGGCGGGGGTGGGCGAACAGGATGGGGTGGCGCTGATGTGCCGCAACCACCGGGGCTACATCGAGGCGAACGTGGCGTGCGCGAAGCTGGGGGCGAGCCTGCTGTACCTGAACACGGCGTTCGCGGGCCCGCAGATCGCGGACGTGCTGCGCCGGGAGGGCCCGGTGGCGCTGATCTACGACGCGGAGTTCGCGGAGCTGGTGCTCGAGGGAGCGCGGGAGATGCCCCGCTTCGTGTCGTGGTGGGATCCGCGGGACCGCGCGCCGAGTGGCCGGCCGGCCGGGGGCCCCCCGGAGGCGAGCCCCCTGGCCCCAGGGGCCCAGCAGGAGGGCCCGTTCTCTCCGCGCCCCACGGACCCGCTGCTGGAGGACCTGATCGCGCGGGGGGACCCCACGCCGCTGCAGCCGCCGGCGGAAAAAGGCAGGGTGGTGATCCTCACGTCGGGTACCACGGGGACCCCGAAGGGCGCGAAACGCAAGCAGCCGGAATCGATGGGGCCGGCGGCGGCGTTGTACTCGAAGATCCCGCTGCGCGCGCGCGAGACGACGGTGATCGCGGCGCCGATGTTCCACTCCTGGGGGTACGCCCACTTCACGCTGGCGCTGCCGCTGGCCTCCACGCTGGTGCTGCGGCGGCGCTTCGATCCGGAGCAGACGCTCGCCGACGTGGCGCGCCACCGCGCAACGGCGCTGGCGGTGGTCCCGGTGATGCTGCAGCGGATCCTGGAGCTGCCACAGGAGACGATCGCGCGCTACGACCTGAGCTCGCTGCGGATCGTCGCGGCGTCGGGCTCGGTGCTGCCGGGGGAGCTGGCGACGCAGGTGATGGACACCTTCGGGGACGTGCTCTACAACCTGTACGGCTCCACCGAGGTGGCGTGGGCGACGATCGCGACACCGGCTGACCTGCGCGCCGCACCCGGGACCGCGGGGCGCCCGCCGCTGGGCACCGTGGTGAAGCTGCTGGACGCCGAGGGCCGCGAGGTCCCGCGGGGGGAGCGGGGGCGGATCTTCGCGGCGAACGAGATGGTCTTCGAGGGCTACACCGGGGGCGGCTCCAAGGAGGTCGTGAGGGGCCTGATGAGCACGGGCGACATGGGTCACGTGGACGCGGCGGGGCGCCTGTTCGTGGATGGCCGCGACGACGAGATGATCGTCTCGGGCGGGGAGAACGTGTTCCCGCGCGAGGTCGAGGACCTGCTGGCCACGCACGCGCAGATCCAGGAGGCAGCGGTGATCGGGGTCAAGGACAGCAAGTTCGGTCAGCGGCTGAGGGCCTACGTGGTGCCGCGCGAGGAGGGGGCTCTGAGCGAGGAGGAGATCAAGGAGTACGTCAAGCAGAACCTCGCCCGCTACAAGGTGCCGCGCGAGGTGGTGTTCATGGCGGAGCTCCCGCGCAACGCTACGGGGAAGGTGCTCAAGCGCGAGCTGAGCCACGAGCCCCCCTCTGTTCCGTCCTGAGGGACAGGGAGGGGGGAGGGGGAGGGGGTACGCTCGGATTTGACGGGCCGCCTGAGTTCCCGGAGGGAGTGCAGGGAGGGGCGAGGGGTACGCGCAGCGCTGACGGGCCGTGCGGCCGACGCCGCGTTCTAATCTTGGGGGATGCCGGCGCTGACGGACAAGCTCGACCTCGGGAGCCTGCATCTCAGCGCCGGGGAGGGGCGGCGGCTGGAGCTGGCGGTGGAGATCGAGCCGCTGATGCTGGGCGGGGAGCGCTACGTGACAGAGCCGCCCCAGCCGGCGGTGACGCTGGAGGTCTCGCGGATGGTCGGCCATGGGTACGCGCTGCGGCTGCGCTTCGCGGCGGCGCTCGCAGGCCCGTGCATGCGCTGCCTCGGGCACGCGGCCCCGATGGTGGAGGTGGACGCCCGCGAGGTGGATCGCCCGGGGGGTGGGGAGGACCTCTCGAGCCCCTATGTGCACGAGGAGACGCTCGACCTGGGGGCGTGGGCCCGCGACGCGTTTGCGTTGGGCGCCCCGACGCAGGTGGTGTGCCGCCCTGAGTGCGCGGGCCTGTGCCCGGTGTGCGCGGCGGACCTCAACAAGGCGGGGCCGGAGCACCGCCACGAGTCCGCGCCGGACCCGCGGTGGGCGAAGCTGCGGGAGCTCGAGCTGGAATAACCGGCTGCCCCTCCGGGCTGGCACCGCGGGCTGCTAGCCTTCGCGGGCCATGGCCGTTCCCAAGCAGAAGCAGTCGCACAGCCGCACCGCCAAGCGCCGCGCGCAGCACAAGATCTCTGCGCCCGCGCTGAGCGTGTGCCCGCGCTGCCACAGCCCGCGCCGCCCGCACCGGGTGTGCATGGTGTGCGGCACCTACGCGGGCCGCGAGGTCGCGGCGCCGGTGGAGCACGCCGAGGAGCACGACCACGAGTGAGCCGGTCGTGGTTGCGGTCGACGCCAACGGCGCCGACCTCGGACCACGGGAGGTCGCTGCGGGTGCGGCGCTCGCGGCGGAGCAGGGGGCGCGCGTGCTGCTGTTCGGCCCCTCCTCTGAGATAGCGAGCCCAGCCCAAGACCGGCCGATCCTGCCCGCGGGCGTGGAGGTGATCGATGCGCCGCTGTCGATCGCGAAGAGCCCCGACCCGGTGCGCGCCGCACGCTCGCATCCGGAGTCCTCGATCGTGCAGGCCGCTCGCGCGGTCGCGGAGGGGCGCGCACAGGCGCTGGTGTGCGCGGGGGGAACCGGGGCGGCGCTGGCGGCGGGCCTCTTCAACATCAAGCGCGCCCGCGGCATCCACCGGCCCGCGCTGGCGCTGGCGCTGCCGGTCCCGGGGCACCCGGTGACGCTGCTCGACGTGGGGGCCAACGCGCAGGCGCGCGAGGAGCACCTGGTGCAGTTCGCCTTCATGGGGGCCGCGCTGGCGCAGGTGGTGCTCGGCGTGGAGCGCCCCCGCGTGGGGCTGCTCTCCAACGGCGAGGAGTGGGGGCGGGGCAGCCCGCTGGTGCTGGAGGCCCACGCCGAGCTGGCCCGGCGACTCGCCGCCACGGAGGGGGCGCCCTTCGAGCTGATCGGCAACGTCGAGGGGGGCGACCTCACCAGCGGCGTGGCGGACGTGATCGTGACCGACGGGTTCACCGGCAACATCGTCCTGAAGGCGATGGAGGGAGTCTCCCAGACGATGCTGCGGGCGATCCGCGACGCCGCGCTCTCCTCGCCCCGCGCGCAGCTCGGCGGTCTGCTGCTGCGCCCCTCGCTGCGCTCCTTCCGCGAGCAGATCGACCCGGAGGGCCAGGGGGGCGCCTACCTGCTCGGGCTGCGGCGGCTGGGGGTGGTGCCCCACGGCAGCTTCACCCGCCAGGGCTTCGCCCAGGCGATCCTGCGCGCTGCGCGGGGGGCGCAGGAGGACCTCGTCGGGCGCACCCACACGGCGCTGGAGCAGGCGGGGGCGCTGCGCAGCCGGTCGAGCTCCTCGTCATCCGCGCGGGACGCTAGCCTCCCGAGCAGATGACCCGCGAGCAGGTATACGAGTTGATCCGCGAGCACCTCTGCGACGAGCTCAAGATCGACCCCGGGGAGATCGGCGAGGAGACCCGCTTCAAGGAGGATCTCGAGGCGGACTCCCTGGACCTGTACACGTTGGTGCAGGAGCTCGAGGACACCTACGGCGTGCGCATCGCCGACGAGCAGGCTGCCGGCATCCTGACCGTGGGGCAGGCGGTGGACTTCGTCCTCGCCCAGGGCGCCGAGGCGTGATGCGCGCCGATGAGGCTGCTGAACGCGCTGCTGGAGGAACTTCCCGAGGAGCTGGTGCGCCAGGTCTTCACGCACGCCTCTTGGAGCGAGCGGCGCAGCGACTCCTACACGCGCCTGGCCTTCCTCGGCGACAGCGTGCTGGGGCTGGCGGTGACCACTCACCTCTACCCCCGCCTGGAGGCCGAGCGCTTCGGCGCGGGGCGGCTCACGAAGATCCGCGCACAGGCGGTTTCCGGCCCCTCCTGCCGGGCGGTCGCCGAGCGCCTCGCGGTGGCCCAGCGGCTGCGGGCGGCGGCCCCGGAGGGGGTGCGCGAGAGCGACGCGGTGGCGCTGGGGGAGACCGAGCGGGTGCTGGCCTCGGTGATCGAGGCGGTGATCGGGGCGTGCTACCTGCAGTTCGGCTACGAGCGCACCGCGGAGGCCGTGGTGGAGGCGTTTCGCCTGGAGATCGAGCAGGCGCTGGAGAACCCCGTGGACTTCAAGTCGACCCTCCAGGAGCTGCTCGCCCAGCGGGGGGAGACCGTCATCTACGACGTCACCGCCGAGCACGGACCCCCGCACGAGCGGATCTTCGAGGTGGCCGCCACGGTCGCGGGTCGCTCGCTCGGCAGCGGCGCGGGGCGCAGCAAGAAGCACGCCGAGCAGCAGGCCGCTCGGGAGGCCGTGGAGCAGCTGCAAACATGATCCTGAGCCCGCAGATGATTGGAGTCCCACCCACCCGGGACGCAGAGAGCGTGGCGTACCGATCGGTGATCGACGGGATCCCCGATCGGCCAGCACGCGAGCGATCGAGGACGCCGATCCAGCGCCGGCATGCGGGCTCAGGGCCATGCATCTGAAGTCGCTTACCCTGAAGGGCTTCAAGTCCTTCCCCGACCGCACCCGCCTGGACTTCGGTCCCGGGGTGAGCGTGGTGGTGGGGCCAAACGGCTCCGGCAAGTCCAACGTCACCGACGCGGTGCTGTGGGCGATGGGCGAGCAGTCCCCGCTCGCAATCCGGGGGCAGTCGATGCAGGACGTGATCTTCGGCGGGGGCCGCGGCGTGCAGGCGCGCAGCAGCGCCGAGGTGGAGATCGTGCTCGACAACTCCGACGGCACCGTGGGGCTGCCGCTGAGCGAGATCTCGATCCTCCGTCGTCTGCACCGCTCCGGCGAGGGCGAGTACCGCCTCAACGGCGCCCGCTGCCGCCTGGGGGACATAATCGAGGTGCTCTCCGACACGGGCCTCGGCAAGGAGACCCACTCCGTGGTCTCCCAGGGCCGCGTCGAGGCGATCGTCACCTCCAAGCCCCGCGACCGGCGCCTCTTGATCGAGGAGGCCGCGGGTCTGGGCAAGCATCGCAAGCGCCGCCGCCGCGCCCAGCTCAAGCTGGAGCGCACCCAGGACAACCTCGACCGGGCGCTTGACGTGGAGCGCGAGGCGCGCACCCGTCTGCGCCCCCTCAAGCGCCAGGCGGAGGCCGCGGAGCTCCACCAGCGCCTGGAGCGCCAGATGCTGGAGGTCCGCCTGGAGCTCGCCCGCGATGCGCTGCGCGCCCGCCGCCTGCAGCTCTCCGAGGCGGAGGTCTCGGCGCGGGAGGCGCGTGCGGCCCGGGCGGAGGTCGAAGGCGATCTCCAGGAGGTCGTGGAGCGCCGCGCCCTCGCCGAGCGCGCCCTCGCCGAGCGCTCCGAGCGCCACGACGCCCTCTCTCGCCGCGCCCTGCACGCGGGTGCCGCGGGGGAGCGTCTGGAGCTGCGCCGCGAGCAAGCCTCCGCCACCGCCGAGAGCCTCGCGGAGCGCCTGCACAGGGTCCAACGCGAGATCGACGTGCTCGAGGAGGCCCTCTCGGGCGGGGAGGAGGGGGATCGATCGGGGATCGGCGAGCGCATCGCCGCGCTCGAGGAGGAGCTCGCCGTGCTGGAGCGCGAGCGCGAGCAGGAGCTCGAGCGCGAGCTCGCGGAGCTCGACCAGGGCCGCGAGCGGGCCGCCGCCGAGGTCGCGGAGTTGGACGCCGCGCTCGTCCAGGCCCGCGAGGAGCGCGAGGAGGCCGACGCTAGCGCGGAGGAGGCACGCGCGGCCCTGCGCGAGGCCGAGCGCGAGGTCGAGGGGGCCCGCCGGGAGGCGGCTCGCGTCGGCTCGGAGCTGGCGGCGGTCAACCAGTTCCTTCGCAACCACGCCCCCATGGCCGTCGCCGCGGAGGGCGAACCGCGGGAGGGAGGCCCCGGGGCGGGCGAGGCGCGGGAGGGAGCCCCCGGGGTGGGCGGGCCGCGCGAGGGAGCGCCCGGGGTGGGCGGGCCGCGTTCGCTGAGCGACGCGCTGCGCGTCCAACCCGGCTACGAGCTCGCGCTCGCGGCTGCTCTCGGGCGTCGCCTGGACGCGGCGCTCGTCCCAGACCTGGAGGGCGCCGCGGCGCTGCTGGACCGCGCGGGACCGGACGGCGCCACCGCGCTGCTGGCCACCCTGGAGTCCGACGCGAAGGAACCCACGGCGGCAGGGCCACACGAGCCCCCTGTGCCCGGCGCGCGTCCCCTGATCGGGCTTCTGAGCGGACCCCGCCCGGTGCTCGCTCTCGCCGAGCGGCTGCTCGCCGACGCCTGGGTGCTGGAGCGCCTGGAGGATCTCCCTGAGGATTTCGCGGGTATCGCCGTCACCCCCCGCGGGCGGGTGTGGTTTGCCGCCTCCGGGGAGGTGCGCCAGGTCACCGAGGGGGGCGCCGAGCGCGTGCTCGCCCGCCGCAACGAGCGCGAGCAGCTGATCCTCGCGGTCGATCGCGCCGCCGGCGTCGAGCACGCCGCGCGCGCCGCGGCGGAGAGCGCGCAGGAGGACGCTCACGAGGCCGACGGCGCCCGCGAGGAGGCCGAGGGTGCGCTGCGCGAGGCCGCGCGCGACCACGCCCGCGCGCTCGAGCGCGAGCGCCACGCCGCGTGGCTGATCGAGCAGCGCAGCGCGGCCCCCCAGCAGGGTCCGCTGGCGGTCCGCCGGGCCCAGCTCGAGGGCGAGCTCGCCGCCGAGCGCCGCCAGGCCGAGCGGATCGCCCGCGAACGGGCCGAGCGCCTCGAGCGTTTGGAGCGCCTGCGCGCCCAGCACGCCGCCGACAGCGTCCTGCAGCCCCTCGCCACACGGCTTGCCGCCGCGCTGCACAGCGCTGCAGAGGCGGTCGCCACGCGTGTCCTCGAGCTCCGGGGCGAGCTCGAGCACGATCGTGCCGCCGGCGAGGAGATGGCCAGCGAGCTGCGTGCCTGCTCCACCCGGGAGGCCGAGATCCAGGCTCTCCTGCGGGCGCAGGGCGAGGCTGTCACGGTCGCCGAGGTCGCCGCCCAGCGTCTGCGCGACCAGGCCGAGGAGGCCGCTTTGGAGCTGCGGACCGTCCGCGAGCAGCTGGAGCTGCCCGCGAACGCTCCCTCATCCGAGGACGAGGGCTCCGATGGGCACGGGGCCTCCGAGGGAGGCGAGCCGGCGAAGTGGGTCGCGCACGATTCTACGACGCTCGATGAGCAAGAGACCCCCGATGGGCAAGAGACCCCCGATGAGCAAGATACGCCCGATGGGCAAGAGACGCCCGATGGGGAAGAGACGCCGGATGGGGAAGACTCCGAGCCTCTGGAGGAGGAGCAGATACAGGCGCTCACCGCCCGCCTGGAGCGTCTGCGCCGCCGCCGTGAGCAGCTCGGCCCGGTCAACCCGCTCGCCAAAGAGGAGTACGCCGAGGCACTCGCCCACGTCGAGGAGCTCGAGGCCCGGCGCACCGACCTGGAGGTCGCGCTGCGCGAGCTGCGCACCCTGATCCGCGATACCGACCGCCAGATCCACGAGACCTTCCAGGCCACCTTCCAGGCCGCGGCCCGCAACTTCGAGGAGCTCGCCCGCGACGTCTTCCCCGGCGGCGGCGGGCAGCTGCGGCTCGTGAAGGACGCTCAGGCCAACAGCCCCGTGCTCGGCGGGCAGCCGTTGACTGGAGCGGGAGGATCCGACGCGGGCGACGAGGGCGATGCGCAGGAGGCGGGCCGAGTCGAGGACGGGCCCCCCGCTGGGGGCGGCGATCGGGAGGACGGCGAGTTGGACGGTGCCCACCCCGGCGAGGAGGAGATGTTGGGGGTCGAGATCGAGATCACCCCCGCGGGCAAGTCCACCAAGCGCCTCTCGCTGCTCTCCGGCGGGGAGAAGTCGATGACCGCGCTCGCCTTCCTGTTCGCGGTGTTCCTTGCCCGCCCCTGCCCCTTCTACATCCTCGACGAGGTGGAGGCGGCGCTTGACGACCTCAACCTCGAGCGCTTCCTCTCGCTCCTGCGCCGCTACGCCAACCGCGCCCAGTTCATCGTCATCACCCACCAAAAGCGGACGATGGAGGCCGCCGACTGGCTCTACGGCGTCTCGATGGCGGGCAACGGCGTCTCCAAGGTCCTCTCCCGCCGCCTGCCTCCCGCCGCCGAGGCTGCCTCCTCCCCGGAGGAGACCGCGCCGGGGCCCCTCCCGCGGGCCGTCCCACCGCCCGAGTCGCCGCCGCGGGCGCCGCAGGGCGCGGATTCCGAGCGCTCTGCGGCGGCTGACCCCGTCGACACCGCTGGGCACCTCGATGCTGCCGGGCGCTCCGAGCTGGCCGAGGTCGCGTAGGGCGCTGCTATCCTCGCCCGCCCCGTGCCGCGCGACTGGAGCGATCTCTTCACAACCGGTGAGCCGGACTCCGCCACCACAGCGGACCGGGGGGGCGGGGGCCGCGAGCGCGGGGGCCTCTTCCGGCGCCTGCGCGAGAACCTCTCGAAGACCCGCAGGGCGCTCGGCGGGGAGATCCAGGCGACGCTCTTCCAGACGCTCGACGAGCACACGTGGGAGCGCCTGGAGGAGGCGCTGATCATGGCCGACGTGGGCGCCACCGCCACGGCCTCGGTCGTGGAGACGCTCGAAGCGGAGGCGGTGGAGGGCGGGCTGAGCGGGGGGGAGGCGCTCTCGGAGCGGCTGATCGAGCTGCTCGCCGAGGCCGCCCGCACGGGGGAGGGGCGCATCGACATCAGCGCCCGCCCCACCGTGATCCTCGCGGTGGGGGTGAACGGAACGGGCAAGACCACCACGATCGGCAAGCTCGCGTGGCACCTGCAGAGGGAGCTCGGGCGCACCGTGCTGCTCGCCGCCGCCGACACCTTCCGCGCGGCCGCCACCGAGCAGCTCGAGGGGTGGGCGGGGCGCGCGGGCTGCGAGATCGTCACGGGCCGCGAAGGCTCCGATCCGGGCGCCGTGGCGTTCGAGGCCGTGGCGCGGGCGCGCCGCGAGGGGATCGACGTGGTGATCGTCGACACCGCCGGGCGCCTGCACACCCAGGACGACCTGATGGCGGAGCTCACGAAGGTGCGCCGCGTGATCGCGCGCCAGCTCGAGGGCGCCCCGCAGGAGACGCTGCTCACGATCGACGCCACCACCGGCCAGAACGGCCTGCGCCAGGCGCACATCTTCGCGGAGGCGGCGCAGGTCAGCGGGATCGTGCTGACGAAGCTCGACGGCACCGCCCGCGGGGGAATCGCCATCGCGATCGCCCGCGAGCTGGGCCTGCCCGTCAAGCTGATCGGGATCGGAGAGGCGCTCGAGGACCTGCGCCCCTTCGATCCTGGGGACTTCGCGCGGGCGCTGATCGCCCCGTAGGGCAGGCAGCCGACCCCCTGTGACGAGCCGGGCCACTGCCGCTAGCCGGGCGGTGCGGCCATGGGCTGGGTGCGTGGGCGCACGGCGCTGCAAACCCCCCTCGTGGTGCGATAATCGAACACATGGACGCTTGGATCATCCTGATCGTGGTGGCGTGCGTGCTGGGCGTGGGCGAGCTGCACACCGGCGGGTTCTTCTTGGCGCCGTTCGCCCTCGGCGCGCTGGTGGCGGCCCTCGTGAGCCTCGCCGGCGTGGGCCTCCCGCTCGCGCTGGTGGTCTTCCTGCTCGCCTCGCTGATGGTGCTCCTCACACTGCGCCCGGTCGCCCAGCGCCACATTCAGCATCCCCCCCGGATCCGCACGGGCGCGGCGGCCCTCGTGGGGAGCGACGCGGTCGTGCTCGAGCGGATCGCCAACCAGGAGGGTGTGGGCTGCGTGCGGATCGGCGGCGAGGTGTGGACCGCACGCAGCTACGAGGACGATGATGTGATCCCCGCCGGGGAGCGCGTGCAGGTCGTGGAGATACGTGGGGCAACCGCGCTCGTGATGCACTGAACCGCAACCGCGCTCCCGATGCACTGAACCCAAACAGGTACCCAGAAAGGCATGTGAACCCCCCATATGGTCGCTCTCATCGTCGTCGCCGTGGTCGTGCTGTTCGCGCTGGTCGTGGCGGCGCGCACGGTTCGCGTGATCCCCCAGGCGCGCGCGGGGGTGGTGGAGCGCCTCGGCCGCTACAGCCGCACGCTGGAGCCGGGCCTGGCGATCGTCACGCCGTTCGTCGATCGCGTGAAGCCGCTGGTGGATCTCCGCGAGCAGGTGGTCAACTTCGCCCCCCAGTCGGTGATCTCCGAGGACAACGTGGTGGTGGGGATCGAGACGGTCCTGTACTTCACGATCACCGACCCGCGCTCGGCCACCTATGAAATCGCCAATCCGCTGCAGGCGATCGAGCAGCTGACGGTCACCACGCTGCGCAATGTGATCGGCGGGCTCACGCTCGAGGCCACGCTGACCGCCCGGGAGAACGTCAACACCGAGCTGCGCACGGTGCTGGACGAGGCCACCGGTAAGTGGGGCATCCGCATCAACCGCGTGGAGATCAAGTCGGTGGACCCGCCCGCGGACATCCGCTCGGCGATGGAGAAGCAGATGCGCGCCGAGCGCGACCGCCGCGCGGCGATCCTCACCGCCGAAGGCGAGAAGCAGGCCCAGATCCTCACCGCGGAGGGGGAGCAGCAGGCGGCGGTGCTCACCGCGGAGGGCGCCCGGCAGGCCGCGATCCTGCGCGCGGAGGGCGAAGCGAAGGCGATCGACACCGTCTTCAAAGCGATCCACGCGGGTCGCCCCACCCGGGATCTGCTCTCGTATGAATACCTGCAGATGCTCCCCCAGCTCGCCGAAGGGGATTCCAACAAGGTGTTCGTGATCCCCTCCGAGTTCGCGGAGGCGTTCGGGGGCATCGGCGAGGCGCTCACACGCAGGCTCGAGGAGGACTCCTCCGGCGAGAAGGACTGACGCTCGCGATGTTCGACTCGCTCGCGGAGAAGCTCCAGGCCACGCTCTCGGATGTCCGCCAGCGGGGGACGCTGACCGAGCAGGACATCGACCGCGCGCTGCGCGAGATCCGCCTCGCGCTGCTGGAGGCGGACGTGAACTTCAAGGTCGTCCGCCAGTTCACGGCGGATGTCAAGGAGCGCTGCCTGGGGGCCGAGATCGTCGGCCGGTTGAACCCCGGCCAGCAGGTCGTGAAGATCGTCGCGGAGCAGCTCACCAGGTTGATGGGGGGGGAGGAGGGGGAGGGGGATGGTGAGGCGCCCGCCCTGCGCTTCTCCCCGAGCCCCCCCACGGTGATCCTGCTCGCGGGCCTGCAGGGCTCCGGCAAGACCACCGCCGCGGCGAAGCTCGCGCGCTATCTGCGCGAGCACCACGGCTCCTCGGTGGCGCTCGCCGCGTGCGACACCTACCGCCCGGCGGCGGTGGAGCAGCTCGTCAAGATGGGCGCCCGCGCGGGGGCGGAGGTATACGAGCAGGGCACCGAGCCCGATCCGGTGCAGATCGCGAAGTGGGCGCTGGGGCGCGCGCGGGAGGAGGGCAAGGACGTCCTGATCGTCGACACCAGCGGGCGCCTGCACGTGGATGAGGAGCTGATGGCGGAGCTGGTGCGCATCCACGCGGCGGTCGCACCCCGAGACACGCTGCTGGTGGTGGACGCGATGACCGGCCAGGACGCCGTCAACGTCGCCGAGCAGTTCGCCGCCGCGGTGCAGTTCGACGGGATCGTGATGACCAAGCTCGACGGGGACGCCCGCGGCGGGGCGGCGCTCTCGGTCAGGGCGGTCACGGGGCAGCCGATCCTGTTCGCCTCCACCGGGGAGCATCTCGAGCAGTTCGAGCGCTTCCACCCCGATCGCATGGCCCAGCGGATCCTCGGCATGGGGGACGTGCTGAGCCTGATCGAGCAGGCCGAGCGCCAGTTCGACGAGCAGGACGCGGTGGAGTTGCAGCGCAAGCTGCGCCGCAACGAGTTCGGTCTCGACGACTTCCTCGACCAGCTCAGGGCGGTGCGGAAAATGGGGCCGCTCAGCAGCGTGCTGGGGATGATCCCGGGCCTCGGGGGCCAGCAGCTGCGCAACATGAAGGTCGACGAGCGCGAGCTCGACCGCCTCCAGGCGATCATCCTCGCGATGACCCCCGAGGAGCGCCGCCGCCCCGAGCTGATCAAGGGTTCGCGCAGGCTGCGCATCGCGCGGGGCTCGGGCACCAGCGTGCAGCAGGTCAGCCAGCTCGTCAAGCAGTTCGCCCAGATGCGCAAGGTGATGCGCCAGGTCGGTCGCGGCAAGATGCCGGACATCGGCGCGCTGATGCGCCAGGCGCGCTGAGAGGCTGGCAACCCCTGGAGCGGCGAATTCAGGCTAAGCTGCGTCAATCGTGTTGAACTCCCAGCGAGGTATTACGTGTCGGTAAGGCTAAGGCTCACGCGAGTGGGTGGCAGAAAGGACCCGATCTGGCGGGTGGTGGTCGCCGACCAGCGCTCCCCCCGCGACGGACGCGTGATCGAGACGATCGGCCACTACAACGCGCAGACGAACCCCTCGACGATCACGATCGACGAGGAGCGCGCCCGCAACTGGCTCGCCCGCGGCGCACAGCCCTCGGACACGGTCCGCAAGCTGCTGCGCATCCAGGGAATCGGCAGCTAGCCGGGAGAGCCCCCGATGGCGGTGCAGAGGGTGAAGGAGCTGTTGACCTACCTCGCGCAGGAGCTGGTCGATCGGCCGGAGGAGGTTACGGTCGAGCAGTTCGAGGAGGACGACGGCACCGTCGTGCTGGAGCTCGCGGTGGCGCAGGAGGACTACGGCAAGGTGATCGGCCGCGGCGGGCGCACCGCGAAGGCGCTGCGCACCGTGGTGCGGGCCGCTGCCGCGAGCGACCGATCGGAGACCGGCCAGCGCCGTGTGGTGCTCGACATCGTCGACTGACCCCCCGCGCGATGGCTGACGCGGGGGAGTCGAGGGATGCGGGGGAGTCGAGCGCAGACGGGAGCGCCGCTGCGGGCAGAGTCTCCCCCGACGGGAGCGCGGCTGCGGGCAGAGTCTCCCCCGACGGGAGCGCGGCTGCGGGCAGAGTCTCCCCCGACGGGAGCGCGGCTGCGGGCAGAGTCTCCCCCGACGGGAGCGCGGCTGCGGGCAGAGTCTCCCCCGACGGGAGCGCGGCTGCGGGCAGAGTCTCCCCCGACGGGAGCGCGGCTGCGGGCAGAGTCTCCCCCGCACCGCTCGAAGCGGGCCGCGTGGGCCGCGCGCACGGCCTGGATGGAAGCTTCTATGTGACCGGCGCCCGCCCGCGCCTGCTGGCGCAGGGTGGCGAGGTGACGGTCGCGGGCCGCACGCGGAGGATCCTGCGCCGCGCCGGTGTCGAGCAGCGGCCGATCGTGCGCTTGGAGGGTGTCGAGGACCGCACCGCCGCGGAGGTGCTGCGCGGGCAGCCGCTGACTGTGGCGAGCACCCAGGCGCCCCCCCTCGGGGACGGGGAGTGGTGGGCGCAGGAACTGGAGGGCTGCGCCGTGCTCGACGGGGAGCGGCTGCTGGGGACGGTCAGCGCCCTGCTCGAGCTCCCCTCCTGCGAGGTGCTGGAGGTGCGGCGCGGCGACGGCCGGGAGCTGCTCGTGCCGATGGTCAGAGACGCGGTGCGCAATGTGGACGTCGCCGCGGGTCGCATCGATGTGAGCCTCGACTTCCTCGGCGAGGCATAGCGGTGGAGATCGACGTCTTCACGCTCTTCCCGGAGTGGTTTCAGTGGTTCTTCACCCAGCGTCACGTCCGCAACGCGCTGGCGGGGGGCAGCCGCATGGAGTGCGTGGGCATCCGTGAGCACACTCCCCTCAGCGGCGGCCAGGTCGACGACTCCCCCTTCGGGGGCGGCGCCGGGATGGTGCTGCGGGTCGACGTGATGGATGCGGCGCTGCGCGCCCGCTACGGGATGGATCCCTTGGAGCTGTGCAAGCAGCGCCGCGTGATCGCGCTGACTCCGGGGGGGCGGGTCCTCGATGACGCATATGTCGGGGAGCTCGCGGCCGAGCGGGCGCTGACGCTGCTGTGCGGCCGCTACGAGGGTTTCGACGAGCGGATCGTCGAGCACTTCGCCAGCGATACCCTTTCGATCGGGCGCTATGTGCTCTCCGGCGGGGAGCCCGCCGCGATGGTGGTGTGCGACGCCGTGCTGCGCAAGCTCCCCGGGGCGCTGGGGGACGCGGAATCGGCGGTCGAGGAGTCCTTCAGCGAGGCTCTCGAGGGCAATCCCGAGTACCCGCACTACACCCGTCCCGCCGAGTACCGCGGGTGGCGCGTGCCCGAGGTGCTGCTCTCCGGCCACCACGGCCGCATCGAGAGCTGGCGGCGGGAGCGCAGCCGCGAGCGCGCCTAGCCCCGCCGGGTGGCGGCGCGTGGGAGTGGCTCACCGAGATTCTGCTCCACGGCCGCCGGCTGGGCCCATCGAGAGCTGCCGTGTGAGTGCAACTGCGAGCGGGTCTGCACGGGGTGGGCCGCCCGTCCGCTACCATTGCTGACCGCGCCGGGCTGCTCGGTTGGTCGGCCCCGGTTGAAGCGACCCCTCCCCCTTGCCACTTCATGAGTAGCGTCATCGACACCCTCGAACGCGCCCAGCTGCGCCGCGTGCCCGCATTCGTGCCGGGCGATCGCGTGAAGGTGCACTTCCAGGTGATCGAGGGCACGCGCCGGCGCATCCAGGTGTTCGAGGGGGTGGTCATCAAGCGCCAGGGGCACGGGGTGCGGGAGACGTTCACGGTGCGTAAGCAGTCCTTCGGGGTGGGCGTGGAGCGCATGTTCCCCGTGCACTCGCCGAAGATCGAGCGCATCGAGCTGGCCGCCCGGGGCGATGTGCGCCGCGCCAAGCTCTACTACCTGCGCGACCGCGTGGGCAAGCGGGCGCGGGTGCGCGAGCGCCGCTACACCGGCCCCGAAGAGACGGTGCAGCCGGGGCTGCTGGCCGACGTCGAGCCGCCCTCCTCGCCGGCCGAGGGGTTGGAGCCCGGCGACCTCGAGGAGACGGTGAGCGGGGCGACGGCGGTGTCGGCGCCGCAGACGGTGGTGGAGGATGGGTCGGCGGGCGCATCCGCCGAGGGGGAGCCTGAGGTCGGCGAGGCGGGCGAGGCGGAGCGGTCCGACGCCCCGCTGGCGGCGGCCACGGATCAGGCCGATGCCCCCGATGCCGGTGAGCATGTCACCGGCGACACGGCGGCGTGAGGGCCTCCCCAGAGGGGATCGCGTGAGCGTGCGGTCCACGAAGCGGGGCGTCAACCTGGCGGGCACGGGCTCCTCTGACGGATCGGGGCTGCCGGCGGGCTCGGGGAAGGGCAAGGGCGGCAAGTCGACCAGCAGCTCGCTCTTCGAGCTGGTCGCGATCGTCGTGATCGCCGTGCTGCTCGCCCTGGGGATCCAGGCGTTCCTCGTCAAGCCCTACAAGATCCCCAGCGGCTCGATGCGCCCCACGCTGGTCGAAGGTCAGCGTGTGCTCGTGAACCGCATCGGGATGCGCATCAACGGACCGCACGTCGGGGAGATCGTGGTGTTCCATCCCCCGAAGTACGCCAGGGAACAGAAGTGCGGCCCCACCCACTACGAAGTCAGCTACGGGGGCGCCCCGTGCGACCAGACCGATCCCGAAGAGTCCAGCGAAAACTTCATCAAGCGCGTGGTGGCGGGCCCTGGAGACACCATCTCGATCCGCGAAGGCCACGTCTACCGCAACGGCAAGCGCGAGGCGGACTCCTATATCGCGCCCTGCGAAGGCGCCCGCGAGTGCGACTTCCCGACCTCGATCAAGATTCCCGCCGGTCACTGGTTCATGATGGGGGACAACCGTGGCGAGTCCGACGACAGCAGGTTCTGGGGGCCAGTCCCCACCGGGTGGATCATCGGGGGGGCCTTCTTCACCTACTGGCCTCCCGACCGCATCGGGACCCTCTAGGACCTCCCGGGCTCGCCGCCGGGCTCGGAGGTCGCCAAGCGGCCGGCGGCTGTTCGCTTTCGACCGCCGGCTGGAGGTGCGCCTGGTCGCGGGTGCGGATGAGGCGGGACGGGGATGCCTCGCGGGGCCCCTGGTGGCGGCGGGGGTGCTGTTCGACTACGAGACCCTCCCCGCCGCGGAGATCCGGGCGCTGGCGGCGCTGAACGACTCCAAGCAGCACACCGCGGAGGCTCGCGAGGAGCTCTACCCACTGGTCCTGCGCGCTGCGGCGCGGGTCACGGTGGTCTCCCGCTGTGTGCGGGGGATCGACTCCAGGGGCCTGCACAACACCAACCTGGCCGCACTGCGCGACGCCCTGCGGGGGGTCACGGAGGGCGTGGAGGGCGAGGTGGCATGTCTGGTGGATGGCTTCTCCGTACCGGACTTCGGACGACCCCAGCGGGCGATAGTGGACGGCGACGCCACCAGCGCCGCGATTGCCGCCGCGTCGATCATCGCCAAGGTGGCCCGCGACCGGTACATGTGCCACGCCGACACCCTGCACCCCGGCTGGAGCTTCGCCGAGCACGTCGGCTACTCCACGCCCGCGCATCGTGAGGCGATCATGCGCCAGGGGGTCTCCCCGCTGCACCGGCTCTCGTTCCAGTCGCTGGCGTATCAGCAGTTGGCGCTTTAGCGGGTGCCGGTCAACAGCTCAACCGAGGTGCGGTAATCTCGTGCGGCGTTGATCGGCGTTGATCGCGTTGGGCTGTCTCCGCGATGGCTTGGCGCGCGGCCTCGGCGCGATCGATGCCCCGTCGCAGCGCGATCTCCTCGAGCGCAGCCAGTCCGTCGTTGCCAAGCCAAATCGAGAGCGGTGGCGGGGCGATCGCCATATAGAGCATCGTGGCGCGAATCACACTACACGCCACGACTCGGGCGGTCGAAGGATTGCCGCTGACGCGGTGGGAGGTCTGAGATATCGAGGTCTTCGTCCGCCTCACCAGGCGCCTTCGATGTGGTCGAGGGATACGAGCGTGTCGGCTTCGTCGACGATCACGCCGATGCCGTCGAAGCGGATCGTGTGGGCGGTGGGACGGTCACGGGCCGAAGTGTGCAGCCATGCCGCGGCGAGACGCCGCAGACGTCGGCGTTGGCCGGTGCGCAGCCAGACCAACGGCTGCTCCTCCGGGGTCAGCCGCCAGCGCTTGCGGGCGCGTCGGGTCTTGACCTCGACGAACAGCAGTGTGTGCCCGTCGAAGGCGATCAGATCGATCTCGCCATGGCGGGTGCGGGAGTTGCGCTCGACGATGGCGAAGCCGAGTCGTTCGAGGTGCTCGCCCGCCAGACGCTCGCCGAGACGACCGAGGACGCGTCGGGGGTCCTCGCGTGGGGCGCCCGGGGGGGACTGTGGGGATGGGTTGGGAGAGGCGGCCTGCACGATCGGGTTGTAAGGCTAGGCCGGCGACTGTGTCCTGCAAGCGCAGTTCGTGCCAATATTGTGCTGGAGTGTGACGCGTCGTGCACAAGCCCTGAGAATGGGTCGCTCGCCGCAGTCAGGGCAGCGCAGCCGACAGCCGACGCGGCTCGCACTCGATGAAGCGCCGAGAGGAGTCGGGATCCAGATGCCGCGAGCGCTTCCTGCTCACGCGACCCATCCGACCCTCACGTCATCAAGGCGCGCGGAGGGCCACGAATACTCACCGAATTTTCGACTCGAGGCACGAGGTGGGCCCGAGTTGAACACTCGGGCCACCGATTCCCTGCGCCCTCGTTACTCGTCCCAGACCGATAATAGCGAGATTGCTTCCCCCCTGCGCGACGATAAGCTTAATATACAACTACCACTCGTGAACCCGTGTTCTTTTCCGCCTATGGTGCAGTTGGCCGGTTCTTTTTCAGTGATTTCTTCATATTCCATCCCGACAGGCCCTACGGTTCTCTCCGTGGTCACGTTGGTGCTGTAAACACCAGTGCATTCGTCTGTCACTTTCATTACACCAACTGTGCATTCGACGCTCCATCCAGGGGCCTTGCCTGCAATCGAAGACGTGGTCATCTCTCTGATTTCTTTTTCGCTTTTGGCGTTTGTTCTTTCTTCGAGTCTAGACGGCCACGGAAGATTGACGGGGTTGGCCGTCGGCCTTTTGGATTCTTCACAGCTACCAGCTTTCCCTTTTACGAATTCGCATTTCGTATTCGTAATCGCCTTGATCGAGCCCGTGCCCCCTTTGCCGAGTGTTCCACTACCGGCCACTGTGCATTCGACTGCTGTTTTCTCATTTCTATCTTCCAGAATCAGCGTACCGCGGGAAGTGACTTCGATGGTTGAGCTAATTTCCTCCGTTTCCCATTCACCGGTCCCGCTCGTGCTGCATTTATTAGTTGTCCATTTACCTGTGGGTTTGGATAGCTGTTCACACGTTATCCATTTTGGCGTACCCAGCGCGGGCGACGCCATGACGGCCATCAGGCCGACCGTCAAGATGAGGCCGAGGGCTACGTTCAGATGCTTCATGTCGTACTGCTCCTTTTCCTTGGTCGGTTTGCCGATTCCGTAGCGCCCGTCTTCAACGCAAAGCACTGCGATACCGGCTGCTGCCCGTGCTTCTCGGCACCTCCTCGAGCCACGGGATTGGGCGATAAAAGCTCCCTATGATTGAGTTATTAGCATGATCCAATATATCGCAATCCAGGCTAGCCGTCGCATCGCTCACGCTCGCCTCGAGCACGAGAGGAGTGAGCGCTGGGGGCGCGCCTCTGCCTGCCGATGCGGTTGAGTCATGTCCGCAATCGGGTGTTCCGCGAGCGCTCGCCCAATCCCGTTGAGGATCGCGCTGCCGGCGAACGTCGAGCCGCTCAGACCTCGATGCTCCCCGCGGAGGCGTCCTCGGGATAGGGCTCCTCGCGCATCCCCGCCCGGCCCGCGGCCGTGGCCTTGCGACCGGCCGCCGGGATGAGGCTCGTGGCGGCGCCGAGGCCGACGGGGGGCATGTTGTTGTAGACACACTCGTAACCCCCCGCCGGGACCAGGTAGGTCTCGTGCCAGATGCCCACCTCGCCGTTGGATCCGACGCGTTTGTTGAAGGCGACCCAGGCGGGCCAGTGGGTGGCGTTGCGGTTGCGCGCGAAGGTCTCCAGGTGCTCGAAGGAGCGCCAGTACTGGACGAGCATCGGTCGTCGGGGGCCGCCGAGATACAGGTTGGCGCCGAGGAACCCGGACTCCGGGCTCCGTTGGAGCTCGCGCACCATCCTCGGCATGGCGAGGAAGATGGGCAGCCACTTGCGCACCCTCCGCAGCCTGTTGATCCGCATGCCGATGAGGAAGACGACGAAATCACCCTCGATCTCTGCCGTCACGCGCTTCTCGACAATCGGTGCCATGGCCATGCCCTTCCCGTCGGGGACCCTTGGTGTCTTCCGAGGACCCCCAGTATTCCACCTCCCGTCAGGATTCCACCTTCCCTGGGCGCGGTGCGCGTCAATACTGTTCCGGGGAGGTGACCTCGCACGCACACACCCCCAGGGCACTCTCGATCGCGGGCTCGGACTCCGGCGGGGGGGCCGGCATCCAGGCCGATCTGAAGGCGTTCGCTCGCTGCGGGGTGCATGGCATGACGGCGATCACCGCGATCACCGCCCAGAGCACCACGGGGGTCGCGGCGGTGCACATGGTGCCTCCCGAGATCGTGCTGGCTCAGGTGCGGGCGGTGGTGGCGGACATCGGGGTGGACGCGGTCAAGGTGGGGATGCTGGGGACCGCCGAGATGACCCGCGCGGTGGCGCGGGCGCTGGATGAGCTGCCCCCGGGCACCCCGGTGGTGGTGGACCCGGTGATGGTCGCCGAGTCGGGCGCGCGCCTGCTCCACGCGGACGCCCAGCGGGCCTTGGTGCAGGAGATCCTGCCGCGCGCCACCGTGCTCACGCCCAACCTGCCGGAGGCCAGGGTGCTCGCGCGGTGGGGGAGCGATCCCGGGCTCGCGGACGCCGAGATGGACGAGCCGGCGGACGGCGAGATGGATGAGCCGGCGAACGCGGAGATGGAGTCCGAGGACGAGTCGCAGGACGCCGAGGTGCTGAGGCTCGCGCGCGAGGTGCTGGCGCTGGGGCCGCGCATCGTGGTTCTCACGGGAGGCCACCGCGCGCGGGCGACGGACCTGTTCCTGGGCTCCGCCGCGGACGGCGGCGCGGTGGAGATCCCCGGGGAGCGCCACCCCGACGGGGCTGCGCACGGCTCGGGCTGCACGCACTCCTCGGTGCTGGCCGCGCAGCTCGCCCGGGGACGCACGCCCCTCGAGGCGGCGCGGATGGCGCGGGAGCTGACGGGGGAGGCCGTCGCCCACGGCCTGCGGGACGTGGGAGCGGGGGCCGGCCCGGTCGACATCCTCTGGCCAGGGCGCCCGCGGAGTGACATAATCGATGGGTGATGAGGCTGCTGCGGCTCAAGCCGGGTCATGGCGAGATCGTGCTCGCCGAGGGGGACGTCGATGTGCCCGAGCAGGCTGCTGAGCTGATCGAGGCCTTTCGCAGGGAGCTCGACACGGGCATGTGGGCGGCGGTGCCCACCGAGCGGCGCGACGGGCGCCGGGAGGCGGAGATGGTGCGAAGCTTCGAGGACGTGCCGCGCGACGCGGAGCGTGTGATCTTCTTTCCCCGCGCCGCCGGCGGGGCGCTCCAGTAGCCCGCGATGTGGCTCGCGCTGGGTGCCGCCGCGATCATGGTCGCGGTGCTGGGCTGGGAGCTGGCGGCGCCGCGCGCGCGTGCGGAGCTTCCGCGGGTGCAGGAGGCGATCGCCCGCGGGCTCGCTCGCGGAGGCGTGCCCGTGGTGGGCTATGACCCGGGCCGCGAGCTGCGCGCGGAGCAGCGCGCCCGCGAGCTGCTGCGTTCGTGCGTGAACGAGGAGGAGTGGGCGATGTACCGCGACCTCGGCTTCCTGCGAGTGTGGAGCCCTCGCTCCGGCCAGCAGGTCGCGGGGGGCGCCGCGGGGGCACCATATGCGTACCTGCTCTACCCCCACCGCCCGATCGTCGCCTATGTGCCCCAGACGGGGTCTCTGTTGAACGAGTACTGCGTGGCGTTCCCCGACGACACCCGCCCCTACGGCAGCTCGCGCCTGCCGGACGCCGACGACGTGCTGGCGAAGTGGATGGCGCTGAGCGCCGACGAGCGGCGGCTGATCGCGGACGCCAACATGCACCTCCCGGGACGCCAGCTGGACCCGGAGCAGGTCCGTGAGGACCTCGCGCGTCTGGCGCGCTGGGAGCGCGAGCGCGCGGAGGGCTCTACTCGCGAGCACGCGGGAGGTTCCATGCGCGAGCACGCGGGGGGTTCCGTGCGCGGTGGCGCAGGGGGCACCATGCGCGAGCACGTGGAGCTGGGCTCGGGCGGCGTGCGCGCCGCAGGAGTGCCCGCGGCCGAGCGCCCGGGTAGTGTTCGCGCCGCGTGAGCCCCTTTGACGTCAAGCACCGCAGCCGCGCCCTGACGGACGGCCCTGAGCGGGCCGCCGCGCGCTCCTACCTGCACGGGATCGGCTACTCCGCGGAGGACCTCGCGAAGCCGATCGTGGGGGTGGCGCACTCGTGGATAGAGACAATGCCCTGCAACTTCAACAACCGCGTGCTGGCGGCGAAGGTGAAGGAGGGGATCCGCGCGGCGGGGGGCACGCCGATGGAGCTCAACACGATCGCGATCTCCGACGGGATCACGATGGGGACCGCGGGGATGCGCGCGTCGCTGGTCTCGCGCGAGCTGATCGCGGACTCGATCGAGCTCGTGGCGAGCGCGCACCGCTTCGACGCGCTGGTGTGCATCTCCGGCTGCGACAAGACGATCCCCGGCACGGTGATGGCGCTCGCGCGCCTGGACATCCCGGGTCTGATGCTCTACGGCGGCTCGATCCGTCCGGGCCACTTCCACGGACAGGACGTGACGATCCAGCAGGTCTTCGAGGCGGTCGGCCTCCTCGCCGCGGGGAAGATCACCGAAACCGAACTGCACGAATTGGAGGAGGCCGCCTCGCCGGGGGCGGGAGCGTGTGGGGGGCAGTTCACCGCCAACACGATGGCGATGGCCTTCGAGGTGCTGGGGATCTCCCCGGCGGGCTCGGCGATGGTGCCGGCCGAGGACGGGCGCAAGCTGGAGGTCGCCAGGGAGTGCGGGGAACTGGTGCTGGACGTGCTGCGCAGGGGTCTGCGCCCCAGCGAGGTCATCACGAAGGCGGCCCTGGAGAACGCGATCGCGGCGGTGGCCACCAGCGGGGGCTCGACCAACGGGGTGCTGCACCTGCTCGCGGTGGCGCGGGAAATGGGGGTCAAGCTTCAGATCGACGAGTTCGACGCGATCTCCGAGCGCACCCCGCTGCTGTGCGACCTGCAGCCCGGGGGGCGCTACGTCGCGACCGACCTGTACGAGGCGGGCGGGATCCCGCTGGTGCTGAAGCGCATGGCCGAAGCGGGAGCGCTGCGCGAGGAGGCGATCACGGTGACGGGCCGCACGATCGGCGAAGAGGCGGCCGCTGCGCAGGAGACGCCGGGCCAGCAGGTGGTGCGCCCACTGTCGGACCCGCTGAAGCCGACGGGGGGCTTCGCGATCCTGCGCGGCAACGTCGCGCCCGAGGGCTGCGTGGTGAAGCTCGCCGGCCACGAGCGTCGCCGCCACGTGGGCCCCGCGCGGGTCTTCGACGGCGAGGAGGCCGCGATGGCGGCGGTGCTCGCGAAGGAGATCCAGGCCGGCGACGTGGTCGTGATCCGCGGCGAGGGCCCCGCGGGGGGGCCGGGGATGCGCGAGATGCTGGCGGTCACCGCCGCGATCGTGGGGGAGGGCCTGGGGGAGTCGGTGGTGCTGATCACCGACGGGCGCTTCTCGGGCGCCACCCACGGCTTCATGGCCGCCCACATCGCACCCGAGGCGGTCAGGGGCGGACCGATCGGGGCGCTGCGCGACGGGGACGAGCTCACCGTCGACGTGGATGCGCGGCGCATCGACGCGGCGCTCTCCGAGGAGCAGATCTCAGAGCGCCTGCGCTCCTACACGCCCCCCGCGCGGGCTGGCGAGCGCGTCGAGGTGGCGATCCAGAAGTACGCCAAGCTCGTGGGCAGCGCCGCCGAGGGCGCGATCGCGCGCTGAGAATGTGGGGCTCCGGCCGCCGCAAGCGGCGGCCGGCCGAACCGTGCATGCACGGTTCGGGGCAGGGCCGCATGCGGCCCTGCCGGGACGGCCACATGTGGCCGTCCCTCAGGTCGCACATGTGCGACCTGACGGATGACGCATGCGTCATCCGAGCTACTCGCTCAGGAACTCCTCCAGCAGCGCATTGAACTCCGCGGGGCGCTCCAGCATCGCCACGTGACCGGTGTCCGCGAAGATGACCTTGCGCGAGTTTGGGATCAGCTCGGAGTAGCGCTCCGCGTCGCGCACGGTGATCACGCGGTCGCGATCGCCCCACACGATCAGCGTGGGGCAGACGATCTCGGGGAGGCGATCGCGGAAGTCGTACTCGAGGTTCGCCGCCAACCCCTGGAGGAAGCCGGGCTTGCCGGCACCGCGAATCTGCTCGGCGACCAGCGCTGAGGGCAGCTCGCGGGCGTGGGGTGCCACGAAACCGAAGATGGCGTCGCGCAGGCGGGGACGGCGCGCGACGGTCTCGGCATGGGCGGCGACCCAGGCGGTGTAGGCGCCCACCAAGCGCTCCATGCGGTGCAGCCGCGGCAGGGCGCGGGTGCCCCGGGGGTCGTTGTAGGTGCTGATGCCGGCGGGGGAGACGAGCGCGAGGCGCTCCACGCGCTGCGGGAAGTTGATCGCCAGCTCCGCCGAGATGAAGCCCCCCATCGAGTTCCCCACCACCGCGGCGGCGCTCACCCCGAGCTCTTCCAGCAGCGCGTCGATCGTGCGGGCGTAGTAGGAGATCGTGATCGGCTCGGGTGGCATCGGGGAGCGCCCGAAGCCCGGAAGGTCGAGGGCGATCACGCGGCGCGAGGCCGCGAACACGGGCAGCTGCTCCAGCCAGTTCGGCCAGGAGCCGGAGAGCCCATGGATGAACAGCAGCGGCGGGCCCTCCCCCAGCTCGATGACATTGAGCGGGGAACCGTTTACAGTGATCCACCGCTGGTGGGCGCGCCAATCGACGTCCAACCAGGGGGAACGCCCCTGCGGTCCATAGGTGCCGTGAGGGCCGGGCTTGGGGGGTGAGGACACGGGAGTCATGCAGGCGCGATCTCCTCGAATGGCGGTTGCGCTCCGACGGACCACACCGTAGCGTCCGTGCGCTGTGTTACAAGGGGTAAACTATAGAGCTGGGGTAAGGCAATGAGGATCGCGGTGGACATAGACTCGACCCTGCATCACTACTGGGACGTGCTCTCGGACGTCTCGATGCGGCGCTTCGGCGTGGAGCTGCCCTATGAGGAGCAGATGACGTGGGGCCTCACGCGTCTGCGGGCGGAGCAGCTCCAGGTGTGCGTGAGCGAGAGCCACAGCGACGAGCGCATCCTCGCGGGCGTCCCCTATCCGGGGGCCGTGGAGGCGGTGCGCGAGTGGCACGCTCGGGGCCACTTCGTGCAGATCCTGAGCCATCGGGAGAACGGCTGTCGCCGTGCGACGGCGTCGTGGCTGAGGACGATCGGGCTGCCCTTCGACGATCTGTGGTGCGTGCCGGATCGGGTTGGACTGTGTCTCCAGGAGGAGATCGAGCTGTTGATCGACGACAGCCCGCTGAGCATCGTGGGGGCGCTCGAGCGGGGGATCGCGGCCGCGACGATCCTGCACCCCTGGAACGAGGAGGTCTGCGAGGAAGAGGACGTGATCTGCGCGCACGACTGGCCTGGGCTCGCGCGGTTGCTGGAGCCCCTCCTCGGCGCGCCCGTGCCTTCCGCGGCGAGGGCGGGCGCGGCGAGCAGGGCATAGGGAGCATCGCGGCGAAATAGCAGGGATGACCGTCGATGAGAGAGTGGACGGGGATGAGCGGGCGAGCAGGGAGCGCCTGCGAGCCGAGTGGGAGGGGGCGCTGGAGCTGCTGCAGGAGGATCTGCGCCGGCGGGACGCGGCGGTGAGGACACGCCGGGCCTACGGGGTCGATCTCGCGCAGTTCTCCCGGTGGGCGGCCGCTGGCGGTCTTGCGCCCGCAGACGTGGGGGTGCGCGACGTGCGTCGCTACGTGGCGCAGCTCTCCGAGGGGGGGGCGGCGCCCGCGAGCACCGCGCGCAAGCTGGCGGCGGTGCGGGGGTTGTTCTCCAGCCAGCGCGAGCACGGACGGATCGCGGGGAGCCCAGCGGATCTGGTGGCGACCCCGCGTCAACCCTCGCGCCTGCCGCGGGTGCTCCGGGCGGCCGAGGTGGGGGCGCTGCTGGAGAGCATCCCGGGGGGCACCGCGCTGCAGCTGCGCGACCGGGCGCTCTTCGAGCTGGCCTACGCCTGCGGCCTGCGGGTCGAGGAGCTGGTGACGCTCGAGCTCGCCGACGTGGACCACGACGGGGAGCAGGTGCGAGTGGAGGGCAAGGGCCGCAAGACGCGCTACGTGCCCGTGGGGGAGTTGGCGCTGGAAGCTCTGCGGGCCTACCTGGATCGCGCCCGCCCGGCGCTGGCCGGCGCGGGAGCGCCGCGCGGGGTCCTGTTCCTGAGCAAGTCGGGGAGGCCCCTGAACACGAGCGATGTGCGCAGGCGGCTGCGCCTGTGGGCCGCGCGGGCCGGCGCGGGGGGCGGGTCTGGGATGGCGGGGAGCCCCTCTCCGCACATGCTGCGCCACAGCTTCGCGACCCACCTGCTCGACGGGGGCGCCGACCTGCGGAGCATCCAGGAGCTGCTCGGACACGCCAGCGTCTCGACAACGCAGGTATACACTCGGGTAGAGTCCGCCAGGTTGAAAAGCGCATACGCGCGCAGCCACCCTCGAGCTTGAGTAGCGGAGCACACCCTGGAGACAAACGTCAAGACGGTCGAGCTGCGCGACCTGTGGCGGCGCTACAAGTCCGACGGTGATCGGCGGGCGCGCGAGCGGCTGGTGGTGGTGTACTCGCCCCTGGTCAAGTACGTCGCGGGCCGCACCGCCGCGGGCCTGCCTCCGCACGTGGAGGAGGCCGACCTGATCTCCTACGGCCTCGTGGGGCTGATCTCCGCGATCGAGCGCTTCGATCCCTCGCGGGAGATCAAGTTCGAAACGTACGCCATCACCCGCATCAAGGGCGCGATCATCGACGAGCTGCGCTCGATGGACTGGGTGCCGCGCAGCGTGAGGGCGCGGGCGCGGGAGATCGAGCGGGCGAACTCCAAGCTCGAGCACAAGCTGCAGCGGGCCGCCACCGACGCGGAGCTGGCGGCGGAGCTGGGGATCGGCGAGGAGGAACTGCAGCAGTCGCTGCTGGCGATCTCCCACTCCTCGATCGCCGCGCTGGACGAGCTGTGGAGTGTCTCGGACTCCAGCGGCGATCAGGTCTCGCTGATGGACACGCTGGAGGACCCCGGGGCGCCCGACCCGGCGCGGTCGCTCGACGTGGGGGACATGAAGGACCGCATCGCGGACGCGATCGCGCGGCTGCCCGAGCGGGAGAAGCTCGTGATCGCCCTGTACTACTACGAGAACCTCACCCTGCGCGAGATCGGCGAGGTGCTCGGCGTGACGGAGTCGCGCATCTCCCAGCTGCACACCAAGGCGGTGCTGCGGCTGCGCTCGCGGATGCAGGGCGACTCCTTCGATTAGGCAGGTCCCGCCCGCCTCACTCAGCCGCCCACCGTGAGCACCGCTGGCGCACGCCGGCGGGGCGATGTATGGTGATCTCACCTCAGTAAGGAGAGACCACATGCACACGGCAGCGGATCGGATTCGCAACGTCGCCCTCGTCGGCCATCGCGGCGCGGGGAAGACCTCGCTGCACGAGGCGCTGCTGTTCGAGGCAGGGGTCACGAGCCGTCTGGGGTCCGTGGTGGACGGCAACACCGTCTCCGACGGCGACCCCGACGAGCAGGCGCGGCAGATGTCGATCTCCACGACGCTGAGCTCCTTCGAGTGGTCCGCGCGCAAGATCAATTTGCTGGACACCCCGGGGGAGCCGAGCTTCGTGGCCGACGCCCTCGGGGCGCTGCGGGTGTGCGAGTCGGCGGTGTTCGTGGTGAACGCGGTGATGGGCGTCGAGGTCTCCACCGCCCGGCTGTGGGCGCGCGCGGCGGAGCAGGACATCGCGCGGATGGTGTTCGTGAACATGTTGGATCGTGAGCGCGCCGACTTCTTCCGAACCGTCGAGCAGCTGAAGGGCGCCTTCGGGCCGCACGTGGTCGCGACCGAGATCCCGATGGGCGCCGAGCACGAGCTGAGCGGAGTGATCGACCTGGTGGACATGAAGGCGTTCCGCCAGGATTCAGCCGACCGGCGGGGGTGGACCGAGATCGCGATCCCGCCGCAGCACGAGCGGCAGGCGCAGGAGTACCGGGAGAAGCTGATGGATGAGGTGGCGGAGGTCTCCGACGCGCTGATGGAGCGCTACCTGGAGGGCGAGGAGATATCCCACGAGGAGATCGTGGGGGCGCTGAAGGAGGGCACCAACCACGGGCGCATCTTCCCGGTGGTATGCGGGGTGGCAACCGCGAACCTCGGCACCACGCGCCTGCTGGACGCGATCGTCGAGGACCTCCCCTCCCCGGTGAAGCACGGGGCGTTCAGGGTGGGGGAGGTGGAGCTTCTGGCGGCGCAGGAGCGGGAGCTCTACGCATTCGTCTTCAAGACCCGCGCGGACCCCTTCGCGGGGCGGATCAACCTGCTGCGGGTCTACCAGGGCACGATGCGCCACGACACCCACGTGCTCAACACCCGCGCCCACGTCAAGGAGCGGATCGGCCAGCTGCTCACGTTCGCGGGCCGGGAGGTGGTGCACGTCGAGGAGCTCGGCCCGGGCGACATCGGGGCGGTGGCGAAGCTCAAGGAGACCCGCTCCGGGGATTGGCTGGCCGCCCGGGACGAGCCGATCGAGCTGCCCGCGCTGAAGCTGCCCGCGCCGGTGATGGCGTTCGCGATCGAGGCCCAGAGCAGGGGGGAGGAGGACAAGGTGTTCACCGCGCTGCGCCGCCTGCAGGAGGAGGACCCCACGATCGACCTGCACCGCGACCCCCAGACCGGCGAGCAGATCGTGGCGGGCCTCTCGCAGGTGCATGTGGAGGTGGTCGTGGACCGCCTGCGCCAGCGCTTCGGGGTCGAGGTCTCGCTGAAGCCCCCGCGGGTGCCCTACCAGGAGACGATCCGCGGCTCCGCCAGGGCGCACGGGCGCCACAAGAAGCAGTCCGGCGGGCGCGGGCAGTTCGGGGACTGCCACATCGAGATCGAGCCCCTGGGGGACCCCGTGGCGGCGGCCGACCCCACCCATCCCGGCTTCGAGTTCGTGGACCAGATCAAGGGCGGGGTGATCCCCAGCTCCTTCATTCCCGCCGTGGAGAAAGGGGTGCGCGAGGCGATGGACGCGGGGGTGCTCGCGGGCTACCCCGTGAGGGGCGTGCGGGTGCGCCTCTTCGACGGCTCCTACCACGCCGTGGACTCCTCGGAGATCGCCTTCAAGCTGGCGGGGGTCGCCGCGATGCGCCAGGCCCTGGAGCAGGCCGACCCGGTGCTGCTGGAGCCGATCATGCTCGTCACGGTCTCGGTCCCCGAGGCCTCCGTGGGGGACGTGATCGGCGACCTCAACAGCCGCCGCGGGCGCCCCCAGGGAATGGAGCCGGGGGGCGCAATGACCGAGATCAAAGCGGAGGTCCCGATGGCGGAGGTGCTCGGCTACGCCCCCGACCTGCGCTCCATAACGGGCGGCCAGGGCGACTACACCCTGGAGTTCCTGCGCTACGAGGAGCTTCCCTCGCACCTCGCGCAGAAGGTCGTCGAGCAGGCCACGGGCGAGCACGCGGCGTCGGTGGCGTAGGCCAGAACCGCCGCCGTCGCGGGGCATGGCGCCTCGCGCCGCTGGGCCTCTGTCTATTCACGCGGACAATCCCAAACATTGGTCCAGTTGTGGCCGGCCTGTTTTTTCCCGCCGACCGATCGTCGATAGTCCAGTCATGCTTTACGTGTTCGCGCTCCTGCTGCTCGTCCTGATCGCGCTGGTGGTAGTGCTTCTCCAACGCCAGGGGCGGGAGGCTCCCGCACAGCTCGACCCCAGCGAGACCGAGCGGATCGTGGCTGCGCTGCACGCCGACCTCGCGCGTGTCCAGGGCGATATCCAGAAGGCGGGGGTCGAGCAGCTGGTCGCCCAGAACAAGGCCGAGCTCGAGAAGGAGACCGGCCGCGGGGAGGAGCAGCTCAAGGCTCGCCAGAGCGAGATCGACAAGGGCCTTGCGGAGGTGCGCAAAGAGATCCTCACGCTGCACCAGTGGGTGCGCGATGTCGACGCCAAGCGTGGCGAGAGCATCGTCAAGCTGGAGGAGGTCACGCGCGAGAGCAAGCAGCAGACCGAACTGCTGCGCACCCAGACGGGCCGTCTCAACGAGGTGCTCTCGGGCTCGCAGACGCGCGGCCAGTGGGGCGAGCGGATGGCCGAGGACGTCCTGCGCATGGCCGGGCTCATCGAGGGCGTCCAATACCGCAAGCAGCAGCAGATCCCCGGCGGCGCCTCCCGTCCGGACTTCACGTTCTTCGTGCAGGACCAGCGGCTGAACATGGACGTCAAGACGCCGATGGTCGAGTATCAACGCTACCTGGAGGGCGCCACCGAGCGGGAGCGCGAGGACGCGGCGAAGGCGTTCAAGCGGGACGTGCGCGCGCGCATCAAGGAGGTGGGGACGCGCGAATACATCGACCCCCAGGGGGGCACGCTCGACTACATGCTGATCTTCATCCCCAACGAGCAGGTGTACGGGTTCATCCACGAAAACGACCCCCATCTGCTCGACGAGGCGCTGGCGCGCAAGGTGGTGCTCTGCTCCCCGCTGACGCTGTTCGCGATTCTCGCGGTGATCCGCCAGGCGAGCGAGAACTTCAAGCTGGCGCAGCAGACCAACGAGATCCTGGGGGCGCTGGGAGACTTCAACAAGCAGTGGGGGATGTTCAAGGAGCAGATGGACAAGGTGGACCGCGCCCTGGAGAGCTCGCGCAAGGCCTACTCCGAGCTGATGGGCACGCGCACACGCCAGCTCGACCGACAGGTCGAACGCGTCGACGACCTGCGGGTGACCGCGGGCCTCGACGACGGGGAGGACCCCGTGGACCCTCCCCTGCAGGCGATCACAGCGTCGAGAACGCTACGGGCCGTCGGCACCACCGACGGGCCCTGACGGCTACTGGCCAAGAGGACACCGCCTCGCCGGTCTGGCCGACCTTCAGGCCCTCTACGCCGGCCTGCGCGCCTTGTCGGAGATCACGAGCAGCAGGGCGAGCAGCACGAAGTTCATCACCACCGAGGAGCCCCCGTAGGCGACGAACGGGAGAGTGACGCCGGTGAGCGGGATCACGCGGGTGACTCCCCCGACGATTACGAATACCTGCAGCGCGACGATGAAGGCAAGCCCGGTCGCCAGCAGCTTCGAGAAGGAGTCACGGGCCAGCATCGCGATCTTCAGGCCGCGGGCCACGAACAGCAGGTAGGTGAGCAGCAGCGCAGCCGCGCCCGCGAGGCCGAGCTCGTTGACGATCACCGCGTAGATCATGTCGCTTTCGGGGACCGGCAGCAGGCCCTTGATCAGCGATTGGTCGAAGCCGGTGCCCAACAGGCCCCCATCGGCCTGTGCGAACAGCGACTGCGCGAGCTGGTAGCTCCCGCCGTTCTGGTCGTAGAGGGCCTTCTCGAATGGGTGTTCCCACGCGAGCACACGCGCGTGCACGTGGCCCACGTGGGTGGCGACGAACCATGCGCCCGCGGCGAACAGCACGAAGCCGATCAGCGGGAACGAGAGGCGCCCCGTGGCGACGTACAGGAGCGCAAGGAACGCCCCGAAGAACATCAGCGAGGTGCCGAGCTCCCGGGTCAAGAGCAGCGTTGCCATCGCCGCCCCCCAGACCGCCAGCAACGGCCCGAACTGCTTCATCGGCGGCAGCGTCACCCCCAGCACCCGCCGCCCCGCGGTGACGAGGATCTGGCGGTTGTCGCGCAGGTAGCTCGCCAGGAAGATCACCAGCGCGATCTTCGCGAGCTCGGCTGGCTGGAAGGAGATGCCGCCGACGTGCACGTTGAGGTAGGCGCCGTTGACTTCCTCCCCGATTCCCGGCAGCCGCGGCAGCACCGTCATGCCGATCCCCAACGCCGCGATCGTGTAGCGGTAGCGCTCCAGCACACCCACCCCGCGGCGGCGCAGCGCGAGGATCGTGGCGGCGAACAGCACGAGGCCCAGCACCATCCACTGCGCCTGCTGGCGCGCCAGCGTGGGGTTGATCCGGTACACCATCACGATCCCCACGCTCGCCAGCACCGCCCCGAGGGGGAACAGGTAGGGGTCGGCGTTGGGCAGCGCGAAGCGGATCACGAGGTGCCCCGCCAGGCACAGCCCGAGGAAGATCGCCCCGTAGGTCAGCGACACGCTTGAGGCGTGGTTGAGCGTGAGCGTGGGGTTGGTCGGGACCAGCGGGGCGTTCTGCTGGGCCTGGATGAAGATCGCGGCGAACCCCGCCGTCACCAGCAGGGCGGCGGGCAGCAGGCCGAACAGCTCGCGGTTGCGGGGGCTGAGCATCGGTTGAGGGTAGAGGGTGGCGCAGCCGGTCGAAGGCCGGCGAGCCGGGCCCCTCTTCTGCCAGACCCCCAGGCCCGGCGTTCCACGCCGATTGCGCCGCTACCCTGCCCGCATGGATGATGAGCGTCCGCCCTCGCTGGGGTGGGACATGTGGAAGCGCTTCCTGCTGGGGGGCGTGCTGATCGTGCTGCTCTGCGGAGGGGCGGCCGCCGCCGTGGCGGTGCGCACCGCCAGCCACATCGCCGAAGAGGTCTTTCCCAAGCTCAACCAGATCCACACCCCCAAGGGCCTGATCTCCTCGATCTACACCGGCGGGCCCAAGACCTTCCTGATCCTCGGCTCCGACAAACGCTACGGCTCCAAGAACATCGACGAACGCGAAGCGGGACCCCACAGCGACACGATCCTGCTCGTGCGCTTCGACCCCGAACAGGACCAGACCTCGGTGCTCTCGATCCCGCGCGACCTGCTCGTGACGATCAAGATGCCCGACGGCGAAGCGCTCTACCCGGAGAAGATCAACGCCGCCTACACCCTCGGCAGTGCCCTCCCCGGGCACGACGAGGGCGCCAACCTCGCGGCGGAGACGATCAAAGAAGTGCTGCCCGGCCTGCAGCTCAACGGGATCATCGACGTCACCTTCGCCGGCTTCATACGAGTCGTGGACTCGCTGGGCTGCGTGTACGTCAACGTCGACCACCGCTACTTCAACGAAAACATCGGCACCCCCGAAACCGACTACACCAACATCGACCTGCAGCCCGGCTACCAGAAGCTCTGCTACGAAAACGCGCTCGCCTACGTGCGCTACCGCCACGACGACTCCGACTTCGTGCGCGTCGCCCGCCAGCAGGACTTCCTGCGCGACCTGCGCGAGCAGGCCTCCCCCGAACTCGGCCAGATCGACATGGTCGCGAAAGCCGTTGGACGTGCGATCAGCACCAACTTCTCGCCCTCCGCGAGCATCCTGCTCGAGCTCGCGCGGCTGATCGGCTTCTCCCAGGGCAAGCCGCTGCGCCAGGTGAAATTCCAGACCGAAAACATCGACTACATGCTGAACGGGGGCTCCTACGTGACCTCCACCTCCGCCCTCGAGCGGGCGACGCTCGAGGACTTCCTGCACGGTGACCAGCACCTGGCGGCGCCGAGCTCGCAGGCGAGCTCAGGTGGAGGCTCGCACGGACACCACCGCCACAGCTCCCATGCGCCCAGCCCGGCCAGCGAGGACCTCTACCCCACGCCCGCCGCCGATGAGCAGCAGGCGGTGAGCGCCGCGGTGCAGGTGCCCTTCCCGGTGCTCTACCCCCGTTTGCAGGCCGGCCCCGCCACGCAGGAAGAGGTGCGCCCCTACGCGCTGCGCGACCCCCAGGGTCATCTGCACCACGCCTACACCGTGGTGTTCCAGGAGAGCATCATCGGCGGCTACTACGACGTCGAGGGCACCGATTGGCTCGACCCCCCGATCGTCGATCGCCCTCAGGAAACGCGCCACGTCGGCTCGCGCAACTACATGATCTTCGCCGACGGCGAACACATCCACATGATCGCCTGGCGCGAACACGACGTTCTCTACTGGGTCGTCAACACCCTGCTCGAGGAACTGTCCAACCAGCAGATGCTCACGATTGCCGACTCGACGCAGCCGCTGGGCTAGAGGCCGGTTTCAAAATCGGCGCACCGATCTTCGCAACCGGCTCTGAAGGTCTATCGAGATACGCCCGAAGCGGACGGGCTCACACCCGCGCCGCGTCCAGCGCGGCGTTGACGAGCGCGTCGGCGTCGGCGTTCTGCGCGCGGGGAACCGAGCGGATCGACCAGCTCTCGAACTCCCCCAGCGCCGCCATCGCCTGGCTGTGCAGCGGGCGCATCGCGGCATGCTTGACCTTGTAGAGGCCCCGCACCTGCTTGGCCACGAGCTCGGAGTCGTTGACCACCTCCACCTCGGTGGCACCCAGCGCACGCGCGCGCTCCAGACCGAGCAGCAGGGCGCGGTACTCGGCCACGTTGTTCGTGACCTCCCCGAGCAGGCGCGCGTGCTTGTCCAGGACCTCTCCGGAAGGGTCGCTGACCACGCACGCGGCCGCCGCGGGCCCCGGGTTGCCCCGGGCGCCGCCGTCGACGTGCACGATCACCTGCATCACTCCCGGAGCCTATCCCGCGCCGGGGACGGTCCCCGCGAGCGAAACTCGCAACCAGGGTTGCACGAGCCGGGGCCGCGCGAGCAGGCGCTGTGCCAGCTACGGCCGAGCAGGCGCTGTGCCAGCTACGGCTGCGCAGGGGCTACGGCTGCGCCAGCGCAGGCAGGTCGCCCGGCACCCGCGCGCGACGGCGATCGCGTACCACGCGCTGCTGCTCGGCCTCCGCGGGGGGCGAGCCGCCACGACGGCCGCGCCTGTCGCTCTCGCGGCGGTCAACGATCACGGTGACGTTCTCGTTGTCCTTGTAGTGCTCGGTCAACTTCGGGTAGAGCTCGTCGGCCAATGGCCGTGGGACCACGCTGTAGATCATCGTCAGATTCTAGCTCAGCAGCGAGAGCGCTCCGCGCTCGTCGGCGACCGCGTTGGCGATGCGGTCCTCGCCGGGGAGTTCCTCGAGCTCCATGCCCTCCGCCGTCAGCTGCGCGTGTGGGGGTCCACCGGCGACGTCGATCTCGTAGCGATACCAGCACAGCTCCCATGCGACCACGATCGCCACCTTGGCCTCCGCGGTCCGGGTCGCCCTCACGCTGGGGGCGCCCAGCGAACGTGCGACTCCCGCCAGGCGGCGCGGGTGCTCGCCGGCGTTGAACACCTCCAACGCCCGTTGCACGCTCGGGTCCGTGGGGTAGCGAGCTGCGGGGGACTCAGCGGCGGTCGGCTCGTCCGCGGCCGGCTCCACGCCGTTCCAGCTCTGCTGTGGCTCGGTCCACTCCTCCTCCACCTCGGCCCACTCCGCACCGATCTGTGGCCACTCCGCGCCAGCCGCGGTCTCGCTCTCCGGGGCGGAGGGGTCGACATCGACGCCCGGAGCCCGCACGGGTGGCGCGGGCTCCCGTCGCTGGCGCAGCCTGCCCAGCAGCGAGCGCCCGCGCTGGGGGTGCTTGGAGCGGGATTTCGCGGTGTGAGCCTCGGTCTCTCTGCGCCACCCCTCGTGGGTGGCGCGCGAGGTGCACAGCTCGCACACCATGCGCCGCTGCCCTCCGCCCACGAAGACATCCGGCTGCTCGCCCCGCAGCAGGCGCCGCCCGCACACGTCGCACGCTACGTCGGGGTGGGAGGTCACGATCGTTCGGGCAGCCATCGAGGTCCCCCAGGGTAAACCACGGCGGCCGATCGCGGGCGCCGCGGAGCTTCCGTGCGGCTTTGTCTGCGAAAACCTCTGCATAGCCGCACATTCCTCCAGGTGCACGCCCCGGTGGCGTCGAATATCTGCGGCAGCGATGGCCAGCTCGGCGACCCCGACCACCCCCCGTTTCGTGCTCCGCGCCCAGCGCTGGCCGATCTTGGACGGCGACGCCGCGGGGAGCATCCACGCCGCGGCGGGCATCCGCCGGCGCTACCCCGAGCCGACCGGCGAGGCGTTCTGCTCCCCCGCCGGCCTGCACCGGCGACCGTGGTTGGGGCGTTTGCGCCGCGCGTTGCGCGACGGGCTGTTCGAGCTGCACTACCAGCCGATCGTGGCACTGAGGTGCGGGACGGTCTCCCACCACGAGGCGCTGCTGCGCCTGGCGGACGAACCCGGGGGCAGGCTGATCGCGCCCGGGGCCTTCCTGCCCGCGGCGGAGCGCTATGGGCTGGTGAGCCGGATCGATCGGCTGGTGGTGGAAAGGGTCGCGGCTCTGCTCGGCTCCGACCCGGGGGGCCGGCGCGTGGCGATCAACCTCTCCGCGCTCTCGGTCACCGATGCGGGGATGCTCGCCCACATCGAGCGCGAGCTCGCGCGCCATGGGGTGGACCCCACGCGGCTGATCGTCGAGATCACCGAGACCGCCGCGATCTCCGACATGCGCCGCGCCACGGCCTTCTGCGAGGGGGTGCGGGCGCTCGGCTGCGCGGTCGCGCTCGACGACTTCGGGGTGGGCTTCGGTTCGCTCTACTACGCCAAGCGGCTGCCCTTCGACTACCTGAAGATCGACGGCGACTTCGTCCGCGGTCTCTGCACCGGCGCCCACGACCGCGTGATGGTGCGCGCGATCGCCGAAGTCGCGCGGGGTATGGGCCGCGAGACGATCGCGGAGTTCGTGGGCGACGAGCCCACCTTGCGGCTGCTGGGCGAGCTGGGCGTCGACTACGCCCAGGGCTTCCACGTCGGTCGCCCGCAGTAACCGGCGCGCGCCGCAGGCGTTCACCCGGCTGGACACCGGCAAGCGCGGACCTTCGGTCGGCGGGGCGGGTCCACTTTGTCTGGTCCGTGAGGCACTGCGCGTCACCGGACCATGCGTCACGTTTCGCCGGCTGGTGGCACATTGAAGTGCAGATGGCCGATGCGGGGGAGTTCGATGATTTCTATCGCCGTGAAAGCGAGGGGCTGCTCGTGTTCCTCGCGCGCCGCACGCTCGACCCGGAGACGGCGTTGGACTTGACGGCGGAGACGTTTGCCCACGCCTACCTCGGCTGGCGGGGGTTGCGCGGCGACTCGCGCGAGGAGCGCCAGGCGTGGCTGTACACGATCGCCCGTCGTCGCCTCTCGCGCTACCTGCGTCGCGGCCGTGTCGAGCGGCGTGCGCTGGGGCGCCTCGGGATCCAAACTCCGCTCGCGCACGAGGACGACCTGGCGCTGATCGAGGAGCGAGCGGGGCTCGCGCGGCTGCGCGCGGCGCTGAGCGGCGAGCTCGTGCGCCTGAGCACCGAGCAGCGGCGCGCGCTCGATCTGCGCATCGTCCAGGAGCGCTCCTATGCCGAGGTCGCACGCGACCTCGGCATCTCCGAGCTGGCCGCACGGGCGCGGGTCTCGCGCGGGTTGCGCGCGCTGAGCTGCGCGCTGGACGTGCAGCTCGCCACCGGGGAGCGGGCGTGAGCGAGCGCTTGGTCATCCACTGGGCGCAGGGCGCCCAATGAGCGAGCGCCCACTCGCTGTGCTCGACGCGCTCGGTGGGGAGTTCCGGCGGCTGGGCGAGCCGCCGCGACCGCGGGGTGGCATGACGCGACGGACGCTGCTGCTGACGCTCGTGCTCACGCTGCTGCTCGCCGGCGTCGCCGCCGCGGCGATCCTGATCGCACGGGGCGCGCCGCTCCCCGCCCCCAATGCGGTGGACCTGCAGTCGAGTGGGGTGCCGCTGCCCGCAACGGTGCGACTCGCCGGCCTCGACGCGTCCGACCCGGACCCTTCGGAACCGCCGTGGGACGTCCGTCTCTCGCGCACGCGCGCCGGCGAGACCTGCACCGCCGTCGGGCAGGTGCTGGACGGCCAGTTCGGCATCGTCGGCCTCGACCACGTGTTTCGCGCACTGCCGCTGGGCGGCGTCGATGCGTGTGGCGTGGACGCACCCGACGGTCCGGTGCTGGCGGGCGCAAGGGTGTTCGTGGGAACGAGCACGCAGGGTGCGCGCACGGTCGTCAACGGCGTCGCGGGCCCCGGCGCGCGGTCAGTGACGGTCTATGGACCCGAAGGAGCGCGAGCGCTGCGCCTCGGCCCGCAGGGGAGCTTCATCACGGTGTACCCCGGCTACGTGGAAGAAGTGCGCCCGCGGGTGGTGGTGGTGACGAGTGACGGTCACGTCCACACGATCGCCTTCGCCCAATCCTCGGCCTTCGAAGCCGCCGATCCCGACGGCGGCTCGCCGTGGGAAGTCAGCAGCGAAGCGGATCTCGGACCGGGGGCCTACCCGGATGAGAACTGCGCGCAGGCCTCGCAGGAGCTCGGACGCTCCAATCCGAGCCGCTTCGGCTCGCCGATGACGCCGTCAGTGTGCGGTCGCCTCGGGGTGCACCCGCTGTTCGTGCTGATGCGTCGCTTCGTCCCCGAAGCACACGAGCACGCCGGGACTCCATGGGGAGACAACCCCGCGCGCACGCTCGTGTACGGAGCGGCTGCGCGGCGGGTGGCCTCGCTCACCCTGACCGGCGCCGGCGCGCCGCAGCAGCTTGCGATCGACCCGCACGGCGGCGTGTTCCTCGCGGTGCTCGACGGGCACGTCGATCCGCGTTCGCTGACGCTGACCGCGCACCTGCGCGACGGCGCCTCGGTCGCCTACCACCGCTCGACCAACCTCCTCGAACCGCCGTTCACGCCCGTCGAAGGCCCGGCGAGCACGACCAGCCGACCGCTGCGCGAACCCCCCGTCCCCGCCTACCGCAACCCGTTCCCGCAGCGCCAGGTCATCCCGCCACCGGATATCCCGCTGAGGGGCACGGTGCGCGAGACGCTGCACGCCAAGGATCCCGCGGGCGGCCCGGAATGGGCGCTGCGCAGCTGGCAAGGATCGCGCAACCCGCGCGCCAACTTCGGCCCGGGCTACCGTCCCGCGCGCCTCATCTGCGTGCAGGTCGGGGCGGTCGAGGGCCATCGGCTCGTCGAGCCCCGGCCCGGCAGGGCGGCGCTGGCGTTGAGCGTCGGCGAGGAAGCCGAAGACGGCGCCGGCGGCTGCGACTCGCCGGGCGAGCTGACCCGCTTCAGGCCGATGGGCGAAGCCGTGAGTTATGTCGCCGACCCCTTCGCCTACGCGCCGCGCCCGCTACGCACGGTCATCTTCGGCATGCTGGCGCTCGACGCCACGCATCCGCTGCTGCTCGGCGCGGGCGCGCCGCGTCCGCTGACACTCGACGCCAACCACGCGTTCCTCGCGGTGCTGCCCGGCCGTTACTGGGATAGGCCGCTGCGCATCTCCGCGGCGATCGACGGACGGACGGTCCTCGGTCCCGCGATGCAGTCGAAACCGGGTCCGTCGTCGACGCCGCAGGCGCGGGCACCGGACCCCAACGGCGGCGCGCCGTGGGGGTTCGCGGCGAGCGCAGACGGCTCGAATGCCTTCGGGCAGATCGTCGAGGGACGTCTCGCGACGATCGATCCGCGCACTGGTGCAGTTCACTACGGTCCGGGCGGCTGGAGCGGCGGGGGCAATGGGCCTGCTCCGCGCAATCCGCCGCCGGTTCGCTTCGAAACTCACGGCGGGCCCGAAGAAAGCCTGCTTGGTAGGCCCACGACGGCGCTGCCGGCCCCCGAGCTCGAGCGCCGCACGCTGCCCGGCCACACGATCGTCACCGGCGAAGCCGACGCCGATGTCGTCTCGGTGACGCTGGCCACCCCTCGCGACGTGCGCACGCTGCGTCCGAGCGGGCCCCAGCACGTCTTCATCGTCGTCTACGACGGGCAGTTCTATCGCGGCGCGATCACCGCGACGATCGAGCTGCGCGACGGGCGCACGGTCACCGAGGCGGTCGACAACCCCGACAGCCCCGGCCCGCCAGCGGCGCAGCCGGCGCAGCCATCGCTTGGGGAGCAGTTGCGCCGCGACGCGGTCACGCTCAGGGGCGTGCGCAGCGAGGTGGCGCGTGCCGAGCACGCCACCAACCCCCGCCAACGCAAGAAAGTCCTCCGCGGCGCGTCGCTCCCCCAGATCGTGCACGGCCTGCGAGACATTCGGGGGATCGTCACGAGCGAGCGGGCGCGCATCGCCTACATACGGGCCCACCCAGGCGTCCTGCCGGGCGAATAGCAGCGGACAGGGGCGCGCGGGGTCGCAATCCTCTAGGGTGCCTACGCAAATGCGCGCCGTCACGTTTCAGGCCCCCGGACGGGTGGCGGTCGAGGAGGTGCCCGAGCCAGAGCTGAGCAGCCCGGGCGATGCGATCGTTCGGATCGAGGCCACGGGGGTGTGCGGGTCGGACCTGCACATCTACCACGGCCGCGTGCAGATCGAGCCGGGGTTCACGATTGGCCACGAGTATGTGGGAACGGTCCTCGCCACGGGTGAGGAGGTGCGCGAGGTCGCGGTCGGCGACCGCGTGCTCGGCTGCTTCCAGACGGCCTGCGGGCACTGCTGGTTCTGCCGCCGGGGCGCCTTTCACAAGTGCGAGTCCTCCCGAACCTTCGGCCATGGGGCGACGCTGGGCTCGCTGCAGGGCACCCAGGCCGAGCGGGCGCTGGTGCCGAACGCGGACCTCGTGCTGCGCAGGGTGCCCGAGGGGATGAGCGACGACGTCGCGCTGTTCGCCGGCGACGTGATGGGCACGGGCTTTCACGCGGTGCTCGACAGTGGCCTGCAGGCCGGGGACGTCGCGGCGGTGCTGGGGCTCGGGCCGGTCGGGCTGTGCGCCGTGCAGGCCGCGCGGGCGGCGGGCGCGGCGCACGTGATCGCGGTCGACACCGTGGCCGAGCGCCTGGCGGTCGCCGAGTCCTTCGGCGCGCAGGCGGTGCACCTCGAGGAGGGGGACCCCCGCGCCGTGGCCCGCGCGGCGACCGAGGGACGCGGGGTGGACGTGTGCATCGACGCGGTCGGCCACCCCAAGGCGCTCGATCTCGCGCTGCGCCTGACGCGCAAGTGCGGCACCGTGCAGGCGATCGGCGTGTATGCCGAGCGCACGGAGCTGCACATGGGCCTGCTGTGGATCAAGTCGCTGCGCATGTGCGCCGGTCACGCCAACGTGATCGGACACGTCGACCGCGTGCTCGCGCTGATGTCCGCGGGCGTGCTCGACCCCGGACCGCTGGTCACGCACCACATGAGCCTCGAGGAGGCTCCGGAGGCCTACGCTTTGTACGACCGCCGCGAGGCGCTCAAGATCGTCCTGCGACCATAGGAGCTGAGGCCATGAGTGTCACGACAATCGACCTGCCCGACGCGCTGGGCGCCGAGGCGCGCGCGTTCATCGCGGGCACCCACGGCCTGCTGATCGGCTCCGAGCGCCCCCAGGCCGCCGACGGGCGCACGTTCGCCACGCTCGACCCCGCCACCGGACGCGAGATCGCGCAGGTCCCCCAGGGCGGCGCCGAGGACGTTGAGCGTGCCGTGGCCGCCGCGCGGGCGGCGTTCGCGGAGGGCCCCTGGGCGACGATGGCACCCAGCGGGCGCGAGCGGCTGATGCTGGCGCTGGCGCAGTCCCTGGAAGAGCACGCGGTGGAGCTCGCGCAGATCGAGTCCCTGGACAACGGCAAGCCCGTGGGGCTCGCGCAGTACGTGGACGTCGGCGGGAGCGCCGCGCACCTGCGCTACTTCGCGGGGTGGCCCACGAAGATCGAGGGGAACGTGCTGCCGGTCACGGCGCCCAACGTCCACTGCTACACCCGCCGCGAGCCCGTGGGGGTGTGCGCGCAGATCGTGCCCTGGAACTTCCCGCTGCTGATGGCGATCTGGAAGCTCGCGCCGGCGCTGGCGGCGGGCTGCACGATCGTGCTCAAGCCCGCCGAGCAGACTCCCCTGAGCGCGCTGCGCCTCGGGGAGCTCGCTCTGGAGGCGGGGCTGCCCGAGGGCGTGCTGAACGTGCTCACCGGCGACGGCGAGACCGGCGCGGCGCTCGTCGACCACCCCGGGGTGGACAAGATCGCGTTCACAGGCTCCACCGCGGTGGGCCGCGAGATCGGCGCCAAGGCCGGCCGCGCGCTCAAGCTCCTGACGCTCGAGCTGGGGGGCAAGTCGCCGAACATCATCCTCCCCGACGCCGACCTCGAGGCGGCCATCGCCGGCTCCTACCAGGCGATCTACTTCAACTCCGGCCAGGCCTGCAACGCGGGCTCGCGGCTGTTCGTGCCCAGGGAGCGCTTCGACGAGGTCGTGGGCGCCCTGGCCGAGCGCGCCGCGGGCACCCGCCTGGGGCCGGGCCTCGACCCGCAGACGCAGATGGGGCCGGTGGTCTCCGCCGAGCAGCGCGAGCGGGTCATGGGCTACATCGCCTCCGGGCGCGAGCAGGGCGCGGAGCTCGTCGTGGGCGGGGAGGCCGCGCTCGCCGACAGCGGCGGCTACTTCGTGGCGCCCACGCTCTTCAGCGCCACCAACGACGATCTGAAGATCGCGCGCGAGGAGATCTTCGGCCCCGTGCTGGTGGCCTCCCCCTACGACACGCTCGAGGAGGTGGCCGCCCGCGCCAACGACAACGAGTACGGCCTCGCCGCGGGGGTGTGGACTCAGGGACTGAGCTCCGCGCACCGCCTCGCCGCGCTGCTGCGGGCGGGCTCGGTGTACATAAACGGCTGGGGCAGCGTCGACCCCTCGGCCCCGTTCGGCGGCTTCAAGGCCTCCGGTGTGGGACGCGAGCACGGCCACGCGGGCCTGGAGGCGTACCTGGAGACCAAGAGCGTGTGGAGCACCCTGTGAGCACGGCCGCGCCGCCTCGCTATGCCCTAGAGTCACCGGCATGAGCGGAGCTTCGCCGGCCCCGGGCCGCTTGGCGATCTCGAGCGTGGTGGAGGACGGCACGGTCAGCCTCTCGCTGGTGGGGGAGCTGGACCTGGCGGGGGCGCGCCAGATGGAAGAGAGCCTCGCGGCCGCCGAGCGCGAGACCCCGGCGCGCATGATCGTGGACCTGGGGCGCCTCGCGTTCATCGACTCGACCGGACTGCGGCTGCTGCTGCAGGCCGACGCCCGCGCGCGCGAGCGCGGCTGCGAGCTGGTGCTGCGGCCGGGGGAGCCCGCGGTGCAACGCGTGTTCGAGGTCACCGGCGCGCTCGCGATCCTGCGCTTCGAGAGCCCGCCGGAAGATTGACCTCAGCGGGCGTACTGCCACAGCCGGTCCCCCTGGGAGGGGTGGCGGGCTCGCGGAGCGACCTCGCTCGCCCTGGCCGCGCAACGCTGGCGCTGGGGGGACTGTGCGTGCTGGTGCTGCTCGCCGCCACCCTGGAGGTGGTGCTCGACGGGGCGGTGGGACACTCGCCGCTGGTCCCGGGCTCGCCGGGGATCACGGGGTGGCTGCAGTGGGGGATCGGGGAGCGCCTGGGCTTCAGGGTGTTCCTGATCGCGCTCGTGTGCTTCACCGGCGCCTACGCGGGTCTGCTGGCGCTGATGCGCCGTCTCTCGGGCGACCCCCGCGCGGCCGGCTGGTCGATCGCGCTGGTGGGGACGCTGGCGGTGATCGTGTGCGCCGGCCCGATCCTCTTCTCGACCGATGTGTTCAGCTACGTCGCCTACGCGCGCATGGGGGTGCTGCACGGGCTCGACCCCTACCTCCACGGCCCGATCGGGATCGAACGCGACCCGATCTTCAAGTACGTGGGCGAGGACTGGCTGAAAGTGGCGACCGCCTACGGGCCGCTGTACACGCTGATCTCCTACCCCCTCGCGGCACTCGGCCTGAAGGGGGCGGTGTGGGGTGCGAAGGTGCAGGCGCTGGCGGCGAGCGCCGGCACGCTGGCGCTGACGTGGCGCTGCGCGCGGGCCCGAGGGTACGACCCGGCCTTCGCGCTGGTGGCGGTGGGGGCCAACCCGCTGTGGGTCCTGTACGGGCTGGGGGGCGCCCACAACGACGTGATCATGACCTTCCTCATGATGGCCGCGGTGGCGCTCCTCGTAAGTGAAGAAAACCCCACCGGCCCCGGCTCCCCGTCTCGGGGCCGGCTTCTGAGCAATCGACAGGCCTGGGCGGGCGCCTCGGTGGTGGCGGCCGGCATGGTGAAGGCGACAGGAGCGGTGCTGTTGCCATTCATGTTGCTCGCGCGGCGTGACTGGCGGGCGCTGGCGGGCGCGGTCGGGGCGCTGGTGGCGATCGCGGTGGTCACCTACCCGGTGTTCGGCCTGCACGGCCTCGACGTGATCTCGGCGCTCAACCGCGACGCCGCGCTGGTGTCGACCGACAGCTTCCCCACCGAGATCGCACACCTACTGGGCAAGCCGGGTGTGTTCCCGGTCGATCACGCGCTGCTGAAGGTGGCGCTGGTCGCGATCGTGGCGCACCTGCTGTGGCGCACCTGGCGGGGGTACGATTGGGTCTCGGCGTCGGGCTGGACGCTGCTGGCGATCGCGGTGACCAGCACGTGGCTCCTGGCGTGGTACACGCTGTGGGCGCTCCCCCTGGCGGTGGTTGCACGCGACCGGCGCCTGCTGATCGCGGTGTTCGCGGTGCAGGGCCTGTTCATCGTCCATCAGACCGCTCCGTTGTTCTCGCCGGCGTCCTCATGAGCGGGACGAGCAAGGGCATCGTGCAGGGCGGCGGACGCCGGGAGAGCGCGCGGTGAGCGGGGTGGCTGGCAGCGTCGAATCCGGCGGGCGCTGGGAGCGCCTGCCGGAGCGCCTGCGCCCGCGTGAGCACGAGCGCCGTGGCCGGGGCGATCTGCGCCGCGTGGAGAGCACGCTGCTGGTGCTGGCGTTCCTGGTGCTCGCGGTGGCGGTGGTCAACGACGTGGTGCTGCAGGTGCACGTCAACGAACGCCTGACGGTGGACCTGCGGACATGGCGGGCGGTGGTGGGCCGCGACTACCTCCGCCACGCCCAGCAGAACATCTCGATCGAACAGGACCTCACCCACCACACGACGCGCGACGTGCTGTGCGGCAACATCGGCCAGGCGCCCCCGGGGACGCAGCCCCAGGTGTGCCTGATCATGACCGGCCCCACCGTGCAGGGGCTGCGCGCCGCGCGGGGCGGCTTCTACCTGCCCCCCTACTTCCAGGACAAGCGCGAGAACCGCTACGCCTGCTTCGGCACGGCGGTGGGTGAAGAACTGTGCGGCCTGCCCACCCCGCCGGGCGCGCCGGACGAACCGCTGAGCAATGGCTAGAGCAGCGGCGCGGTGGTGGCCGCTGGCGGCGCTGCTGCTCCTGGCGGCGGCCCTGCGCCTGAGCACGCTCGACCTCCAGAGCTTCTGGTACGACGAGGCGTACGTGCCGGTGCACACGCTGCACGCGAGCCTCGCGGCGACGCTGCGCTCGGTCGAGCACCGCGAAAACACCCCGCCGCTGTGGTACGTGCTGATCTGGGGGTGGTCGCGGATCTTCGGCACCGGAGAGGTCGCGCTGCGCCTGCCCTCGGCGCTCGCGGGCATCGCGACGGTGGCGGTGGCGTGGGGGATCGGGCAGCAGTTGGCCGGCGGCCGCACGGCGATTGCCGCCGCCGCGCTGGTGGCCACGAACCCGCTGCTCGTGTGGTACTCGCAGGAGGCGCGCGCCTACGGCCTGTTCGTGTTCCTGGCGGCGCTCGCGATGTGGTGCTGGCTGCGCGCCGACGCCGAGCCCACGCCGCGACGGCTGACGGCGTTCGCCGCGAGCGGCGCGGCGGCGCTGGCGACCCACTACTTCGCGGTGTTCCTAGTGGTCCCGATGTGCCTCTGGCTGCTGCGCCGGCGGGAGCGCTGGCGCGTGATGCTGCCCGCGGTGGCAGCGATTGGGGCGGTGGGCGTTGCGCTGATCCCGCTCGCGCTCGCCCAGGGGGGGCACGGCACGCAGTGGATCGGGGAATGGGCGCTCTCGGCGCGCCTGGAAACGATCCCCCAGTACTACCTGACGGGCTACTCGGGCGCCCCTCTGGGTCACGGGGTGGAGTTGGCGGTGGCGCTCACGATCCTGGCGGGGATCGGCTACGGCCTGTGGCGAGCGCTCACCCCGCGGGAGAGTGACGCGGCGCTGCTTGCCCTGGGGCTGGCGGCGTGCGGGGTGCTGATCCCGGTGGCGATGGCGGTGGGGGGCGCGGACTACCTGGCGCCGCGCAACGTGGTCGCGGCGACGATCCCGCTCACGGCGGGAATCGCGGCGATCGTGGTCGCCCAGCGCACCGGCCGGGCGGGGATGGCGCTGGCGGGCCTGATCGTCCTGGGCTTCCTCGCGCTCAGCGTCGACGTGAACCTGAGCCCCCGCTTGCAGCGCGGTGACTGGCGGGGCCTCGCGCAGGCGATCGGGCGCACCCACCGGGCCCGGGTTCTCACCACCGTGGAGTTGGGTGCGGCGCCGCTGGAGTACTACCTGCCGCCGCTGCGCAACCTGCGCCAGGGGGCGCTGGTTGCGGTGAGCGAAATCGACGAGACCGGCTATATGCCGTTGCGCCCGGGCGCGGGCGAATCGCCGGCGCCCGGCTTTCGCCTGGCGCAGCAGCGCGACGTCCACGGCTTGATTCTCTACCGCTTCCTCTCCCCGGTCCCGCGCGTGGTGTCGCAGGCGGCGCTGCGCGAACACGTGATCGCCGAAGGCCGCCCCGAGGTGCTGGTGCGCCGATCAAGCCGGTGAAGCTCATAACGTGATATCACCGCCCGCGCAGTCGCTGGATGCGAAAGGATTAGCACGCTGATCATGCCGACCTCGATCGCCACGACCCGCAGCGAGGCAGCGATCGCGCTGGAGCGCGCGTGCGATCACCTGCTCTCCCTCCAAGACGAGACGGGGTGGTGGCGGGGGGAGCTGCAGACGAACGTGACCATGGACGCGGAGGACATGCTCCTGCGCGAGTTCCTGGGGATTCGCACGCTCCCGGAGACCGAGCGCACGGCAGCGTGGATCCGCTCGCAGCAGCGCGAGGACGGGACGTGGGCGAAGTTCCACCTCGGCCCGGGGGACCTATCGACGACGATCGAGGCCTACTGGGCGCTGCGCCTGGCGGGGGATCCGGCGGACGCGGCGCACATGCGCGCGGCGGCGGAGTTCGTTCGCGACGCGGGCGGCCTCGAGGGGGCGCGGGTGTTCACGCACGTGTGGCTGGCGCTGTTCGGGCTGTGGCCGTGGGAGCAGGTCCCGGCGCTGCCTCCCGAGGTGATGCTGCTGGGGCGCTGGGCGCCGCTGAACATCTACGACTTCGCGTGCTGGGCGCGCCAGACGATCGTGGCGCTGTCGCTGGTGATGGCACGCCGGCCCAGGCGCCCGGCGGCGTTCGATCTGCGCGACCTGCACGGCTCGCAGCCCTGGACCCCACGGCGTTCGACCGCGCCGCAGAACCGCTCCGTGGCCGCCGCATGGCTCAGGCGCCTGGACCGCGCGCTGCGCGTCTATGAACGCCACCCGCTGCACCCGCTGCGCCGCCATGCGATCGCGCGCGCGGAGTCCTGGATCGTGCGCCGTCAGGAGGCGGATGGCTCGTGGGGGGGCATCCAACCGCCGTGGGTGTACTCGCTGATGGCGCTGCACCTCGGGGGCTACCCGCTCGATCACCCGGTGATGCGCCGGGGCCTGGAGGGGCTGGAGCGCTTCATGGTGGAGGATCGTGGGGGCGGCGAGCCACGGGTCTTTGGCGCTCCCGCGGTGCCGAGTCGGCGTCTGGAGGCGTGCCAGTCGCCGGTGTGGGACACGGCGCTGGCGATCGTGGCGCTCGCCGACGGCGGCCTGCCGCGCGATCACCCCGCCTTCGAGCGGGCGGCGCGGTGGCTGCTGGAGGAGGAGGTGCGGGTCCGCGGCGACTGGGCGGTGGCGCGCCCGGAGCTCGAGCCGGGGGGGTGGGCGTTCGAGTTCGCCAACGACAACTACCCCGACGTGGACGACACCGCGGAGGTCGTGCTGGCCCTGCTGCGGGCCGTTGCGGTCGATCCCGCGGAGCTGGGGCGCCCCGCTCGAGGCAGGCCGGAGGGAGGGGAGCCACAGGGGCTGCCCGAGCGCTCGCAGGAGGCGATCGACCGGGGGGTGAGGTGGCTCGAGGGCATGCAGTGCAGGGACGGTGGGTGGGGGGCGTTCGACGCGGACAACACCAGGGTGCTGGTCAGGGCGCTTCCATTCCTCGACTTCGGGGAGGTGATCGACGAGCCGAGCGCGGACGTGACCGCGCACGTGCTGGAGATGCTCGCCGCGGTGGGCCGCACCGACAGCGAGGCCGCCCGTGCGGGCCTGGCCTGGCTGCTCTCCCAGCAGGAGGAGGACGGGTCGTGGTTCGGGCGCTGGGGGGTCAACCACGTGTACGGGACGGGCGCCGCGGTGCCGGCCCTGATCGCGACGGGGTTGGGGGGCCAGGACCCTGCCATCCGCCGCGCGGTGCGGTGGCTCGAGGCCCACCAGAACGAGGACGGGGGTTGGGGGGAGGACCCGCGCTCCTACGACGAGTCCGCATGGATCGGTCGCGGCCCCTCGACCGCCTCGCAGACCGCGTGGGCGCTGCTCGCGCTGCACGCCGCGGGCGAGAGCCTGGAGGGCTCGCCGGCGGTGGAGCGGGGCGTCGCGTGGCTCCTCGGCACCCAGCGTGCGGACGGCACCTGGGACGAGCCGCAGTACACGGGCACGGGGTTCCCGTCGGACTACTACATCAACTACCACCTCTACCGCCTGACCTTCCCGATCATGGCGCTCGGGCGTTGCGTGGGCGCGGGAGCCGGCGGTTGAACGCGGCGGCGATCCCCGGCGGCATACCGGCGCCGGCGGCGGTGATGGCGCGCCGGGACGGCGAGAACTTCCAGGTTGCCAGCCGCGTGCTGCCCCGGCGGATCAGGGAGCGGCTGCTGTCGGTTTACGGCTTCGCGCGGCTGGTGGACGAGCTCGGGGATGAGTGGGCGGGCGGGGCGCGGGAGCAGCTGGCGGCACTCGACTGGCTGGAGGACGAGCTTGGGCGTGCCTACGCAGGGCGGGCGCAACACCCGCTGCTGGTGCGCCTGCAGGCAACGCTGCGCGAGTGCGCGCTGCCGCGCGAGTGCTTCCAGCGGCTGATCGAGGCGAACCGCGTGGATCAGCGCGTGGCGCGCTACGAGACGTGGGAGCAGCTGCTCGGCTACTGCCGGCTCTCCGCGGACCCCGTGGGCGAGCTGGTGTTGGGGGTGTTCGGTCGGGCGACCCCAGAGCGGATCGCGCTCTCGGAGAAGGTCTGCTCCGCGCTGCAGCTCGTGGAGCACTGGCAGGACGTCGCCGAGGACCTGCGCCGGGGTCGGATCTACCTACCCGCGGAGGACCGCGAGCGCTTCGGCTGCTCCGAGCAGGCACTTGCCCGCGCCCACGCCGATTGGCGGGTGCGGGGGCTGATCGCCTATGAGGTGGCGCGCACCCGCGAGCTCCTGGAGGAGGGGGCGCCGCTGATCGGAACGCTGCACGGGGGCGAGCGGGTGGCGGTGGCGGCGTTCGTGAGTGGCGGGCGCGCGGCGCTCGATGCGATCGCGAGAGCCGGGTATGACGTCTTGAGCGCTCCGCCCAGCGCCAGCCGCGCGCGCCGCGCGGTGGCGCTCGCGAGGACGCTGGCCGAAACGGGGACTCGCGCCGAAGGCGCGTGTCCCCCGGCTTCGGCGGAGCGACGCGGGTGAGCACGTCGGGCGGCTGCTCAACGCGGGTGAGCACGCGGGATGGCTGCTCGACGCGGGCGGCGCTCCCGCCGAGGGCGCGCGAGTGAGCGCGTCACCGACGCGCACGCGGTTGGCCTACCGGCAGTGCGAAGCGCTGACGCGGGCGGCGGCCGGCAACTTCTACTACGGCATCCGTCTGCTTCCCGGCGACAAGCGCAGGGCGATGTGCGCGGTGTACGCGTTCGCGCGCCGCGTGGATGACATCGCAGATGGGACGCTGGAGCGGGAGGAGAAGCTGCGCCGCTTGGAGGTCGCGGCCGCGTCGCTCGAGCGCCTGGAGCTCGACGATCCCGACCCGGTGCTCGCGGCGCTCGCGGACGCCAGCGTGCGCTTCAGGCTGCCCGCGGACGCGCTGGGGGACCTGATCGAGGGAGTGCGGATGGACGTGCTGGGGAGCACCTACGCGAGCTTCAAGGATCTCGAGGTCTACTGCCGGCGCGTGGCGGGCTCGATCGGGAGGCTGTGCCTGGCGATCTTTGGCGCCCGAGACTGGGCCGGCCGGCCGGCGAGCGAGCTGGCGGACGACCTGGGTGTGGCGCTGCAGCTAGCGAACATCGCGCGCGACCTGCGCGAGGACGCCGAACGCGGGCGGGTGTACCTGCCGGCGAGGGACCTGGTGCGCTACCACCTGCACGACGACGGCCCGCTGGACGCGCCGGCGCTGGCGGCGCTCACGCGCGAGGCGAGCGTGGCGGAGCCCGAGATGGTGGCGGGCTTCGAGGGGGGCGACGTGGGCCAGCTGTACGCGCTGATGCGCTTCCAGTGCCTGCGCTCGCGCGACTGGTTTCACCGGGGGATGGAGCTGGTGGCGCTGCTGGACCGGCGCAGCGCGGCGTGCGTGCTGGCGATGGCGGGCATCTACTGGCGCCTGCTGCACCACATCGAGGAGCGCCCCGACCGCGCGCTCGCCCGGCGCGCGCGGCTGCGCAAACGCGAGAAGGCCTGGGTGGCGGCGCGCGCGCTGCTCGGCAAGGGCATCCCCGAGCGCCACCCCGCCGAACGCGTCCAGGAGGAGGACCAGTGAGGCCATCCCCATGAGGAGGAGGACAGGCATGAGGAGGAGGGTAGGTGAGGCTCTCCCCACGAAGCCGGAGGTGCCCCATCCGCCCCCGGAGACTGGCTGATGCCCCGGGTCGCAGTGATCGGCGGGGGCCTCGCGGGGATCGCGGCCGCGCTCGACTGCGCCGACGCCGGTGCCGAGGTGACGCTGGTGGAGGTGCGTCCCCGGCTGGGCGGGGCGGCGTACTCCTTCGAGCGCGAGGGTCTGCGGATCGACAACGGCCAGCACGTGTTCCTGCGCTGCTGCCTCGCCTACCGGGCGCTGCTCGCGCGACTGGGCAGCGAGCACGGGGTGTTCCTGCAGCCGCGCCTGGAGATCCCGGTGGTGAGCCGCGGCGGGGCGGTGAGCATGCTGCGGCGCTCCTCGCTGCCGGCGCCGCTGCACCTGGCGGGGGCGCTGCTGCGCTACCGCCACCTGACGGTGCGCGAACGCCTGAGGGCGGGGCGCGCTGCGCTCGCGCTGGGGCGTCTGAACGCGCGCGCGCCCGAGCTCGACGGGCGGACCCTCGGGGCGTGGCTGGCCGCCCACGGCCAGGGTCCCTGGGCGGTGGCGGCGCTGTGGGACATGGTCGCGCTGCCGACGCTGAACCTGCCCGCTGCGCAGGCCTCGCTGGCGCTCGGAGCGTTCGTGTTCCAGCGCGGCCTCCTGGAGCGCGCGGACGCGGGGGACATCGGCTTTCACCGCCGCCCCCTGAGCGAGATCGTGGGCGAGCCGGCCGAGCGGGAGCTGCGCGCGAGGGGGGTCGAGCTGCGGCTGGGCTGGCGGGCGGAACGGGTGAGCATGACGGGCGGCGGGTTCGAGGTAGGGGGTGGTGGCGAAGAGGCGAGGAGCGGCGACGGCGGCCGCGTGCAGGCGGACGCGGTGATCGTGGCGCTGCCCCACGCGCGCGCAGGGAGGTTGATCGAGGCTTTGGATCCCGGCGCGGCTGCAGGTGCGGCTGCGCTGCAGGGCTCGCCGATCGTGAACATCCACGTCGTGTACGACAGGAGGGTGTGCGAGTTGCCGTTCGCGGCGGGAGTGGGCACACCGGTCCAGTACGTGTTCGACCGCACCGAGGCGGGGGGCGTGGGGGAGGGCTGTCAATATCTGGCTGTGTCGCTCTCGGGGGCCGACAGGGAGATGGGCATGAGCGTGGACGCACTACGGGAGCGCTACCTGCCGGCGCTCGCCGATCTCTTCCCGCGGGCGCGCGCGGCGCGAGTGGAGCGCTTCCTCGTCACGCGCGAGCACGCCGCGACGTTCCGCGCGCAGCCCGGCGTGGGGGCGCTGCGGCCCGGCCCGAGGACCTCCGTACCGGGGCTCGTGCTGGCAGGTGCGTGGACCGACACGGGCTGGCCGGCAACCCTGGAGGGCGCGGTGTTGAGCGGTCACGCAGCGGCGCGGTGGGCGCTGGAGCACGCACAGCGTGCGGCTTGGGGGCCCCTCCCGCCCCGGAGTGCCCCCACCCAATCCGATGCGGGGCTGGAGGCCCCGCAGAGCTGACCCGTGAGCGATCTGCTGATCGCCGCCCCGCTGCGCCTGGAGGCGTGGGCGATCTCCTCGGGGCTGCGTTCCCACCCGCTCGCGACGGTGCACCGCACGGGCATGGGCCCCCGCCGCGCGCGTGCCGCGGCCACGGTGCTGCTCGACCGGCCGGGGGCGGCACTGCTGGTGATGGGCTTCGGCGGTGGCCTGGACGAGCACAGCGACGTGGGCGACGTGGTGGTGGCGGACGCCGTGCAGGGACCCGACGGGGTGCCGGTGGCCTGCGCGGGCGCGCAGACGCTGGCGCAGGCGCTGGAGCGCCGCGGTCTGAGGGTGCGCCGCGGGACGGTCGCCTCGGTTGCGCGCCTGGCGATGGGCGACGCGCGCGTGAAGCTGTGCGAGGCGGGGGCGATCGCCGTGGACATGGAGTCGGTGTGGCTGGCCCCCGGCGCGGGCGCGCGGCCATTTGCGGTCGTGCGGGTGATCTCGGACACCCCGGCCAGGGAGCTGACGAACCCCCTGCGCACAGTGGCGGGGGTGGCTCGCGCGATGGCTGCCCTGCGCCGTGCCGCCGGGGCGCTGCACGAGTGGACGCCGGAAAGCTGACCCCGAATGAGACCGGCGGGGATGCCCGTCGCGTGACGGGCATCGCGGGGGCCACCCTTCACGCCCGCTGGCGGGGAGGCTATGGTGGGTCCCACGATGGCGGCGCGCATCAGACAGAGCACGCGCATGGGCCTCTACCTGCTGCGCCAGCGCCTCGCGGGCCGGGAGAAGTTCCCGCTGATCGTGGAGCTGGAGCCCCTCTTCCAGTGCAACCTGGAGTGCGCGGGGTGCGGCAAGATCCAGCACCCCGAGCACGTGCTGGCGCGGCGGATGCCGGTGGAGCAGGCGGTGGGGGCGATCGAGGAGAGCGGGGCGCCGATGGTCTCGATCGCGGGCGGGGAGCCGCTGATCCACCCGGAGATCCACCTGATCGTGGCGGAGCTGGTGCGGCGCAAGAAGTTCGTGTACCTCTGCACGAACGCGATCCTGCTGGAGCGCAAGCTCGACAAATTCAAGCCCAGCCCGTACTTCGCGTGGGCGATCCACATGGACGGTCTGCGTGAGCGCCACGACGCCTCGGTGGAACGCGAGGGGGTGTTCGACAAGGCGGTCGCCGCGATCGGGGCGGCGAAGGCGAGGGGCTTTCGCGTGAGCACCAACACGACGTTCTTCACCCAGGACTCCCCGAAGACGGTGCGGGAGGTGCTGGACTTCCTCAATGACGAGCTCGGGGTGGACGAGATGATGATCTCCCCTGCCTACGCCTACGAGAAAGCACCCGACCAGGAGCACTTCCTGGGGGTGCGCCAGACGCGGGAGCTCTTTCGCGAGGCGTTCGCGGACGGCCGGCGCAAGCGCTGGCGGCTGAACCACAGCCCGCTGTTCCTCGACTTCCTGGAAGGCAGGGAGGAGTTCGACTGCACCGCGTGGGGGATCCCGAGCTACTCGCTGTTCGGCTGGCAGCGCCCCTGCTACCTGATGTCCGACGGCTACGCGCAGACCTATAAGGAGCTCGTGGAGACCACGGACTGGAGCAAGTACGGCCGCGGCCGGGACCCGCGCTGTGAGAACTGCATGGCCCACTGCGGCTATGAGCCGACGGCGGTGCTGAAGACCACGCACTCGCTGCGCCAGTCGCTGCGGGCGATGGTCAGCTGACGACGCCTACGCGGTGCGCAGGCCGAGCCGTGCACATACGAGGCTCAGGATGGGGAGGTCATCGGTCATCGGGAGTGGCTCGCCGATGGGCAGCAGCTCGGCGCGTCCCTCGAACAGCGCGAAGCACGGTTGGCCGTCGATGTTGGAGCTGAAGGCCACGCCGGCGTAGCCGTCGTCGTAGAGGTGGCGGGCGATGGTCTGGGTGACCGTGCGAGCGCGGCTGCGGATCTCGCTGATGTTCAGGTGATCCATGCCGTGAGCGGCCAGCAGACTGGCATGACGGCGCTCGAGCTCGGCGCGCATGTGCAGGTCCTCGACGTCGGCGAGCTCGCCATCCAACAGCGGGCGGGCGGCCTGGAGGGAGTGCAGCGCTCGCCAGCCTGGATCAACCATCCCGGCGGCTTCCAGCAGCTCCGGGCTCTCTCCCATGAGCTCGGCCAGCTCGGCGAGCATCGTGGTGTTCGGTCGCAGGTCGGCGAGCACCTCGGCGATGCAGGTCCCGGGCTGCCCGGCGCAATACAGCGTGCGATATGCGCGCCGCGGGTCGTCCCAGCGCTGCTGCCATGAGCAGAACTGGCGTGCCACGAAGGCCAGCGGCTGGTCGGTGCGCCCGAGCCGCCAGAGGAGATCGGGGGCGTTCAGTCGCCCGCTCCGGCGAACGCCCGTGCGGTCGGCACCACCATCCGCATGTCGTCGGGCACCTGGGCGTAGCGCAGCACCATGGCCGGCGCCTCGTCGTCCAGCCGCGTGTTGCTGCCGACGAACCACGCCTTGGCGGTGCGATCGCCGTAGGCCGTGGTGAGCATCCGCGTGGCCTGGAAGGCGGCGCGCAGGCGCATTGCCGGTGCGTCGCGCGGCTCCGTTCCCCGTGCCCACCTGCCGACCATCTTGGGATCCCTCATTCCAGCCAGATACGCCGTCAGCTTCTGACCCAGGTGGTCCTGCAGGTAGCGCGCGACCTCGGCGAGGTCGGATCTAGTCGCCTCATGCTCGATCTCAACAGGGTTCAGCGCCAACGCCATGCCATCCGCTCCTTTCTCCCACCAAGTCTACCACCTTTGCTACCCCATAGAAAGAGATGGCCGCGGTCGCGAGGATCAGGTATCGGTACGCGATCGTCCCCAGGGCAGCCCCCTGGGCACCGTGTCGGCCGTCGAGGTGCGCAGACAGTCAGTCGTCCAGGGTGGACTCTCCCTCAAGTGTGGCGCCGCGGCGAATGTCCCGCCAGGTCATCCCCTCCCCGAGCAGCGCAGGGATGCCGAACCCCAGCGCGGTGAGGACCTCGACGGCCTGGAGGATGATCCCGTAGGCCAGGGCCGGGCCGGCGCTGACGCCGTAGGCGGCGAGCACGACCAGGCAGGCGGCCTGGAAGACACCGACGTTGGAGGGGGTGGCGGGGAGCACGGCGGAGACGTTGATGGCGAGCAGCACCGCCGCGGCGGCGGTGAGGCCGCCATCGGACTGGAGTCCGAGCGCGCAGAGGACGGCGTAGCAGGCGAGCCACTGCAGCGCCCAGGCGAGCAGCTGGGCAAGCACCGCGGGGATTCCGTGGCGAGGGGTGGCGAAGGCGGCGAGTCCCTGCCGCGCCAGTCCGAGCAGCCGGCTGAGCGCGGCGGCGGCGAGCGCGAGGCGCAGCGAGTGCGAACGCTGCGCGAGGGCCAGCAGGCGGGGTCCGCAGACCACGAGCAGGCAGACGAGCAGCGGCACTGAGAGCGCTATCACCACGCCGGAGACGTGCTGGCGCAGGAGTTCGAGGCTCGTGAAGGTGATGGTGGCGAGGATCGCGAGGGCGAGCAGGTTGATCAGCGTCTGCGAGAAGACGGTGCCCGCGACGATCGGCAGCTGCCGGCGCGAGGAGCCGGGGAGGCGGCGGGTGAGCACGAGCATCCGCGTGGGCTCCCCGATGCGACCGGGAAAGACCGCGGAGCCCATCACGCCGATCATCGTGGCGCGGATCACCGGTGCCCACGCGAGCGAGGTGTCGGGGAGCGCTGCGCGCAGGACCTCGTGCCAGGAGACCGCCCGCAGCAGCAGCGAGAGCCCCATCAGCGCGAGCGCGAGCACGATCCAGGCGGGTTGCGCGGAGGCGAGCGCGCTGGCGATGTGGTGCAGCCCCAGACGGGAGAGCGCGAACGCGAGGATCCCCGCGAGCAGGAGGATCGCGACGAGCACACCCGCGCGCCTGCGCAGGCGGTGGGGCCTTGGCGAGACGGTCTTCTCCATCACCCTGGGTCTATCAGAGCGCCCAGCCGCGGGGGCCGTCGTCCGGGCTCCTTCCGGGCTCTTGGGCCCGTCGCATAAATGCTTGCATCCGAAAATACGGTCTCAAGCGCCGATGAGCGTCCGCCGATAGCCCCGGGAGAGGACACGCAAGTGTCCACGATTGAGTGTCCAAATCCCAAAAGTGTCCAAATCCCAAAGGGGGCCCGACGTGTTCATGCGTAAAGGCAAGCGAACCTTCGCTAGCCGCAAGCGAAAGATAGCGGGCCTGTGCGCATTGGTGCTCGCAGGCGTGATCGGGGTGGGCGCGTACGCGTTCACCGCGGCCAACACGGTCAAAGCGCAGGATGCAGGTGCCGGTGTCCACGTCGTGGGCGGCTACGAACAGACCAAAGGCGTCTACTACGAATGGAACGTGGAAGGAACGGAAAACACGGCCGTCGACTTCGTTCTCAAGGGAGAACTGGAACCGTCGGACGTCAAGGTCGCCGTGACCAAAGAAGAACATCCCGCGGCAACCGCTGAATGGTCGGACTGCCCGAAAGCCAACATCAAAGCAGCGGGCACCGAAGAATACGAAGTCAAGTGTGAATTGGAAAAAGCAGTTCCGAACGCCAGTGCAGACCACCTGACGATTGCCGCAGTCAGCGAAGGCGAAGTCAAGATCCAGTAGCAGAATCACATGGGCAATGCGGAGCGGCCATCGCACCGGCCGCTCCGCGCCCAGTTTCCACAGTGCGAGCCTGCCGGGACATTGACCTTCGATGCGCACTAATCACACAAGAAAGCTTCTCTCCAGCGCCCTGGGACTGGTCGTCCTGGGGTGTCTGTGGTTCTGGTTCGCCCCGGCCCCCCTCGGTGGCTCGACGACCTACGTCGTCACCAGGGGGATCAGTATGGAGCCCCACTTCCACACCGGCGACCTGGCGATCGTGCGCAGCCAGAGCAGCTACCACGTGGGTGAAATCGTCGCCTACAACAACAGGATGCTCCACACGATCGTGCTGCACCGCATCATCGGGCGCGTGGGCTCGCGGTACATCTTCAAGGGCGACAACAACAGCTTCGTCGACCCCGAACGCCCGACCGCGAGTCAGCTCGTCGGCTCCCTGTGGCTGCACGTCCCGGGCGCGGGCGCGGACCTCCAGTCGATCCGCTCGCCGGCGCTGATCGGCGTGCTCGTCGCCGTCGGGGTCCTGCTCCTAACCGGAGCGGCCTTCACCCGCCGGCGGCGGCTCAGGCGCAGGCAGCGGCGCGCCGAGGGGGGGCCTCAGGCTGCCTCGCCGCGCCCATCGCGGCGCTCCGCACCCGCTGCGGGCATCCTGGCGATCGGCCTATTGCTGCTGCTTCCGTTCGTGGCACTCGCGCTGGTCGCGTTCACCCACTCGCCCACGACGCCTCACCCCTACACGGTCCCCTACAAGCAGAGCGGCACCCTCTCCTACACCGCCGAAGCGCCACCCGGACCGACCTATCCGAGCGGCCAGGCGGTGACCGGGGAGCCGCTCTTCGCGCACGTGCTCAAAGCGGTGCAGTTCAGCTTCGGGTATCACTTCCACGCCACCGGCAGGCACTCGCTCACGGGGAGTGCCTCGCTGGACGCCACGGTCGCCTCGACGAACGGCTGGCAGACCACGCTGCAGCTCGCGCCCCCGACGCGCTTCCACGGCACTCGTGCGCTCGTGGGGGGGACGCTCGAGCTGACCTCGCTGCTCGCGCTGATCCACAGCGTCGAAACCTCGACGAAGGCGAGCGGCTCCTACACGCTCACGCTCCTGCCGCACGTGAGCACGAACGGGCGCGTGAGCTCCCTGCCGCTGCACACCACCTTTGCGCCGAAGATCCAGTTCTCGCTGACCCCGGTCGAGGCCCAGCCGCTCGCCTCCGGCGGCGGCTCCCTCGCCACCGGCTCCCCCACCGCCGAACAGGCCGCGGCGGTTCAGTTCAACCCCTCCGCCTCAGGCTCGGCGGCGGGCAGCCGCTCCCAGCCGGCCGTACTCTCGCTCGGGGTCGCACAGCTCTCGATCGCGACGGCGCGCACGGTCGCGCGCGACGCGATCCTCATCATCCTCGGCACCCTGCTGGCGATACTCGCGTGCCTGCGGCCGGTGCTCGTGCTCCTCGCGCGGCGCCCGCGCGAGGAGTCGGCCAGCATCCGGGCGCGGTACGGCCGGATGATCGTCCCCGTCGAGCGCGTCTGGCAGCTGCCGGGGGTCCCGGTGATCGACGTCGCGGACATGGAGGCGCTGGCGCAGATCGCCGAGCACTACGACCGCTCGATCTTGCACGAGACGGCGCAGGAGGGAGAAGCCTTCTGGGTTGCCGACGAGAGCGGGCAGTTCCGCTACGCGCTCGGCTCGTGGGCGAGCGCCGAGGAGAGCGAGCCCGTCGAGCGAAAGGCAAGCGAGACGCTCGTGAACGACGTGTACTCCGATGAGCTCGAGCTCGAGGGGTCGATCGCGGCGTATGGGGCGCAGGCGGAGGAGGAAGAGACCTTCGTCGACGACCCGGTCGTGCAGGGCGAGTGGACGCCACGGCGGGACGGCGGGCGCCACCGGGCAGGAAAACCAAGATTGGCGTGAACACTCCACGGTCCCTCTGTGAGGAACGGAGGCTACCGTTCACCTCACACAGCCGGGCGTGCCCTCGTGCCGTGTCACAGCCGGAGCCGGGCGCGCCCTTGCGCCGGGCCTCATCCTCGCCCGCTCAGTTCATGTTCACGTAGCCGGTGGCTTCCGTGGGGGTGCGGACGTTGGCGGCAACCTTGTTTTCGTAGTTGCCCTCGACCGTCTGGATGTCCCCGTTGGGGAGCACGTCTCTGACGATCCCGACGTGCTCGTCGCCGAACACGATCAGGTCGCCCGACTGGGGCGTGACGCCCGGTCCGTTGGGGATCGCGCGGCCGGTGCTCTGGGCCCATGACCAGACCTGTGCCACGGACCCCAGTCCTTCGCCGTTCGCGCCCAGCGGCTCGCCGGCCTGGCGCGCCGCCCAGGAGGCGAAGTACGCGCACCAGGGAGCCCCCGGGATCGCCCCCGCGGTGGCGGTGCGATATCCCGCGATTGCGGGCGATTCGTTGGAGCCCGGGGGCTGCTCGATCTGCCCGATCTGGCTTTCGGCGATCCGCACGATCTGCTGGCCCATCCCGCCCGTCGCGCTCGGCGCCCCGAACGCGCTTGTCGGCGCACCGAGCGCTCCCACCGGCGCACTGGCCCCCGCCCCCGCCGCGAGCGGATAGCTGGCGGCGGTCGCGAGGCTCGCCGTCGCGGAACCCGTGTAGGTGGGGGTGCTGGAATCTGTGTATGGCGCGGCTGACGTGGGTGTGGCCGCGGTGCCAGTCGCTCCTTCTTCCCCGCTCGCGCTAGCGCTTTGCAGTGCCTGTGCGAACGAGGTCCCCCCACTGGTGGACGATTCCGCCGAAGCTGGGGCGGGGGTCCCGCCCGTCGCCGCGCCGTTCGCGGAGAGCAGCGAGGCGGGGTTGGCAATGGCCTGTTCGATCGTGGCCACGCGTGCGAGGACGGATTCCACCGACATCGCACCTGGTGATCGGCAGCGGGCGGCCGTTGTTGAGCCCCACGGCGCCCGGGCGCCCGCCGGGTGTGGGGTTGCGCGAAGAACGGGCAGGTGGGGAGCCGGAGAACGGCGGGGCGCAAAACGACGAGGTGGGCAGCCGAAGCCGCCCACCTCGACCACCGTTCCCTCGATGAATCGGCGGTATGTAGCTTCGTGCCGGCCTTCCCTGACCGTCTGAAGCGTTGTTGACCACCCCTGGGCTGGCTCTCACCCGCCCCGGGACGGCTTCGCTGCAGTGGCGGCGCTCAAGGCGCCGCCACTGAGGAAGATCTGGTTATCAGCCTCCGACCAGCTTCAGCACGGCCTGGGGCAGCGAGTTGGCCTGGGCGAGGATCGCCACGTCGGCCTGCTGCAGCACCTGGGCCTTGGTGAAGCTGCTCATTTCAGCCGCCATGTTGGCGTCCACGAGCGAGCTCTGGGCGGCGGAGAGGTTCTCCCCGTAGATCGCCTGGTTGCTCTGGGTGTACTGGAGACGGTCCTGCACCGAACCGAATTCGCCGGCCAGCGTGGCGACTTTTTCGATCGCGGCTTCAATCGTTTTGATTTCTTTGACTTTGATGCCTTCGGTGTCTTTCTTGAGTTCGGCGGTTTCGACTTCGATCGTTTCTTTTTCGTTGGCGCCCACCTGGAACTTGATTTTTTCCGCTTTGGCCAGGAGTTCCACGCCGTTGAACTTGGTCGTTTCACCGACCCGAGTGAGCTCTTTTTCGAGCTGTTTCGACTCGTTTTCGATCGCTTCTTCGTCGGATTTCGAGTTGGTGCCGTTGGCCAGCTGCACCGACAGCTCGCGCATCCGCTGGAGCATCTGCTCCACGTCGTTGAGCGCGCCCTGCGCGGTCTGCACCAGTGCGACCGCTTCCTGGGTGTTCTGAGCCGCCTGGGCGACGCCGTTGACCTGGCCCTGCAGGCGCTGGTTGGCGGCATAGCCGGCGACGTCGTCGGCGGCCGAGTTGATCCGCAGACCCGAGGACAGGCGTTCCGTCGACGTGGTCAGCATGTTTTCGCTGGTGTTCAGGTTGCGCTGAACGATCAGCGAGTCGATGTTGGTGTTGATGCTGAGGGACATGCGTTCATCTCCTTGATGACGATTGTTTGGTCAGTCCCGGGCCGACTCCCTGTCAGCCCTTTGTCTCACGCCGGTTTATCGTCATCGGAGGGCGATACTTGAGAGGGGGCCGGATCGCTTGGACGCCTGCGATTGAGCGCCCACCTGCGGTGTGTCCGCACACGCGCGACTTGGAACAAATCGACGGCTCGGTGGCTCAACCGGCTTCAGGCGTGCACGTCGATGTGCCGGCCGCCGGGCTCGTCGTCCTCGGGGCTGCGCTGCTCGTGGGGCGGCTCACGAGGGGGTCCCTTCCCGCGGCCTCTGTCGCGAGGCGAGCGCTCTGCGATCGACCTGCGGCGCTCGCGCGAGGCGCTCGGCGTCTGCTCCGCCACCAGCTCGGCGAGCCAGGGTGGGCGGGGGCCGATCGGTTGGATGGGATCCATCTTCGTCCTCAGTGGGTCCGGTGTGCCTACGCGGTCGAACCGTGCTCGCCCGTTCCGGTCGCTCCCCGCAGCTTGGCGACTTCGACGGCGAGCGCCTCCTGTTGGGCGCCGCGCAGCTCGGCGACCACGAGGTGTCGCCATAGGAACACCGCGGCGGCCCACGCCGCTACATAACACACGACCCCCGCCGCCAGCGCACGCAGGCCGGCTCCCGCGAGGGTCTGGGTGGGCAGGGAGAGATATCCCCCGAGTAGGAACCCCGCGAGTCCGCCCCAGGCCTTGGCCCGCGCGATGCCCCGCACCGCGCGGGGGTGCTCGGCGAGGATCAGCTGGGACCCCCCTCCGGCTCCGCCGCCTTGGCTGGCGCCCTTCCCGCTCGCGTCCTTCTTGCCCTTCTTCGCCGCCTTGGCGGCCTTGTCGCCCTTAGCGGCCATGACGGCCACCCTTCTCCTGCGAGAGAGGTGCCCGGCCAGGTGGCCTGCCAACCTCCAGGCCCCGGCGGCGCTCGTCGCGCTGGCACTCGAAGATGAAGCGCACTAGACGCCGGTGATCGCCCTCGCCGATCTCGTCGAAGCAGAGCGCGCGCCGGCCCTGGGTGTCGGTGCGCACGACCGTGCCGACACCCGTGATCGGCGGGGCGCCCTTGGCGGTGGTCAGCCGGAACTGGACCTGCTCGCCGACCTTCAGCGTGCTCGGCCCCGCGAGCAGCATCCCGCCGCCGCTGAGGTCCACGGAGTAGGTCTGAACCGTGCCCTGGGTGGAGCCCGTGAGGACGAGCACCGGCCGGGTGGATTGCACGCGCACGTACTCGCGCTCCTGGATCAGCGCGAGCGAGTGAAGCTCGCGGAAGCGCAGCAGCTCGCGGTCCTCGAGCGTGACTGCGCCCTGCAACCGGACCCGCCCGCGGTCGTTGGTGAACTCGAGCTGCAGTCCGTCGAGCCGGCCGGCGTCGAAGGGGCGTTCGACGCGGAACATGAGCGCCACCAGCAGTGCCTCCCCGTCGCGTTCGGCAACTCGCGCCTGTACGCGCTCGCCGCTCGGGCGCACGATGGTCACGGCGTCCGAGCGCTCCGGGAGCATGAGCTCGGGGCGCTCGTCCTGCGCCTTGGCCCGGCGAAGCCTCATCGCGGCGGGAGCAGCCTGTCGACGAGCAGCCAGGGGTCGATCCAGGCGAGCCCTCCCTCGGCGCCGCCGCGCTCGGTGCGCGCGAGCAGGTGGATGGGGGCCAGCCCGAACGTGCACGCCGCCTGCACCGCCACCCCGAGCTGGTCGGTCTCGTCGGCGTGAGTGATCGCAAGCGCGCTCGCCCCCAGTGGGCTCAGCGCCTCCAGCAGCTGTGCCGCGGGGGTGGCGCCGAGCGTGGCGGGGAGCGCGAGCACCACGCGCTCGGGCGCCAGCGGCGCCAGCAGCTCCGCGAGGGCGCCAATCGAGTCGGGGTCGGCACAGGAGACGGGGGGCGTGTCCAGCAGCTGCAGGCCTCCCACCCACCCATCCCGCGACCCGGGCTCCTCGGACGTGGGGTGGGGGGACCCTGACCCGATCGCGGTGCAGATGGCGGGCAGCGTGCCGTGCTCGCGGTAGGCGTCGAGCAGGGCGGCGCAAAGGGCGCTCTTGCCGCTCCCGCCGGCGCCGACCACGGCGATGGTGGCCCCCGCGGCCGGCAGCGGGGGGCACACCGGAATCATCTGGGCCAGCGCGGTGCGCACCGCCTGAGCGAGGCTCGTGGAGGCGGGCATGAGCGTCAACACGTGCGCGATGGCCCCCTCGATCAGCTCCTGCATGAACTCTCCGCCGATCCCAACTCCGAGCAGCGTGCGCTCGATTTCGTCTCGCTCGCCGGTGTCGTCGCTCGCGCGCGTCGCGCGCGTGTACACGGGAGGTGCGGTGGGCAGAACCGGGGCTGCGGGCTCCGCTGGAGCCTCTTTGCCCGCGTCCTGCCCAAGCGGTGCCACGTCCTGCCTAAGGGGTGCCGCGTCCCGCGTGAACGGTGCCACGTCCTGCGCGAGCGGCTCCGGTGCCTCCGCGTATGGATCGGCATGGGGAGGGAGCATCTCTTCGGCGGGAAGCTCCAGCTCGCTGCTCCCGGCGGGAACCCCCGCTTCTTCGGCCTCCGCGAGCGCTTCGGCGAGCGCGGCGTCGAGGTCTGGAGGGACTGCGGGCTCGGCGGCGCGCACGGCTGCCTCGGCCTCGGCGAGCGCGGCGGCGAAGGGGTTGGTGGCCCAGACCTGCCTCGGGCCGTCCCACTCCTCGGGTGCGGGTGCGGGTACTGCCCGGGAGTCCTCGAGCGCTTCGGGCAGGAATGATGTCTCGCCGCCGGGGAGCGCAAGGGCTTCGTTTTCGGGCAGGGCGGATGTCTCGTCGCCGGGGGGCAACACAAGGGCCTCATGCCCGGGCGGTGCAAGGGTGCCGCCGTCGGGTGCGAGGGCTTCCACGCCGGGCGGCGCAAAGGCCTCGTCATCGGGCAGGGCAGGGGCGGCTTCGTCCTCGTCGTAGCGGTCGATCCCGGGGGCCCCCCGACGGGCCTCGATTTCGACGAGGGGCCGCTGGAAGAAGCCGGCGAACCCGCCGGTGAGCCCACGGTGGTGGCGAATCACGACGGCGTCCTCTCCGAGCTCGGAGACGATCCGGGGGATCAGCTCCTCGATGCTGCGCCCGCGATAGATGCGGGGCGCGAAGTTTCCGGGCGCGCTGCCATTGCGGCCGCGGCGGTGGCCGGAGCGCTGGCGGGCCCCGTTGCGCGGAGCGGCGTCGTGGGGAGCGGCGTCGTGGCGGGCGGTGTCGTAGAGGGCGGTGCTCATGCGTGAATCACTCCAATCGTCTCGACGTTGATGCCGGGCGCGATCTCGTTGTAGGAGCAGACCGGTAGATGGGGCTGTGCCTGGGCGATCAGCCTGCGCAGGTGGCGGCGCACGCGCGCGGAGCAGAGCAGCACCGGGTTGCGCGTGCCGCGTGCGGAGGCGTGCTCGACCTGGGCGCGCAACGCGCCCACGATCGCCTGCGCGCGGGGCGGGTCGATCGCGAGGTACTCGCCGTCTGTGGTCTGGGTGATGGAGGTGGCGACCTCCTGCTCGATCGCGGGGTCGAGGGTGATCGCCTGCAGGCAGAGCCGCTCGTCCAGGTGCGGGGCTGTGATCGCTCGGCCCAGGGCCTGGCGGGCGTACTCGGTCAGCAGGCCGGTGTCACGTGTTATTCGCGCCTTGTCCCCGATCGCCTCCATGATCGTGCCGAGATCGCGCACGGGGACCCCTTCGGAGAGCAGGGAGCGCAGCACGCGTTGGATCTCCCCGAGCGAGAGCGCCTCGGGCACGATCTCCTCCACGACGGCGGCGTTGGTCTCCTTCAAGCGGTCAAGCAGCGTCCGCACGTCCTGGCGGGTGAGCAGCTCGGAGGCGTGCGAGCGGATCGTCTCGGTGAGGTGGGTGACGATCATGGCCTCCGCGTCCACCACGGTGTAGCCGAGCGCCTCGGCCTCGGCGCGGTCGGAGGAGTGCACCCACACCGCGGGCAGGCCGTAGGTGGGCTCGGTGGTGGGGATCCCCCGCAGGCCTCCGGCGGCGTCCCCGGGGTCCATCGCGAGCAGGTGACCGGGCATGATCCGTGCGCGCGCGACCTCCGAGCCGCGCACCTTCACCACGTACTCGTGGGACTCCAGGCCGAGCTCGTCGTGGATGCGCACCGCGGGGATCACGATCCCGAGCTCCCCGGCGATCTGGCGGCGGATGGCCGACACGCGGCGCAGGAGGTTCCCGCCGGAGGAGCCGTCGACGAGCGGGACGAGGCCGAAGCCGACCGCGAGCTCGAGGGGGTCCACGGAGAGCCGCTCCATCGCCTCCTCCGATCCCTGCCCCGCCCCGGCTCCCCCCGCCCCTGCCGCGAGCGCGCCGGCGCCGCCCGCGGCGAGGGCGGCCTCGCTCGCGTTGGGGTCGAGCTCCTCGCCGGGGAGGCCGTGGCGCACGCTCCAGCCGATCGCGGCGAAGATCGCGGCGATCGCGAGGAAGGGCAGCTTGGGCAGGCCCGGGACGAGCGCGAAGAGGCCGATCACGGTGGCGGCGACGAGGGGGGCTTTGCGCTGGCGCAGGATCTGGGAGGCGATGTCCGAGCCGAGGTCCTTCTCGGAGGCGGCGCGGGTGACGATGATGCCGGTGGCGACCGAGATCAGCAGGGCGGGGATCTGCGCGGCGAGGCCGTCGCCGACGGTGAGCAGCGAGAACTGGTGGGTGGCTTCGGTGAAGGAGAGCCCGCGCTGGGCCACCCCCACGACGATGCCCCCGACGAGGTTGATCGCGGTGATGATCAGCGCCGCCACCGCGTCGCCCTTGACGAACTTGGAGGCCCCGTCCATCGCGCCGTAGAAGTCCGCTTCGCGGGCGATCTCCCCACGGCGGTTGCGGGCCTGCTCGTCGGTGATGAGCCCCGCATTGAGGTCGGCGTCGATCGCCATCTGCTTGCCGGGCATCGCGTCCAGGGTGAAGCGCGCCCCGACCTCCGCGACGCGCCCGGCGCCGTTGGTGACGACCACGAACTGGATCACCACGAGGATCAGGAAGATCACGAGACCCACGACGACGTTGCCGGAGACCACGAACTCCCCGAACGCCTTCACCACGCCGCCGGCGTCCCCAGTGGTGAGGATCAGACGTGTGACGGACACGTTGATCGCCAGGCGGAACATCGTGGTGAGCAGCAGCAGGGACGGGAAGGAGGCGAAGTCCAGGGCCTTGTTGAGGTACATCGTGGCCACCACGATCGTGAGCGCGCCGGAGATGTTGAGCGTGATCAGCAGGTCCAGCAGCGCGGGGGGCAGCGGGACGACGAGCATCGTCACGACCATCACCACGGCGATCGCGGCGAGCAGGTCGGTGTGGCGCAGCAGGCGGCGGACGGTGTCGAGGTTCACAGCGCGTACCTCCTACGCCGCGCGAGGCGGTACACGAACGCGAGCACGCGCGCGACGGCGGCGTAGAGCTCCTCGGGGATCGCCTGGCCGACCTCGGCGGAGGCGTGCAGCGCGCGGGCGAGCGGGGGGTCCGAGACGATCGGCACGTCGTGTTCCTCGGCGATGCGGCGGATCTGCAGGGCGATCAGGTCCTGGCCCTTGGCCACGACCTCGGGGGCGGGGCGGGTGCCGTCGTAGCGCAGCGCGACGGCGAAGTGGGTGGGGTTGGCGATCACCACGTCGGCCTCGGGGACGGCGGCCATCATCCGCTTGCGCGCCGCCTGCGCCTGGCGGCGGCGCAGGGCGGCCTTGACCTCGGCGGGGAGGCCGTACTGGCGATGCTCGTCTTTGACCTCCTGCTTGGTCATGCGCAGCTTCTGCTCGGTGCGCCGGCGCTGCCAGGCGTAGTCGATCGCGGCGATCGCGAGGTAGGCGAAGGTGGCGTGCTGGGCGATTTCCATCGCGCGGTGGCCCATCACCAGTCCGAGGGCGCCGGGGGGGATGCCGACTTCGGCGGCCAGGGCGCTCATGCCGGGGAGGATCGCCAGGGCGGCGACGCCCCCGACGACGGCGATCTTCGAGACCGCCTTGAGCGCCTCGAAGAGGAGGTTGGGCCCGAACAGGTTGCGCGCGCCCGAGACGGGGTTGATGCGCTTGAAGTCGAGCGCGAGCGCTTTGGGGGCTGGGCGGAAGCCGACCTGGGCGGAGCCGGCGAGCAGGCCGGCGCCGAGGCAGATCGCGGCGATCGGCCCGACGGTGAGCGCGAGCGTGGAGAGCCCGACCTCCATCAGCGAGTGCAGCCCGGCCGCGGTGGTGGCCTTGGCGGGCGTGGCGATCTCGGCGAGGATCTCGCGGAAGGCGGCCTGCGCGGAGCCCACGATGGAGGGCCCGAGCAGGGTGATCGCGAACAGCCCCCCAGCGATCACGAGCGAGCCCCCGACGTCGGCGGAGCGCGCCACCTGCCCCTTGCTGCGCGCCCGCTTGCGGTGCTTGGGGGTGGCCTTCTCGGTGCGGTCCTCGTTCGCCATGACCTACCCCTCCGGGCTCCCGGTCGAACGGCCGCCGATTGCCTCGACGCTCCCTTGACGGATCGGCTGGGCTCGCGTGATCGGCATCTCGTTCATCTCACGCGACGTGCAGGGCGCCGAGCGCGGCGCCGACGGAGGTGTACATCTGGTTGGAGATCCAGCCCGCGACGAACGGCAGGGAGGCGCCGACGACCAGCAGCGCGACTGCGACCTTGGCGGGGAAGCCGACGGCGAACACGTTGAGCTGGGGCACGACCCGGGAGACCACGCCGAAGGCGGCGTCGGTGATGATCAGCGCGATCAGCACGGGCGCGGCGATCTCCAGGGCGGAGGCGAACACCGTGGAGAAGACATGCTCGACGCCCCCCCAGAGCGTGGAGATGCGGGGGGCGGAGGTGAGGGGCACGAGCTGGAAGGTGCGGGCGAGGCCGCGCAGCAGCCAGGCTTCGCCGTCGATGACGAGGAACACCGCTATCCCCAGGAGCGAGTAGACGTGGGTGATGGGGCCGCTTTCCTCGCCGCTGACAGGGTTGATGAGGTTGCCGTAGGAGAAGCCCGCGCCGAGGTCGGCGAGCGAGCCGGCCGATTCGACGGCGGCGAACAGCACGGCGAAGGAGAAGGCGAAGCCGAGGCCGACGAGCATACCCTCGACGATCAGGGCGGCGAGGGTGATGGGGTCGCTGGGGATGTGCTGCCCGTGCAGGGCGATGGGGGCGAGGCCCATGGAGATCCCCACGGCGATGATGCCGCGCACGCGCGGGGGGACCATGGGCGAGGAGAAGGGGGGGGCGAGCAGGAACAGCGGGCTGACTCGTGCGAGCACGAGGATGAAGCCGGCGAGCTCGTTGCCCGCGAGCTGGCTGAGGATCTGCTCCATCAGCTCACCAGAGTTGGGATCGCGGAGTAGAGATTGGTGGTGTAGGCGACCATCTGGTCGAGCATCCAGGGGCCGAGCAGGACGGCGATCACCGCGATCACCGCGATCTTGGGGATCAGGGTGAGGCTCTGCTCCTGGATCTGGGTGACGGCCTGGAAGATGGAGACGACCAGGCCGACGACCATCGCGCCGAGCAGCAGGGGCCCGGCGACCTTGAAGGCGAGGCTCATCGCCTGCGAGGCGAGGTTGATGACGGTGTCCTGGTCCATGGGTCAGTGAACGTGAAAGCTCTGCACGAGCGCCTTGATCACTAGGTCCCAGCCGTCGACGAGGACGAACAGGAGGATCTTGAAGGGCAGGGAGATGAAGGTGGGGGGGAGCATGATCATCCCCATGCTCATCAGCGTCGAGGAGACGATCAGGTCGATGATCAGGAACGGCAGGAAGATCAGGAAGCCGATCTGAAAGGCGGTCTTGAGCTCGGAGACGATGAACGCGGGGATCAGCACCTCGGTGGGCACTTCGGCGCGGGTATGGGGGGTCTTCGCTTTGGCGAGGGAGACGAACAGCGAGATGTCCTGCACGCGGGTCTGGTGGAACATGAATTCGCGCAGCGGCTGCTCCGCCCGCTCGATGGCGGTGGTGGTGGAGATGTGGTGGGCGTTGAGCGGTTCGATCGCATCGCGCTTGATCGCGCCGATCGTGGGGGCCATCACGAAGATCGTGAGGAACAGGGCGATCCCGACGAGCACCTGGTTGGGGGGCGCGTTGTTGGTGCCCACGGCGGTGCGGATGAAGCCGAGCACGATCAGGATGCGGCTGAAGCCGGTGACGGTGAACAGCACCGCCGGAATCAGCGTGAGCCCGCCGACGAGCAGCAGGATCTGCACGGCGTTGGAGGAGTTGAGGTTCACCGGCGCACCGTCCATTCGCGCACACGTTCGAGTGCGTCCGCGACCACAGTGGGCACTCCAGAGACTCGCACCTGGCCGGGGATCTGGATGGGGCTGAGAGAGCCTCCCCCCACCCCCCCCTCAGCTCCACCCTCGCCGGCGGTCGGCTCGGGGAGATCGAGCAGGCCGGCGTCGCGCGCCTGCTGCTCGGTGTAGCGGTGGATCGGGGCCACCCCGTGCTCGGCGGAGCCCACGAGCAGGTAGTCGCGCCCGGCGCGCACGAGGTGCAGTGTGCGCCCGGACCCGAGCGCCAAGGTGGCGAGACTGGTGAGACCGGACCCGGCGCTGCGGGTCTCGCGGCCGGTCTTGACCTGCTTGAGGATCCAGGTGAGCCCCCAGATCACGGCGATCACGATCAGCAGGCCGACGATCGTGCGGACGATGCTCGCGCCCCCGGAGCTGGTGTGCGAGGCGGTGGAGGGCGAGAGATCGAGCGCGGTCCCTTCCCCGCCGCTCTTGGAGCTCGGCGTGAAGGCCTGCGCGGGGCAGGCGTGGACGAGCGCGGCAAGGCCCAGGGTGGCCGTGCCGAGCGCAGGAAGGGCGACCCGCAGGGCCGCGCGCGAAGGCGTTATTAACCTGTTCATCGAGGGACGACTCCGAGGAAGAGTCGCCCCGGTTATCGGCGCCGGCCAAAATGGCTTGAATGGTGCTCGTCGTCGCTCAGACGAGAGCGTCGATCTGCACGGCCCACTCGCCCTCGGCACCGACCTGGAGGGTGCCGTCGGCGAAGCGCATGCCGTTGACGAACAGCTCGATGGGGGACTCGGCGCCCTGGTCGAGCTCGATGACCGTCCCCGGCGGCAGCTCCAGGGTCTGGCCCAGGGGCAGCAGGGTGCGCCCCAGCTCAGCCCACACGCGTACGTGCACGCCCATCATCCGCGCGAGGCTCTCGCGCGTGGGAGTCTCCTGACCGCGGTCATCACCCGTGGCGCCCACGACCTGCGAGCCGTCGCTCCTCTCGCGGCCCAGACGCGAAGCGATGAGGGTGTCCGAGCGCGAGGCCTGAACAGCGCGCGTCCCCGGAGCGATCGCCTCGGTCAGCTTGACCGCGCGGCGTGTGCCGCGCAGACCGGGACGGCCGCGCCCGAGGGGAACGCCCTCGGCGTAGAGCCGCACTCCCTCCTCGGCGCGATCCTGCAGCGCGAGCAGCGCCCCGGGGGTGAGCGCGAGCACCCGCTCGACCGGCATCTCGCGGGCGCCGACCTCGGCGCGCAGGCAGACTTGGGCGGCGGCGAGCCCGCGGCGCATCGCGCGGGCCTCGCGGGAGTCGGTGTCGAGGTATCGCAGTCCGCCCGCCCCGCCGCCGAGGATCTCATCCGCGACGGGCCCGATCGCCGACCAGGGGATCAGCAGGGACATGCTGGAGGGGAGGGCGTCGATGCGGCTCTCGAGGTTGACCACGAAGGTGGGTTCACCGATCGGTACGAGCACGCCGGCGTCCCCCTCGAGGTCGACCTCGCCGAGACCCAGCTCGAGTCCGCCGAGATCGCGCCACGCGGGTCCGAGCTGGGCGATCAGGGATTGCAGCAGGCGCCGGGTGAGCGCCCAGTCGACTTCGCTGAAGCGCCGTTCGGAGGCGGCCTGGGAGGGGTGGCCGCCGAGCAGGCATTCGAGCGCCTGCAGGAGGAGGGGGGGCTCGATGCAGAGCAGCATCTGCGCTTTGATCGGCTGCACCGAGAGCTCCACGGCAATCGTGTTCGCCGACAGCCGCGCCTTGGCGGCCGCCCACGTGAGCTGACTGGAGTCCGCCACGGCGAGCTCGACTGGAGCCCGCAGCTCGGTGGAGAGCTTCAGCGCGAAGGCTTCGCAGAAGGACCCGAGGGCGCGCACGATCCTGCGGCGCAACTCGGCGGTGAACTTGGTGGGCTGGGAGAAGTCCACCGTTCTGATCAGATGCCCACCCGGCCCAACCCCCTCACCCGGGCTCTCCTCCAGCGGGTCCCCGGGCTCGGACTCCTCGTCAAGGACCACGGGACCATCCGCTGAGGGGGCGTCCGGCTCCACGGGATCCTCCGTTGAGGGGGCGTCCGGCTCTACGGAGCCTTCCGCTGAAGTGGTGTCCGGCTCTACGGAGCCTTCCGCTGAAGTGGTGTCCGGCTCCACGGGACCATCCGCTGAAGGGGCGTCCGGCTCTACGGAACCCTCCCCCGAGGGGGCGTCCGGAGCGTCTGGGGCCACCTCGCTGCGGGCGGGGTCGCGCGCGTCGCCGGGTGGGGTCGGCTCGAGGTCCGATTGCTGCTCGGCCGGGCTCATCGCGACCTCCCGGTCACTCCTGCACGGCGGCGTCGGCCTGCGCGGAAGCGGGCGGCGCGGGAGCCGGCGCAGCGTCGGGCGACGCGGGGTCGCCGGGGTCGAGCGGTTCCCCATCCTCCCGCTCGCCGAGGTTCGCCACGGCGGGGTCGCCCTCGATGATCTCGGTGACGCGCAGGCCGAACTCCTCGTCGACGATGACCACCTCGCCCCGGGCGATGGGGGTGCCGTTGACGAGCAGGTCCACGGGTTCGCCGGCGAGCCGCTCGAGCGTGACGATCGAGCCGGCGTGAAGCTGAAGCGTCTCGCCGACGGTCATGCGGGTGCGGCCGATCTCGACGCTGAGCTCCATGGGGACGTCGCTGAGGCGACGCAGGTCGGCGCCGTTCTGCACGGCGCCCGCCCGGGCGCCGTTCCCCTGAGTCTCCGCGGGGCCGCCGTCGGGCTCCTCGAGCTGCTCGTAGACGACCGCGTCGCTCATCGCGCCGGCTCGTTCCGGGGGAGCCGCCCGGTCTCGGCGGCGGGGGCTGTGTGCGATTCGATCATGGTGTTGCTCGGTTTGACTATTGGACCGTCAATTCGGGGAACAGCACGGCTTCGACCTTGACGTCGGTCTGGTGCTGGATGCTCGTGAGGATGTGGTGCTTGATCGAGCTGCGGCCCTGACTCGAGGTGAGCGTGCCCCCGCTCTGGCCGGTGACGGTGTTGGTAACGATTTCGCGGACCGCTGGTTCCTCGGGGAGCGTCCCCGCGCCTTCCCCGGAGCTCGAGGAGCCCCCGGCGGCGGATGCCCCGTCGCTCTGCCCGGGCGCCAGCTCGAGCGCGACGGAGATCTTGGCGTAGTGGCCTTCGGCGAGGTTCAGCAGAAAGGGCTGGGGCATGACGTAGATCGTGCCGGGGATCTTCTGCTTGACGGTCTTCTTGGGCTTGCTCATGGTGTAGCCCACTCCGAGAACGAGCAGCAGCACGAGGGGGATGAGGAGCTTCTTCTTGGACATGGGCGGGTCTGGTCCTATGTATCGGCCGGGTTGGGGGTATCAGTAGAGGCGTTGCAGGACGATCTCCACGCGCCGGTTCAGCGCGCGCCCGGCGGCGGTGGAGTTGGTGGCGATGGGGTGCTGTTCGGCGTAGCCGACGGCGCTGAGCCGCTGGGAGTCCACGCCCTTGGCGATCAGGAAGCGCACGACGCTGCTCGCGCGGGCGGTGGAGAGCTCCCAGTTGCTCGGGAAGGCCCCGCCGGTGATCGGCACGTTGTCGGTGTTGCCTTCGACGGCGATTGGGTGGACGTGGTCGACGTTCAGCAGCGCCGCGATCTCGGTGAGCAGCGGCTGGCCCTGGCGCTCGAGGGCGGCGCTGCCGGAGGTGAACAGGAGGCTGTCGGTGAGCACGCGGATCGCGAGACCCCGCTGTTCGATGGCGACGTGGACGGCCTTCGCGAACCCGTGTCGGGCGGCGTACTCGTTGAGCTCGCGCTGGAGCGCTTCGAAGTTCGCCTGCTCCTGCTGGGCGGCTGAGACCTGCACGCTCGCGGCGCTCGTGGCGGCGCTCTGCGCACTTGCCTGCGCCTGCGCGCTGCCGGACTGCCCGCCGGAGACGTGTTCGAGTTCGCTGGTGACATTGGGGGTCAGCCGCACGATTGCCGGCGTGTCGATGGTCGTGGGGGCGCGGCTGGAGTTGGCGCTCGCGCCGGGCTGCTCGATCGACTTGCCGCCCGGCAGGATGTCCCCGGAGAAGGCCGCCTTGAGCGACATCTGGAGGGTGCGGAACTTGGAGATGTTCACCGAGGAGATCGAGAAGAGGACCATGAAGAGCGCCATCAGGAGCGTGATCATGTCCGCGTAGGTGAGCAGCCAGCGCTCGTCGTTGTCGTGCTCGGCGGCGTGCCCGCGGCGTTTGCCGTGTCCGCGCGCCATGGCTAGTGGCTCCTTCCGCGAGCCCGTTGGTGGCCTGTGCGAGGCCGTTGACCCTCGGGCTGAATCATCAGGCTGCCTCGGCCTGCGGGCTCGCGCTCTGCGAGGAGGTCCCGGCCCCCTCGCTGTCCTCCACCTCGCGCTCGGCGGGCGGCAGGTAGGACATCAGCTTGTCCGCGACCAGGCGGGGGTTGTCGCCGGCCTGCAGGGAGAGGATCCCCTCGAGCGTCATCATCCGCAGCTCGACCTCTTCGGAGGAGATCGCCTTGAGGCGGTTGGCGATCGGCAGGAAGATCACGTTGGCCGCGCCGACCCCCATCAGCGTCGCGAGGAAGGCGGCGGAGATCGAGGGTCCGAGGGTGGAGGGGGCGGCGAGGTTCTGGAGCACGTGCACCAGCCCGAGCACGGTGCCGATGATCCCCATCGTGGGAGCGAACCCGCCGGCCTTCTCGAAGGGCGCCGCGCCGGCGGCGTGACGGGCCGCCATGCCGTCGACCTCGGCCTCCATGATCGCGTGGACCATCTCGGGGTCGGTGCCGTCGACGACGAGCTGCAGGGCGTTGCGGGTGAAGCCGTCCTCCACCTCGGAGAGCTGCGCGTCGAGCGCCAGCAGGCCGTCGCGGCGGGCCTGGTCGGCGAGCGACACGAGCAGGTCCAGGCGGCCGCGCAGGTCGGGGGGCTCGGCTGAGAAGGTGAGCTTGTAGAGGCTGGGGATGCGCTTCATCGACTGCATCCCGACGCTCGCCAGCGTCACCCCGAAGGTGCCGCCGAGGATGATCATCAGCGCAGGGATGTTGATGAAGGAGGCGGGACTGGTCCCGTCCATCATCGAGCTGAGCAGCAGGGCGCCGAAGGCGACCCCGATTCCGATTGCTGTTGCGGCCTTCATCGCCCTCGTTCATCGGCCGGAAGCCGCGATCCTTCAACTGGTTGGGGATGCCTGCCCGGGCTCGTGCTCGGGCCCTTGATCGGGGTGGGCCGGGAATCGCCTCCGCCTGGGCCCCCGCGGCGGTTGCGCATCGCCTCGGAGAGCACGTCCACGCGCCACTCGCGCATCAGGGCGGCCACCTCGTCGGGGCTCTCGGCCACGACGACCTTGGCGGTCGTGGCGAGTGTCACGACGGTGTCGGGGGTCGACTCGATGGTGACGATCAGATCGGGATTCAGTTGGAAGGGCTCGTCGGTGTGTCCGAGCCTGTGGAGGGTGATCATGGTGCCTTCTCTCTGTTGGAACGTGTCTCTGTCGCACCGCTGTTGCAGGAACACGCTTGTGTCGCCCGGCGGTGGGGCGTGGCGCGCGTTTGCGGCCACGCCCCACCAGGGCGCCTCGATGTACGTCCCCGAGTCCGTCGGCCGAGGTCTGAACCCTCGCCGCCGTCGGACCTTGGTCGTGGCTACTGGACCATCGTCACCACCGTCTGGAGCATTTCGTTGGCGGTGGTGATCACCTTCGAGTTGGCCTGGTAGCCGCGCTCGGCGGTGATCATGTTGGTCATCTCGGTGGCGAGGTCGACGTTCGACATCTCGAGCTCCCCGGCCACGGTCTGGCCGAAGCCGCCGGTGTCGGGGGTGCCCACGATCGGCGCCCCCGAGTTGGAGGTCTGGCCCCACAGCGAGCCGCCGAGGCGCTCCAGGCCGTCCTGGTTGGGGAACTGCGCCAGCGAGAGATAGCCCGCGGTGACCTGTTTTTCGTAGGTCGGGGATTTGGGGTTCTCGTCGGTGTAGCTGACCGCCCCGTCCTCGCCGATCGACACGTTGGCGGAGCCGGGGGGGATCACGATGTAGGTGTCCTTGGCTCCGGGCGCGTAGGTGGTTTCGCCGCCGGTCGTGGTGGCCACCGCTTCGCGGCCGATCACATAGCTCCCCGCCTGGGTGGTGAGGAACCCCTTGACGTTGGTCGTGAGATCGCCCTCGCGGGTGTACTGGAAGCCGGCCGGCAGTTTGGCCGTGTAGGGGCCTTCCGCCGGCGGGGTGCCGTTGCCGACGCGCAGGAACCCTTCGCCCTGGATGGCGACGTCCAGGGGGTTGTTGGTGGACTGGAAGGAGCCCTCGGCCATGTCGTTGTCGGTCGAGGCGACGGTCACGCCGAGCCCCACCTGCATGGGGTTGGTGCCGCCGTTGCTGGTGGTGGGCGCGGAGGCCCCCCGCACGATCTGCGCCAGCGAGTCGGCGAAGGTCACACGCTGGGACTTGTAGCCGATGGTGTTGACGTTCGCGAGGTTGTTGGCGGTCACGTTGAGCGCCGTCTCGTTTGCGTCCAGGCCGCTGATCGCGGCGTACATTCCACTCATCATGGTTGCGTCACTTCCTTTCGCGGCCTCCTCGATGAGGTCCGGCCGTGTGTTGTGTTTGCGAAGTTCTCGGAGTTGCTTCGTCTCGATGTGGTTTGGTCAGCCGTGGGGGTCGTTGGGCTTGGTGGGCTCCTCGTTGGGTCGTGGTGTCACAGGGGTGAATCGGGTGCTCGATCGCGGGCGCCTCAGGCGATGACGGCGCTGTCGATGTTGGTGAAGATGTGTTCGCGCATGTGCTCGGAGCCGACCGCGGTGATGACTGTGCGGTTGGGAACGGACACCACGAAGGCGGTGCCGTCGACCAGCACGAGCGAGTCGCGGGAGCCCTTACCCGCAGCGCGTCCCACGCCCTCCTGCAGTCGGCCGACGGTGGTGTGATCGAGCGCGATCCCGCGGCGCTGCACCCGCTCGAGGGCGTGCTTTGAGAAGCGCAGGGATTCCGGCCCGGCGGTTTCCCTGAGCACGTCGGCGAACGACGGCCCGGAGGTGCCGCTGCCATCCGTGGCCGGCTTGCCCGTCGCGGGAGCGCTCTGCGGGGTCCCAAGGACTCCCGGAGGGAGCAGCGCGGGGTTGAGCTCGACGCTCACGAGACCTCCGATACGCCCGCGAGTTCGATCCCGGGCGTGCCTTCGACCGTGAGCGTGGCGCCTTCGGGGGTGATCTCGACGCTCTGCACGGCGCCGCTCGTGGTGGCGCCGGTGGAGGGATCGGTGTAGGAGACGGTGTGCCCGATCAGCCCCACCGCCTGGGCGACCCGCTGGGAAGTGGCGGACTGGGAGCTGCTCTGAGCGAGGTTGGTGGTCTGCTCGAGCTGGGAGAACTGGGCGAGCTCGCTTATGTATTCGGTGCCGTTGCTCGGTTCCAGCGGGTTCTGAGCCTGCAGTTGGGCGATCATCAATTTGAGGAAGTCGTTCTTGCCGAGTTCGCCGTTCGGGTTCGTGGGTTCCGTCGCGGCGGAGCCCGCCGTGGAGCCCGCTGTGGAGCCGGTCTTGGCGGGTGTGGTGGCGGCAGGGAGCGCCGCGGTGGGGGGGGATGAGGTGACGGTGGTCATGTGGATTGCCTCGCTCTCGTGCTTGGTGTGCGGGAGTGCCTTTTCAGTTGCTCGAAGTGGTGTGATGCGTTGCTGTCGTGTGCGATGCACTTGCCGTGGTGTCCAGGGGTGTGTCAGGCGAGCACGTCCAGGAGCGTCCCGCGCGACGGCGCAGTCGCGCGGTGGGCGTCCTCTTCGGCTTCGATCTCAGGGGTGGGGTTGGTCGGCGGGGCGCTCGCTGCGCTCTGGTCGGCGCGAGCGCCGCGGGAGGAGGCCTCGCCGCTGCCGCTGCCGCCGGCGCCGCCGCGATCGCCGCCGAGGGCTGTGTCTCCGCCGTGGGCGGCAGAGTGGCTGTGAGCGCCGATGCTCAGACGCGCAAGGTTGAGGCCGAGCGAGCTGAGCGACTCGCGCAGTTCGGCGTGGGCGGCGGCGAGCGCCTGTGCGGCGACGGGCGTCTCGGCGCTCACGCGGGCGAGGAGGCCCTGCGAGGTCTGGGTCAGGTTGATGCGGATCTCGCCGAGCCCCTCGGGCTCCAGCGCGATGCGGGCCTGAGAGAGGCCCTGGCGGGCGGCGAGCTGAATGGTGCCGTGGAGGGCCTCGATGGCCTGCTGGAGCCCCACGCCGGAGTCGATCGACGACTCCCCCTGGTCCCCACCCGCAGGCGCCGATGCCTGTGCGGCACCTGCGCCCGCTCCTGCGGCGAGCCCGCCCACCCCGCCGGTGGCCGCCGCGCCGCTGGCGGCTGCGGCGCCCGCGGGGGCCTGGGCGGGATCGGGCACCCACAGCTTGTCGTGAGCGTCCGCGCCGGCGGCCGAGGGGGGGGGCTGCTTCGCAAGTGCGCGCGCGCCCGCCTGGGAGCTCCAATTCCCGCCGCCGGCACCCGTGCCCTCCTTGTGCGCGGAGCCGCCGAGGCGGTCCGCGAGCGCGCCGGCGCCGGGAGTCGCGTGAGGCGAGTGCGACTGCGCGCCGCCCGCAGCGGGGGCGCCGTCCCGGGGTGCGGGGGGAGCGATGGCCGTTGTGGCGCCGTCCCGCGGTAGGGCAGGCGCACCGTCCGCGGGGCCGGTGGCGGGGGAGAGCCGGGCATCCTCGTGGGCCGTCGCTGCGCCGGGAGTGAGAACGCTTTCGGGGCTCCGCGGGGAGGAGTCGCCGCGCGTGGTCGCAGCGTGGGGGTTGGGGATGCCTTCCTCGCCGCTCGTGGGGGAGCCGCCGGGAACCGTCGCGGAGTCAGTTTGGGCGGAGAGGTGCGCGGGGGGGCCTTGGATGAGAGCTCTGCCGGCGAGGGCGCCCAGGGCCGGCACATCGGTCGAAGTGCTGCCGGCCGGCACGTAGGCTGGAGCGTTGCCCGCCGGCGCGTCCGTCGAAGCGCTGCCCGCTGGCGCATCGGTCCAAGCACCCCTCGGGAGTGCGGCGGGGAGCGTCGGCGTGGAGCCAGCGGGTGTGGGTTCCGAGGATCCAAAGCCGGAGGTTGCCCTGGAAGCAGAGGACGCCGCGGCTGCGTTCTGCCCCCGATGACGGGATGCGGGCTGCGCGGAGCCGTGCGGGACGCGATCGGCCACTCCCGTGGTGCTCGCCCTTGCGCCGGCGGCGGGAGCTGGATCTTGCGAGCGCTTCTGCTGGCCTTCCGCAATGGCGGTCCGGGCCGATTCGATTTCGAGGGCGCTGTGGAAGGGCACCGCTTCGGGGGGGGCGCCGGGGGGAGCGCCGCAGGAGAGCGGTTCTCGCCCACCCGAGGTCGGTTCTCGCCCGCCCGGGATCGGTTCTCGTTCACCGGGAGTGCGGAGGGGAGCCTGGGCGGCGGGGGTGGTCATGCGATTGCCTCGGAGGGTGTAGCGATCGATGTCCCGCCGCCGGCGGGAGCAACCGCGGCGGTCCCCGCGGCGAGCGCCTGCGGGCCGGATTCGCTGCCCTGGCTGTAGGCGGCGGCGTAGCCGAGCACTTTGCCGACGTACTGCTGGGTTTCGGAGTAGGGGGGTACGCCGCCGTACTGCTCCACGGCGCCGGGGCCGGCGTTGTAGGCGGCAAGCGCGTCGGCGGTGTTGCCGTCGAACTGCTGGAGCAGCTGCGAGAGATAGCGGGCGCCGCCTTCGATCGACTGGGCGGGGTCGAGCGGTTCGGTGACGCCGAGCGAGGCGGCGGTGGAGGGCATCAGCTGAGTGAGCCCGAGCGCGCCAGCGCTGCTGCGGGCGGAGGGGTCGAACCCGGACTCCTGCTGGATCAGCCCGTGGAGAATCGCGGGGTTGAGTCCGTAGCGGGCGGCGGCCTGTTCGACCAGCGGGGCGTAGGCGGAGCCCACGCCGGCCGAGCTCACGCCCGCTGGAGTGGCCGTGGCGGGCGAGTAGGCGGCCACGGCGGGCACCGCCGAGGTGTAGGCGCTGCCCGGGGACTCGACGGTGGTGTATCCGTCGGCTGTGGGCGGGGCGGAGCTGAAGTCGGCCGTGGACAGGGCGGAGGCGTAGCCGTCGGCCGTCGACACGGGGTAGGTGGAGGCGCCGGCGCTTGCGGCCGGTTCCGCCGACCCAGACTGGGCGGAGGCGAGCGCGGAGGCGAAGCTGGAGCCGGCGCTGGGGTGTTCCACTTGTGCGATGAGCGCCTGCAGCTGCTGGACGCGCTCGGCGGCGGCCGCGGTTATCGATTCCCACCCACCGGGGCGGGCGCCCGACTGGACTGCTTCCAACCCACCGCCCGAGGCGCTCATGCGGCGCTCCGGCGGAAGCGCTCCAGGGCGATCTCGTCGAGCTGCTCGCTTTCGCGACGCCCGACCTCGCGCTGGTGCTCGGCGAGCTGTCGATCCTTGAGACGCTCGAGGATCTGGTGCTCGCGTGCGGCGAGCCCCAACTGGACGTCGCGGTGGGCGACGTCGGCCTCGTGGCGCTCCAGCTCCCGCATGCCCATCGTGCGCTGGGCCTCGATGTGCTCGACGAAGGCTTGGCGTGCAAGGAGGTCCGCGGCGCTGACCGTGCTGGCCTCGCCGGTGGCGAGGCGCTGGCGGGTGTGGGCCTCCTCGAGGTGCTCCTCGACGCGTCGCAGGCGGTCCTGGCTGCCGAGGAGCTGGGAGAGGGCGCGGGCGAGCTCCTGGCGCGCGAAGCTCTCCTTGTGCTGGCGCAGAGAGAGAACGCGCTCTAGCCGGAAGCGGAACGAGGGAGCGGTGCTCACCTCCGCGTAATCGGACTGGGGGCACGTTTCTTTAGAGGACTGAGCCGTGTGTTGGGAGGATCCGTGAGATTGGGCGGACCATCTCATGGCGCAGCCGATCCCACGGGTGCGGATCGATGTAAGCTCTTGTGTATTCGCTACGGGCGAAAGGAGGCGAATCGTCGTTTTTCCCGGAGAATCCGGAGAATGATCCTCACTGACAGTTGGATCTATTCATCGCAATGTGATCCGGAGACCCCGATTATTCGTAGATAAAAATGGGTTCTTACCGTGCTCGAGCGGTACGGACTCAAATGAACCGCAAAGGTCGACACCCGCGTAGGGCGATCGACAAAAGCCATCACGCCCTGGGGATGAACGAACATGAGTAAGAAGAAGTCGGATGAGGTATCGATCACGCTCTCTCCGCTGCAAGTGGAGCAGGTGATGCGAGGTGCGGGGCGCAATCGCAACGGAACGGTGTCGAACCTGCTGCTGGCCGCGCTCGACCACGCCTATGAGCCGGCCGAGAAGAACGGCAAGGGCAGGCCCTCGCCGTTGCAGAAGGCGACGCGGGCGGCGCTGGAGGAGGCGCTCGAGGACCCGCAGCTCTCGCAGTCGCTGTTGCGGGGCCTGGCGATCCTGGCCTCCTACGGCCCGGAGCGGCCGTGGCGGGCGATCATCGACCTGGCGGGGCAGCTGGGGATGTCGCCATCGACGACCCACCGGTACGTGAAGACGCTGCGGGCGGTGGGCCTGCTGGAGCAGAACCCTTCGACCCGCGAGTATCGCCCCGTGGCGGTTTAGCCTCAGAGGCTGAGCCCGAGTGAGGGGATGGCGGAGGAGTCCAGACCGGAGACCCCCGCGTCGCTGAAGCCGGAGGCAGCCTCCGGGGGCTCCTCGGCGAGGACCTCCTCGGCGTCGAGGATCTCGCCGCTGCGCTGGGCGAGCGAGCGCTCGAGCGAGGAGGCGAGCTCGAGCAGGCGCTCGTCGGAGGTGGCGGGGTCGCTGGGCTGGGCGACGGGCTGGCGCAAGAAGGACTCGATCCGGGAGCGGTGCTCGAGCGTGGCGTCGAGCAGGGGGTCGCTGCCGGACTGGTAGGCGCCGATTGCGATCAGGTCCTCCTTCTCGCGCAGCGCTGCCAGCGCCGAGCGCAGGCGCTGCCCGGCGGAGACGATCTCGGGGCGGACGATCTCCCCGGTGAGACGGGACACGCTCTGGAGCACGTCGATCGCTGGGTAGTGCCCGGCGTGGGCGAGGGAGCGGGTGAGGACGATGTGCCCGTCGAGGATCGAGCGGACGGCGTCGGCGATGGGCTCGTTCATGTCATCGCCGTCGACGAGGACGGTGTAGAGGCCGGTGATGGAGCCCTCGGGGCTGGTGCCGGCGCGCTCGAGCAGGCGGGGGAGCAGCGCGAAGACGCTGGGGGTGTAGCCGCGGGTGGCGGGGGGCTCGCCGATTGCCAGGCCGATCTCGCGCTGGGCGGTGGCGAAGCGGGTGACGGAGTCCATCATCAGCATCACGTGGTGGCCGTGGTCGCGGAAGTGCTCGGCGATGGTGGTGGCGGTGAAGGCGGCCTTGATGCGCACGAGCGCGGGCTCGTCGGAGGTGGCGACCACGACGACGGAGCGCTCCAGCGCGCCGCCGAGGTCGCGCTCGACGAACTCGCGGACCTCGCGACCGCGCTCACCGACGAGCGCGATGACGTTGACGGTGGCGGAGGTGGAGCGGGCGATCATCCCGAGCAGCGAGGACTTGCCCACGCCGGAGCCGGCGAAGATCCCCAGGCGCTGCCCCCGCCCGCAGGGGACGAGGCTGTCGAGGGCGCGCACCCCGAGCGCGACGCGCTCGCGGATGCGGGGCCGGCGCAGCGCGAAGGGGGGAGGGGCGATCGTCGAGCGGTACCCGGCCCCCTCGCTGCCCTCGCCGGCCACCGCGCCGAGCTCGTCGAGGGGGGCGCCGAGCCCGTCGATGACGCGCCCGAGCAGGTGGGGGCCGACGGGCACGCGGAAGGGGGCCCCGGTGGGGAGGACCTTGGTGCCGGGGCCGATGCCCTGCAGCTCGCCGAGCGGCATCAGCAGGGTGCGGCCCTCGCGGAAGCCGACGACCTCGGCGGGAACCGCCTCGCGGCGCCGGTCGGCCCCGACGAGACACACCTCGCCGACCTCGGCCTGCAGCCCGGTGGCCTCGATGATGAGCCCGATGAGGTTGCTCACACGCCCGTGGCAGCGGGCGAGATCGGCCGCGGCGAGCGCGGAGCGGGAGCGCTCGAGCAGATCGCCGCTCATATGGAGGGCTCCGCTCCGCCGAGCTCCGCCTGGATGATCTCACGGGCGCGCTCCAGCTGGGTGTCGACGGTCGCGTCGACCTCGCTCTCCAGCGTGCGGACGATCGCGCCGCCGGGCCCGACGCGGCGGTCGGCCTGGACGTCGCAGTGCTCGACGCCGCCGACCTGGGCCCCCAGCTCGGCGATGGCGGCGCTGACGATCTCGAGGTCGGCGGGGTCGACGAGCACGGTGACCCGCCGGCGCTCGGTCACGCGCCGCAGAGCGCCGCGGACGGCGTCGAGGACACGTTCGGGTTGGACCTCCAGCGTGCCGGCGAGGATCTTGGCGGCGAGTGCGAGCGCGAGTGCGAGCGCATCGCGTTCGGTCTCCTCGGCGAGCTGCGCGCGCAGCGCGAGCGCCTCGGTGAGCGCCTGCTGGAGGGCGAGCGCGGCGGAGCGCGCCGCGGCGAGGCCGTCCTCGCGGCCCTGGGCGAGACCCTCGGCGTGGCCCTCGGCGCGGGCGAGCTCGCGGATGCGCTCGGCCTCGGCGGCGGCGTCGGCGAGGAGGCGTGCGGGACTGTTGGCGTCCCACTGATTCGGACCCCACCCACCCGGAGCGGAGGGCTCGAGCTGCTCGAGGGGGTAGGTCACACCACCGCTTCCTCTTCGCTCTCCCCGTCGCCGGTGGAGAGCACGATCGTCCCGGCCTCCTCGAGGCGGCGCACGACGGCGACGATGCGGCCCTGGGCGGCCTCGACGTCGCGGCGGCGCTGGGGCGGCTGGACCTCCATCTCCTCCAGGAGCATCGCGGCGCCGCGCTCGGACATGTTGGCGAGGAGCTTCTCCTTGACGGCCTCGGCGACCCCGCGCAGCGCGAGCACGAGATCCTTCTGGTTGGCCTCGCGGAGCACCTGCTGGATCGCGCGGTCTTCGAGGGTGGCGAGGTCCTCGAAGACGAACAGCATCCGGCGGACCTCCTCGGCGAGCTCGGGGTCGGTGGTGGCGAGGTGCTCGAGCACGGCGCGCTCGGTGGAGCGCTCGGCGTGGTTGAGGATGCCGGCGAGCGCCTTGGCCCCCCCGGCGCTCGAGTACTCCTGCTCGGCGACGGTGGTGAGCCGCTGGCGGATCACCTCTTCGACCTGCTGGATCACGGCGGGGCTGGTCTCGCCCATGCGCGCGATGCGCAGCGCGACGTCGGGCTGCACCGCGTCGGGCAGGCGGGCGAGGACCTGGGCGCCGAGCACGGTGGGGAGGTTGGCGATGACCAGCGCGATCGTCTGGGGGGCCTCGGTGCGCAGGAAGCCGACGATCTGCTCGGGGGGGGTGCTGCGCAGGAACTCGAAGGAGCGCATCTCGGTCACGGCGGAGAGCCGCGCGAGCAGTTCCTCGGCGCGCTCGGGGCCGAGCGCGCGCTCGAGCACTTCGCGGGCGAACTCGATCCCGCCGGCGACGTCGCCCAGGCCGCCGGAGCCGGCGGCGGCGGCGAGCTCGCCGAGGATCGCCTCGGTGGTCTGCTCCTCGATCGCGCCGAGCTTGGTCATTTCGAGGGAGAGGCTCTCGATCTCCTCCTCGCGCAGGTGCTGGATGACCTCCGCGGCGAGATCGGGGCCGAGGGCGGCCATCAGGACGGCGGCCTTGCGGCGCCCCCCGAGGCGAGGGGCGGGAACCAGCGCCCCGCCACCGGGCGCGGCGGCCGGGGCCTCGGAGGCGGGGGGCAGCTCGATCGCCACGGGCTAGTCCTCCTGCATCCAGCTGCGCAGCTGCTGGGCGACGCGGTCGGGGCTGGCCTCGGCTAGCTGCTCGACCTGGCGGCGGATGGGAGTCCCGCCAGCCCTGCCCGCGCCGGCGGCGAGTGTGATCGGATCCCGCCCGCCCGTGTTGTCGGCGGGCCGCGGGGGCGTTTCGCGTTCGAGCTCGGAGAGGCGGATCGGCAGCTCGAGCTCGCGCAGCCAGGGGGGTTCGTTGTCGATCCCCTCCTGCTCGCGGCGGCGCAGGGCGCGGGTGGTGAAGAACAGGAAGAGCAGCGAGCCGATGCCGATGAGGGCGTACTTGGCGTCGCCCATGATCCCGCCGGAGGCGCTTTCCGCGCCGGCGGGGGCGGTGGTCTTGGCGAAGGCCATCTGGGCGACGGAGACGGTGTCTCCGCGCTTGGGCTGCAGGCCGGCGGCGTTGGTGACGGCTTCCTTGATCGCGGTCACGGAGGCGGCGGGCACGGTGCTGTCGAGCAGCACGGAGACGTGCTCGCTTTCGACCGCGCCGGGGGCGACGGTGTTGTGGGTGACGGTCTTCGCCACCCCGAGCGTGGAGCCGGTGATTTCGTGCTTGTAGTTGGACTTGCCGGAGGTCCCGGTCTGGGCGTAGGCGGGGATGTTGGCGGTGCCCGTCGCGCCTGCCCCGCCACCGGAGCCGGTGAGGGTTTCGAGGTTCTTGCTCTGCGCCAGCGGCACGCCGGTCTTGCCGTAGGTGAGCGATTCCTGGGTGGTCTGGTTGGTGTCGATGTTGGCGTACACCTGCACCACGGCCTTGCCGGGGCCGATCGTCTGGGCGAGCATCTCATCGAGGCTGGCCTCCATCCCATCGTCGTAGCGTTCCTCGGCGGCCTGCCTGCCGCTGGCGCCGCCGCCGGCTTCGCCGTTCTGGGAGGGCCACAGGAGCTGCCCGGTGCCGTCGGTGATGGTGACCTTCTGCAGTTGCAGCCCGGGCACGGAGGAGGCGACGAGCTGGGCGATGCCGTGCACGGAGGTGGAGCTCAGCGAGCTGGTGTCGCTCAGCAGGACAGCGGCGGAGGAGGCGTTCTGGCTTTCGCCGAAGAGTTGGTTCTGGGGGTTGGGGAGGACGAGCTCGACCTGGGCGCCGCCGACCCCCTGGATGTTGTCGATCGTCTGCTCGAGCTGGCCCTGCAGGGCGCGCTGATAGGTGACCTGCTGCTGGAAGGTGCTTTCGCCGAGGCTCGATTTTTCAAACAGCGAGAAGCCGGGCTGGGAGTTGCCCAGCTCGCCGGCGCCGGCGAGCGCGACGCGGGCCCGTGCGGTCTCGTTGGACTGCACGGCCAGCGCGGTGCCGTTGTTCTGCAGTTCGTAGCTGATCCCCTGCTGGTCGAGGGTGCTGGTCATCTTTCCCGTCTGTGCCGGTTCCAGGCCGGTGGCGAGCGTGGAGTAGGAGGGCTTGGAGACCATGTGTACGAACAGGTAGATGAACAGGATCCCGACGACTGCGCCGGCGCCGAGGATCAGCCATCCGCGTGGTGTGAGTCGAGTGGCGAGTTGCTTTACGGGCATCGATCAGGGCTGGGTCTGCTTGGGGAGAAGAATGAGGAGGAGGGGGAGGAGGGGGGTACGCGTGAGGTCGACGGGCGGGGAGCGATGGGAAGGCCGGCGGTTTTACACCTGGGTCTGGAAGATCTGCTGGGTGGCTTCGACTGCCTTGGTGCGAATCTGGGAGGCGAGCTGCATCGCGAGCTGGGCGTTCTCGACGGTGACCACGGCGCTCTCGGGGTTGGAGGCGGTGCCGGTGGCGAGCGCCTGGGCGGCGCCGTCGGCGCTCTGCTGGGTCTTGTCGAGCGAGGAGATGGCCTGGGTGAGCGCTTCTCCGAAGCCACCGGATTCGCTGCTGCCGGCGCCTTCGACGCCCGTGGTGGCCCCGCCCGTGCCGGTTTCGGAGACCCCGCCGATCCCGCCCACGCCGGTGCTCGCGCTGCTGCCGGCGGTCTGTTCGGTGCCGACGGCCGGCGTGCTCGGGCTGAGGCCGGTGGAGGCTCCCGCGCCGGATGCGCCCGTCGTTTCGCCCGGGCCGAGGCCGGCGACGCCCTGCGAGAGCACATTGCCGATGGCGCCGATCGGGGGGATCACTTGAGGATCCCGAGGGTGTCGGTGAACATCGACTTGGCGGTCTGCATCGCGGTGACGTCGGACTGGTAGGAGCGCGACTCGGAGATGAGGTCGACCATTTCGGTGACGGTGTTGACGTTGGGCATCTTCACGTACCCCTGCGCGTTGGCTTCGGGGTTGCCGGGGTCGTAGACCTCCTGGTCGGGGGTCTTGTCGGCGACGATCCCCGCGACCTGCACGCCGCCCGCGGGCGGATGGGTGAGAGCCCCATCCCCGCCGCTCTGCGCGCCGGATGAGCCGAGCGCTTCGGAGAGCGTGGCTTCGAAGTTGGAGGAGGCGGAGCCGGTCTGCTGGAGCTCCACCTCCTGGCGCTGGTAGGGCTGCCCGTTGGCGGCTTTGGTGGTCTGCGCGTTGGCGAGGTTCTCGGAGGTGACGTCCATCCGCACCCGTTCCGCGCTGAGGCCGCTGCCGGCGATTTCGATGGCGTCGAAGAGACCCATCAGCTGACCCCCATCGCGGAGCGCATGATTTCGTTGCGGGTCCCCATCACCTGCACGATCGCCTCGTATTCGAGGCCGTTCTCGGAGAGCAGCGCGGATTCCTGGTCGACGTCCACCCCGTTGCCTTCGGGCCCCACGACCTGGGAGCTGACTTCGGGCTTGAACTGCACTTCAGCGGGGGACGCACCGTCGGCGAGCGCCGCGCGGAGGGCTCCTTGGAAGTTGAGGTCCTCGCGCCGGTACCCGGGTGTGTTGGCGTTGGAGATGTTGTTGGTGAGCAGCGTCTGGCGTGCCCACGCGCCGCGGGCCGCGCTTTCCAGGGCCATCTGGGTGGTGTCGATGAGGGACATCCGGTGTCGGGTAAGGGACGGGGGTGAACGACTGGTGCCTGCCCTCCGTGGGCCAAACCGACTCTCATCCGTGTGAGCCGTCCCCGGGCAATACCCGGTTCGCTCGGGTCATCGGCAGACGGGCGGGGAGCTTGAGGATGGGGCGGCCACGGTGTCCCGGCCGCGCTGGCCGGGACCGTGGTGAGCTGGGCCTTCGTGTCAGGCGCCGGCGACCGCAGGGCGGCCTCGGAGGTTGACCTGCCAGTTGGCGAGCGGGAGCAGGAACAGCGCTGCGCCCAGCAGGATCAGGATCCATCCGGCCAGGGTGGCGATCATCCCGATGACCGACCAGCCCCAGGCGCCCAGGAGCAGGCCATTCAGTGTCTCCCCGGTGAACAGGGTGGTGCGCTCGCCTGCGAGCGTCGCGCTCTTCATGCCGCCGGCGATCCATTCGGCGCTGACCTGGGAGTAGGTCTTGCCGCCTGCGACCTTGGTGAGGTCCACGCCGATCTGCTTCTGCGCGTAGAGCTTTGCCTGCTTGCCGGTGAGCACCTGCTGACCGGCGTAGGCGGCGAGGCCGGGGTTTGTGGCGGGCTTGGGGAAGAAGATCTTCTGCGGAGCGAGCTGATCGTGGACGACCTGCTTGTCGTAGTGACCGCCGACGACGGCGAGTGCGCCGACGACGATCATGCCTGCCGCGGCGACGGTGGCGATCGACGTGAGGCTGGTCAGCTTCGCGAGCAGGGAGTGCTGGGGCTGCGGGTCGCGGAGTCCTCGATTGGACGGCGACTCCACGACGTCGGGGGTCGCTACGCCATTGCCGGTGGTCGGGGCGGGCGGGTGGGGCATGACTGAGCTGGGCACGGTTTCCTCGTTTCGTTGGGTGTGCGCATGAGCGCCAGCGATCTGAGAAGCACCGCGGACATGAACAACGTAGCATGAAATACATATCTAGGAAAAAATTGTCTAGATACGCTACTCTTGTCCCCATGGCCAAGGAGAAGACTGACGCCGTGGACACCACTCACCGCTGGAAGTTCCTGACCAACCATGCGCAGGTCCTCGCCTGCATCGCCCACGATCCAGGCGTGCTTCTACGGGAGATCAGCGAGCGGGTGGGAATCACCGAACGCGCCGCCCACCGGATCGTCACCGAGCTTGCGGACGGCGGCTACATCACGCGGGAGCGCAGGGGTCGGCGCAACCAGTACACGATCCAATCTGGCCTTCCGCTTCCAGACCGCCTCGGCCGCGTACAGCGGATCAGCGATCTGCTCACGATCCTGATCGGCACGACCGACAAGTCTCCAGATACACCCTCGGCATAGTGCGACAGATGAGCAGCCGCGGGCGCTGCAATTACTCCATCCGTCGAAGGTGCTGCGCCCGCCCGCGCGGGAGAATTCCGCGGTGAGCTCCACGCTGAGCACCCCGGAGGTTCTCGGATACCGGCCCCGGGCGCCGTTCCTGGACGAGCTGTTCGACCTCGACGGGACGCCGCGTGTGGGTGGGGTCCCCTTCGGCCCCCTGGTGGCGGAGCTCGAGCGGCTGGGACCGGAGGGTCTGATCGAGGCGGGCCGCCGCCGCGACGCGGTCTTCATGCAGCAGGGGATCACCTTCGAGACCAGCGGCGAGAGCGGGGCCTCCCACGAACGGCCGTTTCCCCTGGACCTCGTGCCGCGGGTGCTGAGCGGCGCGGAGTGGCGCGAGATCAAGCGGGGCCTGGCGCAGCGCATCCGCGCCCTGAACCACTTCGTCGACGACGTCTACCACGCCCGCGAGATCGTGCGGGAGGGCCTCGTGCCGTGGCGGCTGGTGGCGGGCTGCCCGCATTTCGCGCGGGCCGTGCACGGCATCCGGCCCCCGGGCGGGGTCTACACGCACGTGGCGGGCTGCGACCTCGTGCGCCACAGTGACGGGGCGTGGAAGGTGATCGAGGACAACGTGCGCATCCCCTCGGGGATCTCCTACGTGCTGGAGAACCGCGCCGCGATGGCGCGCCTGGTGCCCGAGCTGTTCGCCTCCTACCGGGTGCGCCCCGTGGACCACTACCCCCAGCTGCTGCTGGGGGCGCTGCGCTCGGTGGCGCCCTCGGCGGAGAGCGAGGCGACGGTGGTGGTGTGGACGCCGGGCCCCGCCAACCCGGCGTACTTCGAGCACGCCTTCCTGGCGCGCCAGATGGGGGTGGAGCTGGTGGAGGCCTCGGATCTGGTGGTGCGCGACGACGTGCTCTACATGCGCACCACCCGGGGCCTGGAGCGGGTGCACGCGGTGTACCGGCGCCTGGATGACGACTTCGTGGACCCGCTGGAGTTCCGGCCCGACTCGCTGCTGGGGGTCCCCGGGCTGGTGCGGGCCTACCGGGCGGGGAGCGTGGCGGTCGCGAACGCGTTCGGGACGGGGGTGGCGGACGACAAGGCGATCTACTGCTTCGTCCCGGAGATGATCCGCTTCTACCTGGGGGAGGAGCCGATCCTCGAGAACGTCCGCACCTACCTGCTCTCGGACCCCGAAGTGCTCGAGCACGTGCTCGGCCGCCTCGATCAGCTCGTGGTCAAGCCCACCGGGGAGTCGGGGGGCCGCGGGGTGATGATCGGCCCGCACGCGCAGGAGGCCGAGATCGCCCGCATGCGGGAGGTGATCCGGGGGCACCCCGAACGGTGGATCGCCCAGGACGTCGTGCGTCTCTCCACGGTCCCCACGGTGGACGCCGAGGGCCACCTGCGGCCCCGCCACGTGGATCTGCGCCCGTTCGCGGTGTTCGGCGAGCACATCGACATCGTCCCCGGGGGCCTCACGCGAGTGGCGCTGGAGGAGGGCTCGATGATCGTCAACTCCTCCCGCGGGGGAGGCTCGAAGGACACGTGGGTGCTGGAGGACGGCGACGACCTCGACCGTGCGGGGCCGCCGATCGCGGACACGCTGCCGCCGGCGCTGCCGGACTTGCGTTATGGAGAGTGGAGCGGGCAGCAGCAACAGCAACAGCAACAGCAGGCGCGAGGGTGATGCTGGCGCGGATCGCCCACGAGCTCTACTGGCTGGGTCGCAACCTCGCCCGCGCGGAGTTCACCGCGCGGGCGGTGGAGGCGGTCTTCCAGGCCGAGCTGCAGGGCGCCTCGGAGAACGTCCCGGGCGTGAGCTTCGGCTCGGGCGGCCTGCGGGCGATGCTGGGGGACTCCGGGCGGCAGGGCTCGGGACACGGCGAGGCCCTGGGGGGCCTGACCCTGGACGGGCGGCGGCCGGGCTCGATGCTGGCGAGCATCGAGCGGGCCCGCGAGGGGGCGCGCACGGTGCGCGACGTGATCAGCGCGGAGATGTGGGAGGCGATCAACACCACCGCCCTCGGTCTGCGCGGCGGGGCAGATTGGGGCCTGCCCACCCGGGTCGGATCGGATTCCGCGGCGCCCGCCGGCCCCTACGTGGCCTCCCAGTACGTCAAGCAGCGCACGGCGCTGATCTGGGGGGTGGCGGACCGCTCGATGCTGCGCGACGAAGCCAAGTGCTTCCTGGACGCGGGGGGCACGATCGAGGTCTCGGACATGGTGCTGCGGATGCTGCGCATCGCGCTGCCCACCCCTGCCCCCGGCGGCGATGTCCGCGACCCGGCGCCCGCGGACGGGCAGGCGCTGATCCTGCTGCAGGCGGTGGGCGGCTTCCACGCCTACCTGCGCGCGGTGACCGCCCCCCCGAACGCCCAGCCGGTGGCGCGCTTCCTGCTGTTCGAGCGCGCCTACCCCGACAGCGTGGCGGCGTGCGTGGACTCCCTGCACGAGGCGTTCGCCGCCGCGGACGCGGGGCCACGCAACTCCAAGCCCGTGCTGCGCGTCAGCCGTCTGGCGGCGGACCTGGACTTCCAGCGCCGCACGCTGCCCGACGGGGCGGAGCTGACGGGGATCTGCGAGCGCACCCAGCAGGAGCTTCAGCGGCTCGACCAGGACGTGGCGGAGCGCTACTTCGCCGGGGCGACCCCGGCGGGGAGCGGAAGGTGAGGCGGGGGTGCGCTGCGCGATGCACCCAGCGGGCGCGGCTCGACCGCGGCGTGGCGTGCCACCTCGGCGGGAGGGGGTGAGGCGGCGGTGCACTTCGCGATCCGCTACCTGACGGAGTACCTCTACGACGCTCCGGTGAGCGACAACCTCAACGCCCTGCGGGTGCGTCCAGCGACGACCTCCTCGCAGCGCTGCGACGAGTTTCACACCCGCATCGACCCCGAGGCGCGCGTCAGCCGCCACCTGGACTACTTCGGGACCGAGGTGCTCGAGTTCGGCATCCCCACCGACCACGACCAGCTGACGATCGACGTGCGCGCGCGGGTGGTGACCTCCGAGCCCGCCGACCCCCCCGCTGGCTCGTGGGCGAGCCTGGGGAGCCCCGCCTATCTGGATGCGGGAGGCGAGTTCGCGCTCCCCTGGCAGGACCAGCCCTCGATCGCGGGCCTGCGGGAGTTCGACGAGGCGCTCGACGCGGCCACGCCGCTGGAGGCGGTGCAGCAGCTGTGCCAGTTGATTCCCGACCGCTTCGAGTACCGCCCGGGGGTCACCTACGTGGGTTCGAGCGTAAGCGACCTGCTGGATGCGCGGGCGGGGGTGTGCCAGGACTTCGTGCACCTCTCGCTGGTGCTGCTGCGCCGCCGCGGGATCGCGGCCCGCTACGTGTCGGGCTATCTGTGGGCGGCGGGCGAGGGCGGGGGCTCGGACTCGGTGGAGGTCGACACCCACGCATGGTTGGAGGCCCTGCTGCCCGGGGATGCGAGCTCGCCCGCCCACGGCGAGCCGGTGTGGGTGGGGGCCGACCCCACCAACCGCCGGCTGGCGGGGGAGACCCACGTGAAGATCGGACACGGGCGCTTCTACGCCGACGTGCCCCCGGTCAAGGGTCTGTACCTCGGCGGGGCCAACTCGCAGCTGATCGCCGCGGTGAGCATGTCGCGCCTGGATCCCCAGGCGGGGGCGCGGGCGTAGCGGGGAGGGTACGGCGGTGTGCTCGCACTCGCCGCACGACGAAGCAGGCCCCCTCGGCCTTGGGCGTTTCCCTAGGCGTTGTGGTCGAGGCGGTGAATGCGTCTGGAGGTCTGCGCGGCGTAGCCGTGGGCGGCGCGGCTGGCGCGCGCGGTCGTGCGCATGTCGCAGAGCAGCGCCTCGCGCAGGCACTGCAGCGTGGCGCTGGTGCGCTCGTGCAGTGCCGCGGCGCGTTCCAGGGGGGTGCGTGCGGAGGCGGGGGGCCGCTCGGGGAGGCCGGCGGTCAGTGCGTCCCACTGGGTCGCCAGCGAGCGTAGGTCCTCGATTCGGCCGTCGCGGGCGAGTTGGAGCTCGCGCTCGGCGAGCTCGAGGATCGCCGTGTAGGGGTCGAGCGAGGGGTCGATCTCGGTGGTGGGGGGGTTGGCGAGGGTCGCCATGGCGGCGCGGGTGGTGTCGGGCGTGGTGTCCATGGCGCTCATCGGTGTGCGATCTCCACCCAGGATTCGCGCAGCTCGCCCAGGATCTCCGAGACCTCTTCGAGTTTGTCCGCGTCGAGGTTCATGCGTGCGCGGTTGAGGTGGGCCAGGCAGAACTGGTAGATCGCGTGCAGCTGCTGGGAGAGCTCGGGGGCCTGCTCGTGGTCGAGGACCCCGTCGAGGTGGGCGATGATCTGTTCGGCCTGGCGCAGCGTGTTGTGGGCGCGCTCCACTTCGCGCGCTCGCATCGCCTCCGCCGCCTGGCGCAGGAAGCGGCGGGCGGCGTCGTAGAGCATCACCACCAGTTGCGCGGGGGCTGCGCAGAGCACGGCGTTCTCGCGGTATGCCTGCGGTGATGCCGTCGGTGGGGTCATGCGCTTCTCGTTCGCTCCTTGGCTCGGCTTGGGGGGGGCTCTCCCGGTGATCGGTCGCGCCCGCCGGAAGTTGAGCGCGGGTCGCTCGGGCGCTCCGTCCGCGGGCATGCAGCGCGCAGCGCTGGTCGCCCGACCCGATGGGCACAGCGCGCAGCGCCGGGTTGGGCCGGGTTCCCGAGCTTGGCTTCGCGTGCGGGTCTAGCCGCTGGAGGAGGAGCTGGAGCTGCTGGAGGAACTCGAGTCGCTGGAGAGCATCGAGCTGAGCTGAGCGCTCAGCCACGAGGACTGAGTCTTGCTCTGGGCCATGATTTTTTCCATCGCGGCGAATTCGGACTCGAGTGTTTTCTGGCGGATCGCGAGCATTTCGTTCATGTTCGCGATCCTGCTGCTCAATTCCGAGGTCTGGGTTGTGTCGCCGGTGATGCGAGCTTCCATCGAGCCCCCCGGGGCGGCGTTTGCGTTGACCAGTTCCTGGAAGCCCTTGGACCAGCTCTGCAGCATCTTTTCCACGCCCGCCGGGTTGGCCTGGATCGCGCTTTCGAGCTGCGCGGTGTTCACCGTGAGCTGCCCTTCCACGGAGCTCTGCGAGGGGGTTCCATTGCCCGTCGGCGCGCCCGTGCTGATGCCGATGTCCGCAAGGCTCGACATTTCCACTGGGAGTTCCTTGCCCGGTTCGTACATCGACTGGCGCATCCCGTTGAGCAGGTTCCCCAGTTCGAAGTCGCCGAACAGTGTGCCCGTCTGTAGTTCGGCGACGCTCCCCGGCGAGGTCGGGGGCTTGGCGGTGAGCTGCGTGTTGACGGCCCCGATCGTCGAGTTGTAGAGGGTGACGAACGCCTGCACCTGGGAGGCGATCGCGCTCACGCTGGGCCCCGGCGGCTGCACGTCGACGGTCACCGGCCCCGTGGTGGCGGTCAGTGCTTTGAGTTCCAGGGTCACACCCGGGATCGCGCTCGTGAGCTTGTTCGTGGCGGAGATCCCCGCGACCCCGTCGATCGTGTATTCCGCGTTCACGCCTTCTTTTGCAAGGCCCGCCTGTTCGACAAGCGTGCCTCCCGGGTCGGAGACCGCGATGAAGCCCGCTCCCGTGGCGCCCGTTTCCCGCGTGGAGAGCACCACCGTTTCCTTGCCCACCGCCGCCGCGTACACCGTCGCGGTGGAGTCCGAGTTGATCGTTTTGACCAGGTCTTCGATGGTCGCGCCCGCCGCCACTTCGATTTCCTCGCCGTCGATCGTCAGTTTTTCGGCGGCCGCGGGGCTTTTGAAGGTGAACGTGCGCTGCCCGGAGTTCGCGAGCTGGGTGACGCTCACCTCGTAGCCACCCACCGCCGCGCCCGCCGTGGCGGTGGCCGCGATCCGCGTGGGTTCGCTGGAGGTGACCGCCTGGGAGGTGTTGAACAGCGCCGGGGAGCCCAGTTCCTGGGCGTCGAAGGTGAGCTGCGTGAGGTTGCTCTGGATCGACTGCAGCTGGGTGTGCTGCCCTTCCAGGGTGATCTGCTCGTCGGTGAGGCGCGTGATCGGCGTGCGTTCGACTCCCAGCAGCGCGGAGATGATTTCGCTGGTGTTGAGCCCCGAGGAGAGGCCGCTGAAGCTGATCGGCGCGCCCGAGGTGGATGAGCTCACGGTGGTCATGGCGTCCCCTCCCTCACTCCACCGGCGCTCCGGCCGCGACGGCGAGGGCCTGGGCGGGGGAGAGCGTCTTCAGCATGTTGCCGCTGCGGTCGCGCACCTCGATCCTCGTGCGCCCGCTCTGCTCATCCCGGGAGAAGCGCAGTTCGCGGCCCTGGGCGCGCAGCGCCTCGTGGTTCTGCGCCGCGCTCGCCATCTCCTCGAGGACCTCCTGGGGGGGGCTCGCGGGCACTGTGTCTAGTGCGACCGAGAGCTCGCTTGCGAAAGATGGACCCGATCGAACGGCACCCTGGAGCGCTACGGGGGATCCCGCCGCTTCGGTTGGTCTCACCGGCTGCGCGGCAGCCGGTCCCTGGGGTGGCGTGATGGGCGAGCTCATGCTGGTTTCCTCCTGAAAGCACTCTTCACGGACCCGTCCCTGGGCCGCTTTGCTCTTGGGTGTCCTCATCCTGATCGGCTGATGCTCGAAAAACTTTAGGCTCGGTTTGACCCGGCTGTCCCGCGGTTGCGGCCATCTACGTGATCGGGGTCATCGACCGCTCCTCCCGATCCGTGAGGGCGCTGCCCCGGCATTTGCATCCTTGCAGGCGGTCGGTTCCTTGCGAGCGTCGGCCTACCGCTCAAGCTCGCCTACCGACGTGCCGATCAGTGCGGGGTCTCTGCCGGATCGCTCCCTCGAACTCCTGGAATGGGCTTCGTGGGGCCGCTCTGCGGGACGCACCACTTTCCCTCGAGAGTCGGAGCACCAGATGAAAGCCATGGACCGAAGCCGGGCGACACTCGCCTCCGGCGAGCATCCCCGTTTAGGCCAACGCGTTGCCAGGATCTCGGCTGCCGAGGTGCTCTCGCTTTGGCGGGAGTACAGGCGCACGGGGGACCTCGGGCTGCGGGACCGCCTGATCTTCACGTTCACCCCGATGGTCCGCTACATCGTCTACCGCAAGGTCCGCGAGGTCCCCGCGCAGTGCGACGTGGAGGACTTCCTCTCCTGCGGCCTGGAGGCCCTGATCCACTCGATCGAGCGCTACGACCCCGCCAAGGGCGCGACCCTGGAGCAGTTCGCGTGGACGCGCATCCACGGCGCCGTGCTCGACGAGCTGCGCCGCCACGACTGGGCTCCCCGCTCGCTGCGCCGCGCCGAGCGCGCGATCAACGGCGCCCGTGACAGCTTCGCCTCCGAACACGAGCGCCGGCCCAACCGCGAGGAGCTCGCCACCGCCGCCGGCATGAGCACGGCGGAGCTGAGCGGCCGCCTCGACGAGCTGGCGCTCGCGGAGGTCGGCTCGCTGAACAAGACGATCCGCTCGGAGGACTCAACCACGATCGAGCGGATCGACACGCTGGAGAGCGAGGACGAGGGCTGCGACCCCGCCCTCAGCGCCGAGCGCACGGAGGCCAAGGCGCGCTTTCGCGTCGCCTTCGCCCAGCTGCCCGCGCGCGAGCGCGAGGTGGCGGTGCTGCTGTACGTGGAGGGGCGCACCCTGCGCGACATCGGCGAGCGCCTCGGGGTCTCCGAGAGCCGTGTCTCGCAGATCCACACCGAGCTGCGCCGTCGCCTACGCGAGCGCCTCGCCAGCGACGAGGCGCTGTTCACCGCGGTCTGAGGGCCGCGGTGTCGGGCCCACCGTGACGGGAGTCCGCCGCTGGGCCCGGACGGCGGGCGGCCCTTTGACAAGGCCTCTCATTGGTGATAGCAAACGGTGGGGCCTGTTCAATGACCCGATGCGCGGGCAGGCTCGGGGCGTCTCTACGTTTGACGACAAGGACCTTCGGCGAGCTCAGTGTGGCCCGTGCATCGTGTTCGTAGGGCCTGGTTGGAAACGTTTTCCACTGCCTTGGACCGGTCCCCGGTAAGTAAGAAACAGCCCCTTCCAAAATCATTGACAGCCTGGTAAGTTGGCTCGTGCAGTCTTGAGTCGGGCTTCTGGTCGCGTTGCGGGCGGCGGTTCGGAGCAGGGCTGTGACATACAAGACATAGCCGGTGCCGCGGCGTCTTTGTTTTGAAGACGAGCGCCGTGGGTCGGGAACTGACTCTCTAGGTAAGGAGAAGTACGACATGAAGCGTTTGAAGATAGCCTTTGGGCTGGCAGTTGTGGCTGGCCTGATGGCGGTTGTGGCGGCGCCTGCGATGGCAGTGCCGAGATGGGTGCACTGTGTAAAATCAGAAACTGGCAAATACAATTCTGGCCTTTGTACAACTGCAGGGACGGGCTGGGAAACGAAGGAACTCGTGAATACCAGCGAAGTCACGTCCAGCGGCGAACTCGAACTGGAAGACAGCAAAGCACCAGAAGGCGGAACAGCGATCAAATGCACAGGGGAAAATATTGGATGGGTTACTAATTTAGAAAAAATAAGTGAACCTGGGCAGGACGGAATCTCCGCAATAAACAATATAAAATGTAAATTCATCGTGGGCAAACACGGTAGTTGCGAAGAATCAAAGGGCGTAACCGTTCATCCGACGAATCTACCGTGGGGCACCAAACTCATTGAAGAAGGAACACAGGTCAGAGACGATATCTTAAGCGGAGCCAAAAAACCAACCGGTGAAGGATTTCCGGGATGGGAAGTCGAATGCACCGTCGGCGGCGTTCTAAAAATCACTGATGTGTGCGAACATAATGATACGTCTGTCAATGTGGTAGCTAACAGAACTACTGGTAAGGTAGCATCCGAATTCGAAACAAAATCGAACGAAACCGGCCACAAAGCTAAATGTACAATCGGTGGAGCAGAAGCCGGCAATGTGAATGGTACCATTCTGTCGCTGTTAAGAAGTGGTAATGCGTTATGGATCTTAGCCCCGAATTTACATACGTGATGTAGAGGTTGTCGTGTTGATGTGAGTTTCTGGGTGGGTCCGGGGGTTGTCCGGGCCTCACCCAGTCCCTGTTGGTAGTAGTGAACTTGTGGATGGGTATGACATTATAGTCCGGCTGGCGTTGGTGTGGTGTTTGTGTGTGAGGGTTCGTAGTTTTATCTTGAGGAGGAGTCCTTAGGTATGTCGAGATCGCTGCTGTTGTCGTCTTGGGTGTGTGGGTGGCGTGGTGCTCGGTTGTTGGTCTCTGGACTTCTTGCTGTGGGGGTATGTTTCTTCTCGGTGTGTGTTCCGGCATCGGCTGAGTTTGAACGGCCGTTTGAGTCGGCGTTGGAAGGGACGCCGATGGGGGCGTTTGGTGAACTTGAATGTGTGGCGGTCGATTCTGGGGAGGGCGGGGGCAACAGTGGGAACGTATGGGTCGGCCAATCACTTGGATTTCTGAGCTTCATTGATGAATTCAGTTCTTCTAATGTGTTCATTCGCGAGTTGGAAGGTTTGCCTACGCATAGCTGTGCTTTTGACGACTCGACCGGCGAATTGCTCACCAGAGGCCCAGAAGAATGGGTAGCCGTAGATAATTCAGGGGGCATGAGTAACGGAGATGTATATGATGCTAAAAAGGGTAATGGTGAATTGAGGGGCTTTGTAGAAAGGATTGGGCCGCATAGTGAACCGGTTCCCTTTTCCTGTGCGGAGTCTGGTGCGGATGAATATATCGAAGGCAACAGGCTGATCGGCAAACCTGGTAGGCCGGGCGAACCCGAACTGTTTAATAAGGAGGACGCGGTTAAAGGCGTGGCTGTTGCGCCTAGTGGGCCGTCTGCTGGAGATGTGTATGTCATTAATGATGTGGATACGGCTGATCTCGAGGTCGATGTGTATTCGCCAATCGGGTGTTTTGAAAGGGTGATATTGGGTACCAGGGAAGTCGTGGTCAACGGTAAAAAGGAAGTGGAAGAACTGTTCTCTCACAGGGTGTTTGGTGTCGCGATTGATCCGAAGAATGGTGATGTGTTGGTGAAGGGCCGGATCGCGGATGAATCGTGGGTAGTCGCTGAGTTTACATCGTCGGGTGAATATCTCGGTAAGGTGACAGGTCGTTCGAAGGGTGATCAGTTCGGTACATATGATCCGGAAGGCGGTATAGCTGTCAGCTCGGTTGGGGATTTGTATGCGGCCGCGGATAAGGTCCAGGGGAAAATAAATAGTGAAGGTGTGCATGAAGTCGAAAGTGAAAAGTTTGTGGTGGGTGTGTTTGGTGAGGGTGGGTTTTATCCTGGCGCAGTGACGGGGGAGGAGTCTGCGCTGGAACCAAAGAAGGCTGTGGTGTTGAATGGGCAGGTGAGTGGTGCCGAAAATGATGTGCATAAAGATATTGTTGTGTCGGGGTGTTATTTTCAGTATGTGAGTGAAGAAGTGTTTGATGCGAGTGTGGCGGAAAAGAAGGGTGGGTTTTCTTCTTTGAAGTCGGGTGATCCGGGGGATGATGTTCCGTGCGTGTTTGCTGGGCCGGTTCCTGTGGAAATGAGGTTGAAGGAAGAAAACTACGCGGTGCACGCTGAAGTCGAGGTTGGTGGTTTGGTGCCGGGGAGGGTTTATCGTTATCGCGTTGTTGCTGAAACGGTGGCGGGTGAACATGGTGGTGTGAAGGAAGGCGAAGCTGAATCGTTCGCGGCACCTGCTGCACCGCTAGCGGGCGGGGTGTCTGTTGAAGATGTGTCATCGTCGTTTGCGGATCTTCGTGGTGAAGTGGATCCGGATGGTGTTGATACGAGTTATTGGTTTGAATATTCTGATGCTGGGGGTGTTGTCGGGGCCACGCCGCGAGTTGATGTCGGTTACGGCGATCGTGATGTGAGTGTTGTGCAGCAGATTGGTGGTTTGGCTGCGGATACTCAGTATAGTTTTAGGCTTGTGGCGGAAAACGCTATTGGCGCTACCACCGGGGCGCCAGAGCTGTTTCTCACTTTGCCGACGGCGAGGGTTGGGTCGCCGGATGGGCGTGGGTATGAGTTGTTGACGCCGCCGAACAAGGGGGATGCTGAAGATATGTTTGGAGTCTCCAAACAAGAGAGCTTCGGTGAAAACTTCGACGTTGGGTTCTCGTCTGCGGAAGGGGATGAGTTTTTGCTGTGGACGAAGGCGGCATTCGGGCCGTTCGCGGCTCAGGGCGAGAACGCGTATGTGTTTTCGCGTGGTGTGAGTAGTTGGTCGTTTGTGGCGCTTGCGTCGCCGAGTCTCGGGATTCAGAGTTTTCAGTCGGTGGTGGATGGTCCGGGGAGTTTTGGTGTTGGGGAGTTCTCTGGTGTGGCGGCGGGTGATATTGTGGGTAAGGAAGCTGGACGTGAACGTGTCGAGGATTTGGTTGGTCCGCCGGGGGGGCCGTACACGGTTGCGATGGCGACCGGGTCGGGGAGTAGTCATGTGGTTGGCGCGTCGGGGGATTTCGGTCGTGCGGTGGTGGAAAGCAATGATCACGAAGTGCCGACGGAGCCGTTGGCGTTGTGTGATGGCGCGCAGGAACAGCTCGTGGCGAAGCAGGCCAGCGAAGATGCGCGTAGTAATGATTTGTATGAATGGTCGGCTGGCCGGGAATGCTTGGGGCTGGTGAACGGACGCTCGGAAGCGGAAGGCGGGAAGCTCGTGAGTTCTTGCGGGGCGGTCATTGGGGAGGGCACTGAACATGTTCAAGGTGCGCATAGCGCGGTGTCGAGTGATGGTTCGAGGGTTTTCTTCACGGCTCCGGACCCTTCGGGGGAAGGGTCGCATTGTTGGTCTGAGGGCGGCGAAAGCTATAATTCCGCTGATACTCCTGAGCTTTATTTGCGTGAGCGCGAGGAAGGGGCTGGTGGTAGCGAATCGTTCAGGACGATCGAGGTTTCCGCGCCTGAAAGCGGGATTCCGGTGGGGCCATATCCGGCGGTGTTCGTCGGGGCCTCCGAAGATGGTTCGAGGGTGTTCTTCGTGACCCGGGCGGAGTTGACTGCGGATGCGGTGAAGGCGAAAACGCAGGGGCCCGAATTGTATGAATGTGAGGTCGTGGATGTCGAAGTGGCCGGGGAACGGGTGCCGAGGTGCGATCTAAAGCGTGTCTCGCGGGGGGAATCCGGGGGTGAAGGCGGCGTCGATTTCGTCGCCGCGGTGTCCGAGGATGGTTCGGAGGTGTATTTCGCGTCGAATGCGAAATTGACGCCGGAAGCTCCGGTCGGCGGCTTGTACCGGTATGACACAGCGAGCGGCGCGGTGACGTATGTCGCGCAGGTCGATGCTTATCCGCACCCGGAGATCGTCTTGTGGTATGCGGCGGCACACGGGACCTTGCTCTCGGCTGACGAGGTCGGGATGAACCTGGAAGCGAACTATTACACGACGCGTAACGGAGAATTTCTGGTGTTCGGCTCGCACGCGGACATCACTGGCTATGAATCGAACGGGAATGACGAGCTCTACCGGTATGACGCCCGGGCGTCTGAGGCTGGGGTACCGTCGATCGTGTGTGTGTCGTGCAACCCAAATGGCGCGCCACCGTCCGTCGGGTCAGAGTTCGTCCGCTCGTCCGTTCATTTCGATGATCCTGCGGGGCGTTCGCCGAGGCCGATCTCCGAAGAAGCTCAGGGCGGCCCGGAGGAAGGCGCGAACAATGGTACCCATGTATTCTTCGATAGCGCGGAATCGCTTGTGCCGCAGGCCACGAATGGCAAGGTGGACGTGTATGAGTGGGAGGCGGATAAAACTGCGTCTTGTGAAGAAGCCAAAGGGTGCGTGAGTCTGATCGGCTCGGGCCAGGACCCGTTGAGCTCGTTCTTCCTGGACTCGAGCGAAAACGGGGAAAACCTGTTCTTCGGTACGCATGCCCAGCTCGTGCCGCGGGACACCGATTCTGAGGGCGATCTGTATGACGCGCGCGTCGGCGGAGGAGAAGCCGTCGAAGAAGGGACGCCGCCGTGCGAAGGGGACTCGTGCGATAACCCGCAGGCCCCGCCGATCGACCAGCCGACGGCGTCGTTGACGTTCTCGGGCACGGGCAACGTGCCGAGCGAAACGACCGTCCCTGAACCCCTGAAGAAATGCCCCAGGCCCGAGAAGCTGAAGAACGGCAAGTGCGTCAAGCCCAAACCCAAGGGCAAGCCTAAGAGCCGGGGCAGGGGCCGGGAAGAGCGCCCGGCCAGGGCCAAGAGGCCCGCGCGTCGCGGGAGGGCGGGCAAATGAGGCGCGTGTTGCTGGCCTTCGGGTGCGCCCTGACAGGATCGTTGCTGGTTGCGGTCGCGCCGGCCGCGGCTGTGACTGGGGGCCCGCAGTGGACGGTGACGGCGGTGTCCGCGCCGACGAACTTCGTGCCGGGCGATGAATCGGGGGACGATCTCTATCGGGTGATCGTGAAGAATACAGGTGGCGTCTCAAGTGTTGGCCCCGTGAGGATCACGGATGTCCTACCCGAAGGGTTGACGCTTAACCGGGCGGGTATCGAAGGTTTCGTGTTGAGCGGCCGGCTGCTGCGTCAGGAATTCGTTACGCCTCTGGAATGTGAAAGCTTGACGTGCACCTACCAGGGTGCGGTGCTCCCGGATGAAACGCTCGAGATCACGGTCCCGGTAGACGTGGAACTTATGGCCCGGCCGGAGGTCGAAAACGTGGTCAGGGTCTCCGGGGGTGGCGCCCCTGACGCTACGGTAGCGACCCCAACGGCGATCAGCGCGCAGCCGGCGTCCTTTGGGATCGCCCCGGGTTCGGTGAGCGTGGCGCTCTCGAGCACCCAAGCCGGCGCGCACGCCGACCTGACGACGAGCATCGGGTACGACACCACCGATGACAGCGGTGCTCTCGCGGGAAACCCCAAGGAAGCCCTAGTCGAGCTTCCGCCTGGCTTCGGGGGCGATCTGGTGGACACCCCGACGTGCTCGGCGGCGCTGTTCCTGCGCGAAGAATGCCCGATCGAGACGCAGATCGGTATCACCACGGTGACGCTGAACGGCGGCGCGCAGGTGTATACAAGCCCGGTTTACAACATCGCGCCGGAGCCCGGGGACGTCGCGAAGCTCGGGTTCATGGTCGTCTCATTCGACATCGAGGGCGATGTCACGGTCCGGCCCGGCGACTACGGGCTGCAGACGAGGTTCCAGAACATACCGGGTGTCGCAGGCGATCCCGTGGACGGCGTCTCGGTGACGATCTGGGGGGTGCCGGCCGCGTCGATCCACGATCCGTGGCGGTGGAACCCGGTCAACGGCGGGACCAGCGGCCGGTTCGACGTGGCCTCGTCCAACGCGCTGGTGCCGTATCTGAGCAGCCCGACCTCGTGCTCGGGCGAAGCGTTGTCGGGATCTGTGTCGCTGGTCTCCTACGAAGCCCCGCTGGCGCCGGCGCAGGAAGTGCCGATCTCGCTACCGGCGCTCGGCGGCTGTGACCGGCTGGAGCTGCCCTCGACGTTCAACGCCGCGCCGACGAGCACGAGCGCGTCCGCGCCGAGTGGGCTGAATGTCCAACTGGGCGTGCAGCAGACCAACGAAAACCCGGGAGGGCTCGCCACCTCCGCGCTCAAGAAGGCCGTCGTCACGCTGCCCGAAGGGATGACGGTCAACCCTTCCGCGGGCTCGGGCCTGGGGGCCTGCACCCAGGCGCAGTACGAAGAAGAACAGATCGAAATCTCTCGGGAAAGGGGCTGCCCGAGCACTTCTAAGCTCGGGACGGTACGGATCAAGACGCCCGCGCTCGATGAAGAAGGCACGGGCTCGGTCTTCATAGCGCAGCCCTACGCGAACCCGTTCAGCGAAGAAGGCCACCCCAACGGGTCGCTGATCGCGCTGTACGTGATCGCGCGATTCCCCCAGCGCGGCGTGCTCGTCAAGGTCGCGGGGAGGGTCAACGCCGACCCATTGACGGGTAGGCTCGTCACGACCTTCGAAGGCGTTCCGCTGAGGAGCGGCCCGTCGCTGGCGGGCCTGCCGCCGGTCCCGTTCAGCTCCTTCACGTTCAGCTTCCGCCAGGGCCAGACCTCGCCGCTTGTGACCCCGCCGGCGTGCGGCAATGAATACACGGTGCAGGCCAAGCTGACGCCGTGGTCCGATCCGGAAGAGGCCCTGGTGGACACGAGCCCGCCGTTCTCGATCACGAGCGGCTTCGATGGCGGCCCCTGCCCCTCGGGTGGTGTCCCGCCGTTCGCTCCGCAGGTGATCGCGGGCACCGAAGACAACGACGCGGGCTCCTACAGCCCGATCTATATCCGGATCGTCCGCGGGGACGGCGAACAGGAGATCACCGGGTTCTCCTCACAGCTGCCCCCGGGGCTGGTTGCCAACCTCTCGGGTGTCCCCTTCTGCTCGGAAGCCGACATCGCGCTCGCGCGGGGAAAGACCGGGGCGCAGGAGGAAACCGAACCCTCGTGCCCCGCGGCGAGTCAGATCGGGCATACCCTCGTCGGCGCGGGGGTCGGGTCGGTGCTGGCCTACACCCAGGGCAAGATCTACATGGCTGGCCCCTTCGAAGGCGCGCCGTTCTCGATCGCGGCGATCACCTCCGCGAGGGTCGGCCCGTTCGACCTCGGGACCGTCGTCGTGCACCTGCCGCTGCAGATCAACCCCGTGAGCGCGGCCGTGAGCGTCCCCGCGGGCGCCGCGGACCAGATCCCCCACATCATCGACGGGATCGTGATCCATGTCCGCGACATCCGCGTCTACATCGACCGCTCCAGCTTCTCGCTGAACCCGACCAACTGCGACACGCTGGGCTTCGCGGCGACCGTGATCGGCTCCGGTGCCAACTATGCCGACCCCGCCGACGCCGACCCCGTGACCGTCACCGATCCCTTCCAGGCCGCCGACTGCTCGAGCCTCGCGTTCAAACCCACCTTCAAGGTCTCCACCTCGGGCAAGACCAACAAACTGGAAGGCGCCAGTCTCACCGCGAAGCTGACCTATCCCAGTGCTCCGCTCGGAACCCAGGCCAACATCGCGAAGGTGAAGGTCGAACTCCCCAAGCGACTGCCCTCCCGGCTGTCCACGCTGCAGAAGGCATGCGTGGAAACCGTCTTCGACACCAACCCCTCGAGGTGCCCGGAAGGGTCGATCGTCGGAACGGGGACAGCGGTCACGCCGATCATCCCCGTCTCGCTCACCGGCCCCGCCTATTTCGTCTCCCACGGCGGCGCGAAGTTCCCCGAACTCGTCATCGTCCTCCAGGGCTACGGCGTCACACTCGACCTCCACGGCGAAACGTTCATCAGCAAAAAGGGCATCACCACCAGCACCTTCGCCACCGTGCCCGACGCCCCCGTCGGCAGCTTCGAACTGAAACTCCTCCAGGGCCCCCACTCCGCCCTCGCCGCCGACGGCGACCTCTGCAAGGCCAAACTCACGATGCCGACCGTCTTCACCGCGCAGAACAGCGTCATCCTCCGCCAGAACACCAAGATCACCGTCACGGAATGCCCGAAGACGAAGAAGACCAAGAAGAAGACATCGAAACGGCACAAGAGCAAAGCAGGCAAGAAGACAACCCGCAGGTAACGGAGAGCCAAGCTCGGGCGCTCCGACGAGGCGGTGTCCCCTCGCGACGCTCGCCGCCGGCCGGCAGACAGAGTAGCCCTCAAGAATCCGCCACCCCGGGCGATCACCCGGCCTGAGATGGACCTAGGCCTCTATATCGCCGCCTCCGGGATGGTCGCCGAGCAGACCCGCCAGGCGCAGCTCTCCAACGACCTCGCCAACGCCTCCACGCCGGGCTACAAGCCGGAACAGTCCCCCCAGCACAGCTTCGGGGAACTGCTGCTCTCCAACACCTCCACGGGGCAGGCGATCGGCTCGATGAACACCGGGGTGCAGCTCGGCCAGAGCATCACCGACATGGCCCCCGCCGGGATGCAGCAGACCGGCCAGCCGCTGGACTTCGGGATCGTGGGCACGGGCTTCTTCGCCGTCAAGACCCCCCAGGGAGTCCGCTACACCCGCGACGGCCAGTTCACGACCTCATCCTCAGGGCAGCTCGTGGACGGCGCCGGCGACCCCGTTCTCAGCCAGAGCGGCGCCCCGATCGCGGTGGGCGCCGACGGCACCGTGCCTCCGGGCTCGCTCGGCCTCTTCAACGTCCCGAGCGCGGTCAAGCAGGGGGAAAACCTCTACACGGGCACGTCCTCCGGGCACGCCGGGGGGACCGTGCGCTCGGGGGTGCTCGAGGAATCGGGCGTCAACCCCGCGCGCACGATGGTCGAAATGATCGGCTCCCTGCGCACCTTCCAGTCCGGCCAGCAGGCCATCCAGGCGATCGATCAGACACTCCAGGCCGCCTCCACCCAGGTCGGCTCCCTCGACGGGTCCAGCTAGACAGAGGAGGCGCAAGATGCTCGAAGGACTGTACGCCGCCGCATCGGGGATGGAAGCCCAGCAGCAGCAGCTCGACTCGATCGGCAACGATCTCGCGAACGCCTCCACCACCGGCTACAAGGCCGAACGGGTGGGCTTCCGCGACCTGCTCTACAACCAGGTGAACATCGCCGGCACCACCACCACGCTGGGCGCCGGCGCGGCCGCTCAGGTGATCGGCCGCGACCAGTCCCAGGGGTCGATCCAGAGCACCGGCAACCCCCTCGACGTCGCGATCGAGGGCCCCGGGTTCCTCACCGTCAAGCGCTCCGACGGCACCGTTGCGCTCACCCGCGACGGGTCCCTCCAGGTGAACGCCAAGGGCCAGCTCACCACCGCCGAAGGCAATTTGCTCGATCCGCCGATCACGCTGCCCAGGGGGAGCTCCCCCAGCGAAGTCGCGATCGCCTCCGACGGCACCGTGAGCGTCGGGACCAAGACGATCGGCAAGATCGGCCTTGTCACCGTCGCCTCACCCGACCACCTGCTCGCCGCCGGGAGCAACCTGTTCTCGGCCAGCACCTCCAGCGGTGCGCCCCGGCCCACCGACGGCGCCACCATCCAGCAGGGGGCGCTGGAGGGCTCCAACGTGGACGTCGGCAACGACATGGTGCAGATGATGGGCGCCCAGCGCAGCTACCAGTTGGAGAGCAGCGCCATCCAGACCGAAAACCAGATGCTCTCGATCGCCAACCAGCTCGTCACCCAATGAGCTCCCTCGCCCCGATTGGTGCCAGCTCGGTCACGTCGACCACGGCCACCGGCCTGTCCGCGGTCGACGAAGCAAACGCGCCCGCCTCCGTACGCGACGGCTCCGCGGCCGTCAAACAGGCCTACTCCTCCGCCCAGGGCTTCGAAGAGATGCTCCTCCAGCAGCTCTCCTCCTCGCTCGTGCAGAGCAGCGGCCTCTCTGGCGAAGGGGAATCCTCGGGCGAAGGCTCCGGTGAAGAAGGCACCTCCGAAGGAGGCTCAGAAGCGAGCATGCTCTCCTCGCTGCTGCCCCAGACGCTCACCGAAGGGGTGATGCACGCGGGCGGTCTCGGGCTCGCCGGGCAGCTGATGAGCTCCCTCGACCCCTCCGCCTCCGCCTCTGCCTCCGCGGCCGCTGCGCCCACGAGCGCCGCCGCCTCCAGTGCCGCCGCCGCACAGAGTGGGGGTGCATCCGCATGAGCGCTCCCGGCGGTCTGCTTGCCGAGCTCGTCCACCCGGAGGAGGGTGGGTGGACTCCCGTGGAAACCGATCCCCTCGCCTCGGACGTGCTGGCCCATCTCGACGCGCAGATCGCCTCGGTGCAGCGGCTGCTGGAGATCGTGCTCGAACAGGGAGCCGCGATCCGCGCGCGCGACGTGCACACCGTGGTGCGCTTCGCGGGCCTCCTGCATGGCGAGGTGGCGCGTCGCCGGGAGATCGAGGAGACCCGCTCGCGGCTGCTCGAGCGCGCCGGCGCCCAGTTGGGCATCCCCGCTCAGGCGGTGACGCTCACCCGCCTCAGCGTCCTGCTGAATGCCGCCGACGCCCAGCTCGCCGCCGAACGCTCCGCGCAGCTGCGGGGCCTGCTGGAGGAGCTCCGCCGCGAGCACTCCTGCAATCGCGCTCTCATGCAGATCGAGCTCTCCTTCCTCGACCACCTCATGCGCACGCTCTCCCTCGACGCCGGCGTGGACGGCTACGACCCCCGCGGCTCCACCACCGCCGGTGCGAGCGCGGCTCGCCACGGCGCGCTGCGCGTGCTGGACCTCCAGGCGTAGACCCGCGAACCCACCCGCGCCCTACACCCGAGTCCTTCGCCGTCCGATAACCCACCTGAGCCCTACACCGAGCCTTTTCACCACCGCCTCCGCACCTGAGCCCAAGCCATGTCCATCCCCACCCTCCAGGGACTCCAGACCGCCCTCTCGGGCCTGCAGGCCGAGCAGCAGGCGATCGACGTCACCGGCCAGAACATCACCAACGCCAACACCGAAGGCTACTCACGCGAGACCGCGGTTCTGCAGACCAAAGAACCCCTGCACATCGCCGCGCTCTCCGCCGTCACCGGCGAGGGGGGGCAGCTCGGCACCGGGGTCACGGTCGCCACCTACACCCGCATCCGCAACACCTACCTCGACGCCCAGTACCGCACCCAGAACAGCGCGCTCGGCGCCGCCAACACCCAGGCCGAAGAGCTCGGGCAGGCCCAGAGCGTCCTGGGCGAACCATCCTCCTCCGGCCTGGCCTCCCAGCTCTCCGCCTTCTGGAGCTCCTGGAGCGAACTCGCCGTCACTCCCACCGAAGCCGCCAAGGTCAACGTGGTCTCCACGGCCACCCAGCTCACCGACACCCTCCACCAGCTCTCCTCCCAGCTGCAGTCGATCGAAGGTCAGGCCGCCGCCCAGTACGCCGCGATCACGGGCCCCACGGGCGAAGTCCGCAACGACGCCAACCAGATCGCCGAACTCAACCACCAGATCAAGCTCTCCCTCCAGGCCCACCAGCAGCCCAACGGCCTCGAAGACAGCCGCGACGAGCTGCTCGACAAGCTCTCCGCGCTCGCCAACGTGACCGTCACCAAGGAAGCGGACGGCACCGACACCGTCACCTTCGGCAACGCCGCCAAGCCGCTCGTGGAAGACGCCACCGTCAACTGGCCCCAGGCGCTCACCCCCGCCGCGGGAGGGCAGCTGGGGGCGCTGCTGGAACTCTCCTCTCCCACCGGCGCGCTCGCCTCCTACCAGACCGGCCTGAACGAAGTCGCCGCGACGCTCGCGAGCTCCGTCAACGCGATCCACACCGCCACCCCCTTCTTCAAGGGCACCACCGCCGCCACGATCGAAGTCGCCGTCACCCCCGCCCAGGTCGAGACCTCCACGGAAGGCACCGCGGGCGCGAACAACGTCGCCCAATCCATCGCCGAACTGCGCGGCGGTGCCGCCGATGAGCGCTACTCCACGCTCGTCGCCCAGATCAGCTCCGGCGTGCGCGACGCCAAGAGCACCCAGGAAACCGCCCAGGCCGTCCTGACCGCGGTCTCCAACCAGCGCCAGGCTGTCTCCGGGGTCTCCCTGGATGAAGAAATGACCAACCTCATCACCTTCCAGCGCGGCTACCAGGCCTCCGCGCAGGCGCTCAACGTGATGAACGAAGTGCTCAACACCCTCATCAACCAGAGCGGACTGTGAGCACCCCATGAGCAATCGCATCACGAGCGACATGGTGATCGGCTCCACGCTCGCCAACATCAACGCCGCCCAGGCCGCCATGAATCGCACCGAGGCCGAACTCTCCTCCGGCAGGTCGATCGTCGAACCCTCGGACGACCCCAACGGCTCGAGCCAGGCGATCGACCTCCAGAGTGCCCTGGACGGGCTCACCTCCTACGAAAAGAGCACCCAGGACGGGATCTCCTGGATGAACACGTCCTCCAGCGCCCTCGCCTCGATCGACTCCCAGGTGCAGCGCGTGCGGGAAATCGTCCTGCAGGCATCCAACGGGACCAACAGCCCCTCCGACCTCGCCGACCTCGCCAACGTGGTCGAACAGCTCACCGAAGGCGTCAAGCAGGACGCCGACACCCAGTACGCCGGCCAGTACGTCTTCTCCGGCACTCTCACCAACACCCCTCCTTACCAGCAGGGCGCGGAAGACAAATACGCGGGGAACGCCGCCCCCATCTCCCGCGCGCTCGCCCCCGGCAGCACCGTCAACGTCGCCGTCAACCTCTCCTCGGCGCTCGGCAGCGGCCAGGGCGCCGCCGACGGCAAGCTGCTGGACACGCTGCGCACCATCGCCCAGAACCTCCGTGAAGGCAACCCCGCCGCTGTCGAAGCGCTCCGCACCACCGACCTCGGGAACCTCGACGGCAACCTCACCTCCCTCACCAACGTCCAGGCCCAGGCTGGCGCCACGATCGACCAGTTGAACCTCTCCCTCAGCCGCATCCAGTCGCTGCAGACCGCGGACACCGAGCAGCTCTCCAACCTCCAGAACGCCAACATCGCCAAGGTCTCGATCGAATACTCCAACGAGCACGCCGCCTTCGAAGCCGCGCTGAAGGCCGGCGCCTCGATCGTGCAGGAGTCCCTGCTCGAATTCCTACATTAGCCCCATGCCACTGACCGCCACCACCATCGAGAGCTCTCGCTTCGGGCCGCTCGAGATCGCCGCCGAGGAGGTGATCGAGTTCCCCCTCGGCCTGATCGGTCTCGGGGGCCTGCGCTACGGACTGCTGGATCGCAACCCCGGCAGCGGCTTTCGCTGGCTGCACTCCCTCGAGGACGCCGGCCTCGCGCTCCCCGTCGTCGACCCCCGCAGGTTCTTCCGCCCCTTCGCGCTGGAGCTCTCCGGCGAGGATCGCGAGCGGATCGGCGCCCCCGACCCCGCCGCGGCTCAGGTGTACGTGACCGTGCGCACCGCCCCCGACCCCGCCGACGTCCTCGTCAACCTCCGTGCCCCCCTCGTGGTGTGGGAGCGCCGGGGCCACCAGGTGATCAACACCGCGCCGGGCGCCGAGCTGCGGGTGCCCCTCTTCGCCACGCCCGGGCCCACCTCTGGCGCGCAGGACGCGGACGCCGCATAGGGGGGCCTGCGAGGCCAGGCCCGCCGTTCGTCTTGGCGGTCGTTCATACTCACACACCATGCTGATACTTACGCGCCGCGCCGGTGAGCGCGTCGTGATCGGCGACGACGTGCTCGTCACCGTCATGGAGGTCAGCGGACAGACCGTCCGCCTCGGGATCTCGGCGCCCAAGGGGCTGCCCATCTACCGCGAGGAGATCTGGCTCGCCGTCAAGGAGGAGAACCGCGCCGCCGCGGAGGCCGCCGGCGATGCGCTGCCCACGCAGGGACCCAGCCCTACGTGACCCACACGATGTCCCCGATCTGCAGCATCGGGTACACCGCCGCGGCGGTTTCGATGGGCAGCTCCACGCAGCCGTTGGACTGGGGGAAGCCGTAGGAGGCGCGCGGGTAGCCGTGCACGGCGTCGCCCCCGTTGAAGTAGTTGACCCACGGCACGTCCGGGGCCACGTAGTGGACGCCGTCGGGGTCGGTGCCGACCATCGTCGTGGACACATAACGGGCGTAGACCGGGAAGATGCCCTGTTCGGTTTCCGCCCCCGCCACGCCCGTGTTCGCGGGGGTGCTGAGGGCCACGCGCTTGCCCCGGTGCACCTCCAGCGTCTCGGGGAGCGCCTCGGAGACCGACACCCACGTGTAGGGGCGGGGGTTGCGGTGGTAGAGGGACTCCACGATCAGCAGCAGGCGCCACGTCGCCGCGTTCGGTTCCCCGGTCGCTTCGAGGTCGTGGTCGGCCTGGAAGATCTCCAGGGCCCCTTTGGTGGTCTCGTCCAGCTTGCCCAGTTCGACCGGCGGCGCGTCGGCGGGGTCCGGGGCGAGCCTCCCGCGGGGCGGGTGGTAGGCGTGTTCGGCCGCCTCCCTGCGCGTCTCGGGGCCCGCGGGTATGTGCACGTCGTAGATCGGGTGCAGCTTCGCCCCCAGGTAGTCCAGGCGCGCGAGCGCCTGCTGGAGTCCCGTGATCGAGGGGCAGGCCACGTGCAGGTCGAGGATGTGCCGGCGCCCCAGGGGCGCGTGGGCGGTGGCGAACGTGTGCGCCCACACCGTCAGGGTGTAGTTCGAGCACGGCGCCAGCGTCGAGGCGGGCGTGAAGACCTCGGTGTTGGCGACCGTGCTCCAGGTGCCCGCCACCGCCGGAAACAGGGTCGGTCGCGGGGAGCTCCCCGCGGGGGGCGCGGAGAGCGTCACGCTCAGCGGGTCGGTCCCGTTGGAGATCGCCCTCCTCGGCAGGGCCACCAGGCGCGTGGGCGGCAGCGGGGCTGGAGGCGCCGCGCGGGCGGAGCCCGGGTCCAGCAGGGTGCTCGCGTCGTGATGGCGCGCCAGCGCAGCTCCGATCGCCCCGGCGGCCACCACCACAGCCATCAGCAGCACCCACGTAGGCAGAGTCCGCCTGTGACGCCCCCCATGCGAAAAGGCCTCCTCATGGTGGCTGCCGGCGTCCGGGAACTCGCCGCCCACGATTCGCCCACGACCCGGACGCGCGCTCATGGGTACAGAGGCTAACGCATCCCGCGGTTTTCCGAGAGCAAGTTCCGAGGAGTCGACGGTGAGGCGATTTGCGTGGTGGGGAAGGGGGAGCTGCGGCGAGCGGGGGGATCCTGGGTGTGCCGACTCGCGGGGTGCTGCGTGCTGGGTGCTCCAGCCCCTACACTCGCACTGTGTCCATCCGGGTCCCCTCGAGCCTCCTCCTGCTGTTCCTCACCCTCCTCGCTCTCGCCGGGGCGCCGCCCACCGCGCTTGCCCGCTCGGAGAACGCGACCGCGACGCGCGCCTACCTCCAGGCCAATCACACCTTCGTGCGCGCCGTCCGCGCCAACGTGGCGGCGGGCAACGCGGCCCTCATGAGTCTCGTGCGCCAGCTCACCGGCGAATGTCCCCTTGCGGCCGCCGAATCGCCACAGAACCATGAATCAGAACAGCTCAGCGATGAGGTCGTGGGTGCGATCACCATCGTCGCCTTCCACCCCGACGCCGCCGCGGCGGGCGCCTTTGCTCGTGCCGTCGGGGGGCTGCACTGGAGCAGTCGTGCGCTCACACGCAAGGTCAGGACCTACGCCGCCCAGCTCGAAGGGCTCACCAAGCTCGCCGTGCCCAACGTCTGCGCCGACGTCCGGGCGTGGGCCGCCGACGGCTATCGGTCCCTGCCCGCGAGCACCCAGCAGTTCAACCAGCGCTACGACGAAGTTGACATCGAAGCCGAAGAGATCCCCCAGCGGCTCCTCGCGCCCTACGAGGGTGCCCCCGAAGTCTCCCTCGCACGCCACATCCAACAGCTTGAAGCTCCCATCGCGAACGCCGAAGCCAATGCCGTCGGGGATTACACGCGGATACTCGACGCACTCGAACTGCATCAGTAGGTCCCCCGCGGGAGTGGTCGAATGGATCCCCGCGAGGGCGGCCGGGCGCGGCGGGAACCGGCGCGGTGGGACCTCTACACTTGCTGGCTGGTCGGGCCGGAGTAGCTCAGTTGGTTAGAGCAGTGGAGTCATAATCCAAAGGTCGCAGGTTCGAGTCCTGCCTCCGGTATTTATTGCCGTCTCTCCATAACGGGTCATAGCCCCAGCGCGCTCTCGATGACCTGGTGCTCGGGGTCGAAGCCGGGGAGCGGGAGGTCCACCGGGAGGCCCTCCAGCGCGGCCCGGGGCGCGAGGCCCACGATCTCCGCGGCCGCCACCTCCGCGTGGCGCTGGACCGCCTCCACGACCGCCGCCAGCGGCAGCTCCAGGGGGCGCTCGACGTTCATCGACACCTGTGTACGCGCGCGTGTGTGCAGCCACACGCCGATCGCGCGCAGCCCCGGCAGGCCCTGCGCTCCCCCCTCGCGGATCAGGCCGGCGATCCTGTGGGCGTCGGCGATCGTGGCGGGCGGCGCCAGCTCCAGGTTGAAGGCCACCAGGGGCTCCCGCGCCGCCACCAGCGTCGCCCCCGCACGCGGATGCAGCGCGGGGGGGCCGAAGTCGGGGCGCTGCTCGCCCGCGCTCATCCGCGCGGCCAGGCCCTCGCATCCGCCGCGGCGCAGCTGCGCGCGCGTGCGCCCCGGTGTCCCCCCGGTGGCGGTGAGCTCGCCGTAAAGGAAGACGGGGACCCCGAGCTCCGCGCCGATCCGGTCTGCGACGAGGAGCGCCTCCGCGCAGGCCGCCCCGCGCTGGGCGTCCCCGAGGTAGACCACCGGGAGCACGTCCACCGCCCCCACGCAGGGGTGCTCCCCGCGCTCGGCGGGCGGCCTGCCCGTCAGGTCGAGCCGCCCCACCGCCTCCCCCACGCCCGCCACGAGGTCCTGCGCGAGGGTGCCCGGGGTGCCCGCCAGGGTGAGCACCGCACGGTGGTGGTCGGGGTCGCAGTGGAGATCCACGAGCCGTGTGCGCCCGCCTGCCGTGAAGGCCGCCGCGATCGCCTCGATCGCGGTTCTCTCACGGCCCTCGGAGAGGTTCGGGACCGCGAGCAGTGGGAGCGGGGGGGACATCGCAGGGCACTAGAGCACAAAGCGCTCCCGGGGGCGCGGCGGCCGGGGAGGGCATCCGGGCTCCACCGAGATGCCGTTGCGAATCGCTGAATGGAGTATCCACTCGCCTCCAACCGGGGAGCGAGTAGGTCGCGCAGCGCCCGATTCCGGGCGTGCCAATCGATGTCACAACAACCGAAAGGACAACTCGTGTCTATTGATTACGCATTGAAGACCAAGGGTACCTCACCTTTGGCCTCTATCAGAACGCGAATGTCAACGGTCAGACGGTTGAAGGCAATGCGATCTCAGCCGCCACTGTCCTCTACAAGAGCACCGCCCAGATGACGCCGTACACGACTATCTACCTGTGGGTTCAGTCGGAGGTGGAAAGCAACACCGTCCTGACCGTCGTCACCTCACCGATGACCAAAGTGAGATTCGGGGGCGATGCCACGCAGTTCGCACTGGACTACGATCCAACGAAAGGCACGTTCATTCCCGGTAAGAGCGCCGAGCTGCCGCCGGGAATCACCCTCGAGCACCACGATCCCACGGCGGGCCTGATCGCCGCCTGAGCGGCCTCCGGGACGCAGGCGACGCACCCCGCGGCGACGCGCACCTGCCACGCGACTCGCAAGAGCCTGCGCGGCACGTGCGCTCGCCGTATGGTCATCGGCCGCGCGTCCTGAGTGTGAGTTCCTCAGTTCCTCCATCCCGGTTCGCACCGCCTCGCACGCAGCGCTCACATCCGCGAGACTACGCGGTGCGATGAGAGCGAGCGCGAGGCGATGAGCGGGTGGCCGGAGCAGGGGACCGGAGCCCGCCGGCCTCGCAAACGACACGCGCGCGAGCTGTTCGCCCCGCTGCCGCGCCACTACGATCGCGTGGCGACCCTATTGAGCTTCGGCCAGGACCCCCGCTGGCGTCGCGCGATGGTGGCGGCGCTCGACGCGCGGGCGCAGGAGCGGGTGCTGGATGTGGCGACCGGCACGGGGATGGTGGCGCAGGAGCTGGTGCGCCGCTACGGATGCGCGGTGACGGGGCTCGACCAGAGCCCCGAGATGCTCTCCGCGGCACGGGCGCGGCTGGCGCGCGATCCGGCGCTCGCGGCGCGGGTCACATTGATCGAGGGCGAGGCCGAGCGCCTGCCGTTCGCGGAGGGGGAGTTCGAGCACCTCACGTTCACCTACCTGCTGCGCTACGTCGAGGACCCCGCCGCCACGCTCGTCGAGCTCGCCCGGGTGGTGCGCCCGGGAGGGCGCATCGCCTCGCTCGAGTTCGCGGTGCCCCCCAACCCGCTGTGGCGCGCCTCGTGGCGGCTGTACACCAACGTGGGGCTGCCCGCGCTCGGACGCCTCTTCTCGCGCGAGTGGTTCGCCACGGGTCGCTTCCTGGCGCACAGCATCCCGGAGTTCTACGAGCGCCATCCGCTGGAGGAGATCGTGGGGCTGTGGCGCGCCGCCGGGATCGAGGGGGTCCAGGTCCGCCGCATGAGCCTCGGCGGGGGCGTGGTGATGTGGGGCACGAGGGGCGCCTTGGGGAGTGATGGGGGCCCCTGAGCCGCCTGAGCGTCCCACGGCCCCCGTGCCACCTGGGCGCCGCGTGGCCACCGCTGGGTCTCCCGCGCCCACCGGGCCGTCTGGGTCCGCCGCGGCCAAGGCGTCGCCCGGGTCCCAAGCTCCGCTGGAGCGCCCCGCGTTCTATGCGCTGCGCCCGGGCGGGTGGCGCGATCTGGTGACGGTGCTGCACCCCCCCTACACCGCCTGGAACCTCGCCAACGTGGCGATCGGTGCGGCGCTCGCACCGCACCTCTACGTCAACCGTCTGCTGGCGGCGCTGGGCGCGTTCCTGCTGGGGGTGGGGGTGTGTGCGCACGCTCTGGACGAGCTCAACGGCCGGCCGCTGCGCACGCGCCTCTCCACTCCCGCGCTCGTGGCGCTGGCGGGGGTCTCGCTGGCGGGGGCGATCGCGATCGGCGTGGTGGGGGCGGTGACGATCTCCCTGACGCTGATCCCCTTCGTCCTCGTGGGGGCGTTCATCGTGCTTGCCTACAACCTGGAGTGGTTCGGGGGGCGCTTTCACACCGCGTTCTGGCTCGCGGCCTCCTGGGGCGCCTTCCCCGCGCTCACGGGCTACTGGGTCAACGCGCTGCAGCTGCGCGCGCCGGCGGTGCTCGCGGCGGCGGCCTGCTTCATGCTCACCCTCGCCCAGCGGCGCCTCAGCACCCCCGTCCGCGAGCTGCGCCGGCGGACGGTCTCGATCGGCGGCGAGCAGCGCCTGAGCGACGGCTCGGTCGTGCGGCTGGACGCCGCCCGTCTGGCGGCCCCGCTGGAGGGCGCCCTGGCGGCGTGCGCGCTGGCGATGGTGCTGCTCGCCGCGGGATTGGTGCTGGCGCGGCTCTGAGGTCGAGTTGGTGCCGGCGCGGCTGCGAGTTGGTGCCGGCGCGGCTCTGAGGTACTAGGCTTCCAGTGGGATGGCCCAGACCAAGCGCAAGACCAAGCACCGCGGCAACGCGGCGGGGAGGGTGGAGTCCAGGGGGCGCACGGGGCGCCCGCCGACCGCCGAGGAGCGCAGCGGCAGCGCCCGCGAGAAGGCCAAGCAGCGCGAGCAGCGCCTGCAGAAGGCCGACCGCCCGCCCACCTGGCTGGGGGCCTTCTACCGTGCAGCAGCCGCGGCGGTGGTGATGCTGCTGATCGGCATCGTCCTGATCAAGAACTCCAACGAGGCGATCGAGCTGTTCCCGGTGGTGCTCGTGCTGTACGTGCCGATCAGCTACTACACCGACGTGTGGCTCTACCGGCGCCGCCAGCGCCAGAAAGCGAAGGCGAAGGCGGACGCCAAGGCGGAGACGCGGTGAGTGTCGACCTGCGGATGTTCACGGTGGGCCCGGTGCAGGAGAACGCCTACATCGCCATGGCGGGCAGGGAGAGCGGGCGCGCGGTGATGGTGGACCCGGGAGACGAGCCCGAGCGGCTGCTCGCGGCGGCGCAGGCGCTGGGGGTGGAGATCGAGGCGATCCTGATCACGCACTGCCACTTCGACCACATTGGCGCCGTGGCCCCCGTGGCGCGCGCGACGGGAGCGCCGGTGTACTGCCCGAAGATGGAGGTGCCACTGCTGAGCGACATCATGTCCTGGGTGCCCCCGGGGTTCGGCCCGTTCGAGAACTGGGAGCCCGAGCACACGGTGGAGGGCGGCGAGCGCCTCACGCTCGCGGGCCTGGAGGTCGAGGTGCTGTTCACCCCCGGCCACAGCCCGGGGCACGTGACCTACGCGCTCACGCCCTTTGAGGACTCCCCCTCCCCCTCCCCCTCCGGGGACTCCCCCTCCGGGGACTCCCCCTCCGAGGGGACCGCCCCGGCGCTGCTCTCAGGCGACGTGCTCTTCCAGGGCAGTGTCGGACGGGTGGACCTGCCGGGGGGCGAGTGGCCGGTGCTGGAGCGCTCGATCGCCACGCTCCTGGAGCGCTTCCCGGGCGACACGGTGGTGTATCCCGGCCACATGGGGGTGACCACCCTGGGGCGGGAGCTCCAGAGCAACCCATTCCTCGCGGAGCTCCGCTCCGCGGCGGGCGCCGCCGCGAGTTGAGCGCCCCGCAGCTCAGGGCCCCCCGGGGCACCCACGACATCCTGGGAGAGCAGGCGTGGGCGCGGGCGCGCCTGGAGGCTCGCGCGGGGGCGCTGCTGGAGGGGGCGGGCTACGAGCGGATCGAGACCCCGGCGTTCGAGGCCACGGAGCTGTTCGCGCGGGGGGTGGGGGCCTCGACGGACATCGTGCGCAAGGAGATGTACACCTTCGAGGACGGCGGCGGGCGCTCGCTGACGCTGCGTCCCGAGGGCACCGCGCCGGTGTGCCGGGCCTACGTGGAGCACGGGATGCACAAGCTGCGCCAGCCGGTGAAGCTGTGGTACCTGTCGAGCTTCTTCCGCTACGAGCGCGCCCAGGCGGGGCGCCAGCGGCAGTTCTGGCAGGTCGGCGCGGAGGCGCTGGGCTCCGAGGAGCCCGCGGTGGACGCCGAGTCGATCGTGCTGCTGGCGGCGCTGCTGGAGGAGCTGGGCGTGGCCGACGTGCGGCTGCGTCTCTCAAGCCTCGGGGGCCCGGAAGCCCGCGCGGAGTACCGCGAGCGCCTGCAGGCCCACCTGCGCGCGCACGAGGCGCAGCTGGCGGAGGAGGTGCGGGAGCGGATCGAGTTGAACCCGCTGCGGGCGTTCGACTCCGAGCACGAGGGGACCCGTGCGGCGATGGCGAGCGCTCCCCGCCTGCTCGATCACCTGAGCGCGCAGGACTCCGAGCACTTCGGGGAGGTGCGCGCGCTGCTGGAGGAGGCGGGGGTGGCCTACGAGATCGACCCGACGCTGGTGCGGGGCCTGGACTACTACACGCGCACGGTCTTCGAGTTCACCTCCCCGAAGCTGGGTGCGCAGAGCGGGGTGGGCGGGGGCGGGCGCTACGACGGCCTGGTCGCGCAGCTCGGCGGCCCCCCGACCGCGGGCATCGGCTGGGCGGCGGGCATCGAGCGGATCATGCTGGCCGGCCAGGCGCCGGCGGCGGGGAGGGCGGCGATCGACCTGTACGTGGCTTTCGAGGGGGAGAAGCAGGAGGAGGGCCCCCGCAAGGGGGGCGGGGGGGGCGTACGCGTGGGGGCCGGCGGGCCGGCCACCACTGCCGATGCCGATCCCAGCGAGCGGGGATCGGCGGGTCGCGGTGAGCCGGCGGGAGGGCTGGCGGCACGAGCGGCGTTCGGGCTCCTTCACGAGGCGCGCAGCGCGGGCCTCACAGCGCAGATGGAGCTCGCGGGGCGCTCCCTGAAGAACCAGAGGGCTCACGCCGAGCGCCTCGGCGCGCGCTACTTGGCGATCGTCGGCGCTCCCGAGGAGGGGGGCGCGGGGGAGACGGTGCTCGAGGACACCCAGGCGCGCACGCGGGAGAGCGTGCCCACGGAGACCGTGGTGCACGCGGTTCTGCGGGGCCTGCACGACCTGTAGGGCACGCCGCAACCGTCCAAGCCCCAAGTTGGGGCTCAACTCGCGCCGCGCAAATGCCGAAGTTGGGGGAGATGGCCCAGCTGGCTCGCCCCTTTCAGATCGCTCTGGTCGCGGTGCTCGCACTAGCGATGATGGTGCTCGCATGGTTCATGCTGCTGCACCGCTCGAGCACCGAACCCACCGCGAGCTCCTCCCCGCCGAGCGCCGCCTCCCCGGCCGCCAACGCCACGGCCAGCTCCTCCGCCGGCTCCCCTGGCGGGGCCGCCGCGGCTGCGGGTTCGGGCCACGTCTACCACGGGCCCGTGCCGGGCCTGGAAGGCCTGACGCGGGACGTCAAAAGGGCCCACGAAGCCGCCGCCAAGGAAGAACGGGGCGTCGGCTATCAGGAAGAGCACGCGGGGCAAACCCACAGCTCGACCGCCTCCGCCGCGGCCGCCCCCAGCACAGCGATACACGCAGTCGCACGCCGCTCCACGACGCGCCAAGTCGCGCACGGCACGACGGTCACACACCGCACTTCGACGCAGGAGGTCGTGCACCACACGACCTCGCACACCTCCGCGGGCGCGGCCTCCTCGGCGACGAGAACGACCACGGTGCACACACAGACCACCCATCGCGTCCGGAGTGCCTCCCCCTCGGCTGCGCCATCCAACTCGACACCCACCATGCAGGCGGTCGTCGCCTCGGAGCTGAAGCAGGGCAAGGTCGTCCTCGTGCTCTTCTGGAACCCCCACTCCTCCGACGACATCGCCGTGGCGGGGCAGGTGAAGGCGGTGGCCCACACGCTCGGCCGCCACGTCGCGGTGCACACCGCGTACGCCTCGCAGGTCAACTCCTTCGGGTCGATAACCCGCGAAATCCAGGTCTACCAGACCCCCACGCTGATGATCGTAAACCCCCACGGGCAGGTCACCACGCTCACCGGCTACACCGACGCCTACGCGATCGAGCAGGCGATCGCGGAAGCGGGCAAGTAGAGCTCTCCAGCTCGCCCGCGCCGCCGGGCAGTCGTGGTCAGCTCGCCCGCACCGCCGGGTAGTCGTGGTCAGCTCGCCTGCACCGCCGGGTAGTCGTGGTCAGCTCGCCCGTGCCGCCGGGCAGTCGTGGGGTTGGCGGCGGTAGCCCAGCGCCTACACTCGGGTGGCGATGATCGCCACCCATCTAGAGCGCCCATGCGGGCGCGGGCACACCCCCGAGGGCTCCTTCACCGGCGCGGCCGGCGGGGCCGCCTGCGGGGATCTCGTGCGCGTCTCGATCGCGCTCGACCCCTCCAGTCCCGTGGGTGCGATCGCGGATGCCGGTTTCGACGCCTCCGGCTGCGGGGCCACGATTGCGGCGGGCAGCGCGGCCGTCGCGCTCGTGCGGGGGGCGCCCCTGCTGGAGGCGGCGCGCGTGGGGGCCGAGCGGATCGCCGAGGAGCTCGGCGGCCTGCTCCCCGCCAAGCGCCACGCGGCGGAGCTCGCCGCGGACGCCCTGCACCGCGCGCTCGGCGCCGCCGCCCGGGGATCGGAGCCCGCCCGCCCCGCGCTCGAGCGGTGCGCGCGGCGCACGCTGGTCGCGATGAGCGGCGGCGTCGACTCGGCGGTCGCCGCGCTCCTCGCCGCACGCGCCGGCGAGGAGGTCCTCGCGGTCACCCTGGAGCTGTGGGCGGACCCCGAGAACGACGCCGAGCGCAGCTGCTGCTCCGCGCAGGCCGTCCGCGGCGCGCGGGCGCTCGCCCACGATTGGGGGCTGCCACATCTCTCGATCGACCTGCGCGAGGAGTTCCGCGCGGGGGTGGTGGAGGGCTGGCTGGAGGGCTACGCGCAGGGGAGCACCCCCAACCCCTGCATCCGCTGCAACGGCTCGGTGCGCCTCGACGCGATGCTCGACCTCGCCGCGCGGTTGGGCGCCGAGCGCCTGGTCACCGGCCACTACGCGCGCGTTCACGCCGATCCCGCCCACCCATCCGTCCCGCTACTGCGGATGGCGCGCGACACGCTCAAGGATCAGAGCTACGCGCTCGCCGGGCTCGATCCCTCCTCGCTTGCCCGGCTGCGCTTCCCGCTGGGGGACCTGACCAAGGAGGAGGTCCGCGAGCTCGCGGCGCGGGAGGGGCTCGCGGTCGCGCACAAGCCCGACTCGCAGGACCTCTGCTTCCTGGCGGGCACCGACCTGCAGCGCTTCATCGAGCGCCACGGGGAGCTCGCGCCGACTCCCGGGAGCATCCTCGACGCCGAGGGCAGGCCGCTCGGCACCCATGGCGGCGCGCACGCATTCACCGTCGGCCAGCGCCACGGGCTCGGCCTGCCGGGCGGACCGGAGCCGCTGTTCGTGCTGGGCACCGATCCGCTCGCCAACACCGTCACCGTGGGTCCGCGCGCGGCGCTCGTGACCAGCACGGTCGCCGTGCGCGACGTGACGCTGCGTCGTCCCGGAGCGCGGGTCGACGGCGTGCGCGTGCGCTCCCACGGGCGCCTGCACCCCTGCCGCTTGACGGCCGACCCCGGGCCCGGCCGGCACGAGGGCGTGGAGGTGCAGCTGGGAGAGGCGATCACCCGCGCCGCGCCCGGGCAGATCGCCTGCCTCTACGAGGGCGATGTGATCCTCGGCTACGGCACGGTCGCTGCATAGCGCTTTAAGATCACCAGCATGACCTCGGATGAGATCCGCGAGCGCTACCTGGCCTTCTTCGAGGAGCGCGGGCACCGGCGGCTGGCCTCGGCCTCGCTGGTGCCGCCTCCGGAGGATCGCTCGGTGCTGCTCACCACCGCGGGGATGCAGCCGCTGAAGCCCTACTTCCTCGGGCGCGAGAGGCCGCCGGCGCCGAAGCTGACGAGCTGCCAGAAGTGCTTCCGCACCCCCGACATCGAGAAGGTGGGCTCCACGCTGCGCCACCTGACGTTCTTCGAGATGCTGGGGAACTTCTCGATCGGGGAGTACTTCAAGCAGGGCGCGATCGAGCTCGCGTGGGAGCTGTCGCTCGAGGTCTTCGGCTTCCGTGCCCAGGACATCTGGGTGACCGTCTTCGAGGGGGACGACGCGCTCGGGCTGGGGCCCGACGAGGAGGCGATCGAGCTGTGGGAGGCGGTCGGGGTGCCCCGCGAGCGGATCGTGGGCTGCCCGCGCTCGGAGAACTTCTGGGAAGCGGGTCCGGTCGGCCCGTCGGGGCCGTGCTCGGAGTTGTACCTCGACCGGGGCCTCGACTTCGGCGCCGCCGCGGACCTCCCCGGCGGCGAGAACGAGCGCTTCCTGGAGTTCTGGAACCTCGTCTTCATGCAGTACGACCAGGAGCCCCACGACCACCTGGGGGAGCTGCCGACGCGCAACATCGACACTGGCCTGGGGCTCAACCGCATGGCGGCGATCCTCCAGGGCAGGGAGTCGGTTTTCGAGACCGACCAGTTCCAGCCGCTGCTGGACCTCGGCCAGGAGCTCTCCGGCCGCAGCTACGGCGAGACGTCCAGCACCGACCGCGCCCTGCGGATCCTCGCCGACCACGCGCGCGGCATGTCGTTCATGGTCGCCGACGGCGTCGTGCCCTCCAACGAGGAGCGCGGCTACGTGCTGCGGCGCGTGATGCGCCGCGCGATCCAGCAGGGCCGGATGCTCGGCATGGAGGGCGGCTTCCTCGTGCGCTACGCGGCTGTGGTGCGCGAGCTGATGGGGGACGCCTACCCCGAACTGGCGGCGCAGCGCGAGGCGATTGAGAAGTGGCTGGCCGCCGAGGAGGAGGGCTTCGGGCGCACGCTCGCGCAGGGGACGCGGCTGCTGGAGGAGCTGATCGAGCGGGCGCTCGACGCCGGCGAGGAGGGGATCGCCGCGGCCGACGCCTTCGAGCTGCACGACACCTACGGCTTCCCGTTCGACCTCACGCGGGAACTGGTGGCCGAGCGCGGCCTCGGCGTCGACCCCGAGGGCTTTGAGCGGCTGATGGACGCCCAGCGGGCGCGGGCCAGGGCGGCCGCCGCGGGCTCCTCCGACGGGGAGGATGTCCGTGAGATCGCACGCAAACACTCGGAAAGCGCCGCCTTCACCACGCGCTTCACGGGGTATGAAACCGAGTCGCAGCGCACCGAAGTGGGGTGCGTATGGGACTTCACTGGGGATGCCCACCGCTTCATCGTCAAGCTCCCCGAGTCGCCCTTCTATCCGGCGGGCGGAGGCCAGGTGTCGGACGTGGGCGTCATCGAACATGAGGCTGGAGGACCTCGGGCCCGCGTCGAGAACGTCTACCGGTTTGGCGATGACCAGGTGGTCGAAGTGGTGAGTGAAAACGGACCGCCGAAGCTTGGGGTGGCGATCGAGGCACGCGTCGACCACGCGGCCCGCCACGCCACCGAGTGCAACCACACCGCCACCCACCTCCTGCACGCGGCGCTGCGCGAGCGCCTCGGCGCCCACGTGCGCCAGGCCGGCTCCTATGTGGGCCCCGACAAGCTGCGCTTCGACTTCAGCCACTCCCAGGCGCTCACCGCCGAGGAGCTGCGCGACGTGGAGGACCGGGTGAACGGGTGGATCCTCGCCAACGATCCCGTGCGCCCGATCGCCACTACGCTGGAGGAGGCCCGCAGGCTGGGCGCGATGGCGCTCTTCGGGGAGAAGTACGGCGAGGTGGTGCGCATGGTGCAGATCGGCGCGGGCGAGTACTCACGCGAGCTCTGCGGGGGCACCCACGTTCGCTCCACGGCCGAGATCGGCCTGTTCCACGTTCAGAGCGAGACCTCCAGCGCCGCCAACGTGCGGCGCATCGAGGCGTTCACGGGGCCCGCCGCGGTGCAGTTGCTGCGCGCGCACGACCGCTGGCTCGGGGAGATCGCGGCGACGCTGCGCACCCGCCCGGAGGGCGCTCCCGAGGCCGTGCGCGAACGGGAGCTCGAGCGCCGGCGGTTGGAGCGGGAGCTCAAGGACCGCTCACGGCTCGGCGCGGGCGCGGGAGCAGGGTCGGACTCCACGCACCCGGCCGGCGGGGGCGTCGACGTCGAGGCGCTCGTGGCCCAGGCCACCGAGCTCGATGGCGTGCGCGTGCTGAGCGCCACGGTCGACGCCCCGGACCCGAAGGCCCTGCCGGAGCTCGTGGACCACTTGAAGGGGAGGCTGCCCGACGCCGCGGTCGTGCTCGGGGGCGTGCTCGACGGGCGCGTGCACCTGATCGTCGGCGTCGCGCCCTCCCTGGTCGCCCGCGGCGTCAAGGCCGGCGCTGTGGTCAAGGCTGCGGCCGCGCTCGTCGGCGGCGGCGGCGGGGGCCGCGACACGATGGCGCAGGCCGGCGGGCGCGATCCGCAGAGGCTGCAGGAGGCGCTCGACGCGGCCAGGGCCGCGATCGAGGCCGCGCTCGCAGCGAGCCCGGTCGCGGGGAGCGAGACCGTGGACGGCGGAGCCGCGGAGAGCACGCCCGCGGGCTGATGCGGGCGCTCGGCCTCGACTACGGCAGCGCCCGCTGCGGCTGCGCGCTGGCCGACCCGACGGGGACGCTCGTCACCCCGATCGAGGCGATCCCCCACCCGGGGACCCGCCGCGGGATGGATGCGTTGGCGGCGCTCGTCACGGAGCGCGACGTGGAGCGTGTGGTCGTCGGCCTCCCGCTCTCGCTCAGCGGCGAGGACACCGAGCAGACGCGCGAGACCAGGGAGTTCGCGGCCCGGCTCGCGCGGCGGTTGAGCGGGGCGACGGCGGGGGAGGGGGTGCCGGTCGAGCTGCACGACGAGCGCTTCACCACGCGCATGGCCCAACGGATGGGAACCCACCCACCCGCCGTCTCGGCGGAGGACTCCCGCGCGGCCGCGCACATGCTGGAGGGGTGGTTGGCCGCGTGGAACCGCAACAACCAAACCGCCTCGTCCCTCTAGGTTGAGTCCCGTGTCCGTCGGCACCCGCACCACCGAGGAGCGCGAACGCGCCCGCCAGGAACGCGAACGGCGCTCCGCCAGGGCGACTCGGCGGGTTCCCCGCGGATGGCTGCTGGCGTTCGGGGCGCTGGCCCTCATCGTGGTGGGGACGTTCGCGCTGGCCCGGCTGCTGCCCGCCGCCAAGCCCGCGCCGCCACCGCCTCCCTCTCCGGCGATCGTCAGGATCACGATTCCCGAGGGCGAGACCCGTGCGCAGATCGCTCTGATCGCCAAGGAAAAGGGGCTGAGGGGCAGCTACCTGGCGGCGTCCCGGCGCTCCTCGCTGCTCGACTCCCCCCGCTACGGGGCGCCGCGGGGGACGCCGAACCTCGAAGGCCTGCTATTCCCGGCGACCTACGAACTGTACGCGGGCTCGTCCGTGCGGCTGCTGGTCTCCGAGCAGCTGCAGGCCTTCGGCGAACGCTTCGGTCCGCACCTGATCGCCCGGGCGCGGGCGCTGCACGAGACGCCCTATCAGCTGCTGAGCGTCGCCTCGATGGTCGAGCGCGAGGCGCTGATCCCCGGCGACCGGCCGAAGATCGCGGCGGTCATCTACAACCGGCTGCGCCTCGGGATGCCGCTGGGGATCGACGCCACGATCTACTACGCGGTGGAGCGCCAGCGGGGGATCGCGACCTACACCGGCGAACTGACCGAGGCCCAGCTGCACATCGACTCCCCGTACAACACGCGCACGCACACCGGCCTGCCGCCCACCCCGATCTCCAATCCGGGCATGGCCTCGATCGAAGCGGCCGCCAACCCCGCCCGGGTCTCCTACCTGTACTACGTCGCGGGCGCGGACGGCTGCGGGGAGCAGGTGTTCTCGAACACCGCCGCCGAATTCGAAGCCAACGTCGCGGCCTACCAGGCGGCGGTGCAGCGCAACGGCGGGCGGCCCCCGACCTGCAGGAAGCGATGACCCGCCTCGGCGTCCTCGGCTGGCCCGTGGCGCACAGCCGCTCGCCGGCGATGCACAACGCGGCGCTGCGCGAGCTGGGCCTGGAGGGGTGGAGCTACCAGCGGCTGCCGGTTCCGCCGGAGCTCTTCGAGGAGACCGTGCGCGCGCTCGGCGGCGCGGGCTTCCTGGGGGCGAACGTGACGATTCCACACAAGGAGGCGGCGTTCGAGCTCGCCGACGATCCGAGCGAGGTGGCGCGCGCGATCGGCGCGGCGAACACGCTCACCTTCGCGCCCGACGGGCGGATCGCCGCGGAGAACACCGACGCGCCCGGCCTGATCGGGGCGATGGAGCGCGCGGGACACCACCCGCGGGGCCTCACCGCGATGGTGCTCGGCGCGGGGGGCTCCGCGCGCGCGACGGTGTGGGCGCTGCGCGAGGCGGGCGCCCGCGAGGTCGCGATCCACAGCCGCAACCGCGAGCGCGCGCAGGAGCTCGCGCGCGCGCTGGACGCGCGCGCGGTGGCGCTGCCCGAAAGGGCCGACATTCTGATCAACTGCACACCGGTCGGGTTGACCAGAATGGTCGAGGGGCCCGGCTCGGCGGCCGGGGGCCGCCTGCGCCAACCTCTAGTACGACCGGCTAGTGGGGGGGAGAGCGACCTCAACCAACTGCGCCTTACGCACGATCTGGTCGGTAGGTACTCGTATGTCGTCGATCTGGTCTACCGAGAAGGCACCACCGGGCTGCTCGCCGCCGCGCGCGCGCAGGGAGTGCCCGTGCTCGACGGGCTCGAGGTGCTCGTCGCCCAGGGCGCGCTCAGCCTCGAACAGTGGACCGGCCTGCCGATCGACGATCGGACGCGATCCTCAGACCGGCCAACGCTGGTCGAGGTCATGCGCCGCGCGGCCAGGGAGCCCATCGCTTCCTGAGCCGAGGGGGACGCCGTGAGCACCCGGCACTCCGAGGAGAGCTCCGACCTGCACGAGATCTTCGGCCTGGAGGGTGGCGCCCAGCCCGCGAGCCGGGCCCCCCTGCTGCAATCGGACATGCAGGATCCCCCGGTGGTGGTCGCGCTCCCCGAACGGCCGGACGCCGACGGGGGCGAGCTCGGGGGCGGACAGGCGACGGCGGCCATCGCCGGCGCGAGCAGCTTGGAGAACGGGGGTCTGGACGGGGATCTCGGCCTCGCGGGCGGCGCCTCCTCGCCAGGCGGAGCCGCTGAGCGCCCGGTGGGGGTCACCTCGCCCTCGCGCCGCGGCTCCTCCTCGCGCTTCCTCACGGACGTGATCGTGGACATGGGCCTGGTCGCGCGGGAGCGGGTGGACGAAGCGATCGCGACCTCGCGCAGCTCGGGCACGACGCCGGAGCGGGTGCTGGTCGAAGGGGGCGGGCTCAGTCACGACGGCCTCGCGCGCGCGCTGGCGGAGCGCTACGGCCTGGACCACCTCGACCTCGGGGTCTTCTCGGTGGACATGGGCGCCGCGAACCTGGTGACGACGGCGGCGGCGAAGCGCTACCAGGCGGTGCCGGTGTCCTTCGTGGACAAGCGCACGCTGCTGGTGGCGATGAGCGACCCCTCCAACGTGCTGGCGGTCGACGACATCGCGATCATGACCGGCTACGAGGTGCGGGTGGCGGTCGCCGCCCCCGACGACATCATCGCGCTGATCTCGCGCCTGGATCGTCTGGAGGACGTGGTCGCCGCGGGCGAGGTGGCCGAGAGCGAGGCGGAGGCCCAGGGCGCGGAGGTGGTGGACCTGCGCGAGACCTCCGACGACGCGCCGGTGATCAAGCTGGTCAACCAGATCGTCGCGCAGGCCGTGGAGCAGGGCGCCTCCGACGTGCACCTCTCGCCCGACGGCAAGGAGACGCGGGTGCGCTTCCGCGTGGACGGGGTGCTGCACGACATCACCACCGTGCCGCGGCGGATGGGCCCAGGGGTGGTCTCGCGCGTGAAGATCATGGCCGAACTGGACATCTCCGAGCGGCGCGTGCCCCAGGACGGCCGCGTGGGGCTGACCGTCGACGGGCGCCACGTGGACCTGCGCGTGGTGACGCTCCCGAGCGTGCACGGGGAGTCGATCGTGATGCGCATCCTCGACAAGGACTCCGTGGTGATGAAGCTCGAGAAGCTCGGCATGGGGGACGCCGACCGCGAGAGCTTCGAGCACGCCATCCACCAGACCCACGGCGCGGTGCTCGTCACCGGCCCCACGGGCTCGGGCAAGTCGACCTCGCTGTACGCGGCGCTGCAGGTGCTGAACACGCCGGAGAAGAACATAATCACCGTCGAGGACCCCGTGGAGTACCAGGTCGAGGGGATCACCCAGGTGCAGGTCTCCCCGAAGGCGGGCCTGACCTTCGCGACGGGCCTGCGCGCGATGGTGCGCGCGGACCCCGACGTGATCATGGTCGGGGAGATCCGCGACAAGGAGACCGCGCAGATCGCGGTCGAGTCCGCGCTCACGGGGCACCTGGTGCTCTCCACGCTGCACACCAACGACGCGCCCTCGGCGATCACGCGCCTGGTCGAGATGGGCATCGAGCCGTTCCTGGTGGCCTCGGCGCTGGACTGCGTGCTCGCGCAGCGGCTCGTGCGCACGCTCTGCTCGCACTGCAAGCAGCGCACGATCATCTCCGCGGAGGTGCTGCGCCAGAACGGCTACAAGGCGCTCGTGGACCTGGAGGCGTATGAGCCCAACGGCTGCCGGCGCTGCAGCGGCTCCGGCTACCGCGGGCGTGCGGGGATCTACGAGGTGATGAGCGTGACCCCCGAGATCCGGGCCCTGGCGCTGGAGCGCCGGGGCGCGGATGAGCTGAGCGAGGTGGCGGTCCAGCAGGGGATGCGCCGCCTGCGCGACGACGGCCTGGAAAAGGTGCGCCAGGGCCGCACCTCGATCGCTGAGCTGGCGCGGGTGCTTGGCACCTAGAGCGGTCCGCGGGATCTCGGTACGGGGTGCGTCCTGGGACCCTGCGCGGGGTGCAAGACCCCGTGGAGGGGGTGGGCCACTCGAATTTTCGTCCAGTGGGGGACGAATGGCCGTGGGGCCAGGGCGCGGAGGCCGATGGGCAGGCGATGGACATCGATTTCGCAGACCTTTTGATGGAGGTCGTCTCGCGTCGCGCCTCCGACCTGCACCTGGCCGCCGGCGCGCACCCCACGGTGCGCGTGCGCGGCCATCTGACGCCGCTGGAGGAGTACCCGAAGCTCTCGGGCACGGACACCCGGGAGATCGTCTACTCGATCCTCACCGGCGATCAGCGCCAGCGCCTGGAGACCGATTGGCAGCTGGACTTCGCCTACTCGGTGCCGGGCCATGCACGCTTCCGTGTGAACGCCTACTACCAGCGCGGAGCGATCGGCGCGGCGTTCCGCCTGATCCCGGTGGGCCTGACCTCGATCGACGAGCTGGGGCTGCCCGCGACGGTGCACGACTTCACCCGCCGCCCCCGGGGGTTCGTCCTGGTGACGGGCCCCACGGGCTCGGGCAAGTCGACCTCGCTGGCGGCGATGATCGACGAGATCAACCAGACGCGCGACGAGCACATCATGACGATCGAGGACCCGATCGAGTTCCTGCACCCCCACAAGCGCTGCCTGGTCAACCAGCGCGAGCTGGGCACCGACGCACAGAGCTTCGCCGACGCGTTGAAGGCGGCGCTGCGCCAGGACCCCGACGTGATCCTCGTCGGCGAGATGCGCGACCTGGAGACGATCTCCACCGCGCTGACCGCCGCGGAGACCGGTCACCTGGTGTTCGCGACGCTGCACACGCAGGACACCGCACAGACGATCGACCGCATCATCGACGTGTTCCCCTCCCACCAGCAGGGGCAGGTGCGAGTGCAGCTGTCGGTCGCGCTGCAGGGGATCATGACCCAGCAGCTGATGCCGACCGCGGACGGCTCGGGACGGGTGGCGGCGTGCGAGGTGCTGGTTCCGACCCCGGCGATCCGCAACCTGATCCGTGAGGGCAAGACCCACCAGATCTACTCGACGCTGCAGACGGGCACCGCGCACGGGATGCAGACGATGGACGCCTCCCTGGCGACGCTGGTGCGCGGCGGCAGGATCTCCCAGAAGATGGCGGAATCACGCTCGTCGACCCCCGAGGAGCTGCGGCGCCTGCTGGGCGCGGGCTCGCTGGCCGCGGCATGAGCACATACGTCTTCAAGGCGATGGACCTCGCCGGCGCGAAGGCGAAGGGGGAGGTGGAGGCCGAATCCAAGCAGGCGGTCTCCGACCAGCTGAAGGCGCGGGGGCTGATCGTGCTGGAGATCGCCGACAAGCACGCCTCGCGCGAGATCGAGCTGAGCTTCCTCAAGAGCGTGAGCGCGAGCGACCTCGCGGTCTTCTCGCGTCAGCTCTCGACGATGATCTCCTCGGGGATGAGCATCCTGCGCGCGATGTACGTGCTGGAGGAGCAGACGCAGAACAAGTTCCTCAAGGAGACGATCGTGGCCGTCCGCAAGGACGTGGAGGCGGGGCTGCCGCTGAGCGACGCGATGGAACGCCACCCGAAGGTCTTCAGCCCGCTGTTCGTCTCGATGACGCGCGCGGGGGAGACCGGGGGGATGTTGGAAGGCTCGCTGCTGCGCGTGGCCGACCAGCTCGAGAAGGATGCCTCGCTGCGGCGGCAGATCAAATCGGCGATGATCTACCCCACGCTGGTGCTTGTGTTCGCGGTCGGCGTGATGCTCGCGCTGGTGGCCTTCCTGGTGCCGGTGTTCCAGAACGTCTTCAAGGAATTCGGGGGCGAACTGCCCGCGATCACGAAGTTCTCGGTGAAACTCTCCTACATCGTCACCCACGAGTGGTGGCTGATGTTTGGGGTGTTCGCCGCCATCGTGGTGGCCTTCCTGAAGTGGAAGAAAAGCTCCTGGGGGCGCCCGCAGTGGGACCGCTTCCGGCTGCGCGTCCCGATGAAGATCGGGACGATCGTGCAGGAGGTGGCTGTCGCGCGATGGTCACGCACGCTGTCCTCGCTGACGAGCGCGGGCGTGCCGCTGCTGCAGGCCCTGGAGATCACCGGCAAGACCGGCGGCAACGTCGTCGTGGAAGAGGCGATGGAGAGCGTGATCGCCTCGGTCAAGCGCGGGGGCACGATCTCCGCGCCGCTGGCGCAGATCCCGGTCTTTCCGACGATGGTGACCCACATGGTGGGCGTCGGCGAGGAGACGGGTGCGCTGGACGCGATGCTCGACAAGATCGCCGACTTCTACGAGGATCGCGTGGACGCCTCGGTGAAAGCCCTCACCTCGATCATGGAGCCGATCATGATCATCGTGATCGGCGCGATCGTCGGATTCATCGTGATCTCGATGTACATGCCGCTGTTCACGGTTTACAACCACATCGAATAGCTCACAACCAAACGAGATGGGCGGCGCGTTGTCATCCGCTCCGGCGTGGTGCTCCAGATGTGGCTGGGACCTGGGGCGGGATCTGGATTTACCTTGTGGGTTGTGTTGGGAAGCCACTGCGACACCCGCGATGGTGCGTTTCCTTGCAGAGCGCGCGGCGGAAAATGCTCCACGTGCATTCATGCTGCTTGCCAATATCGAGGATACGGATGCAGCAGTCGTTCTGCGCGATGCTGCCGCCCATGGCGGCGCCACGATTCGTGCCGCTGCATTGAGCAGCCTTGGATGGAGTGGCGCGGCCGAGGACGTACCGCTCATCGCGGCAGCGCTGAAAGATGCGGAGCGCTCGGTACGAAAGGCAGCCAGGGGTGCACTGGCCGAGCTCGGCGGGCAGAAGGCTGCCGATGCACTCCTGAGCACCCTCGACGAGACTGTTGAGGACGAGCTCGAGGAGGTGGTCCAGGCATTGGCGTGGCTTCGGGATGCGCGGGCGCTTGGCTGTGCGCGTCGGCTGGCTGAGGACGCACTCGGTAGATCGAGGTTCGTTGGATGGCGCAATCCAGCCTGGGCGATGGTGCGTCTCGGCGATGCCGAAGACCGGCGTGCGCTTGTCTGGAAGATGATCGATCTCGCCAGGCAGGTGGAGGGTTCGGATCCTCAACGATCCTCGGCGGAGCTCAGGCGAGCAAAGGATGCCTACGGCAACGTCAGAAACGCTTTGGAATTGGAGTATGCGGGGGAGGTTGGGGAGCTGTCCGACGCTTTGTATGGCACGCTGCCCGAGCAGGCCGATTGGATCATCGGCCGCAAGCGAAGCAATGCGCTGTCGATTGTAGAACTCGAGCCGCGAGAACCGCGTCGTGTCCCGCGATTGACCCTTGCTGAGCTTGGCGAGCGTCCGTTTGACAATCGGTCGCCGTCCACCAAGTTTGGGGGCCAGCCCGACTGGATCGACGAACCGACGTGGCCGCTCGCAGCGGACGGTCGACCGCTCGTTTTCTTTGCTCAACTTCCCATCATGGGGCAGCCCGCTCGCACTGCCTACGTCTTTGTCAGTGCTGACGAGCGAGCGGCCACATTTGAGCCGCTTTCGGACGGCAATGCTGTAGTGGTTCAACCAGGCGGAGCGCCTCACCTGCCCACGGCGCCGATGGTCCAGGGCCCGGCGCTGTTCGCAGGCGCCGGCAATGGTGGCCGCTTCCGTCGAATCAATCAGTCACGACGCTACGAGCGCTATATCCGCCTGGAAGATAGCGCGGACCCGCCCACGTGGACCTGGCCCGACCCCCCCGAGGGTACGCAAGCGCGCGACCGGCATGGCGATTGGAACAAGATTGGTGGGACTCCCTGTTTCCTTCAAGAAGAGCAATGTCCACCCGGGGATGGCTGGTGCTTCGCGTTCCAGTTCTCAGCCGACTGGGCCGGACGTGAGCTTGGGGACGGCGCTGAGTGCTATGGATTCGTCCGCGACGATGGCACCGGCGCATTTCTCTGGCAGTGCCATTGAGTAATTGAATCGTCCTGTCAGGGCACCTAGCTAGGAGGGGCCAATCCCGAGCTTGCCGCCGCGCACCGACAGCGAGACCCGGCCGTCGAGCAGCTCGAGCAGCTCCGCGCCGACCAGCTCGCGGCGCCAGCCGTGCAGGGTGCGAACGTCGAGCTCCTCGGTCGCGCCCGTCCCGCCGGCGCGTACCGCTGCGACGATCCCCTGCAGGTCCGCGCGGGCGGCGATCAGCTCGTAGGCGAGGTCGGCCTCGCGCGCGCGGGCGCGGACGAGCGCCTCGCAGAGCGCGACCAGCGGCGCGTCGGCGGGGTCCGGAGCCCCACCTCGCGGGAGACGCTCGAGTGGCTCGTGGGGGCGCCGCGCTCCGTCTCGCACCGCCTCCAGCAGTTCTGCTCCGCGGCGGCGCAGGCCGCTCTGGGCGAGCCCGCGGATCTGCTCCAGTTCGCGCGTGGCGGTGGGGCGGCGCTTGGCGATCTCCACGAGCACGGGGTCCCCGAGGACGCTCTGCACCGTGCGGTCCTGCGCGGCGGCGGTCCGCTCGCGCCAGGCCACGAGCTCGCGCGCGACCGCCTGCGAGGCGGCGCTCATGCCGCGAATGCGGGGCAGGCGCGCGAAGATCGCCTCCTCGTCGCGCTCGTCGCTGACACGCTCGAGTGCGCGGCACTCCTCGCGCGCCCACTGCAGGCGTCCGGAGGCCGCGAGACGCCGCTGGAGCTCCCCGGCGAGCTCCAGCAGGTGCACTACGTCCTCGCGGGCGTAGGCGAGCTGCTCGCGTGAGAGCGGCCGCGTGTCCCAGCGGGTGAAGCTCGCGCTCTTGGCCAGACGCACCCCCAGCAGCTCCGCGAGCAGCGTCTCGTAGGAGGTCTGCGCCGGCATCCCCGCGAAGCCCGCGGCGAGCTGGGTGTCGAAGACGTTGCGCACCTGTGTCTCGAAGCGCCGGCGCAGGAGCGCGACGTCCTGGCGGCCGGCGTGCAGCACCAGCTCGATCTCGGGGTCGGCGAGCACGCGCGCCAGCGGCGCCCCGTCGAGGTGACCCTCCAGCGGGTCGATCAGCTCGATGCGCAGGCCGGCGGTGTGGTCGGGGACCGCGAGCTGCACCAGACACAGCAGGGTGCGGTAGCGCCCCTCGCCCATGAACTCGGTGTCGAGCGCCATCCGCCCGCTGCGCTGGGCCTGCGCCGCGATCTCCGCGATCGTGTCCTCCTGGCTCATGCTGGTGTGGGGTGTGTCGGCATCGGCATTGCGTGGTGAATCGGTGTGGGCTTTGCGGGGTTGGTGGGCATCTCAATCCTCGTGTGCGGCCGGTAGGCGCAGTCGAAAGCGAGCCCCGCCCGTCGCGGGGATACTCGGGTCCTCGGGGTCCGTGGGAGCGCCGGAGTCCATCAGCTCGAGCTCGCCCCCCATCCGTGAGGCGAGCTCGCGCCCGATCGCGAGGCCGAGGCCGAAGCCGCCGCGCCCGCCGGTGGTGGAGCCGCGCTGGAAGCGCTCGAAGATCAGCTCGCGCTCGGCCGGCGGGACGCCCGGTCCACGGTCGCGGACGCTCAGCTGCGCCCAGGGCTCCTCGGCGGCGACCTCCACGTCGATGTCCGTCTCCTTGGGTGCGACTCGCAGGGCGTTGTCCAGGAGGATGCGCACGATGCGCGCCACCGCTCCCGGGTCGGCCTGCGCCCAGCAGGGCTCCGCGGGGGGACGGACCTGCAGCGTCGCCCGGCGCTCCGCCGCGGCGAGCTCGAACTCAGCGGCCACCGCGCGGCAGAGCTCACCGAGCTCCAGGGGCTCGCTGCGCAGCTCGACCTCCGCGTCGAGGCGGCTCAGGTCGAGCAGATCAGAGGCCAGGCGGGAGAGCCTGCGCGACTGCTCCCTGGCGCGCGCGGCGCGCTCGCGGGCGTCTCCCAGATCGAGGTGCTCCGCGCTCAGGTCGTCCTCGAGCAGCTCCAGCATCCCGTCGAGCGAGGCGAGCGGGGTGCGCAGCTCGTGCGAGGCGGTCGCGACGAACGCCCGCCGGACGGCTTCCTGGCGGCGCAGGCGCGACTGCATGCCCGCGAATGACCGCGTCAGCTCGCCCACCTCATCGCGGCTGCGATCCTCGGGCAGGAGGTCGGATTTGAGAGCGCCCTCCCCCCGGCGCTCGAGCTCCCGGATCGCGTCGCGCAGCCGCTCCAGACGGCGCAGGAGCGTGGTCGTGAGCCCGATGCCGAGCAGCAGGGCGACCAGCAGCCCGCCACCGGCGGCCTCGAGGAACGCGGTCCGCACGACGCGCACCGCGGAGGCGACGTAGTCCAGGCGCTTGGTGAGCACCACGACGTAGCGGCGGTGCGCGATCGTGATCCGCTGGGCGACCACCAGCTCGTCGTCGCGCACCACGCGGATGGGCGCCCCGCCGCCGAGCAGCGCGCGGCGCGCCTCCCCGTAGAAGTCCGGCACGTCCTGGGTGGGTGGGGAGCCGGTGTAGAGGATGTCGAGCTGGCTGTCGAGGATCGTAAGCGTCGCCTGCGAGCGGCGCCGCAGCAGCAGGGCGCTCTGGCGAACGTCCACTTCGTTCAGGCGCCCCGTCGCCGGTTCGAGGGTGATCTCGTTCAGCTCCGGGCGCGCGGAGCCGAGCGCGGTCAGCACGGTCTGTTCGCCGTCGGTGCGCAGGCGCTGCTCGAGCGGTGAGAGCAGCGTGAGCGCCGCCACCGCGAGCGTCACCGCGCTGGTCAACAGCAGCGCGGCGAGCAGCCGCGGGCGCAGTCCGAGCAGCCACCGGCTCAGACCGTTCAGAGGTGTGCCGCCCCGCCCGGGGAGGCGCCTCATGGCTCCAGGAAGCGGTAGCCGGCCCCGCGCACGGTCAGGATCAGCTTCGGCTCCTCGGGGCGATCCTCGAGCTTCTCGCGCAGGTGGCGGATGTGGACGTCGATCGCGCGCGGGTCGCGGTAGGCGGAGTCCCCCCAGATCGCGCGCAGCAGCTCCTGGCGGTTGAGCAGCCGCCCGGGCTCGGACATCAGTCGCGCGAGCAGCTCGAACTCCGAGAAGGTGAGGCGCACGGGCTCGCCGTTCACGGTCACCTCGCGGCGGCCGCGGTCGAGCGCCACCGGGCCGACGCTCATCGCTTCGCGGCCCAACGAGCGGGGCCCGGAGCGGCGCAGCACGGCGCGCACGCGGCTGCGCAGCTCGGCGAGCCCGAAGGGCTTGGTCACGTAGTCGTCGGCGCCCGCCTCCAGCCCCTGCACCGCGTCCGCCTCGGTGTCCAGGGCGGTGAGCATGATGATCGGCACGACGTTGCGCTGTTCGCGCAGGGTGCGGCACACCTCGTACCCGTTCGGGCCCGCGCCCAGGGCGACGTCGAGCAGGATCACGTCGAAGTGATCGGCGCTCGCGCGCTCGATCGCCTGGGTGCCCGAGGCCACCGCCTCGACGGTGTGGCCCTCGCGCGAGAAGGAGCGGGTGAGGGTCTCGCGCAGCGTCTCCTCGTCGTCGACGACGAGGATCCTCAAGGAGACGGGTGTCTCGGTGGCGTTCATGCCCTGCGCACGCTACAACGCCGGCAGCCGCCAGAGCATTCCCGGGCGGGGCATCCCTGCCTGCCTGGAGACGTCGATGCCGTGTGCGCTCACCCAGCGCGCCGGCGCCGAGCAGTCGGCATCGGTGGGAGGCGAGTGCGGTCCGCAGCCTTCGTCGAGGAAGGCGTAGCGGACCTTCCCGGCGGCGATGAGCGCGCGCAGGCGGGCGACCGTGGTGAGGACGCGGCCATCGAGCGTGGTGAGCACGAGGATCGGGCGGGCGTCGCGCTCGACCAGCTCGCCCATCTTGGTTCCGGAGTCGAAGGCGGCCTCGTAGTAGGCGGAGCCCTGGTGTGCGCGCAGGTAGGCGCTGAGCGGCGCGAGCTCCCCAGGGTGCAGCACGCCGATGGGGGTGGTGTCGGACACGTTCTCCCTGGTGGCCCGCAGCGAAGCCCACAGGGGGACCGCGAGCAGGCAGAGGAGCGCGAGTGCCGTGATCCCGATGCGCCGCACCTCCCCACGTGGGAGCCCCGTCCAGGCGAGCGCGAGGGCGCCTGCGGCGCCCGCGGCGGTGACCCACCATACGGCGCTTGCACCGAACAGCAGGCGCTCCGCGTAGATCGTCACGCCGAGCAGGGTCACCGTGAGCGCGAGCAGCCGTGCTCTGCCGCGCCAGCCGATCTGCGGCAGTTCGGCTGCCCAGGCGACACCGATCCCCAGCGTGGCCGCGACGGCTGGGGTGAAGCCTTCGGTGTAGCGGGGATGCAGGCGGCCCATGTCGCTGAACAGCGCGATGCCCACCAGCAGCCACAGCACCAGGCCGGCGGCCACCGCGAGCCTCGGGCGCTCACCGGGCGCCACCGCGAGCCTGGGGCGCTCGCCGGCCGCCGCCGGTTGAGCCTCGGTCGATCGTCGCTTCCACAGGAGCGCCCCCAGCATTGCGCCTCCCAGCAGCAGGGCGGCGAGCGCCTCCAAGCCGAGGCGCTCGCCGGAGAGCGGGCCGACGCGTGCCAGCAGGCGGGTGGGGGAGGGGGGGAGGATGGGGATCGCATCGCGCTCGGCCTGGGTGGCCTCGGGGTAGGGGTATCCCGGGCGGAAGGTGGCCTGGGAGCCTTCGAGCACTTTGCCCTCGATCCGTTCCAGGCCGTTGAAGACGAACGCGGAGTTCCAGGCGCTTCCGTTGGTGGAGCCATAGGCCCAGGGGCGTTCGTGGGCGGGGAAGAGCAGCGTCGCGGTCAGCCACGAGAGCGCCACCGCGACGAACACGAGACCCGCGAGCGCCAGCTGCCCGGCGCGCCGGGCAGCTGGGCCCGGCAGCCCCAGCCAGGCGATCAGCGCGAGTCCGGGCAGCGCGACGACGGACTCCAGCAGCTTTACGTCGAACGCCACTCCGAGCGCAGCGGCGGCGCCCAGCAGCCAGGCGGTGCGCCCGCTCTGCACGGCCCGCACCAGCAGCGCCAGGGCAAGCACGGTGAGCGCCATCATCACCGCGTCCATCGTGTCGCTGCGGGCGGTGATCACCGCGATCGGCAGCACCGCCAGGGCGAGCGCCGATGCGAGCCCGGCGCGCACGCCGAACACCGGCCGGACCGCGGCGTACAGCAGCGGCACGGCGAGCGTGCCGGCGAGCGCCTCCGGCAGCTTCAGCGTGGTCGAGCCGAAGCCGAGGAGCTTGACGCTCGCGACCTGCAGCCACAGGTCGATCGGCGGCTTGTCGATCGCCACCGTGCCCGAGGGCTCGACCGCGCCGAAGAAGAAGTTGTGCCACGAGAGCCCCATGCTCCTGACCGCGCCGTCGTAGAAGGGGTCGCCGGGAACCTGCCCGAGATGCGCGAGGCGCAGCGCCCCCGCCCCCAACGTGATCGCGGCCAGGAGGACCCACCGGGCCCCTCGTGCGGGTGCTCTCATGCCCGTAACGCTATTCTCGCCAGCCGATGGCCGAACTCGACCCCCAAGCATGCATGCCCTGCCGGGGCACCGGCCGGGTGCTCTCCAACCTCGGGGGCGAGTCCAAACTCCTCACCTGCCCCTGGTGCCAGGGCACGGGCACGCGCCAGAGCGGCGTCGACGCGCAGGCGGCGTGGCTGGAGGCAGAGGCAGAGGCGGCGGCGAGCGAGCCCGACGCATCGCCTCCCGACGCGGTCGCCTGAGCACCGTCTCAATGTCCAGGCGGCGCTGCGTCATTCAAGCGCGCGGCCGAGGTGCCGATGCTGAGGCCAACGAAGAGTCAGTGCCGAGGTTCCAGGGCAGAGCACCAGTGGGTGCGTAGCAAAGCCGGCGACTTCCGCGAGCCGATCAATCGACACACGGGGGACGTATCGCCAATTTGGGCGATGGGATCTGGGGCTGGCCGCCAATAATCGGATCCTAGGAGGATTCAAATGCTGTATCGACTGCGCCAGCGCACCGGCGATGAGGGTGGTTTCACGCTCATCGAATTGCTGGTTGTTATCCTGATCATCGGCATCCTTGCCGCAATTGCGATCCCCGCGTTCCTGAGCCAGAAGAGCAAGGCCGTGGACGCCGGGGCCAAGACCCTCGTCAGCACCGCCGAGACGACCGCGGAAACGTACGGGACAGACCACAGCGGGGAATACACCAACCTGTCCACCGCCGAAGAGAACTCGTACGAAAAATCGATCAACATCTCGAACAAAAATGAAGCGATCCTGACCGTGGCGAAAGGCACCGCAACCGAATACGAAGTCACCGCGGAAGCCCCGAACAAAGCGACGTTCACGATCAAGCGCCTCACGAGCGGGGCACTGGAACGTACCTGCAACAAAACGGCTGAAGAAACCCACGGCGGCTGCGTGAGCGGCACCTGGTCTTCCTAACACGCTGGTAGGAGGTCGCTTCTGAGTCCCCAGTGGCTCGAGAGCGATCCAACAGAAGAGACGAGCAGTGATCAGGGGGCGGCCAATTGGCCGCCCCCTGACTGTTGTGTGGGGTACAGCCAGAGGCGCTTCTGGGCTCAGGGAGAGAGAGGTGGCCGAGCGGACGAGCTTTGCCCTCAAGTCCGGGGCGATCAAGACCGATGCAGTCAGATGATGCGTATGCCTCATGTAGCGCTCCGGCGCACACGTGACGAGGGTGGGTTCACGCTCATTGAATTGCTGGTTGTCATCCTGATCATCGGCATTCTTGCCGCAATTGCTATTCCCCAGTTCCTGAGCCAGAAGAGCAAGGCCGTGGACGCCGGGGCCAAGACCCTCGTCAGCACCGCCGAGGTGACCGCGGAAACCTACGCGACCGATCACGGCGGCACATACACCAGCCTGAGCACGACCGAAGAGCACGAATACGAAAAATCGATCAACACCTCGAGCTCCAGCGAAGCGAAGCTGACGGTTGCGAAAGGCACCGCGACCACGTACGAAGTGACCGCAGAAGCACCCAACAAAGCCACGTTCACGATCAAGCGGGAAGCCAACGGAGAACTGAAGCGGGAATGCAACAAAACCGCCGAAGAAACGCACGGCGGTTGTGTGAGCGGAACCTGGACTTCGTAGCTCCTCGCGCTCAAGCCCCGTCGAGCTGCGACCGATCAGTGATCCATGGAGGCAACCTTCGCGGGACTGCTGGGCGCGGTCTTCGGCTCGTTCCTGAACGTCGTCGCCTACCGCCTGCCGCGGCGGGAGTCGCTCGTCAAGCCCCGCTCGCGCTGCCCCTCCTGCGAGACGCCGGTGCGGCCCTACGACAACGTTCCCGTGCTCTCCTGGCTGTTGCTGCGGGGGCACTGTCGCAACTGCTCCGCGCGCATCTCCCCCCGCTACCCCCTGGTGGAGGGTGCCACCGCGCTGCTCTGCGCCGGCGCCGTGTTGACCCATGGGAGCGCAGCGGGGATCGCGCTGTCGGTGGCGCTGATCCTGCTGCTGGTGCCCGCCGCGCTGATTGACCTCGAGTACCGCATCATCCCGAACAAGCTGACCGGCGCCGGAGCGCTGCTCGCGCTCGGCCTGGGGACCGCGCTCGACCCCGCCGGCGAGCCCACGCGGCTGATCGCCGGGGCCGCGGCGGGTGGCTTCCTGCTGATCGCCGCGCTCGCCTACCCCGGTGGGATGGGGATGGGGGACGTCAAGCTGGCGGGGGTCATGGGGTTGTTCCTCGGCGCTGCCGTCGCGCCCGCGATCCTGATCGCGCTGCTCTGCGGCGTGCTCCTCGGAGCGGCGATCGTCGCCCGCAAGGGCGCCCGCGCAGGGCGCAAGACCGCGGTGCCGTTCGGCCCCTTCCTCGCGCTGGGGGGGATCGTCGCGGTCTTTGCGGGGCAGCCGATCGTCAACTGGTACCTCCACACCTTCGTCCACTGAGGGCAGCTGTGAGCGCGCGAGCACGATCTCATCGCACCCCAAAGGCGGCCCTGAACGCACGAGCACGATCCGTCGCACCCGGGAAGGCGGCCGTTGGCGCGATAGCACGATCGATCTCGCCCGGCGCCGGCTCTGGACGAATTGACAATCGGGCGAATTGCCCCTTCAGCGATCCGCGCGAGGGGTCGATGACGGGTCATGCAGCTTCACCGTCGCGGCGCGCGTCGCTCCCGATCCAAACGCGCACGCGGATGTAAGTAGCCAGCCAATGCCCACTCTCAGCGCACTGATCCCAAACCTGAGCCTCTCGCTTGGCCGCCGCGGCGGGGGGACGTCGTCGGCCTGGACATCCAGCCCGGCTACGTCGCCGCTGTGCAGGCGCACGTCAACGGGGGGATCGTCGTGGAGCGCGCCGCTGGCGCCCCGCTCCCGCCCGACGCGGTGCGCGAGGGCGAGGTGCTCGACGAGCGCATGCTCGGCGAGGCGCTCCAGGAGCTCTTCCGCGACGGCCGGCTGGGCAAGCGCGTGCGGATCGGCCTCGCCAACCAGCGCACCGTCCTGCGCACGCTCGAGCTGCCCCCGGTCACCGACCGCAAGGAACTCGCCGCCGCGGTGCGCTTCCAGGCCGAGGATCAGGTGCCGATGCCACTCGCGGGCGCGGTGCTCGACTTCCACTCCCTCGGGATCCACGACACCCCCGCCGGGCCGCGCCAGCGGGTGATCGTGGTCGCCGCCCAGCGCGAGATGGTGGAGCGCCTGCTGCGCGCCGTGCGCCACGCGGGGCTGCGGCCCGAGGGCGTGGACCTCTCCGCGTTCGCGCTGATCCGCTCCCTCTACCGCCCCGGCGCCTCGCAGGCAGCCGCCCCCGCCGTCGATGGGGAGGGCGCCGAGAACGGGGAGCGCTCCGAGCGCGTGCTCTACCTGAATGTCGGCGGGCTCACCAACATGGCGATCGCCGAGGGCACCCTCTGCCGCTTCACCCGCGTCGTCGGCGGGGGCCTGGAGGCGATGGCCAGCGAGATCGCCGAGCGGCGCGGCATCCCGCTCGTCGAGGCCCGTGCGCTGCTCGCCGCCTTCGACCTGCCCGGCGCAATCGCCGCGTCGCTCCCCCCGGCGCCCGCGCCCGCCCCCGTGGAGCCCGCAGAGTCTGGTTTCGCGCCCGAGGGCTCCTCCGAGCTCGACTCCGCGCCGATGGGCGCCTCCGGGTTCGACCCCGGGCAGGTGGACTCCTCCGGCTTGGACTCCCCGCCGTCGCCCGCGCCGCAGGAGAGCGCCCCCGAGCCGCCGGCGGCCGGCGCCCAGCAGGCCGAGGCGTTCGACCCCCAGGTGCGCATGGTGCTCGAAAACGGCATCCACGAGATCGTCGGGGAGGTGCGCAACTCGCTGGACTTCCACCGCTCCCAGGAGGGCGGCGGCGACGTGCAGAGCGTCGTGCTCAGCGGCCCCGCCCTGGAGATGCGCGGCTTCTCCGAGGCGCTCGAGGCCGATCTGGGGATCGCGGTGCGGCGCGAGTCCGTGAGCTTCGCGGGTGGCGAGGACTCGAACCTCGCCCACCCCGTCTCCGTCCACCGCCTCGCGATCGCCACTGGGCTCGCCACCGAGGAGGCGCCCCGATGAGGGCCGTCAACCTGATCCCCTCCGAGCAGCGCGGCGGGGGCGCCATCGGGGCTCGCTCCGGGGGCGCGGCGTTCGCCGTGCTGGGGCTGCTCGGTGGCATCGCGGTACTCACGCTGATGTACGGGCTTGCCCACCACTCGCTCTCCAGCCGCCGCTCCGAAGCCTCCTCGCTCACGGCCCGCGCGGCGCAGGTGCAGGCGCAGGCTGCTCAACTGGCGCCCTACACGAGCTTCGTGGCGATCCGCGAACAGCGACTGCAGGCGATCTCCACGCTGATCGGCTCCCGCTTCGACTGGCCCGCCGCGATGGGCGAACTGAGCCGCGTGCTGCCCAGCGACGTCTCGCTCAGCTCGCTGCAGGGCACGATCGGCACCACGACCGGGAGCACCCTGAGCTCCCTGAACGCCAAAGGCTCCTCCTCCTCCTCCACCACCACCGCGTCCGTGAGCTCCGCGACGCCCCCCGGTGCGGTTCCCACCTTCACGCTCGCCGGTTGCGCCGCCAGTCAGGTGGTGGTCGCGCAGACGCTCGTGCGCCTGCGCCTGATCAGCGGTGTCGGCAACGTCACCCTGCAGAGCTCCACCAAGACCGGAAGCAGCGGCTCCGGCGGCTCCACGGGCGCGTGCCCGGGCGGCGATCCCGTCTTCTCCATGCAGATCACCTTCCAGCCGCTGCCCACCCCGCCGGCCTCCAACCTCGGAGCGCTCGAGTCGGCCACACCCTCCTCCAGCAACTCTCAGGCGGGCGGGGCGAGGGCGCTGTCGAGCAGCACCGTGAGGGCGAACCGATGACCGCCCGCGACCGCATGGTCCTGATCGCCGTCGTCGTGCTCGCCGCGCTCGCTGCGGGCTGGCTGCTGGTCGTCTCGCCAGAGCGCCACAAGGCGGCGGCGGCGCAGGCGCAGGTCCAGAGCGCTCGTCAGCAGCTCGAAGGCGCACAGGCCCAGGCCGCCAGCGCGCGCGCCGCCCAGCAACGCTACACCGCCGCCTACAAGTCGGTGGTGGCTCTCGGCAAAGCCGTCCCCTCCTCCGAGGAAGTGCCCTCGCTGATCTACGAGCTCGAGCAGGCATCCAACCAGCGCGAGGTCGAGTTCAACTCGATCACCGCTGGCGCCACCTCGGGGTCGAGCTCGTCCGCCTCGACCCTCGGAGCCGCGAGCGGGGCCGCCGCCGAAGCGAGCTTCAGCCAGATGCCCTTCACGTTCGTCTTCAAAGGAAGCTTCGAAGGGCTCGCCCACCTGCTCGGGCAGATCGATGACTTCGCCACGCGCACCACCACGGGAGACATCCAGGTGAGCGGGCGCCTGCTCACGATCCAGAGTGCCGACATCACCATCGAAAACCAGGCCAGCTCCGGCTCGGGCTCCAGCTCGAGCTCCGGCAGGGTGCCGCTCAGCGCGACGATCACCGCCACCGCCTACGTGCTGCCCGCCAACGAGGCCCTCACCGGCGGGGCCAGCGCGATCGGGCCGAGCGCCGCGAGCACCTCCTCCTCCTCCTCCTCCTCGCCGGCCACCCCGGCCGTAGTTCGGGTGACGCCATGAGCGCCATCCTGCAGTCGCTGAAGTCCGACCTGCTCGACCGGCGGCTGCTGCCGATCCTGCTGCTGCTGGGCCTCGCCCTCGTGGGCGCCGTCGCCTATGTGGTGCTGGACGGCGGGGGATCCAACCCGAGCGGGGCGCCGCCGAGCTCGGCCGCGATCGTGCCGGCGGGAACGCCCGGCGCTCAGGGCCCCTCGCTGCCGGTCAGCCAGGCCCCCACCGACCCCAACGCCGCCGTCGCCGAGACCACGGACGGCACGCGCTACCAGCACGCGGCGGGCTCGCACGACCCCTTCGCGCCTCTGAAGGGGAAGGCCGCGGCGGTGCAGCCTGCCTCCTCCTCCTCCTCGGCGACATCGAGCTCCTCTGCGGGAAGCAAGTCGAGCTCCCCCACCACATCGTCCTCCACCACCCCCTCTACGCCCTCCAGCTCCGGCGGGAGCTCCACCACGCCTCCCGCCTCCAAACAGGTTGCGCCGAAGCCCAAGCCCAAGCCTGTCTACCTGGTGAGCGTGCAGTTCGGCGAGCTCTCCTCGACCCCCGGGGTGCAACCCCAGCTCACCCCCTACCCCGATATCAAGCGCCTGCAGGATCTGCCCTCCAGCAACGACACCCTGATCATCTTCGGCGGCGCGCGCGACAATGGCAAGGGGGCGCTCTTCACGCTCAGCCGCGAAGCGATCCTCACAGGGCAGGCGACCTGCATCCCGAGCGCCTCCCAGTGCGAAGTGCTCGACCTTGCTCCGGGGCAGACCGAGCAGCTCACCTACCTCGAACCCGACGGGGTGAGCGTGCCCTACGAACTGAAGGTCGTGAGCATCGAACTCGCCAAGTCGCAGGCAGCGGCGGCCCGCGCTCGGGCAGCGCGCCGTCACCGTCATCGCCACCGCCACGGGTAGGCCACGGTCCATATCTCGGTGAGGGCCGGGCGGGCCCACCGAGGTACGCCATAAGCTAGGCGGGATGATCCTCCGCCTGACCACCGCCGGGGAGTCCCACGGGCCCGGCCTCACCGCGATCCTCGAGGGCCTGCCTGCGGGCTTGGAGGTGCGCTCGGAGGAGATCGACGCGGACCTCGCCCGCCGCCAGCTCGGGCACGGCCGGGGGGGGCGCATGAAGATCGAGCGCGACGCCGCCCTCGTGACCGGCGGCATCCGCCACGGGCGCACCCTCGGGGGTCCCGTGGCGCTGCAGGTCGCCAACCGCGACTACGCCAACTGGGAGGAGCGCATGAGCCCCTGGCCAGTATCGGATCCCGCCCACCCCATCCCCGAGGTGCACCTGCCCCGCCCCGGGCACGCGGACCTGGTGGGGACCTGGAAGTACAAGCAGAGCGACGTGCGCAACATCCTCGAGCGCGCCTCCGCGCGGGAGACCGCGGCGCGCGTGGCGGGGGGCGCGCTCGCCAAGGCGTTCCTGCGCGCGCTCGGGGTGGAGGTGCGCTCCCACGTGGTGCGGATCGCCTCCGTGGGCGCCCCCGAGCGCGAGGGGGCGCTCGCACTCGCGGACTTCGACGCGGTCGACAGCTCGCCGGTGCGCTGCCTGGACGCGGAGGCCTCGCGCGCGATGGTGGCGGAGATCGACGTCCTGCGCAAGGCCAACGAGTCGCTCGGGGGGGTCTTCGAGGTACTGGCCTTCGGCCTCACCCCGGGCCTCGGCTCGCACGTCTCCTGGGAGGAGCGCCTGGACGGGCGCCTGGCGATGGCGATCCTCTCGATCCAGGCGCTCAAGGGGGTCTCGATCGGCGCGGCCTTCGAGGTGGCGGGACGGCCGGGCTCGCAGGCGCACGACGAGATCTTCTACTCCCCCGAGCGGGGGTACTACCGCGAGACCAACCGCGCGGGGGGCCTGGAGGGGGGGATGAGCACCGGGGAGCCGCTGATCGTGCGCGGCGCGATGAAGCCGCTGCCCACCCTCACCAAGCCGCTGCGCTCCGTGGACATCGCCACGCTGCAGCCCGCGGAGGCGCTGCGGGAGCGCACGGACTCCTGCACGGTCCCCGCCGCGGGCGTCGTGGGGGAGGCGATGGTGGCGCTCGTGCTCGCCGACGCCTACCGGCGCAAGTTCGGGGGTGACCACATCGACGACGTGCGCCAGGCGCTGGGCGCCTATGAGGAGCGGATCGGTTGGCGCTCGTCCTGATCGGCTTCATGGGGGCGGGCAAGTCGACACTTGCCAAGCGGATCGCGGGGCAGCGCGGACGCACTCCAATCGATAGCGACACCCTGCTGGCGGAGCACTTCGGCCACCCGGTGGCGCGCGAGTTCGAGCTGCACGGCGAGCGGTCGTTCCGTGCGGCCGAGGAGGAGCTGGTCTGCCGGGTGCTGGGTACTGGCGCCCCACGCGACGTGATCGCGTTGGGTGGCGGCAGCGTCCTCTCCGAGCGGGTGCGCGCGGCGCTGGGTGCTCACGTGACTGTGCTGGTCGATGTCGATCCCGCCGTCGCCTGGGGGCGCGTGCAGGGCGAGGAGGGCTCCGACGAGCGCCCCCTTGCGCGCGATCGCGACGCGTTCGAGGCGCTGCATGCCGAGCGTCGTGGGCTCTACGAGGACGTGGCCGACGCACGGGTGCTGTGGGCCGAGTCGGCTTCTGGGGACTACCCGGTGTTCGTCGGACATGGCCTGCTGACCGAAGCCGGGGGACGCTCGCCTGTGGCGGCGAGCATCCCCGTGGCCAGTGAGCGCCTCGCGAGCGTGTGGCCCCTCGACAGCGCCGCCTCGCGGGCGTTCTGCGTCACCGACGAGACGGTGGGAGCGCTATACGCAGCGCGGCTCGATCCGCTCGCGTCGCTGATCGCGATCCCCCCGGGCGAGTCGGCCAAGACGCTCGCCACGGCGGAGCGCGTGTGGAGGGAGCTGGCGCACGCGGGCATGACCCGCGCCGATCACCTGATCGCGCTCGGCGGCGGGGTCGTGGGGGACCTGGCGGGCTTCTGCGCGGCCACCTACCAGCGCGGGGTGCCGGTCGTGCAGGTCCCCACCACGCTCGTCGCCCAGGTGGACTCCGCCTACGGGGGCAAGACCGGCGTGGACCTCCCGGAGGCAAAGAACTACGTCGGCGCCTACCACCAGCCCGCCGCGGTGATCGTCGATCCGGACGCACTTGGCACGCTGCCCGCGGCCGAGCTGAACGCGGGCTGGGTCGAGGTCCTGAAGACCGCCCTGATCGCGGGCGGGGAGCTGTGGGAGCGCGTCGGCGCCGAAGCGCCGGGGTCGCCCCCCGACGAGCGCACGATCCTCGCCTGCGCGCGCGTGAAGCTCGCGGTGGTCGCCGAGGACGAGCGCGACGGCGGGCGCCGCCAGGTCCTGAACCTCGGTCACACCGTGGGCCACGCGATCGAGACCGCCACCGGCTACGCCCGCTACCGCCACGGCGAGGCCGTCGGCCTCGGGCTGCTCGCGGCGCTGCGCCTCTCCGGCCGCGAGGAGCTGCGCGCGCAGGTGCGCGAGCTGCTGCTCGCCCGCCGGCTGCCCGTGACCCTCCGGGGTGCCAGCGTCGAGGAGGTCGTGGGGGCGGTGGCGCATGACAAGAAGCGCCTCTCGGGGGCGACCCCGTTCGTGCTGCTCGACGCCCCCGGAGACGTTCGCGTCGGCTGCGAGGTGCCCGGGGCACAGCTGCGGGCGGCAGTGGCGGAGCTGGCCTGAGAGCCATATAGGCTCCCTTGGCATGGGCGGGACCTCCTACCGCATAGTGGTGATGCACGGTGTCAACCTCGACATGCTGGGCCGGCGCGACCCGGCGCACTACGGCACGCTGACGCTCGCGGAGCTCGAGGCGCAGGTCGAGCAGTTCGCCGCCGAGCTGGGGCTGGGGGTGAGCTTCTTTCAGACCAACGCCGAGGCCGAGCTCGTCGAGCGCCTGCACGGGGTGCGCGGGGAGGCCGACGGGATCGTCCTCAACGCCGGCGCCTGGAGCCACTACGCGTGGGCGATCCACGACGCGCTGGAGATCGCCGCCCTGCCCGCGGTCGAGGTCCACCTCTCGGACGTCAAGGCCCGGGAGCCCTGGCGGCGGGTCTCGGTGATCGAGGATCTCTGCGTCGCCTCGATCTGCGGGAGGGGCGTCGAGGGGTACCGCCTCGCGCTGCAGCGGCTGCGCGCCGTGTTCGAGGGCGAGTCTTGATGGGCGGGCGCAGGGAGCGACGGGCGTGCCCGTGAGCCCACCCTCCGGCACCGCCCCCGAGCTGGGCCGCACCTCGCGTCTGGGCGCGCTTGTGCGCGAGCGGGGAGCCGATCTGCTGCTGATCACCAACCCCGTCAACCTGCGCTACCTCACCGGCTTCAGCGGCTCGAACGGGCTCGCGCTGATCGCCGCCGGGAGGGAGGGGGAGGAGGAGGGGGGGAGGGGGGTGTGGACCCGCACCTGTTCCTCACGGACTTCCGCTACGAGACCCAGTCCGCCGAGCAGGTGCCGGCTCTCTTCGAGCGGCGCATCGTGCCCGTCGACCTGGTGGAGGCGGCCGTAGCGGAGCTCGCGCAAAGAGCGCAGGGTGGGCGCCTGGGGTTCGAGGAGGGCTCGCTGACCGTCAAGCAGCACCTGCGCCTGCGCGAGCTGCTGGCCGATCTCCGATCGGTCGCCGAGTGGGAGCCGATCGCCTGCGGGGGCCTCGTGGAGGAGTTGCGCGAGGTCAAGGAGCCGGCGGAGCTCGCCCGCATCCGCGCCGCCTGCGAGCTCGCCGACGAGGCGCTGCGCGAGGTGCTCGAGGCGGGGGTGATCGGGCGCACCGAGCGGGAGGTGGCGATCGACCTGGAGCTGCGCATGCGCCGCCTCGGCGCGCAGGCGCCGAGCTTCCCCTCGATCGTGGCTGCGGGGTCCCAATCCGCGCTGCCCCACGCCGAGCCCCGCGAGGTGGCGATCCCGCGGGACACCTTCCTCACGATCGACTGGGGCGCGCTGCACGGGGGCTACTGCTCGGACTGCACCCGCACCTACGCCACCGGCGAGCGCCTCCCGGAGGGGGCGCGCGAGGTGTACGAGCTCGTGCTGGCGGCCCAGCTGGCGGGCCTCGCCGCGGTGCGCCCGGGGCCCAACGGGCGCGAGGTGGACGCCGTCGCGCGCGAGGTCATCGAGCGGGCCGGCCACGGCGAGCACTTCGGCCATGGCCTGGGCCACGGCGTGGGCATCGAGGTCCACGAGGGCCCCCGTCTCTCGCGCACCGCCGGCGAGCAGCCCCTGCGCGCCGGCAACGTGCTCACCGTCGAGCCCGGCGTCTACCTCGCAGGCCGCTTCGGGGTGCGCATCGAGGATCTGCTCGTGCTCGGCGAGAGCGGCCCGCTCGTGCTCACGGGGCTGCCCAAGGAGCTCACCGTCATCGCCTGACCGCCGTGTGCTGGGAGCCTCGCAGGCCCGTCCAGCCTCGAGCCCGTCCAGTGTCGAGTCCGTCAGCCTCGCAGGCTCGCGGGATACCCGGCGGAGTACGCGCTGGGGCCTCGCTCGCGCGGGGCGCTCGCCACACGCCGGCGCGGAGCGTACAGCCGCCACGCGAGGGCCACCGCGAGGGGTGGGGTCCACGCCAGGAAGAACGCCGCCTGCGCATCGGGGCTCCCGTGCTGGGGCAGCCACACGAAGCCAATCCACGCCACCACCGTGCTCGCCAGCGCCGCCGCTGGTAGGCCGCGCTCGCCGAGCGCCTCCCATGCTGTCAGCGCCAGCAGGAAGGGCAGCAGGTAGTAGGAGGTGTCCCAGGTGTCGAGCATGCAGCGCAGCAGCATCAGGAGCGCCAACAGGAGCAGCGCCTCGCGGAGCCGCGTGTCGGGGCTGGTCCGAGCATGAGGCCTGCGCCACCATGCGAGCGCGGTGAGCGGGAGCGTGAGGGCGAGGATCAGGGGGTGGCTCAGCGGGCCGACCCACGCCGGGCCGGTGCGGTAGCCCGGTTTGACGCGGCCGAAGGTGCCGCGCACCACGGGGCCGTGGTGGCCCAGGAACCACCACACCTGCCACGGCTGGAAGATCGAGCTGGAGGGGGTCGCCGTCGCACCGCTCACCGCGAGGAACCCGCCCGATTGGACGAGGGCGAGCGGGGCCAGCACCGCCGTCGCGACGCCCGCGGCGGCGATCGCGCAGAGGACCCGCCCCCGGGGCAGCGCCAGGATCACGGGCCCCACCGCGAGCAGCGCCCACTCCTTGTTCGCGATAGCGGCCCCCAGGAGCAGCCCCGCCCACAGCGGCCGTCCGCGACCGCGACCGGCGAGGAGCACGGCCGCCACGCACAGCGCGGCGCCCAGCAGCTCCTCGGGGTGGCCGTATTCGAGCGCGCTCAGGGTCAGCGGGTTGGCGACGCACACGCCCAGCGCGACGGCGCGTGCAAGCGGGGGCAGTCCGCGGCGGCGCAGGTCGGCCGCCAGCCACACCCCGAGCGCCGCGGCGCTCAGCAGGCAGGGCAGTGCGACCATCCGGTAGACCGCGAGTTCCCCACCCCCCCACAGGTCGGTGGCGAGCGCGAACGGGGCGCGCAGTACCAGCGACCCGCCGTATGCGGGGGCGAGCCGCAGGAAGTCCGTGAGGTGGCCGTGAACGAGCGCCTCGAAGGCTGGCCGGGCCTCGACTTCGTAGTCGTTCCAGGCGAACGAGTACAGGCCGAGCCACGCCAGCGCGGCGGTCCCCGCGGCGGCCGCGAGCACGCACAGGCCGTTGTGGCGCAGGGCTCCGCGGCTCATAGCTTGGCATCGGCTCAGCGGGCGGGCCGCTTGAGCGGGGAGCCGGCCGAGTGGCGAGCGCCGGCGTCCGTCCGTGATGGCTGAGGCAGCCACCGAAGCCAAGCCGAGGCGCTTGACGCGAAAGCCTCGGCCGTACAGCCAACCAGCTTGGTTTGGGGGCGTGCACGCGGGCCAGGGCGCGGCGCGCTTGACGGAGCAGCGAGATGGTGATAGCAACGCAGGGCTCTCGCTGGCGTAAGCCCGGCGCCGGGGTGTCTCTGCGTTTGAAGACGAGCACCCCGGCGCTGGTAACCAACCCTCACCGGCCGAGGCCGGCTGGGAAACGCGATCATAGACCAAAACACCCGAATCCCGCCGTTTGATGCGGTTTCCATGCAGGCTATTTGCCGGTGGAGGCCCGCCCGGGCCGGGGGCGCGGCCGCCACCGAGAGGCCGGCCAGCGACAGCGGCCGCGCCCCAGCGCCCTTCGGCGGCGACGCGGATGGAGGCGATCGCCCGTTTGAGGCCCCGCGGGGACCGAAAGAGGGTGCCGATCGAAAACATTCTCCACGGGCTCACAGAAACGCCAGGCGGAGTGAGAAACAACCCTTTCCTTCCCTCGGATGGGTTGGTAGGGTCATCCCTAAGTTTCAAATCGGCTCCGACCGTTGAGGCGGCTTCTGCGCCGCGGCCGTTCGGGTTTGGGACTTGAGAGGAAAAGCAACCCAAGAGACGTAGTATCAGTAGTTAGTACTGAATGAGAGAAGTGCTACACAGCCGGTGTCGGGGTGTCTCTGCGTGAAGACGGGGCCGCCGCGAGAACGGCAACCAACCCTCAAGGGAAAAGGAGCAGTACATGAAGTATCTGAAAATAGCCTTCGGGCTGGCGCTGGTCGCTGGTCTGATGGCAGTCGCAGCGTCGCCTGCTATGGCGACTGCAAGATGGGTGACGTGTGTAAAAGGTTCAGGAATATATACGAGTAACACGTGCGCTACGGTAGGCGCCGGTGGCTGGGAAACAAAAGAACTCGCTGGGACGAGCACAGTGACGTCCAGCGGCGAACTAGAACTGGAAGACTCGAAAGCCACAGGTGGAGCAACTGCAATCAAATGCAAAGGTACGGGCACCGGATGGGTCGCTAACTTATCGACAGGAAATGGCGAGGACGGAGTTACTACGATAAAAGCGACGAGTTGTGCGTTCGTTTCAGGCAAGGTAGGGTCCTGTGAAGAATCCAAAGGCGTGACAGCTGTAGCTAGAAACCTCCCGTGGGGCACGAGACTCGTAGAAACGAATAACGAAGTCAGAGACGAAATCATCAGTGGCGGCAAAACCCAGGAAGGCAGTGGAGAACCTGGCTGGGCAGTTGAATGTACCGTCGCTGGAGTGCTCAAAATATCTGACAGATGCGAACATTCTGGCAATACCGTTAGTACAACCGCGAATAGATCGACCGGGGAAGTGGAAGAGAAGTTCGATACTACAACCGAAAAAGAAACCATGGCTACCTGCAGCGTCGGTGGCGCAGGAGCAGGGTTAGTCCACGGAACTCTCACAAACAAGTTAAGCAGTGGAGCTGCGTTATGGGTCTTAGCTCCAATCCTGAAAACCTAATAGTAAAAGTAGTCTGAAAGATCTGGGTGGGTCTGGCATGTCCAGACCCACCCAGTCACTGTCATTCATCTTGATTATTTAGGCCAGGCCACCACGGTGGTCAGGAGTTTAGTATGGCTTTGGCTTTTGGAGATAACGGGGGGGAGGATATTTCTATGGGAAGCATTCCGTTTGATATGAGGAGGCCGCTGCTACGGGCAAGCCGGTTGGTGTGGCCAATTCGGCGTCGCCTCTCGCGCGCGGTCGTCGGGTTGCTCCCTGTGATCGCGGGCCTCCTCTGCTTGAGCGCTCCAGCCTTCGCTGAATTTGTGCGGCCATTCAAGTCGGTGGCCATGGAAAGCACGCCCATGGGGCTTTTTGGTGAACTTAGGTGTCTCGCTATCAACACTAACCAAGGCGAGAACAACAGCGACAATACCTGGATTGGTGACTCCAATGGCGAAGCGATAGATGAATTCAATGATTCCAATGAATTTCTAGGGCAACTGATGGGTAAACCAGTAAACAGTTGCGCCTACGATAACACCACTGGTGAGGTGATTGGGGCCGGGAAAGAAGAATGGGTAGCTGTCGATAACTCAGGCGGGATGAACGCGGGCGATGTCTACGTTGCCCGCCAGGGAAATTTTGGAAGGCCTGGATATGTGGAACGGCTAAACAAAGAAGGGAAACCAGCCAACTTTACTTGTCTGGTGAATGGTGTTTCCCCTGAATATATCAGCGACAATAGGCTGGTCGGGAAACCGGGCGAACCAAATGCTTGGGAGGACACCGAAGCGGTTGAAGGGGTTGTTGTGTCGAACAACGGCGCTTCCGCAGGTGATTTCTACGTTAGCAATAAAATTAATGGCCATGCCCTTGAGGTTGACGTCTTTACGTCGGCTGGGTGTTTCGTGCAGGCCATCACGGGTACCAGGGAAGTTGAAAACAACGGTAAGCAAGAAATAGAAGAATTGTTTATCAATTCACTGCATGCCGTGGCGATTGACCCCACCAACGATGATGTTCTGGTCAAGGGATCAAGCTATGATGGTGGGTGGGTCATCGGTGAGTTTACTTCTTCCGGGGAATATCTCGGCAAGATCACCGGCGTTTCCCCGGAAGTTAATTTCAATATCGACGGAAATAATGCTGGTATTGCTTTGAATTCCGAAGGTGATCTTTTCGCCGGGGCTTTTGAAGATGGGAAGTTTGTGGTCGATGAATTTGGTGAGGGCGCTTATTTTCCGGGTGCTGTGACAGGCGGAGTTGCTGATGTGGAACCCAAGAATGTGATGGTGAATGGTGTTGTGAGGGGTGCGTATAATGGTGTAAAGAAGGAAAATTTGATTTTGTCTAACTGTTATTTTCAGTATGTTACTGGGGCCGAGTATGAAGCAAGTATTTTGGAAGGGAAGGATGGTTTTTCTGGATTGCTGCACGGTGAGGCGGGGGATGAAGTTCCGTGTGTTCTTGCCAGTGGGAGCAGCCCAAAGGGGTTGCGGCTGGAAGAAAAGAACTACGCGGTGGACGCCACCATCAAGAATCTAAAGCCGGGGGTGGTATATCACTATCGTGTTGTTGCGGAATCGAGCGAAGGTGAACGTGGTGGGGTAAAGGAAGGTGCCGCCGAATCGTTCGCGGCGCCTGATGCTCCGTCGGTGGATGCGATGTCAGTTGAAGGTGTTTCGTCGTCTTACGCAGATTTTCGCGCGGAGGTAAATCCGCTTGGCGCTGACACCACGTATAGGTTTGAATATGTGAACGAAGCTGGGGCGGTTGGCTTAACGCCGGAAGTCGATATTGGCTCGGGGGATAGTGACGTGGGCGTGGTTAGCCAGGTGGGTGGCCTGTGGCCGGACGCCACCTATCATGTTCGGGTAACTGCGATGAATGCATTTGGCAGAACTTTTGGATTGGGTGGTTCCGGAGAATATGAAGTGTTCAAGACTTTGCCGGCCTCTTCACAGGTGCTGCCCGATGGTCGTGCTTATGAGCTAGTTACGCCTCCGAACAAGGGCGATGCGGAAGACATGTTCGGAGTCTCCAAAGAAGAGATTTTTGGTGAAAACTTCGACGTCGGGTACTCATCTACGAGTGGTAATGAATTTATTCTCACGACGAAGGCGGCATTTGGTCCGTTTGCGGCCCAGGGTGAGAACGCATATGTGTTCTCCCGTGCGAAAAACGCAGGTGATGAGGCTGAATGGGGGTTCAAAGCGCTCGCATCCCCTGGCCTGGGAGTCCAGAGCTTTCAGTCCATTGTGCATGGACCAAATTTCTCGATCGTTGGCGGGGGAGATATCATCGGGAAAGAACAGGGGCGGGAACAGATCGATAATCTGGTTGGCCCGGCGGGTGGGCCTTATACGATTGTGATGTCGACTTCGTCGGGGAGTAGCCATGTGGTTGGTGCATCCGCGGACATGAGTCACGTCGTTGTGGAAAGCACCGATCATGAAATGCCGACGGCCCCGTTGCCGCTTTGCGAAACCGCGCAGGAAACTCTTGTTGAGGAACAGGCAAAGACGATGCATGACCAGAGCAGCACCGATTTGTATGAATGGTCTGCTGGCCGGCAGTGTTTGGCGTTGGTGAATGTGAAGTCGGACTCGGAAGGAGGTGGGCTCGTCAGCAGTTGTGGGGCGACTCTTGGCCAGGGATCTGAACGCGCCAGTGGTTCGCATGAGGCGGTGTCGGCGGATGGCTCGAGGATAGTCTTCACCGCGCCGGATCCTGATGTGTCGGTGACCGGGTTGCATTGCTGGTCCGAAGGCGGGTTTACGTGGAATGACAAGTATACGCCTCAGGTATATATGCGTGTTGATGGCGAAGCGACCGTCGAGGTTTCGGCGCCTGAACCCGGTGTCAAGCCCAAGGTCACATACCCGTCTGTGTTCGTCGGCGCTTCGGAAGATGGCTCAAAGGTGTTCTTTGTGACGAAAACGGAGTTGACTGCGGGCGCGGTAAATGCAAAAACGAGCGGTCTCGAACTGTATGAGTGCGAAATTGTGGAGGTTGAAGAAGGTGCTGAACGCAAGCCGCAATGCAGACTTACGCGCGTGTCCCAGGGGGTTTCCGGGGCCGAAGGCGATGTCCACTTCGTGGCCGCGATCTCCGCTGGGGGCTCCATAGTTTACTTCGACGCGGGAGCGAAGTTGACACCCGAATCGCCTGAAGGTGGCGGTCTATACCGATATGACACGGCTAACGACACCGCGACGTATATTGGGCAGGACGATGGATATCCCAATCCGGAACCTTATATGTGGTACGAGACCGGCGTCACTGCTGGCGAATTCGTCTTTTCGGGCGAGGTCGGCCTGAACCCGCAGGCAAACTATTACACGACGCATAACGGCGAATTCCTCGTGTTTCAGTCACCAATGGGTGAGTTGTACCGTTATGATGCAAACAACCCTGTCTCTTCCGGAGGCGACGTGGGTGCGCTGGAAAATCCTATATGCGTATCGTGCAACTCAAATGGTGAGCCGTCGACATTCAGCTCGGAATTTGCTCGATCCGGGGACCGTAGCGATAATCCAGCGGGGGCCCAGCCTCGGCCAATTTCCGAAGAAGCCAGCAGCGGCCCCGAGGATGGTAAGAACAACGGCAGTCATGTATTCTTCGATACGGCGGAATCGCTGGTACCGCAGGACACGAACGGCAAGGTCGACGTGTATGAGTGGGAGGAAGATGACGCTGGGTCGTGCAGAGAGGCGGAAGGGTGTTTGAGCCTGATTACCTCCGGTCAGGACTCGCTCAACTCGTTCTTTTTGGACTCGAGTGAAAATGGGTCGAACGTGTTCTTCGGCACGCATGCACAGCTCGTGCCGCAAGACACCGACACCGAGGGCGACCTCTACGATGCGCGCGTCTGTACTGTGGAAGAACCATGCGTCAAGCCGCCGGTGGGGAGCTCTGGCCAGTGTGAAGGCGACGCATGTGCGGCGTCTGCACCAGCGTCAACCGGTCTAACTCTGGCGTCGTCCACGTTCTCGGGTGCCGGCGACCTTGGCGAAGGGCCACCGCCGAAACCAGAAAAGAAATGCGCTAAAGGCAAACGGCTTAGCCACGGCAAGTGCATCAAGGTGACAAGCAGGAGGAAAACCAAGAAGAGAGGAAGGGCCACCGGTCGCAAGGGAGCCAAGGTGCGTGGTAAGACGCTCCACCTAGGATCCGGGTCGCGGGGGGTCGAGGGATGATCAAGATCGGTGCTGGTTTCTGCTCTGCTTTGGTGGCCATCTCGCTTTTTTGTGTGTTCGCCTCGTCGCCGGCTCTGGCGGCGAGCGGAGTTCCGCAGTGGACGGTGACAGCGGTGTCGGCTCCAACGAACTTTGCCCCGAGTGATGAATCGGGCGACGATTACTATAAGATCATCGTAAAGAACACTGGTGGCGCGGTTGCCGGCTGCACTAGGGCTAAGTATGAAGCCGAAGCCGCTTCCGGCGCGTTGCCTTTGCTCTGTCCCGAAGACAGCCCAGCGACGAACCCAATCATGGTCTCGGATACGTTGCCCGCGGGGTTGACGCCAGACCGCAAGGGTATAGAAGGTTTTGTTCTGAGTGGTCGCATCCCTCGCCAGGAATTCGTGAAGCGGTTGAGCTGTGAGGGTCTTACGTGTGTCTATGACGGGGTCGTGGTTCCGGACGAAACGCTGCTGGTGTCGATCCCGGTGGATGTGGGGGCCCTCGCCCTGCCTTCGTGTGTCGTGCCTGCCGCCGCGGTGGGCTGCCTAGTAACGAATCTGGTGCGGGTCTCTGGGGGCGGTGCTCCCGATGCCGAGATGGAAACGCCGACGGCGATCAGCTCCGCCCAGGCGCAGTTCGGGATCGCTCCAGGCTCGGTGACGACGGCCCTCTCCAGCACCCAGGCCGGCGCACATGCTGATTTGACGACCAGCATCGGCTTCGACACGCTCAACAACAGGGGCGCGCTTGCCGGCAACCCGAAGGAAACGGTAGTCGAGCTACCGCCGGGCTTCGGCGGCGATCTTGTGGACACCCCGACCTGCTCGGCTGCCCTGTTCCTGCGCGAAGAATGCCCGATCGGGACGCAGATCGGGATCACTACAGCGACATTGAACGGGGGCGCCCAAGTGTATACCGACCCGGTGTACAACCTGGCGCCTGAGCCTGGAGATGTCGCGAAGCTAGGCTTCCCGGTCGTTGGGTTCAACGTCGAGGGTGATGTGACCGTGCGTCCCGGCGACTACGGGCTGCAGGCCAGGTTCCAGAACATCCCAGGTGTCGAGGGCGATCCGCTGGACAGTGTCTCGGTGACGACTTGGGGCGTGCCGGCAGCCGCGATCCATGATCCGTGGCGGTGGGATCCGACGGGCGGTCTCAGCAGCCACTTTGGCGTGCCCTCGGCCAGCGCGGTGGTGCCGTATCTGAGCAGCCCCACGTCGTGCACCGGCGAAACGCTGTCGGCCAGCTTCGCTGTGCACTCCTACGAACGATCGGAAGCGGAACCGATCGAAACGCAGACCCCTCTCGGTCCGTTCGGTGGCTGCGATCGCCTGGCGCTCCCCTCGACGTTTTCGGCCGTGCCGACGACGACGAGCGCCTCGGCGCCGACGGGTCTGGATGTCGAACTGGGGGTGCACCAGACCAACGAGAACCCGGAAGGTCTGGCGACCTCGGCGCTGCAGAAGGCCGTCGTCACGCTGCCCGAAGGGATGACCGTCAACCCGTCGGCGGGGGCCGGGCTGGCGGCTTGCAGCCAGGCGGAGTATGAAGAAGAAGTGCTCGAAGTCTCCCTGGAACGCGGCTGTCCCAACGAATCGAAGCTCGGGACGGTCCGGATCGCGACGCCTGCGCTAGACGAAGAAGGCACGGGCTCGGTGTATCTCGCCCAGCCATACGCGAACCCATTCAGCGAACCCGAACACCCCGACGGGTCGCTGATCGCGCTGTATGTCATCGCCCGCTTTCCCAACCGCGGCGTGCTCGTCAAGGTCGCCGGCAAGGTCAGCGCCAACCCGATCACGGGCCAGCTCATCACTACCTTCGAAGGCGTACCGCTGAAAAACGCCCCGTCACTGCCGGGCCTGCCGCCGGTGCCGTTCACCAAATTCACGTTCAGCTTCCGTCAGGGCCAGACCTCGCCGCTGGTCGCCCCGCCGGCGTGCGGCGAAGACTACACGGTGCAGGCCGAACTGACGCCGTGGTCGGACCCTGCAGAGGCCTTGACGGACACGAGCCCCCCCTTCGCGATCACGAGCGGATTCGGCGGCAGCGCATGCCCAACGGGCGGTCTCCCACCGTTCCATCCCCAGGTGAGCGCGGGCACGCCGAACAACGACGCGGGCTCCTATGCGCCGCTGGAGATCCGTATCACCCGTGGCGAGGGCGAACAGGAGATCACCGGGTTCTCCTCCCAGCTGCCCCCGGGGCTGGTCGCGAACCTGACGGGCGTGCCGTTCTGCTCGGAAGCCGACATTGCGCTCGCCCGCAAGCAGACCGGCGCGCAGGCGGAAGCCGAACCCGCATGCCCCGCCGCGAGTCAGATCGGGTACACGGAAGCCGGCGCGGGCGCGGGCGAAGTCCTGGCATACGCCCACGGGAAGATCTACATGGCGGGTCCGCTCGAAGGCGCGCCGTTCTCGATCGTCGCGATCACCTCCGCGAAGGTTGGCCCGTTCGATCTCGGGACCGTCGTCGTGCATCTGCCGCTGCAGATCAACCCGGTGAGCGCGGCGGTGAGCGTCCCCGCGGGCGTGGCCGACCAGATCCCGCACATCATCGACGGGATCGTGATCCACGTTCGCGACATCCAGGTCTACATCAATAGGCCCGACTTCACGCTCAACCCGACCAGCTGCGACAGGATGATGCTCTCGGCGACAGTGATCGGGTCTGGCACCAGCTTTACCAACCCCATGGACGGCGACGCCGTCACAGTCGAAGACCCCTTCCAGGCTGCCGACTGCTCAAATCTCTCGTTCAAACCCACCTTCAAGGTCTACACATCCGGCAAGACCAACAAACTCGACGGCGCCAGCCTCACCGCGAAGTTGACCTATCCCAGCGCGCCGCTGGGAACCCAGGCGAACATCGCGAAGGTCAAGGTCGAACTCCCCAAGCGACTGCCTTCCCGCCTGTCCACGCTGCAGAAGGCATGCGTCGAAACCGTCTTCTACGCCAACCCCGCGGGGTGCCCCGCAGGGTCTGTCGTCGGAACGGCGACAGCGGTTACTCCCATCATTCCGGTCCCGCTCACCGGCCCCGCGTACTTCGTCTCCCACGGCGGCGCGAAGTTCCCTGAACTCATCATCGTTCTCCAGGGTTACGGGGTCACACTCGACCTCCATGGCGAAACCTTCATCAGCAAGCAGGGCGTCACGACCAGCACCTTCGCCACCGTGCCCGACGCCCCAGTCGGCAGCTTCGAACTCAAGCTCCTGCAGGGCCCCCACTCCGCGCTCGCCGCGAACGGCGACCTCTGCAAGGCCACGCTCACGATCCCCACCGTCTTCACGGCCCAGAACGGCGCCGTCCTCCGCCAGAGCACCAAGATCGACGTGACGGGATGCCCAAAGAAGGCAAAGACGACCAAGAAGAAGGCCCCGAAGCGGCGCTCGAGCAAGAGGGGCGGGGGGGCAGGAGGACGGCGAAGAGCTAGAGGCGGCATTTGAATGGGCAGATCAAACCTGGTCGATCATGGAGGGTCTGTGCGAGTAAGAAACAAGCCCTTGGCGAGGCTCGACGGTCCCGTTACAGTTAAGGGCTGGTCTTGGTCGAGCAAATAGTCTTGTGCACCGGGCCTTTATGGACATTTACTTATAGAGAGAGATAGAGAAGAGGGATTTAAAAACTGTGATGACACGTATACATAGGTATCTCAATGCCACGACTGTCGTGGCTTTCGTTGCCTTGGTCTTCGCGATCACCGGCGGCGCATGGGGCCTGAATGCCACCACCAAACAGGCAGCAGCCTCAAAGGAACCCACCCACCCATCCATCCTCCTCGCTAACGCGAGCAAGGCCAAGGCCAAGGCCAAAACGGGTCCCAGGGGTCCTGCTGGGCCGCAGGGCAAGCCGGGCGCAACCGGACCAGCTGGTCCGGCCGGACCCGCGGGTCCCACCGGCCCCGCGGGCGCTGCTGGAGGTAAGGGCGAAAATGGTGAAAAAGGCGAAAAGGGCGAAAAAGGTGAAAAAGGCGAAAAGGGCGAAAAAGGGGTAGAAGGGAAAGAAGGTTCGCCGTGGACCGATGGCGGTACGCTTCCCTCTGGTAAGACGGAGACCGGAGTTTGGAGCGTGGGCGCGGCTGGCGCTACGGAAGAAGTCTTTCACCTCGCGCCCATCTCTTTCCCGATTCCGCTGAAGGCTGAACCCGAAAATGGATCCTCAGAAGGCGCTGTGCTTGGTCTCGCCAAGGTGATCTATGTGGCTCACGGGGCAGCAGCTAATGCAAACTGCCCGGGGAGCGCTTTTGAACCGAAGGCCGAAGCAGGGTACCTCTGTATTTATGAACAGGAATCAAGAGAGGCAGTGTTCGAGCCGGTCGCGTTCCTTCCCGGCGGTGCTCGGGGCGCTGAAGGAGTAGCCTCGAGCGGAACGATTGTCGACATCAAGACCACTGGAGAAAGCGGTCTTGACTTTGGCACTTGGGCGGTAACGGCGCCGTAACTCCGCGCTGGTTTGGTATTCGTTGGGCTCTCCGCGCCCCTGGTTCTTTACCGGGGCGCGGTCAGTCCGGCTGAGACATGGAGAGATCGTTGTGCCGATGCGGGCGCGACCGAGGGTTCGACGGCCTCCGGTTGACTGCCTCCGGCCAAGCTGTCCCGACCCGAGCTCGCCTCGATGCCCGCTCAGAGTCGGTCAGTCGCAATGGGCGATCCCCTAGACCTCCAAGCCGTGGCTGTCGTGGCCAGGGATCGGGAGAGCGGATCCTAGTCGGCGGAGGCTTGAGAAGCCAGACGCGCCACTTGACGAAACCCCGTCGTGGTGATACTAAAGATCGGGATGTGCTGGTGACATAAAAATCGGCGCCGAGGTGTCTTGTATGCATCTTGAAGACGGGCACCCCGACACCGACAACTGATCCTCACCGACTTGGGGTCGGTTGGGACAGTCAAGTATACCCTAAATGCCCCGCTCCCTGGGCGTTTGCGGCGTTAGTCGCGACGCCCGCGAGCGGGGTGTCTTCGCTGTCGCATCTCCCGCCCCATCCACGGTTGCCGAGGGACCACGACGCGGAGATTCACGGAGTACCAGCGGAGCGGTCCTCGCAGCGAAGTGGATCGCCAAGATGTCATTCTGAATCGGAAACACTTCTGTGGTCCAGGTGGCTGCCGGGAGGGACCTCGACTGCCGAGGACAACCGCGCGATCGTCCCGCGGCAGCTATCGTGAGCGCCTATCGTGGCCGTCGCCCGGCGGTCGAGCACATTGAACTTGGCTCCGGAAGGGCTGATCCACCATCATCAACACCAACCAGTTCCGCAACGGAAACCACATCGAGGTGGAGGGCACGGTCTTCAAGATCGTGGAGTTCCAGCACGTCAAGCCCGGCAAGGGGGGGGCGTTCGTTCGCACGAAGCTGCGCCGGGCCTCCGACGGGGCGGTGATCGACCGCACGTTCAGGGCAGGGGAGAAGTTCCGTCCGGTGCGCACGGAGGCCCGCAAGATGCAGTTCCTGTACGCGGATGGGACCGACGCGCACTTCATGGACATGGAGTCCTACGAGCAGCTCGCGGTTCCCCAGGGGAGCGTGAGCGAGCCCCTGCGTTGGACCAAGCCCTCAAGCGAGGTGGAGGTGCTGTTCATCGACGAGCAGCCCGCGGACGTGCAGCTGCCGAGCGGGGTGGATCTGGAGGTCGCCGAAACCGAGCCCGGCCTGCGTGGGGACACCGCCTCGGGTGGGGGCACCAAGCCGGCGACGCTTGAGACCGGTGCCACGATCCAGGTCCCCCTGTTCGTGAACGTGGGGGAGCGCGTGCGGGTGGATACGCGCTCGGGCGAATATGTCTCGCGCGCCTGAGCCCCGGGGCGGCTAGCCGTGCGCCGCACCGAGCAGCGGCAGGAGGCCGTGTTCGCGCTCTACCAGCACGACCTCACGGGGCGAGCACTCGCGGGCACCCTGCCCCCGGGGTCCTCGCTGATGACGCGCGCGCTGGCGCACGCCGCGGCGGACCGCGCGCCGGAGCTCGACGAGGTGATCGACCGCCACGCACACGGGTGGTCGGTGCAGCGCATCCAGCCCCTGGAGCGCAGCATCCTGCGGGTGGCGCTGATCGAGATCCTGCACCCCGACGTGGCTCCCGCCGAGACCCCGATCCCCCCGGAGGGAGCGATCGAGGAGGCGGTGCGCAGCGCCAAGACGTTCTGTGGGGCAGACGCCCCCGCGTTCGTCAACGGGGTGCTGGCGGCGGTGCTGCGCGAAGTGCGGGAGAATGCCGCGATCCCATGAACGACGCGGCCGACTCCCTCGACGAGCTGATCGGGCGCCTGGAAGGCGCGGCCGAGCAGCTGCGCTCCGGCGAGCTCTCCACCGACGCGGCGGCGACGCTGGTGGACGAGTGCGCGGCGCTGGCCAACCGCGCCGGGGCGGAGCTCGAGCGCCGCTCGCGCGCGGAGGTCCTCGCGCCCAGCCCGGGCCAGGACTCGCTGCTGTAGTGCAGGCCGGGTCCGCCCACGAGGTCTCCTCCTACCCCGAACACCTGCGCGTGGAGGTGGAGCGCTACCTGGAGCGGATGCGCTTCTCCGAGGAGGCCCTCACCGCGGGCCTGGACGAGGCGATGCGCTACTCGCTGCTGGCGGGAGGCAAGCGGATCCGCCCCGTGCTGGCGCTCGCGACCGCGCGCGCGGTGGGCCTGGAGCGCCACGAGGTGCTGCCGCTGGCGGGGGCGATCGAGCTGATCCACACCTACTCGCTGATCCACGACGACCTCCCCGCGATGGACGACGACGCGCTGCGTCGCGGCCAGCCCACCTGCCACGTGACCTTCGGGGAGGACGTCGCGATCCTCGCCGGCGACGGGCTGTACGCGGAAGCGTTCCGCCACCTGCTCACCCACCAGCGCGCCGAGCCCGAGCGGCTGCTCGCCGCCGCGGCGGAGCTCGCCGCCGCGACCGGGGCGGGGGGGATGGTGGGGGGGCAGTACGCCGACGTGCGCGCCACCGCCGCGCCGGGGCCGGCGGGGCTGCGGCGCCTGCACGAGCTGAAGACCGGCCGGCTGATCGGCGCGTCGGTGCTGTGCGTGCTGACGCTGGGCGGGGTCGGGGAACCTGCGACAATGGCGTTCAGCCGCTTCGCGGCGGAGCTGGGCGTGCTGTTCCAGATCGTCGACGACATACTCGACGTGACCGGGACCGAGGACGCGCTCGGCAAGCCCAGAGGCAGCGATGAGCGCCACGGCAAGCGCACCTACGTGAGCGAGTTCGGAATCGACCAAGCGAAAGATCTAGCGGGAGAGTCCCACCGGTTGGCGCGGACGGCACTGGCGGAGGCGGCGATCGCGGGTGTCCCCGCACCGCGCAACACCGCGGAGCTCGAGCGGATCACAGACTTCGTCTACACCCGCACCTCATGAGCGAGCAGACACCCCACAACGACAACGGCGCCGCACCGCGGGCGGCCGGGACTCCCAACGGCGCAGAGGGCGTCGCCGGCACGACGCCCCCGGATTCGAGCCCGCCCCTCCCGGCGCGGTCGCATCCGTTGTTGAGCCGGGTCGAGGGCCCCCAGGACCTGGACGGCCTCTCCGAGGAGGAGCTGCAGCGGCTCGCGCAGGAGGTGCGCGAGCACATCATCGACACCGTGGGGGAGATCGGGGGGCACTTCGGGGCGAACCTCGGGACCTGCGAGCTCGCGGTGGCGCTGCACTCGCTGCTGGAGTCCCCCAGGGACAAGATCCTGTGGGACGTGGGCCACCAGGCCTACCCCCACAAGATCCTCACCGGCCGCCGCGAGCAGTTGCACACGATCCGCCAATACGGCGGCCTCGCGCCGTTCTGCTCGATGGGGGAGTCCCCGCACGACATCATGGGGGCCGGACACGCCTCGACCTCGGTGGGCTACGCGGTGGGGATCAAGGAGGGGATGCGCCACCTCGGCCACGGCGACGCGGGCAAGGTGGTGGCGGTGATCGGCGACGGCGCGATGACCGGGGGGGTGGCGTTCGAGGCGATCGGCCAGGCGGGGGGGCTGGGGACCCCGATCGTGGTGGTGCTGAACGACAACGGGATGTCGATCGCGCCGAACGTGGGGGCGCTCTCGCGGTACTTCAACCGGGTGCGCCTGAACCCCAGGCTGTGGCACGCCCGGGAGGGCGTGGAGGGCGGCCTCACCCGCCTGCCCGGGGGGATCGGGGCCGCGCTCGAGCGCCTGGGACCGCAGCTGAAGGAGTCGCTGAAGGCCTTCTGGGCGCCGGGGCTGTGGTGGGAGGAACTGGACTGGGCCTACATGGGGGTGATCGACGGCCACGACGTGCGCGCGCTGCGCGAGGCGCTGCGCGAGGCGCTCGCGGCGGAGCGACCCGTGGTGGTGCACATCGCCACCGTCAAGGGCAAGGGCTTCGCGCCGGCCGAGGACGGGGGCCTGGAGGGAATGGAGAAGTGGCACGCGGCGAAGCCCAAGTCGATCAAGAACGGCATCCCCACCCTCCCCCTCCCAACCAACCCCGCCCCCGCGCCGCCCACCGCCGCGGAGGTGGCGAGCGGTGCGCGGCGCAGCGTGGCGCCCGCGCCGCAGTACACCCAGGTCTTCGGGGAGGCGCTCGTGAGGGAGTGCGAACGGGACCCCCGCGTGGTGGGGATCACCGCGGCGATGAACTCCGGGACGGGGCTCAACATCCTGCAGAAGGCGCTGCCGGATCGCTACTTCGACGTGGGGATCGCCGAGCAGCAGGCGATCCTGTTCGCGGCGGGTCTCGCCCTGGAGGGGTGCAAGCCGGTGGCGGCGATCTACTCCACCTTCCTGCAGCGCGCCTACGACCAGATCGTCCACGACGTGTGTCTGCAGAAGCTGAACGTGGTGTTCGCGATGGACCGCGCGGGGCTCGTGGGCGACGACGGCCCCACCCACCACGGGGCGTTCGACATCGCCTACCTGCGATGCCTGCCGAACATCGTGCTGATGGCCCCCCGCGACGAGGCGATGCTGGTGCACATGCTGCACACCGCACTGCTCCACGACGAGGGCCCGATCGCGCTGCGCTACCCGCGGGGGGAGGGCACGGGCGTGCCCCTGCCCGCGCAGCCCCGCGCGATCGCGATCGGCACCGGTGAGATCCTGCGCGAGGCGCAGCTCGGGGGTGAGACCACCGGGCCGTCGCCCGCGGACGGGCACGCCAGGGGCTCCGCGGGCGTGGGCGGGCGGGTGGCGCTGGTGGGCTACGGCAGCGGGGTGGGCAAGGCGCTCGAGGCGGCGGCGCTGCTGCAGGAGCGCGGCGTGGCGGTGACGGTGGCGGACGCGCGCTTCGCCAAGCCGATCGACGCGGGCCTGATGGCGCAGCTGGCGGCTGAGCACGACCTGCTGGTGACCATCGAGGAGGGGGTGCTCGCGGGCGGCTTCGGCAGCGCGGTGTGGGAGACCCTCAACGAGACGGGCGCCACGCCGAGGATTCTGCGGGTGGGCCTCCCCGACCGCTACATCACGCACGGCAAGCCGGCGCTGCTGCACGAGGAGGTGGGCTTCACGGGCAAGCGCATCGCCGAGCGCGTGGAGACGGTCCTCCTGGACCGCGACTCCCACCCTGTGGGAACGTAGTCACCCCGCGTCCTGCGCCCGGCGCAGGTTCTCCATCAACACGCTGGAGGGCACCTCCAAGCCACGGGCGAGGCGCAGGATCGTCGTCAGCCGGGGCTCGCGGGCGCCGCGCTCGAACCGGCCGATCACCGTCGTGTGCAGGTTGGTCCGCTGCGCCAGCTCTTCCTGAGAGAGGCCGCGCTCCGTGCGCACCTGGCGTAGACGCAGGCCAAACGCGATCCGCGCGGCCTCCGGGTCCTGGGCGAGATCGCTCACGGGCTGTCGAGGATCGCCGCCGGAGGCCAGATAGTTTCGAACGGGCTGGTTGTGAACGCTTTGGCCTGCTACTCTCCCGTGCTCAGACATTTGTCTGCACAGTCTACGACCCCCACCAGAGGGATAGATGCCGGAGCTGTCGTGAATCTCACTCGATACTGGTTCCAAGCGCTGCCGGTCGCCGACCTGCGAGTCCTGGTCCGCACCGGCGGCAGGCCGATACGGCACTACGCTGTCATCTTGGAGCGTCGCCTGCCGGGTCCGCGCCCGCGCTGGCGGGCGATCTACATGATCGACAATCACATGGGCAACTGCCACATGCATCGATACGATGGAGAGACCAAGCTGGATCCCGAGCCGTTTCCAGGGGGGATCGGCCGGGCGACGAACGAGCAGCTGGCAAACGCCATCCAGCACATGGTGGAGCATCATGGCGCGATCTTCGATGGATGGCACCGACGTAGCAGGTGATGGAGGTCATGAGCCTGGCCGGCACGACAGACGCTCTGATGGCCGAGGTGCTCTCGGAGCACCCACGCTACCCGAACGGCACCGTGTTCATGGACGCCGACCCCTCCTCTCTGCCGTCGATGCTCGATGCGGCGAGAGAAGGGCGGGCGTTCGTGATCGTCCTCCCCGACCGCACCGAGGTCGCGTGCTCGCCGCGAATGGATCTCCCCGCGCGCGTTCGCCGGCGGTTGTGGTGGCCCGTCTCGCGGAGGCGTGCCAAGACCAGGCCGAGCCTCGTCGTCGACGAGCGCCGCAACGGCTACGACATCTCGCCGCCAGACGGCTTTACGGTGAGCCTTCATCATCCGCTCCCGACGGTGGCGAGCAATCCGTAGCAGCCTGCCTGTCGCTCACGACGAACGCGTGCCTTGGTCGCTCTGGGAGCTCCGACCAGATGTGCGCCTTGTTGCCTATGCAGAGATTTGACCATGTGTGCGCACTCACACACACGGAGGGGGCTCGAGCGGGCACTATGTACCCAGACCCGAAGTACAAGCAGCATCCCTCCTCCCTAGAAACGGCCCGCCTCCCCAAGCGGGCCGTTTCGCTTTAACGCGCTGGTTCCGTGGCTGGCGGTCGCGAACCGGAAGCGGATACCGTTCCGGGCATGGCCAAGCAGCGTCTGGACACCCTTCTCGCCGAGCGCGGCCTGTTCGCGTCGCGCAGCCGCGCCGCGGCCTCCGTGATGGCGGGCGAGGTGCGGGTCGGCACGGGTGGCAAGCGCGCCGAGAAGCCGGGGGAGATGGTCGCGGCGGACGTGGCTCTCAGCGTGGACGAGCGCCCGCGGTTCGTCTCGCGTGGGGGGATCAAGCTGGAGAACGCGCTGGGGCGTGCCGATATCGCCGTGGCGGGACGCACGGCGCTCGACGTGGGGGCCTCGACGGGGGGGTTCACAGACTGCCTGCTGCAGCGCGGCGCCGCCGCGGTGATCGCGGTGGACGTGGGTTATGGAGAGCTCCACCACCGCCTGCGCACCGACCCGCGGGTGCGGGTGCTGGAGCGCACCAATGCGCGTACCCTCACTCCCGCGATGCTTGGCTCTGTAGCGGACCTCGCGGTGGTGGATGTCTCCTTCATCTCCCTCACCAAGGTGCTCCCCGCGGTGCTGCGCTGCCTGGGGGATCCCCACGACGTGCTCGCGCTCGTCAAGCCCCAGTTCGAGGTCGGCCGCGAGCGCGTGGGCAAGGGGGGCGTCGTGCGCGACCCCGCCGAGCGCCGCGCCGCGCTCGTGGCCGTCGGGCTCGCCGCGGCGGGGATCGACCGCCCAACCTCGGCGCCTGTAGGGATCGACCGCCCAACCTCGACCCCCCAGGGGATCGACCGCCCCGCGGCTTCCTCCGCGGTTCTCGGCTTCCTCTCCTCCGGCCTGCCCGGGCCCAAGGGCAACCGCGAGACTTTCATCTGGCTCGCCGAGCCGGGGCGCGCGGGCGCGGCGCGGGACGCCGCGGAGATCGAACGCATGGCCCTCCGGGAGGAGCCCTGAGCACGGCCGAGCACCCATCTGGCGATGGACTCCGCGAGGGCGCCGATCCAACCGGGGGCGCTCTCACGCCCGCGCCCGCGAAGAGCATCGCGGTGCTCACCCACCGGCGCGTCGAGGACACCCACGAGATTCTGGGCACGCTGATCGAGATGGCGAGGGCCGCCGGCGCGACGCTGCGCTTCGACGCGCAGGAGACCAGCAAGCACGGCCTGCGCGCGGGGTCCGGGGTGGAAGTGGACGCCGCGATCGGCGCCGGCGCAGAGCAGCTCTGCATCGTCCTGGGCGGCGACGGCACGATCCTGCGGGCCCTGCAGCTCTACGCCGGCACCCCCGTGCCGGTCTTTGCGATCAACTTCGGCGAGATCGGCTTCCTCGCCACCGTCGAGCCCGAGGAGATCGAGGAGGGCATCGCCCGCGCGCTGGATGGCCGCTTCGAGCTGCTGCGACTCCCGGGGATTCTGCTCGAAACGCCGGGCGGCGCGGAGACCGCGATCAACGATGTCGCGATCCACCGCCGCGTGGGGGAGCGCGTCGCGGAGCTCGCCTACGCCCTCGATGGGGAGGAGGTCGGTTCGGTCCGCTGCGACGGCCTAGTGCTCTCCACGCCCGCGGGCTCCACCGGCTACAACCTCGCCAACGGCGGGCCCGTCATGGCGTGGGGCGTGGAAGGGTTCGTCGTCTCCTTCATCGCCCCCCACTCGATCACCGCCCGCGCGCTCGTGGCCGCGCCCGGGGATCCCATCACGATCCACAACCGCTCCCGCGAGGCCCTGGACGTCTCCGTCGACGGCCGCCCCGTGTGCGAGCTGCCGCCCGACGCGCGCATCCGCGCGCGCTTCCTCGCGAGCGTCGGCACCATCGCCCAGCTGCCCGGCTCCTCCTTCTACCGCCGCCTGCGCGAGAAGTTCGGGCGCCTCGCGCGCTGAGGGATCGCGCTTTCGCGACGCCTCCCCCGGGAGCCTCCTCGGGAGGCCGGGGCACAGAGCGCTTCGGGCTGCTCGGGTGCTCTCGACGCCGCTCAGGCGGCCCTGCGGGCTGAGCGCCCGCCGAGCTCGCCCGTGCTCTGCAGCGAATCCACGAAGCCGTCCAGCTGCTCGCGCGAGAAGCGCCTCTGGCTCCCCGGGGTGCGGTAGCAGTCGAGGTGCCCCGCGTCCGCCCAGCGGCGGATCGTGGCGAGCGAGACCCCAAGGTAGCGCGCCGCCTGGGAGCTCGTGAAGACCAGCTGGCGGTCGCCGTGGGCAGGAGTGGGTGCGTAGGGCATCGGGGTTCCTCTCGATCTTCGAAGGCGGGTGGGAGCGGCCCGCGGACCCCCGGCGGCCCGGGCCGCGGCTGGGGTGGGCCTCTATGTGTCGAGTTTCGGCACCCTGTCCCTGGAAGACGAGCGCAGCGGACCTTTGTGGACGTTTGACCGACCGATCCCCCCGGAAACCTGCCTGCCGCCACCTGGCTTGCGCCGGGGTCGCCACGGTGGCGCGCGGTCCTGCACATGCAAGAAATGCTGCATTTAGCAGTCCATGGCTCGCCTAAGCTGGACAATTCGTCTAGTCCTGGTACTATCCTGCGCAAACCTACTCAATAGTTAGGTGCGGTTGTCCTGGAGAGGTTGGGAGCAGGGGGCCGTGAATCCCCCGCCATTGCCCTGGGCCCAAGTTGAGGAGGATTGACGTGAGCTACAACAAGTAAAGAGCCTCTTGGCGTAAGCCAAGCAACAAGTTTTCTTACGAGCGCCGCCCATCGAGCGGCGCTCGTTTGTTGCCGGGCCCTCTCCTGGCGACCCAGCGGGCCGAACCCAAGGGTCCTGGCCTGGGCCAGCGGGCCGAAACCGAAGCCCGGCCGGGCTCGGTCTGCGCCTACTTGGCCAACGGCTGCGCGATCGCCCGGGCTCGGCGCTCGAACGCCAGCTCGGCCTCGAAATCGGACTCGTCGTCCTGGGCCAGCTTGGTGGGGCCATCGCGCTCGAGCATCGCGATGAAGTCGCTCACGAGCTGGCCGTCGAACTGGCGCCCCGCCATCCGTCGCAGCTCGGCGATCGCGTCCTGCGGGGTCTTCGCGGAGCGGTAGGAATCGCGCGAGGTCATCGTGTCGTAGGCGCTGCCGATCGCCAGGATCCGGGAGAGCAGGGGGATCTCGTTGCCGATCAGGCCCGCCGGATAGCCGCTGCCGTCGATGTGCTCGTGGTGGTAGAGGATCGCGTCCGCCACCGGGCCGTAGCCGTCCAGGCGTCCCACCAGCGTCGCCCCGTCCTGGGGGTGGCGGCGGATCAGCGCCCAGTCCTCGTCGGAGAGGATCTCCGCGTTCAGGATCCGATCGGGCAGCGCGAACTTGCCGATGTCGTGCAGCAGACCCGCCGTGTGCGCGACGTCCTGCTCGGCCTCGCTGCACCCCGCCTCCCGTGCGAGGGCCCGCGCATAGCGCGCCACGGCCGCGGCGTGGCGGGCGGTCATGCGGTCGCGCAGCGCGAGCGTCTCGACCAGGGTCGTCAGCACCCCGAGCTGCAGCGAGGCGAGGTGCATCGAGCGCGCCTCCAGCTGGTCGGCGCGCTCCTCGGAGCGCAGCAGCGCCATCGCGAGGTACTGGAAGATCAGGATCACCAGCACCGAGCAGAGCAGCACGGGGAACCCCAGAGTGGTGTAGGCCACCGCGAGGGCCGCCGTGAGCGCGGCGGCGGAGATCTGCCCGGGCAGGACCGGCAGCAGCACGTCGCGCACCTGGCCTGCCAGGCCGCGGCCCTCCAACACGCGGTTGTCGAAGGCGATCAGCGCGAAGTTGAGGACGTTGGTCACCATGAAGACCGCGAACACCACCAGCGTGTAGATCGCGGCCTGGCCGATGTGCTGGGTGCCCGGGTGATGGATGTCCCCGAGCAGCGCGCGGGCCATCAGGCCGCCGACGAGAGGGTAGGTGGTGAAGGTCGCGAGGTTGGTCAGCCACGAGGTCAGCGGCAGGCGCCGCTTGGCCGAGGTCCAGATCATCGCGGCGACCCCGCAGAGCGCCGCGGGGGCCGGGCCCAGGAGGGTCATCGCGAGCACGAGCGCGATGCCGGCGGCCGTGATCTGCTGTCCGCGCAGGACGACGTTCATGCGCTGTCCGCCGAGCACGAGCGCGAGCAGCAGGGCCACCAGCAGGAGCGGCTGCCAGTCCTCCACGCGCGAGGTCAGGACCGCCGTCGTGACCGCGCCGGCGAGCAGCAGAGCCTCCGCCAGCAGGAATAGCCGTGTGGTTATCTTGGATGCTGGCATTCGTAGCCTCTGTCGTCCTTAACGGCCGATGCGGCGTGGTACTAAAGGTCACCCCCCTAGAACCCGCGAGGTTCTGAGTATGGGGCTGGGTCGAGCCCATCGATCTGTGCGATGGGGGACACGGACGCGGACGATTCGGGCATCCGCTCTTCCTCCTTGCCCTCCTTCCCGCCGCTCTCCGCGTCCGTGGAGGCGCGGATGAGCCCGGACGCCCAGACGCCCGCGAATCCCAGGGTGCTCGCGCACACGGCGCCACCGAAGAGCAGGAACGCGAAGCGCGGCGAGCTGAGCGCCATCACCAGGCCGCTCAAGGGCAGGCCGATCAGGGGGCAGAGGGCGCCGATCGATTCCACCCCGCCCATCAGGCGGCCCTGCAGCCGCTCGGGCGTGAGCTGTTGCACGGTCCCGATCAGCGACGCCCACTGCACCCCGTTGCCAACCCCCCCGAGCAGCGCCGCGAGCCCTGCGAGCGCCAGCGTGGGCGCCGCGGCGAAGCCGAGGTACGCGAGCCCCACCGCGAGCGTGCCGAAGGTCAGCATCGCGCCCAGCGAGCGCCTGCCCGCGCGCGCGAAGAGGAGGCTCCCGCCGAGCTGGCCCACCCCCCAGGATGCCAGCAGCACGCCGTAGCCGACGTCGCCGGCTCTCAGCGTGCCCTTCGCGTAGAAGACCTCCACCGGGGCGCCGGTCTCGAAGAAGACGAGCGCGAGCGCCTGGGTGAGCAGCACAGCACGCAGCGCGGGCACCTCGCGCACGTGCTCCCAGGCGGCCCCCAGGCGAGCGCGCACCGAGGTTCCGGCGCGCTCCTCGATGTAGGGGTAGAGGTCGATCAGCAGCGCCCCGCACGCCAGGAAGGAGGCGGCGTCGATCAGCAGCGCACCCGGCCCCCCGAGCACCTTCACGGCGAGCGCTCCCAACGCCGGTCCGGCGACGACCGAGACCGAGAGCGCCACGTTGAGCGCGGCGTTGGCGTCGTGCGCGCTCTGTTCGGAGGACTCCGGGCTCCCCCGCGCATCCTCGTGAGCGCCGTCCTCCCCGGCGCGCGCCGCCTGCGCGCGCAGCAGCGAGCTCGCCGCCAGGGCCACCGCCCCGTCGAGTGCCACCAGCGCCAGCAGCCCCGCCAGCCAGAAGTGCCACACCAGCGCCGCCAGCAGCGCGGTGCAGAGCGCCTCGATCGCGTACAGCACGCTGAGGCTGCCGCGTCGTGGAGATGCCTCCACACGCGCCACCAGCGCGGGCACCACCAGTGCGGGCAGGTAGCGCGCGACGAACAGCGCCGTGACCGCGGCGGCGCTGTGGGTGTGGTCGTAGATCGCCAGCGAGAGCGCGACCGTGCCGAACCACGTGCCCAGCTTGTTGACCGTGTACGCGGCGAGGATCCGCCGCAGCCGGGGGGACTTGGGCAACGCAGACACGCCGCAACGCTAGCGGCTGAGCCGGCGCCCCGCGCGTGCTCACCAGCGCAGCGGAGTCGGCTCCCTGCCGCCGTGCGCGGCGAGGCTCAACGCCACCACCGGGAGGCTCGGGTGCCGGCTTCCCAGCATCTGCATCAGCGATTCCGCCGAGACGCCCCCGAGGTCGCCCGCCAGCATCACGACGCTGCTGGAGGGGGCCTGCGCCAGCACCTCCGAGACCGCGCCCGCCTCCCCGAGCTGGGTGGTTTCCGGCGGCAGCGACTCGGTGAGATCGTGGAGCACCGCCGCGCGCTGCTCGGGATCCGCGCCCGCCACCAGGATGCGCGAGCGCTGCTCGGTGGGGAGGGCCGAGGGGCTCATCGCATGTAGCTCGTGTCGATCAGTTCCGCCTCGCCGACGATCCCCAGCTCCCCTTCGACGCCCCGGCGTGCCGCCAGGCGCGCAAGCGCCGACAGCGCCAGGAACGCCATCGCAGCAATCGCCAGCCATACGAGTACCACGCCCAGGAGGGTCATCGCTGCTCACCCCGCTTCGATTGTCGTGTCCGTGTCCCGCGCATCGTCTGACCTCGAGTCTGCTCGTCGGCGCCCTGCCTGCCGCTCGCTGCCGGTTGGGATCGCTGGGGGCCGTTTGAATAGGTCACTGCAACACGACATGATGCGCCCCGCGCGGGCGTTTGTCTGCCGTCCAGATGGTGCCGATCGTGTCGTCCCAAAGGTGCCGATCGCTGTCGTCCCGGAGGGACCACTCGGGCGTGCGGGGCGCGCCGCGGCGGCCCCTCGGGAGCCCTGGGCGGGCGGATTGGGACGGCTGAGCGACTGCGCTCGATCGCGGTGTGGCCGGAGGTCGGCCGAGTTTGCCCGCCACGGCGCCCGGTCGAGCGATACGGTGTGCGGGATGCAACCTGGCACCCCTGGCGTCGATCGTCCGATCGAGGTGATTATCGCTGACGACCACGCTGTCGTGCGCGACGGGATCCGCACCGTGCTCGAGCGCGAGGCGCAGGAGTTCCAGGTGGTTGCCGAGGCCGCCGACGTGCCCGCCACGATCCGCGAGGTGCGCGCCCACAAGCCCGACCTGCTCACGCTCGACCTCTCCATGCCCGGGGGCTCCAGCCTCGCCGCGCTGCCCCAGTGCTTCGTCGCGCACCCCCCCCTGGCGGTGGCGATCCTCACGATGCGCGAGGACCCCGAGTACGCCCGCCAGGCGCTGAGGGCGGGGGCCCGCAGCTATGTGCTCAAGGAGGCCGAGCCCGCCGAGCTCCTGCAGGCCTTCCGCCTCGCGGTCGCGGGCGGCAACTACCTGCACCCTCGGCTTGGGGCGTTGATGGCTACGGGGGGGAGTCTCCACAGGACGGCGTGGCGCTCTCCGAGCGCGAGCGCGAGGTGGTGCGGTTGATCGCGATGGGCCACACCAACCCCCAGATCGCCGATCAGCTGCACGTGGCGGAGCGCACCGTGAAGACCTATCGCGCGCGCGCGATCGAGAAGCTCGGCTTCTCCTCACGCGCGGAGATCACCGCCTACGCGCGGCGCCTGGGCCTGGTCGACTAGGGCCGCCGCCCGGCGGGAGATGGGCAAAACTGCTCGGCGCACAAACCATGTGCTCTTCGAGGCGCGGGCTGTCCGGCTCACCTAACCGCTGCAGCCGCAAGAGTCGCGTGGGGCGTTTCGTCCCAAGGCGACCGTATGGTGCCAGCGTGCCGAGGATCAGCGCCTTCTATGGGATCACGATCTGGATGTATTGGAATGAGGGCGCTCACGCACGTCCGCATTTCCACGCTCGCGACGCAGGGCAGACCGCGTCGGTGGATTTTGCTGGCGCCGTGATCGCGGGCTCGCTTTCGCGGCGCGCGCTTGGGCTGGTCTCAGAGTGGGCGGTCCTGCACGAGGACGAACTAGCGGCGAACTGGGAGCGCGCACGACGGGACGAGCCGCTGGAGCCGATCGATGCCCTGGCGTAACATGGTTTTCATGGAGCAACTGCATGATGTCATCGGTGTCGAGATCAGCGGCGAGTACCGCCTGCGCCTTACCTTCGACGACGGCACCGTCGGCGAGGTCGACTTCACGGGACGCGAGTGGCGAGGTGTTTTCGAGCCGCTGCGCGATCCCGATTACTTTGCGCGCGTGACCGTGAACGCAGAAGCTGGCACCGTCACGTGGCCAAACGGGGCCGACATGGCCCCCGAGCCCCTCTATGCAGAGGCTCGCCAGAACGCGTCTCGCGCAGCTGCCGCGAGGCACTAGATCCGGTCGCGGCACCCCCGCCCAAGCGTTTCGTAGATGCCCAATCAGCCCTGCGGGCGGCCGGCCAGGGGGACGGTGAGGCGCACCGTCGTGCCCCCGCCTGGCGCGGGGCCGAGCTCGAGCTCCCCGCCCACGAGCTCCGCGCGCTCGCGCATCCCCGACATGCCGAAGCCGCCCTCCAGGCCGTCGCCGCGGGGCCCGAGGCCGGCGCCGCCCGCCGGCAGCCCGCGCCCGTCGTCGGTGACCGCCACGCGCACCGAGGAGCCCTCGCCGAGCATCCTCACCCCGACCACCGCGCGGGTGGCCTGGGCGTGGCGGCTGACGTTCGTGAGCGCCTCCTGCACCACGCGGTAGATCGTACTCTCGAGCTCCGCGTCGAGCCGCTCGCGCTCGGGGTCCAGCGCGATCTCCGTCTGCACCTCCAGGCCGTCGATCGCCTGCGCGCGGCGCGCCAGCGCTTCCAGCGCGGGCACCAGGCCGAGATCGTCGAGCACCGCGGGGCGCAGCTCGGTGATCAGGTGGCGCAGCCCGTCGATCTCCTGGCCGAGCCCCTCGAGGACGTCGTCCACCGCGGCGCTCAGCGTCCGCGTGCCGTTCCCCCCCGCGGCGGCGGCGGAAACCGGCTCCCCGGGCGCAGCGGCCGAGTGCTCGGCAGCGGCCGAGCGGTTGTGCTCGTCGCGCGCGTTGGCCAGTTTCAGGCGCAGCGCCCCCAGGCCCTGCACGGTCTCGTCGTGGATCTCCCGCGCCCAGCGGGTGCGCTCGCGCTCGCGCGCCTCCATCCCGAAGCGCAGCCGCTCGATCTCCACGGAGCGCTCCGCCGCCAGCCGCTGCGCCACGCTCGCCGCGAACGCCGCGAGCGCCTCCCGGTCGGGACCCCGGAACCCGCCCTCGCGGCGCAGCGCGATCACCAGGCCGCCGCCTTGGCTCTCCATGCTGAGCGGCTCCACCAGCGCCGCCCGCGCCTCCAGGCCCAGCTCGTGCAGCCACGCCGCATCCTGCCCGCGGGGGCGATCGAGCGCAACGGGGCGCCCCGCGGTGTAGAGCGCACCCAGCGCGCTGCCCTCCACCGGCATGATCCGCAGCCGCGGGGTGCCCTCGCCGGAGGCCGCCGCCACGCGCAGCTCGTGGCGCTCCTCGATCACCATCAGCAGCGTGCTGGCGTCAAGCAGCGCCAGGCCGCGATCGGCCATCAGGCGCAGCAGCCAGAGCTCCGAGCCGGAGAGCATCCGGGAAACCTATCCGCTCGTGGCCCGCGACCGAGCTGAGATCCTCCAGCAGCGCGCACGCGCTCATGCCCTCGCGCCACTGAGCGAGGCCGACGGTCACCCGCAGCGAGCGGCGCTCCCCGCCGGCCTCGAGCTTGATCGCCCGCAGCCGCCCCAGCACCCGCCGGGCGACCACCTCCCCGTGCTCCCCGTCGGCCCCGGGGAGCACGACGAGCAGCTCGCCTTCCGGGGAGCGCCCCACGCGGTCGAAGCGGCGCAGCTGGCGGCGCAGCGCCAGCTCCACGTAGGCGAGGGTCCGCTCGGCGAGCTCCTCGCCGTGCGCGCGGCGAACCTCTTGCAGGTCCTCGATGTCCAGGAGCAGGCAGCTGAGCGTCGTGCCGTGGCGTCCCGCGCGGTTGACCTCCTCCTCCAGGCGTTCGCGCAGGGCGAGTGGGGTGAGGTGCTCGATCGAGCCCCGCGGGAGGCGTGCGGAGTCGTCTGGGTCACTGGCGGCCATGCCGTTGTGCACTGGAGAGGAAACCCTTGCGATCACCCTAATCAACGCAAGTCTACGGTCTGGACTCGCGCGTGGGCCCACCCCGATCCTGGGCTCGCGCGCGGGGATGGAGGGTCTGGACCGGCGGCTCTGGAAGGTCTGGACCGGCGGCTGTGGGCCGGCGTGCACGGGGCGGCGGATCGATCCGTCGGTGCCCGCTGATACACCTGCGGGCGTGCTACTGGAGCTGCGCGTGGAGAACCTGCTGCTGATCGAGCGCGCCGAGCTCGAGCTCGCGCCGGGGTTGAACGTGCTCACGGGGGAGACGGGCGCGGGCAAGACGGTGCTCGCGCACGCGCTCGATCTGCTGCTCGGCGGGCGCGCGCGCACCGGGATCGTGCGCCCCGGCGCCAGCGAGGCTTACGTCGAGGGAGTCTTCGCGCCCTCCCCCGCGCTGCTGGAGGAGCTTCGCGAGCACGACGGGCTGCTGAGCGCCGGGGTACACAGCCCGGAGGGCGGGATCGGCAGCGGTGCCCACGGCGTCGAGGAGATCGTGCTGGCGCGCCGCGTGGGAGCGGACGGGCGCACCCGCGCGTATCTGAACGGCCGCACCGCCGCCGTGGCGGACCTGCGCCGGCTCGGGGAGCGGCTGCTCACCTTCTACGGCCAGCACGAGCACCGCAAGCTCACGCTGGCCGCCGCCCAGCTCGAGATCCTCGACGGCTTCTGCGGCCCCGAGCAGGCCGCGCGGCGCACCGTGTGCGCCGCTGCCCACGGCGAGGTGCGGGAGCTGCGCGAGCGGTTGGAGCAGTTGCATGAGCTCGGGGGGACGCGCGAGCGGGAGCTCGACCTGCTCGAGCACGAGCTCGCCGAGATCGAGCGGGCCGAGCTGCAGGAGGGCGAGCCCGAGCGGCTGCAGGCGCAGCGCGAGCGGCTGCGCCGCCTGGACGCGCTGCTCGCCGCGGCGGGCCAGGCGGCCGAGGTGCTGGAGGGAGGATGGGACGCGGATTCCCCCGGGGCCGCGGGTTCGAGCGCGAGCGCCGCCGCGCGCCTGGATGCCCTCGCGGGAGTGGACCCCCAATTGGACACGCTGGCCGAGCGAGCCCGTGCGCTGGCGATCGAGGCCGGGGATCTCGCGGGCGAGCTGCGCGGGTACGGCGAGCGGTTGGAGGCCGAGGCGGCGGGCGCGCAGGAGGGAGAGGGGGAGGGGGCCGGCGGGCTTCAGGCCGTCGAAGAGCGGCTGGCCCTGCTGGAGCGCCTGCAGCGCAAGCACGGCCCCACGATCGCCGCGGTCCTGGAGCACGGCGAGCGCTCGCGCGAGCGCCGCGAGCAGCTGCTGGGGGCCGCGGTCGCGTTCGAGGAGCTCACCGCGCGCCTGCTCACCGCGCAGGCCGCGCTCGATGAGCAGGTATGCGATCTGCGCGCCGCCCGCCAGCGAGCTGCGCCGCGCCTGGCCGAGGCGGTGTGCGAGCAGCTCGCCGCGCTGGCGATGCCCGACGCCGCCTTCGCCGTGGTGCTCTCCCCGCGCGAGCCCGGTCCCGGCGGTGGGGACGCGGTCGAGTTCGAGATCGCCCCCAATCCCGGCGTCGCCGCTGGCCCCGTGCGCGAGATCGCCTCCGGGGGGGAGCTCTCGCGCGTGATGCTCGCGCTCGCCACCGTCTGCGACGGCGCCACCGTCGCCAACACGGGCTCCGAGGCGACGTTCGTGTTCGACGAGGTCGACGCCGGGATCGGCGGGCAGACCGCGCGCGCCGTGGGGGAGCGCCTGCGCGACCTTGCGGGCGTCCGCCAGGTTGTGTGCATCACCCATCTGCCCCAGATCGCCTCGCTCGCTGCGCGCCACTTCTCCGTGGTCAAGGACACCTCCGCGGACACCACCCGCGCGAGCGTCCACCAGCTCGGTGAGCCCGAGGTCCTCGAGGAGCTCGTGCGGATGCTCGGGGCGCCCGAGCGCGACGTCTCCGCTCGCCGCCACGCGCGGGAGCTGCGCAGGGCTGCCTGAGCCCAGGCGGCTGGCCCGCGATCACGCTTCGCAGAGGGCTTCTTCGCCTTCGGCTTCGCTGCTGCCCCCGCCTTCGCACTGCGATTCGCTCGCGCTTGCAGAGGACTGTTCGTGTTCTCCCGCTTCCCCGCCTTCTTCCGCTTCTTCCCCGCCTTCGCCGCCTCCTGCGGACGTGGGTCGCCTGGAGTGGCTCTTGGCGTTGTGCCCCCCGTCCCTGGAGTGAGTGCGGGACCTGCCGCCCCTGCCGTGGGACTTGCCCGAGCTCGCGGCGCCCGGGCCGGTGCAGGCATGTGCGCCACGCTTCGGGTGGCCCGCGGTGGAGTGCGTGCAGAGCGGTCCGTGCTCCCGCGCCCCCGCCCGGGGGGAGAGAGCCAGGGCGAGCGCAAGCACGGCCAGGGTCAGTACGACCGCAAGGGTCCTCACGCGGGTTGAGATGGTGGCGGTCATGACTTTGCCCTGATCGTCCCCCCGCGCTCGAAGCCCCAGCATGTAGAGCATTGCTGGACGAAGGTGCGCGTTTCGGCTTCCGGGGACGCGAGGACTAGACTCCGTGAGCAGGTACATGGACCGCCCCGTGCCAGACCGCCACACCGACCCGCCGGCCAAGACCCGGTTCATCTTCATCACCGGTGGCGTTGTCTCCTCGCTGGGGAAGGGCATCGCGGCGGCCTCGATCGGGCGCCTGCTGGTGGCGCGGGGGTTGACGGTGGGGCTGCAGAAGTTCGACCCCTACATCAACGTGGACCCGGGCACGATGTCCCCCTACCAGCACGGGGAGGTGTTCGTGACCGAGGACGGCGCGGAGACCGATCTGGACCTGGGCCACTACGAGCGCTTCACCGACTCCAACACCTCCCGGGCCTCCAACGTGACCGCGGGGGGGATCTACGACACGGTGATCCGCCGGGAGCGCCGGGGGGACTACCTGGGGGGCACGGTGCAGGTGGTGCCCCACATCACCGACGAGATCAAGCAGCGCATCGCGCTGATCGCGCAGTCCAGCGACGTGGACTTCGTGATCACCGAGATCGGGGGCACGGTGGGGGACATCGAGTCGCTGCCCTTCCTCGAGGCGATCCGCCAGTTCCCCGTGGACGTGGGCCGGCGGCGCTGCATGTTCATCCACCTCACCCTCGTCCCCTACATCGGCCACGCGGGTGAGCTGAAGACCAAGCCCACCCAGCACTCCGTCAACGAGCTGCGCGGCATCGGGATCGCGCCGGACATGCTGATGTGCCGCTCGGAGCGCTCGCTCTCGCAGGAGATCCGCAAGAAGATCGCGCTCTTCGCGAGCCTCCCCCCGGGGGCGATCGTGTCGGCGTGCGACGTGGACAACATCTACAAGGTCCCCCTCACCTTCCAGGAGCAGGGGGTCGACGACTTCATCCTCGAGCACTTCGGCGTGGAGGCCCCAGAGCCGGACCTGGCGCGCTGGAAGGAGCCGATCGAGCGCGCCGAGCGCGCTGGCCGATCCTCGGTCGGTCGCACGGTGCGGATCGCGCTGGTGGGCAAGTACGTGCAGCTCGAGGATGCCTACCTGTCGGTCTCCGAGGCCCTGCGCCACGCCGCCGCGCTGCAGGACGCGCGGGTGCGGATCGACTGGGTGGACTCCGAACAGCTCGAGGGCGGGGCCGCACCCGAGCTGCTGGCGCAGGCCGACGGCATCCTGATCCCGGGGGGCTTCGGGGGCAGGGGGATCGAGGGCAAGATCGAGGCCGCGAGGGTCGCGCGCGAGCGGGAGATCCCATACCTGGGCATCTGTCTGGGCATGCAGATCGCAGTCGCCGAGTTCGCGCGCAACGTCGCGGGCATGGAGGGGGCGAACTCGACGGAGTTCGACCTCGAGACCCCCTTCCCCGTGATCGACCTGCTCCCTGAGCAGAAGGAGATCGCGGACCTCGGCGGCACGATGCGCCTGGGGGCCGACCCGATCAAGCTCCACGAGGGCTCCCGCGCGCGGGAGGTGTACGGGGAGGCGGTCGTCTACGAGCGCCACCGCCACCGCTACGAGGTCAACAACCTGCTGCGCAAGCAGCTCCAGCGCGCGGGGCTGGCGATCGCGGGGACCTCCCCCGACGAGCGCCTGGTGGAGGTGATCGAGCTGGAGGGTCACCCCTTCTTCCTCGCCTCCCAGTTCCACCCCGAGTTCAAGTCTCGCCCCGAGCGCCCCGCGCCGCTCTTCAGGGAGTTCGTGGCCGCCGCGCTCGAGCACGCCACGCGCATGGGATGGGGTGAGGTGGAGGGGGTGGAGGTGAGCGCCTCCCGGGCGTCAGCGGCGGCGGGCGGGGACTCCCCGAGCGAAGCCGAGGTGCCGGCCGCCTCCGCCTCCGCGGGCGGCGCCGGGGTGCTCCCGGACGGCCGGTGAGCACGCCCCGGGCAGGCCGGTGAGCGCCCCCGCTCCCGGCGGCCCGCCCGACGAGCTGGAGCGCCGCCACCTCCACGACCTGTTCGCCGAGCTGTGCGCGATCGAGAGCCCCTCGGGCAGCGAGCGCGCCTGCGCGCAGCGGATCGCCGGGGAGCTCCAGGCGCTCGGGATCGAGGTCCACGAGGACGATGCGGGCGCCGCCGCGGGCTCGGACTGCGGCAACCTGCTCGCGCGCATTCCCGCGCGGGGCGCGGGCGGGGTGGGGGAGGATGCGCACCCCGGGGTCGACGGTGGGGGGGAGAAGAGGGAGGAGGGGGAGGGGGGGGAGCGCGGAACCGGGCGCCCCTGCATGTTGCTGTGCGCGCACATGGACACGGTGCCGCTGCAGGCGCCCGTGGAGCCGGTCCTGCGGGAGGGTTACTGGGAGAACGCCAACGAGGGGATCCTCGGCGCCGACAACAAGGCAGCGGTGGCGGTGCTGCTCGCGCTTGCCCGCCGCCTGCGCCGCGAATCGCCGAGAGACACGCCCACCGCGCTCGCGGCGATCGACATCGAGCTGCTCTTCACCGTCGGGGAGGAGCGCTCGCTCGCGGGCGCGCGGGCGTTCGACGTGGGGCGCCTGCGCAGCGGCCTGGGCTACGTCTTCGACCACTCCTCCCCCGTGGGGGAGGTGATCCTCTCCTCGCCCACCCACCACCGCCTGCAGGCCACCTTCCGCGGCGCCGCGGCCCACGCGGGCGTGCGCCCCGAGGAGGGCCGCAGCGCGATCCTCGCGGCCGCGCGCGCCGTGGCGGACATGCGCCTCGGGCGCATCGACGCGCATACCACCGCCAACGTGGGCACGATCGCGGGGGGCTCCGCGATCAACGTGATCCCCGAGCGCTGCTCGATCCTCGCCGAGGTGCGCAGCCACCGGGATGAGCGTGCCGAGGAGATCCTCGCGGAGCTGCTGGACTGCGTGCACGAGGCCGCGAACCTCAGGGAGTGCGAATGCGACGTGGACGTCACTGTGGAGCGCACCTTCAGGGGCTACAGCACCTCCCCCTCCGCCCCCGCGGTGCGCGCGGCCGAGTCCGCGCTGCGCGCCTGCGGCCACGAGCCGGTGCGGGTCGCGAGCGGGGGCGCCTCGGACGCCAACGCCCTGATCGCCGCCGGGCTGCCGGTGGTGAACCTCGCGAACGGCACCGAGCGCAACCACGAGCCCGGCGAGCGCGTCAGCGCGGCCGCGCTGGAGGCGATGTTCGAAGTCGCGCTGGCGCTTCCGGGCGCGGTGGCGTCCCACCGATCGGAGATCGACCGAAGCCGGTAGACACCGGCCTTCGGCCAGTATCCCCGTTTCGAGCGAAGCCGAGCGACACGCGCCTGCGGCGCGAATCCCCGTTTCGGCTAGCAGGAGTAGCCGCGCGATGGGAGAAGGAGGGATTCGTGAGCGCGCCCTTGTCCACCTCCCCCACCGCGGAGCGGTCCGCGCCTGGGGATCTCGCGAGCCTCACGCTCGACTTCCTCGCATATCTGGAGCTCGAGCGTGGGCTCTCGCGCAACACGCTCGAGGCCTATCGCGTCGACCTGTTCCAGCTCGGCGAGTTCCTGCGCGCCCGTGGCGTGGGCCCGCTCGAGGTGAGCCACCGCGACCTCGCGGCGTTCCTCTCCGAGCTCGCCGACGGCAGCGAGGGGGGCGGCCGCCGGTGTCTCCCGCCACGCTGCAGCGCAAGGCGGCCTGCCTGCGCTCCTTCTATCGCCATCTGCGCCGCGAGGGACTGCTGGAGCGCGACCCCACCGCCGAGCTGCGCGGACCCCCGCGCCTGCAGCGCCTCCCCGCGGTCCTGACCCGCGAGGAGGTGGCCCTCCTGCTGCGCCAGCCCTCCGCGGGGGGCGAGGGAGCGAAGGCCGAGAAGCTCGTGCTGCGCGACCGGGCGCTGCTGGAGGTGATGTACGCCTGCGGCCTGCGCGCCTCGGAGACGATCGCCCTCCAGCTGGCCGACCTGGACCTGGAGGAGGGGATGCTGCGGGCCCGCGGCAAGGGCTCCAAGGAGCGCATCGTCCCGATCGGGCGCCAGGCCGTGACGGCGCTGCGCGCGTGGTGTGAGCGCGGTCGCCCCGCGCTGGTCGAAACGGGGATGCTGGCCAAAACGGGGATGCGCGCCGCAGGCGCGCGTCGCCCGGCTTCGATCGCGGCGGGGCGGGTGGAGTCGAGCGACGCGCTCTTTCTCAACCACCGCGCTCGCCCCCTCACGCGCCAGGGCCTCTACAAGATCGTCCAGGGCCACGCCCGCAGCGCGGGTCTCTCCGAGCGCATGAGCCCCCACACCCTGCGCCACACGTTCGCCACCCACCTGCTCGCGGGCGGCTGCGACCTGCGCTCCCTGCAGGACATGCTCGGCCACGCGGACCTCGCCACCACCCAGGTCTACACCCACCTCTCCGCGGAGCGCCTGAAGGGCGTCTACTTCAAGGCCCACCCGCGCGCGCAGCGGTAGGCACGTAAGCTGGGGTGCCTTGCCCGAGCTCCCCGAGGTCGAGACCATCCGCCGCCAGCTCGCCCCGCTCGTCGAGGGGCGGCGCCTAGCGCACATCGAGATCCTCGATCCCCGCTGGTCGCGTCCGCTTGCCCCCGAGGAACTCGCCGACGCGCTCGTGGGGCGGCGCATCGAGCGCCTGGAGCGGCGCGGCAAGTACCTGGTGTGGGGCCTCTCAGACGAGGTCTTCCTCGCCCAGCACCTGCGGATGACCGGGGCGGTGCTGTGCGAGCCCAAGCCCGAGCCCGACCACGTGCGCGTGCGCATCGAGCTGCGCCCCCGGCGGCGCCTGGTGATCGTCGACCCCCGCCGCTTCGGCACGGGGGAGCTGCTGCTCGGGGTGCAGGCGCTCGAGGAGTTCTTCGCCGCGCGCCTCGGGCTGGAGCCCATGGACGAGCGCTTCACCGCCGAGCACCTGCGGGCGCTCGCGCGCGGGCGCTCGACCCCGATCAAGGCCTTCCTGCTCGACCAGCGCCGGGTGGCGGGCGTGGGCAACATCTACGCCGACGAGGCCCTCTTTCGCGCCGGCGTGCACCCCCTGCGCCCCGCGGGGCGGCTCTCGCTCGCCCAGCACGCCCGTCTGCGGGAGACGGTGATCGAGGCGCTGCTCGAAGGGATCGACGCACGGGGGGCCACGATCGACGACTTCCGTCACGTCGACGGGGTGCGGGGCTCCTTCCAGGATCGCTTCCTTGTGCACCGCCGCGAGGGGGAGCCCTGTCCGCGGTGCGGGAGGACGATCGTGAAGATGGTCGTCGCCGGCCGCGGAACCTATGTCTGCGAGGGCTGCCAGCCGCGGCCGCGGGGGGTTCGGCCGGCGAGGGCTCAGGCCGCTGGCTGAAACGGGGATGCTGGCCGAAGGCCAGTGTCAACCTGCTTCAGCAGCTCGTCTAGGCGCCCGCTCTGCACGGCGGCCTGCGTCTCGTCGAAGCCCCCCACCAGCTGGCCCCCCACGAGCACCTGGGGGAAGGTCATCATGCCCGTTTTCGACGCCAGCTCCACGCGCCCCGCGGGGTCCTTGGAGAGGTTGATCTCCGAGAACTCGAGGCCCCGGGAGCGCAGCAGCCCCTTCACGCGCGCGCAGTAGCTGCAGGGCTCAGTCGTGTAAACGGTTATAGCGCTCATTACTTCATAAAGTATAGCCGGCCCGAACTGACCGACCGCCCCCATCGGCTCGCAGGTCGGCCAAGGACAGGAGGGGTGTCTCTAGACTCGCCCTCGATGGCGGGACCGGTCAAGACGGAGGCGGTGGTGCTGCGCTCGATGCGCTACGGGGAGGCGGACAGGATCCTGCACGTCTACACGCCCCACCGGGGGCGGGTGAGCGCGATCGCCAAGGGTGTGCGGCGCGCGCGCAGCCGCTTCGGGGGGCGGCTGGAGCCGTTCTTCCGCCTGCGCCTGGAGCTGCACGAGGGGCGCGGGGAGCTCCTGACGGTCACCGGCGCCCAGACCGTGGAGGGGCATCCCCGCCTGCGTGAAGACGCACGCGCGCTCGACGCCGCCGCGCGCGCGTGCGACGCGGTGGGGCGCCTGTTCGAGACCGAGGAGCCCCACCCCGGCGTGTTCAACCTGCTCTGCCGCCAGCTCGCGCTGCTCGACGACCGGCCCGAGACAGCCGCCCGCGCGGGGGGGCTGCAGTTCCGTCTGAAGCTGCTGCACGCCGCGGGCCTCGCCCCCCAGCTGGGGGCGTGCGCGCACTGCGGGGAGCCCGAGCACCTGGTCGGCTTCTCCGGGGCCGCGGGGGGCGTGGTGTGCGGCGCCTGCGAGGCCGCGTCGTTCCCGCTCGGCGAGGACGCCCACGGCTTCATGGTGCGGGCCCTCGCTCAGGCGCTCGCCGAGGCTCCCGCTGCCTCCGAGCAGGCGCTCGGCCAGGTCGAGCGCGCGATCTCCGAGACGCTCGAGCACCACGCCCACCTGCGGCTGCGACCTCTGGTGGGGCGCGCGGGCTGACCAACACCGGTATCGTGCCCCCCGTGGACGAGGGGTTGCCGATTGCCTACCAGCTGCTCGACACCGGCGTGCCCGTGCTGGCATCGGACGGCACGCAGGTGGGGACCGTGATGAGCGTGCTGGCGGCCCCCGAGGAGGACGTCTTCCACGGGCTCCTGATCCAGACCGCCGGCCGCACCGTCCACTTCGTCGAGGCGGCCTCGATCGCTTCGATCCACGAACACGGCGTGGACCTGCGGATCGACCCGGTTGCCGTCATGGGCCTCCCCGGGCCGGAGCACAAGGCGCCCGTATTCAACGAGGACCCCGGTCAGCAGGGGCGCTGGCATCACTGGGTGCACCACCTCAGCGGGCGCGGCGACTGGAATCGCGAGCGCTGAGCGCCGCTCCGCCGGCCCTGAAAACGCGCCCCGCCCGGCTCTGGAACACGCCCGCCCGGCTCTGGAACACGCCCGCCCGGCTCTGGAACACGCCCCACAGGCTCCGAAACACGCCCCGCCGGCGCTGAGCACCGCGCGACTGGTGTGCACTGGGCCTTCTGTCGCGGGATTGGCATCGAGCGATGACCCGCCGGATGGGATGGTGCTCGCCGCAGTGTCGTCGCCGGGCGCTGCCACAATCGAGGGCATGAGCGTGGCAACCGATAGGGGCACGGTGGCAGCGGCCTTCGCGGCGCGCCGAGCAGAGCTCGAGGAGCTGACGCTCTCGCCGCTGGCGGCGCGCTCATACCCCGCGCGACGGGAGCGGGAGGATCCGGCCGACCGGATCTCGGCGAGCGCCCTGCGCACCCCCTTCCAGCGCGACCGCGACAGAATCGTGCACAGCAAGGCGTTCCGCCGGCTGAAGCACAAGACCCAGGTGTTCGTGGCGCCGATGGGGGACCACTACCGCACGCGGCTCACCCACACGCTGGAGGTGACGGGGATCTCGCGCACGGTGGCCCGCGCGCTGCGCCTCAACGAGGACCTCACGGAGGCGATCGGGCTGGGCCACGACCTCGGGCACCCTCCGTTCGGCCACATCGGCGAGGAGGTGCTGGACGCCTGCCTGCGCGAGCGCTTCGGCGGGGGCTTCCGCCACTACGAGCATTCCCTGCGGGTGGTGGAGCACTTGGAAGGCGAGGGCGCGGGCCTGAACCTCACCGAGCAGGTGCGCGACGGGATCGCCCGCCACTCCAGCCGCGCCCCGGAGCCAGCGACGCTGGAGGGGCGGATCGTGCGGATCATGGACCGCGCGGCGTACATCAACCACGACATCGACGACGCGGTGCGCGCGGGCCTGCTGCGCGAGCGCGACCTGCCCGCGGAGCCCCTCGCGGTGCTCGGGCGCTCGGGCTCGGCGCGGATCGACGCGCTGGTGCACGACATGGTGGAGCGCTCCGAGCGCGAGGGGGAGATCGTCCAGGGCGAGGAGGCCGAGCGCGCGATGGGGCAGCTGCGGGAGTTCATGTTCGAGCGCGTCTACCTCGGCCCGCAGGTGCGCGCGGAGCGCGAGCGCATCGAAGGGGTGGTGCGCAGGCTCTTCGAGCACTACGTGGAGCACCCCGAGCAGCTCCCCGGTCCCGGCGAGGGGAAGCTCGCCCAGCGCGTGACGGACTACCTCGCGGGGATGACCGACCGCTACTGCATCAGGGCGTACACCGAGCTTCAGGTGCCCCGCGCGTTCGCGGGCTGAGGGCGCCAGCCGACCGGGGATGTGCGCCGCGAGTGCCAGGGCGACGCCCGGGGAGGCGCCCGGGGAGCGCGAGCGGCTAGCGTAACCCCGATGGCCCGCTACACACAGGCCTCCAAGGACAGGGTGCGCGACGCGGTGGACTTCGTGGAGCTGGTCTCCGCGCGCACGGACCTGCGCCGCGCGGGCCCCAGCAGCTACGAGGGGCTGTGTCCCTTCCACGACGAGCGCAGCCCCTCCTTCGGGATCGACCCGGGCCGCAAGGTGTACTACTGCTTCGGCTGCCAGGCCAAGGGGGACGTGTTCACGTTCGTGCAGGAGACCGAGGGGGTGGACTTCAAGGGCGCCTTGGAGCTGCTCGCGGACCGCTGCGGGGTGGAGCTCGAGCGCGAGGCCGAGGACCCCCGCGAAGCCGAGCACCGCCGCCGGCGGGAGCGCCTCATGGAGCTGCTGGCGCGCACCGCGGCCTTCTACGAGCGCTGCCTGTGGGAGTCCGGGGAGGCGGCGCGAGCGCGCGAGTACCTGGAGGGCCGGGGTCTGAACGAGCAGACGCTGAGGGCGTTTCGCGTGGGGTACGCGCCGAGCCCCTGGGACCGAGTGCTGCTGGCCTCCCGCCGGGGGGGCTTCTCCGAGCAGGAGCTCCACGCCACCGGCCTCGCGCAGCGCTCTGCCAGCGAGCGGGGGCGCATCTACGACCGCTTTCGCGCGCGGATCATGTTTCCCCTGGCGGACGTGCGCGGGCGGGTGCTGGGCTTCGGCGCGCGCGCGCTGCGGGAGGAGCAGAAACCGAAGTACCTGAACACCTCCGACAACGAGGTCTACCACAAGGGCCAGCACCTCTACGGCGCGGACTTGGCCCGCGCACACGCGGCGCGTGCGGGCAGGGTGATCCTCTGCGAGGGCTACACGGACGTGATCGCGATGCACCAGGCGGGGGTGCCGAACACGGTGGGCCTGATGGGCACCGCGCTGACGCCAGAGCAGGTGGGGGAGCTCGCCCGGATGGCCTCGACGGTGCTGCTCGCGCTCGATGCGGACACCGCGGGCCAGGAGGCGATGCTGCGCGCCTCCGAGCTGGCGGTGCACAGGCGCCTGGAGCTGCGGGTGGTGAGCCTCCCCGGCGGGATGGACCCGGCGGAGCTCCTCCAACGCGAGGGGCCGCAGGGGATCGCGGCGGCGGTGGAGGAGTCGGTGCCCTTCGTGCGCTTCCGCGTGGAGCGCGTGCTGAGCGCGGGCGACCACTCGAGCCCCGAGGGCCGCGATCGCATGATCGAGGCGCTGATCCCGGTCTTCACCACGCTGCCCCCGAGCGCGATGCGGATGGAGCTCACGCGCCTGGTGGCGGGGCGCCTGGAGCTGCCGGAGAGCCTCGCGGAGACGCTGCTCTCGGCCCCCCTCGGGTCAGGCGCCGGCGGCTCAGTCCGCGCGCCCGGCGAGGCGGCGCAGCCCCCCCGGGCCGGCGGCGGATCGCGAGCGGGCGGGGGGAGTGGGGGACGTGGTTGGGAGACCGGGGCCCCCACCGGGAGTGCCGGGGGAGGGCGGACAGCGGATCGCTCGGCGGCGGGTGAGCTCTCGCGCCGGGCGGAGACCGAGCGGACGTTCCTGGCGCTGTGCATCGCCTCCCCGGAGGAGGGCGAGCGAGCGCTCGCGGAGCTGGAGCCGGGGGAGCACTTCACCAGCGAGCGCCTGCGCCGTGCGGCGGCGCACCTGCGCGCCGGGCGCCTGCGCGAGCCGATGGGGGGCGTCGAGGACGACCCCGAGCTGACGGGGGTGCTGGCGGAGCTGGTGGTGCAGGCCGGGCGCTGGCCCACCGCGGCGGCGCCGGCGATGCTGGACGTCCAGCGCATGCAGCTCGACCTGGCGCGCCTGGACCGCCGCATCCTCACCGCGCGCGCCCAGGGCAGCGGCGAGGTGAGCGACCTCGCCCACCGCCGCGCCGAGGTCAAACGGGCCTTCGAGCAGGCCTACGAGCGGGCGCTCGCGGAGACCGGGGGGTAGGTCTGGTTATTCTTTCGGGGTAGGCCCGATCTGGGGTAGCTCAATTGGCAGAGCATTCGGCTGTTAACCGAAGGGTTGTGGGTTCGAGTCCCACCCCCAGAGTAGTTTTTTGCGCACGGCTCAGGCCGGTGCGCCAAGTCCGGAGGGTCCCGCCGCGACAGTTCGCTCTCGGGTATCGTCACGAGCGCTCCCATGGTGTTCCCGCTCGTACCATCGAGGCTCGCCCCGGCGCCGTTGGTCGCCGTGCTTCTCGCCTGCGTTGCGTGCCTGCTCGCGAGCGCGGCGACGGTGCACGCCGCCGAACAGACGGTCAGCTACACGGATCCCGCCGGCCACTCCTCGGCGACGAGGGGCGGAACAAGCGCATACCACGACACGGGGCCTCAGCAGGAGGCGATCACCGTCGGCTTGTGGTCGACCAATGAAAAAAGGGAAAACTACAATGGCCTCATATGCGATTCCAGCGGAGACGAGGAAGAACAGTGTGACGACTACGACGTGTTCGGCAACGGCTCGGTCGAAGCGAAGTCCCCGTGTGTGACTGGCGGCCTCGGCGTCCTGTGCCCCGACGCCGAATACTTCGTGGCGAGCCTCGGCACGAGCTCAAATGACAGCTATGTGCTCGACTCCCCACTCCAGTACCAATCCGCAACCGTCAACGCCGGCAACGGCGGCGACTACATCGAGGGCACGAACCCGAGCGCAGGAGAATTCGAACCCGCGCTGTACCCGGACCGGGACATCTTCACGGGCGGCACCGGCAGCGACCTCCTGATCGGCGGCCCCGGCAACGACGTACTGCGCGGCGGGCCGGGCAACGACACGCTCGACGGCCGCGGCGGCAACGATGAACTCCTCGGCGAAGGCGGCAACGACAGCATCTACGGCGGTGCGAGCGGCAGCAGCCTGGAGGCTGGCGGGGAAGGCATCAACACGCTCGGATGGGAGTTCAACCTTTCCACCCCCGACGCAGGGCACTACGACAGTGGCAACGAGACCTTCGACGGCGCCGAAGGCACCTCCATCGTCTCCTTCGAAGGAGCGCCGGGACCGGTGACAGCGAAGGTCGATGGCCTGCCCGACAGCGGCGTGGCGGGCCAGAAAGACACGATCGAGACGAACATCGCCGAGGTCAACGGCAGCGAAAACGGCGACACGCTGATCGCGGGGACCACACCGGTCACGCTCGACGGCGAGGGCGGCAACGACACCATCTACGGCGGCCCCGGCGGCGACACGCTGCGTGGCGGCGCCGGCAACAACACGATCTACGCGGAAGGCCCCGATGGCGCGGGCCCCGAGAACATCTTCGCGGCCGAGGAATACTGCAACCTCGAAGTCTCCTGCCCCGGCGGCAACAGCGTGATCTACGCCAACGACGCCTTTCAGAACCAGATCAGCTGTGGGCCGGGGGCCGACATCGTCTACGCCAACGCTCTGGATGTCCTCTCCACCTCGGGGATCTTCGGCTGCCCGACCGTCTATCGTCCCGCGGCGACAGGCAATCCCGGCGCCAGCGGCGGCGGCAACCCCGGCGGTGGCAGTAGCAATCCCGGTGGGGTCATCGCCGGAACGTCGAGCTTCGCGCACTTCAAGACGAAGGGCAATGCGGCGTCGCTCACGGTCGCATGCGCAGGTGCGTCGACGAGCACATGTGTGGAGACACTGACGCTGTCGGTCGTGGAGACGCTGCGCTCGGGCAAGCTGATCGCCGTCGCAGCCGCATCCAAGACGAAGCAGAAGACCGTCACGATCAGTCACGCGTCGGCCACGCTCAGCGGCGGGCAGTCAAGGACTGTGAGCGTGGCGCTCAACGGCACCGGACAGGCGCTGCTCAAACGCGAGCACATGTTTCACGCCAAGCTCATACTCACCCAGACGAGCGCGGGCAAGACTGTTTCCGTGCAAGGCCAGACGCTGAGCTTCACCGCGCCCAAAAAACGCCCCCGCTAGACGGCGTCCCGCGAGTGGAGCGTAGTCGCCACTGTCGCCCGAATGGGCGTCACAGTGCTCGCAGCGGCCAGTGACTCCACCAGCCCGGCTGCGGTGTCAGCGGTGTCATTGCCCTCCCACCAGGCCGCCAGATCCCGCGCGCGGGAGCGGATCGCGGGATCGGCGAGTGCCCGCTCGACGGCGAGGCGCAGGGGCCGGGGGGCGATGAAGCGGCGGGGGATGCGCACTCCGGCGCCAGCCCAGTCGAGGCGGGCGGCGTTCTCGCTCATGTCGCCGACGACGGGGCAGGCGACGACGGCGCAGCCGCTGGAGAGCGCGCGGGCGAGGGTGCCGTGGCCGGCGTGGCAGACGACGACCTCGCAGCGGGGCATGGTGCGCGCGTAGGAGACCCACTCCACCACGCTGGCGTTCGCGGGGACCGGCAGCGGGCGGGGTGGGAGACGGCGGTTCCAGGTGGCGAGCACGCGCACGGGGGCGTCGGCCAGGCCGCGCAAGGCTGCTCCCAGCAGGCGGTGCTCGGGGTCCTGGGCGGTGGAGGGGGCGATCAGCACCAGGGGGTCATCGCCAGGCGGAAGCTCGACATCTGCGGTGGCGGGCTCCCACATCAGGGGGCCCACGACGTGTGTGTGCGAGGGCCAGACGCGGGGGTACTCGAGTTGGGGGAAGGTCCCCACGAGCGCGAGCTCGCGGCTCGTGCCGCCGTGGACATGCTCCAGCGGCCCCAGGCCCACGCGCTCGCGGACGGAGTTCAGGTCCCGCCGTCCGCGCTCCAGGCCGTGCTCGACGGGCCGGGTCGCGCGCCGCCAGAAGGCGCGCCCCAGCGCGCTGCGGGGCAGGCGTGCGCCGATCGAGTAGATCGGGGCGCCGTCCGGCGGGTGGGGGTGGACATGGGGGATCAGCGTCGCCCACGGGATCCCCAGCAGCTCCGCGCAGAGTGCGGGGGCGAGCGTGAGGATGTCCGCGACCACCACCTCCGGTTCCAGCTCGCGCACGAGGGGGAGCGTGTCGCGGGTGGCGTGCACCACCGCCTCGTAGAAGTCCAGGGGCTCGGAGCCAACCCCCCCGTTGGGGAAGACGTGGTACTCGGGGGCGGGGGCAAAGTGCAGGCCCTCCGCTTCGATGTCCCCGCGCCAGCGCTCCCACGTCTGCAGCGTGACCTCGTGCCCGCGCGCTGCCAGGCCGCGCCCGAGGGCGATCATTGGGAAGGCGTGGCCGGGGTCCCCGAAGGCGCCGAGGAGGATCCGCATGCGCTACGCGGCGGCGAGCTCCGCCACCAGGCGCAGCTGGGTGAGGCGCTCCTCGGCGGTGAACGCGAGGGGGGTGATCCCGAGCGTGCCCACACCGGCGTCGCGGAAGATGGCGAGACGCTCGCGCACCACGTCGGGGGGGCCGCAGAGGGAGACGGCGTCGATCAGCTTCTCGGGGATCGCCGCCATCGCCTCCTCGCGCTTGCCCTCCAGGTAGAGGTCCTGGATCGTCTTGGCCTCCGCCTCGAAGCCGTAGCGCTGCACGAGGTTGTTGTAGAAGTTCTGCTTGCGCGAGCCCATCCCGCCCACGTAGAGCGCGATGAAGGGCCGCGTCGCGTTGCGCGCGGCCTCCAGGTCGTCGGTGACGAAGGCATTGACGGTGGGCGCGATGTCGAAGCCATCAAGCGTTCGCCCCACGCGCGCGGCGCCCTCCTCCAGCAGGGGGCGCAGCTCGGAGACGTGCTCGGGGGAGAACAGCGTGGGGATCCACCCGTCCGCGATCTCGCCCGCCAGCGCCGTGTTCTTGGGGCCGATCGCCGCGAGGTAGATCGGGATGCGCTCCTGCACGGGGCCGATCGTGAGCTTCAGCGCCTTGCCGGGGCCGTCGGGGAGCGGCAGCTGCAGCGTCTCCCCGTGGAACTCCACGCGCTCGCGCGCCAGCGCCATTCGCACCACGGCCACGTACTCCCGTGTGCGCTGCAGCTGGTGGGCGAAGCGCTGCCCGTGCCACCCCTCCGCCACCTGGGGGCCGGAGGAGCCGATCCCGAGGATCATGCGCCCGTCGGAGAGCTGGTCGATCGTGGCGGCCGTCATCGCGGTCATCGCCGCGGAGCGCCCCGGCATCTGGAAGATCCCCGCGCCGAGGCGGATCTTGGAGGTCTGCCCCGCCAGCCACGCCAGCACGGTGGCGGTGTCCGAGCCGTAGGCCTCCGCCGCCCACACCGAGTCATAGCCCAGCCGCTCGGCCTCCTGGACGATGCGCAGCTGGTCCTCCGAGGTGAGGCCGAGGCCCCAGTAGCCGATGTGGACTCCGAGCTTCATGCGCAAGTTTCCTTTCAGCGGAAGGGATCTCTTTGCAGTGCGCGACCCCATCTCCTACGCTTTGGGGACCGCCCCGTCCGGAAACCATCGCGGTCGCCGGCGGACACAGACTATGCCAAGCGTGCACTCTCGCAACGCGCCACCCGGGCGCTCCCGCAGGGCCAGGCCGATCGAGGAGCTGCGCCTCGCGGTGGAGTGCCTGCCGGTGAGGACCCGCGAGGCGATGCTCGAGGGGGTGCTCTGCAGCCCCCGCATCATCGTCGGCGCCTACACCGACCGCGAGGGCGGGGTGTGCCCGATGCTGGCCGCCCACCGCCGCGGCGGGCGCACCGAGTTCCTCTCCTTCGCGAGATCCTGGGATCGCTTTACCCACGCCCGACGCCCCGCCCGCAGGGCAACCGAGCGGGAGCTCTCGATCCTCGTGGGCCTGCTGCGCGCGAGCCTGATGGGCGAGGAGGACACGGACCTCGCGCGCGCAATCGAGGAGCACACCGAGCTGCGCTCGCGCCGGCGGCGCCTGCGCGTCGAGGACCCCACCGGCGAGATCCTCGCCCGCCGCCTGCGCGCCCCGCGCTGGCTTGCCCGCCGGCGCGGGCGCGTCTCCGTGTGAGCTAGGGCGCGTCTCGGTGAGCTACAGCTCGTCGCCGGGGCGCACGAACATGATCTCGGGGATCACGCACGCGGGGGAGAGCCGCAGCAGGTAGCGCACCGCCTCCGCGACGTCCTCGGGGCGGATCATGTCCTCCGCCTTGACCTGGCCCTTGACGAAGTCCGTCATGGGGGTGTCCACGAACGCGGGGCACAGCGCGGTGGACTTGATCCCCTCCGCTCCCAGCTCCTTGTTCATCGCCTCCGTCCACCCCACCACCCCGTGCTTGGTGGCGGAGTAGACCGACAGCCACGCCTCGGCGCGCTTGCCGGAGATCGAGGAGGTGTTGACCACCAGCGCGTTGCGGTGCTCCGCCCCTGCCGCCCTCAGCAGATCGAGGCATTCGCGGTGGAAGAGCACGATCGCTCGCAGGTTGATGTCGATCTGCATGTCCAGGCGCTTGGTCTCGATGTCTCCCACCGACGCCCCGATTCCTACCCCCGCGTTGTTCACGAGCACGTCCAGGCGCCCGTAGCGCTCGCGGTGGGCGGCCACCACCTTCTGGATCTCCTCCTCGTGGGAGACGTTGGCGGCCACCCCGTGCACGTCGAGGCCCTCGCTGGCAAGTTCCTCCACGGCGCCCTGGAGCTTCTCGGGCCGCCGCGCCGCCATCGTGACCCCATGTCCCTCCTGGCCCAGCACCCGCGCGATTGCGAGGCCGATCCCGCTGGAGGCCCCCGTGACGATCGCTGCCCGTTGCGCCATCTGTACGCCTTCCCCTCGTGGTCGTTGACAGTTGGAATCAAACCACCTGCGCCGGCCGGCCGCCTCGCGGCACCCCGCTGGTAGCGTCTGACCCCACCGCGCGCCCACACGCGCGGAGCGGGCCCGTAGCTCAGCTGGTTAGAGCTGGCGACTCATAATCGCTAGGTCGCAGGTTCGAGTCCTGCCGGGCCCATAGATAATTGTCCGAATCTACTCTCACGCAGCGGCGAGCCGTCTGGCGACCTCGTGAGGAGACGCTAACGCTTCCCGGCGCGGCTCAGTGTGAGCGCCACTCTCGAGCCCGCTGCCAGCTTGCTGCCATTGCGAACGCCCTGCCTGACGACGACGAGCGGTCCACGATAGCCGCGGGGCTCAGTGAGCCTGCCCAGACGACAGTGAGCCCTGCCGAGCGCACGGCGTGCCTCCGTCAGCGAGTCCCCCTCGAGACCCGGTACGATGCATCTCCGCAAATGGGCCGACGCAACCGGTTCCACCGCTTCTTCGCCGATGTGCTCGCCGGCTTCCCGGGCTTCGCGTTCTTTGGCGGCCCGTTCTTCCGCTTCCCTTGCCGAGCGTTCTTCGGCGCTTTGCCTAGCGCGACGTTCGGCTTCGAAGCGTTCTTTTGCCACTCGTTCCGCGCCTTCGATAACCCACAGCGACAGCCCGGGCATGTACCGCTGAGAAGGACAAGGGCCCTGGGACGGGCAGGTCACGAAGCCATCGCCGAGAACGCCTGCCCTCCCGGCCGAGTTGGTCGCGATCACTCCGTAGCTGTAGGAGTACCCGGGCTGCAGGCCAGTCACAGCATCGGTCACGATCTGCGGTTCAAAATCGGGGGGAAGAATGCCTTCCTGACGTTGCGGGGCGACCGTCAGCGGTTCACAGCTGTGATTGCTCTCTGGAGCGTTCTGGCATTCCAGCCAGATTTCATAGCTCGTTTCGCCGCCCTCGGGATTGATCGGCACTTCTATGGTGGCGCCGGTCGTACTCACGTGAGAAGCGTCCTGATACTCCACTTCCGGTGCTTTCGTGGCCGCCATCGCGGGCGCGACAGACAAAGAAGCACATGCGGCGCTGAGCAGGAACGCGGCCGGGCGCCACACCCAACGCGATCCAGGTCTTTCGGTCTGCCCTACGAACCCCATCACCACCCACACCATGGTACTCGACGCTGCGTAAACGGGAGCACTGATGCTAGTAGCTGACTCCTCGTCCGGCAGCCGCCCATGAGAGTCCTGTACGACATCCAGTGTATGTGCGCCCCGCGAGCGGCACGACGAATCTTTACGCCTTGCACACAATCCCCGGACTGCATCACTGCACGTCCACAGCCGGCGCTGCCACAAGTGCATGGTTTGCGCACAGCCAAGTTTCGCCCATTTCCGAGGGAGCAAGCAGCGCTAATCGAACCATGTGGGTCGCTGCATGTGCGGGCTGCCGCAGACGACAGGTTGGTTGACACCTACCCGTCGCAGCAGGCAGGGTGGCCGAGATCGCCGTCTGCGATCAGCGGTGGACGAGCCGGGAGGCCGGCTCGAAGTCCCCGTGCAACACGAGTGGATCGAGGTCGGCACCGTTGGGCCAAGTGACAGTGCCGAGCTCGTCGTCCACCCGCACCTGCGCAAAGAAATCCGGATCGGCCAGCGGCTCAAAGACCGGGCCATGCAGCTCTCCGGTGAGATCGACGTCGCGCCGGCTGCCGTCGCTGAAGCCGAGTCGGAGCCGATAGTGGCCGAGCACCTCTACTGACGTCACAGTCACGAACACCATCGCCCCATCTTACGGCAACGGGTCGATCGGCTCGGGAACAGTTCCGCCGTGTACGCGCTCCCAGTCGGCCTCGAGCTCTGCACGGTGGAGGGCTGCCCACTCTGCGACGAGCTTGAGCGCGCGGCCCGGCAGTTCGCCCACGAGCACCCTCGTGCCGTCAATCGCGATCACCGCGTGGTGCTCGGCGTACTGCGCATGGAAGTGGGGCGGCTGGTGGTCGTAGAAATACATCGTGATCACGATGCCGTAGAAGAAGCTGACGCGGGGCACGGCGCCATCATGAGACGCGGCGCGGACGGGTCGCACACGGGACCCCCGGCTCGGGCGACGAACCCTATGCCAACACGTACCGTCCTCTCGATACCCGCACGAATCGACGCGAGGAACCCGAGACATTGGACGCCAGGGCCATCTTGACCGACGACCACGCCACCGGCTCACCTAGCAACGTCTCAACCGCTGTATGGATGTCCCTGGCTCGCATCGGCTTCGCTCGATCGCCGAGCACCTGGATGACAGCCTTCAGCACCCAGCCCGGCCGGCGAGGCCGCTCTCGGCAGCCCGCAGCCTGCCTTCGAGGCTCGCTGCTGGCCCGCACGACGGTCAGTTTCCCGGCCACATGTCCCAACGACCCCTGTAGATCGTGGTTCGATAGAACTCCGATTAGGTCCATTGCTGGGGCGCTCAGAGTTCGCGGGGTCTCGCGGCTATTTTCAGCCGGGCGACTCCTCGGAGCAGCCGCTCGTCGATCGTCACCAGCCGGCACTTCAGTAGCTGCGCCAGCGCGACGTAATGCGCGTCGTACGTCTTCGCCCACCCAAATTCGTCGGCGACCTTCCAGGCAGCCTGAACCAAGCCGTCGGGCGTGCGGATCTCCACCGGAGCCTCGAGGAGGCGCTCCAGCATCGTCTTGGCGCGAGGCTTGGTTATCTCTCCCCGCCAGGCCATCTCGTGCAGCGTCGAACTCGCCTCCGTGACCATGAGCTGCGGCGCGAGGAGCTTGTGCCCACGCAGACTGGCGAAGCCCACGGGCGTATGGCACGCGGCGACCGCCACCGACGCGTCAACAACCAGGATCTTCGTCAATGGCCGCTGCGTGAGCGATGGAGCGCAGCGACCCAATTGAGCGCCGGGGTACCGTCATCCCCTACCCGCCACTCCTCCGGCAGCTCGGACATCGGGTGCAGCTCGTCCTCGATCACGCGCAGGTCACGATCATCGATCGCGTGTCGGGCACCGACGCGTCGCGCCGGCAGGCGCCCCGACCGAATCCACCGGCGGACAGTCTCAGGGTTCCTACCCAGCCGATCGGCGGCCTCAGCGACAGTCAACATGCGGGAGATGCTACGCCAAGCCTCGGACCCAGACCCCGAGCAACATAGGCGGCCGGAAAGGTGCGCTCGGCGGTGTGGCTACTGGAGCTCCCCGCCAGCCGCGGCGGTCTCCTGTACCCCGATGCGCTCGTGGAGGCGTCGCAGGGGTCGTGGCGCCCACCAGTTCCACTTGCCCATCAGCGCCATCAGGGAGGGCACCAAGAGCGCTCTGACGATGCTCGCGTCGACCGCGACCGCGAGCGCAGCGCCGAGGCCGAGCTGTTTGGTGAAGAACAGGGCCGAGGTGGTGAGAGCCCCGATCGCCACGCAGAAGAGCAGCGCGGCGGCGGTGACGATCCGCCCGGTGCGCTCGATGCCGAGCGCGATCGCCTCGCGGTCGGGCAGGCCGTGGTCGTGGGCCTCCTTGATCCGGGCGAGCACGAACACCTCGTAGTCGGTGGCCAGCGCGAAGGCGATCACGAGCATCAGCACGAGGCTCGACTCTTCGAGCCCCCCGATTGGCGTGAACCCGAGGAGACCAGAGAAGTGGCCGTTCTGGAAGATGAGCACCTGCAGTCCAACGGCGACGCTCACGCTCAGCATGTTCATCACGAGTGCCTTGATCGGGATCGTCACCGAGCCGGTCATCACGAACAGGAAGCCCGCGGTGAGCGGCAGCAGGATCAGCAGCACGAGCGGGATGCGCGAGGCGATCGCCGACTTCTGGTCGGCGAAGAACGCGCTCGCGCCGCCCACCAGCGCGTGGTATGGGTGGGCGAGCGCGCGCACCCTGCCGAGCAGTTGCTGCTGAATATTCGAGTACGGAGAGCCGTGGGGCAGCAGCACGATGTCCCAGGTGCCACGGCCAAGGTAGGCTGGGGCTGAGACGCTCCCCAGCCGGCCCGCAACACCTGCTGCCGCTGTCGCAAGGCGCTGAGCCGAGGAGTGTGGACCCTTGAAGACGATTTCGGTTGCTTCCCCGGCGTTGGCCGAGAAGCGCCGCGCAAGCGCCGTTTCGACCTGGCGGCTTTCCGCGCTCGCGGGCAGCAGGTTCGCGCCGGGGGAGGTGAACTGCAGGTGCAGCGCGGGGATCGCCGCCGCGAGCAGGACGAGTGCGCTGATCAGCGCGACCGGAGCGGGCCGGCGCACCACCCCGTGAGCCAGTCTCCACCAGCCGCCGTCTGCGGGTGCCCTCGCCGTGCGCGCCGCCCGGCGCTTGAGCCACGCCGGGGAGAGCGCGTCGATGCGCGGCCCCAGGACGATCAGCACGGCGGGCAGCACGAGCAGCGACACCGCGCCGGCGCACAACACGACGAGCGCTCCACCGATCCCCATCGACGAGAGGAAGCGGATCGGGAACACGAGCAGGCTCATCATCGCCGTGGCGACCGTCAGGCAGCTGAACAGCACCGTGCGGCCGACCGTCCGCAGTGTTCGCTCGATCGCCTCGTGCGCGCCGGCGCCGCCCGCGAGCTCCTCGCGGTAGCGGTAGAGCACGAACAGGCTGTAGTCGATCCCCAGACCGAGGCCCATACCGCTGACGAGGTTCAGCGAGAACACCGAGATCGGCGTGAACTGGTCGATCAGCCGCAGCCCCAGAAACGCGAGCACGATCGCAAAGCCGCCAACCAGCAGCGGCAGTAGCGCCGCGACCAGACCCCGGAAGAACCAGAACGACAACAGCAGCAGCAACGGAAAGCCCAGCAGCTCGGCGCGCGCGAGATCGCTCGTCGTGCGTTCGTTGAGTTCCTGACTGATGAGCGCGTAGCCGCCGAAGCGCACCGTCGTCCCTGTCAGCTTGGCGTTTGCGGGCGCCCTGGACAGGGCGACGCGGACACGCGCGATCGCCGTGGTGGCGTCGGTCATGTTGGCATAGGCCGCGAGCACGACCGTTTCGCGGCCGTCGCGCGAAAGCAGTGCGCGCCCACGCGCAGCGGCTCCTGCCTCCCCATAGGCCAGGACGCGCTGAAACCCATGCTGTCCTGAGAACAGCGCAACGAGCGTCCCGACTGCACCCCGAGCCGCCGTGTCGGTCCTGACGTCGTGGCCGCCCTGCAGCAGCGCGGCCACGTTGTAGTACGGGTTCTGCCCGGTCGCTGCCTGGATCGCGGCGTTCGTGCGTTCATACTGGGAAGCGGGATTCTCGAAATCCTGCACCGAGCTGCCGAGCATCCCGGTGACGGGCACGCCCAGCGCAGCCGCGATCACGAACAGCACAGCCGCCGCGGCGAGCACGCGCCGCGGGCGGGTTACGGCGAGCTTTGCGATCCGTCCAATCACGGCCTACTCCTCGATCAGCCGCCGGTGCACCGCCCAGCGGGTCAGCTCGTGGCGGCTCGAGAGTTGGAGCTTGCGCAGAACCGCGGAGACGTGCGCCTCGACGGTCTTCGCCGAGATGCCGAGCTGGGCGGCGATCTCCTTGTACATGTATCCGCGCGCGATGTGCTGGAGCACCTCGCGCTCGCGCTGGGTGAGCAGATCCAGCTCCGGGTCGACCTGCGCGGCTGGGATCTCACCCGCGAAGGCGTCGAGCACGAAGCCCGCCAGGCGCGGCGAGAAGACGGCGTCGCCGTCGCGCACGCGGCACACGGCGCCGGTGAGCTCGGGGCCGGAGATCGTCTTGGTCACGTAGCCCCGCGCGCCCGCGCGGATCAGCGCGATCACGTCCTCGGCGGCGTCGCTGACCGACAGCGCGAGAAAGCGAACGGCCGGGCGGCTCTCGCCGAGCCGCCGGATCACCTCCGCGCCACCGCCCCCCGGCATGTGGACGTCCAGCAGGACGACGTCGGGCTCGAGCTCCTCGATCGCACGCACCGCATCCCCCACCGCGCCGCTCTCGGCCACGACCTCGACCCGCGGGCCAAGACTCGCGCGCACCCCGGCGCGGAACAGGTCGTGATCGTCGACGATCACCACCCGTGCGACCGATGCCGATGCGTCGCTCACGGCCGATCCCCGAGCGATCGCCAGCCTCGCCCTGCGGCCGGTCCCATGCGCACCCTCACCGCCGACCTCGCCCTGCGGCTCGTCCCATGCGCACCCTCACCGCCGACCCCGCCCTGCGGCTCGTCTCACGCGCGCCCTCACCGTCGGTTTCCGCGATCGATCACGATCTGAACCTCTGTACCCCCGTCCGGCAGGGCACGCACCGTCGCGCTGCCGCCGGCACGACGCATTCGTCCGATGATCGACTCGCGCACACCGCGTCTGGCCGGCGGCACCGCCGCCGGGTCGAAGCCGCTGCCACGGTCGCGGACGAACACCTCGATGCGCTCCTCGGAGAGCTCGGCGTACACCGACACCGGCGCCTGCCCGGCGAACTTCGCCGCGTTGAGCATCGCCTCGCGAGCGGCGCCGACCACAGCGCCGGCGGGCTCGTCCAGCGAGCAGTCACCGACTGCCACGACCTCGACCGTGCCGCCTGCCGTCGCCTCCACTTCGGCGGCGGCGGTCTCCAGGGCGCCGGCGAGCCGCTCGCCGCGCTCGCGCGAGTCCCCTCCGGCCAGCCACCCGCGTAGCTCGCGCTCCTGCCGGCGGGCAAGCGCCGCAACCCGCTTTGGGTCCTCGGCGCTGCGCTGGATCAGCGCCAGCGTCTGCAGCACCGAGTCGTGCAGGTGCGCCCCGACGTCGGCGCGCTCCTGGGAGCGGATCCGCTCGGTCCGCTCGGCCGCGAGACTGCGCGCCAGACGACGCCAGGAGGGGGCAAAGATCAGAGCAAGCGCGATCAGTACCACGAGGCCCGCGAGCACCGTTTCGCCTGCCGGGCGCAACGCGCCGTTCGCCCACAGAAACGCAAAACCACCGGCGAGCACGAGCGTGACGCCGAGCCCACCGCGGCTCACCTCGGGCCAGCCGAGCCCACGCGCCCGGGCTCCGCCGACGCTCACCTCGGGCCAGCCGAGCCCACGCGCCCGGGCTCCGCCGACGCTCACCTCGGGCCAGCCGAGCCCACGCGCCCGGGCTCCGCCGACGCTCACCTCGGGCCGGCCGAGCGCGGCGGGCTCTTGCGAGGACACCGCGGGCGAGGCCTCGGGCGGGCGATGGGCAGCCCAGCCGCGACGGCGTGCGGGCAGGGCGCCGGAGGCCCGCCAAAGCAGGAGCGCCCCCAGCGCAGCGACCGCAGCCGGCCAGACGATTGAGTCTCCCGGCCAGGGCCCCGCCGCGCGCACGAACAGCAGGCCGCTCACGACCAGCAGGCCAGCGCCGATAGCGATCCTCATGCCGCCGTGCGGCCGGTTCGCCGGGTGGGAGGACATCGCCGCTCATGATCTCAGCCGCGTCCTCGGCCACGTCCGACCAGGCCGCTGGCGAGCAGGATCGCGCCCAGCGCGCCGACCAGCACGGGCGCCATGTAGGCAAAGCGGAGGTCGATTGCGCCATCCGCGTCGAGCACGAGCAGCACGCCCAGCGCAAAGACGGCGACGCCCGTCAGCAGGACGGTGACGTTCGGCGAGCGCATCAGCGACTCGCCGCCGCCGGGAAATCGCAGGCTTCGTTGCTGCCGAGCTCACCCGGGTGGGAGTGAGCGCCGAACCAGCCACCTCCGCCGTACCAGCCGCGTTCGATCGGGTGGTCGGCCACGAGCAGCGCGCCGAGCCCGACATCCCCGCTCAGCACCAGACGCGGCGTGTGCAGCGGAGGCGAGGGGCGTTCCGACCAGTCCACATCGAGGCCTCCGGACCTCTGTTCGAGCGCCCCGACATAACCGCCGCCGAGCTGCGCGCTGGTGGCGACGCAGACGCCGCGGGGCACCAGGACGACGAGCTCCCCCACGCCCAGCCGGACGTGCAGATCGGTGTCGCCCGGCGGGAACGCGACTTCACGCAGATCGACTTCCAGGCGGCCCGCGCCGAGCTGGTAATCGTGTCGCACCTCGCTCAGGGAGTGCGGGCGATAGGTGCGTTCGCCCAGGCCGCCGTGCAGGTCGACGTGGGCCGCGGCGATCGCCGCCACCGACACCGCAAACGCCACGGCCGGCACCACCAGCAGGCGAGCCCGGCCCGTGAACGCGCTCAGCACGAGCGTAGCGCCGATTGCGAGCACCGCCCACGCGGCGAGGCGTCCGTCGATGCCCGCAAGCCACGCGCCCGCCACCGAGAACAAGACGGACCAGACGGCGATGGCGGCCACGAGCGCGAGACAGCCGAACAACCGGCGATCGGCGCTCGCATGCCCCTGCTCCCCGGCAGGCCGACGCAACCACAACCAAACCAGCGTGGCGATGCTGCCCGCCAGCACGGCTGACCCAATCCCCACACCGAACCCCCACGCGCCGCGGTGTCCCGCGTGGCCGGCTGCGTGGAGGGCGATCCCCGCCGCCACGACCACCACGATGACGCCGAGCACGCTCAGCCAGGACGAGCGGCTGAACCGGATCGGCGCTCGGTTCGCCCCCTCCTCCGCCACCAACAGCAGGATCGCGAGGTACAGCGCGATTCCCACCCCGGAGAAGATCGCGAGTCCCACGAACACGATCCGAAACAGGATCGGATCGACATCGAAGTGAGCCCCCAGTCCGCTGCACACCCCTCCGATCAGGCGCCCCTGCCGTGTGCGGCGCAGCCTGGGGCGGCGGGGGCGCTGCTCGCGCCCGCTCTCAGCGCTGGACATCGACTGCGCCGCGGGTGACTGCGCGGAGATCGGCGATCGTCTCGAACATGGGCACAGTCTCGCCCCGCGGCTGTGGCCGCGCAATTGGGAATGACCCTTACCTGTGTGCCCTGTGCCTGGGAGGACATCGGTTGGCTGTGTGTCGAGGGGGCCGCTCGAGTATCGAGAGCAGGCAGTTCGTTTGCCGGGTGGCGCGCACGGGTAGCCTCTGGAGGTCCCCATGGGCCATGGGCAAGGGCGCGAAGCAGCGGGAGGTCCCGTGCGGGCATTCAGGAGCAGGCGACGAGCATGCGCGCGGGCCGCGGTCAGCCGCGGCAAAATGCAACGAAAGACGGCGATGCGACACGAGGCCTTGGTGAGCACGACAGCAGCGGTCCCCCCGGATGGGGATCGCACAGAGCAGACAGCGGAGGACACCCCAACCCCGCCCGCGAGCAGTCCGACGCAGGCGCGCGGCCCGCAGACCAAGGAGGAGGTCGTGGCGAGGCTGTTCGAGGCCTTCAGCCGCCGGGATCTGCCGAGCGTGCTCGAGCTGGTGCACCCCGAGGTGGTCTTCCAGCCGATGACCGCGGCGGTGACGCGGGCAGGCGAGCCCTACTTCGGCCATGAGGGCATCCGCCGCTATGCGGAGGACGTCGAGTCGCACTGGGTGCAGTTGACCATCCGCCCCAAGCAGATCCGCAGCGCGGGTCGGGCGGTGGTGGTGCTCGGGCTGGTGAGCGGCAGCGGCCCGGGGGGATCGTTCGAGGACGCGCCCACCACGTGGGTCGTCAAGTTCCGAGATGGCCTGGTGGCCCACGCCCAGATCTTCTCCGACGAGCGCAATGTGGTGGACGCGCTGGCCGAAACGGGGACCGACTAGGGAGACGCTCGCTTCGCTCGCATCCCCGAGTCGGCCAGCGCCGAAGGCGCGTGTCACCCGGCTTCGGCCGGCGAGGACGCCTGAGCCTGGCCGCGGCGAAGCCCTCCGCCGGGGGGAATACGCTCAGAGGATGCACTCGAGCGAGCGCCTCGCCGTGATGGATCTGGGCTCGAACTCGTTCCGCCTCGTGGTGTTCACCGCCGCCCGGGGATGGTGGCAGCGCACGGACGAGATCTACCAGGTGGTGCGGATCGGCGAGGGGATGGCGGCCACGGGCAGGCTGGGGGAGGAGCCGATGCGCCGTGCGCTGGCGACCCTGGACGTGTTCAGCCACTTCTGCCGTGCGGCGGGATTGCTGGAGGAGACGGGGGAGGGAGGGGGGCGGGGGGCGGTCGACGCGGTGGCCACCAGCGCGATCCGCGACGCGGACAACGCGGAGGCGTTCCTGGCGCAGGCGCGGGAGCGCACGAGCCTGCCGATCCGCGTGCTCAGCCGCAAGCAGGAGGCACGTTATGGCTACCTCGCGGCGGTCAACTCGACGACTCTGAACGAGGGCTGCGTGCTGGATCTCGGCGGCGGCTCCCTGCAGCTCGTGGGAGTGAGGGACCGGCTCGCGCGGGAGTGCGGCTCGTGGCGGCTGGGGGCGGTGCGGATGAGCGAGCGCTTCCTGCCCGGTGAGGGCCCGGCGAAGCGGGGGCAGCTGCAGGAGCTGCGCGAGCACGTCGCGGAGGAGTTGGGGAGCGCGGAGTGGCTCGCGGGAACCGGCAGGCGCCTGGTGGGAATCGGGGGAACCGTGCGCAGCCTCGCCGCGGTGGCCCAGCGGGCGGAGGGGCTGCCGAGCAACGGGGTGCAGGGGATGATCGTGACCCGGGAGGCGCTGGAGGAGATCGTCGCGCGACTGGCGGCGCTGCCGGCGGCGCAGCGCAGCAGCATCCCGGGGGTCAAGCCGGCAAGAGCGGACCTGATCCTGGCGGGGGCGGTGGTCATCGAGGGAGCGCTGAGAGCCGGTGGCTTCGACGCGCTGGAGGCGACCGAGGCGGGACTGCGGGAGGGAGTCTTCTTCGAGCGCCGCCTCGCGGCGGGCAACCCCCTGCAGCTCGCGGAGGGCTTGGAGGTCGAACGGCGCGAGCGGGCCCCGCGGGCGGACTCGCGGGGGTCTGGTGCCGGTGACCGCCGGGGAGCGGACGCTCGGGACTCACAGGGGGCTGGCGCCGCGGGCTCGCCCGGGGCTCTCGCAGCGGACCCGCGGGCGACCGGGAAGCGGGAGGTCGCGCTGTTCAAGGACGTTCGCAGGGCCTCGGTGCTGAACCTCGCGGCCCGCTACAACGTCGATCGGGCCCACACGAGCCACGTGGCGGCGCTCGCGCTCGGCATGTTCGACCAGCTCGCGCACCTCGGCCTGCACAAGGGGAGCACGCGCGAGCGGGAGCTGCTGTGGGCGGCGTGCATGCTGCACGACATCGGGATGTCGGTGGACTACGACGACCACCACAAGCACTCGCGCTACCTGATCCTGAGCGCGGGCCTCCCGGGCTTCTCGGCGACGGAGGTGGCGATCATCGCGCAGGCGGCGCGATACCACCGCAAGGGGATGCCCGAGGCCGGTCCGCTCGCCCCGCTGTTCGGCGAGGGCGACGCTGCTCGCCTGGACCGCTGCGCGGTGCTGCTGCGTCTCGCGGAGGACTTGGAGCGCCCGCGCGATCAGCTGGTGCGCGACACGATCCTGAGCGCCCGCAACGGCGAGGTGCAGCTGCGGCTGGTGGCGCAGGGCGCAGCCGCGGTGCCGCGCTGGGCGGCGGGCCGGGAGAGCGAGCTGTTCGCGCGCGCCTTCCACCGGGAGCTCGCGGTGGTGGCGTAGGGTTCTGAGACCCGCCCCGCCGGCGCATGGGGCGGTGCGAGCTCGGGGATCCCCGGCGGCGCTCCGGGGCCGCAGGCCCTCAGGCGGCGGCCGCGAGCTTGCGTTCGTCCCCGGCGCAGTCGAAGAGGACGAGGCTGTAGATCGAGTAGCGCCGGAAGTGCAGCCACACTTCGTTGGGGATCTCGCGGCAGGCGCGGATCACGGCCTTGGTGGCGAGGTTGCCGCCGCGGCTGGCGTAGGCGCCGCCGAGCACCACGTAGCGCGCTTCGTGGCGGGCGACCATGCGCGCGAGCTGGGGGCCGTCAACGGCGGGATCGGTGCCGCTGTAGCCCCCGAGCGCCCCGGCGCGCCAGCCGAGCAGGACGATCGAGGCGGAGGTGTTGGAGGAGACGGTGAGCAGTTCCCAGCGCCTGGTGGGGTGGTGGGCGTTTATGTAGCGCATCAGGTCGCGGTCGACTTTGACGTCGTGCGCGGTGATCCCGTAGGGCCCCAGGGAGCCGGCCACGCGGGGGCCGGCGGCGGGGAAGGTGCCCTCGACGGGCACCGACCAGGTGGTCGCCGCGTAGATGGTGGGCGCGAGCGTGAGCGCCGCGAGGGCGAGCACGATCGCGGGTGCCGCGAGTCTCCGCACGGCGAGCGCAGCGAGGGTCGCGAGGGCGCCGGCGCCGGCGGCGATCGCCAGCGGGGCGTAGTACCAGTGCAGGTAGTGCGCGCGGTCCAGCAGGACGATCTGCGCGGCGACGGTGCCGGCGATCGCCAGCGGTGCCAGGAGGACGATCCAGTTGCGCCGGCGGCCGATCGGGGCTCCCCCGGCGGACCGTCCAGCGAAGGCGGCGACGCCGGCGCCGACCATCGCGGCGGTCCCGGGGCCGAGCGCGGAGACGTAGTAGGGGTGCACGATGCCCTTGGAGAGGCTGAGGATGAACGCCTCGGCGGAGAACCACCCGCCGAGCACGATCAGCCCGGCGGTGCGGGGGTCGCGGCGGATGCGCTCGTACCTCCCGGCGCGGGTGGACGCCACCGTGCCGGCCGGCGGGGGCGCTACCGTGCCCGCGGGCGCAGGCCGGCCGTCCCCATTGCCCGTCGGAGGGGCCCCGGAGGCGTCCCCGCCGGTGGGACTCCCGGCGACGGCTTCGGCTGCGGGCCCCCTCGGCTCGATCAGGATGGCGAGCGCCAGCGCGAGCATCCCGAGCAGCGCGAACGGCAGCATCCAGCCGCCCTGGTCGCCGAGACCCGCCTCGAACAGCCGCAGCGGTCCGGGGGAGACGCCAAAGGGAGTGGGGTTGGAGTAGTGGCCATCAGGGAGGAGGGGGTTGGGGACGTGCTTGGGCGCGGCGGTGCGCTTGGCTCTGAGGACGGTGCGCGTGCTCTGCGGGAACGGCGCGACCGCACCGAGCTTCACGAAGATCTGCCCGGGTCCCCCCACCTGGCCTTCGACGCGGCCGAAGCCGTTGTAGCCGAAGGTGAGGTTCATCTCGGTGTTGTTCGTGGACCCTCCCACGTAGGGGCGCTGGGAGGCGGGGGTCGCTTCGACGAGGAAGGTCCACGAGAAGGCCGCGGCGCCGAGCAGCACCCCCGCGGCGAGCAGCTTGAGCACACGGCGCGGCAGCGTCCCGGGCGCGCAGAGGAAGTAGCCGAGGGCAATCCCGGGGATCACCGCGCAGGCGGCGAGGGTCTTGGCGTTGAACGCGAGTCCCACCAGCACCGCGCAGCCGAGCAGCGCGGGCCAGCGCCCGCCGCGAATCGCGCGCAGCGCGGTGCCGCAGGCGAGGAGCATCAGCAGGATCAGGACGGGGTCCACGCCGTTGTCGCGGGAGACGGCGACGAAGGAGGGGAAGACCGCGAGCGTGAGCGCAGCGGCGAGCGCGGCGAGCCGGCCGAAGGGCCGGCGCATCACCACGTAGAGCACCCCCACCGTGATCACCGCCACGATCGCCTCGGGCAGCAGCAGGCTGAGGGGCGAGAAGCCGAAGAGCTTGGCGCTCACCACCTGCACCCACAGCGAGAGCGGGGGCTTGTCGACGGTGACCAGCCCCCCGGGGTCGAAGGAGTTGTAGAGGAAGTTGTGGAAGGAGCCGAGCATCGACTTGACCCCGGCGGAGTAGAAGACGTTGGCGTAGCCGTTCTGGGCCAGGCGGTGGGTGCCCAGCACGGTGGAGAGCGCGAGCACGGGCGCGAGCGCCAGCCAGCCGAGCACCGCGAGGGGGCTGGGCCTGGGGATCGCGAGCCGGGCGCGCGCGCCCGCGGACGGCGCTCCCTGGACGGTCGCGTGCACCCGCGTGGTGGATGGCGCCTGCACCGTGGCGCTGTCCGGCTGGTCCGATCCCAGGCCCGGCCCGTCGGCGGGGGGCTCGGGTAGAGGGGGGGGTGTCTTGGGTGGGGAGGCGCTCATCGGCTGGGCGTGTCGGTCGTGGGGAGGGAGGGCGCAGGCGTACCCGGCCCACGCGTGGTAAGCAAAGCGGAAACCGTGCTAAGAGAGCATTAAGACCTAAGAGTGCATGAAGAGATGCCCCTCATGCCCGCTCCCTCCGCGGCGGCGGTATGTGTGGATCTTCACCCCTCGAGCCCCTCGATCAACCGCGCGAGGTCCCGCTCGTCGTTCCACGCTCCCACGGAGGCCCGCAGCCAGGGGCGCCCGGGGATGTCCCGCAGGATGACTCCGCGCGCCGCCAGGCGCTCGCGCTCGGCGGGGGGATCGGGGCTCGAGAAGGAGACGAGCGTGCTCTGCGCGGGATGAGCGAGCCCACCCATCCCATCTCGGCCGGCCACTTCGCGGCCGTGTGCAGCGAGCCGCTCGGCGAGCTCCACGGCGAGCAGTCGGGCGCGCTCGTGCAGGGCGGCCCACCCGGCGCGCTCGAGCACCTCGAAGGCCGCGAGCGCGCAGGCGACGGTCTCGGCGTTCAACGAGAGGGTGTCCAGGCGGCGGGCGTCCTCGTGCAGGGTGGCCTCCAGGCCGGCGCCGGGGTCGGCGAGGTTGGCATAGCCGCGGCGGGTCACCGCGAGCCGCTGGCGAAGCTCGGGGGCGACGTAGAGCATGCCGGTGCCGTCGGGCCCGCACAGCCACTTCTGGCCCGGGCCGGCGTAGGCGGCGCAGCTCAGGGCGCGCACGTCGGTGGGGATGGCGCCCACCCCCTGGGCGCCGTCGAGCAGCACGGGCACCTCGACATCGGCGAGCTCGGCGGGGGCGAGCTGCCCGCTCATCCAGCTCACGTGCGAGCACGCCACCAGGCGTGTGCGGGGGCCGACGGCGGCGGGCAGGAGCGACCAGGGCGCGGTGCGGATCGCAACCCCGTGCAGCTCGCGCGCGGCGATCAGCGAGCCGAGCAGCCCGGGGTGCTCCTCCTCGCTCGTGAGGATCTCATCGCCGGGGCGCAGGCGCAGGCCCTCGATCACCAGCGCGAGGCCCTCGCTGGTGCAGGTGGTGAGCGCGATATCCTCGGCGGCGCATCCGAGAAGGGAGGCGTAGGCGGTGCGCAGCAGGCGGTTCAACTCCCCACGGCGTTCGAAGTGATCGTGCGAGCGGCCCTCCTCGGCCTCGCGCTGCAGCTCCCGCGCGGCGGCCTGCGCGGCGGGGGCGGGCAGGGGCCCGTCGGTGCCGGCGTTGAGGTAGGCGAGGCCGTCCAGGACCGGGAACTGGGCTCGCAGAGCAGAGGCGTCCACAGCCGGGGAGGATAACCGCGCGGATCCCCACGGGCTGACATACTGGGATTTCAGCTTATGCGAATCCAGGGCTATGAGCTGAAGAGGTGAGGTGGCGCGGACGGCGGACGGTCGGGGCGCTCTGGCGCAGGCGTGCAGGAGCACCAGAGGGGTGCGATGGGGTGGAGTGAGATCGGACTGAGGAGGGAGTCGCGATGAGCCAGGAGGAGCCGCCGCTGTGGGAGCCGACTTCCCAGACGCGGGAGAACGCGTGGATGACCCACTTCATGCGCTGGGCAGGAGAGCGGGAGGGCCGGACGTTCGCGGACTACGAGCAGCTGCGGCAGTGGTCGGTGCAGGAGCTCGAGAGCTTCTGGGCGGGGATCTGGGAGTTCTTCGGGGTGCGCTGCTCGCGCCCCTACGAGCGGGTGCTGGAGTCCCGCACGATGCCAGGCGCGCGCTGGTTTGAGGGAGCGGAGCTCAACTATGCCGAGAACATGCTGACCGATCGAAGGTCGGCCAGCGATCGCGATCCGAATGCGGTGGCGGTGCTGCACGCCTCCGAGTTGCGTAATCAGGACCCACCCGCCCAGCTGACGTGGGGAGAGCTCTCCGCGGAGGTGGCCGCGGTGGCTGACGGCCTGCGTGCGCTGGGCGTGAAACGGGGAGAGCGAGTGGTGGCGTACATGCCGAACATCCCCGAGACCCTGATCGCCTTCCTGGCCACCGCGACCGTGGGCGCGGTCTTCTCGAGCGCGGCGCCGGAGTTCGGGGCGCGCGCGGTGATCGACCGCTTCGCCCAGATCGAGCCGTGCGTGCTGCTCGCCGTGGACGGCTACCGCCACGGGGGCAAGGACTTCGACAGGCGCGCGGTGGTGGGTGAGATCCTCGCGGAGCTGCCCAGCGTGCGCCATGCGGTGCTCGTGCCCTACCTGTTCGAGCAGGCCGCCCCCGAGGTGCCCGCGGACGGGCCGGGGGGCCTCACGTGGAGCGAGCTGCGTGAGCTGGGCGCAGGCGAGCGAGGGTCGGGCGGGGAGCCGGTGTTCGAGCAGGTGCCCTTCGATCACCCGCTGTGGGTCCTGTACTCCTCGGGCACCACGGGCCTGCCGAAGGCGATCGTGCACAGCCACGGGGGGATCCTGGTGGAGCAGTTGAAGAAGGGCCACCTGCACCTGGACCTGCACGAGGGGGAGCGCATGTTCTGGTACACCACGACGGGCTGGATGATGTGGAACTTCCTGGTCGGCTGCCTCTTCACGGGGGCGGCGATCGTGCTCTACGACGGCAGCCCCGGGCACCCCGACCTCGGCGCGATGTGGGCGCTGGCGGAGCGCGCCGGGATCACCTGCATGGGCCTCAGCGCCGGGCTCCTGAGCGCCTGCGAGCAGGCGGGCGTGCAGCCCGGCCGGGACTACGACCTGAGCGCGCTGCGGAGCATCGGCTCGACCGGCTCGCCGCTGGCGCCGGAGAGCTTCGCGTGGGTGTACCGCGAGGTGAAGCCGGACGTGTGGCTGTTCTCCACGAGCGGGGGCACCGACGTGTGCACCGCGTTCGTGGGCGGCTGCCCGCTGCTGCCGGTCTACGAAGGTGAGCTGCAGTGCCGCGTGCTGGGGTGCGCGGTCGAGGCGTGGGACGAGCAGGGGCACAGCGTGATCGACGAGGTGGGGGAGCTGGTGCTGACCGAGCCGCTGCCCTCGATGCCGATCTATTTTTGGGGTGACCCGCCCGCCGACCCCGAATCCGATCCGGGGGATCGGATTGGGGAGCGCTACCGGGAGAGCTACTTCTCGATGTACCCCGGCATCTGGCGCCACGGGGACTGGATCAGGATCACCCCGCGCGGGGGCGCCGTGATCTACGGCCGCTCGGACGCGACGATCAACCGCCAGGGGGTGCGGATGGGCACGAGCGAGATCTATCGCGCGGCGGGCGCAGTGGAGGAGGTGGTGGACGCGCTGGTGGTGGACGTTCCCAGTGAGGGCTTGCAGGGCGCCCAGCCCGGTCGCGAGCTGAGCATGTGGCTGTTCGTGGTGCTGCGGCCGGGGGTCGTGCTCGATGAGGAGCTGGTGGGCAGGATCCGCCGGCGCGTCCGCGAGGACTGCTCGCCGCGCCACGTCCCCGATCGGGTGCTGCAGATCGAGGAGGTGCCCCGCACGCTCTCGGGCAAGGTGCTGGAGGTGCCGGTGAAGCGGATCCTGATGGGCGCCCCGGCGGGCGAGGCGGCGAGCACAGGCTCGCTGGCGAACCCGGGTGCGCTCGATTTCTTTGTGCAGCTCGCGCAGACGCTTGGCTGAAGTTCCGGGGCGCTCCGGGAGGAGTCCGAGCGGGGGGCGTCGAACAACGGGGCCGATGAAGCGAACGGGATCGACCACAGTGCAGGCGCCGGCGCTCGGCGTCGCGGGCGAGCACCAGAGCCTCTCGAAGTACATCCAGACGCGCTTCGAGGGCTGCTCGCGCTCGCAGAAGGACGTGGCGCAGTACATCGTGGACCACCTCGACGAGGCGGCCTTCCAGACGGCGGAGGAGCTGGCGCGCCGCGCGAACACCTCGAGCTCGACGGTGGTGCGCTTCTCCCAGGCGCTCGGCTTCGAGGGCTTCCCCGAGCTGCAGGCGGCGGCGCGGGAGGAGTACCGGCGGTTGCACGCGGGGGGCGGGGGGGAGCCCGGCCGACCCTCCAACGGGAGCTCGGCCCCGCTGTTCTCCCTGGACCAGAACGAGTTCGAGGCGGCCCTCGCGGCGGATCACCTGAACGTGGAGGAGACAGCGCGCAAGGTCTCGCGGGCGGCGGTGGACGAGCTGATCGACGCGATCGTGAGCGCGGAGAAGGTGCTGGTCGCGGGCACCGACCAGATGGCGTTCTTCGCGAGCTACCTGCGCCACCTGCTGATGCTGCTGGACCTGCGGGTGGACGTGGTGGCGAGCCCCTCCCAGGAGGCGCTGAGCCGTCTGGGGCGCATCGACGAGGGCACGCTCGTGATCGGCCTCTCCGCGGGGCGCCCACACCCGCTGGTGCTGCGCGCGATGAAGCTCGCGCGCCACCGCAAGGCGCGCACGGCGGCGATCACCGACGCGACCCTCTCGGAGGTCGCGAAGCTCGCGCAGATCAAGCTCTACTACTCCTCCAACAGCCCCGCCTACGTGCGCTCGCACGCGGCGCTCCTGAGTCTCATCCAGGCGCTCGCCTACGGGGTCTACTCGCGCGACAGCGCCCAGTACGAAGACCGCATCAAGGCCTTCCGGCTGAAGTAGCAGGACCCGGGCGTCTAGACTTCGCTGCATGCGCGACGAGGCGACGTTCACAGTCAAGGCCGGCCTGGCGGAGATGCTGAAGGGCGGGGTGATCATGGACGTGGTCACCCCGGAGCAGGCGAAGATCGCCGAGGACGCCGGCGCCGCGGCGGTGATGGCGCTGGAACGCGTGCCCGCGGACATTCGCCGCGACGGGGGCGTGGCGCGGATGTCGGACCCCGAGATGATCGCGGGGATCCAGGAGGCGGTCAGCATCCCCGTGATGGCGAAGGCGCGCATCGGGCACTTCGTGGAGGCCCAGGTGCTGGAGGCGCTGGAGGTCGATTATGTCGACGAGTCCGAGGTGCTCACTCCGGCGGACGAGGCCAACCACATCGACAAGTGGGCCTTCAAGGTGCCGTTCGTGTGTGGTGCCACCAACCTCGGGGAGGCGCTGCGGCGCATCGGGGAGGGTGCGGCGATGATCCGCTCCAAGGGGGAGGCCGGCACGGGGGACATTGTGGAGGCGGTGCGCCACATGCGCATGATCACCGGCGCGATCCGCCGGTTGGGGGTCATGCAGGAGAGCGAGCTCGCCGCGGCTGCGAAGGAGCATGGGGCGCCGCTGGAGTTGGTGCGCCGGGTCGCCGCCGAGGGGCGCTTGCCGGTGGTGCTGTTCTGCGCGGGTGGGATCGCTACGCCTGCGGACGCTGCGTTGATGATGGCGCTGGGCGCCGAGGGGGTGTTCGTGGGCTCGGGGATCTTCAAGTCCGAGGACCCGCCCACCCGTGCGCGCGCGATCGTGGAGGCCACCACGCACTGGCAGGACCCCGCGCGCGTCGCGCAGGCCTCGCGGGGCCTCGGCGGGGCGATGGCGAGCCTGGAGAGCTCCAAGCTCGAGCAGGAGCAGCTCCTGGCCCAGCGCGGCTGGTAAGTGGGAGACGACGCTCCGCTAGTGGGGGTGCTGGCCCTGCAGGGCGGCTTCGAGGCGCACGCGCGGATGCTGCGCGGCCTGGACCTGCAGGTGCGCGAGGTACGCACGCCGGCAGATCTGGAGGGCCTCGAGGGACTGGTGATCCCAGGCGGGGAGTCCACGACGATGACGCTGGGGATTGAGCGCGAGGGTCTTGCGGAGCCGCTACGGGCGCTGGCAGGCCGGCCACCCGCGGGTCGTGGGGTTCCGGTGCTGGGCTCGTGCGCGGGCCTGATCATGCTCGACCGCGAGCACCTGGGGCTGATGGACATGCGCGCGCAGCGCAATGCATTCGGCCGCCAGATCAGAAGCTTCGAGGCGCAGGTGAGGATGCGGGGGGTATCGGAGCCGTCCGCCCCGCCTTTGCGGGGAATCTTCATCCGCGCCCCCTGGATCGCGGAGCAAGGTCCCGCGGTGGAGATCCTGGCCGAGGTGGAGGGGCACGCGGTGGCCGCCCGCGAGGGGGATCTGCTGGCGGTGGCCTTCCACTGCGAGCTCACCTCGGACGAGCGGGTGCATCGGCTGTTTCGAGACGCCGTCCTGCGCCGCCGGGCGGCGGGATAGGGCACCTTCCAACAGCAGCGATTCGTGGCTTCGGTTGCCACTGGAAGTGAGAAACAGCCCTTGAATTTGTCAATGTCAGTTCGGTAGAGTCCCTCGCGCAGCCTGTACTTGAGTATCGATCACGCAGTGCTCGATGGTCCAGGGAGGGCTGTGCAGTATCGATAGAAGCCGATGTCGGGATGTCTCTGCTTTGAAGACGGGACGCCCGGGGTCGGTAACCATCCTCAAGGGTAAAGGAGCAGTACGACATGAAGTATCTGAAGCTGGCTTTTGGGCTGGTCGCTGTGGCTGGCCTAATGGCGATATCGGCGTCGTCAGCGATGGCGGCGGAACCGATATGGGTGACGTGCGCTAAAACAGCTGCACCAACCCATTACACAGAAGCCGACTGTCTGACCGCTGGGTCGGAAGGTGGCTGGAACACGAAGGGATTCGCAGCAAACGAAACGATCGAAGCCACATCCAGTGGTGCGCTGGAACTAGAGGACTCTGCGGCCACGGGTGGGAAAGTTATAATAGAATGCTCAGGGACTGATCAGGGATGGGTTGGGCCGAACGGCGTAGGCGAGGAGAACAGAGTCACGGCTAGTGGCTGCGTGTTCGTCAATAAAGAACATGGTGAGTGTGAAGAAGCAAAAGGAGTGACGGCCACAGCCACCAACCTTCCGTGGACGGTTAAACTCGAGGAAAGAACAAACACAGAAACTAGCAAAGTAGAACTCAGAGGTTTATTGGTATCATTAGTGTCTGGAAAAAATCCTGGATGGTCCGTTACATGTACAGTTGCTGGTATACTCAAAATATCTGATGAATGTACTGGTAGAACCAGCGTAAGTGTGGAATCGGCTAGAAGCCGGTTATTAACCAACTCGAAGTTCGAAGCAGTGTCAGCACAGGAACCAGCTAGCTGCAGTCAGGGAACCAGTACATCTGGATCCGTCAGGGGTACTGTCTCTAGTAGCATCAGAAACAACAAAGGCGAATTACAGGCCTTATGGCCATTAGCCTCGATTCTTAATACGTGATGATGTTGTAAGATGTTTGTAGGGATTTGAAGGAGCTGGGTGGGTCCGGGTTGTGTGCTTGGGCCCACCCGGCTTGTGGGTGGGCTTGGCTTGCGGTGATCCTTGTGAAGGAGGAGGCTAGATGGGGAGGATGTTGCTGTCTGTTTCCTTTACCGGCGTGGTCGGTGGTCGGTGGCGGGCGAAGAGGTGTAATTTTAGAGAGTCTGGCTCTATTCTCACGGGTGTGACTGAGCCGAGGCGAGTTCTGGTCGTGGCTGTTGGGTTGCTTGTGGTGGTCATGGGTTTTCTTTTTGTGAGTGCTTCGGCGTTTGGTGTGTTTACGCGGCCGTTTATCACGCGGTTCGAAGGTACGCCGACCGGTCCTCTTGGCCAATCGGCGCCTTTTCATGGTGTTGGTGGTATCACGGTTGACGCCCGGAGCCCTGGGCATGTCTGGGTCGGCGAACCTGGCACTGAATTCGTCGATGAGTTCACTACTCCGTTCAACACGTTCGTGTCTCCCCAGATCACTGGTGTTCCCGCGAACAGTTTGGCGTATGATGATACGAGTGCGGAACTCGTGGGTGGCGATGCGCCAGTTTGGGTTGCTGCTGATAATTCGACGAGTCCCACCGATACTGCCGCGGGTGATGTTTATTTCGCTGAAGATAGCGGGTCTGCGCCCGAAATTGGGGTTGTGCGTCGGGTTGACGCGAGTGGTGGGTCTGCTCCTTTTACTTGTTTGGAAGACGGTCATCGGCCAGAATATATCAATGAAGAGGGTGATTTGGTCGGGGTGTTGGGCGCGCGTTGGGAAAATCTCTTTGAACGACCAGTCAAGACGCTTGCGGTGGATTCTGGTAGCGGTGGGTCTGCTGGTGATATCTATGTTCTCTATATAATGCCAGGGAACGACTACGTCGTCGGTCAGTTCACGTCGGCTGGTTGTTTTGTTCAGTCGTTTACGGGGGCTAGTGAGCCGTTTGAGCCGTTTGAACCTTTTGGGAGTCTTGTTGGTGTCGCCGCTGGCAATGGTGTTGCGGTGGATCCTACTGATGGGGATGTTTTGGTCGAGACGCGATCATCGAGTGGTGAGCTGATTGATGAGCTGGCTTCTTCGGGTGAGTCTCTTGGGCAGGTTCGTGTCCCGGGCGCCGGCGCTAAATTGCTTGGTGGCATTGCTGTGTCGTCGGAAGGAGATCTTTATGTTGGTGTCAAAGAAGTGGTTGAAGGTGGTAGTGAGTCTAGGTTTGTTGTTGATGTGTTTGGTCAGGGTGCGGCTTATCCTGATGTTGTTACGGGTGATGTGAGTGGCAATAGTGAAGGCGGGGCGGTGTTGAGTGGTACGGTGAATGATGAAGGTCTTGAACTGTCTGAATGTTTTTTTGAGTATGTGGAAGCTGGGGGTTTTCGCCCTGGGGAACCGGAAGCTGATCGTTATGCCTTGGGTAAGCGGGTTGAGTGTGAAGATCCCGATGCCAAAGAATTCAAGCCTGAAGTGAAGAACCGTGAGGTGCATGCGGGTGTGTCGGGTTTGAGGCCTGGTGTGGTTTATGATTATTGTCTTGTTGCTACGACGAGTAAGAGTGAGCATGGTGGTGTGAGGTTTGGTGAAAATGTTTCGTTTGCGGGTGCGGCGGCTCCGGTGATTGGGGGGGTGTCGGTGGGGGATGTGGCGTCGTCGTCTGTTGATTTTGGTGCGAGGATCGATCCGACGGGTGTGGATACGAGGTATTGGTTTGAGTATGTTCCGACGGGGGAGTATGAGGCTGGTGGGTCTGATCCTTTTGTGGCTGGTGGTAGTACGGTTCCGGTGGATATTGGAGCGGGGGATGGGTTTGTGAGTGTGAATGTTTGGGCGGGTGGTCTTTTGCCGGGTACTGCTTATGATTTTCGTGTGGTGGCGTCGAATGGGGTGGGTGTGTCCGAAGGGGGTGGGGAGTTCATGACGTCGCCGGCTAGTTCGGATGTGCTGCCGGATGATCGTGCGTATGAGTTGGTGACTCCGCCGAACAAGGAAGATGGGGAAGATTTGTTCGGTGCACCGCCGAGTCCTAATCCCGTCGAAGCGAGGCGGTATCCTGAATCGAGCACGAACTATGATGTTGGATATGCTTCGGAAGATGGGGATCATTTTCTTTTGGATACGGAGGCGGCTTTTGGGTCGTTTCCTACTACGGGTGAGGATTCGTTTGTGTTCTCGCGTGGTGAAAAGGGCTGGGGGTTCCGTTCGGTTGCGTCGCCGAACTTGGGGGTGCAGAGCGGTGCGGCCGAAGTCTTCGACCCGTTTGATTTCTCGGTGGTCGGGTTTCACGATAACAGCGGGGTGGCTGAGAATAGGGCGATCGAGGATCTCGTGGGTCCGGCCGGCGGTCCGTATGCGGTCGTGGGGGAAGGGAGCGAAAGGTCCGGGGCGTTCACTGAAAACCCCTATCTAGTTGGTGCTTCCGCGGATCTCGGCGATGTCGTCTTGGAAGGCCATCTGAACGATCTTGGGGTCGAAGGAGGTCTGGTTCATAAGCCGCCGTTGTGTGAAGCGGGGCAGGAGAGTCTTGCCAAGGAATTGGATGAAAGGAGTGTTGGGTTGTATGTGTGGTCGGCCATGCGGGAATGCCTGTCGTTGGTCGATATGGGGGGGCGCGGCGAGCTGGTCAGCAAGTGTGGCGCAGCGCTCGGGCAAGGTTCCGTGTTGGCCGCTGGCACCACACGTGGTGCGGTGTCCGCTGATGGGTCGAAGATCTTCTTCACCGCTCCGGACCCCTTGGGGGAGGGCAGGGAATGTTGGGAAGAACATGCGGCTCATTCTCCGCAGCTATATATGCGGGAGAATGGAGAGACAACGATCGAGGTCTCCGCGCCCGAAGCGGGCGTAAAAGAGAGCGGGAAGAACCCGGAAGAGCCGGCTGTATTTGTCGGCGCCTCGAGCGACGGGTCGAAGGTATTCTTCCTCACGAAGACCGAGCTGACGAAGGAAGCCGAAGCGTTGGGGTTGCACGACGTCGAGCTCTACGAGTACGACACAGGTGCGGGCGAAGGCGAAGCGAGGCTTGTGCGTGTATCGCGCGGGGAACCTGGCATGACCGAAGGCGCCGGTGTGCAGAACGTTCCGGCGGTCTCCGCGGACGGGTCGTTCGTGTACTTCAACGCAAGTGGAAAGTTGACTGGGGCAGCGCCGCAGGGCGGCGGCCTCTACGGTTATGACACTGTGACGGAAACAATGATGTATGTCGCGCCGTCGGACGGGTACCCGTCGCTCCACGAACCAGCGCACACTTGGTATGGAGAAGACCTTCTGGGGGCCGCGCCCGATGTTGCTGGGCTGTGGAGCAGCGCGGACTACTACACGACCACGGATGGCCGGTTTCTCGTGTTCCCTTCTACTCAGAACATCGCGGGTTACGATTCCGATGGTGTGCAGGAGCTCTATCGGTATGATGCGGAAAGCCCGTTGTCGGAGGGCGTGGCAGGTGTGTCGGATAACCCGGTTTGTGTCTCGTGCGACCCGAACGGGTCGCCGCCGGACGGGTCGCTGCCGTCGGTCGGCGCGAGGTTCGCGCGCTCAGCCGTGTATCTGGATGATCCGTCTGCTAGGCCGCCGCGAGCGATCTCTGAAAACGGGGACTACGCCTTCTTCGATACAGCTGAATCGCTGGTGCCACAGGACACCAACGGGAAGGTCGACGTGTATGAGTGGGAGGCGTATGGGACGAGGCTGCCGGATGGTTCGCTTGAGTGCGCGCAGCTGGAGGGGTGTTTGAGCCTGATCACGACCGGCGAGGATCCTACTGACTCGTATTTCCTCGATTCCAGTCCGGACGGTTCGAATGTGTTCTTCGGGACTCACGCGAAACTCGTGCCGCAGGACACCGACGAACAGGGAGACCTCTACGACGCCCGGGTAGATGGCGGGTTTCCTCCTCCCTCTCCCCACCCTCCCTGCGAAGGAGACGCTTGCCAGACCCCGCCCTCGCCGCCGCTCGCACCAGTCAAGATGTCGCTTCCGCTCCCGGCCCCGCCGCCACCTCCTCCTCCGACCACGAAATGCAAGCGGGGTTACGTCAAGGAGCACGGCAGATGCGTCAAGACGAAACCCAAGATCAAGAAGGGCGAGCAAAAGGGAAGAAATAGGAGTAGAGCGAAGGGATCTGGCCGGCGGGAGAGGTCGGCGCGATGAGGGTTCCTGGCGTCTTGAGGCCGGCTATGCCTGCGAGGTCTTGGAGGCCGTGGTCGCTGCGGGGAAGCCGCGGGGCCGGCGTTGCAATGATCGACGTGCCTGGTGTGGCTTGCGTGCGGCTGGCGGTTCTGGCTGTCTTGGTCTGCGTACTGCTGGTGGTGCCGTCGTGGGCGGTGGCGATTGGTGGTGGACCGCAGTGGACGGTCACGGCGGTCTCGGATCCGACGAATCTCGTGCCGGGCGATGAAAGCGGCGATCAGTCCTTCGATATCACGGTCACCAACACCGGTAGCGCGTCGAGCGATGCCGCGGAACCGGTCACAGTTGCAGACCTCCTCCCGGAAGGCGTGACGCTCGATCATACTGGCGCCGAAGGCTTCGAACTGAGCAACAAGGGCAGCCGGATAGACGAACCGGGCACGCCGATGAGCTGTGTCGGGGTATCGTGCACGTTTTCGGGGGCGGTGCCGGCGGACGGTACGCTGCTCATGAGGATCCCAGTCGACGTGGAGCTCTCGGGCGAGCAGAAGGTGAGCAACGTGGTGCACCTGTCCGGTGGGGGCGCCCCCGACGCGTTCGTGAACGTCCCGACGCTGATCAGTTCCACGAAGGCCGGGTTCGGCATCGCGCCGGGTTCCGCGACGGTCTCTCTATCGGAAAGTCAGGCCGGCGCGCACGCCGATCTGACGAACACGATCGGGTTTGACACGGTCAAAGAAGAAGAAGATAAGCCGGCGGCGGGCAAGGTAGCTGGCAATCAGAAGGAAACGTCGGTCGATCTCCCCCCCGGCTTCGGCGGGGATCTCGTCGAAATGCCGACCTGCCCAATCGCCAAGTTCAGCCAGGAAGAATGCTCGATTGATACGCAGATAGGCGTATCGACGATCGTGCTCCCCGGACTGCTGGGCCGCGGCGGTGACGTCGTCACCCAGCCGGTGTATAACCTCGCGCCGGAGCCGGGCGATGTCGCGAAGCTCGGGTTCTTCGTGAAAGTCGCTCACGTACAGGGCGATGTGACAGTGCTTCCCGGCAGCTACGCGCTGCGCGCTACGTTCCACAACATCAATGCGCTCGAAAGCCAGGATCTCGTGGCGGTTACGATCTGGGGCGTGCCGAGTGCGGCGGCGCACGACCGCTGGCGGTGGAACCCCGATGCCGAAAGTCCGAACGCAAGCGAACACGGCGCGTTCGGCGCCCCATCGACTAGTGCGCAAGTGCCGTTCCTAAGCAGCCCGACGTCGTGCAGCGGCGAACCGCTGCAGGCGACGTTCTCGAGCGTCTCCTGGCAGGAACCGGAAGCGAAGCCCGCCGAAGCCTTCCCGCTGCTCCCGCCGGTGAGCGGCTGCGACCTCCTGGGGCTAGAGTCGACGTTCACGGCCGCAGCGACGAGCACGAGCGCGTCCGCGCCGACCGGACTCGACGTCGAACTGGGCGTGCACCAGACCAACGACAATCCCGAAGGGCTCGCGACCTCTGCGCTGCAGAAGGCCGTCGTGACGCTGCCAGAAGGGATGACGGTCAACCCCTCTGCCGGCGCCGGCCTGGGCGCCTGCACGCAGGAAGAGTACGAACACGAGACCTTGGAAACACCCCCCGGAGAAGGCTGCCCGATCAACTCAAAGCTGGGGACGGTCCAGATTAAGACACCGGCGCTCAACGAAGAAGGCACCGGCTCGGTATACATCGCCCAGCCATACGCCAACCCATTTAGCGAACCGGATCACCCGACCGGGTCCCTGATCGCGCTCTATGTGGTCGCACGGTTCCCCGTGCGCGGGGTGCTCGTGAAGGTCGCGGGCATGGTCCACGCCGACCCGCTGACGGGCCGCCTCGTCACGACCTTTGAAGGCGTCCCGCTGAAGGAAGGCCCGTCTCTGGCCGGCCTGCCGCCGGTCCCGTTCAGCCTGTTCGAGTTCAACTTCCGCCAGGGCCAGACCTCGCCGCTGGTCACCCCGCCGGCTTGCGGCTCCTACCAGGCACAGGCACAGCTCACGCCATGGGCCAACCCCACCGAAGAGCTCACCGATCTCAGCCCGCCGTTTGAAATCACGAGCGGCTTCGCCGGCGGCACATGCCCAGCAGGTGGCGTCCCGCCATTCCAGCCCCAGGTGAGCGCGTACACCATCTACGGAAACGCCGGGTCCTTCACGCCGTTCTACCTGCGTATCGCGCGCAACGACGGGGAACAGGAGATCACCGGGTTCGCCTCGCAGCTGCCCCCTGGACTCGTCGCGGACCTCACCGGCGTCCAGTTCTGCCCCGAAGCAGACATCGCGCTGGCGCGAACCAAGACCGGAGCCCAGGAGGAAACCGAACCGTCCTGTCCGGCGGCAAGCCAGATCGGCCACGTCGAAGCCGGCGCCGGCGTCGGATCGGTCCTCGCGTACGCACCAGGCAAGCTCTACATGGCCGGCCCGTTCGAAGGCGCCCCGTTCTCGATCGTCGCGATCACCTCCGCGAAGGTCGGCCCATTCGATCTCGGGACCGTCGTCGTGCATCTCCCACTCGACATCAACCCGGTCAACGCGGCCGTGAGCATCCCCCAGGGCCCCGCCGACCAGATCCCGCACATCATCGACGGGATCGTCATCCATGTACGCGAAATCCTGGTCTACATCGACCGGCCCGACTTCACGCTCAACCCCACCAGCTGCAGCCCACTGAACTTCTCGGCAACGGTGATCGGAGCTGGCGCGAACTTCGCGGACCCCGCCGACGAGGACCCCGTCACAGTCACCGACCCATTCCAGGCCACCGACTGCGCGAGCCTGCAATTCGCCCCGAAATTCACGGTCTCGACATCGGGAAAAACAAACAAACTCGAAGGGGCCAGTCTGACCGTGAAACTAACATACCCCCAGGCGCCGCAGGGCACCCAGGCGAACATCGCAAAAGTCAAGGTCGAACTCCCCAAACGGCTCCCCTCCCGCCTCAGTACCCTGCAGAAAGCCTGCGTCGAAACCGTATTTGACACCAACCCCGCCAACTGCCCCCCGGGATCCATCGTCGGCACCGCGCAAACGACCACGCCGATCATCCCCGTCCCCCTCACAGGCCCCGCGTACTTCGTCTCCCACGGCGGCGCCAAGTTCCCCGAACTCGTGATCGTCCTTCAGGGCTACGGCGTCACGCTCGACCTATACGGCGAAACGTTCATCAGCAAAAAGGGCATCACCACCAGCACCTTCAACAGCGTACCCGATGCCCCAGTAGGCAGCTTCGAACTGAAGCTCCTCAAAGGCCCCCACTCGGCGCTCGCCGCCAACGGCCAGCTCTGCAAAACAAAACTCACGATGCCCACCACTTTCACCGCCCAGAACGGCGACACCATCCACCAGATCACAAAGATCGACATCACCGGCTGCCCAAAGTCGCACCGCCACAAGAAGAAGAAGAAGAAGAAGAAGAAGAAGAACGCACGAAAGGCCTCCTCCAAGAAGACCAGCCGGCCGATCAACTGAGACAATCCCCCGGATGCGCGTCGCCGTATCCGCAGACGAAGACATAGGGATCGCCGGCGCGCTGGTGGCGGCGCTGCGCCGCCGCGGCCACGAGGTGCGCCTCCACGGCGCGCTGGCAAGCGCCGAGAGCCGCTCGGAGGCTGGCGGGTCAGGCGCGACTGTGGAGCGCGAGGAGTGGGCGTGGGCCTCGGAGGCTGCAGCCCGAGAGGTGTCCCGGGGAGGAGCCGAGCAGGCGGTGGTGTGCTGCTGGACGGGCACGGGGGCCTCGATCGCGGCGAACAAGGTGGCGGGGGTGAGGGCCGCGCTGTGCGCCGACGCGGCGACCGCGGCCGGAGCACGACGCTGGAACGACGCGAACGGGCTCGCGCTCAGCCTGCGCAGCACCTCCGAGGCCGAGCTCGAGGAGATCCTTGACGCGTGGTTCGCCGGCGAGCCCTCCTCTGAGGCGGAGGACCGAGCAAACATCGAGCACCTGACGGAGATAGAGCACGCGGCGCCACAAGAATGAGCAAGAGCCTGACCTCGGACCCGTCGTCGGGCTCGTCGGCTGACGGTGCATGGCGGGAAGGCCCGCGGTCTACCTTCTGCGTCGTGGGGGAAGAGGGAGATGGCGGTACAGGCCGATGGTGCAGCAGACCATGCAAATTGGCACCACGGTCCACAGGGGGCCGCCCAATAGGAGGACGCCCACCATGATTGCGCCGAAGAGCATGGAGAGGGCGAAGTCATAGCGGTCGTAGTCATTCATGACACGAGCCTAGCAATGAAGACAAAGAACATCAAAAGGCCGAAGCCCATCCCCAGGCGAAAGCCTAAGCCCATGCCCCGGTTGATTAGGTCCGCGCGCACACGGGCGGGGGTGGTGTCAAACGCGAACAGCGCCGCGGGTAGCCCTGAGCCGAAGGCGGTGCATCCCCCCAAGACGGTCGCCCACGCGAGCAGGCCGTTGACGACTGCGGTCCCCAATGAGGGGTTGGCCTCGCAGAGAATGCGGATGACGGCGAGCGCGATCACTTCGCGCACCGTACGCTGCGCCTACGACGAAACGCGCGGATGCGGCCCCAATTGCCTTACCTCACGGAGCCTCGGCCGCAAACTTGGCGCGTTCGGGTCCTCGACGTTTGGCACACCGCACCGCGAAGCGGTCAAGCCGCCCCGAACCGCGCGATCCCATCCTCCTCGTATTCGCTGGCGCGCCCCTCGCCGAGCAGCAGGTCGATGTGGCCGAGCACCTCGGAGATCGTGAGGAAGGCCTGGGTGACGGCGACATTGCCCCACAGCTCGTGGGCCATTTCGTAGGCGGTGCGGGGCCGCTCGGCGATCAGCCGGTGGATGCGCTCGGCGCGGCGCTCGTGCAGGTGCAGGCGCTCGTCGATCAGCGCCACATGGTCCTCGATCGGAACGCCGTGGCCGGAGAGCACGAGCTCGAGCTCCATCGCGCGCGTCTGGCGCAGGGAGTCCAGATAGGTGGGAAGCGCCCGCGGGCGGGGCCCGTCGTAGTCGCCCTGCGCCTCCAGCGGCCGGGTGAGGAGGGGGTTGGAGGAGATGTGCGCCAGCAGGTGGTCCCCGGCGATCAGCAGCGAGCGGCGCTCATCCCAGAAGACCGTGTCCGAGGGGCTGTGGCCGGGACGGTGCAGGACCCGCAGGGTGCGCCCGCGCAGCTTCAGCTCCTCCCCCTCGGCGAGCGGGCGGTCCACCTCCACGGTGCAGCCCCACGCGCGGAAGCTCGCGGAGACCGCTCGCAGGGCGGTGACCACGTCGGTGGGGACGCCGTGGCGCAACATGATGCGCGCGGCGAAGCGGTCGTCCAGCTCCGCCTCCGTGCGGAAGTCCCGCAGGCGGCGGTCCAGGCCCTCGAGCGCCGCCACCTGCGCGCCCGAGCGCCGCGCGAGGATCGCGGCGAGGCCGATGTGGTCGATGTGCTGGTGGGTGATCACCAGCAGTTCCAGGTCCTCGATCGCGTGCCCCCGCGCGGCGAGGGCCTGTTCGAGCTCGTCCAGCGCCTTGGCGGAGTTGGGACCCGAGTCGATCAGCGTGAGCGGCTCGTCCTCGATCAGGTAGGCGTTGACGCGCCCCACCGCGAAGGGCGTGGGGATCGCCAGGCAGTGGATCCCCTCGCCCGCCGCCCACTCCAGCGCGGCGGCCGGGGAGCGCTCCTCTCGCGCGGCCTCGCCCCTGGGGGCTCCGCTCTCCGCCTCGGCCGAGCCCTTGGGCGACGCGGAGGCCCGCCCGCGGGGGCTCATGAGCGGATCAGCGCCAGCACCTCGTCGCGGCGGCGCTCCATGTCCTCGTGGGAGCGCAGCGACTCCAGGCAGAGGCGCAGCAGCGGCTCGGTGTTGGAGGGGCGCACGTTGAAGTGCCAGTCCTCGTAGTCGATCGAGATCCCGTCGAGGTGGGACTGCTCGGCGTCGGCGTAGCGCGCCGCGATCTCCTGCATCTTCCCCTCCTGGTCGGCCACTTCGGAGTTGATCTCCCCGGAGATGAAGTAACGCTCGCGGTAGGGCGCCAGCAGCGCGGACATGCGCCCGCCGGTCCGCGAGAGGTGCTCGAGGATCAGGAGCGCCGGCAGCGTGCCCGAGTCCGCGCAGTAGAAGTCGCGGAAGTAGTAGTGCCCCGAGACCTCCCCCCCGAACAGCGAGCCCTCGGCGCGCATCCGCGTCTTGAAGAAGGCGTGCCCCACGCGGTTCACATGAGGCGTGCCCCCGGCGCGGGTGACCGTGTCGGGCACCGCCCGGGAGGCGCGCACGTCGTAGAGGATCGCCTCGGGGTGGGCTGGATCGGAGCTCTTGCTCAGCAGCGACTCCGCCAGCAGCGCGGTGAGGAAGTCGCCGTCCACGAAGCGCCCGGTGTCGTCGATGAAGAAGCAGCGGTCCGCGTCCCCGTCCCACGCGATCCCGAGGTCGGCGCCGGTCTCGAGCACCTTCTCGATCGCGAACCGCCGGTTCTCGGGCAGCAGCGGGTTGGGCTCGTGGTCGGGGAAGTTGCCGTCCGGCGTCCAGTAGGTCTCGATCGGCTCAAGCCCCAGGCGCTCCAGCAGCGGTCCCACCATCGGCCCCGCCATCCCGTTACCGCCGTCCACCACGACCTTCAGCGGCTTGATCGCCGCGGGGTCGATGAAGCGCAGCGCGGCCTCCTGGAACTCCGCGGTGACATCGACCTCCTCGACCGAGCCTGGGGGGGAGGCGGGCGCGTCCAGCCCCGCCTCGATCAGCTGGCGGATGTCCTGGATGCCGCTGTCCCCCGAGAGCGCCAGCGCCCCCTTGCGCACGAGCTTGGCGCCGGTGTAGGCCTTGGGGTTGTGCGAGGCAGTGCACATCAGCCCCCCGTCGAGCTCGCGGGAGCCGACGAGGTAATAGAGCATCTCCGTCCCCACCTGTCCCGCGTCGAGCACGTGCACGCCCTCGGCGAGCAGGCCCTCCCGGTAGCGCCCCGCGAGCTCGGGCGCGGTCAGGCGCATGTCGCGCCCCAGCCCCACGCGCAGCTCGCCGGTGGGCTTGCCTTCCAGGCTGGAGAGCACCCGCGCGAACGCGCGGCCGATCAGCTCGGCGATCTCGCCGTCGATCTGCTCGCCGTAGAGGCCGCGGATGTCGTAGGCCTTGAAGATCTCGGGGGAGGGAGCGTCCACGCGCTCTGCATCCTAAGCTCTAGGCCATGTCAGGACACTCCAAGTGGTCGAGCATCAAGCACAAGAAGGCGATCGTGGACTCCCGCCGCGGGGCCGCGTTCACGAAGCTCGCGCGCGCCGTAACCGTCGCCGCGCGCGAGGGCGGGGGGGACCCCGACGCGAACGCCGCCCTGGAGAACGCGGTCCGCAAGGCCAAAGCCGCCTCGATGCCCAAGGACAACATCGAGCGCGCGATCGCCAAGGGCACCGGCGAGGGCGGCGACGCGGACGCCCTGGAGACCGTGATCTACGAGGGCTACGGCCCCGCCGGCGTGGCGCTGCTGGTGGAGACCGTCACCGACAACCGCAACCGCACCGGCCCGGACGTGCGCAACCTCTTCACCAAATACGGGGGCTCCCTCGGCGAGCCCGGCTCGGTGGCCTACCTGTTCGACAAGAAGGGCGTGATCGTGGTGGACGCCTCGCGTTACACCGAGGACGACCTGCTCGTCGCGGTGGAGGCCGGCGCGGAGGACATCTCCGAGGACGAGGACGTCTTCGAGGTGGTCACCGCCCTCGCCGACTTCACCGCGGTACGCCGGGCCTTGGAGGAGGCGGGGATCGAGCTCGAGAGCGCCGAGCTCACCTACCGCCCCTCCAGCCTCGTGCCGATCGAGCACGAGGGCCAGGTGGTGAAGCTGATGAAGCTGATCGACTCCCTCGAAGAGAACGACGACGTCTCGGCGGTGCACGCCAACTTCGACGCCCCCGCCGAGCTGCTCGCCCGCGCCCTTGGCTGACCGCCCACCCGTCGTGATCCTCTGCGGCGGTCGCGGCACGCGCCTGCGGGAGCGCACCAGCGAGATCCCCAAGCCGCTCGTGGAGATCGGGGGCAGGCCAATCGTCCAGCACGTGATCGAGCTGTACGCCGCCCAGGGGTTTCGCCGCTTCCTGCTCGCCACCGGCTACCGCGGCGAGCTGATCGCGCGCTTCGCCGCCGCGCAACCCTGGCCGGCGGAGGTGGGGGTGCGCTGCGTGGACACCGGAGCGGACACCCCCACTGGCGGTCGCGTCAAGCTCCTAGAGGAGTTGCTCGGGGGCGAGCCCACGTTCTGCCTCACCTACGCCGACGGCCTCGCCGACATCGACCTGGCGCGGCTGTTGCGCTTCCACGAGACCCACGGGGCGCTCGCGACGATCACCGTCGTGCGCCCCGAGCTGCAGTTCGGGGTGGCCGAGCTGGACGGGGACGGCGAGCAGGTGCTGGGCTTCCGCGAGAAGCCCCGCTCCGAGCACTGGATCAACGGCGGCTTCCTCTGTCTGCGAGCGGGCGCGTTCGCCTACCTGCGGGAGGACTCCGTGCTCGAGCGCGAGCCCCTGCGGCGCCTCGCCGCCGACCGTCAGCTGCGCGCCCACCGCCACGAGGGCTTCTGGGAGTGCATGGACACCTACAAGGACGCCGTGGCGCTCAACGACCTCTGGGCCTCGGGCGCCGCGCCGTGGCGCCACTGAGCCTGCGCGGGCTCTGCGCCCCCATCGCGCAGACCACGGCGACGGGAGCGCGGGCTTCGCGAGCAGGCGTCCGACGGCCCGCGCAGAATCACGTTCCATGATCGTCCTCGGGATCGACCCCGGCCTCGCCAACGCCGGCTACGGCGTCGTCGCCCGCCGTGGGCGTCGCATGGCGGCGCTCGACGGGGGCGTGATCGACACGCCCGCCGGGGTCGCCCTGGAGTCGCGCCTGGCGAGCATGCACGAGCGCGTGCTGGAGCTGATCGACGAGCACCGCCCCGCCGCGATGGCCCTGGAGCAGCTGTACTTCGGCCAGAACGTACAGACCGCCTTCGCGGTCGGGCACGCCCGCGGGGTGACGATGCTCGCCGCCGGCGAGCGCGGTGTGCCGTGCTTCTCCTACACCCCCCAGCGCGTGAAGTCCTCCGTCTGCGGCAACGGCCGCGCGGGCAAGGACCAGGTCGCGCGGATGGTGCAGACGCTGCTCTCGCTCGCCGAGCCACCCACCCCCGACCACGCCTCCGATGCGCTCGCGGTGGCGCTCTGCCACTTGAACGCCGCGCCGCTGGCGGGTGCCCTGGCCGAGGCTGTCTCCGCATGATCGCGCTGCTGCGAGGCGAGGTCGCGGTGCGCCGCTCCGACCACGTGGTGATCCTCTGCGGCGGGGTCGGCCACCGCGCCGCCGTCTCCGCGGAGACGCTGCGCCACGTCCCCGCGGTCGGCGGCGAGACGACGCTGCACACCCACCTGATCGTGCGCGACGACGCGCTGCAGCTCTACGGCTTTCACTCCGAGCAGGAGCGCGACCTCTTCCTGATGCTGCTCTCCGTGCAGGCCGTCGGCCCCAAGGTCGCGCTCGCGGTGCTCTCCGCCGGGCCGCCGCGGGAGCTCGTGGGGGCGCTCGCCGCGGGCGACACGGCGCGCCTGCAGGCGGTGCCGGGGATCGGCAAGCGCACCGCGGAGCGGATCATCGTCGAGCTGCGCGAGAAGGTGGGGGTGAGCGCGGACCTCGAGGCGGGCCGCCCCGCCGCCGGTTCCGCGATCAAGGCCCGCCGCGTGGAGAGCCCCCGCACGCTCGCCCGCGACGGGCTGCTCGAGCTCGGCTACACCCACGGCGAAGCCGAGGAGCTGCTGCGCGAGGCGGCGGGCGAGAGCGCCGAGGAGCTGATCGCGCAGGCGCTGCGCACGGCACGCACCGGGTGATCCTCCGATGAGCCGCATCCAAACCCCGGACCTGGACGAGCAGGACGAGCTCGAGGAGGAGCTCGAGCACTCGCTGCGCCCGCGCCGTCTGCGCGAGTTCATCGGCCAGAGCGCCCTGCGCGAGCAGCTCGCGGTCGCGATCGAGGCCGCCGCGGGGCGCGGGGAGGCGCTCGACCACCTGCTCCTCGCCGGGCCCCCCGGGCTGGGCAAGACCTCGCTCGCGCAGATCGTCGCGAGCGAGCTCGAGGCGCCCTTCGTGCAGACCGCGGGGCCCGCGCTCGAGCGAAAGGGAGACATCGCGGCGTTTCTCACCGCCCTGGAGCCGCGCAGCGTGTTCTTCGTCGATGAGATCCACCGCCTGCCGCGGGCGCTCGAGGAGACCTTCTATCCCGCGATGGAGGACCGCCGCCTGCCGATCACCGTCGGGCAGGGCGCGGGAGCGCGCGTGGTGACGCTCGATCTGCCCCCCTTCACGCTCGTGGGGGCGACCACCCGCGCGGGGCTGCTCACCACCCCCCTGCGCGACCGCTTCGGCATCCAGGCGCGCCTGGAGCCCTACGCGACCCGCGAGCTCGCCGCGATCGTCGAGCGCTCCGCGGGGATCCTCGAGATCCCCCTCGAGGGGGACGGCGCCATGGCGATCGCCGAGCGCAGCCGCGGCACCCCCCGCGTGGCCAACCGGCTGCTGCGACGCGTGCGCGACTACGCGCAGGTGCGCATGGAGGGCGTGCTCACCGCCGCCGCCGCGCGCGCGGCACTGGATCTGCTGGAGGTCGACGAGCGGGGCCTGGACCGCCTCGACAGGGAGATCCTGCGCGCGATCTGCGAGAAGTTCGACGGCGGTCCCGTGGGGCTCTCCACGCTCGCCGTGACCGTCGGCGAGGAGCGCGACACGATCGAGGACATCTACGAGCCCCACCTCCTGCGGGAGGGCTTCATCAAGCGCACCCCCCGCGGGCGCGCCGCCACGCCCGCCGCGTTCGCCCATCTGGGGCTGGAGCCCCCCGAGGGTTGGCTGGCCCCGCAGGGCGGGCGCACGGGATCCGGCGCCGCGGGCGGGGAGGCGCTCTTCTAGGGCCCCACCCCGTGTTCCATAGGGCGGAGCCTCCGCGCGGCGCCTTCCCTACTCTGTGTGTCAACCAGACATGTCCCACCCCTTCATCTGCCCCAACTGCGGCCACCGCTCCAGCGAGCTGGACCGCAACCTCGGCTTCACGCGCCAACCGAAGGGCTGCGCGAAGTGCGGGTTCGCCTTTCTCTTCGAACTCCTCGACGACTACTACCCCGCCCCGGATGCCGCGTTCTTCGTCTGCGACCGCGAGGGGCGGGTGATCGGCTGCGGCAAGAACTCCTTCGCGCTCACCGGCCTCGAGGAGGAAGCGGTGATCGGGCGGCCCGTCGCGCAAGCGCTCGGCCTGGAGTTCTCCAGCGGGGACGATCCCCTGGGCACGGTGCTCGAGTGGGGGGTGCGCGCGCTCGGCAAGCCCGTGCGTGTCAGCGGCGACCGCGACCTGCCCGCGACCGCGCACGCCGACATGTTCCCCGCCTACGACGACGAGGGCGGTCTTTTGCTCGTGCTTACCCCGGACAAGTAGGCTTTTCCGATGAGCGACCGCCGCCGCAACTCGCTGGTCCTGCTGCTCGTCGCCGCGCTGCTGGCGGCCTCGGCGGTCGTGATTGCGACCAAACCGACCCGCCTGGGCCTCGACCTGAAGGGCGGGGTCTCCCTCATCTACAAGGGCACCCCCACCGCCCAGGCGAAGGTCAACAACGAATCGCTCGAACGCGCGATCAACATCATGCGCAAGCGCGTGGACCAGCTCGGCGTCGCCCAGCCGGAAATCCAGCGCACGGGGTCCGCCGAAATCGACGTCTCGCTGCCGGACGTGAGCAACGCCAGGCGCGCCCAGGAACAGGTCGGCAAGACCGCCCAGCTGCACTTCTACGACTGGGAGCCCAACGTGATCGGCCCCGAAGGCAACCCGGCGCCGAGCGAACGCCGCGTCACCGGGGGCGCCGAACCGGCCTCGGTCGCCTCGGGCCTGCCCGAGTACGAAGCGATCCTGCGGGCCGCCAAACGCAAGGCGATCCTGCGCTCCAACGACACCACCTACCAGCCGGGCTGCACGCCGGCGCAGGTGAACGACTGCATCTACGGCGCCTGGTATCTGATCGACACCGCGTCCGGGCACGAAAAGGTCCTCTGCGCCGGCGGCAAGCCGATCTGCAGCCCGGCGGACACGGAGTCCGAGCTCTACGCCGACGGCTACAAACCCCCGGCCGGCGCGAAGGTGAAGGCGGTGCGCGTCAACCCGGGCACGGTGCTCGTCGAGGCGCGCTCGGAAGAATTCAACAACAAGGTCACCAAGGCCGAACCGAACAGCTTCTACGTGCTCAACGACAACCCGGTGCTGAGCGGCGAAGACATCAACAACCCGACGCAGAGCACCCAGAGCGAAGGCGGCGGCTCGGGCGCTCCGGACGTCACCTTCGGCTTCTCCTCGCACGGGCGCAAGGTCTTCGAACGCGTCACCAAGGAAATCGCCCAGCGTGGCCAGGACGCCCAGCTGCCGGGCGTCAGCAAGGCGAACGCGATACAGCACTTCGCGATCGTGCTCGACGAACAGGTGATCACGGCGCCCTCGATCGACTACGTCGAATACCCCAACGGCATCGACGCCAGCAGCGGCTCGCAGATCACCGGCGGCTTCACGCTCACCTCCGCGCAGAACCTCGCCGACGAGCTGCAGTCCGGGGCGCTGCCGATCAAGCTGGAACTGATCTCCCAGTCGCAGGTCTCCGCCACGCTCGGCAAACGGGCGCTCAGCCAGGGCCTGCTGGCGATGCTCGCGGGCCTGTTGATCGTGTGCCTCTTCCTGTTGACCTTCTACCGCGTGCTGGGGATGGTCGCGGTCGCGGGCCTCGCGATCTACAGCGTCTACTACTTCGCGCTGATCAAGACGATCCCGATCGTCATGACGCTGCCGGGCATCGCCGGTCTGATCCTCACGATCGGGATCGCGGCGGACGCCAACATCGTGATCTTCGAGCGCGTCAAGGAGGAGATCCGCGCCGGGCGCTCGATCCCGGCGGGGATCGCCGCCGGCTACAAACGCGGCTTCGCGGCGATCGTGGACGCCAACGTGGTCACCTTCATGACCGCCTTCATCCTCTTCGCGCTGGCCACCGCCGAAGTCCAGGGCTTCGCCTTCACGCTCGGGATCGGCACGCTGCTCTCGCTGTTCACCGCGGTGCTGGCCACCCAGGCCGCGCTCGGCGCGATGGGCCGCTCGCGCCTGGTGGGCCACCCCGCGATGCTCGGCGCGGCCCGCCGGCGGCGGGCGCTGCGCTTCGACTTCATGGGGGCCTCGAAGTGGTTCTTCTCGCTGTCGGGCACGATCCTGCTGATCGGGGCCCTGGCGATTGGCGGCAAAGGGCTGAACCTCGGCATCGACTTCACCTCCGGCACCCGCATCCAGACGGGGTTCGTCAAGCCGGTCTCCGAGGAACAGATCCGCACGGTGTTGAGTGCGCACAACCTCGGCGACGCCCAGATCCAGAAGCTCACCGGCGACAAGGACGTCGGCGGCAACGGCTACCAGATCTCGGTCAAGAAACTCAAACCGGACGAAGTGGTCGCGGTCGAGGAATCGCTCAACAAGGCCTACACCCTGCGCGACAACTCCGACACCACGATCGGGCCGACCTTCGGCCAGTCGGTGGCCAAAAGCGCGGTGCTCGCGATCATCGCCTCGCTGATTGTGATCTCCGTGTACATCGCGCTGCGCTTCGAGTGGAAGTACGCGGTGCCCGTGCTGATCGCGCTGATGCACGACCTGTTGATCACCTCGGGCGTCTACGCGCTCACGGGCCGCGAAGTCACGACCTCCACGGTCGCGGCGCTGCTGACGATCCTGGGGTACTCGCTGTACGACACGATCATCGTGTTCGACCGCGTGCGTGAGAACGTGCCGCGAATGCCGCGCGCCGCGTTCTCCCAGATCGTCAACCGCTCGATGTCGGAGGTGGTCACGCGTTCGCTGGCGACGAGCTTCTGCACGCTGCTGCCGGTGCTCGCGCTGCTCTTCTTCGGCGGGGAAACGCTGAAGGACTTCGCGTTCGCGCTGATGGTGGGGATCGCCTCGGGGGCGTACTCCTCGATCTTCATCGCCTCCCCTGTGCTCACCCACTGGAAGGAACGCGAGGGCTCCTATCGCAACCGCCGCGCGCGGCTGATCCGCGACTTCGGCGCGGTGCCCGCGTATGCGACCGCGCTGGACGGCTCCCCGATCGACGTGGAGCCCACGGGCCGGCGCTCCGGGAAGGCGGGCGCCGGGCGCCTGGGCGCAGTCGGCGGGCTCCTGGGTTCGCGGGGCGCCGCCGCGGGGGGGGCTGGAGACGAGGTCTCCCAGGAGGAGTTCGACAAGATGGTGCGAGACCTGGACATCGAGCGCGACGGGGAGCAGCCGCCGCGCCCACGGGCCGCTCCCACGGCCTCTCGCCGGGGCGCCCGCGGCAACGGCGGCCGTGGCCGCGCCGGCGGCCCGGGTGGGCCTCCAGCTGCGGGCACGGGCACGATGCCCGTGGGGGGGACCTCCCCAAAGGCCGCCTCGGTCGCGCCGCCGGCAGAGCCCACGTCTGCGCCGGCGGGGCAGGACCCGACGGCCGACCTCACCCCGGAGGACCTCGTGCTCAAGGAACAGCCCAAACGCCAGAAGAGGCCACGCAACCGCCGCCACGGGAGGAGTCGCTGATGGGTCTCCTGGGTTGGGTGATGATGGGCCTGGCGATCTGGCACTTCACGATCTTCCTGCCGGACCGCTTCTGGGGCGGGATCGTCGGCGCGTTCGTCGGCGCGCTGCTCGGCGCGGTCGTGATCGGCACGCTGATCTACAGCATCAAAGTCTCCGGCCTGAGCATCCCCGGGAAAAAGGCGACCGACATCGCCGTCGTGCTCTACGCCGTGCCCGGCGCGCTGCTCGGGATCGCCGCGGTCTACCTCGAGGGGATGCGCCGCGAACAGACCGCTCGGGAATCGGCCGGCGCAGCCGGCTGAGAAGCCGCTCCGTTCCGTCCAGTCCCACCCGTAGTGTGGGTTGGCAATGGCCTCCCACCCGCTCCGCAGTTTCGAGATCGCGCCGTGCCCGCAGGCCCAACTGCGGGCGCTCGAAGGAGAGCTCGGCGTGAGCGGGGCGGTGGCGCAGGTCCTCGTGCGTCGCGGTCTGGCCGATCCGCTGTGCGCACGGGCGTTCCTGGCGGCCGACGAGGAGCACCCGCCGGGTGCGTTCGCGGGCATCGAGGAGGCGACCGCGGCGATCCTTGCCCACGTGCGCTGCGGCACGCGGATCACGGTGCACGGGGACTACGACGTGGACGGGATCTGCTCGACCGCGGTGCTGGTGAGGGTCTTGGGGGCGTTGGGGGCGGACGTCGACTGGTACCTGCCCGACCGCGCGAGCGACGGGTACGGGCTGAACGCCAAGACGGTGCGGCGCCTGAAGGAGCGCGGAACGCGCCTGCTGCTCACCGCGGACTGCGGGATCACCGCCGTGGAGGAGGTGGAGCTGGCGCGGACCCTGGGGATGGAGGTCGTGGTCAGCGATCACCACTCCCCCCGCGCCGACGGGGTGTTGCCGCGGGCACCGATCGTGCACCCCGCGGTGTGCGGGTATCCCTGCTCCGATCTCTGTGCGACCGCGGTGGCCTACAAGCTGGCGCTTGCGCTGTGGGCGGGCGTGGACGGCGCAGGAGCACCGATGGAGCGGCCCCTGCCCCAACGAGCCGCGGTGGCGGGCGCAGTCGATAGCCACGGCTCCCCGGGCGCGCGCTATGACCCGCACGAGGACCTCGACCTCGTGGCGCTCGCGACGATCGCCGATGTGGTGCCGCTGCTCGGCGAGAACCGCGCGCTCGTGCGCCGCGGGCTGCGGGCGCTGGCGGGCACGGCCAAGCCGGGATTGCGGGCGCTGCTGGAGGTGGCGCGCTCCTCCGCCGGCGAGGTGAACGAGCGCACGGTGGGCTTCGCGCTGGCGCCCCGATTGAACGCGGCTGGGCGGATGCACCGCGCGGACGCGGGCCTGGAGCTGATCCTGACCGAGGACCCCACGCGTGCGCGGGAGATCGCGGCGGAGCTCGACCGCGCCAACCGCGAGCGCAGACACGTCGAGACGCGCATCCTCTTCGACGCCGAGCGCCAGGTGGCGGCGCTGGGGGAGCGCGCGGGGTACGTGCTCGCGGGCGAGGGGTGGCACCCGGGGGTGATCGGGATCGTGGCCTCGCGCCTGGCCGAGCGCCACCACCGCCCGTTCGTGCTGATCGCGCTGGAGGGGGCCGTTGGCCGAAGCGGGGATGCGTCGGCGTCTCCCGACTGCGGCGGATCCGCAATCGGCCGGGGGTCGGGTCGCAGCATCCCGGGCTTCGACCTGTTGGGTGCGCTGAATGCCTGCGCGGGGCACCTGGTGCGCCACGGCGGCCATGAAGCGGCGGCGGGCCTGGAGATCGAACGCGCGAACCTGGAGGCTTTCGGCGAGGCGTTCGCGGCTCATGCCGAGCGTGTCCTGGACGCCGATCTGTTGGTGGCCAGAGAGCGCGTGGACGCCGTCGTGCGGGGCGGGGAGCTGGGGATGGATCTCGCGGAGGAGCTGCAGACGCTGGCGCCCTTCGGGCATGCCAACCCGGCGGTGGCGCTGCTGGTGCGGGACGCGAGGTTCGCCGATCGCAGAGCCATGGGGGAGGGCAGGCACGTGCGCTTCACGGTCCTCGCGGACGGCGCCCGCGCCCGCGCGGTGGCCTTCGGCTCCGGCTCGAGCCTGCCGGTGCGCGACGGGGCTCCCGCGGACGCGACCTTCGCGCTGGAGGTCAACGAGTGGCGGGGGGTGAGCGAGCCGCGCCTGGTGCTGCGCCACGTCCAGCCGGCTCAGAGCGAGGAGATCGAGCCCAAGCCCGTGACCCCCGCGCTCGAGGCTCCCGAGGAGCCGGATCTGGTTCTCTTCGCTTGACTCCCCCGGTCGCCTACCCTTAAGGCAATGGCCACACCCCAGGAGCAGAGCAATCCCGTGAGGGAACCCGACCGGCCGGCGCCGCCGGCGGCCGCCATCGCCACGCACCCACCCGGCCGACCGGGGATCGCCCAGCAGCTCGGCGAGCTCGAGCGCCGGCTGCTGGGGGACCTGTTCGCGATCGTCTCTGAGCACGCCGCCGACTCGGCGGTGCAGATCGACCGCGCGCGCGTGGAAGAGGCGTTCGCGTTCGCCTGTGAGCACCACGCCGAGCAGCGGCGCAAGTCCGGCGAGGACTTCATCGTGCACCCCGTGGGAGTCGCCCGGATCTGCGCGGGGATGCGCCTGGACACCGAGACGCTGTGCGCGGCGCTGCTGCACGACACCGTGGAGGACACCTCGGCCTCGATCGCGCAGGTGCGCGAACGCTTCGGGGAGGAGGTGGCCAACGTGGTGGACGGGGTCACCAAGCTGACCGGCATCACCTTCCACTCGCGCGACGAGGCGCAGGCGGAGAACTACCGCAAGATGATGGTGGCGATGGCCACCGACGTGCGGGTCATCCTGATCAAGCTCGCCGACCGCCTGCACAACATGCGCACGATCGATGCGATGCCCAAGCAGAAGCAGATCGACAAGGCGAAGGAGACCCTGGAGATCTACGCCCCGATCGCGCATCGTCTCGGCATCCACGCGATCAAGTGGGAGCTCGAGGATCTCGCGTTCGCGACCCTGCACCCCCGCAAGTACCAGGAGATCAAGGGGCTCGTGGCCCAGCAGCGCGACGACCGCGAGCACTACGTGAGCGAGGCCGGGGAGTACCTGGCCGGGGAGCTCGCCCGCCTGGGCGTCGAGGCGCAGATCGCGGGGCGCGCCAAGCACTTCTACTCGATCTACTCGAAGATGACCAAGAAGGGCAAGGAGTTCAACGAGATCTACGACCTCACCGCGATGCGCGTGATCGTGGACTCCGTGAAGGACTGCTACGGGGCGGTGGGGGTGATCCACTCGCTGTGGAAGCCGCTGCCGGGGCGCTTCAAGGACTTCATCGCGATGCCCAAGTTCAACATGTACCAGTCGCTGCACACCACCGTGATCGGGCCCGAGGGGCGACCGCTGGAGATCCAGATCCGCACGCTGGAGATGCACGAGATGGCGGAGTTCGGGGTGGCGGCGCACTGGATGTACAAGCAGCGCAGGGGAGCAGGGCCCGGCGGGTCGCGCTCCGGACCCCACCCCGGGCGCCCCTCATCGGAGGGGGCAGGCGACTCTCCGGCCACCGCGCACCGGGAGGGCGGGCAGGGGGCGACGCCCGGGTGGCCGGAGGACGCGAAGCTCAAGTGGCTGCGCTCGATGCTGGACTGGCAGCAGGACATGTCCGACCCCCAGGAGTTCATGGAGAGCCTGAAGATCGACCTCTTCGAGGACGAGGTGTACGTGTTCACCCCCCGGGGCGAGGTCAAGTCGCTGGCGTTGGGCGCGACGCCGCTGGACTTCGCCTACGAGGTGCACACCGAGATCGGCCATCGCTGCGTGGGGGCGCGGGTGAACGGCAAGATCGTGCCGCTGCACTACGAGCTGAGCAGCGGGGACATCGTGGAGATCCTCACCACCAAGCGCGAGCGCGGCCCCTCGCGGGACTGGCTGGCGATGGTCAAGACCACCCGCGCGCGCAACAAGATCAAGGCGTGGTTCAAAGCGGAGTCCCGCCAGGACACCGAGCACTCAGGCCGCGACCTGCTCCAAGAGCACCTCAAGAAACAGGGCCTTCCGGCGCAGCGGATCACCGGGTCGGCGCTGCTGGCGGACGTGATCCGCGAAATGGGCTACCGCAAGGCGGACGACTTCTACATCGCCCTGGGCGGCGCGAAGGTCTCCCCGAAGATCGTCATCAACAAGGTCATGCAGCGTCTCAAGCAGGGCGAGGCCGCCGATGGGGTGGCGACCGCGGCCAGCGACCTGCTGAAGGTGGGGCGCTCCGCGCGGCGCCCCACGCGCTCCTCGGGGCAGTACGGGATCCGGGTGGAGGGCGTGGAGGACGTGATGCTGCGCCTGGCCAAGTGCTGCCGGCCGGTGCCGGGGGATCCGATCGTTGGCTACATCTCCCTTGGGCGGGGCATCACGATCCACCGCGAAGATTGCCCCAATGCGACGGTGCTGCGCAAGAACCCCGAACGCTTCACGCAGGTCCACTGGGAGGGCGAGCAGGCGAGCGCGTTCGTGGTGGAAATCCAGATCGATGCCTGGGATCGCCACCGGCTGCTGGAGGACCTCTCGCGGGTGTTCTCCGAGTCGGGTGCCAACATCGTGGAAGCGCGCTGCCTCTCCAACCCGCCGATGGTCAAGAACCGCTTCGTGGTGGAGGTTGCGGACACGCACTCCTTGAAGGGGGCTATCAACCGGCTTCGCAACACTGAGTCGGTGTTCGATGCCTATCGCGTCATCCCCGGCAGCGCCGCGGGGTAGCGGCTTGACGGGGGGGATGGGGAGGGGACCCTCCCCATCCCCCCCGTCGCCCCCCCTTCCCCCTCCCGGTCGGGACGGCTCGGGTGATGCTTTTCCAGGGCCGTAGGGTCGGGGGGCGATCCTTGCTGGGTTCTTGAGGCCCACTTGGGCGTCGTCGGTGGGGCCGGTCAGCTTGGACGTTTGCCCGCCGGGGCGCTCACGCCACTACGTTCAGGGCCTGTGGTTTGATCGAGTAGCTGGCCTCCTGCACCTCGCCTAGGTAGTCGCCGTCCACCTGCAGGGGCAGGGGTCTGCCGTCGGCGCTGCGGACGGTCAGGTTGGTGGCTGGTGCGAGGGCGGTTATTTGGCGGTGACGGGAGAGACGGGCGTGCTTGGAGAAGGCGCGTAGGGCGATGGAGGGCATGTCGTGCGGGCGGGCGCGGCGTAGGACGCTTGTGGAGAGGGTGCCGGAGTCGAGCTTGGCGTCGTCGGCGATCTCGATGGGGCGGGTGTTGAAGTAGGTGAAGGGGGAGCCGTTCTGGACGATCGCCGTCACGCCGGAGTGCTCCTCGCTCTCCACATGGGTGGTGAGGCGCGGGGGGCGCACGAGGTAGCGCCGGGCGAAGGTGTGGACGGCGATGAGCGTGAAGAACCAGGGGCCCCAGCGGGCCTTGCGCCGCGGGTTGGCGTCCACGCGCTGCACGACGGAGGCGTCGAGGCCGAGGCCGGAGGCGAAGGTGAAGCAGCGCCCGTTGACGACGCCGAGGTCGACCTTGTGCACGCGCCAGTCGTCGGCCATCCCGAGCAGGTGCTCGGTGGCGTCGATCAGCTCGCCGGGGATGCCGAGCATCTTGGCGAACACGTTGGCCGAGCCGCCGGGCAGGCAGGTCAGGGGGGTGGGGGAGCCCACCAGCCCGTTGGCGGCTTCGTTGACGGTCCCGTCCCCGCCGAAGGCCACGACCACGTCGTAGCCCTCGTGGGCGGCCTCGCGACAGAGCTCGGTGGCGTGGCCGCGGGCCTCGGTGTCGACGGCGTCGACCTCGAAGCGGTCGCCCAGCGCGTGGACGACGAGGTGGCGCAGCCCGTCGGAGACCGTGGAGGCGTAGGGGTTGACGATGATCAGCATGCGCTTCTTGGGCGCCTCGATGTCGGCCTGGGCCAGATCGAAGCCCTCCTCGCCCTCCGGGCGCCGCTGGGCGGCGGGTAGAATGGTGCTCACAGCGACGCCTACACCGTCGCCGTGGCGGCGTTACTACGAGGCCGATACGAGGCTGAGCGGCAAGGTGCCGGCGGGACGCTCCCACCGGGTCGGGCGGCGTTGCGTCCACCCGCAATGGACGCTAACCCATTTCCGCCGCGGGTCCGATATACTGCCCACAGCAGTACACATCAAGAGGGGTGGAGGGACTGGCCCGACGAAGCCCCGGCAACCACCGCGTCCCAACGCGGAAGGTGCCAATTCCAGACAGATGTGTGGCGGGCTTCACGTTCTTCGCCACACGGGACATGGCGAAGACGACAAAGGAGCCCAGCAATGGCTGCTACGAATCTGAAGTGTCGGGAGTGCAAGGCGGAGTACCCGCTGGAGGCGCTGTACGTGTGCGAGCGGTGCTTCGGCCCGCTGGAGGTCGCCTACGATCACAGCCGCCTGGCTGACGGCGATGTGGGCGAGCTGCGCCGCCGCATCCAGGGGGGCCCGCAGAACATCTGGCGCTACGCCGACTTCCTGCCGACCACCTCCTATGGCCGCGGGGCCCCCTCCTACGGCCGTGGCGCCCCCGACGGACCGTCGGGGGGTACCGGCGGCGGGGGCTCGCTGCGCACGGGGCTGCCGGCGGGCTGCACCCCGTTGATCCGCGCCGATCGGCTCGCGCGGCAGCTGGGGCTGGGGGAGGTGTGGGTCAAGAACGATGCGGCCAACCCCACACACTCGTTCAAGGACCGGGTGGTGTCGGTTGCCGCGGCGCGGGCGCGGGAGCTCGGCTTCCAGACGATCGCGTGCGCCTCCACCGGGAACCTCGCGAATTCCGTGGCGGCGCACGGGGCGGCGCTGGGCCTGGAGTCCTACGTGTTCATCCCCGCGGACCTGGAGGAGCAGAAGGTGCTCGCCACGGGCATCTACGGCACCCGCCTGGTTGCCGTCAAGGGCAACTACGACGACGTCAACCGTCTCTGCACCGAGCTCTCCGCCGAGCGCGAGTGGGCGTTCGTGAACATCAACCTGCGTCCCTACTACGCGGAGGGCTCAAAGACCCTGGCATACGAGATCGCCGAGCAGCTCGGCTTCGAGCTGCCCGATCGCTGCGTGGTGCCGATCGCCTCGGGGTCGCTGTTCACGAAGATCGCCAAGGGCTTCGCGGAGTGGCGAGAGCTCGGACTGGTGAGCGGAGAGCTGCCAAGGATGAGCGGCGCCCAGGCCGAGGGCTGCGCCCCAGTGGCAAGCGCGTTCGCAGCCGGAAACGACGTGTGCAGGCCAGTGAAGCCCAACACGATCGCGAAGTCCCTCGCAATCGGAAACCCCGCCGACGGCCCCTACGCCCTAGAGGAGGCGCGCCGCAGCGGCGGCTCGATCGACGCAGTCAGCGACGAGGAGATCCGCGAGGGAATCGAACTGCTGGCCCAGACCACAGGCGTTTTCACGGAGACCGCCGGCGGAGTAACCACCGCAGTCCTGAAGAAGCTAGCCGACCGCAAGGAAATCGACCCCTCCGAGCGAGTCGTCCTAGTGATCACAGGCGAGGGCCTGAAGACACTGGACGCAGTGCGGGGCCGGTTCGAGACCCACGCAATCGCCCCCAGCGTGGAGGAGTTCGAAACCAAGGTGGAGCCCCACTTCCAAACAACCGCAAGGAACGTGGCGCTAGCGGGCAGCGCAAGGAGTTGAGCAGGGTGCCGGTCACCGTAAAGATCCCCACCCAGCTGCGAGCCGCCACCGAGGGCGCAACCGAGGCCCAGCTGGAAGGCGAAACCGTCCAAGAGGTGCTAGACGGCCTCTTCGACCGCTTCAGCGAGCTACGCGACCGAATCTCCGACCAAGACGGCTCCCTGCGTCGCTTCGTGAACATCTACCTGAGCGGAGAGGACATCCGCTTCCTAGACGGCCTCCAAACCCCAGTCGCAGACGGAGCAGAACTAACGATCCTCCCCGCAGTAGCCGGCGGCTGACCCGAGCACCAGCCGCACGAGGGGCGACAAACGAGGGCGCCCGAGACGCGCTCCGGAGAGCGGCCCCAGCGCAGCGGCCACAGTTGCACCAACCAGCGCTCGAAGCGAAGCTCAGCGCACGTGCGCCACGTGATGAGCGGCCGGAGCCACGGGCACCGAGGACCCGCTGACCCCAATCGTGGAGACAAGCCCGGCGGCACACATAGCCCCAACAGTAAGCGCCCGCATACGACGAGGCGTAAGCCACCCCATATGGTGGGTCTGAAGCCAAGTCCGAAACCCACTGGCAGCCGAAGCCGCAGCCATAGCGCAACCAACGCACATGCCCAGATCATAGTCAAGCGGAGAAGCACGCGGCGCAGTACAAGGGAGGGGGAGGGGGGCGACGGGGGGAGGGGGAGGGCTGGCCCTCCCCCTCCCCCCGTCAAGAATCAGAGCCAATAGCCGCAGCAGGCGACCCGTCGCCAACCTCCACCCGGCTCTCGAGCCGCCGCCGCAAATCAGCCCCCCGACCAGCCGACACAGCCCGAGCAACCCGCTGCTCACTAACCGGAATGCCACGCAAGCGAGCAAAGTCAAGCAACTCCTGGCGTTCCTCAGCCTCCCGAGCAGTACGCAAGAAGAGCCAGCAAAAGAGCCCAATGGTAAGCAGGCTCTCCTCAATCATCATCACCGCCCCAGCAAGGTTCTGATCGGCAAGCGGAGAGATGTGATGCAGCGAGTCGCTATGCAGATAGTAGGGATAGAACACAGTCCCCGACCAAAGAAAGATGTTCCCAAGCGCAGTCCCCGCAAGGCGCACAGCAACGATATAGAGCAGCTTGCCAAGGTTCCCAAACCAAGCAGGCATGGGCAGCGGCCCAAACAGGCACATCCACATGTTGATCCCAAACCCAAGGAACATCGCATGCTCAAGCGCATGCACCCAAGAGTTTTCAAGCGCCCCCTGGTAGAAGACCGGCAGGTGCCAAGCATAGAAGTCGATCGCCCAAAGCGGAAAGGCGATCAGAGGGCTGGCAAGCACCCGCAAACGATCAAAAAGCCGAATCTTGAGGATCGGCGCAATCAGAGGCCCAGTGAGCCCAAGCACGATCAGCAGCGCCGCAATGTCGCCAAGCAGCAGATGCTCGATCATGTGCACGAACAGCAGTTCCTGGCTGGCCTTCCCAAGCGAGGTGAGCGCCGCACCGATCACAACGAACCCCGAGTAGAAGCAAGCCTGCCGCCACCCCGGCACGGGGTGCCCATGGAGAGCAAGCGTGCGCACGCGCCGCGCATAGAGCAAGCCAAGGATCGTCAACGGCCCAAGCTGCATGGCGGCAAGCAGCTCGGTGGAGACGGCAAGCGGAGGCACAGGGATCACGACCCTCAGCCTATACGCGGCGCGCCACGGCAAAGGCGCAGATCGGGGACCAAACCATGCACGCTGCTGCCAGGAGCGATGGTGGTAGATTGCGGGGATGGCAGTGTTCGCGTGCCTCTACCACTGGTACACCTCGGCGATGTACGTGGCGCCCGTCCTGGCGGTGGGCGGCTGGGGCTGGTGGAGCACCAAGCGGATGAGCAAGCGCGGAGGCCCAGGGGGCCCGTCGGCGGGAGCCGGAGCGGACCCCGGCGGCCTCTGAGTCGCGGCAGGAGAGACCTGACCTGCTCAGGCTGAGGCGGGCAGGCCCCGGGTTGCCCCGGGGGAGGGGCGAGGTCCTCTGGGGAAGGGGACAGCTCGTGGCTCAGCGATCCTCCGGACAGGAGAGCCGCCAGCCGTAGAGCAGGGCGGCCACGGAGGTGGCGAGGTTGAGGCTGGAGACGCCCTCCCGCATCGGCAGGCGAACCAGCATGTCGGCGCAGCCGAGCAGCTCCTCGGAGAGCCCCCGCCGCTCGGCGCCGAACGCCAGGATCACCCTGGGGGCCAGGCGCACGGGCAGCAGCTCCTCGCCGCCGGGATCGACCGCAACCAGCGGGCGCCGAGCGCCGGCCGAGCCGATCCGCTCGAGCGCGTCCTCCCCCAAACGGGCCACGGGCAGCGCAAAGTGCAGGCCCGCGCTGCCCCGCAGAGCGGCAGGATCCCAGGGATCGTGGATGCCCGTGGTGAGGACCCCGGCGATGTCGGCGGCGGCCGATACGCGCACGCAGGCGCCGATGTTGCCGAGGTCTTGGGGGCGCTCCAGCAGCACGAGCGGCGCGGGGCGCGAGTCGCCGAGCAGCGCATCGGGATCGACGACGGGACGGCGAGCGATCGCGATCACCCCGGTGGTGGGCGCCTGCGGAGCGAGCGACTGGAAGACCTCGGGTGTCACCGTCTGGGCGCCGGCGAGCATGAGCTCGAGCACGTCCGGTGCAAGCGTTCCAGCGAGCGCGCGCACCTTCGCGGGCTCGGCGGTGACGACGCGCTGCACCTGAGCCCCGAAGCGCAGAGCGTGCTTGAGCGCATGCAGGCCCTCGAGCACTGCGAGCTGGGGATCGCGGCGGGCGTCGCGAAAGATCCTTTTCAGGCTGGCGGCGGGGGTTGCCGGGTCGACTTGGGCGGAGGGCCGCACTCACCCATCTTCTCAGGGCCGCTGCCCGCTCGCGCGGCGGGGAGGGGGGAGCGCCCGGGCTTTCAGCGAGCGGCATGGGGGCGCCGGTGGTCGTGGACGATCTCCAGATCCAGTGCGGCGAGCGCCGCGGAGCGGCCGGCGAAACCGGCCACTCCGCGGTATGAGCTCGCTTGCTCCGGCTCTCAGCCGGCTTTGCGGTGATGCACAGCGGTCACTTCCGGTTCCTGCGCTCCTTTGCCTTCCTTGCCCTTGCCCCCGTTGGTCCCTTCTTCGGTCTTGCCTTCCTTGGCCTTTTCTTTGGCCTTTTCTTCCTTTGCCTTTTCTTTTTCTTCCTTGGCTTTTTCTTTGGCTGCGCCTTCTTCGGTCTTGCCTGTTTTCGGGCGCTTGGTTTCCGCGGGCGCTTCCCTTTCGGCTGGGCCTGCTTCGGTTTCCAGCCCTTCGGTGGCTCCTGCTTCGCTACCGCCGTTGAGATCGCCTTCCGACGGGAGGGAGATGTTGCCTTCCGCTTCGGGGGTCAACGCCATGGCGGGCACCGGTGTGACTTCGATCGTGAACGGTGCGCTCGCGCCGGCTCCGTTGAGGGGACCGCCGGGCACGTAGATCCGCACGTTCTTGCTGCCCGCGTCATAGAAGCGGTGTTCGATCGTGTAGGTCGAGCCCGCACCGATGAGTCCCACCTGGATGACGTGGTAGCCGACCCCTTTGGCGTCCCTGCGCTCGAGGTACACGACGTCGCCGGCGTGGTTGGGTGCGACCGCACCGGAGAACACCACGGGCTGGCCCGCGGGCACCGTGGTTCGCGAGACCGAGGCGGTCAACAGGACCTTGACGCCCTCGTAGAGCACCGCCGAGCGCCTGCCCATGCCCTCGACCCGGTAGAAGGTGCTGTAGGTGGGGGACTGGCTGGGGAAGGCGTAGTTGCCTTCGCTGTCGGTGCTCACCTGGGCGACCACGGCGAAGGGCTGCCCCGCGGTGCGCGCGTACAGCGTCACAGGCTGGTCGGCCCCGCCGGCGAGTGTGCCACTGACCGTCACGGGCTGCCCGAAGGTGATCGGGTCGGCCGAGGAGGCGATCGTCAGTTTGGGGTTCTGGGCCTGTGAGATCTCGTAGGTGAGGATGTTGGAGCGGCTGGGGATATTCCTGCCGCGACTGCGCACGAGCACCCTGATGTTGGCGTCGCCGGGGTACCTGAAGGCGTGCGTGATCGAGAAGGCGCCGTTGGTCTCCACGACGCCGCGCTGGATGCTGTGCCATTCATCGCCCGTGGCCGCGTTCTGGCGCTGCAGCACCACAAGCGCTTCCTCGTCTGCGGGCGTCACGGTGCCCGTGAACGTGACCGCGTTCGCGCGCCCGGTGTACAGCTGGGTCCCTTCGGGCGGGCCGTTGAGGATGACGTCGGCTTCGACCCTGACGGCCTTGGGGGCGCTCTGGGCTCCGTGGGAGCGGACGACGAACGCCCGGCTGGTTTCCACGGGGCTGTCGGCGTTTTCGATCTCGTAGAAGCCGTTGACGTTGGTGGTGGTGCTCTGCACGTAGCTGAAGCCGGGCACTCCCCTGAGGTGGTGGTAGAGCCGCACGACGCGGTCCGCCGCCGCCCCGGGGCGCTCACAGGCGAGCTGCCCCCAGATCACGATCGGGTCGCCCGCGGTGATCACCCGTGGTGCGACGTTGATGTCGATACGGCAGCGACCGTTGGGACTTGGATGCTTGAAGGCCAGGGCGCCCGGCGGCACCAGCGCGATCGGTGCGACCGCGGCAGCCATGGCTAGGGCCAATCTACGAAGACGCATTGCGCGATCCTCCCTTGAGTTTGAGTGGAACATCTAGAACGAAGACCACTCGGGAGGCCCAGAAGTTGGATGGTTGCGAGGGGCGCTCGCGCTCGTGCCCGGGGACCGCTAACCGGCCACTTCGGCTTCGCCGGGCGAGCTCGGGGGCGGCGCTTTCCGTTTTGCTTTGCCCGACCCGCTCGTGCTCGTCGTCGTAGGGGAGCTCGTGCTCGTGGTGGTGCTCGTCCCCGTTGTGCTGCCCGTGCCGGTGGCGCTGCCCTTGCCAGCGGTGCCCGTGGTGCTACCTGTGCTGGGCTTGCTAGTGGCTGTGCTGGGCGTGCTGGCGGTGGTCGTCGGGGCGGTGGGTTTCTTGCCCGTCGAGGTCACGGGCGTCGGCGAGGCTTTCGCCCGGGCGGCGGCTTCGCGTGCTTCGCGTTTGCGTTTTGCTTCCAGTTCGCGGCGTTCCCTCGCTTCTCTGCGTTCCCGTTCCTTCGCTTCTCGGCGTTCACGTTCCCTGGCTTCTTTGCGTTCCCTGGCTTCTTTGTGTTCTCTTTCCTTGGCTTCGCGGCGTTCCCGCGCTTTCGCCAACTGTTCTTCGTGGCGCCGTTTCCTGCTTTCGCGTGCTTCGCGCGCGCGCTGGAGGCGCTCGCGACGGCGTTCAGCGGCCGTCTGCAGCCTGTGTTCCCTGAGCTCGCGCAGGCGTTCTCTGCGCAGGCGCTGCCTGAGCAGAGCTTTGCCGCGTCCAGGATCGGGCGCACCGCCGCCGCCCGAAGCGTGCCTGCCCGCGCCCACACCCACGCTGTCTGTGGCGGCGGCGTCCGAGCCCCCCTGGCCCGTGGCCGGTCCGGCCCCGGTGGTCTGGGTGCTCGATGCGATTGTCTGTCCGGCGAGCGCATCCGCGCTCAGCGGAGCGGTCGAGGCCGGTGCGAGCGACTGTTCCTGGGACGCTTGCGCCGAGCTCGGGGTGAGGCCCACGGCGCCGGTCGTAGGGAGGGGCTGTGACTGCGCACCAGTAGCGCTCTGCTCCGTGGGCTGCGCCTGGACCGCCGCCGTGCTCCCCTGCGCTGCGATCGTGCTCTCGTACAGGGGAGCGCCGGCGCGCGGCAGCTGCCTGGCAGCGGCAAGCACCGTGGCCGGCACGCGGCGCCCGTGTCCCCTCCCGGCAAGATGGCCGTGAGCAACCACGGCACCCGCGCCCGCAAGAGCGATCGCGCCGGTGGCGGCCACCTTGACGAGAGCGCCGCCGACCAGTCCGCTCGTGCCGGCCCCAGCCCCGCCCGCACCGGCAACCGCCGCGGACCCGCCCGTGGCGGCACTCACGCCAGTGGCCGTGCTGGCGCCCGCCGCGCTCGTAGCGGCCGCCCCGCCGCTCGCCACCGCACCGGCACCAGTGCTCGCCATCCCGCCGGTCACAGCGCCTGTCGCTCCACCGCCCGCTGTTGCACCGCCCGCCGCGGCACCACCGCCCGCCGTTGCACCGCCCGCGGCAGCGCCACCGCCCGCCGTTCCACCGCCGGCCGCGGCGGCCCCGCCCATCCCCCCGGCGCTCATCAGCGCGCCCGCGCCGAGGAGCTTCGCGGCGAGCGCGGCGCTGGGCAACACGGGCAGGACGAGGGCGAGCGACTGACTCTGTGCGCCCACCGCCGCGTGGAAGTCACGGCAGCCCGAGCAGAGGCGCAGATGGCGGCGGAGCCTGCCCCTGCGCAGTTCGCCGCCGCGGGCGACGGAGAGCTCTTCCCTGATTTCCGTGCAGGGGGTGTTGCGTGCGTCGCGCTCGGCGATCAGGGAGCTGCGCGCCTGGTAGACGAGCGCCTTCACCTTGCCCACGGGGCACCCCACGACCGTCGCGATCTGCTGGTGGCTGAGGTCCTCGATCTCAGAGAGCAGGAGTGCGCTTCGCTGACTCTCGGGCAGCCTGCCGAGATCCGCGATGAGCTCGCGCAGATCCTCGCGCTCGCGAACCTCCTCGGAGAGCCCGGCGAGCTGGGGCTCGTGATCCTCGATCGCGGCCGTGGGGCGCCGCGCGGAGATCGCCGAGAGGCAGCAGTTGCGGGCGATGGCGTACAGCCAGGCGCGCATCTCGCGCGGGGGCGGGTTCGCGAGCAGCGCCCTGTGAGCCTTGATGAAGCACTGCTGGAGGGCATCCTCGGAGTCCTCCCGGTCGCCGAGCATGTGCCGGCAGTAGGAGAGCAGCGGCGCGTAGTGGCGTTTGAAGATCGCTTCGAAGGCGCCCTCGTCGCCGGCCCGCAGGCGCTCGACGAGCCTGGCATCGGCCCTCGCCGAGGGCGACGCGCGAGCACCGGCGGGCCGTGGGGGGGCTTGGATGGCGGGCATGGGTTGGTGGGCGCTCCCAGGCAGCCGCACGAGCGACGTGCAGGCCTCATATATCCCTAGACCAGATTAACCGCCGGGAGGTTGGCTAGTTGCGCCACCATGCATCTTGATCCTTTACATTTTGCATGCTAGCGTAAAGGTCGATGGCTAAGGTGTCCTCCAAGCACCAGGTGACACTTCCGGTCGAGGCGATGCGAGCGGCCGGTCTGCATGCCGGCGACGACGTGACGGTGCGCCCGACGCCCGACGGCGAGATCGTCATCGCCGCACGGGGCACGCGCATCAGGCGCCACGCTGGCATCGCCAACGGCATTTACGAGCCAGACGAACTCGACCGGCTCCGCGACGAGTGGAAGCGCTGATCCTCGACGCGAGCGTGGTGATTGGCCTGCTCGATGCTGCCGACGCACATCATGCTCGTGCGATTGATGATGTCGAGGCCGCGGATCGCGCGCGGCAGCCGCTGCTCCTGCCGGCCAGCGCCTACTCGGAGGCGCTGGTTGCCTTTGCGCGCGCCGGGCGCGTCGTGCAGGCGCGAGAGGCGATTCGCGCAATGGGCATCGCGGTTGTCGCGCTCACAGAGACGACCGCCGAGTTGGCGGCCGGCCTGCGCGCGCGTCACGACAAGCTGCGACTACCGGACGCGATCGTACTTGCCACTGCGCGAGAGAACGCCGGGAGGCTCCTCAGCTATGACAGCCGCCTCTCCGCGCTAGGCGGGTAGACGGCCGCTGCGGGCTCCGTGCGCTCGTCGAGGGCCGGAATCGGCAGAAATCGGCGGACGGCCGCTCGGGACGAGAAACCTGACGCCTCAGACGAAAACCCTACCTGAGCCCCAAGCCCTCTCAAACACAGGCGATCGAGTAGCGCGCCCGGCAAGATTCGAACTTGCGACCTCTCGCTCCGGAGGCGAGCGACGAGAAGGGATCGTTGGGGCCGGATCCCGCATGGGAATTGGGATCTCGGGATGAAGCCGGCGCTGGCGGCTGTGTTTTGATCGGCCCGATTTGCGGGCGATTCGGGGCAAGCGGCGCAGCGGGCGGGGAGGAGTCCTGGGACTGTGCGCCGCTGGATACGAGAGGGTCGTCTGCGGGCGGAGACGACACACGGCCGGCGCTTGATCGATCCCGGGCGCCCTCGATGAGGTGCGGGACACGATGTATCCGATGCTGCCGTTGCCGCTGGAGTGGCGGAAGCTGGAGGACGGCACACCCGCACCGAACTGGGTCGCCGCTGTCGCTCTGTCCCGGCTCGGACGCTGAACAAGGTCAGCGACTCGATCAGCGCGTCTCGACGGCCGTGCGTTGCATCCGGGCCGACGGCCATGCTGAGCAGTCGTGGCGGAAGAAGCCCTCGCAGGCGAGACGACAGACCCGGACGGCAAGCGCGTCGTTCTGCTCGATGCTGTCTGGCGCGAGAAGATCGTCCGCGACCACCCAGAGATGAGCGCGCATTTGGCCGCCGTCCTGCGAGCCGTGGCCGCACCCGACCATGCTGCGTCCGATCCCGTCTTCGCGGAGCGCACTCGATACTACGTGCGAGGAGCCGGCCCGAGTCAGTGGCTGCTAGTAGTCGTAAGCTATGAGCAGGCACCGGCGCGGATCGTCTCCGCGTTTGCCAACCGGAAGGACCCAAAGTCATGGAGCGCGTAAACATCACGATCGGGCCGTTGAGTTTCGATCACGCCGACTACGACGCCGACAACGACGTGCTCTACCTGCACGTGGGTGCGCCCCAGCCAGCCGAGGGCGAGGAAACTCCCGAGGGTCACGTCGTCCGCTATGCGCCCGGAACCAGCCGCATCGTTGGCTTGACGGTGCTCGGGGCGCGACACGTGTTGGAGCGAGATGGGCGTCTCGCGGTCACGGTCCCTGAGACCGTGGAGACAACTGCGGAGCATCTCGCTCCCGCGCTCGCTGCCATTTAGCCGTGCAGGGAGATCCGGACGGTACGTCGCGAGCGGCCCGGCGCTTCCATCCTCGGTCCACGGGCCAACTTCTTGTCCAGCTAGACCGAGCGCGAGTAGGGACCGTCGTACTCCTCGACGAGCAAGTTGAGTCCGCCGTCGCTCGACCAAGTGGCAAAGTCGGCGTCTGCGACGACGCGCCAGATCGACTTGAGCCCTGCTGCTTCGAATCGTCTGAAAACATCTTCGGCCGTCGCCTCGTCCTGATTGACGATCGTCATGTGGCGGATCTCGCATCCAGCACTGGCAATCAGATCAAGGATTTGTCGGTCGAGTCCGCTGTAGCCGATCACGAGGATGTCGATCTTTTCGAGCAGCGGTGATCGAGTCCAGAAAGAACTTTCGATGCTCGCCGGGCAAGACCAGCGTGTCGTCTGGGCCTTCGGGCATCGCGAGTGCCGGGTAGAAACTGGTCGTCGAAGCGCTTGGTTCGGCCGCCGGGCGTAGTTGCTGAAGACTCGCCGTGGGGCGATCGAAAAAGAACGTTGATCGATCGACCGCAAGATCGATGGGAGGAGTGGCCGACAGATATGCCGTCGTAGTGAGGTGCGACCAGTTGACCGAGCCATGGGGCTTGATCAACGACCAGTTGCGGCTGGTGCCAAGGTAGTCCTCTAGCTCCCATAGTTGGTGATAGCCATCGAGACGCCTGTCCAGCAGGACGTCGTAGTTGAGCGATACGAAGAACACACATTCCAGCCGCAGTAGTTGCTCGATGAGCCGGTCGTAGTGGACGGCCTGCGTGTATCGATCCTCGCTGACCTGATGGAGCAACTCCTGAAGGTAGGGCGGCACTGCCATGGCCATGTGTTTGTGGTGGTCGAATGCCGAGTGCTTCAGGCTGTGAAGCGCGTGCTCGAGGCCAAGCGCATCGTCCTGCCCCATCTGTTCATTTAGGAAGCGCCCCGCCTGGTGAGCGAGGTCGTAGCGGCTGAGAACCTCGTCGTATCGCCTTTCGTCGAATAGGTCGACCGTCAAGGGCGGCACCAGCGGTTGGTTCGCGAGCTGTATCGACGACGGGCGATACTGACCAGAGCCTCGCGAAGCGCCGGCGCCCAAGATCACGACTAGCGGAACCATTGGAGGAACGGTACAACTGGCGCGTCTGGTGGCGCGCGTACTACTCGACCGAGGACGTGCTTGGCAGCCTGCCCGTACTGCTATTGACCCCGACCGTCGCGGCACTCGTCGGCTCAGCGTGGGCAGCGTCTCACCCGGCGGAGGTCGTGCATCGAGGACTGGTCGTTCACGAGGCTACGTTCGGTGACTCACTGGCGACCGCACTCGTCGGCGGACTCGTCGGACTTTTCTTGCTGGTCGCGGCCGTGTCCGTGTTTGTCCTCCTCCGGTATCGATTGATAGGCGACCGGACGTGGCGCGTATCGTGGGAAATGATCTATCGCGAGACGGGGAGCGTCGTGTCGACCGGGAGCAGCGTGCGCATGGAATGCAAGGTGACGCCGCCCGTGCTGTTGTCGGCGCTTGGGCATGTCGAAGCGGTGATTCGCTATCCCGATGGCACACTACAGGAGCGCGGACAGGAGGCGATGGGGAGCACGGAGTACGGGGTCGGGTTTGCACCAACAGGCGGGGGGCGGCCGCAGACCGGCACCTATGAGATTCGCTGGTACGGGACGAGCGGTACCCGTCGTCTGCGGGAGATCACGCGGTCGAGGTACGCGTTCCACGGCTGACCCCGTGACTTCAGCGTTTTGGAGCCTGAAATGGCAGTCGGTGGCAGACAGACCCTCCAACGACCGACCTCAAGCCTCACGCGACGATGCCTCCAACCCCCAAAGCCCGCTCCAGCAAAGGCATTCTAGCCACGCGCCCGGCAAGATTCGAACTTGCGACCTCTCGCTCCGGAGGCGTCGGGGGCCGAGAGACGATCTCTGGCGTTTCGCCGCTTGAACGCTAGGGATTCGCCTCGCCGCCGCTCCGGGAGCGAGCGGGCGAATAGCGCCGGTTTACGGGCGATTCCCAGGGGTTTGGGCGTATATGCCCGTTCCCACGGGGGTCGTCACTCGGCCGGCGTGACCCAATCCCGGCGCAGGGGGTCCCACTGCCCGCCGGAGCTCCCGGCGAGTACGGGATCGAGGAAAGCGACGGCGCGGGCAAAGGCAGTGGAGAGGTCGCCCTCGACGTCGACGGTGCCGGCCAGGCGCTTGTACGGCTCGGCCCAAACGACTGGAGGGGGCGGAAGGCCGGCGGGCAGTGGCTGGCGGGCGCGCTCGGCGAAGGTGCTCTCCAGGGCGTGTCTCAGAGCGCCGGCGTCGATCGCCGTAGAGCTTTCGATGAGCAGGATGTCGACGAGGTCCTTCGGTCGGGTGCTGGGCCGGCCGTAGGACCCGTAGGTGCGCGTGTAGGCGTGAATCTTCTCGGCGAGGTGCTGCGGCAGGGGGATCGCAGGAAGCGCGAGGGGCCCAATGCCGGCGAAGGAGAGCAGGTCTGAGGTGTGGATCGTGTCGGGTGTCCAGGTGGGGGTGCCGCTGAATCCGATGTCGACGAGGAACTGCTCGAAGGTGCGGCCGGCGAGCTGGGCGGTGATGTGGAAGCGGACGGCGGAGAACTCGTCGGCGGCGTCCAACTCGTCGGTCCGGACGGCCGCGAACGTGAAGAAGTCGTCCAACGCAAGCTGCTGTGCGGCGGTGATGTCGCGGGTTGCGGCTGCCTCGTCGTCGTCGCGCCCGAGGTCGATGTCCTTAGTGGCACGAGTGCCTGCGCCAAGGCGGAAGTCCAGCGCGAGCGCGCCCTTGAGCACCCACCGATCCGGCGCCACGACGAGAAGCCGGCGCAGGAACAGCTCGAAAGCTGTGCGCTTGCGCAGGCGAGCCAGCCCGAGGCCCGTCGCGGCGGCTTCGTTCTTGAGGCGCTGCTCAAGGGCCTGACGGAACGCTGCGGCGCTCGTGTACTTCACGCGCTCGTCTCGGTGGGGAGGATCGCTTCAATCGCGTGCTGTTTGTGGCGGCGCTGGGCTTCCTCCTGAAGCTGATCGGCTGTGAGCAGTCCGCGGCGTAGAGCCTGTCTTACGGCCATCGAGAGCTGCTCGGGCTGGATGCGCTCAGCGACGTCGAGCAGCGTGCGTGCGGGGGCGGTCAGTGGCAGGCCGTCGCGCCAAACGGTCGCGATCTCTTCGCCGTCGGGGCGGGTGTGGACGACGGCGCCGAGGGGCCGGCGCAGTCCGCGATGCCTACGCGGGACAAGCAGGTGGACGGCGTCGGGGATGTTGTCGCTGAGGTCGAGCAGCGCGAGCGCGCTGTCGTGCGAGAGGAGCGCGTCGGTGTCGCCGACGGCCATCCACGCCTCGCGCATGTCGTCATGCTCGGCGGTCGGGAACCCCTGCACGCGGTAGAGCCCTCGGCGAACGCGCTCGAAGCGCCCACGGCTTACATGATGAGCGAGGAGCTGGCGGCTGACCCCGTGCGCGCGGGCCTGGCCGGCATCAAAGTAGCCGCCCTGCTGGTATGCCTCGGCCTCCAGACCGAGCACATCTGCCCGTTGACGGTCCTGCATAAGACAAGTATAGCTTGACTTTCGCGGACGTGCTTGGACGTGCTCCAACACGCGTCACATCCGTCAGAGCGTCGCCGGACACAACGCCTACAGGGCCGCCAAGACGAGGTGCCGTGTCCGCGACCCCCCGCATGAGAGGGGAGCGCGTCGGATCGATCAGGCCGCGGCTTCGTTGGACCTCGATGGCGGCGTGGCGCTTGCCGCTGCGGTTCTTCGGGGTGTGCCGCCCCAAAGGTCGGCACAGATCGGCCCCGCTTCTCGGAGTCAGACGCGAAGCCGACCGTATTTGTACGGATAGGTAGTATTTGCGTCGGTATGGAGAGACGACGGCATATCGCGATGCTCTTCATTGGGCGTTGGTCGTTCCGCTGGGCACGCACGGCCCTCGTTGCGTCCGTTGCGCTCGCCGCGGCCGCGCTCTCGCTCGGCTTCGCGCAGAGCGCCCTGGCTGGCCAACCGGACACGATCGAAGGCATGGTGACGAGCGCCGTTACGAAGGATCCGATTCAGGGGGTCGAAGTGTGTGCCGGTCAGGAATGTGCGAGGACGAAGGCCGACGGGACTTATGTGGTGATAGCGCACCCGGTGTCGCTGCGGGTGGAGTTCAGCGCGCCGCCCGGCAGCGGCTTTGCCGCTCACACGTACTACGACGGCGTGTACCTAACCTCCAAGGCCACAGAACTCACGGTACCGGTCGGAGAAACCCTCACCGGTATCGACGCCGAACTGCAGCCTGAAGGGCGCATCGAAGGTGTGGTCACCAACTCGTCTACGAAGGCCCCCATCGATGGTGTCGAAGTATGCGCTTCGCCCGCCGCGGCTTGGCCCGAAGAACCGACGTGCGTGGATACCGATGCGCAGGGGGTATATGAGATCACTGGACTAGCACCAATCCAGTACCAGCTGAAGTTCAACCCGGGAGCGCTCAACTACCTGCCCGAAACGCCGCAGCGCGGATATAAGTTGTACCCCCAGGTGCTCGCTGGCAGCACAACCGCGAATGTCGACAGGACCTTGCCCGAAGGTGGGCAGATCGAAGGACTCGTGCAGAGCGCGGCTTCCGGCCTGCCGATCTCGGGGGTGCAGGTCTGCGCTGACGGCGATGGTCCGTCGCTCGGGTCGAAATGCGCCAAGACGGGTGCAGAAGGCCGCTATCTGATTGCCGGCCTGGAAACCAGTAGCTACTACCTGTCTTTCTGGCCCGAACGACCGTATGTTGCCCTGTACTACAACGAAGGCAAAACAGTTTGGGTCAATCAAGGGGAAACGCTTGGCGGTGCGAACGCAAGCCTGCTCATCGGGACCACGATCTCGGGAGTGGTGAGCAGTGCAAGCACCGGTGAGCCGCTGCGAGAAGTGAAGGTGTGCATCACCGAATATTATGGCGGAGAAAGCAATCGGGGCTATTGCACCGAACCGGATGAAGCTGGCGAATATGAGCTGACCGGTGTCGCGACCAGTACCGACACGATCGAATTCTACCCTGACTGGACGCCCTATGAATATGAAGTTCAGTACTGGGACCACGTTGGCGCGTCCTCGGAACTGACGGAGCTGCACACCACCGCCGGCGAAAAGATCACGGGCATCGACGCCGCGCTCAGAGCGAAATTTGGCGTCGTCGCGGGACGGGTGCTGGCCGTTCCCGGCCGACAGGCGCTCTCAGGTGCCAAGGCGTGCGCGGAAAATATCGACAAAAGCCTCCGGCGATGCGCCGAAGTCAACGAGCAAGGCGAATATGCAATCGAGTTCCTGCCCAGCGGCCGCTACGACGTCGAATTCTATGACCCCAATCAGTCTTCCGGCTATGTCACGGAGTTCTACAACGGCAAGCTGTCCGCCAGCGAAGCCGAACCGGTGTCGGTGAGCCCTGGCAGGACCACCTCCGGGATCGATGCAGAATTGGTCGAACGTAGGAGCGTTGGCTCGAGCATCAGCGGAGTCGTGTTCGACGCATCTGGGCAGCAGCCGATCGCAGGGATCGAAGTGTGCGCCTATGACGCCAACGAAGAAGTCGAGCTCTTCGGCCGGTGCGCCACCACTGAAGCGAACGGCGGATACTCGATCTCCGGTCTGCCAAACGGCGGGTACCTCGTCGAGTTCTCATCTCCCTCGGACAGGGGGCTCAACTACGCGCCGCAGTACTACGACAACACCGAATCCCTCGAACAGGCCATCGCCGTCGAAGTGGGGCCGGAATCGGCCGACATCGGCATCGACGCGCGAATGCACGAAGGAGGTCGAGTTGCCGGTCAGGCCGTCGACGCCTCGACCGCCGCGCCGATAGCGGGAATGTCAGTATGCGCCTACACCGGACCGGCGGGAGCCGAAGTCGGAGCTTGTGCGACCACGGACCAGAACGGCCGCTACACGATCGCCGGCCTGCCGAACGGCGACTACGAGGTCGAATTCTCGGTGCCGCCCGAAAGCACGCTCGACTACGTGACGCAGTACTACGAGGGTCAGCGCTCCGCCACGGCCGCTACGCTCGTGCCCGTAACAGTCGGCGAAACCAGCTCCGGCATCGACGCCCGCCTCCAGCTCGGCGGTCGCGTGACCGGCCGAGTGACTATCGCGGCGGGAAATCCGCTCGCGAACGTGCTCGTCTGCGCCCTCGTCAGCCTTGAAGAAGCCGTGGCTTGCACGCTGAGCAACAGCGATGGCGAATACGCGATAGCCGGCGTGCCGGCGGGCAGTTACGCGATCGGCTTCGACGCCAGCAAGAACTATGTCGTCCAGTACTACGACGACACCTCCTCCTACACCGACGCGCAAGCTGTGGCCGTTGCGGCCGGCCGCGCGACGAGCGCCATCGATGCGGCGATGCAGGTCGTCCCGCCGAGCCCGCCGCCAAACCACCTGCCGCTTCCCAAACCGGGCGCGCCGGCGCCTCAGCAGCCCAGCTCGTCGCAAAGCAGCGCAACCACCACCGCACAGCCCGCTTCGCCAGCGGTCAACTCGAGCCCGCCCGCACCGTCCCGAGCTGTGCCCGTCGTCACGGCGCTTGCGTCGAAGATCGTCATATCAGGAAACGGCGCCTCGCTGCTCCTGAGCTGCGGTGATGCCACGTGCAGGGGGTCGGTCGAGTTGACCTCACAGGCCGAGACCCGCCGCCACGGCACAAAAAGGACGACAGCCTCACAGCGGTATGCCGTAGTGCTTGCCAGCGGGCGCTTCTCGCTGGCGAAGGGCAGGAAGGTTGTCGCCGTGCTCCATCTCACGGCCGCCGGCAGACGAGCGCTGGCGCAGGCGAAGCGTTATCGCCTGCCAGCGAGCTTGGTTCTATCGGTGCAAGGCGGCAAGACGATCGTCCGATCAGTGACGGTGAGTTGAGCTTCGTGGCGGGCATTGCGGGTGGGATGCCGCGTAGGCAGCTCGCATCGGTGCTGCGCCTGCTCGCTGCGCTCGGTGTCATAGCTGTCTGCGTCAGTGCCGGCGGAGCGCCGCGCGCGTCGGCGCAAGCGAGTGTGATGGCGTGGGGCGAAAACAGCGACGGGCAGCTCGGCAACGGCAGCTTCCCCGGTCCTGAAGGCTGCTTCGTCGCCTACTGCAGCAGGACACCGGTGGCAGTCACCGGTCTCGGCGCGGTCACCGCTCTGGCGGGTGGTGGCGGTCAGGGTCTGGCTCTATTGGACGACGGCACCGTCATGGCTTGGGGTAACAACGCCGATGGACAGCTCGGCAACGGCAGTCGCGAACGCAGCGACGTGCCGGTACCGGTTCCCGGGCTCAGCGGTGTCACGGCGATCGCGGCCTCAGGGGCCAGCATGGCCTTGCTGAGCAACGGCACCGTCATGGATTGGGGCGAAGACGACAACGGCCAGCTGGGCAACGGCACCACCAGTGAAGCGGTCACCACGCCGGTCCAAGTGAGCGGATTGAGCGAAGTCACCGCGATCGCGGCCGGTGGCGGCTATGGCTTGGCGCTGCTCAGGAATGGAACGGTGATGGCCTGGGGTGCCGGAGGCGGCGCGAACAACAGCGACGTGCCGGTCCAGGTGAGCGGGTTGAGCGGCGTCACCGCGATCACCGCCGACGGCGGTCACAGTTTGGCACTGCTGAGCAACGGCAAGGTCATGGCGTGGGGTGAAAACGAGTACGGCGAACTGGGGGACGGCAACACCGAAGACAGTCAGACGCCGGTCCCGGTGAAGGGGCTCAGTGAAGTCGTCGCCATCGCCGACGGCGCCGATCACAATCTGGCGCTGCTGGCCGACGGCACGGTGATGGCGTGGGGAGCGAACGACTGGGGACAGCTCGGGGATGGCTTCGACAGCGGTGAAGGCGTCGAACATGGGCCGCAAACGTGTGGGCCGTTTTCCTGCAGCACGACTCCCGTTCCCGTGTTCGGGCTGCATGGTGTGGCGGCCATCGCGACCGGCTTCGGTCAAAGCCTTGCGCTGCTCAACGACGGGACCGTCATGAGCTGGGGTGAAAACTTCGAGGGACAGCTCGCCAACGGCAGCGGTGAAACGGGCAGCGACGTACCGGCCCCGGTGATCGGACTGAGTGACGCTACGGCGATCGCCGGCGGCGATGCCTTCAGCATGGCCGAACTACATGGAGAAACCGGGTACATCAGCGGCCAGGTGACGAGTGCCGCGAGCGGCGAAGTAATTGCGGGAGCCGACGCCTGTGCGACGGTCACCAACGGCACCGGATCGTGGCGGTGCGCCACGACCGACGCTGGCGGCAACTACACGATCGCGGTGCACGGAGGCGGCACCTACGAGGTGAGATTCTGGGCTCCATCAGATAGCGCCTACGTCAGCAACGTCTACTACGATGGCAAGCACTCGCCCGCCGAAGCAGACACCGTCTCGGTGCAATCCGGCCTCACCACCTCGGGCATTGACGCCCAGCTTACCGCCGGCGGACGCGTAGAAGGCACCGTCACGAGCGCCGCCACCAAGGCTCCACTCGAAGGCGTCGAAGTCTGCGCGCCGGCGGCGAGCTCCGGATGCGTATTGACAAACGCCAAAGGCGAATACGTGATCTCCGAGCTGCAGGAAGGTGAATACAAGGTCGAGTTCAGTGTCGCCGACGGCACCTACCATTCGCAGTACTGGGACGGCAAGCAGTCGATCGGGGAAGGCCAGCTCGTGCCCGTCGCCGCCGGTCAGGCGGCCGTCGGTGTCAACGCCGAACTGGAGCCGGTCAGCGGGGCGATAACCGGCACCGTGCGCGACAACGAGACGAACAGCGCAATCAAGGGCATCGGCGTTTGTGCTTACAAAGTCGGTGCCGAAGAAGAAGAAAAGCTCTTCGGACAGTGCACCATCACGAACTCGACGGGGGCCTATTCGATCCTCGGACTCGCAGGCGGAGAATACATCGTCGAATTCTATTCGCCTGCCGAAAGCAAACTGCTCTACGCCACGGAGTACTACGACGGAAAGTACTCCGCGCTGAATGCCAAGGCAGTGCACGTCGTCGACGGCGAGCACACCGCGAACATCGACGCCGCACTCGAAGAAGGCGGCAACGTCGCGGGCAAGGTCACAAGCGCCGTCGATGGAAGCCCGATCGAGGGCATCGAAGTCTGCTTCTTCGCGAACACCGAAGAACTCGTCGGCTGCACGATCACGGGTGCACAAGGGGCGTACGGCACGCCGCTGCTTGCGCGCGGCGCATACAGGGTCGAGTTCACGCCTCCGCTTGGCAGCGACCTCAACTACGTCGCGCAGTACTTCGACGGAGCGTCCGCCTGGAGCGCTGCGCAATGGGTCTCGGTGGCGGCCGGAGCGACGACCTCGGGAATCGACGCCGCCTTGGCAGAAGGAGGTCGGATCTCCGGCACGGTCACCCACGCAGCGACGCACACGGCGACCGTCGATGCGCTCGTCTGCGCGTTCACACCCCAGGCTCGCGTCGACGCCTGTTCGGTCACGACCAGCACAGGCGATTACACGATCGTGGGCCTTGCCGGCGGGGCTTACAAGGTTGGCTTCGACGGCGGGGAATCCTATGTCCTCCAGTACTACGACGACAAGTCCGCTTTCACCGCGGCGCAGACCGTCACGGTTGCCGTCAGTGTCACGACGCCCGGTGTCGATGCCGCGCTGGAAAGCGCCGATCGCTCGGAAGGGCCTGGCAGCACCGCGCAAGCGCCTGTCAACACCTCGCCCCCGGTGGTCTCGGGCACTGGCGACGTCGGTGATGTCCTCACTTGTGCAGACGGTTCGTGGACCGGTACCCCAACGCCGACGTTCTCAGTCCGCTGGCTGCGTGACGGAAGCCCGATCGTCGGAGCGACCACCAACAGCTACACCGTCCTGAGCGCCGACGAAGGCCATCGGCTAGCCTGCGAAGTCACGGCGAGCAACACCGCTGGAGAAAAGAGCGCGGTCAGCGCACGCGTGCCAATCCCGACGAGCTCGACCGCGCACGTCACGACAGGCGGATCAGCCACGACGTCCGGTGCCATGTCCGCGGCAAGCACCTCGCCGACTGCTGCGACGGCGCCCGCGTCCGATTCGCGGCCCACGCCGCCGCCCATCGCAATTTTGAGCTCCACGCTTGCCACGTCAGGCGGTTCATTGCTGGCACACGTTCGATGCGGCGTCGGCAAAGCCTGTGCCGGGACGGTCGAGCTGCTCATGCAAGTCGCGATCAAACGCCACGCCGGACGCAGGACGATCTCTCACGAGGTGGTGCTCGTGCTTGCACGGGGCTCGGTGTCTCACGCGGGTGACGGTGAGAATGTGAGCGCCGTGCTGCACCTCACGCCCGTTGGCAAGCGACGGCTCGTCAACGTCGGCAGACATCCGGTCGCCGCCGAGCTCAGATTGGCCGTTCAGGGCGGCAAGACGATCACAAGGCCCGTGCAGATTACGTGACCCGCAAGCCGCCGCATCGCGATGGCGGCCAAGCTTGGAAGCGCCGAACGCGACGAGTGGCTACCCAGCGTCCGGTGCCGCGCCCGCGCCAACCTGCCCACGCGCCCCGCACAGTCGATTTGGCGCAAACTGGCAGCAGCTCCGTTGCTGCTCGCCCGGTGCCGCATGGCGAAAGGCCCGCAGCCCGCACCAATAAAGACTTTCCCCGAGCGCGCCCGGCAAGATTCGAACTTGCGACCTCTCGCTCCGGAGGCGAGCGCTCTATCCACTGAGCTACGGGCGCTAATCGCCTGCAAATCCGGGCTTTCTGAGTCCCGACTCAGGCCCTGAAGACTCTACAGGGGTTGGGCGACCCGCGCCATGCCCTGCGTCAACGCCAACCTGGTGGTGGCGGTCACAGGATCATCAGACTTCTTGTCCTGTCCGGGGCGATGTCGCAGACTGCAGGCATGACCAAGACATCTCTCCTGGGCAACAAGCCCATCAACCGCATCGGCTTCGGCGCCATGCAGCTCGCCGGCCCCGGTGTCTTCGGACCTCCAAGCGACGCAGGGGCCGCCCGTGCGGTCCTGCGTCGCGCCGTCGAGCTCGGCGTCGAGCACATCGACACCTCCCAGTACTACGGTCCGGACGTCGTCAACGAGCTGATCCGGGAGGCGCTGCACCCGTATCCGGAGAACCTGAAGCTCGTCACCAAGGTCGGTGGCCGCCGAGACGACGCGGGCGCCTGGCTGCTCGCCGACGCGCCGGCGGAGCTGCGCTCGGGCGTCGAGGACAACCTGCGGACGTTGCGAGTGGAGCGTATGGATCTCGTCAACCTGCGCCTGTTCGACGAGCACGACACCGAGAGTCGACTTGCCGAGCAGTTGGGGGCGCTGGAGGATCTGCGCCAGGAGGGCAAGCTCGACCTGATCGGCATCTCCAATGCCACCGCAGACACCGCCCGCCGGGCACTCGGGCTGACCGACATCGCCTGCGTGCAGAACGCCTACAGCGTCGTCAACCGGGACGGGGAGGACGAGCTGGCGTTGTGCGAGGAGCGCGAGCTTGCGTTCGTGCCGTTCTTTCCGCTGGGCTCGGCGTTCACAGGCGGCCCCGAGCAGCTGGCAGCCGATCCGGCGATCGCCCAGGTGGCAGCCCGGCATGGGGCCACCCCCTCGCAGATTGCGCTGGCGTGGCTGCTGCACCGCTCCGAGCGGATCCTGTTGATTCCCGGCACCAGCTCGATCCGCCACCTCGAGGAGAACATCGCCGCCGGCGATATCGAGCTGGACGGGCGCGACATGCAGCGACTCGACGATGCCACCCAGCTCGGCGACCCGCTGGCCGCTGCCGGGCACTGAAGCGAGCTAGAGGGTTGCCAAGTTGAGAACGCAACCGTCATCGGCCGTAGGCCACGGCGGTAGCAGCCTGGCTGCCCTTGGGGTCAATTCACCAGACTAAACGTTTTCACCCAGTTGCGGGTGAGGCCGCGGGCTCATCGAGCAGCACTACGTGGTCGGACACGCCAAGGTCGGTGAGCCGCCTCTCGGTAAGCGAGATGGCAAGGTGGGCGACGTCGATCCCGACCCAGCGGCGCTCGAGGCGCTGCGCCACGGCAACGGTGGTGCCGCAGCCACAGAAGGGGTCGAGCACGACGTCGCCGGGGTCGCTGCTGGCGAGAACGAACCGTTCCAGGAGGGCTTCGGGCTTCTGCGTGGGGTAGCCGAGCCGCTCCCGCGCCATCGGGTTCATCTGTTGAATGAGGAGGACGTCGTTGGGGTTCTTCCTGTCGTCGTCGGCGGCGATCCGGGCACCCTTGGGGCGCTGCGCTCGGGCCATCGCCTTCTCGGTGCGGGGAACCGCTATGCGATCCCCGTGGAACCGCCACTCAGAGGACTTGGAGTAGAAGAGGATCGTGTCGTGCTTGCGCGAGAAGCGCACTTTGGATGCGCCGCCCGTCTGGTAGTGCCAGACGATCTCGTTCTGGAAGTGCTCGGCGCCGAAGACGGCGTCCATCAGCAGCTTCAGGTAGTGGCTGGAGGTGGGGTCGCAGTGCAGGTAGATCGAGCCGGTGGGCTTCAGCACGCGCCGCAGTTCGCCAAGACGGGGGGCCATCATCGACAGGTAGGCGAGCATGGTGCTCGGCCCGAGCATGGTCTGCAGCCCGGCGAGCGCAGCGGCGACGGGCCCACCGTCCGCCGCGACCGCCTGGAATGAGGCGGCGGCGCTCCGATCCCAGCGCCAGGTGTCGTCGAAGGCCTTGATCCGCGCCGCCTCCCTGTCCCCGCCCCTGCCGGCCCGACCGAACAGGAGGTTGTAGGTGGCGTTGGAGTTGAAGGGGGGGTCCAGATAGATGAGATCGGCGAAGGCGTCGGGGATGTGCCGCGGGAGCACGTCGAGGTTGTCCGCGCAGTAGAGAACGTTGCCGGGGGGGTCGGGCACGGCGCGAGCTTAGCCCCGGCCCCGGTTGTCAACCGCCGCGCTGGTCGCCGCCGAGCCTGGACCGCACCGCGGCCACGGCCACGCCCGCCCGAATCTCGACTTCCCCCGTCCCCCGCGAGCCTCCCATCGCCGTGCGCCGCTACCGTTGCCGACATGGACCTCTCCCTGTTCTTCGCGGGCACGGGCGGCTCGGTGCCGAGCGCGCGCCGCGGGCTGCCCGCCGTGCTGGTGCGCCGCGGGGGCGAGCGGATGTTGTTCGACTGCGGGGAGGGCACCCAGCGCCAGCTGCTGCGCTCGGTGGGGCTGGCGGACGTGGAGTGCGTTTTCATAACCCACTTCCACGCCGACCACTGGCTGGGGCTGCCGGGGATGCTGAAGTCCTTCGCGCTGCGCGACCGCGAGCAGCCGCTGAGCGTGTACGGCCCGTCGGGGTTGAGGCAGCTGATGGCGGACACGCGCTTCATCTACGGACGGCGGCTGCCCTACGAGCTGACGGTCACCGAGCTCGATCCCGCGCAGATGGTCGAGCGCGAGGGCTTCCGGGTGGCGGTGGTCCCGGTGAGCCATCGGAGCGCCTCGGCGGTGGGGTACGTGCTCGTGGAGGACGAGCGCCCGGGGCAGCTCGATCCGGTCCTGGCGGAGCGCCTGGGGGTGAGACCGGGGCCGGACTTCGGGCGGCTGGTGCGCGGGGAGACCGTCCACGGGGTCGCCCCCGAGCAGGTGGTGGGCCCCGCGCGGGAGGGTCGCAAGGTGGTGATCTCGGGGGACACCTCCCCCTGTGAGGCGCTGGCGATCGCGGCGCACGAAGCGGACGTGCTGGTGCACGAGGCGACGTTCGTGGATGAGGAGCTCGAGCGGGCGCGGCAGACAGGTCACAGCACGGCGCGCCAGGCGGCGGAGCTGGGGCGGGAAGCGCAGGTGAGGATGCTGGTCCTCACCCACCTCTCCACGCGCTACTCCGGGGGGGAGGTGCGCGACGAGGCCCGCGCGGTCTTCCCCTCCACAGAGGTTCCCCGGGACTTCGACACCGTGGAGGTCCCCTTCTCCGAGCGGGGCCCGGCGAAGTTGATCCGCTGGTCGCACCGCCCCGCGCCCTCCGCCGGGGAGAGCGGGGCCCCCGCGCACGACACGCCGGTGGTGGCGTCCCCGATAATCCAATGAGCTTGTCCCACCTCACAGAACCGAAAGCCCAGCCGGGGGGCACCCAGTGAGCCAGCCCGCGCTCATCCGTTCACCCACCCGACCCGCCGAGATGCTGCTGCGGGATGTCCACCTGTTCGATCCCTCCTCCGGCCTGGACACCCGCCGGGACCTGCTGGTGCGGGGCGGGGTGGTCGTGGAGCTGGGCGCACCAGGTGCGCTCCCGGTGGCGGCGGAGGCGGAGGTGGTGGAGGGCGAGGGCCGCCTGCGCGCGCTTCCGGCCCTCTTCGATCCGCACGTGCACCTGCGCAGCCCCGGCCAGGAGCACAAGGAGGACATCGAGAGTGGCACCCGGGCCGCGGCGGCGGGGGGGTTCGGGGCGGTGATCGCGATGCCCAACACCGACCCCCCGATCGACTCCCCCGAGCTGCTGCGCTCCGTGCAGGCGCTGGCGGCGCAGCGGGCGCACGTGCCGGTGGGCTTCCTCACGGCGCTCACCCATGGCCTGGAGGGCGAGCGGCTGACGGAGATGGCGGCGCTGCGCGAGCTGGGCGCGGTGGGGTTCACCGACGACGGGCATCCTGTCGCGAGCGCGGGCGTGTTGAGCGAGGCGCTGAGGCTGCAGCGGGTCTGTGGCGGGGTGGTGGCGCTGCACGAGGAGGACCGCTCGCTCTCGCGCGGGGGCAGCATGCACGAGGGCGCCCTCGCCGTCGAGCTGGGCATCCCCGGTATCCCCTGCTCGAGCGAGGCGAGCATGGTGGCGCGCGACGCGGTGCTCGCTGGCTGCGAGGGGGGCCGCGTGCACTTCCAGCATCTGAGCTGCGTCGCCTCGGTGCAGGCCGTCGCACAGGCCAAGGCGCGCGGCGTGGCGGTGAGCGCAGAGGCGACCCCCCACCACCTGCTGCTGACCGAGGAGGCCGTGCGCGGGATCGAGGGGAACGAACAGGGGGAGGGCGAGGCGCTCAGGCCGCAGGGTGGCAGTCCCGGAGGGCGCAGTCCGGAGGGGCGCATGCCGGACGCGCGCGCGAAGATGAACCCGCCGCTGGCGAGCGAGACCGACAGGGCGGCGCTGGTGGAGGCGCTGCGCACGGGCACGATCGACTGCGTGGCGACCGATCATGCCCCGCACGCGCACGCGGAGAAGGCGCTTCCGTTCACGGAGGCCCCGATGGGCACGACGGGCTTGGAGACGGCGTTCGCGGCGCTCTACACCGGCCTGGTGCTCCCCGGGGTCCTGGGGCTGGGCACGCTGGTGGAGAGGATGACCGCGGGCGCCGCCCTGTTCGGGCTGCCGACCCCGCGCATCGCGACGGGCGAGCCTGCGAACGTGGCGCTGATCGACCTCGACGCGGAGTGGACGGCGGGGGAGCACGGCTGGGAGAGCCGCTCGGAGAGCTGCTGCTTCGCGGGCCGGCGGCTGCGCGGGCGGGTGCTGTTGACGCTCGCCGCGGGAGCGGTGGCCTACCGCTCCCCGGTGCTGACGGCGGTAGCGGCTTGAGGACGGGCGAGCCGTGAGCCTGCTCTCCCGCGAACGCGCGGCGCTGGTCGTGGTGGACGTCCAGGAGGCCTTCCGCCCCTACGCCTCGTTCGCCGGGGTGGCGGACGGCTGCGCGAAGCTGCTGGCGGCGGCGCGGATCCTGGGGCTCCCGGCGCTGGTCAGCGAGCAGTACCCGAGGGGCCTGGGGCACACCGCGCCCGAGGTGGGCCTCGAGGGGGAGCGGTGCATCGAGAAGAGCGTGTTCTCCGCGGTGCGCGCGGAGGGGTTTGAGATCGGGGGGCGCGAGCAGGCGGTGGTGTGCGGGATCGAGACCCACGTGTGCGTCTCCCAGACCGTCCACGACCTGCTCGAGCGTGGCGTCGAGGTGCACGTGCCGGCGGACGCGGTGGGCTCGCGCCACACGGTGGACTACGAGCGCGGTCTCGAGCGCCTGGAGCGCGCGGGGGCGGTGGTCAGCACGGTGGAGGCAGCCCTCTTCGAGCTGCTGGAGCGGGCAGGCACACCGGAGTTCAAGGCCGTGCAGAGGCTGATCCTCTGAGATGGCCGGGCTCGCCCCACCCAGCGATGCGCCCCGCGCCAAGGCCCACCAGTCCCACGGTGGATCCGATCGCCCGATGAGCCGTTCACCCGCATACGTGCTGCTCGAGGACGGCGCCCGCTTCGACGGGGAGGCGTGCGGGGCGGAGGGCCACGCGGTGGGCGAGGTGGTCTTCACGACCGGCATGTCGGGCTACCAGGAGTCGATGAGCGACCCCTCCTTCGCGGGCCAGCTGATCACCTTCACCTATCCCCACATCGGCAACTACGGGGTGAGCGCGGAGGCGATGGAGTCCGAGCGTCCGTGGGCGCGCGCGGCGATCATGCGGGAGGCATGCAACCGCGAGGACTCCCCGGGCGCGGAGGGGGGGTGGCTGCAGTGGCTCACCGACTGCGGGGTGCCGGCGATCACCGGGGTGGACACGCGCGCACTGGTGCGCCACATCCGCGAGGCGGGCTCGATGCGCGGGGGGATCTTTCCGACGAGCATCGAGCCGGCGCGGGCGCAGGCGCTGATCGAGTCCGAGCCGTCGATGGACGGGCAGGACCTCGCAGGGGTGGTGAGCCCGAGCGTGGTGAGCCACCACGGCGAGGAGGGCGGGCCGGGCCCGCGGATCGCGGTGCTCGACACGGGAATCAAGGGCTCGATCGTGCGCCACCTGGTGGCGCGGGGCGCATACGTCTCGCTCTACCCGTGCGCAACCTCCGCGGCGGACCTGCTCGCGGCGAACCCCGACGCGGTCCTGCTGGCCAATGGCCCGGGGGACCCGGGGGCATTGGAATACATAACGGACACGGTCCGCGAACTGGTGGGGCGCAAGCCGGTGTGGGGGATCTGCCTGGGCCACCAGCTGCTGTGCAGGGCGCTGGGCCTGAAGACGTTCAAGCTCCCGTTCGGTCACCGCGGGGCCAACCACCCGGTGAAGGACCTGCTGACGGGGCGGGTGGAGATCACCTCCCAGAACCACGGCTTCGCGGTGCTGGGGCCAAGCGGCAATGGCACGATCGAGGGCAGCAAGCCCGTCCGCTGGCAGACGGACTTCGGCGCGGCGCAGCTCTCGCACGTGAACCTCTACGACCGCACGGTGGAGGGCCTGGAGCTGCTGGACGTGCCGGGGGGCTCGGTGCAGTACCACCCGGAGGCGGGGCCGGGCCCGCACGACAGCGTGTACCTGTTCGACCGCTTCCTGGAGCGGATCGCGGAGGCCACTGCGTAGTGCCCCGCCGCGATGACATCCACAAGATCCTGATCCTGGGCTCGGGCCCGATCGTGATCGGGCAGGCCGCGGAGTTCGACTACTCGGGGGTGCAGGCGTGCAAGGTGCTGCGCGAGGAGGGCTACGAGGTGGTCCTGATGAACTCGAACCCCGCGACGATCATGACCGACCCGGAGACAGCCGACTCAACGTACATCGAGCCGCTGCTGGCGGGGCCGGCGGCGCAGGTGATCGAGCGCGAGCGCCCCGACGCACTGCTGCCGACGCTGGGGGGGCAGACGGCGCTGAACCTCGCGAAGGAGCTGCACGACAACGGCACCCTGGAGCGAAACGGGGTAGAGCTGATCGGGGCCAACTACGAGGCGATCTCCTGCGCGGAGGACCGGCGCCTGTTCGGGGCGGCAATGGCGGATGCCGGGCTGCGGATGCCGGCGAGCGCGATCGCCTCGGGCTGGGATGAGGACCGGAGCCGGGAGACACTCGCCTTCGGCGAGCATCCCCGTTCCGGCCAACACAGGGTGGACGTGAAGCGGGGGCTCGCGCAGGCGCTGGAGGCGCTCCCGGAGCTCGGCCTGCCGTGCATCGTGCGCCCCGCCTACACGCTGGGGGGCCGCGGTGGGGGGATCGCGCGCACCCCGGAGGAGTTCCGCAGGATCGTCGCGCGGGGCCTGGAGGCCTCGCCGATCGGGCAGGTGCTGCTCGACCAGTCGGTGCTCGGCTGGGGTGAGTTCGAGCTGGAGGTGATGCGCGACCGCGCGGACAACGTGGTGATCGTGTGCTCGATCGAGAACGTGGACCCAATGGGGGTGCACACGGGGGACTCGGTGACGGTGGCCCCGCAGCAGACCCTCACCGACCGCCTCTACCAGCGCCTGCGCGACCAGGCGATCGCGGTGATCCGCGCGGTGGGCGTGGAGACGGGGGGCTCGAACGTGCAGTTCGCGGTCAACCCGCAGACCGAGGAGGTGCTGGTGATCGAGATGAACCCCCGCGTCTCGCGCTCCTCGGCGCTGGCCTCCAAGGCGACGGGCTTTCCGATCGCGAAGATCGCTGCGCGCCTGGCGGTGGGGTACCTGTTGGAGGAGATCCCCAACGACATCACCAAGCTCACCCCGGCGAGCTTCGAGCCGACGATCGACTACGTGGTGGTGAAGTGGCCGCGCTTCGCCTTCGAGAAGTTCCCCGGGGTGGAGTCCGCGCTGTCCACGCACATGAAGTCGGTGGGGGAGGCGATGGCGATCGGGCGCACCTTCGGCCAGGCGTTCGCGAAGGCGCTGCGCTCGCGGGAGCTCGACAAGCCTCCGCGGCTGGAGGCGATCGCGGAGGAGCAACTGCGGGAGAGCCTGGACACTCCCGGCCCCGACCGCTTCGAGGTGATCCTCGAGCTCTTCCGCCGCGGGGAGGAGATCGAGGCGGTCCACGAGCGCACCTCGATCGACCCGTGGTTCCTGCGGGAGCTGCGCGCCTTCGCACAGAATCCCGATGGGGTGTGCAAGGGAGTGCGCACCTTCAAGTCGGTCGACACCTGCGCCGCGGAGTTCCCCGCGAGCACCCCCTACTACTACTCCGCCTGGGAGCGCCCGCCGGCCTCCTCGGCCGACTCGCCCGCGGCAACCGCGGACCCTGCACACGAGGTACAGCGCGGGGAGCGCCCCTCGGTGGTGATCCTCGGCTCGGGCCCCAACCGCATCGGCCAGGGGATCGAGTTCGACTACTGCTGCGTGCACGCAGCGATGACCGTGCGCGAGTCCGGGCGCGACGCGGTGATGATCAACTGCAACCCCGAGACGGTCTCCACCGATTACGACACCTCCGACCGCCTCTACTTCGAGCCGCTCACGCTCGAGGACGTGCTCGGGGTGGTCGAGGTGGAGAAACCGGAGGGCGTGATCGTGCAGTTCGGCGGACAGACCCCCCTCAAGCTCGCGGCGGGCCTCGCCGCGGCGGGCGTGCCGCTGCTGGGCACGAGCGTGGAGGCGATCGACCTCGCCGAGGACCGCGGGCGCTTCGGGGAGCTGCTCGGGCGCCTCGGCTACGAGGCCCCCCCATACGCCACCGCGTGCTCCAAGGAGGAGGCGCTGCAGCGCGGCGAGGAGGTCGGCTTCCCGCTGCTGGTGCGCCCCAGCTACGTGCTGGGGGGGCGCGCGATGGAGATCGTCTACTCGCGCGAGGGCCTCGCCGACTACCTGCGCCGCGAGGTCGGCGAGGACACCGACAGGATCTTCCTGGACCGCTTCCTGGAGAACGCGATCGAGGTCGACGTCGATGCGCTCTGCGACGGGCGGGAGACGTGGATCGGCGGGATCATGCAGCACGTCGAGGAGGCGGGGGTGCACTCCGGGGACAGCGCCTGCGTGCTGCCGCCGCACTCGCTGGGGGGGGAGATGCTCGAGCAGATCCGCGCCGCCACCCGCGAGCTCGCGCTGAGCATCGGGGTGGTGGGCCTCATCAACGTGCAGTACGCGGTGGTCGCGGGGCAGCTCTACGTGCTGGAGGCCAACCCCCGCGCCTCGCGCACCGTGCCGTTCGTCTCCAAGGCCGTGGGACTCCCGCTCGCGAAGCTCGCCTGTCGCGTGATGCTGGGGGAGCCGATCGCCGCGCTGGGCCTGCCACGCGAGCGCGAGGGGCTCGGGTTCGGGGATCACGTGTCCGTCAAGGAGGCTGTGCTCCCCTTCGACCGCTTCGAGGGCGCCGACGCGGTGCTCGGCCCCGAGATGCGCTCCACCGGGGAGGTGATGGGGATCGCGCGCGACTTCCCCACCGCCTTCGCCAAGGCCCAGGCAGCCGCGGGATGCCCGCTGCCGTTGCGGGGCACCGTGTTCATCTCCGTCACCGACGCGGACAAGGCGGGCGCGTTCGCGATCGCCCAGTCACTGCACGACGACGGCTTTCGCATCATCGCCACCCACGGCACGGCGGAGGCGATCGCGCGCATGGGGATCCCGGTGCAGCCGCTCAACAAGGTGGGGGAGGGCTCCCCCCACATCGTCGAGTGGATCGAGCGCGGGGACGTGGACCTCGTCGTCAACACCCCCACCGGCTCGGGCGCGCGCACCGACGGCTGGCAGATCCGCCGCGCCGCGGTCACCCGCGGGGTCCCGTGCCTGACCACGCTCGCCGCCGGGGTCTCGGCCGCGCGCGCGATCTCGAGCGCGCGGCGCAGCGGCCCCCCGCCGGTGCTCTGTCTGCAGGAGCTCCACCGCGGGCGGTGGCCGATCCAGGAGGGGGACAGCCCGGAGGGCGAGACCGCGGCCCCCGAGCGCTCCGCGGAGCACCCCGCGGAGGCCGGCGCGGCGTGACCGATCACAGATCGGCCCGTCAGCGGGCCCCCTTCGGCCGGCGTCTGCTGCACGTCACCGGCAACGAGGAGCTGGGCGCCTACCGCGTGCTGCGCCTCGCCGACCCCGGCGGGCCCCCGCCACAGCCGGGCCAGTTCGCGATGCTCGCAGCCGCGGAGCGGTGGGGGGGAGGGGAGGGGGAGCGCCCCCATCTGCCCCGCGCCTTCTCGATCGCCCGCTGGAGGGACGGCGAGGCCCATTTCCTGCTGGAGGACGTGGGTCCCGGCACGCGCCGGCTGTGCGAGCTGCAGCCGGGCGAGGGGGCGTGGACGCTCGGACCGCTCGGCGTCGGCTTCCTCGCTCCCGCGGAGGGGCACCGGGCGATCCTCGTGGGGGGCGGCGCAGGGATCGCGCCGCTGGCGATCTGGCAGGACGCACTGTGCGCGGCGATCCCCGTTTCAGCGCCGAACGCCCGCCCCCCGGCGAATTCTGCGTCTGCCCAGCAACCGCCCCTCGTGCCGGTGCCCGCTGTGCTGCTCGGCTTTCGCGACCGTGCCCACGCGGAGGGGGCAGCGCTGCTCAAAGACGCGCAGGTGGCAACCGACGACGGCTCCGTGGGGCACCGCGGGCTCGTCACCGAGCTGCTCGCCGCCGAGCTGGCGAGCTGGCCGATCTCCACTCGGTCGCACGCGACGGTGTACGCCTGCGGCCCCGCGCCGATGCTCGAGGCGGTGCGCGCTCTCTGCGCCGAGCGCTCGCTGCCGGCGCAGCTGGCGCTGGAGTCGGGGATGGCGTGCGGCTTCGGCGCCTGCTTCGGCTGCGTCGTCGCCCGCCGTGGCGGGGGCTACCTGCGCGTGTGCGTCGATGGCCCCGTGATCGACGCCGCCGAGCTGGAGCACGTCGATCTCCACGCGGGAGCCCCTGCATGAGCGAGCGAGCGAGCGTCGCGTTTTGCGGCCTGCAGCTCGCCCACCCGGTGATCAACGCCTCCGGCACGTTCGACGCGATCGCTGCGCGCGCCGCTTTCGGCGAGGCCCTGATCGAGGACTTCCCGTTCTCGGCCTTCGTCTCCAAGACGATCACCCTGGAGCCCCGCGACGGCAACCCCCCGCCGCGGCTCTACGAGGCGCCCGCGGGGTTGATCAACTCGATCGGCCTGCCCAACAAGGGCCTGGAGGGCTACCTCGCGCACGACCTCCCCGAGTTGGCGAGACTGCCGGCGGCGCTGATCACCAACGTCATGGGCTCGACGGCCGCCGAGATCGCCACGCTGCTGGAGCGCTGCGAGGAGCGCTCGGAGATCGCGGCGGTGGAGCTCAACGTCTCCTGCCCCAATGTCAAGACGGGCCTCGACATCGGCGCCGACCCGGCGACCCTGGAGGCGGTGGTGCGCGAGGTGCGCCCCCGCACCACGAAGCCCCTGATCGTCAAGCTCACCCCAAACACCGCTGACGTCGCGCGCTGTGCCCGGGCGGCCGAGGAGGCCGGCGCGGACGCGGTGTCGCTGATCAACACGCTGCGCGCGCTGGCGCTGGCGCCCGGCGGGGCCACGCCGTGGCTCGGGGGCGGCAGCGGGGGCCTCTCGGGTCCCGCGATCCGCGTGGTGGCGCTCGCCCAGGTGGCCGCGGTGGCGGGCGCCGTGGCGATCCCCGTGGTGGGCATGGGGGGAGTGCAGAGCGCCGCCCACGCGCGGGCCCTGCTCGACGTGGGAGCCACGCTCGTGGCGGTCGGCACCGAGAGCTTCCGCGATCCCGCTGCCGGCGCACGCATCGCACGCGAGCTCGCCCCCTGGAGGGCTTGACAGCAGAGGCGGGGGTGGGCTAAAAACCCCTGCAAACACGCCGCTGTACCGTCCACCAGCCTCCACGTGGCTGAACCTCAGGTTGAGCTTCAGCCGAATTGCGCCACCTTGCCTTGATCGTCGCCCGCGGGTGTGTAGACTCGCCGCCCATGGTGACCGCGACGGGCACGACGCCCTCCAAGCACTCGGCCGCCCCTGAGCGCTCACTCAACCAGCGAATGGACGCTCTCGCGCGGGCGAACAGAATCCGCACCGAGCGCGCCCGCCTCAAGCGCGAGCTGAAGGCGGGGCGGCTCTCGATCCACACGCTGCTGATCAACCCCCCGGAGTACGTCGAAACCGCCAAGGTCTTCGACATGATGCTGGCCGTCCCCAAGTACGGGCGGGTCAAGGTCAACAAGATCCTCGCCCACTGCCGCATCGCTCCCAGCAAGACCATCGGCGGGCTCTCCGAGCGCCAGCGCTCGGAGCTGGTCTCGCTGCTGCGCCGCTAGGGTGGCTCGCCACGGACTCAACCGCCCCGCGACGCGTGGCGTCAGGGTGAATCGGGTCCCGGTCCACCACGAGCTTGCCGACCACCCCGCAGCGTAGGGTGCCGGCCGTGGCGCGCGTCTTCGTCATCACGGGCCCCTCGGGCGTCGGCAAGGGAACGCTCATCCGCGGGCTGATGGAGCGGGTGGCGCGGCTGGAGCTGTCGGTCTCGGCGACGACCCGCCCGGCGCGGCCCGGGGAGCGGGACGGCGTGGACTACCACTTCCTGACCCCCGAGGAGTTCGAGCGGCGGGTGAGGGAGGGGGCGTTCGTGGAGCACGCCGACTACGCGGGACGCCGCTATGGCACGCTGCGCAGCGAGCTCGAGGGCCGCCTGCGCGCCGGGGTGCCGATCGTCCTGGAGATCGAGGTGCAGGGCGCCCGCCAGGTGCGAGTCGCGATGCCCGAGGCGCTCGAGGTCTTCATCGCGCCCCCCTCCCTGGATGCGCTGCGCACCCGCCTGATCGGACGTGGAGCCGATGGCCCCGAGGAGGTCGAGCGGCGCCTGCGGGTAGCCGAGGAGGAGCTCCAGGCGCAGTCCGAGTTCGCCCACGTGGTGGTCAACGACCGCCTCGAGGACGCGCTCGAGCGGCTGAGCGAGATCGTCGCGGGGGCGCTCGACGCACAGGGCTCCTCGGGCTAGCCCTCTACACTGAGCTCTCAACCACGAAAGGGCACCCTCACCTTGATCTCTCCCCGCATCGACCACCTGCTGGAGAACGTCGACTCCAACTACGCCAGCGTCCTCGTCGCGGCCAAGCGCGCGCGCCAGATCAACAGCTACTACCACAACCTCGGCGAGGGCACCTTCGACGAGTTCCCGCCCCCGATGATCGAGACGACCTCCAAGAACTACCTCACGATCGCCCTTGAGGAGATCGCGCGAGGCAAGATCAAGTACCACTACCGCTAGGACGCCCGCTGAGGCGGCGCGACGCTGCGTCCTCGGTCGCTCGCGTGCTCAGCACGCCACGCTCCTTGCGTCCTTGCCTCGCTTGCTCAGCGAACGTCCTAGCACCGCAATGCTGCGACCAGGGATTGCCGACTTGCGCGTACCACTCTAAAACCTCGGTATGTCCAGAATCCTGCTCGGGGTCAGCGGTGGGATCGCCGCGTACAAGGCGCTCGAGCTCGTGCGCCTCGCTACCGCCGCGGGCCACGCGGTGCGGGTCGTGCAGACCCCCGCCAGCCGCCGCTTCGTGGGGCGGGCCTCGTTCGCGGCGCTCACCGGGGCGCCCGTGCTCGTGGGAGAGTTCGAACGCGACCCCGCGCGCGGGGCGTTCCCGGACCAGCAGCCGCCCGCCCACGAGCCGATTGGGCACCTGGAGCTGGTGCGCAACGCCGACCTCTACCTGATCGCCCCCGCGTCCGCCAACACGATCGCCAAGCTCGCCCACGGCCTCGCCGACAACCTTCTCTGCAGCGCCGCGCTCGCGGCCACGTGCCCGGTGGTGGTGGCGCCCGCGATGAACAACCACATGTACGAGCACCCCGCGGTGCGGGCGAACCTCGACACGCTGCGCGCCCGCGGTGCGAGCGTGATCGAGCCCGACAGCGGACGCCTGGCCTCCAGGGGCGAGGCGGGGGTGGGGCGGCTGCCCGACCCCGCCCTGCTGCTGGAGCTCTGCGAGGCGCTGCTTGCCCAGCCCGCGACGGAGGGCTCCTGGACGGGGCTGCGCGTGCTCGTCACCGCGGGCGGCACGCGCGAGCCGATCGACAGCGTGCGCTTCCTCGGCAACAGCTCCTCGGGGCGCATGGGGCTGGCGCTGGCGCAGGCCGCGCGCGAGCGGGGAGCGCAGGTGACGGTGGTCGCAGCCAACGTCTCGCTGCCCCACCCGCAGGGGGTGCTCTGGCGCGGGGTCGCCACCGCCGCGCAGCTCCAGGAGGCATGCGAGGAGGAGTTCCCGCGGTGCGATGTCCTGCTGATGGCGGCTGCCGTCGCCGACTTTCGGCCCGCCGAGCCCGCCGACGGCAAGCTCAAGAAGGCCGGTCGCGAGCACCTGCGCCTGGAGCTCGAGGCGACCCCGGACGTGCTCAGGGCGCTGGCCGCCCGGCGGCGCCCCGGCCAGACGCTCGTGGGGTTCGCCGCCGAGCACGGAGGCGGTGCGCTCGAGTACGGACGCGGCAAGCTGCGGGAGAAGGGACTCGACGCGGTCGTCGTCAACGACATCTCCCGCCCGGACATCGGCATCGGCGCGGAGGACAACGAGGTTTCGATCCTCACCGCCGCCGAGGAGCAGCACATCCCCCGCGCCGCCAAGGCGGAGGTCGCCGCGGCGATCCTCGATGCCGTGGGGCGCCTGCGCGCGGGGGCGGTCTCCACGGCCGGGTAGGCGCGCGAGGGCGCTCGCCGCAGCCAGCCTGCCCTGCACGCGGGGGTCGCCGCGGCGGGCAGGCGCCGGCGCAGTGCGCCCACCGGGAGGCCGGGCTCTGCGGTGCGCCCACCGAGAGGCTCGGGTTCTACAGTGGGAGGTCGCCATGGACAGCGTCTACGACCTCTACCGAAGCGGATGCGATCTGCTGCGCCACGGCGATTACCAGGCCGCGATCGTGCCGCTCACACGCGCGCGCGAGCAGGAGCCCGACAAGGCGTCGATCCGCGAGGCACTGGGTCGCGCGCTGTTCCACGCCCAGCGCTACGAGGACGCCGCGCGGGAGTTCCGCGCGCTCGCCGCGCGCTCGCCCACGGACGACTACGCGCTCTTCTGCCTGGGGCGCTCGATGCAGCAGCTCGGCCGCCACGAGGAGGCCCGCCACCCACTCGCGCTCGCCTGCTCGCTGCGCCCCGAGCGCCGCGACTACCGTGTCTACCGCGACCGCTCCCGCCGTGCCCTCCACGGCTCCTGAGCCCTCCCTCGCCGCCCTAGTCGCAGGTGTGCGCCGCGCGAGCAGCCGGGCGGCCAGCGGATCGGGGGGCGGCGCCGATGCTATGCTCGACCAACAGCTTTCGTGCCAGCGTGAGGACGCTGGCTGTCGGACCGGAAGTGGGCGGATCGCCCGCTTTTTTAATGTAAGGAGGGCCCATGGGAACGTTGCAGACAGAGATCGAAGGGCTGCTCGCCGAGCGCGAGCCTGAGGTCGAGGTGCTGCTCGCCGAGGTGGTGGGCGGGGGCACTCTGAGGGTGTTCATCGACCACCCCGAGGGTGTAACGCTCGCGCTCTGCGAGCGGGTGACCGGCGCCCTGCCCGAGTTGCGCGAACGCTACGCCCTGGAGGTCTCCTCCCCCGGCGTCGAGCGGCCGCTGACCAAGCCCGATCACTTCCGCCGCTTCGTGGGCCGCCGCGCCCATGTGCGAACGCGCGGGATCCCCTCAGACGTGCGTGCGGCGGCGGCTCCCACCCGGCGCAGCTACACCGGGGAGCTCGTGGGAGCCTCGGACACCGAGATCACGCTCGCCGCCGAAGGCGCGCTCCTGACGATCCCCTACACGCAGATCCGCCGGTCCAACCTGGTCGAGGAGTAGGCCCCATGTCACGCGAAATCCTTGAAGCTATGCACGCCCTGGCCCGGGAGAAGGGCATCGAGCCCGAGAAGCTGATGCTCGCGCTGGAGGACGCCCTGCTCTCCGCCTACAAGAAGCAGCCGGGCTCCGCCAAGTACGCGCGCGTGGAAATGGACCGCGAGACCGCGGACTTCCGCGTGATCGAACTGATCATCCCCGAGCGCCTGGAGGCGCACCTGATCGTGGAGACGATCGACGAGGGCACCACCGTGGATCCCGAGACCGGCGAGCTGCGCGAACCGGAGGAGCCCGAAATCGACCCCGCGAAGTTCGAGCAGTACCGCGACCAGATCGGCGAACAGGACGTCACCCCCGACGACTTCGGGCGGATCGCGGCGCAGACCGCCAAGCAGGTGATCCTGCAGCGCATCCGCGAGGCCGAGCGGGACATGATGTTCGAGGAGTACCGCGACCGCGTGGGGGAGCTGATCACGGGCATCGTGCAGCAGTCGGACTCCCGCTACACCCTCGTGCAGCTGCGCGAGCGCGTGGAGGCGCTGCTGCCCAAGTCCGAGCAGGTGGACGGCGAGCGCTACGACCACTCCCAGCGGATCAAGGCCGTGATCAAGGAGGTCTCCCCCTCCACCAAGGGGCCCTCGATCATCGTCTCCCGGCGCGATCCGGAGCTGATCAAGAAGCTCTTCGAGCTCGAGGTCCCGGAGATCGCCGACGGGCTCGTGGAAATCGCCAACGTCGCACGCGAGCCGGGCTACCGCTCGAAGATCGCGGTGGTCTCTCACGCCGACGGGGTCGATCCCGTGGGTGCCTGCGTGGGCCCCCGGGGATCGCGCGTGCGGATGGTGGTCTCGGAGCTGCGCGGGGAGAAGATCGACATCATCCCCTTCAACGAAGAGCCCGCGCGCTTCGTCGCCAAGGCGCTCTCGCCCGCCCGCGTGCGCGAGGTGCTGGTGGACGACGAGGCCAAGCAGGCCACGGTGATCGTGCCCGATGACCAGCTCTCCCTGGCGATCGGCCGCGAGGGCCAAAACGCCCGCCTCGCCGCCCGCCTCACGGGCTGGCGCGTGGACATCCGCTCGGAGACCGAGTTCGCCGCCGAGGAGGCCGAGCACGGCTACGAGGAGGAGGAGGTCTCGGGCCGCTGCGCCGCGATCCTCTCCAACGGCCGCCGCTGCCCCAACGCGACGCAGCCCGGCTCGCGCTACTGCGGCCTGGAGACCCATCAGGCGCTGGCGAACATCGCCAGCGACCGGGTCGCCGACCTCAACCCCAACGGCGGCGGCGCGGTGCCGGCTCAGGATGCGCCTCCACCCACCGTCGAAGACGAGGGCACGGTGCTGGCGCAGGACGTGCCGCAGCCCCCCGTCGCGGACGAGGGCGCGGGAGGGCTGGCGCCATAGCGGGCCATGTGCCCCGACGCCGCTGCATCGGCTGCGGGCGGATCGCACCGAAGGCTGAGCTCGTGCGCCTCGCGGTCTGCCCCGAGGATCGTGGACGTTCCAGGCGCGCGGTGATCGACCCCGCCGGCACGCTGGCGGGTCGGGGAGCCTATCTCTGCACCGGCCCGGCGAATCCGAACGCGCCCACGCTGCCGAATCCGGATTGCCTGCAGCTCGCGGAGCGCCGCCGGGGCATCGCCAGGGCACTGCGGTGCACGGTGACCATCGATCCGGAGATCGTAGAATCGGTCGAGAGGGTGGCGCAGTCGGCCGCAGGCAGACGAGCCGGGCCCCTAGCTATTTCAAAATCATGAGCAAGAAGCGCATACACGAGATCGCCAAAGAGCGTGGCCTTACCAGCAAGGCGCTGATCGAGCGGCTGCAGGCCGCTGGGGTCGAGGTGAAGACGGCGTCCTCCTCGATCGATGAGACCGTTGCGTTGCGCGCACTCGACGGCAACGGCGCCTCCACTTCGGCCCCCGCCGCCACGCCCTCCGCTCGCTCTGCTCCCGCGCCCGCCGCCACGCCCTCCGCTCCCGCGCCCGCCGCCGCGAGCCCCGCACCCACACAGGCCACCCCGAGCCCCGAGCCTGCACAGGCTGTCCCCAGCCCCGCTCCGGCGCCCGCCAACCCAGCCCCCGCTCCCGGATTGACGCCCTCCGCGGGAGTGCCCGCCCAGGCTGGTGCACCCGCGCCACCGCGGGCCGCTGTGTCGCAGCCCACGAGTCCCGCTCGACCCGTGAGCCCCCCTCAGCCTCAGCCGCGGATCGAGTCCCCATCCGCTCAGCCTGCGAGTCCAGCGCCGCAGGCGGCCGCCGCGCCCTCGCCGGCGAGTCCCGCGCAGCCCGCGTCCGCACCCGCGGCCCCGCCCGCTCAGCAGCAGCCCGCGTCTGCGTCGGCGCAGGCGACCCCTGCGCAGACGGCGCCCGCGCAGGCTGGCGTCCCGGCTGCGGCGCTTGCCGATCCGCCCGCGGCGGCTCCCGCGCAGGGCTCCGCCGAGCGGGTGCGTCCCACGCGCGACTCGCGCACCGGCGAGCGCGCCCCCGCAGGCGCCGGCCCACCGGGGCGTCGGCGGGTCGTGATCGACTCCCAGGCCTCCCGCCGCCAGCAGGCGGGCCCCGCCAACCAGCCCCAGCGCCGCCCCCGCCGCGGACGCCGGCGCCGGGGCACCTACGACGAGACGATCGCCCCGATCGACAACACCGCCGCGATCCGCGACGCCAACCTCGTGCGCATCAACTCCGGGGCCACCGTGAAGGACGTCGCCGAGTACCTCGGCGTGCCGGTGCCGGAGGTGATCAAGAAGCTGATGAGCCTGGGGGAGATGGCGACGCTCACCCAGACCCTCTCCGACGACGCGATCCAGGTGGTCGCCGAGGAGCTGGGCAAGGAGATCGAGATCGTCCACGCCGCCGACGACGTCGAGCTCGAGCCGGTCTACGAGGACGCCGAGGAGGACCTCGTCGAGCGCCCCCCCGTGGTGACCGTGATGGGCCACGTCGACCACGGCAAGACCTCGCTGCTGGACGCGATCCGCAGGACCGAGGTGGCGGCGGGGGAGGCGGGGGGCATCACCCAGCACATCGGCGCCTACCAGGTGCACCACGCGGGCAAAGAGGTCACCTTCCTGGACACCCCCGGCCACGAGGCGTTCACCGCGATGCGCGCCCGCGGGGCGCGCGTGACCGACCTCGCGGTGATCGTGATCGCCGCCGACGACGGGGTCAAGCCGCAGACCGAGGAGGCGATCGACCACGCCAGGGCCGCGGACGTGCCGATCGTGGTGGCGGTCAACAAGGTCGACAAGGAGGGCGCCCAGCCCGACCGGGTGCGCACCGAAATGGCCCAGCACGGCCTGCAGCCCTCCGACTGGGGCGGGGAGACCGAGTTCGTGGACGTCTCCGCGAAGACCCGCCAGGGCCTCGACGAGCTGCTCGATACGATCCAGGTGGTCACCGACCTGGAGGAACTGCGCGCCAACCGCAGCGCGGAGGCCTCGGGCACGGTGATCGAGTCCAAGCTCGACCCCGGCCGCGGCCCCGTCGTGAGCATCCTGATCCAGCGTGGGACGCTGCGGGTCGGCGACGCGCTGGTCGCCGGCGCGCACTTCGGGCGGGTGCGCGCGATGCACGACTTCATGGGGGCCCGCACCAAGCGCGCGGAGCCCGGGGACCCGGTGGAGGTGCTCGGCTTCGACGGGGTCCCCGAGGCGGGGGAGCTCGTGCGGGTCGTGGAGAACGAGCGCCGCGCGCGCCAGCTCGCCGGCGAACGCGCCAACCGCCTGAAGACCGAGGCGCTGGCGCGGCGCTCCTCGCGCAAAATCTCCCTCGAGGACGTCTTCAAGCTCGCCCGCGAGGGCGCCGTCAAGGAGCTCAGCCTGGTCATCAAGGCCGACGTGGCGGGCTCCCTGGAGGCGATCGAGGACGAGATCGCCAAGCTCCCCCAGGAGGAGGTCAAGGTCAACATCATCCACCGCGGGGTCGGGGGCATCAACGAGTCCGACGTGATGCTCGCCGCCGCCTCCGAGGGGCTGATCCTGGCCTTCAACGTGCGCCCCGTCGGCGACGCCCGCCAGATCGCCGAGCGCGAGGGCGTGGAGATCCGCTCCTACGCGGTGATCTACCGCGCGATCGAGGAGCTGCGCGCCGCGATGCAGGGCCTCCTGGAGCCCGAGGAGGTGGAGACCCCACTGGGCCAGGCCGAGGTGCGCCAGCTCTTCCGCGCCTCGCGCATCGGGACGATCGCGGGCTCCCACGTCACCGAGGGCAAGGTCACGCGTGGCGCCCGCGTGCGCGTGGTGCGCGAGGGCACCGTCATCTACGACACCACGATCGCGAGCCTGCGGCGCTTCAACGAGGACGCCCGCGAGGTGGCGGCCGGCTTCGAGTGCGGGATCGTGCTCACCAACTTCCAGGATCTGCGCGAGGGCGACGTGCTCGAGACCTACGAGACGCGCCAGGTAGAGCGGGAACTGGCCTGAGGCGGCCGATGGCCGGCGCATGGCGGCGTCCTCGGTCACTCGCGTGCATGGCACGCCACGCTCCCTGCGTCCTTGCCCTGCTTGACCATCGGCCGCCTCACTCAGTGACGCCGGGCTTGCAGACCCGACGTGTGGGGAGAGTAGGATGAGCTCAGGCCGCATGCGCCGCATCGACGAGGCGATCAGGCAGGTGATCGGAGAGGTGGTGGCAAGCGAGTTGAAGGATCCGCGAGTGGGCTTCGTGACCGTGACCGACGTAAGGACCAGCGCCGACCTCAGCCAAGCCCACGTGTACGTGAGCGTGCTCGGCGACGAGCCCTCCCGGGAGGCCACGCTCGAGGGGCTGCGCAGCGCCCACGGCTACATGCAGAGGCGCCTCGCCTCGGAGTTGCGCTTGAAGCGCACGCCGACCCTGGGCTTCCTCTACGACGACACCACCGATAGAGCGATGCGCCTGGAGGAGCTGTTGAGCGAGTCGGGGGAGAGTGGCGATGAGTGAGAACGGCACCGCGATCCACGCTGTGGACACGGCGCAGACCCGCGAGCTGGTGCTGGAGCGCATCCGCAGCGATTTCGGCTTCGTGCTCGCGACGCACGAAAACATGGACGGCGACGCGATCGGCTCGCTGATCGCGATGCAGGGCCTGCTCACCGCGCTGGGCAAGGACTCGCTCATGTTCATCCCCCAGGGCGAGCTGCCGCTGCCCTGCGAGTACCGCAGCTTCGAACTAGAGGGTGGCGCAGCCGGCCAAAGGCCGGGGAGCCGGGCCCCTCTTTTAGGATCAAATCGCGTGATCCAGGCGCCCCCGGCGGACATGGCGCAGCGCACGGTGGTGCTCCTGGACTGCGGCAACATCGATCGCAACTCCGCCGGGGTGCTGCGCGACGGCGCGCACCTGTTGAACATCGACCACCACCACGACAACACCCGCTTCGGGACCCTCAACCACGTGGTGGCGGAGGCCTCGTGCACCGCGGAGATCATCTGGGATCTGATGCACGGGCTGGGGGTGGCCCCCACGGGGGCGGTCGCGGAGGCGCTCTACGTGGGGCTGGTCACGGACACGGGGCGCTTCATGTACGAGAACACCGGGCCCCGCGCGCATCGGATGGCGGCCGAGCTGATCGAGGCCGGGGTGGACGTGCAGGCGATCTACCGCAGGCTCTACGAGGAGGTGCCCTACCCCAAGCTCACCCTGCTCGCGCTGGCGCTCGGGCAGGTGCGCCGCTTCGACTCGGGGGAGCTCACGCTGGCGATCCTCAGCGCGGAGGACTTCCGCGAGGCCGAAGCCGAGGACAGCTACTCGGAGGGGATCGTGGACCACCTGCGCGCCGTGCAGGGAACCAAGGTCGCGGCGCTCGTGCGCGAGCTCACCGCGGCCGAGCGCCGGGGCGAGCGCAAGGTCTCCCTGCGGGCCGTCGACGACGACGTGGACGTCTCCTCGATCGCGCGCGCCCAGGGGGGCGGCGGCCATCGCCGTGCGGCGGGCTTCTCCACGACGCTCGACCCCGAGGAGCTGGTCGAGTTCCTGCGTCGCGAGATCGCCGCCCAGCTGCTGGCCGATCCCGGACGATCGGCCACGCCCGCGCCGGCGTGAGCGCCGCGGTCCCCTCGGATCCACCGCGAGCCCCTCGGGTCCACGGCGGGTCCCCGTCGGGCCCACTGTTGGGCGCGGTAGGGCCCACGCGGCGGGGCGCGATGATGCGGGGGTGAACGGCGTCCTGCTGATCGACAAGCCCGTCGGGATCACATCGCACGACGTGGTCGCCGCGGTACGCCGCGCGCTGGGGGGCGTCAAGACCGGCCACGCCGGGACGCTCGACCCGTTCGCCACCGGCCTGCTGCTCATCCTCGTGGGGCAGGCGACGCGCATCCAGGAGCAGCTGATGGGGCTCCCCAAGCGCTACCAGACGGTGGCCCAGCTCGGGGCCCTGTCGAGCACGGGAGACCCCGAGGGGGAGATCGCGCAGACCGGCTTGATCCCACCGGACCCCCCGCCGATGCCGACCGGCGAGATCCGCCAACGGCCCCCCATCTACTCGGCCGTGAAGATCGGCGGAGAGCGCGCCTACAAGCGCGCCCGGCGCGGCGAGCGCTTCGAGATGCCCGAGCGCGACGTGACGGTCTACCGCTTCGAGCAGCTCTGGAGGGATGGGGATCCCGCCCACCCGCGCGCGGCCTTCCTGATCGAGTGCTCCTCGGGCACCTACGTGCGCTCGTTGATCGCCGATCTTCACGACGCCTACTGCGTGGAGCTGCGGCGCACCGCGATCGGGCCCTTCAACGTGCTCGACGCCATGGCGCCCCCCCGCCGCGGCGAGCCCTGGCAGCCGCCTGAGCCGATCGGGATCGCGCAAGCGCTGGACCTGGCGGAGAGGGCGCGGGTCCTCCCCGCGGACTCCCTCCCCTAAAGAACCGGTTTCAAAAAGATCGGCACGCCCGGATGCGCCCTGGACACGGCGCTGGATCGCCACGGTCCGTCTTGCCCGTGCTACCAGCACGGGCTGCGCCAGCCCGCGTCGCCCAGCTTGGTCCAGGACACACCGGACGCACCGCCTATTTTGAAACCGGTTCTAATCCAAACCCTCCCCAAACGCCGAAGGCTCCCGCCGCCGGGAAGGATTAGGCTGCGCCCGTGCAGATCACCTGGCTACCGGAGGTTCAGCGTCGCGAGCGCCGGGTGGCGGTCGGCACCTTCGATGGCGTGCACCTCGGCCACCGCGAGGTGATCCGCGGCTCCGACAGCGTGCTCACCTTCGAGCCCCACCCCGTCTCGGTGGTCTCCCCGCAGCACGCGCCGAAGCTCCTCACCCCCCTGAACATCAAGGCCGAGCTGATCGCCGCGTTGGGCGTGCAGGAGCTGATCGTGATCCCCTTCGACGCGGCCTTCGCGGCGCGCAGCGCGCAGGAGTTCATCGACGAGGTGCTCGTCGCCGCGCTCGGAGCGGGGGGGGTCTCGGTCGGGGAGAACTTCCGCTTCGGCCACCGCGCCCAAGGCGACACCCAGCTGCTGGCGGCGGACGGGCGCTTTCAGACGACTGTGCACCCGCTGCTGGAGGTGGACGGGGAGATCGTCTCCTCCAGCCACATCCGCGGTCTCGTGCTGGCGGGGGAGGTCGACCAGGCCACCCACTTCCTCGGCGCCCCCTTCCAGCTCCGCGGCGAGGTGGTGCGCGGCGACGAACGCGGGCGCACGCTGGACTTCCCCACCGCCAACCTGGTCCCCGAGGAGGAGCTCGTCTGCCCCGGCCACGGCATCTACGCCTGCCTGGCCGACGGACGCCCGGCCGCGGTCAACGTGGGTGTGCGCCCCACCTTCACGACCGGCCGCGGGGAGCTGATCGAGGCGTACCTGCTCGACTTCGAGGGCGACCTCTACGGCCGCGAGCTGCGCCTCGACTTCCTGCGCCGCCTGCGCGGGGAGCGGCGCTTCGCCACGGCGCAGGCGCTCGTCGAGCAGATGCACCGCGACGTCGAGCTCACCCGCGAGGTCGTGGCCGAGCTGTGAGTGGCGCCCTCTTTGCTAGCGTGTGCGACCGCTGATGACTTTGACGACCGAGAGAAAGCGCGAGATCGCCGCCAAGTTCGGCGCCAGCGAGCGCGACACGGGCAACACCAGGGTGCAGGTGGCGCTCCTGACCGAGCGCATCAACCACCTCACCGAGCACCTGCGCGAGCAGAAGAAAGACCACCACTCCCGCAGAGGGCTGCTGATGCTCGTGGGTCGCCGCCGGCGTTTCCTCGACTACCTGCAGCGCAACGACCTCGAGGGCTACCGCGCGCTCATCAAAGAGCTCGGCCTGCGCAAGTAGGGGCAGCTGCGATGAGCGTTCTCGACCCCGGCACCGAGGTTCCGAGCTTCTCGCTCACCACCGAAGGCGGCGAGCCCCTCACCGAGAAGGACCTGCACGGCAGGACCACCGTGCTGGTCTTCTACCCCTTCGCCTTCAGCCCCGTGTGCACCGACCAGCTGCAGCTCTACGAGAAGGAGCTCGATCAGATCACCGCAGACGGCGCCGCGATCTACGGCGTCTCCTGCGACAGCTCCTGGGCGCAGAAAGCGTTTCGCGAAAAGCTCGGCGTGAGCATCCCGCAGCTCTCGGACTTCGAGCCCAAGGGCGCGGCCTGCGCCGCCTTCGGGGTGCTCCACGAGGGCGGCTTCCCCCAGCGGGCGCTCGTCGTCGTCGGCCCCGACGGGGTCGTGCGCTGGAGCTACCAGGCCCCCTCGCCCGCCGACCTTCCCGGCGTGCACATGATTCTCGGCGGCCTCAAAAACGTTTAGCCGCTAAGCTCACTGCGTTCGGAATAAAGATAAATAGAGACAGCTCCGCCGAGGGCACACAGCCCGTAGGGCTGGGTCGGGCGGACAGGAAGGCAGTGAATATGAGTAGTGATGCCGTTACACGGGTCTCCGTGGAGATCGCCGGCAGCGAGATCTCCTTCGAGACCGGCAGGATGGCCAAGCAGGCCTCCGGCGCAGTTGTCGTCCGCCAGGGCGACACGATGGTGCTCGCGACCGCCGTCGCCGGCTCCCTGCGCGACGTCGACTTCCTCCCGCTGACGGTGGACGTCGAGGAGCGCATGTACGCCGCCGGGAAAATCCCCGGCTCGTTCTTCAAGCGCGAGGGCCGCCCCGGCGAGAAGGGCACGCTGACCGCGCGCATGATCGACCGCCCGATCCGCCCGCTGTTCCCCAAGGACTGGCGCTATGACACGCAGCTGGTCGCGATCCCGCTCTCGATCGACCACGTCCACCCCTATGACATCCTCGCGATGAACGGCGCCTCCGCGGCGCTGATGATCTCCGACATTCCGCTGCCCACGCCCGTCGGCGCGGTGCGCATCGGCAAGATCGACGGCAACTTCGTCGTCAACCCCTCCGAGGAGGACCTGCAGGCGGACGCCGAGAGCAGCTCCGACCTCGACCTGATCGTCGCGGGCACCGAGGACGCGATCCTGATGGTGGAGGCGGGCGCCAACGAGATCCCCGAGGCCGAGATCCTCGACGCGCTGGACATCGCCCACGCGGCGATCAAGAAGCTGTGCGCGCTCCAGCGCGACCTCGCGGCGAAAGTCGGCAAGGCGAAGAAAGTATTCGCGACGATCGGCGTCGACCCCTCGCTGCTGGAGCAGGTCCGCGGCTCCCACGGGAGCGCGCTGGACGCGGCCACGCAGGTCGAGGACAAGCTCGAGCGCCAGGACGCCACCAAGGCAGTCGAGGCGGCGATCCTCGCGCAGTACGCCCCGGCCGCGCCCGAGGGTGCCTCCGAGGAGCAGCACACGAGCGCCTCCGAGCGCCGTGCGGCTGCCCAGCTCGCGTTCGACAAGCTCGAGAAGGCGATCATCCGCGAGCGCATCGCCGTGCACAAGAAGCGCCCCGACGGGCGCTCGGAGAACGAGATCCGCGACATCTCGATCGAAGTCGGGGTCACGCCGCGCACGCACGGCTCGGCGCTCTTCACGCGCGGGCAGACGCAGGCGCTGAGCGTCGTGGCGATGGGCACCCTCAAGGAGGAGATGCGCATCGACACGCTCGGCCTCGAATCCAAAAAGTACTACTGGCACCACTACAACTTCCCGCCGTTCTCGGTTGGGGAGGCGGGCCGCATGGGCGGCGTCAAGCGCCGCGACATCGGCCACGGCGCGCTTGCCGAGCGCGCGCTCGCGCCGATGGTGCCCTCGATCGAGGAGTTCCCCTACTCGATCCGCGTGGTCTCGGACATCCTCGAGTCCAACGGCTCCTCCTCGATGGCCTCCGTGTGCGGCTCCTCGCTGTCGCTGATGGACGCCGGGGTGCCCATCAAGCGCCCCGTCGCGGGAATCGCGATGGGCCTGATCAAAGAGGGCGATGACTACATCGTCCTCACCGACATCGCCGGCGTCGAGGACCACCTGGGCGACATGGACTTCAAGGTCGCCGGCACCGAGCGCGGCATCACGGCGCTGCAGATGGACATCAAGATCACGGGCGTCACCTTCGAGATCCTGCGCGACGCGCTCGCCCAGGCCAAAGAGGCGCGCACGTTCATTCTCGGCAAGATGGCCGACGTGATCGGGACCCCCCGCGAGCAGCTCTCGCAGTTCGCCCCGCGCATCCAGACAATTCAGATCGACCCCAGCCAAATCGGCCTGCTGATCGGCAAGGGCGGGGAAACGATCCGGGGCCTCTCGGAGGAGTTCGAATCCCAGATCGACGTCAACGACGAGGGCCAGGTGCTGATCTACTCCGCCAACGGCGAGCTCGCCGACGAGCTCGTGGAGCGCATCCGCATGATGATGAAGGAGGTCGAGGTCGGCGACGAGTTCCTCGGGAAGGTCGTCAAGACCACCACCTTCGGCGCCTTCGTGGAGCTCGCCAAGGGCACCGACGGCCTGCTGCACATCTCCAACGTCTCCCCCGGCGAGCGCATCGCGAGCGTCGAGGAGGTCCTCAACAAGGGCGACGAGATCAACGTGCGCGTGGTCGAGGTCGACCGCGAGCGCGGGCGCATCGGCCTGCGTCTGGCCGAGGACCCGGAGATCGCGGGCAAGTCGGTCGAGGAGCTCGCCGCGGTTGGGGCAGGCGGAGGAGGCGGAGGGGGATCGAGGTCCTCCCGGCCCCCGTCCTCGTCCTCGCGCAACGGCCGCGAGGGCCGCGGCGACCGCTCGCGCAGAGACGAGAGCCCGCCCGCCCAGCGCGGCTCCGGCCGCCCGCGCCACGGCTCCGGGCGCGATCGCGACCGCTATTGAGCATGCCTGAGGGTCATCGCATCACCACCCTGGACGGGGGCGTCCGGGTGGTGAGCGAGCGGCTGCCGGCGGTGCGCTCGGTCGCGCTCGGCTTCTGGATCGGCGCGGGATCGGCCCTGGAGAGCGACGATCAGGCAGGGATCTCGCACCTGCTCGAGCACATGCTCTTCCGCGGCTCCGCTCGCTACGGCTCGGAGGAGATCGACCAGATCTTCGACGCGATGGGCGCGGAGCTGAACGCGGGCACCGACAAGGAGGCCACCTCGGTTTACACGCGCGTGCTCGACGTGCACCTGGAGCGCGCGTTCGACGTGATCGCCGACATGGTGTGGCGACCCCTCATGGGGGAGCTCGAGGCCGAGCGCGAGGTGGTGCTGGAAGAGATCGCGATGTACGAGGACGACCCCCAGGATCGCGTCTTCGACGTGCTCGGGGAGGCGGTCTTCGGCGAGCACCCCCTCGGCCGCGCGGTGATCGGGCGCGCGGAGGTCATCCGCGCGGTCACCCGCGAGCAGTTGCGGGCCTTCCACGCCGAACGCTATGACCCCGCGGACGTGGTGATCTCCGCGGCCGGCTCCATCGAGCACGAGGCGCTGGTGGAGATGGCTCGGGCCGCCTGTCCTGCGCGCCCGGCCGGTGGCGGGAGCGGCGCGACCGGCGGGGAGGGCGGCACGGGCGCAGCGTTGAGAGCGGCGGACGGGACGGGCGCAGCGTTGGGAGCGGCGGACGGCACGGGCGCAGCGTTGGGAGCGGCGGACGGGGCGGGCGCAGCGCAGCTGGGTGGGCGCCGGGATGGAGCGAGCGGGGCGGGCGAGCCCCGCTTCGAGCGCCGGGTGCGCTTCCTGCGCAAGGAGACCGAGCAGTACCACCTGTGCCTTGGCGGACGGGGGATGGCGCGCGAGGACGAGCGCCGCTTCGCGCTGCGGGTGCTCGACAACGTGCTCGGCGGGGGCCCCTCCTCGCGTCTCTTCCAGGAGGTGCGCGAGCGCCGGGGACTCGCGTACTCGGTGTTCTCCTTCTCCAACCTCTACGCCGCGACCGGCGAGGTGGGGCTGTACGTGGGAACCCGCCCGGAGAACCTGACGGAGGCGCTGGAGGTGATCGCGGCGGAGCTCGAGCGCTTCGTGCGCGAACCGGCCGACGCGCAGGAGCTCGAGCGCTCCCGGGAGAACGCCAAGGGCCGCCTGGTGCTCGCGCTGGAGTCCACCGCGGCGCGCATGAACCGGCTGGGCAGCTCCGTTCTCACCAGCCAGCCGATCCTCTCGGTGGAGGAGCTCGTCGCGCGAATCGACGCGGTCACCGTGGAGGACCTCCAGGCGCTCGCCGAGGAGCTCTTCCACGCAGGTGAGCTCTCGGTCGCAGCGATCGGCCCGGACGAGGCGGTGTTGCGCGAGGCGCTCGTCCCTCTGGAAGCAGTGGCCGCGGGATGATCCGCGTCGCGGTCGCCGGTGCCGCGGGCCGCATGGGCGAAGCCGCGTGCGCCGCGGTGGAGGGCGCCGAGGACATGCAGCTCACCGGCCGGGCCGATCCGCTGCTGGGCACGACGCTCACGGAGGTCCTGGCGAGCGCCGAGGTGGTCGTCGACTTCACCCAGCCCCAGACCGCCGTGGAGAACGCCGCGGCGTGTGTGCGTGCGGGGGTGCACGCGGTGATAGGAACGACCGGCTTCGACCTGGAGGAGCTGGAGCGGGCGTGCGCCGCCGCGCGGGGGGCAACGCGGGCGAACGTGCTGGTGGCACCGAACTTCGCGATCGGGGCGGTGCTGATGATGCGCTTCGCGGCGCAGGCCGCGCGCCACATGGCGAGAGCGGAGATCATCGAGCTCCACCACGACCGCAAGCTCGACGCCCCCAGTGGCACCGCGAGGCTCACCGCGCAGCTGATGGCGCAGGCGAGCGGGGGCGCGGAGCCGCCGATCCACTCCGTGCGCCTCCCCGGCTTGGTGGCCCACCAGGAGGTGATCCTCGGCGATCTCGGCCAGACGCTGACGATCCGTCACGACTCGATCGACCGCGAGTCCTTCATGCCCGGGGTGCTGCTGGCGGTGCGCGGGATCGCGGCGCTCGAGCAGCCGCTTACGGTTGGTCTCGAGCACCTGTTGCTTGGCGCCCGCGGGGACGCGGCCGTGGACGTGGGATAATGGCCGCGATGGGGAACCTGGGAACGATTCTGACCGCGATCGTGACGCCCTTCGACGAGCAGCTGCGCGTCGACGAGGAGGCGTTCGTGGCGCTGATGCACCACCTCGCCGCGCACGGCTCGGACGGCTTCGTGGTTGCCGCCACCACCGGCGAGGCCGCCACGCTGACCGACGAGGAGCAGCTCGCGCTGATCGAGCTGGCGATCGCCGAGCGCCCGGCGGGCAAGACGATCGTCGCGGGCGCCGGCACCAACGACACGCGCCACGCGGTCCTCCTGACCGAACGCGCAAGCGCCCTGGGGCCCGACGCGATCATCTCGGTGACGCCCTACTACAACCGCCCCAGCCCCCTGGGCCTCAGGCGCCACTACGAGGCCGTGGCGGCCGCCACCGACAGGCCGATCATGCTCTACAACATCCCCAGCCGCACGGGCACCAACATCGGCCCGGAGCTGCTCGCGGAGCTGGCCCAGATCGAGCACATCGAGGCCGTCAAGCAGGCCAATGCAGAGGAGCTGCAGCTCCTCGACGGTCTGGAGGTGTACGCCGGCGACGACAGCACGCTCGCGCGCACGCTCGACATCGGCGGGGCGGGCGGGGTCTGCGTCTGCAGCCACATCGTCGGCGAGGAGATGCACCGCATGGCCGAGGAGCCCGAGAACCGCGCCGCGATCGACGCATCGCTGCAGGACGTCTACGAGACGCTGTTCCTCACCTCGAGCCCCACCTGCACGAAGGCCGCGCTGAAGCTGCTGGGCCGCGACGTCGGCGGCGTGCGCCTGCCGATCGTGGAGGCCACCCCCGAGGAGCTCGAGGAGGTGCGAGCGATGCTCGTCCGCCACGGGCTGCTGGCGGCCGTCGAGACGCCGACGCCCTCAGCACAGGCGCAGCACGCGTGAGCGCAAAGCTGCGCGTCCTGCCGCTCGGCGGGCTGGGCGAGATCGGCAAGAACATGACCGTCGTGGAGCACGACGGTCGGATCGTGGTGGTGGACGTCGGCCTGCGCTTCCCCACGCCGGAGATGGTCGGCATCGATCTGGTGCTCCCCGACTTCTCCTACCTGCGCGAGCGCGCCCGGGAGATCGAGGCGATCGTGGTGACGCACGGCCACGAGGACCATCTCGGGGCGCTGCCGTGGGTGCTGCGCGAGCTCGGGGGGGGCGGGACCAAATCTGCCGACCTCCCGCCGGTGTACGGGGGGGCGCTGACGATGGCGATGGCGCGCTCGAAGCTCGAAGAGCACAAGCTGCGTGACGTGGAGCTCAATGACGTGGCCCCCGGGGAGACGCTCGAGCTGGGGCCGTTCTCGGTGGAGATGGTGCACATGACCCACTCGATCCCCGACGCGAGCGCGGTGGCGCTGGGCACGGAGCTGGGGACGGTGCTGATCACGGGCGACTACAAGTTCGATCAGACGCCCGTGGACGGTGCGCCCGCGGACGTCTCGCGCTTGGCGGAACTGGGGCGCGAGGGGGTGCTGCTGCTGTGCGGGGACTCCACGAACGTCGACCGCCCGGGCTTCTCCCCGTCGGAGTCCGGGGTGGGCCCCCACCTCGAGGAGGTGTTCGCGCGCTGCGAGGGGCGGATCGTGGTGACGAGCTTCGCCTCGAACATCCACCGGGTGCAGCAGGTGGTGGACGCGGCGCAGGCGCTCGGACGCAAGGTCGCGCTGGTGGGGCGCTCGATGCGCAAGAACGTGGGCATCGGGCGGACCCTGGGGCACATCGAGGTGCCCGAGGGGATGCTCGTGGGTCCGCGCGAGATCGCGGACTTCGCGGAGGACCGGATCGTGATCATCTCGACCGGCTCCCAGGGCGAGCCGCTGAGCGCACTGCGGCGGATGGCCTACCGCGACCACCCCCAGGTGCAGCTGCGCCGGGGGGACACCGTCGTCTTCTCCGCCACCCCCGTGCCGGGCAACGAGCGCGCGGTGAACGAGACGATCGACCGGCTCTACCACATCGGCTGCCACGTGGTGACCCCGGCCGACGCGCCGGTGCACGCCTCCGGGCATGGCTACGCGGAGGAGGTGAAGCTGATGCTGAACCTCGTGCAGCCCCGCTACGTGATGCCCTTCCACGGCGACTTCAAGCGCCTGCGCCTGCACAGCCAGCTCGCGGAGGCGGTGGGGATCGCGCCGCGGGACATCTTCCAGGGCGAGAACGGCCTGCCGCTCGACCTCGACGAGCGGGGGGCGCGCTTCGGCGAGAAGGAGCAGTCGGGGATGGTCTTCGTGGATGGGGTGGAGATCGGCGACATGGCCGACGTGGCGCTGCGCGACCGGCGGATGCTCTCCGCGGACGGGATCTTCATCGTGGTGGCCACGATCGCCGAGCAGGACGGGCGCTCGGTGGCCGACCCGGAGGTGATCTTCCGCGGCGTGCCGTTCCTCGACGAGGCGGACAGACTGGTGCGGGAGATCCGCGCCACCGTCGAGGAATCCCTGGCGCGCGCCGCCGAGGAGGAGATCCGCGAGGTGGACCTGATCCAGCAGACCCTCCACGACGACCTCGCGCAGCTCGTCTATGACCGTCTGAAGCGGCGGCCGATGGTGCTCCCCGTGGTCGTCGAGGTCTAGCCAACCCACGGGCCCCAGAACCGCGCGGCAGCCCGCTTGCGGCGCGCGGAGCGGTTCAGGTCAGCCGCGCGCTCGGCAGTGCCGGCTGAGGCGCGTCCGGTGCGCTGGGCGCCGGGGCCAGCGGCAGGCGCACGACGAAGCGCGCGCCGTGGGGGGCGACGTCCTCCAGGGTGACCGAGCCGCCGTGGGAGTGGGCGACCGCGCGGACGATCGCGAGCCCGAGGCCGAAGGACCCGCCGCGGTCGCCGGCGCCGCGGACGAAGCGCTCGAACAGGGTGGCGGCGAGCTCGGGAGGAACACCGGGGCCGTCGTCTTCGACGGCGAGCACGGCGTTCGAGCCCTCCGCTGCGGTGCAGGCGCGGATCGCGGTGCCCGGCGGGGTGTGGCGCAGCGCGTTCTCGAGGAGGTTCAGCGTGAGTCGCAGCAGCTCGTCGTGGTCGCCGTGGAGGACCGCGGGACGGGCGTCGATCGAGAGCTCGTGCTCGCCGCTGAGGTGCCCCAGCTCGGCGGCGGCCTCGAGCGCGACCTGCCCGAGGTCCACGGGCTGGCGGGACACCACGCGCCCGACGTCGCTGCGGGCGAGCAGCAGCAGATCGGCGACGAGGCGGCGCATCCGCCGGGAGGAGCGCAGGGCGGAGCGCGCCGCGTCGCCCTCCTCGCCGTGCAGGGATTCCGCGAGCAGCTCGAGGTTGGCGAGCACGCTGGTGAGCGGGGTGCGCAGCTCGTGGGAGGCGTCGGCGACGAAGCGGCGCTGGCGGTCGAGCATCGCCTCGGTCTCGGCGTGGGCGTCGTCGAGCGCGGAGAGCATCCCCTGGAGCGTGCGGGCGAGCTCGGCCACCTCGTCGTCGGCCTCCGACTGGGGCACGGTGGCGCTGGAGTCGCGGGTGCGCGCGATCTCCGCGGCGGCGGAGGTGAGCGTCGCGATCGGCTGCATCGCGCGGCGGGCGATCATCGCGCCGGCGAGCAGCGCGAGGCCGGTGCCGGCGAGCGTGCCGAGCAGCAGCAGCAGCTCGACGCGCGCGATCGTGCTCTGCACCTCCGAGAGCGGGCGGGCGTACTGGATCACGGCGGTCCCCCCGATCGAGAGCTGCTTGACGCGCGCTTCCACGCGGTAGCCCGCGACGTCCACCCCGCCCTCGAGGCCCACGATCACGCCGCTCGGGGAATCGAATTCGGGGGCGTGGGCGGTGTGCTGGAGCACGGTCCCGGAGGGGAGCAGGACCCTGACGACGGCGTGCTCGGGGGCGGCGTATTCGTCGATGTTGGGGCGCACCACGAGGTGGAGGCCTTCGGCCTGGCTGCCGGTCACTCCGATCTGCAGCAGCCCGTCGAGTTCGTCGGCGGAGATGGCGACTTCGTTGTTGAAGTCCGAGCGGATGCGGTGCACGGTGAGCGAGCCGACGACGAGCGCGAAGCCGCAGAGGATCACGAACGTGAGCAGCGCCGAGACGACCGCCAGGCGCGTGCGGATCGGCAGGCCGTCGAAGGTGGCCGAGAGGCGCGCCCCGGCCCGCCGCAAGAGGACGGGCGGCATCGAGGGCGCTCCTCCGGGCGTGGCGGATCGCTCGGAGCCGGCGGGCGGGACGGGCTCCCCCCGCCGGGAGCTCTCCTCACGCACGGAGGACGTAGCCGGCTCCCCGAATCGTGTGCAGCAGGCGGGGCTCGCCCTCCGCCTCGAGCTTGCGGCGGAGGTTGGAGACGAACACCTCGATGGTGTTGGTGGTGGAGAAGGGGTCATAACCCCAGACCTCGTCCAGGAGCCGCTGGCGGGAGATCACGATGCGCTCGTTGCGCATCATGTATTCAAGGAGTTCAAACTCCCTCTGGGTGAGGTCGATGGCACGCTCGCTGCGGAGGACCTCGTGGGTGTCGGAGTTCAGAGAGAGGTCCCCCACGCGCAGCGGCGCGGAGCCGCGGGGTGGGCGACGGCGCAGCAGCGCGCGTATGCGCGCCAGCAGCTCCTGGCGCTCGAAGGGCTTGACGAGGTAGTCGTCGGCGCCGGCGTCGAGCCCCTCCACGCGCGACTCCAGGGCGTCGCGGGCGGTGAGGATGAGGATCGGCACGTCGTCCTGCTCGCGCAGGGAGCGCGCGACGTCGAGGCCGTCGACCTTGGGCAGGCCGAGGTCGAGGATCACGAGGTCGGGCACGAAGGCGTGGGCCTGCTCGAGGCCCTGGGCGCCGTCGGGAGCGGTGCGGACCTCGTAGCCCTCCATGCGCAGCGAGCGCTGGAGCGCCTGGGCGATGTCCTCGTCGTCCTCGATCACGAGGACTCTGGGTGCACGGGAGAAGTCGTTCATATGGGTCCCTGTGTACCGATCTGCACTAAAGCGATGGTAAGGGGTGGAGGCAGGGTCTCGGGCGCTGACGTCGAAGTTGCGCGTGTATGGCAGGCACACGCAAGCGCAGCTCACGCGGGGCTCCGGCACGCCGCCGCTCGACGGCGAGCACTCGCTCGCGGCGGCGGCGCGGGCGCAGTCCATCGATTTCATGGCCGCCGCGGCTGCCCCAGCTCGACCAGCGCCAGCGGGATGTGCTCGCGCTGGGTCTGATCGCGATCGGCGTGTTCCTCGGCTTCGTGCTCTACGCCGGCGGGGGCGGCGAAGCGGGTGGCCGCGTGGGCCACGCGCTCGCGGTGGCGCTCGGCTGGGGAGCGGGCCGCGCGCGGGTGCTGGCGCCGATCGCGCTGGTGGGGGCGGGGGGGGCGATGCTGATGCGCCCGGTGCTGCCCGCGCTGCGGCCCCTGCGCACCGGCAGCGTCTGCCTGGCCTGCGCGATCGTGCTGGCGCTGGCGGCGGGCACGCTGGGCGTGAGCGCGGGACAGGGCGGGGGCGGCTCGCGCTGGTCCTCGCACTTCCTGCAGACGCGCGGGGGCGCGGTGGGGGAGGCGCTGTACGAAGTGGCGCACAGGCTGGTGCAGCAGGTCGGGGTGGAGATCCTGGTGGTCTTCCTGTTCGTCGTGGGCGTGGTCCTGCTGAGCGGGGCCTCGCTGGCGGCGGTGCTGCGAGCGACCGGCAATGGGATGGTGGACAGCACGCGCGTTCTGCGAACGCAGATGGCCAAGCACAAGCCCTCTGCCGCGCAGCTCGTGCCGGCGGCCCTGGAGCCACTCCTGCCGGCGGCCCTGGAGCAGTCGGAGATCGACCAGCTGCTGCCGCCCGAACCGGAGCCCGAGGAGCTGGTGGTGAGGGCGACCCACGTGGAGGCCCCCCCGCTGGATGAGTCCGATTTCGAGAACGAGGCCGAGTTCGCGAACGGGGAAGAGATAGAGGAGGAGGAGGAGCGGGAGGAGGCGCTCACCGGCGTGTCGGCGACCAGCCCCGAGGACCTCACGCCGCAGGGCCGGCTGCGCGAGCGGGTGACCGACGACCCGGACTTCGTATGGCAGCTGCCGCAGGCCAGCAGGGTGCTCTCGCGCTCGAGCGCCGAGCAGGTACGCCCGGACACCGCCGGCCAGGAGCGCATCGCCGCGAGCCTGGTGGAGGCGCTGAGCCACTTCGGGGTGCAGGCGAAGGTGATCGGGACGGTGGCGGGCCCGCACATAACCCGCTACGAGCTGCGCCTGGCCCCGGGAACGAAGGTGGCGAAGGTGGCACAGCTGAAGGACGACCTGGCGTACGCGCTGGCGGCGACGGACATCCGCATCCTCGCGCCGATCCCCGGCAAGCAGGCGGTGGGGGTCGAGGTGCCGAACGCGAAGCGGCGGATCGTGCGCCTGGGGGACGTCTTCCAGGAGCCCCCGGCGGACTGGTCGCCGCTGACGGTGTGGCTGGGCAAGGACGTGGCGGGCAAGGCGATCGGGGCGGACCTCGCGAAGATGCCCCACCTCTTGGTGGCGGGCACGACGGGCGCGGGGAAGTCGGGGGCGATCAATGCGATGCTCGCGAGCGTGCTGCTGCGCGCGAGCCCGCACGAGCTGCGCCTGGTGCTGGTGGACCCCAAGCAGGTGGAGCTCAACCACTACGAGTCGATCCCGCACCTGTTGACCCCGGTGATCACGAGCCCGCGGATGGCGGCGAACGCGTTGCAGAACCTCGTGCGCGAGATGGAGCAGCGCTACGGCACGATGTCGCTGGCGCGCACGCGCAGCCTGCCGGAGCTCAACAAGGTGCGCGAAGGCCGTGGGGAGCCGCCGCTGCCGTACATCCTGTGCGTGATCGACGAGCTCGCGGACCTGATGATGGTGGCGCCGGCGGACGTGGAGGACTCGATCATCCGCCTCGCGCAGAAGGCGCGCGCGGTGGGGATCCACCTGGTGCTCGCCACGCAGAGCCCGCGGGTGGACGTGATCACGGGGATGATCAAGGCGAACGTGCCCTCGCGGATCGCGTTCGCGGTCTCCTCGCAGACGGACTCGCGCGTGATCCTCGACCAGAACGGCGCGGAGTCGCTGCTGGGCCAGGGGGACATGCTGTTCAGCCCGGTGGGCAGCTCGCGCCTGCAGCGCATCCAGGGCGCCTACGTCGACGAGCCCCAGATCGCCAAGCTGACGGACTTCTGGCGCCGCCAGGGGGAGCCGGAGCTGCGCGAGGAGCTGCTGGAGGAGGTCGAGCCGGCGGAGGGCGAGCAGGGCGCGCCGGAGGAGTTCAGCCCCGATGAGGACCCCCTGCTGCGCGAGGCGATCGCGCTGGTGGCGGAGATGCAGACGGCCTCCACCTCGATGCTGCAGCGCCGGCTGCGCCTCGGCTACACGCGCGCGGGCCGGCTGATCGACATGCTGGAGCGCCGCGGGGTGATCTCGGGCTACGAGGGCTCGAAGCCCCGTCAGGTGCTGATCGGCGAAGCCGACGTGCCGCGCGTGCTGGCGGCGTTGGAAGAGCGGGCAGTCGTGGCGGAGTCCTCGGAGTCTTGATTTTTTTAGGAGGACCCCCACAAGGGGGGTCGGGGGGCGGCGTTCGCAGTGCAGTGACGGGCGCTGCGGCCGAGCCCTCCCGCAAGCGAACATGCGGGGAATGCGGTTTCCCCCCCAGTCACTAGCCTTCAGAAACCATGCCCGAGATCGGAGCAACGCTTGACGGGGGGAGGGCAGGCCCTCCCCCCGGACCCCCTCCCACGGGGTCCCGGAGAATCTGAGACGAATGCCCGAGATCGGAGCAACACTGCGGGAGGCCCGGATGCGGGCCCGGATCGACGTGTCCGAGATCGAGGCGCAGACGAAGATCCGCGCGAAGTACCTGCGGGCGCTGGAGAACGAAGAGTGGGATCTGCTCCCGGGGCCGACGTTCGTGAAGAGCTTCCTGCGCACCTATGGGCAGGCGCTGGGGTTGGACGGGAGGGCGCTGGTGGAGGAGTACAAGCTGCACTGCGAGTACCCGGGGGAGGGACCGGAGCCGATCCAGCAGCCGGCGGTGTCCGCCCCACGCCGCTCCCGCGTGCACACCGGCGGCCCGTCGCACCGCCGCTCGGGCGGGGGAACGGGAGCCCGCCCGCCCGCCCGCTCGTCCGCACCCGCTGGCCAGGGCCCGTCGCGGCGATACCTGGCGGCGGTGGGCGCGGTGGGTCTCGTGATCCTGGTGCTCCTCTACGCGCTGCTGTCTGGCGGCAGCAGCCCCTCCAACCCAACCGCCAGCACCCCGGCGCAGCGGACCTCGCGCGGTGCTCGCGCGACGGGAGCCGGGCATGCCGTGCACGGCACGGGCACCGCGAGCGCAAGGGTGAAGCTGGCGTCGCTGAAGCTGGAACCCTCCGGGGAAGTGTACGTCTGCCTGGTCGGCGATGGGCGCGAGCGAATCCCGGGCATCATCCTGACCTCCGCCAGCACGCTGCCCACCTACCACGCGCGGCGCTTCGAACTGACGCTCGGCAACGCCAACGTGAGGCTGGTGGTGAACGGCAGACCGCAGACGGTGCCGGCGTCGGCCAGTGCGATCGGCTACGCGATCACGCCCACGGGCGAGCGGCCGCTGGTGGAAAGCGAAGAGCCGACGTGCAAGTGAATCGGTGAGCGTGCGCGCGGGCATCGTGGTGACGGGCACGGAGGTGCTGACGGGGAGGGTCGTCGACCGCAACGGCCCCTGGCTGGCGGACCGTCTGGAGGAGCTGGGGGTGGACCTCGCGCACATCGCGATCGTGGGGGATCGACGCGAGGACGTGCTGGCGGCGCTGCGCTTCATGGCGGGGGAGGGCATGGACGTCGTGCTCACCAGCGGCGGCCTGGGGCCGACCGCGGACGACCTGACGGCCGCGACGGTGGGGGAGTTCCAGGGCCGGGAGATGGTGCTGGACGAGGGGCTGGAGGAGCGCATCGCGGAGATCCTGCGGCCCCTGTCGAAGCGGTGGCCGAACCTCGACATGGAGGCGGTCAGGGCGAGCAACCGCAAGCAGGCGGTGATCCCCCGGGGCGCGGCGGTCCTCGACCCGGTGGGCACCGCCCCCGGCCTGGTGGTGGAACCCGCCGGGGGAGTCGCCGGCCCGGTGGTGGTGGTCCTCCCGGGCCCGCCCCGGGAGCTGCAGGGGATGTGGGATGCGGCCGTCCAAACGGACGCCCTGCGCGCGGCGCTCGCGGGTGCGACGGTGTATCGCCGTCGCACGCTGCGCCTGTTCGGGATCCCGGAGTCGGAGATCGCGGAGACGTTGAGGGTCGCCGAGCGCGAGGGCGTGGAGCTGGGCCGCCTGGTGATCACCACGTGCCTGAAACGGGGCGAGATCGAGGTGGTGACCCGCTACGAGCCCGATGCCGAGGAGACCTACGGGGCGCTCGTGGCCGTGGTGCGCGCGCGCCACGCGGACACGCTGTTCTCAGAGGATGGCAGCACGGTGGACGAGCAGGTGGCGGCGCTGCTGCGCGGTGAGGGGCCGACGGGAGGCGTCCGGGCGCCGAGGTCCGGTGCCGGCGCGGGAGAAGACGAGCGCGCGCGGGACGGCGCCGGCGGCGGGGCGGCCGCCGTGCTGTCGATCGCCACCGCCGAGTCCTGCACGGGCGGTCTGCTCGCGGCTCGCCTGACGGAGCTCGCGGGCGCCTCGGAGTACGTGCGGGGCGGGATCGTGGCCTACGAGAACGAGGTGAAGATCGCCGCCGCCGGCGTCCCCGCGGAGGTGATCGAGCGCCACGGCGCGGTCTCCCCGGAGGTGGCGCAGGCGCTCGCCGAGGGTGCGCGCCTGCACCTGGGGGCCGACGTGGGGGTGGGCGTCACCGGCATCGCGGGCCCCGGGGGTGGCAGCGCGGAGAAGCCGGTGGGCCTGGTCTGCCTGAGCGTCGCCGCCCCCGGGGGCGCCTGCATCACGCGCTCGGTGACCCTCCCGGGCTCCCGCGCGGACGTGCGCGACCGCGCGTGCACGGTGGCGCTGCACATGGTGCGGCGCCTGCTGCTCGCCGACACGCGCACCTGACAGCTCGCGCGTCGGATCGCCGGGCGTGGGGACGCCTCACGAGCAGCGGCGGGTCCTCGACGCCCAACCCCCTCGTCCCCGGGCCGCCCCGGGGCATGCTCACGGCGTGGCGATCTGTCAGAGAGCCGGTGCCACCCCGGCCGTTTCCCGAGCTCAGTGGGAAACACACCCTTGTGCAGACATTGGCACGCTGGTACTACTCTGCTAGCCAGTCGAATCGTTGCCTTGCAAGGGCGCGATAGTTCGAATACTTTACAAGCCTCTCGGGCGCGCCTACCGACCTCTTTCGGGCACCCGCGAGACATCCGGATCGTGACCTCCTCTCCACGCATTCGGATCCGTCGCAGGGGACGCCGGGCCTAGGCCCGGCGTCCCCGCGGCACCCACCTCGGGGGCGTTCTCGCCGCCCCTCGCCGCGGGCACAGTTGCGATCATCACCGCTCGTGACCCGCGGAGCCGAAGCCAGGCTGTTCGTGGCGCTCGACCTGCCGGGCGAGATGCGCACGCGGCTCGCCGCATGGGCGCGCGCCTGCGCCGCGAGCGTGCGCGGCGCCCCGGACCCACTCGCCGCTCGCCCGCCCGGAGATCGCATGAGATCCACGCCGCCCCGCAGCCGTCTGCGGCTGCTGGAGGCCGACGCGCTGCACCTCACGCTCTGCTTCCTCGGCAGCCAACCCGTGGGTGCGATCGAGGCCATCGGCCAGGCGCTCGGTGCCGTGTGCGCCGAGGCCCAGCCGGTCGGGGAGCTCGTGCTGGGGGCCCCGCTGTGGCTGCCCCCGCGCCAGCCCCGCGTGCTCGCGGTCGAGCTGCACGACGACGCCGGCGGCGCGCTGGGAGCGCTGCACGGGGACGCCTGGAGGGCACTCGCCGCCGTCTGCGCCCCGGACCCCACCCGCCGCGGGACCGGCGCGGGCGCCGCGGGCGGGCGTTTTCGACCGCACGTGACCGTCGCCCGCATGCGCGCCGGGGAGACCCCCGGCGAGCGCGCGCTCCCGCCCACGCCCCCGCTGTCGTTTCATCCGTGCTCGGCGACGCTGTTTCGTTCGTGGCTCACACCCACCGGGGCCGTGTACGAGGAGCTCGCGACCCACACCCTGGTGCCCGGCGGGTGACCCGGCAATCGAACAACTGTTCTGTCCGGGGCGGTCTCTAGCGTGTGCGTTCGATCAGATCCCGACTTCGGAGGAGCCAGACCATGCCCACCACGGACCAGGAGAAGGCCGCCAAGGCCCGCGACGCCGCGCTGAAGGGCGCGCTCACGCAGATCGAGCGCGAGTTCGGCAAGGGCACGGTCATGCGCATGGGCGATGAGGGCGCCCAGGTGCGCGTCGCCGCGATCCCCACCGGAGCGCTCTCGCTCGACCTCGCGCTCGGCATCGGGGGCGTCCCGCGCGGGCGCATCGTCGAGGTCTTCGGTCCGGAGTCCTCCGGGAAGACCACCCTGATCTACCACGTGATCGCCGAAGCCCAGCGGCTCGGGGGGGTGTGCGCGTTCATCGACGCCGAGCACGCGATGGACCCCATCTACGCCAAGCAGATCGGGTGCGACATCGACGAGCTGCTCGTCTCCCAGCCAGACTACGGCGAGCAGGCCCTGGAGGTCGCCGACATGCTCGTGCGCTCCGGCGCCGTCGACGTGGTGGCGATCGACTCGGTCGCCGCGCTGACCCCGCGGGTGGAGCTCGAGGGGCAGATGGGCGATCAGAGCGTGGGGGGGCAGGCGCGCATGATGTCCCAGGCGATGCGCAAGCTGGCGGGCAACCTCAACCGCACGCAGACGCTCTGCATCCTCACCAACCAGATCCGCGAAAAGGTCGGCGTGATGTTCGGCTCCCCCGAGACCCAGCCGGGCGGGCGGGCGCTGAAGTTCTACGCCTCCCAGCGCCTGGACATCCGGCGCATCGAGACGCTCAAGGACGGCACCGAGGCGGTCGGCAACCGGGTGCGCGTGAAGGTCGTCAAGAACAAGCTCGCCGCCCCCTTCCGCCAGGCCGAGTTCGACATCGAGTTCGGCAAAGGCATCTCCTCGACCGGCTGCCTGGTGGATCTCGGCATCGAGGACAACATCGTCTCCAAGTCCGGCTCCTTCTTCTCCTACGGCAACGAGCGCCTCGGCCAGGGCCGGGGCAACGCCAAGGCCTACCTGGACGAGCACCCCGCAATGGCCAAGGAGATCCGCGAGAAGATCTTCGCCGCGCGCGGCATCTCACCCAATGGTCCGGCCGTGGCACTAGAGCCGGTCGCCGACGCCGACGCTCCGACAAGCCCGGAGGTTGCGGTCATCCCAAAGCGCGAGCCTGTGGCCGCCTGAGCGCTCATCCGCTTGCGCCAGCATGCTGTGGGCATGCTATTGTCATGCTGTGAGTGCGATCCAGATCAAGAACGTCTCGGCGGATGTGCACGCAAAGCTGCGGGAGCGGGCCCATCGGGAGGGCCGAAGCTTGAGCGACTATGTGCGAAGGCTGATCGAGGTGGATCTTGCGTTGCCCACGACCGAGGAGTGGCTGGAGCGCGTCAGGATGCGAGAGCCCGTAAGGGACATCTCGAGCGAGCAGATCGTCGAGCTGATTCACGAGGGACGCCGTGAGCGCGACGAGCAGATCCGGAACGCCGTTACGCATCATTGACGCTTCGGCGGTCGTCGAGCTGTTGAGCGTCAGCGAGCGTGCCGCCGCGGTGGAGCGGGCCATCCGAGACGTCCATCTCGCGGCGCCCGACTCGATCAACCCGGAGGTTCTGAACGCTGTGAGGGGGCTCGAGCGCTCTCGCCAGATCGGCAGCGAGCGCGCTGGGGAGATGGTGGACGACTTCCTGAGCATGTCACTCACGCGGGTTCCCACCCTCGATCTCGCGCCAGATGCGTGGGGTCTGCGCGGGAACTTGACAGCCTATGACGCCTGCTACGTAGCGCTGACACGCAGACTGGGCGTCGAGCTGATCACAGGCGATCGACGCCTCGCCGGCGCACCGAACCTTGGCATCGCGCTGGTCATGGTCTGAGCCATCTGGAGCACCGATGGCCAACCGCCGTCTGGGGTCACAACACAGCTAATCTGGAGGTCGTGCTCTACCACCTCACCACCTTCGGCTGCCAGATGAACGAGCACGACTCCGAGCGGATGAAGGGGATGCTCGAGGCGATCGGCTACCGCGAGGCCGCGGAGCGCGCGGAGGCGGACCTGATCCTCTTCAACACCTGCTCGATCCGCGAGAGCGCCGACAGCCGCTTCGTCGCGCACCTCGGCGAGGCCAAGCGCCTGAAGCGCGAGCGGCCCGGGCGGATCGTGGGCGTGGGGGGGTGCTGGGCGCAGTCGGTCAAGGAGGAGGTCTTCGAGCGCTTCCCCTTCGTCGACGTCGCCTTCGGCCCCGGGCAGGTGCATCGCCTCGCGGAGTTCCTCACCTCCGAGTCGCTCACCGCCCAGGGGTACTTCGAGTTCGAGGGCTTCACCGGCCGCCTGCCGGCCCACCGCGAGCGCCCCTTCCAGGGGTGGGTGCAGATCAGCGTCGGCTGCAACTGCCGCTGCTCCTACTGCATCGTGCCCTCCACCCGCGGGCGCGAGGTCAGCCGCCCCTTCGAGGAGCTCGTGGAGGAGGTGCGCGGGATGGCCGAGGAGGGGGTGCGCGAGATCACGCTGCTGGGCCAGAACGTCAACTCCTACGGGCGCGAGCTACGTCCGGGCCGCCGCAGCTTCGCCGAGCTGCTGGGAGCGCTCGACCCAATCGAGGGCATCGAGCGCATCCGCTACACGAGCCCCCACCCCAAGGACATGCGCGAGGACGTGATCCGCGCCCACGCGGAGCTGCCCAGCGTGTGCGAGCACATCCACCTGCCCGTGCAGTCGGGTTCGAGCCGCATCCTCAGGGCGATGCGGCGCACATACGACCGCGAGCGCTACCTGGACCGGGTGGCGCTGATCCGCGAGCACGTCCCCGACGTGGCGCTCACCACCGACATCATCGTCGGCTTCCCGGGGGAGAGCGAGGAGGACTTCGCGCAGACCCTGGAGGTGGTGGAGCAGGTGGGCTACGACAGCGCCTTCACCTTCCTCTTCTCCGCGCGCCGCGGCACGGAGGCGGCGGGGATCACGGAGGGCCTGGTTCCCCACCCGATCAAGGTGGAGCGCATGGAGCGCCTGGTGGAGGCCGTCCAGCGTCACGCCCGCGAGCGCGCCCAGCGCTTCGTGGGACGCACCCTGGAGGTGCTCGTCGAAGGCCCCTCGCGCACCGACCCGGAGCGACTGCGCGGGCGCACCCGCCACAACAAGGTCGTCAACTTCACCGGCCTGGCGGCCCCTGGCGAGCTCGCGCAGGTGCAGATCGCCTCCGCCACCAGCCAGACGCTCGCCGGCGAGGAGCAGCTGATCGGCCGTCTGAGCGCCTCTGGCGCCGGTTGACCACCTGCTCCAAGGCCACCTATCTACTTCTTGTTGGAGACGTGCGCCGCTTCGTTCAAGACCGGTTTGCACTTCGCCAGAGCTTCTTTGAATTTTGCGCCGGCGGCGGTGACGTTGATATAGCCCTGGGGAGTTGGTTCAGGCAGGCTGACGCCGTCGGCCTGAAAGCATTTCACCACCCGCAGCGCGACCTGCCGGCGACGCTTGTCGGCGGCGGTGGGAGGCCCGCTTTCGGCGGCGGTGCTGGTGGTAGCGGCGGGGGTGGTGGCGGTGCTCGGCGGCGGCGTGCTCGCAGTTGTGGCGGTGGGCGTGCTCGCGACCGCGGCCGTGGTGTTGGTGGTCGATGAGTTAGAGGAGCCCCCGCACGCCCCCAGCCAGAGGCAGGCGAGCGAGAGGATGAACGGCGTGATCGCCGCTGCTCCGCGGCTCCTGTTGGCGATGTGAGGCATTGGACTCCTTCGGGGTATGGTCAGCTTGCCCGCGGATTATCCAATCGGGGAGCGCGATCCTTGTGCGGCTGCGCACTTCTCACGAGCGCCTGCCACCTTGGGCGCTTCGCAGCAGAGCGAATCCCTTGCCATCAGTGGGCTAACGGCCGAGGATCTCTCCAAGAGCCTCCCACCGCCTGCCCGGCGTGAGTGCGCAGCAGGTGTTTCCCATATCGCCCGATCGCCGAGACAGCGGCGGACGTCCCCACCTGGAGACGGCCGCCGCTCCTCGACCTGCCGCTGCTACGCGCCGGCCGGGCTCTGCCCCGGCGGTCCGCCGGGATAGCTCGCGCCAGGCGTCGATCCCGATCCGGATCCCGAGCTCGACCCCGAGCTCGACCCTTTGCCCATGTTCGGGCAAGGGTGGCCGGATGGGGTCGATTTGGGCGCCGGGGTCGTCGTGGAGGGAGTGGTAGTGGAGGGAGTGGTAGTGGAGGGAGTGGTAGTGGAGGGAGTGGTCGCCGTGCTCGGCGTCGACTGGGTCTGTGTGGCACCCGTCGCCGTGCTGGCGGATCCCTGATCGGCCGATCCACTTGGAGCAGCGGCCGCACCGGCGATACCGGCCACCGCCCCTCCCGTCGCGAGCGCGCCCGCCACGATTACTGCCCTGATCATGTTTGCCTTGCTCATACGCGAACTCCTATGGTCGGGGGAGAGCATCTACGCCGACCATCCTGCGCCCTGCCCCTAAGCGCCCTGCAACGGGGGGCTAAGCCCAACCGAAGGCGTTCGTAGGAGCGCTCTTATGAGCGCTTCAGTGCTTGGCGTGGTGGCCCGCCGCGATCGAGGTGGCGAGCTTGTCGCCGCCCGTCTTGCGGGTGAAGGTCGCCGCGATTCCCGGGGCAGCGCCGGCGATGACCGTCCCCAGGCGCAGGGACAGGGGTGCGACGTCCACCTCGGCGCGGTTGCGCTCGATCGCCTCGGCCACCGCTCGGGCCACGTCCTGGGGGCTGCGCGTGCCTACTCCCGGTGGGAGCTTTGCTCCCGAGCTCGCGAACAGGCCCGCGTCGCGGATGAAGCCCGGGCACACCACCGAGACGCCCACGTTCTGTGCGCGCAGCTCCGGGCGCAACCCCAGCGCGAAGCCGCGCAGGCCGAACTTCGTGGCGTTGTACAGGGAGCTCAGCGACGTCGCCGCCTTCCCCGAGAGCGAGGAGACGAACAGCAGATGGCCCGCGCCGCGTCGTGCCATCGCCGGCGCCAGCGCCTGCGCCATCGCAATTGGTGAGCGCAGGTTGACCTCGAGGGTGCGGTCGATCTCCTCGATGCTGAAGTCATCGAGGCGCCCCGTGCCGGGGAGCGCGGCGTTGGCGACCAGGATGTCGACTTCCCCGGCCTCGCGCAGCAGGCGATCGACGTCCGCGCGGTTGCCCAGATCCGCCGCAAGCGCCCGCGCGCCGAGCTCGGCGGCCTGTGCCTCGAGCACCTCCATGCGCCTGCCCGTCAGGATCAGCTGCGCGCCGCGCCCGTGCAGCTCGCGCGCGATCGCGTCGCCGAGGCCGCCCGTGGCGCCGGTGAGCAGCACTGTCGATCCCGAGATCCTCACTTTGATCCAAGAGGGTGGCGCAGGCAGCGGAACGCTGCCTGCCGAAACGAGGATTCGCGCCGAAGGCGCGTGTCTCCCGGCTCCGGTCGGGCCCCTCGACCCGTTCCGTGCACACTACGCGAATGCGGGTGATCGCGCTCTTCGGCCCCACCGGCGTCGGCAAGACCGCGCTCGCGGTGGCACTGGCCGCGAAGCTGCGGGCCGCCGGGGAGGACCCGGTCGCGGTCTCCGCCGACGCGCTGCAGGTGTACAGCGGCCTGGAGGGGCTCACCGGCGTCGCCTTGCCCACCGAGCAGGCCGTGCTCGAGCACCGCCTCGTCTCCTTCCTGCCGCTCGACGCCAGCTTCAGCGCCGGGCAGTACGCCGCGCTCGCGCACGCCGAGATCGACGGGCTGCTCGCCCAGGGCAGGCGCCCAATCGTGGTGGGCGGGACCGGCCTGTACCTGCGCGCGGCCCTCACCGAGCTGCGCCTGCGTCCCCCGCCGCCCGAGGGGCTGCGCGAGCGGTTGACCGCCGAGCTCGAACGCCACGGCCCGGGCGCACTGCACGCCCGACTCGCGCGGGGGGCGCCGTGGGCAGCGGAGGGCATCGACCCCGCGGACCGCCAGCGGATCGTCCGTGCCCTGGAGCTGCTGGAAGCCGGCGAGCTCGAGCCGCCCGAGGGCCCCTCGCAGCTGTGGAGCGCGGAGGTGCGCCGCCCCACGCTGCTGGTGGGGCTCACGATGGAGCGCGAGCGGCTCTACGAGCGGATCGACGCCCGCGTGCAGCAGATGCTGGCGGGGGGCGTTCGCGAGGAGGTGATGCGCGCCCACGCCGCCGGCGCATCGATCACGGCGCGCAAGGCCCTCGGCTTCGAGGAGCTGCTCGCGGGGGACGTCGAGGCGATGCAGCGCCGTACCCGCAACTACGCCCGCCGCCAGCTCTCCTGGATGCGCAAGCTCGCCGGGGTCCGCCTGATCGACGTGACCGGGCGGGCTCCAGAGGAGGTGGCCGTAGAGATCGAGGAAGTGGCCGGCGAGATTGAGGAGGTGACCGGCGAGATCGAAGAGGTGACCGTAGAGATCGAGGAAGTGGCCGGCGAGATTGAGGAGGTGACCGGCGAGATCGAAGAGGTGACCGTAGAGATCGAGGAGGTGACCGGCGAGATCGAGGAGGAGAACGGAGATCCCGAGTGGAGATCGTAAACTCCGGCGGCGCATGATCCCCCGCGAGGAGACACCCCCGCTGCCGTTCGAGAAGTGGCAGGCACTCGGCAACGACTACCTGATCCTCGAGCGCGAGCAGCTGCCGTTCGAGCTCACCCCGCAGCGCATCCGCAAGCTCTGCGCCCCCCACTTCGGGGTGGGCGCCGATGGGGTCCTGCTGCTCGCTCCGAGCGAGGATCCACGCTTCGTGGCGCACCTGGAGATCTACAACCCCGACGGCTCGGAGGCGGAGCTCTCGGGCAACGGCGTCCGCGAGGCCGTGCTCTACCTGCGCCGCCACGGATGGACCGAGGAGGACCTCTTCACGATCCAGACGGCCGCGGGAGCGATCACCCCGACGATCCTCAGTCCCCATAGCTGCCGTGTCGACATGGGGGCGGCGTCCCTAACCTCGGCTGGCTTCCCGAGCGGCCCTGCGGGCGGGCATGGCGAATTGAGCGCCGCCGGGCGCCGCTGGCGCTTCCAGCACGTCTCGATCGGCAACCCCCAGTGCGCGATCCACGTCGAGGACCTCACCGCGCTGCTGGCGCTCGACCTGCCCGCGATCGGTCCCTCGATCGAAGGCCACGAGCTCTTCCCCAAGCGCACCAACGTCTCCTGGTACACCGAGACCGAACCCTGCCGCATCCGCGCGCGGATCTTCGAGCGCGGCGTGGGGGAGACCCTCTCCTCGGGGACCGGCGCGACCGGCGCCGCGGTGGCATACGTTCTCGCGGCCGGCGAGCCGCCAGCGAACGTCACCGTCGCCCTCGACGGCGGCGAGCTGCAGGTCGAGGTGGGGGAGGAGCTGCAGGTGCATCTGACAGGCTGGGCGCGGCCCGTGTTCGAGGGCCGCCTCAGCGACGATTTTCTAAAGGAGCTGCATGAGACCGAGTGAGAAGGCTGGGGGAGGGCAGGCCCTCCCCCAGTACCCCCTCCCAACAACAGCACGTCAAAAAGAGAGGGCGGATCATGAGACCCAGTGAGCGCCTGAGCCGCATCCCGCCGTACCTGTTCGCCGAGCTGGAGCGCAAGATCGCCGAGAAGCGGGCGGCGGGGGTGGATGTGATCAGCCTCGGCATCGGCGACCCCGACCGCCCGACGCCGGCGCTGATCGTGGAGGCGATGCAGGAGGCGATCACGGAGCCCGAGACCCACCGCTACCCCTCCAACCGGGGCCGGGCGGACTTCCGCGGGGCCATCGGCGACTTCTACGCGCGCCGCTTCGACGTGCAGCTCGACCCCGACAGCGAGATCATCCCCGCGATCGGCGCGAAGGAGGCGATCTTCAACCTGAACCTCGCCTTCCTGAACCCCGGCGACGCCGCGCTGGCCTCCGACCCGGGCTACCCCGTCTATACGGGCGGGCCCCTGCTCGCGGGCGCGGACCCCGTCGCGATGGCGCTAGTGCCGGAGCTCGGCTTCGTCCCCGACCTCGACGCGATCGCCCCCGCGGACCTCGAGCGCGCGAGGCTGATGTACCTCAACTACCCCAACAACCCCACCGGCGCGATCGTCCCGGAGGGCTTCTTCGAGCGCGTGGTGGCGTTCGCGCGGGAGCACGAGATCCTGGTGGTGCACGACAACTCCTACTCGGAGATCGCCTATGAAGGCCACCGCCCCCCCTCGTTCCTGGCGACCCCCGGCGCGAGGGAGGTGGGGATCGAGGTGTTCTCGCTCTCCAAGGGCTACAACATGACCGGCTGGCGCTGCGCGGCGGTGGTGGGAAACGCGCAGGCGATTGAGACCTACTGGCGCCTGAAGACGAACATCGACTCCGGGCTCTTCGAGGCGGTGCAGCTCGCGGGCATCGCGGCGCTCTCCCCGGAGGCGGATGCCGAGGTGGCCTCGATGAACGAGCTCTACCGCATCCGCCGCGACCTCGTCTGCGAGGCGCTCGCGAAGGCCGGGGTGCACGTCACGCCCCCCAGGGGCACGATCTACGTGTGGGCGCCGGTTCCCGCGGGCTTTCCGAGCTCGGTGGCCTACTGCGAGCACGTGCTGGAGCGCACCGCAGTGGTGATCTCCCCCGGCAGTGCCTACGGCCCCAGCGGGGAGGGCTGGTTTCGCATCTCGCTCACCACCCCGGACGACCGCCTCGCGGAGGCGGTGCAGCGACTGGCCTCGCTCGCCGGCTGAACCCGCGCCAGCGCCGGGGAGGTCCGACACGAGCGCCGTGTCCAGGCAGCGCGTGGGGCAGGCCCTCACTGTGTAGCCCTGCTCGCTGTGCCACCTCCCTCGACGGGCGCATGGCCACCTCCCTCGACGGGCGTATGGCCGCCTCCTACACTGTGAGTGAATGGATGGAACAGCGCCCCGCGCGCGCCAGCGCGCCCTCTGCGTCGCGGCGCTCCCCGACGGGGACGAGAGCAGCGTGCGGGAGCTCCGCGAGCTGCTGCTGACCGCGGGCGTAGCGAGCGTGGGGGAGCTGGTGCAGCGCCGCGAGCAGCCCCACCCCAACACCTACCTGGGACCGGGCAAGGTCGCGGAGGCCAAGCGCGCGGCGCAGGAGTGCGACGCCAACGTGATCGCCTGCGACGATGAGCTCACGCCCCGCCAGGAGCGAAACCTCGAGGCCGAGCTGGGCCTCCCCGTGGTGGACCGCACCACCGTGATCCTCGACATCTTCGCGGCGCACGCGGCCAGCGCGGAGGGCAAGCTCCAGGTGGAGCTGGCGCAGCTTGAGTACAACCTCGCGCGGATGCGCGGCCTGTGGAGCCACCTGGAGCGCCTCGGCGGCGGGATCGGCACGCGCGGCCCGGGGGAGAGCCAGATCGAGACCGACCGCCGCCTCGCCCGCGACCGCATCGCCGCGTTGCGCCGGCGCCTGGAGCACGTGCGCGGCTCCCGCGCCACGATGCGCGCCGAGCGCGAGCGCGCCGCGCTGCCCACGATCGCGCTGGCGGGCTACACCAACGCGGGCAAGTCGACGCTGCTGAACGCGCTCACGGCAGCCCACGGCCGCCGTGCGGGCACGGACGCCGGCCCGGAGGTGGAGGTGCGCGACCGCCTCTTCCACACGCTCGACCCGACCACCCGCACGATCCGCCTCGGCGGACGCCCGCACCTGCTGACCGACACGGTGGGCTTCATCCGCAAGCTCCCCCACCAGCTCGTGGACGCCTTCGGGGCCACCCTGGAGGAGACGATCCGCGCGGATCTCCTGCTGCACGTGCTCGACGCCTCCGCGCAGGACGAGGAGATGGAGGCGATGCGCCGCGCGGTGGAGGAGGTGCTCGAGGAGATCGGCGCCGACTCGAACCCCAGAGTGCTGGTGCTCAACAAGGCGGACCTGCTCGATGAGCCCGCCCGGCGGGAGCTGCGCCTGCGCCACCCCGACGCGGTGCTCGTCAGCGGCGACACGGGGGAGGGCCTCGAGGATTTGACGGAGCGCATCGAGCGGGAGCTGCGCCACACCCTCTGTCCGTTGGAGCTGCTGGTGCCCTACGCCAACGGATCGAGCCTCGCGGAGCTGCATGAGCTCGCCGGCGACCTCGCCCGCCGCGACACTCCCGAGGGCGTCCACGTCCGCGCGCTCGTCCCCGCCCGGCTCGTTGCGCGCTACGCCCGCTTCGCAGTCGCCTGAGGCCTCGCGCTACGCTCGCTTCGCAGCCGCCTGGAACCTCGTCGCGCTCAGACCGCTTCGCCGTCGCCTGGAACCTCGCGCTCAGACCCCGGCTGCACGGCGGGCGCCGCGATGGGCCTCATCCTCCAACGCGTCGTCGAGCGACGCGAGCTCACCGCTGCCGGTCCCGAGCGCGGTGGCGATCAACCAATCCGCAAACCACACGTTCTTGGGCAGCAGCGGCCCATGCAGATAGGTGCCGATCACACTGCCACTGCGCGCCCCCTCCAGCCCGCTGCGCCCGTCGTTGCCATAACCCCTCAGGACTCGCCCGAGCGGGTCCTGACCCGCGTCGAGGCGGGTGCGCCCACCATGATTCTCGAAGCCCGCGAGCACGCGGCTCTCGGCGCCGTCGAGCTGGACCTCGATCGCAACGTTGCCAATCAGCCGCGGTCCGTCCTCGCGCACGGTGCGCACGTCGAGCAGTCCGACCCCCGGCAGCTGCTCGCCGGGGCCAAGCTCGTAGGAGCGCCCCAGGAGCTGGTAGCCGCCGCACACCCCGAGCACCACCGCGCCGCGCGCCGCCGCCGCGTGCAGCGCCTCGCGCTTGGTCTGAAGGAGATCCTCGGCGCACAGCCGCTGGTCGCGATCCTGCCCCCCGCCGAGATAGAAGAGATCGTTGGCTTCGCCGTCCAGCGGCTCCTCCAACCCGCAGGGAGTCAACTGAAAGCCGATCCCCCGCCAGGCACAACGCCGCTCGAGCACGAGCAGGTTGCCGCGATCGGCGTAGATGTTCATCAGGTCGGGGTACAGCGCGCAGACCCGCAGGAGGCTCACGACAGCGCGCTCCGCGTCCGGCCCTCGGCGCTCAGCAGCTCGCGCAGGGAGAGCATGGCGGTGTAGGTGGGCAGCGCATAGAGCGGCGCCCCGCGGCTCGGCGCATCGGCCTGCGCGTCAGCGAGCGCGGCGGAGAGGTTGGGCTGCACGCGAATCCGCCCAGGCTCAACCCCGGCGTACTTGAGCCGCACCGCGAGCTCGGCAGCGCGAGTGCCGCTGCAGGTAGCTCGCCGCACGCGCCCGGCGAGCAGCTCGAAGTCGGCGTCCCAGATCCAGGAGACGTCGCGGCCGTCGGCGATGTTGTCGTTGAGCACCCCGAGCAGATCGTGCTCCCCGGGCTCTAGGGCGAGGGTGCGCAGCACCTCGTTGGCGCCGGCGGGGTTCTTGACGAGCAGGATCCGCAGCTCGCGGGGGAGGGGCCCCTCCAACATCACGCTCTCCGCGCGGCCGAACACCGCCGTGGTGTCCCGCAGTCCGGCGACGATGCGCCCCAGGGGTACCCCCAGCGCATGGGCGAGCGCAGCGGCGGCGAGGGCGTTGTAGACGTTGTAGAGCCCGGGCAGCGCCAGCGCGACCTCGGCACTCCCGCCGGGAACGTGCAGCGTGAAGCGCGCAGCCCGCACCCCTTCCAACCGCACGTTCGTCGCGAAGACCGCGGGCGCGGGGCGGCCCTGGCCGCAGGCGGGGCAGCGGTAGCGCCCGAGGTGCCCGAGGTAGACGGCCTCGAAGAGATAGGGCGCACCGCAGTTGCGGCAGTGCTTGGCGTCGGCGGCGTGCGCGATGTGGGGGAGCGCGAGGGAGTCGTCCTGCACCCCGAAGTAGAGCACTCCCTCCCGCCCGCGGCCGAGGTCGGCGACCATGGGATCGTCGGCGCCCAGCACCAGCCGGGCATCCCGGCCGGGACCCTCGCGCAGGGTGTGCGCCCAGCGCTCGGCGATCGTCTCGAGCTCCCCATAGCGGTCGAGCTGGTCGCGGAAGAGGTTGGCGAGCAGGATCGCGCGGGGGTGAAGCTGGGCGGCGATCCGCTCGAGCCAGAGCTCGTCGACCTCGAACAGCCCGAGCTCCCCAGCGATCGAGCCGGTGGGGGAGGCGGCGTCGAGCAGGGTGGAGGCGATGCCGCCCGCCATGTTGGCCCCGGCGCGGTTGTGCACGAGCTCGATGCCCTCCCCCGCGAGGATCGCGGCCTCCATCGCGGCGGTGGTGGTCTTGCCGTTGGTGGCGGAGATCAGCACGCTCCCACGCCGCAGACGCGCCCCGAGCAGGCCGATTGCACGGGGCTCCATCCGCAGGAGCACCTTCCCGGGCACGCTGGTGGCGCCGCCGCCGCGCAGGCGCGAGAGCGCGCCCGCGGCCCGCGCAAGCATGAGCTTCGGGGCCAGGGGCATGGGGCAAGCGTATTGGTGTGCCCAAGATGAGGAGTTCCTTAAGATTGCGCGAAGAGTGCGCGGCAGCGGCGGGGGTCGCATCTAAGCTGGCGTGGTGTCTGCAGGCCGGCCTGCCGCTTCACGTGTCGTGAGCTGCCTTGCGGTGGCGGGGGTGGCGTTTGCGAGCGCCCTCGCGCTGGGGGCGTGCGGCACCGCCACGGGCAGCGCGGGGAAGTCCGCGAGCGCGAGCGCGAGCGACGTGGCGCTCTCCTCGGGCGGCTCGGGGGGAGGGTGCCGGCGGGTGAGCGAGCCCGCGCCGAGGGCCCCCCAGCACATCCCGCCGCCGACGGGCAGGCTTGACCCGAGCAGAAGCTATGTGGTCACGCTCGCGACCAACTGCGGGACGATCGCGATCCAGCTGGCGGTGGCGCACGCGCCGAAGACGACGGCGTCGTTCGCGTATCTGGTGAGGCGGGGCTTCTACAACGACCTGACATTCCACCGGGTGGCCGCGAACTTCGTGATCCAGGGGGGGGATCCGAACGGGGACGGCTCGGGGGGTCCGGGCTACACGATCGTGGAGCGCCCGCCCGCGAACCTGCAGTACGTGCGGGGGACGGTGGCGATGGCCAAGCGGGACACCGACCCGGCGGGAGCGTCGGGGAGCCAGTTCTTCATCGTGACCGCGAGGGAGGTCGAACTGCCGCCGCAGTACGCGCTGGTGGGGAGGGTGGTGGGGAGCATGACGGGAGTGAACGCGATCGCCAAGCTCGCCACGAGCCCGCCGCAGGACGGGGCACCGATCCACCCGGTGGTGATCAGCCGGGCGACGCTGTCGCAGAGCTGAGACGAGTCGTCCCCGCCCGGCCCGGGGTGGCGCCCTGGTTAGCGCCGCCGCGGAGCGGAGGACGTGGCGCCCGGCGGGGCTACCCACCGCGGAGTCGGCGGCCCTCAGCTCTTGGCGGCAGCCCGGGCGCGGTCGCGCCGCCGGCGGCCGATGAGCGCGGCAATCGCAATCGCGGCGATTGCGACGAACAGCCCGAGCAGGATGCCGGGCGCGAGGCCGAGACCGCCGAAGGGGAGGGCGACGAGCTCGACGATGCCGAGGCCGACGGCGAGCAGCACGACGATGAGCAGCACGATCAGCAGGGCGCCGCGCACGCGCGCGAGGATCCCGGCGGAGGCGGGGGGGACCAGCAGGCCCATGGCCCGCAGCGCGAACATCTGGCGACCCGAGGGGGGCTCCTGTCCGAGCCGCTGGACGGCGTCGCGCAGATCGCCGGGGCGGCGCTCGGCGAGCGCGAGCGAGGCGTCGGCCATGCGCCGGATCTGCATGCGCTCCTGGGGCCGGGCGGCGGCGATGGCGCGCTGGAAGTAGGCACGGGCCTGCTCGGCGTCGAAGCGCTCGGCGGCGCGGGCACCGAGGAGGGAGAGGGCGGCGGACTTGAACTTGGTCTCGGCCTCGAGCTCCTCGTCGGTGCGCTGCTCGAGCGCCTGGATGGCCTCGGCGGCGCCGCGCTGCTCGATCCTGACCTGTCGCTGTTTGGGGGCCATGGGCCCGAGCATTGTACGGTCTCGGCGGAGACCCGGCGGCGGGGGAGCGCGCCCGGCGCGCGGGCGCCTCCCGCGAGCCGCCACCACGTGCGCAGAGGCACCCCGGGCGCTATGCTCGACGCAGGTTGGCGAGCTCGATGCGTCTCTTCACCCCGATCAAGAGAGCCCCGGTCGCGGCGTGCGCGTGCGCGGCGCTGTCGCTCTCCCTGCTGGCCCCCACGGCGGCCCTCGCAAGCGAAGCGGCGAACCCGTTCGGCAGCGTGGCGCAGTCCCCCGCGCATGCCGCGAAACCGGCCACGGGGGCCGGGGTGACGGGCGCCGGCAAATCCGCCAGCAGCCCTGCCAAAACCACCACCAGCGCCCCCAAAGTCACCGTGGCGCAGACGGCGGCCTCCAAGAAGGCCCTGCAGGAAGCGGTGCAGAGGGCGCTGAAGAGCAAAACCGCCACCAGCACGACAGCGGCGAGCACGGAAACGACGGGCGGCGCGCAGGAATCGAAGACGAGCACGACGATGATCCTGACGCTGGTGGCCGGGGTCCTGGTGCTGGGGGGGATCGCATTCGTGATCGTGCGCGATGCGCGCTCGGCGGCGCCGGTGGTGGAAGGCGTGACGGGGGGTACGCGCAATCCCGAGGGGCGTCTGCGCAAGCGGCGGGCGCAGGCGAAGGCCGCCAGGCGCCAGCGCAAGCGCCATCGCAAGAGATAGGAACAGATTCTTGGGATTGGGGGGAGGGCGTCCGGTGTGCGGGGTCAACCGGATCGCCGGCAGTCGCGGATGAGCGGTGCCGGACGGCGGGGGCTACTCGGCTGCTGACGGGCCTCGGACGACGGGCGCTCGGACGGGCCTTCGACTGTTGATGGTCGGACGGCTTTCGACTGTTGATGGTCGGACCGCCTTCGACTGCTGACGGTCGGACCGCCTTCAACTGCTGACGGTCGGACCGCCTTCAACTTCTGACGGTCGGACCGCCTTCGACTACCGACCCTCGGACGGGCCTTCGACTACTGACGGGCCCTGACGCGGGTGCCGGCGCGTCGGGGGGCTCGGACCCGCGCCGGCGAGGAAACCCGCCCACCTCGCCCGGCTGCGCAGCCGGGCGGTCCGCGGCGGGGCCGGCGGCGGTCGAAGGGACCCCACACCCGGGGACCCCGGTCGCTTCCGGGCGCCCCGCCGGGGAGGGTCTTGCTGCCGCCGTCGTCCTCCCCGGGGGAGTCCTCGGCGCCGGCGTCGGCGGGTGGGAGCGACTCGAGCACGGCGTCGGAGCGAAACGGGAGCCAGAGCATGAGCGCGGCGATGGGGAGCTTGATCAGCCCCACGGTCAGGAGCACCACCCACAACCACGTACTCATGGATTCCGATGCTACTACGCCGCGTGAGTGCCGATCCCAGCGCGGCGGCCGGCGCCTCGCCCTGGGCGCCAGCCCTGGCCGCGGAGCCAGGCGGAGCGGATCTGAGACATACTGTCCCCTGGATCTGGAGTGGGACTCCACCCACTTCACCCATCAAACTCGACCAGAGACCGGGAGCGGCCAGAGATGACCCAGAAGACGTTCGTGATCGGTGTGGGCATGACGAAGTTCGACAAGCCGGGCACCAAGGAGGGCGACTACCCGGACTGGGCGCTGGAGGCGGGCTCGCGGGCCCTCGCGGACGCGGGGATCGCCTACGAGCTGGTGGAGCAGGCGTTCGCGGGCTACTGCTACGGGGACTCGACCTACGGCCAGCGCGCGGTGTATGGGCTGGGGCTGACGGGGATCCCGGTGGTGAACGTCAACAACAACTGCTCGACCGGCTCGAGCGCGCTGTGGCTGGCGCGCCAGGCGGTCAAGGGTGGCCTAATCGACTGCGGTTTGGCGATCGGCTTCGAGAAGATGGAGAAGGGCTCGCTGGGGATGAAGTACACCGATCGCACGCCCGCCCTGGACAAGCACATGGGACGCATGATCGAGCTGCGCCCACTGGAGGAATCGCCGTTCGCGCCGCAGATGTTCGGCAACGCGGGTCGCGACCACATGCAGAAATACGGCTCCGAGCCCGAGCACTACGCGTGGATCGGGTGGAAGAACCACAAGCACTCGGTCAACAACCCCTACGCGCAGTTCCAGGACGAGTACACGCTGCAGGAGATCAAGGACGCGCGCATGATCCACGAGCCGCTGACCAAGCTGCAGTGCTCGCCGACCTCCGACGGCGCCGCCGCGGCGCTGATCGCCAGCGAGCGCTTCGTCGATGAGCACGACCTGTGGGGGCAGGCGATCGAGATCGCGGGGCAGTCGATGGTGACGGATCTGTCCTCGACCTTCGACGACACCACCGACTGCATCAAGATCGTGGGCGCGGACATGACGCGCAAGGCCGCCCAGCAGGCCTACGAGGAGGCCCAGCTGGGCCCCGAGGACATCCAGGTGATCGAGCTGCACGACTGCTTCAGCGCGAACGAGCTGATCACCTACGAGGCGCTGGGCCTCTGCGGCGAGGGCGAGGGCCACAAGCTGGTGGAGGAGGAGCAGACGACCTACGGGGGCCGCTGGGTGGTGAACCCCTCGGGGGGTCTGATCTCCAAGGGCCACCCGCTGGGGGCGACGGGCCTCGCGCAGTGCTCGGAGCTCAACTGGCAGCTGCGCGGCATGTCCGAGAAGCGCCAGGTGGAGGGCGCCAAGGCGGCCCTGCAGCACAACATCGGGCTGGGCGGCGCCGCGGTCGTGACCGTGTACCGCCCGCCCGCGTCGTGAGCGGCAGCGGGGATCCGGGGCTCCTCGCCGCGAGTCAGGCTGGGGCGCCGGCGCCGGCTGCTACCGTGCCGGCGCAAGCTGAGATGCCGGCGCCGGTCGCTGCCGTGAAGCCCCCGCCGGCATCGTGAAGCGAACGATCTTCGAGGACGAGCACCGCGACTACCGCGAGTCGGTGCGAGGGTTCCTCGCCGCCGAGGTGCTCCCGCACCACCTGCAGTGGGAGCGGGAGGGGATCGTCCCGCGGGAGCTGTTCGCCAGGGCGGCGCGGCAGGGCCTGCTCGCGATGGCGGTCCCGGAGGCGTTCGGGGGGGCGGGCGTGGGGGACTTCCGCTTCAACCAGATCGTGGTGGAGGAGGTGGCCTACGCGGGCGTCGCGGGCAGCGGCCTGGGGATCACGCTGCACAACGACATCTGCCTGCCCTACTTCCTCGCCTACTGCAGCAAGGAGCAGCGCGCGCGGTGGCTGCCGGGGATCGCCGACGGCTCGCTGATCACGGCGCTGGCGATGACCGAGCCGGGGATCGGCTCGGACCTCGCGTCGATGAACGCGAGCGCGCGCCGCGAGGGGACCCACTACGTGGTGAACGGGGCGAAGACGTTCATCACCAACGGCATCAACGCCGACCTGGTGATCCTCGCGGCGAAGACCGACCCCTCCGAGCGCCACCGGGGCATCTCGCTGCTGGTGGTGGAGCGGGGCACGGCGGGCTTCGAGCGGGGGCGCAACCTGGAGAAGGTGGGGATGCACGCGCAGGACACCGCGGAGCTGTTCTTCGCCGACGCCCCGGTGCCGGTGGAGAACCTGCTGGGGGAGGAGGGGAGGGGCTTTCACTATCTCGTCTCCAACCTCGCCCAGGAGCGCCTCTCGATCGCGATCGCGGGGGTGGCGGCGGCGCAGGCGGCGCTGAACTGGACGCTCGATTATGTGAGGGAGCGCACGGCGTTCGGCCAGCCGGTGGGCTCCTTCCAGTCCGCGCGCTTCGCGCTGGCGGAGATCAAGACGGAGATCGAGCTCGCCACGGCGTTCGTCGACCAGGCCGTGATGGCGCTCCTGCGCGGCGAGCTCTCCGCGGAGGACGCGGCGATGGCGAAGTGGTGGTGCACCGAGCTGCAGGGCCGCGTGGTGGATCGCTGCGTGCAGCTGCACGGCGGCTACGGCTACATGCTCGAGTACCCGATCGCCCGCGCCTACGCGGACGCGCGCGTGACCCGCATCTACGGGGGCACCACGGAGATCATGAAGGAGATCGTGGGCCGCTCGCTGGGGGTGTGAGGCCGCCCGGCCACGGGGACCGATCGAAGCCGCAGAGCGGGCTCGATCGCGGATCGATGGGGTACAGTCCCGAGCCGCGATGCGCTGGATGAGCGAGCTGCGAGCCCGAGCGAGGGGCACCGGCCGGTTGGGTGCACGCGCGTGGCTGCTCTGCCTGGCGCTGGGCGGCGGGGCGTGGATGGCGATGGTCACCTCGACCGCCGCCTCGGGCCCGCAGACGCTGAGCACCTGCAACTCCACGAGCCTCGCCGCCGCGATCGCCGAAGCGCAGGGTGCGGGCGGGGACGGCGTGGTGCGCTTCGACTGCACGGGCGAAATCCAAGTGGGCCCCAGCCCGATCGTGGTGGGCGCCTCCGAGCACCTCACCCTCGACGCCTCCGGGGCCCCCGAAACCGGCGTGGTGACCCTCTCGGGCGACGGTTCCAACAGGGTCCTCGAAGTGCGCGGCGGGGGCAGCCTCACACTGATCGACCTGGACATCGAGGGCGGCGAGGCGCGCGGCTCCAGCGGCGCGGAAGGCAAGTCGGGCACGAACGGGGCCGCCGGTGCGTACGGCATGGCGGGGAGTGGCGGCCTGGAAGGGGCCACACCCGGCGGCGCCGGCGGCGTGGGGCAGCCGGGCACCTCCGGCGAACCCGGCGACGCGGGCACCGACGGCACGGACGGCACCAGCGGCGGCGAAGCGCAGGGGGGCGGGATGTTCATCGCCGCCGGCGGGACGGCGACGGTGCAAGGCGGCGCGTTCATCTCCGACGGCGCGCTCGGCGGGGGCGGGGGACGCGGCGGCACGGCGGGCAGTGGGGGCCCCGGCGGCGGGGGCGGCGCCGGAGGGGACGGCGGCATGGGCGGCCCCGGGGTGGCAGGCCCGGCCGGAGCGGGCGGGGAGGGCGCGATCGGAGGCGACGGGGCCAGCGGCGGCGACGGCGGCAAGGCGGGAGATGGCGGGGACGGCGGCGAAGCGCAGGGCGGGGCCATCTACAACGAAGGGTCGCTCGCGGTCACCGACACCGAATTCAACGAGGACCTCGCCTACGGCGGCAGCGGCGGCCTGGGGGGCTTCGGCGGCAGCGGGGGCTACGGCGGCGAAAATCAACAGTTCTCGCTCGTGGGGGGCTTCGGCGACGGGGGCTCCGGGGGCACCGGCAACTACAGCGGGGGCAGAGCCAGCGGCGGACCCGGCGGCAACGGAGCCGTCGGCGGCAACGGCGGCGAGGCGGCCGACGGCAGCGACGGTGGCGGGGGCGGCGACGGAGGCGACGGGCGCGGCGGGGCGATCTACAACGCGGGCAGCGCGACGCTCACCTACAACCGCGCGCCGATCGAGACCGCATGGTTCGACGGCGACGAAGCCTACGGCGGCGGTGGGGGAGGGGGCGAAGACGGCGCGGGCGGCGGCAAGGGAGGAAATGGAGGGGGCGGTGGAGACGGCGGTGGCGGCAGCGCGGGCGGCACGGAAGTGCCCGGGGGCAACGGCGGCAACGCCGCGGAAGGGGCCACCGCGGGCGCCGGCGGCTCGGGCGGCGACGGTGGCGACGGCGGCAGCGGCGGGGTGGCACAGGGAGGGGGGGTGTACAACACGGGCTCGCTGCAGATCGACGTCTCGATCTCCCCCGCGGAGGGGAGGATGTTCTCCGCGACCCGCGCGGGCGGCGGCGGCGGGGCGGACGGTGGCGAAGGCTTGGGCGGCGGCGAAGGCGGCGACGGTGGCTGGGGCGGCGTCCGCGGCACGGGCGGCGCGGGCTCGACGGGCATCGCCGGCGGCGACGGGGACAACGCGCGCGGAGGGGACGCCGCGGATGGTGGGGACGGCGGCAGGGGGGGCGACGCCGGCGAAGGCGGGGCGGCGAGCGGAGGCGCGGTGTGCTCGGAGGTGGCCTTCGCCCAGAGCGGCCTGGAAGGCCAGTACGGCGAAGACGTGGGCACGAGCGGCGGCGAGGGCGGGGAGGGCGGCGCGGGGGGGGAAGCGGGCAGGGGCGGCACGGGCGGCCTCGGCGGCGGGCAGACCGAAAACAACGGCACGGGAGGCGAAGCGAAGCCCAACGGCAAGGACGGCGAGGAGGGCTCGCCCGGCGCGGAGGGCACCGACGGCGCACCGGGCCTGGGCTCCGATCCTCAGGTGTGCGCCACCACGGTGGTGGTCGTCGAACCGCCGCCGCAGCTGAACGGCGGGACGAGCACGACACAGCTGAACGGGGGGATCGGCACGACCGTCACACCACCGCTGAATGGGCTCAAACCAGAGACCCCGAAACTCGACCCGCGGGGTTTGAAATCAAGCCACAAACCGACCCTGAGAGTCGAGCTGCGCACATCGGTGAAGCTGCTCAAGCAGGACTACAAGCCCTACACGTTTCAGGCCCTGGTCTGGAAGGTGCGGGGCGCAGCGGTCACCTGCGGCAGCTACCTGCAGGAATACTACGAGCTCACCAAGACGGCGCGGGAGATACTGGAGATCGAGGCGGAGCCCGAGTCGGGGGGGATCGCCACGATCCCGCTGCTCATCGACGCGCTGCCCGACGTGCTCCAGAACGCGTGGAGGATCTACAGCCACTCCAGCGACCTGAAGGCGCTGGTGAAGGAGGTCAACAAGGGGTACGAGCTCGGCAAGGCGCCGTTCGACATCAAGGACCTCGGCGAGAGGGGTGTGGAGTGCCTGCGCCAGCTCACGGAGATCAAGGATGCCTACAAGGCCTGGAAGGACCCGCCGGCGCCCGCCTACAGCTCCGTGGCGATCCCGCTCGCCGCGGAGGGACTCACCAAACAGAGTCTGTGCACGGGCGTGAACGTGGCGATCCTCCCGATCTGCGAACGGCTGAGCGAAGCGGACGCGCGGATGGCAGCCGAGGACGAACAGGAATGGCCGCTGGCCGACGCGGCGCTCAGCACCGTCGATCGGCTGAGCGCGGCGCGACGCGCGAACAGCGTGCCGGGCATGGTGCTGCAGTCCACCATCCTGGCGGCGCTGGCGAGCGAGCAGTACGTGGCCCAGTCAAGCGATGCCGAAGCCGGCACAGCGTTCGCGGACGCGATCAGCCCCTACGTGAGCGTCACGGGCACGGCGGCTTTCGCAGGCTACGGCAGGACAGCGACACTGGCGATCCTCTCGGAGATGGGCGTCACCAAGGCGCAGATCCTCTCCGCCGCGGGCTCGGAGCTGAACGGCAAGGCGTTCGACCTGCTCGCAACGCTGAGCAGCCACCCGAACCTCGACGGGGCGGTGTCAGCGGCGAACACCCTCACGGGCTATGGCCTCTCGACGCTCCTCACCGGCCTGGCACATCAGGGAGCGATCTCGCACGCGACGGCGACGGAACTGGGCGCGGACCTGAGCGCCGCCGAGAAGGCCACTCAGCCCGCGCCGGCGATGCAGGCGCTCCTGGCCGCCGCCGCGCGGGTTCCCGGCCCGACCGGTGCGCTGATCACGGCCGCGGCGGAGCAGCTCGCCAGCTGAATGGCAGAGGTGCGCCGAACGGCCGAGTCCATTGCCCTCGGGGCATTACTTCGGTAAGCTTACCCGCGCGGTCTCGAGTCGCTTCCGGTCGCGAGGTGTTGGAGGTTCCGGACAGGCCCAGAGCGCATACATAGCCGGTGTCGCAACGTCTATGCCTTGAAGACGAGCGTTGCGAAATCGGCAACCGACCTAAGGGAAGGAGCTGTACGGCATGAGGTATTTGAGGATCGCCTACGGGCTAGCCCTTATCGCTGGCCTGATGGTAGTCGTGGCGTCGCCAGCAATGGCGACGCCGAGATGGGTGCATTGCATAAAATCCGCGACAGGTGGTCACTGGAGCTCTGGTACCTGCACGTCAGTGGGTACCGGCTGGGAAACGCAGGAACTGCTTGCGACCAGCGAAGTCACATCAAATGGCGAATTGGAAATGGAAGATTCAAAAGCCCTGGAAGGCGGCCTGGGCCTCAAGTGCAGAGCAACAGTTACGGGATGGGTTGCGAACCCGACAAGCGGGGCGGGCGTCGATGGGGTCTCATCGATAAAGAATATAGCATGTTCATTTACGAAAAAAGGCCTCTGCGAATCGGAAGTAAACGTAAAAGGCGGGCCTACCGGACTTCCTTGGGGTGGCAGACTGATAGAAAGAGAAAAAGAAGTCAGAGACGAACTCGTAAGCGGTCGCAGCGAAACACCTGGTTTTTCTGTCGAATGCATTATCTCGGGGATCCTCAAAGTATCAGACTCCTGTCATCGTCAGGGTAATACCGCCAATGTTCTGGCAAATAGAGGCACAGGCAGGATAGAAGCAATCTTTGACAAAAGGACAGAAGAAGAACCGATGGCCGATTGCAGTCAGGGCGGGGAAAACGCCGGCTTAGTCCGCGGAACCTTCCCGATACAGTTAAGATCTGGAAATGCGCTTTGGGTATTAGCATCTAATTTAGGAACTTAACTTGTAAAGACTGGGAGTGGGCTGGGTAGGTCTGGGTTTACCCGCCCCCCAGTCCACATGCCGGCCATCGCCCAACCTGACCCTTGCGAATCATGAGATTGCTAGCCTGGGGGCATGGCTTGATGACAGTGAGCCCACCCCGGAGGGCGCGGGCATCCCACAACCACCAGAGAGGAGCACAGTTTGGCCAGCATGCGCGTTGAGTGGTACGGACAGTCCGCCTTTCACCTGAGCACCCCGGAGGCGTCGGCGTTCATCGACCCGTTCGGGGATCTCTCCGCAGCGATGGGGGGCCGGGACATCAAGTTCGACTACCCGCCGATCGAGGGCGTGGAGGCGGACCTGCTGCTGGTGACGCACGAGCACATAGACCACAACGGCGTGGAGGCGATCGGGGGAAACCCGGCCGTGCTGCGCTCCACCGCAGGGCGCCTTCAGTCCCCGCTGGGCGAGGTGCTGGCGGTGGCCTCCGAGCACGACGAGCAGGCTGGCACGGCGCGGGGACCGAACACGATCTTCGCCTTCGAGCTCGCGGGAACCCGGGTGTGCCACTTCGGGGATTTCGGGCAGAGCGCGCTGCGCCCGGAGCAGGCGGAGGCGATCGGCGCGGTGGACCTGCTGATCCTCCCGGTGGGCGGTGGCCCCACGATCGGAGCAGAGGGAGCCGCGGCGATCATCGAGCGGCTGCGGCCGCGCTGGGTGGTCCCGATGCACTACCGCACCCACCGCATCGGTTTTCTGGACACCGCGGAGGCGTTCTTGGAGCTCTACCCCAAAGCGCACCGTCCGGAGGGCCCGGTATTCGAGACGGGCGAGCTGCCACCCGCGGAGGGCCCGCTCGTCGTGGCGCCGGGGGCGCCGTAGCGCGACGCCATGTCCCGATGCGGCGCTACGCTGTAGTTGGCGGGACAACCGGCAAGGAGACATATGAAGATCGCGATCGCAGTGGCGGGCATGGCGGCAACCGGCTTGGTCGCGGGCGGTGTGCTGGTTATGGCGGCGAGCGCCGAAACCACCTCGACCCCGGCGCCGACGCCCGCGCTGCGCACGGTGAGCGTGCAGGGCGTGGCCAGCGAGCCCCTGGTCTCGACGTCGAGCACCGAAACGGCGACCACGGTCTACCGCCAGGCGATGGCCGCCGCGATCCTCGACGGCCAGGCCAAGGCCCAGTTCCTCGCCGAAAAGGCGGGTACCACGCTGGGGCAGACACAGAACATAGGCGAAGGCGGCGGCTACATCTCCTGCCCCGAAGGCGTCGAATACCAGGGCGGCCAGCCAGACTTCGGCTCGGGATCCCCAGCGAGTGTCGTCGCACCACTGGCGGAGAGCCGGGCGGCTCCCACGGTCCACAGGGCGCCCGCCAAGAAGCCTCACAAGCGGCACTCGGCCAGGAAGGCGGCGGCGGAATCCTCCTGCACGCTCTCCACGCAGGTCGCGCTGGTCTACCAGCTGAGCTGAGGGTGAGCCCCGCATGAAGCACTACGCCATCGCCGAGATCGACATAGCGGACCCTGCGTGGATCGGGGAGTACGTGGCCCACGTCACCCCGATGGTCGAGCGGCATGGCGGGCGCTACCTGGCGAGGACCTCGCAGATCCACAAGATCGAGGGTGAGCGGACCTCGCCGCAGGTCATCGTGATCATCGAGTGGCCCTCCAGGGAGATCGCGGAGGCCTTCTACGAGAGCGAGGAGTACCGGCCCTACCGGGAGGGTCGGCGCGGGGGAGCCAGGAACGAGTTCGCGCTGGTGGCGGGCGAGGACGTCAACAACCTCGCGCGCATGGACGATCCGGCGAAGCTGGGGTGAGCGCGGGCGGGGATGAGTGAGGGCCCGGAGAGGTCCGGCGCTGCTTCGCCCGTGACGACCATGATCGTTCTGTATGACGCGGAGTGTGGTTTTTGCCGGTGGGCGATGGCATGGGCGGTGAGGCGGGACCGGCGCCACGTGCTCATCGCGGTGCCGATTCAGTCCCCGCGCGGCGCCGAGCTGCTGCTGGACCTGCCCCCAAGTGAGCGTCTTCGCTCGGCTCACGTGGTCCGCGACGACGGCGTCCTTCGCTCGGGTGGCGCCGCCGCGGCGGAGGTGCTGAGCGTGCTGCCCTCAACGCGGGCGCTGGGCCGCCTGGCGGACAGATTGCCCCGGACCACCGCCCTGCTCTACAGCGTGGTGGCAGCGCGACGAAGGAGCTTCGGGCGGCTCGTCGGCAAGGAGGCCCGGCGGCGTGCCGAGGAGTTGCTCGGAGCCCGGAGCGCCCCGAGCGCAGTGGAGCGCGAGGTCAGCTCACAATCGCCGTCTTAGCGAGCGTCACCTAGACAGCTGACTAGGATCTCAAGGAGGCGTTGGGTGGTGCTCCCGTCCTGAGATCCGTGGTGTGGGTTGAACTCGGTCACGGTGAGCGCGCGCGCACGTGCGTCGGTGAACAGCTCGCTGAGCATCTCCCCGCACGCCGTCAGAGATGGGGCGATGCCACGATCCGTGTTCTCCGCTAGCGGTGCGTCGAGAAAGTCGACGAGGTCGACGTCGAAGTGCACGGCCAACCCGTCGCAGGCCGAAAGGGGGGAGAGCGCCGCTCGTGCACCACGCAGCGGATCAGATGCGGCCATCTGCACGTCGACGACGGGCAGCCCACGATCGGAGATCACCTCGGCCTCAAAGTCTGTGTGTGGCCCGAGCCCAAGGAAGCTGATCTGTCCCGAGCTCAGCATGGGTCGGTGGCCAGCGAGCGCCGCGAGCCCGTCGACGGCACCGTCGATGTCGAGCATGTGCGCCACCCCCATCCAGTCCAGGGCGCCGTCGACCGTGCTGTCGGGCACGTTGAGGTCAGCGTGCCGATCGACATAGACGACACCCAGCCGCTCGACACGATGCTGAAGGCCGGCCACAGTGCCGACACCGACCGTGCAGTCGCCTCCGAGGACCACAATCGTGTCCCCGACTGGAGCGGATCGGACCAGTGCAGCGACCTCGCCGGCACAGTCGATGACCGCACCGGCGTTCGCCGCCGCAGGGTTCTCGAGGTCCGGCCGCCACCGAAAGGGGGTCACCTGACCGCCGCGGCGAACCCTCACACCGGCCGCCTCCAGCCGCTCGACCAGGCCGGCCTCGAGCAGCGCGCGGGGACCATCCTCCTGACCGGGCGCGTAGCCACCTGCGCTCGTCGGAGCCTCGATGACCGTGACCGTTTTCATCGGCACATCAAATCATCCTCGAAGAGCCGTCTACGCAGCGAGCACCGCGCTGCCGGCCCCGATCCTGCACGGCCACGGTTGCATTCTGGTGTCGCAACCCGGTTTCATCTCCGTGTCGCATCGGTGTTATTCCGGTGTCGTCTTACAGCTTCCTCGACGCGTAGCAGCCGACCGCTCTCCTTATTGGTTTACATAACATCCATTATCGAGCGGCGCCGGGTAGTGGGTCAGTTTGAATCGAGCAGGGCCGCGATCTCCTGAAGGGTCCAGACGTGATCTGCGACTCCAGCCGCCATCGCCGGGGTGCGTGGGTACGGGTTGGCGAGCGTCTGGTGCGGCCGGGCGAAGTTGTAGTACATGTAGTGCAGGCTGACCGCCGCTGCCAAGTTCTCCACCTTCTTGCTGAAGGCGTTCGTTAAGCGCGTGAACCGGCGCATCCCCATGCGGACCGTGAGGTTCTGGCGCTCCACGTAGCTGGTGCTGATCTTCGCGGGGTCCGGGTCGCCAAGGCGCACCTTCTTGGTCGCACCAGTGCAGGCGGGTGGGCTGTAGCGGCCTTCCCCGTGATACGGGGTCTGGTAGTGCTTGATGAGCTGCGCCCAGTCGATATCCCCTCCGCCGAAGACCAAGCCGACTGTCCCGCGGTACGTCGCGTGCCCATCCGTGCTGAGCTGTATGCGCCCGCTCAACCGGCCCTTGAGGTCTTCCATGAACGTCCAGCAGTCGTCCAGGTTGCGCTCCCCCACGAGCCACGACGGCACCAGCTTGGTGTCCGCGCAGACCGCGATCCACGTCCACACATCGCCGTAGCCGAACGTGCCCTGGTGCTCCGTCGGGACGTTCTTCTGCTTGGCGTAGCAGAACCCCCACATCTCATCGACCTGGAGCACCGTGCACGGCAGATCCCGCAGTGTGCGGTCCTGGTAGGCAGCGCACTCCGCGCCGAGGTCCACGAGCAGTTTCGTCACGGTGTTCTTGGCCGCGCCCGTCATACGGACCGTGGCGCGGATGCTGTTGCCCTCGACTAAGCACCCGATGATCTGCGCGCGCTTCTCGGTGCTCAAGCGGTTCATACTGCCCATTATGCTTGAGGCATCGGACGGCAAAACCTGCCCGCGAGGGATCACGAGGGGTACGTCTCCCCGCGCTTCGCCTCTGGTGCTCATGGCCCTTTACTGCGATGCCCAGCGGGCCTGAGCGGCTTTGCGCGCGATCTCCGACCGCTCCGCAGGCGTCAGCTTCTCGGCTCTTGCGTTACCGCCCTTGAGGCCACCCTTGCGGCCACTGGTCTGCGCTGGCGTCTCGGGGGTCTTGGGCTCCGTGGATTCGCGGACGATCCGGTGGGCGATCTGGTTCATGTCGGCCATAGGCGCATCGTAGCGGCGCCAGGAGCGGATCTCGCGCGGCTCCGGGAGCGGACTGGAGCTAGGCCGTTGTGCGCTGTTCCTCAATCTCAGACTTGGGGACTTGCATAAGCTTGGCCGTGAGAGTCGCGAAGCGACCAAACTCGTCTTCCTCGTCGGCCCTCACAATCTGTGTCGGCTGTTCTGCATCATCGGGAATAGTGACGATGGGGTTGCCTACCGGGTTGACGTTCATTCTTCCTGTCCTCCTGGTCGATCGATCTTTACAGCGGTAAATGGCACCGACACTTGGTGGACGCCGTCTATCAGAACCTCGAAGCTATATCTCCCCTCATGTGGAATTGCGGGCTGCATGGGGAAGTTCCACGGGATTGGCAGTGTGACCTGCTCACCCGGGGGGACCTGCGTGTCAGGTGGAGGCTGTATTCCGATCTTCGCCCGAGTAGCAACCTCACCGTCCTCGTCTTGCAGCAAGATTTCAAGTTCGTGCGAACGATCCAGCTCCGTCGGATGCATTTGCACACGCAGCGCCAGGGTCATAGCCAAGGGTGCCGGAAAGTCCGGACGCTCGGCGTGGATAATGCCGCCACCGAGGATGTTCAGCAAGCCACCCCTTACAGTGGCGGCATCACAGAGAAGGGCCGTATCAATGCGCATTTTAGGCGGGGACGCAAAGCAGATCGTTTAACTGGAATGCGCATACCGTGACGACCTTGACTTCCACAGCACTAGCAGGACTCCACGTATTCCAGTCGGCATCGACGTGAATAAGGGCGCCCTCGATGCTGGTGATCGTCCCGGAACAGCTATTGCCCTCGTCGTCAAGAAGGTACGCGCGGGCGCCAACCTCGGCAGTGTCGGGCGCCAGCCTAAGAAGCGCCAACACGCGGCCCTGCTCATCAAGATCGTTGAAGTCAACCGGAAGGGGGATCATTGATGGACCTCAGAGTGCGATGGGGTTGTCCTCGGGTGGCTGAAAGACGCCATCCAAGGCTTCCCAGTCGTCATCGGTCGGCGCCTCCGCGAACCTGAGGGTGACATGGCCCCGAGGACAGTTGTCGGCGTCCAGCGAATAGCCGAGCGCTCGCATGGCACCGACCGTAGATTGGCGCATCGAGGGGTTGGGCATGAGGCGGAAGCCGGTTTCCTCGCGCACAACACCGACCTCCATTGCAATCTCACATGCATCCATGCCGGGGAACGAGAAGAACGAGAGTCCGTAGAACCCCTCTCTCTCGCGGCATACCTCGACGGACTTCCTGAAGTCGCCAACCCGCATCTCGCCCGCTCGAACAATGACGGCCTCGTCGGACGCTGTTGCCATGACTGGCTCTGGGACGTATACCGCCACACATATCAATCGTATCGGACGGAGGGCTCCTGCCTAGCCGTGTCTCCGACCCAGACGGAAGACGTAGCGCCACGCCCAGCCCTGAGGCGTGGCACTCCCTGCGGTCAGTATTCCCCGTGGAGGGCACGCATGGTGTCCATGCTTGGCGCTTCGTCGCACAAGTCGGCGAGGTGCATATCGAGAGCGGACGCGACGGCGCACAACGTGTCCCACCGTGGGTTGCCGTGCCCCCGCTCGATCCTGCCAAGGTGCCCCGCGGACACACCGGCCCTGTGGGCGAGAGCTTCGATCGTGAGGCCCTTAGTTTGGCGCTGGTGGCGGATCACGATGCCGAGCGCGACCAGCTCCAGGTGATGCCTGCTGGGCATCAGATCGACAGCAGTTCGAGCGAGTCGAGGTGCCGGGCGCACCGGGACGCGAGGACATGCTCTCTCGCGGTGGTGGCGACTCCCTCGGCTTTGAGGCGGACGAGACCATCACGGATGGCCTGCGGGTCGAGATCCGATGCCTCGCTTCGCAGCTCCGCCCGAGACCATCGCGGGTCATGGTCATCGCGGAGCAACTGCAACACGATGGCGCGCTGCGCCATCCGTAGATCACCCGCGTCAACGCGGGTAGGGTTCTTGTCAGGCATGGGGAGTCGTTGCTCCTTATGTCTAGGTCCCGGCGCGGGTTACCGCCCGCGTCGGGACCGCTGGCTGGCTATGGAATGCCGCGCAGCCTAGACCCCGCAACGGCCCCGATGGGACCGATCCTCAAACTGACCCACTACCCGATCGGTGGTGTCTCAGTTTGCTCGGGACCCCGCCGACTCTGACGGCGAATAGGCCATCTGGCCGATGTAGTCGACCGTAGGGCACGGCAGGATTGGGATGATGGACGAGGCGATCATGAGTCCTGCGGGCGGAGTTGACCAGGATGCGGTGGCGCTCGTCCCGAGCAAACTGAGACACCACCCGTCACCGCGATCTCCTGGGAGCGTCGTGCTGTCCGACGTCTCGCTAGGCCCCTCGCACGATCTCGTAGGTGAGGAAGGCGAGGCCGTCACCGATGGTCCTGGCGTCGAGGAGGCGCATAGGCTTGATGTCGCTGGTCTCCCCAAACAAGCGCTCGCCGGCACCGAGCACGACCGGGAAGACGACCAGCCGCAGCTCGTCGACCAAGCCGTGCTCGAGTAGCGTGCGCCCAAGCTGACAGCTGCCAGGAACGACGATTTCTCCGTCCACCTGCTGCTTGAGCTTCGAGACCTCGCTCACCACGTCGCCCTCGAGGACTGTCGAGTTGTTCCACTCGGGATCCTCGAGGGTCGAGGACACGACGTACTTGGGCATGCTGTTGATCCTGTCCGCGAGCTCGCCATTCCGGGGTCGCCAGCGCGTCCCGAAAAACTCGTAGCTCTTGCGACCCAGCAGCCATGCCTCGGCGCCCAGCGCCTCTTCGAGCGCGACCTTGCTCCACTCTTCGAGGTCCTTGCCCCCAAACTGCACGAACCAGCCGCCAAGCCCGAAGCCCTCCAGACCGTCCGGGTCCTGGACCACGCCATCGAGCGAGACGTTCTGCGGGCCACTCATCACGATCTTTCCCATCTCAGTTCTCCCTTCGTCGGACTGTCAGTTGCTGCGTTCGTTGAGGCGTCGGCCGCGACGAAAATTGCGCGGCGAATTTCGAGCCGCCCCGACGTCATTACTCGTGATGTCCGTGACAGGAAGAATTGGTGCGAGGATGCGAGCGTGACCGAGCAGACCCTCGCCCGTGCACGCTCTGGCGACGAGGACGCGTTCCGCGAGCTGACCGAGCCATACCGGCGTGAGCTCCAAGTGCACATCTACCGGATCGTCGGCTCGGCTCAGGACGCCGAGGACCTCCTCCAAGAGACCTTCCTCGCCGCTTGGCGGGGCCTTGGGCAGTTCGAGGAACGCGCCTCGGTGCGTACCTGGCTTTACCGGATCGCCACCAACCGCTCGCTGGATGCTCTCCGTTCCAGCCGGCGCCGTCCGGAAGAGGAGCGGATGCCCCAGATGCCCGAGCCGACACGCTGGAACGAGCCGACATGGCTCGAGCCCTACGCCGACGTTCTCCTCGATGGGGTCGCGGACGAAGCTCCGGGACCGGAGGCGCGCTATGAGACCAAGGAGGCGATCGCGCTGGCGTTTGTCGTCGGTCTTCAGCACCTCCCGCCCCAACAGCGCGCGGTACTCGTGCTGCGCGACGTGCTGGGCTACCGCGCCGGCGAGGTCGCCGAGATGCTCGAGACCAGCGAGGCCTCGGTCAATAACCTGCTGCGCCGCGCGCGTGCGGCGTTCGAGACCCGGCTGCCGGCGAGCGGCCGCGAACGAGCGCCGCTGCCGAACTCCAAGCTCGAGCGCGACATCGTCGGCCGCTTCGCCGAAACGGTCGAGAATGGCGACATCGATGGCATGGTCGCCCTCCTGACCGAGGACGCCTGGGTCACGATGCCACCCCTCCCCCACGCCTACCAGGGACACGACGCGATCGGCGCGTTCCTACGCGGCTCTGCGGAGCGGCGCGGCGCGCCGATGCGGCTGGTGGCGACGCGCGCCAACACACAGCCGGCATTCGGCTGCTACCTCCCGGTGCCCGACACCGACATCGCGCGCGCGTACGCGCTGTTCGTACTGACCCTTGAAGGCGACCACATCTCCGCCATCACCTGGTTCGCCGACAGCAGCGTCTTTCCACAGTTCGGCCTACCACGGACGCTGCCCGGCAGAGCGCGATGACGCACGCGGATCAGCCGGGGCGCGCACAACCACGGCTACGCGCGAAGGCGCCTCGACGTCCAGAGTCTCACATGAACGGGATTCGGCGCAGGCTCAGATCGGCGAGACGCCGCAGCGGCTGCCATAGGCGTCCCGGGTCACCGGCGGCGAAAGCCGCGGTCTGGTGTGGGATCGAGCGGGCTCGGCGGCAGACCGGGCAGCGGATCCTCGAGGTTGTAGCCCGACGGTGCGATGTCGTTGGGTGCACCGGGATGAAAGAGCGACGCGAGCAGCTGGGCCTGCCCGCGGCCGACGCCGAGCTCCCCCATGCCGCCGTTGTACATCTGGATGCCGGCGGACCCGCAGTGGGCATACAAGCGGCCGAGCTCCCGCAGGCGGCCGACGCGGCAGGGCTTGACGTTGACGATCCGTACCTCGATAGGGGTCGCGGCGATCGACGCGACGCTCGTGATCGGCGCGTCGTAGGAGACGCGATCCGCGATCGGCGTGAGCAGCTCGAGCACCGCAGGGTGGTCGTGCGGGTCCTCGAAGACGACCTCGGTGAACGTGGCCAGCGTGCGTTCGTACATCGCCAGCAGCGCCGCCTCGTCCTCGACCTCGAGGCCGTACTGGCCCTTGAAGTCGATCGTCGCGATACCCTCGACGGCCGCGACGCGGTCCATGATCTCCTGTGTCCAAGACGGCGCGACGTCCAGCTTGAAGCCAACCGTCGGATGCATCGCCCGCCGGTTGGCGACCTTGTCGATGTCCGGTGGATCGCCGAGCCCGAACGAGGTGACGAACGTCACCGGCTGGGGCGTACGGCCGAGGACCTCGGGCAGGCTCGTGGCCGCCTGGCGCAGCGCGAGATCGAGCGCCGCGGACTCGAATGTCCAGCGTCGCCAGTTGCGCTGCAGCTCGTGCTCGGGGGGCTCCGGCCACACGTCGATCGCGTCGACGTGGGCGAGGAAGCCGGCGAGCGTCGCCCACTCGCCGGTCAGCGGGAAGTCGCTCGTGCGCAGGCTCTCCTGGGCATCTGCCATGCCGACCTGCTCGCCGATACCCTCCTCGCCACGGCCCTGCAGTCGCAACTGGGTCGTTGAGTGGTCCTCGAGCCCGGTCGGGTCGCTCGGCAGGAGCGCCTCGAACGAGGACGACTCAATCGCAATCGGCAGGTCCTTGACGGCGCTCCAGAGGTCGATCATGAGCGGGTCCCGCGGCTCTTGGTGATCGGGTGCATGGGTGACACCCTATGTGGTCGCGGTGAGCGCATCGACGTACGCCACCGCGGAGAGCCGAGTTGGACATGAAGCTCGCAGTGGGCGACGGTTTGGTGGCGCTCCTGGGAAGATGGCGACGTGGAACGTGTGCTTGGAATCGGTGGATACTTCATGCGGGCCACCGATCCGGTGGCCCTGGGTGCGTGGTATCGCGATTGCCTGGGCCTGGACGCCGATGAGAACGGCCTGTGGCGTCAGGAAGCCGGGCCGACGGTGTTCGCTACGTTCGAGTCCGAGACCGACTACTTCGGGTCCCGTGCGCAGCAGACCATGATCAACTTCCGGGTCCGCGACCTCGATGCGATGCTCACACAACTGCGCGCGAAGGGAGCCGACGTGGCTCCAGAGACGCAGGACATGGAGGGTGTCGGCCGATTCGGCTGGGTCACCGATCCCGAGGGCAATCGGATCGAGCTGTGGCAGCCCGCCTGAGCGCGGCGGGGTCCTGGCGCACCGGGTCCTCGGCGAGGGCGACGAGGTCGTCGTACCACGCGAGGATCTGCGGCCAGTCGGGGCGTGGCTCAGTCTGCGGGCGAGCGCCAGTCGAGCCCGGGGAAGCGCGCGAAGTCGCGATCGAAGCTGATCCATTCGCAGCCAGACTCGATCGCGAGCGCCGCGAGGTAGGCGTCGGCTGCCAGGTTTCCGACGGCGTCGACTCGCCGGCAGAGGTCCGCGAACAGCGTCCAGTGACGGTGGCCGGGAGTGACGATGCGCGCATTGGGCCGGGCGCGGAGACCGGCACAGAAGTCGAGGGCCTCAGCGAGCGGGGTCGGCGGGTTCAGCGCGCGGCGATGGGTGGCGATGCGCACGAAGGAGCCGAGGACGATCTCGGAGAGAGCGAAGGAGCGCGCATCCCCCACCGTGCGCTCGAGCAGATCGCGCGCAACCTCGTGGTGGGGCTGCTCCACGCGGTGCGCGTTGAGCAGCACATTGACGTCGAAGAGGATCACCCGGCGTGGTCGAGGATGTCGGCCAGCGCAGCGTTGCTGTTCAGATCGACGCCCGGCACTGGCGCCGCTCCGCGAAAGGTCGGGACCTTGTAGGGCTCGGATCGCGCCACCTCGACGCGGGCGGTCAGCTCGGAGCGCAGCGCCTCCTCGATCTCGCTGGCCAGCGTCGTTCCGCGCTCCGCAGCGCGCTGCTTGAAAGCGCGGAACACCTCATCATCGAGCTGGATCGTCGTACGCACGCGTACTAGTGTAGCGCCCTCGCATAAATATGCACGGATCCACAAGCTCCCCGCGCAACCGGGTACGCGAGCCTATGGAGAACCCTCATCAGTGAGACGACTGTCCCTACTCGACAGCCCGCGCGCGGGCGGCCTGGCCGATCAGGTGGTCGCGCTCGGCAACGTTCGTGGCCCGACGGGCGGCCTCGGCGTAGGCCGTGGCGGCGGCGGGGTGCTCGCCGCCGAGCTCGTGCAGGTGGCCGCGGACGGCGTGCCAGCGATGCCGCTCGCCGAGCACCTCGCGCAGCCGGTCGGTCTCGCGTAGCCCGGCGGCGGCGCCGAGGACCTGGCCGACCGCAACCGCTCGCCCGAGCACCGCGGCGGGGTCCTGGCGCACCGGGTCCTCGGCGAGGGCGAGGAGGTCGTCGTACCAGGCGAGGATCTGCGGCCAGTCGGTCTCCTCGGCGCTTGCCGCGTCGTCGTGCAGGGCGGCGATGGCGGCCTGCACCTGGTAGCGGCCGGGGCGCTGAACGACCAGCGCCGACTGCAGGACGCGCACGCCCTCGGCGATCTCGCGGGTGTCCCACAGGCCGCGGTCCTGGCGGTCGAGCGTGACGATGCGACCCTCCGAGCCGAGTCGCGCCGGGAGGCGGGCGTGGTTGAGGAGCATCAGCGCGAGCAGCCCGCGCGCCTCCGGCTCCTCGGTGGCGAGGGTGAGTTGGCGGGCGAGCCGGATCGCCTCGCCGGCCAGGTCCACCCGGCCCGCGTGGCCGGCCGTGTAGACGAGGTAGAGCACGCGCAGCACGACGGCGAGGTCGCCGGGCTGGTCAAGGCGGCGCCCGCGCAGGGTGCGCTTGGCGCGGCTGATCCGCTGCGCCATCGTCGCCTCCGGCACGTAGAAGGCGTCGGCGATCTCCCGGGTGGTGAGGCCGCCGACGGCGCGCAGGGTCAGCGCCACCTGGGAGGCGGGCGCGAGGTCGGGGTGACAGCAGCAGAAGAGCAGGAAGAGGGTGTCCTCGCCCTCCTCGGCGGCGGCGGGCCGCGGCTCGGCGTACGTCACCCCCTCGCGGCGGTGACGGGCGGCCTCGCTGCGACGGGCGTCGACGAGCCGCCGGGTCGCGACCGTCGCCAGCCACGCGCGCGGATCGCGCGGCGGGTGCTCGGGCCACACCCGCAGCGCCTCCAATAGCGCCTCCTGGAGCGCGTCCTCGGCGGCGTCGAAGTCCTCGCCCCGGCGGACCAGGCCCGCGAGCACCCGAGGAATGAGATCCCGCCCAAACCCGCGCAGGGCGCCATCGTCCAGCGGCCGCGTCGGCTCGTCGACCACGCCCCGGGTCAGTCCTCCGATGGTGCCCCGGACATGACCTCCCGGATGTCGATCCACTCGTACAGGGGCTCGCCGCCGGGGCCGGGCTCAGAGGAGATGTACGCCGCGAGCTCGACCGCGCGCTCGTGGGACTCGACGTCGATCATGTACCAGCCCGCCACGAGATCGCTGGTCTCGGGCAGCGGGCCGTCGGTGGCGACGGGCGCCGCGTCCGGGCCGCCGTAGCGCACCCAGGTGCGCACCGGCGTGAGCGCCTGCGCGTCGACGTACTCGCCGTTCTCCTTGAGCAGCTCGCTGACGTGCCCGAGGAAGGCCATGTGCGCCTCCACGTCCTCGGGCGCCCACTTGTCCATCGGGGGCACGGAACGGTGCGGCTTCGGGCCGCCGCGGTAATGCTTGAGAAGCAGGTACTTCGGCATCGTGGTCTCCTGGTGTCGTGGGCCGCGCCTGTCGCGGCCCCTTACCTGGTGAGCGGAGCCGGTCAGAGCTTCTCGACATGGAATCACTTATCCAGGTGCACCCGTCCGGGGAGGTCAGTGGTAGCGGTCGAAATCGGCCGGCCAGGGCAGCGGGAACAGATGCCGGTAGGGCCGCGCGTCCGCGATCACCTTGGCGAAGGACGGCCGATGGGCCAGCGCGCGGTAATAGCGCGTCAGCTGCGGGTGCGTGCTCTGCACCCACGGGTGGATCGCCAGGGCATAGAACAGGCCCGGCGCGGCGGCGCAGTCGGCGATCGTGAACGTGGCGCCCGCCAGGAACTCGTGCTGGGTGAGCTGCGTCTCGAGCATGCCGTAGACCATGTCGAGCCGTCCGCGCGCGCGGGCGAGGGCGCGCTCGTCGAAGCGCTCCTCGATCGTGTCGAGGACGATCGCCTGGACGGCGTCGGAGATGTACTGGTCGCAGAGGCGGTCCCACTTGCGCGCTTCCAGCGAGGGCACCAGCTGCGCGCCGGCGACGTGCTCGATGATGATCGAGGTCTCGCCGACGATCTCCTCCCCGTCGCGCAGCACCGGAATCGAGGCTGGCGGCCACAGCTCGGCCAGCTCTGTGCGGTCGAAGTCACGCTGTTCCTCGAGGACCTCGTAGGCCACGCCCTGCTCGTTGAGCGCCACCAGGACCTTCTGGCAGTAGAGCGCGAAGGGGTGCTCGTAGAGTGTGAGCATCGGTCAGTCCTCCTCGTTGGTCGGGGGCGTTCACTCTATGGTCGGAGCCACTCGCTCCGTCGGCCGCATCGCCTACCTTGTGAGGGTGCCGGACGGAACACTGCAGCGCAGCTACGGCAAGGTCTTCAATCGGGTGGCGGCCGCCTATGACCGCCACCGTCCGACCTACCCCGAGCAGCTGATCGATCTCGCTTGCCAGATCGCCGGCCTCGATCGCGGTGACCAGGTGCTCGAGATCGGTTGTGGAACCGGGCAGCTGACCCGCAGCCTCCTGGCCCGGGGCTTGCGTGTCACGGCGATCGAGCCGGGCGCTCAGCTGGCGGGACTCGCCCGCCAGCGCCTTGGAGGCCTGGGCGACCTGGAGCTCGTGAACGCCCGCTTCGAGGACGCACGTCTCCCCCACGAGCACTTCCAAGCCGTCTTCTCGGCCTCTGCGATCCACTGGGTCGATCCCGACGTCGGCTGGCAGCGCGCGGCCGACGCGCTCGTGCCCGACGGAACGCTTGCACTCATCCAGTACTTCGGCCTGCACGAGCCGCGCAGCGCCGATGACGAACAGGCGCTTTTGGGCGCGATGACGACGATCGCGCCCGAGATCGCTGCAAGCTGGCCGCGCTACCGGGACCTCGAGTCCACTCTTGCGGGCGTTCGCGAGCGTCGCGAGAACATCTCAGAGGTCTGGGCTTGGCTTGGCAGCTACGAGCTGGCACGGGAGTACGTGGCCCGTCTGTTCGACGACGCGCAGATCGCCACGGAGCCGATGCTGGTGGAACACACGGCCGTCGAGCTGGGCGCCCTGCTTGGCACGATGTCGTTCTGGTCACGACTCTCGCCTGCGCAACGCGAAGCCATGGAGAGCGCGAGTCGGACCCTGTACGAAGAGCTTGGGCGGCCGATTCGCTCGAGCATCGTCGCCTGTCTGGTCACGGCTCGGCGCGAGGAGTCCGCTGCCGTCCTCCCTTCGAGCGGGGCGCGATGGCGGCAGCGATGAGCGCGGTGGCGGCCGCGCGCGCGGGAGCGGCGATGGCGGCGTCCCGGTCCATCTTGGCGGCGAGCCCTCCGCCGTCGTAGATCAACTGGAGCTGGCTGGCGAGGAGCACGGGGTCCGGGGCACCCGCGCCAGCGGCGAGCTCGGTGAACAGGGCGCGGATGTCACGGCGGTAGGACTCGGCGGCCTCATCGACGCGCCCGCCGGCGGGCGCCTCGGCGGCCGCCGCAGTGAAGGCGCAACCATGGAAGTTGGGCGTGCGAAACAGCCGAGCCTGGGCGTCGAACACGGCGAGGATCCGCTCGACGGGATCCTCGACCGAGTCCACCGCCGCTCGCAGTCGGGCCAACATCTGGGCGTGCCGGGTGTCGAGGTAGGCGCAGACCAGCTGCTCCTTGCTGCCGAACGTGCTGTACAGCGAGGCCTTGGCCACACCGGCGCGTTCGATCACGCGGTCGATGCCGACCGACTGGACGCCCTCGGCATAGAACAGCTCACTCGCCGCCTGGAGCAGACGCTCCCGCGGCGAGCTCTTGACCGCCTTGGGCTGTGCCGATCGAGTGGTTCGCGTGGGCATCTGTGCTCAGCCCTCTGCACCGCCGTCCGTCTCCTCGACCGAGAGCTCGACGCGGTCGGCATAGAACGCTACGTGGCCCCCGATCTCAGCGACCGCTGGGTGGGGATCGGCGTAGAACCAGATCGCGTCGGTGCCTCGCTGCGGGTCGGGAGCGATCGAGTAGTAGGACGCCTCGCCCTTGTAAGGGCAGTAGGTGGTCAGCTCGCTGGCCACGAGCTGCGATCGGTCGACGTCAGCGATCGGGATGTAGCGGACTGGCGGGTAGTTGGCCTCGCGCAGGACGAGCGTGGAGCGGCTGTCGGCGATCGTCACCTCACCGCTGCGAACGACGACATGGTCGCCGCTCGAGGCGATCGCGATCGGGTGGTCGGGACCGGGGATCTTGATGTCACGCGACATTTTGGGCTCCTTCGCTCATTTGACGATGCTGGGGGACAAGCAGTGTTGCCGCGCGGTACGGCGCGCGCTGAGGATCGTGCCGAGGGCCGAGACGGTCGCCAGCGCGATCACGGCGATGCCGAACTCCTGAGCGGTCCGGGTCACCGTGCTGTGGACGACGAGGACGCCGGCGAGGATCGCCGGGAGGCCCATCGCCAGGTAGCAGATGATGTAGGCGACCGAGATCACGCCGGCGCGCTCGGCCGGGCCGGCCAGGGTCACGATCGTGCGCAGGCCACCCTGGAACCCGGCGCCGAATCCGGCGCCGGCGACGGCTGTGCCCACGAAGAACCCCGCGAGCGACGTGGCCGTCACCGACCACAACACGATCGCGACGCCGATGACGACCAGCCCGTTGCCGACGAGCGCGAAGCGGCGCGGCTCGGTCCGGTGGAAGAGCAGGAGCGTCAGCGCACCGCTGGCGGCGAGCGCGAACAGCGCCGCGCCGCCGAGGACCGTCGAGCCGGACCGAGCCACCTGGGCGGCGAGCGACGGGCCGAGCGAGCCGTAGAAGCCCGCGAGCGCCCAGACCGCTGTCAGCGACGGCGCCGCGATCAGCAGCGCCTCGCGCACCCGCGCCGGGACGACAATCGTGGGGCGCAACGCCCGCCGGATCCCCGGGGCGCGCGGCGAGGTCTCGGCGATCGCCCCCACGCCGGCCGCCTGGAGCAGGAACAGAACCAGCAGCACCAGGTAGACGAGCTTCGTCGGCGCGGGCAGGAACTGAACGAGCAGCGCCGAGCCGAGCGCACCGGTCGCGGTGCCGCTCATCGCCCCGGCGGCGTTGGCCACAGCCCCACGTCCGGGATGGAGGTCAACGAGCCCCGCCCCGATGGCGCCGACGGCGGCGCCGGTCGCCAGGCCCTGCAGCACCCGGGCCACGAGCAGCACGTCGACTCCACCGGCGAACGCGAACAGCAGCATCACGATCGCCTGAGCGCCGAGCGCGCCGATCAACACCGGGCGGCGCCCGACGTGGTCTGAGAGAGAGCCCACCACGAGCAGCGAGGCGAGGACGGCGACGGCGTACACGCCGAAGATCACCGTGACCGTGACGGGTGAGAAGCCCCAGCGAGCCTGGTAGGTCGCGTACAGCGGCGTCGGCGCGCTCGAACTGGCGAGCAACGTCACGAGGATCGAGGTCAGGAGCCCGAACGCAACGCCTGCCGGGAGCGCGCGACGGTCGGATGAAGTGATCTCGATGCTCGTGGCGGTCATCGCTTCCCTTTCGTACAGAACGGTCTGTTTTTGCTCACGCCGCAACGGTAGCAGACAGACAGGTCTGTTCGCAAACAACCGGCATATGCCCGCTTGTCAGGCGTGGTCGCGGATGACGCAGCGGAAGCCGATGTGGCTGGTGCTGGTGTCGATCGCCTCGGGCTGTCTGGCGGCCGGGCGGTAGCGCAGGCAGTAGCTTGGGGCGCAGAGGTGCGAGCCGCCCTTGATGACGCGGCGTGGGATGCCTGCGCCGGGGCGCCCAACGTCATAGCTCCCATCTGGAGTCTCGACGCGCGGGTTCAACGGCGGCTTGCAGCAGGCGCTGGGGCTCGCCTCGGCGCCTTGGTTGCGGGCGGCGTAGTAGTCGGTCGTCCACTCCCAGACGTTGCCCGTGGCGTCGTGGAGCCCGAAGCCGTTGGCGGGGAACAGCCCGACAGGCGATGTGCCGCGCCATCCCCTCGCGCCGGTGTTGCGCCAGGGAAACTCGCCCTGCCAGAAGTTCGCCATCAGCTCGCCCCCCGGTCGCTCCTCCTCGCCCCATGAGAAGACCGCACCGTCGAGTCCTCCCCGCGCCGCGTACTCCCACTCGGCCTCGCTCGGCAGCTGCTTGCCGGCCCACGTCGCATACGCCTCGGCATCCTCGAAGGCGACGTGGGTGACCGGGTGATCCTCCCGCCCGGAGCTCTCGCTCCTCGACCCCCAGGGATGCCGCCAGCTTGCGCCGGGCACATATGCCCACCAGCGGCTCGGGTCCCCCAGCGGCACGGGGCCCGGCGTGGGATGAAAAACGACCGATCCCGCGTGCAACAACCTGGGATCGGCGTCGGGGTACTGGGCGAGATCGGGGGCGCGCTCGGCGAGGGTGAGGTACCCGGTCTCCTCGACGAAGCAGGCAAACTGCGCAACGGTGACCGGCCCGCGGTCCACCGCGAAACCGCCGACCTCCACCTCGCGCACCGGCGCCTCTTCGGGGTAGAAGTCGGCCGATCCCATGCGGAAGCGGCCCGGCGGGATCTGGAGCATGTCCTCGCGGCTCATCCCCACCCGATGGTAGACGCCGGCGCTGCAGTGCTCTCACCCCGCTCGGGTGAGGGCTGCTCACCCCGCAGCGGTGAAAGCTCTCTGCTGGAGCTCAGCGTCTCACGCGCGCCCGAGAAGCAGGACTCCGATTGCTGGCGCCAACCCCCTTTTGCTGCCCGGTCCGCCCGGATGGGCCGTTCAGCCCGAGAGCCCGAAGGAGAGTGAGTCCATGACCAGGCCGTTCAGTGGCGTCGTCAACGTCGACATACGCGACTCCGAGGCGGACTGGGCTCCTTTCGAGCCCCCCGAGGCGCCTGACGGTGCACCCAACGTGCTGTACGTGGTGCTCGATGACGTCGGGTTCTCGGCGATGAGCTGCTACGGCGGCCCGATCGAGACCCCGAACATCGACAGGATCGCCTCGCAGGGTGTGCGCTACACGCAGTGGCATACGACGGCGCTGTGCTCGCCCACGCGCTCGTGTCTGCTGACGGGGCGCAATCACACACGCAACAGCATGGCGTGCATCACCGAGGCGGCGATCGGCTTTCCCAATGCGAGCGGCACGGTGCCGCCGGAGAATGGGATGCTTCCGGAGATCCTCGGCGAGCAGGGGTGGAACACGTTCATGGTCGGCAAGTGGCATCTGTGCCCGACCGACGAGATGAACCTTGCTTCGACGCGCCGCAACTGGCCAAGCGGACGTGGCTTTGAGCGCTGGTACGGGTTTCTCGGCGCCGAGACGAACCAGTGGTATCCGGATCTGGTTCACGACAACCATCCGGTCGATCAGCCGAGCACCCCCGAGGAGGGTTACCACCTCACCGAGGACATCACCGACAAGGCGCTGGAGTTCATCAAGGACGCCAAGGCCGTTGCGCCCGAGAAGCCGTTCTTCTTGTACTACGCGCCGGGCGCCTGCCACGCTCCGCACCACGCACCGAAGGAGTGGATCGAAAAGTACAAGGGCCGTTTTGACATGGGCTATGAGGCTTTGCGCGAGCAGACGCTCGCCAAGCAGAAGGAGCTCGGCATCGTGCCGCCCGACACGGAGCTGCCGCCGATCAACCCGATCGGCACGCCCGAGACGCGCACCAGCGCCGACGGCAAGCCGTTTCCCGAAATCGACACGACGCGGCCCTGGGACTCTTTGAACGGCGAAGAGAAGCGGCTGTTCGCGCGGATGGCCGAGGTCTACGCGGGCTTTCTCGGCCATGCCGACAACCAGCTCGGACGCGTGCTCGACTACCTCGAGCAGAACGAGCTGCTCGAGAACACGCTCGTTGTCATCGTGTCGGACAACGGCGCCAGCGGCGAGGGTGGCCCGAACGGCTCGGTCAACGAGATGAGGTTCGCCAACGGGGTCCCCGACGACCTCCAGGCGAACCTCGCGCAGCTCGACGAGCTCGGCGGCACGAGGACCTACAACCACTACCCGACTGGCTGGGCGATGGCGTTCAACACGCCGTTCAAGATGTGGAAGCGCTACGAGTTCAATGGGGGCACATCCGACCCGTGCATCATCTCCTGGCCGGCCAGGACGAAAGCGCGCGGCGAGCTGCGTGAGCAGTACTACCACGCGATCGATCTCGTTCCGACGATCCTCGACGCGCTCGGGGTCAGCGCTCCAGAGAGCGTGAAGGGTCATGTGCAGACGCCGTTTGACGGGGTCAGCATGCTCGACAGCGTCGATGACGCCTCCGCCAAGTCGAAGCGCAAGACGCAGTTCTACTCGATGCTCGGCTCCCGCTCGATCTGGCACGAGGGCTGGAAGGCGGTGACGACGCATCCGACGATGGCCGGTTGGAGCGACTTCAACGCCGACGATTGGGAGCTCTACCACACCGACGTCGATCGCTCGGAGCTGAACGACCTCGCCGCCGAGGAGCCGGACAAGCTCAGGGAGCTCGTCAACATCTGGTTCGCGGAGGCGGGGGCGAATGGCGCGTTCCCGCTCGACGATCGCTCGCCCGTCGAGATCCTCAGCACGCCGCGACCGCAGCTGGCGGCGCCGCGTGAACGGTATGTGTACTACCCGGACGCGGCGGCCGTCAGCGAGTGGCAGGCGGTCAACACGCGCAACCGCTCGTTCGTGATCGGCGCGCTCCTCGACATCCCCGCGAGCGGAGCGCAGGGCGTGCTGTTTGCGATCGGCTCGCGCTTCGGCGGCCACGCTTTGTACGTCAAGGAAAACCGCCTGCACTACGTCAACAGCTTCGTAGGCGTCACCGAGCAGATGATCGTCGGCTCGCAGGAGCTGCCGAGCGGTGAGAACCTGATCCTCTCAGCGTCGTTCGAGAAGGAAGGTGAAGAGCCTGGCTGCGCCGTAGGCACGCTCTCGCTCTATCACGGCGAGGAGCAGGTGGGCGCGGAGAAGATCAAAACGCAGCTCGGGGCCTTCGCGGTCGCCGGCGCCGGCCTGTACGTCGGGCGCCACGCCGGCGATCCGCTCACCGACGACTACCCGGGTGCGGCCCCGTACCGATTCACCGGCGGGACGATCAACCGCGTCGCGGTCGACGTGAGCGGCGAGCCGTACGTCGATCTCGAGCGCGAAGCAGAGATTCTGCTGAAGCATCAGTGATGTGCGGCCACGACCCGATCGCGCAGCATACGATTCGCGCTCGCGATCGACGTGCTCGGAGCGTTCATCGCCGAGATCGGAGCGTGCGATGAGCGACGCGCTCGAATCCTGGAACGACACCCCGACACGGCAGGCGATCGTCGAGTTCGTCCAACGCGTGACACGCGAGGGCGGCGCCGACTACCTGCCCCCGGCAGAGCGGGTCGCGGTGTTCGACAACGACGGCACGCTCTGGTGCGAGAAGCCGATGCCGATCGAGCTGGGGTTCATCCTCGTCCGGCTCGCCGAGATGGCCGACAAGAACGGGTCGCTGCGCGACCGACAGCCCTGGAAGGCTGCGCGCGAGCGGGACTTCGAGTGGCTGGGGGCGGTCATCACCAAGCACTACCACGGCGATGACAGCGACGTGAAGGTGCTAATGGGCGGCATCCTGCACGCGTTTGCCGGGATGACAGTCGAGGAGTACACGACGGCGGCCGACGCCTTCCTGCGTGGGGAGACTCACCCTACCATCGGCCGCAGCTTCCGCGACTGCGGCTACCTGCCGATGATCGAGCTGCTGCGCCACCTCGAGGCAAACGGGTTCACCTGTTACATCGCCTCCGGCGGAGACCGCGACTTCATGCGTCCAGTCACAGAGGAGATCTACGGCATCCCCCCTGAGCGCGTCATCGGCAGCTCAAACGCTCTGCGCTACCAGCACGACGAGTCAGGGGGCAGCCTCGTGTATCTGGCCGAGCCCGATGTGTTCGACGACGGGGACACGAAGCCTGTACGCATCTGGAGTCGTATCGGCCGGCGCCCAGCCGTGGCAGGCGGCAACTCCAACGGCGACATCCCGATGCTGCACTACGCCGGCGGGCCATCCCGGTCCGGCCTGCGCCTGCTTCTGCTCCACGACGACCCCGAGCGCGAGTTCGACTACACGGCGGGGGCCGAGGAGTCCCTCGAGCGGGCCCATGACGAGGGGTGGACAGTGCTCAGCATCAAGAACGACTGGGCGACGGTCTTCGCGGACGCCGGAGGATGACCACGACCGTCCCCCTTTTTCACCCGCCTGTCGATGGAGCAGGCGCCATTGAAGTATGTGATGTCTTTCAAAAAAGGAGATGAAATGAGCGACAGACCTGTCTTCATTTACGCAGCGACCTACGCCGATCGGGCGGATGCCCTCGCCGACTACGACGATCTGCTCGAGCTCCACGCGGCCAAGTTGGTTGGCAGCTATGACGTAGCGATCATCACCAAGGACGCCGACGGCAAGGTGCACGTCAGCAAGCACGAGAAGGCGACCCAGCATGGCGCGTGGGGAGGCATCGCCGTGGGTGCGGTGGTCGGCATCCTGTTTCCCCCGTCGGTGATCGGAGCGGCCGCAGTGGGCGGCCTGGTCGGTGGCGTGGGCGGGCATCTGCGGAAGGGCATCTCCAGGGGCGACGCCAAGGAGCTCGGCGAGTTCCTCGATGGAGGCGAGGCAGCGCTGATCGTGATCGGGGAGTCGCGTCTGGAAGAGCAGCTCGACAAGGCGCTCACACGCGCGGAAAAGTCGATCGAGAAGGAAATCGACGCCGATGCCAAGGAGCTCAAACAGGAGCTCGAGCAGGCCGAGAAGGAAGCCGCGGCCCGCTGAGTTGGCTGTTCCCCTCCCTGGAGAACCTCGCGATCACCCACTTCTACCCGACCGTTCAGGCCGCCGTGGCCGCAGCCCGGAAATAATGCCCTTGGTCGAGGTCTGCGATGAGCCCGGGTTGGGTCGGCTCCCATCCCAGCAGCTCCCGCGTCCACCTGCTGGAAGCCGGGGCGTCGAGCCCAAGGAAACCCCCCAGCCAAGTGAAGTGCTCCCCCGCGTCCTCAGCGCAGACGGATACGACCGGGACCTCCAGATGCCGCCCGATGACCTCGGCGATCTCCCTGACCGGCACGCCTTCCTCGGCGACCGCGTGCAGCGTCGTCCCGGCCGGTGCCTGCTCCAGCGCGAGGCGGAACAGACGCGCTGAGTCGAGCCGGTGCACTGCCGGCCAGCGGTTCTCCCCATCGCCGATGTACCCCGAGACGCCCTGATCGCGGGCGATGCCGACGAGGGCCGCGATGAAGCCGTTGTCTCCGTCGCCGTGATTCGTCGGAGGGAGTCGCACGATCGACGAGCGGACGCCGCGGGAGGCGAGGGAGAGTGTGAGCTCGGCGGTTTCCCACCGGGCCCGCGGACCACCGCCGAAAGCCGCGACGGCGGCGTGGGAGCCATGCCCGTCCTGCTCGCTCACCACGGACCCCGGTGCCACCCCGAGGATCCCCGAGGCGATCAGCAGTGGCCGGTCGGAGCCCGCGAGCGCCTCGCCGAACGTCTCGACGGCACGGCGATCCGCGTCGGCGGCGGCCTGGAAGTTGCCCGAGAACGCGAGCTCGTGCTTGAACGCGAGGTGGATCACGCCATCCGATGCTGCGGCCCCATCGCGCAGGGCGTCGAGATCATCGAGATCGCCGCGGTGCACATCTGCGCCGGCGGCGGTGAGGGCGTCGGCCGAGGCATCCGAGCGGGCCAGCCCGATGACCCGATGGCCCGCGCCGAGGAGCTCGGGAACGACGGCGGAGCCGATCCAGCCGGACGCGCCGGTGATGAATACGCGCATGGGAAACCTCCATTGGACGATCGATGACAGTGACTGCCATCAGCATAGCACCCATGTCAGCCGCTGCCGTCGAATAGGATTGTGGCATGGGTCGATGGGAGCCAAACGCGCGCGGCAGGCTGATGCAGGCGGCCTTCGCGCTCTATGGCGAGCGCGGCTTCGAGCAGACGACGGTGGCGGAGATCGCCGAGCGGGCAGGATTGACGGAGCGGACGTTCTTCCGGCACTTCGCCGACAAGCGCGAGGTCCTGTTCGCGGGTGCACAGGCGCTGCAGGAGCGGCTAGTGAGCACGGTCACCAACGCGCCCGGGTCGCTGGCGCCAATCGACGCAGCAGCCGCGGGTCTCGAGGCCGCCGGCGCTCTCATCCAGGAGGGCGGGGAGCTCGCGCGGGAGCGCCAGGCAATCATCGCTTCGAGCGCAGAGCTTCAAGAGCGCGAGCTGATCAAGCTCGCGTCACTCGCCGCCGCGCTCGCCGAGGCGTTGCGCCGGCGCGGCGTCGAGGGCCCAGTCGCGAACCTCACCGCCGAGGCAGGGATCGCCGTCTTCAAGGTCGCGTTTGAACGCTATGTCGAGGAGACCAATCGGCAGGAATTGCCGCGACTGATCCGCGAGTCGCTCGAGGAGCTGCGAGCCGTCACCGCGGGCCGATAGCCGTCAGCCCTCCCCGCGCTCGCACCTGTTGGCAGCGATCGCTTCACCGCGATGACGGCAGCCCAGACCGGAACAGATGACCGATCAGGAATCGAGAAGCGCCGGTCACCAACGTCACCTAGAGTGCCCACAATGGACGTGACCACAACCTCAGGAGTGACCATGACCGGCTCTTCCACCCAGGGAATCAAGATCGTGCTGCACCCCGTGTCCGACCTGGCGGCGGCCAAGGCGACGTACACAGCCCTGCTCGGCATCCCGCCGCAGGCCGACTCGGACTACTACGTCGGCTTCGACACCGGGGGCCAGCACATCGGGCTGGTGCCGGGCGGTGGACCACAGGGCATGACCTCGCCGGTGGCCTTCTGGCAAGTGCCCGACATCGAGGCGAAGCTGGCCGAGGTGACCGCCGCGGGCGCCACAGTGAAGGAACCCGCGCACGAGGTCGGTCCCGGCCGCACCGTGGCCACCTTCACCGACCCCGATGGCAACGTCCTCGGGCTGGTCCAGGACCGGTGATAGCCGACAGCCACGATCTGATTCGCGTGCATGGCGCGCGCGTCAACAACCTCAAGGACATCAGCGTCGAGCTTCCCAAGCGGCGGCTGACGGCGTTCACCGGCGTCTCCGGCTCGGGCAAGAGCTCGCTGGTGTTCGGCACGATCGCCGCGGAGTCCCAGCGGCTGATCAACGAGACCTACAGCGCCTTCGTGCAGGGCTTCATGCCGACACTGGCGCGGCCCGAGGTCGACGTGCTCGAAGGGCTGACGACGGCGATCATCGTCGACCAAGAGCGGATGGGCGCCGACGCCCGCTCCACGGTCGGTACCGCGACCGATGCCAACGCGATGCTCCGCATCCTCTTCAGCCGGCTCGGAAAGCCACACATCGGCTCGCCCAACGCGTACTCCTTCAACGTCCCCTCGGTCCGCGCCAGCGGTGCGATCACGGTCGAACGCGGCAACAAGAAGACCACGCGCGCGACGTTCAACCGGCTGGGCGGCATGTGCCCGCGCTGCGAGGGCCGGGGCTCCGTCAACGACATCGACCTCTCCCAGCTCTACGACGAGGGCAAGTCCCTCAACGAGGGGGCGCTCACGATCCCCGGCTACAGCATGGACGGCTGGTACGGGCGCATCTTCACCGGCTGCGGGTTCTTCGACCCGGACAAGCCGATCCGCAAGTTCACCAAGAGGGAGCTGGGCGACCTGCTCCACAAGGAGCCGACCAAGATCAAGGTCGAGGGCATCAACCTGACCTACGAGGGGCTGATCCCGAGGATCCAGAAGTCGATGCTCTCCAAGGACCTCGACTCGCTGCAGCCGCACGTCCGCGCCTTCGTGGAGCGGGCCGTGACCTTCGCCACCTGCCCCGAGTGCGAGGGCACCCGGCTCAGCAAGGAGGCGCGGTCCTCGAAGATCGAGGGGATCAACATCGCCGCGGCCTGTGCGATGCAGATCACCGACCTCGCCGAGTGGGTGGCGGGGCTGGAGGAGCCCTCGGTCGCGCCGCTGCTGGAGGCGCTGCGGCAGAGCCTCGAGTCCTTCGTGGAGATCGGCCTCGGCTACCTCTCGCTGGAGCGGCCCTCCGGCACGCTCTCGGGCGGCGAGGCGCAGCGGGTCAAGATGATCCGCCAGCTCGGCTCCTCGCTGACCGACGTCACCTACGTCTTCGACGAGCCGACGATCGGGCTGCACCCCCACGACATCCAGCGGATGAACGAGCTGCTGCTGCAACTGCGCGACAAGGGCAACACGGTGCTCGTGGTGGAGCACAAGCCGGAGGCGATCGCGATCGCCGACCACGTCGTCGACCTCGGCCCGGGCGCCGGCAGCGCCGGCGGCGAGGTCGTCTTCGAGGGCACCGTCGAGGGGCTGCGCGGAAGCGACACGATCACCGGGCGCCATCTCGACGACAGGGCCGCCCTCAAGGAGACGGTGCGCGCGCCCTCGGGGGTGCTGGAGGTGCGCGGCGCCGACACCCACAACCTGCGGCACGTCGACCTCGACATCCCCCTCGGCGTGCTGGTGGTGGTGACGGGAGTCGCCGGCTCCGGCAAGAGCTCGCTGATCCACGGCTCGATCGTCAAGTCTCACCCGCCCCGCGAGGGGGTCGTGTCGGTGGACCAGACCGCGATCCGCGGCTCGCGGCGCAGCAACCCCGCGACCTACACCGGCCTGCTCGACCCGATCCGCAAGGCCTTCGCAAAGGCCAACGGCGTGAAGCCGGCGCTGTTCAGCGCCAACTCCGAGGGCGCCTGCCCGACCTGCAACGGCGCCGGGGTCACATACACCGACCTGGCGATGATGGCCGGCGTCGCCACCATGTGCGAGGAGTGCGAGGGCAGGCGCTTCCAAGCCGAGGTCCTGACCTACACGTTCGGCGGCAAGGACATCAGCGAGGTGCTCGCGATGTCCGTGACCGAGGCCGGGGAGTTCTTCGGTGAGGGCGAGGCGAGCACACCGGCTGCGCACAAGATCCTCGAGCGGCTCGCCGACGTCGGCCTGGGCTACCTCAGCCTCGGCCAGCCGCTCACCACGCTCTCCGGCGGCGAGCGCCAGCGGCTCAAGCTCGCCACTCAGATGGCCGAGAAGGGCGATGTCTACGTGCTGGACGAGCCGACCACGGGCCTGCACCTCGCGGACGTAGAGCAGTTGCTCGGCCTGCTCGACCGGCTCGTGGACTCCGGCAAGTCGGTGATCGTCATCGAGCATCACCAGGCGGTGATGGCGCACGCCGACTGGATCATCGACCTCGGTCCCGGCGCCGGCCACGACGGCGGGCGGATCGTCTTCGAGGGCGCACCCGCCGACCTGGTCGCCGCTCGCTCCACGCTCACCGGCGAGCACCTCGCGGCCTACGTAGACGCCTGAGCGAGTCCCCCGCGGACACGTGTGGCACGATCCCGCGGTGACCGGCAGACCCGCCACGACGGAGCACCTGCGCGACCTCGCGCGGCTGCGCCGCGTGCGCGACCGAATCGACCGGGAGTACGCGCAGCCGCTGGACGTCGAGGCGCTCGCCCGTGGAGCACACATGTCGGCCGGGCACTTCAGCCGCCAATTCCGGCTCGCCTACGGCGAGTCGCCCTACGGCTACCTGATGACGCGGCGCATCGAGCGCGCGATGGCGCTGCTGCGCCGTGGCGATCTCAGCGTCACCGAGGTCTGCTTCGCGGTCGGCTGCTCCTCGCTCGGCACCTTCAGCACTCGCTTCACCGAACTGGTCGGTGTGCCCCCCAGCACCTACCGTCGCCACGCGGCAGGGGCGACAGCGGGGATGCCCTCGTGCGTGGCCAAGCAGGTGACCAAACCGATCAGGAATCGAGAAGCGCGGCCTTCCGGGGTCACCTAGAGTGGGCGCCATGGACATCAACATTCACTGGACCTTCCTCCCGCACGATGACCCAGACGCATCCCTGGCCTTCTACCGCGACACCCTCGGCTTCGAGGTCCGCAAAGACGTCGGCTACGGCGGGATGCGCTGGATCACCGTCGGCCCCGCTGACCAGCCCGACACGTCCATCGTCCTGGAGCCGCCGGCCGCAGACCCCGGCATCACCGACGAGGAGCGCCGCACCATCGCCGAGATGATGGCCAAGGGCACCTACGCCCGCATCGTCCTGGCCACCGCCGACCTCGACGACACCTTCACGCGGCTGCAGGCCAGCGGCGCCGACATCGTCCAGGAGCCGACCGAACAGCCGCACGGCGTTCGCGACTGCGCGCTGCGCGATCCCGCGGGCAACCTGATCCGCATCAACGAGCTGCCCTGAGCCGCCGGCGGCGGTGCTTGGGCCCGGAGGGCTACTCGTCCGCCGCGAAGAACTGCTTGGCCCGGCTGGCGATCTCCTCGCGGGAGAGATCCTCGATGCGTTGGGCGAGCATCCACTGCTGCCCGTAGGGATCGCGCAGGCGCCCGCCCCGCTCGCCGTAGAACTGATCGGCCAGCGGGTGGAGCACCTCGGCGCCGGCCGCGAGAGCACGCTCCCACACGGCGTCGACGTTCTCCCAGTAAGTGGCCATGATCGCGCCGGCGCCTGCGCCGACCGATCGAGGCGGGCCCTCCCCCGCCCCACGGTGGCCCTCCCCCGCCTCGGAGTCGCCCACCTCGGGGTCGTCATCCTCGTCGGTGATCATCACGATCGAGTCACCGATACGCAACTCCGCGTGAATGATTCGCTCGCCGGGCCCTTCGAACCGCTCGCCAACCTCCTCGGCACCGAACGCGCGGCGATAGAACTCGATCGCCCCCGCAGCGCCGTTGAGGACGAGCCTCGGCGTGACCGTATGCAGGTGCTCGGGGATTGGAGCGACCGACGGCGTCGACTGGTTCGAGGCGCTCATGGTGGTCTGCAAATGGTGAGGGAGGGCGGAGGGAGCCCGCCCGCCGCAGCATATACTTGGCGAGCGTATGGATCGCCGCAGTCAAGCCCGACGATCCCCTCCCTCCCCCCCACCTGAGCCCCAGCCATGACCCTGAAGCTGTGGTCCGCGGTCGATCGCTACATCGGCGATCACCTGCTCCCCGAGGATCCGGTGCTCGACGCCGCTCTGGCCGCCGGCGAGGCCGCGGGTCTTCCCCCGATCGCGATCACCCCCAACCAGGGCAAGCTGCTCGAGCTCCTCGCGCGTGTTCACGGCGCCCGCAGCATCCTCGAGTTGGGAACCCTCGGCGCCTACAGCACCATCTGGCTGGCCCGCGCACTCCCGCCGGGCGGACGCCTCGTGACGCTCGAGCTCGACCCCCACAATGCCGAGGTGGCGCGCGCGAACATCGAGCGGGCCGGCCTCGCCGAGATCGTGCAGCTGCGTGTGGGCCCCGCGCTGCAGACGCTGCCCGAGCTGCTCGCTGAGGGCGCCGGACCCTTCGACCTGATCTTCATCGACGCCGACAAGCAGAACAACCCGGGGTATCTGGAGTGGTCGCTGAAGCTCTCCCGTCCCGGGAGCCTGATCATCGCCGACAACGTCGTGCGCGCCGGCGCGATCCTCGACTCCGGCCCAAGCGACCCAGTGCTCCGCGACGAGGGCGTGCGGGGCGTGCGCCGTTTCTATGAGCTGCTCGCCGCGGAGCCCCGCGTGAGCGCGACCGCCATCCAGACCGTCGGGGCCAAGGGCCACGACGGCTTCGTTCTCGCGCTCGTGAACGACGGCGGCAAAGAGCGCAGTTAGAGCTCGCACCTTCCGATCGCGTTGGGCTCCGCGCTCCCAGGGGCCAGCAGCTGCGCTTGCGAGAGGGCCTCGCTAGGGATTCTCAAACGTAGGCCCCTACCTGTGGCGTGGGCAGGGCTGCCTGTAGGCGACCGTGACGACTTCCCCGTTCATGAATTGCAGTTCGGCCTTCACCGGGAAGCCATTCCTGGGGCAGCTCTTCGGTAGGGTGAGGTAGGAGATCGTCTTCTTTGCCCCCCGGCTGGTATGGGCCGCGCCGACCTTGACGCTGAAGGAGAGGATCGAGGCATCGTTGGCGCCGGGCACGGTTTCGACCAGCGGCACTTCGACCAGTAGCTCGGGTCCAAAGGGGGCGCTCGCGGTAACCCAATGCGCCTCTTCGAGAATCTGGAAGGAGGCCGGGGTGTTGCCTTCGACGTAGAAGATCAGGCCACCCGCGGGCGCGAAGAACGGCTGGATCGACACTCTCTCGTTGACGCGTTCGTTCGCGAAGCTGACCACCCCCAATCCTTCGCCCTGCGGGCCGGCCCTCGAGCTCCTCGGGCATGCCGGGGACCCACTGGCTTCCAGCGCCGCTGGGGGGCAGGAGGCGAATCCCGTGGGGTTCACCTCGACCCCCACGGGCGCGTAGAAGGTGGCCTTGGTGAGCGGAGAGGGGAAACCTCCGTATTCGGTCCCGCTGATCGTGACCCGAGCTTCCACCTCGGTGCCCGCCCCCAGCTTGTCGCCCGTCCCGGGAAACCCGGCAATCGGGAGGGCCGCCACTTTGAGGGTGACCGCGGGCGCCGCCGAGGCGGTGGCTGGCAACGCAAGACAGGCCACGAGGAGCAGGGCCGGACAGGCGGACGCTCTGCGCACCACTCGCGTCTTGTCACTCCTCTGGCGCCTGTCTGTGGCTGTGTTCTGCGCTGCGGTCATCTAAGCTCGCCTCCAGCCTCTGGAACCCCTAATGGTCCTAAACATACCATCCGAAACAGATTAAAGTCAAGGACCGTCGCATGAGCCCCGAGCTCGACCTCACACCCACCTCCCACATCGTGCTGGGCCTGCTCGCGATGAGCGGCGAGGCCACCCCCTACGACCTCAAGCAGATGGTCTCCGCCACGGTGGGGCACTTCTGGTCGCTCCCCCACTCTCAGCTCTACGCCGAGCCTGCGCGCCTGGCGGGCGCGGGCTACGTGATCGAGCAGCGCGAGCACGACGGCAGGCGCCGCAAGCTGTACTCACTCACCGACCGCGGCCGCGAGGCGCACGAGGAGTGGCTGCGAGTCCTCACGCCCGAGCTCTACATGCTGCGCGACCTTGCGCTGCTCAAGCTCTTCTTCGGCGCCGACGCCCATGACCTGGCCGAGGTCCAGCTCGAGACCCACCGTCGGAGGCTCTCCGAATACGAAACGCTGCGCGAGCAGATCGCCGATGAGGCGCGGGTCGGCATCCGGCTCGCGCTCGAGCTCGGGATCCGCCACGAGCGCGAGACTGTCGCCTTCTGGGAAGAGCACGCGCGATCGGGTGAGCAGCCACAGGTCCATGGGCGGCCACCCGCCTCGCAGCCGCAGGAGCGGACCCAGCGTGTCTGAAGCCTCGACGCCCTGAGGCCCCACCCATGGCCCACCTCATGCCGCAGGCTCACGTGACCAGCAGGCGCACGATCGCGGCGCTGCCAACGAGGACGATCAACGCCCGCAGCGCCGTTGGCGGCAGTCGCCGGCCGTAGCGCGCCCCCAGCTGGGCACCGAGCACCGAGCCGCAGGCGATGATCGCGGCCGGCCCCCACTCGACGTGCGCGACCAAGATGAAGACCACGCCCGCCACCCCGTTGACCAGGCCGGCGAGGACGTTCTTGAGCGCGTTCGTGCGGTGCATGTCCTGGGCCAGCGCCAATCCGAGGATCGCCAGCAGCAGGATCCCCTGGGCGGCACCGAAGTAGCCGCCGTAGACCCCGGTCGCGTAGAGCGCGAGCGCCGTGAGGGTGGCGCCTCTGCGATCCGGGTCCGCGGCGTGCCGGGCGAGCAGCCCGCTGAGGCGCGGCTGCAGCAGTATCAGCACGAGTGCCAGCGCGATGAAGACCGGCACGATCGTCTCGAACGCCGAGGCCGGCAGCACCAGCAGGAGCACTGCCCCGGTGATGCCGCCCAGCACGGAGGCCGCACCCAGTCGCAGCGCGAGCTCGCGCTGGCCCGCCAGCTCGCGCCGGTAGCCGACCGCCCCCGAGAGCGATCCCGGGACCAGGCCGATGGTGTTCGAGACGTTGGCGGTCACCGGCGCATAGCCGAAGGCCAGCAGAACCGGGAAGGTGATGAGCGTCCCGCTGCCCACCACCGTGTTGATCGTGCCCGCCGCGAGCCCCGCGAGGGCGATGGCGAGGATCTCGCCGATGCTCACGATCGGATGCTCAGGCGAGGGGCTCGGCGAGGGGCTTCGAAGCGCTTCATGTGAGCGGAGGATCATGTCATGGCAGCCGTGTGCGCCTGGACCCAGGCCGCGGGCGCGCCGAGCCCGAGCACAGCATTCCGGATATTTTGACTATTGCAGTAAAAATCGGCCTTGCGCAAAAGACCGATGATCGATAAAGTCTCGCCTTCGGGTACGCCTCGCCCCGTGGATTGCCGGGCAGATGGCACGCCTATCGCGTACAGAAATGTTGAATATGCCGTCAGGGATGAACGAGCTGCGCAGAGATGGAGCCATGGGATCCGACGGCCTTGTGTGCGCGCCGCCGCCGATCGCCGCGCTCGGCGCGAGCGTGCCGGCCGAGTGGAGAGGCTGGTCGCCCTCCACCAACCCCCTAGTTCGCCCGAGCCCCACCGTCACGCTCGCGCTGATCGGCGGGCAGCGTCTGCTGCGCGAAGCCACCGCAAGCCTGCTGACGGCACAGGATGGACTCAACGTGCTGGGAACGTTCGCGTCGACCGCCGAGTTCCTGGCAGCCGACTGGGACAGCCCGCCGGCGGTGCTCCTGCTCGACTGCGACGGAGGCGATCCCGGCGGCTGCCGGAGCGCCGTCGGGGCGCTGGGCTCCTCGTGCGCGGGGTCCAGAATCGTGATGCTCTGCCGGACGATCTGCGAGGAGGTGGTTCGCTGCGCGATCGAGCACCAAGTGAGCGGAGTCCTCCTCAAGAGCTACTCCGCGGAGGACATACTGGCCGCGATCGCCTACACAGCCACCGGGCGCACCGTGATGCCGGCCGGCTGGCAGCGGGTGGTCGCCCCGCGGATGGGATTGAGCCCCCGTCATCGTGAGATCCTCGCCCTCATCGCCCAGGGTCGGTGCACCGAGGAGATCGCCCTCGACCTCGAACTCAGCCCAAACACGGTCAAGTTTCACATCCGTGCTCTGTATTCGCGGCTGGGAGTATGCAATCGCGTCGAGGCGGCCAACCAGCATGCGCAGATGACCAGTGGCGGCGCTTGAGCCAAGGATCGCCATCGTCGGCGAGGCTGGAGCGCTCACCACCGAGGCGCTCGCCTGGATGCTCACCAAAAGCGGGAACCGGGTGGTGGGCTCCTATGCCAGCTCCAGCGAGCTGGGCGGCGTATCGAGCGCTGGCCGGCTGAACCTGGAGGCCGCAATCGTCTACACGGACGACCCGGATGCCGGTCCCGAAGCAGTCGCCGAGATCAAACGCCTGCATCCGGAGCTGAAGATCGTGCTGCTCTGCGAGGTCGCCACCCCCGCCGTGGTTCGCTGTGCGATCGAGGAGCAGGCGGAGGGCGTGGTGCTCACCTCCGACACCGCCGAGGAGATGGTTCTCGCCCTTCGCCACGTGCTCGAGGGCCGTGCGGTGATGCCGATCGGCTGGCAAGCGGCATCGCTCCAAGAGGACGCCCCGCTCACCGCGTTGAGCGTGCGCGAGCGCGAGGTTCTCGATCTCCTCACCTCCGGGATGAGCAATAAGGAGATCGCCGCGCGTCTGACGATCTCCTCCAACACCGTCAAGTTCCATCTGAATCACATCTACGCCAAGCTCGGCGTGCGCAACCGCGTACAGGCGATGCAGGCCGTCAGCCAGCAGCGCGAAGGCTCCACGGAAGATTCGAATACGTTCGACAACGGCGAGTAGGTAGTTCGGTTGGACCACCTCACGGCGAGCTTGCAATCACTCGCCACCCCACCTTTGGCCACCAGAGTTTTCCGCTTCAGCATTACGGATTCTCACATGGCATGTCACTTGGGGTAGTGATCTACCTACCCATTTGGCGGGGGCTAAAGACTACCCTACAGGACGATTGTGGAGAGCTGCCCGGGCCCATAACATGCGCCGTCAATGATATGCCGCAGTAGGTGTGTCATGACGTCTGTCGTGCCGGTTGGAGGGCGCTCATGTCCCTTTTCAATTGGAAGGCACTTAGTCCACTCACCAAGGAGGAGGCCGCACACAAATGCGACCACAAGTCAAAAGGAAAATGATCGCGGGACTCGTCTCCGCGGTAGGAGCGGCGGTGCTGGCCCTGGGCACGCTCACGGCAGGCGCCGTTGCCGCACCGAACCCAGGACCAGCAGGTGACGGTCCCCAGAGCGCCAACATCCCATACGTGGCGTGGGTGGGCGAGCATGTGCGCCTGGTGGCGTGCGACCCAACCATCAACACCAGCGAAGATGAAGGCCAGCTCGTCAACTTCCAGCTCGAGGACTGGTCTGGCCGGCCTGAAGCGGCCGAGCTCCCGGCGCCCGACTCTGGGTCCCAGGCGTTCTTCGCTCCGAGCGAAGGCAGCCCCCAGGCCTCGATCGGCGCCGGATGCGTGAAGATCGACTACAAGTCGCTGGTTCCCGGCCTGGCTCGAATCAGGGCGGTCGTCACGAACATAGCGGGCTCGATCGTGTACTCGCATCAGTTCCTGGTGATCTGGATGACGGCGAACAAGCCGTCACTGTCCGAGCTCCCCTACGGGGGCGACCCCTCGGGCAACGGCGAATTCGTGCCGTCGCCGTTCTCGGAACCCGAATCCAACGCGGACAAGGGTCTCGTTCAGGTCAAGGTGACGGGCAGCTTCCCGGTCGAAAAAGGCTCGGCGCTGCACAACATCCTCCCCGAAGAAAACTATGAACTGCCCTCGAGCTGGCCAACCTTGGCCGACGCTCTGGCGACCAGCTCCGAAGAACTGGAACCGGAGGGCAGCAACCCAGGCCTGTGGGACATCCACGGGAGCCCGGAAGACAGCCCGAACACAGGTGCGTTCGGACCGTTCGATCCGCAGGCCCCCGAAACGCTCCTCAGCAATGGCTTTCTCAACGCTGACGACGCCCCGATGCCGGCGATCCGTGTCGATGTGCACCTCGCGGCGAACGAAGGCGGCTCGAGCCTGGGCGGCGTGGGTCGGATCTCAGGCGCGGACAAGGCTGAAATCTACTCGGACAACCCCTACTACGGCGCGTACATCCCCGCCACCGATCGTCCCGTTCCCCAGGCATCTGGGATCGACGGACCGAGCCCCGGCGGGGACTTCCCGGCGTTCCTGAACAAACATCCCGAACCGTACACGTTCTGGACAACCGTTCGCACCAGCGGAGAGCGCTCCGCGGAATCGACGGGATGCCTGCAGCGCAGCGAAGGCGAGGGCGCCATCTACTACCAGACTCCGAGTGGCTCGTTGAATGAAACGTTCTACACGGATGAGCGTGGCGAAGTGCTCGTGAAGTACACCCCGGGCGACGGGTTCTACCTGAACCACATCCCGGTGTTCGGCGGAGCCGAAGGCGAAAGCGAAGCCGGCAAGATCGTCAAGAACGCCGACGGCGGCTGCGACCTGAAAGGGTTGTACAAAGAAGTCATCGGTGAATCGTCGATCTCCGCCACGGTCGTGTACCCGTACCAGTCGGTCGATTACGGCTCTCAGAACTCGGAAGCCCCGGTGGTCAAGAAAGTCCGGTCGCTGTGGGAAAAGGAATTCTTCGAGTTCCCGAAGGGCAACGGCAAAGAAGAAACGAACGTGCGGATCGTCGTCGCCAAGGCTCAGGACATGGATGGGCGTCCGATCGTCGGCGAGACGGTGTGCTTCCACGCACAGCAGGAAGCCGGGCTCTATCAGTTCAGCAACCCCACCAATGAAGATCAGCTGGAAGATCCCAATGGTGTGCTGGGCAAGGGGACCGACGTCTACCTGGGCGGCAGCTACGTGAGGGATCCCTCTGACGAAGGCTCCGATCACCTCTGTGTGACGACCAACAGCCTGGGCTTGGCTGCGATCGACCTGGTCAACAGCACATCCTCGTCGGTCGATCTGACCGCCAGGTATGAAGGCGAGGAGATCGTCCGCGACCACCTCGTCGACTTCTCGACGAACATCGGCTCGATAGAAAAGAAAGCCGCTGAAGAAAAAGCGGCTGCCGAAAAAGCCGCCGAAAAGAAAGCCGCTGAAGAAGCCGAAAAGGCGAAAGGCGAAAAAGAAGTAGCGGCTGAAAAGAAACAGCACGAAAAGGAAGCCGCCGCTGAAAAAAGGCAGCAGGAAAAAGAAGAAGCGGCCGAAAAGAAACAGGACGAAAAAGAAGCGGCTAGGGAAGCGAAAGAAGAAGCAGAAAAAAAGATCACCGCCGCTGAACTCAAAGCAAACACCGAAAAGCGCGAAGCAGAAGCAGCCGCTGAAAAGACAAGGCGCGAAGCAGAAGCAGCGGCCGAAAACAAGAGGCGCGCTGAAGAAGAGGCGCAGCACGAAAAAGAAGTGGCAGCACTTGCCAAGCTGGTGACCCCCCTCCCCGGAGGACTCGCCGCCCCGTACAACAGCAGCAACAGCAGCAACGGCAAGAAGGCGCATGTTGCCAGCAAGAAAAAGAAGAAGGGCAAGAAGGCAGTCAAGAAAGGCAAGAAAAGCAAGAAGTAAGACAGAGCGACACCGAGCAGTGCCGAGGGCCCGCCTTGTGCGGGCCCTCGGCGATTAAGGGACCCGCCTCGGTTCGCAGGCCCTGGAGAGTCCCTCCCGCGAAGGAGCCGCAGGCCCTGGAGGGTCCCTCCCGCGAAGGAGCCGCAGGCCCTGGAGAGTCCCTCCCCGCGAAGAAGTCGCAAGCCCTGGAGGGTCCCTCCCGCGAAGGAGCCGACAGCTGGCGTCGCTGGAGGCCCGGGCCGCCGGCGTCCCCGTCCGCGGGTCAGCGACCCTGCGGACGACCTCGGGTCGAGGTCCCGACGTGCGGCAGCCGGCGCGATGGCGCAGGCTGGCGCACGGTCGCCTGGCGAACTCTCTCTCTGAAGGCGTGCTGCAGGTTGGCGCGTGTCTGGCGGCGGTGGGATTCCGGCAGAGACTGGATCGAGAGCAGTCGCTTGCCGGCGAGGATCGAGGTGTTGAACTCACCACACCAGTAGGCGGTGATCGAATACTCGAACAGCATTCCCCACTCGTAGATCCACGGCGACACGAACAGGATGTCATCCGGCATGGGCAGCGGCTGCAGGCCCGCGGCCAGCCGCGTGAACTGGTGCGCTGCGCGATATAGACCCCGCTCGCGCAGGCCAACCGCAAGATCGTGCACCGCCTCCAACCGAGCGGGGCGCTGCTCCCAGGCCACGAGGAAGGCATCGACCGCCCCGGGCCAATCGCCCAGGCGGGCGCTGAGGACGCCGACCTGGTAGCGGGCGAAGTACGCCTCCTCCACCCAGCCGTCCATCTCCGCGCAGCGCCGGTAATGCTCGAGCGCGAGTCCGAGCGCGGCGTGGTCGTTGCGCTCACCGCCGATGTCACGGTAAGTCTGCGCCAAGTAGAACAAGGTGCGAGTGTTGGTGGGGTCCCGCCTGAGCTCCGCCTCCAGCAGCTCGGCGTCGCGCCGCCAGCGCCCCTTGCGCAACCCACCTACAGACCACGAGCGAATGGCAACGCCGTCCAGCCGCCCTGTCGTGCGGTCCTCCTCACAGGCGATGTACTCGTGGACCACACCCACATAGCGCCAATCCAGCTTGCCACTGACCAGGCGCTTGGTGTGATGTTGGACGCCCCCGGCGTGGCGCAGCAGATAGGAGTCGGCCCCGAGTGTGCTCAGCGCTCGCGGATCCGCCTCGATCGTGGTGTCCGCATCGAGCAGCAGCAGGTAGTCGGCCTTGCCGCGTGCGAGCTTCATCAGCTCGCTGCGGTTGTGGGCGAAGTCGACCCAGTCGTGCTCGTGCAGCTCCCCGGGAGTGCCCGCGAGCGCACGGTGAATCAGGTCCTGCGTGCCGTCGGTGGACCCGGTGTCACAGATCACCCAGTGGTCGATCAGCTCACGACATGAGTCCAAGCAGCGCCCGAGGACGTCGACCTCGTCCCTGACGATCATGCACAGGCAGATCGTTGGCCGGTCAGTTGGCATTGTACCATGTATACTAACTCTGTATTGCGTCCTGTGGTGATCCTCTTTTGGGGACCCATTCTCGGTTATCTCCGATCGATCGCCTGGAGAACGTCGGTAGGCAACTACGAAAACCTTGCGGCTGGGGAACGTTGTTTATGCATATGCACCGCGTGCGTCAGTGGAGTCTCAGAGCGGGTCGGAGCCTGTTCCGCGGCGGCTTGCTCGGTGTGCTTGCGCTGGGCGCCAGCATCTCGGCCGATGCCGCCAGGGTCCGCTCCGCGGGTCAGTCCAAGGCAAAGTCGAAGAGCCGTCACAGTGCCACTGTGCGCGGTCCCGCCGGACCAGCCGGCCCCGCCGGACCGCCCGGCGCCGGCGGAGTGAATGGAGTGAACGGCCTGAACGGCGCCAAAGGCGCGGAAGGACTCCAGGGAGTCACGGGCGCGAGCGGCGCCGCGGGTGCTACCGGCGCGAGCGGGCCGCGTGGCGCCGCCGGCCCCACCGGCGCACACGGCTCGGTGGGCGCGACCGGCCCCGCTGGTCCGACCGGCCCCGGTGGCGGTGCGACCGGCCCAACCGGCGCGACCGGCGCAACCGGCCCGACTGGCCCAATCGGCGAACCGGGGATCATGGGCCCGATTGGCGAAATCGGTCCGACTGGCCCCGCCGGCATGACAGGAGCCATCGGTGCCACTGGTGCGAGGGGCGTGGCTGGTGTGACCGGCGCTACCGGCGCGACGGGGGCAACAGGTGAAACCGGCGCTGCGGGCCCGACTGGCGCTACCGGCCAAACGGGCGCTGCGGGTGCGACTGGCGAAACCGGCCCCACGGGCGCGACCGGCCCTATTGGTGTGAAGGGTGCGATCGGTGAAACCGGCCCCATCGGCCCGACGGGCCCTCCTGGCCCGACAGGCGCCACTGGCCCAGCGGGCGCAACCGGCCCCACCGGCGCTAGCGGCGAACCGGGGATCGCCGGTGCGACGGGCAGCGGCCTGACCTATGTGGAGACCGTTACGTCCGCTGGAACCGGGACCGCCCTGGTGGGCAATCTCACAGCGAGCCTCACCGCGACCGGCGAATACGATTTGTCTGCCGAAGCGGGAGGGCCGGTGCTGACAGGGTGCGCCATCGTGGTGACGGTCAACGAAGTCGCCGAAGCGCAAGCCGCACGCACAGCGCAGGCCGCGGCGACTGGTCCACACACGATCAAAGTGCTGACGTATGCCGGCCCCACCCTCGCCGACAGTGCGTTCTCGCTGATGGTCACCTGCCCGTAGGGGGCTCCCTGGCCGGCCTCCCCCCGCCGCGCTCATCGTCTCGGCGGTAGCCCAGGCGGGCGGAGATGCGATCCGCAGTGGAGATGAGGTGATGGCCGAGATGCTCCACGAGCTGCTCCAGCGAGATCATCGAGCTGTGGGCCTGCATGCCCACCGCCGCAAGCACCTCATGGGTCTCCGAGCGCACCGGCGCAGCGATCTCGTAGAGCCCGGGCGCCAGCTCCTCATCGCCCACCGCCAGGCCCCCCTCGAAACCCCGAGCGAGCACGTGGCGCAGGGCGCTCTTGCTCGTGATCGTGTTGGGTCCCCGCCTGCCCGGCGTCAGCTCCGCGATCACCCGACGCTGCTCGCTCGCCGGGAGGTTGGCCACGAGCAGCTTGCCCATCGCGCTGCAGTGCACCGGCAGGCGCGAGCCCGCGTCGAGACCGAGATCGATCAGATGCTGTCCCCGGCGGGCGCCGCCGATGCGATCCACGTACACGAGCTCCGGTCCATCGAGCACCGCGATCGCGAGCGTGTATGGGGCACGCCGGCTCAACTCCTCCAGGTAGGCCCGCGCGTGCTCGCGCAGGCTCGTGGAGCTCAGCGCGGACATGCCCAGGTCCGTGACCCCCAACCCCAGCCGGTACTTGCGGTGCGCGCCCTGCACCAGGTAGCCCAGCGCGGTCAGCGTGAGCACGTAGCGGTGGGTCGTGCTGCGGCTCATTCCGAGCTCGTCCGCGAGATCCGCGATGCCCAGCACCGGGCGCTCCGGGGTGAAGCACTCGAGAATCGCCAGCCCCCGCTCCACCGACTGCGAGTAGCGCGGCTCGCGCAGGTGGGGGATCGGCTCCTGCCACTGCTGCCCGAGGCCCGCTGGGGCCGGTCTGCTCACCCTCGGCATCGGAGCTCCGAGCGGCACGCCCCCCGGGTCGGCACACGTGGCCGGCGCCCGCTCATCGGCCGATCCGTGGTGTCGTGTCGGACGGTCCAGCGCGGCGGTAGCGGCGCGTGAGCGGATCCTGCTCCAGCAGTCCCACGGCGTGGAGGGTGCGTATGTAGCGGTGGGTCGTCGAGGTCGGCAGGCCGAGCTCCTGTCCGAGCGCCTTGACCCCCCGCTCGCTCCCGTCCGCCGGGAAGGCGATCAGGACGATCAGGCCGAACAGCAGCGACCTCGACATGTTGCGGTCGTCCAGCAGCGGCGAGACCGCGAGCTCCCCCGGAAGCGCGAGGCCCGCGAGCAGCTCAGCACCCTCCCCGCCGGTGCTCGCCTCCGCGAGCACCTTGGCGACCTGTGCAGCGGTCAGCCCGAGCGAGACGCCCCGCTCGCTCAAGCTGGCCGCTCCCGAGTCGCCCTACCCACGTCGTGACCTCACACCACCGATCCTTGCGCAAACCGCTCCCCCAAGCCAGTCCGCGCGTTTTCATAAAACAAGAATTGCGCAGACAAAACACCGCAGAGGCCGCGGACTACTCGTCCCGCTGGGTGTAGAGAATGCGCCAGGCCCGCAGCACCGGCAGGAGCACTCTCGCCAGCCAGCCCCCCGCCGCGGCGACGCTGCGGGTGCTCGCGCGCATCTGCGGGGTGCGGGCGCTGTCCTTGGAGAGGTACATCGCGACCATGCACGCCACGATCACCCCGTGACCTGCCCCATCCGGCAGCGCGCGCGCACGCCGGAGCGCCTCGCGCACCAGCTCGCACACCCGCTCCACCGCCTCCTCGGCACAGGGGTAGTGGGCGATGTAGCTGTGTTGGTCCTCCGCGGCGTCCTGCGCCTGGTCGGCGTAGCTGTCGAGCATCGTCCCCGCCAGCGATATCCAGGGCAGGTAAGCGGCGTAGGTGTCCAGCACGCGCCACTCCTCGAGCTCCCCCCCGGCCGCCAGCGCGAGCAGCGCGAGCACCGTCAGCCAGCCGCTCGCGGCCGCCGAGGACTCAAACCAGGCGAGCCCCTCCCAGCCGTGCGCCTCCCGCTGCGCCCACTCCCGCAGGGCCACATCGCGCACCCCGGGATCGGGCTCGTGGTTGAGCCCCAGAACCCGCGCGAGCGTGGCCGCGCGGATCGCCCGTGAGCGCACGCCCTCATAGCAGGGCAGTCGCGCGCAGCGCTCCCGGCAGGCCTCGACGAGCGCTCGCAGATAGCCGCCGTCGTCCTGCCACGGGTGCAGGCGATAGTAGGAGGACATCGGCGCGCCGGGATCGAGCGCCTCGCTGAGCGCGGCGTGCAGCTGGACGCCTCCCGCCGTGCCCGCCTGCACGCCCCGCTCGCTCGCGCTGTCCAGGAAGTCCGCCATCACCTCGAAGGCCACCAGCAGGCTCAGCAGGCTCGGGCTGCGCCCGCCCGGGAGCGTCGAGAAGAGCGCCGCGCCGTCGGTGCTCGCGCGCTTGCTCGCAAGCGATCCCAGCGCATCGGCACGCAGCGCCGCCTCGGGGATGGCCATGGCCCGCCCGCGCCAGCAGCGCACCTCCCGGGAGACAGCTCGCAGCCCCCACAGCAGCTCGCGGGTCGCGGCACCCGCCAGCGACCGCAGCTGCCGGGTCGAGGGGCCGCTCGGGCTCCGGGCGCGGCTGCGATCCCGGTCCCCCCGCGCGAGCGGCCTCACGTGCTCAGACGAGCGGGCCGTTGGCGGAGGCTCCTCGGCGACGCGCGGATCGACGGGGCATCGTGGCGGGGAGGCTAGGCGGTGCTGACAGTTGTCGGAGGCACACGTACCGCAAGATAGCCGGGGAGCGCGAGGATCGCGACGGCGGCGGCGCTGACCAGCGCGAAGCTCGAGATCGCCTGCAGGCCCCCGGCCGAGAAGACGATCGGGAAGCCCGTGACGCTCGCGAGCGCGTGGCTCAGCAGCAGCTGGCCGTAGACCCCGAAGAGCGCCCCCAGCGAGCAGCCGGCGCCCAGCAGCAGGGTGCTCTCACAGAGCAGCGCCCGCCACAGCACACCCCGCTTGTAGCCCTGGCGCTTGATGTAGGCGAGCTGCGGCCGTCGCTGCCAGATCATCGATCCCATCGCGCCCGCCATCGCGAGCACCGCGGCGATCAGCACCAGCGTGCCGATCTGCGCCAGACGCGAGAGCGCCTGGCGCGTGGTGGCGTAGTGCCAGCGCACCCGCTGGGAGACCGTTTCGGCGAGCAGCCCCGTTCGGGGCCCCAGCGCTCGCTGGATTCCGGCGCGCACCGCGCTCGCCGAGGCGCCCGGATCGATCTGGACCTGGTAGGCGCTCAGGTCCGTGCTGTCCCAGGCCCGCGCGTAGTCCGCTGCGCTCAGCACGATCGCCCCTGGAGGCCAGCCGAGGTTGGTGCTCAGCGCGGCCACGCGGAATGTCGTGGGGCGCGGGGAGGGCAGCGTGAAGCGCTCGCCGATCCGCAGGTGGTGCTCGTCGGCGAGCGCCTGCGAGAGCACCGCCCAGCCGCTCCCGCGGATCGAGCTGCTCGCGGCGGCGAAATCGCCCTGCACGAGCTGGCCGACCGGGATCGGGTGCGCGGCGGTGCGCGGCGGCGCGAGCACCCACACGCGGCGCTCGCCCCAGTCGAGGAAGCCCCCGCGATAGACCCCGACAGCGCTCACGCCCGGGATCCGGGCGAGCGTCCGCGCGGCGGTGCCGCGGAAGGGGATCGTCGAGAAGGCGTTCGCTTCGCCCTGCGGGCTCACCCAGACGGCGGCGTTCGAGTCGATCCCCCGCGCCGCGGCGTTCAGACCCCGCTGCAGGTTGCTTCTCGCTCCCTCGATCGCGACGCTGCCGAACACCGCGATCGCTCCGGTCGCGGCGATCGCCAGCGAGCGCATGCGGCTGGAGGGGGTGCGCAGTTCGACGATCGCGATGCGGCTCGATGCCGCGTAGAGCGGGCGCTGGAGCGCCTCGAAGACGGCGAGGATCGCGTCGAAGGCGATCGGCAACAGCAGCAACAGCGCCGCCACGAGCGTGACGCTGCCGAGGATCGCGGACTGCGGACGCGCGAGCAGGATCGCCGTGGTGAGCGCCAGGCAGCCCGCTCCCAGCAGCAGGCGCAGCGCTCTGGGAGCCCGAGCCCCGACGGAGCGGGTGAGGAGGTTGCGGCTCCGCCCGGAGCTCAGGGGGCGCAGGAGCACGTCGTGCAGCGGAGCCAGCACGCCGATGCACGCCGCCCCCAGCCCCGCGCCGGCCGCCAACGCAACGCTCTGCCAAGTCACGATCCGCTGTTCCCCCACCGCGAATGCGAACGCGAGGTAGCCGGGGTTGGCGCGGAACACGACAATCGAGAGCGCCTCCCCCAGCGCCAGCCCGAGGAGCGTGCCGAGGACGCCGAGGACGAGCGCGTCGAACAGCAGCACCTGGAGGGTCATCGTGCGCGTCGCCCCTCGGCGGCGCAGGGTCTCGACCAGGTTGCGGCGCAGGTGCGCGGTGACGAGCATCGCGTTGAACGCGAACATGAAGCCGACCAGCGCGCTGATCGCCGAGAACAGCTCCTCGCTCTGATCGGCGGGCGCGGCGGCGGTGTCGAACAGCTGGGCGTCGAAGTCCGCGGGCTCCACGTTCACCGGCTGCCCCGCCGCGAGCTCCCGCAGGCCACGGAGCACCTCGTGTTCGCGCCCCGGCGCGGTGTTCACGAGGATCCGCGTCACCTGGCCCCGCAGCCCGCTCACCTCCTGGGCGTAGGTCAGCGGCGCGATCGCGACCGGGCTGTGCACGAGCGCGCCGATGTTGCCCGCGTCGAGCTTCGCCCCCATCAGCGCGGTGAGCCTGCTCGCGCCGATCTCCAACCCCACCGTCTGCAGCGAGTCGACCCCGATCTCCGCCGCCACCGGCGCCGGCAGCGCAAGCACGCGCAGCGAGGCGAGCTGCGCGGCGCTGAAGCGCCGCAGCAACGAGCCCCCGACCGATCGGTGATCGGCCAGCACGTCGCGGGGTTCGCTGGCGATCAGGTCGACCGCGCTGCTCCCCCTCGGGCCGATCACAGTCGCACGCACCTCGAGCACCGGCGCCGCCCCGAGGACCCCCGGAAGCCGACTCACCTGCTCGAGCAGCCGCTCCGGGAAACCGTGCGGGTCGCGCGCGACCATCTGCAGGCTCGCGCGACCCACGATCCCGCTGGCGAGCTGCTGGATCGAGCCGTCGAGGCTCGTGCTCGCCACCTGGGAGGCGAACAGCAGCGCCACGCCGACGGCGATCCCGAGGACCGCCAGCAGCTCCTGCACGAGCACCAGCCGCGCGCGCAGACGGGCGCGGTAGATGTAGAGGATCTCCCACGAGGCCATCGCCGCTCAGGACCCCGCGAGTCGCGGGCCCGCCGCGGCCATCGGCGCCTCGGGCCGGTACTCCTGCAGGCGGCCGTCGCGCAGTTCGTGGACGCGGTCGGCATACGCCGCCGCCTGGGGGTCGTGGGTGGCGAGCAGAACCGCGGCGCCCCGCTCGCGGCAGAGCTCGGAGAGCAGCTCCAGCACCTCGCGGCTGCGGTGGGTGTCGAGGTTGCCGGTGGGCTCGTCCGCCAGCACGAGCTTCGGCTCGGTCGAGAGCGCCTGGGCGATCAGCACCCGCTGGCGCTCGCCCATCGAGAGCTGCTCGGTGCGGTGGCGCATGCGCCGGCCCAGGCCGAGGCGTTCGAGCAGGGGTTCGATCCGCCGCTCGGCGTCGCGGGCGTGGGTCAGCCACAGCTTCAGCGAGGCGTTCTCGATCGCGCGCGCCCCCGCGAGCAGGTCCGAGGGCGCGCCCACCATCCCCACCTCCCGCAGCCTGTAGCTGGCGCCCTCGTTCTCCGAGAGCGCGGAGACCTCCCGCCCGTCGAGGAGCACCGCCCCGCTGTCCGGGTGCAGCAGCGCGGCGACCAGCATCAGCAGCGTCGTCTTGCCCGAGCCGCTGGGCCCGTACAGCGCCACCAGCTCGCCCGCGGCGATCGTGCTCGACACGCCGTCCACCGCGCGCACCGGCTCACCGTCGCCGACCTGGTAGTGCTTGACGAGCTCGCGCAGCTCCAGCATGCCTCACCGGCGGCGAGCGCCACGCGCCGCCGGCTCCACGCTGCCGGGGAAGTCGATCACGTTCGCCGGGCTCCGGGCGCCGGGGTCGAAGATCGCCGCCAGGCGACCCTCAGCGAGCGAGAGGACGCGATGCGAGCAGAGCGCCGCCTCGGTGTCCGAGACCGCCATCAGCACGCCCATCGAGAGATCCTCCGCGAGTGAGCGCACGAGTCTCGCGAGCTGCTCGGTCTCACGCATCCCGAGCCCGTCGATGAGGTCGTCGACGAGCAGCAGCCGTGGAGCGCCCACGATCGCCTGGGCGATCTCCACCAGTGCGCGCTCCCAGTCGGAGAGCTCCTCCCAACGCCGCTCGGCGCAGCGCTCGACGCCGACCCGCTCGAGCGCCTCCAGCGCGAGGAAGCGCACCTCGCGCCTGCGGCTGCGCCCGCCGATCGCCATGCGCATCGCGACGTAGTCGAGCATCCTCACGCCGATCCCGGGGCCGCTGCGCCCGGCCCAGCCGATCTGCTCGCGCAGCAGGCGCGAGTGAGAGCGGTCGGAGAGCCCCGCGAGGTCCACCCGCCCGAGCAGCACCCGGCCCTCGTCCGGGACGAGCATGCCCGCGGCGAGGCGCAGCAGCGTGGTCTTGCCCTGGCTGCGCATCGCCACCACCGAGACGACCTCCCCCGCCTGCACCTGAAGGCTCACACGCCGCAGCAGCCAGCGCGTGAGCTCTCCGCGCCGGTATCGCTTGCCCACCCCCTCCAGCGAGAGCGCCGTGCTCATCTCTGCGCGATCCCCGCCGCGTCGCGCTCCACAGAGTCGGCTGGGTGGGGTCCGCGGGCGCTGTGGTCGAGCTCCAACGCGAGGGTTGCGGAGCGCATCTCCTCCAGGCGCGCGCGCAGGCGCTCCAGGCGCTTGAACCTCATGCCCCACATCGCCGCTTCGTCGCGCAGGACGGCACTGCGCGTCAGCTGCGAGAACCGCTCGGCCTCCGTGGAGGGCCGCGGTGCGACGAGCTCGGCCTCGCTCAGGCGCCCCTGGGCGGCCGCGAACATGCGCGCGCAGGCCCGTTCCTCCGCACAGATCGCTTCGATCAGCGGCGGCAGGTCCTCGGGGGTGCAGAATTCGACCTTCGCATGCAGCTCCTCGCGCAGCGCCGGGGCTGCCTTGGATGACGCCTGCAGCCACGCGCGGAAGTGCTCGACCCCCAGGGGTGTCGCCTCGTAGAGCTCCTCTCCCTCCGACGCGGCCCCGTCGGGGACCGCGCGGACGAGCCCCTGCTGGGCGAGCCGGCTCAGCGCGTTGTGGCCCGTGGAGCGGGTGAATTGGGCGGAGCGGAAGCGCTCCACCAGGCGCTGGCCCAGCCGCGCGGCGCTGTCGGGTCGCTCGATCACGAGCCCCAAAACGGCCTCTCCGGCAGATAGACCAACAGTTCGCTTACGTGGCATGTTTGAGCAGGACCGTACATCAAATCGGCGTTCGATGTCGTCTTTGTGGAATTATTCTTGTAGACTGGTCATTTGATAAACACGAATTAGCAGAAGATCCACACCCCCGAGAGCGCCCCATGAGCCTCCCCGGGGGCCCTCCCCCGAGCCCCGGAGGCCCGCGGTCGCAGACAAGTGTACTCATCGCGGCGGGGTATGGGCGGCGGGCGATGCGTTGCATCCATAATTCCGCGGTGGCCATGCGCAACCGCGGAGCGGCACCGGTGTTAGGAGTGGACGTGCCCCCGAAGGGTCCCTCAGCTTGCATCCGTGCCGCGATCGCGGCAGCGCTCTGCGCTGCGCTGTTGGCCTGCCTGGCCGCCACCTCGGCCGCAGCAGCGCCAACGCTGAGCTGGAGGGCGAGCAGAATCGATACGTCGGCGCTCACCGGCGTCTCCTGCGCCTCCAACGCCCTCTGCGTGGCCGTCGACGGTGAAGGCGACGCGGTGATCGGCACCAACCCAGCCGGGAGCGCGAGCTGGAACCGCGTTGCGCTCGCCGGTGCGTCGGCGCTCACCGGGGTCTCCTGCGCCTCGGGCGCCCTCTGCGCCGCGGTCGACAAAGACGGAGATGTGTTCCTCAGCACCAATCCGGGCCTGGCCAAGCCGACCTCCTGGTCCCCTCCTGTGGAAATCGACAAGGGGGGGTCCCTCAGCTCGATCTCCTGCCCCACCACCTCGCTGTGCGTGGCGGTCGACGGCAGCAGCGGCGGCAGTGGCAGCGGCAGCGCGTTTCTCAGTACGGACCCCACCGCCGGCGCCGCCTCGAACTGGTCCAGGATCGAAATCGACAAGGGGAACGCGCTGAGCTCGGTCTCCTGCGCCGTGGACCTGCCGTGCGTGGCCGTGGACAGCGCCGGCCAGGCGCTGACGAGGAGCGACTCGGGCGTGTGGCACCCTCGCCCGCTCGACGTCCTGGGACTCGCCGCGATCTCCTGCAGCGCCGCTCCCATCAGCGTGTGCGTGGCCATGGACGAAGCGGGGGATGCGCTGGCGAGCGCGAACATCGCCGCAGCCGGCCCCCCGAGCGGGCCAGGGCCCACCTGGAGCACGACCCCGATCGAAACGCTCACGGGCCCCGACATGGCGGAGGGCGTCTCCTGCGCAGCGGCCGGTCTCTGTGCGTTCGTCGACGGCGGCGGGGGCGCCTACGTCAGCGACGACCCCACCGCGGCGGCGCCATCCTGGACCTTCTCCGCGATCGACCCCGGGACACCGCTGACCGGGGTCTCGTGCACCTCCGAAGGGCTCTGCGCGACCGTCTCCGGAGTGGGGGCCGGCGCCGGCCAGGTGTTCGTCGCGACCACTCCCCCACCCTCCGCCGCGGAACCCTCGGCGAGCGCGATCGCCGAAACCTCGGCGACGCTCACGGCCGCGGTCGACCCCGAGGATGCGGCTCTCACCGCATGCCACTTCGAATACGGCCCGAGCACGGCCTACGAAAAGAGCGCCCCCTGCAACATCCCGCTCCCGGCGGGCGGCACGAGCGGGGCGGTGAGCGCGACGGTGAGCGCCCTCACCGCCCACACCACCTACCACTACCGGCTGGTGCTCGCCACCGCGAGCGGCACCGAGAGCACACTGGATGCGACGTTCACGACGACCGCCCCCCCGCTCGTGCAGCCCCACCCCTCGATCGGGGGGATCCCGGCGCTTGGGCAGCACCTCACCTGCAAATCCGGAGTGAGCTCGGGCGGCGCGACGCTCGCCTACGCGTGGCTGCGCGACACCAAGGCGATCGCGGGCGCGAGCGGCACGAGCTACCTGGTGGGCAGCGCCGACGTCTCCCACCACCTGCAGTGCCGCGTGACCGCGACCAACGCCGCCGGCAGCGCGAGCGCCACGAGCGCGTTCGTCACCGTGCCCGCGGGCGGCCTGGGTTCGATCTCGGAGACCAAGGTCGGGGCGGTGCACGTGTCGGGAAGCACGGTGAGCGTGCCGCTCACGTGCTCGGCGCAGGCGGCGGGCAGCTGCTCGATCGCGCTGCGCCTCACTGTCGTGGAGACGCTGCGGGGAGGCCGCGTCATCGCGGTGGCGGCCAGCCGCACGCGCCACGCGACGGTGACGGTCGGCGCGAGCACTGCGCACCTGCCCGCCGGGGCGCAGCGCACGGTCGCCGTCGCCCTGAACACGACCGGCCGGCACCTGCTCGCGCGCCTGCACAAGCTCACGGCGAAGCTGTCGGTGAGCGGAACCGTGGTCGGCGCGCTCAGCGCTCAGCTGAAGAGCGCCACGGTCACGCTGGGCGCCGCCGGGAAGGCGTCCTCCCGCCACCGGCGATGAGCTCCGCCGCCAAGACATGGGTCTGCGTGGGAGCCCTGATGCTGCTGCTCGCCTCTGCCGCCGGTGCACGGGGCACCCGTCACGCGGTTCTCGGGCGGGCGAGCGCAGGGGCTACGCCTGCGAGCGTGCTGGCCCCCACGCCGTACATGGGCTGGGACACGTACTTCGCCTTCGGCTCCCACTACGACGAGGCCACGGTCCTCGAGCAGGCGAGCCAGATGCGCTCACGGGGCCTGATCCACGACGGTTATGACTACCTGTGGCTGGACGTGGGCTGGTGGCAGGGAACGCGCAACGCGGCGGGGGAAATCACGGTCAGCCCCAAGCAGTGGCCCCACGGGATGGCGTGGCTGACGAGCGTGCTGCACGCGGCGGGATTGAAAGTGGGCCTCTACACCGACGCGGGCACCAACGGCTGCGGCGGGACGGGACAGGGCAGCTACGGGCACTACCAGCAGGACGTCAACACGTTCGCGGCGTGGGGCTTCGACGCTGTGAAGGTGGACTACTGCGGGGGCATCCAGCAGAGGTTGGAACCGGCGGCCGCGTACACCGCCTTCCACGAAGCGATCGTGCACAACTCCAGCCACCGCCCGATGCTGCTGTCGATCTGCAACTACCTGCAGCCGGGCCAATACGAAGGGGAAATCCCGGCGCTGGAAAGCTCGGCCTTCGCCTCCTACGCCTTCGGGCCCGGCGTGGGCAACAGCTGGCGCACCGACACCGACGTGGGGGTTCCTGGGGACGTGGAATTCACCAGCGTGCTGCGCAACCTCGACGCCGACGCCGCCGACCCCGAAGCGGCGGGACCGGGGCACTGGAACGACCCGGACTACCTCGGACCCGACCAGGGGATGTCCGCGGCGCAGTTCCGCACGCAATTCAGCATGTGGGCGATGCTCGCAGCCCCGCTCATGATCAGCGAGGACCTGGTCTCCATGTCGAGCGCCACCCAGACCACGGTCACGAGCAGGGAAGCGATCGCGATCGACCAGGACCCCGCCGGCCAGCAGGCGCGGCTGCTCTCCTCCGAAGGCTCCGGGCAGGTGTGGGTCAAGCCGCTCGCCAACGGCACCCGCGCGGTGGCGCTGCTCAACACCTCGGGGAAAACGATCGAGATCGCGACCACCGCGGCCGCGGTGGGGATGCCGGCGGCGGGCGGGTATCAGGTGCGCAACGTGTGGACCGGCGCGCTCACCAGCACGACGGGCGCGATCGCCGCGAGCGTCCCAGCCGACACGACGGTGCTGCTGCGGGTTGCCACGACGACCCAGGCGCTCAGCGCGAGCCCCAGGCGTCACTCCTAAGGCACTTCTAACCGCCGCTGCCTGCCGCGGCGATCTCGTCGTCGCGGCGGTAGCCGAGGCGCGCGGAGATGCGGTCGGCGGTGGCGATCAGATGCGGGCCGAGGTGGTCGATGAGGTCCTGCAGGGAGATCATCGAGCTGTGCGCGGACATGTTGGTTGCAGCCACCACCTCGCGCGAGTCCGAGCGGATCGGCGCGGCGATCGAGTGCAGGCCAGGGGTGAGCTCCTGGTCGTTGACGGCGTAACCCTCCTCGCGGATGCGCTCGAACTCGATCTGCAGCAGGCGCCTGTTGGTGATCGTCGTGGGCGTCCGCCGCTCCAGACGGATTTCCGACATCAGCTCGCGGCACTCGCGGTCGGGGAGGTGGGCGAGGAGCAGCTTGCCCATCGCGGTGCAGTAGGCGGGCAGACGGGAGCCGAGGGTGAGGCCGAGGTCGATGCGCTGCTGGCCACGGCGGTGGCTGCGGGCGCGCGCGACGTAGACGATCTCGGTTCCATCGAGCACGGACACGTTGATCGTGTACCCGGTCCGCCGGCGCAGTTCCTCCAGATAGGGCTGGGCGTGCTCGCGCAGGCCGGTGGAGTTCAGCGCGGACATCCCGAGGTCGGTGACGTGCAGGCCGAGACGGTACTTGCGCGAGGCTCCCTGCTCCAGATAGCCGAGGGCCACGAGCGTGATGACATAGCGATGCGTCGTGGAGCGGCTCATGCCAAGCGCGTCGGCGATGTCCGCGATCCCCAGCACGGGGCGGTCGGGTGTGAAGCACGCGAGAATCGCGAGGCCGCGCTCCAGCGACTGCGAGTAGCGCGGCTCGCGCAGACTTGGAATCGTCCACTCGTTCTCGGGCGGTGATGTTCGCGGCAACGCTTCTCCCTCCCCGTTTGATCCGGTCACTCGAATATTACCCCAGACCGGGCGTTTGGAAACATAGCGTGTCTCACCCCGCCCGCGCGATCAATCCGAAGTCGCAGCCGAGCGCGTCTCCCATGCCCCAACACCGCCAATCAACGTCTCGGCGCCGAGCGCGTCTTCCACTCCCCACCGCCGTCAATCCGGAGTGGGCGCCGGTTCGGTTTCGATGGAGCTGCGCTCATGGGCGGCGTAGGCCTTGAGGCTCTGGACCTCCTCGACGTTCTCGTAATTGGCGAGGCCCCGGCGCTGGGCCTCCTGCAGGGAGGCGGGCAGGGGGGCGCGCAGCTCGCGGGGGATCGCCTCTTCTTCGAGGGTGACCCACAGTTCCTCTTCGAGTGCTTCGCCCGCGCCCGCGCTGTTGGGCAGCTCGGCGCGGCCCGCGGGTGAGCTGTAGTCGTAGAGCTCGAATTCCTGGCCGGCGGGTTCCACGGCGAGGGGGTCGGGCGCTTCCCCTCCCGCCCAGTTGGAGTAGAGGGCGAGCTTGCCGCGCTGGGTGCGCAGCGCGACGACGTGGCGGGGCGCGTCGGCGGCGTAGGGTTCGGTGGCGAACTCGGTGACGTCCTCGTCGGTGGCGTGCAGGATCCACTGGCGCCCGGGCGCGACGGGATGGGCGCAGATCGCGGCGAGGTCGTGGCGCGCGGCAAGGTGGCGGTAGCGCTCTTCCCCCCGCCACGCGCCCGAGCCGGTGGCGAGGGTGAGCAGCAGCGCGATGAGATCGACCGAGGAGGTCAGCTGGTAGCGACCAGCCGCGGGGGCGACGGTGGCGAGGCCGCGGAAGTCGCGCACGTACAGGGGCACGCGGATCGCCTCCTCGTAGGCGCTGGCGCCCTTGCCGCGCAGGCCGTGGGAGCCGCCGTACTCGCCGTGGTCGGAGGTGAAGAGCACCACGGTGTTCTCCCGCACGGCGGGCTGGGCGGCGAGCGCGGAGAGAACGGTGCCGATCTGGGCGTCGACGTAGCTCTGGAGCATCAGATAGGTGTCCATCAGCCCAGCCCACATGCTCAGCGCTTCGGGGCCGGCGAAGGGGACCGCTCCGAAGGAGCGCGCGGCGGTGTCCTGCAGGGAGCGCTGCAGGAGGGGCTTGCGCTGCGCTTCGAGCGCTTCGGGGGTCTCGAAGTTCGGGGGGAGCGCCGTGGTGAGCGCGGAGGGCGAGCTCTCCACCGGGATCTCGCTGGTGAAGCGGTACCACCAGGCGACGTCGTGGGGGTTCACGAAGGAGACCGTCGAGCACCACGGCTGGCCCGCGCCCTCCTCGCGCAGCCATTCGGCGAACTGGGTGGCGATCGTGGAGTCGACTGCGCTGCCCTGCCCCGGCGAGCCGTTGGGCGAGGGGTAGGTGCCACCAGCGAACCCGTAGGGCTCGAGCGATGCGTTGGGATTGGGGTTGAGGTGCCACTTGCCCCACCAGTTGGTCTGATAGTCGAGCTCGCGCAGCAGCGTCCCCCAGGTGGGAAAACCGGGGTCCAGGCGGCTGTCGCCGGTGATCAGGCAGCCGGTCTGGTGCGAGTAGAGCCCGGTCACCAGCGCTCCGCGCGAGGGGGTGCAGTCGTTGGAGGCGGTGTAGTGGCGTTCGAAGCTGACCGCCCCCGCGCGCAGGGCGAGCAGGTTGGGTGTGATCGCCGGGGGCGCCGCGCCGGTCGGCCACCACGCCGGAGCGCGCATCTGGTCGACGAGGATCACCAAGAGATTGGGGGCCCGCCCACCCGCCCGCCCACCCGCCCGCCCGTGCGCCCGCCCCCCTGCGCGTCCCCGGTGGCGGCTCGGTCTGGCCACTGCAGGAGCCGGCGGGGACGGGCGATGAGAGCCGAGCGCCAGCGAGCCAGCGGCGAGCAGCCCCCGCTTGAGGAAGGTGCGGCGATCGCTGCCCGACTCCGTGCGGGCCGCTTGGCTGTGAATCGGGTCCGGGGGCACCTGCTGCAAGCTCGAAACAACGCGCACGCGCCTGGGGTGCGCTGTGATGGGAGAAATTCTAAGCGGGGGCTCGCGTTCCACCGGCCGGTCCCCACGCCACGCCGCACCGGCCCAGTCCAGCGCACCGGGCCTGGTCGAGAGACCAACCCTGTGGAATCTCTCACCCGTACTTTAGCCGGAGCTTGTGCGGCGCACACATGCTCCACCCATGGGTCCCTCCGCGCTCGGGGCGCCGGGCCACACCATGCAACCCCCCATCCAGGGCGGCGGGCTGGCAACCGCGCGCTGGGAGGCGCTCGGTAGCAAGGTGGTGCTGCAGGTCACGGATCCCCTTTGGCTGCCCCGTGCCAGCGCGATCCTCGCGCGCGGGCTCGAGGAGCTCGACCGCGCCTGCAGCCGTTTCCGCACGGACTCGGATCTCAGCCGCGTGAACGCCCTCGCGGGAGGCCCTCCGGTGCGGGTCACCCCGCTGCTGATCGAAGCGCTCCAGGTCGCCCTGCGGGCGGCCGAGCTGACCGACGGCGACGTCGACCCCACCGTGGGCGCCGCCCTGGTGCTCGCCGGCTACGACCGCGACTGGTCGCTGCTGGAGGGCACCGGCGGGCGCCCCCTCCCCCACGTCGCCGCCGGGCGCCCTTGGACCAGACCCCCAATTCTTGCCGCGCGGCTGCGCAGCGGCTATCGCACGGTGGAGCTCGACCCTCCGCTCTGCACCGTGCGTGTCCCCCGCGGAATCGTGCTGGACCTCGGCGCCACCGCCAAAGCGTGGGCCGCCGACCGCGCCGCCCGGGCCGCTCAGGCGGTGGCGGGCTGCGGGGTGTTGGTGAGCCTCGGCGGGGACATCGCCACCACGGGCCGCGCTCCGGCGGGCGGTTGGCGCATCCACGTCGTCGACGACCATCGCGACGGGGTGGATGCGCCGGGACAGACGGTCGCGATCGCCTCCGGCGGCCTCGCCACCTCGAGCACCGCCGTGCGCCGCTGGCGGCGGGGCGCCGACGCAGTGCACCACATCATCGACCCCGCCACTGGCGCACCGGCGCGGGGACCGTGGCGCACGGTCAGCGTGGCCGCGGCCGACTGCACCGACGCGAACATCGCGAGCACCGCCGCGCTCGTACGCGGAGTGCGCGCACCGCGGTGGCTCGAGCAGCTCGGCCTGCCCGCGCGTCTCATCGCCCAGGACGGTGAGGTCCTGCGGATCGGCGACTGGCCAGCGGAGGCGGAGGATGTGGCCCGGGACAGTCCAGGCTCGGGCTGATGAGGCCGAAACAGATGAGCGGCCGCCGTTCCGTGGCGACCGCTCATCCGGGGGTACTGCCCTGGCAGGGGCTCCTTCGGCTTCACCGACTCCACCGAGGCCGCATTCCTTCCAGGAGGTAGGCCGGTTCCTCCAGGAGGTGGACCATTCCTTCCAGGAGGGCGGCCCTACCAGCGCCAGGAGAGCAGCCGTCCCGTCCGGGAGGTCAGCGAATCTCGCCACCCGCCGCAGAGAGGACATACCAGGGGGCCCCAAAGCTGTTGACGCCCTGGCCCGTGGTTTCCCCCGACTGCTGGTCGCTGACGTAGTAGTAGAGGGGATGCCCCTTGTAGGTGACCTGCTTGGTCCCGTCCGAGCGGGTGGTGGTGCCCAGATCCGCGGCCGACGCGCCCCCTTCGGCCCTCGGGCTGCCGGAGGTGCTCACCGGCGGCCACACCTGCGCACACGCTTCCGAGCAGGTGGAGGTCGAGCCGGTGTCCGCCGCGAACAGGTACACCGTCAGCCGCTTGGGGCCCGCCGCGAGGATCGTGCCGAGGCCGGTGTGCATCGTGGTCACCACGGTCCCCCCGGTCGCGGAGCTCACGGAGGTCGAGGTGCCCGTTGCCGCGGCTGCCGCACTCTTCGCCGTGGAGGCCGTCGAGGGATAGCCGTTCGCTTCGGTTTTCGACGAGCTCGAGCCACAGCCCGCGACGGCAACGCCGGCTGCGAGGAGCATTGTCGCTGCAAGCACGGAAGGGTGTCGCACTTCGACCTCCTTGGGTCGATTGATTACCTGGCCGATCGAGATGACGATGGATCGATTCGCTCTCACGTTCAACCACAGCCGATTCGATGGCGTCTCACCCCCCAGGACTCCACTGCACAGCAAACCTTTCACCAGGTCCCGCCGCGACTCCACCGTTCTGAGACTTGCCTTGCACCACCGGCAGATCCTCATTGGGCCGCACGACGACCGCTACAGTCGTGCCTGGTGCCCGCGCTCGATCCCCAGTCGCTGCCGCGCCATCTGGACCGTCTCTACCGAGTGGCCCGGGCACTGTGCGGCTCCCCGCACGAGGCGGAAGATCTCGTGCAGGAGACGTGCGCTCGCGTCCTCGCCCGTCCGCGTCTGCTGCGCGGCCAGGACGAGCTCGCCTACCTGATGACGGTGCTGCGCAACACCTTCCTCACCCAGCGCCGCACCGCTGCGCGCCGGCCCCGGATCGGCGGGGTGCCCATCGATGAGAGCGACCCGGTCGACCCCGGGACCGGACAGCGCCCCGAGGAGGCCCTCGAGGCGCGGGAGGTCTTCGGCGTCATCGCTGCGCTCCCCGAGCGCTACCGTCTCGCGCTGGTCGCGGTGGACATCGCCGGGCTCTCCTATCGCGAGGCGGCAGCTGTCCTCGAGACCAAGGAGGCAACCATCGCCACGAGGGTCTTCCGTGCCCGCCAGCAGGTCGCCCTCAGGCTCACGGGCGAGTCGGCGTCCGAGCTGGGCTCCGCCGATCTGACGAGCCTCGGCGGTGTGCCGGACCTCAGCGAGCGGCCGAGCTCCGGCGGGGAGCCGAGCCCCGGCGGGGTGCCGAGCCCCGGCGTGCAGCCACACCTCACCGGGGAGCCAAGCCCCAGCAGAGAGCCAAACCCCAGCGAGCAGCCAAGCCCTACCGGGGAGCCAAGCTCCGGCGGGGAGTCAGGCCCCAGCGGGGAGCCAAACCCCGGCGAACAGTCAGACTCCAGCGCGGGGCCAAGCCCCAGCAGGGAGCCCTCGCCAGCCGATGGCGTCCCCGAGGCGCCTCGCGTGCAGCGGGAAGGTCGTCCACCCCGGCGGCGTCTTACTCAGAGAGGTCACGAATGAGCAGTGGACCCGAGAACATCGAGATCGAGCTGGCGGCGCTCGCCGACGGCACGCTGCCAGCCGAGCGCGGGGAGCAGCTGCTCGCGCTCATCGCCGAGCGCCCCGAGCTGGCGACCGAGCTCGAGCGCCAGCGCACCGCCTTGGCGATCGTGGGTGCCCTCGAGAGCATCCAGGCGCCCAGCGTGCTGCGCCGCTCGATCGAGACGCTGAGCGCCGGCGAGGGCTTGCCCGCCAGCGCCCGCTCGGCCGGCTCACCGCTCCGGCGGCGCCCCATGTCCCGCCGCGGCCCCATGCGCCTGCGGCTGCAGGCAGTGGCGGCGCTCACGCTGGGGGTGGTGGCGGTGGCGGCGGTGACGGTGGCGCTGACCACGGGGGGCTCCGGCGGCCCCGCCGCGCCCACGGTGCTGCAGGCCTCGCGCGGGGCGCTGGCACCCTCGACGCGAGCTGCGCCCGCGGAGAACCCGCACAACTCGCGCCTGCTCGCGGTCTCCGCCGCGGGGATCGCCTACCCATACTGGGGCGGCAGGCTCGGTTGGGAAGCCGTCGGTGCCCGCACCGACACCGTCGGGGGGCGCACGGTGACCACGGTCTTCTACACCGATCACAGCGCGCGGCGCATCGGGTACTCGATCGTCTCCGGCGCCGCCCTACCCATCCCGACGGGCGGCGCCACGATCGAGCGCCACGGCGTGCGCTTCCACGTCGCGAGAGCCACGAGTCCGACCATCCTCACCTGGCGCGAAGCGGGCCACACCTGCATTCTCACCGCGCGCGCAGTATCTCCCCGCGCACTGGTGCGCCTCGCCGCCTGGGAGCGGACCTAGCTCCTCACGACGGACCTAGCCTCCTCACGATCCTGACCTGGTTCTCCGCAGCACGGACCTAGCTCTCCACCACAGTCACGGGCCCCTGCGCGGCGACTGTCACCGGCGTGCCCACGGGGAGCGCCTGTTCGCCGTGCACTCGCGCGAGCAGCAGCTCGGCGCCGGGGGGCTCCGCGGGTCGGATGTGCAGGAGCGCGTCGTGGCCGTAGTAGCGGCACTGCTCCACCGTGCCCGCAATGCCCCCAGGTGTCTGGCCGGCGATCGCGCTGCTTGGCGCATGTGGCCCCGGGGCATTCCCACCTGCCGCCGCCTCTTCCCCGCGGACGCGGCTGCGCACCTCGAGCTGCTCGGGGCGCACCAGCACGAGTCCCCCCGCCGCGCTCGTCCGCCCCGGCCCCGGTGCGGGGCGCAGCTCGAGCGCCCCCAGCGGCGTGTGGGCGATCCCGTCCTCGAATGCAGCCTCGACCAGGTTCGCCGCCCCGAGGAAGCCGGCGAGGCGCGTATCGCGGGGCAGGGTGTAGAGCTGCTCCGGCGTTCCCAGCTGGGCGATCGCGCCGTCACGCAGCACCGCGACGGTGTCGGCCAGCGAGAGCGCCTCCTCCTGGTCGTGGGTCACCAGCACCGTCGTGACGCCCTGTGCGCGAAGCAGCGCCCCCACCTCTTCGCGCATCCGCGTGCGCAGCGAGGCGTCGAGCGAGGAGAAGGGCTCGTCCAGGAGCAGCACCTCGGGGCGCCGGGCGAGCGCACGGGCGAGCGCCACGCGCTGCTGCTCGCCACCGGAGAGCTGATGCGGGAAGCGCTCGGCCAGCGCCGCGAGCCCCACCAGCTCGAGCAGCTCGGGGACCGCGCCGCCGCGGCGCTCGCTGCGGGAGAGACCGAACCCGACGTTCCCCTTCACGCTCAGATGCGGGAACAGCGCGCCCTCCTGCGGCACGTAGCCGATGCCGCGCTGCTCGGGCGCCATGAAGCTGCTCCCGTCGTCGAGCGTCCGCTCCCCCAACCGCACCCGACCGCGCTCGGCCCGCTCGAAGCCCGCGATCACCCGCAGCAGCGTGGTCTTGCCACAGCCCGAGAGCCCCAGCACCGCGGTCAGCGATCCCGCCGGGGCCTCCAGCTCGAGGCCCCGCAGCACCGGCTGCGAGGGGTATCCCTTCCACAGGTCGGTGATGGTCAGCCGGCTCATGCCGCCGCCCTGGATGGGAGCCGGTCGAAGAAGCGTCCGAGCACGTAGCTCGGCACGGCCGCGATCGCGATGATCGCCAGCGCGAACGGCGCGGCCTGACCGTAGGCGAGGTTCTGCTGGTAGGCCCAGAACTGGGTGGCGAGGGTCTGCACACCTGTGGGGATCAGGATCAGCGTGGCGGTGAGCTCGGTCACCGCCGAGAGGAACACCAGGCAGAAAGCCGCCGCCAGCCCGGGGCCGATCAATGGGAGCGTCACCCTTCGCAGTACCGCGAGGCGGTGCTCGCCGAGCGAGCGGGCGACCTCCTCGAGCGCTGGCGGTGCCTGCATCACCGAGGCGCGGACGCAGACGAGCGCGAGCGGGAAGAACAGGATCGCGTAGGCGAGGATCAGCAGCGGCGCGCTCTGGTAGAGAAACCCGCCCGCATAGCGCTCGCAGAAGTAGGAGAGCGCGAACGCGATCACGAGGCCGGGCAGCGCGAGCACGAGGTAGGTGCTGCGTTCGAGCATCTGGTAGGCACGGCCCCGATGACGGACGGCCAGGAGCGCCACGGGCAGCGCCATCGCGCTCGCCAGCAGAGCGGCGAGGCCGCCGTAGAGGGCGGTGTGCCAGGCCGCATCCAGCAGCGACACCCCGGTGAGATAGCCGCGCCCGGACTCGAGGATCCAGTACACGCTCGCACCGACCGGCACCCCCAGCGCCAGCCCGACGAGCAGGAGCAAGCCGGCGAGCACCGGCACCGTGGTGGCACCCAATCGGTGTCGTGAGGCGACGCGCTGGGCGAGCGGACCCGAGCGGCTGATCCGTCCGCGACCCCGCGCCAATCCCTCCCCGGAGAGCACCAGCAGGCTCAGGAGCACGAGCACGAGCGACAGCGCCGAGGCCGTCGGCACGTTGAAGGAGACGTTGAACTCGGTGAATATCTCCGTCGTGAACGTCTGATAGCCGAGGATCTCAAACGCGCCGTACTCGGCGAGGATGACGAGCGCGACGAGCAGACAGCCACCGAGAATCGCCGTCCTCGCCTGTCCGAGCGTGATCCGCCAGAACGTCGCGAGGCGCCCGGCGCCGAGGCTGCGCGCCACCTCCTCCTGCCCGGGGTCGGCGCCACGGAAGCTCGCGGCGACCGGCAGGTACACGAGCGGATACACCGCGAGGGTCATCACGAGCACCGCGCCGCGAAACCCCTGCACCCAGGTGCTCAACGAGGCCCAGCCGAAGCTGACCACGAAGTCGGGGATCGCGAGCGGCACGACCACGAGCACCGCCCATACCCGCCGGCCCGGCAGATCGGTCCGCTCGATCAGCCACGCCGCCGCGGTCCCGATCGCCGCGCACAGCACAGTCACCACCACGGTCAACCGGACTGTGTTCCACAACAGGCTCGCCGTCAGCGACCGGAAGATCAGATCCACGATCGTCGAGGTCCCCGCACCGTGAGCCTCGATCAACAGGAAGCAGAGCGGGGCCACCAACACGACCGCGACCGCCACGCTCAGCGCCAGCAGAGCCCACGGTCGCGGGGTGCGCGCAGGCGCCACGATCCCCTGGCCGACTCCATTGGGCGCCGCCGCGTGCGCAGCGGTCGTGCTCGACGCCGCCCTGCTCATCTCAAAACGACCCCGGCCTGGGACGCCGCTCGCTGCTCACAGCAGCCCGGCCCTGCGCAGCAGCGCGATCGCAGTCGATCCGTCCCCGAGCTCGGGAATGGTGATCGAGTTGGGCTGGAGTCGATCGAACGGTGTCTCTGGCGCAGCGGCGCTGACACCGTCGTCGATCGGGTACTCGAAGCTGATCGAGTGCGCGATGATTTCCTGGCCCTGCTTGGAGACGATGAACGCGAGGAACTTCTGTGCCGCCGCCTTGTGCCGGGAGGACTTCAGGATCCCAGCACTCGATACGTTCAGCACGTAACCGGGGTCGTGGGGGGTGAAGTAGGCGATCTTCGACGGCACATTCGATGCTCCCAGCTCGGCGCGCATGCGATACCAGTAGTACTGGTTGACGACACCGAATGCGACTGCGCCACGGTTGACCTCATCCGCGATCGTCTCGTTGTCGGGATAGACGTGGCTGCCGGCGTTTTCCTTGATTGCTTCCAGCCACTTCAGCGCGGCCGCTTCACCGTAGGTGCGAGCGTAGGAGGTGACGATCGGCTGGAAATCGGTCTCGCCGGCCGCGAACGCGAGCTTGCCCTGATACTTCGGGTCGGCCAGTTCCGTGACGTGGGCCGGGAGTTCGCTCGCCTTGATGAGGCTTGGGTCGTAGATCAGCACGCTCACCCGCGCCGAGACGCCGAGCCAGTCGCCCTGGGGCGAGTTGTACCTGCTCGGGGTGCGCTCGAGCGTGGAGGGTTCGACGGGTGCGAGCAGGCCCTTGCCCTGCAGATACTCCAGTGCCGGCGAGTTCTCGGTGTAGATCACATCGGCGGGTGAGTTGGACCCCTCGGTGACGATCTCATCCGCGAGGGTGTCCTCGTCGTCGTTGCGGACGTTCACCTTGATCCCGGCCTGCTTTTCGAAGCCTTCCACCAGCGAGTCGGTCGTCTGCTCGTGCTGGCCGTTGTACAGCGTGATCGACTGTCCCGACCCCGACGAGGAGCCCCCGCAGCCGGCCACCAGGCCGGCTGCGAGCACGAGCACGGCGAGGGGACCGGCGAGACGGCGTGTTTTGGCCATGAGCATCTCCCTCTCGTTCACAGTTCGATCCCCGGGCAGAGCGTCTCGATCCGACTGGTCGCTGCGCTCACCGCCTCTTTGGCGTGCTTGGAGCCATTGCTGGAGGAGTACTCCTGGTAGGCGGACGCCAGTCCCGCGATGGCTCCTGCGAGCTTGACCTCGGTGGCGTGGATCTGGCGCAGCGGCAGGATCTGCGCCTGCGCGTACCCGACCGGGTCCGCTTCCGGTTCGGGACCGTCGCTCAGCACCGCTTCGAGGTGCTTGCAGGTCTGCTTCTTCACCTGCGCGCTGGACAGCGTAGGCTTGGAGGAGGAGCCGCAGGCGACGAGCAGCGCCATCGGCAGCAGAATGGCTGCGGCCGTGCCCGCCCGTCGCCAGGGAGGCGCGGCCGCCCGCCCGTGCGAAGCTCGGTCGATAGCTGCGTATGTGTCCATGTCTCTCTCGGCTTCCGGGCCTTCGGCGACCCCGCGCCCCAGGTGGTTAGGGTACCCTAACTTCCACTGAGGGGCCCCGTCGGGGGTCCGTGCAGACAACAATCAGCAACGGAGCCTCGTCGCGGGCGGTTCAACCTGTATGGTTTTGAGGAGGTGTGGGGAACCTTCTATAAAGTTCGAACTCTGCTCGCGCGGCTCGGCCTCCCCGCGGTGGCCCGCTCTCTTCCTGCCCCAGCCCGCGTCCGCGTCCGCGCCGCCGTCGCGCTGCTGCTTGCCTGCGGATGCCTGTCGGCCGCGGCCGACAGCGCAGAGACGGCAGGCACCAGGCAGACCGGGAGCCCCGCGCAGACGGCCCGGCTCAGCGCGAAGCTCACCCCGGAGCGCCTCGGCGCGGGCACCACGATCGGCTTCGGCTTCACGATCCACTCCCATGGGGGTCAGGTTCCATCTCCGCTGACGGGAGTCGACCTCTACTACCCCGCGAACCTCGGGATCGCCACCAGCGGACTGGGCCTCGAAACCTGCAGCGTCCCCGTCCTCGAATCCACCGGCGTGGGAGGCTGCCCCTCCCAGTCCCAGATGGGCTATGGCCAGGCGCTCGTGGAGGTGCCGTTCGGCCCCACCATCCTGTACGAGAGCACCCGCACCACGATCTTCATGGCGCGGGTCCGCAACGGGCACCTCGGACTGCTCTTCTACGCCGTCGGGGTGTCCCCGGTCTCCGCTCACATCGTCTTCCCCGGCCTCGTGCTCCCCGCGCGCGACCCCTTCGGCGGCGAGCTCGCCACCACCATCCCCCTCGTCCCCACGCTCCCGGGGGCGCCGAACGCGGCGGTCGTGGAGCTGCACTCCACGATCGGCCCCCTGAACCTCACCTACTACGAACACGCCCATGGCAGATATGTGGCCTACCACCCCCGGGGCATCATCCTGCCCCGCACCTGTCCCCATGGGGGCTTCCGGTTCGCCGCGCGCTTCAGCTTCGAAGACGGCACCCACGCGACGGCGCGCACCGTCGTACCCTGCCCACGCCGATAGCCGCAGCGGCGGCGCACAAGTAGGAAAACAAGCACTTCCCAAAGCCAATGACAGCGTGATACGATCGCCCCGCGGTCTTGAGTCTGACTTCCAGTCGCGGTGCGACGGCAGTTCGGCGAGGGGCTGAGATGCATGGAATCGCCGGCATCGCGGCGTCTTTGTTTTGAAGACGAGCGCCGCGGGTCGGTCACTGACTCTCCAAGGGAAGGATAGTACGACATGAAGCGTTTGAAGATAGCCTTCGGGCTGGCCGTCGTGGCTGGCCTGATGACGGTTGCGGCGGCACCCGCGATGGCGGTACCGAGATGGGTGCATTGTGTCAAAGGCTCGGGCCTGTATACAAACGGTACCTGTGCGACGCTGGGCTCCGGTGGCTGGGAAACAAAGGAACTCGTGAATACCAGCGAAGTCACGTCCAGCGGCGAACTCGAACTGGAAGACAGCAAAGCAACAGGAGGAGCACAGGCTTACAAATGCACGGGGGAAGCTACGGGATGGGTTACTAATTTAGAAAATAAAAACGAACCTGGGCAGGACGGAATCTCCGCAATAAACAATATAAAATGTAAATTTGTCAAACCTGGCAGCTGTGAAGAATCAAAAGGCGTGAACGTTCATCCTACGAATCTTCCATGGGGCACCAAACTCATCGAAGAAGGAACACAGGTTAGAGACGATATCTTAAGCGGAGCCAAAAAACCAACCGGCGAAGGATTTCCGGGACTGGAGCTCGAATGCACAATCGGTGGCATTCTCAAAATAGAGGATGTATGCGAACATAATGACACGACCGTCAATGTGAGAGCTAATAGAACTACTGGAAAGACAGAATTCCTATTCGACGAAGAGTCGAACGAAACCGGCCACAAAGCTAAATGTACGGTCGGTGGAGCAGAAGCCGGCAATGCGCGTGGTACCATTTTGTCGCAGTTAAGAAGTGGTAACGCGTTATGGATCTTAGCCCCGAATTTACGCACATGATATAACGGATATTCTCTGATTGAAAGTTATGGGTGGGGACTGGGGTTGCCCAGACCCCACCCAGCCCATGTCGGTCGCCGCTCTGAAAGCAGCCAAGAGCCGTCCTCCGACCCAGACGCGCCTAGGCCAGGCGCTCGTCGAGGTTCCCGCAGCCCCACCGTCGTGAACACCAGACGGGGACGGGGAGTCCACGAGTTTTCCAAACCGTGTTGAATGTGGCCCCCAGTCCCGAGGCGAGGAAGGAGAAGCGATGAAAGCGATGCAGATCGTGGAGCTCAGCGGCCCTGCCGGCGCGCTGCGACTGCTCGAGGTGTCCGAGCCCGGGCGCTCCTCGAACCCCCTGAGCCCAGAGGGGGGCGTCGTGATCGACGTGCACGCCGCAGGCGTCTCCTTCCCCGAGGTGCTCCAGACGCGCGGCGAGTACCAGCACAAACCGCCGCTGCCGTTCATCCCCGGGAGCGAGGTCGCCGGAGTGGTGCGCAGCGCACCCGAGGGGGACGGGCCGGGACCCGACTCCAGCCCACTGAGCGCCGGTCAGCGGGTGGCCGCCTTCTGCGTGCTCGGTGGCTTCGCCGAGGTCGCGGTGGCGCCCACCTTCCTCACCTTCCCGCTGCCCGACGTCCTCGACTTCGCGCAGGGCGCGGCACTTATCCTCAACTACCACACCGCCTACTTCGCGCTCGCCCTGCGGGGGCGTCTGCGGGAGGGCGAGACCGTGCTCGTGCACGGGGCCGCCGGCGGGGTGGGCACCGCCGCGCTGCAGGTCGCCGCGGGCCTCGGCGCGCGCACGATCGCGGTCGTCTCCAGCGAGGAGAAGGAGCAGGTGGCGCGCGCGGCGGGCGCCGGCGAGGTGCTGCGCACCGAGGGCCCCTGGAAGGACGAGGCGAAGGCACTCAGCGGCGGCGGCGTGGACGTGGTGCTCGACCCCGTCGGCGGAGACCGCTTCACCGACAGCCTGCGCTCGCTGCGCCCCGACGGCCGCCTAGTGGTCGTGGGCTTCACCGGCGGCTCGATCCCCGAGGTGCGGGTCAACCGGCTGCTGCTCGGCAACGTCGAGGTGGTCGGCGCCGGCTGGGGCGCCTACGCGCTCGCCCGGCCGCAGCTCTGCCGCGAGATCGGCGAGCGGATCGGCGAGCTGATCGAGGGGGGCTTCGTGCGCCCGATCGTCGGCGCGCGCTTCCCGCTCGAGCGCGCCGCCGAGGCGTTGCAGGCGATCGACGAGCGGCGCGCCACCGGCAAGGTCGTCCTCGAGGTGCGGTGATGGACTTCGAGCACTCCCCGCGCGCGCGGGAGCTGCTGGAGCGCCTGGAGGCGTTCATCGAGCGCGAGGTGACCCCCCGCGAGGAGCCCTACCACCGCGAGCTGCTGGCGCGCGCGGACCCGTGGATCGTGCACCCCGCGATCGAGGAGCTGAAGGAGGGGGCGCGCGCGGAGGGCCTGTGGAACCTCTTCCTGCCCGGCAACCCCGAAGTGGGCGGCCGGGTCCAGGGGGCGGGGCTCTCGAACGTCGAGTACGCCCCCCTGGCGGAGCGCATGGGCCGCTCGCTGATCGCCAGCGAGGTGTGCAACTGCAACGCCCCTGACACCGGCAACATGGAGGTGCTGCTGCACTTCGGCTCCCCCGAGCAGCAGGAGCGCTGGCTGGAGCCGCTGCTGGCGGGGGAGATCCGCTCGGCGTTCTGCATGACCGAGCCGGACGTGGCCTCCTCCGATGCCACCAACATGCGGGCGAGCGCGAAGCTGGAGGGGGAGGATGTGATTCTCAACGGGCGCAAGTGGTGGAGCACCGGCGTAGGCCACCCCAACTGCCGGGTGGCGATCTTCATGGGCCTCACCGACCCAGGGGCAGATCGCTACCACCAGCACTCGATGGTGCTCGTCCCGCTCGACACCCCCGGGGTGAAGGTCGAGCGGATGCTCTCCGCGATGGGCTTCGACGACGCCCCCGGCGGCCACGGTGAGGTCTCCTTCACCGACGTGCGCCTGCCCACGAGCGCGATCGTGGGGGGACCCGGGCAGGCGTTCGCGATCGCCCAGGCGCGCCTCGGCCCGGGGCGGGTGCACCACTGCATGCGCCTGATCGGCCTCGCCGAGCTCGCGCTGGAGCTCGCCTGCCGGCGCGCCACCGAGCGCGTGGCGTTCGGCAAGCCGCTGGCCAACCTCGGCGGCAACCGCGAACGGATCGCGGACGCCCGCATCGCGATCGACCAGGCGCGCCTGCACGTGCTGCACGCGGCCTGGCTGATCGACACCTCCGGGGCGGGCGGGCAGTCATTCCTGGGCGCGGTGTCCCAGATCAAGGTCGCCGTGCCCAACATGGCCCAGCGGGTGGTGGACATGGCGATGCAACTGCACGGGGGCGGCGGCCTCAGCGACGACTTCCCCCTGGGCGCCGCGTGGACGGTGGCCCGCGCGCTGCGCCTGGCCGACGGCCCCGACGAGGTTCACCGCGGCGTGATCGCGCGGTTGGAGCTCGCGCGCTACGGACAGGGGAAGTGGCGCTCCTAGAGCCTACGCCTCATCGTCTTCGTCCTCTTCCTCCTCCGCGTCCCCCCCACCCGATCCCCGCAGCCATCCGGCGAGCTCCTGGCCGACTGAGTTGATCGACTCGCCGGCGTCTCTGAAGGCGTCGCGGAAGCGCTCGGCGTAGTGGGAGACCGCCTCGCTGCCCTCCGCGCGGGCATCGACGGGTTCATCGCGCGTCGGGTACTCCCCGCCCACGATCCGGTCGAACTCGCCCGAGCGCACCCACGTCATCAGCTCGTGCGTGCGCTTCACCGGCATCGGATGGCTGACGCCGAGGTCGATCAGCAGACGGGTGAGGCGCTCGAGGCCTCCGCCCTTCTCGGTGTAGTCGAGGCCCTGGCGCATGAACACGTCGAGGTCGAGCTCCTCGACCATCGCCCCGGCGGAGAGGCACATCAGCGTGCGGCACACCGTCAGCGGGTCGCGCGTAACGAGCGCCGCGGCGCGATCGGCGCTCAGCTCGGTGGCACGCTCCCACTCCATCAGCGCCGTGCGGATCGGCGCCAGCGGCAGCAGCAGCCGCGATGTCCGCCCCAGCAGCATCAGGATGTACAGCGCGGTGCGGTAGAGCTGGTGATCGGCGAGGATGTGCGCGGCCTCGTGCGCGAACACCGCGCGGCGCTGCCCGGCGTCCAGCAGCCCCACGAGCTCTGACTGCACCACCACGATCGGGCGCTTGGCGCCGATCGCCATCGCGTTCGGCGAGGGGTACTGCGTGAGGTAGAGGTCGGGCACATCGGCCATGTCGAGCGTGGTGTACGCGATCGCGTGCTCGCGCCAAACGTCGCCGAGCTGCTCTTCGGAGAGCCTCACCGCCGAGCCCAGGTAGCTCTGGCGCAGCGCCCGCTCGTAGCCCAGCTCGATCAGCTTGCGCACGACCGTGTCGAGGTACGGGATCGATTTCAAAGCCGCCGTCGCGGCGCGGTCCGCTGGGTGCTGGAAGGCCCGTGGGGAGATGCCCCGCAGGTGATGGCCCTCGACCGGCAGGCTCGATCCAGAAGAAACCATCCACCCAGCGTACAGGCTGCGCAGAGGCCGGTGGCACAGGCTGCGCAAAGGTCAGTGCTGCATCCGCAGGAATGCTCCCCTCTTCGGAAGTCCGAGCGCTGGTGTTGCTGTAAGGTCGCCGCCATGAGCGGACCCCTCGTCGCGGTGATCACGGGTGCCTCCAGCGGCATCGGCGAGGCGACGGCGAGGCGCCTGGCGCGTGAGCCGGGCGCCAGGCTGGTGCTCGTGGCGCGCCGCGAGGAGCGCCTGCGCGGGCTCGCGGACACGCTGCCCGCCGAGTGCACCTGCCTGGCGCTCGATCTCACCGACGAGGATGCCCCCGAGCGCGTGCTCGCGCACGTGCGCGAGCACTGCGGGGGACGCCTGACGCTGCTGGTCAACAACGCGGGGGCCTCCTGGCGGGGAACGTTCGCGCAGGCCGGCTACGCCAACGTGCGCCAGACGATGGCGCTCAACTTCGACGCCCCCGTACGGCTCACCGAGGCGCTGCTGCCGCTGCTGCGGGCCTGCGCGCCGAGCGCAATCGTGAACGTCTCGAGCACCGCCGCGCGGGTCGCGCGCCCGGGCACGGGCGCCTACTCGGCCAGCAAGTTCGCGCTGACCGGGTGGAGCGACGCGCTCTACGCGGAGGAGCACGGGCACGGGGTGCACGTGGGCCAGGTGTTCCCGGGCTTCATCGCCACCGAGGGCTTCCCCGCCCGCGAGCTGCTCGCGCGCCCGCTGACGGCCTGGGTCGTCTCGAGCTCCGATCGCGCCGCCGAGGCGATTGTGGACACGGGCCTGCGCCGGCGCCCCGAGCGCTACGTGCCCCGCCCCTACTTCCTCGCCGCCGCCGCCCGGCTGCTGCTCGGAGGCCTCGTGCGGCGCACGCTCACGCGCAGCGGGGCCGAGCTGCTCACGACGAGCACCGGAGCCGAAGAGGCCCGGTTGCCATAGAGCGCGGATGCGCGGATCGGCTCGGGGGGACGTACTCCCGGCCAGCGGAGCCCCACGCCGCTCCTGCGAACGCCCGAGACGTCCGATGAGCCGAACACCTGCCTCGCAGGTTTCTCGGGGCGACGGGCGAATAAGAAACCAGCACAGCCGATAACGAGCGAATAACGACCCGCCCGGGTGGGTAGATCAACTTTCTCGGGTAGAGCAACTTATGGGCCGCCGATGGGCTCAAAAGGGGTGAGCGCACCTGCGCTGGCCGGACGAGCGCGCCGTGACGCCTCTCCGCCAAGAGTAATTGACAACGCAACTACTATGCCCTATAATTCCGACTCCAACCATCGGACATAGAGACCAGCCCCATGCCAGACGACAACCGCCAGATCACCACACTAGACACTCTTGAGGCCGCAGACGCCCCCCGGGGCGCCGCGCAGGAGCCCGCCGCCCTCGACTCCCCCTTCGCGGAGAGCCGCTCCGAGCCCGTCCCCCGGCGCCGCCCGGTGGCCGCGGAGCCCGAAAGCTTCATCCCCGAGTCGGTCGACCAGCTGCTCGCGCACTCGCGGCGCTACCCCCTGCTCACCCCCGACCAGGAGATCGAACTGGCCCAGCGGATCGAGCGCGGGGACCTGCGGGCGAAGGAACTGATGATCAACTCCAACCTGCGCCTGGTGGCCTCCAACGCGCGGCGCTACCAGAACCAGGGGCTGCCCCTGGCGGACCTCGTGCAGGAGGGGATGCTCGGCCTGATCCGCGCCAGCGAGAAGTTCGACTGGCGCAAGGGCTTTCGCTTCTCCACCTACGCCACCCTGTGGATCCGTCAGGCGATCCAGCGGGGCCTGGAGAACTCGGGCCGCACGATCCGCCTGCCCGTGCACGTCGCCCAGCGCACCCGCAAGGTGGGGCGCGTGGAGCGCGAGCTCTCGGTGCGCCTCGGGCGTGAGCCCACCACCGAGGAGATCGCCCTGGAGACGGGCCTGGAGATCGAGCAGGTCGAGGAAGTCCGCCACCAGCGCGCCGCCCTCGTGAGCCTCGACCAGCAGGTGGGCGAGGACGGCGACACCGCCCTCGGCGACCTGCTGCCCTCCGACCAGGAGCCCCCGGAGGAGACCGCCTACGAAAACGAGCGCGAGCGCCTCGTGCACCTCGCGATCTCCCAGCTGCCCGAAACCGAGCGCACGGTGCTCACGCTGCGCTTCGGCACCGGCCAGGAGGCGCCGCAGACGCTGACCGCGATCGGCAAGCGCCTGGGCTTCTCCGCGGAGCGGGCCTCCCAGCTGGAGCAGCGCGCGCTGAAGAAGCTCGCGGAGTCGCCCGAGCTTGCCGCCCTCCGAGAGGCCGCGTAACATCTAGGCCGTATGTGGGACCGTGTCGTCCAATGGACGATCGCCGTAGGTGAACGGATCCTCGCCCCGATCGAGCGTTTCATCGGCAGACGCTCGCTCGTGGGCGACGCGGCGTTCTTCCCGCTGGAGCGCTTCCCCTGGGTGGCGCACATCGAGCAGAACTGGGAGGTGATCCGCGAGGAGCTCCAGCGTGTGCTGGAGGACCGCGAGGCGCTGCCCAACTTCCAGGACATCTCCAGGGACCAGATCGAGATCACCGACGACGACCGCTGGAAGACCTTCTTCCTGTACGGGTACGGCTTCGAGGCGAAGCTCGGCGTGGAGATGTGCCCGCGCACGGCCGCGCTGATGCGCGAGATCCCGGGGATGACCACGGCGATGTTCTCGATCCTCTCCCCCCGCAAGCACATCCTCGACCACCGCGGCCCCTACAAGGGCGTGCTGCGCTACCACTTAGGGCTGATCGTCCCGCGCGAGGCCGAGGCGTGCCGGATTCGGGTGGGCGAGGAGATCCGCCACTGGGAGGCGGGTCACAGCGTGGTCTTCGACGACACCTTCAACCACGAGGTCTGGAACGACACCGACGAGACCCGGGTGGTGCTGTTCGTGGACGTGCTGCGCCCCCTCCCCTTCCCGGAGTCGAGGATCAACGAGCTGATCGTCAAGGCGATCGGGATCTCCCCCTTCATCAGAGACGCCAAACGCAACCAGGAGGCCTGGGAACGGCGCTACCGGGAGAGCAAGGCGACAGACGCGCCGGCCTTTACGAACAGCGGCCCCTGACGGCCGTTGGCCAAGCGGATCAAGGACGCAGGGAGCGTGGCGTGCTTCGCACGCGAGCGACCGAGGACGCCGAGCCCGCGCAGGCCAACGGCCGTCAGGTCAGATGCTCGAGACGTCCAGGCCGGTGCCCTGAAGCAGCGAGTTGGCCTTGGCGTTGAGGATCGTGAACTCGCCGGTGAGGATCAGGAGACCCAGCGCGATCATCACCACCCCGCCGACGCCCACGATCACAGGAAAGTGGCGCTTGACCACCGCCAGCGCGCCGGTCATGCGCTCGAAGGCGAGCGCGATCGCCAGGAACGGGATCGCGAGGCCCAGAGAGTAGAAGGCGAGCAGCAGCGCACCGTGCGCGGCAGAGCTGGAGACCGCCGCCTGGGTGAGGATCGCGCCGAGGGTGATGCTGGTGCAGGGCGTCCAGGCGATCGCGAACGCCGCGCCCGCCAGCAGCGGCCCGCCGCGGCCCGCCAGGCGCATCAGCGACTCGGAGTGCCACTGGAAGTTGAGCGCGTCCACGAAGGGCGTGGCGAGGAACAGCACCCCCATCAGCACGATCAGCACCCCCCCCACGGTGCGCAGCGTGCCTAGGTGGTCGGTCAGCAGCGAGCCCACCTGCGTGGCGCTCAACCCCAGCAGGATGAAGATCAGCGAGAAGCTCGCGATGAACAGCAGGCTCGGCCCGAGCACCCGCCGCGCCCCCGCCCCCTGGATGTCCGCGGGCGCCACCCCGATCACCGTCGAGAGGTAGCCCGGCACCAGCGGCAGCACGCAGGGCGAGAGGAACGACACCAACCCGGCCGCGAGCGCCAGGGGGATGCCCACCCCCGTGGCGGTGTCCCCGGCGGAGCCCGAGGCGGCGAGGATCGCGGTGGCGTGGGTCAGGTGGCTCACGTCCATTCGAGCCTCGCCCCCTCCCCCTCCTCCTCTTCCTCCCGAGAGGCAGAGAGCTCCCCCTCGGCGTACACCGCTCCCTGGTCGGGGGACGCATACGAGGAGGGCATCTCCTGCCCGGGCCCGTCCCCGAGCGCGGCGCGCAGCCGCGCCACCTCGCGCTCCAAGCGCGCCACCCGCTCCTCCAAGCCGTCCACGACACGGGGAACGGGCGTGGGCGTGGGCGATGGCGCCATGTGCACGGACGAGGACGCCGCATCGTCGTTCTCGGCGCCCTCCCCCAGCAGCTGGACATAACGCTCCTCCTTCTGACCTGGCCGGCGCTCCAGAGCCCTCGCCAGCCCGCGTGCGATCAGCCGCTCCAGCGTCTCGTGCACCCCCCCGAGATCGGCGAAGGCGTGCATGCGCTCGGTGCGCTGCTTGAGCTCCCCGGGCGTCTGGGGACCGCGCAGCATCAGGACGCAGATCACCGCCTGCTCGTCGGCGCCCATCGGCAGGGCCTCCGCGAGCAGGTGGCGGTACTTCGGCGCGCGGCTGCCCGCGCCGCTCGCCATGCGCGTGTAGCCGCGGCGCTCGAGGCGGTGCAGCGCGTCGCGCAGCACGGCGTCGTCGTACTCCACCACGGGGTCGCGGTTGGTCGCCTGGTTGCACGCCAGCCGCAGCGCGTTGAGGCTCAGCGGGTAGGCGTCCGGGGTGGTGCGCTGCTTTTCGATGAGGCACCCCAGCACGCGGATCTCAGACGGAGAGAGGTTCACGGCCTCAATCGTATGACGCCCGCCCACATCCGCGTGGCGGACTCTCTCAGTGTCGCGGAGCTCAACCTGAGCGTGGAGGCGAGGAAGCGGCGCCGGCGTCCGCCCTGACGAGCGTGAGCGCGACGTCGAGCTCCACCCGTGCCCATGCGGCATCGGTGGTTATCGCCACGCCCTCAAGGCGTCGGGCGAGGGCGAGACAGGCACGGTCGCCAAGGGAGAGCCCGGCAGCACGTGTGAGCGGGCGCAGGCGCGCGGCCTCGATCGCGTCTGCGGCGGTGAACGGCTCCGTGGCGATCGCGCCTTCCAACAGCCCCCGGTCGGTCAGGTCACGGGCGAGATGGACGGGGTCCACGCCGCTGTCGGTGGAGCGGCTGAGCGCCTCGGCGAGGTTGACGGTGGAGATCGCGGCGCCTCCAGCGATCGCCTCAGAGACCACGTCGGCACCCGGCTCGCCGCGCAGGTACGCGAGCAGCGCCGAGGCGTCGAGCACGGGGACAGCCATGTCAGCCTTCCCGCTCGGCTTCTCCTCGCCGCTGGGCAATCAGGTCCTCAGTCCAGGAGACGTCGGGGTCCCCGACGCCGGCGAGCAGCCCCCGCCCCCGCTCGGCAGCGGCACGGAACGGCTGGAGCTTCAACGACCCGTCGGGCTCGACGTCCACCAGCAGGCGCGTGCCCGCGGTGAGCCCCAGCTTGCGGCGCAGGGCGGAGGGCAGAACCATTCGCCCTCGATCGCCAACGATGACAACTGCGTGGGCCATAAACAGATCGTACCACGTTTGCAGTATGGCGGCCAACACCCCACTGCGCACCCCGCCCGGCGGAGGCTCTTTAGAGCCGGAGCCCCCTCCCCAACCATTCCCCGCGGGAGCGGTGGATACAGTCATCTGGATGGATTCCCGGGATGCCCACCCACCTGTGTCGGCGGCCGCATCGTGAGCAGCTTCCACGGCGAGGGCCGCGGCGGCGGGGACGGCGGGGGACGTGGCGGCGCCCGCCGCCGGGAGCTCCGCCCGGAGGACACCCCCGACAAACCTGTCTCCCTGCGGCGCATCGGCCGGCTGTTCATCCCCTACCGACTGCGACTGGGGCTGCTGCTGGGACTGATCGTGTTCGGCTCGATCCTCAGCGTGGCCTCCCCCTTCCTGCTGCGCGAAGCGGTCGACAAGGGCATCGTCGGGCATGACCTGGAACTGCTCACCTGGATGGTGGCGGGCATGATCGCGCTGGCGATCGTCAACGGCGTGATCGGCGTGGCGCAGACGTGGATCTCAAACCTTGTGGGCCAGCGCGTGATGCACGATCTGCGCGCCGCGGTGTACGCCCACCTGCAGCGGATGTCGCTGGCGTTCTTCACGCGCACCCGCTCGGGCGAGGTGCAGGCGCGGATCGCCTACGACATCGGTGGGATCGACGACGTCGTGACGAGCACCGCGACCTCCACCGTCTCCACGATCGCCACCGTCACCGCGACGATCGTCGCGATGTTCGCGCTCTCCTGGCAGCTGACGCTGTTCTCGCTGATCCTGCTGCCGTTCTTCGTGTGGCTGACGCGGCGCGTGGGCAACGAGCGCCGGCGCATCCAGTCCGTGCGCCAGGGCCGCCTCGCCGACATGTCCACGCTGGTCGAGGAGTCGCTGTCGGTGTCGGGCATCCTGCTCGGCAAAACGATGGGCCGCTCCGGCGAGCTGGTCGACCGCTTCTCCTCGGAGTCCTCCGAGCTCGCCGACCTAGAGGTGCGCGCGCGGATGGCCGGCCGCTGGCGGATGGCCTCGGTGCAGATGAGCTTCGCGATCATGCCCGCCGCCGTGTACTGGTTTGCGGGCTACACCTCCGTCCACGGCCACGCCGTGATCTCGATCGGGACGGTCGTCGCCTTCACCACGCTGCAGACCCGCCTGCTGTTCCCGATGCAGCAGCTGCTCTCGGTCGGCCTCGAAGTGCAGACCTCGCTGGCGCTGTTCGGACGCATCTTCGAGTACCTCGACCTGCCGATCGACATCGTCGAGCGCCCCGGTGCCGCGCCGCTCAGCGCGGGGGCGACGGGTCGGGATGGCGTCGCCTGCGAGGTGCGCCTGGAGGACGTGTGGTTTCGCTATCGGCCCGACGGCCCGTGGACACTGCAGGAGATCGCCGCCGAGATCCCCGCGGGGACGCGCACCGCGCTGGTCGGCGAGACCGGCTCGGGCAAGACCACGCTCGCCTACCTCGTCGCGCGCCTGTACGAGCCCGAGCGCGGGCGCATCACGATCGATGGCACCGACATCCGCGACGTGACGCTGGAGTCGCTCGCCGCCACGGTGGGCCTGGTCTCGCAGGAGACCTACCTGTTCCACGCCTCGATCGGCGACAACCTGCGCTTCGCCGGGGTGGGCGGGATCGAATTCAGCGACGAGCAGATCGAAGACGCCGCGCGCGCCGCGCAGATCCACGAGCTGATCGCCTCGCTGCCCGAGGGTTATGACACGCCGGTGGGCGAGCGCGGCTACCGTTTCTCCGGCGGGGAGAAGCAGCGCATCGCGATCGCGCGCACCGTTCTGCGCAACCCACCGGTGCTGATCCTCGACGAGGCCACCTCAGCCCTGGACACCGAGACCGAGCGCGCGGTGCAGCTCGCGCTCGACGAGCTCTCCCGCGGGCGCACCACGATCGCGATCGCCCACCGCCTCTCCACGGTGCGCGACGCCGACCAGATCCTCGTGCTCGACGCCGGGCGCATAGTGGAGCGAGGCACCCACGATGAGCTGCTGGAGCTGGGTGGGCGCTATGCCGCGCTCACCGGGCGGGGCGCAACCGACTCCGCGGCGCTGGCGTGAGCGCTACGCGACGGCGTCGATGTTGAGGCGAATGTAGTCCACGACCACGGGCTCGCCCAGCTCGGCGAGCACGGTGTCCATGAACTGCTCGCGCAACTCCACCGGCAGCTGCTGGTAGTGCGGGCCGAGCACGATCGAGGAGAGGAACTCGCGCGGGTGCTCGGGCTGCTGTGGAGCCGGCTGCAACCAGCACTGCGCGCTCGAGAAGCCTGCTCCCAGCAGACGCTCCTCAGTGACCTCGGGGCCGGCGTAGTTCCAAGGCGCCTGCCAGTCGCGGAAGTATGCGGCGTACGGTTCGTGCGCCAGAACTTCGTTGGCGACTCCGCGCAGCACATCGATGTTGCCCTCCCCCCCACACTGCGCCACCAGCCGCCCACCGGGGCGCAGCACCGTGTGCAGACGGGCGAACAGCCGCTCGTGGTCGAGGATCCAGTGGAACGTGGCGGTCGAGAGGATCGCGTCCACCGGCTCCGCCACCTCCAACTGGAGCAGGTCTCCCTCACGCACCTCGACGCGCTCCGGGCCAATCCCCGACCGTCCCAGCCGCTCGCGCGCGGCGGCCACCATCGAGGCTGAGGCGTCCACCGCGATCACCCGCCCCCGTGGCTGCTGGCCGATTTTCAATCGGTCGATCAGCGCTTCCGTCACGCGCCCCGACCCGCAGCCGGCGTCGATCACCGTCTCGTCTCCGTCGAGCGCCAACCGGTCGAGCACGGCTCGGCCCAGCGCCTCCATCGGCGCGGAGATGCGGTCGTAGACGCCACCGTCCCACTCGCGTACGGTCATGCCTCATATATAACGCACGGCCCCACCCGCGAGAGCGCGGCCATCCGGTGGGCGGCGATCATCCCCAGGTGGCCCGTGCAAGCAGCTCCAAGAGCACCTTCGAGAGCTGCCCCCCCTGCCAGGCGATGGGAGAACGCAGAGGCGGCCCCTCCTCCTCCACGGTGAGCATGGCCCCGGGGATCGCCTGGGCATAGCGCTCCGCCACCGCGAGCGGATGCCCGGGGTCGACCTCGTCGCGGGAGGCCACGACGACGGTGGGCACGGTGACCGCCGACAGCTCCGCGAAGTCCTCGAAGGGCCGCGAGCGGGACACCACTTCCAACGCATCGGCCACGGCCTCGGGGTGCTCGTGCGCGGAGAGCCGCTGACGCACCACCGTCTCGACGGTCTCCCGCCACGCGGGGGGCACGGTGGTGAAGTCGTAGGCACGCAGGAACCCCTCGACCCCACCCTCGCGCAGCGCGCGGGCGAGGGCATCCCGGCTTCCTTCGGGCACGTCTGTCCTGCCGCTGGGCATGGAGGGATCGAAGGCTGGCGTCACAAGCCCCAGCGCGCTCACACGCTCGGGGTGCTCCAGGGCAAAGCACAGCGCGGTCTGAGCGCCCATCGAGGCGCCGGCAAGCGCGGCGCGGGGAATCCCGAGCGCGTCGAGCACCGCCCCGAGGTCCTTGGCGAGCCGCTCGTAGCCGTAGGCACGTGGATCGGGAGCGGGGCCCGAGCGCCCGTGGCCGCGGGCGTCGTAGGCGATCACGCGGTACCCGGAGCGCTCCAGCAGGCGGGAGCCCATCACGACGTAACGCCGGGTGGCGGTGAGGCCGTGCAGCAGCACGATCGGTGGGCGGGCGAGATCCGCGTCGGCCTCCTCGCCGCAGAGGAGAACCCCGTCGTCGGTGAGAACGCTCAGCTCGCTCGTCGCCACATCGGCACCCTGGAGCGGTGAGGCAGCGGGCCGCTACGCATGCACCGCGGCGTGGTCCCGCACGAGCTCGGCGGAGCGCAGGGGCTCCTCCCAGAAGAAGAGGTGCCCCGCCCCGTCGAGGATCTCCAGGCGCGCCTGGGGCATGTGCCCCGCGATCACGTGGGCGTTCTGGACGGGGATCAGATCGTCCGCGCTGCCGTGCACGATCAGCGTCGCAGGCTCCAGCTCGGGCAGGCGCGCGGAGGTGTCGTGAGCGGCGATGGCCTGCATCTGGGCCAGGATCACGGCCCGGGCGACGGGTCGCTGAAGCGCGCGGGCGACGTAGGCGTCATACAGCTCGGGGTCATCGCGAAAGCGGGGCGAGATGCAGATCTCCCAGCCCGTCCGCAGGGCGACGGCGGGGTCGCCGCCGCGCAGCGACTCGACCAGCCGCTGGGCAACGGCCGGGGAGGCCAGCGAGGAGCCCGGCCCGCCGCAGTAGGTGCAGCCGAGCGCGAGCGTGCGAATCCGCTCGGGATGCGCGAGGGCAAGCTCCTGGGCGACCATCCCGCCCATCGAGATGCCAAACACGTGGGCGGAGTCGAGCTCGAGCGCGTCGAGCAGCCCGATGGCGTCCCGGGCGAGATCGGCGATGGTGAAGAGCCCCTCCATGCGGCTGCTCTCGCCGATGCCGCGGTGGTCGTAGGCGATCACCTCGAAGCTCTCGCTCAGCGACTCCAAGAAGGGCTCGCCCCAGCTCAGGCGGCTGCCGCTCATCCCCATGATCGCCAGCAGCGGGGGCCCGGAGCCGGTGCGCTCGTAGGACAGCTCGACCTCGCCAGCGTGTGCAAGGGCCATCGGGGGAGCTTATCCGTCTGGGACCCCCCGTAGGATTGCGATGGTGGCACGGTTCGCGCGAGTCGCGGTTCTCGCACTCATCCTGATGGCCGGCTCGGCATTCTCGCCGACGGCGGGGGCCGCGCCGAGCGAAGCCCCCACTCCGCCGGCGAACGACGAAGTCGCGAACGCGCAGGCGATCCACTCGCTGCCGGCGACGGTCGCGGGCACGACAGTGGGCGCCACGACCGTGGCGAGCGAACCGGAGTCTGGGTGCGCGGTGGGCACGGTGGCCTCGGTGTGGTACAGCCTGCACACCACGAGCGCCGAGCGGATCGCGGTGGAACTGGCGGCGGGGGGCGTGCTGGACGGCACGCTCGACGTGTACAAGGCGGTGCGCTCGCAGCTGCAGCCGGTGGCGTGCGGGCAGACCGAAGAAGAAGGCAAGACCTCGCTCTCCTTCAAGGCCAAGAAGAACACGCTCTACGACATCCGCGTGGCGGCGCTCCCGAACTCCCAGCTGGCGGCCTTCACGCTGAACGTCTTCCAGCCCACCCCCGCGGTGGCGCCGCCCGGGCCGCGCCTGCCCGCGGGGGGCGTGAGCGGGCAGGTGGATCGCATCCAGAACATCAACGCCGCCTACTCCTTCAGTCTGCACGCGGGGGTCAGCTACCTGATCAACCTGGCCAACGAGACGAAGGGGGGGTGCGTGGGCGGCGCGCTGTTCGCCCCGGGCGTGAGCTCCTTCGAAGGGGCCTCCGCGCGCCTGCGCGTGGACTGCGGCGGCTACCGGCTGTTCACCCCCGGCATCGGCAAGGGGGGGCTCTACAGCTTCGAGGTGACCCCGAGCCCCTCCATCAAGGGCGAGCAGCGCTTCCACCTGCAGGTCGCGCCGGCGAACGCCACGCAGACGGCGCCGGGGCTCGCGCTCGGCAACTACGGGCGCGTCAGCGGGCGCCTGGAGGGCACCGGCATCGAAGTCCTGCGTCTCTACCGGATGGAAGTGACCAGCCACTCCAACCTCACGCTGAGGCTGAGTGCCCCGGCGAGCGCCGAATTCAGCCTCCAGCTGCGTGACCAGAACGGCGACGTCCTGGAATGCAGCTGCAGCGGGAGCGGCTCCCAGAAATTGCAGCAGCAGCTGCGCAAGGGCCGCTACTACGCGGTGGTCTCGGTGCGCAACCACACCTCCGGGGACTTCACGTTGACGCGCGAGTCGCGCACGATCACCGCCACCAAGATCTCCTTCGGAGCCGAGCACGGCACTGCGGGTCAAGCGATCCCGATCGAGGTGCGCGTCTCACCCGGGGCCTCGGGGCCGGTGAAGGTCGAAGTGCAGCGCTTCGACCCGGTCTTCGGCTGGCAGTTCTACCGCGAGCTCGAAGCGCAGGTTAGCGAAGGCTCGGCGGCCATCCCGTTCACCCCCCCTGCGGTGGGGAACTGGCGGGCGAGCGCCTCCTACACGGGCTCCCGCGTGGCGAGCCCGAGCGGCGTGGGGTTCACCTACCTGCTCGTCAACTGAGAGCGCCTGCACGGCACTCAGACCGGCAGAGCGAGCTGACCCTCCGGGGGACCGCCCGCCCCCACCGTCCGAGGATTGCGCGGATCGGCTGCCGGTGCCCCATCCCCGCCGAGGCCGGCAACGCGCACCCCCAGCAGCCGCACGGGGCGTGCGGGGGCGTACTCGTGCAGCAGCCGCTGGGCGACGGCGCCGACCAGTTGCGGGTCGCGGGTGGCCTCCTGGAGGGTGTGGGCGCGGGTGACGGTGGTGAAGTCGTCCAGGCGAACCTTGATCCCGACCGTGCGCCCCCGACGGCGGTGGGCGGCGAGGCTCGCGCAGAGCTCGGCGGACATCCGCTCCAGGGCGAGGCTCAGCTCGCGGGGGTCGTGAACGTCGCGGTCAAAGGTGCGCTCGCGCGACTCCGACACGACCTTGCGGGCAGCGCCGAGGAGCCCGTCGTGCTCGAAGCGCGCGCGGCGGCCGAGCTCGCGCCCGAGGTTGGGGCCGAAGCGCTCCACCAGCACGCGCTCGGGGGCGGAGCCGACCGCCGCGAGCGTGGTGAGCCCCAGCTCGGCCAGCCGCGCGGCGGTCTTCGGCCCGATCCCCGGTAGGAGCCCGGGGGGCGAGCCGGCGAAGCGCGCGCAGGCCTGCTCGCGGCTCAGCACCACGAACCCCGCGGGCTTCTCCGCGTCTGAGGCGACCTTCGCGACGAGCTTGTTGGGGCCGATCCCCACCGAGCACACGATCCCCGTCGCCTCCCGGATCTCCTCCACGAGCCGGCGCATCGCCGCGCGCGGGGAGAGCAGGCCGCTCACGTCGAGGTAGGCCTCGTCGAGCCCCACCACCTCGACCCGCTCGACCTGGGCGCGCACGATCCCCATCACCCGGGCCGACACCTCGCGGTAGGTGGGGAAGTCCGGCGGGAGGAAAACCGCCTGCGGGCACAGCCGCCGCGCGCGGGAGGCCGGAATCGCCGAGCCGACCCCGAAGCGCCGCGCCTCATAGCTCGCGGTCGTGACCACCGCGCGCGGCCCGCTGCCCGCGACGACCACCGGCAGCCCCCGCAGCTCGGGGCGGCGTTGCAGCTCGATCGAGACGTAGAAGGCGTCGCAATCGATGTGGGCGGTGCTCAGCTCGGAGGGCTCATCCGGCATCTCGAGCCGAATCTAGCGCCCCCTCCGGCGGGCGTCAGCCCGCGAGGGCGCAGGCGACGTCCGTCTGCTGGAAGTCCCCGCCCTTGAACAGCAGCGGCTCTCCCGTGGCCTTGGCCAGCGCGTAGGAGAAGCAGTCGCCGAAGTTCAGGCCGGCGGGGTGGCCACTGCCCTTCCCGAAATCGCGGTAGGCCTCCCGCGCAATCTGCGCCTGGCCCGCGGTCACCGGTTCGATCCCGATACCCGCGAGGGCAAGCAGCTCGTCGACGCGACGGCTGGCGATCGCATCGCCGGCGCGATCGATGACGGCCCCCACCTCCACATAGCTCGCCGCGGACAGCCGGCATGCGCTCGCAGACTCGATCGCCTCCGCGCACGCCGACGCCTCCGGCTCGGCACGAAGTATCGCGATGAGGGCCGAGGTGTCGACGATCACGCCGGTAGGCCGTTCTCGTCGTAGAGCAGCTCGCCGTGGTCGATCCTCCGCACGCCCTCGGGCAACCGCCCAGCGCAGTCCCTGCCGATCTCCAGCATCCGCTCCGCGAGACCCCCCGACCGATCGGCAAGGACCCTGTCGCGCCGCTCCCGCACCGCGACCGTGACCGCCGAGCTCATGCTTTCCCCGGTCAGCTCGGCGAGCTCGCGTGCGAGCTCGTGGGCCTCCGGGTTCTTCACGTTCAACGACACAGGTAGCAGTCTACCATGCTTGGGCACCTTTCTACCCAGCCGAAGGCCTATCGCGGCTGCGCGACCAACGCCCCCGGGCCGACCTCGTCGATTGCGGCGTAGCCGCTGAGGGCCATCGCGAGGTCGAGGTCGGCTAGGAAAGAGCGCAGCACCTCGACCACGCCCGGGGCGCCGCCGAGCGCGAGACCCCAGATGTAGGGGCGTCCGAGCAGCACCGCACGGGCGCCGAGGGCAAGCGCCTTCAGCGCGTCCGCGCCGGAGCGGATGCCGCTGTCGAAGAGGACCTCGCAGCGCCCCTCCACGGCCGCGAGCACCTCGGGGAGCGCATCGAGCGCTCCGACGGCGCCGTCGACCTGGCGACCGCCGTGGTTTGAGACGAGCACGCCCTGCACTCCATGCTCGACGGCCATGCGGGCATCGTCGGGGTGCAGGATGCCCTTCAGCACGATTGGCAGCTCGGTGCACTCGCGCAGGAACGCGAGGTCCTTCCAGGTGATGGCCGGGTTGGCGAACTGCCACGCCCAGTGGCCGATCGCGGCCTGCATGTTCTCCTCGGGCGGGGCGGGCAGCGCGGCGCGGAAGACGGGGTCCTCGAGGTAGTTGCGGTTGCCCTCCCCCCACAGAAATGGCAGAAAGCCCTGGGTGAGGTCGGCGGGGCGCCAGCCGAGCATCCAGGTGTCGAGCGTGAGCACGATCGCGCCGTAGCCCGCACTCTCGGCGCGCTTCACGAAGCTGCGCGCGAGCTCGCGGTCGCGCGGCCAGTAGAGCTGATACCAGCGCGGCAGCTCCCCCGCGGCCTGGGCGATCTGCTCGATCGTGTGCGCCGCGGCGGTGCTCGCCACGAACGGCACCCCCACCTCCGCGGCGGCGCGCGCCATCGCGAGCTCCCCCTCGGGGTGCGCGAGCGTCTGCACCCCGATCGGCGCGAGCAGCACCGGCGCGGGCAGCTGCGTCCCCAGCACCGTGCGCGCGAGCGTGCGCTCGGAGACGTCGCGCAGCATCCGGGGCCGAACACGCCAGTGGTCGAAGGCCTCGCGGTTGGCGCGCATCGTCTCCCCCAGCCCCGCTCCGCCGGCGATGTAGCCGCGCGGTCCCTCCGCGAGCAGCTGGTGGGCGTCGCGCTCCAGCGCCCGCCAGTCCAGCGGCCGCGCGGGGCGCTGCCCACCCAGCCCGCGCAGGTAGATCTCGTACTGGTAGTTGGCGTAGGGAACCTGCTCGCTCATTTTCGAGTGCCTCCGTCGTTCAACAGGCGTTCGAGAATACCGGCCGGGTTGACGAGTACGCTTGCGGCGATTCGGTCCACGGGTGCCAACAGGGGGTAGACAGGGGAATGCGCGGATGACGAGGCGGCGTTTGGGTGTCGTGGCACTGCTTGCGTTGGTGCTCGGCGCGGGCGCTCTGTGGGTGAGCCTCGCCGGTGCCGAAGGGCCCACCCCGATCAAGTGCGGCTCGGAAGCCAAGAAGACGACCGAAGCGATCGAAAAAGCGGTCGAAAAGGGCGGCACCTACGTCCTGGAATGCCTGGAAAACTCCGAGATCGCGGCTCCCATACCCAAGGAAACCCCACCCAACAAGCTGGCCGAAGGATTCAAGGTCCCATCCGGAAAGAGCGTCACGTTCATCGCCCAGCCCGGCACGCTGCCGACGTTCGAGAACGAACACAACGGCCAATCGCGACTGTTCACAGTCGAAAAGGGCGGGTCGCTGACGCTCGAAGGCGTCGTCCTGAGCGCCACGACATTCGGCCCCTCGGGCCTCTCGGCCGGCAAGGCCAAGCTCAAGGGCGAAAACGGCGAAGTGGGCGAAGAAGAAGAAAAGGAATCCGCCTTCGAAAAGGCAGGCACCGAAGGTAAACCTGGACTGGAAGCCATCGAAGAATCCAGCGCCGACGGTGGCGCCGGCACCGGTGGAGGAAGCGGCGGCATCATCGGCAGTAGCGCGGTCAACGCGCCGGCAGTCCAGGGCGGGGCGATCAGCAACGGGGGAACGGTGACGCTCAACGGCGATCAGTTCCAGGGGGACTCCCTCGTCGGCGGGTTCGGCGGCCAGGGTGGGAGCGGTGGCCCCGGCGGCTCGGGGGGCAAGGGCGGGGAAGGCGGCAAAGGAACCGAAGCCTCGTGCCCGCAAAAGGAAGGCGGACCGACGAAGTATCGCGGGAATCCAGGCAACGGCGGCGAAGGGGGAGCCGGAGGCGACGGCGGCGTCGGAACGCCCGCCGGCAATGGCGGCGAAGCTCAGGGCGGCGCCATCTACAACACGGGGACACTGACCGTACAGCGGACGAGCTTTGACGGTGACCTCGTGCAGGGCGGCGATGGTGGCGCAGGTGGCGCCGGCGGCTCAGGAGGCAACGGCGGGAATGGCGGCTTCGGCAACGAAGGCGGCGAGGGCAACGCCGGCGGCATCGGCGAGCCCGGCGGGGCGGCCGGCAGCGGCTCCAACGGACAGGGTGGCGCGATCTACAACGCCGGCGGCACGCTGAGCATCGAAGGATCGAGCTTTGAAACAGACGAAGCCCACGGCGGCGAATCGGGCCCCGGCGGCCAAGGCGGCGGGGGCGGCAAGGGCGGCGGCGGCGGGCTCAGCTTCGGATATGCGGTCTGCGAACACGAAGCCGTCATCGCGAAGCAAAGCCCGAGCAACGCCGACGGCGCCAACGGAGGCACGGGAGCCCCCGGCGGCAAGGCGGGCAACGGCGGCAGCGGTGAGGGCGGCGCGATCTACAGCACCACCACCGTGACGTTGATCGCCACCAACACGGTCTACCGCAACGGAGTGCTCGCCGGACCTGGAGGCACGGGCTCGTGCGAAAGCTACATGGTGCCGTGCGCCGGCCCGGGCGGTGCGGGCGGCGAAGGCGGCGGAGCGGGCGTCGGCGGCAAGGCGGAAGGCGAGGCAGGCCAGACCGGCTCCTCCGGCGCCAACGGTGCGGCGGGCGCAAACGGCGTGGCGCTCGACAAGGACCTGTTCGGCGCGGCGAGCGGCGGGGAATTCGTCGAAGAGAAACGCGAAGAAGAAGAAACCAAGCTGGTCATCCCCGGTGGGGGCAATCCTCCCGGCAGCCCGGGCGGCAGTTCGAGCAGCAGCAGCTCGAGCTCCTCCGGCAAATCCTCCGGCTCGGGTGGCAAGGGCGGGGGCGATGACGACGACGAAGACGATGACAAGCCGTCGGACAAGCCCGAAGGCAAACCGGTGGCCAAAGAATCAGGTGGCAAAGTCACCGTTCAGACCGGTGAAACCGTCTCCTGCCCCTCTGGCGGCGAGGACTGCACGGCCGATGTGCAGGTGACGATCAGCGAGGAGATGCCGGCCGATGACTCCGCGGTGCGCAAGACACACAAGAGAGCCGAGCCAAAGCCGATCGTCATCGGCCGTGCGACGCTCACCCTCGCGCCCGGCCACAGCGAGAAGATCTCGCTGACACTGACAAGCAAGGGCGCCGGGCTGCTCCGCAAGCGCCATCACTTGAGTGCGCAGGTCACCGTGACGTTGAGCCAGCCCGGCAAGACGCCGGTCAAGAGCACCCGCACGATCACGATCCCCGCGCCCAAGGTCGCCCACAGGCGCAAGTGAGCGCTCTCCCTCAGCTGGTCGCCCACACCTCCCCCACGCCCTCGAACCCGAGCGCGCGCGCTGTCGCTTCGGTGAGGTCGTATTCGCGGCCTTCCACGTAGGGGCCGCGGTCGATCACCCGAACCCTCAGGGTGCGGCCCCCATAGCGCAGGGTGAGGGGCGTACCGCAGGGCAGGCTCTTGTTGGCGACGCCTAACGTGGAGCTCGTCAGCCACCCTCCGCAGGCGAGGCTGCCGCCGCCACCGTACCAGGAGGCCTCCGCGAGGCGGTAGACGTTCAGAGGGCCCACCGGGCGGTGCGCGGCGCGCAGGCCGGCGGCGCCCGCGAAGCTCACCCGCAGGCGCTCGCTGCCGAGGCGGCGGGTCCGGTAGCGCAGCCGGTAGCGCCCGCGAGGACCGGTGCGGGTGCCGGCGATCGTCCGCCAGCCGTGGCGGGCGCGAACCTGCAGGCGGACGGCCAGCCCCGCCAGCCCCCGTGGTCGGGCACCGCTCGTGGCGGGATCGGCCCGCAGTGCTCCGGCGACGCTCGCGGCGGCGCCGTCGAGCACGTTGAGGTCGGTGCGCCGCACGCTCAGCAGGGTCTCGAGGGGCGAGACCACCGGGACGGGCGGGAGGGGCGAAACCGGCGAAACCGGCGAAACCAGCGCAACGGGCGGGACGGGCGGGACGGGCAAGACCGGCACAGCCGGCGAACCGGACGGGACGGGCAAGACCGGCACAGCCGGCGAACCGGACGGGACGGGCAAGACCGGCACAGCCGGCGAACCGGACGGGACGGGTGCGGGGGCTCCATCCACCATCATGATCCCCGGCGGGGCCAGGGGTAGCGCAGCCAGCGCAGGCGTCGCGGGAACGTACATGCAGTCCTCCTTGCTCACCGCCTACGGGGTTAGCTGTCGGGCTCACGCGCCGCTGCGCGCACGAAGGGCGTGCGTCAGCGAGGCGTTACCGCCGCAGCAGCGGCGGATTCGCCCCATCCAGACCACACAGGGCGGTCCGGCAGTGGGTCCCCCGTTCGCCCCCAACGACGGCGGCGATTCGGCAGATTCAAAAGACCCGGGGAGAATAGACACTTCTCCCAGGGTCACTGTGCGCGCGATCACACAACCGCCGGCGCCGGTTGCGTGATCCCAAGCGGGGCGGGCGATCTCGCCACTGGTGCAATCGCGAAAAATGTTTCCAATGCGGTCGTTGACGCGCCGCCCCCAAGCAGCGACAATCAGGCGCATGGCCAACCCCGACCGCCTCACGGGCCTGGACACTGCGTTCCTGCACCTGGAGGACCACTCCACCGCACACATGCACGTGGCGTCGGTGATGATCTTCGCGGGCCAAGCGCCGACTCCCCAGGAGCTCGTGGAGCACGTGCAGAGCCGCCTGCACCTGGTGCCGCGCTACCGCCAGCGCCTGGCGTATGTGCCGCTCGAGCAGGGCCGCCCCGTGTGGACCGACGACCCGCACTTCAACCCCCACTACCACATCCGCCACACCGCCCTGCCGCGGCCGGGGGACGATGCCGCGCTGCGCCGACTGGCGGGACGCCTCTTCTCCCAGCGCCTGGATCGCTCCAAGCCGCTGTGGGAGATATGGCTCGTGGAGCGCATGGCGGGTCGGCGCTTCGCGCTGATCGCCAAGACCCACCACGCGCTGGTGGACGGGATCTCGGGAGTGGACATAACCACCGTCCTGTTCGACACCGCACCCGAGCCCGTGGGGCAGTCGCGCCCGCCCGAGCTGTGGAGCCCCCGGCCGCTGCCGGGCTCCGCCAAGCTATTGGGGGAGGCGCTGCTGGAGCGCACCACCGCGCCCACCGAGATCGCGCGGGGGGTGCGACGCTTGGCGCGGGCCCCGCTGCGCGCCCTGGGACAGCTGCGCGACGGCCTCGCCAGCGTCAGCGCCACCACCATCGCGGGCATCAACGCGCCGGCCCCTCCCTCCCCGCTGAACGTGGACATCGGCCCACACCGCCGCTACACCTGGGTGGATGGCGACCTCGCCGCCTTCAAGGCGATCAAGGACTCGCTCGGGGGGACCCTCAACGACGTGGTGCTCGCCGCCGTCAGCCTCGCCCTCGGCGCGTGGCTGCGCGCGCACGACCAGGAGACCGAGGGGCTCGTGCTGAAGGCGATGGTGCCGGTCTCGGTGCACCGCGAGCGGGGGCGGGGAGCCCGCCCATCGCGCACGGACAGCGCGCCGGCGCTCGGCAACCACGTCGCCGCGATGTGGGCGCCGCTGCCGGTCGGCGTCGAGGATCCCAAGGAGTGCTACGAGCAGATCCGCGTGGCGATGGAGGATCTCAAGCGCTCCGGCCAGGCGGTGGGCGCCGAGGTGCTCACCAACCTCGCCGGCTTCGCACCCCCCACGATCCTCAGCCAGGCCGCGCGCCTGCAGGCCCGCCAGCGCTACTTCAACCTCGTCGTCACCAACGTGCCCGGCCCCCAGTTCCCGCTCTACCTGCTCGGCCGCCGCCTGCGCTCGCTGTACCCGGTGGTGCCGCTCGCCCGCCGCCAGGCGCTCGGGATCGCCGTGATGAGCTACGACGGCCACCTCGGCTTCGGCCTGCTCGGCGACTACGACGCGCTCCCCGACCTCGACGCCATCTCTCAGGAGCTCGAGCGCTCGATCCGCCGGCTCGCCCGCGCCGCCGGGAACACGAAGGTCGACCACCGCTCCACCCGCCGCGCGGGCGCCCCGACGAAACGGGCCAACGGCCGTGCGAGCAGGGACGCCAAGGAGACTCGCCCCGCCGGCGGGGCCGCGAACAAGCGATAGTGCTCGCCGGGCCGGCGGCTTGGCGCTCGCCTGGAGCGAGTCTGCGTCAGGGTTCGAAGTCGATGTCCACCCAGTAGTTGGTGGCCTTGTAGGTGCCGGTCGGGAACGTGGGCGTCGAGCTGTACGCATACACCCCATTCGCGCTGAGCGAGTTGGCGAGAGCCGACAGCGGCGAGTTGAGAACACCCGCGGAAGCGAACGCCGAGGAGGTGTCCGAGTACTCGCCCTTCGGCGCGAAGTAGCCCGCGACATAGGTCGTGCCCGCAGCAATCGCCACCGGCGTCGAGAAGTTGACCTGCTGCCACCCCGAGGCCGTCTCGCTCGCGAACGTCGCTTCCGCCAACAGCACACCGCCCACACTCCAGAGACTGCCGACATGCGTGCCGGCATTACCGGCACCCTTGTAGAAGCGGATACCCGTGACCTCCCCAGCAACTTCAGACTCGAACTTCACACCAAGCTCAACCGAATGCGTATCACCCGAAGAAACCGTCGCAGGGCTGGCGAAGTCAAAGATCGTGTCCCGCGGAACAACCACGCTCGACGCACCCGACGACGGGCCACTGCCCGCAGCATTCGCAGCAGTGACCGTGAAGGTATAACCAGTGCCATTGGTCAACCCCTTCACAACCACCGAGGTCACACTCCCACCAACTTCCACCGACGCCACAGCGCTCCCCCCCACATATCCAGTCACCGTGTAGGACGCAATCGCGCTCCCACCATCACTCGCAGGCGCACTCCAGCCCACCAACGCCTGACCCGTGGCCCCCGCCACCGTCACCCCAGTCGGCGCCGACGGCGGCACAATCGTGCTCCCCGTCGGCGTGACCGCGTTGGAGTGTGCGGAGGCCGGCCCGGCACCGGCGGCGTTGGCGGCGGTGACCGTGAAGGTGTAGCTGGTGCCGTTGGCCAGTCCGTCGACCGTGGCGCCGGCAGGGGGTGGGGAGCCGCTCACGGTCGTCGTGGGCTGAGCGACCGAGCCGATATAGGGCGTGATCGTGTAGGACGTCGCGGGAGCACCGCCGGAGGGCGCGCTCCACGTCAGGCTCGCCGAGCCGTCGCCCGCGGTTGCGCTCACGTTCGTGACCTGACCCGGCGCGGCGGCGGGTTCGAAGTCGATGTCCACCCAGTAGTTGGTGGCCTTGTAGGTGCCGGTCGGGAACGTGGGCGTCGAGCTGTACGCATACACCCCATTCGCGCTGAGCGAGTTGGCGAGAGCCGACAGCGGCGAGTTCAGGACCCCCGCGGAGGCGAACGCCGAGGAGGTGTCCGAGTACTCGCCCTTCGGCGCGAAGTAGCCCGCGACATAGGTCGTGCCCGCAGCAATCGCCACCGGCGTCGAGAAGTTGACCTGCTGCCACCCCGAGGCCGTCTCGCTCGCGAACGTCGCTTCCGCCAACAGCACACCGCCCACACTCCAGAGACTGCCGACATGCGTGCCGGCATTACCGGCACCCTTGTAGAAGCGGATACCCGTGACCTCCCCAGCAACTTCAGACTCGAACTTCACACCAAGCTCAACCGAATGCGTATCACCCGAAGAAACCGTCGCAGGGCTGGCGAAGTCAAAGATCGTGTCCCGCGGAACAACCACGCTCGACGCACCCGACGACGGGCCACTGCCCGCAGCATTCGCAGCAGTGACCGTGAAGGTATAACCAGTGCCATTGGTCAACCCCTTCACAACCACCGAGGTCACACTCCCACCAACTTCCACCGACGCCACAGCGCTCCCCCCCACATATCCAGTCACCGTGTAGGACGCAATCGCGCTCCCACCATCACTCGCAGGCGCACTCCAGCCCACCAACGCCTGACCCGTGGCCCCCGCCACCGTCACCCCAGTCGGCGCCGACGGCGGCACAATCGTCGGAGCGGAGGGCGCGGTGAAGGCGGCGATCCCGTCGGGCGTCCCGACTCCGGTTGGTCCGTCGTAGCCGCTGCCGGCCAGGCAGATGGCCTTGGAGGCGCAGCTCCTTTCGGCCTCTTCGGCGGGTGTGCAGCCCGATAGGCCCGTTTCGGTGAAGGGCTTCGAGCATTCTCCGTTGGACCCGACGGTGGCGTCGTGCAGCGAGGCGGGCGATTTCAGCTCGTTTTCATAGAGCGTCTGGGCGGGATAGGCGACTCCGCCGGCTCCGCCGGCGAGCGCGAACACCGAGGCGATGAGCGGAGAGGCGACGCTGGTTCCACCGATGGCGCACCAGTAGACCACGTGTTTCACTTTGGCTTCTTCGTACTGGTATTCGCAGTCCGGGCTCGTGTAGTGGACCGCGACCCCCGTGTAGGGGTCTGCATCCGCGGCGACGTCGGCGACCGCGCGTTTGGTGGAGCAGCCGACCGCCGACCAATCCGAGACGTTCTGCTGCCAGAGCTGGGCGGTGAACACCGTGCTGCAGCCACCCCCGCCGGCGCCGTCGCCGTTCCACACGCTCTCGCCGGACCATGCGCTGCCCGATCCGAGGGTGAGACGGGTGCCGCCCACCGCGACGACGTGCGGAGAGGACGCGGGGAAATCGACGTAACCCCGTTCCGACGCGTTGCTCGCGTCCCATCCCAGATAGCCGTTGTCGCCCGCGGCCGCCGTGATCGCGATCCCGGGGTGGTCGAACGGGCTCGAGCTCTCAAGCTCGGGGGTCTCGCCCGCCTCCGAGCCGCCCCAGGAGTTCGAGATCTCATCCGCGCCCAGGAGGGCCGCTGTCCGCTCTGCCCTTTCGAGGTCTTCATAGCTCGGCGCGCTGGACTCCACGAGCAGGATGTCGCAGGTCTGGCAGATCGCGTGGGCCATCTCGATATCGAGGGAGATCTCCAGGCCCCAGCCGGTCGCTTCTTCGGCCTCCTTGCGTGCCGCGCTCGAGCCTTTGCGCGCCGTTTCCAATTCTTTTGCGCTCTGGGGAAACGGCAGGTTCCCGGTTTCGCCGCTCTGGTTGACCTTCCTGAAGCAGCCGCCCGACGCGGTGCATTCGGGAAGACCGAATTCTTTGGCGTAGGCGGCGAGGTCTTCTTCGGCGGTCAGGTCGTTGTAGGAGTCGACCAGCGCGATCGTCTGCGTGCCGGATGCGCTGCTCGGCAGCTGGTAGGCGCTGTGCAGATCCTGCGGCCTCAGGCCGAAGGCGCCCTGCGCCGGCGACAGCGGGGCGGACGGGATGGCGCGAGCGGCGCGAGTGATCCCGATGGGGTGGGTGTGGGCGCGGGCCTGCGCCGTCTGTGCCACCAGCTGCAACGCCAGGCACCCGGCGTGCCGTGAAGTCGGCGCCCTGCACACCGCGCGCACGGTGTAGTCCGAGCGCGGCAGAGGCGAGATGGTGAGCGCCGCTGCGGCCTGTGCGCAGAACAGGGCGAGCCCGACCGCGACCGCGACTGGCGCCGATCTCAGGCACCTCCACACTCCGCCCATGCCGACTCCCATTGTCGTCGCGACGATAACCAGCAGCGCTATCGGTGTCAAATCGGGCACGCCGCGAGCCTCATGGGAGGACGCGCTGCGTAGGCTATCCCCCATGCGCATCGCCCTCTGCCAAATGAACGCCACCGTCGGCGACATCGCCGGCAACGCAGAGCGCATCCGCGCGGGCATCGAGGCGGCCCGCGCGGCCCGCGCGGAGCTGGTGCTGTTCGGCGAGCTCGCCATCACCGGCTACCCACCCGAGGATCTGCTGCTGCGCGAGCACTTCCTCGACGACGCGCGCGCCGCGCTCGAGGAGCTCGCGGCCGGAACGGAGGGGATCGCCGCCGCCGTCGGGTTTCCGGAGCGGGAGAGCGGCACGCTCAACGTCTACAACGCCGCCGCGGTGCTCGCCGAGGGGGCGGTGCGCTCGATCCACCGCAAGGTCCACCTCCCCAACTACGGAGTCTTCGACGAGCAGCGCTACTTCAAGGCCGGGCGGGCGGGCACGACGACCGAAGTCGGCGGGCGTCTGCTCGGGCTGACCGTCTGCGAGGACCTCTGGAGTCCCGGCTCTCCAGCGGCCGAGGAGGCCCGAGCGGGAGCGCGGCTGATCCTCAACATCTCCGCCTCCCCCTACCACGCGGGCAAGGGCCTCGAGCGCGAGCGCCTGTTCGCCCGGCGCGCCCGCGAACACGGCGCGCACATCGCCTTCTGCGGGCTCGTGGGCGGCCAGGACGAGCTGCTCTTCGACGGCCACTCCTTCGTGCTGGACCCCGACGGCGAGACGATCGCGCGCGCCGCGCAGTTTCAGGAGGAGCTGCTGATCTGCGACCTCGCCGAGCCCGAGGAGCACGGGCGCCCGCTGCCCGCCCCGATGCTGCCCGCCCCGATCGCACCCGTGGAGGCCGAGATCTACACGGCTCTGTGTCTGGGTCTGCGCGACTACGTGCGCAAGAACGGCTTCACCCATGTCGTGCTCGGCCTCTCCGGCGGCATCGACTCCGCGCTGGTGGCCTGTCTGGCCGTGGACGCCCTCGGCGCGGAGCGGGTGAGCGTGGCGATCATGCCCTCCCCCTACTCCTCCCCCGCGACCCAGGGGGATGCGCGCGCGCTGGCCGGCACCCTCGGCGTGCGCACCCACGAGCTGCCGATCCGCCCCGCGATGGAGGCCTACGCACAGACCTTGCACGAGGCGCTCGCCGGGGATGCGGCGGGTGAGCCGTCGCGGGGTCAGGCCAACCTCACCGAGGAGAACCTCCAGGCCCGCATCCGCGGCAACCTGCTGATGGCGCTCTCCAACAGGTACGGCTGGCTGGTGCTGACCACGGGCAACAAGTCCGAGATGTCGGTGGGCTACACCACCCTCTACGGCGACCTCGCGGGGGGCTTCGCGGTCATCAAGGACGTCCCCAAGACGCTCGTGTACAGACTCTGCGAGTGGCGCAACTCTCCGGCCGGCGCCGAGGTGCCGGCGTCCGGGAGACGCGTTCCCGCGTCATCGGAATCGGCGTCCAACGCCCGCGATCGCGTTCCTGCGCCGATCTCCCCCTCGATCCTCGAGCGCGCGCCCTCCGCGGAGCTGCGCGAGGACCAGCGCGACGAGGACTCGCTGCCCCCATACCCGCTGCTCGATCGCATCCTCCAGGGCTACATCGAGCTGGACCGCAGCCGCGAGCAGCTGATCGCCGAGGGGCTGCCCGCGGAGGAGGTCGATCGCACGATCCGCCTGGTGGACCTCGCGGAGTACAAGCGCCGCCAGGCACCGCCGGGAATCAAGATCACCACCCGCGCCTTCGGCCGCGACCGGCGGATGCCCATCACCAACAGGTATCGAGGCTGAGCGTGCCCCGGTGGCTGCTCGCCCTGCTGCTCGTCCCGCTCTGCGCGCTGGGGCTGGGCGCCTGCGCGAACACCCTGCAGGACCAGCCGGTGGCGCCGAGCTTCCTGGAGCCGCTGGTGATGCAGGAACAGTTCCCGGTGTACTGGCTCGGCGGGGTCTTCCAGCGGCTGAGCGTCACCCGCGTCGAACGCGACCCCAGCGGTGCCTATGCGATCCAGTACGGCAACTGCACCCTGGCGGGCGAGAACGCCTGCGTGACCCCGCTGCAAATCGTCACCTCCCCCGACAACAGCTTCCTTCCGGGCGGCGGCGCGGCGCGGCACCCGGTGCTGCTGAGGGGGGTGGTCGGCCTCTCCGTGCAGGGCGGTAGGACGCTCGTGGTGGCCACCGGCGGGGTGGTCGTCGACCTCTACGCCTCCACCCCCGCACTGGCGTTGGCGGCCGCGCAGGGGATGGTCACGATCAACTCGCTCGACACTCCTGGCGCGCCGCTGCCGCGGGCGCTGCCCCCCACCGGCTTCGCCGAGAAGCCACTCCCCTCCCAGGAACCCCCGATCGCGCCCACCAACTGGGCCTCGGTGCTGCGCGCGCGGCCCGCCCTGGGCTGACGAGGCCCAGGGCGGCTGGCCCGTGAACCCGCCCGGGAGCCTGGCGGGGCCGCCACCCAAGCGAGATCCCTGCTCAGGACGGAGGCGGGGCCTCGATCGGGCGCACCGCGATCGTCATGCGCGTCACCGCACAGAGGTGCCCGGCGTCGTCGTTGAAGCGCACGTCCCAGACCCACGTCGTGCGTCCCCGATGCAGGCGCGTGGCGGCAGCGTGCACTGTGCCGGCGGTGATGGGGCGCAGGAAGCTGGTGTTGTTCGCGAGGCCCATCGCGGTCGATCCATCGGGCAGCACGGCCATCGCGGTGGCGAGCGAGACCATCGACTCCGCAATCGACGCGTACACCCCCCCGTGCACCAGCCCCGCGGGCTGCTTGAGCTCCTCGCGCACCCTCACCTGAGCGCGCACCTCTTCATCGGAGACCTCCAGCAGCTCCAGGCCATACAGGCGGTCGAACCCGAGCAGCACCTCGTTGATCTGCTCCGCACCGGGGATGGCCATCGCGGCGCCACGATAGCCTAAGGGGACCCACGTGAGCCGCCAGGAGAACCTACCCCCAGATCTGAAGGCCGTGCTGTCGCTGCTCGTGGGCCGGCACAAGAGCTACGCCGAGATCGCCGGGATGCTCGGCATCCAGGAGCGCGCGGTGCGCGACCGCGCACACTCCGCGCTCGCCCTGCTCGCCCCGCGCCAGGCGCGCGAGCTGAGCAGCGCCGAGCGCGAGCTGGTGGGCGAGTACCTCCTCGGGCAAGCGGATCCCGGGCAGGTGAGCGCGGCCCGCGCCCACCTGGAGAGCTCCGCTCCCGCCAGGACCTGGGCGCAGGCGCTCACCGAGGAGCTGGACCCGCTCGCGACGGACCCGCTGCCCGAGATCCCCGGCCCCCTCGCGGCGGTAGAGGCGCCGGTGCAGGCCGAGGAGGCGGCAGCGCCCGAGCACTCGGATGCCCCCGGCCGGGATGCGGCCTCGCCAGCGTCCGAGCAGGCGAGGGCCGGGTCCACCGAGGGCGAGCCCGCGATGCCGGCGGCACAGGCTCAGACCGCAGCGCCCGAGCACCCCGCCCACCCTGCGCCCAGCTCGCGCAGGGGGGAGCGATCGTGCTCGGCGGGCTCGCCGCCATCGTGATCGTGGCGGTCGCGCTGATCGTGGGCCTCGGCGGCGGCGGCTCCCACACGAACACGGCCACCAACTCCTCCGCGCCGAGCGCATCGTCGGGCTCGACCACCCCGAGCACCTCCTCCACAGGTCCGGCGCCGGCGGCCACCACATCGACCCCCTCGACGGCGACCTCGACAACGTCGCCCTCCACGTCGGCCAAATCCGGCAAAGCGACGGGCGAACCCCACCTCGATGCGACGCTCACGCTCACCTCACCCGACCCCTCCAGCAAAGCGGTGGGAATCATCGAGGTGGTCTCGGAGAACAACCAGCACGCCTTCCTGGTGGCGGCCGAACATCTGCCGCCGACGAACGGGTTCCGCTACGCGGCCTGGCTCTACAACTCCCCGACCGACGCCTTCCTCCTCGGGAGAGGCCCCACGGTGGGATCCAACGGCCTGCTCAAAGCGGCGGGGGGACTGCCCGCGAATGCCGCGCACTACAGCACGATCGTCCTCACCGAGGAGCACAGCGCACAGCCGCGCCAGCCGGGCCAGATCGTGCTGAGCGGGGCGTTCAAGTTGACCTAGACAGCGGGTGGCGCCGTCAGCCAAAGACCGCGCCGTCGGCCGAAGACCGACGCGCTCGGCCCTTTCAGTCAGTCCGGCAGCAGCTTCCCGGGATTCATGATCCCCGTGGGGTCCAACTGCGCCTTCAGCGCACGGAGCGCGCCAACCCCCTGCTCGCCGATCTCCCGCACCATCCAGGGAACGTGGTCGCGCCCGACGGCGTGGTGGTGGGTGATGGTGCCCCCATGCCGCGCGATCGCGTCGCCCGCCGCGCGCTTGAGCGCCCGCCACTGCTCGATCTCCGCACCCTCGCGCTGGGGGGCGAGCATCGTGAAGTACAGCGAGGCCCCGGTCTCATAGAGGTGGGAGATGTGGCACATCACCACCCCCGGGGTCCCCTGGGCGCTCAGCGAGTCGGCGATCGCGCGGGCGGTCTCGCGGTGCAGGCGCAGAAGATTGGCCCAGGTGGTGGCGCTCTCGAGCGTCTCCACCAGGATCCCGTGGGTGAGCAGCTCGTCGCGCAGGTAGGGCGCCGCGAAGCGCTGCCTGCGCCAGGCCTCCCCCGGCGAGCCCCCCACGGGCAGGCCCCCGTGGCCGCGCACGAGCTCGAGCGCCCGCTCGCGATCGCGCTCGAGCTCCCCGGGCGCGCCCTCGAAGCCGAGGATCGCAAGGCACCCCGATCCGCGGCCCCGCGCCCGCAGGTAGGCGCGCCCGAGGCGGGCCTCCAGGCCCTTCAGGCCGCCCGCGTCCGCGCCGGCCTGCGCGAGCGACATGCGGGTCTCGGCCTCGTCGGAGAGCCGTGCCACGGCGGGCGCCGCCTGCCCCTGGGCGAGCGCCCGCAGCGCGTCGGCGCCGGCCGCGAAGTCCTCGAAGAAGAACCCCTCGTAGCGGTGCTCGGACGGCGCTGCGCGCACGCGGAGGTCGAGCTCGCCGATCACTCCCAGCGTGCCCTCGGAGCCGACCAGCAGCCCGCGCAGGTCCGGGCCGGCGGCGCTCGCGGGCTGGGCCCCCAGCGCGATCTCCCCCGCGGGCGTGCTCACGCGCAGACCGAGCACGAGCTCCTCGAAGCGCCCGTACCCCGTGGAGGCCTGGCCGGCGGAGCGGGTGGCCGCGCAGCCTCCCAGGGAGACGTGCTCGTAGGACTGGGGGAAGTGCCCGAGGGTGAGGCCCCTGCTCGCCAGGAGCCGCTCGAGCGCGGGGGCGCGCATGCCGGCCTGCACGGTGACGACCCGGGAGTGGGTGTCGAGCTCGACGAGCTCCCCGAGGCGGCGCATGTCGAGGGAGACGACCGCCACGTGCTCCCCCCGCAGTGGCGCCACCCCCCCGACCACGCTGGTTCCGCCCCCGAACGGCACCACCGCCACGGAGTGGCGGGCGAGGAGCGCCAGCAGCGGGTGCAGCTGCTCGGGGCGGCTCGGGTAGAGCACCGCGTCGGGCGCCCCCTCGGGCTCGCCGGCGCGCATCCGCACTAGGTCGGGGTAGCCCTTGCCGGCGGCGTGGGCCACGCGCTCCTCGCGATCCTCGCGCACCCCATCCCCCCCGAGCAGCGCCCGCAGGCCCTCCCGTGCCGCCCCTGGCAGCCTCGCGGGCTCCAGGCGCACCCTCGCGAGCGCCACCGGCGGGCGGGGGCGTGCGAGCGAGGACCGGCCGGACATGCCCAGCAGCTCGCGCACGAGCTCCAGCGCCCTCGGCCCCAGCGCCGGGGGATGCGCGGGGTCCCCCCACCCCCACCAGCGCATCGGGGGTGCTGGGCTGTCAGCCAACGATCCGCTCCAGCCCGTCGAGCGCCTCGTCGAGCGTGGCGCGGGCCGCGCGCCGCACGCGGCTGGCTCCGAGATTGGCGAAGAACCCCCTGAGCTTCTGGCGCAGCTCGATCGTCACCGTGGTGGCCCTCCCGGTGGACTCCAGGCGCAGCTCTGTCTCCGCGCGGGCGAGCAGGCGGGCGAAGGGGGTGCCCTCGATCCGCTGGTCCCAGCGCAGCACGAGCGCGCCCTCGTCGCGGGAGACCACCTGGAAGTCGGCGCGCACCAGCCGGCCCCGGGGGCTCGCGAGGACCTCGGTGAAGGCATCCCCCTCGACGGCCTCCACGCGCGCCACCCGCGGCCACCAGCGCGGCAGGTGGTGGGGGTCGCTGATCAGCTGCCACACGTCCCCGGCGGGCGCCTCGATGGTGCGGGTGCGCTGCGTGGTGGGCATCGCTCAGACTCTATGTCGTCTCTGAGGTGGCCAATCCGTGGATGGGATGACCGATCGAAGATCGGCCAGCACGCGAGCGCAGGCGTGCTACCGATCGAAGATCGGCCAGCACGCCGAGCACCGCGACCGATCGAAGATCGGCCAGCGCAGACCGCCGCGGAGTGGCCACCTCAGCCGGCGATCTTGCGCAGGTCGCGCACCAGCAGCAGGTGGCGCAGGTGGGTGGTGACCGCGGCGAGGTTCTCCAGCGCCTCGAGGGCCTCCTTGCGCCGCTGGGGGTTGCGGGAGCGCAGCGCGGGGGCGAGGATCTGCTGCAGGAGGTTGGCCTCGCGGTCCGCGGAGGTGCGGAACACGCGCAGGTTGCGCCCCCCCACGCCGTAGCGCGCCAGTTCGGCGACGGCGCCCACGATCTCGCGCTCGGTTTCGTCGTAATAGCGCAGCCCCCCCCGCTGCTCGCCCCTAACGACCCCGTACTCCTCGAGCTCGCGCACGAGCTTGGCGTCGGCGTGGGTCTCCTCGAGCACTTCCTCCAGGGAGTAGAGCGCACCGCTCTCCTCCCGCACGCTGACGCTCGCGCGGCGCGCACGGGGGTGGGAGGCACGGTGGGGTTGGACGGGATCCCCATCCAACCCGAGCGTGGGGCTCTCCGCGCTGCGCCCTGCGGCGAGCTCCTGGCGGATCACGCGCAGCGGCAGGAACTCGTCGCGCTGCATGCGCAGGATCGTGCGCAGGCGCGCGAGGTCCCCCTGGCTGTAGAGGCGGTAGCCGCCGGGGGTGCGCCGGGGGGTGAGCAGCTTCTGGTCCTCCAGGTAGCGGATCTTGGAGATCGAGATGTCGGGGAACTCCTGGACCAGCGCCTTGCAGACGGCGCCGATCGTGATCGCCCTGGCGGGAGTGGTCGCGGTGGGTGTGGTGGCCATCAGCGAGCGTGGACGACCGCGATCGCCCTGATTGTGGTGGTGGGTGGGGTGGTCATCAGCGTGCGTGGAAGCTCAGCTTGTACTTGCCGATCTGCAGCTCATCGCCATCCTCGAGGCGGTGGGACTCGATCCGCTCGCGGTTGACATAGGTCCCGTTCAGGGAGCCGCAGTCGTCGAGGTGCCAATCGTCGCCGCGGCGGATCAGGAGGGCGTGGTCGCGGGAGACGGTGACATCGTCGAGGAACACCTCGCATTCGGGGCGCCGCCCGATGCTCATGCGCTCGCCCTCGATCGCGAAGCTCTCCCCCACGCGACCCCCGCCGGCGCGGATCACCAGCGCGGGCCCGTGCGCGGTCACCTCGCCGAGCTCCAGGGGCACGAGCTCCCCACTCTCGTCGATGCGGTAGGTCGCGGTTATGGAGTCCCCCTCGAGGGCTCCCCCACCGGCACCCTCGCCCGTCCCGCCGGGGCTCTCGCCGCGCAGGGAGGCGCCGCAGCGCTGGCAGAAGTTGGCGCCCTCGTCGCCCTCGAACCCGCACTCGGGGCAGTGGATCGTCATCCCTCAGGCCTCGCTCAGGCGTCGGAGGTGGCGTCGCCCCGGCGCTCGCCGTCCGGGGACCGTCCGAGCGAGCGGCCGGCGAGGATCTCGGTGAGCTGCTCGACGTCCGCTCCGGTGATCAGGGACTCGCCGTTGTCGTGCCTGCGCTGCAGGCGGTTCACGAGCTCCGCGCGGAGGATGTCGATCTTGCCGTGCAGGAGGCGCCGCCGGTAGGAGACCTCGGTCTCCTCCTCGGTGAGCTGCTGGATGAGATCCTTGAGCTCCGGGTCCGTGAGGGCGCCCAGATCGGGAAACGTGTCCATGACGGCTTGCTCTCCTCCTGCTCGCGGGCTTGTGTGCGTGTGGCTGCTGCTGTGGTGCTCGGTCTGCCGGCGGGGGCGGACGGCGGCGGTTCGGCGCTGCGGCTCGCCCCGGTGCTGCGGCTCGCCACAACTATAGCCGAAGCGTCAAGCTGAGCTTGAGGGCTTGCCGGCGCCCGCAGGGTGCCCGCCGCCCGTCAAGCTGAGCTCGAGGGCTCCTCGGCGCGCGCGGGGCGCCCGCCGCGCAGCTGCGCGAGGCCGTCGCGCACGTAGAGCGCCGAGGCGGCGAGCGCGAGCACGAGGCCGATGTAGAGCAGCACCTCCCCCAAGCCTTCCAGGCCGACCATGGCGAAGAAGAAGGCCCCCATGATCGGCGCCACGGAGAGGCGCCCGGGCCAGTTGATGCGCAGCTCCAGGCCCCGCGCGAGGCCGTAGCGCCCGAGCGCCAGCATCGCGAGCTCGCGCGCGATGAGCACCGCGAGCGCCCAGCGGGGCAGCAGGGCGAAGTCCCAGCAAACCACCACCGCGCAGATCACGAGCAGGCGGTCGGTGAGCGGGTCCATGAGCGCCCCCAGCCGGCTGTACTGGCGAGTGACGCGCGCGGCGATCCCGTCGGCGTAGTCGCCCCAGCCGATCACGGCGAACAGGATCGCGGGCAGCGCCCCCACCCCGCCCGAGCCGGAGAGGGCGAGCACGAGGAACACCGGGATCAGCGCCAGCCGCAGGAAGCCGATCGCGTTGGGGATCGTCCAGGGCCGCAGCGGCTGCCCGGCGGCGGTCTCGGGCGGGGGCGGGCCGGAGCGGTCGAGGCCGACCAGGCGACGGACCGTCAGGGGTGCGCGGCCGCGGGGGGGCTCTAGGGCAGGCTCTGGCACAGCTCGTCCACCGCCCGCAGGAGCTCCTCGGGGGCCGCCCCCAGGGGCAGGCCGGGAGCGCTCTGGCGCCCACGGCGCACCTGCACCTCGATCTCGCCGGACTCCAGGGAGCGGCGCCCGACAGTGAGCCGCAGCGGGCAGCCGAGCAGCTCGGCGTCGGCGAACTTCTCCCCGGTGCCCAGGGCGCGGTCGTCGTAGAGCACCTCCACCCCTCCGGCGCGCAGCGTCTCGTACACCCCGTCGGCGCCGTCGCGCTCGGGTGTGCCGGGCTTGCCGAGCGCGACGAGGTGCACGGCGAACGGGGCGAGTGCACGGGGCCAGGAGATGCCGTGCTCGTCGGCGTACTGCTCGACCGCGGCGGCGACGATCCGCGCCGGGCCGATCCCGTAGCAGCCCATCCAGATCGGGTGCTCGGCGCCGTGCTCGTCGAGGTAGCGCGCCCCGAGCGGCTCGGAGTAGCGGGTGCCGAGCTTGAAGATGTTGGCGATCTCGATCGCGGGCTCCACCCGGACGGGCTCCCCGTCGAGGATGTCCCCGTCCTGCACCTCCTGCTTGCCGAGCCGCGCGCGCACCACCTCGGCGTTGGCGGCGTACCCCGACCCGCTCAGCACCACCTCGTCCTCCCCCGCCGCGCAGGGCGCCATGTACTCGTGGGCGCCGCTGCCCCCCATCATCCCCACGTCGCCCTCCACGCGGTAGAAGCGCAGGCCGGTGCGCTCCATGATGCGGTCGTAGGCCCCCACCTGGCGCGCGTAGCTCTCCTCCAGGCCGGCGGCGTCGCGGTCGAAGGTGTAGGCGTCCTTCATCACGAACTCCCGCGTGCGCAGCACCCCCGCACGGGGGCGCGGCTCGTCGCGCTCCTTGACCTGGAAGTGGTAGAGCGCGAGGGGGAGGTCGCGGTAGGAGCGCACGACCTGGGCGACGTGGAAGGTGACTGCCTCCTCGTGGGTCATCGCGAGCACGAGCTCGGAGCCCTTGCGGTCGGAGAGCTTGAAGAGCTCCTCGATCTGCAGGCGCCCCGTCTTGCGCCAGGGCTCGGCGGGCTGGAGCACGGGCATCAGCATCTCCTGGGTGCCGATCGCGTCCATCTCCTCGCGGATGATCCCCACCACGCGCTGGTGCACGCGCCAGCCGGCGGGCAGCCAGGTCCACATGCCGGCCCCCATCTGGCGGATGAGCCCGGCGCGCACCATCAGCTTGTGCGAGATCGCCTCCGCGTCGGCGGGGGCCTCCTTCTCGGTGGGCAGGAGATACTCGGAGAGGCGGGTCACGAGGGGGAGCCTAGAGCCTTTGATAGAACAGCGACTAGCCGAAGATCGTCAATCGAGCGAACCACAAGGAGCCCCCCGATGGCCTACACAGTCCCGCCGCTCCCCTACGCCTATGAGGCGCTGGAGCCGCACATCGACAAGCAGACGATGGAAATCCACCACGACAAGCACCACCAGGCCTACGTGGACAAGGTCAACGCGGCGCTCGCGGGCACCACGCTCGAGAACGCGGCGATCGAGGACGTGCTGAAGGACCTCAGCCAGGTTCCCGAGGAGAAGCGCGGCGCGGTCAAAAACAACGGGGGCGGCCACTACAACCACACCCTGTTCTGGGAGAGCATGAGCGCCGACGGCGGCGGCTCACCCGAGGGCGCGCTGGCGGCGGCGATCGACGCGGCCTTCGGCTCCTTCGCGGACTTCCAGGCGAAGCTCAAGGAAACGGGCATCAACCAGTTCGGCTCGGGGTGGTCGTGGCTGGTGCACGACGGCTCGGGCCTCGCGGTGGTTCCCAGCGCCAACCAGGACAACCCGACCTCCGCGGGCAAGACCCCGCTGCTGGGGGTGGACGTGTGGGAGCACGCCTACTACCTCAAGTACCAGAACCGCCGCCCGGACTACCTGGATGCGTGGTGGAACACGGTGGACTGGTCGACCGTGGCGGAGCGCTTCGCGGCCGCAGCCTGAGCGCCTCGCCCAGTTGCCGCTCCGACGTCGATCGGTTGCCGACTGTCGTATGCGACAGTCGGAGACCCGCCGCATGCGGCGGGTCTGGACTGGCCACATGTGGCCAGTCCAGGGGCCTGCACATGTGCAGGCCCCCAGGTCGGCGCATGCGCCGACCTGCACAGCGGCGGCCCGGGCAGACGCACATCGCGCCCGGAGCGCTCAGGTGCGCGAGAAGCGCCGGCCCGCGACGGGCGAGACGGCCTCATCGAGCCGCGCCGGCGCATCGGCGGAGCCGCCGTTGCCCGCGGCGGGCGTGAGCATCGACTCGAGCACCGCGTCGGCCGCCTCGTCGTTCTCGGCGGCGGCGGCCTCCAGGGCGGCCATGCGCTCGGGGGTCATCTGGGTGTCGTCCTCGTTGGCGGCGAGCCACTCCCGGGCCTCCGCGGCGGCGCGCTCGTCGCGCTGGACGGTCTTGCCGGCGGCGTAGTAGCGGTCGATCTCCTTGAAGAGCTCCTCCACGAGCTGCTCGGTGGGGACCTTCTTGAGGGGCTCCCCCTTGGAGTAGATCATCCCCATGTCCTTCGCCCCGGTGATCCCGAAGTCCGCGTGGCGGGCCTCACCGATGCCGTTGACCGCACAGCCGAGCACGGAGACCTCGATGGGGTCCTCGTAGGCTTCCAGCCGCCGCTCCACCTCGGCGACGACGGTGTCCATGTCGAACTGCAGACGGCCGCAGGTGGGGCAGGCGATCAGGTCGGGGCCGCGCTGGCGGAGCTTCAGCGCCTTGAGGATCTCCCAAGCCACCTTCACCTCCTCCTCGGCGTGGAAGGTGGAGAGGGAGATGCGGATCGTGTCCCCCACCCCGTCCGCGAGCAGGGTGCCGAGGCCGACCGCGGACTTCAGCGAGCCCGACCACTTGGTGCCCGCCTCGGTGATCCCCAGGTGCAGGGGGTAGGGGATTTTCTCGGCGAGCAGGCGGTTGGAGGCGATGGTGTTGGGCACCGAGGTGGACTTCATGGAGACCTTGAAGTCCTCGAAGTGCAGGCTCTCCATCAGCGCCACCGTCTCCAGCGCCGCCGTGACGAGCGCCTCGACGGGGTTGTCGTACTCGAGCTGGCGCAGGTGGCGGGGCAGGGAGCCGCTGTTGACGCCCACGCGCAGCGGCACTTTGCGGGCGCGGGCCAGCTCCACGACCTCCCCCACCTTCTCGGGCCCCCCGATGTTGCCGGGGTTGATGCGCACGCAGTGGGCACCCGCCTCGATTGACTTCAGGGCGAGGGTGTGGTTGAAGTGGATGTCCGCGATCACCGGGATCGGGGACTGCGCGACGATGCTCCGCAGCGCCTCCACGTCCTGCTCGCGGGGCACCGCGACGCGCACGATGTCCGCCCCGGCCTCCGCGACCTTCAGGATCTGGTCCATCGTGGCCGCGAGGTTGGCGGTCTCGGTCTTGGTCATCGTCTGCACCGCCACGGGGGCGCCGCCGCCGATGGGGACGGCACCGACGTGGATCTGACGCTGGGAGGCCATATAACGTGATTCTACGATGGCACGGGCGTCCTCCGAGGTCTACCCCACCGCGCGCGGCCCGCTGGCGCGCGTGGCCTCTCCCTACGCCGCCCGCGCGCGCAGGCGCCGGCACGAGCGCTTCTTCAAGCTGACGGGCCTGCGGGCGGGCGCCCGCGTGCTGGACGTGGGCTGCGGACGGATCGGCCTGCGGGCGCTGGAGCCGGAGTTGGACATCACGGGCGTGGACGTCGCGCCGGGCCAGGGCTACCCCGGCCCCTTCGTGCAGGCGGACGCCGCGGAGGGACTGCCGTTCGCGGAGGAGGAGTTCGACCTCGTGTACTGCAGCAGCGTGATCGAGCACGTCCCGCCGCCGCGACGCGCGGCATTCGCACGAGAGGTGCGGCGAGTGGGAAGGGGCTGGTTCGTGCAGACCCCGGCATGGTCCTTCCCGATCGAGCCCCACGCGCTGCTTCCGCTGGCGCACTGGCTGCCCCCGCGCCTGCGCCGCCCCTATTGGAGGCTGGGGGCGAGCGGCAAATGGGAAGAGATCGAGCTGCTGCGCCGCGGAGAGATGGAGTCGCTGTTCGGCCCCGCGCAACCCGAGCGGCTGGGCCTGCTGGTCAAGAGCTGGGTGTGCGTGCGGGCTCCCAGCGCCCACAACGGCTGACTGGAAGACGAACCACGCTTCCGATTCGATCGGGAGGGGTCCGAATGCCCGCCTTCCCGGGCTCGCCCTCCCCAGTTTTTCTACGCGTACATCGCCGCGATCTCCGCGGCGTACTTCTCGGAGATGGGCTTGCGCTTGAGCTTCATCGTGGGCGTGAGCTCATCCTCACCCGGGAGCCAGTCGCCCGCGACGATGGTGAACTTCTTGATCTGTTCCACGCGGGCGAGGCGGGTGTTGGCGTCGTCGATCGCCTCCTGCACGGCGGCACGGACGGAGGGCTCGCGGGAGAGCTCCTCGAGCGTGCGGCCCTCCAGGCCGTGCTGGGAAGCCCACATCGGGGCGAAGTCGGCGTCGAGCACGACCAGCGCGGTGTTGTAGGGGCGCCCGTCGCCGATCGCGCAGGCCTGGCCGATCAGGGGGGAGACGCTCTTGATCGTGGCCTCGATGTTCGAGGGCGACATGTTCTTGCCGGCGGCGTTGATGATGAGCTCCTTCTTACGGTCCACGATCCGCAGGTAGCCGTCCTCGTCGAGCTGGCCGATGTCCCCGCTGTGAAGCCAGCCCTCGGGGTCGATCGTCTGCGCGGTCTTCTCGGGCTCCCCGCGGTAGCCGAGCATCACCACGTCGCCCCGCACGAGCACCTCGCCGTCCTCGGCGAGCTTGATCTCCACACCGGGGGCGGGCGGCCCGACGGTCCCGAGCTTGATCTTCTCGGGCGGGTTCACACAGCCGGCACCACAGGTCTCCGACATCCCCCACAGCTCCGCGAGGGGGATCCCGATGGCGTGGAAGAACTCCAGCACCTCCAGGGGGGTGGGGGCGGCGCCGACGTTGACGGCCTCGACCGCGTCGAAGCCCAGCATCTGGCGCAGCCCCGCGAAGATCTCCCCGTCGGCCACGGCGACCTCCGCGGCGAGCTCCTCGGGGACCGCCTCCCCGCGCTGCTCCAGGCGCACCTTCTCGACCGCGGCGGCGAGCGCGCGCTCGGTGCGCTCGCGCTGCTCGGGGGGCTGCCCGGCGATCATCGTCTCCAGGCCCGCCTTGAGCTTCTCCCAGATGCGGGGCACCGCGAAGAACCACTGGGGGCGCACGTCGGGCAGGTAGGAGAGCACCTGGCGGGGGTCCGGGCAGCAGGTGACCTGCAGGCCGAAGACGATCGGCAGGTAGTGGTGGGCGTTGCGCTCGGCGACGTGCGCGGCGGGCAGCCAGGAGATCACGCGCGACTCGTCGGGGAAGCGCACGAGGCGCTCGATGCCCTCGACGGCGCTCATCAGGTTGCGGTGGCAGAGCTGCACGCCCTTCGGCGGCCCGGTGGTGCCGGAGGTGTAGATCAGGGTGAGCACGTCCTCGGGCGTGACCTGCGCGGAGGCCTCGTCCACGGCCGCCTGCGTCGACGCGTCGCACCCGAAGGCCTCGAGCTCCGCGAGCATGAGCACGCCGTCGAGGAGCGACTCCTCCTCGGGGGGATCGACGAGGATCACGCGCTCGAGGTTGGGCAGGTTCTCGCGGGCCTCCAGCAGCCGCTCGAGGTACTGGCGCTCCACCACCGCGAAGCGGGCGGCGGCGTCGGCGACGACGTACTCGATCTGGTTGGCGGCGTAGGTCTGGTAGATCGAGAAGGGCGTGGCGCCCAGCGTGACGGCGGCCATGTCGACGACGTGGAACTCGGGCCGGTTGGAGAGCATGATCGCCACCGTCTCCCCGCGGCGCAGGCCGAGCCGGTGAAGGCCCCCGGCGAGGTCGCGCACGCGCCGGCGCCACTGCGCCCAGGTGAGCGTCTGCTCGTCGCCCTTGGTACGGATCGCGATGCGATCGGCGAGCGCGGCGGAGGTGATCTCGAACGCCTCCACCATCGTGCCCGCGTGCGAGGCGGCCGAGCGCCGCGCATCGACGGACGCCCCCCGCGCCGCGGCTGGTCCTGTGGCTGCTGTGGCACTCTTCATCGGGTCTCCCTTCTCCGCGCTCTCCGGCACTCGCTCTGGGACAGCTACAAAGCTAGCGGAATCATCCCCCGAGGCGTCCGATGTCGTTGCTGACCCCGTTGATGACCAGGAAGGCGAGCAGCACGATCCCGATCGAGCTGAAGCGCCACATCGCGGCGAGCGAGACGCGCCTGCCGCGGACCTTCTCCGCCACCGACCACAGCACGTGACCGCCATCGAGGGGGAGGAAGGGGAAGAGGTTGATGATGGCGAGCGCCAGCGAGACGAAGCCGATGATTACGAGCGCGTAGCCGGCGCCTGCCACGACGGCTTCCTGGGTGACCACGGTGATCCCCACGATGCTCGAGAACTGGTGGCGCACCTTGGCGCTGGTGAAGGCGTGGCCGATGTTCCTGAGCGACTGGGCGGTGATGCCCCACATCTCCCCGAGGGCGGTCCCGGCGGCGCCGAGCACCCCATAGTGCTTGGCGGTGGCGCCGAAGTCGAAGCCGATCAGCATCCGGTGCAGGGAGGCGCTGTAGCGGGGGTAGACCGAGAGCGCCACCACGCTGCGCCCGCGCCTGAGCGTGAGCCGCACGGGCGTCGCGGCACGGCAGCCTTCGCGCGGGGTCCCCGTGCAGCGGTGGGCGCCGATCAGGCGGATCGCGGAGTCCACGCCCACGGGCCGCCCGTCGATGGTGAGGATGCGATCGCCCGGCCGCAGCGTGCCGTAGGCCGGCTCGCCCTTCTCGATCGCCGCCACCGTGGTGCTCGGGACGCGCGTGTGGAGGGAGGGGTTGAGGCTTTCCAGCGTGGAGGCCCCCGCGAAGCTGCCCGTGAGGAGGATCCCCCAGAACAGCAGGAAGGCGATCAGCAGGTTCATGCCGGGACCGGCGAGGATCACCGCGATCCGCCTCCAGGGCGCCTGGTTGTAGTAGGCGCGCCGCGCGACCTCGGGCTCGAGCCCCTCGAGTTCCTGGGGGCTCATCCCGGTGATCTTCACGAACCCCCCCGCGGGGATCGCCCCGATCATGTACTCGGTCTCCCCCCTGCGCACCCCCAGGAGCTTGGGGGGGAAGAACAGCGAGAAGCGCTCCACGCGCATCCCCACGGCCTTGGCGACCGCGAAGTGCCCGAGCTCGTGCAGGATGATGAGGGCGGCAATGCCCAGGATGGTGAGCACCCAGCTCATGGCTCCTCAGTTTGGCAGGCGGCGGCGAGACTTCATGGGGGTGGCGCCCACTGAGCAGCCAGGCCGGCCGCTCGGTTGTCTCTGGCCCTGCGCCCACCAGCAGCCCAGCGAGGGCGATCAGATGACCTCCAGCGAGAGCCGTGGGTCGAGCCGGCGGAGATCCCGCGGATCGCCGGTCACCACGGGCTGACGGTACCGGCGGGCGCAGACGACGACGCTTGCGTCGACCACGTCGTCACCACCCCGAGCGCCGAGCAGTACTCCCACGATCTGCGCGACGACGGCATTGAGGGGCACGACGCTGGTACGGGGATCCCTCAGCAGCCGCGCCAGTCGTGCCTGGCGCGGTCCGCCGCGGAACGCTTGTGCGAGCACCCCGGCGGGAATGTGGATCACCGCGTCGGGCCTCGCCAGCACCCGGTCGAGCAGCGCGACGATGCGTTCCTCCCCACGCTCCAGCGCGATCAGCGCACCCGTATCGAGCGTGTAGCCCTTCAATCCTCTGAGAGGCTCAGGACTTTGTCCGCCCACGCGTATGCCTCGGCGCTTGGCTCACCGTGCTCGGCGATCAGTTCTGCGACGAGCTCGGCGAGGGCGTTCTCATCCTTGCCACTCTCGAGCTGGGGCCTCGAGAGTGCGTCGAAGAGCGCGGCGGAGATGTAGCCGGACACGCTTGGGGCCTCGCCTCGGGCAACGGCTTCCCGCACCTGCTCGACCTGCTCGGGTGGCAGGGAGACCGTGATCTTCGCAACCTTGGTCATACCATGATCATACCCCCAGCGCCACGACGGCCTCGCCCGCGACGCGGCGGGCCTCGCGGTCGGCCTCGTAGAGCGACTCGAACGCGCGCACGGGCGCGGCGGGGAGCGCGGTGAGCGTCTGCTCGATCACCGCCGGGATCCCGGTGAAGGGGAGGCGAGCCCCGATGAAGGCGTGCACCGCGACCTCGTTGGCGGCGTTCAGCACACACGGGGCCGTGCCCCCCGCGCGCGCCGCCGCGCGCGCCAGCTCCAGGCAGGGGAAGGCCTCGAGATCGACCGCCTCGAACGTGAGCTCCCCGACGCTCACGAGGTCCAGGGGCGCGATCGGCAGCTCCACGCTCTCCCCGCCGTGCAGCGCGTAGGAGATCGCGACGCGCATGTCGCGGGGGCCGATGTGGGCGAGCATGGCACCGTCGGCGAGGTGGATCAGCCCGTGGACGAGCGACTGGGGGTGCACGACCACGTCGAGGCGCTCGTAGGGGGTGCCGAAGAGGTGGTGGGCCTCCATCAGCTCGAGGCCCTTGTTCATCAGTGTGGCGGAGCCGATCGTGTTCATGCTCCCCATCTCCCAGGTGGGGTGGGCGAGCGCCTGCTCGACCGTCACCCCCTGAAGCTGCGCGGGCGTGCAGCCGCGGAAGGGGCCTCCGGAGGCGGTGATCGTGAGGCGCTCCACAGCCCCCGGGGGCTGGCCGGCGAGCAGCTGGTGCAGGGCGGTGTGCTCGGAGTCGACGGGCACGATCTGCGCGCCGGTGGCTTCGGCGAGCGCGGTCACGAGCTCGCCCCCCACCACGAGCGACTCCTTGTTGGCGAGCGCCAGGTCGATGCCCTCGCCGAGCGTGGCCACGGTGGGGCCGAGACCGGCGGAGCCGACGAGTGCGTTGAGCACCAGCTCGGCCCCGGACTCCACGACCAACCGCACGAGGCCCTCCGCCCCGCCGAGCACCTCCCCCCCCGTCCACGCCTCGGCGGCGCGCGCGGCGGCGTCCTGCGCGACCAGGGCGATCCGCCGCACGCCGTGGGCGCGGGCCTGCTCGAGCAGCGCCTCCCAGGAGTGCTCGGCGGAGAGGCCCACCAGCTCGAACTCCTCGCTGCGGCCCACGATGTCGAGCGCCTGCGTGCCGATCGAACCGGTGGAGCCGAGGATCAGCAGGCGCTTGGGCACGCCCCGGAGAATAGTTGCGGGCGCCGTCAGCCTCGGCCCGCCCCGGCCCGGGCGCAACCTCGACCCCGGCGTGGGCTCGGCCCCAGGCGCGACCTCGGCACCGGGTGCAACCTCGACCCGGGGCGTGGGCTCGGCCCAGGCGCGACCTCAGCCCAGAGCACGCCCCTCGACCCCGGACAAGGTCTCTCGCCCGGGGTCCGATGAGGCGCGTGCTGGCGGAGCTATTCCTCGCTGGCGAGCACCGCGGAGGCCGCCGCCAGGGTCTCGGTGCCGTCGACGATCGCGGTGTTGCTGCCAGCCGGCGAGGGCAGCCCGATCTGGTGGTCGATCGCACCGTCGAGCAGGCCGTAGGGCCCGCACCCGTTCACCCCGGGGACGGCGAAGGAGTTGTCCACGAGCGAGCTTCCACTCAATGCCAGCTCCTCGCCTTCGTTCTCGAAGCTCAGGCTCCCGGGACTGCCGCTGATCGGCGTGTTCGGAGGCGGCGGGCTCGTGGTGCCGTCGGTGAGTCCGATCGTGATCGGTTCACTCGAGGAGCCGATGTAGCAGCTGTCGCCCAGCAGGACGTTGTCCAGCTTGACCTTCACGGGCAGCACCACCGTGGGTCCTTCCTCTGTGAGGAGGTTGATCAGGTTGACCTGGAGGGGTCCCACCGGTTCGAGCGTCGCGGTGAGCGTGTTGAGACGCTGACGCAACCTGCCGAAGAGGCCGCGGGACAATGGGGCGAGGTTGCGCTGCGAGATCAGGCCCTCCAGGCCCCCGGGAACTCCGAGCGGCGTCTGCGAGAGCGCCGGGGCGTTTGCGGGTGGTGCAAACGTCAGAGCTTCGGTCGTCGGGTCGGTCACAAGACCGCCCTGGATCGTGATCGTGCGATCGATCGGCACCGTGACCCTGCCGATCGTGAACTGACCGCCCGATGTCTGCATGACCAGACAATCGGTGATGTTGGGCGCACTCAGGGGACAGGCGCCGAACAGCACATAACTGCCAGTTGGGACACCCGAGGGCTCGACCGCGGATGCCGCGGGCGCGGCTCCCAGGAGGGCCAGGGGCAGTGCCACTATCAGCGCTCTCAACCTGCTTGACAGCGATTTCATATCCTCGCTCCTTCCGATTGACGACGATTCCAAGCCTGGTCTTGGAGGCCGTCCGGAGACTCCGGGATCGCCGCGTCAGGGGGCCGGGAGGCGATCTGGCGGGTTTCCGGATGGATCCCTAGTGGCCAGCATCGTCTGACTATACGGAAATATGGGACGCGGCGAAGTTCCCCCCTATCGGAAATCCACCAACCTCTCGTCTTTTCCCTGGAAAGGGAGGGAATATCGCTTGTTCGACCTACGCCCGACAGGTCGATCTTTGACAGCACACCCAGAGATCAGTGCGCCAAGCCCCCAGGGATCGGTACGCCAAGCCCTCAGAGATCGGTACGCAGGTCCTTAGAGATCGGCACGCCAAGCCCTCAGAGATCGGTACGCCAAGCCCTCAGAGATCGGTACGCCAAGCCCTCAGAGATCAGTGCAGGTAGGCCAGCCAGATGTAGTAGCCCGCCACTGCGGTGAAGAGCACCGCGTCGAGGCGGTCCAGCGCGCCGCCGTGGGCGCCGAACAGCCGCCCGGCATCCTTCGCACCGGCCTCGCGCTTGACGAACGACTCGAACAGGTCCCCCACCGGCCCGGCGAGGGCGATGCCGGCGCCCAGCACCAGCGCATGGGTTCCGGGCAGCCATTCCTGGTAGCGCCCCGCCAGCCACACGGCGGCCACCGCGCAGGCCATCCCAATCAGGAGTCCCTCGACGGTCTTGTTGGGCGAGATCCGGGGCGCGAGGGGGCGGCGGCCGAAGAGCCGCCCGCCGAGATAGGCGCCGGTGTCGCCGAGAAAGGTGCCGATCAGGATGTCCAGGACGATGCCCTCCCCGTGGGGCAGCCGGCGCAGCATCACGGCGTGAGCGAGGGCGAGCCCGATCCAGAAGATACCGAGCAGCGTCACCGCCATCCCCCCCACGCTGGGACGGCGCTGGGCGAGCGTCAGGGCGAACAGCACCGGGAGGGAGGCGACGGCCGCGAGCAGCACGTCCGGGGCTCCCCCGCCGTCGCCGTAGAGGGCGGCGGCGAGCAGCCCCGCGAGCGCGATCAGCCCCGCGAGGCGCACGGGGTGGGCGCGCTCGTACATCGCGAACAGCTCGTGCATGCAGACCGCGCCCAGCGCGAACACCCCGAGCGCGAAGATCGGGCCGCCCTCGATCACGATGAACAGCGCGAAGGCGATCGCGGGCAGCGCGGCGAGCACGCGCGCGGCGAGGTCCGAGCGGCCGCGGCTCATCGCCCGCCGAAGCGCCGCCGCCGCGCGCTGAACTCCGCGAGGGACTGCTCGAGCGCCTCGCGGGTGAAGTCCGGCCAGAGCTCCTCGCGAAAGACGAGCTCGGAGTAGGCGGACTGCCAGAGCAGGTAGTTGGAGAGGCGCCGCTCGCCGCTGGTGCGGACGATCAGATCGGGGTCGTGCATCTCCGGCGCGTAGAGGCCGCGGCGAAACTCCTCCTCGGTGGTCCCCTGAAAGCGCATGGCGGCATCGATGATCTCTGCGCGACCGCCGTAGTTGAAGGCGACGAAGAGGGTGATCGTGGAGTTGGCGTCGGTGAGCTCCTCGGCCCAGCGCATCTGCTCCTGCAGATCCTCCGGGACGCCCTCGCGGCGGCCGATGAAGCGCATCCGGACCCCCTCGGCGTGCAACTCGGGGGTCTCCCCGGCGATCCGTCGGGAGAACATCTCGAACAGCCCCCCCACCTCGGTGGGTGAGCGGGACCAGTTCTCGGTTGAGAAGGAGTACACCGTGAGCTCCTCGATCCCCAGCTCCACGGCGTCGCGCAGACGCGCCTTGACGACGTCGGCGCCGGCCTCGTGCCCCTCGTTCACGGGCACCCCCCGCGCGCGCGCCCAGCGGCCGTTGCCGTCGGTGATGATCGCCACGTACCGTGCGCTCGTGGGCCCAGCGCGCTCGGCCGGCGCCGCCGGCCCGGGAGGCGTGGGCGCCGCGGGAGGCTCGGCGCCCGCCATCAGACTTCGAGGATCTCCTCTTCCTTGGCCTTGAGCACCCCGTCGAGGTCGGCGATGCGCGCGTCGGTGAGCTTCTGCAGCTCGACCTCCGCGCGGTGCTCGTCGTCGGAGCCCGTCTCGCCGGCCTCCTTGAGCTCGCGCAGGTCGTGCATGACGTCGCGGCGCACGTTGCGGATCCTCACGCGCCCCTCCTCGATCAGGTGGCGCACCACCTTGACCAGCTCGCGGCGGCGTTCCTCGGTGAGCTCGGGCACGACGAGGCGCACGAGGTTGCCGTCGTTGGAGGGGTTGAGGCCCACGTCGGACTCGTTGATCGCCTTCTCGATCGCCTTGATCGAGGATTTGTCGTAGGGCTGCACCGTGAGCAGGCGCGCCTCGGGGGCGGAGATCGTGGCGAGCTGGTTCAGCGGGGTGGGGGCGCCGTAGTAGTCGACCACCACGCGCTCCAGCAGCGCGGGGCTGGCGCGGCCGGTGCGCACTGTGGCGAGCTCGTGCTGGGTGGCCTCCACGGACTTCGCCATCCGCCCGCGGGCGTCCTCGATCAGCTCGTCGATCAGCTCAGCGGCCATTTCGTCCTCTCCCACCGGCCGACAGGCGGGTGGCGGTTCCGCGAAGCTCAACCACGACCACCGACCTCCTCCTCGCTCGGCGTTGTCGATACCAGGGTGCCCACGCGCTCCCCGGAGATTATCCGCGAGATGCTGCTCTCGTCGTCCATGTTGAAGACGTTGATCGGCATCCCGTTCTCCATGCAGAGCGCAAGCGCCGTGGAGTCCATCACGCGCAAGCGGCGCTCCAGGGCCTCCATGTGCGTGATCTCGGGAATGAAGCGCGCGGTGGGGTCAAGCGCGGGGTCGGCGGTGTAGACGCCCTGGACCCCGTTCTTGGCCATCAGGATGATCTCGGCGTGGACCTCCGCGGCGCGCAGGGCGGCGGCGGTGTCGGTGGTGAAGAACGGGTTGCCGGTGCCCGCGGCGAAGATCACCACGCGCCCCTTCTCCAGGTGGCGCATCGCGCGGCGGCGGATGTAGGGCTCGGCGACCTCGGAGATCGCCAGCGCCGACTGCACGCGGGTGTCGGTGCCGCTCTTCTCGAGCGCGTCCTGGAGGGGCAGGGCGTTGAGGACCGTGGCGAGCATCCCCATGTAGTCCGCGGTCGAGCGGTCCATCCCGGCGGCGGCGCCCTTCATGCCCCGGTAGATGTTGCCCGCGCCCACCACGATCGCCACCTCCACCCCCTGGTCGCGCACGGCGGCGACCTGCCGCGCCACGGCGGCGATGCGCGTGGGGTCGGTGCCGAACTCGAGCTCCCCCATCAGGGCCTCGCCGGAGAGCTTCAGGAGTATGCGTTTGAACGCGGGGGCCATGCCGCCCGAGAGCCTACTGCCCAACGGCGAAGCGCACGAAGCGGCGGATCACCACGTTCTCGCCGGTCTTGGCGGCGAGCTCGTCGCGCAGCTGCTGAACGGTCTTGCCCTCGAACTTGGGGTTGTGCAGCTCCTGCTCGAGCAGCACGATCGTCCGATACCACGAGTCGAGCTTGCCCTCGATGATTTTCCCGCGCACGTTCTCGGGCTTGTCCGCGGCCTCCTGCTCGTAGATGCGGGCCTCCGCGTCACGCGCCTCGGCGGACACGTCCTCGCGAGTGACGTAGGCGACGGTGGGGGTGGCGGCGATCTGCATGGCCACGTCGCGGGCGAAGCCCGTGAAGTCCTCGTTGGTGGCGACGAAGTCGGTGTTGCAGTCGACCTCGATCATCACCCCCACCTTGGCGCCGGCGTGAATGTAGGCCTGCACGGTGCCCTCCGTGGCGGTGCGCTCGCCGAGATCCTGGATCTTCTTGCCCTGGCGCAGGCGCAGCACCTCGATCGCCTTCTCGAGATCCCCCGCGGCCTCGGTGAGGGCCTTCTTGCAGTCCATCATCCCCGCGCCGGTGCGGTCGCGCAGGGCCTTCACGTCTTTGGCGCTGATCTCAACGGCGCTCATTGTGCGCTGGCCTCCTGTGGGCTGGACTCCGGGGCGGCGGGCGCCTGCTCAGCGGGCTCCTCGGCCGCCGTCTCCGCGGCTGGGGCAGCGGCCTCTGGCGGCGCCTCGGACGCCTGCGCCGGGGGCGGAGTCTCCTCGGGCGCCTGCGCCGGAGGCACAGCCGCGACTGCAGCGCCAGCGTCCTGGGGCGACCGCGCCGGGGCGGAAGCCTGCACGGGCGCCTGCGCCGCCGGCGGAGCCTGTGCGGGCGCCTGCGCCGGAGGCTCAGCCTCGACGGCCGCGGCAGCGGCGGCCTGCGCGGCGAGGCGCTCCTGGGCCTCCTTCGCGGCCAGCTCCTCGGCTTCGCGGCGAGCAGCGTCTTCCTCAGCTTCGCGGCGCGCCCGCGCCTCGGCCTCGAGGCGAGCACGCTCCTCGGCTTCCTGACGCGCGCGTTCCTCCTCGGCGCGGAAGACGTTGCGACCCTCGGCGACGACGTCCCCGATGGCGCGCGTGATCAGCGAGCAGGAGCGGATCGCGTCGTCGTTGCCGGGGATCACGAAGTCGATCCCGTCGGGGTCGCAGTTGGTGTCCACGAGGCCGATGATGGGGATCCGCAGCCGCTGCGCCTCGCGCACGGCGATGGTCTCGGTTTTGAGGTCGATCACGAACATCGCGTCGGGGACGCGCTGCATGTCTTTGACCCCCCCCAGGTTGGCGCGCAGCTTGAGCAGGTCGGCCTGGCGGGCCATGCGCTCGCGGGTGGGGAGCAGCGCGAGCTGGCCCTCCGCCTCGAAGCGTTCGAGGTCGTGGAGGCGGCGGATGCGGAGATTGATGGTCTGGAAGTTGGTGAGCAGGCCGCCGAGCCAGCGATGGTTGACGTAGGGCATCCCGGCGGCGGTGGCGACGTCACGGACGACGTCGCGGGCCTGCTTCTTGGTGCCCACGAACAGCACGGTCCCGCCGCGGTGGGCGAGGGTGCCCGCGAACTCGCGGGCCTGTTCGAGCAGGACGGCGGTCTTGAGGAGGTCGATGATGTAGATGCCGCCGCGCTCGCCATGGATGAAGCGGCGCATCTTGGGGTTCCAGCGGCGCGTCTGGTGGCCGAAGTGGACGCCGGCCTCCAACAGTTCCGCGATGCCTACCTGAGCCACGGTTTTGCTCCCTTATGAGTATGCCTTGGTGAGTGGTGCTTGATATCCGTCTGGCGGTGCGCGGACTCACAGGTTGGCGAGCGGCGCAGGCCGATCGTCCTGGAGCAGGGCCGCGATCCGTGATCCATCCGGGTCGAGGTGTCCGATTTGACTGCCTACGATAGCTGCTCGGCCCGCGCCAGCGCCGCGGCGAGGTCGGGGGGCAGCGGCGAGTGCACCTCCAGGGGCTCCCCCGTGATGGGGTGGCGCAGCGCGAGGCGGGTGGCGTGCAGGAACTGGCGCTCCAAGCCGAGCAGGCCGGGGGTCCCGTACTCGGGGTCGCCCGCCACGGGATGGCCGATCGCCCGCAGGTGCACGCGGATCTGGTGGGTGCGGCCCGTCTCCAGGCGCAGGCGCAGCAGGGAGTGCTCGGGGAGAGCGCGCTCGAGCGTGAAGTGGGTGCGCGCCTCGCGGGGGAAGTTGCCGCCCACCGCCATGCGCGTGCGCACGCGGGGGTCGCGTCCGATCGGGGCCTCGATCGTGCCGCTGCGCGCGCGGGGGAGGCCCTCGACGAGCGCGAGGTACTCGCGCTCGATGCGCCGCCCCGCGAGCTCCTGCTGGAGCAGGCGGTGGACCTCCTCCGAGCGCGCCACCACGAGCAGGCCGGAGGTGTCGCGGTCGAGCCGGTGCACGATGCCCGGTCGATCGGGATCCCCACCCACCCCCCCGCCGGCGACCACGCCCGCGAGCAGTTGGGAGAGCGTCCCCTCGCGGTGCCCCCGGGCGGGGTGCACCACCAGGCCGGGGGGCTTGTCGACGACGAGCAGGTGCTCGTCCTGGTAGGCGATCTCGAATTGCATTCGGGGGCGAGCTGAGAGTGGGTCCGGGGACCGATTACCCCCTCCGCGTCGGCTCGCCCCGGGGATGCTCGATCACCAGCAGCAGGATCAGGACCCCCAGTGTGATGGAGACGTCGGCGAGGTTGAAGGGGGGCCAGCCCAGGGGGAGCTTGACGAAGTCGGTGACCGAGCCCTCGCGGAGGCGATCGAGGATGTTTCCCAGCGCTCCCCCCACGAGCATGCCCGTGGGCAGCCAGATCAGGGGCCGCGCGGAGTGGCGCGCGAAGTAGGCCAGCAGCGCCAGCAGCGCGAGGCCGATGACGAGCGTGACCGCGACGTGGTCACCCGGGAGGAAGCCGAAGGCGACCCCGTGGTTGCGTGTGTTCACGAGCTCCACCCCCGGTAGCACCCGGCGTTCTTCGCCGGGGACGATCGACGCCCGGATGGCGTGCTTGGAGAGCTGGTCCACCGCGATCACCGCAAGCGCCACGAGCGCGGCACGGATCCAGGGGGAGCGCGTCAACCGCCGATGATGCCCTGCACCACGATGCTGTTGACGAGCTCGAGCACGATGATCGCGACGATCGGGCTGAAGTCGAGGCCGCCGAAGCTGGGCAGGACGCGGCGGAAGATCCGCAGGAAGGGTTCGCAGACGTCGCGCAGGAAGCCGATCACGGCGCTGGTGGCGCGCGAGTAGGGCAGCCGGACGCCGAAGGCCAGCAGCCATCCCACCACGATGTGGGCGAAGATCGCCAGCACGTAGACGTCGATCAGCGTCGAGATGTAGTTGGCGATCTCGGTGCGGGCGCTGGCGAGCAGGATCATGATCGCGGTCCACCGCGACGGCTTCCGGGCCCTCCGCGCCTGCGCAGCACCGCGTCGAGGGCGTCGCTGAACGCGGCCCGCACCCCGCCGCGCTCCAGCGCGTCGACCCCGCGCGCGGTGAGGCCCCCGGGCGAGGAGACCTCGCGGCGCAGGGCGAGGGTGTCGTAGTCGCGGCGCCGCAGCAGCTCCGCGGTGCCCGCGAGGGTCTGCACCACGAGCCGAGCGCCCTCCGCGGCGGGGATGCCGCGGCGCACGCCGGCGTCGATCTGGGCCTCGGCGACGAGCGCGACGTAGGCGGGGCCGCAGGACATGAGGCCGGTGGCGACGTCGAGCAGCGCGTCGTCGAGCACCACCAGGGAGCCAAGCTCGGCGAACAGCTCGCGGACCTGCGCATCGAGGGCGAGGTCCCCCCCGGCCACCCGAGCGCCGAGGGCGCCACCTCCGCTCGGCGCCTCGTCGAGGGCGGGCGGCGCGGTTGCCGGCGCCCCCTCCCGCTCCGGGTCGGCAGCCTGCACGACGGCCCCCTGGCGAACCTCGACCGGCAGGGAGGGAATGAAGCGGTAAACGGGCCGCCCCGGGTAGGCATCCTTCAGGGCCGCGAGGGGCGTCGCGGCGAGGATCGAGGCGATCGCGCGCGCGTGGGGGGCAAGCTCCTCGGCAACGGAGTGCAACTGGGCGGGCTTGTGGCAGAGCACCACCAACTCGGAGCGCCGGGCCACCTCGGCGTTGCTCGCCAGGGCCTCCCCCCCGGTCTCCTCCGCCAGCGCGCGGGCGCGCTCGGCGACGGGATCGAAGCACAGCACCGGCCGCCCCCAGCCGCGGGCGAGCGCACGCGCCATGTTGCCTGCTCCGATGAGGCCGATCTGCATAGGGCGTCTACCCTACCGGCCGCTCAGCTCTGATTGAAGAAGCCCTTCTCGATCAGCCGCGCGCGCTCCTCCGCGGAGATCTCGACGTTGCGGGGGGTGAGCATGAAGACCTTGTCCGCGATCCTCTGCATGCCGCCGTCGAGCGCGTAGGTGAGGCCGGAGGCGAAGTCGATGAGTCGCTTCGCGAGGTCCGTTTCGGTGCCCTGGAGGTTGAGGATCACGGGGATCGAGTCCTTGAAGCGGTCCGCCACCTGCTGGGCGTCGTTGAAGGACTTGGGGACCACCAGGTGCACGCGCACGTCGCCGTTGGTGCGGGGGCCCACGGAGCGCAGGGCCGTCGTGGGAGCCCCGCCCGCCCGCCCGCGGGGTTCGTCCTCGGCGAAGATCTCCTCGTAGTCGTCGCGCCGGCGGCGCAGGCGACGGACGTTGGGGCGCTCGCGGTAGCGGTCCTCGATCGCGGCCTCGTGGGGGGCCTCGTCCTCGTCCTCCTCGTGGTACTCCTCGGCGAGGCCGAAGTACACGAGCGCACGATGCCAGGAGTCGCGGAAGGCCATTCTAGGGGTGGTTGTTCGCTGAGGAGGAGATTTCCCCTGCTTATCCTAGCCATTTCACCACGGGTCGCACCGTGGGCATTCAGCTCTTTGGGGGCGGCTGTTCATAGAGCACTGCGCCCAGCCTGACGATCGTGGCGCCCTCCGCGACCGCCACGGGGTAGTCCTGGGAGGTCCCCATGGAGAGCTCACGCAGACCATGAACGTCGGCTAGTTCGCGCAGGGCCGCGAACCACGGGCGGCTCTCCTGCGGATCGCGGGCGAGCGGGGGCATGGTCATGAGGCCGGCGACGGGGAGCGGGGAGCGCTCGAGGTACATGGGGAGCTCCTCGGGGAGCACCCCTGCCTTGCCGGGCTCGCGGGCGACGTTGACCTGGATCAGCACCGCCAGATCCCCGTGGGCCTCGCCGCGGTGGCGCTCCAGCGCCTGCATCGCGGACTCGCTCGCGAGCGAGTGGATGAGGCGCACGTGGGGCACGATCAGGGGCACCCGGCGGCTCTGGAGCTGGCCGATGAAGTGCCAGGTGAACAGCTCGCCGTGGGCGGCCACCTTCTCCTGGAGATCCTGGGCGCGGTTCTCCCCCACGAGCCCCACCCCCGCCTGGGCGAGCTTGGGCAGGTCCTCGGGGGCCACATACTTGGTGGCGGCTAGCACCTGCACCTCGGCGGAGCGGCCGGGGGTGCCAACGAGCGACCCCCGCCCGGCGTGCTCGGCAAGCGCAGCGATCTCCTCGCGAATGCGAGCGAGGTTCTCGCGCACGCGCTCAGCACGGATCTCGGTGATCAAGCCAACCACGCGACCCCCGCCTGGCGTCCCGCGCGGGGGCCTTCGCGTCGGTGGGAGTAGAGGCGCTCGTCGCAGATCGTGCACACGCCGACACTCTCGACTCGCTGCACCCCCGCGGCGATGAGGCGCTGCCGAGCTAGACCGGGGAGGTCGATGTTGCGCCCCTCGCGCAACCCGTCCACGCCGAAAGCGGCGTGGACCTCCTCGCCCACCTCGTAGCAGCACGGACCGGCACCGGGACCGATGACGGCCTCGATCTCACCCTCGCCGTCGAGCTCGCGCAGCGCACGCACCCCCTCCTCGAGAACCCCCCCGGCGAGCCCCCGCCAGCCGGCGTGAAGCGCGGCCACGGCCCGCGGAGAACCAAGGATCACGGGCAGGCAGTCGGCGACCAGCACCATCACGCCCACCCCGCGCAGCGCTGTGGCGTGGCCGTCGGCGTCGATCGCCACCGCCTCGCCGGCATGGCCGTCCTGGATGCGCACACGCTGCACGACCGCACCATGGACCTGGCGGCTCGCGCACAGCCAGCCCAACCCAAGCTCCTCGCAGAGGCGGTCGCGTTCGCGGGGCCCTCGCTCGGGGCTCGGGCCGCGCATCGTCGAGAGGTTGCCCTCGGCGCGTGTCGTGAACAGCGCGTGTCCGCCGCCGGGCAGCTCGAAGCGCATGGGGAGCTCGCGCGCTAGCTCCCGCCCTGAGGAGGTGGCCATCCCGCTCACCGTAGCCCGAGCGCCGCCTCGAGCTGGGCCGCGCGCCCGTCGGGTAGCTCGCCGTCGAGGCGCAGTCGCAGGGTCTCCTCCAGGCGGCGCCCGACCTCGGGCCCCTGGGGCACACCGGCGGCGAGCAGATCCTCGCCGGTGATCGACAGGCGCACGTGGCGCACCTCCTCCAGCCAGCGGCGGGCGGCTGGGGCCGCGGACTCGCTCACCGCGCCGCTGAGCGCCACCCCCTCGGGGGGCACGCTCAGCGCGAGGGCCCGCAGTTGGGAGGGAGTGCCAGCGCGGGGCAGCGCATCGATCAGGCCAGGCACGGCGGCGGCGGCGGCAGCCACGCGGTCGCGCTCGGAGGCGGGGAACTCGAGGCGGTCGAGCAGCGCGGCGATCTCGGGTTGGGGATGCCCACCCACACCCCCGTCGGCGCGGAGCGCCAGCGGCAGGGCGAGCGCGGCGAGCAGCAGGAGGTCGGGGCGGCTCTCAGCACATGCGCTCTCGCGGCCGCCCCCATCCCGACCGCCCCCAACCGTGGGCAGCAGCTCCAGGGCGCGGCGCACGAGGGGCGCCTCGAAGCGCAGGCGCGGGTGCAGCGCCCCGAGCAGCCCGTGACGATCGAGCTCGGCGAGGCTCGCCAGGGGGTCGGGCTCGGCCAGCGCGAGGCGCAGCTCGGCGCCGACGCGCGCGCCGGACACCGTCCCCGGAGCGCCGTGGGCGACCGCCGCGGCGGCGAGTCGCGCGGTGCCCTCCTCGACGGCGAATCCCAGGCGGGCGCTGTAGCGCGCAAGGCGCCACAGGCGCGTGGGGTCATCCAGGAAGCTCCGCTCGTGCAGCACGCGCAGGCGGCCCGCGCGCAGGTCCTCGAGCGCGTGGGGAGCCCCCTGCAGCTCCCCGGGGCGCTCCCCGCCGAGCGCGAGGGCGAGGGCATTGACGGTGAAGTCCCTGCGCCCCAGGTCCTCCACGAGGGGCGCGGGCTCGACCTCGGGGAGCGCCCCGGGCGAGGCGTAGCGCTCTCGGCGTGCGGTCGCGACATCGACCCTCCCGGTACTCCACTCGACAGTCGCGGTGCCGAAGCGCTCGTGCTCGTTCGTCTCGGCGAGCGTGCCGAGACGGGATGCCAGCCCGCCGGCCAGCGAGGCGGCGGCGTGACCGAACGGCGAGCCCTCCCCCTCCACCACCACATCGAGCTCGCGGGGGCGGCGGCCCAGCAGCAGGTCGCGCACGGCGCCGCCCACCAGGAAGGAGCCCGGGGGGGCCACCGCCAGCAGCTCCACCCCTCCGGGCAGCGAGCGCAGTCGCTCCAGCAGGTCCTCCTCCCTCTCCATCACCGCCGCACGGGGATGCCGGCGCGCTCGATGTACTCCTTGGCCTCCGCGATGGTGTGACGGCCGTAGTGAAAGATCGAGGCGCACAACGCCGCATCGGCGCCCGCCTCCAGCGCCTCCACGAGGTGCGAGAGCTCCCCCGCGCCGCCGGAGGCGATCACGGGCACCCCCACCGCCCTGCTCACGGCGGTGGTCAGCTTCAGGTCGTAGCCGTCGTTGGTGCCGTCGCGGTCCATGCTCGTCAGCAGGATCTCCCCGGCCCCCCGCTCGGTGGCCTCGTGCGCCCAGTCCACCACGTCGCGGCCGGTGGGGGTGCGCCCGCCCGCGAGGTAGGCCTCCCAGGCGCGTTCCAGGCCGAGGTCCACGCCTTCCACGGCCCTCGCCTGGGTGCCATTCGTGGAGGCGGGCCGCGCCAGCGCCTTGGCGTCGATCGCGAGCACCACGCACTGCGCGCCGAAGACCCGCGCCAGCTCGTCGATCAGCTCGGGGCGCTGGAGCGCGGCGGAGTTCACCGCGACCTTGTCCGCCCCCGCGTCCAGCACCGCCTGGGCGTCCCGCGCCGAGCGGATGCCCCCGCCGATGGTGAAGGGCACGAACACCTCGTCCGCGGTGCGCCGCGCGAGCTCCACGATCGTCTCGCGCCGCTCGTGGGTGGCGGTGATGTCGAGGAACACCAGCTCGTCCGCCCCCGCGCGGTCGTAGTGCGCGGCCAGCTCCACGGGGTCGCCGGCGTCGCGGATGTCCACGAATTCGACGCCCTTGACGACGCGGCCGCAGTCGACGTCCAGGCAGGGGATCACGCGCTTGAGATGCACGCGCTCACGGTAGCCGCTCAGCCCGCGAGGACGGCCTGTGCCTGCTCCACTGTGAAGCGCTGCTCGTACAGGGCCTTGCCCACGATCACCCCCGCAAGGCTCGGTCTCTCCCCGGGACGCTTCGGATCGGCCGGGAGATCGGCAAGAGCCCGCAGGTCCTCCAGCTGGCCGATGCCGCCGGAGTAGATGACACGCATCGGCTCGGCGGCCAGCACCGCCCACAGCACGTCGTCGCGGTCGGCGCCCTCCAGCATCCCGTCGCGGTCGATGTTCGTGTACACCACCTCGCCTACACCCCGGTCTCGCAGGCCGGCGATGGCCTCCGCGACCCCCTCCTGCGCCGTCTGCGTCCAGCCCGCCGTGGCCACCTGGCGACCGCGCACGTCCACCGAGACCACCACGCGCTCCGGGCCGTGCTCTGCCAGTGCGCGCTCCAGCAGGTCGGGGTCGGTGAACGCCGCGGTGCCCACGATCACGCGCTCGACCCCCGCCTCGAGCGCACTCGAGATCGCCTCCGGCGTGCGCAGCCCGCCGCCGAGCTGCACCGGCACGTCGAGCTCGCGCACGATGCGACGGACGTGCTCCAGGTTCACCGGCTGCCCGGCGCGGGCGCCGTCGAGGTCAACCACGTGCAGGTGCTCGGCTCCTTCCCCCACCCACCGGCGCGCCGCGGACAGGGGGTCCTCGTCGTACACCTTCTTGGCGTCGAACTCCCCCTTCCTCAGGCGCACCGCGGCGCCGCCCAGGATGTCGATGGCGGGATAGAGGATCACGACGCCAGGGGCACCCGCGCGGCGGCCGCGGCGGCGCAGAGGCCCACGAAGTTGCCCAGCAGCCGCAGGCCGTGGGTCGAGGACTTCTCCACGTGCGACTGCGCCCCGAAGACGTTGCCGCGGCCGACCACCGCGGGGAACGTCTCCCCGTACTCTGCCGTCGCGAGGACCACCTCGGGGTCCGCGGGGTGCGCAACGAAGGAGTGCACGTGGTAGAGGAACGTCGGGTCCGGCAGGTCCTCGCGCAGCGGGGAGGGGCGCCGCCAGGCGACCTCGCTCCAGCCGATGTGCGGGAGCTTCATGCCTCCCGTATCGAGCTTGCGCACCTCCCCCCGCAGGAGCCCCAGCCCCTCCGCGCCGCCGTGCTCCTCGGAGCGCTCGAAGAGCAGTTGCATCCCCATGCACGACCCGAACAGCGGGGTGCCCGCCGCCGCCCGCTCGCGCAGAACCCCGTCGAGGCCGAGCTCGCCGATCGTGGCCATCGCCGCGGGGAAGGCCCCTACGCCGGGGAGCAGCAGGCCGTCCGCCGAGCGCAGCTCGGCGTGGTCGCGGCTCACGAACGCCCGCGCCCCCACCCGCTCGAGGGCCTTCTCCACCGAGCGGCGGTTGCCCATCCCATAGTCCACCACCGCGATCCGAGGCCCACCCGCGCCGCTCATGAGGTGAGCGTCCCCTTGGTGCTCGGCACCCCCGTCTCGGTGGGGTCGAGCGCGACCGCCTCGCGCAGCGCGCGCGCGAACGCCTTGAAGGCGGCCTCGATCATGTGGTGCGCGTTGGTGCCCGCCTGCACCCGCAGGTGCAGGGTGAGCTTCGCGGCGCTCGCGAGCGCGCGAAAGAACTCCTCGGCGAGCTCGTGCTCGAAGCCGCCCGTGGAGCCGGGCGGGAGGGGGGCCTCGAAGAGCGTGTAGGGGCGCCCGGAGATGTCCAGGGCGCAGCTCGCGCGGGCCTCGTCCATCGGCACGAGGGCCGAGCCGTAGCGCACGATCCCCGCGCGGTCCCCCAGTGCGATGTCGAGCGCCTGGCCGAGCACGATCGCGGTGTCCTCGACGGTGTGATGGGAGCCCGTGCGCAGATCCCCGCTCACCCTCACCTCCAGGTCGAGGCGCCCGTGGCGGGCGAGCAGGTCGAGCATGTGGTCCAGGAAGCCCACGCCCGTCTCGCGCGCGCCCGCGCCGGTGCCCTCGAGGGCAAGCGTCAGCGCGACCTCGGTCTCGCCCGTGCGGCGCTCGATCGTGGCGGTGCGGCTCATGACGCCTGATTCTCCCCCATTCGCGCCTCCATCGAGCGCGCGTGCCACTCGAAGCCCTCCGCGCGCGCGATCGGGGCTCCCGCGGCGGCCAGTTTGCGCACCGCCTCCCCCCCCACCTCCCCCAGCCTCACCTCCGCCATCCGCCGACGGAAGTGGCGGGGAGAGAGGCCGGAGGCGAAGCGCGCGGCGCCCGCGGTCGGCAGGATGTGGTTGGAGCCCGCCACGTAGTCACCGAACGCGGTGGCGGCGGCGGCGCCCACGAACAGGCAGCCGGCGCAGCGCACCCGCGGCGCAAGGGCCTCCGCCTCGGCACCGATGAGCTGCAGGTGCTCGGGGGCGAACTCGTTGGCGATCTGCGCGGCCTCGGGGAAGTCGGTGCTCTGCACCAGCACGCAGGCCGCGGGCTCCACCTCGGGGCTCTCCGCGCCCAGCCGCTCGAGCTCCCCCGCGAGCGCGTCCAGGGCCCTCGGGGAGGGGGAGATCGCCCCCACGAAGCTTCCACTGCCGTGCTCGGCCTGGGCGAGCATGTCGAGCGCCACGAGGCCCGGATCGGCGTCCTCGCCGAGCACCACCAGCAGGTCGCTGGGACCCGCGAAGGAGTCGATCCCCACCACCCCCGAGAGCTGGCGCTTGGCCTCCTGCACGTAGAGGTTGCCAGGACCCACGATCACCTCCACCCGCCCCACCGTCTGCGTCCCACAGGCCAGCGCCGCGATCGCCTGGGCGCCGCCCATGCGGTACACCCGCTCCACCCCCAGCAGGCGGCAGGTGCCGAGGATCACGGGATCGATCTGCCCGTCGGGACCGGGGGGGGAGCACACGACGACCTCCACCACTCCCGCGGCCCGGGCTGTGACCACGCCCATCACCGCGGTGCTCGGGTAGGGAGCGCGCCCCCCAGGCACGTACACCGCGGCGGCGCCCACCGGCAGCTCGCGCACGGCGATGCGCTGGCCCTGGGGGAGCTCGATCGAGATGTCCTCCCCCACGCCCGCCTGAGCGAGGAGAGCGACGTTGGCGATCGCGACCTGCAGGCCCGCCACCACCTCCAGGGGCAGCTGCTTGATCGCATCGTCGAGCTCCGCCGCGGGAACCAGCAGCGGCCTGGGGTCCGCCCCCGCGGTGTCCAGCTCGCGGGTGTAGGCGAGCACCGCCGCGTCCCCCTCCTCGCGGACCGCCGCCACGATCCGCTCGACCGCGTCGTCGATCTCCCCGTGGGAGCCCGAGACGACTGTCTCGCGCAGCAGCGCCGCCACCTCGGCGGGTCCGCTGGGGCGACCCCCGAGGTCGAACCGCTCAACCAGCACGGAGCCGCTCCAGCAGATCGTCGATCGCGGCGGCCTTGAGCTTGTGCGCGACGGGGTTGGCGATCAGGCGGGCGGTGCACTCGAAGATCTGCTCGCGCACCTGGAGGTTGTTCTCCTGGAGCGTGGTGCCGGTGGCGGTGAGGTCCACGATCGCCTCCACCAGGCCGGTGAGGGGGGCGAGCTCGACTGAGCCCTTGACCTCCACGATCTCCGCCTGGCGGCCGGTCTCCTCGAAGTAGCGCGCGGCGATCCGGGGGTACTTGGTCGCCACCCGCATCACCCCCAGCCGGCGCAGCGCCTCCGCCGCGGGGTCGGGCTCGCCGGCGATGCTCGCGAGCACCATCGTGCAGCGCCCGTACCCGAGGTCCAGCAGCTCGTACACCTCGCGTCCGCCCCCCGTGGGCGCCCCGATCGAGTAGGGGCCGAGGGACTGCTCGGTGAGCACGTCCTTGCCGGTGATCCCCAGGTCCGCCGCGCCGGCCTCCACGTAGGTGGGCACGTCGGAGGGGCGCATCGTGATCACCCCGATCTCCGCGAAGAGCAGCTTGCGGTCGTTGCCGCTGAGCTCGGCGGTGTCCATCCCCAGCCCCCCGAGCAGCGCCACGGTGTCCTGGAAGAGGGCCCCCCGGGGCACCGCGATCGTGAGGTCGTTGATCGCGCTCATCGCGTCAGCCCCGCCCCGGTGCCGCGCTCCTCCCCGGCGAGCGCGATGTGCAGGCGGTCGATGCCCAGCGCGAAGCCGACGGCGGGCAGCGCGCGCCCGAAGTGCCCCAGCAGCTCGTCGTAGCGCCCGCCGCCGCCGAGGGGGGCGCCGAGGGCGGGGTCGTACACCTCGAACACCGCGCCCGTGTAGTAGCCCAGGCTGCGCACCAGGCCGAGGTCGAAGATCACGCGCTCGGCGACCGCGGGCTCGAGCAGCTCGCGGACCATGCGCATCCCCGCCGCCGCGTCGTCCGCGGGGCCGGGCAGGCCCGCGAGCACGTCCGGCCCGCCACGGCGCTGGGGCACGCTCAGCAGCAGCTCCGCATCGGAAGCGGGCAGGCCGGCGTCGCCCAAGGTGCGCTCCAGCGCGACGAAGTCCCGGCGCGCCAAGGCCTCCAGCAGGTCGGGGCGCGCGCGCTCGGGGACGCCCACGCCGGCCATCAACGCGGGGAACAGCGCGGCGTCGCCGAGGCCCACGCGGTAGCCCTCGAGGCCCGTGGCGTCCAGGGCGTGGCAGAGCACCGTGAGCGCCTCCGCGGTGCCGCGGGGGGCGGGGGCGCCGAGCAGCTCGATGCCCGCCTGCAGCAGCTCCCGCGGTTGCCCCCGCTGGGGGCGCACCCCGCGGTAGCAGTGCGCGAGGTAGCAGAACCGCAGGGGGGGCTCCGAGTGCGCGTAGCGGGTCGCGGCGACGCGCGCGATCGGCACGGTCATGTCCGAGCGCAGCACCAGCAGCGCCCCGGTCTCGTCGAACACGCGGTACGCGGGGGGCTGCGAGGGGGGGGTGGAGTCGGCGCGGGCGAGCACCGCCTCGTACTCGAGCGCCGGCGTGTACACCTCGCCGTAGCCGTGGCGCTCGAAGACGCCCCGCAAGGCCTCCGTGATGGCGCGCATCTCGCGCATCTCGTCGGGCAGCACGTCGCGCGTGCCGCTGGGGATCGGGTGGATCATGGCCCGCAGCCTAGAGGGTGGCGCAGTCGGCCGAAGGCCGACGAGGGGCCCCTCTCTTCATTCATCAAACGTGAATCACAGGATGCGGCTCGACGGCGACGCGCTCGATGTTGGCTCCAAGCTCGCGCAGCCGCTCATCGATCCGCTCGTAGCCGCGGTCGATCTGGCGGATGTTGCCGATTTCGCTGCGCCCGTCGGCACAGAGGGCGGCGAGCAGCATCGCCATCCCGGCGCGGATGTCGGGGGACTCCACGCGCTCCCCGCGCAGCCGGCGAGGACCCGTGACGATCGCCCGGTGGGGGTCGCAGAGGACGATGTCGGCGCCCATCAGGATCAGCTTGTCGGTGAAGACGAGGCGATTCTCGAACATCCACTCGTGCACCAGGATCGACCCCTCTGCCTGGGTGGCGAGGGCGAGTGCGATCGAGGTCAGATCCGCCGGGAACGCCGGCCAGGGACCGTCCTGGACCTTGCTCTTGTAGCCCCCCACGTCGGACTGCGCGACGAGGCGCTGGCCGCCGGGCACGAGCACGTCGTTGCCGTGCAGCTCGGTGCGCAGGCCGAGGCGTTCGAAGACGAGGCGGATCATGCGCAGGTCGCCGGGGACGGTGTCCTTGACGAGCAGCTCCCCCCCGGTGACCCCGGCGAGCGCGATGAAGCTGCCGATCTCGATGTGGTCGGGGGCGATCTCGTGCGCGCAGCCGTGGAGGACCTCCCGTCCGGTGACGGTGAGCAGGTTGGAGCCGATCCCCTGAATGTCAGCCCCCATCTTGACGAGCATTCTCGCCAGGTCCTGCACGTGGGGCTCGCAGGCGGCGTTGCCGATCACGCTCTGCCCGGGGGTCAGCGCGGCGGCCATGAGGGCGTTCTCGGTGGCCATCACGGAGGGCTCGTCCATGAACACGTCGCTGGGGCGCAGGCCTCGGGGCGCGCTCAGCAGGATGTCGCGCCCGCAGTCCGCCACGGCGCCCATCGCGCGGAAGGCGTCCAGGTGGGGATCCAGACGCCGGCGGCCGATCACGTCGCCACCGGGCGGGGGCATGACGGCGCGGCGGAAGCGGGCCAGCAGCGGACCGGCGAGCAGGAAGGAGGCGCGGATCTGCTCGGCGAGCTCGGGGTCAACCTCCACACCGTGGACCCCCGCGGCGCAGAGGGAAAGCTCATTCGGGCCCTGCCACTCCGCGCGAACCCCGAGCTGCTCGAGGATCGCGACCATCGCCTCGACGTCGCGGATGCGGGGCACACCCTGCACGAGCACCTCATCCTCGGTGAGGACGCAGGCGGCGAGGATGGGCAGCGCCGCGTTCTTGTTCCCGGCCGGGGTCAGCGTGCCGGAGAGCGGGACGCCGCCTTCGATGACGAACTTCTCCATGGGCTTCGCTCGCGCCCGCCGGCCGAGGATCGGACCGCCGCCGCGTCTTCCAGCAAGGGTAACAGCCATCTCCCTCTGGAGTTCGCGCACGGAGGCGGGGGACCTGCAACGAAATGGCCTCCCGGTCGATCGAGCCGCTCGGTGTGTCTGCAACTTCCATTGCACTCCCGAGGGGTCCATCTGGCTCAGTAGAGCCATTCTCCCGATACCGGCGACCGGCGGACATATGTTCGTGCGGTTCCGTCCGCGGCGCCCCCTATCTTACGAACACATGTTCTGTTCATCTCGGACATCGGCACTCGCCCGACACGCCCGGGAGACGCTTCGGCTGACCCGTGCGCTCCTCCTGCTCGAGGACGACGCTCCGGTCGACTGGGAGGTCGGCCAGGAGGAGAGCGGGCCGATCGACAAGGCGCCCGAATGGGTGCACGCGCACCGCGCGCCGTTGGGTGGGTGCCGGACACCGCGGCGGAGGGGCCAGCCGGCGCCTCCGCCGCAGTCGTGTCTCTGCCCGATCCGCCCCGTCACAGCTGCACGCCGCAGCGCGGGACCCGGTGGCCGGGAGGCCCCCTCCCGCCTGCCCCAGACGGCGTTTGTTTCCCACCTCCGCTAGGTGCGGGCACGGCGGTCCCGATCGCGGATAGCCCTGTTTTCCAGGTGAATTCGTCGATACCCAGCCAGTGCACACGGCCGTCCGCGAGGCTGTCTCCCAACGTCGCTTGACGGACCCGCGCGCATTGAGGAGGGTCCTGCTAGCGCCGCGGTACCGGACACCGCGGATGCCCCCCTCGCCATCGGCCAGTCGCAGCCCACCCCCTTCACCCTCGCGTGGATCGCGAAGAGATTGTGCGCACATCGATCGTTCTCGCCACAGGACTCACCCTCATCGCGGCGGCCGTCGGGGTGACGCTGACACGCGCACCGTCCACGCTCGCCGGCACCAACGCGGTCTCAGCCGCGAGCACCCTGGCGGCGAGCAAATCTGCAATCGGCGCCTGCCAGAGTGGCGAAACCCTGCCCGCGGACACCACGGCGATACGTCTCTCGCTGTCGGCGATCATCGGGGCGCGTGTCTCGGTGACGGTGCTGTCAGGCAGGCACGTCATCGCCCAGGGCACCCATGGCACCGGCTGGAGCGGGGGCGAGGTGACGGTTGCGGTGGCACGTGTCCCGCACACGGTCCCGCACGTCACGACCTGCTTCGCGCTCAGCCAGTTCAACGGCAAGGTCTCGCTGATCGGGGAACCCACGCCGCCCTCTCGGGCGGCGGTCACGGGGACGGGCCAGCCTCTCCAGGGCAGGTTCAGGACCGAATACGTGCAGCCGGGGCGCACCTCGTGGCTGTCGCTCGCATCCTCGGTGGCTCGGCACCTCAGCCTTGGGCGCAGCCCGAGCGGCCTGTGGGTCGTGTTCTTCGCCGCGACCGCGGTGCTGGGCGTGATCGCGATCACCTCGTGGCTGATCGTGCGGGAGCTGTGATGAGCAGGCGCACCTCCCAGGCGCCGAAGCGAACACCCGCAGGGAGGGCTCGCGCTACCAGGCGACTCGCGAGAGGACATCGGCATCCCGCGCGACGCCCCTCACTGGCGCGCGGCAGCGTGGGCGCGTCGTGGGCGCATGGGCGCCGCATCCTCTCCAGCGTTCCAGTGGCGGCGTGGGGTTGCGCGGTGGTCGCCTGCCTCAACGCGGTGAGCTGGTCGGCGATATCGCCCCCGTTCGAGGTGCCGGACGAGCCGAGTCACTTCGCCTACGTGCAACACCTCGCGGAAACGGGAACCCGTCCGCCCGTCAACGGCCTGTACTTCTCACCGACGGAGACGGTGGCGTTGAGGGATCTGCACTACCCGCAGGTCCGGGGGCGCCCACAGAACGGCACGATCTCCTCGCCGCGCGAACAGCGAACACTGGAACGGGATCTCGCGGAGAACCCCTCGACCGCGAGCGAAGACGGGGGCGTGGCGACTCCAGAGCCGCCGCTCTACTACGCGCTGGAGACGGTCCCGTATCGCCTGGCGGGAGGGAACGTCCTCGATCGCTTGACGCTCATGAGGCTGCTGTCGGCACTGATGGCGGGCTTCACGGGGCTGTTCGCCTATCTTTTCGTGCGCGAACTGCTCCCCGGGGTGAGGTGGGCGTGGACGGTGGGCGGACTCGGCGTGGCGCTCTTTCCACTGCTGGGCTTCATGTCGGGTGCGGTCAGCCCGGATGCGATGCTCTTCGCGGTCGCCACCGCTCTGTTCTTCACCCTCGCGCGGGCGTTCCGGTTGGGACTGACGCCGGCGCGTGGGTGCGCGATCGGGGCGGTCATCGCGATCGGCCTCATGACCAAGCTCAACTTCGCCGGCCTGGTTCCGGGGGCAACGCTCGGCCTGATCGCTCTCACCCTTCGGGTGGGGCGAGCTTCCCGGCGAGCGGCCCTCCGTTCCCTGGCGCTCGCGTTCGGTGTCGCAGCCAGCCCCCTCCTCCTGTATGTCGCGATCGATGCGCTGACCCATCACGTGGGGGGATTCAACCTGGTGAGCATCGGCAACGAGTTCATCGGGCTGCACGGGTCGGTGCTGGGCAAGATCAGCTACATATGGGAGCTGTTCCTGCCGCGCCTGCCGGGCATGCAGGGTTTCTTCCACGACATCTCGACCACTCGTCAGCTGTGGTTCGACGGCCTCGTGGGGCGCTACGGCTGGCTGGACACCTTCTTCCCGGGGTGGGTCTACGACGTTGCCCTCCTTCCCGCGGCACTGATAGCGGGACTCTGCGTCCGAGAGCTGATTCGCGGCCGGGCGGCGCTGCGCTCGCGCAAGGTGGAGCTTGCGGTGTACCTCGCAGTAGGAGTGGGGGTCATGGCGCAGGTGGGAGCGACCGACTACTTCTCCTACCCGGCGCTCGAGGGTGCATACATAGAGCCCCGCTACCTGCTCCCGCTGATCGCCCTATTCGGCGGAGCTCTAACCCTAGCCGCGCGCGGCGCGGGGCGACGCTGGGGCCATTCAGTGGGCGCGATCCTGATACTCCTGTTCCTGGGCCACGACCTCTTCAGCCAGCTGCTGGTGATCTCGCGCTACTACGGGTAGTCGCAGCGCGGCCGTCTCCGCGCCGCCTGGCCGGCCACTGTCGGGTCCGCCCAGACCCGCTCCACGGAGACCACGCTACACCCTGGCGGGTCTACGGCATGTAGACAGACCTCACTGCCGCCCGCTCAGCGCGGGTCAGCGCGACTCGCCTCAGCACGACTCAGCGCGGCTCGAGGACCACAACGGGCAGCTCGCGCCGAGCGATCGACTCGTAGTGCTCGTAGCCGCTGTAGAGCTCCACGAGCCGCGGCCACAACTCGGCGCGCTCCTGCGCGGTCGCGGCACGCGCTCGAACGGGATGGGTCCGCCCGCGCAGCACCACGTCGGCCTCGGGGCGATCCTGCAGGTTGAACCACCACGCGGGCACACGTTGGGAGGCGGCGTTGGAGGCGACGATCGCGAACCCGTCTCCCTCGCTGACGAACAGAAGCGGGGCGTCGCGGATGCGCCCGGTGCGGCGCCCGGTGGTGCGCAGCACGAGGATGTCCCCGCCGAGCGCGCGGCCGGCGATTCGTCCGCCGGCGTGCCGGACGATCCACCCGTGGGCCTGTGTGGCCCAGGCGCTGCCGGGACGATGAGCGAGGTAGGGGCTGATGCGGGCAAAGATCGACGCGAGGCGAGACATGGCCCCGCAAGGCTACTCGATGCAGAACGGGCCAAACCGCCCGCCAAACCGCTTGCCCGCTCGGCGACGAGACCTCTTCGAGCGATGGACCTCCTCGGAGCAAACGGCGGCCGGACGCGCCAGCGAGACCGCCAGAGCACCACAACGACACGAGCGAGCACCGCAACGACACGAGCCGCCCCGAGGGGGGCGGCTCGTTGACTGAAAGAACCGGCGGCGTCCTACTCTCCCAGGCCCTTGCGAGCCAAGTACCATCGGCGCTGAGGGGCTTAACTGCTCTGTTCGGAATGGGAAGAGGTGTTTCCCCCTCGCCAAGGCCACCGGAAAAAGGCGAGAGACCAGCCTCCCCGGTCCTTCAAAACTGCACAGCGCCACACCGGGTATCACTAAAATCAAAAATCCGTCAAGCCCTCGAACCATTAGTACCGGTCTCCTACGGGCGTTACCGCCCTTCCAGATCCGGCCTATCAACCTGGTGGTCTACCAGGGGTCTTACTCCCTCTAGGGGATGGGAGAACTCATCTTGAGGCCGGCTTCCCGCTTAGATGCTTTCAGCGGTTATCCGATCCACACGTAGCTAGCCTGCTATGCCCTTGGCAGGACAACAGATACACCAGAGGTGCGTTCATCCCGGTCCTCTCGTACTAGGGACAAATCCTCGCAATTCTCCAACGCCCACGGCAGATAGGGACCGAACTGTCTCACGACGTTCTGAACCCAGCTCGCGTACCGCTTTAATGGGCGAACAGCCCAACCCTTGGGAGCAACTCCACCCCCAGGATGCGACGAGCCGACATCGAGGTGCCAAACCGGGCCGTCGATGTGGACTCTTGGGCCCGATAAGCCTGTTATCCCCGGAGTACCTTTTATCCGTTGAGCGACGGCACTTCCACTTGCTACCGCCGGATCACTAAGACCTGCTTTCGCACCTGCTCGACCTGTCAGTCTCGCAGTCAAGCTCCCTTGCTACCTTTGCGCTCTACGCACGATTTCCAACCGTGCTGAGGGAACCTTTGTGCGCCTCCGTTACATTTTGGGAGGCGACCGCCCCAGTCAAACTACCCGCCTGGCACTGTCCAGCACCCGGATTCACGGAGTGCTGTTAGAAACCCAATACACCAAGGGTGGTATCTAAAGGTTGGCTCCACACCGGCCGCAACCGGCGCTTCAAAGCCTCCCACCTATCCTGAGCGAGATGCACCGAATCCCAATACCAGGTTGTAGTAAAGGTTCACGGGGTCTTTCCGTCTAGCCGCGGGTACTCGGCATCTTCACCGAGACTGCAATTTCACCGAGCCCCTCGTTGAGACAGCGCTGAAGTCGTTACGCCATTCGTGCAGGTCGGAACTTACCCGACAAGGAATTTCGCTCTAGCTGTTACTTCCCAGGCCCTTGATATGCACTACCTGAGATTAACTGAGACCTGAGCCTCAGCGGGTCGATCATTTCTGTCGACCTCTGCATGTCGCCATGCAGGCCGGACCATATCTTGCCTACAAACACTGTAGACCCTGGCGTGTGGTCTCTGAGGGGTCAACCCACAAGTGGGCGACTTCCCTGCTGATTGTCCGCACCGGACGCATTATCACTGCCGCACTTGCGGCGAGTAGCGCCGGATTCTCGGAGTTTCCAGCATACAGCCAGGTTTTACTAAGGCAGCTTTATCCACCTTAGGACCGTTATAGTTACGGCCGCCGTTTACCGGGGCTTAGCTTCGCTGCTTCGGGTCAAGCCCTAACAACTCCACGTAACCTTCCGGCACCGGGCAGGCGTCAGCCCCTATACGTCGTCTTACGACTTAGCAGAGACCTGTGTTTTTGGTAAACAGTCGCTTCAGCCTATTCACTGCGGCCCCCTCGGGCTCCACTCGCGAAGAGCTTCACCCTACTGGGGCGCCCCTTATCCCGAAGTTACGGGGCAATTTTGCCGAGTTCCTTAACGAGGGTTATCTCGATCACCTTAGTATTCTCTACTTGCCCACCTGTGTCGGTTTTGGTACGGGCACGCGCTTCCTCCCTAGAGGCTTTTCTTGGAGGTATGGCGTCGGGGAGGCGCCGGCTTGTACGCCAGCTCACATAACACCTCGGGTTGAATGCAGCCCCGCATTTAACTAGGGCCGCCCCTACATGCTTGTCCCAGGACAACCATCGCCTGAGTTCCCTTAGCCTTCCTCGTCCCCCCATCGGTCAAACGGAAGCGACGTGGTACAGGAATATCAACCTGTTGGCCATCGACTACGCCTTTCGGCCTCGCCTTAGGTCCCGACTAACCCTTAGTAGACGAACTTTACTAAGGAATCCTTGGGCAATCGGTGGAGAGGATTCTCACCTCTCTTTCGTTACTAATGCCGGCATTCTCACTTCCCATGCCTCCACGGCTGGTTTACACCGCCGCTTTACTGGCATGGGAACGCTCTCCTACCGCGCGATCGACCCGAAGGTCTCACGCACCCGCAGCTTCGGTGACTAGCTTGAGCCCCGTTACATTGTCCGCGCTCGAACACTTGACCAGTGAGCTGTTACGCACTCTTTCAAGGGTGGCTGCCTCTAAGCCAACCTCCTGGTTGTCTATGCACTCGAACATCGTTTCCCACTTAGCTAGTACTTAGGGACCTTAGCTGGCGGTCTGGGCTGTTTCCCTTTCGACGCTGAAGTTTATCCCCCAGCAACTGACTCCCGGAGTAGACGTGATGGTCTTCGGAGTTTGCCTGAAGTCGGTAACCTGGTAGGGCCCCTAGTCCAAACAGTGCTCTACGGCCACCACGCAATTTATCCGAGGCTATACCTAAATATATTTCGGAGAGAACCAGATATCACTGAGCTTGATTAGCCTTTCACTCCGACCCACAGGTCATCCGCCCAGTTTTCAACCTAGGTCGGTTCGGCCCTCCACGAGGTCTTACCCCCGCTTCAGCCTGCCCATGGGTAGCTCGCTCAGTTTCGGGTATACCGCCTACGACTATGTCGCCCTATTAGGACTCGCTTTCGCTACGGCTCCGCTCATCGCTTAACCTTGCCGCAGACGAGTAACTCGCCGGCTCGTTATGCAAAAAGCACGCGGTCACAGGACAAGCCTGCTCCCACCGCTTGTAGGCACGCGGTTTCAGGTACTATTTCACTCCCCTTCCGGGGTACTTTTCACCTTTCCCTCACGGTACTTGTCCGCTATCGGTCACCAAGGAGTACTTAGCCTTGGAGGGTGGTCCCCCCAGGTTCAGTCCGCGTTTCACGGGCACGGACTTACTCAGGAACGCTTGACGGAAGATCATGCAGTTTCGTCTACGGGACGGTTGCCCTCTATGGTGCGCGGTTCCACACGCTTCGACTACCACATGATTTTGTAACTTCCGCCGAGCCGGCCACGGCTCGGAACAAGCGCCCTACAACCCCCGCTACGCAACGCGTGGCCGCTTACACGCAGCAGGTTTGGGCTGATCCCTTTTCGCTCGCCACTACTCAGGGAGTCTCTGTTGATTTACTTTCCTCGGGGTACTGAGATGTTTCACTTCCCCCGCTTGTCCTCCGCCGGCCTATGTGTTCAGCCGGGGATAACGCCGCATTACCAGCGCTGGGTTCCCCCATTCGGGAATCCACGGGTCAAAGGCTATTCAGCGCCTAACCGTGGCTTATCGCAGCCGTTCACGCCCTTCATCGACTCTTGGTGCCAAGGCATCCACCATGTGCCCTTACTATCTTGACGGTGATCAGACCGATCGTGATCCTCCGCACCCCTGTACAAGCAGGCACGGATGAGAATGATCGCGAGCGGCCCGGTGATACCCGTTTTCAGCCGCCGCTTATCGATGGCGGCTGATGTGGCTTCTGTGCAGTTTTCAAGGACCGTGGAGAGGCTGTACGCCGGCCTGCGCTGGGCATGTGCGGAGGCGATCTCTGTATCGCCACTGCGCCTGACGCCGGGCGGGCGCCGGTCTCTCAAAACTCAACAGCATGCCGGCGGGTTTGGATGCCGCCTCTCCCCCAGGCTCCGTAGTAGGACGGGGCCTGAATGAAGACGCGGCGCGCCGGTCAGGTTCGGTCGACATGCTAGGCCCGGTCTGCTCTGTCGCCGTGCGACTCCGCGGGAGGACCCGAAGGCCCTGACCTCGAAAACGAGGCCCCGCTCGATCGCCCGGCCGCTAGGACCGGGGCACTGTTATGTGCTCCCTAGAAAGGAGGTGATCCAGCCGCAGCTTCCGCTACGGCTACCTTGTTACGACTTCACCCCAGTCACGAGCCCCACCTTCGACGGCTCCCTCCCTTGCGGGTTAGGCCACCGGCTTCGGGTGTTGCTCACTCCCGTGGTGTGACGGGCGGTGTGTACAAGGCCCGGGAACGTATTCACCGCGGCATTGCTGATCCGCGATTACTAGCAACTCCGCCTTCATGCAGGCGAGTTTCAGCCTGCAATCCGAACCGAGACGCGCTTTAAGGGATTCGCTCCACCTCGCGGTATCGCAACCCTCTGTACGCGCCAATGTAGCACGTGTGTAGCCCTGAACATAAGGGGCATGATGACTTGACGTCATCCCCACCTTCCTCCGGTTTGTCACCGGCAGTCTCGCATGAGTCCCCAACTGAATGCTGGCAACATGCGACGGGGGTTGCGCTCGTTGCGGGACTTAACCCAACATCTCACGACACGAGCTGACGACAGCCATGCACCACCTGTGAAAGTGCCCCGAAGGGAAGCCGTGTTTCCACGGCGGTCACTCACATGTCAAGCCCAGGTAAGGTTCTTCGCGTCGCGTCGAATTAAACCACATGCTCCGCTGCTTGTGCGGGCCCCCGTCAATTCCTTTGAGTTTTAGCCTTGCGGCCGTACTCCCCAGGCGGGCAACTTAATGCGTTAGCTTCGACACGGGGGGAGTCGACACCCCCCACATCTAGTTGCCATCGTTTACAGCGTGGACTACCAGGGTATCTAATCCTGTTTGCTCCCCACGCTTTCGCGTCTCAGCGTCAGTCACGTCCCAGCGAGCTGCCTTCGCCATTGGTGTTCCTCCTGATATCTGCGCATTTCACCGCTACACCAGGAATTCCACTCGCCCCTTCCGGACTCTAGCTTGACAGTATCCACCGGCTTTCCAGGGTTGAGCCCTGGACTTTCACAGCAGACTTATCAAGCCGCCTACACGCTCTTTACGCCCAATAATTCCGGACAACGCTTGCACCCTACGTATTACCGCGGCTGCTGGCACGTAGTTAGCCGGTGCTTCTTGTGAAGGTACCGTCACTCCATCCGGCTATTCACCGGAGAAGCTTCGTCCCAACTGAAAGGGGTTTACAACCCGAAAGCCGTCTTCCCCCACGCGGCGTTGCTGCGTCACGCTTTCGCGCATTGCGCAAGATTCCCCACTGCTGCCTCCCGTAGGAGTCTGGGCCGTGTCTCAGTCCCAGTGTGGCTGATCGTCCTCTCAGACCAGCTACCCATCGAAGCCTTGGTGAGCCGTTACCTCACCAACAAGCTAATGGGCCGCGGGCCCATCCCGATGCGGAGGCCGAAGCTTCCTTTCCCCTTGCGGGCACATCCGGTATTAGCCCGAGTTTCCTCGGGTTGTCCCGGTCATCGGGGCAGGTAACCCACGTGTTACTCACCCGTTCGCGGCTCTGCCCCAGGGCAAGCCCTGGTTCGTCGCTCCACTTGCATGTGTTAAGCACGCCGCCAGCGTTCGTCCTGAGCCAGGATCAAACTCTCCGTGAAGAACTTCACGAAAAGCTGTCACGGCTTGCCGGGCACCGCTTGCGCGGGACCGGCGGTCCGGGGCCTATACACGTGGGCCCTGGAACCATGACGGGGTACTACTCCTACTTGACTCTTTGTCCGCCCCCAGCTGCGCCGAAGCGCCGCCCGAGGCGGTCGAACCTGGACGCACACCACGATCGATCATCGATCGTCGGTGCGCATGCTGTTGAGTTTTCAAAGACCGCGAGCCTCTTTGGGGAGGACTTCCCCGGAGAAGACCAATCCGGTCCCACGCCCAAGGGCGCCTTTCGGACCGACCAGACAGTATAGCGCGCCGGCACCAGGGAGGCGGGCACGTGCCCTCCGCCCGGCCACTCGACTCGCGCGACCGCGGCGAAGCATACCCGACGGCACGGCGCCCGTCCGGGGGGCCCATGCGCGCGGCCGCAGGGAGGCGCCCCAACCCGGCGGCAAGACCAGCTCGGGGGCCCCGCCTGGGGACCTCCGCCCGGCCCCTACTCCACGAGCAGCCGCCGGAAGCGCCGTTTGCCCACGCGCAGCACCTGCCCCTGGGCGCGATCGGGCGGAACGTCGTATTCGCCGCTCAGCAGGGTGCTCTCCCCCAGGGAGGCGGCGCCCTGGTCGATGAGACGGCGGGCGTGGGCGCGGGAGAGCCCGAACTCCTCGGCGATCACCGCGGGCAGGTGCAGCAGGCCGTTCTCGGCGCGCACGCTGGCCTCGGGGATCTCCCCGGGCTGGCGGCGGTGGACGAAGACGAGGTCGAACTCGCGCTCGGCCTGCAGAGCGGCCTCGGGGTTGTGCAGCCAGGCGACGATCTCCCGGGCGAGCTCGCGCTTGGCGTCGCGCGGCCCCACCCCCTCGGGGGGCTCGCGGCCGAGGAGCAGGCGGTAGTAGTCCCCCATGACCTCGTCGGGGATGCTCATGGTCTTGCCGTAGATCTCCGCGGGGGGCTCGGCGATCCCGATGTGGTTGCCCAGGGACTTGGACATCTTGCGGCGCCCTTCCACGCCCACGAGCAGGGGCATGGTCATGATCGCCTGCTGGGGCTGGCCGTAGGCGCGCTGGATCTCGCGGCCGAGGAGGAGGTTGAACTTCTGGTCGGTCCCCCCCAGCTCGAGGTCGGCGCGGACGGCGACGGAGTCATAGCCCTGCAGGAGGGGGTAGAGGAGCTCGAGCATGGAGATGGGGGCGCGCGCGGCGTAGCGCTTGGCGAAGTCGTCGCGTTCGAGCAGCTGGGCGACGGTGGTGGTGCCCACGAGGCGCAGGAGCTCGGCCATGGGCATGTCGAGCCACTCGGAGTTGTTGCGGACCTCCAGGCGCAGGGGGTCGGGGTCGAGGATCCGCAGGGCCTGATCGCGGAAGGTGGCGGCGTTGCGCTCGATCTCCTGGGGGGTGAGCATGGGGCGCAGCGCGGAGCGCCCCGAGGGGTCCCCGACGCGGGCGGTGTAGTCGCCGACGATCAGCACCACGAGCTGGCCGGAGTCCTGGAGCTCGCGCAGCTTGCGCAGCACGACGGCGTGGCCGAGGTGGATGTCGGGCGCGGTGGGGTCGATCCCGAGCTTCACGCGCAGCGGCCGCCCCGCTCGGCCGGCCTCGGCGAGCTTCTCGGAGAGCGCGCCCTCGGGGAGTGAGTCGACTGCGTTCTGGGAGAGGGGGGAGGCGGCGTTCGTAGTTCGGCTTCGGCCGCTGTGGCCGGCAGGCCCTCGGGCCTGCCGGACGGGCGCGGCCCGCCCAGCCCCTGTGGCGGCGGGTCCGCTCTCCGGGACCTGCTGCTCGCGTGCCGCCCGTCCCTCCCTCGCGGGGGAGGCGGGTCCGCTCTCCGGGGCCTGGCGCTCGCGTGCGTTCGGCGCGTCCCCCGCGGGGGAGGCGGGGCCGGCTGGCGGCGCGGGGGCCGCCGGGGCGTCCTCGTGGGGGGGGCTCGGCATGGTGGGACAATGCTAGACTCCCGCCCCCGGTGGAGTCCGTCTCGCTGCCCTCCGGCGGCCGCTCGCGCATGAAGAAGCTCCGCTTCTTCTCGATCTTCCTGGCGCTGGCGCTGCTCGGCCTGGTCTCATTCGTGTTCGGCATGTTCATGGCCGTCGCCTCGGACCTGCCGCACCTGGAAGCGCGCTACCGCCAGGACAACGCGCGCAACTCGGTGCTGCTGGACGACCGGGGCACCGAGATCGGGATGCTGAGCGACCGCGACCAGGTGCTGGTGACCCAGCGGCAGATCCCCCCGATCGTGCGCGAGGCGGTGATCTCGATCGAGGACAAGCGCTTCATGACCAACAGCGGGATCGACCTGCGCTCGCTCGCGCGGGCGGCCGTCGCCGACGTCGTGCACGGCAGCGCGGTGCAGGGGGCCTCGACGATCGAGCAGCAGTTCGTCAAGAACGCGCTGCCCGGAGCGCAGGAGCGCCGCACGCTCGTGGAGAAGCTGCGGGAGGCCACGCTCGCGTTCTGGCTGGCCCACCACTGGTCGAAGCTGAAGATCCTCACGGAGTACCTCAACACGATCTACTTCGGCAACGGGGCCTACGGGATCGAGGCGGCGGCGCAGACCTACTTCGGCCAGGAGGCCGACCACCAGGGGTGCGGACTGCCGGGGAAGCCGCTGTGCGTGCAGGAGCTCGAGCCCTGGGAGGCGGCGCTGCTGGCGGGGATCATCCAGTCCCCCACGGAATACAACCCGGTGCTCTACTCCAAGGCGGCGCGGCTGCGGCGCAACGTGGTGCTCGGGCAGATGTACGCGCAGGGCTACCTGGACCGCGCGCAGTACGAAGAAGGAACGATCCAGCCACTGCCCTCCCCGCAGGAGATCGCGCCCCCCGAGCAGCCGCTGGTGGATGGGATCGACGCGGGCTACTTCGACGACTGGGTGGGCCAGCAGGTGGTGGCGCGCTACGGAGCGGAGAAGTCCTATTACGGCGGCCTGCGGGTCCGCACCACGCTTGACCTGGGCCTCCAGCGCGCCGCCGAACAGGCGGTGGCGGGCTACCTCCCGAGCCCCGAAGGCCCCACGGCGGCGCTGGTGGCGATCGAAAACTCCACCGGCAAGGTGCGCGCGATGGTGGGGGGGCGCAACTACGACGAAAGCCCCTTCAACCTCGCCACCGAGGGGGAGCGCCAGCCGGGCTCCTCCTTCAAGGCCTTCGACCTCGCGGCGGCCCTGGAGGACGGCATCTCCCCGGACTCGGTGTGGACCTCCAAGGAGAAGGAATTCAGCGTTCCGGGCAGCGGGGGCAGAGAAAAGTTCGTCGTCCACAACGACGAAGGCGCCTACGTGGGCGAACGCACGCTGACCAACGCGCTCGCCTACTCCGACAACTCGGTCTTCGCCGAAGTGGGGCTGAGGGTCGGCACCAGGCGGATCGCGCGGCTGGCCCACCGGATGGGGATCACCACGCCGATCTCCACCAACCCCTCGATGACGATCGGGGGCCTCACCGTGGGCGTCACGCCGATCGACATGGCGCACGCCTACGAGACGATCGCCCACGGGGGGGAGCGGGTGAGCGGCACGCTCGCCGAACCCAACGCCCCGGTGGGGATCGAAGAAGTGCAGGAGGGCTCTCACCAGCAGCTCGACCACACCCGCCTGCGGCGGGTGCTGCCGGAAGGGATCGCGAGCACGGAGACCGAAATGCTCGAGACGGTGCTCGAGTACGGCACCGCGCGCTCGGCGGCGCTGGGGCAGTTCGCGGCGGGCAAGACGGGCACCACCTCCAACTACGGGGACGCGTGGTTCGTGGGGTGGGACCACCGCTACACGGTGGCGGTGTGGGTGGGCTTCCCCAACAGCCTCGTGCCGATGCTCACCGAGTACGACGGGGGCCCCGTGCTGGGGGGCACCTTCCCGGCGCTGATCTGGCACAGCTTCATGGTCGGGGCGATGCAGGTGGAAAGGGAACGCGCCGAAGAAGAAGCCGCCAAGCACCCGGGCGCCTCCCACGCCCCCGCAACGCACGCCACCGCAGCGGGGACGAGCAGCGCCAGCGGCGAAGCGGTGGGCGCCACCACGAACCCCTCCCCCATTAAAGAAATCCAGCGACACCACTCCCCCACCCGCCCAGAACCCGCGCCCACGGGGGGAAGCGAAAAGCCCGAAAGGCAGACGGGGGCGAAGGCCGAAGAAGCTCCCGCCCCCTCCCAGCCGAGCGCCCCGGCGACGCCGACGACGACGCCCGCAACGGCTGCGCCCACCGGCGGGGGTGGGGCTCCCAGCCAGCCGCCCGCGGCGAGCGAAGTGCCGGCGCCGCAGGCCAGCGGTGGCACGAGCGCCCCCACGGGCGGCGCGAGCCCGAGCGGCTGAGCCTCCGTCAGGGCCGGGGCCGGGAGACGTGGGGGTTGCCGGCCAGGCAGAAGCGCCAGGGCAGCTCGGCGGCCTTGGTGATCCCGATGCGCGGCCCGCTCAGCACCTCGTGGCCGCCCTGCAGCCAGGTCTCCCGCGGGGGGTGGATCGTGATCGGCCCGCGGGTGAGATCGCTCCCGTTGTGCAGCAACTCGACGCCGAGCGCAACCGTGAGCTTGCCCGGTCCCGAGCAGAGGTCCTCGCGGCGCTCCAGGCCCCGGCGCTCGCGCATGCGGGCGAGGCCGCGCAGCGGTTCGAGGGCGCGGATCAGCACGGCGGCGCCGACGCCGGGCTCCTCGCAGACGGCGTTCAGCAGCGCGTGGATCCCGTAGGAGCGGTAGACGTAGGCGCGCCCAGGGCCGCCGAAGATGGTGCGGGTGCGGGGGGTGAGCCCGACGTAGGCGTGGCAGGCGGGCTCGCTGTCGTGGTAGGCCTCGGTCTCGACGATCATCCCGGCGGCGGCGCGGTGCACGACGACGCAGCCGATCAGCGCCTGGGCGACCTCGAGGACGGGGCGACGGTAGAACTCGACGGGCAGCACCCCCGGCGCGGGAGCGCGGGGCGGGCGCACGGCGAAGCCGACGGCGGCGGGGGCCATCGCGTCACTCACTCCCAGGCGTTGGTGGACTCCACCGCGGGCGGGTGCGCGAGCACGCCGCGGGCGAGCTCGAGCTGCTCGCGCACGCGCTCGGAGGAGGTGCCGCCCTCGGAGACCTTGCTCTCGAGCCACGAGCCCTGGGTGAGCAGCTCGCGGTACTCCTCGTGGTGCTCGGCGAGCAGGAGGCTGTGCTCGGCGAGCTCCGGTGGGGTGAGCTCGGAGAGGCGCCGCCCGCTCTGAAGCGCGGTGCGCACGAGCGCGGAGAGGATCCCGTGGGCCTCGCGGAAGGGCACTCCGTAGCGCACGAGCATGTCGGCGACGTCGGTGGCCCCGAGCGTCTCCTCGGAGGCGGCGAGGGCCATGCGCTCGCGCTCGAAGCGCACCCCCTCGATCATCCCGCGGGCCGCGGTGAGCGCGAGCTCGAGGGTGTCGGCGGTGTCGAAGAGGTGCTCCTTGTCCTCCTGGAGGTCCTTGTTGTAGGTGAGCGTGAGCCCGTGCAGCACCCCGTAGAGGGCGCTGAGGTGCCCGACCACGCGGGGCGCCTTGGCGCGCAGGAGCTCGGCGGCGTCGGGGTTCTTCTTCTGGGGCATGATCGAGGAGCCCGAGGACCAGGAGTCGGGCAGCACGCAGAAGCCGACCTCAACGCTTGACCACAGCACGAGCTCCGCACCGAGGCGCGAGAGGTGGGTGGCGCAGGTGGCGGCGGCGCCCAGATAGTCCAGGGCGAAGTCGCGGTTGGAGACCGCGTCGATCGAGTTGGGGAGGATGTCGTGGAAGCCGAGCTGGCGCGCCACCAGGCGCCGGTCGGTGTCGAAGTTCACTCCCGCCAGGGCCCCCGCCCCGAGCGGCAGGCGCCCGGCCTGTTCGAGCACGAAGGCGAAGCGCTCGCGATCGCGGGCGAGCATCCAGAAGTAGGCGAGCAGGTGATGGGCCAGGTAGACGGGCTGGGCGCGCTGGGAGTGGGTGTAGCCGGGCAGCGGCCAGTCGAGGTGCTCCTCGGCGCGGCGCAGCAGCGCCCCCATCAGCTCCCCGATCGCGTCGTGGTGCTCGCGCGCGCGAGCGAGCACGTACAGGGCGAGGTCGGTGGCGACCTGGTCGTTGCGCGAACGCGCGGTGTGCAGCTTGCCCCCCACGGGCCCCGCGAGCTCGATCAGGCGCCGCTCGATCGCCATGTGGATGTCTTCGTCGCGGTCCTCGAAGGCGAACATCCCGAGCGCGAGCTCCGCCTCGACCTCTTCCAGGCCCTCGATGATGTTGTTGCGCTCCTCGACCGTGATGATCCCCCGCTCGGCGAGCATCCAGGCGTGCGCGCGCGACTGCTCGACGTCCTGCGGCCACAGCCGCCGGTCGAAGCGCAGCGAGGCGTTCAGGCGCCGGAAGTCGGGGTGCTGGGGCTCACGAAAGCGTGACATGGCTGAGGGGCGATTCGGTCGCTGCACAGTAGCGGAGATCCGCGGCGGCGGGCGCGCGCTTCGAGCTACCGGAAGCAACCGAAGACGGGGGACGGCCGCATCGCGCTGCGGCCATCCGACCGGGACCGAGCGGGGTGCGTGGGAGCCAGATCCCGTGTACCACGCTTTTCAACTGTCCCGATACTCCTAAAAGCGCCCGATCCCCCGAGGGGCCGGGTCTGCGAGCTGGAAACACTTCCCGCGCACCCCGGGAGCGTTCGCGATAATGGACGGATGTCGGAGCTGCTCGAACAGCGGCGGTTCGCGGCACCCCGGCAGCTGCCGCGGGGCCCGCACTCGCTGACGCGCGAGCAGGTGGCGGCCAACCAGCGCCGGCGCCTGCTCGATGGCATGATCGACGCGATCGGCGAGAAGGGCTACGCGGCGAGCACCGTCTCCGACGTGATCAAGCGCGCGGGGGTCTCCCGCAAGGCCTTCTACGAGCACTTCCTCAACAAGGACGAGTGCTTCCTGGCGACCTACGACTCGATCGCCGCCGCGGGGCAACGGGGCGCCAGCACGGCGTTAGCCGGCAGGGTGAGCCTCCAGGAGGGCGTGCAGGCGGCCCTGGGGGACCTCTTCGAGCTCGCGATCGCGCGCCCGGAGGCGCTGCGGGTGCTGACGGTGGAGATCGGCGCGGCGCGCCCCGCGGGGGTCGAGCGCCGCGAACAGCTCGTGGCGGGCTACGAGGACGTGCTGCGCGAAAGCCTCGGCCTGGAGCGCGGCCCGGGCCCAATCCCCAACCCGGTGCTGCGCGGCGTGGTGGGGGGCATCCTGCACGTCCTCTACGCCCAGCTGCGCCGCGGCGAACACAGGGGCCTGCGCGAGCGCCTCCCGGACCTCGTGAGCTGGACGACCGCCTACTGGCCGGCGCCGGCCTCGATGGTGAGGAGCCTGAGGGAGGCCACCCCGCCGAAGCTCGACCTCACGGGCGGGCGCGCCCCGGGCTCGCTCTCCCTGGGCGCCTCCTCGAGCCGCCTGCGCCGGCTGCCCCGGGGCGAGAACGGGACCTCCAGGAGCTTCGTGGTGCACAGCCAGAGAGAGCGGATCCTCGACGCGGTCACCAACCTGACCGCGCGCAGCGGCTACTCGGCGCTCACGGTGGAGGGGATCGCGACGGAGGCCTCGGTCTCCCTGCAGGCCTTCTACCAGCACTTCTGCGACAAGGAGGACGCCTTCCTGGTGGCCTACGACATCGGCCACGACAAAGCGCTCGCGCTGGTCGAGCAGGCCTACCGCTCCGAGCCTGACTGGCGCCACGGAGTGCGGGCGGCGATCGCGGCCCTCTTCAGGTTCCTCGCCGCGGAGCCCGCATACGCGCAGATGGCGCTGGTGGATGTGCTCGCGGCTACCGAGCGCTCCACCGAGCGGGCCTTCCGAGGCGCGGCCTCCTACGCCCAGATGCTGCTCCCCGGCCTCGACCGCGGCGGCACCGCCCAGGGCAGCCCGCCGGACATCACCATCCAGGCGATCACGGGGGGCCTCTTCGAGCTGGCGCTCCACCACGCGATGCAGCGGCGCATGCACGAGCTCCCCGCGCTGCTCCCCCGGGCGACCTACTTCGCGCTGGCGCCCTTCATCGGTGCGCAGGAGGCCAGCGAGGTCGCGATGGCGCCGGCCGAGGCCCGGGCGACGCCGGGATAGAACATTCGGCCACAGCGGCCCACGGGGAGGATGCACTCGGGCGTGCAATATGCTAAAAACAGTCCGACCTACGGACGATGCGACTGTCATTCCCCCGCACGTCCCGTAGGGGAGCACGCGCGCCGTTCTTGCTCGGCGCGCACCAGGGCAGAGGGGCCGCGTCGAGCTTGCCAGGAGCCCGACGCGCGCCCCATGACTGTCGTAGCCAGCTCGGCCCGTTGGGGCGCAGTCCTGGCCTGGATGACCGCAAGGCGGTGACGTCGCGCGCGTCCCGAACGACAGCGGAGACAAGTAGGAAGGCAGCATCCACGCCGAGTGTTTCGACCGCTGCCTCCCATGGCCCCTTCGAGTTCACCCGACCAACAAATGAACAATTAACCACCCTCACCGCAGCAAGGGTAAGGCCAAACGCTATTAAACAAGGATAGCTCTCACCAGATAGCGATTCGCGGCGAGCGCTCTGCCGCTCTTTGCGAACACGAACGCGAGCGTCATCCGGCCATTCGGTTGCTGCTATTTCCGTTTTGGTTTTGGGTTTCGTGCCCCGTTTTTGGTTTTGTGTTTCGTTGATACTCTCTTGATCTTGGGGCAGTTTCCTACGGTGATGTTTGTTGCCTGGTGGATTTCGCTGCCGTTCTGTGCGATGAATACGGTTGGCAAGAGCAGCTTTGGTTTGCAGAGGTTGCCGTGGGCACTGAGTGCCGAGTATGCGCCCGTGGGGAGTGTCAGTTCGAAGCTTGTGACGGGCTGGTCAGGGACGGCATGGAACGTTGAGCTTGTGACTCCGGCTTTGCTGATGTATGTTTCGCCGTGGAGGTCTATCGTGACGCCGTAGCCTTGGAGTACGATGATTAGTTCTGGGAACTTTGCGCCGCCGTGGCTGACGAAGTATGCCGGGCCGGCCAATGGAACGGGTAGGATCGGTGTGACGGCCTTGGCGTGCCCGATCACCGAAGCCGCGGGACACGATGCGGGATTTGCGTTGAAGATCTGTTCGGTACAGGCCTTCTGCAACGTCGTCAGCCTGGAGGGTAGCCGCTTGGGGAGTTCGACCTTGACCTCTTTAATGTTCGCTTGTGTTCCTTGCGGCGCGTTTGGGTAGGTGAGCTTCACGGACAGGCTCGCGCCGTTCAGGCGTGAGGTCTTACTCGAGGTCGAGACCTTGAATTTTGGCTTGAACTGTAGGGCCTGACACGCGGTGACGCGGAAAGGGTCGCTGACCGTCACGGGCATCTCGTCTGCCGGGTTGGTGGGATCCGCGCCACCGCCATCGACGGTCGCCGCGAACGTCAGAGGTTCGCAGTTGGTCGGGTTGAGCGTGAAATCATGCCTCGTGATATAGACACGGATGTCGCGGACGTGGATGACGATCCCGCGGATGATGTGCGGGATCTGATCAGCCGATCCCGCGGGGATGCTCACGGCCGCGGTTTCTGGGTTGAGATACAGGGGGAGATGCACGACGACGGTGCCGAGGTCGAAGGGACCCACATCCGCAGAGGTGATCGCCACGACCGAGAACGGCGCACCTTCGAACGGGCCGGCCATATACACCTTCCCGGGCGCATACGCGAGGACCGACCCGACACCCGCCCCGACCTCTGTTTCCCCGATCTGGCTGGCCGCGGGACACGCCGATTCGGCTTCCTCTTCGGCGCCGGTCTTCGTCCTGGCGAGCGCAATGTCCGCTTCAGAGCAGAACGGAACACCTGACAAGTTGGCGGTCAGACCGGGCGGAAGCTGGGAGGAGAACCCGGTGATCTCCTGTTCGCCATCGTTGCGGGTGATATGGATGTCCAGCTGACTGTAGGCGCCCGCGTCGTTATTTTCCGCGCCCGCGGACACCACGGGCGCAAACGGCGGAACGCCACCGGCTGGGCACGCGCCGCCGCCGAAGCCCCGCAGGATTTCAAACGGCGGGCTTTCGTCCGTCACGACTTCAGCCAAGTTGGACCACGGCGTCAATTCAGCCTTCGCCGTATAACTTCCGCACACAGGCGGAGTAACCAGCGGCGAGGTCTGCCCCTGGCTGAAGCTGAGCGTGAACGTCGTAAACGGCAGCTGTGGCAGTTCTTCGAAGATCGTCGTCAATCGCCCCGTTATCGGGTCGGCCTCGACCTTCCCAGCCGACTTCACGATCACACCGCGGTTGGGGATCCTCGCCACCACATACAACGCGAGCAGCGAGCCGCTGGGATGACCGGGTTCGCTGAACTGATTCGCATACGGCTGCGCAAGATATACAGACCCGAACGCTTCTTCCTTGATCGCGGGCGCCTGGATACGCACCGAGCCGAGCTTTGAGTCGTTGGGGCAGCCCTGCCCCGTCCCGGTTTCCAGCGCTTCCCGTTCGTACTCCTGCAGCGTGCACGCGCCCAAGCCTGCTCCGGCCGAAGGGTTGACCGTCATCCCTTCCGGCAACGTCACGACAGCCTTGTTGAGATGCGCGCTCGCCAGCCCTTCAGCGTTTTCATAGGTCTGGTGCACACCGAATTCGGCGTCCAGTCCCGTCGGCGCGTATGCTTCCTGCGTCGTCGGCGCGACCACGAACGTCGAGGGCAACTTCAACCGGTCGCAATACCCAAACGGGCCGAACGGCATTCGAGCCATGGCCGGTTCCGCTTCCGGGGCCTGCCACGAGCGGGCCGAGATCGTCGCTTCGACCGGCTCGCTGGTGCACGACGTTGGGTTGCTAAGGTACGGCACCAGCGGATCGGGCGAAGAGACACCGAATTTCTCATTGAGGCGAGGTTCCCCGTTCGAGCGCCACGCGTTGTGGACCGAGGCGGTCGGCACACCCCACACCGTCAACGAGGTGTCCTCGAGCTCCACACTGCTCTGCGCGATGTTCTCGAACCGCGTCTGCAGCGCGTAATCCCCAGGCTGCACCGTCACATCCCCCTGAACATACAAAGCAACCGCGAAGAAGCCCAGCTTAGCAACGTCACCCGGCGCCGGAGTCAGATTGTATACCGGTTCGGTGAAAAATTCGGTATGAAAACGATCAAAGAGAGCCAGAGTCGTGATCCCGACCTGCGTCCCGATAGGACATTCCCCCCGCGTGAACACTGCCACCGGACACGTTGGAGTATCCACCAAGTCACCCGCGAAACCAGGCGGAAGATCATCAACAACTTCCTTCGGCGCCCCGGCGAGTTCACCTTCGCTGTCACGAGTATTGAAACCAATCGTTGTCGTCAGATCTGCATGAGCACCCGCCTGAGTACTGGAGAGCGCCGTCGTCGCGGAACCCGCCGCGATACCAAAAGGCGCTTCTTTCGAACTGACCACCGTCGGGGTTTCCATCGTTGCGTCGGGAGCACCGCCGCCCGAGACCCGCACCACGTTAGTCACACAACTCGTGGCCGACCCGATCTCCGCCGCCGGCACTTCACACGAAGACGGGGGGTCTACCGACACATCAACCGGGATCGTGACGATCAATGTCTCGTCCGGGATCACCGACCCCGAGAAGGTGCACACCAGGCCTTCGCAGGCCAAGGGTGCTCCCTTACCCAGCGTCCGTCCCCCCTCTGCCGGCAGTTCGTACCCTTCAGCGCCTGTATAATCGAGCGTCAAACCCGCCGGCAAGGTATCCGTGATCGTGATCGGCGTCCCGTCACTGGACGCGCCGCCCGTGTTCGTCACGCTCACCCTGTACATGTCAAGCCCAGACTCGTCGCCCGGCGCAAAGTTTGTCGGAGCGGACACCGCAGTCACCGTCCACTGTGGCCCACCTTCCGCCGCCAACGCCGGGGAGGCCATGAACAACAACGCACCCACAATAATCGCGACCGTGGCGAGCACCCCACGATAAGGGTGGAGCCCCATGATCACACACCTACCTTGCGAGCCTTGATCCTTCTGGCTTTTCGGCTCCCTACATACCTATCACGTATGCATTTACCACGGCTCATTCTCTTGCTTTTGGGGCACCTCGCGGCCTTCCTCTTCGTTGAGGTCTTTTTCTTTATCGTGGAAGGCGTCATCGCAGCGAAATTGCCACTACTGTCGGTGGTGAGAGTCGTCGGTGTCTGGGCGGACGGTGGCGAGGGCTGGTTCAGGCATGCGTCGCCTTCGCACGGACCCGAACCCGTCGACACACCAAATCCCCCCCCTATCCGCGCGTCATATAGATCGCCCTCTGTATCTATATCCTGCGGCACGAGTTTTGCATGGGTGCCAAAGAAGACATTCCCGCCTTCGACCGCTTCGCCTTTGGAACCGATGTATGAGCTCGAGTCCAGGAAATACGAGTTCGAGGGGTCCTCGCCCGAGCCGATCAGCGAGATCACCCCATCATGCCACTCGTACACATCAAGCTTGCCGTTCGTGGCCTGGGGCACCAACGGTTCCGCCGTATCAAAGAACACGTATTCACCGTTTTCGGACATTGGGCTTGGGGGTCCACCGGCAGGATTATCACCCCGCACGGCCGACCGAGTAAACGACGCCCCCCGGATCGGACCCGCGCCATCTGGGTTGCACATCACACAAACAATGCTACCGGTTGCGGCGTCATACCGGTATGGACCAAACAGCAGAAATTCTCCGTCAGCGGTCGTGTAATAATCAGCGTGCAAGTCAAGCGCCACTTCACTGCCATTATCATGGATTGCTCCGTTATACCAGGGCGCCCCACCGCCACTAGATTCCGCGCTTGGGTACCCCTGTTCCGGTGCGACAAAGCTCGTAACCCCCGTATTTGTGTCATACCTATACAAACCACCATGTTCACCGCCAGGAGCAAGATCCCCACTCGCGTCGAAATAGACAGCGGAGCCATCCGCCGAGATCGCAACAACACTCGTGACGTCGCCTTCCACTGGACCAGATTCAGAGTAACCACGCGAAACACGAATCAGCCTTTCCCCTTCCGTAGCTTCTGTATCGTACTCATACAATTCGGGTTCACGCGTTCCAAGCTGAACCGCATCTTTCGTCAACTCGCTACGAGTCACGAAAAACACCTTCGAGCCATCCGCAGCCGCACCAACAAATACAGCAGGATACTTAGGCGCACCGCCATTTTCGCGCGCCGACACCTCAACAGTCGTTTCCCCGTTCAAACGCATATACACCTGAGGAGAATCACTGGCGCTGCAGTGCAAGCCACTAGCAAACGGGTCCGGGGCGGTAAAGAAGACCTTTGACCCATCCGCTGAGACCGCGTCATGCGCCCAACCCGCCGCCTTGTAGCCCACGCCGAGAACCGCACCGCATTGGCTGACAAGTCCACCACCATCCGATTCCGACTTCACGTCCACCAGCGACAAACACTGCCGGATAGCCGACCATTCATACAACCCAGAACTCCCTTCATCCAATTTCCTAGCGACGCCTTCCTGCGCGCCTTCGCACAACGGCAGTTCATGATAATGACTTTCCACCACCACATAACTCAGATCCTCAGAAGCGCCCACGAATTCGACAGGCACCCGACTCGAGCCAGACGCCAAACGGGATGCAACGGTCACATAGGGACCACCAGGCGGACCATCCAAAGCCATGCTCTGTTCGTCATTATACCCCACGTAATCACTAACCCCTACCATCGAAAAATCCAACGGGTCGAAGATCAAACTCGATACGCTCTGAACACCTAAACTGGGTGACGCAACCGACTGAAACGACCAACCATTTTCACCCCGCGAGAACACATACGCGCTCTGACCCGAAGACGGAAACGGACCAAACGCCGCAGCCGTCAACAACAAGAAATGGTCACCATCTTTAGAGACATACCCCAAGTCATAATTCGAGCTCGCTTCGCCGCTCTTCTGTGCTTCGATATCAGGCGGCCCCCCGAACAAGTCTTCCCCATCCCCCTTATTCACGGGCGTCAACATCTCATACGCACGACCATCCGGCAACCCCTGCAACCCAGACGGCACCGTCGCAAACACCCCATCAGCACCATCCGTCACACCAACACCATTCGACGCCACCACCCGATAATGATACACCGTGCCCGGCGATAGACCACCCGCCTGTACACTCACATTCACATAGCTGTCACCCGAACCGACATCGCCAGCCGGAAGCGGAACCCTACGTCCTGCAGAATACGGATCCACAGCACCTTCAGCTACCGCCCTTTCGTACCCCGCCGCATCCACATACTCAAAATAATAAGCCGTATCGGCCCCCAACGGATCTATCTTTGCATGAAAATTCACGAACGATGACGAGACATCACCCACCGACACCCCCTCAACCGCCGGCTTGGCCGCCGCGGCAAACGACATGACCTCACCGTCCTTCACACCACCATGATCACTTAGGTCAGTCCCTGCCACAAGACGATAATCATAAACCTTGCCCGACTCCAAACCAGTCGCTTCGCCCCGCACTTCATGATTCAACAAATCCACCGGCACAGAACCGGCAGGCGGAACACACGGCACCGAACCACCCGAACTCAGATCTTCAAAACCAGTCGTTTGAAACGCTTCTTCAGTCACATACTCAAAACTACACCCGGTCAATCCGACATCTTCATCATTCACCGTCCCCGTCAACACAGCCGCCGTCTGCCGGCTATTCGTCACCTCACCCGTAACCACCCTCGGATAAAAAGCACCGGGACCAAACTCATCAATAACATCATCATTCAGTACATAAAGATCTCCAGCCGAAGCCACAGCAATACCACCCTTAAGAGCAAAGTTGTCAAAATGTTCATCCTGAGACGTGCCGGTGACCTGACCAAGATATTTACGCGAACCGGTAAACTCATCGATAGCCTGTTCACCGTTTACACTGCCATATATAGAAGCCTCAATGAGCACGTCCTCGTCGCTGGGATCCACAGCGACCCCCCTCAGATAACCATCGAACAGTTCTACTTCTTCTTTCTCGCCATCATGTTCAACCAGAACATGTTCACCTGTGATCGCTCCCACAAAACACCCTTCCCGCGAGAACTCATCGACCTGGGGGCCAAGACTACCCCCATAGTTGTTGATGACGTAGATATCGCCTTCAGACGGACCGCTGCCGGAATCAACAGCAATCCCTTCAACCTGGGGGTTTTCCCATCTTTCGCCCGGCCGGCCAGTGATGTTATTACCCACTATATATTCGGACGAATGAGGCTCCGAACATTCGAAATCCTGCGGTTCGCCAAGATCATTAAACCGAGCTACATTCGATGACCCAGGGCCACCCCTAGTAGCACGGTATACATCACCCGTGGCAAGATCTGTCGAGTTATCCACAGCAACCCATTCACCCACTCCGGCGCATTCGATCTCTTCACTCTTATCGTCAAAGGCAATGCTATGATCATCAGTGCAGGTGAGCTGAGGAGGCACAAAAATGTTGAAGGAGGTGAACCTATCAATCTTTTCTTCTTCGGAAGTTCCAATCAAGATATCTTCTTCGGGCGTCCCAACCATGGCGCTGTCGGTAGTATAGGCGGTCAAACCGGTGCTGAGCCCAGGGAAGGGACCGGTTGGAGTACCTTTTAGCTGCGTGATCAACGGACGCGTGAACACGGCAAAGGCCGGGGTACTTATAGAGAGAAAGCTCACGATCAACACGAGTTGCCCAGTGACCGCGAGCAGGACGCATCTCGACCTAGGCACAAGCGACGGCGACAGCCTTCTCACGTTTCATCGACCTCCTCCTTTGAACCCGCCATTCAGGCTGACTTTAGCCTGATACAAAACGAGTAACTAGCCAGATGAAGTGGTGGGTCCGGCAAACCCCGAGACCCACCACTTCCTTGAAACATCGATCGTCTAGATTCTTATTCCACTAGGCGACATTATAGGGGTAAGGCCAAAACGCTAATAAGCTACCAGCCAAGCGGCTTCTTAAGCTTAAGGTTATGACCCCTTTGACAACTCCCTCTTTTTCACCACCTACGCTACAATTGGCGGGTTCTTTTTCTTCCGATATTTTTTCGAATTCTGTTTCAACTGATCCTACGGTTCTATTTGGTCTCACATTCGTACTGGAAATGCCTGTGCATTCATCAGTTACTTTGATTATACCCCCGACTGTACATTCCACGTCCCACCCAGGGTTCTTGCCAGAAACTAAAGACGTAATTAAATCTCTGTTTTCTTTCTTGCCTTCGCTGTTTGTTCTTTCTTCGAGCTGAGTCGTCCATGGAAGATTCGCAGGATTGGCTTTCACCCCATCTGATTCTGTGCAGCTACCTACTTTTCCTGATACGAATTTACATTTTATATTATTGATTGTTACGACTGAATCCGAGCCTTTGGCACCGACCGTACCGGTATCTAACCCTGAGCATTCTATTGCCGTTTTCTCAGCCTTGTCTTCCAGGGTTAGGGCACTGCTGCTAGAGGTGACTTCGACAGTTTCTGTGAGTTCCTTTGTTTCCCATTCGCCGGAGCCCGCTTTTGTACAGGTACTGTTTGTCCATTTGCCCGATGTTACTTTTTCACAATGCAACCAGACCGGCGTAGCCATAGCCGGCGACGCCACCACAGCCATCAAGCCAGCCACCAAAGCCAGCCCAAAAGCCATCTTCAAATACTTCATGTCGATTACTCCTTCCCTAAGGGATCGATTGGCCAATCCCGCAGCGCCCGTCTTCAAACAGAGACGCCGCGACACCAACTATGTCACACAACACAGTCCCAACCCGGCTAACCAGCCATACGGCCAGAGGCACCAAGCCCAACTCAAGACTGCCACCATAGTCTAACCGATCGTCAATGACACCGCAAGGGCCTGTTTCCTACTCCCTCAAATCCCCCACCCACAAAACCCAAAATGTCTCCAACCACAGCCATACGCAATGCCCTTCCGGTCAGCAAGCCCCACCAGAGCCAAGCGCCACAACCACGCCACAACCCACAGCAGACACCGCCCCGACGCACAGAAGAACCGCCAAGCCCAAGCGCCTCCCATCTCCGCGCACGGCCCCGAACGTAAAACACCCACACAGCAGCGCAATTGCCTATCACCACCGAGAGTCCCCGTCAAGCGAGGCGCACCGCGGCAACCCCAGCCCCACGAGCGGCCCCACCCGAGCCACGAACCGCGGCCCACCCCCTCAGCGCCCCCCAGCCCCCACAGCCTCCCGCAGCACATCCGCGACACACCGCACCTGCCACTCCTTCATCCCAACGAAGAACGGCAACGCCACCGACCGCGCCGCCACATCCTCACAAACCGGGAACTCACCCGGCCGATACCCAAACCGCTCACGGTAGAACCGCGTCAAATGAATCGCCGGCAAATACGGCCTACTCTGAATCCCTTCCAACGCCAACGCCCGAATCACCCCATCACGATCCACACCCCGCGGCAACTGCACCACGAACACGAACCAGCCCCGCCGGCTGCCTTCCATATCCGGACACGGAAGCTCCACCCCACGCACATTCTCGAGCGCCTCCCTATACAAGCCCGCCAAACGCGCCCTCGCCGCCAGGAAATCGTCCAACCGCGTCAGCTGCGCGACACCCAACGCACACGCGATGTCCGACAGGCGGTAGTTGAAACCTAGACGGTCGTGCTCGAGCCAGCCACGGTCCGGGGAGCGGCCCTGGTTGCGCTCGGAGTCGATCCGCTCCTTCAAGCCGGGGTCCCCCATCGTGACCATCCCACCCTCACCCGTCGTCATCTGCTTGTTCGCATAGAACCCAAACACCGCAAGGTTGCCCCGGCCCCCCACCGGACGCCCATCCGCGTGACGCCCGCCGAGCGCCTCGCAGGCGTCCTCCACGATCCCCAACCCGTGGCGGGCCGCGATCGCCTCGAACGCACCCATCTCCGCCGGATAGCCGAAGATGTGCACCGGCAGAATCGCCCGCGTGCGCTCCGTGACCGCCGCCTCCGCCGCCTCCGGATCGAGGTTCAACGTCACCGGGTCGATATCCGCGAACACCGGACGCGCACCCTCGAACAGCGCCGCGTTCGCCGACGCCACGAACGAGAGCGGGCTCGTGACCACCTCATCCCCCGCCTTCACCCCCACCGCCCGCAACGCCAGATGCAGACCCGCCGTGCCGCTCGAGACCGCGCTCGCCGCCCGCGCACCCACACGCTCCGCGAACGCTCCCTCGAACTCCCCCACCCTCGGACCCAGCGAAAGTTCACCCGAGCGCAGCACCTCCAGCACCGCCTGCTGCTCCGCCGCACCCAACGAGGGGCGCGCCAACGGAATCGACTCTTCCTCCAATGCCTCCGGCGGGATCCGTGGGCCTCCCCTCCCCTCCCCCTCACCCGGTGGAATCGGCACATACCGCAACCGCCGCCCCGACGGCCGTCCTGCGGAATCCTCGGCCACCCCGCCCCCCTACCCTCCGCCGCCCGCGGTGCGCACTGGTACCCCCATCCCGCTCTCACCAATCCCTGCCCCCACCGCGGACGCCCTTGCGGGCGGCTGCACCCCGGACTCCAGCGAATCCACCAGCGCATCCCACGACGCCGCTATCAGGTTCTCCGAGACCCCGATCGCACCCCACACACGCCTTCCGTCGGAGGCGTCGATCAGCACCCTCGTCACCGCGCCCGTGCCCTTGTCCTCGTCCAGGATCCTCACCTTGAAGTTCACCAGCTCGATGTCCCGCAGATGCGGGTGGATCTCCCCGATCGCCTCCCGCAGCGCCCGATCCAGCGCATTCACCGGACCGTTGCCCTCCGCGGTCCTCACATAGCGACGCTCCCTGCGGCTCCCCGCACCCGCCGAAACCGCCTGCCCGTCCGTGCTCGCCGAACCAGCTTGCCCATCGGCACCCGCCGCGCCCCCCCACTCGCCGGCGCCGCCGGACCCCTCGCTGGCGTCGTCGGTCCCCTCAGAGGAGTCCACGGGGACCCAGATCTTGATCGTCGCCTCCGTCTCCACCGCACCGTCCGCGCGCTGCTCGACGATCACCCTCCAGGACTCCAGACGGAACAGCGGCTCATATGCCCCCGCCTCCCGGCGCATCAACAGCTCGAAGGAGCCGTCCGCCGCCTCGAACTGAAAGCCTCGGTGCTCGAGCTCCTTGACCCGCTCGATCGTGCGCAGCGCACCCTCCTCGCTCAGCTCAATCCCCGCCTCCTGCGCCTTCTCCAAGACGGTTGCCCTCCCCGAGAGCTCCGAGACCAGCACCTCCCGGCCGTTGCCCACCAGCTCCGGGTCGACGTGCTCGAACGTCCGCGCATCCGCGCTCACGCCCGCCGCGTGCAGGCCCGCCTTGTGCGCGAACGCGTGCTTGCCCACGTACGGCTGCGCGGGGTCCGGCACGCGGTTCAGGAGCTCGTCCAGGAAGTGCGCCGTCGCGGTCAGGCGCCCCAGGCGCTCCGGTGCGAGCAGCTCGTGGCCCATCTTCAGCTGCAGGTCCGCGATCATCGTCACCAGGTTCGCGTTGCCCGTGCGCTCTCCGATCCCGTTGATCGTGCCCTGCACCTGGCTCGCGCCCGCCTGCACCGCGACCAGCGCGTTCGCCACCGCGCAGCCCGAGTCGTCGTGCGTGTGGATCCCCAGCGCCACCCCCGGGAGCGCCGCGTGGACCTCCGCCACCACCTCGCGCACCCGTGTGGGCAACCCGCCGCCGTTGGTGTCACACAGCACCACCCGCTCCGCCCCCGCCGCCGCCGCCGCCCGCGCACACTCCAGGGCGTAGCTCGGGTCCAGCGCGAAGCCGTCGAAGAAGTGCTCCGCGTCAAGCAGCACCCGCTTGCCCTCCCCCACCAGGAACGCCACCGACTCCCCGATCATCGCCAGGTTCTCCTCGCGCGAGACCCGCAGCACCTTCTCCACGTGCAGCGTTGAGGCCTTGCCCACCAGCGTGCACGCCGGCGCGAAGCACTCCGCCAGCACCCGCAGGCCCTCGTCCCGGGCAGCCGCGGTGTCGCGGCGGCGGGTCATCCCGAAGGCCACTATCTCCGCGTCGTTCAGGGGCTCGTGCTCGAGCAGCTCGAAGAGCTCGCGCTCCTTCGGGTTGGAGGAGGGGAAACCCGCCTCGATCAGATCCACGCCCAGCTCGTCCAGGGCGTGCACCACGCGCAGCTTCTCCTCCGCCGTCAGGCTCAACCCGCCGCCCCCCATGCCGTCGCGCAGGGTCGCGTCGTAGAGCTCGATCTTGAGCATCGCCTCAGCCGCTCGCGGCGCTCCGCGACGGCGCGGCCACCGCCGCGGGCTCCCCGCCCGCCGGCGTCTGGAGCGCGGGGGCGCCCACCACGTCGAGCCACTCCCGGTAGCGCTCGGTACGGCCGTGGATCGCGTCGTCAAAGGCCGCCTGCAGCACCCGCGTCACCTCGCCCGGCTCGCCCGTCCCGATCCTGTGATCGTCCACTTCGCGCACCGGGACCAGCTCCGCCGCGGTGCCCGAGAGGAAGACCTCGTCCGCGAGGTACATCTCCGCGCGCGCCACGTTGCGCTCCACTACCCTGTATCCGAGATCCTGCGCGATTTGGATCACTGAGTTGCGTGTAATTCCGTCGAGAATCGAATTGTGCTGCCCCGGCGTCGCGATCTCCCCGCCGCGCACCACGTACACGTTCTCGCCCGTCCCCTCGCACACGTGGCCGTGATCGTCCAGGAGGATCGCCTCCTCGTAGCCCGCCTTCACCGACTCCACCTTGGCGAGCACGCTGTTGAGGTACTGCCCCGAGGCCTTCGCGTGGGGGATCAGCGAGTCCGGGCTGATCCGCCGCCACGAGGAGACCTTCGCGCGCACCCCGTGGCGCATCCCCTCCTCGCCGAGGTAGGTGCCCCACTCCCAGCAGGCGATGCTCACGTCCACCGGGGCGTCCAGGGGGTTCAGGCCCATCGAGCCGTAGGCGCGGTTCACCAGCGGACGGATGTAGCAGGAGCGCAGGCCGTTGCGCGCCACCAGCTCCAGTGTCGCCGCGCGCAGCTCCTGCACCGTGTAGGGGACCGGCATGTAGTAGAGCTCCGCCGAGCGCAGCAGGCGCTCGAGGTGATCGACGTTGCGGAACACCGCCGGGGGGCGGCTGGGGTTCAGCTCCGTCTCGTAGCAGCGCATGCTGTCGAACACGCCCGTGCCGTAGTGCAGGCCGTGCGTGAGGACGTGGACCTTGGCCTCCTCCCAGGGGACGAAGTCTCCGTTCATCCAGATGAGCTCCGTGGGTTCCAAGATCCTGCTCCTTCTTTCCTTGTCTTGAAAAAGAGGGGCCCGACCGAAGCCGGGAGACACGCGCCTTCGGCGCGAATCCCCGTTTCGGCCAGCCGGCCTACGGCCGGCTGCGCCACCCGCTATAGGTAGTACAGTACCGCTCGCGTCGCGTCGGCCGTACTGGCGGCGCCCCCCAGGTCGGGGGTGCGCACGCCGTCGTCGAGCGCGCGTTCAACGGCTGATTCTACCTCCAGCGCCTGCTCCTCCAGGTCGAGGCTGTTGCGCAGCATCAATGCTGCGGAGAGGAACATCGCCATCGGGTTGGCGATCCCCTCCCCCGCGATGTCCGGCGCGGAGCCGTGCACCGGCTCGTACAGGCCCGGCGCGCGCTGGCCGATCTCCGAGCGGCCGCGGTCGCCCAGCGAGGCGCTCGGGAGCATCCCGATCGAGCCCGTCAGCATCGCCGCCTCGTCGGAGAGGATGTCTCCGAACATGTTCTCCGTCAGCAGCACGTCGAAGTGGCGGGGGTTCGATATCAGCTGCATCGCCGCGTTGTCCACCAGCATATGCTCGAGCTCCACGTGCGGGTATTCGCGGTCCTGCACCCCGCTCACCACCTCCCGCCACAGGCGCGAGGTTTCCAGCACGTTCGCCTTGTCCACGCTCGTCACCTTCGCGTGCGCCGCGTTGAACGCCGTGCGCGCCACCCGCTCGATCTCCTTGACGGTGTAGGCGCAGAGGTCGCTGGCGCCCTCCGCGGTGCGGGTCTTCTCGCCGAAGTAGATCCCCCCCGTCAGCTCCCGCACCACCAGCAGGTCGACGTCTTCGATGCGCTCCCGCCGCAGCGGCGAGGCGTCATAGAGCTGGCGTAAGGGGCGCACCGGGCGCACGTTCGCGTACAGCCCCAGGCCCTTGCGCAGTTCCAACAGGCCCCGCTCCGGGCGCGGCGCCCCGGGGTCGGTGCTGTCCCACTTCGGGCCCCCCACCGCACCCAGCAGCACCGCGTCCGCGCGCCGGCACGCCTGCAGGGTCTCCTCGGTGAGCGGCTCCCCGTGCGCGTCGATCGAGGCGCCCCCGATCGGGCGCTCGTCGAGCTCGAACTCCCCGACCGCGTTCAGCACCTGGCGCGTCGCGGCCATGATCTCCGGCCCGATCCCGTCGCCGGGAAGGACCGCTATGCGTCTGCTCACTGGGGTCGCCTCAACATCCGAGGTGGAAGGGTATCCGGGCCAGGGGGCGTCCGGCTTCGTGAACGGACCCCTGCGGACGCTCACAGTGCGGTGGTCTCGACACCCATCCACCCACCTGGGCGGGTGGGGCTCGATTCGGTGGGCTCCGATCCCCCATAGTGCGCGGCCTCGTACTGGGCGATCCGCTCCTCGTGGGAGAGCGTCACCGCGATGTCGTCGAGGCCCTCCAGCAGTCGCCGGCGCGTCTCTGGGTCGATCTCGAAGGCCACTGAGATCAGCTGCCCGTCGGGGCCGGGGTAGCGGACCTCCTGGGCGCGCAGGTCGACCTGGCCCTCCCCCGCCGCCGCCAGCGCCCGGCAGTGCTCCTCGGAGAGCACCACCGGCAGCAGCCCGATCTTGGTGCAGTTGGAGTAGAAGATGTCCGCGAACGAGGGCGCCACCAGCGCGTCGAAGCCGTAGTCCTGTAGGCCCCAGGGGGCGTGCTCGCGCGAGGAGCCGCAGCCGAAGTTCTCGCCCGCCACCAGGATCGGCCTCACCGGGAGATCCCAGTCGGGCTCCTTGGCCCAGTCGTAGAAGAGGAACTGCCCGAAGCCCGAGCGCTCCACCCGCTTGAGGAACTGCTTAGGCATGATCTGATCGGTGTCCACGTTCGCGCGGTCCAGGTAGCTCACCGGCCCCGAGATCGTCTCTATCGCGTCCATCGCCGCTCTCAGCTCCAGTTGCGAATGTCGGTGAAATGACCCTCAATGGCGGCGGCAGCGGCCATTTGAGGCGAAACGAGGTGGGTGCGCCCGCCGCGGCCCTGGCGGCCCTCGAAGTTACGGTTGGAGGTCGAGGCGCAGCGCTCCCCGGGCGCCAGGGTGTCGGGGTTCATCCCCAGGCACATCGAGCAGCCCGCCACCCGCCAGTCGAAGCCCGCGTCGCGGAAGACCCGGTCCAGGCCCTCCGCCTCGGCCTGCGCCTTGACCTGCTGGGAGCCCGGCACCACCATCGCGCTCACGCTGGAGGACACCCGGCGCCCCGCGACGACCTCCGCCGCGGCGCGCAGGTCGCCGATCCGGGAGTTCGTGCAGGAGCCGATGAACACCCGGTCGACCGCGATCTCCTCGATCGGCGTGCCCGCCTGGAGGCCCATGTAGTGCAGGGCGCGCTCGGCCGCCTCGCGCTCGGTGCGCGCCTGGAACTGCTTGGGGTCGGGCACCCGGCCGGTGACCTCCGCGACCATCGCCGGGGTCGTGCCCCACGTCACCTGCGGGGAGAGCGCCGCGGCGTCCACCACGAGCTCCCGGTCGAAGGCCGCACCCTCGTCGCTCCTCAGCTCGCCCCAGCGCTCGAAGGCCGCATCGAGGTCCGCGCCCCTCGGGGCGCCCGGGCGCTCGCGTTCGGTGAACCACGCGAACGTGGTCTCGTCCGGAGCGATCATCCCCGCGCGCCCCCCGCCCTCGATCGTCATGTTGCAGACAGTCATCCGCCCCTCCATCGAGAGGCGCTCGATCGCGGGCCCCACGTACTCGACCACGTGGCCCCCCGCGCCGCCAACGCCCATCTGCCCGATCGTGCCGAGGATCAGGTCCTTGGCGGTCACCCCGAAGCCGAGCTCCCCCTCGTAGCGGATGCGCATCGAGTGCGGGCGGTGCTGGACCATGCACTGGGTGGCCAGCACGTGCTCCACCTCGCTCGTGCCGATCCCGAAGGCGAGCGCGCCGAACGCGCCATGCGTGGCGGTGTGGGAGTCCCCGCAGACGATCGTCATGCCCGGCTGGGTCACCCCCAGCTCGGGGCCGATCACGTGCACGATCCCCTGGCGCTCGGATCCCAGCGAGTAGACCGGGACCCCGAACTCCGCGCAGTTGCGCTCGAGCGTCTGCACCTGCACGCGCGAGAGCTCTTCCTTGATCGCCGCCGCGTTGGGCGTGCCGTCCGTGGGCGTGTTGTGGTCGGCGGTCGCCAGCGTGCGTCCCGGGCGGCGCACCGTGCGCCCCGCCAGGCGCAGGCCGTCGAAGGCCTGCGGGCTCGTCACCTCGTGCACCAAGTGCAGGTCGATGTACAGCAGGCCCGGCGCCACCTCGTGCGCCTCCCAGATCTTCTCGAACAGCGTCTTGGCCATGCTCAGGATGCTAGCCGTAGTCGCGCGCCATCGCCTGCCCCCGCGGCAGCGCTCGCGCACCCCCTCCACTTCAGGGGGTGAGCACGACCTTCCCGACGTTGCGCCGCTCGGTGATCATCCGCTGCGCCTCGCCGGCCTGCTCGAAGCCGAAAGCGCCGGCAACCACCGGCTGGACCGTTCCGTTCTCGATCAGCGCCCGCAGCGGGACGATCCACGGGGCGAGCGTCCCGTGGTCCTTCCACAGGCTGAGCATGTTCAGGCCGATCACGGCCTTCGATTCGGAGATCTGCTTGACCATGTTGAAACGCGGCATCCGCGCCAGGGTTCCGAGTCCGGCGATGAGGTTGCGCTTCTCGCCGGAGACAGCCGAGGAGGCGCCGAATGCGACCAGGCGGCCGCCAGCACGCAGTTGGTCGTAGCCGCGCCGCAGGCTCCTGCCACCGATCGCGTCCATGATCAGGTCGAACTTCGGCAGACCGCGTTCCCAACCGGCCTTGGTGTAGTCGAGCGGATGGTCGACGCCGAGTTCGGCGATCCGCTCGTGCTTGCCCGGGGAGGCAGTGCCGTACACCTCGGCGCCCGCGTGCTTGGCGATCTGCGTCGCGGCGATCCCCACCCCCCCGCCGGCCGAATGGATCAGCACACGCTCGCCGGGCTGCAGGTTGCCATAACCGATCAGCCCCGCCCAAGCGGTGCCGTAGTTGACCGGTAGCGCCGCACCCTGCTCGAAGGTCAGCTCGTCGGGGAGCGATATGACGTCGTTGGCGGGCACCACCACCTGGGAGGCGTAGCCGCCGAACATCGTGCTCGCGATGACCCGCTGCCCGCTCGTGAAGCTCTCCACGCCTTCGCCCAACTCGAGGATCGTGCCGGACACCTCGTAGCCAACCACGCACGGCGGCTTCGGCGCATCGGGATAGATGCCGATGCGCGCCATCACGTCCGCGAAGTTGATCCCGGCCGCGGCCACCTCGATCCGCACCTCGCCACGGCCGAGCGGGGGATCCGGGCGCTCCTGCACCTTCAGAACCTCGGGTCCACCGTGCTTGGAGATCTCGACGACACGCATCTGGCTGCCAGACTATCCGAATCAGGAAAGCACCACGGCCCAGCCGCCGTAGAACCCCTCGGAGGCGACGATCTCCTTGACGACCTCAGCCGGTACCGGGGCGTCGGTGGTGACGACCATCGCGGCGAGGCGCCGATCCTCCGCTGGGGGCCTCCCCTCCGCCGCAGAGGAGCTCGTGTCGCCCGCGTCCCGGCCGCTCTCAGGTCCCGCCCCGTCCGGGGTGTGCCCCACGGCCGCCGAGGAGATGTTGATCCCGTGGCTGCCGAAGATCGTCCCCACGCGGCCGATCATGCCGGGGAGGTCGGCATAACGGAAGACCGCCACGTTGGGCGTCAGCTCGACCGTCAGGCGCCGGCCCTGGACCTCGACGAGGTGCGGCACGCGCTGGGGCCCGATCCCGGTTCCCGCGACCGCCACCCGCTCCCCGCCCGCGACCACGGCGACGCGGATCAGCTCGTTGTAGTCCTGCGCCTCGGAGACCGTCTTCTCCTCCACGACGATCCCCCGCTCCTCGGCCATCGAGGGGGCGTTCACGAGGTTCACCTGCTCCTCTGTACGGCCCTGGAGGGCTCCCTGGATCACTGCGAGCGTCAAAAGTCGCGTATCGAAGTCCGCGATGCGCCCCAGGAAGGCCGCCTCGATGCGCTCCACCGAGCTGCCCTCCGCGAGCGCCATCGCCAGGCGGCCGAGTTGCGTGGCCAGCGGCAGGAAGGGCCCGAGCACCTCCATGTCCTCCGCACCCACCGCGGGGATGTTGACCGCCGTGGAGACCACCCCGCCGGTGAGCGCCGCCACGACCTGCTCGGCGCTCTGGTAGCCCGCGCGGTCGGTCGCCTCCGCCGTGGAGGCCCCCAGGTGGGGGGTGACGATTACGTTGGGGTAGCCGAACAGCGGGTGCTCGGTGGTGGGCTCGGAGGGAAACACGTCGAGCGCCGCACCCCCCACCCTGCCGCTGTCGAGCGCGTCCTTCAGCGCCGCTTCGTCGATCAGCCCGCCGCGCGCGACGTTGAGGATGCGCACCCCCTCGCGCATCTGCGCGAAAGCCTCCGCGTCCAGCCAGTTCTGCGTCTCCGGAGTCTTGGGGAGGTGGATCGTGAGGAAGTCCGCCTGCGCGTAGATCTCCTCGCTGTTCTCCGCCTTCTCGACCCCCAGCTCGCGGTAGCGCTCGGCGCTCACGAAGGGGTCGAAGGCGATCACCCGCATCTGAAAGCCCCGCGCACGCGCCGCCACGAGCTGGCCGATGCGCCCGAAGCCGACGATCCCGAGCGTCTTCTCGTAGAGCTCCACGCCGGAGAACTTGGAGCGCTCCCACTTCCCCGCGGTCAGCGACGCGTACGCCTGGGGGATGTTGCGCGCGAGCGCCAGCAGCAGCGCCATCGTGTGCTCCGCGGCCGTGACGACGTTCGACTGGGGCGCGTTGGCGACCACGATCCCGCGCTTGGTGGCGGCCTCCACATCGACGTTGTCCACCCCCACGCCCGCGCGCCCGATCGCGCGCATGTTGGTGGCCCGGCCGATCAGCTCCGCCGTCAGCTTCGTGGCCGAGCGGATCAGGATGCCGTGGTAGGCGCCGATCCGCTCCGCGAGCTCCTCATCGCTCCACTCGAGGCCCAGATCCACGTCGAAGTGCTCGCGCAGCAGCTCCACGCCCGAGTCGCCGATCTTCTCCTTCACCAGGACCTTCAGACGCTCGCTCATGCGCCCACCCTTTCGACCACCCAGTCGATACAGGCCGTCAGCGCCTGCACGTCGCTGGGCTCGACCGCGGGGAACATTCCGATCCGCAGCTGATTGCGCCCCAGCTTGCGATATGGCTCGGTGTCCACGATCCCGTTCGCCCGCAGCGTCTTGGCCACCGCCGCCGCGTCGATCGCGTCGTCGAAGTCGATCGTGCCCACGACCAGTGAGCGCTTCGCGGGGTCGCTCACGAACGGAGCGGTGTACGGGGTGCGCTGCGCCCACTCGTAGAGGTGCGTGGATGACGCGCTCGTGCGCGACACGCACCAGGCGAGGCCGCCGCCGTCGAGCATCCAGCGGATCTGGTCCGTGAGCAGGAACAGCGTCGCCACCGCCGGGGTGTTGTAGGTCTGGTCTTTGAGCGAGTTCTCCAGGGCGGTCTGCAACGAGAGCGAGGCTGGAATCCAGCGCTCGGAGGCGGCGATCCCCGCGATCCGCTCCTGCGCGGCGGGGCTCAGCAGCGCAACCCACAGCCCGCCGTCGGCGGCGAAGCTCTTCTGGGGGGCGAAGTAGTACGCGTCGGCCTGCGCGACATCCACGGGCAGCCCGCCCGCGCCGGAGGTCGCGTCGATCAGCACCAGCGCCTCGCCGGAGGGGCGCTGGATGGGAACCATCACACCGGTGGACGTCTCATTGTGCGCCCAGGCCACCGCGTCGATCCCCTGCGCCGCATCGGCGGGAGGGTCGGGCGCTCTGCCGGGCTCGGCCTCGAGCACCGCCGGCTCCTGCAGGAACGGCGCCTCGCGGGCTACCTGGGCGAACTTCGCGGAGAACTCCCCATAGGTCATGTGCAGCGAGCGGTGCTCGATCAGGCCGCACGCGGCGGCGTCCCAGAAGGCGGTGGCACCCCCGTTGCCGAGCGCGACCTCGTACCCGTCGGGGAGGGAGAACAGCTCGCGCAGGCCGGAGCGGATCTCGCCAACCAGCGCCTTGACCGGCTGCTGGCGGTGCGATGTGCCCATCAGCGCCGCCCCCTCCGAGGCGAGCCGGGCGAGCGCCTGCGGTCGGACCTTCGAGGGGCCGCAGCCGAAGCGCCCGTCCTCGGGCTTCAGCTCGGCGGGGATCGTCAACTGCTGCTGCTCTGCGCTGGTGCTCGTCATGGGCTTCCTCGTTTCGGCCTCGAGGGTTGGGTGGATCTGAGGGTGCCCAGGCGCGCGGCGGTGCTGCTCTGAGTGTCGCTCCCCGGTGGTCTTCCACCTCTCTGCTGCGCCAGTCGCGACAGCGTGAGTTTAGCGAAATGCGGCGCCGGGTTTCAGGGCGCGGCGGCCACGCCGGACAGCCCCGCCCCTCACGCGCGGGGCGCGTCGGGAGCGGCGGTGGCGGCGGAGGTGGAGCGCAGCGTGCAGCTCTCGCCGGTGCACGAACGCTGCAGGCGCCCCGCCGAGATGGTCTCGACCAGCCCGGCGATCCAGCACATGGGACAGCCGCGGAGCGCGACCATGCCCGCGGGTGCCAGCAGCAGCGCGAGCGGACCGACGCTCGGGATCAGTGCGAACGCGGCGCCGAGGAGCCCGAAGCCGATCGCGCCGCGCGCGAGGTGGCGGGCGAGCGAGGAGCTGGCAAAGAGGCTGCGTTCATGGCCGGGCATCCGCCTCACCTCCAGAGTCGGTCGTGCCGTTTGGCGCCCTCAGCCCCAGGCGCAGTGTTTCCCGTGCGCGGTGCAGGCGCGACTTCATCGCCGCGCGACTGAGACCGAGCGCCTGTGCTGTCGCCGCCCCCGAGAGGCCCTGAACGTCGCGCAGGATGAGGACGGCGCGCTGCTCGGAGGGGAGCGCGGAGATGGAGCCGACGATCCGCTCGATCTCCATGCGCAGGAGGGCGGCGTCTTCGGCGGAGGGCTCGATCGCCGCCACGGAGTGCGGTCCGCGCAGCGCCAGGCGCGCCCGGCGGATGCACTCGTGGCGCACGATCTGGAACATCCACGATGCGAGCGCCGCGGCGGTGCGCAGCGTCCCGATTCGCCGGTACAGGACGATCAGGGCCTCCTGCGCGGCGTCCTCGGCGTCCTCGGGCGTCGAGCAGAGCGCGCGGGCGAAGCGTCTCACGTGCGTATGCGAGCCGTCGAGCAGTGCCGTGATCGCACGCGGATCGCCCCGCTGAGCGGCGCTGACGACCTGCTCGGTGGGCCACGCTCCTGCGGTCACGAGCGAACCTTCTTGACGAAGAAGACACAGCAGCAGACGAGGACCGCCGCCGCGAGGAGATACAGAACGATGCTCATGGTGAGGGTACCTTTCTCCGGAGTTCCGCTCGATCGAGCGCGATACCTAGATGAGAGGCACTCCGCTGCGGAAAGGATTCTCCGAGGACGCCCTCGGTTGCCGCGCGCGGATCAGAAGGAGGACTTGATCCAGTCCATGTGCGAGCGCAGCTCCTTGCCGACCGCTTCGATCTGCGTGTCGGCCTGCTCGGCGCGCATCCGCAGGAAGTTCTCCTGCCCGGCGCGGTTCTCGGCGATCCACTCGCGCGCGAAGTCCCCGGACTGGATCTCAGCGAGGATCTTGCGCATCGCGGCGCGGGTCTCCTCGGTGATCACGCGCTTGCCGCGCGTGTAGTCGCCGTACTCGGCGGTGTTGGAGATCGAGTAGCGCATCCCCGCGAGGCCCTTCTCGTACATCAGGTCCACGATCAGCTTGACCTCGTGCAGGCACTCGAAGTAGGCCATCTCGGGGTCGTAGCCCGCACCGACGAGCGTCTCGAAACCGGCCTGCACGAGCTCGGAGACACCGCCACAGAGGACGGCCTGCTCGCCGAAGAGATCGGTCTCGGTCTCGTCCTTGAAGGTCGTCTCAATCACCCCGCCGCGCGTGCAGCCGATTCCCTTGGCGTAGGCGAGCGCCAGCTCGCGCGCTTTGCCGGTGGCGTCCTGGGCGATCGCGACCAAGCCGGGGACCCCGCTGCCTTCGGTGAACTGGCGGCGCACGAGGTGGCCGGGCCCCTTTGGCGCGACCATCGCCACGTCCACGCCGGGGGGCGGGGCGACCTCGCCGTAGTGGATCGAGAAGCCGTGGCCGAACAGCAGCATGTTGCCGGGGGCGATCCCGTCGGCGATCTCCGACTCCCACACCTGGTGGTGGAGCTCGTCGGGCAGCAGGATCATCACCAGGTCGCCCCGGCTGGCGGCCTCGACGACGCTCAGCACCTCGAGACCCTGCTCGCGCGCCTGCGCCACGGAGGCGGAGTCCTCGCGCAGACCAACCACCACCTTCACCCCGGAGTCCTTCAGGTTCAGCGCGTGGGCATGGCCCTGGGAGCCGTAGCCGATGATTGCGACGGTCTTGCTGGCCGAAACGGGGATTCGAGCCGAAGGCGAGTGTCCCCCGGCTTCGGTAAGCAGCGTGAGGTCCGCATCGTCGTCGTAGAGCATGGCGGGCAGGCTATCTGAAGTCAGGCGTCGGCCACCGCGACCAGCGAGCGGCCGGGGATCTCCAGCGTGCCGTCCGCGGCCGTGTGGGCGGCGAGGCGCCCGGCGAGCGAGTCGCGGATCTGCGCGATCTCCTGCTCGGAGCGGGCGAGCACCATGTCGTGCAGATCGCGCGAGATGTCGAGCATCGTCTCCCAGAAGGCGTCGAAGCTCGCGTGGCGCTGCACCACCTCGACGGCTTCGATCAGCGTTTCGGTGAAGCCCGCCTGCTCGAGCAGCTCGCGCAGACGCTCGGAGTCGCCCAGCGCGAAGGGTCCGGGCGTGTACCCGGGCTCCTCCGTGGATGGGTGGGAGTCCGATCCCTGCGCCAGCCCGCGCTCGAGCAGCTCCAGGCGGGGGGCGAGCGCCCAGGGGTTCGCAGCGAGCGCATCCCACACCGCGAGCGCCAGGCGCCCCCCCGGGCGCAGCACCCGGCGCGTCTCCAGCAGCGCCGCGAGGGGATCGGCCATCAGCATGTACCCCCAGCGGCACAGCACCGCATCGACGCTGGCGACGGGCAGGTCGATCCATTCGGCGTTCCACACCTGGAACTCCACGTTCGTCAGCTCGAGCTTGGCGGCGCAGGCGCGAGCGCCCTCGAGCATCGCCTCGGCCTGGTCGGAGAGGATCACGCCGCCCGTCGGCGCCACCAACTCGGCAGCGAGCAGTCCGGTCTCCCCGAGGCCCGCCGCCAGCTCGAGGACCCGCTGCCCGGGCTGGGGCTCGATCGCCTGGACCATCCAATGCGAGACCGGCGCCCCCAGCGCGCTGATCGAGTCCTGGCGGCGCACCCAGCCGCTCGCCGCCTCCTCCCAACGCTCCACGCTCGCGCGCCGGTGCTCCTCAGCGGGATGGACGCCAGCGCGGGAGTGAACGCCATCGCGAGCGTGGACACCATCGCGTGCGGAGCCGGCGGAGCGCGCCCCGCGACCGCCCGCGGCGCTCACGGGAGCTCCCAGGCGGTGAGCTCGCGACGCAGCAGCTTGCCCGAGCGGGTGCGCGGCAGGGGGCCCTCCACCAGCGCCACTCGCTTGGGCACCTTGTGGGCGGCCAGGCGCGCGGCGCAGTGTTCGCGCAGCTCCTCGTGCTCCGCGCGCGTGCCTGCGCGAAGCACCACCAGCGCGGTCACCGCCTCTCCCCAGCGCTCGTCGGGGCGGCCGACCGCGGCGGCCTCGAGCACCCCGGGGTGCTCTTCGAGTATGGCCTCGACCTCCGTGGGAGCCACGTTCTCTCCCCCGGTGACGATCGTGTCGGCCTTGCGTCCGGTCACCTGCAAGTTTCCCTCCGCGTTCAATCTACCCAGATCTCCCGTCCGCAACCAGCCGTCTGCGTCGAGGGCCCCCCGGGCGACGGTGGGTCCCGCGACTTCGATCTCCCCCTCGGGGCCGATGCGCACGCGGGTGCAGAAGAGCGGCGGGCCCGCGGTGGGGGCGGCCGAGACCACTGTGGGGGCGCCGGCAGCCGGCCCGTCCGCTTCCGTGGCGGCAGACAAATGATCGAGCGCGGCAAGCGGGGTGGTGCTCACCTGCGAGCAGGCCTCGGTGAGCCCGTAGGTGAGGCTCACCGGCACGCCGGCCGCACGGGCCCGCTGAAGCAGCGCCGCGGGCACGGGGCCGCCCCCGGTGAGCGCGCAGCGCAGGGCGGGCGGGCGCTCCAGGCCCGCGTCGAGCAGCCGCGCGAGCGTGGTGGCCACGAGCGAGACGAGCGTCACCGGCACCGAATCGGCCAGTATCGCCGCGAGCGCGAGCTCTGGATCGAAGCGCTCGTGCACCACCGCGGTGGTCGCGTAGATCGCGCTGCGCAGCAGGATCGAAAGACCCCCCACGTGGGAGAGGGGAAGGTTGCACAGCCACCGCTCGCGGGGGTCCAATCCAAGCGCCACCGCCGAGCCCAGCGCGCTCCACAGGAAGTTCCCGTAGGTCAGCTCCACCGGCTTGGGCGCCGAGGTGGTCCCGGAGGTGTGGATGATCGCGGCCACCGCGTCCAGGTCGTGGACCGCGCCCGCGGTCATGGCGCCTGCCGCGTCCAAGCGCAGCGGCTCGTCCACCACCACCGCCGCTCCGTCCACGATGGCGGCGCGCTCGCGCTCCCCCAGGCGCAGGTCCACGGGCACCGCGACCGCACCCAGCAGCAGGCAGGCGTGCAGGGCATACGCGAAGTCCAGGCCCGCCGGCAGCGCAATCGCCACCCGCTCGCCCGGATCGACCCCCCGCGCCCGGAGCTCCGCGGCGCCGGCCCGCGCGCGCTCGTGCAGCTGCGCGTAGGTGCAGGAGCCCCGAGGGGTCTGCACCGCGATTGCCGCGGGCGCTGACGCGCAGGCGCGCTGAAGCCAAGCTTCGAGGACCATCCGCACAGGCTAGCCTTCGCGCATGCCCACCACATGGATCCCCGCCGGGGAGTACACCGACATCCGCTACGAGAAGTCCACCCACCCCGAGGGGACGATCGCGAAGATCACGATCGACCGCCCCGAGGTGCGCAACGCCTTCCGGCCGCTCACCGTGGTCGAGATCTCGCGCGCGCTCACACAGGCCCACGAGGACCTCGAGGTGGGGGCGATCGTGCTCACCGGGGAGGGCCCGCTGGCGTTCTGCTCCGGCGGGGACCAGCGCGTGCGCGGGGACTCCGGCTACCTCGCCGAGGACGACGCCGGCAACCCGGATCCCACCCGCCCGGGGCGCTTTCACGTGACCGACCTGCACGTGCAGATCCGCCGCCTGCCCAAGCCGGTCGTGGCGATGGTCGCAGGCTACGCAATCGGCGGGGGGCACGTCTTGCATCTTGTGTGCGACCTCACGATCGCCGCGGAGAACGCGCGCTTCGGGCAGGTGGGCCCACGCGTTGGCTCCTTCGACGGCGGTTTCGGGGCGGGCCTGCTCGCGAACCTCGTGGGGCCCAAGAAGGCCAAGGAGATCTGGTTCCTCTGCCGCCAGTACACCGCCGCGCAGGCACTCGAGATGGGGCTCGTGAACACGGTCGTCCCGCTGGAGCGCCTGGAGGAGGAGACAGTGGGGTGGTGCCGGGAGATGCTCGCCCTCTCCCCCTTCTCCCTGCGCCTGCTGAAGGCCTCCTTCAACGCCGCCGAGGACGGCCTCACGGGCATCCAGCAGCTCGCCCACGACGCCAACCTGCTCTTCTACGGCAGCGAGGAGGCCCAGGAGGGCCGCGACGCCTATCGCGAGAAGCGCCCCCCCGACTTCTCGCGGTTCCCGCGGAGGGCGTGAGCGCGATCCACACCTCCCCGCCGATCGAGGAGCGCCCCGCGCTCGAGGCCCCGGGCCGCCCGAGCGCGGTGCACATCTGGGTGATGGCCGCCCGCGTGCGCACACTGCCCGCGGCGATCGCCCCGGTGCTCGTCGGCACCTCGCTCGCGCTGGGGGACGGGCACTTCGACCCCTTCGCGTTCGTGGCGGCGCTGCTCGGCGCGATCTTCATCCAGGTGGGCACGAACCTCTCCAACGACTACTCCGACGCGCGCCGCGGCGCCGACACCGAGGACCGCCTCGGCCCCGTGCGGGTGACGGCGGGGGGCCTCGTCCCCCCCAGCCAGGTGCTGCTCGCCACCTACGTCACCTTCGGCCTGGCGGTGCTCTGCGGGGTCTACCTCGTCGCGGTCGCCGGCTGGGGGCTGATCGCGGTCGGCGCCGCCTCGATCCTCGCGGGCGTCCTCTACACCGGGGGACCCCGCCCCTACGGCTACGAAGGACTGGGGGAGCTGTTCGTGTTCCTCTTCTTCGGCATCGTCGCGGTCGCGGGCTCCTACTACGTGCAGGTCCAGCACCTCCCCTGGCAGGCCTTCGCCTGCGCGGTCCCCGTGGGTCTCCTGGCGAGCGCGATCCTCGTGGTCAACAACGTGCGCGACATCGACACCGACCGCCGCGCCGGCAAGCGCACGCTCGCGGTGCGCCTCGGCCGCCAGCGCACGCGCACGCTCTACACCGCGATGCTCGCCGTCGCCTTCGCCTGCGCTCCGCTGCCGTGGCTGCTCGGCTCGATGAGCGCCTGGCTGCTGCTCCCCTGGGCCGCGATCCCGCTCGCGGTGTCTCTGACAAGGGTCGTGCGCACCCGCCTGGACGGCCCCTCGCTCAACGGGGCGCTCGCGCGCACAGGCCTGCTGCAGCTGCTCTTCTGCCTGCTCTTCTCCGCCGGCATCCTCGCCGGCGGGGGCATCGGCTGAGACCCGGCCATGCGGATGAGCGTCACCGAGCGCGTGCTCCGCTTTCGGACACCGCTGGAGAGCGCATACGGCGAGGTGTGCGAGCGCGAGCTGCTGACGGTGGCGCTCACCGACACGGACGGCCTCACCGGCTATGGGGAGGCGGCGCCGCTGCAGCCCTACGACGGGGTGAGCACGGCGCGGGTGCGTGCGGCGCTCGAGGCCTACCGGCCGGTGCTGATGCAGTCTGAGGGCGTCAGCGGTCCCCAGCTGATCGAGGCCTGCCGGCGCGTGGCCGACCTTCCCGCCGCGCTCGCGGCGATCGACCTCGCGCTGTGGGACCGCGCGGGGCGCCGTGCGGGCAGGCCGGTGGCGGCCCTGCTCACCGATGACCCAGCCGCCGAGGTCGCGGTCAACGCGACGGTGGGCGCCACCGATCGCGCGGGCGCCGCCGCGCAGGCCGCGCGCGCCGCGCAGCTGGGCTTTCAGTGCGTGAAGGTGAAGGTGGGAGTGGGCGACGACGCCGGCCGCATGGCGGCGGTGCGCGCGGCGGTGGGGCCACACGTGGCGCTGCGGGTGGATGCCAACGGCGCCTGGGACGTCGAGGGGGCGGTGCGCGCGATCGAGGCGCTCACCGCCGTCGGCCTGGAGCTCGTGGAGGAGCCCACGCACGGCCTGGAGGGGGTGCGCGAAGTGCGCGAGCGCGTCGCGGCGCGGGTGGCGATCGACGAGACGGCCGCCGAGCACGGCGCCCTCGGCGCGGGCGTCGCCGACGCTGTCTGCTTGAAGATCTCACGCTGCGGGGGCATCGGCGGCCTGCTCGCCGCCGCCGCGCTCGTGCGCGCCTCCGGCGCGGAGGTCTACCTCGCCTCCACCCTCGACGGCCCCCTCGGTGTCGCCGCCGCAGTGCACGCCGCCGCCGCGCTCGCCTCGCGAGGCCCGCTGCCCCCATGCGGACTGGCGACGCTCAGCCTGTTCGAGGACCTCGAGGACCCGCTGCCCGCGCGCGAGGGTCGCATCGCCGTGCCCCAGGCACCGGGGTTGGGTGTGCCCACGGGTTGAGGGCACGGGTCCAGCCCGGGCCGAGAGGACCTGGGGCCCGCAGGGCCAAGGGGCCGCCGAGACGATCTATCGTCTCCTTCGCTTTCTGCCCTTGGCTCGTGTTCGCCCCTGCTGCACGAGACGGACGCTTTCGGTTTGCGTCTGGCCTGGATTTGGTTCGGCTTCGACCAGCACCAGGTGAGCCTCGAGGCGCCCGTGGCCGGTACTCAGGAGAGCTAGGCCAGGGGCGTCGAGCTTGATCCGCCCAACAGTGACTCCGTCGCCCGCGATCGAGAAGCTCGCACTCCCAATCGTCACGGTGCGCGTGCGCTTCTTGGCACCCATGATCTTGGACACGCTGCGCGCCGACAGGGTGAGCGTTCCGCGACAGCCCGTGGACACCGCGCAACTCAGCTTCACAAGAGCCACGCCGTTGCCATTCACCGCGAGGGTTGCGCCGGCGATCGCCACGCCCTCGGCTTCGGTGGCGGGGGGCGCCGGTGCAGATGACGACGGCGGAGCGCTTTGAGGGGGAGTGGACGGCGGCGCGGCTTGGACGGCTTCCAGAGGCGGGGTGCGGCCCACGCCGGTGCCCCCCGCAGTGCTTGCCTGCACTTGACAGAGGATGGTGCGGCCCACGTCCGAGGCGGACAGCATGTAGGTGGACGCAGCGCCCTGCTGCAGGACCTGCCCGCTCGCGCTGTCAATGAACGCGTAGGCGAAGGTGGGGCTGTTGCTCCAGCTGCCCGGTTCGCAGTCGAGGGAGTGTCCCACGCTCACCACCCCACGGATGGCCACGCCGCCGCCGCGGGGCGCGCGGGGGGGCGATTCGCTGCCTTCGATGAACTCGCCGATCTCCGGTGCGGCGAGGTTGACGAAACCGCCGTATGCGCCATCCCGACAGGGCTCCCCGGAGATCACCTGGACGATGTCGGCGACTCCGAGGAGCATCGGCGCCGGCATTGGCGCTGTGAGGCCGCTGCCGCTGTCACCGAGGCATGCGGACCCGGTCGGGGTGCTGGCGCAGATGAACAGCGCGTCGGCTTCGCCCCCACATAGATGGCTGTACCCCACTGTCATACCGAGCGAGTAGAGCAGGCCGTCCGATTTTTCGTTTGCCACCTGCTCCCCAAATCCGGTGAGGGTGACCTGAGAGCCTTCCGCCAGGCCCGTCCCGGCGGGCGCGAGGCCGATCGCGGTTGCCGTCGTGCCAGGCGCCGAGCTCAGCGTCAGCGGCGTGGAGAGCTCCAGGACGGCGACATCGTCTGGAGCCGTGGGCCCCGTGGCGTAGTCGAAATATGGGTGCACCCGCACGTGCGCCGCACCTCTGACCTGCTGCGTCGGTTCATCGACTTTGGTCGCATCGATGTTGGATGTGCCAGCGATGACGAAGATGTCTTCCGGCGCAATCTGTCCGCTCGTCTTGGGGTTGAACATGCAGTGAGCCGCCGTGAGAACGTGCGAGGCGTCCAGGATCGAGCCGCCGCAACGGATCACCTTTTCTTCTGCGGGAATGAACGCTTCAACCTCGACCTGCCAGGGCGCCAGCGGGATCGCGATTTGACCGCCACCGACGATCGCGGTCCGCGCACGCTCCGAGCCGCCGGCCAAATCGTGAGATCCGCGACCGTGGCGGTCACCGCGCGAAGGCGCCACAGACGCCCCAGCCGATGCCGGCGCGACCGCCAACAGGCAGCACGTCGCCGCCGCGAGCGTACCCAACTTGCGGGCGCGTCTCGAGCGCACCGCAACCTCATCGAACCGCAGGGCACGAGCCCATGCCGTGAATCTCACCAAGTCACCTCTCCGCCATCCGCTGACAAGGTGCGGCAAGATACCAGATGACAAAACTGTCACGCTCAAAGGGGCCGCTTGACAAGTCATCGGAATCCGGCCCCCCTCGAGGCAGCCGACAGAGGCGCTCAGGCACGGCGATCGAGCGCCCGCGCGACAGCGGACGAGTTCTCCAACGGCAAGCCGTGGCCACCGGGCACGACGAGCAGCTCACCATCCGACAGCAGCCCCATCATCCGCCGCCCCAGAGCCTGGAACTTCGCATCGCTGACGCCCACCAGGACGATGACGGGCATCGCCAATTCGGGGAGGCGGTCCCACAGCGGCTGCATCTCCCCCGTGCCAACGCCCCGCAGAACGGCCGCCAGCGCGTCGGGGCGGTTGCGCAGTTGGTCCTCGCGCGCACGCGCTCGCACCTCGGGGGACTCCTCTGCAAACAGCGGCTGGGTGCGCCAGCGCTCGACGAACTCCTCATAGGGCCCGCGTTCGAGATCCTCGGCCAGCGCCCGATCGGCCTCCCGTCGCCGGGCTCGCTCGGCGACGTCCTCGATGCCGGCGGTGGACGAGATCAGCACCAACTGCTCCACCCGCTCGGGAGCGGCTAGCGCAACACGCAGGGCGACGCGTCCGCCCATCGAGTAGCCGCACAACACGAAGCGCTCGGGGCTGTTTGCGAGCACGTGCTCGGCACAGCTCGCGAAGGAGATCGGGCGCGGTGCGTCCGCGGCCTCTCCGTGGCCCGGGAGGTCGAGCGCCAGCGGCCGGTAGCGTTCAGGGTCGAGCAGCTCCGCCACGCCGTCCCAGGCACGGTGGGTGGCGCCGAAGCCATGCAGCAGAACGACGTTCTTGAGCACACCGCGATCCTATGACTCCCGCCACCGCCACCCACCTGCTGCTGCGAGCGTTCGTGCAGGAGCTCGCGCGGTGCGGGCTGCGCGACGCGTGCACCTCGCCGGGGTCGCGCTGCACGCCGCTGGTGCTGAGCCTCGCGCGGGAGCCGCAGCTGCGCTGCCACTCCCACATCGACGAGCGCTGCAGCGGCTTCTTCGCGCTCGGCCTCGCGAAGGCCTCGGGGCTGCCGGTGGCGGTGACGTGCACCTCGGGCACGGCCGCCGCGGAGCTGCTGCCGGCCGCGATCGAGGCGCACGAGGCGGGCGTGGCGCTCCTGATCCTCACGGCCGACCGCCCCCCCGAGCTGCGCGAGAACGGCGCGGGACAGGCGATCGACCAGGTCAAGCTCTATGGGGGCGCCGCCAAGTGGTTCTTCGAGGTCGGCGTGCTGGAGGTGGCGGATACCCAGGAGGCGGAGAGGCAGCAGACGCCAGCGGCGCGGGACGGTGGGGCAGGCATCGGCGACGCGCGCGAGGCCCGGCTGCGCTGGATGCGCACGCTCGCGTGCCGCGCCTACTGGTGCGCGCTGGAGGGCCGTCCCGGGGTGGTGCACCTCAACTTCCCCCTGCGCGAGCCGCTGGTGAGCGAGGAGCCCCTGCCGGCGGATCGCACCGGGCGTCCCGATGGCCGCCCGCTCGTGACCTGCAAGCTCGCGCGCTTCACGGCCCCCGAGGACGCACGCTCCCTCGCCGTGCCGGTGGCCGCGGCCCGCCGGGGGGTGGTGGTGGCGGGGCGCTACGAGCGCGACACCGAGCTCGGGGAGGCCGCAGCGGCGTTCTGCGCGGCCTCCGGTTGGCCGCTGCTGGCGGACCCGCTCTCGGGCGCGCGGCGGGGGGAGGCGGCGGTGGCGCACTACGACGCGCTGCTGCGCGACGACCAGTTCGCCGCGAGCGTGACACCCGACCTCGTGCTGCGCGTCGGCGACCTGCCCACCTCCAAGCCCCTGCGCGGGTGGCTCGCGAGCCTGCGCGATGTTCCCCAGGCGGCGATCGAGCAGGAGGGCCGCTGGCAGGACCCCGATTCGACGCTCTGCCGCCGCTTCGCACTGGAGCCCGCCGCGACGTTGCGGCAGCTGGCGCAGGACGCATCCTCGCCCGCTGACTCCGACTGGCTTCAGACCTGGCGCAGCGCGGACGAGCGCGCGGCAGAGGCGATCCTCGGGGTGCTCGGTGCGGAGGGCCTCTGCGAGCCCGCGGTGGCCGCCGAGCTCGGCGTGCTGCTACCCGAGGAGGCAACCCTGTTCGTGGCCTCCTCGATGCCGGTGCGCGACATCGAGAGCTTCTGGCCGGCGCGCCCGGACCCCCCGCGAGTGCTCTGCAACCGGGGCGCCAACGGGATCGACGGGACGGTCTCGAGCGCCTTCGGCGTGGCCGCCGCCGGCCGCGGCCCAGTGGTGCTGCTGATCGGCGACGTGGCGCTCGCGCACGACATCGGCGGCCTGCTCGCCGCACGGCGCCTGGGGCTGGACCTCACGATCGTGCTGATCGACAACGGCGGCGGGGGGATCTTCGACTTCCTGCCGGTCGCGGACGCCCTGAGGGCGGACAGCGGCGCCACCGCGCAGCGAGCGCGGACGGGAGAGGAGAGCGAGGACACACCGCAACGCTTCGGCGAGCATGGGGCGCTGCCCGCGGACGGGCACCCGCGGGACAATCTGCCGGCGGACCTGTACACCCAGCACATCGCCACTCCCACCGGCCTCGACTTCGCGGCGGCGGCACGGTTGTACGGGGTGGAGCACGAGACCGTCGAGGATGTCGTCGCCTTCCGCGCGGCGCTCGAGCGCGCGCTCGCCGGGCGCCCCCGCCGCGCGGGGATCATCGAAGTCCGCACCGACCGCGCGGAGAACGTGGCGCTGCACCGCCGTGCGTGGGAGGCCGTCGCGGGCGTGCTGGATGGGGGAACCTGAGCTCCGCGAGAGCCCGGAACACGACATGCTCGCCTATCTCCTATGGCACCGCCCCGCCGAGGGCATCGAGCGCGAGGCCTATGAGCGTGCCTGCGAGCGCTTTCACCGCTCGCTGCACCACTCCCCCCCGGTCGGCTTCCGCGGCTCGGCGGCGTTCGCCCTCGCTGAGTGCCCGTGGCTCTCACCAGCTCACGAGCACGCCTATGAGGACTGGTACCTGCTCGATGACTTCGCCGCCCTCGGGGTGCTCAACGAGGCCGCGGTCGCGCGCGGGCATCGCAGCGCCCACGACGAGGTCGCCCGTCGCTTCGGCGCAGGCGCGGGGGGCCTGTATGGCCTGCTGGAGGGCCACGCCGACCTGGATGGCGCCCCGCTCGCGGTGTGGGTGACCCGCCCACCCGGGGCCGCCCGCCGCCCCCTCGGGGAGCTCCTGGGAGACGGCATGAATCCGGAGCACGCAAGCCTCTGGCGCCGCGCGCTCGTGTTCGGCCCCGCACCGGAGTACTGCCTGCTCACGCCCCGGCCGACCTCCGAGCGCTTCCCCACGGGTGTTGCACCCACGCGCCTGCCGAAGGGCTGGCGCGCCTCTGTCTCCGAGCGCAGGCCGGTCTGGTGTGACTGATCCCACGACGGCTCGAGAGTCTCACGCGGCCTTGCATCGCCAGTCACTCCTCAGAGCATCGACTTTTCGGAGCGTCGACACCTCGTGACATTCATGGCTTGAAAAACAGCTTTTCTGCCACGTCGTAACCGTAGAAATACATTGTCACGGTACCGAAAGTGTATTTGGCGATTGCCGGCCCGAGGGTCGCGGGCGGAGTCCAGGGAGTTATGCTGGGATCGGTCAGCACAAACGTCCGGCGCGACCCGGGGTAATACCAGGTTTCGAGATAGTCGTGCGGACCAGGACACAGTATCGCAGAGCTGACTGGGCAGCCCACCAGTGGCGCAACGAGGACCCTGAAATTCGCACGCCAGGTTATGGCAGCCGCATCCCAATAGAGGCCATAACCAAAGGTGGTGTGCATCGCTTCCGCAGTTCGCGCCACGTCGAGGGCAACCTGTGGTGAGGGCCCCCGATCCGGCGACGGGAGCTCGAGGGCCCCGTCTTTCTCGAGAGAGAGCGTGGCACCGAATAGGAACACGAGCGCACCGGCCACCACCGCAGTGCGAAGCACGGTGCTGCTACGAGCAAGCAGCGGCAACATCGCGGCAACCGCATAGACGACCCCCACCAGGTAGCGTGTAGACTGTGAGCCGTAGGGAGCCGTGCTGAGAACGAAACCGGCACAGAGACAGACCAGGCTGGTTGCCCAGAATATCATGTATACGGTCAGCCGCTCATCGAGGCGTTTGCCACCAGCCCGCAGCGCACTCATATACCGCCACGTATATCTCGGTATGTAGAGCACCGCCGCTAGGCTCGCCGCCGCACAACCGAGTGCCACTGTAGTGGTGAACGTTATCGCTTCGCCGAAGAAAGATCCGTTACCCAGAAGCGCAATCGACTCCCACCAAGTCTCTACGTTCTTGGATACGGCTTCAAGACTCACGAACTTGAGCTTAAATCCACTCGCGACGATACCCGCCGAGTCCATGATCGATGTCGTTACGATCGCGCTGACACCGGCCACAGCCGCAACCGCGAGAGCAAGCCACATGGTCCTGGCCGACAACTCAGTTCGAATCAAGGCCCAGGTGACGATGCCGGCGAGGAGCAGCGGGAGTATCCCAGCAATGAGGAGCTCCTTGTCCGAAGCGACGTTGACTCCCTCCACCACACCCACGAACAGCGCTAGTATCGCCAGCGGCAGCCTGCCAACTGACCCGCCGTGCTTTGTCACCAGAACCAAAAACGCCGCCAACAGGGCAAGCGAGTACCAGGTCGATGTGTGATTGGGGAGCCACAACATCAATTCCAGAACGATCGGCCCTGCGCACAGGAGGATCACGGCAGTCAGCGCGGCCGCCCAGCGTCCGGCCACGCGCAGTGCGGCCCAGGACATGAGAGCGATCGACAGGAGCGCCATGAGATAGGGCCCCAGTTCCCATATCTGACGATGCAGAGGTAGCCATTTCGTTGCCTCCATGAAGATCAGAGTCGAGTACCACGGAAAGGTTCCCAGGACGACCCGACCCACACCACGGCTGGCGAAGAATTCAGCCTCCACCAGCGACGAGCTGGTATCGGAGCTTCCATATACGTTCAACAAGAGGTGGCTCATGTGCGTCATTACGAGGACGAGGTAGATCAGGCACAGCGGCAGAAATGACCACATCCACCAATTGGCCGGCAGGAAGTCGAGGCGCCCAAGGAGCCGTCCTGTCGTCGAGCCGCCGTCGGGTCCACCGGGTGTCGAGCTGCGCTGCCTTTTGGCTACAGTGGCCATGTCGGCAGATTAGCCACGGTCTTTCGCGATTGGAAGGATGCGATCTTTCGGGAACGCCCGTGGACCAAAAGGCAGGGCCTGACACAGGACTCCCCGCTCCTCGAGCGGGCGGTATTCCGGCAAAGTGTTTCTTACCGGGGCCGGCCGAGCCTCCGAGCAGGGCACTCGGCGGGGGACGGAGTCGCGCACTCCAACGACACCGCGCCTAGCAGTGGACCCCGGCGGCGCGCAGCAGGGCGCAGCGCAGCGCGACGCAGCACTCACCGTGCATCGCAGCCTGGTGTTCGGACCGCCCACGAGTGCTGCCTGCTCACCGGCCAGCCGATCTCCGATGGCCCCTCCTCGGGCGTGGCACCCACATCGCCTGTCCGGGGGTTGGCGCGCATCCGTCTACAAGCAAGGCTGATCTGGCATAGCTGACATGCCGACGGCCAGCCAGGTACGGGTGGGAGCAGGACAGCGTACAGGTTTATGACCTTTGGATTACTCCGAGTATACTGACGACGCAGTCGTCGGATGGCCGGTGCGAACCGGCCATCGAAGGAGCGGCTGAGAGCACCCAATATCGCCGGTTTCGCAGCGTCTCTGCGTTTGAAGACGAGCGTCGCGGACTCGGCAAACCGACCCAATGGGATAGGAGCAGCACGACATGAAACATCCAAAGATGGCCCTCGGATTGGTCGCCCTAACCAGCCTGATGGCAGTCATGGCTTCGCCTGCGATGGCGACGCCGAGATGGGGTGACTGCGTCAAAGTCGGAGCGACCGAAGGTCACTATAGCTCTGGCCTCTGCGACGAATCAGGAACAGGCTGGGAAACAAAAGAGCTCGAAGGAACAAGCACCGTAACAGCCAGCGGCGAACTCGAACTCGAAGACGCAAAAGCCACAGGCGGAGCGACCGGCATCAAGTGCAAAGGCACCAGCACCGGATGGATCGCCAACCCAACATCAGGCAACGGCCAGAACGGAATCACCACAATCACAGCAACCAGCTGTACGTTCCTCTCCGGCAAGGTCGGATCCTGCGAAGAATCCAAAGGCGTAACAGCCAAAGCCAGAAACCTCCCATGGGGCACAAGACTCATAGAAAGAGAAACCGAAGTCAGAGACGAACTCAACAGCGGCCCCAAAAAAGAAGAGGGAAACGGCGAACCCGGCTGGTCAGTCGAATGCACCGTCGCCGGCATCCTCAAAATAACAGACACATGCGAACACCAGGGCAACACCCTCAGCACAACCCCAAACAGAACAACAGGAGAACTAGAAGAGAAATTCGACAAAAGAACCGAAGAAGAAACAATGGCCACCTGCAGCGTCGGCAGCACAAACGCCGGGTTAGCCCGCGGAACCATCACCAGCAAACTAACCAACGGAAACGCATTCTGGACCACACCACCCGGACCTCCCCCGACTGTAGCGAACCCGAGATGGGGTGACTGCGTCAAAGTCGGAGCGACCGAAGGTCACTATAGCTCTGGCCTCTGCGACGAATCAGGAACAGGCTGGGAAACAAAAGAGCTCGAAGGAACAAGCACCGTAACAGCCAGCGGCGAACTCGAACTCGAAGACGCAAAAGCCACAGGCGGAGCGACCGGCATCAAGTGCAAAGGCACCAGCACCGGATGGATCGCCAACCCAACATCAGGCAACGGCCAGAACGGAATCACCACAATCACAGCAACCAGCTGTACGTTCCTCTCCGGCAAGGTCGGATCCTGCGAAGAATCCAAAGGCGTAACAGCCAAAGCCAGAAACCTCCCATGGGGCACAAGACTCATAGAAAGAGAAACCGAAGTCAGAGACGAACTCAACAGCGGCCCCAAAAAAGAAGAGGGAAACGGCGAACCCGGCTGGTCAGTCGAATGCACCGTCGCCGGCATCCTCAAAATAACAGACACATGCGAACACCAGGGCAACACCCTCAGCACAACCCCAAACAGAACAACAGGAGAACTAGAAGAGAAATTCGACAAAAGAACCGAAGAAGAAACAATGGCCACCTGCAGCGTCGGCAGCACAAACGCCGGGTTAGCCCGCGGAACCATCACCAGCAAACTAACCAACGGAAACGCATTCTGGACCACACCACCCGGACCTCCCCCGACTGTAGCGAACCCGAGATGGGGTGACTGCGTCAAAGTCGGAGCGACCGAAGGTCACTATAGCTCTGGCCTCTGCAACGAATCAGGAACAGGCTGGGAAACAAAAGAGCTCGAAGGAACAAGCACCGTAACAGCCAGCGGCGAACTCGAACTCGAAGACGCAAAAGCCACAGGCGGAGCGACCGGCATCAAGTGCAAAGGCACCAGCACCGGATGGATCGCCAACCCAACATCAGGCAACGGCCAGAACGGAATCACCACAATCACAGCAACCAGCTGTACGTTCCTCTCCGGCAAGGTCGGATCCTGCGAAGAATCCAAAGGCGTAACAGCCAAAGCCAGAAACCTCCCATGGGGCACAAGACTCATAGAAAGAGAAACCGAAGTCAGAGACGAACTCAACAGCGGCCCCAAAAAAGAAGAGGGAAACGGCGAACCCGGCTGGTCAGTCGAATGCACCGTCGCCGGCATCCTCAAAATAACAGACACATGCGAACACCAGGGCAACACCCTCAGCACAACCCCAAACAGAACAACAGGAGAACTAGAAGAGAAATTCGACAAAAGAACCGAAGAAGAAACAATGGCCACCTGCAACGTCGGCGGCACAAACGCCGGGTTAGCCCGCGGCACCATCACCAGCAAACTAACCAACGGAAACGCATTCTGGATCTTAACTTGATCCACCCGGAAACCTGAAGAGACTGGGTGGGTCTGGCGTCGGTCCAGACCCACCCACTATCCGGCTCGGTCGAGACCCTTTCGCTTCGCGGCAAGCAGCTACGACGAAAGAACGACCCGAGGCAGGCGGACAAACGCGGTGCCTAGGCCCTCACCCAGCCAGCAGCGGCAACAACGCCGCCAGCTTCACCTCGGTCTCGGCCAACTCCGCGGGGGGATCGGAGTCGCGCACGACGCCGACGCCGGCGTAACAGCGAGCGACACGGCCGCGCAGCAGGGCGCAGCGCAGGGCGACGCAGAACTCTCCGTCCCCGGTGGCATCGGCCCAGCCGACGGGGCCGGCGTACCAGCCGCGGTCAAGGCCCTCCAGCGCCGGGATCAGCGGCCGGGCGCGCGCCAGCGGCTCGCCCCCCACGGCGGGCGTCGGGTGCATCAGCTCGAGCAGCTCGATCACGTCGAGGGGCTGGGCGAGCTGCGCGCGGATCGGGGTGCCGAGGTGCTGGATGTTGGCGACCTTCACGAGCGCGGGCTCGGGCGGGGCGGCGGTCCAGAGGGCGTGCTGGCGCAGCGCGCGCTCGATGCGGCGAATCACGATCGCGTGCTCCTCGCGGTCCTTCTCGGAGTGCATGAGCTGTTCCCCGAGATGGTCGTCCACCGCGGGGTCCGCGCTGCGGCGCATCGAGCCCGCGAGCGCAAGCGCGCTGACACGGTGGCCCTCGCGGCGCACGAGCAGCTCGGGGCTGGCGGCGACGAAGGCGGCATCCTCGCGCCCCACGCAGAAGACGGTGCAGGAGGGGAAGCCCTCGCGCAGCACTCCAAAGAGCGCGGCGGGGTCGTGCTCGCGGGGAGCGTGCACCAGCACCTCGCGGGCGAGCACCACCTTCTCGAGGCCCCCCCCGCGGATCAGCTCGACGGCGCGCGCCACAGCGGCCTCATAGTGCTCGGGGGGCATCGCGCTCGCGATCCGGTAGCGCCCCGCGGGCGCGGGGTCCAGCAGGGGCAGGGGCGCGACACGCAGTTCCCCCACGCGCTCCTGCAGGCGCGCGAGCAGCTCCTCGGGGGTGTCGTCGGGAGCGGCGAGCACGCAGAGGGTCAAACGCACCCGCGCCCGGGGGGGCATCGCGCCGTCACGCTTGCCGGCGCGCTCGCCGGGGCGCCGCTCACGGCTGAGCAGCACCTCGGGCACGATGAGGGAGGCGGGCTCGAAGCCGCTCCACGCGGGGTCCCCGCCGCCGTCGGCGGCGAACGCGAAGCCCCCGAGTGCGATCGGCCCGCCGCCCGTGGACCCCGGATCGGAGGGATCCTCCGGGGGGTCCCCCACGGCGGCGGCCGCCAGCGCGCGCCAACTGTCGGCCACGGTGGCGAAGCGCTCGGGGCCCGCAGCCGTCAGGCAGACCGCCTCGCCGAGCGCTGCCAGCGCGCGCGCCCCGCGCTCGGGCTGCTCTAAGAGGAACCAGGGCTCCCCGGGGCGCCGGGAGGCGCACGCGACGGCGCTGGGGTCCACCTCCTCGGCCAGTGGCAGGGTGAGCGCCGCGAGCGTCTGCTGACCGCTGCGCCGCGCGCGCTTGACCGCGAGCCGCAGGCGCGCCTCGAGCCGCTCGCGGTCGGCGTCGCCGAGCGCGAAGGCCCCCCCCTGTGCGGGAACGCCGGGCGTGGAGTGCGGAATATTGTCGGTGCGAATGCGGACCATGCAAGGAGCGCTGCCTCGCCGTCTGCGCTTGAGCCTAGTACAACCGCCCCGGCTTGCTAGGGCGCGCAAGCAACCACATAGCTACCGTCGCGCTCGATCCTGCCGAAGGCCTAGGCGTTCCTGCCGGAACTAGAGCCCGCTGCTTCCTGGAGATCTACGCGGCGTCGGCTATCCGTTGCACCTGCGCGAATAGGTCCCCGCGCGCCTCCACCGAGACCAACCTCATCCGCCTCTGCGGCACGCCCGGAGAATCCTGCTCTGGAACGAGGCGGGGTAGCACTTGGCGTGCCTTCCGGGCGCGTCCTCGGTTTCGGCCCCGCCGAGATGCCCGGCGGCTAGCACGAGCGGACTCTCGGGGCGTGGCGCGCACCGCCTGCCCAGGGCTAGCGCGCCTAGTCCACAGCGGGAGCCGATTGGCGCAGCGGAGGTTGTGATGGCAACACCCCGTATGAGTGGAAGGACGCGAGCAAGTCTTGGTGAACTTTTTGACTTATGCCAGTATACTGACGGGAGTCACGAGCCGGAAGATCGGTGCGAACCCGGCGATCCGAGGAGTGGCCGAGAGCAACGATATCGCCGGTGTCGCGGCGTCTTTGCGTTGAAGGCGGGCGTCGCGGGATCAGCAACCGACCCAAAAGAGGAGCAGCACGACATGAAACATCTAAAGATAGTCGCCGGACTGGCGATGGTTGCTTGCCTCATCGCAGTCCCAACTTCCCCGGCCATGGCAACGGCAAGATGGGTGAAGTGTGAAAAAGCCTCGACTGGAGGGCATTGGAGCTCCGGCACCTGTGCGACGACAGGAACGGGCTGGGAAACGAAGGAAGTCGAAGGGACCAGCGAAGTCACTTCCAGCGGCGAACTCGAACTCGAAGACTCAAAAGCCGCAGGAGGCGCCCTAGGAATCAAATGCAAAGGAACCGGCACAGGCTGGATCGCTAACTTAACATCAGGAGGCACCGACGGAGTCACAACAATAAAAGCCACATCCTGCTCATTCCTCGCCGGCAAGGTCGGAAGCTGCGAAGAAGCAAAAGGCGTAACAGCAAAACCTAGAAATCTCCCATGGGGCACAAAGCTCGTAGAAAAAGAAAACGAAGTCAGAGACGAACTCAACAGCGGCCCCAGAAAAGAAGAGGGCAACGGAGAACCCGGCTGGTCAGTCGAATGCACCGTCGACGGAATCCTCAAAATAGTAGATACATGCGAACGCCAGGACAACACCACCAACGCCATCGCAAACAGATCAACAGGAGAACTCGAAAACAAGTTCGACAAAACAACCGAAGAAGAAACAATGGCCACCTGCAGCGTCGGCGGCTCAAACACCGGGTTAGCCCGCGGAACCATCACCAGCAAATTAACCAACGAAAACGCATTCTGGATCGTAGCACCAAACTTAAAGCCCCCCGTGTTGACCGGACCGCGATGGGTGCACTGCGTAAAAGTCGGGTCAACCGAAGGCCACTATGGCTCCGGCACCTGCGACGAATCAGGCAAAGGCTGGGAAACGAAGGAAGTCGAAGGGACCAGCGAAGTCACTTCCAGCGGCGAACTCGAACTCGAAGACTCAAAAGCCGCAGGAGGCGCCCTAGGAATCAAATGCAAAGGAACCGGCACAGGCTGGATCGCTAACTTAACATCAGGAGGCACCGACGGAGTCACAACAATAAAAGCCACATCCTGCTCATTCCTCGCCGGCAAGGTCGGAAGCTGCGAAGAAGCAAAAGGCGTAACAGCAAAACCTAGAAATCTCCCATGGGGCACAAAGCTCGTAGAAAAAGAAAACGAAGTCAGAGACGAACTCAACAGCGGCCCCAGAAAAGAAGAGGGCAACGGAGAACCCGGCTGGTCAGTCGAATGCACCGTCGACGGAATCCTCAAAATAGTAGATACATGCGAACGCCAGGACAACACCACCAACGCCATCGCAAACAGATCAACAGGAGAACTCGAAAACAAGTTCGACAAAACAACCGAAGAAGAAACAATGGCCACCTGCAGCGTCGGCGGCTCAAACACCGGGTTAGCCCGCGGAACCATCACCAGCAAATTAACCAACGAAAACGCATTCTGGATCGTAGCACCAAACTTAAAGCCCCCCGTGTTGACCGGACCGCGATGGGTGCACTGCGTAAAAGTCGGGTCAACCGAAGGCCACTATGGCTCCGGCACCTGCGACGAATCAGGCAAAGGCTGGGAAACGAAGGAAGTCGAAGGGACCAGCGAAGTCACTTCCAGCGGCGAACTCGAACTCGAAGACTCAAAAGCCGCAGGAGGCGCCCTAGGAATCAAATGCAAAGGAACCGGCACAGGCTGGATCGCTAACTTAACATCAGGAGGCACCGACGGAGTCACAACAATAAAAGCCACATCCTGCTCATTCCTCGCCGGCAAGGTCGGAAGCTGCGAAGAAGCAAAAGGCGTAACAGCAAAACCTAGAAATCTCCCATGGGGCACAAAGCTCGTAGAAAAAGAAAACGAAGTCAGAGACGAACTCAACAGCGGCCCCAGAAAAGAAGAGGGCAACGGAGAACCCGGCTGGTCAGTCGAATGCACCGTCGACGGAATCCTCAAAATAGTAGATACATGCGAACGCCAGGACAACACCACCAACGCCATCGCAAACAGATCAACAGGAGAACTCGAAAACAAGTTCGACAAAACAACCGAAGAAGAAACAATGGCCACCTGCAGCGTCGGCGGCTCAAACACCGGGTTAGCCCGCGGAACCATCACCAGCAAATTAACCAACGAAAACGCATTCTGGATCGTAGCACCAAACTTAAAGCCCCCCGTGTTGACCGGACCGCGATGGGTGCACTGCGTAAAAGTCGGGTCAACCGAAGGCCACTATGGCTCCGGCACCTGCGACGAATCAGGCAAAGGCTGGGAAACGAAGGAAGTCGAAGGGACCAGCGAAGTCACTTCCAGCGGCGAACTCGAACTCGAAGACTCAAAAGCCGCAGGAGGCGCCCTAGGAATCAAATGCAAAGGAACCGGCACAGGCTGGATCGCTAACTTAACATCAGGAGGCACCGACGGAGTCACAACAATAAAAGCCACATCCTGCTCATTCCTCGCCGGCAAGGTCGGAAGCTGCGAAGAAGCAAAAGGCGTAACAGCAAAACCTAGAAATCTCCCATGGGGCACAAAGCTCGTAGAAAAAGAAAACGAAGTCAGAGACGAACTCAACAGCGGCCCCAGAAAAGAAGAGGGCAACGGAGAACCCGGCTGGTCAGTCGAATGCACCGTCGACGGAATCCTCAAAATAGTAGATACATGCGAACGCCAGGACAACACCACCAACGCCATCGCAAACAGATCAACAGGAGAACTCGAAAACAAGTTCGACAAAACAACCGAAGAAGAAACAATGGCCACCTGCAGCGTCGGCGGCTCAAACACCGGGTTAGCCCGCGGAACCATCACCAGCAAATTAACCAACGAAAACGCATTCTGGATCGTAGCACCAAACTTAAAGACCTGACGTAGGGGAAAGTCTGAAGGAGCTGGGTGGGTCTGGTGTCGATCCAGGCCCACCCGCTTTTCACCGCTCAACCACTAGCAGGGTGGGCGCGGCGAGCATCCGCTGGTCGCTGCGCCGCACGCTTGACCACGAGTCGCAGGTGAAGGGTGCCCCCGCGAGCCGGCGGCGGGCCTACGTCTCGCTGCGCCCCCGGGAGATCGCGATCTCGCCGGTGCGCATCATCTCGATCAGCCCGAACGGGCGGACCATGCCCTCGAAGGCCTCGATCTTCTCGGTGGTGCCGGTGACCTCCACGATGATGGAGCGCTTGGTCACGTCCACGACCTTGCCGCGGAAGATCTCGGTGATCTGCATCAGCTCCCCCCGCTGGGGGCCGTCGGCGGCGACCTTGAACATCGCGAGCTCCCGCGAGACGGTGTCCTCGGGGTCGAGGTCGCGGATCTTCAGGACGTTGATGAGCTTGTGCAGCTGCTTGGTGACCTGGTCGATGGGGTGCAGCGCCCCGTCCACGGTGAGCGTGACGCGGGAGATCTGCTCGTTGTCGGTGGGACCCACCGTGAGGGTGTCGATGTTGAAGCCCCGGCGCGCGAACAGCCCCGCGATGCGGGTGAGCACGCCGGACTTGTTTTCCACGAGGATCGAGAGCACGTGCTTGCGCCCCGTGCGCAGGTTGCCCGAGGCTTCGAGCTCCTCCAGGCTGAGGGGTTCCCTGGTGGCGGGTTCGCCCATCGCTCAGCCCACCATTTCCCGCGCGGCCTTGCCCGCGGGGATCATGGGGTAGGTGTTCTCCTCGCGCGTGACCCGCACGTCGACCACCACGGGGCCCTCGGTGGCGAGGGCCCGGCGCATGTCCTCCACGAGGGTGTGCTTGTCCTCGAAGCGCATCCCCGTGGCGCCGTAGGCCTCGGCGAGCTTGACGAAGTCAGGGTAGGAGCCCATGTCCACCTGGCTGTAGCGGCCGTCCCAGAAGAGCTCCTGCCACTGGCGCACCATGCCGAGGTAGCCGTTGTTCATGATGAACACCTTGATCGGGATCTTCTCCTGCGCGCAGGTGGCAAGCTCCTGGGCGTTCATCTGCACCGAGCCGTCCCCCGCCACGCAGCACACCACGCGGTCGGGGCAGGCCACGGCGGCGCCCATCGCGGCGGGCAGGCCGAAGCCCATCGTGCCGAGGCCCCCCGAGTTGATCCAGCGGCGGGGGGCGGGGAAGTCGTAGTACTGGGCCGTCCACATCTGGTGCTGGCCCACGTCGCTTGAGACGATCGCCTCGCCGCCAGTGGCCTCGTAGAGCGCCTGGATCATGTACTGGGGCTTGATCTCCGCGTCCGTGCTGTCCTCGTAGGCGAGGGGGTACTTCGCACGCCACCCCCCGATGCGCTCCCACCACTCCGCCAGGCGCGCAGGGTCCGCCCCGAGCGCGCGGTACTCCACGGCGAGCTTCGCGAGCACGTTGCGGGCGTCACCCACGATGGGGATGTGGGCGGGCACGTTCTTGGAGATCTCCGCGGGGTCCACGTCGATGTGGATGAACTTCGCGTGGGGGGCGAACTCGGAGAGCTTGCCGGTGATGCGGTCATCGAAGCGCGCCCCCACCGCGCAGATCAGGTCGGCCTCGTCCATCGCGTAGTTCGCGGCGCGGGTGCCGTGCATCCCGAGCATCCCGAGCCACTGCGGGTGCGGAGCCGGGAAGGCGCCGAGTCCCATGAGGGTGCAGGTGACGGGGAAGCGGTCGCAGCCCGCGAGCTCCACGAGCTCCTCGGAGGCGTTCGCGTTGACGACGCCCCCCCCGGCGTAGATCACGGGGCGCTGCGCCGCGGCAAGCGCCTTCGCGGCCTGGCGGATCTGCTTCTGGTTGCCCTCCACCGTGGGCTGGTAGCCGGGGAGGCGCAGATCGGTGATCGGCTCGTACTCGATCTCCGCGCGAGAGAGGTCCTGGGGGATGTCCACCAGCACCGGCCCCGGTCTCCCGGTGGAGGCGATATGGAAGGCCTCGTGGATCGCGCGGGGGATCTCCAGGGGGTGCTGGATCATGAAGGAGTGCTTCACCACGGGCATCGTGATCCCGATCGTGTCGGCCTCCTGGAAGCCGTCGGTGCCGAGCAGCTCGGTGCGCACCTGGCCGGTTATGAACACCACGGGCACCGAGTCCATCATCGCGTCGCAGATCGGGGTGATGAGGTTGGTGGCCCCAGGGCCGCTGGTTGCGAAGGCAACGCCCACTTTGCCAGTGGCCTTGGCGTAGCCCTCCGCGGCGTGACCCCCGCCGGCCTCGTGGCGCACCAGGATGTGGCGGATGCCGGCATCCACGAAGGCGTCGTAGGTGGGGAGGTTGGCGCCCCCGGGCAGGCCGAAGACGACCTCGACGCCCTCCGCCTTGAGGCATTCCATCAGAGCGTCCACCGCGCGCATGGAGCCGACCTCCTTTCCTTCATCGCTCGAAACGGGCCAAAAAGGCAGTGTATCAGCGGGTTTTGGCCCACCACGACGCCACTACTAGTGGTCGATGGCCAAGCCAGGCAAGGACGCAGTGAGCGAAGTGTGCTTTGCACACGAGCGATCGAGGACGCCGCCTGGCGCCGTGCCAGCGGCCGCTAGGAGGAACCTATCGCGATGCCGATCGACAGCGCGATCGCGCCGCCGACGGTCACGACCAGCAACGAGGAGCGCATGGACACTTTTAGGAAGCGTTTGCGCACCCAGGCAATCGCGAACAGCTCCACCGCCACCACGCACCCCGCGACCAGCAGGGCTTTGTGGACGTTGCCGATGAGGAAGGGCAGCGTGTGGAAGATGCCCCCCAGGGTGGTCATCCCCCCGGTGATCCCACCCCGCACCACCGCCGAGCCGCGGCCGGTCTGTTCGCCTGTGTCCGAAAGCGCCTCCGACCACCCCATGCTCACGCCAGCGCCCAGGGCGGTGGAGAAGCCGACGAGCAGCGCCACGTGAGAGCTCGAGGAGATCGCCGCCGCGAAGATCGGGGGCAGGGAGGAGACCGTGCCATCGATCATCCCCACCAGCGCGGGCTGCACCACGCGCAGCACGAAGTCGCGCTCGTCGGCGAAGCCCGCGCGGTGGATGAGGCGGGCGATCAGCGAGGCATGCAGCTGCACCGGCGGGGCGTCTGCGTCCATGCTGGATTTATAGAGCCCCCGTCGGTTCGGGCTCCCTAATCCGGTCGGGCACCGCCGATCCGGAAGCTCCCCTGATCTGGCTCTGAGCGAGTTCTCCTGCTCGGACCGGGCGTCCCCCGGCCGGGCGGGCCCTTTTGATCAGCTGGGCGCCGCCGAGGTGGGCTTCCAGGATTCCGGCGCGATGAGGGTCTCCGGAAACTCGAGCTCGGTCCCGCAGCGGGTGCAGAGGGCGTCGTAGATCTTGGTCACGCGCCCGCAGCGGGGGCAGGCGCGGCGCAGCTCGTTGCTCTCCATGCGGTACACGATCGCCGCAAGCAGGCCGAGAATGGGGACGGCCATGGAGATCAGGAACCAGAGGATGAAGGAGCTCCCCTTGACCCGCCCGACGACCCCGCCGGCGAGCCCGAAGCCCAGGCAGATCGTCACGTAGCCCATCGGGGGACCCCCTCAGAGCTCCTGCGTAGGGGTGCCCGCGACAGAGGATCCACCGGGAGCCCCTATATGAGCACGCGCACGGCCCACACGACGGCCACGATTGCGAGCACCACCACGGCGATGGTGGCGATGAAGGAGATGAGGCCGATCACGAGGTGCAGCAGCACCCAGGCCGCTACCGCCACGACCATCACGGCCACGACCGTCTTGCCGAGCGAGCGCGAGGATGATGGGGATACCGGAGACTCGTCCATGTGCCTTGTCCAGATGGTAGCGCTCGCAAGGATGGACGGGACACCCCGCAGCGCGATGCGGCCGGGCAGGAGCTCTCTCACCCCAGCCCGGCCACACGCATCCTGCTCCGCCAATCCGCGGTCGAGGGGAGCCGCGAAGACGAAGTCTCGTTGTTGTTATCCGTAGGGGCGGCGCAGCCGACCGAACTCGCCGGCGATGCGCGCCGCCGCGAGATCGGTCCCGTCGAGATCGGCGCGCCGCCCGATGCCTGCAAGGCGGTAGCGCTTGATCGCGGGGCGCTGAGCGGGGTGGGCGGGATCCCATCCCTGCTCCTCTGGCAGTAGGAGGAACCGCCGGGAGGAGGATTCGTTGGACCCGATGCGAGGAGGATTCATAGCGATCATATTGGCGCCCGCGAGGTCTCCTGCCTTTGGCCCAAAGTCCAAGATGTGCGCGGGGTCGCTGTTGCGGTTGCGAGTGCGGCCCAGAGGCGGGCTGCTCCTGCGCACCGCTCGCGAATCGTTCCGGAGGCGCGGCCTGCCTCTATCGCGATCCAGCTCCCTCAGATGCCGAGCTGCTCGTGCACGAGCCGGGTGACCTCGCCGCCGTCGGCGCGGCCCTTGGTCTCGCGCATCACGTGGCCCACGATCGGGCCGATCGCCTTGGCGTTGCCGGCGCGCACGTTCTCGGCGGCCTGCGGGTTTGCCTGCAACGCCGCGGCCACGATCGCGGCGAGCTCCTCGCCCCCGTCCATCGCCGCCAGGCCCTCTGCCTCCACGATCGCCGACGGGTCGCCCCCCTCGGCGAGCAGACGGTCCAGCACCTGCCGGCCCGCGCCGACGCTGATGCGCTTGGAGGCGACGAGCCCGACGAGGACGGCGAGCGCGCGCGGCTGCACCCGGGAGGCGAAGGGGTCCCCGCCGTCGGGAAGACGCGCGAGCAGGTCCCCGGCGATCCAGTTGGCAAGCACCTGCGGCGGGACGGCGGCGGCGGAGTCGGCGCTGGCGAGAGCCGCCTCGAAGTAGTCCCCGAGCTCGGTGCGGAAGGCGAGCAGGTGGGCGCTGTCGGCGGAGAGCCCGATCTCCCGCTGCAAGCGCTCCGCCCGCGCGGCGGGCAGCTCCGGGAGGGCGGCGCGGGCAGCGTCGAGCATCGCGGGGTCGATCGCGACGGGCACGAGGTCGGGCTCGGGGAAGTAGCGGTAGTCGTGGGCCTCCTCCTTGGAGCGCAACGAGGTGATGCGCTCGGAGGCGGGGTCGAAGTGCAGGGTCTCCTGTTCAATCTCCCTCCCCTCCCGCAGGATCGCCTCCTGGCGGACGATCTCGGCGCGGATGCCGCGTTCGATGAAGCGGAAGGAGTTCATGTTCTTCAGCTCCGTCTTCACCCCCAGCGCCTCACTGCCCGCGGGGCGCAGGGAGATGTTGGCGTCGCAGCGCAGCGAGCCCTCCTCCATGTTCACGTCGCTGACCCCGAGCCGGCGCATGGTGGCGCGCAGCAGCCGCAGCCACTCCCCCGCCTGCTCGGCGGAGCGCAAGTCGGGCTCGGTGACGATCTCCGCGAGCGGGGTGCCGCCGCGGTTGAAGTCCACGATCGAGGCATCCGAGCCGTGGATGCGCCCCGAGGAGCCCACGTGCACGAGCTTGGCAGCATCCTCCTCGAGGTGCACGCGGTGGATGCGCACCTCCCCCAGGCGCCCCCCGCGGCAGAGGGGCTCGTCGTACTGGGAGATCTGGTACCCCTTGGGGAGGTCCGGGTAGAAGTAGTTCTTGCGGTGGAAGATCGAGCGGGGCGCCAGCTCGCACTCCAGGGCGAGGCCGATCATCAAGCCGAAGTGCACCGCGCGGGCGTTGGCGACGGGCAGGCTCCCGGGCAGGCCGAGGCAGACGGGGCAGGTGCGGGTGTTGGGCTCCTCCCCAAAAGAGAGCTCGCAGCCGCAGAACATCTTCGTGGCGGTCGCCAGCTGGACGTGGATCTCCAGCCCGATCACGGGCTCGTACTCAGACACGAGCGGCGCTCCCATCGAAGCCGAGTGCCTGCTCCAGCGCGTAGGCGGCGTCGAGCAGGCGGTTCTCGCTGAACACCGGTCCCGCGAGCTGCAGCCCGACGGGCAGCTCCCCCCCGGAGCCGTCGGGGGCCAGCCCGCAGGGAATCGAGATCGCGGGGATCCCGGCGAGCGACATGGGGACGGTGCAGAAGTCGCTGATGTACATCGACCAGGGGTCCCCCGTGCGCTCCCCCAGCGGGAAGGCGACGGTGGGGCTGGTGGGGGTGAGGATGAAGTCAACCGCCCCGAAGGCCGCGTCGAAGTCGGCGACGATCTTCGTGCGCACCCGCTGGGCGCGGCCGTAGTAGGCGTCGTAGTAGCCCGCGGAGAGGGCGTAGGTGCCGAGCATGATGCGCCGCATCACCTCGGCGCCGAAGCCGGCGCGGCGGGTGCTGGTGTACATGTCCAGCAGATCCCCCGCGCCCTCGGCGCGCAGGCCATAGCGAACGCCGTCGAAGCGGGCGAGGTTCGAGGAGGCCTCCGCGGGGGCGAGCACGTAGTAGGCGGAGAGCCCGTGGGGGGCGTGGGGCAGGCTGACCGGCCGCACCTCCGCGCCCAGCTCCCGCGCGCGATCGAGCGCGGCGTGGAAGGCGCCCAGCACCCCCGGGTCGATGCCCTCGCCGGTGAGCTCCTCGGGCACCCCCAGGCGCACGCCGTCGAGGCGCTCGGCGGTGGGCAGTGCGATCGCCTCGGGGTGCCCCAGCGAGGTGGCGTCGCGCTCGTCGCGGCCCACCATGTGGGCCAACAGCAGCGCAGCGTCCGTGACGTCGCGGGTCAGCGGCCCCGCCTGATCGAGGGAGGAGGCGAAGGCGATCATGCCGTAGCGCGAGACCGCGCCGTAGGTGGGTTTCAGCCCGACGATCCCGCAGAGCGCGGCCGGCTGTCGGATCGAGCCACCCGTGTCAGTGCCGAGCGCCCACGGGGCCAGGCCGGCGGCGACCGCAGCGGCGCTGCCGCCGGAGGAGCCCCCGGGGACCCGGGTGGGATCCCACGGGTTCAGCACGGGGCCGAAGGCGGAGTTCTCGTTGGAGGAGCCCATCGCGAACTCGTCCTGGTTGGTCTTGCCCAGCAGCCGCGCGCCCGCCGCGGTTAGGCGCGCGACGGCGGTCGCGGTGTAGGGGGGGCGGTAGCCCTCGAGGATGCGCGAGCCCGACTGGCTGGGCACGCCCGCGGTGCAGAAGAGGTCCTTGACCGCGAGCGGCACCCCGCGCAGGGGCAACTCGTGCAGGGGCGCCTCGCGTGGGGTCGCCCCGCCGGGGGCCGCCTCGCGTGGAGGCCCTCCGTCTGGGGCCGCCTCGCGTGGGTCCGCCCCGGGCGAGAGCTCCTGGTCGGCGGGTTCGTACCCGCGGTGCCCCGGGTCGGCGAGCTCGAACCCACTCTCGGCCACCCAGGTGAAGCAGTTGAGCTCCTCGGCGGCCGCGCGCGCGCGGTACGCGTCGAAGATCTCCACCGGGGAGAGCGCTCCGGCCTCGATCTCCCCGATCGCGCGAGCCGCGGAGAGCTCGATGATCTGCTCGTCGCTCACGCCTGCGGGCTGGGGACGAGGAAGCCATTGTCGGCGACCGCTGGAGCCTGTTCGAGCGCCACCTCCCGCGGTAGGCAGGGCCGCGGCTCGTCTGGGCGCAGGCGGCCGGTGACCTCGACCACGTGCGAGGTCGGTGCAACGTCCTCCAAGGAGAGCTCGCCGATCTTGGCGATGTGATCGAGCACGCCGGAGAGCTCGCGCGCCATCGGCTCGACCTCGTCGTCCTCGAGCCGAAGGCGCGCGAGGCGCGCCACGTGCAGGACCTCCTCGCGGCCGATCACGGCGCCGGGCGCGGCTTGGAGGTGTCGGGGGGGTACATGCCGGTGCGTTCGTCGCGCATCGACTGCCAGCTGCCGATCAGCACCAGCAGCGCGCCGATCAGCGCGAGCCACGCGCCGGCACACAGCTCGTTGGCGTGTTCGGGGCGCTCCAGCAGCCGCACGAGCGCCGCGATGCTCCCCACGGTCCCGAACAGGGTGCCCCACACCGCCGCCGCGACCGGGATCGCGGTGGTGCGCTCGGTGACGGTCGCGAGCACGAGCGCGAGCGCGCCGAGGGCGGCGAGCATCAGCAGGGCCACCGCCACCCCGAAGGTGGCCCACGCGCTGAGCTTGCCCTGCGCGTTCTCATACCAGGGCAGCGTGAGCGCGACGATCAGGCAGATCGCCCCCGCGAGCGCGATCAGCTCGCCGGAGCGCAGGCGGCGCAGGCTCATCCGCTCAATCCCCGATCCCCGCCCGGCGGACCGCGGCGCTCAGGGTGTTGCGCAGCAGCAGCGCGATCGTCATCGGCCCCACCCCGCCGGGGACGGGGGTGATCGCCGCGGCGAGCTCCGCTGCCGCCGCGAAGTCCACATCGCCCACGAGGCCGCTCTTGTTGCCCGCCTCCTCGGGGGTGAGCCTGTTGACGCCCACGTCGATCACCACCGCGCCGGGCTTGACGAACTCGCGCCCGACGAGCCGGGGGCGCCCGACGGCGGCAATCAGGATGTCCGCGCGGGCGCACACCGCGGCGAGCTCGCGCGTGCGGGAGTGGCAGACGGTCACGGTGGCGTTCTCCTGCAGCAGCAGCTGGGCCATGGGCTTGCCGAAGAGGTTGGAGCGCCCCACGATCACCGCCTCGGCGCCCTCGATCGCGATCGGCCTCCCCTCCTGCGAGCGCACGCTCGCGAGCAGCTCCATCACCCCCAGGGGGGTGCACGGCCGCAGCCCCGGCCTCCCGAGCGCGAGCAGGCCGGCGTTCACGGGGGTCAGGCCATCCACGTCCTTCGCCGCGTCGATCAACCCGGTGAGGGTGGGGCCATCGAGGTGCTCGGGCACCGGCAGCTGCAGCAGGATCCCATCGATCGACTCCCGCGCGTTCAGGTCCCCCAGCAGCTCCGCCACCTGCTCGAAAGAGGCGTCCGCGGGCAGGCGCCGGTCGAGGGGCGCCATCCCGATCTCCGCGCAGGCGCGCTGCTTGGCCCCCACGTACACCGCGGAGCCGGGATCCTCGCCGACCAGCACAGTGGCGAGACCCGGCGCACGCCCCACCCGCTCGGTGAACGCCCGCGTACCCTCGGCCACCTCGGCGCGCACCCGCGCAGCGATCGCCCTGCCGTCGATGATCGTGGCGCTCATAGACCGGATGCTATCGGCGGGCGAGGGGGGCGAACTGCCGCCTGACTTGGACGATCGTGGGGCTCATCGCCGGCGAGGCTACCTGCGGGTGACGGGGGCGAACTCCGACATCAGCTTGCGTTCCGAGCCGTCGCCCGCGAATCGCACGACGATCACCCCGTCGGGCTCCACGCCGGTGATGACGCCCTCGCCGAAGGCAGCGTGGGTGACATCCTCGCCCAGCCTGAAGGAGCTCGCGATCTCGGGCCCCCCCGCCCGCCGAGCACCGCGCGCGCCCGGGCCACCGACGACCTGGCTGCCAGCGCGCGCGCCCAGGGAACGGTCGGCGGTGGCGCGTGCTGCTGAGGCCCAGCTGAGCCGGCCGGCGTTCAGCCCGTTCATACCGCCGCCCCGGGCAGCGCTCGCAATCAAGAAGGATGCCTCCTCCCGTTCGGCCAGCTCCGCGGGGATCTCCCCGAGGAAGCGACTCGGCAGGCCGTATGCCTGCGCGCCGAACACCGCGCGACGGCGCGCGTGGGTCAGGTAGAGGTTGCGCATCGCGCGGGTGATCCCCACATAGAAGAGGCGCCGCTCCTCCTCCAGGCCACCCTCGTCCAGGGCACGCGAGTGGGGGAACACGCCGTCCTCCAGGCCCACGATGAACACCACCGGGTACTCGAGGCCCTTGGCGTTGTGCAGCGTCATCAGCGTCACCAGACCCTCGTCCTCGTCCTTGCGGGAGTCGGCGTCGGCGACGAGCGCGACCTGCTGCAGGAAGACCTCGATCGCGTCCTGACCGACGCCTTCGGCGTCGGTGCCCGTCTCGGCGGCGGCGTCGAACTCGCGCCCGACCGACACCAGCTCCTCGAGGTTCTCGATCCGCCCCTGCACCTCGATCGTCCGCTCCGCTTCGAGCGCCTCGATGTAGCCGGTCTGCGAGAGCACCGCCTCCAGCAGCTCCCCCACCGGCGTGCTCTGCTCCACCCGCATGCGCAGCTCGCCCATCGTGTCCATGAAGCGCCGCAGCGCCTTCACCGCAGCCGCGCCGAGGCCGGGAAGCGTGTCGGGCGCGGCCGCCGCCTCCCACACCGAGACGCCGACGGTGGCGGAGTGCGCCACGATGCGTCCGAGCGAGGTCTGCCCGAGCCCGCGCCGGGGGGAGTTGGCCACGCGCGTGAAGCTCACCACGTCGAACGGGTTGGCCAGCCACGAAAGGTAGGCGATCGCGTCCTTGATCTCGGCGCGCTCGTAGAACTTCGTCCCGCCGATCACCTGGTAGGCGATCTCGCGGCGCACGAGCGTGTCCTCCAGCACGCGCGACATCGCGTTGGTGCGGTAGAGCACGGCGATCTCGGCGCGCGAGGCGCCCTCGTCGACCAACCGCTCGATCTCGCCCACCACGAAGCGCGCCTCGGCGTGCTCGTCCTCGAGCTCGCGCACCTGGATCGGCTCGCCGGTGCCGAGCTCGCTCCACAGGCGCTTGGCGATCCCGCCGCGGTTGTTGGCGATCACCGCGTTGGCGGCCGAGAGGATCGTCTCGGTGGAGCGGTAGTTCTGCTCGAGCTTCACCAGGCGCGCGTCGGGGAAGTCCTCCTGGAAGTCGAGGAGGTTGCGGATGTCCGCGTTGCGGAAGCTGTAGATCGACTGCGCGTCGTCGCCCACCACCGCGAGGTTGCGGTGGCCCGGAACGTGTACGCGTTCGCCGCGCGCGGGTGCCTGGCGGCCGCCCCCGACCAGCAGCTGCAGAAAGCGGTATTGAGCGTGGTTGGTGTCCTGGTACTCGTCGACGAGCACGTGGCGGAAGCTCTCGCTGTAGCGCTCGCGCACCTCCTCGTAGAGCTCCAGCAGGTTGACCGTGCGGAACAGCAGGTCGTCGAAGTCCATCGCGTTCATGCGCATCAGGTCGCGCTCGTACAGCGTGTACACCTCGCCGACCAGCTCCTCGAATTGCGAGCCGACCGCCTGGCTGTAGGCGGAGGCGTCGTTGAGCTTGTTCTTTGCGGAGGAGATCTGGTTGTGGATCGCCGCCGGCGTGTGACGCTTGGGGTCGACGCCAACGGCGTCCATGCAGCGCTTGGTGAGCCGTCGCGCGTCGGCCTGGTCGTAGATCGTGAACTGCCGCGTATACCCCAGCCGCTCGGCCTCCGCGCGCAGGATCCGCGCGCAGGCGGCGTGGAAGGTCATCAGCCACATGCCCCGCGTGCTGTGGCCGAGCAGCACCTCGACGCGCTCGCGCATCTCCTTGGCGGCCTTGTTGGTGAAGGTGATCGCGAGAATCTCGCCGGCCTGCGCCTGGTCGGTGTAGATCAGATAGGCGAGGCGGTGGGTGAGCACCCGCGTCTTGCCGCTGCCCGCCCCGGCGAGGATCAGAAGCGGTCCCTCCCCGTGCGTGACGGCCTCCCGCTGGGGCTCGTTGAGGCCCTCCAGCAGCTCCTGGATGTGCTCGGCGTGCGGGTTTTCGGGCATCTGCTCCAGCATAGTCAGGCGTTCGGCGGGGATTGCTCCACCGATGACCAGAGGCGGAACATTTTCATTCAGCTCGCCACCATCAACACCCCGCTTGTACTTTCGAAGTTTGGACTGATGCTGGCTTCAGCCGGCCGCCGGCTGGCCTACTCTTATGACGTGGCAATCTGGCGCGAAGCGAGGCTCCACAGCACCGAGCACGAATCTTGGGCCTCCCATCAGCGGACAAGGACTCTTTGATGGAGACTGCACACCTACGCTTTGCGTCGGACATCCTCAGGCGGCTGGGTGAGGAGCTCAACCCGAATCCCGACCAGGGCATCGTCGAGCTTGCCAAGAACAGCTATGACGCCGACGCGATCAACTGCACGGTGGCGCTTCACGACGTGACCGCGGCCGGGGGCAGTGTCGTGGTCACAGACGACGGAATCGGTATGTCGGCCGGGGATGTCCAGGACGGTTGGCTCGTGGTAGGACGCTCGCGCAAGCTCACATCGAAGCCGACCGCGCTCGGCCGCATCCCGGCTGGCGACAAGGGGTTGGGTCGCCTGGCGGCACTGCGCCTGGGTCGTCGCGTGCAGCTGCTGACGCATCCGGCCAAGGCGCGCAGTGCGTATGCGCTCGAGATCGACTGGGACGTCTTCGACAGCGAAAAGCTCGTCGAGGATGTCGAGCTGGAGATCAAGCGCAAGCGACGCAAGGCCGGGCTGCGACAAGGAACGACGATCACCATCTCCAGGCTTCGCCAGCCGCTCAGCCGCATGGAGGTCAAGCGCCTGGCGCGCTCGCTGATCTTGCTGGGCGATCCCTTCTCCGACGATCCGAGCGCCTTCCGCCCTACCCTCGAAGCCCCCGACTACAAGGATCTCGCGGAGCTGGTCAAGCGGCGTTACTTCGACGACGCCGACTTCCACCTGGTGGCGAAGCTGGACGACGACGGATATGCCTCGGCGGAGGTGCTCGACTGGCGCGGCAACAGCCTCTACCAGGCGGACCACGCGGATCTGCGACGCAAGCGTAAGGCGCAGACCTTCGAGCTGCCGTCGCTGCAGTTCGACCTGTGGGCGTTCTTGCTGACCAAGCAGGCGTTTGCGACCCGGTCTGTGTCGGTCACCGAGGTGCAGGACTGGCTCGGCCATTTCGGCGGTGTGCATCTCTATCTGAACGGCCTGCGTGTGGCGCCCTACGGCAACCCTGGCAACGACTGGCTCGACATGAACTTGAGCCGGGCACGCAGCCCGGAGGATCGGCCCTCGACGAACAATGCGCTCGGGCGTATCACGGTCGAGGACCGCGGAGGACTGCTGGCGCAGAAGACCGACCGTGGCGGGCTGATCGAAGACGAGTCATACGAGCAGCTGCGAACGTTCGCGCGCGAGGCGCTCGACTGGATGGCGCGCAGGCGCACCCGCGAGGCCGAGCAACGTCGCCGAGTTGCGCGCGCGCGCAGCTCGGCGACGACCTCCAAAACCCGCGAGTCGGTCGAAAAACACATCGACGACCTGCCGGAGAACGTGCGCAAGCCCCTCGCGCGCTCGTTCTCCAAATACGACAAAGCCCGCGAGAAACGTGAGGAGACTCTCAACAAGGAGCTCCAGCTATACCGCACCTTGGCCACCGCGGGCATCACGGCGGCGACCTTCGCCCACGAGTCCGCGGGCAACCCGCTCAAGGTGATCACGCAGGCGACCGGCACGATCGAACGCCGCGGCAAAGCCGCGCTTGACGGCGAATACAAGGAGAAGCTGCAGAAGCCGATCGACGCTCTGCGCGGCGCGACCCAGACACTCGGAGTGCTGAGCGCGGTGACACTGAGCCTGGTGGCGAGCAACCGGCGCCGCGCCGGGCGCGTGGAGCTGCACGAGGTGATCATCCGGACGGTCGACAACTTCGAGCCCTTCATCCGCGGACGCGACACCCAGGTCGAGCTGAGCCTCTCAGCTCACTCTCCGTATCTGCAGGCGACCGAGGCGGCCGTCGAATCGATCGTCGCCAACATGCTCAACAACGCGTTGGCGGCGTTCGAGCGCAGCAACACCCACGCGCGCCAGATTTCGATCTCGAGCGAAGTGCTCGACACCACGTTGCGACTAGTGATTGCTGACAACGGGCCCGGCATCGACGGGATAGAGCTCAGCGACATCTGGCTTCCGGGCGAGAGCGCCAACGACGGGACCGGGCTCGGGCTGACGATCGTGCGCGACGCAGTGGCCGATCTCGGCGGTAGCGTCAACGCCGTGAGCCACGGCAGACTGGGCGGCGCCGAGTTCCAGTTCGAGCTTCCAATCCTGGGAGTCGTGTGATGCCACAGATCCTCGACCGGCCGATCGATCGCGTGCTGGTTGTCGATGACCAGCCCGACGCGCGCGAGGGGCATACGTGGTTGCTCGAAGACGCGCATTTCGAGCCGGTGCTCGAGCCGGGTCCGCTCGACAGCGACCCGCGGGCATACACGCGGCGGGTGGTCGAGCAGATGCAGGTGGAGGCGGCGCTGTGCGACGAGCGCTTGGGTGTGAGGGGCGGCTATGCCAGCTACTTCGGCTCGGCGCTGATCAAGGCGTTCTACCAGCACAGATTTCCGGCGGTGCTGTGCACGCGCTACGAGGACGCGGCCATCAACGACATCCGCCCGTTCAGGCGATGGATCCCGGTCCTTCTGACTCCGGACGAGCTCAACGAGGATGCCGAGGTCTTCGGGCGGGCGTGCGCAGAGTGCGTGTATGAGCTCGACGTCGGCTTTCGCGAGAACCGCAAGCCATGGCGAGCGCAGCTCCTGGTCGCCGATGAAGACGAGAAGCGCGAGCACTTCTGGTTTCAGGTGCCAGCCTGGGAGCACAACGCGCTGATCCGCATGCGCGCCAACGATCTCCCGCGGGAGATCGTGGCTGAGCTGCACACGGAAAGTCGCCTGTTCGCCCAGATCAACCTGGGCGCGGAACGAACGGAGGACCTGTACTTCTACGAGTGGGAGCTGCCTAGGTGACAGCTGCTCACCTGACCATCCTGGACGTCGGGCATGGTAACGCGGCCGTGCTGACCGGGCCGGACGCAACTGTGCTGGTGGACACCGGTCCCAGCCCATGGGTGCTCGGCTATCTGGAAGATCAGGGCCTCGGTCACCTGGACGCGGTTGCGATCACCCACAGTGATGAGGATCACCTCAAGGGGCTGATTGCGCTGCTCGATGCCGACACCGTGTCGATCGACACGGTTCGTGTCAACAGCGACGCCAAGCAGACCAGCAGCCTGTGGAGTGCGGTCAGCTTCTCGCTCGATCAGCTGAGCCGTCGCCGGGAGGTCGACTACCAGCTGTCACTTGCCGCCGGCGACCAGCTGCCGGCGGTGGCCAGCGGGATCACGTTGGAGGTCCTGGGGCCCTCTCGCTATCTGGCTTCCCGCGGCCCCGGATCCACCGATCACCGGGGCAGGCCACTGGTGAGCAACTCCGTGAGCGCCGTCGTGATGGTGTGCGTACAGGCGCAACCGTATGTGCTCCTGATGGCTGACATCGACCAGCTGGGGCTGGAAAGCCTATTCAGCGATCATGACGTGAGAGCCCCGGTCCTGGTCTTCCCTCACCACGGTGGCAACATGCGCGCGGGCGCCACGTCCAACGACAACGTGACGTTCACGAGGATGATCTGCGAGGCGGTCGAGCCCGAAGTCGTCATCTTCTCGATGGGCCGCGGGCGATACGACACCCCACGCCCGGAGATCGTGCGCACGATCCGAGAGTGTGGAGGTGAGATACGTATCGCGTGTACCCAGCTAGCGGAGGCATGCGCGGCGGCACTACCGGACGGGGCGGCGTTCGAGCACCTCAACTCCCTGCCTGCCCGTGGACGCTCGCGACAAATGTGCTGCGCGGGCACCATCAGAATTCCGCTCCTAGGCGACATCGCACCAGCGCAGCAGGCATACGACGCGTTCAAGCGACAGCACGCCAAGACGGCCCTGTGCCGCCCGTGACGCCGGCTAGCCGACGAGCCTCGCGGCGGTGCCGGGCTCATGCGGCGCGTGAGCGACCGTCACTGCCACATGGGTACGGCGCGCAAGGCGGAGACGGTCAGGTGCCGACAGCGCAGACGTTGGTCCAGCCACTCGGTCGTGCGCGCGTCTGTGAGCGCGGCGACCAGCCGGCGACAGCTCTTGAGGGTGCGGTCGTTGGGCATGCAGACGATCAGGTGGTTCTCGGCGAGCACGGGCTCGGCGGCGCGGACGACGGTGGCGGTCAGCCGGGAGCGGTTGGCTTGGGGGCGGGAGGTGCGTCGCACGGCCACGAGGGGGGACCCGAAGCGCCGGCCTTCATGGCGAAGCCGGACGGCGCCGGGCCGGCACTCGCCCTTGAGCGGCAGATCGTGCGCGGTCAGGTAGGGAGAGTCCGGACCCTCGATGGGATCCCGATGGGGCACTACGGTGCCGACGCGAACCTCGAACAGCTCACCGACGAGCTGGGTGAACTCCTGCTCTTTGGGGGCCGACCACCATGCCGCCTGTGTGGTCTTCTCAGAGGTGCTTCCCCCGAGCAGGAAGACGTCCACGTCGGTCCATTGATCGAACTGGCCGATCGGCTCGATCCGGTCGAGCTGCAGATGCCCTTGGAGGTGGTCTCGCCACCTTCGGTAGTTGGTGCCGCTGCGCAGGACGTCGGGCAGAATCGCGCGCAGGGTGGCTTGTTTGTGGAGCCGCTCGACGACCTTTGCGGTGAACACGGCCGCCCGCGCGACACGACCCGTTGCCCAGGTCTCCTGTGCGGCGGTGAGCCCGAACGGCGGGTTGAGCAGCATAAGCGTGGGCTTGTCGAGCTCGAGCTGCATGCCGTCACCCACGGATATGCCATGCAGCAGCTCACCCAGAAGCGCCTCGTCGACGTGCCACGCCCGACCGACACGTGCGCTCGCCAACAGCGCCAGACGCAAATGAGTCGCACGGATATACAGGGTGTTCAGATCCCGGCCGATCAGCCGGTCGCCCCAGAGCCTCAGCGTATCGACCACAGTGTCGGCGACCGGAAGGGAGCGTGCTATCGAGAGCAGCAGGTCCCCGGCGCCGCAGGCTGGGTCGGCCATGACTTCGTAACTTCCCACCAGAACCGAGCCATCGGGAAGGAGCCGGTCGGCCAGTGTGCGACTGGTGAAGAACGCGCCCTCCTTGCGACGCGAATCCAGCGGCACCAATGCTCGCAGCTTGCGCGACACCTCACCGTCCAGAGCAGCAAGCATGCTTTCTGTTCGAGCCTGGCCATGTCGTTCCCCGAGGGTTGCCGACATCTCGTCCACGTAGTCAACGAAGCGAGCGGACGTCGTAGTTGCTGCAGAGAGCTTGGGCATGGCAGCGGAGGCCAGAACCATAAAGCGTGTGGCGGCGGGACACGGGGCCGACTACTAACGTGACCTCATGCCGCTGCTCGACGAGGTCCGCGCAGGCTGCGCAGAGGTCGCCGCCCAGGCGCGCTGGGTGCGAATCGACATGGAGGCTCTCGCCGACGATGCGACCCTAGCGAGGATCGCCGCGCCGGCGCAGGAGTCCTCCGCCGAGCTCGACCCGGTGCGCCATTACCTGGAGGGCGAGCCCGCCGACGTGGCCGACTACCTGCTGGCGCTGGACGCGATCAACTTCGGCTCGGGGTGGTTTCCCACGCTGCGCAAGCGCCTCGACGGGGGGCTGCCGATCGGCGGCTATTTCACGGTGGCGTGGGCGCTCACCGACTACGTGCGCGCGCGCCACGCCACCGAGGAGGGGTGGGCGCTGGACGGGGCGTGGCTGCGCGCGGTGGACACCCCCACGATCGCGGCAATCCTCGACCAGCCGCCCGACCACGAGCTGATGAGCCTCTACGCCCAGGCGCTGCGCGAGCTGGGGCGCTTCCTCGGCGCTCGCCGCGCCCTGGAGGTGGTGGCGCGGTGCGAGGGCTCGGCCGAGCAGCTGGCCTGGACGCTGGCGCAGGGGATGGCGATGTTCGATGACCGCGGCTTCTACAAGCGCGCCCAGATCGTGGCCGCCGACCTCGCGCTGGCGGGGGTGGCGAGCTTCGCTGACCTCGACCGCCTGACGATCTTTGCCGACAACCTCGTCCCCCACGTGCTGCGCTGCGAGGGCGTCCTGGGCTACGAGGACTCGCTCGCCGCCCGCATCGACGCCGGCGAGCTGCTCTCGGCGGGCGGCGCCGAGCGCGAGATCCGCGCCTGCGCGGTGCACGCCTGCGAGCTGATCTCCGCGCGCACCGGCGTCCCCCCGCGCGTGCTCGACCACCGCCTCTGGAACCGCGGCCAGGCCCCGGAGTACAAGGCGCGCCCGCGACATCGCTGCCGCTGCGTGTACTACTGAGCTGGGGGAGCCCGAACGACGCCTGGGACTACCTCTTCTTTGGCCGCCTCGGCTTGACGTAGGCCTTGACGAGCACTCTGCCGCTCGTCGTCGCGCTCTGGCCGGAAGGTCCCCGCGATTCGAGCGTGGCCGTGAGCGCCACCGTGTGGTGGCGCTTCAGCAGCGCGAGCACCGCCGTGGGCAGTGAGATCTCGACGGTCGTGGAGACCCCGGCCGCGGCGCCGAAGGATGCGCGGCCGGCTGCGACAGTCACGGGAATGCCGTGCGCGCGGGCGGCGAGCGCGACGCCGCTCGCGGTGGCGGGCAGGGTCAACGTCACGGCGCCCGCGCACGCTGCCCCGCCGGAGGGACAGGCGATCCTCAAGGACACCCGCCCGTGGCTGTCCGCTGTGACGGTCGCGGAGCCGAGGTTGGCCGCCTCGAAGGCGGGCGCGGCCGGAGCCGCGGGCGCGGCGGGAGCAGCGGCGACGGCGATCGAGGCGGTCCGCGTCGTGGAGTCGCCGGGCGCGACGGTGGCCGTCACCGACACGCTGTAGGTGCCGGGGTCGGCAAAGGTGTGGGTCGCCGTGTCCCCGCTCGCGGTCGAGGCGTCGCCGAAGGACCACGACACCTCGGGCGTCGGTTCGACCCGGTCGACGGGCGTGACCGAGAAGGTCACGGGCTCCCCGGCCGTCGCGGTCGCCGGGATCGACACGTTCTCGAGCGTCGGGCCGCCGGCGTCGAGCATGGTCTCCTCGGGTAGATATTCGCCGCTCGCAATCGCGAAGCCGACCACGCCGTCGCCGTCGTCGTCCATCGCCGCGTTCAGACCCTGCTCGTCGCTCACCCCGTTGGAGCTCACGGTCTGCCCGGCGGGCGACACTTCCTGGGGCTCTCCGAAATGGCCTTCGGCCGGTCGCAGGACCGCGAGAGCGCTGTAGTTCTGGAGGTCGTTGTAGCTGACCAGCGTGTCCCCCGCGGGGTCCTCCGCGATGCTGGGGGCCCACGACAGGAGCGCGAGACTTTGAGCGCTCGCGAAGGTGCCCGACGGCGTGCCGGCCGCGTACTGGACGACGAATTCGCGTGTCCACACAACGCCCGGGTCCCCGCGTTCGTCGAGCGCCACCTGGGGGAGCTCCGCGTTCCCTCCTTCCGCGGACACGCTCACGGCTTTGTCGAACGTCCCGCCGGCCGGCCGCACCGCGACCTGGACGACTTCCCAGGTGCCGTTGTAGCTCGTCCAGGTGACGGCCGTGTCGCCCTCGGCGTTCATCGCCACGAAGGGGTGGAACGCGGATTCGGCTTCATTCGAAATTACCGCCGGTTTGGCGAAGTGGCCGCTCGCCGCCGGCCGGGTCGCCTCTTCCATGACTTCCTGGGCGCCGTTGTTGCGACTCCACACGACCGTGGCATCGCCGGCGTCGTCGATCGCGACCCTCGGGGATTCGGTGCCCGCGCCGCTGGCGGAGAGGCTCACCGGAGGGCCGAAGCTCCCCCCGGCCGGCCGGAACGACGCCTGGACGATCGTGCCGGAGCCGCCACGTCTGGTCCAGGCCACGACGGTGTCCCCGCGATCGTTCATGGCGACCGCCGGGAACGCCGCTTCCCCACCCGCTTCGGAGAGCGTCACTGCAGCCGAGGGCATCCCGTCGCTCACCGTGGCGGCTTCCACGAGATCGCTCGTCCCGAGGCTGAACCAGACCACGGTCGCGTCCCCCGCGGCGTCCACCGCCACCTGCGGATAGCGGTCTTCCCCCGCCGGCGAGACGGTGAGGGCGGGCGAGAAGCTACCCAGCGGAGGGCGGACGGCGACCTGCACGGGGTGTCCCGCGCCGACTCCCAGCCACGACACGGCTGCGCCACCGTCCGATCCCATCGCCGTGTCCGCGGCCTGGGCCCCCGATTGCGCGAGCGGGCTCGCCGCCAGCCACGTCGGTGTCGCACCGGCGGCGGCGGGTGCTCCAAGCGCCACCGCGGCGCCAATCGCCGCGAGCACTCCGATTCCTCTGCGCATCGTGCCCCCTTGTCGTTGCTCGCGCACGCCCACGGGCGCGGGCCACTCGGCCACCACCGATATCGGCACGGGCGCCGCAAAGCTGAGCGGCGGCAGGTGGCCGCCTTAGCCCCCTGCTGGGTTGGGCCCCTTCACGGGCCGCAGCGGCCTGACCTTCGCGGCGGGGGGCTCCAGGCGCCCGCCGGAGAGCTCGCCCACCGCGCGCTCCAGCGCGCCGATGCGGCTGGAGAGGCCGCCGATCGCCTCCGCGATCGGGTCCGGCAGGTGGATCCAGTCCGCGTCCGGGCCCTCCGGGCGGCGGCCGTCGACGCGCACGGGGTGGCCGGGGTTGCCCACCACTGTGGAGTTGGGAGGAACGTCGGTTATGACAACCGTGTTGGCGCCGATCTTCGCCCCGTGGCCCACCGTGATCGGACCCAGCAGCTTGGCGCCCGAGCCGATCGTCACGTTGTCCTGCACCGTGGGGTGGCGCTTGCCCGTGGCGAAGCCCGTGCCCCCCAGGGTCACGCCCTGGTAGAGCGTCACGTCGTTGCCGATCGTTGCCGTCTCCCCCACCACCACCCCCGCGCCGTGGTCGATGAACAGGCCCCTGCCGATCTGCGCCGCGGGGTGTATCTCGATCCCCGTCACCGTCCGCGTGAGCGTCGCGAGCGTCCGCGGCAGCAGCGGCACCCCCGACTCGTGCAGCGCGTGGGCCACCCGGTGGGAGAGCAGTGCATGGATGCCCGGCCACGTCGCCACGATCTCCACCGGCCCCACGCCGCGGGCCGCGGGATCGCGGTCGCGCGCCGCGGCCACGTCCCGGCGCAGCTCCTTCACGACCCCCGCGAGGGTGCCCAGCCCGAGCATCCCCACAGGGTAGCGCCGGCTGCTCGCCCTCCAGCCGCGGCCGGGCACCGGGAGCCGCGCTCGACATCACCGCACGTACCCCGCCCCCCGACCCCCCTTGTGGGGGTCCCCATCCCAACCACGAGCCCCTACGGCGCGAAGAACGCCTGCGAGACGTAGCGCTCGCCGGAGTCCGGCACGATCGTGACGATCCGCTGCCCCTGCGACTGCTCCCGCGCGGCGACCTGCAGCGCCGCCCACAGCGCCGCGCCCCCGGAGATGCCCGCCAGCAGGCCGGTGCGCCGCGCACAGCTCCACGCCGTTTGGATCGCGTCGTCGTCGGAGACCGCGATCACCTCGTCGAGCAGCTCCCGCTCGAGCACCGGCGGCACGAAGCCCGCGCCGATGCCCTGGATGCGGTGCGGGCCCTGGGCGCCCCCCGAGAGGACCGCCGAGCCCTGGGGCTCCACCGCCACGATCCGAAGGCGCGGGTTGCGCTCGCGCAGGTACCCCCCCGCTCCGGTGATCGTTCCCCCGGTGCCCACCCCCGCCACCAGCACGTCGGGGGAGCCCTCCAGGGCGCGCTCGATCTCGGGGCCCGTGGTGCGCCGGTGCGCCAGCGGGTTCGCGGGGTTGGAGAACTGGTCGGGCAGGAACGTGTCCTCCCGGCGGGCGAGCTCCTGGGCGGCGGCCACCGCCTCGCTCATCCCCCCCAGCGACTCCGTGATCTGCACCCTCGCCCCGTAGAGCCTCAGCAGGCTCTCCCGCTCGCGGCTCATCCCCTGGGGCAGGGTCAGCACCAGCTCGTAGCCCTTTGCCGCGCACACGAACGCCAGCGCGATCCCCGTGTTGCCGCTGGTGGCCTCCACGATGGTGGTGCGCCCCGGCTCGATCCGCCCCTCCGCCTCCGCGGCCTCGATCATCGCCACGCCAATGCGGTCCTTCACGCTCCCCCCCGGGTTGGCCGACTCGAGCTTGGCGAACAGCTCCACCCCGCCCGTGCGCTCCGTCTCCCCCAGCATTCCCGGCAGGCCCACCAGCGGCGTCTCGCCCACTAGCTCCGCAATGTTGATCGGGATTCGGGGCATCTTCTGCACGACAATACCCCCACCGGGCCCTAGATGTGGTACATGCTCGCCCCCGCCTCGCGCGTCTCGCGCTCGATGACGTCGGCGATCGTGGCGCCCTCCAGCACCCCCCGCGCAGCCCGCGCGGCGTCCGCGAAGATGCCCTGGGAGTCGCGTCCCAGGGGTCCGTCGAGCAGCTCCACCACCTCCAGCACAGTCACCGTCGCGGGGTCGCGCGCGAAGCGGTAGCCCCCCTTGACTCCCCGCTGGGAGGCCAGGATCCCCGCGCGGCGCAGAACCGCGAAGAGCTGCTCCAGGAACTGCACGGGCACCTCGCGGCGGCGCGCGAGCTCCCCGATCGGTACCGGCCCCGAGCCCTCGCTGCGACCCAGCTCCGCCAGCGCCAGCACCGCGTAGGGGGACTTGCTGGTGATCGAGATCATCGCGCCCTCACCCGCGCGATGCTACGCAACTACAACCAGCCGCGCTCGGTGGCGATCAGGACCGCCTGCGCGCGATCCACCGCGCCGAGCTTGCCGTAGATGTTGTGCAGATGGGTGCGCACGGTGCTCGTGGAGAGCGTGAGCTCGTGGGCGATCTGCTTGTACACCTTGCCCTCCGCGAGGCGCTGCAGCACCCCCAGCTCGCGCCCCGAGAGCGGGCACGGATCGACGTGGCGCTGGCGCTGGCTGGTGGAGCCCGGCAGCTCGTACATCACCCTGCGCAGCTCCTCCGGCCCCAGCCCCACGGCGCGCGCGCAGCGCAGCATCTCCGCCGGGGAGACCGGGGCGCCCTGGCTGTAGTGGGCGAGCATGTCCGCCAGCCGCACGAACGCCGCCTCCCCCACCGCTTCGGCGCTGTGGTGACGTTCGATCACGCTCGCCACCGACACCGGCATCCCCCACCTGCGCGCGAGCACCCCGCCCACAAGCGCGTGGTCCACCCCCAGCTCGCGGCGCTCCTGGTGGATGCGCTCCTCGGGAGTCTGCGCCCCCTGGTGAACCTGCGAGGGGTACCCCGGGTAGGCGTGCATCAGCACGAGCTTGCCGATGTCGTGCAGCAGGCTCGTCACCGTCAGGCGATCGCGGTGCTCATAGCCAACCTCGCCCGCCACCCTGTCCGCCGCGTGCTGGGTCGCCAGGGCGTGCAGGCGGAAGCGCTCCGGCGCCGCGTCCCAAACGCTCGCACGCTCGAAGAAGTCGAAGGTCCGCACCCGCGCCGCCAGCGCCTGCACGGTCTGGGGGGAGAGCAGCTCCACCGCCTCCACCACCGTCTCCACGCGGCCGCGTCCCTCCTGCGCCTGGTTGGCCATGCGCAGCACCGCCGTGACCAGCGCCACGTCGGACTCCACCGCTGTGACCACGTCCGCGGTGGCGACGTGATCCTTGGACATCACCGCCAGCAGGCGCTTGCGCGACTCCGCCAGCGCGGGGAAGGCCTCGAGTGCTTCGAAGGCCTGCGTCAGACGCCGGCCGTGGCCCTCGTTCTGGTGGCGGCCGCCCTTCGCGGGGGGCTCGCTTGCCGCTGCGGGCCGCTCCTTGGCCCGTTGCTGGCGTGTGGTGGCTGTTGCCTGCATGCTCCTGCGCACCTACCTTGGAATCGAACACCGCCCAATCCGTTGGGCGCCTGGTCTGATTGCAGAGGGGGCCCGGCTCGCCGTCCTGTGGCCGACTGCGCCACCCTCTGGGGTGCCTATCGGCAGCGGTAGACGTTCGGTTGAGGCATTTGGCCGCAGGTTCGTATCAGTAATCGGCCGCGAACCGATGTTTTCTAGGGCTGAACGTGGACCTCAGCCCCGCGCGAGCGCGGTGTCGATGCGCCGCAGGGTCTCCTCGCGTCCCAGGAGCGCGACGCTCTCGAAGATCCCCGGCGAGATCGGGGTGCCCGCGAGCGCGACCCGCAGCGGCTGGTAGACCTCGCGCGGCTTGCACCCCAGTCGCTGCTGCACCTCCATGAGTGCCCCCTGCACCTCCTCCTCGGTGAAGCCCGCGCACTGCGCGAGCGCCGCGCGCGTCTGCGCCAGCACCCCCCTGCCCTGCGCGTCGAGCCACCGCTCCCGCGCGCGACGGGCGCTCTCGGATTCCTCGCGGGGGGGCTCCTCGAAGAGGAACCCCGCCAGCGGCCAGAAGTCCGCGAGCGTCTGGATCTTCTCCTGGCTGATCGCGACCGCCCGCTCGAAGCGCTCCCAGCCGTCCCCGGGGCGCTGCGCCTCGAGGTCCCCTGCGCTAGGTGAGCCCTCGGCGAGGTGCTCGACGACGCCCCGCGCGCTCGGTGGGCCCTCCTCGGCCAGGTGCCCGGCGACACGCCGCGCGAGCTCCCCGGGGGGCAGCTCGCGGATGTACACCCCGTTCATCCACCGCAGCTTCGTCTCGTCGAACTGCGCGGGGTTGCGGCTCACACGATCCAGCGCGAAGCGCTCCACGAGCTGCGCGGTGGGGATCACCGTGGCGTCGTCCCCCGCGCCCCAGCCAAGCAGCGCCAGGTAGTTGCGCACCGCCTCCGGCAGGTAGCCCGCCGCGCGCAGCTCCTGCACGGAGGCGGCGCCGTGGCGCTTGGAGAGCTTGCGCCCGTCGGGCCCGTGCAGCAGGGGCAGGTGCGCGTACACCGGCTGCGGGGCCCCCAGCGCCTCCAGCACGAGCAGCTGCTTGGGGGTGTTGGAGAGGTGGTCCTCCCCGCGCACCACGTGCGTGATGCCGGCGTCCAAGTCGTCGATCGCGACCGCGAAGTTGTAGAGCACCGAGCCGTCCGAGCGCGCGATCACGGGGTCGTCGAGGTGCACGTGCTCGAAGCGCGTCTCTCCGCGGATCGCGTCGTGGACCACGGTGGCCCCCTCGTCGGGAACCCGCAGGCGCACCGCCCCCTCCTTCTGGTTGCCCGTCCGCCCCTCCCCGCGGAAGCCGCGCTCGGCGCCGTGGGCCTGCTTGTAAGCTCTCACGTCCTCCGCGGTGGCGTTCGAGCGGTAGGCGTGCCCCGAGGCGAGCAGGCCCTCCAGGGCCTCCCGGTGGCGCTCGGCGCGCTCGGACTGGAAGATCGGCCCCTCGTCCCAGTCGAGCTCCAGCCAACTAAGCGCATCCAGGATCTGCTGGACGTTCTCAGGCGTGGATCGCTCGCGGTCGGTGTCCTCGATGCGCAGCACCAGCGTCCCCCCCGAGCCCCGCGCGAGCAGCCAGTTGAAGAGCGCGGTGCGCGCCCCCCCGATGTGCAGGGCCCCGGTGGGGGATGGGGCGAACCTCAGACGCATAAGATCCGCCGCATGCTAATCGGAGCGCACGTCTCGCCGGCCGGCGGTCTGCCCAAGGCCGTCGAGCGGGGGATCGAGCGCGGCTGTCGGGCGATCCAGATCTTCAATCAGTCCCCGCGGATGTGGCGGCCCACCAACTACAGCGACGAGGACGTCGCCGCCTTCCGCGAGGCGCTCGCGGCGAGCCCGATCGACGCGGTGCTGATCCACGCGGTGTACCTGCTGAACTGCGCCAGCGAGGATCCGGACATCCGCGCCAAATCGCTTGCGTCGCTGACGCACTCGCTGCGCGTTGGAGAGCGCATCGGGGCCGCCGGGGTGGTCCTGCACCCGGGCTCCGCGAAGACGGGCGACGTCGGCGAGGCGATCGCCCGCGCGGGGGCCACGATCCGCGAGGCGCTCGCGGAGAGCGAGGGCTGTGAGCTTCACCTCGAGAACACCGCCGGCGCCGGGGGAACCCTGGGGCGCTCGGTCGAGGAGCTCGCCGCGCTGATCGAGGCCGCGGGTGCCGGCGAGCGGCTGGGGGTGTGCCTCGACTCCTGCCACCTGTTCGCCTCGGGGTATGACATCCGCACCCCCGCAGGCTTGGATGCGCTGATGGACGAGGTCTCCGCGCAGGTCGGCCTGGAGCGGCTGGGCTCCCTGCACCTCAACGACTCCCAGGGCGCCCTGGGATCCAACCGCGACCGTCACGCCAACGTAGGGCAGGGGGAGCTCGGCGAGCGCGGCTGCGCGACCTTCCTCGCCGCCGCCCCCTTCGAGGACCTCCCATGCGTGCTGGAGACCCCCGGCGACGGCGGCCCCACGGCCGAGGAGGTCGCGCTGGCGATGGCGCTGCGCAAGCGGGGGCTACAGGCCCGACGCAGGCGCGAGGCGCGGACCTGAGATTCGTCTACGCAACCGCTAGGCAGGCGGGGGCAAGCACCTGCTCCAGCTCGGCGCGGAGCGTCGGCGTGGGCGCCACCCGGTAGGCGTCGCCGAAGCGCAGGCGGCGGGGGCCGGTGCTGGTGTCCATCTCGAGCACCACCTCCGCGGGGCCGGGGAAGTTCCCGATCACGTGCTTGAGCTCGTCGATCACGCTGGCGGGGAGCTTGGTGGCGTCGACCCGCAGGCACACCGGCCGCGCGGGCGCCGCCGCGCGCTCGGAGGCCGCGCGGGCGTCCGCCAGCTCCTGCTCGCTGGGGGCGAAGGTCTCGGCGGACTGCACCACCAGGCAGGTCTTGCCGGCTTCCTTGTGGTCGACGCGCCCGCGCACCAGCACCACCTGGTCGACGGCGAGCGCCGCCTCGTGCTCGGCGAGGGCCTTGCCGAACACGAGCATCTCCACGGAGCCCTCGAGGTCGTCGAGGGTGGCGAACATCATGTGGTCCCCGTTGCGGGTGCGGATGCGCTTGCTCTCGGTGACGATCCCACCGACGGTGACCCAATCCTTGTCGCGGCGCCCCGCGAGCGCGGCGATCGGGCAGTCGGCGCGGGCGCGCAGCGCCTCGCGCACGGGCTTCAGGGGGTGAGCGGAGACGAACAGCCCGATCGCCTCCTTCTCGGCGGCGAGCAGCTCCGCCTGGTCGAGCTCCTCGGTGGGGATCGGCAGGTGTGGGGCGGCCGCGAGGCCGGTGGGGCCCTGGTTCGAGGAGCTCTGGCCGGCGGCGCCGTCCCCCATCAGCTCGTCGAAGATCGAGCCCTGTCCGATCTGGGTGTCCTGCTGGATCTGCTGGCCTTTGGCCTGCGCTTTCTCCAGCACCTCGAGCATGCCCTTGCGGCTCGCCCCGGTGGAGCCGAGCGCGCCGCACTTGATCAGCGCCTCGATCGCCTTCTTGTTGACCGTGCGGTTGTCCACGCGCTCGCAGAAGTCCCACAGGGAGCTGAACTGTCCGCCCTCCTCGCGGGCGCGCTTGATCGCCTCCACCGCCTGGTAGCCGACGCCCTTGACGGCGTCGAGGCCGAAGCGGATGTTGCCCTCCACCACGGTGAACTCGTGGTCTGAGAGGTTGACGTCGGGGGGCAGGATCTCGATCCCCATCTCCTCGCAGCGGGCCACGAAGAAGGGCACCTTGTCCTTGGTGGACATGACGGAGGAGATCAGCGCCGCCATGTACTCGGCGGGGTAGTTGGCCTTCAACCAGGCGGTGCGGTAGGCGATCAGCCCGTAGCAGGCCGCGTGGGAGCGGTTGAAGGAGTAGTCCGCGGACTTCTCGTTGGTCTGCCAGAGGAACTCGATCACCTCGGGGCGGGTGCCCGAGGCGCGGCAGCCCTCGACGAACTCGGGCTTCAGCGCGGCCATCGCCTGGCGGTTCTTCTTGCCGATCGCCTTGCGCAGGTCGTCCGCCTTGGCACCGGAGAAGCCGGCGAGCTCCTTGGCGATCTGCATCGACTGCTCCTGGTAGAGGATCACGCCCTTGGAGGGCTCCAGGATCGAGCGCAGGCGCTCGTCGGGGTAGGAGATCGTCTCGGGATGGTGCTTGCCCTTGGCGTACACCGGGATCTGGTCCATCGCCCCGGGCCGGTAGAGCGCGTTGAGCGCGACGAGGTCGTTGAACTCGTCGGGGCGGACTTTCTTGAGCGCCTCGCGCATGCCCTCGGACTCGAACTGGAAGACCCCGATGGAGTCCCCCCGGGAGAGCATCTCGTAGGTCTTGGCGTCATCGAGCGGAAGCGTGGCCATGTCCAGGCGCGCGACGGCCTCGCCGGTGGCTCCCTCGGACCCGGCCGTCATGGCCGTGCCCGGCGCCCCACCCTGAGCGGAGCGCTCGATGATGTCCAGCGCGTCCTCGATCACGTCGAGGTTGCGCAGCCCCAGGAAGTCCATCTTCAGCAGGCCGATCTCCTCGATCGGCTTCATCGAGAACTGCGTGACGGTGCGGAAGCTGCGCTCTCCGTTCTCCCCGGTGCCGGCGTCGGCGAGCTGCAGCGGCACGATGTCGGTGAGGGGCCGGTCGGCGATCACGACGGCGGCGGCGTGGATCGAGGAGTTGCGCACGATCCCCTCCAGGCCTTTGGCCACGTCGAGGATGTGGCGCGCCTCGGGCTCCTCGTCGTAGACCTTGCGCAGCTGCTCGCCCGGCTTCAGGCAGTCCTCGAAGGAGGGCGCCCGGCCCATGATCGGGTCGGGTATCAGCTTTGCCAGGCGATCCCCGGCGGCGTAGTCGTAGCCGAGCACGCGCGCCGCGTCGCGGGTGGCGGCGCGGGGGAACATCTTGCCGAAGGTGACGATCTGCGCGACCGACTCGCGCCCGTACTTCTCGGTCACGTAGCGCATCACGCGCTCGCGTCCGCGCACGGAGAAGTCGATGTCGATGTCCGGCATCGAGACCCGCTCGGGGTTGAGGAAGCGCTCGAACAGCAGCTCGTAGCGCAGGGGGTCAACGTCGGTGATCTGCAGGCAGTAGGAGACCAGCGAGCCGGCCGCCGAGCCGCGCCCGGGCCCCACGGCGATGCCGTTCTCCTTGGCGTACTTGACGAAGTCCCAGACGATCAGGAAGTAGGCGTTGAAGCCCATGCGCTCGATCACGGCGAGCTCCATCTCCATGCGCTCCAGCGCCTCCGCGGGCGGCGGGTCGCCATAGCGCATGCGCATCCCCTCCTGCACGCGGGCGCGCAGGTACTCGCTCTCGGGCGTTCCGTCGGGGGTGGGGAAGCTGGGGATGAGCTGCTTGCCGAGCTCGATCTGCACCGAGCAGCGTTCGGCGATCTCCAGGGTGTTGGCGAGCGCCTCGGGCCACTGCGCGAAGGACTCCGCCATCTGCGCGCTGTCGCGCAGGTAGAACTCGTTGGTTTCGAAGGTGAGCTTGGGGGCGGCGATCGTGCTCTTGGTCTGCACGCACAGCAGCGCGGTGTGGTGCTCGTAGTCCTCGCGGCGCAGGTAGTGCACGTCGCCGGTGCCCACCAGGCTCCCCCCGAGCTCGCGGGCGATGCGCTCGATGCCCTCGTTGCACTTCTCCTGGGCGGCGAGGCCGTTCTTCTGCAGCTCGAAGTAGACGCTCTCGGGGCCGAAGATGCCGATCAGCTCCTCCGCGTGGGCGCGCGCGTCGCCGGGGCGATCTTCGGTGAGGCGCTGGCAGAAGCGGGAGGCCAGGCAGCCGGTGAGCGCGATCACGCCCTCGGCGTGGCGTGCGACCTGCTCCAGGTCGACGGTGGGCTTGCCCCGCTGCAGCCCCTCCAGGAAGCCGGCGGAGGAGAGCTTGACGAGGTTGCGGTAGCCGGTGTCGTTGGCGGCGAGCAGCGTGAGGTGGTTGCGCTCGGTTCGCCTCCCCCCCGGGCGGGGCGGCTCGGATCCCGACTCGGAGCGGCCCGAGGCGGCGGTGTGGTCCTCGACGAGGTAGATCTCGCAGCCCACGATCGGCTTGATGCCGTGCTTGGCGCACGCCTTGTGCAGCTCCACCGCGCCGTTCATCACGCCGTGGTCGGTGAGACCGAGGGCGGGCTGTTCGAACTCCGCGGCGCGCGCGGCGAGCGCGTCGATCTTGCAGGCGCCGTCGAGCAGGGAGTACTCGGAGTGGACGTGCAGGTGGGCGCAGGAGGGCTTGGACACCGGAGTGGATCTTAGGCTTGGGAGCGGCGGAGTGCCGGGCCCTAGCGAGACCGCTCCTGGGCCCGGTCGGCCCACTCGAGCAGGCGCCCCGCGACCCGCCGGATCGCGGGCGCGAGCAGTGGCGCGCGGCGCTCCTGCGAGCGGAAGAGGCGCGGCACCACGTACACGGTGGGGATCGCCGGCGCGGGCGGCGCGGGCGCCGGCTGCTCGACCGCCGCCGGGGCCTCCTCGGGGGTCTCCTCGGGGAGCGCGGGGCTCTCCTCGAGTGCCTGCTCGCTCTCCGGCTGTTGCTCTATGACGCCAACCCGTGCGCGCAGGCGCTCCACGGCGGCGGCGAGCGCGCCCGCCATCTCCTCGCGCCGAGCGGCCTCCACGGCCTCCGCCGGGATGACCGCCTCCAGGGCGGGGACGGCGGGAGCGAGCGCTCGCTCCAGCTCCCCCTCGAGCGTGCGGATGCGGGCCTGGTCGACGCGGCGGTCGTGCTCGAGCATGACGCGCAGCCCGGCGGCGGCGCTCTGCAGCGTCTCGACGCTGCGTTGCAGGCGGACGCAGCTCTCGCCGACCCCGGCCAGGCGGGCGGCGAGGACGTCTCGCTGCTCCTCGGCGTGCTGGGCGGCGGCGCGGGCCTCCTCGGCGCGCCGCTGAAGCCGGTCCAGGTCGGTGCGGTGGACGCGGCGCAGGCGCATCGCGGCCTCCTCGGCCTCCACGCGCAGTTGCTGCTCGGCGTACTCGCGCTGCTTGACCCGGCGCAGCTCGAGGTCGCGCTCGGCGAGCTGCGAGGCGGCGCGCTCGCGCTCCTGCTCGACCTCTGTCTGGCGGCGGCGCAGGTCGGCGATGTGGCCCTCCAGCGTGCGGACCGTGGCCTCGGCCGCCTCGGCGCGGCGCAGGAGGGCCGCATCGCCCAGCCATGCGCGACGGGCGCGACGTTCAGCGAGCGTGCCGCGCTCGCTCTCCTGCGGGGGGCGCCCGCCGGGCGCGTGGTCTCCCTCGGGTCTCACACTCCTCAGAGTATGGGCGAGACCGGACGGGACTCAGTCCTGCTCGCGCAGCCGCCAGGCCATGCGGGACTGCAGGGACCAGAGCTCGATGAACCCGGGGGAGGCGGTCTGGGAGAAGAGCCCGCCGGACTCCGAGAAGGAGGCCAGCCGGGCGTCGTAGACGGCGTGGGGGGACTCGCGGGTGACGACGCGGACGTGGCCCTTGTAGAGCTTCAGGCCGATCGTGCCGCTGACGCGCTCGTTGACGGACTCCATATAGGCGTCGAGGTCGCACCGCAGGGGCTCCCACCAGAGCCCGGCGTAGACCAGATAGGCCCACTGGCGGTCGAGCTGGGGCTTGAACTGGTTCTGGTGGATGGTGCCCACGAGCTTCTCGAGCTCCTGGTGGGCGGGGAGGACGAGGGCGGCGGCGGGGGCCTCGTAGATGTCGCGCACCTTCAGGCCCACGATGCGATCCTCGATGTGGTCCACGATCCCGGCGCCGTGGCGCGCTCCGATCTCGGCGGCCGCTTCGAGCAGCTCCACGAGGCCGAGGCGCTCGCCGTCCAGCGCGACGGGCACGCCGCGCTCGAAGCCGATGCTCACGATCTGAGCTTCGTCGGGGGCGCGCTCGGGGGGGGTGACGAGCTGGAAGACGTCCTCCTCGGGGGCGTGGTCGAGCTCCTCGATCCAGCGCCCCTCCGAGGAGCGCCCCCAGAGGTTGTCGTCGATCGAGTAGGGGACGACCTCGGTGCCCCCCTTGACGGGGATCCCGTGCTCGCGGGCGTAGGCGATCTCCTCCTCGCGGCCCATCTGCCAGGAGCGCACGGGGGCGATCACCTTCAGCTCGGGGCCGAGCGTGGCGACGGTGGCCTCGATGCGGACCTGGTCGTTGCCCTTGCCGGTGCAGCCGTGCGCGATCGTGTCGCAGCCCGAGCGGCGGGCGTACTCGACGGCGAGCTTGGCGATCAGGGGGCGCCCGAGCGCGGTGAACAGGGGGTAGCCCCCACCGTAGAGCGCGTTGGCCTTGATCGCGGGCGCGAGGAAGTCGCGGGCGAACTCCTCGCGGGCGTCCACGACGTGGCACTCGAGCGCCCCGAGCCGCAGCGCCTTCTGCTCGATCACCGTGTAGTCCTCGCCGGGCTGCCCGAGGTTGACGGTGAGGCAGACGACCTCGGCCTCGTAGCGGTCCTGGATCCACTTCAGCATCACGCTGGTGTCGAGACCCCCGGAGTAGAGCAGCAGCACGCGGTGCACCTGCTCGGGGTCGGCCTCGTAGGAGGCGGTGCGGGGGGGGAAGCCCTGGGGATCGTCGCTCATGGGCGCGGAACCTTATCCGGCGAGCGCCGCGCCGAGCCGCTCGAGGCCCTCGTCCACCTCGTCCTCGGCGAGGATCAGGGGGGGCAGCAGCCGCACTGTGGTGGGGCCGGTGGCGTTGACGACCAGCCGCTGCTCCAGGAGCGCCCGGCGCACGACCTCGGGCGCCGCGACGTCGAGCTCGCAGGCGAGCATCAGCCCGCGTCCGCGCACGGAGCGCACGTGCGCCAGCCCCTCCAGGCCCGCGGCGAGGCGCAGGCCGAGCTCGCGCACGCGCGCGAGCAGCTCGGGGTCCTCCACGATCTCGAGTGCCGCGAGCGACGCAGCCGCGATCACGGGGCCGCCGGCGAAGGTCGAGCCGTGGTCGCCCGGGGCGAACGTGTCGGCGAGTCGCGGAGCGGTGACGAGCGCGCCGATCGGCAGGCCCCCTCCGAGCGCCTTGGCGGTGGTGAAGGCGTCGGGTGTGACGCCGGTCTGCTCGTAGGCCCAGAGCGAGCCCGTGCGGCCCATGCCGCACTGGATCTCGTCGAAGATCAACGCGGCCCCGTGCTCGTCGCAGGCCGCGCGGGCCGCGCGAAGCAGCTCCGGGGAGAGAACGTTGACCCCGGTCTCGCCCTGGATCGGCTCCAGCAGCACGGCGGCGGTGTGCCCATCGATCGCGCCGGCGAGCGTCTCGGGCTCGGGGGCGATGGCGCGGAAGCCGGGGACGAGCGGCGCGAAGGGCGCCTGCTTGGACTCCTGGGGGGTGGCGGAGAGGGCGCCGTAGGTGCGCCCGTGGAAGGCGCCCAGAACCGAGACGATCTCCCCCCCGGGACGCGCCTTGCGCGCGAGCTTGATCGCCGCCTCGTTGGCCTCGGCGCCGGAGTTGCAGAAGTACACCTTGCCGCCGAGCCCCCCCTCGGAGAGCCGCTGCGCCAAGCGCATCGCGGGCTCGGTGTAGAAGAGGTTGGAGACGTGCATCAGCCTGCCGGCCTGCTCGCGCACGGCCTCGACCACGCGCGGGTGGCAGTGCCCGACGTTGGTGACCGAGATGCCGCAGAGGAAGTCGAGGTACTTCTCCCCCTCGGCGTCCCACAGCCACGCCCCCTCCCCACGCACGAACTCGACCGGGAAGCGCGCGTAGTTGGCCATCAGGCTCCCCGCCTCGATCTCCTGGAGCTCGGCGAGGGTCACGGAGCCGCCTCGATCTTGGTGCCGATTCCTGCATCTGTGAAGAACTCCAAGAGCAGCGAGTGGGGGATGCGCCCGTCGATGATGTGCGCAGAGCTGACGCCCCCCTGGATCGCCTCCAGGCAGGCCTGGAGCTTGGGGCGCATCCCTCCGTCGAGGCCCGCCAGCGCGTCGCGCACCTGCTCGGCGGTGGCCTGGCCGATCAGGCTCGCGGGGTCCTCGGGGTCGGCGAGCCAGCCGGCGACGTCGGTGAGAAACACGATTTTGTAGGCCCCCAGCGCCCGCGCCACCGCGCCGGCGGCCTCGTCGGCGTTGACGTTGTAGGAGTGCCCCTCGCGGTCGGCGCCGACGGAGGCGATCACGGGGATGTAGTCGCGGGCGATGTGGTGAAGCACGTCGACGTTCACGCGCTCGATGCGCCCGACGAAGCCGATGTCCTCCCCGCCGGGGGCGGTGCGGCGGGCGACGCGGAAGAGCGCGCCGTCGTCGCCGCAGAGACCCACGGCGGGCTGGCCGTGGCGCGCGAGGCGCCCGACGATCTCCTTGTTGACCTTGCCGACGAGCACCATCTTGGCGACCTCGACGGTGGCCTCGTCGGAGACGCGCAGACCGCCGACGAAGCGCACGGGCAGGCCGAGGCGCTCCATGTAGGAGGTGATGTCGGGCCCGCCGCCGTGGACCACGATCGGGTTGAGCCCCACGTACTTGAGCAGCACCACGTCGCGGGCGAACTCCTCGCGCAGCGCGGGGTCCTCCATGGCGGCGCCCCCGTACTTGATCACCGCGGTCTTGCCGTGGAACTCGCGGATGTAGGGGAGCGCCTCGAGGAGGGTGGCGACGTCGCGCATCAGGTGGTGTACTCGGCGTTGATCCGCACGTACTCGTGGGAGAGGTCGGAGAAGAAGACCTCCGTTTCGCCACCATCGCCGGGGAGGGTGATCTCGTATTCGACCTCGCGCCTGTCGATCGCCCGCGCGAGCGCCTCGGCGTCGTGGTCGATCGCGGCGCCGGCGGAGCACACGGGGATGCCCTCGATCGAGATGTCGCAGGCCAGCGGGGTGGGGTCGGGCAGCGCTGCCCCCACCGCCATCACGAGCCGCCCCCAGTTGGGGTCGGCGCTGTGCAGCGCGGCTTTCACGAGGGGCGAGTTGGCGACCCCGCGGGCGGCCGCCTCCACCGTCTCCAGCGCGCTGCGCTCGCCCCCACCCGACCCGCCTCGCACCACCACGCGGGCGATCCGCGCGGCGCCCTCGCCGTCGGCGACCATCATGATCGCGAGCTGGCGCAGCAGCGCGTCGAGGGCCTCGCCGAAGCGCAGCTCGTCCTCGCTCTCGGGCGCAATCGCCACCCCGCTCGCGCCCGAGGCCATCAGCACGGCGGTGTCGTTGGTGGAGAGATCGCCATCCACGGTGCAGCGGTCGAAGGAGCGCTTGACGCACACGCCGAGCAGCAGCTCGGCGGTTGGGGCCTGCAGCGCGGCGTCGGTCTCAACGAAGCAGAGCATCGTGGCGAAGTTCGGCGAGATCATCCCCGCCCCCTTGCACTGGGCGGCGAGGTGCACCGTCCCGGAGGGCAGCCGCACCTCCAGGTTCGCGCGCTTCTCGAAGGCGTCGGTCGTCTGGATCGCCTTCTGGAAGTCGGTGTCGCCCTCGCGGCGCAGCTGCCCGCTGGCGGCGAGGATCCCCTTCAGGGCGGCGTCGACCGGCAGATACCAGCTGATTCCCCCGGTCGAGCCGAGCAGGACCTCCTCGGGCTGCACGCCCATGGCGATCGCGGCGGCGCCCTGCGTCTTGGCGGCGTCGTCCAGGCCGCGTTTGCCGGTGGCGGCGTTGGCGCAGCCGGAGTTGGCGAGCACCGCCCGCAGGGCGTCCAGGCGGCAGCGCTCGCGGCTGAGCAGCACCGGCGCGGCCGCGGTGCTGCTGGCGGTGAAGCGCGCGGCGCTGACGGGATGCTCGGCGTCGCAGATCAGCAGGCCGAGGTCGTGGTTGCCGCTCGGCTTGATCCCGCAGGCGACGCCCGCGGCGCGGAAGCCGGCGGGCAGCCCCGCGTCGGGCTCCAGTTCGCGCACATGCGGGGGCGCGGCGACCCAGCGCGAGCCGAAGAACGGCCGCGGGGGGCCGTCGTTGGAGCGATCGCCCCAAACGTCGTTGCCCGCGCTCACCCCAACCACCCCGGGGACGTACACGGTTTCCACGACCTCATATCCCACCGCCGCAGATGAGTCCCGCGCTCACAGCAATCCCTCCGTCTCGGGCAGGCCGAACATGAGGTTGAGGTTCTGCACGGCCTGTGAGGAGGTGCCCTTCCACAGGTTGTCGATCGCCGAGAGCACCACCAGCTTGCCGGTGTGGGAGTCGGCGGCGGCGAACAGGCGGCAGAAGTTGGTCGCGAGCACATCGCGCGTCCCGGGCGGCGCAGCGAGCACCTCGACGAACGGCTCGGAGTCATAGGCGTTCTCGTAGAGCGCCCGCAACTCGCTCTCTCCCACCGTGCGCCTGGGCGTGACGTAGCAACTGGCCAGCTCCCCCTGGTCGAGCGGCACGAGGTGCGCCTGGAACTGCACGGCCAGACCGGGGTGGGCGGGGTCGAGGGCGTCGAGCTGCTCCTCGATCTCCGGCGTGTGGCGGTGCGCGGCGACCTTGTAGGGGAGGATGTTCTCGCCCGCCATCGAGAGGTGGGTGGTGTCGTCGAAGGTCCGCCCCGCCCCAGAGATCCCCTGCTTGGCGTCGATCACCAGGTCCGCGATCAGCCCCGCGCGGGCGAGCGGCGCCAGCGCGAGCACCGCGGCGGTGGGGTAGCAGCCGGGGTTCGCCACGATCCCCGCGGAGGCGATCCGCTCGCGGTGAAGCTCGGTGAGGCCGTAGACCGCCTCCTCCAGCAGCTCGGGCCGGGGGTGGGACCCGTACCAGCGCTCGTAGGCGGCGAGCTCGCGCAGGCGGAAGTCCGCGGAGAGGTCCACCACGCGCACCCCGCGCTCGCGCAGCGCAGCCACCGTGGGGGCGGCGGCGGCGTGCGGGTAGGCGACCACAGCGGCAGCGAGCTCGGCGGCATGGCGATCGAGGTCGAGTTCTTCGATCGCGAGCGGCACGCGGTAGCGGGGGTAGAGCTCATCCAGGCGCCGCCCCACCTCAGAGCGCCCGGTGACGCCGGCGAGCTCGAAGCGGGGATGGCGCCACAGCAGGTGCGCCGCGAGCGCCCCCGCGAAGCCCGTGGCTCCGGCGACGAGCACCCGGGGGGAACCGTGCGCGAAGTGCTGGGCGGAGATCTCCCCGGGGGGGACGCCCTGGGGGGTGTGCTCAACCACGCAGCTCACCTCCGAGCCGCTCGCCGAGGGCCGCCACGATCCGCTCGCGCAGCGGCGCCACGTCCTCGTCGGCGAGCGTGCGGTCGGGGGCGCGGAAGGAGAGCGCGAGCGCGAGCGAGCGCATCCCCTCCCCCACCTGGGGGCCCTCGTACACGTCGAATACGCGGGCGTCCGCGAGCAGGCCACCCGCGGCCTCGCGCACCGCCTCCAGCACCGCCGTGGCGGGCACCTCCCGTGGGAGCGCCACCGCGATGTCCTGACGCAGCGCGGGGAAGGAGATCAGGTCGTTGTACTTGCGCGTGTCCGCCCCCGCCACCGCCGCGGCGATCAGACGGTCGAGGTCGAGCTCCATCGCCGCCACGCCCTCGAGCTCGCGCGCGGCCACGAGCGGGTGGAGCTCCCCGAGCCACCCGATCGGCTCCCCGTCCACCAGTACGCTGGCGGCGCGGCCCGGATGCAGGAAGGGCTCGGTGCCCGGGCGGCACTCCACCGGCACGCGCAGCGCGGCTCCGAGCGCTTCGAGCACCCCCTTCACCGCATAGATGTCAGCGCGCGGCGGCTCGGGTGCCCTCCAAGTGGGGGGCACCAGGCGACCGCACAGGAGCACCCCGAGCGCGCTGTGCTCGTGCACGCCCGCGGCGGTGGGGGTGCCCCTGTCGGGGCCGAACACACCCGTGAAGGGGTCCGTCGCGCTCGGGTCCGGGGGACGCCGGGGGGGCCTGTGCGCGAACACCGTTCCCAGCTCGAAGATCCGCAGGTCAGGGTGCTCGCGCGCCGCGTTGCGCGTGGCGCTGTCGAGCAGCGAGCCGAGCAGCGTGGTGCGCAGCAGCGCGTGCTCCTCCGAGAGGGGGTTCTCCAGGGCGAGCGCGTTCGCGGCGCGGGGGTCGTCCTCGCTCAGCCGCAGGCGCCCGAGGCTCTCGCGCGAGGCGAAGGTCCACCCCACCGTCTCGTACAGCCCGCGCCCCACCAGCGCGTCCACCGCGCGGCGACGCAACTGCTGCTCCGGCGAGAGCCGACCCGCGGGCCGGTGGCCGGGGAGCGTCGCGGGAAGCTTCTCCAGGCCGTCGATGCGGGCGACCTCCTCGATCAGGTCGGCCTCGCGCGTGACGTCCGCGCGGCGCGCGGGGGGCACAGTGACATCGAGGCCATCCGGGGCCTCCCGCGCCTGGAAGTCGAGCGCCTCCAGGATCGCCCCTTGGCGCGGGCGGGGCACGGGCACGCCGAGGATCGCCTCCACGCGCGCCTCGCGCAGCCGGATCGCCCGGGGCGTGGGCGGCGCGGGACCCACGTCGATCGTGCCGGGGAGCAGCGTGGCGCCGCACAGCTCGACCATCAGGCGCGCCGCGATCGCCTGGGCATCGATGCACTGCTCGGGGGCGAGGCCCTTCTCGAAGCGCGCGGAGGCCTCGCTGCGCAGGCCCAGCGCCCAGGAGGAGCGGTGGATGTTGGGGCCCTCCCAGGTGGCCACCTCCATCAGCACGCGCGTGGTGTCCCGGGCCACCTCCGAGCGCTCCCCGCCCATCAGCCCCGCGATCGAGGTGGGACCCTCGGCGTCCTCGATCACCACCATCTCGCCGTCCAGGGTGCGCGTCTGCCCGTCGAGCGTCTGCACCCGCTCGCCCTCCTGCGCGCGGCGCACCACCAGCCGCGCGCCCGCCACGCGATCGAGATCGAAGGCGTGCAGCGGCTGGCCGGTGAGGAGCATCGCGTAGTTGGTTATGTCGACCACGTTGTTGATCGGGCGCTGCCCCGCGGCGCTGAGGCGCGCCTTCAACCAGGGCGGGGACTGGGCGATCCTCACGTGCTCGAAGACCCGCGCGGTGAAGCGGGGGCAGAGGTCGGGGCAGCGCACCTCGACCTGCGCGAGCGCCTCCCCGTCGCTTCCGGTCGGCAGCGGCCCCGCGCTGCCGGGGTCCTCGCTCCACGGCGCGGGCGCGAGCGGGGCGCCGGTGGCGGCGTGCAGCTCGCGCGCCACCCCGTACACCCCAAGGCAGTCGGGGCGGTTGGGGGTCACCTCCAGCTCCAGCACCTCCGTGGCGATCGGGAGCACCTCGGCGAGTGGGGTGCCCGGTGCGAGGCGGCCGTCCTCGAGCAGCCCATCCAGCACGAGGATTCCCTCCCCTCCCGGACCGATCTCGAGCTCCCGCTCCGCGCAGATCATCCCCTCGGAGACCACCCCCCGGAGCTTCGCCCGCTTGATCTCCATGCCGTCGGGCATCACCGCCCCGGGGCACGCCACGGCGACGGTCTGCCCGGCGGCGACGTTCGGCGCCCCGCACACGATCGTCGCCGGGCCCTCCGATCCGGCGGGTCGGTCCGGATCGGCTGAATCGGCGGAGCCGGCAGGAGCGGGGTGGGCGGGTCCGAGATCGACCTCGCAGACGCTCAGGCGGTCGGCGTTGGGGTGGCGCTCGCACGCCAGCACCCGCCCCACTAGGAAGCGCTCGGGGGAGCGCACCCCGTGGTGGTGGATCGCCTCCACCTTCGTGCCCGTCATCGTCAGGCGCTCCTCGATCGCGTGCACGTCCAGGCCGGGATCGCAGTACTCGCGCAGCCACTCCAGGGGAACCCTCATCCGAATTGCTCCAGGAAGCGCAGGTCGTTCTCGAAGTAGAGGCGCAGGTCGGGGATCCCGTGCTTGAGCATCGCGATCCGCTCGATCCCCATGCCCCACGCGAAGCCCTGCACCCGCTCGGGGTCGTACCCGGGCGCGTTGCGCTCGGTGGTGGGAATGTGGGCGAAGACGTTGGGGTCGACCTCGCCGGCGCCCAGCACCTCCAGCCACCCCTCCCCCTTGCACAGGTGGCAGCGGGCGCCGTCGCCCAGGAAGCCCCTGCCGTCGCAGTTGAAGCAGGAGACGTCCACCTCGACGGAGGGCTCGGTGAAGGGGAAGAAGTGGGGGCGCAGGCGCACCTCGCGCTCCTCGCCGAAGACCGCCCGCGCGAACTCCAGCAGCGTGCCCTTGAGGTCGGCGAGGGTGATCCCCTCGTCCACCGCCAGCCCCTCCACCTGGTGGAATTGGGGCGTGTGGGTGGCGTCGCTGTCGGGCCGGTACACCCTTCCCGGGATCACCACGTACAGCGGCGGCGGATGGGCTTCCATCGCGCGGATCTGCATCGGGGAGGTGTGCGTGCGCAGCACCAGCTCCTCCGGTCCGCCGAGCCGGGCGCTCCCGGCGCCGGGAGCGCCCTCCCCGGCCGAGCCGGTGGGGGGGCGCACATAGAAGGTGTCGCTCTGCGCCCGCGCGGGATGCGTGGGGCTGTGGTTGAGGGCGTCGAAGTTGTAGTGCACCGTCTCCACCTCCGGCCCCTCCAGCACGGCGAAGCCGAGCCCCACGAAGATGTCCTCGAGCTCCCTCTGCGTCGCAGTGAGCACGTGCAGGCGGCCCACCGGCTGCGGGGGGGCACCGGGGAGGGTCACATCGATGAGGTCCTCCCGCAGGCGCGTCTGGAGCTCTGCCTCCCCGAGCTGCGCTGCGCGTGCCTCGATCAGCTCTTGGAGCGCCACGCGCGCCTCGTTGGCGGCCTTGCCGACCGCGCCCCGTTCCTGCGCCGGCAGCTCGCGCACCCCGCGCAGCAGCTGCGGCAGCTCCGCGCGGCGACCGAGGTGGCGCACGCGCAGCTCCTCCAGCTCATCCGCGCTCCCCGCCGCGGCGATCTCACCCTCGGCCTCCGCGCGCAACTGCTGGATCCGTTCGATCATGACGCCGGGACCCTAACTGGCGCAGAGGGGCTCGGCTCGCCCGCCTCCAACCGATCGCGCCTGCCGGTCATCTCATAGAGCGCCACAGTGGCCGCCATCGCCGCGTTCAGGGAGTCGCTCGCGATCGGGATGTGCGCCACGTGCTCGCACGCCGCCACGATCTCCGCCGGTAGGCCCTCCCGCTCGGCGCCCACGAGGACCGTGAATGCAGGCGCGGTGGCGCCCGGAGCATCGGCTGGCCTCGCCACGCGGACGCCGCGGGCGAAGCCCCTCCCCCCCTCCAAGGCCGCTCCACTCTCCGCTGGCGCGGGGCCGACGAGGCTGCGCCCGAGGAGGCCATGCACCCGTTCCAGCGCCAGCGCCGGGGGGCGTGGGTCGGCCACCAGCGCGATCCGCTGGCCCGGCAGCTCCTCCACCGCACCGGCGCGCGCGAGGGGGACCGCGAAGATCGCGCCCATGCCCGCGCGCACCGCCTTCGGCGAGCAGGGGTCCGCGCAGCCCGGGCCCAGCGCCACGCAGGAGGCCCCGAAGGCGAGCGCCGCGCGCAGCACCGTGCCCACGTTGCCCGGGTCCGAGACCCCGTGCAGGTACACGCACACCGGCCCCACCGGCGCCGCCAGCCAGCGCTGCTCGTAGACCCCGATCACGCGCGCGCCCGAGCCCAGCGTGGAGAGCGCCGCGAGCGTGGCGGGCTCCACGTCCAGGAAGCCCCCGCCGCCGAGACCGCTGCCGGCCGCGCGGAAGCCCGCGACCGCCGGCCACCCCGCGCGCTGGGCCGCCGCGATCAGGTCCTCCCCCTCCGCCAGGAAGCGACCGCTGCGCGCGCGCTCGCGCCTGCGCCGCAGCCGGCGCAGCTCCTGGAGATGGGGGTTGTGGGGGGATGTGATGACGGTCATCGGGGTCGGGGTTGGAATCTTCCTCACTGCTTGGATGGAACACCCGCTCGGCGGTGGCGCCCACAAAAAAGGCGCCGTCCCTGCGGGGGAGCGGCGCCCGGGAGGCTCGAATGTCGGGGCCTGGGGTCAGGCGGCCGACGCCTCGCGGGCGACCTCGGCAAAACGTCGAAACGCCTCAGCGTCGCGCACTGCGACGTCCGCCAGCACCTTGCGGTCGAGCTCCACGCCCGCCAAGGAGAGGCCGTGCATGAACTGGGAGTAGCTCATCCCGTTCTGGCGCGCCGCCGCGTTGATGCGGGTGATCCACAGGCGGCGGAAGTCGCGCTTGCGGTTGCGCCGGTCGCGGTAGGCGTAGGTGTCCGCCTTGATCAGCGCCTCCTTGGCGCGCCTGTAGTTGGAGTGCGCCTCCCCCCGGAAGCCCTTCGTCAGCGCCAGGGTGGCGCGGCGCTTCTTGCGGGCGTGCACCGAGCGCTTGACCCTCACGACCCCTCCCCTCCCCTACGCTTCGGCGCAGCGGTCCTCCGCTGGCTCTTGGTGGCAACGCCCAGCATCCGCTTCACCCGCGGGGTGTCGTGGGCGGAGATCTCCGCCGGGGCCCCCAGGGTGCGCTTGCGCTTGGGGGACTTCTTCTCGAGGATGTGGCTCGTGAAGGCGTGGCGGCCCCGCACCTTGCCGGTGGCGGTGACCTTGAAGCGCTTCTTCGCGCCGGAGTGGGTCTTCATCTTGGGCATGGCAGGCGAAGATTATGGCAGACGCTCCCCCAGATCGCGCGAGCCGTCCAAGGGCCACCGCGGCTGTCATGTAACGGGCCCCCCGAGCCGATGATCTTCCAGATGGACCGAGCGTCGATCGCGCAGACCCCCATAGAGCAGGCCCAGCACCCGCCCACCGACCCCCCAGGCGCGATCGCCCATGCCCTGCGGGAGATCGCGCAGGTCGGGACGAGGAGCACCGAAGGGGCGCTGGACCTCGCCTGCGAGCGCCTCGTGGAGGCCCTCGCCGCCGCCGAGCGTCTGAGGGGGGAGCTGCGCGCGCGCCGCGCGGAGCTGCGCACGGTGGAGAACCGCATGCACATCACCACCGAGATGCTCCACGAGGGGGTGCTCGTGTTCGACCTCCACGGGCGCACCGTCTACGCCAACAACGCCGCCGCGCAGATCCTCAGCATGAGCCACGACCAGCTCCTCTCCCGCCACGCCCGCGACCGGCGCTGGCACTTCCTGCACGAGGACGGCTCCCCCTGGCCCGTCGCCAGCAACCCCACCGCCGAAACGCTGCAGACGGGGCGCTCCTGGCGCGCCGTGGTGATCGGGGTGCGCAAGCCCGGGGGGGTGCTGACGTGGATCTCCCTCAGCACCCGGCCCTCACTCGACGAGCAGGGGCGCCAGTGCGGGGCCATCGCCACCTTTGCGGACATCAGCGAGCGGCGCACCATTCTCGAGCAGCTGCGCCACCAGGCCCACCATGACCAGCTCACCGACCTTGCCAACCGCCGGCTGTTTCATAAAGAGCTCGACCGGGCGATTGCCCGCGCCCAGCGCCACGGTTGCGCGGTGGCGCTCGTTTACATGGACCTCAACGGGTTCAAGCAGATCAACGACACCCTCGGGCACCGCGCCGGGGACGAGGTGCTGCGCACGCTTGCCGTGCGCCTCCGGGCGGCGGTACGTGAGGAGGAGTTGATCTCGCGCTACGGGGGGGATGAGTTCGTGGCGCTGCTCAGCATGCTGCGGCATCCCTCTGGGGAGGTGCAGGCGTTCATGGAGCGCATGCGGCTTACGCTTGCGGAGCCTATTCGGGTTGAGGCCGGGGCGGTTCGGGTTGGGGCTAGCTTGGGGGCTAGTGTCTACCCGCATGATGGGTCATCTGCTGAGCAGCTTTTGCATCATGCCGATGCGGCGATGCTTTCGATGAAGGGGACTCGGGGGGGTTGAGGAGGCAACGAGGCGAGACGCCTCAACATCGGCTATGGCTTCTGCTGGGTTCCTTTTGGTTCTTTTCCACATAGGCCCTTCTGATCCCAAGTCGAACGGCCGAGCGCATTAGCGTTTCAAACGTTCGGAGGCCGATTCGGGACTTGGACCCTATCGTACCAGTCTCCATGGGGAAGTAAAAGGGCCGTCTCTCATATCCGCTGCTCGCATTTACTTCTTTTTGGTCCTGTCTCTTTTGTGCTTCTTTTTGGTCTTTGTCTTCTTTATTTTTGGGCAGCCTGTGACTGTGATCTTTGTGTTTTGATGTATCCTCACGCCGTTCTGGGCTACGAACAGGGTGGGCATTGTGAGTTTGCCGCCGCAGAGATTTCCGTCAGCTGCCAGTGCAGAGTAAGGTCCCTGTGCGAGTTTTAGTTCGAAGCTACCGACTGGGGCGTCGGGTACGGTGGCGAAGGTGCTCGACGTGATGCCTTTCTTGTTGATGAACGTTTCGCCATGGAGGTCGAGTGTGACGCCATAGCCCTGTAGGACGATGATCAGTTCGGGGAATTTCGCTCCACCGTGGGAGACGAAGTATGCTGGGCCGCTCAGGGGAACGGGGATGATCGGTGTGATCGCTGTTGCTGTTCCGACCACGGATCCTTCGGGGCAACTGGCGGGGTTTGCGTCGAAGGTGCGTTCGGTGCACGCTTTCTGCAGCGTGGACAGCCGGGATGGTAGGCGTTTGGGGAGTTCGACCTTGACCTTCGCGATGTTCGCCTGGGTTCCTTGTGGAGCGTTTGGGTAAGTGAGCTTCGCGGTGAGGCTCGCACCGTCCGCTTTGGATGTCTTGCCCGTAGTCGAGACCTGGAAGCTGGGTTTGAATGCGAGATTTGCGCAGTCGGCGACGTGGAACGGGTCAGTGACCGTCACGGGGTCGTTGTCCGCTGGGTTAGTTGGGTCCGCGCCTCCACCAATCACGGTCGCCGCGAGCGTCATGGGATCGCAGTTGGTCGGGTTCAGCGTGAAGTTCGACCGTTCGATGTAGACGCGGATGTCGCGGACGTGGATGACGATCCCCTTGATGATGTGCGGGATCTGATTAGGCTGGCCGGAGGGGATCGTTACGGCCGCGGTTTCGGGGTTGAGCTGCAGGGGGAGGTGCACAACCACGGTCCCGAGGTCGAACGGGCCGACCTTCGCGCTGGTGATCGCGACAACCGAGAACGGCGCGCCTTCGAAGGGACCGGCCATGTAGAGCTTCCCGGGCGCCTGCGCGAGGACCGACCCGACACCGGCTTCGGCGATCGTGCGCCCGATTTCACTCGCCGCGGAGCACGACGGGTTTGCTTCCTCTTCGGCGCCCGTCACCGTCCTAGCCGTCGCGATGTCCGCTGCCGAGCAGAACGGAATACCCGTCAGATTCGCGACCAGCCCCGGGGGCAGCTGGGATGCGAACCCGGTGATCTCCTGTTCCCCGTCGTTGCGGGTCACGCGCAGATACAGCGGGCTGTAGGAGCCCGCGCTCGGGCTTGCCGTGCCGGCGACGAGCCCAGGGGCGAACGCCGGGACGCCGCCCGGGGGGCAGGGGCCACCGTCGAAGCTACTCGAGATTACAAACGCCGAACTCGTGTCCAGCAGCGTCTGCGCGGGTTCAGACCACGGCGTCAGTGCGGCCGTGACGTCATAACTCCCGCACGCCGGAGGGGTCACCAAGGGCGAGGTCTCGCCCTGGCGAAACTGGAACGTGAACAGGCTAAACGGGACCGGCGGCAATCCTTCCAATGACGGTTCGCCGTCGAGCGAGGGCACGCCTTCGAACGTGGTCACCAGCCGCCCCGTTATCGGGTCGGCGCTGACCTTGCCCGCGACCTTCACGACCACGCCTCGCGCGGGGAAGCGCGCGACCACATACAACGCGAGCAGCGACCCTTCCGGATGACCGGGTTCGCTGAAGGGGTTGGAGTACGGTGTCGCGAGGTACACCGAGCCGGCGCCTTCTTCATTCAGTGCCGGGGTTTTGATATGCACGGTCCCCAGCTTAGACTCAACCGGGCAGCCCCTGCTCGCGGATTCTTCGAGCTCTTCCGCTTCATACTCCGTCCGCGTGCACGCTCCCAAGCCCGCGCCCGCGGACGGATTGACCGTCATTCCTTCTGGCAACGTCACGACCGCCTTCTTCAACGCCGAGGCGGCGAGGGCTTCAGGGTCTTCGTTGGTCTGATGCACCCCCAGTTCGACGCTCAAGCCCGTCGCGGCATACGCGCTCGTGGTCGTCGGCACCGCCGTGAACGTGGACAGGAGGCCAAGCGCGCCACAGTCGCTCAGCGGCGCGAGCAGCGGATAGGCGTACGCGGGCCCGACCTCGGGTTCCTGCTTCTGCCAGGGGACGCTCGCGAACGTCGCCTGGGACGGTTCGCCCGTGCACGACGTCGGGCTGGCCAGGAACGGCACCAGCGCGTCGGTCGAGGGGACGTCAAATTCACCACCGGCGTTATTGCCCGCGATTGGGTTCCAGCGCCAGCGGTCGTGCGCCGCCGCGCTCGGCACACCCCAGATCGTGACCGACACGAGATCCTGGCTGTCGAGCGCCTCGATGTTGTGGAATGTTGTCTTCAGCTGATAGGTGCCGGGAAGCACCGTTACGTCGGCCTGCACGTGAACGGTCTTTATAGCAAAACCGAGCTTTGCGACGTCGCCCGGCTCAACCGCGAGATCGTATACCGGCTCGGTGTCCACTTCTCGGCCCAGACCACCCGGGAAGAAGACCGTCGCTACGCCCACCTGCGTGTCGATCGCGCATTCTTCATTGCTGAACTTCGAGATCGGGCACGTCGGCTGGTCGACGAGATCCCCACCGAAGCCCGGGGGGAGCTCCACAGACGTTTCCTTCTGATCGCCCGACACCTTGCCTTCCCCGTTGACCGTGTTGAAACCGATCGTGCTCGTCAGGTCAGCGTGCGCGCCGGCCTGGTTGTCCGACAGCGACACCGTCGCGGAGCCTGGCGCGATACCAAAAGGCGCTTCTTTCGAGCTGATAAGCGTAGGGACGCTCACAAACGCATCCAGGGCGCCGCCGCCGGAGACGTGCACGACGTTCGCGACCATCTGTTCGCTGGAGAGCTCTACGTCGAGCGGGATCTTCACGAGCAGCGTGCCCTGCGTCCCCACCACCCCGGAGAACGTACAGGATACGCCTACACAACTCATCCGCGTCCCCCCTTCGTCTACCCGGCCATCCTTGCCGTTGCGCAGTTCAAAGCCTTCGGCGCCCGTATGATCGAGCGTCACGCCTTCGGGCAAGACATCCGCGACCGTGACCGGTTCACCATCGCTCGATTCCCCACCGGTATTCGTCACCACGACGTCGAAGAACTGATCGCCCCGTTCATCGCCCGGAACGAGGTTCGTCGGCGCGGAGGTTGCCGTCACCGTCCACTGGGGGCCCCCTGTCACAGCGAGAGCAGACGCCGGGGCGAAGGCGACGATGACCAGAACCACGGCAGCTACAAGCAGCAGGAGGAGCTTTCTTGAAGTACGCATGTCACCTGCTCCCATGATGGCTGGTTACCTTCTTGGCGCGCTTCTTGGGTTTGGACCTTCTAACGCACTTGCCGTGATTGAGCTTCTTGCCCTTGGCGCACTTGACCGTCTTCGTCGTCGTCTTCGTGGGCGGGGACGGCGCTTCGCTGAACGAGTCGCCCGGGCCGGAGAATGTCAGCGATCCGGGGGTAGCGTCGATCGGCGCGGGCGGTGGGTTATCGCACGCGTCGCCTTCGCACGGGGCGGCGCCGGCCGGCTGGGGAAAGCCGCCATCGATGCGAGCATCATACAGATCACCCTGTTCGTCTTTATCGGCCGCCACGAGTTGGGAATGGGTACCGAAGAACACATCCCCGCCTTCGACCGTCTCCCCTTCTTTGGCGTTCACGTAAGAGCTGGAGTCGAGAAAGAAGTCGTCCGACGAGGACTGGCCGGTGCTGATCGAGCTGATCGAGCCATCATGCCACTCGTACACGTCGATCTTGCCGTTCGTGTCCTGGGGCAGCAGCGATTCCTTCGTATCGAAAAACACGTATTCCCCGTTTTCTGAGATCGGATCCGGCGGGGCGCCCGCCGGATTATCTAGGTTCACCGCCGAGCGTGTGAATCTCGCACCAGAGGCCGGCAGCGAACCATTCGGGTTGCACGACACGCACGCAATGCCACCGTCTTCGGCGTCGTAACGGTAGAGCTCCTGCTGACCACCAGAGTTATAACCCGTGATGTTCTGGGTCGAGGGAAAGACCAGGAACTCACCATTCGCGGTCGTGTAGTAATCCACGCTCGTCCACAACCCAGCGACATCGGTTGGGTTGCCCAGAACCTCGGCTCCATACCAAGTTGTATTGGGTTCATGGAGCACCGGGTAGCCCCCAGACGGCGCAATATATGTCGTCGTACCCGTGACCGTATCGTAACGATAGAGACCACCGCCCGCTGGCGCGTTCTTCGTCAACATGCCGGTCGCATCGAAATACACGGCCGAACCATCAGCCGAGATCGCTGGAACGTTCTCCACGCCAGCCCCTACTTTGACTCCCGGTTCACCGCGAGACACACGCACAAGCTTGCCTTCGCCTTCGCTGGGATCAGTGTTGTACTCGTAGAGCTCAACGTCATGTAGACCCAGTTCCTGAGCACCTTTTGTCAACTCGTTCTTCGTGATGAAAAACACCCTCGACCCATCTTTCGATGCGCCCACATACACCGCCGGTTCGGCCGTACCCTGTGCCGCACCTGCTTCGGGCGCAGAGACCTTGACCGTCGCTTCCCCATTTTCACGCATATAGAGCTGGGGAGCATCTTCCGTGCCGCCGTTCCAGCAGCCACGCCCGTCGTTTTTCCCAGTCAGACTATCATACCCATGCGGGTCCGGGGCAGTAAAGAAGATCCTCGATCCATCCGCTGACACCGCTCCGTGTGTACTGCCTTCGGCGCTGCCTGCCGTAACACCGGCGCCCAAGCCTAGCTCCGCGCCGCAAGCACTGACCAACCCACCGTCTCCTGCCTGTGACTTCACATCCACCAAGGACAAACACTGCCGGCCTACCGACCATTCATACAACCCTTCACTTCCGCCATCCAGTTCCTTGGCGAACTTTTCTTGCGCGCTTTCGCACAACGGCAGCTTGTGACCTCGACTCGCCATGACAACAACGCCAATATCTTCCGAGCTGCCAACCAGATTGGGGTTTTCCCCTTCGGTCCCAGGCTTTTCGGCCCCGGTCGCAACGGTCACGTACGGACCACCCGGCGAACCCACGAGATCTTTGATCGCGCCATTCCCAACCTGCCCGATAGTATCGTGAAAACCAACCACCGAAAAATTATATGGATCAAATATATCGGCCGCCCCACTCTGCACACCCAAACTCGGCGACGCAACCGAACTGAACGTCCAACCAGTTTCCCCACGCGAGAACACATACGAATCCTCACCCGTCGCGGGGAATGACCCGAAGGCCGCCTCGGTGTCAAGGAGGAAATGATTCCCGTCTTCCGAGGAAGATCCCACATCGTAGTTCGTACTTTCTTCGTGGCGACCTATTGATTCAATGCTAGGTGGAGCTCCAAATAGATCTTCGGCGTCTTCCTTGTTCGGTGGAGTAACTATCTCATATGCGCGATCGTCTGACAACACGTTTATGCTACTGGCCGGCGAGGTCTTGAAGGTCACATCCGCGCTGTGGGTAACACCCACAGCATTCGTGGCCAGTACTCTAAAGTGATAAACCGTGGCGGGCAGAAGACCCCCCGCAGGTACGCTGACGCTCACATAGCTATCTCCCGACCCAATGTCCGTAGGCGAAACCGGAACGCTTCCGCCGCCAGCATAGGGATCAACTGCACCGGGTTCGTATTGCACCGCATCAACATATTCAAAACGATATGTCGTATCTACGCCCATGGGGTCGATCTTCGCGCTGAGGTTCACCGACGACGAGGACACATCCCCCACCGAGACCGCTTCGACGGTCGGGGTCGCCGCCGCAGCAAACGATGCCCCTTCACCGTCCTTTGTGCCGCCGTGTTCATGTGTGTTCGTAGTAGCAACAAGGCGATAGTCATAGATCGTACCGGGTTGCAGACCCACGATCTCTGCATGTACTTCATGATTTCTCGGATCGACGGGAATCACATCCGCGGCGGGTTCTTCGCATTCAACCTTTTTCCCAGCCGAATAGGGATCACGCGCGGCAGAGACGTAGCGGGCCGCTTCAACATACTCAAAATAACATTCAGCCAACTCATGACCTTCGTCGTTGACCGTGCCACCCAAGGTCGCCTGACTTTCGTTTTCAGATATTCGACGGTTGCTCGTCACCTTACCCGTGATCGTGTCGGGATAGAAGGCGCCTGGACCAAACTCGTCAACAACAGACTTGACAGGCCCATTCCCTTCCCCCCTTTCGCTTCCTCCAACATAGACGTTACCTTCAAGGCCGACTGCAATGCCGCCCGTCAGAGCGAGGCCTCTAGTGCCAGCTATCTTCCCGAGATATTCACCCGACGAGGCGAACTCATCAATCACATCTCCACCAAACGATTCAGCCTCGATCAGCACATCGTCGTTCGTAGGGTCGACAGCCACGCCTATCAATTGCCCGCTAAAGGGTTCGAGCGGCGAGCTGGCTTCTCTAAACGCGCGAATAAAGCACCCAGCTCGAGTGAACTCGTCTACCTCATATCGATTCCCCGGTTCGATGTGGACAACATAAATATCCCCGGCCAAGGCGGGGTCCCCATTGCTAGAGTCGACCGCAATCGCTTCAACTGGCGGCTCGAACTTGTTGTCCCAGAGTTCACCTGGCTTGCCAATCAATTCATTGCCGTTTCTAATATATTCCGGCGACGAGCCATCTTCCAAACAAGTAAAGTTAATAGGTTCACCGCTTGCATTGACCCGACGTACGTATCCTTCTTTAGGCATTGTTATGTTATTATCACCAGCATAATAAATATCGCCTGTTGCTTCGTCCATAGAATTATCGACGGCAACCCATGTTCCCGATTCGGTACCTATGAGCTTGCCGCTCGTATCATCATACGCCAAACTTGCTGGAGGGACACCCGTGATCTGGGGAGACACAAATATGTTGGAAGGGGTGGTGAACTCATCGACGGTGCCAGCACCAGGATCCCCGATCCAGTAATGCGAAAAGCTCTGACTATTTGTTTCAATTGCTATACCTTTTATACCCATAGCACCGTCAAAAGGTACCAATTCGTTTGAAGGACCACTCGGTGTACCCGTCAATTGCGTGATATATGGTCGGGTGAATACGGCGAGCACTGGGGTGCTCGCAAAGAGAAGTCCCGCGATGGACACTAGCAACCCAGCGACCACGAGCGGGGCACGTGACCTAACCGCATCAGACAGCGACGGTCTCCTCATTTCAGCTCCTCCTGAACAAATGGCTTCTCGAACGAACCCACCTTGCCCGATCCACATCGACAAAGCTGCTGGGTGAGCCCCGGCAAACACCCGGAACCCACCCAGCTTCCTATAGTATTTAGGGTGCTATTTTTTAAGTATGAAGAATACTAGCTAATACCCATAAAGGCTGTAATTCTCCTTTTGAGTTTCTTAACTTCCCGATAACGGTCCCGTGAACGTGTCCGGACGTTGAATTACCCTGAGTGCAGCTAGCTGGTTCTCGTTCATTTGTTATTTTTTCAAATTCAGTTTCGGTTGCCCCAGTAACTCTATTTGACCTCACAGACGTGCTGGATCCGCCGGTACATTCATCTGATATTTTGAGTATACCGCCAACTCTGCATGTGACCTTCCACCCTGGTGGTTTCGTAGTTAATGACCTAATTAACACTCTGAGTTCACTATTTACTTCCTCGAGGTTGGCCGACCATGGGAGATTAACGGGTTCAGCGGTTCTTGTCTGCCCTTCTTCACATGACCCATGTTCTTTTTTAATAAATTCGCAATTTGTAGCGGTGATTTTAGTGATACCGCCTCCGCCTTCCGCGCCAACCGTTCCAAGGTTGGTTCCGGTGCATTCTATGTTGACTTTTCCACCCGTGGCCGCCGAGTCTTCCAGTTCCAAGGTGCCACTGGAAGTGACTTCGACAGTTTTAGCAATTTCGGCTGTTTCCCAACCACCGTTCGCGCCCGCTGTTATACATTTATTTTCTGTAAAGTGTCCTGCTCCTGCATTTGCGACACATGTCACCCATCTTGGCGTAAGAGCCATCGCAGGCGAAGCCACTACAGCCATCAGGCCGGCGACCATAACCAGCCCGAGGATTATTTTCAGATACTTCATGTTCACTACTCCTTTTCCCATTGAGAGATTGGTTACCGATCCCATAGCGGCCCCGTCTTCACGCAGAGACACCTTGGCACCGGCTATGAAGTGCTTCTTGTTCTGTACCAACCGAACTACGGACACTGGTAGGTACTGATACTAGTAGCTTCCTGATAAGGAACTTCCCAATAGTTATCCATTAGCCCCAAGTCGAACGGCCGAGCGCACCTACGCTTCACGATCAGATGGTCGATTTAAGACTGTGGGGTAACGTACCAGCCCTTCAAAGGGAAAGAAAGGGCTGTTTCTCATTTCCTTCGGGCGCCGGACAGGGTGCTGAAAATGTTTTCGATTGGCCCCCTTGAGAGGCCCCCCGCCGGGCGCAGCATGCGCTATCGCCCTCGCCTGGATCGCACCCCAGAGACAGATCGGGGACCCTCGATTGCCGCTAGGTGGGGGTCCCGACCACGCAATGCCCCGAGAGGCCGGGCTACCGCAGGGACCGCACGGCTCGTGGAGATACCGCACCAAACGGCAGGATTGATGTGTTTTGGTCTATGATCCTGTTTCCCAGCCGGCTACGGCCGGTGAGGGTCGGTTGCCAGCGCCGGGGTGCTCGTCTTCAAACGCAGAGACACCCCGGCGCCGGTCTTTGGCTGTCTGTCAGGGACCGCTGCCTTTGCTATCACCGCCGCCGACCCACGTCAAGTGGCCCGCCGCTATGCCCGCCCGCATGTCCTGCCAAGGGCCCAATCGGCAAAACTTCCTTGACAGGCCGGCCCCCGCATGCTAGCCCACCGGACCGGCTCTCAATGAGAAACCGACCCCTGAGAAGTGCTGGCCCAACAGTGTGCTGAGAGACCCTGGGCCTACTCGGCCTCGGCGACCGCGGGGTCTTCCCCGCTCTCGCCACCCGCTGCCGAGGCGTCATCGGCCGGTCCAGAGAGGACCTCCACAGGGGCCTCCCCGCTCGCGCCGTCGGAGGCCTCCCCGCTCTCGCCGTCCGCCACGGGCGGGTCCCCGGCCGGCGGGCTCCCTGCTGGCGGGTCCTCGGCGGACGCGCTCCCCACCTGAGTGCTCCCCGTGGGCGGGTCCTCCGCGGGTGTGCTCCCCGCCACGGGCACCTCCACCGCCGCGGGATCGCCGTCGGCTAAACCCCCGCCGTCGGCAGCACCCCCGCCCTCGGCGGGACCCTCACCATCCGGAGAGACCTCAAACCGCCCCGCCAACACCGCTTTGGAGGGCCCAAGCATCATCGTCATGTTGCGCCCCTCCTGCATGGGCCGCTGCTCGACCACCCCCAACTCCGCGAGCTCCTCCGCGAGGCGATCCAGAATCAGGGTGCCCCGCTCCGGGTGGGTGACCTCGCGCCCGCGGAACATGATCGTGATCTTGACCTTGTCGCGGTGGCGCAGGAAGCGTTCCACATGGTGCTTCTTGGTGTCGTAGTCGTGCTGGGCGATCTTCGGGCGGAACTTGATCTCGCGCACCGTGATCTGCTGCTGGTGCTTGCGCGCCTGCTTGAGCTTCTGGGCCTGCTCGTACTTGTACTTGGAGTAGTCCAGCACCCTGCACACCGGGGGGCGCGCCTCGGGGGCCACCTCCACCAGGTCCAGATCGCGCTCCTGGGCGAAGCGCAGCGCATCGGGGGTCTTCAGCACCCCCACCTGGGCGCCCTGATCGTCGATCAGGCGCACCTCGGGCACGCGGATCCGCTCGTTGATCCTCGTCGTGTCCCGCTCGGGCGGGCGCCGGTCGAACCTGCGAGGTACGGCCACTAGCTGTCCTGATTGCGCGTCAAGCTGGGAATCAGGCGCGGCGCTCTGAGTGGGTGCGGGAACTCAAGACCGCCGAGTATACCGGGGCAACGGTGGCGCACAAGGGGGTCTGCCGAGATGGTCACAACCGGGCCTGTTCGAGCAGGCGCTCCGCCAGCTCCTCCACCGAGACGCTCCCCGTGTCGCCGGCGGGGCGCTCGCGCACCGAAACTGTGCCCTCGCGCTCCTCGCGCTCGCCCACCACGAGCATGTAGGGGATGCGGCGCAGCTCCGCCTCGCGAATCTTGCGCCCGATCGACTCCCCCCGGTCGTCGAGCTCCACGCGCACCCCCCCGCGGTGAAGGCGCTCCTGCACCCTGCCCCCGTACTCGTTGAAGCGCTCGGAGAGCGTCAGCACGATCGCCTGCACCGGCGCGAGCCACAGCGGCAGCTCGCCCGCGTAGTGCTCGATCAGGATGCCGATGAAGCGCTCGAAGGAGCCCATCAGGGCGCGGTGGATCATCACGGGGCGGTGCTCGGAGTTGTCCGCGCCGGTGTACGCGAGGTCGAAGCGCTCGGGCATCGAGTAGTCCAGCTGCACCGTCCCCAGCTGCCAGGAGCGCCCGATGGAGTCGGTCATGTGCAGGTCGATCTTGGGGCCGTAGAAGGCCCCGTCGCCCGCGTTGACCTCATAGGCGAGCCCCTCCGCCTCCAGCGCCCCCTGCAGGGCGGCCTCCGCGCGGTCCCACATCTCCTCGCTGCCGATCCGCTGCGCGGGGCGCGTGGAGAGCTCCAGGCGGGGCTCGAAGCCGAAGAGGTCGTAGAGGTGGAAGCCGAAGCGCAGGCACTGCACCACCTCCTCCTGCACCTGCTCCTCGGTGCAGAAGATGTGGGCGTCGTCCTGGGTTATGTGGCGCACCCGCAGCAGTCCGTGCAGCACCCCGGAGGGCTCGTGGCGGTGCACGAGGCCCGCCTCGGAGTAGCGGATCGGCAGGTCCCGGTAGGAGCGTCGGCGGTCCGCGTAGATCTGGATGTGCGCGGGGCAGTTCATCGGCTTCAGCCCCATCGGGCGCCCCTCGACCTCGGTGAAGTACATGTTCTCCCGGTACTTCTCCCAGTGGCCCGAGCGCTTGAAGAGGTCCACGTCGAAGAGGATCGGCGTTTTGACCTCCTCGTAGCCCCGCGCGCCGTTCTCCCTGCGCCACAGCTCCAGCAGCGCGTTCCACACCGCCATCCCCGCCGGCTTCCACAGGGGCGCCCCGGGGGAGAGCTCGGAGAACTGGAAGAGGTCGAGCTCCCGCCCCAGCTTGCGGTGGTCGCGCGCGCGCGCCTGCTCCAGGCGCTCCAGGTGCGCCTCCAGGTCGGCCTTGGCGAAGAACGCGGTCCCGTAGATGCGGGTCAGCATCGTGCGCGTGGAGTCCCCCCGCCAGTAGGCCCCCGCGACCGACTGCAGCCGGAAGGCCCCCACCGTCTTCGTGGAGGGGGCGTGGGGGCCGCGGCAGAGGTCGGTGAAGGGGCCGTTGGTGTACAGGGAGACCGTCTCCAACTTCCCCCCCTCCCCATCCCCGCCGGACTCGGCGGCGCGCACGAGGTCGTCGATCAGCTCCACCTTGTAGTCCTGCCCCGCCGCCTGGAAGCGCGTGCGGGCCTCCGCGGGGGAGAGCACCGCGCGCTCGAAGGGCTCCGCGGCCTTCACGTGCGCGCGCATCCGCTCTTCGATCGCCGGGAAGTCCGCCTCGGAGACGCTCACCCCGTCGGGGAACTCGAAGTCGTAGTAGAAGCCCTGCTCGATCGGGGGCCCGATCGAGATCTTCACGCCCGGGTAGAGCTCCATCACCGCGCTTGCCAGCACGTGCGCCGCGTCGTGGCGGATCAGCCGCAGGGGCTCCTCCCCCTCGCTGCGCGCCGTCAGGATCGCGATCCGCGCCCCGTCGGGCAGCGGCCGGGAGAGGTCGCGCACCTCGGGGGTCTCGCCGCGGATCTCCACCGCCAGCGCCGCCCGCGCGAGGCCCGGGCCGATCGCGGCGGCCGCGTCGGCGCCGCTCGCGCCGTCGGGAAGCTCCAGCGCGTTGCCGTCGGGGAGTGTGACCGTGAGACTCATCGAGCGCTGGAGGCTACCGCCAGCAGGGACGAGCGGGCCGCCCCGGAGAGAGGCTCGTGGTCAGCACCGCGAGCTGGAGCACCGCGCGCTTCGCGGTAGAGGGAAGGAGGAGGAGGAGGAGGAGGGGGAGGGGTACGCAGTTAGACGACCCGCCACAGTGCATCGTCGCCCAGCGCGGTGCGCTGCGCGCGTCCCTCCCCCACGAGCTCCACCAGCATGCGCTCCGCGGCGGTGCGATCGGGGGGAGTGTTCCCCTGCGCCATGATCGCCGCCACCTCCTGCGTGACGAGCCCCCCGGGGAAGCGCTCCAGCGCCGCCGCGGGGTTCTCCGGGGGCGGCTCGCGCGTGAGCGTGGGGTCGAGGTTGGCGATCAGCACGTCGTAGGCCTCGATCGTCTGAAAGCCCCCCGCCTCCAGGCGCCGCCCCTCCTCTCCCCCGCCCACCGTGAAGACGAGCGAGGGCGCGGAGTAGCGCACCGGGCCATCGGTCTGGCGCGCCTTGCCCTGGAAGTGCGTGGGCCCGCCCTCGGCCTCGCGGGTCTCCTGCTTGTCGGCCTCGTAGGCCTCGCTCACACGGGGATCCTCGAGCATCGCCACCACAGCCCCCGCGTCGAGGCCCTCCACGCGCTCGAGCGCCTGCGCGATCCCGGCGTCCTCGTCGAGTAGCAGCGCGGTGTTGAACCACGCCAGCTGCAGCGCCCGCAGCGCCTCCAGCTCGCGCCCGGGGTCGAGCAGGCGCGTGGCCACGACCGCCCGGCAGGCGCGGCCCGTGGCCATCACCCGCGCGCGGGGCTCGACCGCGAAGGGCATCCCGTAGCGCGCGCGGAACATCAGCTGCCCCAGCGAGGAGCGCGCGGGGGTGTAGCCGTTCTGGACGTAGCGCTCCGCGCTGTCGGCGAGACCGATCGTCACCAGACGCCAGCGCAGCTGAGCGCCGTAGCGCCAGCGCAGCACCGCGAGCGCCGGGCTGACCGAGTAGCCCCAGGGGCACCCGGGGTCGTTGAAGTAGGTGACCTCGATCTCGCCCATCGCCCGCTCAGCCCTTCACGAGCCCCACCACGTGGCCCTCGGGATCGGCGAACAGGGCGATGGAGGGGCCGTTGGGAATGTCCATCGGCGGCTGCACCGTGCTGCCGCCCTTCGCCGCGATCCGCTCGAGCGCCGCCCCCAGGTCGTCGACCTGGATGTAGAAGGTCACGTGCCCCGGACCCTCCGGCGCGGCGCCCACACCGCCCGGGATCCCCTCGCCGGGTTGCGCCATCGCGTAGGTGGGCATCACCGACTGCATCTCCCACTCGAACGTCTCGCCGTAGAAGCGCGAGAGCGTCTCGGTGTCCTTGCCAAGCACCTCGAAGTGAACGACGGGATTGGGCATCGGGGTCCTCCTGGGATGTGGGCTTCACGCACCACCGCGTGGGGCGACGGTGGACGCAGAACTGATGAGCAGCAGCGTAGCCGCATCCGCCGCCCCCGCCGCAAATCCGGTGGATGCAGAGAACCATCCTCGGCATCTGGGGGCGAGGATGCAGACAACCGTCCTCATCATCTGGGAGGATTGCGCGATGCCCACCGCCGAGCACCCGGTCTCGATCACGCTCTCCGCGATGCAGGTCGAGGAGGTGGTGCGCGCCGCCGACCCCGGGCGCGCACCGGGCTTCGCGGCCTTGATCTCCGCGGTCCTCAGGCGCGCCGAGGGCACCGGGAGCACTCCTGGATACGAGGAGCGCAGGCTCTCGCGCTCGCTGCTGCGGGGCCTTGCGATTCTCACCTGCTTCGGCCCCGACGAGCAGACGCTGGGGCTGATGGAGATCGCCGAGCGCCTGCAGATCAGCGCCAGCACCATCCACCGCTATGTGATCACGCTCGTGGAGGTCGGGCTGCTCGAGCAGTCCCCCAAGACGCGCAAGTACCGGCTGCCCTCGGTCTGAGGACCGCTCCGCCGCGAGGACCGCTCCGCCGCGCGCCCCGAGCCCCGCCTCGGCCGCCCCGCGGCGTCGCCCTCATTTCCGGGACCGGAGGTTCGGACGCGATCGATGCTTGGTACGTTGCATGGCGATGCAGGACGGATACTTCCCCCGCTCCAGCTCCATGCTGCGCCGCGTGCACGAAGAGAAGGCCGTCGGCCTCTTCTACGGTCAGCGCGCGCTCTGCGTGGGTGCGGTGAAGCCCCTGAACTATGTGGGGACCAGCACCCACACCCGCAACAAGAGCCGGCCCTTCCGCCGCATCTCCCACACCGGGGAGATGTTCGAGAAGGTCTTCTTCGGCACCCGTGCGGAGGCCGATCGCGTGCTCGATGCGGTGCGGCGCATGCACGAGGAGGTCGTCGGCGAGCTCCCCGAGGACGCGGGGCCGCACAATCCCGCGGGCACCCCCTACTCGGCCTTCGACCCCGAGCTCATGCTGTGGACGGTCGCGGTGATCGCGGACTCCGCGGAGTGGTTCTACGAGCGGCTCGTGCGTCGCCTGAGCGCACAGGAGCGCGAGGCGCTGTGGCGGGACTACGTGCGCTTCGCCGAGCTCTTCGGCATGCCCCCCGAGTCCGCTCCCCCCACCTACGGGGACTTCCGGGCCTGGTATGAGCGCCAGCTCGCCGGGGAGGATCTCCACCTGACTGAGGAGGCGCGCTACATGGGCTACGCCTCGGCCTTCGCGATCCCGATGCCCGCGAGGCGCCGGGTGGGCAAGCGCATCCACGATCTGATCATGCTGGCCTCGCTGCCCCTCCGCGTGCGCGAGCTCTACGGCCTGCGCCTCGGCCCCCCCGAGCAGGCGGCGAGCGCGGCGGTGCTCGCGACCGCGCGCTGCGCCCGGCCGCTGCTGCCGCGGAGGCTCGCCCGCGGCTCCTGCACCCAGGAGTTCAGGATGGTCGCCGAGATCGAGCGGCGGCGGATCGCGCGGGGCGAACCCACCCCACAGCTCGCGGACTGACCGGAGCAGCCCCCCCCGGTCGCTCCACCCAGCAGCGGCCCCGGGGAGCAGGCGAAGACACAAGGGATGGCCCGCAGCCGCAGCGAGACGCCGGTGAGCGCGATTTCGATGAGCTAGGGTCGGCTGATCGGAACTGGCGTCGGCGAGATCACGGGAACCTGCGACGAGCGTTTCGCCGCTGTGCGGGAGGCGCTGGGGGAGAACCTCGCGCACCGCGGTGAGCTCGGTGCGGCGGTGGCCGTGAGCGTCGACGGACGGGCGGTGGTGGACCTGTGGTGCGGATGGGCCGACGCCGCTCGCTCGCGCGCCTGGCGGGAGGACACCGTGGTGAACGTCTTCTCCGCCGGCAAGGCCCTCGCGGGGCTCTGCGTGCTGATGGTGGTCTCCCGCGGGCTGCTGGACCTCGACGAGCCCGTGTCGCGACGGTGGCCGCAGTTCGCGGCGGCGGGCAAGGAGGAGGTCACGGTCCGCCAGGTCATGAGCCACCAGGCAGGCCTGGCGGCGATCGAGCGGGATCTCCCGGAGGGCGCGCTCTATGACTGGGACCTCGTGACAGACGCGCTTGCCGAGCAGGAGCCCTGGTGGACGCCCGGCACCGCTCACGGCTATCACGTGCACACCTTCGGGTTCCTCGCGGGCGAGCTCGTGCGCCGCGCCACCGGCGAGCGGATCGGGTCGTTCCTGCAGCGGGAGGTCGCGGACGCCCTCGGCGCCGAGGTGAGCTTCGGGCTCGCCCGACGCGAGCGCGCGAGCCGCGCGGAGTATGTGTTCGACCCCTCCATGGCCTCCCGCGCCGAACAGGGCCCGCGCAGCACGGTGGACGCACGGCTGCACGAGCGCGCCTACCTCAACCCGCCCGGCGCGACCGGGATCGGCACGGTCAACACCGCCGCCTGGCAGGAGGCGGAGCTGCCCTCGGCGAACCTCCACGCCCAGGCGCGCGGGATCGCCCGTGTGTACGCAGCCCTCCTCGACGACGCGCAACCCCTCCTCGCCGGCGGGGTGCTCTCCGAGGCCACCACCGAGGCCGCCGCCGGTGACGATCTCGTGCTCGGGCGTCCCTCGCGGTTCGGGCTCGGCTTTCAGCTCACCCAGCCCGAGCGCCCGCTGGGCCCGAACGCGGGGAGCTTCGGTCACTTCGGCGCCGGCGGCTCCGTCGGGTTCGCCGACCCGCAGGCGGGGGTGGCGTTCGCGTATGTGACCAATCGCGGTGGACCGCGATGGCAGGACCCGCGCAACCGCGCCCTCATCGACGCGCTCTACGGGGTACTCGAGTAGGGCGCCGAGCTGCCCCTCGAGGGGCCCGCGGAGGCTTGAGGGGCCTGCTGAGACTCGACGCGATCACGCCTCAACTGCGGGAGGTGCGCCGCGGAGGACACCGGGCGGATCTGCCGGGGAAGGATCGCGTCGGGCCGGAGTCCTAGGTTCTCAGAGCGTGCGGCGACTGCCTCTTGGCACGAGCACGCGGGACCGACTGGCACTCGATGGAAAGGTGGGCTGGGATTGTGAGGCTGCATTGGCGTTACCTACCTGTGGCAGCCCTGCTCGGGGCTTCCGTGGCGATCGTGCCCGCTCTCGCTGCCGGCCCCTCCGAAGCGAAGCTCGAAGTCAACGAAAACTGCGTCGAGAACGCCTGGCCGTGCTGGGCGACCCCCGGCTCCGGCGCCAAACCGGCGCCCGCGAGCAAGGTCACGATCGCCACCGGGGGCGAAGTGATGTTCACCGACAACACCGCCACCAAGGCCAACATCGCGTGGACCGGCACCGCGCCCACCTGCTCCCCGGGCGTGCCGGTGAGCCCCACCCCACCCCGGACCCCCTGGGAAGGCAGGTGCAAGTTCGAACAGCCGGGGACCTACAGGTTCGAAAGCTCGACCCTCTTCAACGAGGGGCCATCCTTGAACTACACCGAGTACGAAATCGTCGTGGAAGGCGCCGCCACGAACACGACCCCGAGCACGGCCACGACACCGGCGAGCACACCCACGACACCGAGCACCACGACGACCTCCCCCACGACGCCGGGCGAACCCAGCCACGGCTCGCCCTCGAAAGGAGGCTCCGGGGCGCTCGAGCTCGCCGGCAGCCAGCGCGGATCGACAGTGCACGGCTCGATCGGGGTGCCCCAGGCCGACTCCGGCGGGCAGCTGGAAGTCAGCCTGTTTGCCACCCGCGCCTCGCTGGCCAAGGCGGGGCACTCAGAGCGGGTGCGCGTGGGGCGGCTGGTGCGCTCGTCGTTGAAGGCGGGCAGCGCGCCCTTCTCCGTGTCCCTGAGCGCCAGGGGCAAGGCCGCGTTGCGCCGCCACCGGCGCCTGGCGTTGGCGGTGAAGATCGTTCTCACACCGCAGTACGGCGCGGCGGTGACGGTGACCCGCAGCGTCGTCGTGCACGCCTGAGCTGGGCGGCAGACGGGGGTTTAACGCTAGAGTCCCGGCCCGGCAGGGGTGGGTGCGTCGCCGGACACCGAGACCGAGCGTGGAGGTCAGATGCGGGGTAGCCTGAGCAGTGGAGTTCCCCCGGTTCGGTGGACACGGTTGATTATGCGCCCATTGCTCCTTCTGGTTGATGTTGTTTGTGTGTGATCCTCTCATACTCGCTCGGCGAGAGTTGGCCGAGTCGGGTGTGCCGTCGTCGGCGGTTGTAGAGACCTCGATGTACTCGAAGACCTCGCCGCGGAGCTCGGCCTTGGTCGGCCATGCACGACGGTGAATCAGCTCCTTCTTGAGTGTCGCGAAGAAGCTCTCAGCGACGGCGTTATCGAAGCAGTCCCCCCGGGAGCCCATCGACTGCGCGATCCCTGCAGCCCGAGCCTTCTGGCCGAAGGCCAGAGATACGTATTGCGAGCCCTGGTCGGAATGATGAATGAGCCCTGGCCCAGGAGAGCGGCGCTCGAGCGCCATCTGTAGTGCATCTGTGACGAGCTCCGTGCGCATATGATCAGCCATCGACCAGCCAACAATCCTGCGACTATAGGCGTCCTGAACAGCAGCGAGATACAGCCAGCCCTCCCAGGTTCGCAGATACGTTATATCTGCCACCCACAAACGGTTCGGGGCGCTCGCGAGGAAGTCACGGTCGACCAGATCCTCGCAGACTCTCACACCCGGCACCCTGATCGTCGTGCGCCCCTTCTTCCTGAGCGTGAGACCGCTGATGTTTGCTTGGCGCATCAGGCGCTCCACACGCTTGCGAGCGACACGCACACCGTCGGCCAAACGCAGCTCAGCGTGGATCCTTGGCGACCCATACACCCCACGGTTCTCCCTGTGGATCTCTCGGATGCGACGGGTCAGCTCTTTGTCCTGGCGCGCTCTGGCGCTAGGCTTGCGACCCAGCCAGGCGTAGAATCCGGCGCGGCTGACACCGAGTACACGACACATCGTCTTGACGGAGTAATGGGCCTTTTCCGCAGCGATAAACCTGAACGCGCTCACCGGGTCTCGCTCTCCTTGACGAAAAAGGCCGCTGCTTTTTTTAGTATTTCACGCTCTTCACGCAGAACCCTGTTCTCGCGCCGTAGCGCTACCAGCTCCTCGCGCTCCGCGGATACCAGCCCCTCGCGCTCGCCGGCATCGATCTCAGCCTGCTTGACCCACGCCTTCAGCGTCGCGATCGATACGCCGAGGTCGGTCGCCACGCGCGCGAACGACAGCCCTGAGGAGCGATACAACTCAACCGCCTGCGCACGAAACTCAGGCGGATATCCACGTTTCCCTCCACGATTGATAGACATGACTGGACATCCTTTCAGCCGTGTCAGACGACACGGCATTCAGGTGTCCACGAAAGCGGGGGAACTCCAAACACGCTGCGAGAACGCGCTCCTGGAGAACAGCTCGGCATAGCTCGGACCTGGGGAGTTGAGTAGAGGAGGTTCCACCGCTGACGACTGTAAGTGCTGCAGACATCTGGAGCTGGTTGGATGTCGGTCGGTGCCATACCGTTGCGCTCGCTGAGGCGCCTACACTGGCTGTGAATGACCGTCGTCAACCAGCGTTACGTGCGAGTCTCCCAGGCGCGTGCCGTCCGCCGGCGCTTTGTGCCCGACGAGATTCCAGCGGAGCACAAGCTCGACACACGTCGCGACTCCACCCGCTCATCGTGAGCCAGGACCATCTGGACCAGTCGGTCGCGACACCCCAACCGCAAAGCGAGCGCGTTCCTAGGATCCTGGACCTGGACCTCGATTGCTTCCTTTACGGTGTGGCGGGCTCGCGCGTCCCAGAGGACGGTCGCCTCGACGAGGACGAATATCCACCATGGCCGGCGGAGGAGGTGATCGAGTTCCTCGAGCACCATCTCGGACTGGATCGAAAGCTGCCCGGCGTCGCCGTCGAAGACCACGTCGAGGTCTTCACCTGCTGGCGGGACGCAATCGACGCCGGCATGCTGCGCCCGCCATTCGATGTCGTCCACGTCGATGCGCACGCCGACCTTGGTCACGGAGAACCCAGCTGGAACTATCTTCTGACGGAGCTCCTGCACGAGGAACTGGCTACACGGCGGCATCCGAGGCAGGACGACTGGCGGTACATGACGAGCGGCAACTACCTGACCTTCGCGATCGCTTGTCGCTGGCTCGCGTCGCTGACGTGCGTGGGGCACGGCTCGGGCAGGGTGGGCGATGTCCACCAGTACGTGATGGAGGGTCGCAGGCTCGACGCCGACCACATCCACCTTGTGCCATACCCGAAGGATGTCGGTAGCAAATTGCTTCTTGCCGGACGCGCCTCGCCACTCGCGAGCCATGAGCCACGCGTCCCATTCGCGAAGATCGGGTACGAGTCATTCCGTGCGGACGGGCCGTTCGACGCGATCTATCTTGCGCGCTCGCCAGAGTTCACACCAGCGTCCGCTGATGAGATTTACGACCTCATCACGACCCGGTTCATCGAAGGGTTCGATCACTAAGACCCGTCGTGTGGGAACCGGTTGTGTTTAGAGGCCTCCGTGACAGTCCTTGGACTTTCGGTTGCTTCCGCACGGGCAGGCACCGTTTCGACCAGCGGCCTTCACGGTTTCTACCGAAATGGTCTGGAGTCGTGGCCAACCATTCCGGTAGCCCTCGTCGAAATCGTCCCGCCGACTCGGTGCAAGCCTTTCCACCAGCAGCCGGCCGATCCGATAGTACGACCAATAGGCGTGGCGAAGCCCGTTCGCAAGATGCTGCTGGGTTGCACCGAGCTGCACTGTCAAGCCGCGCGCCGAGCCCGTCAACCGATCATTGATGCTCATCGAGGACCCGTGCAGCACGAGGTTTGCGAGAAAGTGATCCTCATCGAAGCGTGAGTCGAGTTCGCCCTGACGATCCTGTGGGATGTCTGAGTCGACGGCCTTGGCACGCGCTCGGAGATCGAGTTTGGTCCAGTGCTTCCGGGCCTTCAGACCAAACATGTTTGAGAGCCTCTCACGGTCCGCGAGGTTGGCGGGGTCGATTGGCATCGCTCGGTCGCCCGGCCGAAGCTTGGAGTTGTAGTCCTCTACGATGACGATCTGGAGGAGTCGATAGTGCGCGGTAGCAAGCTCTTGTGCCTTGATCGGGTTGCGCGCGGTCCAGTAGATGTCGACCATCGCCTCAAAGAGAGGGCGCGACAACATCACGACGGTTTGACCATCCGGGTCCTCCTCGTTCGCCACGACGACGATGGCTCCGAACGTCGTGTGGGCCTGTGCCCACCCACCGAGAATCATGCGCTCACCCGAACCAGGCCGCTCGGCATACGGCATCGAGCCCAACACGATGTCATCAAGGAGTTCCCCCATTCCCTCGAAAACGCGCAGTCGCTCAGCGAGAGGAAATGTCTTCATGACCGGGGCACGGAACGTCTGAGACATACAGGACCGATACCACCTAAGCCGGTCGCGACGATGCGTCGGCTGCCGGGAGAGAGAGCGGGAGCCGGCTGGCCCGGCCATTCTCGCATCCCCTTACGGGGTGCCGCCGTGGCTGCGACCGGCCCCGCGCCCGCTGGGGCTACCCATCGAAGGAGGCTCGAATGTCCGCTGGACTCACAGACTCGGACAGCATGTTCTCGGTGCGCAAGGCACCCTGGCCCGCGCGCTTGAGGACGGACCCGAGAAGACCCGCGCGCTGCAGCTCGTCGCGGCTGCGTGAGTTGGGCAGGGCTCGGCGGGCCTGCGATCCCCGCCGAGCCTGTCGCGATCGACCCGTCGAAGCACCCGCGTACTCCCGTACAATGGACGGTCAAGGAGCCGGCCCTGGCGGTCGATTCCTTCCAAGGAGCGTTTGCAATGGCTACCCGAACTGACAACGAGATCCGCGAGCTGAGCCCCGAGGAGTGGGATCAGCGAGTAGATGAACAGGCACGCAAGCGCCTGGGCATGAGCGGCGAGGAGTTCGAGCGGCGTCTGAACGCGGGCGAGATCGACATTGACGATAGCCCCGACGTGACGCGCGTTGCGATGATGCTCCCGCTCCATGCCACGCACAAGTAAGACACCTGCCGAGGCTGTCGAGCATTACCGCGGCAGGACCGTGCGGTTGCTGTCCTGCGTGACGAGCGTCCACGTCGTCGCCCGCGCCTACCACCTCTCGGATGAGCCGCACGAGCTCGAACTCGCCGACACGGCGAAGATGCACGGTGGTCCTCTCTCGATCGACGTCGCTGAGGAATACGAGGTACGCCAAGACGCCGACGGTTGGCGCGTCGAGGTTCGCGGCTACCTCTACGCCATCGGATACGAGGGCCGCGAGCTCGTCTCCTACCACTGGCATCCCAGCGGCCACAGCCCGATCACCTGGCCGCACATGCACGTCGCCGCCAACATCGAGGTCGGCGATCGCTGGCTCGGAAAGGTCCACCTACCCACCGGCCCGGTCGGCTCGAGCGAGTCGTCGCGCTGGCGATCACCGAGCTGGGCGCCAAGCCGCTGCGCGACGACTGGGAACGACTGATCCGCGAGGCCGCCGATCGCTAGCGGCCGGTCCGCCGCAATGGCCTCGAGCCGTCAGCGTCCCCGTTGCGCTCTGGGCCGACGTAGCGTGCTCGTCACCGCCAGGTCGTGATCGAGCCTCGCGCTGACGCGGATCAGTGCGAAGCGCCGCCGTCCGTGGGCCGAGCTCGAACGTCACTGTTAGCCGTCCAATCTCACCCGAGGCGCCGTGATGCTCGACTGTGGACGACGAGTTCGTCGCTCAGGAGCTGGCCTCACGACCCCCGGCATGCCGATCAGTGCGTGCATCGAGCGTCCGTCAACGGCCTTTTTGGGCTACGACGACGCTCGAGGTGTTAGCGGCGAGGCAAAACCCCTGCAAATCCGCCCAAAAGTTGAGCGGTGTAGACGGCTTTTGGGGAGAGTCTGGGGAGAGTAGACGATTGTCTGCCAGTCATGGAGAGCAAAAAGCATCTATTTGCAGGCATTTCTCAAGGCGACGACCGGAATCGAACCGGTGTAGACGGCTTTGCAGGCCGCTGCGTAGCCACTCCGCCACGTCGCCATGATTTGCAACCCCAGGGTATCGGGTGCAGGCGGACGCAGGACATAGGCCATGGCACGGCCTGCCGCGGTCGGTGGGGCGCTTAGCGGCCGGTTGGCGGGGCGTTATGAACTTCTTCATCCTCCGTTAGCCGCGCTTTCGCGCATTGTTAGCGGCTGCACAGCACGCGCCTCGATCATGGCCTCATCCCCACGAACCGGAGGTGACCATGAGGCGACTATTTCTACCCATGCTGCTGGCAGGACTCGCTGGAGTCCTCGCCGCGAGCGCAGCGGTGCTGCTTCTCGATGGGGGGACCGCGGGCGCAACACCGAAAGCGCGCACGATCGCGGCTCCGGTGCAGGTCTCCTCCTCTGCCGGCACCCGCCGCGAGGTCGCCTCGACGGCGCCGTCAGCGACCCAGATCTATCAGCGGGACGCGAAGGGAGTCGTCTCGATCAAGGTGCTCACCTCCGAAGGCGAGGACGAGGGAACCGGCATCGTCCTGAACGAAAGCGGCCTGATCCTCACCAACGATCACGTGGTCAAGGGCGCGAGGAGCATCACGATCGACGCCAGCGGGTCCTCCAACACGACCCGCGACGCGACGCTCGTCGGTGAAGAAGCCAACAAGGATCTGGCACTCATCCGCGTCGACCCCTCGGGCCTCGGCCTGAAGGCGCTGACGCTCGCAAGCTCCAGCTCGGTGCAGGTCGGGGACACCGTGTATGCGATCGGGACCCCCTACGGCCTCGAAGAGACCTTCACCAAAGGCATCGTGTCGGCCCTCGGCCGCGACATCTCAGCCCCCGACGGCTCCAAGATCGCGGGTGCGATCCAGACCGACGCGGCTCTCAACCCCGGCAACTCCGGGGGGCCGCTGCTCAACGAACAGGGTGAAGTGATCGGCGTCAACTCCCAGATCGCAAGCGATGCAGCAAGCGTCGAGGGCTCCCAGCCGGGAAGCACGGGCGTGGGCTTCGCGATCGCCTCCGACACGGTCGTCTCCGCAGTGCGCGCGATCGAAGCCGGCACGGGTGTCACCTACGCCTCGGCAACGGGGCAGAGCCAGGGCGAAGGCAGCCCCAGGACGCAGTCGCCCTACGAGACTGGGAGCCCCTATGGCGAAGCCGAAACGCTGGGCTCCGAAGGTCGCGAAGAGGCCGGCGAATCCGCCGCCGGCGGCACGGAAAGCGCGGGCGGAGCCGATTCCGGTGGATACGGAGCAGCGGAAGGTGCGGGGGAACGCGTGGTGATCGTGCCGTGACCCGCAGTCCGGACGATGGTCTGCAGAGCGCGGGCGGATCGGCTGGGTTGCGTTGATACCCTTGCAGCCGGTCCCAGGGCGATTAGCTCAGCTGGGAGAGCGCCGCCTCGACAAGGCGGAGGTCACTGGTTCGAGCCCAGTATCGCCCACTGAACTTGTCTGTGCGCAAACCACGGGCGCGCCGACGCGGTAGGTGGGCAGGATTTCCGCGCGGCTGTTGATGCGCAGGTCGGCGATGAGGATGCGCAGCAGGGCCTTGGTTTGGTCAGTGTCGCCGTGGGCGATGACATGGGCGAGCTGGTCGGCGACGGCGTGCAGCGCAGCCGTGTCGGGCGTTGTCGGCGTGTCTGCGGCGAGTTCGCGTGCGAGTGCTTGGTCTTGGGCTTGGAGGGCATCCAGGCGCGTGTCGAGCGCGGATAGGCGCTCCTTGAAGCGCGCGGGGTCGAGGGCGCCGTTCTCGAAGGCGTCTTGGTAGCGCTCGATCGCGCGTTCGGCGCGGGTGATCTCCTTGGCAAGCGAGGCGCGTTGTTCGATGAGCTGTGCGCGGTCGGTTTCGCTGCTGGCGGCGGCTTGCTCGATCGCGTCGCGGATGAGGCCTCCGTGCCGGTAGAGCCTGGTTATCTGGTCGAGGATCGCGGTCTCCAGCTTGTCCTTTGGTAGCCGCTCGCCGTCGCAGCCTTTGCGGCCGAGCTTCTGCCGCCCGGAGCAGGCGTAGTAGTGGTAGGTGCCGCCGTTGCCCTTGGCGGACATGCCGACGTAGGCGCGGCGGCAGCGTCCACAGCGCAGGAGCCCGGAGAGCAGGAAGTCCGCGCGGTTTGAGGCGCGCAGCGACCAATCCTCTCCGCGCTCTTTCAACAATGCCTGTGCGCGGTCGAAGGTGTCTTGGTCGGTTAGCGGTTCGTGGATGCCGGGGAATGTCTGCTCGCGCCAGTGAACGCGCCCGACATACGCCTGGTTGGCGAGAATCCAGAGCACGACTGCGGGCTGCCAGCCGCGCGGCGGCGCGGGCGCGTGTTCTGAGTCGAGGCGGCGGGCGATGGCGGCGCCGCCGAGCCTTCCTGTGGCGTACCAGTTGAAGATGCGGCGGATGACCGGGGCGGTGCGCTCGTCGGGGATCAATTCCTTGTGGTCGTTGCGTTCATATCCGAAGGGAATGCGTCCGTTCGGCCAGCGGCCTTCGCGGGCGCGCCGCTCGATGCCGCTGGTTACGCGGTCAACGATCGTTGCGTGCTCGAACTCGGCGAACACTCCGAGCATTTGCAGCATCATCCGTCCCGCCGCTGAGCCGGTGTCGAATGGCTCGGTGGCGGAGCGCAGGATTACGCCGAGGTTGTCGAGTTCCTCGGCGATCCCGGCGAGCTGGCGCACCTTGCGCGATAGGCGGTCGATGCGGTAGACGAGCAGCTGGTCGATGCGGCCTTGCCGGGCGAGGTCGAGCGCGGCCTGTAGGCCGGGCCGCTCCAGCTTGGTGCCGGTGGCGCGGTCTTCGTGGTGGGCGATTATCCGCCAGTCCTCCTGCACTTTGCAGAATGCCTCCAGCCGTTCGTGCTGGGATGCGAGGGAGGTCGGCTGGTTCTCCTCATCGGTCGAGATGCGGGTGTAAAGGCACGTTCGGGTCATGGCGTCTGCTCCAGCTCACGGTCGGGGTCTTGTGGGTGGTCGAGGAGAGCAGAACCGCCGGCCGATCTCAACCCCTTGCCCGCCGGTGCCGGCCGGGCATGCTGGAGACCGTTCTTGGCGTCGGTCACGACCGCGAGCGTTGAGCCCGTGCTGTCCTTGCTCCACACGGCCACTGCGATTGGCGCCGTGCTGTCGGCGACAGCGGCGCTGACCGTGCGTGCGCGTGCGGCGCTCGGGACGAGCACCAGCACGAACGGGTCGCGCCGTCTCAGGGCGCTGCGATATAGGTGCAACTCGTAGTCTTCTGCCTTCTTGCGCAGCCGCCCGGTCGGCTCGGTGCCGCGGTCAAGCTCCACAAGGAAGCACAGCGGCAGCTGGCCGGGGAGGTTGAGCACGCCGTAGCCGTCGGCGACGACGATCCCCGCGAACAGGTGGTGGCAGGTCCGCTCGCCGTACCACTCCGACAGCGCGCCACCGCACGTGTTGGCCTCGACGGCGAGGCGGGTGAAGAACTCGTTGACCTCGACGTGATGCGCGAGCTTCTGACTCGTGGCGACACCCGCCGCGACGGAATGCTGCCAGCCGAGCTTTGAGCGCTCGACGTTGAGGTGGTCGGCGACGATGAGCGCGCCTGCCTCATCGAGAATCCAGTGATACGGAGCGGTGCCCTCTCCCATCGGCAAGGATGGGTGGAAGCGGTCGAGCACACGCAGGCGGTACAGCACGTTCAAGCGAGCGGACGCGGTTCTTGTGCCGGTGAAGTGCAGACGTGTGATCTGGCTGCTCGTCAGCACGCGGAACTCGAAGCAGTCCTTGGCGATCCAGCGGTCACGCTCGGTCAGGTGTGACGCGAGCCGCAACACATCCTCATCACCAAACCGCTTCGGACGGACGATCTCTTTCAACTTCTAACTACCTCCTCTATTGTCGGGGTGGCCTTCAAGCCGCCAATCTGGCTTGCCTATTGGGGTTTCGTGCGCTCGCGGGGCCTCCGTTCTTAACCGGAGGAGCGATCGGAGGGCCGACCGGAGGACCGGCCGGAGGACGGATCGGCACGGCACCCTGCCCGGCCTTGCGGCGGGCTACGGCGTCGGCCAGCAGCGCTGCGAGCAGCCTGGTCGCCTCGCGCTCCATCTCGGCCGAGAGCCGTTGCACGCGGGGTGCAGCGAGGCGCACGCCATCATCACGACGAATACGTTCATCCATAGCCTTTTTCAGCCGAGCGAGAAGACCCTGCACACAGACAGGCCAAACCGGGAGCCAAACCGAACAACCAGCCCACACGGCCGACCATCCGAGGCACCCATTAATTAAAGGTGCATTTTGCCTCGCTTGGGGTACAGGTCGAAGGGCTTACCCGCGCGGATTGCGAGCGAATTGCGTGTCATTTGCGCGTACTCTGCGTGTTGCTTGCCAGTGGTCCGGCACCCGCTCGCCGATCGCGGCGGGGCGCGGGCTTCCGCCCGGTGGAGCGGATGAGCTACCCCTGCGCTGGCTGCCTCGGGTACAGCCCGTCCAGCTCGGCCGCGTCCTTCCAGAAACCGACGATGCGCCGGCTGATACGGTGGTCGCCGCGTGTCGGGAGAGTGTCGTGGTCGGCGTGGTTGTCGTCGGGCTCGGGCCACTCCCGCAGGCAGTGTGTGACCGAGCCCAACTGCCGGCAGGTCGTGTGCAGTCGGGCAGCGAGGGCGTACCACGCATCGGAGTCGGTGTGCTCACTGCTGAGCAGCCTGTCGGCTTCATCGAGCGTTTCCCGAAAGAGCAGGCGCATCGCGCCGACTTGCTCGGTGGCCTGCTCGCGCGCGTGCCGCCACGCCCGGTGCTGCGGAGACTCCGGCAGAGCGATCCCGCCACCCTGGCGTGACCGCGCGAGGCACCGTCTGCCGCTGGTGCTCATCTTCAAGAAGTCGATGCCGAAACGACGGAACGGCACGAGCGCGCCGGCCGCGAGGAAGGCGTCGATCTGGGGGCGCAGGCTGCGGGTAGTCCAGCCGACATGGGCGAACCCCAGGTGTTCGATGACCTCGGCGAGCGTCACGCCGTCGGCGGGTCCGCGATGGTGGCGTTCGGCGCGCTCGGTCGCAGCGAGCACGGCGGCATCGGAGACGGGCTCAAACCGGCGCAGCTCGCCCCTCGGGCCGCGTGCTCGCGCTGCGGGCGTTCGCGTCATATCGCACGCTGCCCTGCGCGCTCGCCAGCCGTCATCAGGTGCTCGAAGTGCATGGCGACCTCTGAGGCGATGGACTGGCCGCCCCGGCGTTCGATGAGCCCGGCGGCATCCATCCGGTCCAGCGCGGCGTTGATCCTTGCCTGCTGCTTGCGCTTCCTGGCGTTGAGAGCGTCGTGAAGCTGCTCTGCGGACAGTGGCCGCGCGCCGTCGCTGGCACTTCGCAGCAGGACCTTGAGGACCGCGCGCTCGCGCCGGCAATCCTCGGCACCGGCGGCATCCTCGCCGTCGCTGTGCGTGATCGCGTGCAAGTGCACGGCGGGATGTGAAGGTGTCGCCAAGTCGTTCCAGCGGTGGATGAGGCCAGCCCTGCGTAGGCGTTTGAGGCTGTCGGGGACGTGGCCGGGTACGTCGATCGCGCGCGCGATCTCGGCTTCCGAGAGCGGCCGGTTGGTGTCGAGGATCAGCCGCAGGACGGCATGATCGAGGCAGGCGTGCGCTTCGGATTCCAGTGAGCTACGTTGATCGAGCATGGGAGGTCATATCTCCTGTGTCACGGTCTCGGGCGGGGCTGCAATCCCCGCGCCGAGGCCAAATGGCTGAATGGATGCTTGGCACCTATACGGCGCATCCGGGGGTGTAGGGGCACGGTGCACGAAGCTGACACCGGGAAGCCACAGTTATGCCACGTTGAGAGTCGCCGGCCGTGGACGCCGTGAGTCGGGAGCGAGGCGGTAGCCGACGCCGCGCGTCGCGCGCACCCAGCCCTCGGCGCCCGCACGGGCAAGCGCGCGTCGCAGCCGCGAAGCATGAGAGTCAAGCGTCCGCGTGGTGCCGGGGCAGCGAAAACCCCACACGTCGCGCATCAGCTCGTCCTTGGTGTAGACGCGGGCAGGCTCGCGCGCAAGATGCACCAGCAACGCGTACTCCAGGCGGCGCAGACCGACGGGCGTCGCGCCGATCGTGACCTCGTGTGCCGCGGTGTCGATCCGAAGCGCGTCGTACTCGATCACGCCGGGCGTGATCGCTACCTCGCGGCGCACAAGCGCGCGCACACGCGCGCGAAGCTCCGAGTACGCGAAGGGGGCGCGCAACACGTCATCGGCTCCGCCCTCGAACGCGCGGAGCACGTCGCCGAGGTCGCCGTTTGGGCTCATCCAGAGCGTGCGCGACCCGGGGGCGAGCTCTGGGGAGAACGCGCCGGCGCGCAGCGCCCGCAGCACGTCGAGGCCGGCCCCGCGGCGCGTTGCTCGTCCGAAGATGACGAGTTCGACCTCGCAGGCGTCGCACGCCGCGCGCAGCCTTGCGGGATCGCTGGCGCGGCGTACCTCGTAGCCGTCGAGCGTCAGCTCGTCGGCCAGCGCCGCGTTCGCGCGCTCCTCGCCGTAGATGAGCAGCACAGCCGGCGGCGGATTCTCGCTCGTGGGGGAGCATCGACCCGTGACATCGAGCGAGTGCATGGGCGGGACGGCGAGCTGGGTGGACGTGACGTTCATCGGGCTCCTTTCGGCGCACCGAAGGAACGCGCACACGAGCACGACGGACTATCCGCAGGAGCTACGGTAGCCGTGGCATCGAAGGAGTCCGCTTCGGTGCTAAACAGGCCGGGCGGGTGGCTTCAACACCCGTCCGGCCGCATAGGTTTTGGGCTTGACGGCGATCAGAGCAGAGCCCGCGGCGGAAAACTCGACCATGCTCGTGGACCGCCCTGAGTCGGTCAGCCGGACTTGGCCCGCGGATGCTGCCTAACTGCAAAGATCGTCGCATCCACCAGACTCAGATACTCCTGCGCCTGGGCGGGAGAGAGCCGGGACATGTGGTCGTGCGCCGCAAGGTTCCTCAGCACGGCGATACCCCTCACCGCGTTGGCCGTCTCGGGCGTAATCAAATCCCGGTCCAGCGCCTGGCGCGTGAGCGCCACCAACCCACTTCCAGCGACCACCCACTCGCCCGCATCTTGAATCAGCGTCGCAAGCTCGCGTTCAAGACGATCAGAGGCCTCAAGGACAGCCGTGGCCGGCGCCACCGCGGCCGTCTCCCGAAGATCGCTGGCCAAGAGCTCAGGCTGCTCCCTCTCGATCGGCAGCTCCTGTGCCACGCTCTCCTCCACCTTCGCCAACTGGCGATCAAACACCAGATCGACAGGCCCAGCCCGCAGCCTACGCAACCGATCGCTGTCCAGCAGCTTCGAGAGCTGCCGCCGGAACACGACAGCCAGTACCAGCACCGCTCCTGGCCATGCAAGCGCGTGCACCAGCGACGAGATGAAATGCTCGGTCGGGCTCATCGGCTGAAGTGTCCCAGGCGGGTGTCCGGGCCTGCTCTTACGCTCGCACCATGCCTACTTGGGCGTCCGTGCTGATCGCGTTGACCTCGGGATTGGGCTCCGGCACGTTTGCTGCCTGGCTGACCACTCGGAATGATCGCCGTGAGCGGTTCCGTCATCGATTGATCGAGGCTGCCGACGAGTTCGCCAGCGCTGCCGCCGAGGCGCTTATCAAGACACGCGACGCGATCGGCGAAGTGCGAGCCTTGAAAGATGCCGAGCGCATGAAGCAGACGACCGAGCTGGCGTGGCAGCAGCGCGACGCCGTACTCCACCGCAGCGCGCGCGTGGATCTCCTGTTTGGACCCGGACGTGACGTGTCGCGGACTGCGAACGACGTTGTGAACCAGCTCGCGAATGTGGTGGCATCGCTGACGCCTCCATCGCTTGACGCCGATGCCGCGGAACGCGCGCACCTCAACGCAGCCGAGGCACTGCGCGGGTTCCATATCGCGGCCTCCGGCGCGATGCAGGAGGGCAAGCTTCCCGCTGGCGGCTCGGCTTGACCATCACCAGCGACCATTTCGGAGCGTTTCCGCTCCGTAGGATTCAGGCGCGATAGTCTGCCTTGGTGTCGCCGCGTCTAATGACGAGCAGCAAAAGGAGCACACATGCCGCTTGAGAAGAACACGATTCAGCAGATCTGGAAGTGCGCCTTCCCGCGGGCTGATTCTGAAGCGATTGGCGAGCGTGCGCTTGAGATGGTGCTCGCGGACGCCGCAGTGCCCAGCGACGCGCCGTGGCTTGCTCTACCGGCGGACGAGGATCAGGGGCGCAAGTACGCCGAGGTGTATCTGGTCGTCGGACACGGCGTCTGGCGCTTCAGGGCATCGCCTGAACGGCGGCAAGACGAGCAGCCGTCTCAGTGCGGCGGCGACTACTTCGCGCTCGGCGATAACGCCGGCTTCTCGTTGAACGTCGTCTACCGGGGAGCAGGTGAGCCCCGTATGCCAGTGACCGAGGTTGAGTGGAGCTTTTGGGGTCTACCTGAGCATCTCGATCTGCCGCGCATCCAGACGAACAGCCGGGACGACGAACAGGGACGCCATCCCGAGCGGCGAGCGTTCGTCGAGGCGCTCGCCGCCGCGATCGACCACCGCGGCGCGTAACCGGCCGGCGCCGAAATGTGGTACAGGGGAGGTTCAGGAGTCCGACGACCTGGAACCTTGTCGGTGTTGTTCTTTCTGCGCCGGCCTCGGCCCGTCACCGGCAGAGGCGACCGGAGTCCCTGCCTTACGCCGTTGCCTCGCGTTACGCGGCAGTGAGAAGGAACTCTGAGACGGCCACGGCGGCTGATGCGGCGATGCGTGCGTCGCGAGCCGGAACGTTGGATGACGATGCGCGCCCGTGACCTGTGCCGACAGCGTTGCGCAGCTCGGCCAAGCGCTGCACGGTGGACGCCAGGCTGTTGCCCAGCGGGCTTCCGGGTGCATCGGCTCCCGTTGCAGCGTGGGCCTGCTTGAACAGCGTTGGCAGTGAGGCGCCACTGGAGGGCGTCTGTCCGGCTCGCTCAATCGTGATCTTGCACGCTGCCTCGACCAGTTCCTTGGCCGCCCCGATCACGGCGGGGCTCTGGTCGCCGTCGAGGGCGTTCTGAAGGCGTAGCAGTGGCTCGGTGATCGCGCGTTGCTGGTCGGTCATCCACGGTCGAACTAGCGTCGGGAATCTGGCGCCGAGTACGGCGTCTGTCGTGGCCTCTCGCTGAAGGCGTCGCATTCGGTTGGCCTCTTCCCGGCCGGCCGGTGTGACGCGGTAGTCGTTATACTGCCGGACCTCGCGATCGGTCCACGATGGTCCGGGCATATCCGGCCATCGGTCCCCGGGAGATTTGGGTCCGTGGATGACATAGCCCAGGTGCACCAGCTCGCCTGCCCACGTGGCCGGGAGTAGGTTGCCCCACTTGACGAGGCCGGCCTTGTGCGCGATCTCGTACATGTCCGAGCCGCGACTTACGCAGGCCCCAGGACTGTTTCGCGTGTAGTCGTCGAGGACGAGCAGGAAGTCCAGGTGGTTCGGCATCGGTGCGCAGTGTGACGGCTCGGAGCCGGTCGCGCGATTCGCCCGAGGCGGATCGCGGTCCCTCCAGACCCCCCATAGCACACCGACCCTCCAAAACGCAACCAATCAGGCTTGAAATCCGCGGAGGGCCGTTGTTGCGAAGCGATGATGCGCTGTCGGATAGTCGTATGCGTGGGCACTGTTTTCCGAGGCGGATCGGCTGGATAAAGAGAGATGGCTCTTGCCGCTCTCATAGTCGCTGCCGCAAGCCTCGTACTGGCAACGCCATGCGCAGTGCTGGCGGTCTTGCAGATCGGCGACCGCCACAGCTCCCGCACTGTCGCGGCCGACCAAAGTGATGGGAAAGGAGGCCCGTTGGACCGCCCCGACAGGTTGAGCGCAGTGGCCAGCCCACGACGAGCGGGCCACCATCGGCGCATCGTTTGCGAACCGACAGCGGCATCGACGCGCTGGCTGATGCACCCAGACGAGAGCCGCTGGCGAGAGAAGCCGACCGGGCACGGGGCCCGCCAACCATCCGCATCCGGCCGTAGCCTCAGCGCGATGAACGACGAGCGCTCCGAATCCGAGCCCCGGCAACCTGAAGGTAGCTGCCCGCCCGATGGGGATGGTTCCCCAGCCGGGCCCGCAGCCGCCACGCCTTCTTTGCCGGCGGAGCTTCTTGATCCCAAGACGGAGGCGACGATCGATGCGCTGCTGGAGACGGTTCGGCACCTCTTGGAGGAGGAGAACTCGCGCGATCAGAGCTTCAACACACGCGGTGTCGGTCTCGCCGGGTTCGTGGGGATCGTCGTGTCGCTGAGCACCACGCTCGGGCACGACGCACTCGCCGCAAACTGGGGTGCCCCTTGGAAGGGCATAGCTGTTGGCCTGTTCGCCGGTGCCCTTGCGTCGTTGGTCGGCAGCGTTGTGGTCGTGGTCACCAAAGTGTTGCGTCCACGCGAGTCTGCGAGCCTTGGCATCGCGGAGGTCGAAAAGTACCCGCTGCCCGAGTACATCTATAGGCCGAAGGTGATGAATCAGGGCAGCGTCATGCGCGGGTTGATCGACGCTCTCGTCATCGAGCGCTCACGTGCGGGATCGAAGGCCGCTGGACTGCATTGGGGCTACAGGCTGCTCCTTGTGGGATTGGCCTGCATCTCTATACTCGGGTTTCTACTCGGACTTCACGATGCGAAGCTGATCGGAGCAGATCATGCCGGACGACACTCCAAGCCAAGAACAGTCGCCTGCGCCGGAGGCGCCGCCTCCAAGTGTCCCCCAGGGCGAGCCAACACCTTCGCCTCCCGATCCATCTCCGTTCGCCCAACCAAACGTTGATCTGGTCCAGAAGGAAGATAAAGGCGATCGAGAGTACCGATGAGCAACAACGACGACAAGACAACTTCCACCCCGGGCGCGCCGGCATCGCCAAGCGCAGCGAGTAGCCCACCACCGTCCAATGACGCGCAGGCTACTAATCAGTCCGCTTCGCCATTCAAGAGGCCTCCACTCGATGCGCTGCCCGCCAGCGGCGCTCCCATCGAAACTAATGACTGACGACAGCCCATTCGCCCGACCCACTGTCATGGTCGGCTACCCGTTGGATCCAGCCGAGAAGGCCGCAGTCGAGCATGCCCTAAGCGAGGTCAAGCACGCTAGGTCCAACGGCTCGACTCCCAGGACACCACAACCATCCGGCCCGATGAATCACGACCAACAGGACGACCCAACAATCGCCAAGCCATGATCGAGACCCGCAGAAGCCCCAGTTCCGACTCGCGACCCGGTAATCGTGATGATCCCGCCGCAAGAGCAGAGCCCGTCCGGCTTGAGCCAGCGAGCAACTTGCCGGAGAATGAGCCTACGTCGCCCTTCCCGCGCCACCCAGTCGATCGTCTCGAAGAGAGCGATCAGTCCATCACGAACTGGCGCGAACTCGACGAATAGCCAGCTCGGCGCCACACGAGCACGTCCGAAACGCACCTGAAGGGCAGGCGCCCCGTCGCGGGTCAGCCGATACAGATCGGCTCTGCAGACACATGAATCTGGTTTGCACACAGAGAAGTTTCGCCCATCGTGGAAAGTAGGGGTTTGCAGGGTAGTTTTGCTTTCTTGAGCGCTCGTGGTACTCCCGTGGTACTGCGAGTTGCTCCAGATTGAGATCGGAGGAGCCATCTGGAGTCCGCGGCGGCTCGCTCCCGGCCTCGTGGCGGCAGCAGCCGGCTGTACATCCTCGGCGCGAGGTCTCTGGTTGTCCCCCCCTGGTAGCACCCGAGCGCTGGCGGGGCAAGCCGTATCTGACCTGAGCAGCAGCCCGAAAGCACGTGACCCGTGGCTCTGGGGAAAGCCGGTACGGTCACAAACGGCGCCAGCTGGACATGGTGAGGGTATGAACGACGACGACGCGCGCGACCCGGCGGAGTTTCGGCGTATGTACCGTGCCCACTACCGCACCGTGTGCCGCTATCTGGCGGCGCGCGCGGATCGCGAGCTGGTGGAGGATCTCGCCGCGGAGACGTTCCTAGTGGCCTGGCGCCGGCAGCGCGAGCTCCCGGATCGCCATCTGCTGCCATGGCTGCTGAACACGGCTGGGAAGTGCTTGGCCAACCAGCGTCGCTCGCAGAAGCGCGCCGGCGCACTGGTGGAGCGCCTGTCCGGCGTGATCGCGCAAGAGGACGGCGGGATCGAGAAGGACGTGGCCCGTCGCGCGCAGCTGCGGGCGGTATTGGCGACACTGGCAGCGCTGGATGAGCGCGAGCGAGAACTGCTGCTGCTGCGCTACTGGGACGGGCTGACCCCGCGCGAGATCGCGGTGGCGATGGAGCTGAGCCCTGTGCTGGTGCGCGCCCGCCTGCACCGCGCCTCGCGCCGGCTGCGCGGAGAGCTGGTGGGCCAGCTGGAGTGCGAGAGCGCTCGCGCACAGCCCAGCCGGCTGACCGAGGCACTGGAATTGAACGACACCTGAAAGGACACACGCACATGCGCCACGACCCCGATCCCATGACCCTGCTGCATGCGCCGCCGGACGGCCGGCGAGATCGCATGTTCGACCCCGACTCCCCCGCGGCGCGCGCCAGCTTGGAGTGCATCCTCGCCGCGAGCCCCCTGCCGGCCGCGCGCAGGCGCCGCCCCGCCGTGCGCCGGCTGGCGGTGGCGGCCGTGCCCGTCACGCTCGCAGGCGGCGCGCTTGTGGTGGGGCTGTCGCTGAGCTCCCCGCGCACCGGCATCGCGCAGGCTGCCATGCTGACGCGGGCGGCGGCGGCGCTCGAGCATCCCGGCACGATCACCTACCTCCAGGTGCAGGCATACACCGCCGCCGGCACCGTCACCTGCGTGCTGGGGGGGCATCCCCGCCCGATTTGCATCGGCGCTCCACAGGGCAACCCGGGAGCGGGGATCAGCGAAGATCCCGCCGACGACACGCTCACGTACAGCTCCCGCGAGTGGTTGAGCCCCGACGGGTTGCGGGAACACACCGTGTACGACAACGGCGACGAAACCATGACGAACGCCGCCACGCACGAATACGAAGCGTACGACGCCGCCGACAACACGCTCACCACGATCACCGACAGGCCGCAAGCCAGCCCCTCGCCGCAGGCGGGCGCGTCCCAGCCGCTGCCGCTGCCGACGATCCAGGACTTCGCGCAACCCTCCTACTATGAGAGCCTCTACCAGCAGGCGCAGGCCGGGGTGCAGAGCGTGCAACTGCTTGGTCAGAGCACGATCGGCGGCCGGCAGGTGTATGAGCTGCGCTTCGCTCTCCAAGGGCCCTCGCCAGAACACGCGGGCGCGGGCGACATGTGCGGCGACGCGGCGTGCGCGGCGCCGGCGACCGCGGTCGTGCTGTATCTCGACAGCACCACGTTCATGCCGGTGCGAACCGTGGAGACGGTGTCCAACACCGGCGACCTGCCTGGCTTGCCAGACGGCACGTCTGTGCGCAGCGTGACCGACTTCGCGGCGGAGAGCCTCACCGCCACCACGGCCAACGAAGGCCTGCTGGAGGTGGCCCCCCACCCGGGGGCCACGAACATCGAGCAGACCGAAGCGCAATACCGCGCCGAACTGGGCCATGCGCTTGAAGCCAATTCCGTGGGGAGCGAGGCGCGAGCCCGAAGGCGGTGAGTGCAACGTCTTGGAGGGCAGCGCCGCATGCGGCCCGCGGGCTCCGCCCCTGCGGTGGGTACTTCCCGTGGTACCTCAGGGAGCGGACGCCGTGCGCCTCGAACGGCCCTCGGTGAACTCGCTCACTCTGCCCTGGCCTGCTTGATGCTTGCGGCAAGTGCAGCGACTGCTGGCTCGATGGCGGCGTGCGCGAGGTTGGCGTAGCCAACGACGACCGCGGGGGTGCTGGTGCCGAGCCCCTCCAGGGCGATGCCCCGCGAGCGTGCCCCAGCGAGCACCGCCTGCTCGGTGAGGCCGTCGGGTAGATGAAGCACGACGTACAGACCGGCGGCGGCGCCGTGGACGGTAACCTCGGGAAGCCTGGTGGCGAGCGCGGCCAGCAGTTCGTCACGCTGGCGGCGATACCGTCGGCGCTGGCGGCGCAGGTGACGGTCGAGCTCTCCGCGTTCGATCAGATCGGCCAGCGCGAGCTGTCCGAGTGGGGCTGGCATTCCTCCGCGCACCCGCTGGCGGTCGGCGACTGGTTGCACGAGGTGCAGTGGGAGGGCCAGCCAGCCAAGGCGGACCGCTGGGGCCAGTGTCTTGCTGGTCGAGCCGCCGTACACGACGTGCTCGGGCGCGAGACCCTGCAGCGAGCCGATCGGCTGGCGGTCGTAGCGGTACTCGGCGTCGTAGTCATCCTCGACGATCAGCGCACCCCGCCGTTTGCGCCCACGCGAGCAGCGCAGCCCGACGGAGTGGGCAGAGAACCGCGCCGGTGGGGACTGGTGGGCAGGCGCGACGGCCACCGCGTCGACGTCGATGTCCTCCTGCTCCAGGCGCTCGACGATCAGCCCATCGCGGTCGACTGGGAGCGCCACGACCTCCAGCCCAGCAGCGCTCGCGGTCTCGCCTATCCCCCGCCAGCCAGGGTCCTCGGCGGCGATGCGTCGAGCTCCATTTGCGGCGATGGCAGACCACAAGAGGTCGATGCCCTGACGCAGGCCGTTCGTCACCACGATCTGCTCGGGGTCGGCGCGCACGCCGCGGACTCGCCCGAGGTAGGCGGCGAGCGTGACCCGCAGCTCGGGGGTGCCGGCGGGGTCTGGGTAGGCAAGGCGCTCGTCCGGCACCGTGCGCAGCACCCGTGTCAAAGCGGAGGACCACGCCGTTCGGGGAAAGCGGCCCAACGCCGGGCGGAACGGACTCATGTCGTGGCGAACCGGCGGAGTCGGCCTGGCGTTGGCCAGCAGTGGACGATCCAGTGCAACCGTGGCGGCGACGGTCGTTCCCCCACCGCGCCTGGTGTGCAGATAGCCCTCGGCTGCCAGCTGCGCGTATGCATCAACGACCACGCCACGCGACACCCCGAGCTCGACACAGAGCGAGCGCGTAGGGGGCAGCCTCGTGCCCGAAAGCAGGCGTCCACTGCGGATGGCCTCGCGCAGTGCGTCCTCCAGGCGGGCTCGCAGCGACCGCCCGGCGGCGTCGGAAAGATCGAGGTGGAGGTCCATTGGCCCCAGATTGCAATGTCTACTTGGCCCTGTATTGCGGGCCAACTCCGAAGTAGCGTATCGAGCGTGACCTCCGATTCCCCAACCCAAAACGCGAGCCGTCGGGTGTTCGCCGCGCGATGAACGCGCCCCTCGACCTGCCGCTTGGCGAGGAGCTGGATTGGAAGCCGGTCCCACGGCCGACCTCCATCTCGCTGCGCGGCTCCCACATCCTGGTTCGCCCGGTCAACGCCGAGCGCGACGCCGCGCCACTGTTCTCCGTCTCCCACCCGCCCCACGGCGACCCGGCGATCTGGACCTATCTGCCCGACGGCCCCTATGAGAGCCCGGATCATCTGCGTCAGACACTGGCGTGGGCGGAGACCTCGGAGGACCCGCTCTACTTCACGTTGGTGCGCATCGCCGACGAGCGGCCCCTCGGCTTTGCCTCCTATCTGCGGATCACGCCGGAGTTCGGCGCCATCGAGATCGGGCACATCTGGTTCGGCGCGCCGCTGCGACAAACGACGGCCGCGACCGAGGCGATCTACCTGCTGATGCGCCACGCGTTCGACGACCTGGGGTATCGCCGCCTGGAGTGGAAGTGCAACGCGCTCAACGCGGCCTCGCGGCGCGCGGCCGAGCGCTTCGGGTTCAGCTTCGAGGGCGTCTTTCGCAAGCATCTGGTGGTGAAGGGCCGCAACCGCGACACCGCCTGGTATGCGATCACCGACGATGAGTGGCCGGCGATCCAGCGCGGGTTCGAGGCGTGGCTTGCCCCGGAGAACATGGACGGCGAGGGCCGACAGCGACGGTCGCTCGGGGAGCTGATCGCCCAAGCGCGACGCTGACCGGCGATCCAGAACGTCGCGGACGCGCCTGCGACCCAGTGCGGCATACCCTGCAAACGCTCCGGTGGCACCTTCGCGATCGGATGTGCATCCTCAGAGGAGCTCGGCCTCGACGAGACGCAGCCCCACGTCAAGTGCGGCCTGCACCCGCAGCTGTCCATGGCGACGATCCCACTCGCCGCTCTCGAGGTCCCGGCGGAGCCGGTCCAGTCCGCTTTCCACGACCGCAGGTGCCAGCAGGTGCCAGATCGATGAGGCCAGGCGCACGGCCGGGTCGAGGTGAGCCTCGGGCCGGCTCCACAGGGCAACACAGAAGCCATCCGTGCAGTCGGCGGGCACGGGAACCGTGTGTACCTGGAGACCAGGAAGGACCTCTTGCAGGTGGGCAATCGTCGGGAACGTCTCGCGGTCGTGCTCGACGATCTCCGGCAGGTAGTCGCGACAGAGCCACATCTCCGCCGTCACCTCCACGTCGAGGGTCAGCAAGACGATTCGCTCACGAGTGACCCTGAGCACCTCGGCGAGGCCGCGGTCGACGTCATCCCAGTGCTGCATCGTGAAGACGCCCATCGTCGCATCGACGCTCTTGTCCTCCAGTGGAAGGGACTCGGCGGTTCCCTGGATCGCGGGGGCGGCGTGCGCCGGGCGCTGGGCGATCATCACCGGGGAGGGCTCGACCGCGATCACCTCGAGGTCGCTCGGCTCGTAGGAGCCGGCTCCGGCCCCGATGTTGAGGATGCGCCTGGCGTCGCCGAGCGCACCGCGGATCGCCGCCTCGAAGCGCGGGTCGGCACGACGGACCTCGCTGTAGCTGAGGCCGATGCGGTCGTAGGCGGGAGCGCTCACCGCTTTGCGCTCGCGCTGCCGCGGGGCGGTTTCTCTGAACGGCTCTCGCGCATGAGGGAGACGAGCAGCTCGACGAAGTCGCCGTAGAGATCGTGGCGCACCGCGTCGGGGCTGACCAGGGATTCGATCGCCAGGCCGATACCGAGCGCGCGCAGGACGAGCGCGAGGTCCTCGACGGGCATGGCGAGCTCCGCTCCCGCCTCCTGCTGGTAGTGGGCGATATAGCGCGCGAGGGCCCCGCGCATCGCCGAGGAGCGGGTGCCAAACCGCCGTGCCAGCTCAGGGTCCCGGTCGGCGTGGGCGATGAACTCGATATGCAGGACAAGCGACTCGCGGTCCCGAGCGAGCCGGTCCATCCACTGATCGGCCAACGCGCGGGCGCGGACCTCGAGGGGGGCGTCGACGGGAAGCGCGGTCTGCGTTTCCGCCAGCTCGCGGACCCGCTGCGCCATGTAGTTCTCGAAGACGGCGAGGAACAGGTCGGCCTTGCCCTCGAAGTTGGAGTACACGGCGCCGTGCGAGTAGCCAGCCTCCTCGGCTATCTCCTCGACGCTCGCCGCCTGAAAGCCACGTCGAGCAAACACCTTCGCAGCGGCATCGATGAGCCGAGCACGGGTCTGAGCCTGTTGCTCGGCTCGCGTCAGTCGTCGTGCGCCAACCATCCTCAGATGAGGATACCAACTCAGATTGTGGTTATCATTCAGGTGCATGCCCCGCGATCCATCCCGCAGAAGCCTTCCTGCTCCCTCCGCTCATCGCCTCGATGGCGTTGCCGGAAGGCGTGCCGTTACGGCGTTGGAGGGACCGACGCGATGAGCGATCTTGACGGCCTACTGGCTGAGCAAGCCCACTACTACCGCGAGCGTGCCAGTGAGTACGAGGACTGGTGGTTCCGCCGCGGACGCTACGACCACGGCCCCGAAGCGAACGCCCGGTGGTTCGCCGAAGTCGAAGTCGCCCTGGAGCGCTTCGACGCGGCCGGAGATGTCCTCGAGCTCGCGTGCGGAACCGGCCTGTGGACCCAGCGGCTTGCCTCCCACGCTGCCGGCGTGACCGCCATCGACGGCTCCCCCGAGATGATCGAGCTGTGTCGCGCCCGCGTAAATGACCCGCACGTCACCTACGTCCAAGCGGACCTGTTCGCGTGGGAGCCCACCAGGACATACGACGTGTGTCTCTTCGGCTTCTGGCTCTCCCACGTCCCCGAGGAGCGCTTCGAGGCGTTCTGGGAGAAAGTCAGGCGCGCCGTCGGGTCCGGGGGCCGGGTGTTCTTCGTCGACAGCCTGCGCAGCCAGCAAGCATCGGCCATCGATCACAAGCTCCCCGATCTGGGCGAGGAAACGATGCTCCGCCGACTCGCCGATGGCCGCGAGTACCGCATCGTCAAGCGTTTCCACGAACCCCAACCGTTGCAGCAACGACTCGCCGACCTCCGTTGGAACACCCTGGTGCAGACGACGAGCGAGTTCTTCATCTACGGGCAGGCAACCCCCGAGACATAGCGCCAGCTCGTCGTTAAAGACTCATATCTCTACGCTGAACTCATCGACGCGCACTTTGCATCCGACTCTTCTCTGCCCGACTTGGTGGAAACGGTGCGGGCGCTGCCCTATGGCCGTCCCAGCGACCGCAGCGTGGAGGGGATGCTGCGCGAGCATCGTGGCACCTGCTCCACCATGCACCTGTTCCTCGCCCAAGAGTGCTCCGAGCGTTTCCCCGAGACCGAGCCGCTGATCGTCGCGCTCGAGGCCAAGCATTGCGACCCAGCGGTTCGCGAGCCGTTCATTGCGGCGTTGGCATCCAGAGAGCGGCCTGGATGAGAACGCACAGCGTGGCAGGCAATGTGCGCGTGCGAGCAGCACGGGAGTCCGACGCCGGCACGATCGCGTCGATCTACAACGACGGGATCGCCGGGCGCAAAGCGACGTTCGAGACCGAGCCTCGCCACGCGGCCGACTTCCACGAGCGCATCGTCTCCGAGCGCCACCCGCTGCTGGTCGCCGAGGTGGAGGGCCGGCCCGTGGGTTGGGCAGGGCTGACTCCCTACAGCGAGCGAGCGGCGTATGCCGGCATCGCCGAGTGCAGCATCTACGTGGCGAGCGACGCGCGTGGTCGTGGGCTGGGGACGGAGCTCTGCCAGCGGCTCGCGCAGGAGGCGGCCGGCCGCGGACTGTGGAAGCTGATCGGCAAAGTCTTCCCGGAGAATCTGGCGTGCGTGCGGATGGTCAACCGCTGCGGGTTCCGTGAGATCGGCCTGCACCTCCGCCACGGCCACCTCGACGGCGAGTGGCGAGACGTGCTGCTGGTCGAGCTGCTGCTCGGCGACGCCGCCAACGCAGCGGCAGGCGGGAAATAGCCGCCGCTCACGGGCCGGCGCCGCCAGGCGTGTGCCGTTTGACGAACTCGCTCTTGGCCTCGGTGTAAGCCTCGCGGTCATCGGAATAGCGCTCCGCGAGCGCCCGCTTCAGCGCCACGTACTCACTCGCAAGGACGGGATCGGCACGCAGGCGGTCGCGAAAGCGCAGACGGCGCTCGAGCTCTCCCAGCTCGTCCACGAGGTGCAGGTGGTGGGTGCGGTGGGCGGCCGTCGGATAGCACAGGAACCTCCGATGGACGAGCGTCGCGTTGAACGCCTCTGGGTACTGGTAGCCGCCACGCTGCACCAGCGCCGCGATCGGCGCCTCGAGGTCGTCCACTAGCGCGATCATGTCGATCACCGGCTTGGCCGCCAGACCGGGGACGGCGGTGGACCCGAAGTGATGCAACTCCACCCCGTCCGCGAGCAGTGGCGCAAGCCGCTCACGCTCGGCCCGATAGGCAGCCGGCCACGCGGGGTCGTACTCGACGATCTCCACCTCGGCGTTGCGCCCGCCGGCACGGGCCAGATCCTCGGCTGCGGCGCTGCGGCGGTCTGCTGGTGCCATCTCGCCGCAGTCTCTCAGACCGCCACGGGCGCACGAGCGTGGCGTTGCTTGGCAAGCACCTGGCGGACATATCTCTCAGCGTCGTGAGCAGGTGGTCTGGGATGAGTCGCTGGCTGGTGTTCGGCGGTTCTACTCGCAGGACTCCTGGGGCAACCGCATCGAGCTGCTCTCAGCTTGATCGATGCGCCGGGGACGCTAGCTCGGGGGTGGCACATGTAGGGCTGGCGGTGGCAACCGTGCTTCTAGCGCAGGGGTGATTGGAGTTACAACGTACTGTTTTGCGTTGTTGAGGAATACCTGCGCTTCACCGGCCTCAACCTGAAGCTCTTGCGTGGTCAGAGGAGTATACGGAACCCCTTCGCCCTTGGCTACATGCCCCGTCGTATATGCCCAAGCATCTCGACCAGTGGCCAAGCTGACTTCCTGAAACAGATCCCACTGCTGCTTGTTGCCAGCACCTTCACTCCTCGCGCTGAACAAATATTCTGGACCAAGCCCAGAACTGCCCAATGACTCGCCGATACCTATGCGACTGACATTATTGAGATTGATCTCACCGGGAGGGTTCTTGTCGTTTCTTGGATAAGAAATAACGGCATATAGCTTGTACCAGCCGGTTCCAATGTTCTCAGTCTTGCCATTGTTCGTTACGAGATTCGTTCCGGTGGGATACTCGACAGAAAAGCCCTCTTCACCGGGGCCGGACGGGGCCTGTTCGGGTATATATGCGACACCCTGATATGGCTGGGAACCCTTGGCCCCATTATAATCTGCGATTATCTGGGCAGCTAAGTCTCTCACAGTCTTTGTAGCAGCCCCTTGAACTGGTGTCTGCGCATTGGGATGCGAAGTCGCTTTTTTGTGTCGATGCGTGGCTCTTTTATGAGCGGCAGCCGATGCGCTAGATGATGCGGCCGTACAGCTAGTGGCGAATGCTGCGGCCACTCCCATCACAGTCAACGCCCTGCGCAGCCACGGCCTTGCTTGATCTGTTCGGGTTTTGGGCTCTTCAGTTGCTCGCGCCACCACAGCACTCTCCTGTCTGATAAGAAAACCGGGTTTAGTATACTGCCGACACTCGCTCCGGTCGCTTTCGCAGGAGGGCTCGACTACTCGCAGGTACGCCTCGTGCGAGGCTGCGGCACGCGCCGGCGCTGCACGTCCCGGCGGGTGACCGCCGGAGGGTCAGTCGTGTGAGGAGCGCACGACTGCCTACCGGCGGCAGTTTCGCATGTCGCCCCCGTGCAGATGCCCTCGCCCCGCCGGGTCTCCGCGGATGCCAATCACGGGAACCGACGCGAGAGGTCCGGTCGATCGGCGATCATTCCTCTGACGTTGAGCGCCCTCAGGACCCCTCCCACACGATTGCCCCCGCCCCGTGGCGCGCCCCCGGAGCCCATGCCGCCCGAGCCGCCGCGTCGGGGCTGGTGGATGGCCGGGCGCTTCGTGCTCGCCGCGCTTGGCATCGTCGCGCTCGCGGGCGCGGGGACCTACATGCTGGCTCGCAAGGAGATCAAGAACGTCGTCAGCGCGCTCGGGGAGAGCAAGGCGGTCAAGATCGCGCCCAAGGTGCTCGTCCCCACCGGCAGCGGCGAACCCGAGACGCTGCTCCTGGTCGGCAACGACGAACGCCCGCCACCCAAGGACAACCCCGGGGGGGCCGTCCTGCCGCACTCCAACGAGATGCTGCTCGTGCGGATCGACCCGAGCAAGCCGACGATCTCGATGCTCTCGATCCCGCGCGAGCTGCGGGTCACGTTCACCGCGCCCACCGGGGAAGTGATCACGAACCGCGTCAACTCCGCCTACACCTACGGCTCCGAGGACGGCGGGGGCACCTCCGGGGGCATCAAGCTCATGCTCGAAACGATCAAGAGCGTGCTCGGCATCACCGTCAACCACGTGTTCGTCACGAACTTCCCGAAATTCAGGCGCGCGGTCGACGAAATGGGCTGCGTGTACATGACCGTCGACAAGCGCTACTACCACAACAACAGCGAACCCGGCGCCGAACAGTACTTCGAAATCAACCTCCAGCCCGGGTACCAGCGCCTATGCGGCCAGCGGGCCCTCGAATTCGTAGCCAACCGCCACGAAAGCACCTCGATCATTCGCGACGCGCGCGACCAGCGGTTCCTGCTCGCGGTCAAGGCGCAGTACGGCTCCACCCTCTTTGAAAACCGTGAAAAGTTCGAGCGGATCCTCGGCCGGGCCGTCGAAACCGACCTGCATGGCGAAGAAGAAGTGCTGGCGCTGCTGGAGCTCCTGATCGAATCGGCCGGCAAGCCGGTGCGCCAGGTCCCCTTCCAGGTCGAACTGCACTCCAACTACGACACCGCCACCCCCCAGCAGCTCGAAGCCTCGGCGCACTCGTTCCTGACCGGGACCGCCGCGATTCCCAAGCGCCGGCTGGGCCGCGCCCTGCGCTCCGTACACGCGGCGCACCGGGCCTCCTCCCCGGAACTCTCGCTCTCCCCCACCCCCAGCTCCACCCTGCACGAAGCGCTTGCGATGGCGCCCAATCTGCCGTTCGCGGTCGAGGCGCCCCGCTATCAGCAGACCACAGCCGAAGCGCCTCCGGACGAACTGCGCTCCTACCGCATCCGCGGGGGTGGCCACAGCTACCCGGCTTACGTGATCGTGGTTGGCCGGGGCGAACTCGGGCAGTACTACGACATTCAGGGGACCACCTGGATCGGTGCGCCGCTGCTCGGCGATCCGAGCCAGGAGATCCACATCGGCTCGCGCACCTACAGCCTCTTCTACGACGGCGAACACGTCAAGACGGTCGCGTGGCGAGAAGGCAACGCGGCGTACTGGATCGAAAACACTCTCACCTATAGCCTCTCGCCGCAGGCGATGGTGGCGATCGCCCGGGACACCCGGCCGGTCGGTGCCAGCACCGAAGTCTCGGCGCGCGCAGCCAGCGCGAGCCCGCACAGCGTCGCCCTGCCCCAGCCGGGGAGCACCGCCACGAGCTCGACTGCCAAGCTCGAGGCCGCGCTCGGCCTCGTCAGTCTCGTCGTCGTGCTGCTGCTCGCGCTGCGTCTGTTCCTGCGCCAGCGAGAGCTGAAGCTCCTGCGGACTCAGGTTGCCCAGGCGCTGGCCCTCGAAGCACGCCAACGCCCGCTGCTCGCCACCACCGCCGGCGCCACCGCTATACGCCGCGCCGCAAACGCCGGCGTCGATATGGTGAACGTCGGTGAGAGCCAGCCCACCGAGGATCGGGGAAACCAGTAGTGCAGCGTTCCGTTGGCGCCTTGTCGTGCCCCACAAACGAGTACGTCCAGCTGACCATGACCCACCGAGATCCCCACCAAAGAGCCAAGCGGCAACTTACTTCGGGAACGCTGCACTAGGACGCAGCTCGCCGGGGCCGTCTGCGCACGGCTTTGCGCCCCCGCAGCCGCCCGTAGGCGAGTGACGCCGCGTACGCCAGCAGCCCGGCTAGGGCGAGCAGCGCGACAATCGCGAGGCCGGGCGCGAACACGATCGCTGCCAGCGCGAGCATGAGACCGATCGCCAGATCGATCGCCAGCGCGCGCCTGCGGCGAGCGCGTGCGGCGAGGGCGCGGCGGCGCTGTACCGACTCCGGCTGCCCGCACGGAGCGCGGCCGTGACGGTGTGCGGAGTGGTTGTACTCAACCGGCGTCCACCCCTCCGCCGGGCTGTAGCCACCGGCCACCTCCCTCCTCTCCCCCGCCGAGGTGTAGCCGCCAGCAAATCCCCGCCTCCCTCCGGCCGAGGTGCGGCCACCGGCCCCCTCCTGCCTCTTCCCCGCCGCAGAGCGCCACGGCCGGGAGCTCACAGCGGGAGCCTCCTGAACAGCGGACGGGGGAGCAGTCGCAGGATCGCCATCACCCAGCGCAGCTGCGCGGGCGCCCACACTGTCTGAGCGCCGCGGTGCAGCCCGCGCACGGTGGCCCGTGCCACGGTCCCGGGGTCGCTGGCCAGCGGCGGCACGGGCAGATCGCGCGTCATGCGCGTCCTGACGAACCCGGGGCGCACCACCATCACCCTCACGCCGGCGCCAGCCAGAGCGTCGGCGAGACCTCGAGCGAGCGCGTCGAGCCCGGCCTTGGAGGCGCAGTACACGGCGTTCGCGGCGCGGGGGCGCTCGGCGGCGACGGAGGAGAGGACGACGATCGTGCCGCCCGCCGCCTCGCGGAGCGCGCGAGCGCTCTCCAGTAGCAGGGAGCCGGCCCCGCGGACGTTCACGTCGAGCACCTCCACGGCGCCGCGTAGATCCTCGGGCAGGCCCCCCCGCACACCGAGGAGGCCGACGGCGAGGATCACGAGGTCGACGCCGCCCAGCAGCTCGATCCCGCGTGCGATCACCTCGCGGTGGGTATCCGGCTCGCGCGCCTCCAACTGGAGGGTCACCACACGCGCGCACCCATCTGAGCGCAACCGCTCGGCGGTCTCGGTCAGGCGCTCCTCGCTGCGGCCCGCAAGCGCGACCTCGCGGGGCCCGCCGTCCGCCAGCTCGCGCACGATCGCAGTTGCGATCTCGGAGGTGCCGCCGAGCACGAGCACGCGCCTGTAAGCGTCGCTCATCCGCAGAGCCCCAGCCGTCGGCCCATGTCCGAGCGCAGCACCCCGTCGGGGTCGATGCGCCCACGCAGCTCCCCGAAGCGCTCGAGCTCCGGGTACATCGCGGTCAGCATCTGCGGACGCAGGCGGGCATCCTTCGCGAGATACACCCGCCCCCGGGCGGCGACGAGGAGCTCGTCAGCCTCCTCCAGCGCGTCGTAAAGCCCGGGCGCGCCGGCGGGGAGGTCGATCGCGAGCGTGAGGCCCTCGATCGGAAACGACAGCGGGCCGCCCGTGCCCGGGCCGAAGCGCTTGAGGACCGCGAGGTACATCGGCTGGCGGCGTTCGCGCAGCCTGTGAACGACGCGCAGGAGCGTCTCCTCCCGCCCGCGCGGCACCGCGAACTGGTACTGCAGGAGACCCCCAGGCCCATACAGCCGGCTCCACTCGCCGAGCACGTCGAGCGGGAAGAGCTGCGCGCTCATGCTCAACGATCGACCGCGCTCCCGGCGCGGCGCCGAGCGCCAGTGCACGGCGTTGAACGCCCGCACCGCGGCAGGGCTCAGGAGCCCTCCAGGAAAGCCGCGCGGGACGGTGAGACGTGGGCGCATCGCGAACGGCGCCTCGCCCCGCGCGCCCGCAAAGGAGGAGGAGGAGGAGGAGGAGGAGGAGGAGGCTTCCTCGGAGCGGGTCAGGACCGAGCGGCCGAACGCCGGGCCTTCGGCGAGCAGATCGACCCACGCGATCGCGTAGCGGTGGGACTGCTCACCCGAGATCAGCGCGATCGCCCGATCGAGCGTGTCGAGGCGCTCGACGTCCGCTACCGCGCGTGTGGAGCGCATCGGCGCCACGCGCAGCGAGGCCTCGAGGACCACGCCCGTCAGGCCCATCCCGCCGAGGGTCGCGTCGAAGAGATCGCGGTCGCACGCCGCGGAGACCGGGCGCGGCCCATCCGCCGGGGTGCACAGCGTCAGCGACTCCACGTGCCGCGCCAGGCTGCCGTCGCGGAGGTGGTTCTTACCGTGCACATCGCTGGCAATCGCGCCGCCGACGGTCACATGCCGGGTGCCGGGCACGACGGGCAGCGTGAGCCCGCGCGCGGCTAGGTACAGCAAGATCTCCGCGAACGTCCTTCCCGCGCCAACGCGTAGGACCCGGTGCTCGCGGTCGAGCGCCAGCTCCCCGCGCAAGGCCGTCGCGTCGATCACGACACCGCCCCCATTTTGGGCGGCGTCGCCGTAGCTGCGCCCGGCCCCGCGCGCGATCGCGCCGCCGCCTGAGAAGTGACGGGCCCTCCGATCGACCCGCATCGCGGCGGAGCCGCCAAGCGCCTCCGCAACCTCCTCGGGGGTGCGCGGGCGCAGCATCCAGGCGCGCGTGGGGGTGGTGCGCCCCCAGCCACACAGCAGGGCCGGCGCCCCGGGCGCGGTCACGGGGCGAGGGCGCTGGGGGGAAACCGGCGAGGTGTGTGGCATCGACAGCGTGGCGGGGTCATGGTTCACAGCGCGGGCCCCCGGGGCTCTCGACGTGGGCGCCCAAGATTCCCGGCGCTGGCCTCCAGGACTCTCATGGGCGCCTAGCCGGCGACATAGACACCGCAGACAAACACCGCGAGCCACGCGCCGGCCATGCTCAGCAGAAACCCGTCGTGGAGCACGAGCTCCTCGGGAGCCTGCCCCTCCCCGCCATCGATCAGCAGCGCGTAGCGAAGCAGCCACAGCACGAACGGGGCCACCGTCAGCTCGTACCAGGAGAGCTTCGCGCTGTGCGCGCGCTGGAACGCCCACAGGCAGTACCCCGTCGTGGTGACAGTGGCCGCAAGCCCGAGCACAAAGCGCAGGTACTGAACCGAGTACGTGCGTAGCGAGACCCGCACAATCCCGGCGGGCTCGCCGCCGGTCAGCTCGGCGTAGCGCTTGCCCGCAACCAGAAACAGTGCGCCGAAGGACGTGACGAGCATGAACCAGCGGGAGACCGGCACCGAGGTGGCGACCCCGCCGGCTAGCGCGCGCAGCACGAATCCGCCCGCGACCGCCGCGATGTCGGCCACCGCGACGCTGCGCCACCACAGGGTGTAGCTGGCGGTGAGCGCCAGATAGCCCGCGCCGACGCCGGCGAGCGCGGGACGCACTGCGGCCGCGAGGGCGAGGCCGCCGATCGCGAACGCCAGCGCCGCTGCGACCGCCGCCCGCACGGAGAGCTCACCCGAGGCGATCGGCCGCTCGCGCCGGCGGGGATTGTGGCGATCCTCGGCGAGGTCGTGCACGTCGTTGAGCAGATAGGTGGAGCTCGCGAGCATGCAGAAGCACGCGAAGGCCAGCAGAACCTTGCCGGCGACGTCGGGGTGCGTGAGGATCCCCGCCGCCCCGGGGGCCGCCACGACGAGCACGTTCTTGACCCACTGCCGCGGCCGGCAGGCGCGTATCAAGGCGCCGAGCCGTCTGGGGTCGACCGCTCCGAGCAATCGCGGTTCGGTCACGCTGAACAGCCGGGGATTGGCCACTTCGAGCAACCGAGGGTCGGGCGCCTCGGGCGGTGTGGGATCGGCCACTCCGAGCAGTCGCGAATCGGCCACTCCATGGCGCCCGGGTGCGTCCGGGATCCGCTCGACGCGTGGGGCTGGCGGTATCGGGCTGATGCGAGCTATGGCAGTACATCTAACTTGGGTATGGCTCAACGGTGGGTGAAAATGCTCTTAGGATGCGGCTCCGTTTAGGAGCGCGAAAGGCACGGAAGCCTACGATCTGCGGCGATGGAGCTGCACACCTCTGCACCCCGGCTGCCCCACGCGGCGCGGCCCACGAGACCGAGGGTCTCCTCCATGCGCCCCGTGGAGCGTCTGCGACGGACGCTTTTGGCCGCCTGCCTGCTGGCGCTGGTCCCGGTGCTCTTCTCCTACGCGACCGCAATGCTCGAACCCTCCAACTCGAGTCTTGGAATCCGCTCGGTGGAGTGGCTGCGCGACCATGGAGCCGCCAGCCTGGTGACGAAGGTCGAGTCGATCTACTACACCCTCGAGGCCCCCGCCAAGGGCGGCCCGGCGTTGCACGCGCTGCCACGGGTGGGTATCGCGGCGGCTGGCACCAGCGGTGTCTCCGGGACCGGCGGGCCGAGGGGAGGGGTGGGGACGCAAATTCTCGACCGCCCGCCCCGCGTGCGGCCACTGGCATATCCCCCGCTCCCCGGCGAGGGCGTCTGGCACACCACCCAGGCGGGTGAGAGCGCCACCGACCCCCCGCTGCTGCTCACCACCTTCCGCAGCGACCCCTCCGAATACCCGCGCCTCGTGGCGGGGGTGGCGTGGATCAACACCTCGCGCACCACGATCTCACTGTACCCCGGACGCCTGGAGCCCTCGGTGGAACTGCCCTCGCGGGGTGCGATGGAGGTGCCGCTGCGCTACCGCCACAAGCTGCTGGCGACCTTCAACAGCGGCTTCAAGCTCGTCGACGCAAACGGCGGCTGGGCGTTGTACGGGAACGCGTACGCGCCGATGCGCAACGGCCAGGCCACGTTCGTGCGCTACGCCGATGGGCGCTACGACGTGATTGCCTGGCACGGCGGCGCGGAGGTGCCGAGCGATGTGGTGTTCGCGCGCCAGAACCTCCCCCTGATCGTCTCCGGCGGGCGGCCCAACCCCAACCTCAACGACGGCCCGGAATGGGGCGCGACGCTCGGCAACGCGGTGCAGGTGTGGCGCTCGGGGGTCGGCGTGGACCGCCACGGCAATCTGATCTACGCCGCCGCGGACTACCAGACGGTCGGCAGCCTCGCGAGCATCCTGATCCATGCGGGCGCGGTGCGCGCCATGGAGCTCGACATCAACTCCTACTGGGTCAGCTTCAACGCCTACGCGGAGCCCGGCGCCGGTCACCCCTCCAAGCTGCTGGAAGGGATGGAACGCCCGACCGAACGCTACCTCACCCCCGACGACCGGGACTTCTTCGCGGTCTACCTGCGCTGAGCGCAGGACGGTCCCGGCGCCGGCTCAACACCTCGCGGGCGAGGAGCTCCCGCCTCACCGCGGAGACTGTATGGCGCTCGACACGGGGGCGCGAACCATCGCCGAGAGGGGCGGCGCGGAGGGTGTTGCCGTAAAGCAGGGCAGCTCGATCTCGACGCGAGCGCCCGCGGCGGTGCTCGCGCAAGCCGCGACCCGCCCCCCGTGAGCCTCGACGATCGCCCGCACGATCGCCAGGCCGAGCCCGGTCCCGCCGGAGGCGCGGTCGCGGGCGGCGTCGGTGCGGTGGAAGCGGTCGAACACCCGCTCCCGCTGCTCGGCGGGGATCCCCGGTCCATCGTCTTCCACGGCGAAACGAATGCGCCCGGGGCCCAGGCGCTCGACCTGCAAACGCACGAGCCCCGAGCCGGAGCGCGCGGTATGCTCGATCGCGTTGGCGAGGAGGTTGCGCAGCGCCTGGGCGAGGCGGTCGGGATCGGCGATCAGCGTCCCCGCGGGTACCTCGCTGAGCTCGAAGCGCCGCTCCGCGAGCAGCGTGGCAGCGTCCCAGAGCTCCCCGATGAAGCTCTCCACGTCGATCGGCTCCAGGCGCAGGAACTGTTTCTGCTCGGCCTTCGCGAGCAGCAGGAGGTCGTCGACGAGGCGGGTGATGCGGGCAACCTCCGCCTGGGCGAGACGCTCGACGCGCCGCACCTCCGCGCCGGAGGGATCCTGCTGGGCGGCGAGCACCTCGAGCTGGCCGCGGATCACCGTCAGCGGGGTTCGCAGCTCGTGCGAGGCGTCGGCGACAAACGCGCGCTGACCCGCGAACGCGTCGGTGAGGCGGTCGAGCATGTGGTTGAAGGCATCCGCGAGCACCCGCACCTCCTCACCCTCGCGGGCAACGTCGTGGATACGCGGGTGCAGGTCCCCCGCGTCCACCTGCGCGGCCACCGCGGCCATCCGCCGCAGGGGGCGCGAGAAACGCGCGCCGATCAGCAGCGACCCGAGCAGCGCGCCCGCGAGCGTGAGCAGGCCCGCAAGGATGAACGCCCGTGCGACCCCCCGCTGCGCCCGCGCGACGCTCGCCAGCGGCTCCCCCACACCGACGGTCACGAGCTGCGCGGCCCGCGTGCGGGCGCCCGGGATCCGCACCTGGCGCTTGAGCAGGCGCAGGTACCCGATGTCCGCCAGCTCGAGGGTGGAGAACCCCTCGCGCACGGTCAGCAGCCTGTGCGACAGGCGGTTCTCCTGTGCCTGCACGGCGGCGCTCTCGCCATCGTCGGGCGCGGGGTTCCCGAACAGCTCCGGCGTGTTGGTGGCGGTCCCGGCCCCCGCAACCAGCGCGAACTGCAGCGTGGAGCTGGCGTTGAAGGGCTGCCCGCTGATATAGCTGCGGGCGACGACGAGCGTCTGGCGGGGCGTGCGCGGGTGGGCGCTTGCGAGCGCGTGTGCGAGCTCGCCAGCGTCGCCCGCGATCTCGCTGTCGATCTGACGATGCAGCTGGGTGCCGGTGCCGCGGTAGACCGCCACGAAGGTGATCCCGGAGGAGACCACCACGACCAGCGCAACCCAGCCGGCGAGCCGCCAGCGCAGGCTGGCCGGAATCCAGCGCGGGCGCCATCCCACCGCTACCCGCGATCCGTTAGAGAGATCGTCTGAAGCTCTGTCTGCCCCGTCCTCGGTGGCCATCGCCGAGGCGGCTGAGGGTGGGTGTGGAGCTCGATCCGCCCCGCCCTCCGCAGGCCCCGCCGAAGCAGCGGTGGAGCGAGGGTCTGGAGCTCCGCCCGCCCTCTCCTCAGCGGGCATGATCGAGGCGGTAGCCGACCGCGCGCACGGTGTGGATCGGGGCCGGGCTGTCCGCGCGGCGCAGCTTGCGGCGCAAATACCCGATGTACACGTCCACGATGTTGGTCGCCGGGTCGTGCTGGTAGCCCCACACAGCGCTCAGGATCTGCTCGCGCGAGAGCACTACCCCGCGGTGGCGCAGTAGGTAGACCAGCAGCTCGAACTCGGTGGTGGAGAGCTGCACCGGCGCCCCCGCGCGCCGCACCCTGCGGGTCAGGAGCTCCACCTCGATGTCCCCCGCGCGCAGCATGGTGCCGGTGCCCCGCGAGGCACTGCGCAGCTGGGCGCGCACCCGCGCGAGCAGCTCCGCGAGGGAGAAGGGCTTGACGAGATAGTCCACCGCCCCGGCGTCCAGACCCGCGACGCGATCCTCGATCTCGCCTCTCGCGGTCAGCACGATCACTGGCAGGTTCGGCTTGGCCGCGCGCAGGGATGCGAGCACCTCCATGCCACTCCTCCCTGGAAGCATCAGGTCAAGAACCACAGCGTCGAAGCTCTCCCGCAGCGCGCGCCGCTCCCCCTCCGCCCCGTCCAGCTCGGCCTGGACCGCGAAGCCCTCCGCCTCCATTCCACGCCGCACGAAGTCCACGATCCCCGGCTCATCCTCGACCAGCAGGATCGACGGCTGCGTCATCGCCTCCTGGGCGAGCTCCATGGAACTCTGCATCCTGCTCAGGATAAGGCCGCCGATGCGGCGCCCCTGGGGCGGCGGCGATCCTATGAGCTCTCTCATCGAGCGATTACGCCGCTCTTAGCGCCCACGCCGACACTCACCTCGATGGAGACTGGCGGCCGGCAGACCGAGTGGTCCACGCGCACCCCGCCTGCGCGCGCCCAGGGGAGCGCTACGCACGCCGTGTCCGCATCGCGCGCGGGTGCCGTCACGGGGCAGCGCGAGCGCGCCGGCAGCGCAAGGGGGCTCGGGCGCCTGACCGTTGGAGGGAGCGACGGCAACGAGCAGCTGACCGCAATCGCCGGCGCGATCCTGATCGTCCTGCTGGCGGTGATCGGGGTGACGATCCTGCACCTGCACTCGACGCTGCTCTCCGTGCACCTGTTCGTCGGGCTGCTGCTGATCGGGCCCGTCGTCGTGAAGCTCGCCAGCACCGGCTACCGCTTCATGCGTTACTACACGCACAACCCGCGCTACCGCAGCAAGGGGCCGCCACCGGCCTACCTGCGGGCGATCGCTCCGATTGTGGTGCTCTCCACGATCGTCGTGTTCGCCAGCGGGGTGGCACTGCTGCTGATCGGCCCCAGCTCGCGTGGCGCGCTGCTGCCGGTCCACAAGGTGAGCTTCATCGTCTGGGTTGCGTTCACGGGCGTGCACGTACTCGGCCACCTCCCCGAGGTCCAGCGGGCACTGAGCGGCGGAGGGGAGCTCCGCAGCGCCGTGCTCGCCGGGGCGGCGTCAGCACCCGGGAGCACCCGCGAGATGCACGACCTTCGTGCGGGGCGCGCCGGGCGCACCGTCGTGCTCGCGGTGGGGTTCGTGTTGGGGCTCGTGCTGGCGCTCGCGCTGATCCCCCAGTTCGGCCCCTGGCTGAGCTATCACCGCGTATTCCCCGGCCACTGAGGGCGCCGGACATCCTGCCAACTCAGGCGGGGGAATGCTCTCTCGGGGTCGGGGGATCTGGCGGGCGAGGTGCTGGAGAGGACCCGCTGGAGGGGTCGGAAGATCCAGCGCCGAACACAAAGAAACGTTATGGAACTTCTCACTTGCCATTTAGCGGGGCCTTGTGCGACCTGAGCACACTGAGGATGCAGCTTCGTCACCGATCCCTCGATGAACAATGCCCGACAACCGTCACACACCCAGCTCCCGCGACGCCGCACTGCGCCGGCTGGCCCGCTGCAACCGCTGGATGATCGCCGCCAGCGCAACCCTCACCGGGGTACTCACCGCGGTGGCCGCCAGCGCCTTCCCCGGGAAAACGCTCAAACGGGTCAGCGCCGCTGGAGCTTCGAGTAGCGCCCATCGCTCCGCCGCGTCCAGAGGAAGCTCAGGCGAAGCCTCCCGGTCCACCGGCAGCTCCCCGGGAGCGCTCAAGCCTCCCGCCCAGGCTCCGCAGTCGAGCGGCACCCAGGAATCCAGCACGCCCCGCGAATCCTCCCCCTCAGGGGAAGCATCGGCCGCGACGCCCTCACAGGAATCGGCCCCCAGCCAGGAATCCGCTCCCTCACAGGAATCCAGCCCCAGCCAGAAATCCTCGGAATCCGCCCCCAGCCAGGAAGCGTCGCCTGCGCAGGAACCCTCCCCCACCCAGCAGGCCGCGCCTTCTGGGGAATCGGCGTCCGCGCGGGCAAGCGGCACCGTCGTCTCCGGCGGATCGTGAGCGGGGACAAGCTTCGATGAGCCCCGCCCTCGCCCCACTCGCCGCGGCTGGACCGAGCGTCGACTGGTACCTAACCCGCTCCAGCGGGGCGGTCTCGCTGCTGCTGTTGAGCGTCGCCGTCGCGCTCGGCGTCGCCGACGTGCAGCGCTGGAGCACCCCGCAGTGGCCGCGTTTCATCCTCGACACGCTGCACCGCAACGTCTCCCTGCTCGCGCTCGCCTTCCTCGTGCTGCACATCCTCACCGCCGTGCTCGACACCTTCGCCCCGATCTCCCTGCTCGCCGCCTTCGTGCCCTTCATCAGCCCCTACCGGCCCTTCTGGCTCGGGCTCGGCGCGGTCGCCTTCGACCTGATGCTCGCCGTGATCGTCATGAGCCTCCTGCGCCAGCGCATCGGGCAGAGCGCCTGGCGGATCAGCCACTGGCTCGTCTACGCCTGCTGGCCGATCGCGCTGCTGCACGGGTTGGGGACCGGCAGCGACGTCAAAAGCACGTGGCTGCTCGTGCTCAGCGTCGCCTGCCTCGCGCTCGTCCTCACCGCCGTGCTCGTGCGCACGTTCGGCAGCTGGGACGCCGCAAGCGCCCCCGTCCGCGGCCTCGCGCTCGGCGGCATCACCGCTTTCACCGCGGGCCTGCTGCTGTGGCTCCCCAGCGGGCCGCTCGGCCCCGAATGGTCACGGCGCTCCGGGACCCCCGTCGCGTTGCTCGGCCAGCACGCCACCGCCAAGTCGAAGATCGTGGTGAGTCCATGAGCGGACGCGGGCAGCTCATCGAGCGGGAGCGGGCCTCCTACCCCCCCGGCGCTCCCGCCGGCCTGCCGCGGCTGCTCGCCGGGATCCCCGCCCGGGGCTCGCTGAGCTTCACCGAGCACCTCGATCTGCACGGGGAGCTGCCCCCGATCGAGGGGCGCGGGCGGCGCGGTGCCTCCGGCCTGATCGACCAGGTGCAGGCGGCCGGGCTGTGCGGGCGCGGGGGAGCCGGCTTCCCCACCGCCACGAAGCTCCGCGCGGTCGCCGGCGCCTCCCGCTCGCCGCTCGGCGGCCGGCCGATCGTCGTGGTCAACGCCGCCGAGGGCGAGCCCGCGAGCGCCAAGGACCGCGCGCTGCTGCAGTCCCTGCCCCATCTCGTGCTCGACGGTGCGCAGCTCGCCGCCGCCGCGATTGGCGCGCAGGAGATCGCTCTCGGCATCTGCGAGTCCGCCGCGGGCGCTCTGGACGCCACCGCGCACGCGATCGGCGAACGCGGCCACTCCCGCCGTGGGAGCGCAGGCGGAGCGCGCTTCGAGGTGCTCGCAGTCCCCAACCGCTACGTCGCGGGCCAGGAGTCCGCGCTCGTCAACTTCCTCGGCGGCGGCCCCGCGCTGCCCACCTTCACCCCCCCGCGGCCCTTTGAACGCGGCGTGCGGGGGCGCCCAACGCTCGTCAGCAATGTTGAGACCCTCGCTCAACTCGCGCTGATCGCGCGCCACGGCGCGGAGTGGTTTCGCGAGCTGGGGACCCCCGAGCAGCCCGGATCGGCGCTCGTCACGCTCTCCGGGCCGCTCCCCTATCCGGGGGTGTACGAGATCGAGCACGGCTCCCCCCTCTCCACCCTCATCGACGCCGCCGGGGGACTCACGGCGCAGTTGCGCGCCGTGCTTCTCGGCGGCTACACCGGCACCTGGGTGGACGCCCGATCGGTGGACTCCGCCGCCGGCGTGTCGCTCTCCGACCGGCACCTCGCACCCCACGGGGCCACGCTCGGCGCAGGCGTGGTGGTGCTGCTCTCCACCGAGGCCTGCCCCGTCGCGGAGCTCGCCCGCGTGACCCGCTGGCTCGCCTCGCAGAGCGCCCGCCAGTGCGGACCCTGCATAAACGGCCTCGACGCGATCGCCTCCACGGTCGAGCAGCTCGTGTGCGGGGACCGCGGCGAGGGCCGACCCGCCATACCCCGCCTGGCGAACCTCGTCGGCCTGGTCGACGGCCGCGGTGCCTGCGGCCATCCCGACGGTACTGCCCGCCTGCTCGCGAGCGCGCTGGAGGTCTTCTCCGAGGAGCTCGCCGACCACGCCCGCCACGGCCCCTGTGTCGCCTGCGGCCGGCCCTCGGAGCTGCCCCGGCCTCGCGCCGGCGCTCGCGAGGACGGCTCCTCCTCGCCCTCGCTCGTGCGGTCGATCGCCTAATGAGCCACCGCCTGCGCGTCAACCCCATCGCCTGCGAGGCCCACGGCATGTGCCACGAGCTGCTGCCCGAGCACATCGCGCTCGACGAGTGGGGCTACCCGATCCTCGACGGCGAGCTGTCGCCCGAGCTGCTCGCCCTCGCCCGCCGCGCCGCCCAGGCCTGCCCCACCTATGCGCTGCTGCTCGAGCGCCGCAGGGACTAGCGCTGGGCGGAGTGAAGTGCCCGCGCCCCCGCCGCGCGCACCGCCGCGCTGAGCGTGGCGACGTCGTAGACGCCGTTGTGGCGGCGCCCGTTGATGAAGAACGAGGGCGTCCCCGAGACGCCGCTGGCATCCGCGCTCGCCACGTCCTCGCTCACCCGCGGGGCGTGGGTGCGCCGGCGCAGCTCCTCTCCGAAGCGCTCCACGTCGAGGCCCAGCTCCCGGGCGTAGCCGCGCAGGTGACCCGGGGTGAGCTCCCCCTGGTGGGCGAGCAGGATGTCGTACATCTCCCAGAAGGACCCCTGCGCACCCGCGGCCTCGGAGGCCTCGGCGGCGAGCTGGGCCCAGGGGTGCACGTCGCTGAGCGGCAGGTGGCGAAAGGCGTAGCGCAGCTCCGCGCCCCACTGCGCAAGCAGCTCCCGGATCGCCTGCTCAGCCCGTCCGCAGTAGGGGCACTCGAAGTCGCCGTACTCCAGGAGCGTCACCGGCGCGTCGGCGGCGCCGCGGATGTGGTCGCGCTCGGGGTCCACGTCCTCGGCGAGGTCCACCAGCTGCTCTGCGATGCGCCCGAGCTGGCGCGCCCGCACGGGAGCGGGCAGCCGGGCCATCAGCCGGAACACGACCCACGCCACCAGGGGCGAGAGGACCGCCGCCGCGAGGACACCGAGCTTGGCCTCGTCGAGCAGCTCGCCGCTGAAGGCGCGGGCGGCGATCAGCAGCGACACCGTGAAGCCGATCCCCGCGACCGCGCCCGTCCCCGTCAGCCCGGGCCAGGTGACGGCGAGCCGGGCGCCCCCGAGCACGCGGCGGGTGCCGACCCAGGAGGCGCTCAGGATGCCGAGCGGCTTGCCGAGCACGTAGGCGAGCACGATCCCGATCGTCACCGGGGAGCTCGCCGCGTCGGAGAGCACGTGGCCCTGGATGTGGATGCCGGCGTTGGCCAGCGCGAACAGCGGCACCACCACGAAGCTCGTCCAGGGGTGCAGCCGGTACTGCAGCCGCTCGTTCGCGGAGATCGTCGAGGCGAGGCCGCGCTGGGCGATGTAGGCGAGCTCGGGGGTGGGCTGCTCGCGGAAGGAGCGCGTCAGCTCGGTGGCGCGCTCGAGGTCCCCGCGGGCGGGTGGGTAGGCGCCCGTCACCAGCCCGATCGCCAGACCCGCGACGACGGGGTCGATGCCGGACTCGAACAGCGCCAGCCACACCCCGATGCCGACGAGCACCGCCGCGGGCTCGCGCCAGCGCGGGGCGAAGCGCAGCAGCGCGAGCGTCGCGAACAGCGCGAGCGCGATCGCCAGCGCGGGCAGCGAGAGGTGCGTGCTGTAGGCCACCGCGATCACGATCAGCGCGGCGAGATCGTCGACGACGGCGAGCGTCAGCAGGAAGACGCGCAGGCGCGTCGCGCCGGCGGGCGCCACGAGGGCGAGCGCGCCGAGTGAGAGCGCGGTGTCGGTCGACATCGCCGTGCCCCACCCCCGCGCGCCCTCGCCGCCGGCGTTGATCGCGAGATAGATGCCCACACACAGCGCCATTCCCCCCAGGGCGGCGATCACGGGGATCGCGATGCGGTTGCGCTCGCGCAGCTCGCCGAGGTCGAGCTCGCGCTTGGCCTCCAGGCCGACGACGAGGAAGAACAGCGTCATCAGCCCTTCGTTGACCCACTGGCGCAGGCTGGCGGAGAGCACGTGACTGCCCAGGCTGAGCGTGAGCTTGGTGCTCCAGAACGATTCGTAGGAGTGCGGCCAGGGCGAGTTGGCCCAGAGGAGCGCTACGAGCGCCGCGCCGAGGAGGACCGTCGCCCCGCCGGTCTCGGCGCGCATGAAGTCCCGCACGGGCGCGCCGAGATTGCGGGCCCAGGCGGTGCGACCCGCTGAGTCGCCGTTGGAGGAGCCCACTGCAGCGGATGCCATGGCCGTGAGTATCGCGCGCGAGCCGAGCGCGCGAACCGCTCAGCTCTGCCAGCCTATGCGCGTTCGCGGCAGCCGCAGGATGAGACCAGCTCGGTGATCGTGGCATCGATGTCGCGCGCGAAGTGCTCCGCGTCGGGTATCGCCTCGCGGTCGGCGTAGATCCCGAAGCAGGCGCGATCGCGCACGCTCGTCATGCCGACCGAGAGCACGTGGCGGTCGGCCAGCGGAACCACCGGATAGGCGGCCTCCAGAGGGCAGCCGAGCATGTACATCTGGGGTGCGGGACCGGGGATGTTGGAGACCACGAGGTTGAACGTGCGCGGGCTGGCGAGCGCCCGGGAGATCGCCTGCTGGACGACGCCGGGTGCATGCCCGGCCGCCTTCAGCGCCAGATCGGCGCTCTCGGGCTCGCGGTCCTGTTTGCGCCTGCTCATCGACTCGTGCACGCGCTGCAGGCGGCAGACAGGATCGGGCTCGCCGCAGGGCAGCTCGGCGAACACGAAGGAGACGTGGTTGCCGAGCACGTCCCCCGCGTCGCGGACGCTGACGGGGACCATCGCCTTGAGCGCCACCGGCTCCTCGCCGCGCCGGTCGAAGTATCTGCGCGCGCCGCCCGCCACCGCGGCTAGGAGGACGTCGTTGACGGTCGTCCCATGGGCGCGCTTGACCCTGCGCAGGTCCTCGAGGGGACGCTGCGCCCAGACCAGGCTTCGAAGCGGCGAGAGCGGCCTGTTGAGCGAGCTCGCGGGCGCGGCACACAGCGCATGCTCCAGGGCCCGCGCCAGACGCGGGACGGCGCCGGCGAGCTCCCCCGCGGCGCGGGAGGGAGCCGCGGCGGCGCGCAGCGGCCAGCGCAGCAGGCCGAGCTGCTCGCCGAGCAGATCGCGCACCCCCCGAACCAGCAGCCCCACCCGGTCGGGCGCCGGCTCGGCCCGCCAGCCCTCGGGCTCGCACGCGGAGGGCTCGCGCGTGGGGTCCAGCAGCAGCGCGGCGAGCTCGACCGCGGCAAGGCCGTCGACCATGCAGTGGTGGGTCTTCCCGACGATCGCCCACTGCCCCTCGCCCGCGTCCTCGCACACCCACATCTCCCACAGCGGGCGATCGCGACGCAGCGGCATCGACATCACCTCATCCACGAGATCGTGCAGGGGGCCCGATGCCCAGTACACGTGGCGATCCACGCAGAACGCGGGATCGTCGACCCACTCCGGGGCGTGCAGGCCGAGCGGAACGGACGCGAGCTTCTGGCGGTAGCGCGGCGCGCGCGCCTGGCGGCGCTCGATGTGGTCGCGGACCTCCCTGAAGCCCGGACGCCGCCCGGCGGCGTCGGGCGAGAAGAGTGCGACCCACCCCGTGTGCATGTGCGCGGTGGGGGACTCCACCGTGAGAAACGACGCATCGAGCGCGGAGAGACGAGCGCCGCTCATCGCGCTCCCAAGAGCGCTGCCCAAGCCGCTGTGCTCTCTCTCGCGGCCGTCCTCTCCCAGGCCACCGTGTCCCCGGCCACCGTTCTCTTCCAGGCCACCGCCCTCTCCGCGGCCGCGGTGCTCTTCCTTGCAGTCAGCCTCTCCCCGGCGGCGGTGCCCGCCCTCACAGCCAACCGCTCCCCAGCCACGGTGCTCACCCTCGCCGCCAGCCTCTCCCCGGCCGCTGCGCTCGCTTTTGCAGCCAGCCTCTCCCTCGCCGTCACGCCCTCTCTCACAGCCAGCCTCTCCCCGGCCGCCGTACCCGCCCCCGCAGCCGGCCTTGCCCTCGCCGTCACGCTTTCACTCACAGCCAGCCTCTCCTCAACCGTCGTCCTGACCCCCGCAGCCGACCTCGCCTTCGCCCCCGAGCCATCCCCCCGCGCCCACCCTCCGCGAGTGGAAGCCCCCGCTCCCTTGGCCTCAGCGCGGGAAATTGGCCGCCGGCCCCACTCGGCGGCGACCGCGAACTCGACCAGACGGTCGAAGTAGCTGCGCAGCGGCGGGGGCGCGATGCCGCTCCCACGCAGCGCCACCCGACAGCGACGATCGTCATAGCGGACCCTCGTCGCGAAATAGGGAAAGAAGATCTCGCTGCGCTCGAGCGCCCGCCGGAAGCGCTCGTCGCGGCTGGAGCGCAGGAGCAGCGGGTGCACCACACGCCGATACACCGAGGGCTCGAGCAGACGCGGCGCGGGGCGCTCGAAGAACGACCTCGCGAGCTCCACGAGCTCCCCCACGCTGCTCACGTGCGCGCCCGCCGTGAGGTGGAAGGTGGCACCCTCCGCCTCGCGAACCTGGCTGAGGTGGAGGATCGCATCGGCGACGTAGTCGACCGGCACCACGTCGACGGGCGCCCCTCGGCGCGCGGGCAGCGCCAGATAGGCACCGCGCGCAAACGCGCGCAGCGGCCAGTAGAGGACGTTGAAGGACGGCGTCCAGCCGCTCTCGCGCTCCCCGACGACGATGCTGGGACGCAGCACCGTGATCGGCAGCCGCCCGCGCCGGCCATCTACGAGACACTCCGCCTCGAACTTCGACTGCTCGTAGGCGTTGCGGAAGCGCTGGCCCACATCGAGGTCGTCCTCGCTGAAGCAACCCCCGTGCTCACCCGCGACGTAGGCGGTGGAGATGTGCGAGAGGCGCCGCAGGCCCCCGCGCTCGAGACAGCGCTCGGCGAACTCGAGCACCCGCCTGGTGCCCTCCACGTTGACCGCGCGCGCGTCCCGCAACCCGAGCTCGAAGGAGACCGAGGCTGCGCCGTGCACGATCTCGCTCACCTCCTCCGCGAGCGCATCGCAGCGGCCCCGCAGGCCCAGACGCGACCGGGTGAGGTCGCCACGAACAGCCACCACGCGCTCCCCATAGGGGTGGCCGGCGCCGAACAGGCAGCGCAGCGCGCCCCGCAACCTCTCCGCCGCCTCGCGGTCGTCGGCTCCCCGCACGAGGGCGTACACACGACGGTCGGTGCGCTCCAGATAGCGGGCCAGCAGCTCCATGCCCAGGAACCCGGTCGCGCCGGTCAGCAGCACACCTTCCCGCGCCGGGTCCCCGCCGCGTTGCTCGAGTGGGCCCGCCCCGCCGGCAAGCGGATCCTCGGCCCGCCTCGAAGCCTCGGCCCGCCTCCCGACCCGGCGTGCTGCGCCCGCAACCACGCGGGTCTCGCGGCGATCAATCATGGCGCCAGGGGCCATCTCATCACTCCTCTCGGTCCTTCGAGTCGACATATATCCCCTCGATCCTTCGAGCGGACGCTTCACCACAACGCTTCGAGCCCTTGCGCTTCCTGTTCGCTCGAGCTCTCGCCGGCAGCCAGCAAAATGCCGCCACCACGGCTGGAGCATCGCTCGACTCTCTTCGCACCCAGCACCGTCGGCATCGGAATGGCTTCCCGCCACTACCAACGCGATGCCCGCGGCTCCGGGTGTCAGACCTCGCTTACCCTTGCCGTGGCGCGTCTAAACATCGAGCGCCGGGGAGGTAAAATCGCGTAACTTCCCCCGACGGCAGCGGGGTCACTGCGCCTGCGGAGGACCATCCTCCTGCTCGCCGCCCGTGCTGCGCCAGTGCGGCACGGCGAGCACCACGAGGCGCAGCTGCTTCTCCGCGGTGAGCACGATCTCCTGCTCGGCGAGCGGGTCATCGGGGGGAGCGTCGAGGATCGCCTCCACGGTGGCGACCATGGTGTTGACCATCAGTCCCGCGACCGCCTGGAGGTCCTCGGAGCTCCACGTGCGCAGATGGGGAAAGCGCGCGAGGTCGGTCGCGAGCTCGCTGCTGAACAGGCGGATCTCGGCGCGGATCGTCCGTCGCAGGGCGGGCACGCCGCTGCTGCGCTCGCGCGCGATGAAGCGGAAGTGCAGGCGGTTCTCGTGCACGTGGCGCACGAGGATCGCAACCGAGGCGCGGATCACCCCCGTGTAGTCGCGGCGATCCTCGCGCGCGCTGCGCAGCATCTGGCGCAGCCGGCGGAAGGACTCGTCAACGAGCGCGAAGCCGAGCTCGTCCATGTTCTGGAAGTGGCGGTAGAAGCCCGCCGGGACGATGCCCGCCTCGCGCGTGACCTCGCGCAGGCTGAGACTCCCGAAGGCGCGGTCCTCGAGCAGCTGCAGGGTGGCGTCGAGCAGCGCCTCGCGCGTGCGCTGCTTGCGCTCCGAGCGGGTCTCGATGGTCGGCGGCGGGCGCCGGCGTCTGCGTGTGTGCGCTGTCATCTCTGGTCTGCCTCCCTCGTGAATGTGTGTTTACACACAAGGGGTTCGCCATCGCATACTTTAGCGGCTGGTGGGTACAAAGAAGGTATTGACAGGGGTCCCCGCCTGCTCTATTCTCGGTAAACATATGTTCACTCACTTGTTGAGCGCAGCTCCCCCGCCGGCCTCGGCACCCGCCGCGAAGCGCCTCGCACGGCGCCTCGCCGGGTCGGGCCTGCTCGAGGCGCTCGCCGCGCCGCACGGCGTGGACCGCTACCTCGAGCTCATCAGGCCGCGCCTCTCCCTGCACGACCTGCGCGCCGAGATCCTCGCCGTGCGCCGCCCCACGCCCAGGAGCGCGACGCTGCGGCTGCGCCCCAACGGGCTCTGGCGCGGCTTCCAGGCCGGGCAGTTCGTATCGATGACCGTCGAGATCGACGGCATCCGGCGCACCCGCTGCTACTCGCCCGCGAACTCCCAGCACACCCCCCGCGGGGAGCTCGAGCTCACGGTCCGCTCGCACTCCCACGGCCTCGTGTCGCAGTACCTGTACGAGGATGCCCGCCCCGGCATGGTGGTGGAGCTCGCGCAGGCCGACGGCGACTTCACGCTGGGAGCCTCGCGCCCCGAGCGCCTGCTGCTGATCAGCGGCGGCAGCGGGATCACGCCGGTGATGTCGATGCTGCGCACCCTCTGCGAGGAGGGTCACGGGGCGCCCGTGACGTTCCTGCACTATGCCCCCCGCGAGCGCGACATCCCCTACCGCTCCGAGCTCGAGGAGCTCTCCGCGCGCCACCCCAACGTGCGGGTCGCATATGTCTGCACCCGCGAGCCGGTGGGACACGAGCCGGTGGGACACGAGCCGGTGGCACGCACGGGAGCACGTCAGCCGGCGGCGCGGACGGGGGCACGCGAGCCGGGAGGCGGCCCGCGCGGGCGCCTCACCCGCGCGCAGCTGCGCGCGCTGGAGCCCTCCCACCTGGAGGCCGAGGTTTACGTCTGCGGCCCCCCCAGCCTGATCGCGGCGACGCGCACGCTGTGGTCCCGCGAGGGCCTCCAGGAGCGGGTGCACAGCGAGAGCTTCCTGCCGCCCCGCCCCCCGGCGAGGGTGGGCGAGAGCGGCGGCAGCGTGCGCTTCGCGACGAGCGGCATCGAGATCGCGGCCGACGGGGGCACGCTGCTCGAACAGGCCGAGCGGGCGGGCCTCTCGCCCGCCTACGGCTGCCGGATGGGCATCTGCCACACGTGCACCTGCCGCAAGCTCGCGGGCACGGTGCGCGACCTCAACAGCGGCGAGCTCTCCTCGGGCGAGGAGCAGGACATCCAGATCTGCGTCTCGGTGCCCGCCGGGGACGTCGAGCTCGCCCTTTAAAGCCTCCCCCTCCCCCTCCCCCCCTCTCCCCGGATCGACCCTCAAGCCAACAGGAGACCCAGTGACCAGCACCGCCTCCCTCCCCGCCCGCGCACCGCGCGCCACCCCCCGGCCCCGCACCGCGCCCAAGTCCCGCCCCACCCCCACGCCGCACACCTCCCGTCCCGGCGCCGAGCGCCCCGCCCCCCACCTCACCCCCGCTCAGATCGAGGCGCTCGGTGAGGAGCTCGACGCGCTGCGCCGGCGGGTGACCGAGGACCTCGGCGAGCGCGACGTGCGCTACATCCGCAACATCATCAGGGCCCAGCGGGCGCTCGAGGTGAGCGGGCGGGGACTGCTGTTCCTCAGCATCCTCCCCCCCGCGTGGCTCGCCGGCGTGGCCGCGCTGTCGCTCTCGAAGATCCTCGACAACATGGAGATCGGCCACAACGTGATGCACGGTCAGTACGACTGGACCAACGATCCCACGCTGAGCAGCAGGGAGTTCGAGTGGGACACCGCCTGCCCCGCGGAGCAGTGGCGCCACTCGCACAACTACATGCACCACACCTTCACCAACATCGTCGGCAAGGACCGCGACATCGGCTACGGCATCATCCGCATGAGCGAGGAGGAACCCTGGGAGCCGCGCTGGCTCGGCAACCCCCTCTACGCGCTGGCGCTCGCGCTGCTCTTCCAGTACGGCGTCGCGCTGCACGACCTCGAGATCGAGCGCCTCGGCAAGAGCGAGCCCGCGGCGGGCAGCCGGCGCAGCCTGCTGGGCAGCATCTGGAGCAAGGTGCGGGGGCAGACGCTGAAGGACTACGTGCTGTTCCCGCTGCTGAGCGGCCCCCAGGCGCCGCTGGTGCTCGCGGGCAACGCCACCGCCAACCTGGTGCGCAACGTGTGGGCCTTCACGATCATCTTCTGCGGGCACTTCCCCGAGGGCACCTCGGAGTTCAGCGAGCAGGAGACCGAGAACGAGACCCGCGGGGAGTGGCACCTGCGCCAGATGCTCGGCTCCGCGAACCTCACCGGCGGGGACCTCTTCCACATCCTCTCGGGCAACCTCAGCTTCCAGATCGAGCACCACCTCTACCCCGACATCCCCGCGCACCGCTACGCGGAGATCGCCGAGGAGGTGCAGGAGATCTGCGAGCGCTACGAGCTGCCCTACAACACCGGCCCCCTGCACACGCAGTTCGGCTCGGTGGTGCGCAAGATCGTCAGGCTCGCGCTGCCCGGGGGCGGGACGCCCGCACAGGCGCCCGCGGCCTGAGGCGCCCGGCTCCGCCGCTCAGACGAGCACCCGCCGCCTGAAGTTGCGCAGCCCGAGGCCCAGGAAGAAGGCGCAGAAGGCGATCAGCACGGGGTAGATCACATACAGGGGCATGTGCGAGGCTTCTGTTAGCCCCGCGCGCATCCCCTCCGCAACGTAGATCAGGGGGTTGAGCAGCACCAGGATTTGCAGCCAGTGAAAGCCCCCCACCTGCACAGGGGCGAGCTTCGTCCACTGGTAGTAGGTGCCCCCGAGGAAGGTGAGGGGGAGCACCACGAAGCCGAACATCAGCCCGATGTTGCGCGGCTCGAAGGTGGTGCCGAGCAGCAGCCCCAGCGAGGTCATCGCGACGCTCGCGAGGGGGATCAGCGTGAGCACCACCGCCCAGTGCACCGAGAGGTGGGCGTGCACGCCGGGGGCGTGGATGACGGCGGCGATCGGGAACACGATCACCGCCGCCAGCATCCCCTGGACGGCGCCCGAGAGCACCTTTGCGATCGCGACCAGCCAGATCGGGCAGGGAGCCTGGACGCGGTCCTCGATCTCGCGGGTGTAGCCGAACTCGGTGGACATCTGCAGCGCCACCGCCTGGATCCCCTGGAACATGATCGAGATCGCCACCACTCCAGGCACCAGCACGGTGGCGAAGTCGGACTCCGTGGTGGCGTTCGAGCCGTGGCCGCCCCCGATCCCCTGGCCGATCGTGGGGAACACGTAGAGGAACACGAACACCAGCAGGAACGGCTGGATCAGAACGCGGGCGACGAATTCGGGGACGTTCTTGCGCAGCACCGTGAGGTCCCGCAGGATCAGGGCCCCCAGCGCGGTGCGGCTCGCCACGAACGTGGAGCGGGTCGGCGTGAGGGTGATCGCGCGGGGGGGCCGTTTGCCATCGGTGCTCGTGGCGGCGGCCGCGGTGGTGACGGCGGCGGTGGCAACGTCGGGAGCGCTCATTCGCGCAGCTCCTTGCCGGTGAGGTTGATGAACACGGTTTCCAGCGACGGTTCGGCCACGGAGAGGTCGACGAGCTCGAAGCCCCCGCGATCGGCGGCGGCCACCACCCGGGGCACGATCCGCTCGGCCCCCTCGAGGTGCAGCTCGACGCCGCCCTCGATCACGCGCGTGCGGGTGAGGCCCTCGATCTCCCGCTCGAGCGTCGCGGCCAGCGAGGCGCCGTCGCCGGGGGCCTTCACCGTCACAATCGTGTCGGCGCCCACCGACCGCTTGAGCTCCGCCGGGGTGTCCAGCGCGAGGATCTTGCCGTGGTCCATGATCGCCACGCGGTGGCAGAGATGGTCGGCCTCCTCCATGTAGTGGGTCAGCAGCATGATCGTCTGCCCCGCAGCGTTGAGCTCCCCGAGGATCTCCCACAGCGCGAGGCGGCTCTGGGGATCGAGGCCGGAGGTGGGCTCGTCCATGAACAGCACCGCGGGACGGTGGAAGATCGCGCGCGCCACCATCAGCCGCTGGGCCATCCCGCCGGAGAGCGCGAACACCGACGCCTGCGCCCAGCGCGCGAGGTGGAACTGCTCGAGCAGCTCGTCGGAGATCTGCCGCGACTCCGCCGCGCCGATCCCGAAGAGGCGCCCGTGGAAGTAGAGGTTCTCCCACACCGTGAGCTGGCGGTCCAGGGTGTTCTGCTGGGAGACCACCCCGATCAGCTGCTTGGCGAGCGCGGGGTGGGCGATCACGTCGACGGCGCCCACCCAGGCGCTCCCGGAGGTGGGGATCACGCGCGTGGTGAGCATCCCCGCCGTGGTCGTCTTCCCCGCGCCGTTGGGCCCCAGCAGGCCGAAGATCTCCCCCGCACGGATCTCCAGGTCGAGCCCGTCCACGGCGGCGAAGTCGGCCTCGGGGTAGATCTTGGTCAGCCCCGCGGTGCGGATGACGGGGGCGTCGGCCTCGGCGGCTGGAACGGCTGCGCGCCCGTCGGCGGGAATCGCTTGGCTTGCCACCCCCTCAGAGTATCGGCGCATCGGCGGACCGGCGCACCCAGTGCTGGAGCCCTCCACTCACCCCTGCGAGGTGCTCACCCCCGCGAGGTGTGCACCCGCGAGCGCCCCTTCGCGGCGTACATCGCGCGATCGGCCTCCATCAACACGGCTTCCCCGCCGGGGGCGTTCTGGTCGATCTCGGCGATCCCGACGGAGGCGGTGGCAGAGATGCGCCTGCCGTCGGCTTCCACGCCGCACCCGGCGATCGCCTCGGCAAGCACGGTGGCGACCTTGCGGGCGGCCTCGGCGGAGGTGCCGGGGAGCAGCACCGCGAACTCGTCGCCGCCGTGGCGGGCGACCATGTCGGTGCCGCGCAGGCGGTGCTGGAGCTCGGTGGCGAGCACCTTGAGCAGCTCGTCGCCCACCTTGTGGCCGTAGGTGTCGTTGATCTGCTTGAAGCCGTCGAGGTCGATCACGAGCAGCGCGGCCTGCTCGCCGTAGCGGCGGCAACGGGCGACCTGCATCGCGAGCTGGCGCTCCAGCAGGCGGCGGTTGTGCAGGCCCGTGAGGGGATCGTGCTCGGCAAGGTGGCGCAGGCGCTCCTCGATCAGCTTGCGCTCGGTGATGTCCTGGATCTGGGCGATGAAGTGCTGGGGGCGCCCCTGGCGGTCGCGCATCGCGGAGACGGAGAGGACGGTGGAGATCACGTGCCCGCGGGCGTGGAAGTAGCGGCGCTCCATCTCGTAGTGGCTGATCTCCCCGGCGAGCAGGCGGCGGACGTACTCGAGGTCGGCGGAGAGGTCGTCGGGGTGGGTGATCTCCTCCAACGTCTTGGCGAGGAGCTCCTCGGAGGAGTAGCCGGTGATCGTGAGCAGCGCCTGGTTGACGCGCACCCAGCGGCCCTCGGGGGTGAGCAGGGCCATCCCGATGGGGGCCTGCTCGAAGAGCAGCTCGAAGCGCTCCTGGGCGTGGCGGCGGGCCTCCTCGGCGTGCTTGCGGGGGGTGATGTCGCGGGAGACCGCCGCGCCCCCCACGATCTCCCCGTCCTCGCCGCGCAGGGGCCCGACCTCGACCTGATAGCAGCGGGTGTCGTCGACCGACCAGATCTCCAGGGAGCGGGTCTCCCCGTTCAGCGCGGAGCGGTAGAGGGGCTCGTAGGTGTCCCAGCGGTCCCCCAGGAGCACCTCCTCGGCGGGCATCCCCTCGATCTCCACGGCGCTGAGCCCCTCGTGCTCGAGGGCATGGCCCCCGGCGAGCACGTAGCGCAGCTCGCGGTCGAAGACGAGCGCGGAGGCGGCGGGGAGGGTGCGCAGCACGGAGAGCGCGATCTCTCCCGCGCTCAGACCCTCCAGCGGGTTGCGCTGGGCAGCGGACACACTCGAACTATCGGCACATGGGCGGCGGGGCTTGACGGCTGGGAGCCTGGCGGAGCAGCCGAGAGAACCGATGCGCCGATGAGACTCGACGCGGAATGCCCGCGGCCCCCCAGCAGCCCGACCCGGCCGGCCTACATGCCCAGCGGGACGCGGCCGACCGGCGCGCACCCCGCGCGCGAGGCGGCCCCGGCGAAGACCTGGACGCGGTTGTTGGCGGTGTCCGCGACGAGCACCTCGCCGCGGCAGTTGACCGCGAGGCCACGGGGAAGGCTGAGCTCGCCGGGCGCGCCGCCGGGGGCGCCCCAGGCGGCGAGCAGGCGCCCGCGGGCGGTGAACTTCAGCACCCGGTCGGCGCGGCGGTCGGAGACGAGGACGTCCCCCGCGGAGTCCACCGCGATCCCGGCCGGTTCCTCCAGGCGCCCGGGGCCGCTTCGGGCTCCGCCCCAGGAGGCCAACAGCGTCCCGGAGGGGCTGAGCTCCAGGATGCGCGCGAGACCGGCGTCGGCGACATAGACCGACCCGTCGGGCGCGACCGCGACGGCCACCGGCCGCGCGAGCGCGACCGAGCCGAGCCGTCCCAGCGGCTGGCCGGAGGAGCCGAAGCGCATGATGGCGCCGTCCCCGGTGTCGGCCACATAGACCACCCCGCCCGAGGCGGAGAGAGCCACCCCTTCGGGACTGGAGAGTCCTTCGAGCGCGCCGAGGAAGGTCCCACCCGAGCTGAGGTGGCGCACGAGGCCGTTGCGGGGATCGGTGACCCACACCGACCCGTCGGGGGCAACGGCGGCGGCGGTGGGACCGAACCAGTTACTACCGATGATCGCCCCCCCGCCGCGCTGCCACTGCGCGAGGTAGCGCAGGCGGGAGTCGAAGAGGTAGAGGGGGCTGCGGGAGCCGTAGGTCTCGACCACGAGCGCCCCCCCGGAGGCGTCGGCGGCAACGCCCAGCGGGGCGATGAGCTGGCCGGGCGCGGTGCCGGGGGTGCCAAACGCGAGCAGCCCGCGCCCCAGGGGGTCGAAGGCGACGACGCGTTCGTGCCCGGTGTCCGCGACGTACACGCGCCCGGAGGGCGAGACGGCGGCGGCGCGGATGTAGCTGAGGCGGTAGCGCCCTTCCCCGCTCCACTCTTCGAGATAGCGCAGGGTGGGAGTGAGCGCGACGATGCGGTTGTTGTTGTCGTCCACCACATACACGCGCCCGCCGTGGACGGCGACGCCGAAGGGGTTGACGAACTCCCCGGGTTCCTTGCCGAAGGTGCCCTCGGCGTAGAGGGGCCGCCCGTCGAGGGCGAGGGCCTGCACGCGGTGGTTGCCCTCGTCGGCCACGTACACAAGGCCGCCGGCCACCGCGAGCCCGCGCGGGGAGGAGAACTCGCCCGGGCCGCTGCCGGGCGGCCCCCAGAGCGTCGCCCCGGAGCCGTCGAGGCGAAAGCGCTGGATGCGGTTGTTGGCGGAGTCGGAGACGTACACGTAGCCGCCGCCCACCGCGATCCCCCCACCGGGGGGCTTGTCGGGCCCGAAGCCGGGGCCGAAGTCGAACTCCCCGAGCGCGCGGCCGGGGCGGCCCCATTCGCCGAGCAGGCGCCCGGAGGAGCTGAAGCGCTCGACGCGATCGTGGGTGGAGTCGAGCACGTAGACGTCCCCCGCGCCATCCACCGCGAGCCCATCGACGGCCCCGAACTGCCCGGGGCCCGCGCCGTAGGAGCCCCACTGCCCGAGGAAGCGCCCGCCGGGAGAGAAGCGCTGCACGAGGTGGGAGAACTGGTCGGCTACGTAGAGGTCCCCGTCGGGCGCGAAGGCGAGCGCCTCGGGACAGCGCAGCACCCCTCCCCCGCGCCGCCCGATGAAGCTCACACGGGTGTAGGGACACACGGACCCGAGCGCGCCGGGGCAGGCGCGCAGGAGCGCGACCCGCGAGGGGGAGCCTGTGCCACCGCACCCGGCGCAGGCGAGAACCGCAGCGAGCAGCAGGGCGAGGGGGAGCAATTTGAGGATTGGGAGAGGGAGTCCGCAGTGGCGCCTCGGCCGTGGTGGCGTGCGCGAGCGACCGCGGCGGGGATGACGGACGCAGGGAAATCTGTGGAGCAGGTTCGTCGCGGAGGGGCGGGCGAGGCGCGGGGGCACGGCCCGTATGGTCGTGGATGGCGTCCACACACGCGCTGGCGTGGGTACATGCGGTGTGCACTGCTCCCATAGATCCCTCCACTTCGTGGAGACACCTGGGCAGGTCAGCCACCCGTCCCACTCACTGCGGCGGGTCGGAGTAGGAGGAAGTGGCCCCTACAATCAGACCTGTGACAACCAGGGAACGCCTGCATCGGCTCGTGGATGAGCTCACGGACGCCGAGGCGAGCGAGGCGCTGCGAGCCCTCCGCGCCTCAAGCGCCTGCGCGGAGAGGCGTGACACTGTAGGCCGCGCAATCGCGGAGGGATACGAACGCGTCCCCCAGACCGTGGAGGAGGATGCGTGGGCGCTGGCCAATGCTCGTGAGGCGATCCACGATGAGCCTTGGTGAGACGCGGAGACATCTGCTGGCTCGAGCTCGCCGAGGAGGGCCGTCGGCCGGTATGCGTCCTCACTCGCAATGAGGCGATACCCACGCTGAGGAACGTGGTCGTAGCGCCGCTCACGCAGACAATCCGCGACATCCCCACCGAGGTCCGCCTGGCAGCGAGTGATGGCATGCCAGGCGAATGCGCAATCAGCTTTGACAACCTGCGCACCGCCCCACGGGCTCTTCTCACCGAGCGCATCACCACGCTCAGCTCGGACAGGCTGCACGAGGTGTGCGCAGCACTCGCGGCCGCGGTGGATTGCTGAGCCCCAAACGCGGAGCCTTCGCGGAGACAGAGTGCACCGCGATCCGCTCGACGCACCACGCCCGCGTCTGATCGGCGCCCGCTCATACTCAAAACTCGCGTCCAGCCTCGCGGACGGGGCGTATCCTCGGTGGCCGATTCCAATGGTCCACCACCCGCACACCACTCGCCATCGCGGCGCCCGCCCCCCAAGAAGCCTGGTGCGCAGGCTCGTCACCCACTTGCTGCGTGGTCTCGCGGTATCGGTGGGGGCAACGCTCGTGCTGGCGATCGCGGTCTCGTGGATCCTCACCTCATCCGGACACTCCCGTCGCGGCTCCTCCCCCGCGACGGCGGTTGCATCGCGACCCGACCCCGCCGCCCATCCAGCCCGCCCACCCGCGAGCGACCCCTCGGGTGTGCGCTCCCCGACGGGGACCGCGGCGAGCGTCGATCCGCCCCGGGGCACCCCAGTGAGCGTGAGTGTCGCCGCACGCCCGGCGGGGCCCGCGGTGCCGGCGGACTTCCTGGGGCTCTCCTTCGAGGTGCGCAGCCTGCCCGCGATCGCGGGGTACGCCGCGCGGGGGGACCTGGTGGCGCTGATGCGCTCGCTGGGACCCGGGGTGATGCGCTTCGGGGGGATCTCCGCCGACGAACAGGCCGTGTGGGTGGGAGCCGGCTCGCCGCGGCCGGGGTGGGCGAGAGTCGCGATCGACGAAGCCGATCTCGCCGGCCTCGCGGCGCTCGCGCGGGTGACGGGATGGCGGGTGCTGCTGACGGTGAACCTCGGCCACTACGACCCCTCCGCCGCCGCGCTGGAGGCGGCGGCGGCGCAGCGGCTGCTGGGCTCCTACCTGGAGGGGATCGAGATCGGCAACGAGCCGGACCTGTTAGTGCGCAAGCACCTGCGGGGGCCCGGGTGGGGCATCGTGGCCTACGGCCCCCAAGCGCGCGCGTACCGCGCGGCGATCGCGACGGCGGCCCCGGGGACCCCGATCGCCGGGCCGGACCCCTCCACGGGGGTCGGCGGCCTGGGCTGGCTGCGCACCGTGGCCTCCTCGCCGACCCTGCGCCCGGCGCTGCTCACCGACCACTACTACCCCCTCTCCAGCTGCGGCTACGAACCCACGGTCTCCGAACTGCTGAGCCCGAACGTGCGCCGCGCCGAGAGCGACATGCTGGGCAAAGCGCTCGCGATCGCCCGCGCCCACGGGCTGGCGCTGCGGATGGACGAGACCAACAACGTCTCCTGCGAAGGTGAGCCGGGGGTCTCCGACACGTTCGCCTCGGCGCTGTGGGCGCTCGACTACGCCGCGCGCGCCGCGAGCGCGGGGGTGGGGGGGCTCAACTTCCACGACCTGATCGACAAGAGCGACGCCTACAGCCCACTGTTCGCCCCCTCCCCCGCCGCCCTGGCGGCCGGGGAGCTGCGCGCCGCGCCGGAGTGGTACGCCCTGCTCGCCGCGCGTGCATTCATTGGGGCCCGCCCGCCCGCCCGACCGCTGGCGAGCGCCGTCGCGGGCGGAGCCCCCGGGGAGCTCAGCGCCGAGGCCCTGAGCTCGGCCGACGGAAGCGTGCGGGTCGCGCTCGTGGACTACGCCCCCCCGGGCTCCCCCCCGCTCGCCGTGCACCTGCGCGTGCCCCGGGGCCTTACAGGCGGGAGCATCCTGCGCCTCACCGCCCCCTCCCCCAGCGCCACCTCGGGGGTGCACCTGGGCGGGCGTGCGGTCGCCCCCGACGGCACCTGGAGCGGACCGCCGGCGCTGCCCGGGGTGAGCGGCCGCGCGGGCTCGTTCACGGTGCAGATGGCCCCAAGCAGCGCGGCGGTGGTGACGCTCTCCCCGGGACCGCTCGGCCATGCGGCCCTGCCCGGTTGAGGCCTCCGGGGCCGGGGCCCCGCCCGAGTCCTCGGAGGCGCGGGCCGCAGCGCCATCCCGACAGCGCCCGCTCTACTGGGCGGCGAGCAGCGGCACGTCGTGGGCGACTTCGCTGGGCTTCCAGTTGTTGCTGATGTAGACCGTCTTGAGCTTCCCCGAGGCATCGACCCCGTAGACGAGCGCGGAGTGGTTGACGAAGTCGGGCTGGGAGGTGTCCACTTCGGAGCCCACCCCCCACGCCTTCCACACCGCGGCGAGTTCGTGTGCGGAGCCAATCAGGTACTTCATGCGCCCCGTCATCCCGTGCACCTTCAGGAACGCGGCGACCGTCTGCGGTGTGTCCCCGCGGGGATCGACGGAGACCGCGATGATCTGCGCCTTGGCGGCCGTCTGGGAGCCCATCAGGTTCTGCGCGACGCGCAGGTCGGCGGTGATCAGGGGGCACACGTCGGGGCAGTGGGTGTAGAGGAAGGTCACCAGCACCGCCTTCCCGCGGTAGCTGTCTATGTTCACCCGTTCCCCCAGGTAGTTGCGCAGCGACAGCGGCGGGGCCGCCTTGGGGGGCACCAGTTCGTTGCCCTCGAAGCTCGCGGACTTCGTGCTGCTCACGTTCCCCGCCAGCGGCTGGGAGTCGTGGCTGGTGCCCGCGAACAGCAGCGCGGAGCCCCCCGCGATCACGAGGATCGCGAGGAGCGGCAGGATCATGCGGCGATTCAGGGGCCCGCGGCCGCCCGGTGGCTGCTCCGGGGGCGGGTCCGCGGTCAGAGGATCGCTCAGATCTGGCGTGCCCATCTCCGGCCCAGTCTACTTCCGCCCCGCCTCCCCGGCGCCGGGGGCCGTCGGCAAGAACGCTTGCACTCCTCCCCATGTGATGCATCTTGCATAAATACCTGGTACGGTGCCCCCGTTCGTGCCGAGTCTCTCTCCCCACGGGGAGGGGGAGCGGGGGAACCAATGCAGCCCATCTGGACTGCGGGGGCGAATCGCCACAAGCGTGGCGTAGCGTACTGCGCGAGCCCGACAGCTAACCCCGTAGGCGCCACCGCAACGTCGAAAGGATGTGCCTGCGCATGCCGGGATACGCCCGTGACCTCGCCACCCTCGAGCCCTGGGAGGCCTCGCTCAAGCGCTCCCATGCCCGCCGCCGCAGGGCCACACGGGGCCGCTCCTCGGCGCTTGCCAGCGTCTCTCCGATCTCCCTGGCCGCGTTGATCGACGCGCGCCGCGAAGCCGCCCGCGATCTCTCCGAGCGCGACCCCTGGGAGATCTCCCTCGGGCGCTCCCGCGCGCGTCGCCGCGCCGCCCAACTGCGCTTCGTGCCCGCCTCCTCGCGCGCCAAGCGCCTATCGCTCGGCGCCCTCGTCGCGCTCACCGCCGGACCAGCCTCGGTGCTGCTGGACTCCGGCGGCGGCGTCCAGGCCGCCGCCGCGGCGCCGGCGGAGCCCGAACCGATCACCACCACCCAGCACTACATCGTGCTCAGCGCCGGCAGCGAAGGCCGCCAGGTGCGCCTGCTACAGCGCGCGTTGGGGCTCGAGGTCGACGGCGTCTACGGCCCCCAGACCGAAGCCGCGGTGCGCCGCTTCCAGGCCACCCGCGGGCTCACCGTCGACGGCATCGTGGGCGCCCACACCAGCCGCGCGCTGGCCGTCCACGCCCCCCCGGTGCTCTCGGGCGCCGCCGTGATCCGCGATCTCGACGGCGAAGCGCGCGAACCAGCCCCCGGGGAGGTGAGCGAAGCCACGAGCGCCCCCTCGGCCTCCGTCCTGGCGACTCCCACGGGCCTCGGCGAAGCAGGCGCAAGCACCGCCGCCCCAACCACACCCGAAAGCCCCGCCCCCGCGGCCGGCGAAGGCGCCGGCGAGACCGCCGGAGCGGGCGCAACGGCCGCAGTCGCCGCTGCATCGGAAGCCCCAGCCGCGAGCGCCGCCGCGGAAACCGGCGAAACCGGCGGGACGACGACCGCGCCCACACCGGAAGACCCGGGCGAGTACGAGACCCCAGCGATCCTCGAAGGCTCCGGCGGAACCGCCGGCCCCGGGGAAGGCGAAGCGGCTGAAACGGCCGCAGCGGGCCAGGGCTTCAGCGAAGGCGGGACCCCCGCCGAAGCAGCCCACACGGGCGCCGAACACGCCGCCGCGGAAGCCGAAGCGCACGTCGCCACCGATGCGGTCAGGCGTTTGCAGGCATCGCTGCACGTCGCCGTGGACGGCGAATTCGGCCCCGAAACCGAGGCCGCCTTGCGCCGCCTGCAGGCTCGCGAGGGTCTCACGGTCGACGGCGTCGCGGGCCCCGCCACCTGGAACGCGCTCGGCCAGCACAGCCAGCCCGAGCTCACGCCTCCCCCCTCCGCCCTCCCCCAGCCCTCCCACGGCCACCGCTCCGGCGCGGGATCGCAGGGCGAGCAGCTCGGCGGGAGCAGCGCCTTCGCGGCGCAGGGAGCTCGCCCCGCCGGGCGCGTCGGCCGGGGCGAGGCGATCCGCCGCCTCCAGGAAGACCTCCACGTATCCGTCGACGGCGAATTCGGCCCCGAAACGCAGACCGCGGTGCGCCACTTCCAGGAAGCCCACGGCCTCGCGGTCGACGGCGTCGTCGGTCCCGACACCTGGAGCGCACTCGGCATCCCCGGGGCACCCACCCTGCACGCCGACCCCGCCTACTTCCCCCAGAGCGCGGGCTCCGGGGGCGGGAGCTCCTCCGCCGGCGGCGGCTCGGCCCCAGGCGCCGGCTCCTCCAGCGCCGAAGGGGTCATCGCGCAGGTGATCGCCGCCGCCAACGAAATCGCCACCCGCCCCTACGTCTACGGGGGCGGCCACGGCTCCTTCACCTCCGACGGCTACGACTGCTCGGGCTCGGTCTCCTACGCCCTGCACGGCGGAGGCCTGCTGAGCTCCCCCGAGGACTCCGGCGAACTGGAGTCCTACGGCGAACCCGGCCCCGGCCGCTACATCACGATCTACGCCAACGCCGAACACGCCTGGATGACGATCGACGGCCGCCGCTTCGACACCGTTGCGCTGGCCGAAGACGGCTCCCGCTGGGGCGGTCCCTCCGATGACGGCGGCGGGTTCGTGGAGCGCCACCCCGACGGGCTCTAGGCTCAGCCGCCAGCTTCGACACTCGATCATCCACCGATCGGGGATCGACGGATCTCCGATCGACCGGCCCGCCCGGCCGAGACACCCCCGGGCGAGCGTACCGTCCCAAGCGCCGCCTACCGTGCGGACAGTCGTCTGATGGCGACCGACCACACCGGACACGGAGGAGGCACAAATGCTGGCGCGAGCGCGCACGTTCACGATCGAGGGACTCCAGACGCGGCCGGTGGCCGTCGAGGTGGACATCCGCGCGGGGCTCCCCGCGTTCACGATCGTGGGTCTCGCCGACGTCGCGGTGCGCGAGGCGCGCGACCGCGTGCGCGCGGCGATCCTCAACTCGGGCTACGAGTTCCCCGAGCGGCGGATCACCGCGAACCTGGCCCCCGGCGACGTCCCCAAGGTCGGACCGGGACTCGACCTCGCGCTCGCCTGCGCGGTACTCGCCGCCTCCGGCCAACTCCCCACTCGGCTCCTGGAGAGCCACGCGCTCTTCGGCGAGCTCTCCCTCGACGGCGAGGTGCGCCCCTGCAACGGCACGCTCGCGATCGCGCAGGCCGCGCGGGAGGAGGGCATGCACGCGCTCGTGCTGGCGGGCACACGAGCGCGCGAGGCGGCACTGGTGGAGGGCCTCCAGGTGATCGTCGCGGAGCGTCTGGCGAGCGCGGCGCGCGCGCTGAGCGGCGGCGCGGGGGATCCGCTGCCCGCGCCGGCGCCGAGGGGCTCCGACTCCTGCCGCCGAGGCGGCTCGGTGGAGCTCTCGGACCTCGACCTCGGCGACGTGCACGGCCAGCCCCACGCGGTGCAGGCGCTCCTGCTGGCGGCGGCAGGCGCCCACAACCTGCTGCTGAGCGGCCCCCCGGGCACCGGCAAGACGATGCTCGCCCAGCGCCTGCCCACGATCCTGCCCCCGCTGAGCCGCGCGGAGGCGATCGAGGTGACGCGCATCCACAGCATCACCGGCCGCCTGGAGGACGGGGAGCTGATCCGCCGCCGTCCCTTCCGCGCCCCCCACCACTCGATCACCATCGCCGGCCTCGTGGGCGGCGCACGGCGGGGGTGGATGGGAGAGGTGGTGCTGGCCCACCGTGGAGTGCTGTTCCTGGACGAGCTCTGCGAGTTCGCCCGCCCCACCCTCGAGGCGCTGCGCCAGCCCCTGGAGGACGGGCGGGTGGCAATCGTGCGCGCCCGGCACTCCGCGGTGCACCCAGCACGCTTCGCGCTGATCGCCGCCACCAATCCCTGCCCCTGCGGCTACCACGGGGCGGTGGAGCGCTGTCGCTGCTCGGAAGCCGACCTCGCCCGCCACCGCCGGCGCCTCAGCGGACCGCTGCTCGACCGCATCGACATCGTCGCCCATCTAGAGCGGTCGAGCTCGAAGCGCTCGGAGCGCACCCCGGCCAAGCGCGATCGAATGGCGCCCGCGCAGCGGCTCGGGGGGCGCGATCCGAGCACCGGGACACCAATCGGCTCCGAGGAGGCCCGCGAGCGGGTGGTGTGGGCCCGCAAGCGCCAGGAGGCACGCCTGCGCGAGGAGGGGGTGAGCGCCAACGCGCACATGAACGCTCGCATGCTGCGCCGCCATGTCGCCCTGAGCGAGGGTGGGGAGCGACTGTTGCGGGGCGCGCAGGAGCGCGGCACGATCAGCGCCCGCGGCCTCGCCCGGGTGCTGCGCGTGGCGCGCACAGCAGCGGACCTCGAGGGCAGCAGCAGGACGCGCGAGGAGGATGTCGCGCTCGCGCTCGCCCTGCGCACGCAGGACGCTCCGCCCGGGAGGCGTACCGCATGAAGCTCTCCACCAGACAGGCGTGCCGCGGGGAGGCCTGCCCGGCCTGCGTGCGTCGTGCCTGGCTGCTGGGAGCGTTGAGCGCGCGCCTCGAGTACCGGGGGCGCGACCCCGAGCGCCTCGTGAGGCTGCTGGAGCTCTCCGACCGGGAGCTCATACGGGCGGTCACCGGCGAGGGGCCGGAGGGCGTGCTGGTGCAGTACGCGCAGCTCGAGCGCTCACCCCCACCCCCGGTCCCGGGGGTGCAGCGGATCTGCCGCCACGACCGCCGCTATCCCCGCCCGCTGGCCGAGAGCGGGGGTTCGCCGCGGGTGCTGCACGTGGCGGGCGGCATCTCGCGCATGGAGGAGCTGCTGGCGCAGCCCGTGGTGGCGGTGGTGGGAACGCGGAGGGCGAGCGACTACGGCATGGAGGTGGCGCACAGCCTCGCACGGGGTCTGGCGGCGAGCGGAATCACGGTGGTGAGCGGCCTCGCCGAGGGCATCCCCGCGGCGGCCCACTGCGGAGCGCTTCAGGTCCAGGGCCCCACCCTCACGGTGACGGCGGGCGGCGTCGATGTCCCTTATCCCAAGAGCTGGGGCCCTCTGCACCGGCGCATCGCCCTGGAGGGCTGCGCGCTGGCGGAGCTGCCATGCGGCTGCGCCCCCCGTGGCTGGTGCCACGCCGCCCGCGCGCGAATCGTGGCGGCGCTGGCGCACATGGTGATCGTGGTGGAGGCGGGGGAGCGGCCCAGCGAACTGCTGCAAGCGCGCCTGGCGGCGGCATCGGGCGCGATCGTGGCAGCAGTCCCCGGCCGCGTGAGCGCCCCCGCAGCGCGCGGCCCCCACCTGCTGCTGCGCGAGGGGGCGCTGCTGGTGCGCGACCCCCAGGACGCGCTGGAGGCGCTCTACGGGGTGGGCGGGCGCCAAGCTGCCGCCACACCCTGGAGAGCAGTGGCACCCCGGACGGCCGTGACACCCCCCGAGCTGGAGGGCTTCCCGCGAGTGGTGCTGGAGCGGGTGAGCGCAGGAAGCGACACGGTGGCGAAGCTGGCCACCGAGGAGACCCTCGCGCGCGAGGTGCTGGTGGCGCTTGCCGAACTGGAGCTGAGCGGGGCAGTGGCACGCGGCGACGGCGGGCGCTACGTGGCCTGCCTGAGGGGAGCTCTAGAGCCGGAGATTCAGCACCCGACTCTGGCTGCTGGGCTTGCCGCCGCGTGGGGTGAAGGTGACTTTCACTAACAGGCGCAACTTGCCGAACTTCCGGAGCGCACTCAGGGCCGACGGGTGCGGCGCTATCACGAGCGTCATCGTGCCCATGGGCCACGTAGGGCCCGATGCCGTCCCGTAGGCGATCATGCGGCTGTGGCGGCGGCGCGCCGCGTTCTTCCTGGCTTCGCGCAGCTTGCGGGCCGTTTTCGCACTCGGGACCGCGACGGCGTTGGTCTCGAAGGAGCCGGTATCGGGTGCCTCGAGGCGCAGTTCGATCCTGTCCCCACCTCTCACCCGGGCTCGGACGATCGTGAAGACGTTGGAGGGCGATTCCGTGCTCGGAGACTTTGATCCCGGTCCTTCCGGGCCGCTTTTCCCCGGGTTCGTCTCGTCTGAGCCGCCCTGCCCCGGACCGATCTGTTCCGAGCCGCCTCTACCCGAGTTGGTTTCTTCCGGGCCACCTCCACCCGAGTTGGTTTCTTCCGGGCCACCTCTACCCGAATTGGTTTCTTCCGGGCCGCCTCTACCCGAGTTGGTTTCTTCCGGGCCACCCTGCCCAGTTTCTTCAGACGTCGTCCCCACGACGGCATAGCCGGCCTGGTCGACTGAAACGCACAGCGACACCGACGCGCACGACACGCTGGTGAGGGCGTGCAGGGGGGTGAGGGCGTGACCCGGATCCACGCTCTTGACGCTCCACGCACCCGCGCCGCCGGTCGGATCGGTGGAGGTGAGCACGTTGCCAGCTTCATCGACCGCGACGCACAGCGACACCGACGGGCAGGAGACGCCGGTGATCGCATGGCCCGGGTCAACGCTGGCGGCGCTCCATGCGCCTGCGCCGCCGGTCGGGTCGGTCGAGGTGAGCACGTTGCCAGCTTCATCGACCGCGACGCACAGCGATTCCGAGGGGCAGGAGATGTCTTCGAAAGGCGTTTCGCCGTCGATGTGCGCGGGAACCCATGCATGTTTGCGGTTCGCCGGTTCGGTCGTGACCGACACGTAACCGTGGCTGTCGACAGCCACGCACAGCGACGTCGATGGACAGGACACGCCGAAGACGGGGTCGACCTCGTTTTCGGCGCCCCGGGACCCTTCATAGGCGGGAAACACCGACGGTTCGCCGACCGTTGCCCAGGTCGGCTGTTCCGGCGCAGGAGGCGTGGTGGGATCCGTCGAGACATAGACTTCGCCGTGCGCTTCCACGGCGACGCACAGCGAGCTCGATGGGCAGGAAGCCCTGAAGTGCGGCGCGTAGTGCGGCGGTAGGGGCAAAATCGGATGGGCGTGTTCGTCAGTCGTGTGCCAGGCGCTCGCGCCACCTGCCGGTTCGGTGGAGGCGAGCATGTCGCTGCCGTTGCCAGCGACGCACAGCGACGTCGAGCTGCACGACACGCCCCACAGGCTGGTAAAGATCTGGCTCGTGCTCCAAGCCCCACCGGCAGGGTCGGTCGAGCTGAGGATGTCCTTCGCACTGTCGACCGCGACACACAACGAGGCCGCGGAACAGGAGACGTCGAGGAGCCTGGGTGGGTTGTTGGAGTCCACGTGCGCCCTGGCCCATGCGCCGCCGGTCGGATCGCCCGTGCCCAGCACGTCGCCGTGGCCGTTGACGGCGATGCACAGCGTCGCCGAGGCACACGACACCCCCAGGAGGAATTCCTCGCCGTCGACGTGGCTCGGGGTCCACGCACCCGCGCCGCCGGTCGGGTCGGTCGCGCTGAGCGCGTTCCCGGCGCCGTCGATCGCCACGCACAGCGACACCGAGGGGCAGGAGACACCGCCGATCGCCGTACTGCTGCCGTCCACCCGGCTCGTCGCCGTCCAGCGGCCGGCTGCCGGTTCGGTCGAGGTGACCACATCGCCTTCGCCGCCGACGGCCACACACAGCGATCCTCCGCTTTCGGTGCACGAGACGCCCAGGAGCGGGATGCTGCCATCCACATCGCTCACCGTCCACGCCCCGGCGCCCTCCGTGGGATCGACCGACGTCGCGACCGCACCGGCTTCATCGACGGCCACGCACAGTGACTCCGAAGCGCACGAGACACCCCGCAGCACCTGTTCGACGATGTGGCTCGCGCTCCACGCTCGCGCGCCGCCTCCGGGGTCCGTCGAGGTGAGCACGTCTCCAGCGCTGTCGACCGCCACGCACAGCTCCGTCGAGGGACACGACACGCCGAGCAGCGTGTGGCCTTCGTCGATTTCGCTCTGCGTCCACGTACCCGCACCATCGGCGGGATCGGTCGAGACCAGCACCTGCCCGTATTCGCCAACGGCGACGCACAGCATGCTCGACGGGCACGAGACTCCCCGCAGGCACAGCGGGACTTCGTAGCAGGGGGCGTTGGGTATGTATGTCTGCGAATCGGGCTGGGCAAACGACCATGCGCCCGGGCCCCCCGCGGGATCGGTCGAGCTCACGATGCCCCCGAACCGATCGACCCCCACGCACAGCGACGCGGACGGGCAGGAGACGGCGTCGAGTTCGGGCTGCGGCGGCGAGTTGTCGATCAACGCCGGCGAGGACCAGCTCAGCGGCGAGGCCGCCAGCGCCGGCGCGGTAGCCAGTGCTCCACATCCGAGGAGGATCGCGAGGAATGCCGCCAGCCACAGCGCAGCCCGACCGCGCCCCATGCGGCTCGACAGGGCTCTGTGCGAGCAACCAACCCAGATGATCGTTTTATCAGTTATGTGCCTGATCCTACTATATTGAGTCCGCATGACCGGCTCGCCCACCTACCCCGCGCGCCATGCTCGGCCGCCACCTGCCTCGATGACCGCCGTGCGCTACCTCACCACTGCCGCGCGCTACGTCACCACTTCCAGCGTGCCGCCTTTCGCCGCTTCGATGAGTTCCGTGCCTTCCAAAGCTCCCGCACCTGCGCCACCGACGCTGCATTTGAGCTTTTCACCATCGAATTCCGCGTCGACGCCACCGGCCGCATTGGTCACACTCGTCTTGAGCGTCCCCGTGCATTCGTCCACCACTTTCAGGATCCCACCCACGGTGCACGTGATCGAAAAGCCGGGAGTACCTTTGCCACTCGTGGTGATCACCTCACGCACCGCTCCCCCTTCCGGCATGACCAGTTCGGAGTGCCACGACAGGTGCACCGCCGCCAATTCCGCCCCTTTGCCCGCTTCGCAGGACGCCGCTTTCACGAGAGTGCATTTCGACTTGGCCCATTTCGTCTCCAGGCCCACCGAACCAGGCCCAACCGACCCTTCGCCGGTGCCTTCGCATTCCACCTCCAGAGAGTCCCCTTCGTCGGTGAGCTTCACCGACCCTTTCGACTTCGTCCCCACCGATTCCAAGAGCTCCGCCCCGCCCTGCCGCCATTCCGGGCCGGTGACTTCGAGCGTGCCGCCTTTGGCGGCTTCGATGAGTTCGGTGCCTTCCAAAGCTCCCGCGCCTGCGCCACCGACGCTGCATTTGAGCTTTTCGCCGTCGAATGCCGCGTCGACGCCACCGGCCGCGTTGGCCACACTCGTCTTGAGCGTCCCCGTGCATTCGTCCACCACTTTCAGGATCCCGCCCACGGTGCACTTGATCGTGAAGCCGGGAGTACCTTTGCCACCGGTGGTGATCGAGTCACGCACCGCTCCTTCCGGCATGACCAGTTCGGAGTGCCACGAGAGGCTCACCGCCGACAGTTCCGCCCCTTTGCCCGCTTCGCAGGACGCCGCTTTCACGAGAGTGCATTTCGACTTGGTCCATTTCGCCTCTTCGCCCACCGACCCCGCCCCAACCGACCCTTCGCCGGTGCCTTCGCATTCCACCTCCAGAGAGTCCCCTTCGTCGGTGAGCTTCACCGACCCTTTCGACTTCGTCCCCACCGATTCCAAGAGCTCCGCCCCGCCCTGGCGCCATTCCGCACCGAGGAGCGCCAGAGCGCCGTCGGGTGTGCCGTTGCCGCTCGGCCCATCGTAACCCACCTCCGCGTTGCAGAGAGACGCCGGCGTGCACCCTCCTTCCGTGGGGTAGTTGGTGCCTTTCGTGATGTCGAACATCGCGCTCGCAGCGAGGTAGAACGCCTCTGCGCCTTCTCGGGACCGGGAGAAGCTGGTGCTCAGCGCCTCGGCTCCAGCCATCAGAGCAGCGGAGACGCTCGTGCCACCAAAATCGTGCCATTTTTCTTTCATTTCATAGGTGTCGTACACCGATACGGGCGTGCTGGTGTCGGCCACCGCGGCGACATCGTTGTCCATGCGGTCTTTGCAGCCGGTATAGAACGTCTGCCAGGATGGCTTGGTCTGCGTGAGACTGCAGCCACCGCCGCTTTCCGTCCATACCGTTTCCGCCCACCCACGCCCTCCTTCCGAGGGCAGCAGCGTCGTGCCACCCACGGAGATCACGTCTGGTGCCGTGGCGGGGAAGCTCGGCGTTTTAGCGCTTTCCTCGTGGTTGTCATAGCCCGCATCTCCAGCGGCGACGGTCGTCGGGATGCCCGGGTGGTCGTAGTCGGAGTCGTATGACGCGTAGCCTTTGCCTCCCGTTTCTTCTTCTTCGGGCAGACCGTAGCCATTGTCGATCACCGTCGCGCCCAGTTTGATGGCCTCGATGACGGAGGCTGCCAGTTCGCCTATTGCGTTGCTGTTGGCCTCGACCAGCAGAATGTGGCAGCCGGGACACGCCGCGGACACCATATCCAGATCGACGGAGATCTCTTCCGACCAACTCCTGCTGTTTTCGGGATATGAGCCTTCTTCGCCTTTCTGGTTGACCTTCTTGAAACACCCGCTGGCTTTGGTGCATTCCGATAGTTCATAGTGCGCCCTGTAGGCCGCCAGATCCGATTCCGCGTTCGGGTCGTTGTCGGCATCGACGATCGCAACCGTCTGTCCCGAGCCACCCGTGGACGGAAGTTTGTACGCCGACCGCAGTTCGCTCGGATCGAACCCTCCCAGCTCCCCACTCCCAGCGGTATAGGTTTTGACACCTTCTTCGGTCTTGTCGAGCAGGGCGTAGCATGTCGCGTGGTTGGTGGACGGCGCCGGGCAGGAGTGTTCGAAGGAAGCGCCGAGGGCTTCGGCATTCCACACACAAGCACTGAGGAAGACCGCGGCCACGGCAGCAATCGAGACCAGCGGGCCATGGCTGAGCCTGCTCTGCCATGCCGCTCCGGGATACAGGCGCCTCATACCAACTCCTTTGCGTTAGATCGATGCACGGGCACTGGTCCGGACTCGTGCGAAGGGGATCGATGCTCGCTGGCAGATGTTCTGATCATCGGCATTGCTCTGACATGACTGGAGAGGAAAGCAAACTTCTAGCACCCACGTAACCCAGATGGTCCGCGAGGTTCATGCTAGCTGAACACGAGACAACAGACTACAATTTCAAAGACCGCAGATGATCCTGCTAGTTGGCATGGGCGGGAGTCAAGCACAAAGTCTCCCGTTTTGCAACTCGTTTAGTCGAATTGTCTCTAGCCAGCGTGTCCGTGCACCCAGACAGGCCGCCTGGGGCCCACTCGTTCCTCGCATCGCCGCGCGCGGCCAGCGGGCTGACAGCCGGCTTGCAAAGAGCGTTGCGCGAGCGCCCGGCCACCCAGCCCTGCGCTATGGTCCGCTGGTCAGATGGAGCCCTGACGTGAGGTCCGCCAAGCGGCCCTCCAGACCGCCCACCCAGGAGAAGGGCTGATGGCTCCTTTCGCGAACTCGACCTCACGCGAGAGGAGCATCCAGCAGCTTGCGCCCTTCCCGAATGCCCAATCCAGACAGACGCGAGCTCGCGGCGATCTTCCTCGGGGGAGCCGCCGGAGGCCTGCTGCGGGTGTGGCTGGGCGAGACCTTCGCCAGCACCGCCACCCAGTGGCCGTGGGCGACGTTCGCAATCAACGTCAGCGGCTCGTTCGCGCTCGGCTACCTCGCCACGCGCCTGCAGGAGCGCCTCCCGCTCTCCACCTACCGGCGGCCGCTGCTCGGGACGGGCTTCTGCGGGGCTTACACCACCTTCTCGACGATGCAGGTGGAGATCCTCGCGATGGTCGAACATCATCGCTACGGGCTTGCCGCGGGCTACGCCAGCGCAAGCATCGCGGCCGGCTACCTGGCGATCTGGCTGGCCACGGCAAGCGTGCGACGCGTGCGAGCGATTGCGTGAGAGTCAGGGTGGGCATGGGCGCGACCGGCATGAACGCGTGCGGGTGCTCGCGCGCGTGCATGGGTGCGATCGCGTGAGCGCGTGGGTGTGGATCGGCGTGGCGCTGCTCGGCGGGGGAGGCGCTCTGGCGCGCTTCAGGCTCGACGGCGCGGTCGGCTCGGGCACGGCGAGGGGCGGCTTTCCGCTGGGCACCCTCGTGGTGAACGCGAGCGGTGCGCTGCTGCTGGGCCTGCTCAGCGGAGCGGCGCTCAGCGGCGAGGCGCTGGTGCTGGCGGGCACCGCGACACTGGGCTCCTACACGACCTTCTCCACCTGGATGCTCGAGTCCCAGCGCCTGGCCGAGGATGCGGAGGGCGGGCGCGCGCTGCTCAACATCCTGCTCAGCCTCGCAGCGGGCGTCGGCGCGGCCGCGCTGGGGCACACGATCGGAGCGGGGCTGTGAACGAGGACTGCCTGACCCTCACCACCTACTTTGGCGAGCGCGACCGCACACCCGATGGGTTGCTGGCGGATGAGCTGCTCGAGCTCTACGACGAGCGCTGCGTGGCGGCGAGCGTGCTGCTGCGCGGGGCGGAGGGCTTCGGGCGCCTGCACCACCTGCGCACCGACCGACTGCTGAGCCTCTCCGAGGACCTGCCCGTGGTCTCGATCGCGGTGGACCGGCGCGAGCGGATCGAGGCGCTGCTCGAGCCGCTGCTGCAGATCAAGCGCCGGGGGCTGGTGACGCTCGAGCGCACCCGCCTGCTCACCGGCGAGATCGGCGATGTGCAGCTGCCCGAGCAGCTACAGGAGGCCACCAGGCTGACGGCGTATGTGGGCCGTCGCGAGCGCATCGAGGGCCGGCCCGCGTTCATCGCGATCTGCGAGCTGCTGCGCCGGCACGGAATCGCGGGGGCGAGCGTGCTGCTGGGCGTCGATGGCACCCGCGGCGGGCGGCGCCTGCGTGCGGGCTTCTTCAGCGCCAACGCCGAGATCCCCATGGCGATCGTCGCGGTGGGCTCCGGCGAGCGCATCGCCGAGGCGCTGCCCGAGCTCGGAGGCCGGTTGAGCGAGCCGCTGTTGACGCTGGAGCGCGTGCGGGTGTGCAAGCGCGACGGGCAGCTGCTGGCAACCCCCCACGAGCTGCCCGCCAGGGACGAGCAGGGACTCGAGCTGTGGCAGAAGCTGACCGTCTACTCCTCCCAGAGCGCCACCCACAGGAGTCGCCCGCTGCACCTCCAGCTGATTCGCCGCCTGCGCGAATCCGGCGCCGCCGGCGCCACCACCCTGCGCGGCATCTGGGGCTTCCACGGCGAGCACCCCCCGCACGGGGACCGCCTCATGCAAATCCGCCGCCGGGTGCCGGTCGTGACGATCGCCATCGACACCCCCGAGCGGATCGCGCGCGCCTTCGCGATCGTCGACGAGCTCACCGCCGAGCACGGCCTGGTCACCAGCGAGATGGTGCCCGCCCTGAGCGCCATGAGCGCCGCCGAGACCCGCGGCGGGCTGCGCCTCGCGCGGCATGAGTTCTGATGCCTCAGACCCCGAGCGGGGAGCCGCTCGGTCAGGGGCACGATCCGGTGAGTCGCGACCGCCGCCTCGCGGCGCGGGTCCGCACGTTCGCCCCCTTGCTCCCGGCTCGATTTGCGGCGGGTATAGTTCAGGGCTCGCGCGGATGTAGCTCAGTTGGCTAGAGCGTCTGCTTGCCATGCAGAAGGTCGTGGGTTCGAGTCCCATCATCCGCTCTCGGGAAAGCCCTGCTAATGCGGGGCTTTTCTCGTTAAGCGGCCTTGCGCTTGCGGTCTTCGAAGGCTCTATATCACCCAGTTCGCCCATATTCGCCCAATGGCCACCCTCGATGAGCGCGCGTAGCGGGTGGCCGCCGCTACGCGCACCGGAGGCGTCGGCTTCGCCTCCGTGTCCGCGCTGACGCGCGGAGAGCAGAGCAATCATCTCGTTAGCGGCCCTGATAGCGCCCCGCCGATCCGCAGGCCTGCGAGAGTAAGCTCCACGAGCAACGGGCGGCGCTGCCCGAAGCAGACCCACGCTCGGCGGCTCCGTCGCCTCCATGCGATCATTGCCGTGTGCCAGAGAGCGGCAACACCCCAGACGATACGGCTGCCGTCCACATGGGCCGCAACCTTCGAGCAAGTGGCAGTCTTAACTGACGATGCGCCAAATCGCGATACAAGCACTCTCCGTCTCGGTCTTGACCCTATGCATTGCTGGTCAGAGCTATGCCGCGCATGCAGTTGCTCCAATCCGTCAGTGCCCGCCCGCACATGCTCGTATCGTGCGGTCAGATAGGCAGGCGGTTATATACAAGGTCCGGGAATTCGCCACAGAAACCATGGAAACAGTTAATGGCGGCTACGAACACTACCGAATACCTGTCACCGGGATACGAGGATGTGTGCGCGGGCGAATCCGTTCGTACAAGCTAGGGGAACCTTTTGCATTTAGTAGCTCATCACAGGGTGGAAGTGGCGGCGGCATCGGGAGCCTAGCGCTGGCTGGTGGTATGGTGGCGTTCGAAGAATCGCTAATAAACACCGGACCACCAGAAGGCGAACCAGTTGGAAACAATGAATGGAGGGTAGTGGTGCGTGATCTGCGCACCGGGGAGGTTGTGCACAAAGTGCCGACGGGCACACAAACGACTCCTAGTCCGAAGCTCGTCGGCGTTGGTCCAACAACGGCGATTGTGGTCAAGAGCGACGGGGCTGTCGCATGGATCGCCGAAGCCGGCGTGGGAAACTACGAGGTGTACGCGCTAGACAAGACCGGCAGCCGACTGCTCGCGTCTGGGGAAGATATCAAGCCACACGTCCTGGGGATCAAGGGCAGCCGCTTGTACTGGAAGCAAGGCGCCCAGATGCAGTCGGCAGTGCTGAGCTGAGGGATGGAGTTTGTGCTGTCCCGCAAGCGGGTGCGCGATTGGGCTCTTGATCGTGGCGATGGGTCTGGGCGGCTGTGGTGGAAAGAGCGCCGTGAAAACGAGCAGCTCAGCGCGCGCCCAAGTTTTGATGGAAACGGCCTATCGGGTCGGCCAGTACTGTCTGCTGAGTAGGGAAGCGAAGTATCGTGCCGAAGCGAAGTATCGTGCCGAAGGACTTGTATGTAAGAGGCATCACCTGGCGAGACGCTAATAGGTGACGCAGCAGAGACATCACGCAACTTCCGGCGGCCTGTGTGGTTAGGACAAATGCACCGATGAACTGAGGGATACGGTCGAGCCGGTGCAAACGCATATGCGCCTGGCGAGACGATGACGCTCCACCAAACGGGGGGAGCCCACCCCCGCCGGCTAGTGCTCGCTTGGCAGTCCTGCCGGCTCCGCACTCGCGCGTTTTTCGCGCTTGCTGCTACCCCCGGTGCGAAGCCCGCTTCGCACCGCTTCCCTTCGCGCCGATCCACAGCGCAACGCGCGCCCCGTGCGCGAGCAGCTCCCCCGCCGGAGCGCCCTGGGCGCTAACGCGCAGCGTGCCGTGGTGGTCGGCTGGTTGGTGGAGGACGCCGAGGCGGCAGTGTGCCTTGGCGAGCGCGCGGCGGGCGGCCACAAGCGTGTCGCCCTTTAGCGCGGGGACGCGGCAGGCTGGGTGTTCGGCTTCGGCTTCTTCTCGTTCGCTGCGTTCACGGGCGGCGGCTTCCTGTGCCTCCCGCTGCTCGGCCTGCTCGAGTTCGGCCGCTTCGGCGGCGAGCTGGGCGGCTTCTCGGGCTTTGGTTTCTTCGTGTTCTTTGGCTTGTTTGGCTTCGTATTCTTTGAGGGTCTTATTGGACTCTTCGTCTGAAAGATGGTTGTACCACTGGGGGACTTCGGCTGTGTTCTCTTCGTTTTTCGAGGCGGGGCATCCGTCGGGGCAGGCGCCGGGCGGGACTTCGGGGACCGTGAATTCGCCGGGCCAGTTGGCTTCGCCGGCGGAGTTGTGCGCGAGAACGTCGAATCGATAGGAGCCGGGCGCGATGCCGGTGAGGCTGAGGGTGACGATGCGGGGTTCGTTGACGGCGGGAAGCGTCCCGGTCGCTGGCGAATAGCCCACTGGCGCACATGATGAGCACGCAAGCTTGACTTCGTAGCTGGTTTCGAGGCCCTCGGGGTTGATCTGGGCATTCACGGTCACCTGGCCGCCGATTCCCCACCCGGCAGTCACGATCTCGGGGGGCCTGCCTTCGGCGCCTGCCGCAGCGGACACGGGCACGAGGGCAGCGAGGATCGCGCCAGCGAGCACCAGACCGAAAAGGCTTCGAGCGTGCTGCGGGGTGTGCGCGGCTTGTCTGATCATGATCCTGAGCTTCGGAATCACAGAGGGAGCCGTTGCCGGTGGCTTGGCGGCGTAGGGCGAGGCGTCGAGGTAGCCGCCGGCGGGGCCGGGGAACACGAGGTCATCCTCGCCGGTGGTGCGCTCGCGGGTCTTGCCCCTCTCCCGGTCACGTGTGGGGATCGGTGGAAGCAACGTTGCTGTTCGCATGGGTGGAGAGGACTTCGCCGTGGGCGTTCAGCCATGTGATGGTGGCGGGAAGCTCCGGGGTGGGGCCGGGGCTCGGCTGGCCCGAGCCATTGACGATCGGTCCGTCTGGCGCGGGATAGCCGTGGAATGAGAAGGTGTTCTCCGTCACGGTCTCGGTTTGGCTTGGATGGTCGCCGTAGTGCAGAACGACGCTGGCGACGCCATCGGGCACGAGCCCATACCCATCGAGGCCGACGCTCTCGAGCCAACGGCCCGACGTAAGCACGCTCGTGTCGGTGCAATCGCCTCCGCCACCATCGGCTTCGAGCCTCTCGACACAGATCAAGTTCTTGGCTTCGGTTGGCGTCGGAGCGCCCGCCTCCGAGTTGAATTGCGCCGGGCCGAATTCGCCGCTGGTGACGGTGTAGAGCAGCTGGTCCGGGAATCCGGGCGCGGGCGGGAGTCGCCGGATGTAGTTCGTGCGAATTCCGTGGATGCCCGAAAGCAGTGACGAGCCGATCGTCGCGGGGTCCACGGAGGCCCCCGGAGGCGGATCGCGCAGGATGCCCAACAGCGCGAGCTAACTCGATGTCACCATCGTCCAACGCGATAGGCGCGAGCCGCAGCTGACGACGCGCCACCTCGGCGACCACGTCGTGTCGGTGGCGATCGATCAACAGATGTCTCGCCGTGACCAGCAGCCACGCCGGCGGACTCTTGGGGAGACCACGCCGGCGGTCGCGCACGATCGTGAGCAGTCTCGCGAAGGTCTCGGCGAGCAGATCGGCCGCGACCTCAGGCTCATCCACCCGACGAGCCAGAAAAGCCAGAACAACGGCATGGTGCCTGCGAAAGAACTCCCCGAAGCACTCCGCCTCACGGCTCCTCGCAGCGAGCAACAGCTCTTGGTCATCGCGGGCCATCGAGTCCATATACCCCTTACACGAACGAGCAGGACCACTTGTGACCGCCACACGCCGGCGACTCCCGGCACCCGCCCCCGCGGGCGTCATCGGTATAGTCCCTGCGGCTCGCCAAGGCCAAGCCCACATAGGGGGGAAGTTGTCTACCCAAGCGCTGTCGCCCATCTCTGAGAAGCTCGCGTTCTATCGGCGCGCGGCCAACTACATCGCGGTGGCGATGATCTACCTGCAGGACAACCACTTGCTCGAGGAGCCCCTGAAGCCCGAGCACGTCAAGCACCGTCTGCTCGGCCACTGGGGGACCGTGCCGGGGATCAACCTGATGTACGCGGGCCTCAACCGCCTGATCCTCGACAACGACGCGAGCGTCCTGCTGGTCACCGGGCCCGGTCACGGGGCGCCCGCGAACCTCGCCAACCTGTGGATCGACGGGTGCCTCGAAGACGTCAAGCCCGAGATGAGCCGCGACCGCGAGGGCCTCGCCAAGCTCGTGCGCCTCTTCTCCTGGCCCGGCGGCTTTCCGAGCCACATCGCCCCGATCGTGCCCGGCACGATCCACGAGGGCGGGGAGCTCGGCTACGCGCTGGCCACCGCCTTCGGGGCCGCCCTGGACAACCCCGAGCTGATCGTGGCCTGCATCGTCGGGGACGGTGAGGCCGAGACCGGGCCCACCGCGGGCGCGTGGCACTCCAACAAGTTCCTCGACCCCGCCACCTCCGGGGCGGTGCTCCCGATGCTCCACCTCAACGGCTACAAGATCGCCAACCCCACGATCTTCAGCTCGATGAGCGACACCGAGCTCACCAAGCTCTTCGAGGGCTACGGCTGGCACCCCCTGATCGTCCAGGGCGAGGACCTCGACGGCGAGCTCGCCGCAGCGCTCGACACCGCCCACGGCGAGATCCGCGAGCTGCAGAACGCCGCGCGCGAAGGCAGCCGGCCGGTGCGGCCGATCTGGCCGATGCTGATCGTGCGCTCCCCCAAGGGCTGGACCGGCATCCGCGAGCTCGACGGCATCCAGGTGGAGGGCACCTCCAAGGCCCACCAGGTGCCAGCCATGCAGGCCCGCACCAACCCCGAGCACCTGAAGGCCCTGGAGGACTGGCTGCGCTCCTACGGACCCGAGGAGCTCTTCGACGCGAGCGGCGGCCCCGCTCCCGAGATCGCCGCGATGTGCCCCACCGGCGAGCGGCGCATGGGCGCCAACCCCCACGTCAACGGCGGGCGCATGCGCGTCCCCCTGAAGCTGCCTGAGCTCGGCAGCCACGCTGTCGCGCTCGATGAGCCCGGCGGCGCAACCGAGAGCTCGCTCGGCGCGCTGGGGGGATACTTGGGCCAGGTCTTCGTGCTCAACCGCGATGAGGCCAACTTCCGCGTCGTCTGCCCCGACGAGGTCGCCTCCAACCGCCTCGGTGCCCTGTTCGAGGTCGAGAACCACGCCTACGAGTGGCCCGTCGACCCCGAGATCAACCCCGACTACAAGCCCGACGGGCGCATCATGGAGGTCCTCTCCGAGCACAACTGCCAGGGCTGGCTGCAGGGCTACGTGCTCACCGGCCGCCATGGGGTCTTCCCCTGCTACGAGGCCTTCATCCCGATCGTCGACGGGATGGTCAACCAGTACGGCAAGTTCCTCAAGATGTCCCGCGAGGAGGCCCCCTGGCGCGAGCCGGTGGCCTCGCTCAACTACCTGCTCACCTCCGAGGGCTGGCGTCAGGACCACAACGGCTACTCCCACCAGATGCCCGGCTTCATCAACTCGATGCTCAACCGTCGCGAGGAGCACGCGCGCGTGTACGTGCCGCCGGACGCCAACACGCTGCTGGCCACCATGGACCACTGCCTGCAGGCCACCGGCTGCATCAACCTCGTGATCGGCTCCAAGCTGCCGCTGCCGCAGTGGCTCTCGATGGACGAAGCCCGCGAGCACGTCCGCGCCGGAGCCTCCACGTGGAGGTGGGCCAGCAACGGCGACGACGGCGAGCCCGACCTCGTGCTCGCCAGCTGCGGCACGATCCCCACGATCGAGCTGCTCGCGGCCGCCAGCATGCTGCGGGAGGACGTGCCGGACCTCAAGGTGCGCTTCGTCAACGTCACCAACCTGTTCGCGCTGGCGGCGCCCGGCAAACACCCCGACGCGATGTCCGCCGCCGCGTTCAGCGAGATCTTCACCACGGACAGGCCGGTGATCTTCAACTTCCACGGCTACCCCTCCGCCGTGCACCAGCTGATCCACCGCCGCCCCCAGCAGGAGCGCTTCCACGTGCGGGGTTACGCGGAGGAGGGCACCACCACCACCCCCTTCGACCTGCTCGCGATGAACGGCGTCGACCGCTTCCAGCTCGCGATCGAGGGCCTCAGCCGCGTCGACATCGCGATCAGCGACAACATCGGCGGCATGTCCGGCGCGTTTGCGGTGCGCAACATCGGCGGCGCCCAGGAAGCGATCGCCAAGTACCGCGCGCAGCTCGCCAAGTACCGCAGCTACGCCCGCGAGTTCGGCGACGACTCCCCCGAGCTGACCAAGTGGTCGTGGACGGGATCCAAGGCGTGAGGATGTCGAGAGCGCGCGATGACGTGCAGGGATCGATGAGCGCAAACGCCGCGAGGGACCTATGAGCGCTGACGCCGTGCAACCGGCGGACGCCCATCTCATAGCCGGCGGGATTCGCCCGGCGAGGAGGTGGAGGAGCCGATGAGCACGGACGTCGCGCAACGGGCGGACACCCTCCTCCAGGCCGGTAACTACCGGGAGAGCCATGAGGCCGCCCTGGCGGGCCTCGCCGCCGCGCCCGATGACGTCGAGCTGCTCGTGCTCGCCGGGCGCGCGGGCGTGGAGCTCGATGCGGATGACGCCACCGAGCAGCTGCGACGTGCCACCGAGCTCGAGCCCGAGCACGCCGGCGCATGGCACCACCTGGGCGAGGCGCTCGCCACCGAGGGACGCATGGACGAGGCCAATGAGGCCTTTCGCCGCGCCGTCGAGCTCGACCCCGCCGACCAGGTGGCGCTCAGCCACCTCGGCCACACCTCAGCCGCCACTGGCCGCGAGGAGGAGGCCGTGGGCTACCTCAGCCAGGCCGCGCAGAGCTTTCGCGGCGCCTCCACCGCGGCGATCAGCCTGGTCGACATGTACCGCACGCTCGGGCACTACGAGGAGGCGCTGGCCCAGGCCCAGCGCATTGCGGAGGCCGAGCCCGACGATCTGGTGGCCGCGCTCGACGTGGCCGAGCTCAGCCTCGAGGTCGGCCGCCTTGACGAGGCGGTGGCCGCGTTCGAGCGTCTGCGCGAGCTCGACGACGTGCCCGGCCACGAGGTCTACCCCCTGCGCGGGATGATCAAGGCCGAGATCCAGCGCGAGGAGTGGCAGCGCGCGCTCGCGCTCGCCCGCGAGACGCCGCTCGGCGACTCCCAGGGACGTGCGGTCAACCTGGTCGCCTTCCTCCAGGCCCAGAGCGGTGAACCGGCCGAGCAGGCGCCCCCGCGGGAGGAGGTCGACGCCGCCCTGGCGGGGTCCCTGGCAGAGTACCGGCGCATGCACGCCGACGATCGCCGTCTAGCCACGGAAGACCTCCTTGGCTGAGGTGGCCACAGCCAGCCGCGCGGACGCGGTGGATTGGTTCCGCTGCCCCTCCTGCGCGGCCTTCGTCTACCACAAGCGCCTGCGCCGCAACCTCGGCGTCTGCCCCGACTGCAACCACCACTTCCGGCTGCGCATCCGCGAGCGCCTCGGCCAGCTGCTCGACGAGGGCAGCTTCGAGGAGCTGAGCGGCGACCTGGAGATCGTGGACGCGCTCTCCTTCGCGGACTCCAAGCCCTACGTGGAGCGGATCGCGCAGGCACAGAAGAAGAGCGAGACCAAGACCGGCGCGCTGCACGGCACCGGCACCATCGACGGCCTGCCGATCGTGGTGGCCGGCATCGACTTCTCCTTCATCGGCGGCTCCATGGGGGGCGCGGTCGGCGAGTCGATCACCCGCGCCGCCGAGCTCGCCCTCCAGAACCGCACGCCGCTGCTGGTGATCTCCGCCTCCGGCGGCGCCCGCATGCAGGAGGGGTGCGTGTCGCTGATGCAGATGGTCAAGACCTCCCAGGCGATGGCACGCCTCGCCGAGGAGGGCGTGCTCTTCATCTCGCTGCTCACCGACCCCACCTACGGCGGCGTCAGCGCCTCCTACGCGACCCTCGGGGACATCCTGATCGCCGAGCCCGACGCCCACATCGGCTTCGCCGGGCCCACCGTGATCGAGCAGACCATCCGCCAGAAGCTCCCCGACGGGTTCCAGACCGCCGGCTTCCTGCTCGAGCACGGGATGCTCGACTTGGTCGAGCCCCGCGAGAGCCTGCGGCGCACGATCCGCAACCTGCTCGAGCTCCACGCCCAGGCCGAGGCGGCGCGTGGCGAGGACACCCAGGCGCGACTGCGGCGCCTGCCCGCCACCGAGGGAGCCGCGCCGATCGTCGATCCCGAGCAGCTCCCCGCGCGCGACCCCTGGGAGATCGTGCAGCTCGCCCGCCACATCGACCGCCCGCGGATGCTCGACCTCGTCGGCTTCGCCTTCGACGGCTTCCAGGAGCTCCACGGCGACCGCCTCTTCCAGGAGGACCACGCGATCATCGCCGGTCTCGCGCGCCTGGGCGAGCTGACCGTGATGCTGATCGGCCAGCAGAAGGGCCACACCACGAGCGAGCTCGTGGAGCACAACTTCGGGATGCCCGAGCCCGAGGGCTACCGCAAGAGCATGCGCCTGATGCGCTACGCCGCCCGCTTCGGCCTGCCGCTCGTCACGCTCGTGGACACCCCCGGCGCCTACCCCGGCCTCGGAGCGGAGGAGCGCGGGCAGTCCAACGCGATCGCCGAATCGATCATGCTGATGGTGCGCCTGCCCGTGCCCGCCGTGACCGTCGTCACCGGCGAGGGCGGCAGCGGCGGCGCCCTGGCAATCGCCGCGGGCGACCGCGTGCTGATGATGGAGAACGCCTACTACTCCGTGATCAGCCCCGAGGGCTGCTCGACGATCCTCTTCAAGGACGCCTCCGCCGCCCCCCGCGCCGCCAAGGCGCTGCGGATCACGAGCCCCGACCTGCTGCGCCTCGGCGTGATGGACGCCGTCGTGGCCGAGCCCGAGGGCGGCGCGCAGGCCGACCCACCGGTCGCCGGGGCCAACCTCAAGGCCGCAATCGTCGCCAGCCTCGGCGAGCTGCTCCCGCTGAGTGCCGACGAGCTGATCGCCCAGCGCTACGAGCGCTTTCGCAAGTTCGGCACCCCCGGGCGCCAGCCCACCCTTCCGCCAATCACAGGGGAGACATGAGCGAGAACGAGAACATCCCAGCCACCCCCGACCGCGAGCTGATCGAGTCCGTGTGGGCCGAGGCCCGCGACCTGATCAAGCGCCTGGAGGGCAGCACCGTGCAGCGCTTCGCGGTCGCCGCCGGCGACTACCGGATCGAGATCGAGCGCGGCTCCCCGGCAGTCGCGCCGGGCACTCCGGGCGTACCCCCCCCTCCTCCCCCCTTCCCCAGCGGACCTGTCGCCACCGGCGCGGGCCCGGGTATGAGCATCGCGCCCGGCGCGCGCATGGCCTCCGGCGTCTTCACGATCGGGGATCTCGAGGCCGACAACCGGGTGCCGGTCCTGGCGCCCCTGGTGGGCACCTTCTATGGCGCCGCCCAGCCCGGGGCCAAGCCGTTCGTCGAGGTCGGCTCGAATGTCGAGCCCGGGCAGACCGTGTGCATCGTCGAGGCGATGAAGATGATGAACGAGGTCGCCGCCGGCGAGGGCGGCAAGGTCGCCGAGATCGTTGTGGAGAACGGCGAGTGGGTCGAGTTCGAGCAGGTGCTCATGTACCTGGAGCCCGCCGATGACTAGAGCAGTCGCCGCGCCACGCCGGCCGACCCACGATCGCTCGGTGTCCTCGATCGCTCGCGAGGGCTCCCTCGAGCGTCCGGCATCACCGAGGAGCTGAGCCGATGTTCGAGAAGGTCCTGATCGCCAACCGCGGTGAGATCGCGCTCCGCGTGGCGCGCGCCTGCCGCGAGCTCGGCATCAAGTCGGTCGCGATCTACTCCACCGCCGACGCCGAGTCCGCCGTGGTGCGCTTCGCCGACGAGGCCGTGCACGTCGGTCCCCACCACCCCGGCAAGAGCTACCTGCACATCCCCAACGTGATCGGCGCCGCCCAGAAGACCGGCGCCGACGCGATCCACCCCGGCTACGGCTTCCTCTCCGAGGACCCCTTCTTCGCGGAGATCTGCTCCGACAACGGGATCACCTTCATCGGGCCCCGCCCCGAGGTGATGGAGAAGGTGGGCGACAAGGCGATCGCCCGCGACCTCATGCAGAAGGCCGGCCTGCCGCTGCTGCCCGGGACGATCGAGCCCGTGCAGACGGCAGAGGAGGCCCAAGAAATTGCCGACGGGATCGGCTACCCCGTGATCATCAAGGCCGTCGCCGGCGGGGGCGGGCGGGGCATGAACGTCGTGCGCCGCGCCGAGGACCTCGTGCGCCTCTACCAGACCACCCGCGCCACCGCGCAGGCCGTCTTCAAGGACAGCGCCGTCTACATCGAGCGCTACCTCGAGGCCCCCCGCCACACCGAGGTGCAGCTCGTCTGCGACAGCCACGGAAACGGCGTGTACTTCTTCGAACGCGACTGCTCCGTGCAGCGCCGCCACCAGAAGCTGATCGAGGAGGCCCCCTCCATCCATCTCTCCGACGCCCAACGCAAGGACATCGGCGAGCGCGCCGTCGCCGGGGCCCTCTCCGTCGGCTACACCGGCGCCGGCACGATGGAGTTCCTGCTCGACCACCAGGGCAACCTCAGCTTCATGGAGATGAACGCCCGCATCCAGGTCGAGCACCCCGTCAGCGAGATGGTCACGAGCGTCGATCTCATCCAGGAGCAGATCCGCGTCGCCGCCGGCGAGCCCCTGTCAGTCACCCAGGAGGACGTCGTCCTGCGCGGCCACGCGATCGAGTGCCGTGTCAACGCCGAGGACCCCGACCGCGACTTCGCTCCCGCCGCTGGGCGCCTGGACGTCTACGTTCCCCCAGGTGGCCCCTGGACGCGCGTGGATTCCCACTGCTACCCCGGCTGGAACATCGCCCCCTTCTACGACTCCCTGATCGCCAAGCTGATCGTCTGGGCGCCCACTCGGCTGGAGGCGATCGAGCGCATGGACCGCGCGCTCTCGGAGTTTCAGATCGAGGGGCGCGGCGTCAAGACCACGATCCCCTTCCACCGCCGCGTGCTCGCCAACGAGCAGTTCCGCTCCGGCGACGTGACCACCGACTTCGTCGAGCACTTCCTCGCGCGCGAGGCGGTAACGGCGACATGAGCCACCGCTTCGCGCAACGTCCGCGACCGACCCTGAGTGAGACGTCCTGCTCGCGACCCGCGACCGACCCACAGCAAGGAGACCCCCAATGAGCAGCGGTGAAGCCCCAGTCGAGATGTTGCCCGAGGTGCTGGACTATCTGGGCGAGCAGCGCACGCTCACACTTGCCACCGCCAGCCCCAGCGGGGTCCCCCACGCCGGCACCTTCCTCTACGTGCACGACGGCCCCGAGCTGTACTTCTGGACGAAGGCCCACACCACCACCGCCCGCCACATCGAGCAGAACCCGCTCGTCTCCTTCACGATCGACCGCTACTCCGAGGACCTCCAGAAGATCCGCGGGCTGCAGGGCAAAGGCGAGTGCCGCGTGATCCTCAGCGGCGAACAGATCGCCCGCGTGGCCGACCTCTTCGGGCAGAAGTTCCCCGCGCTCTCCCCCGGCACCACCATGACGATCTCGTTCTTTCGCATCGTGGCCAGCGAGCTGCAGTTCACCGACAACACCGACGCCGCCACCCACCAGGAGGGGACCTTCGGCGTGGAGTTCCACCGCGAGCGAGCCTACAGCGTCTTCAGCGACCTCCCCCTCCAGAGCGTCGCCAACCTCACCGGCGAGCTGCAGATCCTCGACTTCCCCGCCGGCGAGACGATCGCACGCGCGGGCGGTCCCGCGGACAAGTTCTTCATCGTCGTCGACGGCGAGGTCGAGGTCGGGCGCGAGGGCGCCGGCGACGAGGGGGGCGCCACGACGGCCTCGCTCGGCCCCGGGCAGTTCTTCGGGGAGCTCGCGATCCTGCGCGACCGGCCGCGGACGGCCACGCTGACGGCGCGCACGCCCACGCGGCTGCTCGCGATGGAGCGCGACACCTTCCGCGACATCGTCGCCGAGTCCCTGGGGACCACCAAGGACTTCGATGAGATCGTCCGCGCGCGGCTGCGGATCCTCGACTGAGGGGTCCCCCGCGAGCACGCGCCCCGCTCATGTCAGCGCCCGCCTTCAGCAGCAAGGACTTCCGTGACACCGTCGGCGCCTTCGCCACCGGCGTCACGGTGATCACCACGCGCGGTGAGGAGCACGCCTACGGGATGACCGCCAACGCGTTCTCCTCGGTGTCGCTCGATCCCCCCCTGGTGCTCGTGTGCACGATCGCGCGCTCGGAGGGCAGCGAACATCTGCGCAGCAACGGGGTGTTCGCCGTGAACATCCTCGGCACCGACCAGGAGCCGCTGTCGCGCTACTTCGCCTCCAAGGAGCGCCCCCGCGGCCGCGACGCCTTCGCCGACGTGGCCCACCGCGCCGCCACCAGCGGCTCGCCGATCCTCGATGGAGCCCTCGCCTACCTCGACTGCCGGCTGCACGCCGAGCACGAGGCGGGAGACCACGACATCTTCATCGGCGAGGTGCTCGAGCTCGGCTCCCGGGAGAGCGCCGAGCCGCTGATCTTCCACCGCGGGCAGTACCGGCTGCTCGGGGCGGGGTAGGCAACGGCGGGCAGTACGGGGCTGCACCGGGCGGGCAGGCTCCGTCGACCGCGGGAAGCTACCTGCGAATCGGTGAAGGTCAGACGTCGTAGGCGATCGAGTCCGCGACGAGCTTGCGCCACTTCTTGTCGGGGACCATCTTCATGGCGGTGTTGCGCAGGGCGCACACGACGCCATTCGCCTTGGCCTGCTCGCCTCGGCGCCGTGAGGCGAGCACGATCGAGTTGGCCCGCTCAGCGCGGCGCAGCTCGTAGGACTGAAGCGCGAGCAGAATCGAGGAGGACTCGCTCAGCGGCGCGCTGAGCGACAGCTCCTTCGCCAGCACGATCGCGTCCTCGATCGAAATGCCGGCGCCCTGCCCCATGAACGGCGTGGTCGGATGGGCCGCATCGCCGATCAGCACCAACCGGCCCTTGGACCAGGGACGGATCGGATCGCGGTCGTAGATGTCACTGCGGATCACCGCGTCATCGGCGGTGCTCCCGATCAGCGTCTCCGCGGGCGCCGGAAACTTGCCGAAATGCCGCAGACACTCCGCCCGCTGGCCGTCGGGCGCGTGGTGCTCACCGGCCGGCGCGAGCATGGATGCGCTCCAGTAGACCTCGCCGTGAGTGAGGGGGAAGATCCCGAACTGGGCGCCGGCGCCGCTGTACAGCCTGGCAACGTCGACCGGCACGAGACCGGGCTCGACGGTCGCGATTCCGCGCCAAGCCGTGAAGCCGGAGTATCTTGGCTCGGCCTTGCCGTGCATGGTGGTGCGCACCACGGAGTGCAACCCGTCGGCCCCGACGATCAGAGCGCCGCGCTCGCGCCGGCCGTCGGCAAAGTGCGCGATTGCACCGTCCGCGTCCTGCTCGACGGCGACGCACTCGGCCGACAGATGGATCTGGCGAGCGTCGATCTCGCGGAGCAGGCCCTTCTGGAGATCGCTGCGGCGAATGGTCACCCCCGGAACGCCCTTCTGCCTTGCGACCTCGCCCTGCGGCAGGCGCGCCAGCAGTCTCCCGCGGTGGGAGTAGAACTCCTGCCACTCGACGGGGGTGCCCAGATCGATCATGTAGCGGCCGATCCCGATTCTGATCAGGGCGCGCAGAGCATTGGTCTGCAGGCCCAGACCAGCGCCAACCTCACGCAGCTGGGGGGTCCGCTCGAACACCTCCACCGGGATCTGAACTCGTGTGAACGCCGCTGCCGCAGCGAGGCCAGCCGGGCCGGCGCCGATGATCAGGACACGCCGTGCGTCGTCTGTCGTCACCGAGGTCCAACGCTCCACGACAGGCCGACCGGTTCCAGAGCGCGGAGAAATGCTTCGGGGTCGAACGCAGCAGATGGCGCCAGTGCGCCGGCGCGGCTGTAATCGGGCTCTGACATGGACCTGGCGGCCTGGGTCAGCGCCGCCGCGGTCAGCCTGTAGGGATCGCGACCGCGGGCGGTGGCGGAGGCGATCGCGCCGCTGTCGCTGTGCGCCACGACGTGGACCGTGAATTCGGCGGCCTCGCGCTGCTCCTCGGTCGGACCGGCCGAGGAGCGACTCGCGGCGCGCTGCGCAAGTCGATAGATCGGGGTCCGCAGGGCCGCCTGACCAACCGGGAGCGCGAGCTGCACGAAGCGTGCCAGGGCAGGCTTCGGCGCGAGGCCGGCTGCGGCCTGCACCACGCGCACCTCTCGAGTCTGCGTGTGTCGCGGCACGGTGATCACCTCGCAGCTCGGGAAGCGGATCGCCGGCTGCTTGCCGATCGGCGGTGGGAACTCGAAGCTGCCGAGCTGAAAACCACGGCCGCCGAAGCTCAGGGCGCCGTTCTCGTAGACCAGGTCCCGCTCGCGCAGGACCTCGAGCACGGTGAGCGCCGTACCCCGGCCCATCGCCTGGTTCACGGTCCAATAGCCGATCTCGAGTGAGGTGAGGGGCTCGCGGTCGCGGGCCACGAGGTGGCTGAGCAGATCGCCCACCAAGCCCAGGCCGAGACCCGAGACGAGCGCAACGCCGCGCTCCTTCGCCGCGGGGGCGCTGTCCTCGAACACTTTCCTGAGGAACAGCTGCTCGGAGGTCGTGTCGAGATAGTTGGTTCCCGTCTCGATCGCCGCCGCGAGGATGCCCTCACCCGAGAGGGCAAACGGACCGGCGCAGTTGATCACCACGCGCGCATCGGCAAGCAGCGCTCGCAGCCCCGCCGGATCGTCGACCGAAGCAGCGGCCCAGGGGATGCCGCCTCGCTGCTCAGAGAGCGCCGCGAGGCGCGTCGCATCGCGGCCGGCGAGCGTGAATGTCAGCCCGGCGCTCGTCAGTTCGTCAGCGATCAGACCGCCGGTGTAGCCGGTTGCGCCGTAGAGGACGATCACGATCCTCAGGTCCCCTGCTAGATCTCGATCCGCTTGGCCTGCGAGCTGTTGAAGCGAAGCATCGCGATCCCCGCGAACACCAGCGTCATCCCCGCCAGGACGGCGGCGGGAACGAGCACGCCCGAGATCCCCTTGCCGTCGAGGATCACGTTGTGAGCAGCCAGGAGCGCCCAGTAGCTGGGAAACGCATGTCCGATCGCCCTGATCGTCGGGGGGAGCGATGCGACGGGAGTCAGCGCGCCACCCATCGCGGCGAACACGATCAGGATCATGTTGCCGATCGCCTCGAGCTGCGCGTAGGTCTGCACCAGCGCGACGATTGCGGCGGTCATCGCCAGCACGCACGCGATCAGCGGCACGACGACCACCAGCAGAACCAGCACCGGCCCCTTGGAGCTCATGCCGAACACCGTCAGGCCGATGACCATCGTGATCACGATCTGGGCCAGGATCAGCAGCGCTCCCGGTAGGAGCTTGCCCGTGAGGACCTGCCCGATGCTGGCCTGACTGGCACGCATCCGTTCCCACGTGTTCCACCCGTGCTCGATGAAGAACCCCCTGCCGAGCGTGATGACCCAGAGGAACATGAACATGATCATGAACCCGGGGACGGCCTGCTCGGAGCCGTTGACGTTCCTGTAGCCCTCCTGCACGAGGATGGTCTTCATCGTCGGTCGCATCACCAAAATCGACAGCACCGGGATGATGAGATAGAGGATGATCGGTCCCGGATCGCCAAGCAGCAATTTCATGTTGTGCCCGATCAGCGCTCCGAGAGGACTGGCCGTCCGCTCCTGGACGACGCCGCTGGGCCCCTGCTCGGGATCGCCGGCTGCTCGGGCGAACTTGGGGAAGGCGTACCCGGCGCTCACCCCGGCCTCGGAACTCGGCGCCGCCGCTTCGATGGGGGGCCCGGAGCTGAGCGTCGTCGCCTGCATCTGGGGGCGCACGCTGGTGCGCTGCGACGCAGCGTCCGCCGGTTCGGACTGCGCAGGGAGCACGCCGATCGTGGTGCCGCCGACGCTGATCGAGTCGCCCTGGCGCAGCTGACGCGGGCCGGAGATCCGCTCGCCGTTGACGTAGGTCCCGTTGGTGGAGCCAAGATCCTCGATCGTCAGAACCCCGTTCGCGCGCGTGATGCGTGCGTGGTGTCGCGAGAGTTCCTGGTCGCCGTCCAGCGTGCCCTTGCCTTCGGCCGCGCGCCCGATCACGAGCTCGGTCTCGACCTCCAACCCGGTGCCGGCGGCGCCGCCACTGGTGATTCTCATGATCTCTCGAGCCATGCCGCCTAGCCGTCCCTCTTGCGCATCACCGTCACACCCGGACGACCGACCGTCCCCTCTGAGAGTGGCGTGAGTCCCTGCCCGGGAACGTAGGGCACGGGCTGGATCTCTGCATAGTGCCTGTTGGTGAGCGCGAGGTAGACGCTGTCGAGGCTCGGGCGAAGGACCTCGATGCTGGCAATCGGCGGCGCGTCGCGACCAATCCGGTTCAGCAGCGCCGCGGCGGCCCCCTTCGGGTCATCGGTCTCTAGGCGCAGGAGGTTGTCTTGAATCGTGAGCTCGCCGGGGAAGTCGAGCTGGGGAGCCGCGCCATCGAACCGCACCTCGACAGCGGTGCTTGCGCACTCGCGGATCAGCTCGGCGATCGATCCACGCGCGACGATCTTGCCGCCATCGAGGATCGCCACCGACGCTCCGAGCTCTTCGATCTCGGGAAGATAGTGGGTCGAGTAGCAGATCGCGCGTCCTTTCGCGGCAAGGGCCTTGACGGCCTCGAGGATCTCCTGGCGTGTGCGAATGTCGGCACCGACCGTGGGCTCGTCCAAAATCAGGAGCGGTGGGTGGTGGAGCATCGCCATGCCCGTGTGCAGCCGGCGCTTCTGACCGCCCGACAGGGTCCCCGCCCTGCGAGCGAGCATCGGTGTCAGGCTCAAGGCGTTCGCGACCTCGGTGACGCGTTGATCCACGAGCGGCTTGCCCAAGCCGTTTAGCCGGCCGAGGATGCGGAGGTTGTGCTCGACCGTCAACGTCGGATAGATCCCGAGGTCCTGGGGTGCGATCCCGAGCGCGGTCCGCGCCTTGCGAGGGTTGGCAAGCGCATCTACCCCGTTGATCCGGATCGTTCCCGCATCTGCCGTCCGCAGGCCCGCGATGATCGAAACGAGCGACGTCTTGCCCGCGCCGTTGGGCCCGAGCAGACCGACGATCTCGCCCGGCTGGATCTCGAGATCCACACCGTGCAGCACGTGGTGGTCGCCGTAGGACTTCGTGACCCCCCGCACTGACAGCACGGAACCCTCGTCGGAACGGTGGGTCTCGCTCGCCTCGCCGATCATCGCCGAGCGCAGCACGGTGCCCTGCCCCTGGGCGACGAACTCCATCACGGTGTCGCCCACTTCGATCCGATCGCCGGTTGCTAGGAACTGGGGAACCGGGATCTTCCAGCCGTTGAGGAAGGTGCCGTTCGTCGATCCCAGATCCTCGATGATCAGACCGCCTTCCGGCAGGCGCAGGATCCGCGCGTGGCGACGCGACAGCTCCATGTCTCCACCCAGGCTGCCGTCCGTGCCGCTCTCGCGACCAATCAGCAGCTCATCGCCTATGCGCAGCTCGCTTCCCGAGGCGGGCCCGGAAAGAACTCGCAGCATTTCGCCGGCCATCGGCGATAACCCTACCCTAGCCTAGGCCGTCGACCCGGCGAACGCCGCCAGCTTCTCCGGCGAGTCGGCCGCGAAGACCTCCACGTCGCTGTCGATCTGACGCACCAACCCCCCCAGCACCCGCCCGGGCCCGAGCTCGAGGACCCTCGTGCAGCCCTCCCCCACGAGTGTCTGCACGCAGTCCACCCAGAGCACCGGGCTCGCGATCTGGGCCACCAGGGCCTGGCAGACCTCCTCGCCGGTCCTGATCACGGTGCCGGAGGCGTTGGCGACCAGCGGGACCGTGGGGTCCTTCCAGGTGAGCTTGTCCATCGCCTCGGCCATCTCGCGCTGCACCGGCTCCATCAGAGCACTGTGGAAGGCGGCCGACACCTTCAGGCGCACCGCCTTGCTGGCGCCCGCCTCCTCGGCCAGCTCGAGCAGCCGCTGCACACCCGCCTCCTCGCCGGAGACCACGGTCTGGCGGGGGCTGTTGAAGTTGGCTGGAGCCACCGTGCCCGCCTCGGCGGCCGTATCGCAAAGCGCCCGCACCTCCTCGGAGGGCAGGCCCACGATCGCGGCCATCCCGCCTGGGCGTTCCGAGCCGCAGTTGGCCATCAGCCGCCCGCGCAGCGAGACGAGCTCCATGCCATCCTCCAGGTCGAGCGCTCCCGCGGCCACCGCCGCCGTGTCCTCGCCGAGGCTGTGTCCGGCAACGAAGTCGGGCTCCAGACCCGACTCGCGCGCCAGCTCGTGGATCGCGAGCGAGAGCGCGAACAGCGCGGGCTGAGTCACATCGGTGCGGGTGAGCTCCTCGATCGGACCCTCGAGCGCGAGCTCCCGAATCGGCAGACCCGAGGCCTCGTCGGCCAGCGCGAAGTAGCGATCGAACAGCTCGGGGCGCGCCTCCAGGAGCCCTGCGCCCATGCCCACGCGCTGCGATCCCTGTCCGGGAAAAACAAATGCCGTTGCCCCCATGTTCAGTGCTCCTTGGTCGTCTCGGTGTGGATCTCGCGCAACCGGCTGGTGTCGACGTCGTAGACGAAGCCGCGCACCATGTCGCGGTGTAGCAGGAACTGAGATTGGCGGACGCGCAGGATCGATTGGCGCACGTCGGCCTCGACGTCGGTGAAGGACTCGATCGCAAACGCCGGCGCCACGCCGGTCGCCTGCAGCAGCTCGGCGCGAAACCCGTCGTCGGTGAGTGTCTGCATGCCGCAGTTGGTGTGGTGGATCAGCATCACCTCGCGCGTGCCCAGCCGACGTTGGGAGACCGCCAACGAGCGGATCACGTCATCGCTCACCACCCCGCCCGCGTTGCGCAGGATGTGCGCCTCGCCACCCCCCAGGCCAAGCGCCGCGAAGACGTCGATGCGGGAGTCCATGCACGTCACGATCGCCAGCCGGCGGGTCGGGCGCACGTCGAGGTGCTCGGTGGGCCTCGCCGCCGCGAATGCCTCATTGTTGGCCAGCAGCTCGTCGATCGCGTCCATCGCAGGAACCCTAGCCGGATCCAGGTAGGCTTGGCCCCTCGTGCGACTCGAGAACGTCTTTGGACATGGGCCTGCCGGTCCCCCGAAAGCCGTTCTCAGAAGGTGCTTGGCAATGGGTGGTGTTCTCAGAGGAGGGTGTCTTGGATCTCGGGCTTAACGGAAAGCGAGCGCTCGTCACGGGCGGCTCGCGCGGTATCGGACGTGCGCTGGTGTTGGGACTAGCCCAGGGAGGCGCCTCGGTTGGGGCCTGCTACAACCGCGAGTCCGACGACGTGGAGCGCCTGCGCGGCGAGCTGCAGCAGATCGGCGGCGCGAGCTTCCTCGCGCAGGCCGACCTCTCAGACCCCGCGTCGGCTGAGGCTTTCGTGCGCGACACCAGCGAGCGCTTCGGGGGCCTTGACATCGTCATCAACAACGCCGGTGTGGTGAGCCACGCGATGATCGAGCAGCTCGAGCTCGAGGAGTGGCACCGGGTGATCGACACCAACCTGACCGCCGTCTACCTCGTCAGCAAGGCCGCCCTTCCCGTCATGGGAGAGGGAGGATCGATCGTCAACATCACCTCCGCGGTCGCGATGCGCGGGATGCCGGGGCGCGTGCACTACATCTCATCCAAGGCCGGGCTGATCGGCCTGACGCGCGCCCTCTGCAAGGAGGTCGGCAAGCGCGGCATCCGCGTCAACGCGCTCGCGCCCGGCATCATCGAAACCGACCAGACCGGCGAGCTCGACGAGGCCGGCCGCGCGCGCTACTCCGGCCTGGCGGCGCTCAACCGGCTGGGGCGCCCGGAGGAGATCGCCGACGTCGCGCTGTTCCTCGCCAGCGATCACGCGAGCTTCGTCTCCGGGGTGACGCTGAACGTGGACGGCGGGATCTGAGGGGCCAACGGCCCCTCCGGCGGCCGCGCGGGCCGAGACTCGGGAAGCTGACCGGGCCGCGCAGGCTAGGGCTTCGTGAGCCCCTCACCCGCCTCGTCCGAGGCGAACGAGCCGTTGAAGATCTCGCCCGTGAAGAGGTGAAGCTTGAAGTTCTCGGGGTCGTGGGCATCCGTGAAGAACTCCCCGAAGCGTTCGACCGCCCGCTTGTGGTACTCGGCCTCGGTGCTCGAGAGCAGCTCGTCCTCACCCTCCCAGAAGGTGATCGAGAGCGCCTTGCCCGACTCGGGGTCCACCAGCGAGAGCGCGCCCTTGAACCCCTCGCGCGCCATCGTGACCGGTAGGACGTTCTCGTACCACAGTTTGAGGCCCTCCTGCACCCGTCCCTCGGGCGCCTGAACGTGGGTCACGCGACAGAACACATGCTCCCCCTTGTGTACGGGTTGGACGAGGTTGAAGCTCGCGCGGATCCTAGCGCTCCGCCGGTGGGGTTGCGATGCCCTCGCCCGCGTCGTCGGCTGCGTAGGCGCCGTTGAAGATCTCTCCGGCGAGGAGATGCAACTGCATGTTCTCGGGCTCGGGAGCGTTCGCGAAGAACTCCCCGAAGCGCTGGATCGCCTGCTCGTGGTACTCGGCCTCTTCCTGCGCCGCGTCCTCGCCCTCCCAAAGGCTGATCAGGAGCGCTTTGCCCGTGTCGAAGTCGGCCAGCGAGAGCGCGCCCTTGAACCCCTCGCGCGCCTGCATCGTCGGCAGGACGTTCTCCCGCCACAGTTCGAGGCCCTCATGCACCCGTCCCGCGGGCGCCTGGACATGGGTCACGCGACAGAACACCTGCTCTCCGCTTCGTGGGCTGGACCGGATCGAGCTCGCGTCGATCCTAGACCATGGTGGGCGGGACCATCGGCGGCGAGCGCCGGCATGTAGGATCCCAGCGGTGGTGCGCGCGACCCTGCACATGACGGTCAAGGAGGGCCGCGGGCCGGACTTCGAACGGGCGTGGCAGGCGATCGCCGAGCAGGTCCGCACCGTCCCCGGGAACGTCCGCCAGACGCTCGCTCGCGACCCCGAGGACACCGACAGCTTCGTGGTGACCAGCGACTGGAGCAGCAGGGAGGTGTTCGGGGAGTTCGAGCGCAGCCCCGAGCAGGACGAGCTGACGGCGCCGCTGCGCGAGCTGCGCTCCTCGGCGCGCATGACAGTGCACGACGTACTCATCGACATAGAGGGTGGCGCAGGCGGCCGACCCCCGGCGAGCCGGGACCCTCTTCTTCAATCCGACGGAGGGGCGAGCTGAATGGCCGCACGTGTGATGGTTTTCGCCAAGATCAACCGTGAGGACGCCGATGCGTTCGAGACGGCGTATGCGCAGGTCACCGCCAACGTGAAAGGCACCGCCGGGCACATCGGCGACGAGCTGCTGCGACGCCGCGAGCCGACGGACCCCGAGGGGGAGCCTCTCAGCTACATCCTGCTCAGCGAGTGGGAGAGCAAGGAGGCGTTCCTGGCGTGGGAGGAGTCGCTCGCCCATGTCGCCAAGCGCTCGCCGATGCACCCCTACTGGGCGGGGACCAACGAGCGGATCATCTACGACGTCGCCCACACGATCAAGCCAACTGCCTGAGGGGATCTCATGTACGCGCGAGTCAACACCACCGAGTGGAACCCCGAGAAAGTCGACGCCGGCATGGAGCTGACGGAGGAGAAGATCATCCCCGCCTACCAAGAGCACCCGGGCTTTCGCGGCTACATCCTGCTGACCGAGCCCGACGGCGGTCCCCACGCGATCGCGATCACGCTGTGGGACAGTGAGGAGACCAGGGATTCGAGCGCCGGGATCGCCCGCGCGATGGTTGGGGAGCTCAAGGACATCCTCCAGGCACCACCCAAAACCGACCACTACGACGTTCGCTTCTACGTGCAGGACTAGGGAAAGGGGAGTGTGATGGCGCAGTACTGGGCGCTCATGTGGGACATCAAGCCGGGATCGCAGGACGCGGTTCGCCAGGCCTTCAAGGAATACGGTCGTCCCGATCACACCGTCCGCGACGAGGAGGGCAACGACGTCGGAACACTGCTCAGCACGCAGGTGTTCATGAAGGGCAACACTGTGGTCAGGGTGGTCGAGACGACCGACGACGTGCCGCTGCCGGTGCTCGGCCAGCACATGGGGCGCCAGCCGGCGATCCGCGAGCTGGAGGACAAGCTCGACGAGCTCGTGGCCGAGCCCCGCGACATGTCCACCAGCGAGGGCGCGCGGGAGTTCTTCATGAAGAGCACGATGGAGCTGCTGGTCACGCGGCGGCACGACGAATGAGCGCGGGGCCACCGTCCGGCCCGCCGGGGGGGCCGCCCGGACCGGGGGGGCAGTCGGGCCCGCCAGGGGGGCTATCCGGACCGCCCGGAGGACCGCCCGGCCCGCCGATCGTGGTCGACGAGCAGCGCGCGGCCGACTTCGCGTCCCTGTTTCGCCTCGACGGCCGGCGCGTGATCCTGGTCGGCGGCTACGGCGGCATCGGCGAGGTCACCACCCGCCTGTTCGCGGAGTGCGGCGCCGAGCTGATGATCGCGGGACGCTCCCAGGAGAAGGCGCAGGCGCTCGCCGAGGAGCTCACCGGGGCGGGGCACGTCGCGCACGGCACGCGCGTGGACATCTCCAGCCGCGCGAGCGCACGCGAGCTGGTCGAGCAGTGCCGGCGCGAGCTGGGCGGGGTTGACGTGCTCGTGAACCTCGCCGGGATCGACATCGAGGCGCCGGCGGAGCGCTTCGAGGAGGAGGCGTGGGACTCGCTCCTCGGGATCAACCTCTCGGGCGCCTTCTGGCTCTCCCAGGCGGCCGGCGAGGCGATGATCGACTCCGGACGCGGGGGACGCATCGTGCACTACTCGACCACCCGCAGCGTCGCGGGCGCGCGTCGGGGCTTCGCTGGGTACGCCGCCAGCAAGGCCGGTCTCAACGGCCTCATCCGCCAGCTCGCCACGGAGTGGGGCAGGCACCGCATCACCGTCAACGGGGTCGCGCCGGGGTTCGTCCCCACCGAGCTCGTGCGCGAGGCCGCCGCCGATGATAGGTTCGTCGCGATGATGCTCGGGCGGATCCCCTTCGGGCGCTTCGGCGAGCCGGTCGAGCTGGCGAGCGCGACGCTGTTCCTCGCCTCCCCCGCGGCGAGCTTCATCACCGGGCAGGTCCTGTTTGTCGACGGCGGCGTGACCGCGAGCTCTTAGCGTGTCCTCTGCGCCAACCGACAAGCAGCGGATCGCGTTCATCGGCCTAGGCGTTATGGGCAACGGCATGGCCTGCCGACTGGTCGAGTCGGGGTATGACCTCGCCGTCTACAACCGCACGCGCTCGAAGACCGAGGAAATCGCGGGACTCGGCGCGCGCGTCGCCGACTCCCCGGCGGACGCGGCACGCGAGGCCGACGTGGTGATGCTGAGCCTCGCCAACCAGGAGATCGTCGGGCGGATGCTGTTCGATACGGACGGGGTCTTCGAGACCCTCGGGGAGGGTGGCTACATCCTCGACATGAGCACCGTTCCGCCCGACTTCCCCCGCGAGCTCGCGGCGCGCGCCCGGGAGGCGGGCTACCACGCGCTCGACGCCTGCGTGCTCGGCAACCCGATGCACGCCAGGAGCGGCGAGATGCGGGTCATGGCCGGCGGCGAGGAGCAGGACTTCCGGGCGGTCGAGCCCCTGCTGGGGGTGCTGGGCAAGGAGGTGACCTATCTCGGCGCCAGCGGCATGGGCGCGACGATGAAGCTGGTCCTCAACATGCTGATGGGAGTGCAGATGCCCGCGCTCGCCGAGGCGGTGGTGTTTGGCGAACGCGCCGGGCTGGCGCGCGAGCAGGTGCTGGAGATGATCTCCAAGAGCGGCTACAGCTCGCCGGTGATGGGCTTCCGCTGCGCGATCATGGGTCAGCGCAACTTCGAGTTCGCTGCCTTCAAGCTCGGGCTGATGCGCAAGGACATGACGCTTGTGCTCGGTGAGGCCCAGAAGGCGGGCGTGCCGATGCCCGTCACCGAGAGCGCCCACGCGATGCTCACCGCCGCCCAGCAGCAGGGGCTCGGCGACCTCGACGTCGCCGCGATGCTGGCCTTCCAGGAGCGGATGTCGGGGGTGCACGAGTACCCCTGGCCCGGCGCCGAGCCCGCCGAGGACGGTGGGGCGACGTCGTGATCGCCGAAGGCCGGAGTGGCACCGTTGGGGCCATTGAGACTCGCGGAGCCACCTCGTGATCATCGACGTCCACGGCCACATCACGCATCCCGAGCTGTTCAAGCGCTACCCGATGCCCCCCGCGCTGGCTGACATCGAGGGGATGCTCGACCGCAAGTCCCAGGCGGGGATCGACCTGACGATCGTCGGCAGCCCGGTGGGTTTCGGGACGATGAGCAAGCGCGGCCACGACAACTACGCGCAGTCGGCCGATGAGCTGAAGTCGTTTCACGAGTGGCTCGCCGAGACGGTGCGCAAGCACGCTCCGCGGTTGGCCGCCTACGCCTACACCAACCCGTTCGGTGACGAGGAGCTGCTCGAGCAGACCGTGCGGACCGTGAAGGACGGGGGGTTCGTCGGGCTGATCGTCAACACCAGTGTGGGCGGCGAGTATCTCGACTCGCCACGCGCCGACCAGTTCTTCGCGATGGCGGCCGAGCTCGGCAAGCCGGTCTTCCTGCACCCCCCCGCCGAGCCCGTCGGCAGCGAGCGCATCGAGGACTTCCGCTTGGTCGAGCAGGTCGGTCGGTTCATGGACGTCACGGTTGGCTTGGCGACGCTCGTGTTCTCGGGCCGGCTGGAGGAGCACCCCGACCTCGATGTCATCGCGGCCACGGCCGGTGGCGCGATCTCGCTGCTCGCGGGGCGCATGGATCAGGCCTACCAGCCGCGCCACTGGGGCGCCGGTGGCCCTCCCGGCGGTGGGCCTCCAGGCGGGCCTCCAGGCGGGCCTCCCGGTGGGCCTCCCGGCGGTGGCCCTCCCGGCGGGCCTCCCAGCGGTGGTCCGGCCAGCGGTGGCCCCGGTGGTGGCCCTCCCGGCGGCGGACCGCCGCCCATGGCCCAGTACACCAACAAGATCACCCAGCCCCCGAGTACCTATCTGCGGCGCGTGTACGTCGACACCGCCAACTCCAGCGTGCCCAACCACCTCGCCAACCTGGAGTTGATGGGTGCCGGTCGCATGCTGTTCGGCACCGACTCGCCGCCCCTGGCGACGCCACTGCAGGACGCGATCGCGATGGTCGACGGTCTACCTATCTCAGCCGCCGAGAAGCAGGGCATCCTGGAGGACAATGCGCGGCGGCTGTTCGGGCTGTGATGTAGTCAGAATACGAGCAGGGCGATCACGACGATAATCGCGATCACCAGCGCGATCAGCAGCAGCGGCACGAGTATCACGACGGGACGCCGGGCTCGCGGCGGAAGCTTGATGAGGAGCGGCAGCAGGCGCATCCCCGTCGGAGATTTCATCAGCAGACGGACGGGCAGCGGTATGGTCGGGGGAGGACCGCCGGCCGGAGGGCTGGGAGGATCCTCAGCCGGGGGATCGGCAACCTCCGCTGGCTTGGGAGGTATCACGGTGCGATCCGACGCCTCCACCGGCGTGGGACGGATCACAGTACGGTCCGATGCCTCCTCCACCGGCCTGGGTCGGATCACAGTGCGATCCGACGCCTCCACCGGCGTGGGACGGATCACAGTGCGGTCCGATACGTCCTCCCCCAGCCTGGGGCGGATCACAGTGCGATCCGACGCCTCCACCGGCGTGGGGCGGATCACGGTGCGGTCCGACGCGTCCTCCACTGGGGGTTGTTCGCCATCGGCCATGCTGAGTGGCAGCCTAGTGGTGCGACGAGGCGGCGTCAACTGCGCGGCAGTTGCTCGACCGCGTGCGCGAGACCACCGCTCATCCCGGCGGGGTGGCTGCGGCTGAATCGGGCGCCTCGGTCGCTCCGGCGTCGCTCGCCACACCGGCCTGCTCGTACACCGGCCAGCGGTACTGACGCTGGCGGCGGGCGTTCAGCGCGATGAGCCCACCGAACTCAGCGAGCAGCGCTCGCCGGTCGCACCCGGGCCGGGCGAAGGCCCGTCCCATCGCGGCGGCGAGGCGCGGCGGAGTGATGACCTGCGAGGGCTTCCCGCGGTGGCTGAAGAGGTTGATCAACGGCACCAATTCGCCCCGGGCAAGCAGCCGCTTGCCAACCTCGGGAAGCGCGGTGGGCGCTCTGCCCGCTTTGCCGATGTCGGTCGCCAGCCAGTAGTGCCCGATCGCATCGTCGTTGCGCCAGCGGCCCCACTCCACGAGCGCCTGGTCGAGTTCCCGATCGGAGCCCCCCAGGCCGCGGACGATCGGCTCGACGAGCTCCTCGCCCTGCCTGAATGCGTCCCCGATCCCCTGGCCCGCGGCGGGATCCTTGAAGTGACCGGCATCGCCGAGCAGCACCCAGCCGGCGCCGGAGGCCTCTCGGAAGAACCCCTGCCAGCGCAGCATCCCGAACATCTTTCCCACTCGGCGCGCCCCCGCGAGCGCCTCGGCCACCGGTTGGCAGCTGTGGACGTGCTCGGTGTAGCTGCCCTCGAGGTCCTCCCGGTAGCGCGGGAGCTCGCTCAGCTCGGGCATCACCACCACCTGATACAGCCCGCTGTCCGACGGCGAGGCGATCACGAACCGCTCGCCCCAGCGATGCAGGACGAACGCCGGATCGGGGCCCGGCTCGGCGCCCTCGAAGAACGACCAGTAGGCGAACCGCTCGTTCCAGACCACGTTGTACTTGCGTGCCCCAACGCTGCTGGCGACCGTCGAGTTGCGACCGTCGGCGCCCACTACCAGTCGCGCCTGCAGGGTGCTCTGCGAGCCATCCTGCTTGACCCGCACGCCGGTCACCCTCCCGCCCTCCTTCACCACGCCCGTCACAGTCGCCCCCATGCGCATCTCAGCCCCAGCCTCGGCCGCGGCTTCGGCGAGGATCGGGTCGAGCATCAGGCGGCGCACCGACCTGAGCCCCCCGGCATCGCCTGGCTGCTGGGGGGTCGGCGCCTGAAATTGGAAGTCTTCGATGCGGAGGCTCACCATCCCCAGGCATGGCGCGCCGGTCGCCTGCAGCTTCTCCGTCACTCCGAGACGCTCCAGGGAGGCGAGCGCCTGGGCCTGGAAGAAGTGGGTTGAGAGCGTGTCGCGGGGGAACCTCGCCTTCTCCACCACCGCGACGCGCAGGCCTCGGCGCGCGAGCAGCGCCGCCAGCGGCGAGCCCGCGCAACGCGCGCCGACTACGACGACGTCGAAGCGCTCAGCGATGCGAGCCTCGCAGACGGCTCACGGAACATGGGCTCACAGTCGGCATCCCGCATGACCTGCTCGCAGGACGTCCGCGCATCTCTACGCGGGAGGACCGCCGAGGCCCGGGGGTGGGCCGCCGAGGCCCGGAGGCGGGCCACCGACACCTGGGGGCGGACCACCCGCGCCGGGCGGGCCACCAACACCTGGAGGCGGGCCACCCGCAAACGCCAGCGAGGAGTCCCACAGGCCGTCGATCCCCACGACCATCCCGCGGGCCTGCTCGATCGTCAAACCGGGCTCCTCGAACAGGCCGTCCGCCTCCCAGCGCTTGGGATCGAGGCTCAGGGCGTAGGGGTTGATCGGCCGATCGGTCGGGGGTCCCTCCGGCAGCGCCTGCGCGGCCTGGTTGAAGATCGCGACCGCCAACGCCTCCGAGTTGCGCACGTTGGCGCGCAACTCCTCCAGCAGCGACTCGTCGTCGGGGTACTCCCTGACGAGGCCGACGAGCCCCGCGACCAGCAGCGGGAAGGTGGCGAGCATGCCCGGGTCGCGCGGCTTGCGCTCGAGCTCGTGCCATTCGCGAAACAGCTTGTGCATGTTGATGTTCAACTTGAAGAGCCGATTCATGTACTCGTCGGCGCGCCTCATGAAGTCGATGTCGGTGAACCTGTTCTGCGTGAACAGCAGCACGTTCCCGGTGTGGTTGGAGTAGAAATCCCAGGTCAGCAGACCGCACAGCACCCAGGTGTTGCCGAAGACCGGGTAGGAGTCGCGATAGCGGGAGATGACGTGCTCGAAGAGGCGCTGGTAGAGGTCGTTGTAGTAGTCGACGCGCTCGCCGATCGCCTCGCCGTTCAGGTCGCGCGTCACGAGATCGGCGGTGAAGGTGTTGCTGTAGCCGATGAAGTCCGAGCCGGGGGAGTAGAAGGGGTCGGCGAACGCTCCCGCCTCCCCCACGAGCGCCCAGCGGTCGGTCGAGAACATCTGCTTGACCCCGTAGGCGAAGTCTTTGACGCGGAGGAAGTCCTCGATGTCCTGGGGGCGCTCTTCGATCGATGCGGCGAGCTGCGGCTCGTGCTCGCGCAGCCACCCGAGCAGGCCCTCGAGCTCGTTGATCTCCTCGTAGGGGTGAAAGCGGGGGTCGGCGCACACGCCGATGCTGATCGGCCCCGTGGAGAGCGGGATCATCCACACCCAGTACCCCTCCCCCATCAGGTGATTGGTGCTGAACTGGCGGATGCCCGGCTGGGACATCTGCGCCATCCACTCAGTGTCATCGGCGCCCCACTGCTCGAGATCGAGCCCCCCTCCAAGTCGCAGCCACGAGGAGTTGATGTGGTGCCCGCAGTCGGCCATCAGGTCGAGCTTGCGCTTGAGGATGCTGGCGCGGCCCGCGGCGTCCACGACCCAGCGCGCCGTGAGCGTCGCCTCGCGCTCGAACTGCTCGAAGGTCACGCGGTGGGGATCGCTGTCGAGATCGACCTCCCGCACCCGCGCGCCCTGCTGCAGGTCCACCCCGAGCGCCCGCGCGCGCGCCGCGAGCTTGTTCTCGAAGAGGCCCCGATCGAGCTGGAAGTTGTCGTGCGGCGGGTACACCGGGGGCCCGGCCTCGACCCGCTTGGTGATGTCCTCGTTGCCGTCCGCGGGCGGGAAGTAGCGCAGCCCGCACTTGATGATCTGTTCGGAGCGCAGATGCTCCTCCATCCCGACGACCTCGGCGAAGTAGTGGGCGCCGGAGGGGACGGTGGACTCGCCCACCTTGAACGCCGCCAGCGGCGCCGGCCCCTCGCGCTTCTCGAGCACCACCACCGCCGTCTCGGGCCGCATCTGCTTGAGCTGGATCGCCAGCGTGAGGCCCGCCAAGCCGCCCCCGAGAATCGCGACGTCGTAGTGCTCCTGCGGCGGGCGCACCGCCGCGAACTCCACAATTGAATCGCCCCGTTCGATGCTCACGCCGGGCGCCATCCTATACGACCACACCGTCACGCACGTGGAAGCTCGAGCGGCTGGCCTGCGCGAAGCAGGCCCGCAGCGGTGCCAGCAGGCGGGCGTGATCCTCCGAGGCGTCCCAGGCGCCGGAGCGCTCGATGCTCTCCCACTCGCTGATCACCAGCCAGCGCTCGCCATCCTCGCTTGACTCGCAGAGCTGATGGCCGATCAGCCCCGGCTCCTGCGCTGCGCGCGCCCGCAGCGCGGCGTAGGCACTCAACAGCTCATCGCGGGAACCGGGCTTGATGCGAACGTCGACGACGAGCCTTACGCTCATGCCTCGGTCGGTGGGTCCCAGCTATAGAACTCCCGCGCCTGGGCGTCCTTCGGAGAGCGCCATGTCTCGGGGTTGTACGGGGTTATATATGAATCCAGTTGGGCGCTGATCTCCTTGAACAGGTCGTGATTGCGCACCTTCTCGACGGCGTCGGCGAACTCGTCGTCGGTCTCCACCAGGTGGATGTAGATGTCGTCGAGCACGAACAGGCTGCGGTGCCTGACCCCGGTGATCCGCGGCAGCTCGGTCTCATCGGACTCGGCGAAGATCCGCGCGACCTCCTCCTCGGCTCCGGGCTTGATCCGGGCGACGATCACACCTCGCTTGATGATGGCCTGCTCCTTTCGCCCGGTTGCCAGTTACTCCGCGACCGGAGCATATATTGTCCACGCGCGAGCCGCCATGTCACGCCGACGACTGCTGATCATCTCCCGCCATCAGGCAAAGCTGCTGCTCGGCAACCCGGGGGCGCTCGTGATCTTCGTGATCATCCCGCTGCTGACGATGGTCATCATGAAGTCCACGCAGAAGTCGGCGCTGCTCGGGGCCGGCTACCGCCATGTCAACGGAGCCGAGCAGGCCGTGCCGGGGTTCACGGTGATGTTCGCGTTCTTCTGGCTGGTGTTCGTCGGGCGCACGTTCTTCGCCGAGCACGCCTGGGGCACGTGGGACCGCCTGCAGATGATGGCCAGCACGACCGAGGTCATCATCGGCAAGCTGCTGCCCTCGTTCGTCGTGATCACCATCCAGATGATCGCGCTGTTCGCGATCGGCGACCTCGTGCTCGGCATGAACTCGAAGGGCTCGATGGTGACGCTCGTGATCCTCGCGCCGACATTGGCGATCTGCGTATTGGCGCTGACGTTCGCGCTGGTCTCGTTCTGCTCCACGATGAGCCAGATGGACGCCTCCTCCAACCTGCTGATGCTGGTGTTCGCCTCGCTCGGGGGGGCGCTCGCGCTGACCACGGCGCTGCCACAGTGGGCGCAGACCATCTCGCCCGCGATCCCCAGCCACTGGGCGATGCAGGCGTCGACCGACGTGATCCTCAAGGGCGACGGGTTCGGCGCGGTGATCGGACCCGTGGGCGTGCTGCTGGGTTTCGCCGCTCTCTTCGCCGCCCTCGCCGCGATCCGCTTCCGCCCGACCGACCACAAGCTGGTCTCGTGAGCGCGAGCAGGCCAACCACCCGGCAAACAGCGGTTCTCCCATGAGCGCGGGCGAGCAGCTGCGCGTGATCGCCGGGCCGGCTGCCGGCACCGACATCCCGCTCGGGCACGACGTCTCGATCGGACGCGCCGCGCAGGGACCGGGCGCCCTCGGCGGGGACGAGGAGCTTTCTCGCAACCACGCGCGCATCGTGCTGCGCGGCGACGGCGCCTACGTGCTCGAGGATCTCGGCTCGACCAACGGCACCTACCTGAACGGCTGGCGGATACCCGCCTCGCAGCTGCTCAGCGCCGGCGATCGCATCCAGGTCGGCCAGACGGTGCTCGAGGTCGTGCTGCCGGGAGACTCCCAGCGCACCGTGATGCGCCGGCGGCCGGTGATCCTGGCCGGCTCCCCCGACGCGGAGGAGCTGCGCACCCCGCGCTCGCAGGCGACCCTCTACGTGAGTGGCGTGCGCAAGTCCTACGGGGACTTCGAGGTTCTGAAGGGAGTTGACCTCGAGATCGAACCGGGCGAGGTCGCCGGCCTGCTCGGCCACAACGGCGCGGGCAAGACGACCTTCGTCTCGTGCGTCGCCGGGTTGCGGCGGGCGGACTCCGGCACGATCCTCGTCAATGGCGTCGACGCGACCGCCGACCCGCTGAAGGCGCGCCAGCACCTGGGGATCGCCCCGCAGGATCTCGGCATCTACCCGACGCTCACGGTACGCGGCAACCTCGAGCTGTTCGGCGAGCTCGGCGGGCTGCGGGGGCGCGAGGTCGCAAAGCGCGCCGAGGAAGTGGGGGAGGCGCTCAGCCTCACGCCCAAGTTCGATGCCCACGCGGGCACGCTCTCCGGCGGCCAGCAGCGGCGCCTGCACACCGGCATGGCGATCGTCTGCAAGCCGGCGCTGCTGATCCTCGACGAGCCGACCGTCGGCGCCGACATCCGCACCCGCCAGGAGATCCTCGATCTCGTCAAAGGGCTCGCCGAGGAGGGGCACGCGATCTGCTATTCGACCCACTACCTCCCCGAGATCGAGCAGCTCGGCGCCTCGGTGGCGCTGCTCCAGGGCGGCGCGATCATCGCCCGCGGATCGATCGCCGAGCTCGTCGCGATGAACTCCACCCAGGTCGTGGAACTCACCTTCGACGGGCCAGCGCCCGAGATCTCCGTGCGCGGTGGGAAGGTCGTGTGCGAGGGCTCCGTGCTGCGCATCTCGACCGACAACGCCGCGGAGATGGCCGCCGCCGCACTCGGTCAGCTCGGCGGCAACGCGATGCGGCTGCGCAACATCGAATTGGTGAGGCCGAGCCTCGACAGCATCTACCTGACCCTCACCGAACAGCGCTACTCGAGCGAGGAGCCGGACGCTCGAGGCGAGGAGGGCGGCGACGGCGCCCCCCAGGTCATGGCGCGGGCCGCGCTGCAGAACACCGGGTTGAACTTCAGGCAGCCGTAGCGCTTGCCGAGGCATGCGCTGTGCCGTGCCGTGTCGGGGTCGGGGGGTCCCGCCGACCAGGGGTCCTTCCTGCCCACGGTTGCCTGTGAGCGCCCCCAACTGGGGGGCATGACCGGGATCAGAGGTCGTACTTGACGCTGTTCGCGAGCGCTCTGCGCCAGAGGGCCGCCGGGACCGCGCGCAGGGCGGCGTTGCGGACCTTCCCGACGGCGGGGTTCGACAACGACAGCATCTGCCCCCGGCGCCTCGATGTCAGCACGATCTTCGCGCAGCGGGGCATCCGCTCGCGCTGGAAGGACTCCAGGGCGCCGGCGAGCATCCGCTGATCGCGCAGGCCGCCGGTGAGAGCCAGCTCCTTGGCGAGCACCACCGCGTCCTCCATCGAGATCCCGGCGCCCTGCCCGATGAAGGGGGTGGTCATGTGCGCCGCGTCGCCGATCAGCACGACCCGGCCCTTCACCCACGTCTGCTCCGGGTCGCGGTCGCAGATGTCGGTTCTGAGGATCCCCCCCTCCTCGCTCGCCATCACGAGCTGGCGCGCCACCTCGGGGAAGTCGCGCAGGTACTCGGTCAACAGCTCGCGCAGACCGCTTTCGGGATCCGTGCCCCCCTGCGGTTCGCGTTTCAACAGTCCCCAGTAGATCCTGTCGGCGCCCACCGGGAACATCACGAACTGCCTGCCCGTGCCGAGGAACGTGCGCGAGGTGTGCGGCGGCAGATCCTCCGGGCTCATCTCGACGACCGCACGCCAGGTGGTGAAGCCCGAGTAGCGCGGCTCCGCGTCGGCCGCCCCGTAGAGGTGCTTGCGCGCAACCGAGCGGCCGCCGTCGGCGCCGATCAGCAGCGCACCCCGCTCGGTGCGGCCGTCGGCGAACGTCGCCGTGACCCCATCGGCGTCCTGCTCGATCGCTACGCACTCCGCGCTCAGCCGCAGCGCGCCCGGCGCGACGGCATCGATCAGCGCCCGCTGAACGTCCGCGCGCAGCAGGCTGATCGTCGGCGTCCCGTACTCGTCTGCGACCTCTCCCTGCGGAAAGGTGAACAGCAGCTTGCCGTTGATGTCGCAGAACTCCTGAGAGCGCAGCTCGGTGCCCGCCGCCTCGATCCGGTCGCCGACGCCGAGCTTCTGCAGGGCGCGCAGCGCATTGCTCTGCACGCCCAGCCCGGCGCCCGCCTTGCCGAGCTCCGCCGCGCGGTCGAACACGCGCGCCTCGATCCCGATGCGCGCCAGCGCGATTGCCGCGGTGAGACCGGCGGGCCCGGCGCCGATGATCAGCACGCGATTGCTGGCATCGGCTCCCGTGGTCCCGCCGCCCGACTCCCGGCTCCCCGGGGCGCCGGGGATGGAGTCGGGCGACGTGTCCTCCGGTTTCGGCGCCTGCCCACTGACCGTGGGATCGGCGGCGTCCGGCTCAGCCATCCGCGGACTCCCCCGCCTGCGCCTCCAGGCGCTCCTTGATGACCTGCATCTGCACCTTGGTGTTCTTGTTCATGTACTCCTCGGCGTGCTCGTCGTCGGCGGGCGCCTCGGGCTTCATCGAGAAGTCCTGCACCCAGCGCATCGCGGTGCCCTCGTCGGCCTCCTCGAAGTACCACTCGATGTTCATGTACTGGAAGGGGCCGGTCTCGATCCGCTTGGACTTCGAGCTGTGCGTCTGGGGATCGGCGGTCCGCTCAGAGGTCCAGCTCCACACCTGCCCGTCGTAGTCGGGGTCGGGGTGGGTGGTGAGCTTGAAGCGAACGGTGTCCCCGTCCTGCTCCAGCACCTCCGCGGCGGCGTACTCGCTGAACAGGCTGGGCCAGCTCTCGATGTCCATCATCCGCTCCCACACGAACTCCAGCGGGGCCTGGATGACGACGGAGTTGTCGGTGTGCGCGGCCATCGTCTACTCCTGTTCTGAGAGGCGCCGGTTTACATAGTCAATCGCCTCGCCCACGCTGTGGATCTCCTCGGCGTCCTCGTCGGGGATCCTGAACCCGTAGTCCTGCTGCATGGCGAGCTGGATCTCCATGAAGGCGAGGGAATCCAGGCCCATGTCCTCGAACGTCGCTTCGCGGTCGTCCACGACGTCCGCCTCGGGGAGGCCCACGCGGTCCACGAGGATCCGCTTGAGATCGTCGAATTCGAACTTCGTCTGCTCAGGCAATGCCGTCTCCTTCGGTAGCGGTTGATTGATCGACAGGGGTGTCGGTTTTCAGATCGACAGGGCGTCGGTCTGCGGATTGACAGGTGTGCTGGTCTTCGGGTCGACAGGTGTGCTGAGCGCCTGCAGCGCCGGCAGCTGCTCCAGCGCCGCTCGGCGCCCGGCGGCGAGAAACAGATCGGCGAGGTGGAAGTCTCGCCAATGGGCCGGTCCGAAGCGTGGCGTGATCGTCACGTCGGCGAGCTCGGCGTGGCGGGCGCTGGTCTCGAGCTGGCTCAAATCCATCACCTCCAGCAACGTGTCGAGCGTGCCGCCCCGCGCCTTGCGCTCGCGGGCGGGGGGCAGCTCGGGCTGCTCCGGCCACTCCGCCAGCATCTCGGCGCCCATCAGGTTGACCGAGACGGCGAGGTCGGCTCCATCCTCGAACACCGCCCCCGTCGGCACCGGCACGAGCGCCAGCCCGTCCACCAGGCGGTGTCCGCCGCGCTCGTGCGGGGGGTAGACCCCGGCCAGCGCGGTGGCGGCCAGCAGCGCCTCCCACAGGGGCCCCTCGCGCAGGGGGGCGGGGGCGCGATCGGTGAGATCGACCGTCATCACCGCCAGCGGGATCAGCGTGTCGGCGAAGGAGCGCTCCGCGGTGCTCTCGCGCATCAGCCGGCTCATCGCCTCAAGTGCCGAGCCGCCCCCACCGAGCGAGGTTTTGAACAGCTCGGCCACGTTGTCGGCATCGAAGGTGCCCCGCAGGGTCGCGTCGATCTCCGCGGCGTCCATGCCCAGCGCCAGGTAGGCGCCCACAATCGCGCCGATGCTGCTGCCCGACACATAATCCACGACGTAGCCGGCCTCCTCGAGCACTTCCAGCGCGCCCACGTGGGCGTACCCCTTCGCGCCTCCGGCGCCGAGCGCCAGACCCAGCTTTGTTCGGGTGAGATGGCGCGCCAGCCACGCCTCGTCGGCGGGGGGCATCCCAGCTCCCGCCGGCGGGATGAGCCCGGCGCCGTCCCCGGTGGCCATCGTGGCGCCCGCCGGAGGCAGCCCGGTGCTGTTCGCCAAGCCATGCCTGGCGTCGTCTGGGGCCGTGAACCCGGCGCCGTCCGCCCGCAGGCAGGTGCGCACCACGCGAATCGGCGCGCCGGGCGGCCAGTCGCGGCTCGCCGCCACGGCCTCCTCGCCGACCAGCACGGCCTCCACCTGGGCGCCGCGCGTGTTCGGGGCCTGCGCGAGCGCGCCCAGCCGTTCGGCTTCGCCGGCCGAGCCGACCAGCGCCACCACGCGGTCCACGTCATCGAGCAGCACAGTCACGGTCTCGGGGTCGAGCTCGCCGGGCAGCAGCACGGTGGCGTGCTCGTCGGTCAGGTCGCCCGCGGCGGTCAGGGCGCCCGCGAACGAGAGGCGCCGGTCCAACCAGACCACCGGGCGGGGGCTCGCGCCGCGCGCGAGGGACGCCACGCGCGCCGCCGTGGCGGCCATCGCGGGCCCGCTGAGGAGCGCCACGGCCTCACCGCGCTGGCGCTCGACGCGGCGCGCGTTGGCCCTGACGAGGCTCTCGCTCTGGATGCGGATCAGGTTGATGAGGATCGCCGGGAACCGCTGCGCGAGCGCGAGGAAGCGCTCGGCGTCGAGCTCGAGGGCGGAGGAGGCGATCGCGGCCACCACGGTGGCGGTGCGCGGCTCGCCGGTGACCGCACCCTGAGCGCCCACCACGTCGCCCTTGCGCTGGCGGGCGAGCACCTCTCCCGCCGCGGCGTCGGCGCTCCCGGCGAGGACGTGGACGAGGCCCCCGGTGATCAGCCACAGCCGGTCGCTGCGCTCACCCGCGGCGCAGATCTGCTCGCCGGCGGCGAACGCCCGGGAGCGCATCTGCGCGGCGATCGCCTCGAGCTCCGGCCTGGCCAGCCCGGCGAACAGCGGGCTGGGGGGCAGCGGCGGCGAGGTGTGCGCCATCTCAGGCCCCCGCCTGGTGGGCGTGGAGGCCGCGGGCCAGCTCGCGCCGGTCGGGCTTGCCCGAGGGAAGCAGCGGCAGCTCGGGCACGACGCTGACGCCATAGGGCACCTTGTACCCCGCGATTCCCGCCCGCGCGAAGCCGACGACGTCGCGCCCCGCGAGCCCAGCCCCGGGGCTCGGCACCACGAACGCATGGAGGGCTTCGCCCATCGCGGCGTGCGGCACGCCGATCACGCTCGCCTGGCCGACCGCGGGGTGGGTCAGCAGGAAGCTCTCGACCTCCGCGGGGAACACGTTGAAGCCGCCGACGTGGACCACTTCCTTGGCGCGTCCCGCGATCGAGAGGTTACCGGCGGCGTCGATCCCCCCGAGATCCCCGGTGCGAAACCACTCCCCGTCGAACGCCTCGTCGTGCTCGCGGGGACGGCCGTGATAGCCCAGGGTCACGTAGGGGCCGCGGACCTCGATCTCGCCCATCGCCTCATCTCCCTCGCACGGCCTCTCCTCGCTCCCCCCCAGCGCCACATCTCGCTTGCCCGGCACCCCTCCCCCGCTCTCCCCCTCACCCACCACTCCGTGCACCTCTCTCGGCCCTCCATCCCCCTCGCCCATCCCGCCCCGCCCGCGGCGCACCACCCGGAACTCGTAGCCCGGGAGCGGACGGCCGACCGTGCGGTGGCGGACCTCCGGGGGGTCCTCGGGGCGGCAGCTGCTCGCCGCGCCGATCTCGGTCATGCCGTACACGTTGAGGATGCGCGCCTCGCGCCGGTCGAGCTCTTCGAGCACCTCCGGCGGGCAGGAGGATCCGGCGGTGAATCCGCTCCTCACGGGCAGCTCGTCGGTCGCCTTCAGCAGCCGCGCGAACAGGGCCGGCGAGCCGTGCAGCACGCGCGCCTCGTGACGGCGCAGCGCCGCCACGAGGGGCTGCAGGGAGGTCGTGGAGTCGACCAGCACCGCCTCCCCGCAGGCGGCCAGGTCGCACAGCAGGCAGGCCAGCCCGAACGCGTGCGAGCCGGGGACGACCATGACGCTCGCAGCCTGCGCGCTCTCGCCCAGCAGGCCGGCGAGGCACTGGCCCTCGGCGACGCCGAGAGCGTGTGACATCAGCGCGCCCTTCGGCTCCCCGGTGGTGCCGGAGGTGTACATGATCGCCGCCACGTCGGGGTGAAGCGGCGGCGCGGCCTCGCCGGCGGGCCAGCTCAGCTCCTGGTGGATCTCTCCGAGCTCGTCGACGACGATCCCGGTGGCCAGCGTCGGGATCAGCTCGCCGAGGGCGCCCAGCTCCCGCACGAGCGAGAACCCCCCGTGGGAGGCGAGCGATATGACCGCCGAGGGCTGCGCGTCGGCGAACACGCGCCGCAGCTCGAAGCTGCGCAGGCGGGCGCTCAACGGGACGACGGCGGCGCCCGCGCGCCAGGCGGCGAACAGCGCGATCACGAGGGCGGGCACGTTGGGCGCGATCACCGCGACGCGCTCCCCCGAGCGCTCGCCCAAGCGCGCGGCGAGCCGGTCCACGGCAGTGTGCAGCTGGTGGTAGGTGAGCTCGACGTCGGCGTGGGCGAGGGCCGGGCGCTGGGGGCTCTGCGACACAGCCGCCTCCAGTAGAGAGCCGATCTGTGGTGGCTGCGACATGAGCAGGTGCGCCGATGCTCGCCGGGGGCTCAGGACACTAGCTCATGCGCCTGAGCACGAGGGCGCTGTTGAAGCCCCCGAAGCCGCGTGCGTTGACGAGGATCGTCGAGAGCTCCCCCGCCCGCTCGGAGCCCCGCACGAAGTCGAGCTCGAAGCCCTCCGCGGGCTCCTCGAGGTTGACGATCGGGGGCAGTGTCCCGTCGCGCATGCAGAGCAGCGCCGCGGCGGTGTCCAGCGAGGCGCCGCCCGCATACATGCGCCCGACGCCGCTTTTGGGGGCGAGCACGGGCACGCGCGCGGCGTGCTCGCCGAGGACCGCCTTGATCGCCTGCACCTCCAGCGCGTCGATCTCGGGGACGCCGAAGGCGTCGGCCACCACCGCGTCGACCTCGCCTGGCGAGATGCCGGCGTTCGCGAGCGCCACCGACATCGCCCGTGCGGACTGCGTTGCGTCCGGTGCCGGGCGGCCCCAGTGGTGGGCGTCGTTGGTGGCGCCATAGCCCAGGATCTCGCCGTAGATCTGCGGGGCCCCCCGCTCCTGGGCGCTCTGGAGGCTCTCGACCAGCAGGATCGCTCCCCCCTCGCCGGGGACGTAGCCGTTGGCGCGCGCGTCGAACGGGCGGTAGGCCGCGGCCGGATCGGACTCGGTGCTAAGGAACCCGGTGCCGAGCTGGCAGGTGAGGGCGTAGGGGCCGATCGGCGCCTCCACGCCGCCGCTCACCGCTGTCTCCACGCCCCGGCGGATCGTGCGCCGCGAGTGGGCGAGCGCCTCCAGCCCGCCGGCCCCCTCCGCGAGCACCACGCCGGAGGGGCCCTTCATGCCGTGCTTGATCGAGATCTGCCCGGTGGTGGCGGCGTAGAACCAGGCGATCGACTGGTAGGCGCCCACGAACACCGGCCCCTTCTCCCACAGCGCCTGGATTTCGCGCTGCCCAAACTCGTTGCCGCCCGAGGAGCTGGCGGTGATCACGCTCATCGAGTAGGGGTCGTGCTCGGTCGGGTCGAACTTGGCGTCGTCAAGCGCGGCCTGGGCGGCGACGAGCGCCATCCACGTCCAGCGGTCGGTCTGCTTGATCAGCCGCTGGTCCAGGTGGTCGCCGGGCTCGAAGTCCCGCACTTCGCCGGCGAGCGTCACCGGGTAGCGCGAGGGATCGAAGCGCGCGATGCGCTCGATCCCGCTCTGCCCCGCACGCGTGGCCGACCACCACGACTCGCGATCCTGGCCGGTGGGGGCGACCACGCCGATGCCGGTGATCACTGCGCGGCGGTCTGCCGATGGGATCGTGGGGCTCATCGCGGGTTCACGCTCCTGTCGCTGCGGTCGTCAAGCGGGCACGATGGGCCACAGTCGTGGCGCTCCGCGGGCTGGCATGGAGACTCATCGCCCGCTCACAGCCCCGCGTTGCGGCGCTCGCCGGGGACCGAGAAGATCATCGCCGACTGAAAGCCGCCGAAGCCGCTGCCGGTCGAGAGCGCCACGTCGATCTGCTTGCGCACCGCAACCTTGGGCGTGTAGTTCAGATCGCACTCGGGGTCGGGGTTCTCCCAGTTAGCGGTGGGCGGCACCACGCCGCGGTCGATCGCCAACGCGCAGGTCGCCATCTCGATCGCCCCGATTCCCCCAAGCGAGTGGCCCACCATCGACTTGATCGAGCTGATCGGCACGTTGTAGGCGTGCTCGCCAAGGGTGTTCTTGTACGCCGCGGTCTCGTGCCGGTCGTTCTGCTTGGTGCCCGACCCGTGGGCGTTGATGTAGTCGATGTCCTCCGGCTTGGTTGCGCCCTGCGCCATCGCGTCGAGGATCGCCTCGCTCATCTCGCTCGCGTCGGGCTTCAGCCCAGTCATGTGGAAGGCGTTGCCGCGGCTGGCGAAGCCGGTTACCTCGCAGTAGATGTGGGCGCCGCGCGCCAGCGCGCTCTGCATCTCCTCGAGGATCAGCACCGCCCCGCCCTCCCCCATCACGAACCCGTCGCGGTCGCGGTCGAAGGGGCGCGAGGCGTGCTCGGCGTCGTCGTTGCGCCGCGAGGTCGCCTTGATCGGGTCGAAGCACGCCATCGAGATCGGCGAGATGCCGGACTCCGCGGCGCCCGCGATCACGATGTCGGCCTCGTCGTCCTGGATCATCTGGTGTCCATAGCCGATCGCGTCGATCCCCGAGGTGCAGCCGGTCGAGACGACCACCGAGGGCCCGTGCGCGCCGAACTTCAGCGCCACCTCGCTGGCCAGGCTGCTGGGGATCAGCCCCTGGTAGAGGAACGGGGGGGCATAGTCGGGGTCGACCAACCACTCGCGGCCGTGGTTGGAGACCGCCACGTAGCCGTCCTCGAGCACCATCGTGCCGCCCACCGCCGAGCCGAGACTGACCCCGGTGCGATCGAGGTCGATCCTCTCGCTCTCCAGCGCGCTGTCGGTCATCGCCTCCATCGCTGCGGCGACGGCGAACTGGATGTAGCGGTCCATGCGGCGCGTCTCGTGCTCGCTGAGGCCGGCCGCCAGCGGGTCGAAGTCGCACTCGGCGGCGATCTGGGAGCGAAACCCGGAGGCGTCGAAGAACGTGATGCGACGCGTCGCGGTGCGCCCGGCGGTGATCGCCTCCCAGAAGGAGTCGCGCGTGCTGCCACCCGGGGCGACGACGCCGACCCCGGTCACGGCCGTCCTCCTTGGAATCTGCCCGCTGCTCATCTCAGCGCCTACTCCGTGTCCACGTGCCCGGCGTCGGGGCGGGGCGCGAGCGGCCCGAGGTGGAAGACGATGAACGCCTCCTCCTCGCCGTCGTTGACGAGGCGGTGGCGCACGTTGATCGGTATCAGCAGCGCCTGGCGGGCCTCCAGTCTGTGGGAGGTGCCGTCCATCTGGGCGTCGAGCGCGCCGCTGACCACGAAGATGAACTCCTCCGAGTAGGGGTGGTAGTGCTCGCTGATCCGTTCGCCCGGCCCAATCGTGGCCACGCCCATGAAGCCCGAGGTCGAGCCCGCGGTCTTGGGGCTCAGCAGGGTGCGAACGTCGCCGCCGCGCCGCGTGTCGGCCGGCATCTCATCGACCAGGCGAATCTGCGGCTCGCCGGCGGGCTCGGACTGGGGCTGCTCGGAGGACATGCGCTTTCCTCGTCTCTCGTTCGTGGGACCGAGCCTGGGAATCTATCCAAGAGGGGTTATGCTTGCGCTGCGCTGGCGAGCGGGAGATCGGGAGGATCGGGTTGGAAGTCGGACAGATGACATCGATCGACGTGATCGCCTCGGCGCTGGGCGACGCGCAGCCCCCGCTCGGCGAGATGAGCTCTCCGGACGGGGCCCTGACGCTGCTCTTCTGCGACATCGAGGACGCCGCGGGAATCCGCGAGGAGGTCGGCGCCGAGCGTTTCTCGGAGCTGCTGCGCGACCACCGCGCGATCGTCGAGCAGGTCATCCGCCACCACGGGGGCACGGTGGCGAAGTCCCACGACGACGGTTTCATGGTCGCCTTTGACAGCGCCCACGCGGCGCTGCGCTGCGCGATCGACCTGCAGAGCTCGCTCGCCGACCGCACCGTCCCAGGGGGCGATCGTCCGCTGCGCCTGCGCGTCGGCCTGCACACCGGGTTCGTGATCGTCACCGACGAGGAGATGTACGGGCGCAACGTCGTGCTCGGCGCCCGCATCGCCGGCTGCGCGCGGGGCGGGGAGATCACGGTCTCCTCGACGCTGAAGGAATACACCGAGACCGACCCCAGCTTTCGCTTCGAGGAGCGCGGCGAGCACCGCTTCAAAGGGGTCCTCGGCGAACATCATGTTTTTGCCGTCCTGCGCTGAGGGCGCCTGCGGCGGTGAACAGATGAACCAGGCAAGCCCACCCGGCCGTCCAGGCCGGCGGGTATCGTGGCGTGGGCACTGAGGAGCCCTGTGGCGCGAAACATCTACATCACGGCGATGGGCCCGCACAGCGGCAAGTCCGTCGTGGCCCTCGGTTTCGTCGAGATGCTCTCCGCGCGCCTGCAGCGCATCGGCTTCTTCCGCCCGGTCGTCCGCAGCGCCACCGAGCCGGACCCCCAGATCGAGCTGATGCGCGATCGCTACCAGCTTCGCTCCAGCTACGCAGAGATGCACGGCCCCACAGCCGAGGAGGTGACGGGCCTGAGCGCCCACGGCGCGCACGAGGAGATCGAGAAGCGGGTCCTCGCGGCCTATCGCGAGCTCGAGCGCCAGTGCGACTTCGTGGTCTGCGAGGGCACCGACTTCGTGGGCTCCGCCCCGGCGCTCGACTTCGACCTGAACGCCAACCTCGCCAATCAGCTCGGCTGCCCGGTGCTGGTGGTTATCAACGGGGCGGCAAGCGCCAACGTCGTCGAGGAGGTGCAGCTCGCGCGCGAGGAGCTCCAGCGCAAGGACTGCGAGCTGTTCGGCGTGATCGTCAACCGCGTCGCGCCGGACGCGGTGGAGGAGGTCGAGCGCCGGCTCGCCCCCAACACCGGCCAGGAGTGGGTCTATGTGATGCCCGAGCACGCCGAGCTGGGCTACCCGAACGTGGGCGAGATCCAGGCCGCCCTCGACGCCCGCCCGGTGCTGGCGGTGGACGGGATGCTCGAGCGCGAGGTGCGCGACGTGCGGGTGGCGGCGATGAGCGCCGAGCACTTCATCGAGGATCTCGTGGACGGCGCCCTCGTGGTGGTGCCGGCCGACCGCTCGGACATCGTCGTGGCCTGTCTCGCCTCCACCCTCTCCCCCTCCTTCCCCGCCGTCTCCGGACTGCTCTTGACCGGCGGTTACAAGCTCTCCCCCACCGTGCGGGCACTGCTCGAGACCTCCCCCTTCCCGGTGTTCGAGATCGACGCGCGCACGCACGTCGTCGCGGCCGCGATCTCGGGCGTGAGGCCGGTGCTGCGGGCCGAGAACGAGCAGCGCATCGCCACCGCCCTGGGCGTCTTCGAGCACAGCGTGGACAAGGTCGAGCTGCAGATGCGCTTCATGGTGGAGCGCCCCACGCGGATGACCCCGACGATGTTCGAGTACGAGCTGATCGAGCGCGCGAAGGCGGCGCGCCGGCACATCGTGCTGCCCGAGGGCGAGGACGAGCGGGTGCTGCGGGCCGCCGACATCCTGCTGCGCCGCGGCGTGGTCGCCCTGACGGTGCTGGGCGACCCCGAGGCGGTGCGCGCCCGCGCCGCCTCGCTCGGGTTGGACCTCGACGACGCGCGGATCGTGGACCCCCTGAGCTCACCCGAGCGCGAGCGCTACGGCGCGGTCTACCACGAGCTGCGCAAGCACAAGGGGATGACCGAGGCGCTCGCCTTCGACACCCTCGCCGACCCCACCTACTTCGGCACGATGATGGTCCACCTGGGTGAGGTCGACGGCATGGTCTCCGGTGCTGCCCACACCACCGGCGACACGATCCGCCCCGCGTTCGAGTTCGTCAAGTCCCGCCCCGGGGTCTCGGTGGTCTCGAGCGTCTTCTTCATGTGCCTCGCCGACCGCGTGCTGGTCTACGGCGACTGCGCGGTCAACCCCAAACCCGACAGCACCCAGCTCGCGGACATCGCGATCTCCTCCGCCGACACCGCCGCGGCGTTCGGCATCGCCCCGCGGATCGCGATGCTCTCCTACGCCACCGGGGACTCCGCCAAGGGCGCCCAGGTGGACGCGGTGCGCGAGGCAACCGAGACCGTGCGCCGGCTGCGGGGGGACCTCAAGGTCGACGGGCCGATCCAGTACGACGCCGCGGTCGACGAGAGCGTCGCCAAGCTGAAGCTGCCCGACAGCGAGGTCGCGGGCAGCGCCACGGTCTTCATCTTCCCCGACCTCGACACCGGCAACGTCGCCTACAAGGCCGTGCAGCGCTCCTCCGGGGCGCTCGCCATCGGCCCCGTCCTGCAGGGACTGCGCCGGCCGGTCAACGACCTCAGCCGGGGCTGCTCGGTCACGGACATCGTCAACACGGTGGCGATCACTGCGATCCAGGCGCAGGAGGGGTGAACATCTCTTCTTGATGCGCTATGATGCGCTGTCATGGAGCGTCGACGCAGGGCACCGCATCGCGAAGGACACAGAACCACTCTCACCGTGCCCCATTCGGTCATGAACGCAGCCGACCGACTGGCGCGAGAGCTGGGCACGACTACAAACGACGCGATCGTGCGTCTAGCGGAGGAGGGGGCCTCAGCCCGCGAGTGCCGCGAGCGGATCGCGGCACTCGCATCGCAGCGGCATGCCGCGGTTGAGCACGTCAGCCTCGACAAAGCACTGACATTCCCCTCAGCGGATGAGTTCCGTGACGCGATGCTCGCCGGCCGCCGCGACCCTTGATCGGAGCCTGGGATACGACCCTCGTCTCCCGGCTCTACCCTGGCGGGGCGCTGGAGCGACATATGCTGGAATGCGCCCACGCGGGTGAACCTATCGCCATCACCGCGCCCACGGTGATGGAGGTCGTCCGTGGCATCCAAGCCACGGTGGCCCGCAAGCCGCACATCGCGCCGGCGCTGGCCTGGTTCGTCGCCCTCATCGCAAGTGATCTGGTCGAGATCCTGTCGCTGGACCGGCCCGCCGCAATCGTCGCTGGGCGGCTTCGCGCCCTGCATCCGACACCACCCACCGGGGCGCGGCGAAAGGGTGTCAAGCCAGAGCAGCGCACCGGCTGGGTACTGGACATCCAGATCGCCGCCTGCGCCTGGACCCACGGCCGCCAAATCGCCACGGAGAACCTTCGCGACTTCGAAGTCCTACGCGACCTCATCGCACAGATCTACCCCGATACCTCGCCGCTTGTCGTGACCCCGCCGGTGGCCTGACCCAACGGACTTCGCGTGGTGCGGTGTCGGGGCTGGTTGACGCGCTGATGGCCAGCAGTAGCGCGCCTTCCGCCAAGCAGTGGCCCATTCGAGTCAATGACTTAACGATCCATTATCATGGATAGTCTGATATATTAGATGCGAATCTCTGGTTGGCTTCTGGTGTGGCTATGCGTCTGGCGGCCAGCGGGAGGCTGAGAAGTACGACATAGCCGGTGTCGTGAGGTCTTTGCGTTTTGAAGACGGGCCTCACGGTTCGGCAACCGACCTTCCATGGGAAAGGAGCAGTACGACATGAAATGTTTGAAGATAGTCCTTGGGCTGGTCGTTGTGGCTGGCCTCATGGCCGCAGTGGCTTCGCCTGCGATGGCGGTACCGAGATGGGTGCATTGCGTAAAAGCGGAGTCGGGTGAAGGCCACTATAACTCCGGTTTCTGCGATGAACCGGGAACCGGCTGGGAAACGAGGGAACTCGAAGGAACCATCGAAGTGACGTCCAGCGTCGAACTCGACCAGGAAGACTCGAAAGTCCCGGAATTCTACGGCGGAGCAGTTGAGTATATATGTTCAGCAGAAGCCATAGGATGGATTTCTAACCCAGCTAGTAAGGGTGAACCAGGTGCGGGGGGAATCGCTTCGTTACGGGATGTGCTCTGCAAAATATCATCAGAAAGGCATGGCGGCTGTGAAGAAGGAAAAGCACCAAGCGGTTTGTGGATTAATCTTCCGTGGGGCTCCAGACTCGTGGAAAGAGAAAAAGAAGTAAGAGATGAACTCGTCAGTGGACCTAAAAAAGAAACGGGCAATGGCGAACCCGGGTGGCTATTCGAATGTACAATCGATCTCGAGGGAAGAACCGACCAGTGTGAACACTCTGGTAATACGATGGACGTGATATCAAGCCGAGTCACGGGAGGGATAGAGCTAAGGTCCGACGGAATAACGGAACGCGAAGCGATGGGCACCTGTACTCTCGGTGGCACAGGAGCCGAGTTAGTTTCTGAGGCTACAATTCTACATATACCAATCGGGCCTAAAGAAGAAGAAAAAACCTCCCCGAGATGGATGCATTGTGTAAAAGTTGGCTCTACTGAAGGTAAATATAGCTCCGGTCTCTGCGATGGATCAGGGAAAGGCTGGGAAGCGAGCCAGCTTGAAGGGACAAGCGAAGTTACGTCCAGCGGCGAGCTCACCCTGGAAGATTCGAAAGCCACGGGCGGAGCAGTGAGGCTTACGTGTAGTGGGACCGGCGTGGGATGGGTCGCTAATCCGACTGGTAAAAGTGAACCTGGACAGGGTGGGACGACATCCCTATCTAATATTAAATGCGAATTCTCAGAAGGAAAACATGGCTCGTGCGAAGAAGCAAAAGGAGTGAGAGCTATACCTAGAAATCTCCCGTGGGGCTCCAGGCTGAGAGAAAGAGGAGGCGAAGCAAGAGACGAAATTGTCAGCGGACCCAAAAAAGAAGAGGGTAACGGAGAACCCGGATGGGCAGTCGAATGCACCACCGGAGGTGTACTAAGGATAGCCGATATATGCGAACACCAGGGCAACACCATGAACGTGACAGCAAACGGAACCACCGGGAAGATAGAAAGCACGTTCGACGAAAGAACAAAAGAAGAAACAATGGCAACCTGTACCGTCGGCGGAGCGGAAGCCGGGTTAGCCTCTGGGACCATCCTTTCACAAATAGAGGGAGGTAATGCATTGCGTGTCTTAGTCGCCAACGGGGAAGCCGAAGTGGCGCTTGCCCCGAGATGGATGCATTGTGTAAAAGTTGGCTCTACTGAAGGTAGATACAGCTCCGGCTTCTGCGATGAATCGGGGAAAGGCTGGGAAGCAGGCGTACTTGAAGGGACAAGCGAAGTTACGTCCAGCGGCGAGCTCACCCTGGAAGATTCGAAAGCTACGGGCGGAGCAGTGAGGCTTACGTGTAGTGGGACCGGCGTGGGATGGGTCGCTAATCCGACTGGTAAAAGTGAACCTGGACAGGGTGGGACGACATCCCTATCTAATATTAAATGCGAATTCTCAGAAGGAAAACATGGCTCGTGCGAAGAAGCAAAAGGAGTGAGAGCTATACCTAGAAATCTCCCGTGGGGCTCCAGGCTGAGAGAAAGAGGAGGCGAAGCAAGAGACGAAATTGTCAGCGGACCCAAAAAAGAAGAGGGTAACGGAGAACCCGGATGGGCAGTCGAATGCACCACCGGAGGTGTACTAAGGATAGCCGATATATGCGAACACCAGGGCAACACCATGAACGTGACAGCAAACAGAGCCACTGGAAAGATAGAAAGCATATTCGATGAAAGAACAAAAGCAGAAACAATGGCAACCTGTACCGTCGGCGGAGCGGAAGCCGGGTTAGTCTCTGGGACCATCCTTTCACAGCTGAAGAGCGGGGATGCACTTTGGGTCTTGAGGAGTGGAAATGCGTCCTGGGTATTAGCTCCGAACTTAGGAACGTAATGTAGAAGGAATTCGCAAGGGGTTGGGTGGGTCTGGGGGTTTGCCCAGGCCCACCCAAACCCCCGCGTGCTGGTCTACGGCGACGTCGCGGTCAACCCAAGCCCGACAGACAGCGAGGTCGCGGGCAGTCTTCATCTTCCCTGATCTCGACACCGGCAACGTCGCCTACAAGGCAGTGCAGCGCTCCTCCGGGGCGGTCGCCATCGGCCCCGTCCTGCAGGGACTGCGCCGTCCGGTCAACGACCTCAGCCGGGGCTGCTCGGTCACGGACATCGTCAACACGGTGGCGATCACCGCGATCCAGGCGCAGGAGGGCGGCTGAGCGGGTGGGTGGACATCGGCCCAATCGGGGGCCAATCGGTGCTACACGGTGCTACACTGAGTCCAATGCCGACTACGCTCCAACGTCATACGATCACCGAGACGCAGCCTGTCCGGGAGGCGCTCGATGACTTGCGTGCGAGGCTGAACGGTGAACGGATCGACTACGCCGAGCTGGTAATCCTGGGTGCCCGCGCGAAGGCGCGCCGGCTGCCCGATCGGGGGGAGACCGAGGAGGCCAGGAGGGCTCGTAAGGAGCTCGCTGAATGGATCCGCAACGGCAATCCAGACATGGTTGACGTCGCGGCAGCCGATGAGGTCAAGCATCTCGGTCTGATCGCCGACTACGACGAGTAGCGTGCTGCTGCTCGACAACTCGGCGTGGGCGCGCCTGCTCCAAGGTGTCGTGCCCAGGGATCGCGCGAAAACGATCGGTGACTGGATGGCCCAGCGCGAGATCGCGGTCTGCATGCCGTTCCTCCTGGAGGCCGGCTACTCGGCGCGATCAGCCATCAGGCATCGAGAAATGATGGTCAAATTCGATCGCCTGCCCCGAATTGCGATCGACGGGGAGGTCGAGCGCATGGCGTTGCAGGCACAACGAGAGCTCGCCGGGATCGGCCACCACCGCCTCGCGCCGATGGACGTGATGATCGCCGCGTGCGCGCACAGGGCAGAAGCCGGCGTGCTGCACTACGACGGCGACTACGACCTCCTCGCCGAGCACACGAGCCTCGTGTTCGAGAGCGAGTGGCTGGCCGCGTCGGGCACACTTTGATCGCCGGCAGTTGCGCCGCGCCGGTGCTCCTCCAGGGGCGCCGGGGTCGGATTGCGGCCCCATCAGGCATCACCCGATCTGATAGGTGCGCTCCTGCTCCCACAGCAGCTGCCAGAAGCGTTGCGGCATCGCCGAGAGGACGCGCTCGCGCATGAACAGCCCCACCGGGTGCTTGACGTGCGAGAGTTTCGCCAGTTTCGCCGAGCGGTCCACGATCTGGCTCGTGCGGGGGATGCGCTTGCGCTCGTAGGAGTCGAGCGCCGCCTGGATCGCGCCGGGGCTGGAGAGGCTGCCCGCGGCAGACAGCTCGCGCCCGAGCACGACGCCGTCCTCGATCGCCATCCCCGCGCCCTGCCCCAGCGTCGGCGTCGTCGGATGCGCCGCGTCGCCGAGCAGCGTCACGCGCCCGTTGCGCCAGCGCTCGAGGGGCTTGCGGTCGTAGAGGTCCTGGCGGAAGAGCTGCCCCTCGGGGGTCGCTTCGATCACCTGCTGCACCTCCGCGGGCCAGCCGGCGAACGTGTTCAGCAGGTCCTGCTTGCGGCCGATCGGCGGGTCGATCGCGCCCTCGGGCCGGATCTGGCTGCCCCACCAGAAGAGTCGCTTGTCGACCGGGAACATCCCGAAGATCGAGGCCGGGCCGTACACCTGCTGGGCGAAGTTGCGCCCCAGGGATTTGTGCTCGTACTCGGGCAGCGCCCGCCACACCGTCGCGCCCGAGTACCGCGGCCTGCCGTCGCCGATCAGCTTCGCGCGGATCGCCGACTCCAGCCCGTCCGCCGCCACCAGCGCCGCGCCGCGCTCCTCGTGACCGTCGGCGAACAGCGCCGTGACGCTGCTCGCATCCTGGCGGAAGCCGACGCACTCCATGCCGCAGTGGACGATGCCCAAGTCACCGACGGCACGCGCGAGTATCTCCAGCAACTCCCCGCGATGGACTGCGACGACCTCGCCGTGCCACGGAACCGCCGCCAGCGTGCGCCCGTCGCGCCAGGAGAGCAGCCGCAGCGCCTCGAACCCGGGCCCCGAGATCCCTCGCAGCTCATCGCGGAGTCCCAGCATCGAAAGCGCCTGCGCCGCAACGCGCTGGATCCCCACGCCCGTGCCCAGCTCCCGCAGCTCGGGCTGGCGCTCGAAGACCTCGACGGGGACCCCGCCGGCTTTGAGCGCGGCCGCGGCCGTGAGGCCGCCGATACCGCCGCCGATCACCAGCACCCGTTCGGAGTCCTGCATCGCGGCGGACTCTACTGGCCGCGGCTGGCAGGCAAGGTATCTCGATCCGCAGGAGCAAGGGGACCGTCGGCCCCGCTCCTATCTAGGCCGGTCGAGGAATCGCCCCTTCGGGAGCGCAGCGCGAGGTGCCCGATGCCACACGGGACCTCAGCCTCCGCGTCGGGGTTCCCGGGGTGGAGGTCGAGCAGGGTGCTCAGCAGCAGCAGCGGGGTTCCCGCCGCCCATGCCTGGGGGCGCGAGGCCGTGGGGAACGCCACGGGGACCGATGTCACCGACGCGGGGTAGCCGGCGAAGACCTCGGGCAGGCGGTGCTCGAAGTACGGTGCCGCCTTCAGGATCGTGGAGGCGATGGTGCTCGCCGCCTCGCGGTGGCCGTAGCGCGCGAGGCCGGCGGCGATCAGCGAGTTCTCGTGGGGCCACACGGTCCCGGTGTGGTAGCCGAGCGGGTTGTAGCCGGCCTCGTGGGTGCCGAGGGTGCGCACGCCCCAGCCGGAGTAGAGCTGCTCGTCGAGCAGCCGCTCGGCGGTCGCGGCCGCCTCGGCCTCGTCCAGGATGCCCGACCACAGCAGATGGCCGATGTTGGAGGTCAGGCTGTCCACCTGACGCTTCTCGCCGTCCAGCGCAAGGGCGTGGCAGTCACGCTCGGGCATCCAGAAGTCGCGGCGGAAGTGTTCGCGCAGGACCGCCGCCTGGCGCTCGAGGCGCTCGGCGAGCGCCGGATCGCCCCACACCTCGCGAGCCAGACGGGCGCAGCGGCGGCGTGCGTCGTATACGTAGCCCTGGATCTCGCAGGTCGCGATCGGCCCGCGAGCCAGCGTGCCGTCGGCGCGCTGGATCGCGTCCCAGCTGTCCTTCCAGCACTGGTTGACCAGCCCGGTGGCGTGGTTGCGGCAGGCGTACTCGACGTACCCGTCGCCGTCGGCGTCACCGCTGTCCTCGATCCAGGCCAGGGCGGCCCGAGCGCCCGGCTCCAGGATGCGCACGAGCTCCGTGTCGCCCGACCAGCGGTGGTACTCGTCCAGGAGGATGAGGAACAGGGGTGTGGCGTCGGCGCTCCCGTAGTACGGGGAGTGCGGGCGCTCCCCTCGCGCGGTGAGCTCGCCGAAGCGCAGCTCGTGCAGGATCTTGCCGGGCTCCTGTTCGTGGAAGTCGTCGCGGCCCGTGGCCTGGCGGGCGGCCAGCACGCGCAGGGTGGTGGCGGCCAGCTCGGGGAGGTAGGGCAGCGCCTGGAAGCTCGTGATCAGGCTGTCGCGGCCGAAGAGCGCCATGAACCACGGCAGCCCCGCCGCGGGGAGGGTCGCGCCCTCGCTGAGATCGGGGTGCAGCCGCAGCGCGCCGAGGTCGCTGAGGCTCGCTCGGTACGTGCGCGCCAGCGCCATGTCCTGGGTCTGCAACAGCGGCGCCCCTGCCAGCCACTGCTCGAGCTCGGCCGCCTTGGAGGCGCTCAGCTGCGCCAGGCTGCCGCGCTGCTCGCGCCGCGCGAAGGCGACCCCCGGCTGGGCGGCGTGGGGCGTGAGGGTGAAGGTGGTCGACCACTGCTCGCCGGGCGCGAGCCGCAGCGAGTAGGCGAAGCCCCGGCGGGTGACCGTCGCGGCGCGGCTCGAGGCAATCGTGAGCGAGCGCTTGAAGCCCGTGCGCTCGTAGGCCAGCGTGAGGGACCCGTCGTCGTGGTGGCAGCTCACCTCGCGTTTGGCCACCACGCCGTCCTTGACCTCGAACAGGTCGGCGAAGTCGGCCTCGACCTCCAGTGCGAGCCGCATCTCGCTGTGCGCGTGGCGGTGGTTGGTCACGGTGACCTCCTCGATCCACAGGTGATCGACGAGCCGGCGGCGCATGATCGAGCACGGCGCCTCCTCGTCGGGCCCCACGCGGGGGGTCAGGAAGAACTGCGCGGCGTAGTGCGCGCTCTGGTCGAGGCCGAGCAGCTCCAGCGGCGTCTCGCCGACGCGCAGGACCCAGCGTGAGAGGAAGCGGGTGTCCTCGCAATAGAAGCCGTGCTCGCGGCCCGCGTCGATCCGCACGTCGCCGTGGCGGTCCCCGACGACGAAGGTGCTGCCGTCCAGGACGCTCAGGGTGCGCTCAGACAAGCGCGGCGACCTCCGCTATGCGCCGGTGCATCACTGACCGGTAGGTCCGCTCGTAGGCGGCGGCGACGACGTCGACGTCGCAGTGCTCGGCGACCCACGCCCGGCAGTCCCGCGGGGCGATCCGGGGCAGGCGGGCGACCGCAGCGCCCATCGCCCGCTCGTCCTCGACCAGAAAGCCGGTCCGCCCGTCGCAGACGAGCTCGCGGGCGGCGCCTTCTGCAAACGCGATCACCGGGGTCCCGCAGGCCAGCGCCTCGACCATGACCATCCCGAAGGGCTCCTCCCAGCGGATCGGCATCAGCAGCGCGCGGGCACCCGCGAAGGCCGCGCGCTTGGCCGACCCACCGATCTCTCCGAGGAAGCGCACGCGCTCGCCGTCGATGTGCGGTGCGACCTCCCGGTCGAAGAACGCCTGCTGGCCGGGCTGAATGACCCCGGCCAGCACGAGCGGCACGCCCGCCGCACGAGCCGCCGCGATCGCGCGGTGGGGACCCTTCTCGGCGGTCATCCTCCCAATCCACAGCAGGTAGTCCTCCTTGTGCTCACGCAGCGGCCAGGCCCGCACGTCGATGGGGTTCGGGGTCGCACCCACCGGCTCCACGCCGCTCGGCGCCGACGCGAGCTGCGCGCGGCTGATACCCACGAGCGCAGCCTTGTGGCCATGGCGGGCGTAGAAGGCCGCGGTACTGGTGGTGAACTGCCCGTGCAGGGTGTGCACGAGCGGCGTGTCGAGGCGGTCGGCCATCGCGAGCGCGGTGAAGCCGCAATGGTCGTGAACCACGTCGAAGGGCTCCTCGTGGGCGGCGAGGTCGATCTGCTCAAACGCCCGCGCGACGTGGTCGACCTCATACAGCGAACGCTCGATCTCCTCGGGGTGGGCCTCCTCGAGCAGAGGCACTACCCGCGCGCTCGACCGGGAGCCCGGGGCGCAGTAGAGCGTCACCGCGTGCCCTCGCTGCACGAGCGCGTCCGTCAGCACGCCCACAACCGACTCCACGCCCCCGTACCCCGGCGGGGGGACCGAAATCCAGGGTGGGGCAAGCATCGCGATGCGCAGTGGCGACCCAACCGGCCGGGAAGGCCCCACGGCGAGCGGGCGTGTCGGCGGAAACCCCACCGACGCACGGCGGGACCTGCTCTTGAACCCTGCGGCCACTGCATTCACGGGCGCTCCTCACGAAGCCTCTCAGGGGCTGCGGTCGCGAGGCAGAGAGGTCAGGAAGGACCGAGCGAACGCACAATCGCTTACCCACGAGGAGCGCGATGGACCCCTCCACCGTAACAGTGGACGGATCGCACTACGGGCGAGCTCCTCCGCGGCGACTCGCGGCGGAGTAGCTCGCTCCTCCGCGGCGACTCGCGGCGGCTCAAACCTGCGGCTGCTCGAGACCGGCCGCCTCGTAGAGCAGGCGGGCGTACTCGCCGGCGCTCTGGGGGCGCTCCTCGCGGGCCTTCGCGAGCGCGCGCAGGATCGCGGGCCCGAGCGCAGCCGGCACCCCCTCCAGCCCGGCGGTGGGGTCCGGGGGCTCGTCCTGAAGCTGGGCCCAGAGCACGCGCATGCCCTTGCGATCGGCGAACGGGGGCGTCCCGCTGAGGCACTCGCAGATGACGCAGCCGAGCGCGTAGACATCAGTGGCGGCGCTCACCTCCTCGCCGCGGATCTGCTCGGGCGACATGTAGTCCAGCGAGCCCAGCGCCTGGCCGGGCCGGGTGAGGTTGGTGCCCTGGTTGTCCTTGGCCAGGCCGAAGTCGGTGATCAGCGCGGTGCCCCGCGTGTCCAGCAGGACGTTGGCGGGCTTGACGTCGCGGTGCACCATGCCCCCGGCGAACAGCGCGTCCAGCCCGTCCGCCACCTGCGCGCAGATCGAAAGCGTCGTGGGCACGTCGAGGGGACCCTCCTGCTTGAGCTTCTGCTCCAGCGAGCCCCCCTCGATGAAGCGCTGGGAGAGGTAGGGGATGCCCTCGTGCTCGCCGGTGTCCAGCACCGGCACCACGTGCGGGTTCTGCACCTGCTGGGCGATCCGCGCCTCGCGCTCGAAGCGCTTGCGAAAGACGCTGTCTTCGGCGATGTCGCTGCGCACCAGCTTGAGCGCAACCGGCTCCCCGTCGGCGCCGACCGCCCGGTAGACGCGGCCCATGCCGCCGATCCCCAGCACGGCCTCGATCCGGTAGGAGCCAACGCTCGTGCCGATCAGGGGGTCGGGCTCTTCGCTCTGCCCTGGGTCGCTCATTGCGTACAGGATGGCAGGCGGCCACGCGGGGTGATGCGCCGATGGCGCCCGGTCTCTGATTCAATTGGCAAGTGCGAAGTTCACAGCCGCGGGGGCGGATCGGCGTTCAAGCAGGGGTGGCCACGCTCGCGACGCTCGCCGCGTTGGCGTGGCAGCCCGCCGTGGGCACGGCGGAAGTCATCAACACCTCCGGCCCGCTCAGCTCGATCAACGTCGAAGACAGCCTCGACTGCCAGGTGCTGGCCAGCGGCGACACGACCCCCAGCTTCTACTCCGAGAGCCTCTCCAGCACCGAAGACGGCGGATGCGGGACGTTCCTGGCGCTCGTCGAAGGCCAGGATGTCCCCACAACCGACACCCTTTTCGGACCCACCCCAGCCGCCGCCGCCTGGGAAGCCAAAACGGCATTCACGTCTGCCGGCGCACAGAAAATCACCGGGGTAGGCACAGCCGCCGACCCGTATGCGATCACCACCGAAGCCTACGCGGAAGAGCCGGTTGAAGGAGTTGAACCTGCTGAATTCGTCAAAGTCGCCAAGCTGACCGAGACCGACAGCTATGTCACCGGCGCAGAGAGTTACGAAACCACGATCGTCGTCGACAACCTCGGCGCGACCCCGTTGAAAGGCACCCTCTACCACGTCGGCGACTGCTACCTGGCCGACCACGACACCGGCTACGGCGCCCTGAACCTCCCCTCCTCGGGATCGGTCGACTGCACGGTCACCCCCAACAACACTCCGGCGGGGCGAATCATGGCCTTCACGCCGATCGCCACGACCGGCTTTCCCATCAGCTCCGCCCACTACGTGGAGAGCCAGTGGCCCACGTTCTGGGAGGACGTGAAGCCCAACGGCGAACAGCTCCCAGACACGACCGACGCCACGACGAGCGAGGACAACGGCATGGGCCTCTCCTGGCCGCTCTCTCTGAAGACCTCAGACTCACCCGCATCCGAACACGAAGCGACCCTGAAGCTCACGACCACCGTCTCGCCCTACGGCGCGCCCACGTCGAGCTCCACGGTGGAATCGTCCAGCTCCACCGCCGGCCTGTGCGTCCCCTCCGGCCAGATCCCGGTGACGGTCTCGGCGCCCAACGGCGCCAAAGCGGTGGACTACGTTCTCGACGGCGTGCCAGGGTCGGCTGCAACCACCACAGCCGGCCAGGCCACGATCACCCTCGCCTCCGGCGAGCAGACTCTCGAATACTGGGGCGAAGACCAGGCCGAAGTCCAGGAGAGCACCCACCACACGCTGACCGTGACCGTGGCCTCCAGTGGACCGAGCCTGACGATCACGAGCGAACAGGGCAAGAGCGCCTACCTCGTCGGTGAAACGGGATCGGTCGCGGTCCTCGCCACCGGCCCCGGTCTCACCAGCACCCCCTCGGCGACCGGCCTGCCGATCTCGACCTCCACGCCCGGGAGCTTCACGGTGACGCGCTCCGCGACCGACCCCTGCGGCACCACCAGCGCGAGCTTCACCTACACGGTTGCCCGCACCACGCTGGCCGACCTGCCGGCTCCGGTGCTGGGCAAGACCGTCAACGTGGAACCGATCAGCGGGGAAGTGTTCGTCAAGCTCCCGCCGGGGTCCGCGAGCAAGGCGGACACCTCCGCGACGAGCCTGGCGGGCCCGCTCGAGGCCACGGAGAGCCTGACGGGCCCGCTCGAGGCCACGGAGAGCCTGACGGGCCCGCTCGCAGCCGCCGCGCCGCTCGAGACGGCGACGGAGAGCCTGAGCAAGGGCATCGGCTTCATCCCGCTGCGCGAAGCGCGCCAGATCCCGGTGGGCTCGGTCCTCGAAACCACCGGCGGGGTCGCCCGGATCGCGACCGCCACCGCCACCGCGGGCCAGCAGCAGTTCGGAGACTTCGGAGCCGGGATCTTCAAGCTGCTCCAGCAGCGCAAGCAGAAGGGCCTGACCGACCTGGACCTGATCGACAACCACAGCGCCCACCAAGTCTGCGCGACGGTCGGTAAGAAGGCCCGCACCGCAGCCGAGCATCTGAGCTCCAAAGTGCTCGGCCGGCTCAACGCCAGCGGGCACGGGCACTTCACCGTGCAGGGGCGCTACAGCGCGGCGACCGTGCGAGGAACCGTCTGGAGCGTGGGCGACCGCTGCGCGGGGACGCTCACGAAGGTCACCCGCGGCGTCGTGGTCGTCCGCGACTTCCGCCGCCGCAAGACGATCACGCTGTTCACCGGCCAGTCCTACCTGGCCCGGGGCCCACGCCCCTGAACTCGGCGATAGGATTTCGAACATTCCTGCACCGCTGCATTTGCGCCTACGCTCGGCGGCGACCGTCCCCGTCGCGGTGCTCCTCGCGTTGGCGGCCGCGGCCATGCTGGCTGTGTCGGCGCAAGCGGCGACCTACAAGGTGGGGACGCTCGAAGACCTCACCGGGACCTGCCAGGAACCGGCCTCCGGCACGTGCTCGCTGCGACAGCTCATCAGCTACGAGAACAGCCTCCTCGAAACGCCCAACCCGCCCGACACGATCGACGTGCCCGCCCCCGAAGGCGAGGCCTTCTACGACCTCGTCAACGGCCCGCTCACGATCTTCAAAAGCGTTTCGATCGTCGGCGCGGGCGCGCGCAAGGTAAGCATTGACCAGGAGTCGGAGTCCGAAACGGCGAGCCGCGTCTTCCTGGTCGAGCCGGATCCCCGCAACAAAATCGTCCCGACCGTGACCATCTCGGGCGTATCGATGGTTTTCGGCCGCGCCAACGCCAGCAACGGCTACTACGGCGGTGACATCCGCAACGAGGCCACGCTCACCCTGAGCGAAGACGACATCACCGACGGCACGGCCGAAGAAGGCTCGGGCGCCGGCATTTCCAACGACGGCGGCACGCTCACCGTGACGCACTCGCTGGTGGCCGGCAACTACAGCACCAACCTCCCCGACGGGGCCGGCGGCGACTCGGGCGGGATCCAGAACGTCGGCCCCAACCCGGTTACCGAAGCCCCCGGGAAGCTGACCGTCGTCGACTCGACGATCGCCGACAACAGCGCCGCGCTCGGCGGCGGCATCTTCAGCTGGGGCGACACCGCCAACACGACCTCGATCGTCAACTCGACGATCGCCGACAACGACGGCGGCACCCGCAGCAGCGAGGGCGGCGGCCTGCTCGCCAGTGAAGGCACGATCTCCGTCGAGAACTCGATCGTCGCGGACAACACCGTCGAGAACCCGCTCACCTCCGAACTCGAACCGTCGAACTGCGCAGACAGCGGCATCTCCTCGCTCGGTCACAACCTCCAGAGCGGGGCCGATTGTGCCTTCGCCGCCACGGGGGACCTCAAAGACGTCGAACCCGGGTTCCTCTCGGACGGCCTGCAGGACAACGGCGGCAACACTGACACCTTCGCCCTGGAAGCGACCAGTCGCGCGGTCGACGCGATCGCCTCGGGCGCCTCGGGCTGCAGCGCCACCGACCAGCGCGGCATCGCAAGGCCGCAGGGCAGCGGCTGCGACATCGGCGCCTACGAGCTCCTCCAGCCGGTCGAGGGCCAGCAGTTCTCCGAGGTGGTCGGCGCCGCCGCACCGCGCGAGGGGACCACCCCCACGATCAACTGGGGAGACGGCACGACGCCGTCGTCGGGCAAAGTCGAAGCCATCACGGGGCAGCTCACCGGCACCCACACCTACGTCAACGAGGGCATCTACGACGGGAGCTTCACTTATACGAACAGCGACGGCTCCCCCGAAACCCGCCCATTCGACGTCAAGGTCCAGGACGCCCCGCTGACCGCGGTCACCGGAGTGCCCGTGAGCGCCACCGCGGGCGTCGCCGTCAAAGCCAAGGTGGCGACGTTCACCCACGCCAACCCGGCGGGCGCTGCGTCGGATTACACGGCCACGATCACCTGGGGCGACGGCTCGTCGAGCACGACGGGGACGGTCAGCGCCGCGGCCAGCGGAGGCTTCGAAGTCACAGGCTCGCACACCTACGCCACCGCCGGCCAGTACACGACCACCGTCACGATCAACGACGTGGGAGGCGCCAAAGCGACCGCCACCAGCAGCGCGAACGTCGTTGGGCCGCCGATCGTCTCCAACGAGAACGTCGTCTCGGTCACCGAAACGACGGCCAAGATCGGCTTCACGATCGACCCAAACGGCGCCGAAACCACCTACACGATCGAATATGGACCGAGCACGAGCTACGGCAAAAAGACAACGCCCGTGAAAATCGGCGCCGCCCCCGGCCCACAGGCGCTGACGCAAACACTCACCGGACTCGAACCCGGCGGTACCTACCACTTCGACGTGGTGGCCACCAACTCAGCCGCACCGAAGGGTGTGGGCGGTGGCGAGGAGTCGTTCACCACCGAACCCGACGCCCCGCTGAGTGCGACCGGCAAATCCGTGAGCGGGACGGCAGGCACCCAGCTCAGCGCCACAGTGGCGACGTTCACCGACGCCGACCCCAAAGGAGTCGTGTCGCAGTACACCGCGAGCATCAGCTGGGGCGACGGCTCGCCGAGCACAGCGGGGACGATCAGCGCCGCGAGCGGCGGAGGCTTCGAAGTCAAGGGCTCGCACACCTACACCACCCCCGGCCAGTACACGACCACGGTAACGATCAACGACGTGGGAGGCGCCAAAGCGACCGCCACCAGCAGCGCCGACATCGCCGGGCCGCCCGCCGTCTCGAACGTGAACGTCCTCTCGGTCACCGAAACGACAGCCAAGATCGGCTTCACGATCGACCCCAACGGCGGCGAGACCACCTACACGATCGAATACGGACCGACCACGAGCTACGGCCAGAAGACAGCCCCAGTGGACGTCGGCGTCGCCCCCGGCCCACAGGCGCTGACGCAGACGCTCACGGGACTCGAACCCGGCGAGACCTACCACTTCCACGTGCTCGCAACCAATGCGGCGGGGCCCGGGGGCGTGAGCAGCGCAGACCAGCCGTTCACCACCGCGCAGCCGAGCTCGTCCACCGGACAGACGAACCAACCCACGGGACCGCCCACCACCTCAACAAGCAACCCCAACCCCCCAGCCCCCGCGAGTCCGGAACCAAAATCGGGCGTGCTCGGCTTCCAGGCAACGCTGGCGGCGCTTGCGCTGCCAGTGCTCGGCAAGACCGTGAACGTGACGCTGGTGTCGGGGAGCGTCTACGTCGAGCTGCCGCCCGGCGCCACATTGGCCTCCGCGGCGTCGGTCTCGCCGTTCTCGCCCTTCGCGCTGGGGGTGCAGGCAGTCGAGGCGCTCACGAAGGGACAGGCGTTCATACCGTTGACCGAAGCGCGCCAGATTCCCGTCGGGTCGATCCTCGAAACGACGGGCGGCGTTGTGGGCATCACCACAGCCACCACCGCGTCCCCGAAGGGCAAGCTGCAGACTGGGGACTTCGGCGCGGGGATTTTCAAGCTGCTGCAGAACCGCAAGCAGAGGGGCCTGACCGACCTGGACCTGATCGACAACCACAGCGCCGGTCAGGTGTGCGCCACGGTCGGCAAGAGGGGGAGGGCGCTCGCGGCCAAACTGAGCTCGAAAACGCTCGGCCGGCTCAACGCCAGCGGCCACGGGCACTTCGCTGTACGGGGCAAGTACAGCGCGGCGACCGTGCGGGGAACGGTGTGGAGTGTGGCCAACCGCTGCGAAGGGACGCTCACGCACGTGACGCGCGGCGTCGTCTCCGTGCGCGACTTCGCGCGCCGCAAGACGATCACGCTCTTCACCGGCCAGTCCTACCTGGCGCGGGCTCCCCTCAAACGGCGGTGATCCGCGGCCTGCGCGTGCCCAGGCTGGGCAGCGCCTCGCCGTCGGCTTCGATCGCGCTCACCGCGAGCTCCGCGAACAGCGCCGCGCGCTCGGCGTCGTCGGGCCCGTAGTGGCCGCCGTCGCGGCGGTCGAGCAGCGAGAGCACCCCGATCGGGCGGCCGAGGCGCAGGAGCGGTACGACCAGCATCGTGTAGGGGACGTGGCCCGTGCCGGCGGCGATGCGGGAGGCGAAGCGGGGGTCGGTGCGGCAGTCGCTCACCGCCAGGGGCTGCCCGTTCTCAACGACACTGCCCGCGAGGCCCTGGCCGGGGGGCAGCCGCACGCCGACGATCTCCCGGCCCCCCGCCCCCCAGGCGGACTGGTAGACGAGCTCCCCGGTGTTGGCGTCGGTCAGCGCGATCGAGGAGGCCGCCGCCCCGAACACCCCGGCCGCGGTGCGCGCGATCCCCTCGATCAGGCCCCGGCGGGCGGCGGGCTGCTCGATCGAGAGCGTCAGCGAGCCCCCCACCGAGGACTGGGAGTGCCCGCCGAGCGCGCGTGCGAAGGCGGCGACCGAGGCGACCCGCCGCTCGGGGATCATCTCCAGGCCCGCCTGCATCGCCTCGGCGATCTCGGGAGGGACCTCGGGGGCCAGCTCGCGCAGCTTGGTGGGGTTGGCGTACACGGGGGGCTTGCCCACGATCATCGTCCACAGCGTGGCCGCGAGGCCGAAGACGTCGCTGCGCGGGGAGACCGAGCCCCCGGCGAACACCTCGGGGGCCATGTAGCGCGGCGTGCCCACCCCCACGGTGGCGTCGTCTTCTTCCTCGTCCTGCAGCAGGCGCGCGATCCCGAAGTCGACCAGCACCACGCCGTGCTCGCCGAGGATCATGTTGTGGGGCTTGACGTCGCGGTGGACGATCTGCTGCTCGTGCACGTACTCCAGCGCCTCGCAGCCCTGGCGGGCGTACTCCACCGCGCGGTCTAGCCCCAGCCCCGGATCGCCCTCCCGCTCCAGGAGAGTGTGCAGGTCGGTGCCCTGCACCAGCTCCATCACCAGGTACTGGCCGCGCTCGTCGGCGAAGTGGTCGAGGACCTCGACCACGCGGGGGTGGCGCAGCAGCGAGAGCAGCTGTGCCTCCACCTCGAAGCGCTCGGCGTGGCGGGTGTTGTTGACGTGCTTGACTGCGACCGCTGCGCCGGTGCGGGTGTCGTGGGCGCTGTAGACCGCCCCCATCGCGCCGCTGGAGATCGGGGACCCCACGGTGTAGCGGTCGGCCAGCATGAGCTCCTGGGGCAGGACGAAGCGTGACTGATCCAGCATCATCGGGCAATCAGCGTAACGCAGCCCCACCTTTCCGAGCACTCGGGTAGCTTTCGATTCCAGGTGAACGGGTGAAGCGCAAGCGCAGGCGGGCAGGGCCGGCACGCACGCGGCGGCTGCGGCTGGCGCTGCTGGCGATCGTGGCGCTGGGCGCCACGGGCCTGATGGTGGTGGCGTATGAGACCGAACTGCTGCGCACGCCCGAGCTGGGCTCGGTGGACACCCGCTTCTCGATCCGCGGCCGCCAGCGGCCCCCGGGGAACATCGTGCTGGTCGAGATCGACTCCCAGACCTTTGACGAACTCGGTCTGCAGTGGCCCTTCCCGCGCCGGGTGCATGCGCGGGTGATCGAAGAGATCGCGCGCCAGCACCCCAGCGCGATCGCCTACGACGTGCAGTTCACCGAGGCCAGCGCCTGCCCGCTCGCCGCCACGGGCTCCCAGCCGCCTCCCGGCAAGTGTCCCCAGGCGCAGGCGGACGAGACTGCGCTGCTCTCAGCGCTCCAGGGCGCGGAAGGGCGCACGGTGATGGCCACGACCGAGACCAACGCCCGGGGGAACACCAGGTTCCTCGGCAGCGCGGAAGGGAGCGCGCTGCTGGGCGAAGTGGGATCGCGGCCCGCGAACGCGCTGCTGCCCACCGATCCGGGTGGCGTCCTGCGGCGCGTCAGCTACTCCGTGGGGGGCCTGAGGACGCTCGCGGTGGCGAGCGCCGAAGTGGCCGAGGGGCACCGGGTGCCCGCGCGCGAGTTCACGGGGGCCCCCGCCTGGATCGACTACTACGGGCCAGAAGGAACACTCCCCGCGGTCTCCTTCTCGACCGTCTACCGCGGCCGCGTCCCGCGGGGCTTCTTCCACGACAAGATCGTCGTCGTGGGCCCCTCGGCGCCCTCGCTGCAGGACGTCCACCCGACCTCCACCGCCAGCCAGATGCCGGGCGCCGAAGTCCAGGCGAGCGCGATCGAGACAGTCCTCAGGGGCCTCCCGCTGCGCTCGACGGGGGCGTGGCTGGACCTGGCGCTGATCGTGCTGCTGGGCTGCGCCGCCCCCCTGGCGAGCCTGCGGCTCGGGCCGATCGCCACGATCGCGCTGGCGCTCACGCTCGCGGCGGCGTTCTCAGTATCGGTGCAGGTCGCGTTCGACGGGGGGCACGTGGTGTCGTTCATCTACCCCCTCGGAGCCCTGATCCTGAGCGCGGCGGGGGCGCTGTCGGTGCAGCTGGTCACGATCGCCTTCGAGCGCGAACGGGTGCGCGACCTCTTCTCGCGCTTCGTGCCCGAGAACGTCGTGGACGAGGTGCTGGCCAGCGCCGAGGGGGGGCTGCGCCTCGGCGGGGTGCAGCGCGAGGGAACCGTGATGTTCACCGACCTGCGCGGCTTCACCACGTTCGCCGAAACGCTCACCCCGGACCGGGTGATCGAAGTGCTCAACCGCTACCTCAGCGAGATGAGCGACGCGATCCTCGACCACGGGGGCACCCTGGTGGCCTACATGGGGGATGGGATCATGGCGGTGTTCGGGGCGCCGATCGTCCAGACTGACCACGCCGACCGCGCGCTCTCCACCGCCCGCGAGATGCTCACCGTGCGCCTGGCCCGCTTCAACGCGTGGCTGCGCGAGCAGGATCTGGGGCCGGGCTTCCGCATGGGCATCGGCCTGAACTCGGGGCGCGTGATGTCCGGCAACGTGGGCTCCGAGCGCCGCGTCGAGTACGCCGCGGTGGGCGACGCCACGAACGTGGCGGCCCGCATCGAGCAGTTCACCAAGGGCACCCCCCACCAGCTGCTGCTCTCGGGGGCCACCAAGGACGCGCTGACCGAGCCACCCGGGGACCTGGTGTACGTGCAGGAGGCCGAACTGCGCGGCCGGCGCAGGCACACCACGATGTGGTCGCTCGCCGACGACGACGCAAGCAGCGAGGATGGCTCGCCGGAGCCCCCCGCTGCCGATCAGCCCGAGACCGCGTAGCCGGCCTGGCGCAGCGCAGCGAGCGCACTGGCAGCACGGGCACGGTCGCTGCCGACCGCGCTCGCGGCGCGCGCGTAGGCCGCTTCGTCCCCGTTCCGCGCGGCCGCGGCCAGCGCGGAGTAGTCGCGGCCGAGAGCCGCCAGCGATCCGGCGACGTTGGCATTGACCCCCTGCACCGCGGGGCTCACGGTGAGCCGCCCGAGCGCCCGCCCCGCGGAGCTGTAGGCCGCGGCGAGCTGCGCAGCCGCCGCGGCCTGCGCCGAAGCGCTCGATGCCGCGCGCAGCTTGGCGCTGCCAGCTCCTGTGGCGGCCCGCAACGCGCCGAGAGTGCCACCCAACTCGCTCGCGTAGGCAGGGCTGGGGGCCAACCCGTACACGGTGGTGCCGTTCAACCTCAGCGTGGCGGCGATCTGCGCGCACTGCGACGCAGGCGAGGAGGAGGAGGAGGAGGAGGAGGAGGAGGGGTACGTAGCGGAGCTGAGGCACGCGACGGTAGCCACGCCGCCCGAGGTCGGCACCGTATAGAGGGTCAGCGGGCCGGCGAGGCCGTGCACGGAGAGCCCGCTGTAGCGGTACGCCTGCAGGGCGCCCAGCCGCACCGCTTCGGGCCGGGGCAGCGCCCCGGCGAGGCCAGCGGTGAACGCCGCGGGCAGCAGCGTGGGCCCCGAGGCGCTCACCTCGCCGGCTACCAGACGCTGAGAGGCGGCGGAGCCGGAGGCACCAGCACTCGGCGCGAGTGCAAGCGGCTGGGAGAACCTGAGCCCGGGAATCGCGGGGGCGCTCGCGAGCCGCTGCCAGCTGGCCGGGAAGGAGAGCTCGACGTAGCCCGCCGAGGCCGAGTCGCTGAGCGCTTCCCCGGAGCCGCCCGAGCTTCCGCCGAGCAGGAACCCAGCGACGGCCGCGACCGCCGCCGCGGCGAGAATCGCCAGGAGGTACCTCCCGCGACCGGCGCCGGTCCCCGCGCGAACGTTGGCCGCTGCCGGCTGGGCACCGGCGGCGGCACGGGCTTTGGTCGGAATCCCCCCGGGCTGAGCGCCAGCGGAGGCAGGGGCCTTGGGGCTCACCGGGGGCTGAGCGCCTGCGAAGGTGTGGGCATCGGCGGCACCCGCCGGGACGGCCGGCGTCGCGCCGGGGACTCGCGTGGCGTCCGCCGCCGCGGCTGACCCGGCGAGCCGGGTCGCGCCGAGATCGCCCGTCGGGGCCATGCCCCGAGTCCGCGTCGGCGTCCCGGCGGTGGGACGCAGGCGCGTGGTGTCCGTGGTATCCGGGGTGTCCCGCGGCGCCGGCGCCTCGGGCGCCCCGAGCGCCCGCCGCGCCTTCAACATCAGCTCGCCGGCCGAGGCGGGGCGGTCCGCGGGGTCCTTCGCCATCCCCTCGGCGACCACCTCGTCCATCGCCGCGGGGAGGTCCGAGCGCACCTCCGAGAGGCGCGGCGGGGGCTCGGTGAGGTGCGCGAGGAGGGCCCGCTCTTCGGTGGCCCGCACGTAGGGAACCTGGCCGGTGAGGCACTCGCAGAGCACGGCCGTGAGGGCGTACACGTCGCTGCGCGCCGTGGCGCGGTCTCCGCGGGCCTGCTCGGGGGAGATGTAGTCGATCGTGCCCACGAACTGGCCGGTTTCGGTCATCCCCGCGTCGTCGTGGCCCTTGGTCAGCCCGAAGTCCGCCAGGTACGCGTGGTCGCCGGCGCCGACGAGCACGTTCTGGGGCTTGACGTCGCGGTGGATGAGCCCCTTGGCGTGCGCCGCGTCGAGCGCCTCGGCCACCTGCGTGAGCAGCCGCAGCGCCCGCCGGTCATCGAGCTGGCGGCGCAGGATCAGATCCTTGAGCGTGGGGCCCTCGACCATGCGCATCGCGAGGAACAGCCGGTTGTCGGCCTCCCCGGCCTCGAAGACGGTGACGATGTGGGGGTGCTCGAGGGCGGCCTGCAGGAGTCCCTCGCGGCGGAAGCGCTCGCGGAAGTCGGGATCGGCGCTGAGCTCCGCGGTCAGTACCTTCAGTGCCACCACGCGCTCCAGCGAGAGCTGGGTGGCGCGGTAGACGGTGCCCATGCCGCCCTCCCCGAGCGTGCCGTCGATGCGGTAGCCCGTGACGACCGTGGAGCTGTGTGGCGAGTCCATCAGATCACCGGCTCCAACCGCGACCGGGAACGTGCCTGGTCATGACGCAACCGGGAGCGTGCCTGGCCATGACGCGACCCGAAACGTGCCTGGTCGTGACTGCACGTCCGCCCGCTCTCGAACACGTTCTGGAGGTCACGCACTTCGACACCAGCCGGACTAGCCCACGAGAACCGGGCCGCCTTTGCCGCCGCCGCTGCTGCTCGGCGGAGTGGCCGGCGTGGAGGGCGCCGGTGCGGCGGGCGTCGGCGTCGGCGCCGCTGGCGTGGTGTTGGGGGCGGTGCTCGGCGCGGGAGCGGTTGGATGCGGCGGACGGTGAAGCGTCGGCAGCGCCACCACCGGCAGTGCGAGACCGGAGGCGGGCACCGGGGTCGAGGGCAGCACGACCGTCGTCGGCAGCGCTGGCGTCGCGGTTCCCCCAGCGGTCGCCTTGCGCACCGCGAACGCCGCACCGAACACCAGCACGACAATCAGCGCCGTGATCGCCACGCGCCCACGCGCGGTAGCGGTCATTCGCAGGGAACGGGCCGCTTGGAGCCCGGCTTCAGGCAGCGCTGGATCTTGGTGAAGCTGGCGTGGCCGATGCGGTATTCGATGTACGCGCCGATCTCGTTCTTGGCGGTCACGTAGATCTTCAGGGCGGCCCCGTCCGGCAGCACCGCGCCGCCCAAGCCCGGGAAGCGGACGGTCCGCGCGGTCCTGGCCTGCGGGCGGCACCCGCGCGTGCAGCGGACTTCGACGCGAGCCTTCCTGGGGGCGCTGACAGCGAGATTCACCACGCGCACCCCAGCGGTGAGCGGCGCCGCGGTCAGCGTCGCTTCGGCCTGCAGCCGCTTGAGCGGGACGAGGTAGTCGAACAGGAACTCGAGTTCGCCACCGGCTTCATCGACCCCCCCGATCTGGATCGTGTAGGCCTCCCCGGCCTGGACGTTGACGAGCAGTTTCCCCGCCAGCGTGGGTTCGTTGACCGCGCAGTGGCGCTGGCTGTAGTCCGGCAGCAGCGTCTTGGGGTCGAAGGGCATGACCGCCATGATCGTGCCGAAGGTCGCGGAGGTCTGGATCTGAACGAGCCCGTTGGCGTTGGGATAGAAGTCGTACCAGATCGTCTTGCCCTCGCTGACGGCGTTGCAGCCCGTCAGCTCGGCGGGACCGCCATGGGAGGGCGGACTGAGGATGTCGGGCTGAACCGTCGCCGCCGCCGTGTTGCGCACGTCACGCAGGGTTTCCGTCCGGTTGAGCGGCTTGCCCGGTTCGTTGAGGTTCAGCGAGCTCAGGTAGTTGTCGTTGATCGGCGGCGCCGGCGCCGGCGCCGCGGCGGTCGCCGTCATCGCGGTCGTGGCCCCCATCGCAAGCAGGACCGCCAGCGCCACGCTCGCAATCGTCCGCCGGGAGCCCCGCGGCCGCCGGGGGCGTATGTGTTCAGCTCGCATCAGACCACCGCCTCGTTTGCAGGGAAGATCCCAATCATATGCCAGCCACCGGCGAGGGGCGCCCGCCGCTAGACTCCGGCCGCTCGGCATGGACACGAGTGGGAGCGAGCCAATCGACACCGAGACGCCGAGCTCCGTCGGGCTCCGTCGCCTAGCGGTCCACTACGCCGTGCTGGCGCTGGTGACCGCCGGCGTGCTCGCCTTCGTCTTCAGCACCGGCACCACCAAGCACGCCCAGCCGCAGATCGCGGGGGGCTACGACGTCTCGGCAGCGGGCGCCTGCCTCGGAGCGAAGATCGAACTGGCGCAGTCGGGCCGGTTCGTCACGATCTCCAACGCCCAGTCCACCCTCGGCGGCGCGTTGACGTTCGCGAGCGGGCGCCTCAGCGGCGCGGTGCACTGCTTGGGAGGCCGCGTCGCCCAGATCGACGCCCGCGTTGTGAACGGCGTGCTCGCGGGCTCCCTCGGCGGGGTGCCCGTGAGCGCCGAACTCAAGCGCGACCCACCCGAACCCGGAGCCCCCAAACCACTCGCCCCGGGGTCCGTGGAAGGCGAATACCAGCTCGCTCCCGCCTCCGCGTGCCTCGGCGGCAAGATGAAGCTCACGCAGTCAGGCTCCAGGGTCGAGGTGGTCACCTCGAAAAAGCCGCGGGGCATCCTGCTCTACCGAGCGGGCACGCTCGCCGGGACCGTCTCCTGCGAGCACGGCGGGCGACGCACGGTGGCTGGGACGGCGGCGGGCCGCGCGCTGGACCTGATGCTCACGCCCCCCGCGACCAACGTCCCTACTCCAGGCGGGCAGGTCATCCCCATCGCCGGCCCCCCGGCGGGCGCCGCGACTGCCGGAACCCGCACAGGCGACGCCGCGGCCGACACGCGCCCGGGCGACGCGACTGCCGACACAAGGGTGCAGGACGCTGCCGCCATCACACGCCAACGCGCCCCAGCCGCCCCGACCGCGTCGGCGCTGCCCGAACACCTCTCGGCGACCAAGCTGCGCACCGCCGAAGACACGGTGGTGGCGTTCTTCATCGCGATCGTGATCGTGATGCTGTTTGCCCGCCTGTGCGGGAGCCTGATGCCGAGGATCGGCCAGCCCCGCGTGATGGGCGAGGTGATCGCGGGAATCCTGCTCGGCCCGACCCTGTTCGGGGTGCTCGCCCCCCAACTGCAGTCGCAGATCTTCGCCTCGGACATCGTCCCCTACATCGGCGTGGCGGCGAACCTGGGGTTGATCTTCTACATGTTCCTGATCGGCCTGGAGGTCGACCTCGGACAGCTGCGCAGCCGCGCCCGGATGACCCTCGCGGTCTCCAACACGGCGCTGTTGGTGCCCCTGATGATGGGCATGCTGGTGGCGCTGCCGCTCTACCCCCTGCTTGCCCCGGACATCCGCTTCGCGGCCTTCGCCCTGTTCGTGGGGGTGTCGATGTCGATCACCGCCTTTCCGGTGCTCGCGCGGATCATCTCCGAACGGCGCATGATCAAGCAGCCGCTGGGAGCGCTGGCGCTGTCGGCGGCTGCCGTCGACGACGTCTCGGCGTGGTTTTTGATCGCGCTCGCCACCGCCGTGGCGGGGGCCGGCAGCGGCGTGGCGGTGCTCGAGACGATCGGCTGGGCCGCGCTGTTCTGCCTCGGCATGGCCTTCCTGGTGCGCCCGCTCATGGCGCGCGCGGCGGTCGCCTACGACGAGGCCGGGCGCGTGCCGGGCGCGTGGATCACGATCATCTTCGCCGGGGTGCTGCTGGCGGCGATCACCACCGAGACGATCGGGATCGCGGTGATCTTCGGCGCGTTCGTGATGGGCCTGGCGATGCCCCGTCACGCGGGGCTCAGCGAGGACGTCACGCGCCGCGTGGAGGACTTCGTCCTGACGCTGCTGCTGCCGCTGTTCTTCGCCTACACCGGCCTGCGCACCAACGTCGCCCTGCTCGGCCGCGGGGAGCTCATCGAGATCACCCTCGCGCTGTGCGCGATCGGGATCGTGGGCAAGTTCGGCGGGACGCTGATCGCGGCCCGCACGATCCGCCTGCCGTGGCGCCAGTCGGCGGTGCTGGGGGCGCTGATGAACACGCGCGGCCTGACCGAGCTGATCGTGCTCAACCTGGCGCTCACCGTGGGGGCGATCTCGGCGGCGCTGTTCGCGGCGCTCGTGATCATGGCGCTCGTGACGACCTTCATGACGGGGCCGCTGATGCGGCTGTTCGATCCCCGCAACGCCTTCGGGGAGCAGCCCGAGCAGGAGCTCGCCGCCGCCAGCGCGACGCTGACGCCCGAGCAGCGCGGGGCGGCGCCCGAGCGCTCGATCCTCGTGGCGCCCCAGAGCGCGGCCGCCCTCGCCCAGCTGCTGGCCTTGGCCGAGCCACTGGCGCGCTCGGAGCCGAGCCGTGAGCTGATCCTCGTCCGCCTCGTCAGGCCGCCCCGCGGCGCGGCGGTGCGCGGCGGCCTGCGCACCGAGGCGCGGCTCGTGGCCGAGGCCTCCGCCCAGGTGGCGCGCAGCCGCCGGGAGCTGCTGGACGCCGGCGTGGCCGCCCGCGCCGTGGCGCTGACCTCGGCCGACGCCGGCCGCGACCTGACGCGCCTGTGCCGCGACGAGGAGGTTGACCTGGTGCTGATCGACGGCCGCCGGCCGCTGCTCGGCGACGGCGTACCCCGGGAGGAGGTGGGCACGGTGCTCAGGGACGCCCCCTGCGACGTGGCTGTCCTGGTGGCGCGCGAGGGTGCCATGGTCAGCCCCGGTCCGGGGCGCTCGGTGATGGTGCCCTTCGGGGGCGCCGACCACGACTGGGCGGCGCTGGAGCTCGCGAGCTGGATCGCCGCCGCCAGCGGGGCGCCGCTGCAGCTGCTCGGCTCCTCCGAGCGCCGGGACGACAGCCGCGACGCCAGCGGCCTGCTGGCGAACGCCTCGCTGATCGTGCAGCAGTTCGCGGGGGTCTCCGCCGAGCCGGTCCTCGCCGAGCCCGGCCGCGAGGGGATCCTCGCGGCGGCCGCAGGAGCCGGGCTGCTGCTGGTCGGCCTCTCCGAGCGCTGGCACAAGGAGGGCCTCGGGGACACACGCCGGGCGATCGCCCGATCGGCGCCGGCGCCGATCGTCTTCGTCCGCCGGGGCGAGCGTCCCGGCGCCCTCGCTCCCGCGACCGACATGACCCGCTTCGGCTGGTCGACCGCGGCGCTTGGCAAGCCGAGATAGGCGAGCGACCGCCCTGCATAGCTTGGCGTCGCGTTCGTCATGTTTGAGTCTTCGGGGTCATCCTTCCTCCAACCCGCTCAGCGCCAAACTCACTCTGGCGGTGGCAGGCGAGCCTGTCGGTGGCCTCGCGCGCACCCGATCGCGGGCGGCTGCAGGCCGGGATGGTCGAGAAGATCCTTGTCGCCAGTGATGATCGCCTCGGCTTTCGCGGATCGCGCGAGCGCGAGCAGATAGTCGTCGCTTCTGTCGCGCAACACCGGCTCGGGATCGACCGGGTCGCCGAACATCACGGCTATGCGCGCGATCGCGCTCACAGCCTGCTCCGCCTCGCCCTGGTCGAGCAACGCACGGAAGTACGGCTCCGTGAGGTTATCTCGGACCTCGGCGATCAACGTCGGACAGGCGACCATCTCGACCGTGATCGTGGATCGCCTCCAGCAGGATCGCGGGCGCCGCCTCCGGATTGCCGACAAGCGCTGAGAGCAGGATGTTGGGATCGACGACGACACACTTCAACTCGCGGGCCCGCCCGGCCGCGAATCTGCGTCGATGCTCGCGTACGACACGCACCGCTTCGCCTTCGATCTCCTCTTGGTCGACGCCAGCCTCTGCGGTGAGCCGCTGCACGCGATGAATCGTCTCGAACCCGAGCGTCACCGCCGCGAGCTCCTCAAGCAGCTCGCGATTGCTCTTGCCTGGCGAACGCTTGCGCAGCTTCACCAACAGGTCGCTGTCGATCTCAACCGTGGTCGTGGCCATGCTGCCACCAAGGCTACCAACGACAGGAAACCCCACCCCCTGTCTGAGCGCCACGCCCGCACCCCGATAATCACGCTCGCTGCCTGGCCTCGGCGGGATACCAATAGTAGGTCAGCGTTGCCTGCGCCAGCGGCTTGGTGGGATACGGCTTACGGCGCCACGGCGGTCGTGACCTGAGGCGCAAGGCTTGCTGCGCTGGTCCTCAGGCGCGCAGCGACCTCGGCTTGACCGGCTCCCTCAGCATGCCGTGCCAGCGCCACGGTGGCCTCTCGAAGCTCCTCCCCCGACGACGGCAGAGGGTCTCCGCGCTCCCACGCCGAACGAGCAGCCGTAAGCCTCTCGACCTCCGACCGTAGCTCGGGACTATCTTCGGGGATCGACACCTCACCAGCTGCGATGGCAAGGTTCGGGAGAGTAGTTTCACCCGAAGCCTGATCTCGTCGGCCCGTTGTTTCGCGAGCAATCTCCATCAGCCGCTCGGCAACCGCGCTTCGAGCGACGAGCCCCGTCGCCTCGCGATGTGGCTCCAGCACCTCCCAAATTGCGTCGGAGTCCAAGAGTAGATTCTCGACCATCGATACGGGCCACGTGATAACCCAGTCAGGATGCTTGGCTTGCGCTTGGTCTCGATCGACGAGCGCGATGCCCACAGGGCGTCGGCAAGCTCGCGCTCGCTGAGACCTCGTCCTCCCGCAGCGCGCGAACTGCGCGTCCGAGTTTCGCCAGCTCCCGCGCGTATGCGCGGCTCGTGTCGTCCATCGTGGACCCCTTCACTTGGGGCGAGCGATCAGAGCAAACCCAGCAGGCGATCTCAAGAGGCGACGTAGACCGTCGAGGACAAGTCCCTTCACGACCAACGAAGGCGTTCAGAGCACCATTGCGGTACGAAACAAGCCCGAGGTACGGCTGAAAGCGCGCCTGTCAAGCGCTTTCAGCACCGCAAGCGACCTCGACGGCTTCACGTCGACGGTCACAAATAAGGCCATAGCGGGGGAGGGATTGAAACGGGATCCTGCGACCGCGATTCGGGTTTGGGCGGTTAGGGATTTGGTGGGCCGGTGCTGGGCCTATGAACGTATATGGTGACGGATGGGGCTCTACGGAGCACGACGCGGGATAGCCCTTGAGAAGCCTTACGATGTCGCAAATCGAAGCAATGCGTACCCCGCGACCTAGACTCCGCCTGACCGACGAAGCGCGCCAACTCGCTAGCACCGCGGCAAACGGAGCTCGGCGAGACACTGAGCGACTTTTTTCGCCGCGCGGCAACTGCAAAGTGCGCATGAAGCCATCGCCGAGCGGATCGCGCTCAACCAAAGCGAGGCCGCTCGCCTCCTTGATGCGCTCGATACGGTCGATCAGGGCACGGTCGCACGCCTGCGCGAACTGCACGAGCACGTGACCTAGTGGGAGGTCCGAGCTGCCCGCCCGAGATAGCGGGAGCCACTAGCCGCTCACAGCTTTGAGTACTCGTAGTTCGGCTTGACCACCCTGTTCAGGTAGCTGCCTACCGAGTCGGCATTCAGCAGCGCGTCAAAGGTGCCTTGATCGGCACCGGAGTAGACGTACGTGTCACCGCTCAGGAAGCGGATGTAGATGGAAGCGTTGTCTGCGTCGTAGCCAACCGCTTCAACGCTTGAGGAGTCGACCATCTGCATGTCAGGTTCTGGCATGTATCCGTTCACGTCTCCGCAACTGAAGTCGATTCACGGCGCCATTTCTTGACAGCCGCCCGATAGAGCTTGGGATCGGGTGGGTCGCCCGAAAGCCATGCGGCAGGCAGTAGGGGCTCCTCCCCGACGGGCTTTCGCGTCCAACCCACAAGCGGACTCTGGCCAAGACTGCGAGCGAGGCGGTCTCGCCCACCAACGACAGCATCACACGGAGATGGTGGCTATGCGTAGTGCAGGCAGGCTCTCGGCCACAGCCCTCGCAACCCTCGCTGCCCCTTCATCGGGATCTTCATGCTCCCAGACACGCACGCTCGTCCAACCCGCTGCTTGCAATGCGAGATCGTTTGCGCGATCACGGTCCCAGGTACGCGCAAGCTTGGCCTTCCACCAGTCACGGTTGGCTTTGGGCAACTCCCCATGGTCGGGACATCGATGCCAAAAGCAGCCGTCAACGAAGACGGCGACGCGCGCACGGGAAAAGACTAGATCAGCCTTGCAACGAAGGCCAGCGATCGGAGCGACATGCTTCCTGTAGCGCAACCCACGCGCGTGGACTGCTTGTCGTAGTGCCAACTCTGGCGCCGTGTCGATACCACGGTTGCCCCGCATCACAGCCGCCACGGCGGCGCTCGAGGGCGGCGGAGCCGGTGCCAAAGAGGTGCGCCAGTGATCACTCACCGTCCGAAGGATATGGACTCGGCACGAAGTTTGCCGCGGTACGCGACCGATCAAAGCATCACGCAACGACCTCGTCCCACTTGACGAAGAACTGGCCTAAAGAAAGAAACCTCGAGAACAGGATCCGAGATACGGAGTGCTCGTGACGCTGTACGGCTAGATCATTGCCAGTTGCGCATCCTCGAGTGCCGCTCGATCTGCTTCGGTCGTCGCCCACCTCTCTGGATCCTCAAGACCACGTCCGATCGCCTCGCCGAGCATGGGAGGCACTGCGTTTGCGATCTGAAGCCTCTGCGAGGTCTGCCCTGCCGTGAAGTGAAACCGATCGGGGAAGCTTTGGAGCCGAGCCCCCTCACGAGCCGATAGGCCACGGTGCTGAAACGGATGGATGCATCGTGTCCCAGATGGCTTACCCATATTCTGGGTAATCGCGACGGCCGGGGCTTTGCTAAAAAGGCGCGAATAAGTGTTGTGAAAGCCTGACGACGGCTGCAGATGGTCTGGGATGCTTCTTCTGTTACCGCCATCCGGAATATAGGAGATCGCCTCGACCAGATAGTCGGGATGACGACTGATCGAATGACCCTGAATCGTGTCGGAACCCTCCCGAGCAAGGCGCTGGAAACCCGTAAACGGCTCCCGACTGTATCCGGTGGCAGTCTCCCCGGGCATGAGGGATGGTAGATCGCCAATGGCATCCCAGACAGTTATCCAGTCGTGCTCAGAATGGGTTGGCCGTGGTCCGAGAAAATACCCGCGATCACGATGGCCCGCGAAGATCACGCGGCGGCGAAGCTGGGGAACGCCGTAATCGGCAGCACGCAAAACGCGGACGACCGCGCTGTAGCCGAGATCCTTGAACATCTCGATGATCTGGTTCTGCCATTGCATGTCTTTGAGACCTAGGACGTTCTCTATAAGGAAGCCATCCGGCTTCAAGAGAGCCACGATTCGCCTGAACTCAAACATTAGAAAGTTGCGTTCGTCATCTCGCTTCCGCTTGCCTACGGTCGAAAAACCCTGACATGGCGGACCGCCGACAATCCAGTCGGGGCGACCATCGAGCTCAGCGGCAAGTCGAGCCGAAGTCACATCACGGATGTCATCAGAAACAACGGAGTGATTTGGAAAGTTGAGGCGATGCGTTGCTACAGCGTCCATCCAGTTCTCGATGGACAAAAGATGACGCCAGCCGGCGGCGCCGAGGCCGTGCGTGAGGCCGCCGGCACCGCCGAACAGGTCTACGAAGGAAGGCTCGGTGGACATGGCTCTGGCAGTGTATGGATCGCTGGGGACGGTTTTTTCAGATAGGAGGGAAGACCGGGTAAGGCCAGAACATCTACTCGATGGCAGACCAGCTTCCCCCCCACGTCCGGCGTCCGATGCTCCACGATCGAGGCTTCAACGACAGGGCGGTCATGCCCTACGGGCTGACGACAGTGGAGGTCCGCGCAGCTCTAGAGGGGATCTATGACTTCCTCCATGACCTCAACGCTTTCCTAGTCTCGCGCGGATACGACCGCCTTGAGGAGATCATCCTCGGCAACAGCCTGTCTGGCTTCATCTCGGAGCTCGTAGTCAAGGGCATCGGCGCGAACTCCCGCACCCTCGTGCGCAACGGAAAGATCGGAGGGCATCCCGATCTGATCCCCCGAGGCGCATACCCAGGCGACTCAGTCCTGCGTGGCGAGGAGGGCATAGAGGTCAAGACCTCGATCCAGGCCGCCGGATGGCAAGGTCACAACCCTGAGAAGTCGTGGATCATGGTCGTGCAATACGCGGTAGACGCAAGTCTCGAGCCGAGCGAGAAGAGTCGCCCTATCGAGATTCTGAAGGTCATGTGCGCGCTTTTGGAGGAGTCGGATTGGAGCTTCTCTGGCCGAGCGGGCGCAAGCCGACGGACGCCTACAGCCTCGATCTTGAAGTCAGGCACGACAAAGCTGCACGCCAACGCGGTCTACGAACACCCCCATTACATCAGGAACCTCAACCGCATGCGGGAACAGCTAGACCGGCTTCACCTATCGCCCGAGGACTTCGAGCAGCAGGAACTCTATGCGGAGAATAGCCGTGTCCACGAGCTATAGCGGACAGCAGTCGCTCCGAACACCGTCGCAGATCAGGAACGCCACAGCAGGAGGTATCAAACCAGTACTCGCGATCGGTTTCCGCATCAGGAACCCTGGGATTTGGACTCTAAACGACGGATTGCAGACAACTCGGCGTCAGAGCCAACCAGGTGATTCGGCGCCAGCGACCTTCCTACCGCTACTACCACTCACTCAAAAAATGCCCATTTGCAGGGAAAAATAGCGGGACAGGGACTCGAACCCCCGACGCCCGAATTATGACTCAGGCCTCGGGCTCAGCCACGCTGAAACGCCAGACCCCGTCCTCGAGGGCCAAGCGCACCGTCTCCCCCGCCCCCTCCCCCCCCTTCCCAACCGCGATCCGCGCCTCGCGGGCGTCGAAATCGACCTCCAACTGGAGCGTCAGCGGCGGGAGCGCCTGCGCCGGCAGCACCGGCACCCGCGAGACGACGGTCGGGTTGGCGGGCACCTCGGGCTGCGGGTGCACGATCTCCTTGACCACCAGCGTCGTGGCGCCGGTCTCGATCGAGTCGCCGAGCGCCAGCAGACGGGGACTCTGGATCCGCAGGCCGTTGACGAACGTGCCGTTGGAGGAGCCGAGATCCTCGATCGCGTATTCCCCGGTGGCCTCCCGCGAGATGCGGGCGTGCTGGCGGGATATCTCCTCGTCCTCGGAGAGCCTCCCCGACCCCTCGGCGTGGCGCCCGATGACGAGCTCGTCCTCCACGAGGATCGTCTCGCCCGCGGCGTTGCCGCTGATCACCTCCAGGCGCAGCTGAATCGAGTCGCTGCTCATCGCTCCTGCTCCTCTCGCTCGGCCCTGATGATGTGCATGACGGCGTTGATCAGGGCTAGGTGTGTGAAGGCCTGGGGGAAGTTGCCGAGGTGCCGGCCGGTGCGGGGATCGATCTCCTCGGCATACAGCCCCAGGGGGCTCGCGTAGGAGATGAGCTTCTCGCACAGCGACCGCGCGCGGGCGAGCTCGCCGATCTCACAGAGCGCGGAGACCAGCCAGAAGGAGCAGATCGTGAAGGAGCCCTCCTCGCCGCTGAGACCGTCGTCGGTCTCCTCCACGCGGTAGCGCAGCACCAGCCCGTCCTCGGTGAGCTCCTCGGCGATCGCCGTGACGGTGGCCACGATGCGGGGGTCCTCCGCCGGCAGGAAGCGCACGAGGGGCATCAAGAGCAGCGAGGCGTCGAGCGTGGCGGTGTCGTAGTGCTGGGTGAAGACCCCCCGCTCGTCCACCCCCTGCGCGCAGATGTCGGCGTGGATCTCCGCGGCCGCCGCGTGCCAGCGCTCGGCCCACTCGCGGTCCTCGCGCAGCTCCGCCAGGCGGGCCCCGCGGTCGGCGGCGACCCAGCACATCAGCTTGGAGGAGGTGAAGTGGCGGGGCTCGCCGCGGACCTCCCAGATCCCGCAGTCAGGCTCGCGCCAGTGCTCCAGGGCACCCGCCACCTGGCGCTTGATGATCGGCCACAGCCGGTCCGGCAGCTGGTCGCGCGAGCGGGTGTGCAGGTAGATCGAGTCCAGCACCGCCCCCCACACGTCGTGCTGGCGCTGGCGGTAGGCGCCGTTGCCGATCCGCACCGGCCGCGCGCCCCCGTAGCCGGAGAGATGGTCGAGCTCCTGCTCCTCCAGGCGGCTCTCCCCGCCGATCCCGTACATGATCTGCAGCTCCCCCTCCTCCGCCTCCGCCAGGTCGGCGACGAAGTAGAAGAAGTCGTTGGCCTCCCAGTCGAAGCCCAGGGTGTAGAGCGCCCACAGCATGAACGTCGAGTCGCGGATCCAGCTGTAGCGGTAGTCCCAGTTGCGCTCCCCCCCCGGGGTCTCCGGCAGCGAGGTGGTGGCCGCCGCCACCATCGCCCCCGTCGGCGCGTAGCTCAGCCCCTTCAGTGTCAGCGCGCTGCGCTGCAGGTAGGTGCGCCAGTGGTGGTCGGGGAAGGTGCCCTGCTTGAGCCACTCCTGCCAGTGGTGCGCAGTGCGCACGAGCCGCTCCTCGGCCTCCGTGGAGGTGGCGGGCAGCGGGTGCTCTGACCAGCCCAGCGCCGCGAACGCGGACTCCCCCTCGCGCAGGATCGTGCGCGCCCGCGCACGCGGGCCCTCGAACCCGAGGTTCATGTCGGTGAGCAGCCGCAGTTTCAGGTCCATGCCCTCCGAGCCCGCGGTGGCCTCGTTGTAGCCGGGCCCCGTGTAGGACCACTCCGCCGCGAGGCCCCCGTAGTCGAAGACCGGTTCGCAGTCGAGGTGGATCTCCGCCCACCCCTGCACACACCACGCGGTCCGCAGGAGCACGTGGTCGGCGTCGTAGTCGGTGGGCGAGCGCCGGTGGGTGCGAGAGCGCTCCTCGTTGTGGTACCACGGCCCGATGCACAGCACGTCGCGCACCACCACCCACCCGGTGCGCGTCTCCCAGCTGGTCTCCAGCACCAGCGTCCCCGGCAGGTAGCGCACCGCGCCCGGAACCGTCACCCCGGCGGGGCCCAACCGGAAGCCCCCGGCGTCGCGGTCGAGCATCGCCCCGAACACGCTCGGGGAGTCCAGGCGCGGCAGGCACATCCACTCGACGTTGCCGCTCGGGGCGATCAGCGCGCAGGTCTCGCAGTCCGAGAGGAAGCCGTAGTCGGCGATCGGCGGGAACGGGCTCCCCTGGATTCCATGGGCTGTCGCGCTCACCGCGCGAAGGCTACTGGTGCCGCGACCGGCAGGAGGCGCGAACGGAGCGCGGGCAGGGGCGCAAGCTGGGGGCAGCAGCATGGAGCGCCCGCTGGGGGCGCGGGCAGGGGTCGGCATGGAGTGCGGGGCGCGGGCGGTGAGCGGCCGCCAGATAGGCTCCGGGGTCGGATGACCTGGGTGGAAGTCTTTATCGTGTTCGTGGTCTCCCACCTGGTCGGGGACTACCTGCTGCAGACCGACTGGCAGGCCCGGCACAAGCGCGGGGGCCTGGCACGGGAAGCCGGGGACGCGCGCCGGGCGCTGTTCACCCACGTGGGCACCTACACGCTCTGCTTCATCCCCGCGCTGATCGTGGCCGACATAGGCGTGGAACTGCTGTGGGTGATCCCCGCGATCTTCCTCCCCCACCTCATCCAGGATGACGGCAGGCTGCTGCAGATGTACATGAAGGGGGTCAAGCGGCTGGACCCGCAGGAAAACCTGGCGGTGTCGATCGCGGTCGATCAGACCTTCCACCTGCTGGCGCTGCTCGTCCTCGCGCTGGCGATCGGCTCCTGAGCTCAGGCCGCGCTCGCGCTTGGCATGAGCCCCTTGGCGCGCGCCCAGTAGTCCAGTCCGCGCAGATAGGCGTCCTCCAGCGGGGGCAGCTCGAGCGTGTAGCGCTCGGCCAGCTCGTCCATGTCGCTGGGAAATGTGCCGCATGCGGTCAGGCCTTCGCTGAACTCCATCAGACGCGCGAAGAACGCCCTGCCCATCGGGGGCAGCGCGTCGACCTCGGCGCTCACCTCCTCCACGGCGGAGGGGTCCACGATCCGTGGCGGCTCGATCGGGCGTCCGATCTCCCCCATGAAGCGCACGCACAGCCCGATCGCCGCCGGCACCGTCAGCGCGTGCTCCCCGTAGGTGAGCCAGTACTCGCGGCCGAGGTCCTCCGCGCGGACGACGCTGGCCACGGCCTTCGCGAACACGTCCTGGGGAATCACGTCCGCGAGCGTGTCCTCACGCGTCGGGTAGAGCACCACCTTCCCCCTGCAGACGAACTCCGCCACGAGCTGGATGATCTGGTTGCGGGCGATCCGGCCAGTGCGCGAGTCGCCGATCAGGTTCGTCGGGCGGAAGATCGTGTACGGGACGCCCGCGCTCGCCACCAGCTCCTCGGCGTCGCGCTTGGATGTGACGTAGTTGACGATGATGTGCGAGGAGGGAAGCTCGATCGGCGCGTCGGGCGCGATCGCGCGGATGAACGAGGTACTCATGTAGTACACCGGCGCCTGCGCCGCGCGGGCGAAGTCGAGCACGTTGCGCGTTCCCTCGACGTTGGCCGTGCGGATCCGCTCCCGCGGCTCCGCCCAGTCGGTCACGGCCGCGGAGTGGATCACGCAGTCCGCCCGGCGCGCCAGCTCGCGGTACTCCGCGCGATCGAGCCCGAGCTGCGCTCGAGTCACATCGGCGCGCACCACCGGGTGACCGTCGACGTCGCCGCGATTGACCAGGCACACCAGCTCGTGATCCTCGAGCTCTGAGAGCAGCGCGTTGCCCACCACCCCCGAGGCCCCGGTGAGCACGATCGTCTTCCTTCCCCGTAGATCCATTATCTGCTCATCGACTCCGCAGGAGAGCGCGTTCTCGGTTCACGGGCCCCACTCGGTCGAGCTGGGGCTGGGGCGCGACCGGCGCCCCGAGCCGGCGCAGGCTCGCGAGCGCGTCGAGCATCGCCGCCCAGTCCCCGCGGCCCTCTCGCAGCGATGCCAGGAGCGTCCTGCCCTCCCGCTTCAGAGCGTGGCGCGCGAAGCCGAGGAGCACCGGCCGGGGGCCGATCTCGAGGAAGACCCTGGGCCCTCCCGGGCGGATCCGCTCGAGCGCGGCGTCGAGACTGGCGAGCGCGCGCGCGAACAACACCGGCGAGCGCGCCTGCCGCCGCCAGTAGTCCGCTCCGGGTGGCTCGCTGCCCAGCAGCTCTCCGGTGAGTCCCAGCGCCAGCGCGATCGTGGGCGGCGCCGGGCGGCAGCGGCTCGCCGCGCGCTCCAGGGGCTCGAGGATCGGCTCCAGCAGCGGCGAGTGAAACGCGTGGGAGACCTCCAGGCGCGTCGCCGCGATGCGGCGCGACTTGAAGAGGCCGGCGAGCTCCTGCACGATCTCCGCCTCGCCCGAGATCGTCACCGCCTGCGGTCCGTTGTGGGCCGCGATCGCGACCTTCTCCTCGTGGCCGGCGATCGCCTCGCCCACCGTATGCGGAGACGCCCTGATCGCCACCATCGCCCCCCCGGCCGGCAGCGTCTGCATCAGGCGCCCCCGCTCGGCGGCGAACCCCAGCGCGTCCTCGAGCGTCAGCACTCCGGCCACGTGCGCAGCGGCGATCTCGCCCACGCTGTGGCCGGCGACCGCGTCGGGCGTGATGCCCCACGACTCCCACAGCCGCGCCAGCGCGATCTCCACGGCGACCAGCGCCGGCTGGGCGTACTCGGTCCGATGGATGCGCTCCGCGCGCCCCCCGCCGAAGAGGATCTCGGCCAGCGGCTCCTCCAGCAGCCCATCGAGGACTCCCGCGCAGCGCTCCAGCGCCGCGCGGAACGTGGGGCTCCTCGCATTGAGCTCCCGCGCCATCCCCGGGTGCTGGGCGCCCTGGCCGCTGAAGAGGAACGCCACGGCGGGACCCCTGCCAGGGGCCACCGGGCCGAGTGTCCGTCCGGTGTGGAGCCCGTGGGCTGGGTCCGCCAGCGGATTCACCTCACTCGAATCGAGGTGTCGGTGTCCGGCGACACAAGCGGCGAGCTTGCGGAGCGCGGCGTTGCCGTGCCCGCCAGCGGCGCGTGGCCGGCCACGGGCTGCTGTTCGCGGCCGGCGGCGAGGACGTCCGGTTCGCCGGTGAGGACGGCCGCCAGCGCGGCAATCGTCGGATACTCCCACGGCGCCGTCTCGGGGACCTGGCGCCCGAGCCACCGCGAGAGCTCCGTGACGAGCTCGACCGTTCGCACCGAGTCCAGGCCGAGCGCCGCGAAGGGCGTGTCGAAGCCGACCAGCGCAGGGTCCATGCCGGTCTCGGCGGCGAGGCGGTGGACCAGCCAGCGCTCGATCTCGAAGGTCGAGTACGCAGGCGCGTCGCCCCCTCCCGCGGGGGGCGACGCCGCCGACGGTCGCGGCGCCCGCCATTCGGCGAGGACCGGGAGCTCACCCGCCAGCAGCCGCGCGCGCGTCTCCCCCCGGCGCTGCTTGCCGCTGGAGGTCTTCGGCAGCGCGCCGCGCTCGATCAGCACGACGGTGTCGGGCTGCACCCCGTGCTGGCGGAGGATCGCCTGGGTCACCCCCAGCAGGACGGTGTCGGGGTCGCCCAGGCGCCGCTCGTCGACCTCGCCCACCAGCACGAGCCGCTCCTCGCCGTCCCGGTCGAGCCCGAAGGCCGCGCTGCAACCCGGCCGCAGCGCGGGGTCCGCCTGCTCGGCGGTGCGCTCGACGTCCTGCGAGTAGTGGTTGCGGCCGCGCACCACGATGAGGTCCTTCGCGCGGGCCGCGACGTGGATTTCGCCGCCGTCGAGGAAGCCGAGGTCGCCGGTGCGCATGAACGGGGTGGGATCGCCGTTGTCGAGCCGCGCACGGAAGCCCTCCTCGGTGGCCTGCGCGAGGTCCCAGTACCCCTGGGCCACGCTGGGGCCGTGCACCCAGATCTCGCCGATCTCGCGCTCCGCTAGCGGCCGGCCACTGCTGGGCTCCGCGACCACCACGCGGTGGCCGGGCAGGGCGTGTCCGCAGGCGACCAGCTCGTGCACCCGATCGCCCTCCGCGGCTGTCACCACGCTGCCCTCCTGGAGCGCCTCGTGAGCGAGCGCCGCCACGCGCGGCGCCGACGCGGGATCGGGTCCGCCGACCATCACCGTGCTCTCGGCGAGCCCGTAGCACGGGTAGAAGGACTCGTAGCGGAAGCCCGCCGGGGCGAACGCCTCGGCGAAGCGGCGCAGCGTCTGCGCCCGCACCGGCTCGCCGGTGTTCATCGCGCAGCGCCAGCTCGAGAGGTCGAGCGCCGCGCGCTGCTCCGGCGTGGTCTTGCGCACGCACAGCTCGTAGCCGAAGTTGGGCGCGGCGCTGCAGGTACCCCCGTAGCGCTCGATCGCCCGCAGCCAGCGGGCGGGCTCCTGCAGGAACGCGATCGGGGACATCAGCACCCCGGGGAAGCCCCCCACCAGGGGGGTGAGGATCTTGCCGATGAGACCGGCGTCGTGGTAGGGGGGCAGCCAGCTGACGGTGCGCGTCTGCGCCCCCAGCCCCGCCCGCTCGCACATCGCGGTCGTGTTCACGAGCAGGTTGCGGTGGCTGAGGATCACCCCTTTCGGCGCCGCCGTCGAGCCGGAGCTGTACTGGATGAAGGCCACCGTCTCGGGCCCAACCGCCGGCGGGTCCCACTCCACCTCGCCACCCCGCTCGAGCGTGTCGGTGGCCGCCCAGGGGATCGTGCCGAGCGCCGGCTCCTGCGCGGTGAGCGGCTCGCGCAGCGCCATGATCGCGCCGGTGCTCAGCGCGATCTCGGGGGTTGCGTTCGCCACGAACGTCGTCAACTGGGAGGAGGGCCGGTTCAGCAGCGGCGGGTAGGCCGGCACGGCGATCACGCCCGCCAGCAGGCAGCCGAAGAACGCGGTGATGTAGTCCAGCCCGGGCGGGTAGAGCAGCAGCGCTCGCGCGCCCGCCGTGACTCCCTGCTCGCGCAGGAGGGCGGCGATGCGCCGCGCCTCCAGCTCCAGCTCGGCATAGGTGAGGTGTTCCTCCTGGTGCTCGCCGTCCGCGAGGAAGGTGATCGCCCTGGTATCCGGTTCCCCCTGCGCCCGGCCGCGAAGCAGCTCCACGAGCGTGGCGGGGAGCTCGGTGGGTGGCCGTGAGTCAGGCACCGGCTGTGGCCGCAAGTCAGGCACCGGCTGTCGCTCGCGGCCGCGGCACTCCAGGCTGTGGCGCCCCAGGTCGCGCGCCGCTCCCACCGGCCATCCAGACCCGTCGGATCGGGGAGAGGCCATCGCGCAGCAAGAGCTCGCGACAGCGGTAGCGCTGGATCTTGCCGGTGGGGGTCTTCGGCAGCGCTCCCTTCTCCAGGAAGACGCACTCGCTCAGGTTGATGCCCGCCTTCGCCGTGGCGGTCCGCGCGGCGGCAGCCGCGATCTCCTCGAAGTCGGTGCGGCCGTCGCGGAGCTCGAGCAGCATCGTCAGGTGCGTGGCGCCGCTGCCGGGAACGTCGATGATCGTGCAGCAGCCACGACGGACGCCGCTGGAGGAGCCCACCGCGGCCTCGATCTCGTGCGCGTACACCTTGCGCCCGCCGATCGAGAGGATGTCATCGGAGCGGCCGACCAGATAGAGCTCCTCGTCGTGCATGAAGCCGAGGTCGCGCGTGGCCACCTCGCCGTCGCGCAGACGCTCCGCGGTCGCCTCCGGGTCGGCGTGGTAGCCGCTGAAGATGCTGGGCGAGCGCACGTGCAGCTGCGAGAGGCACTCCGGCTCCTCGAAGCGCAGCTCCACGCCCTGGAGCGCTCCTCCCAGCGAGACCAGCGCGGTCGCGTTCTGGGCGTCCGGCGCGACTTCCTCGATCTCGCCGTCGGCCAGCGCCACGGCGTCCACACGGCGCACGCTCGGGGCCTGATCGGTGGGCGTCGCGGTGACCGCGAGCGTCGCCTCGGCGAGCCCATAGGCGGGTCGCAGGGCGTGCGGGCGCAGCCCGAACGGGGCGAACGTCGCGACCGCGGCGGCCAGCGCCTCGGGTTCGATCCGCTCCGCGCCGATCACGATGGTGCGCAGCCGCAGCCGCTCCGCCAGCCTGGCACCGCGCTGCGCGCGCGCGGCGAAGTGCAGCGCGGAACTGGTCCCGGCGGACTCCGTGCAGCCCCACCGTGCCATGTCGGCAAACCAGGTGCGCGGCGAGTGCATGAACCGCTCCGGCGAGGAGAGCGCGAGGTCGTAGTCCCACGCCCACGGATACAGCACGCACCCGAAGAGCCCCATGTCGTGGGAGAGGGGCAGCCACGAGCAGACCACCTCGCGTCCGGGCTCGCCTTCGACCGCGGCCCGCAGGAGCTCGAGCTGGGCGCCGATGGCGCGCGCGGTCAGCTTGCAGCCCCGTGGCCTGCCCGTGCTGCCCGAGGAGTACTGGAGGAAGGCGACCTCGTCGAGCTCCGGCGGCGAGGGGTCCAGCGCGTCGGGGGCCTCGAGGGACTCCCACGAGTGCAGCTCCGCGCCGCCCGGGAGCGGGTCGGGCACGAGCTCCCGCAGCTGCTCATCGAGCACGAACACGCAGGGTTCGACGTGGTCGCACAGCGTGCGCAGCTGCCCGCGGTACTCCTCCACGTCCATCCCCCGGGCCGGCACCGGCAGCGAGGCCACCGTGCCGCCCGCCAGCCACACCCCGAGCACGCCGCGCACGGAGTGGGGTGAGTTGGTGAGCACGCTCGCCACCCGGCTGCCCGGGCGCACGCCGCGCGAGCGCAACCCCCGCGCGATGCGACGCGCGTCACCGACCACCTCGGGCCAGGAGGCCGTGTGGAAGCCCGTCCCATCCCAGCAGTGGAGCTTGCCGGCGCCGCGCTCCTTGCAGGTGAGAGCGTCCCAGAGGTTCATCGCCCTGCCGGCGCGGAGCGCTCGATCACACGGCGCTGGCTCGGACGTCGCACGTCCCACACCAGCCCCATCCGCTCCAGGGCGCAGATCAGCAGGTAGCCCAGGTCGAGCTCGCTGGCGCGCAGGCCGATGACCGCCGAGCTGGGAAACGCGTGGTGGTTGTTGTGGAAGTTCTCCCCCAGCGAGGGGATCGACAGGAGCGGCAGGTTGTGCGAGTGGTCGTTGGTCTCGAAGCGGCGGGTCCCGACGATGTGACCAAGCGAGTTGATCGACCAGGTGACGTGGTCGAGCAGGAAGATCCGCACCACCCCGCCCCACAGCATCCCGGTGAGCAGCGCCAGCGGCCGCCCCGTGATCGCGTAGGCGATCAGCCCGGGCGCCACGATGCCGGCGACCACGAGGCCGACGAAGTGGCGGCTGATCCAGCGCATCTCCTTCTCCCGCACCAGATCCGGCGTGTAGCGCATCGGCTGGGAGGTCAGCGACTCATCGAACAGCCAACCCATGTGCGCGTGCCAGAAGCCCTTCCAGAGGCCCTTCGCGCCGGGCTCGCCGTGCAGACGAGGACTGTGGGGGTCGCCCTCCTGGTCGGCGAGGTTGTGGTGCTTGCGATGGTGCGCCGCCCACGTGATCGCGGGCCCCTGGCCGGCGAACGTGCCGGCGAGCGCGAGGATCACGCGCACCGGCTCGCTCGCCTTGAACGTGCGGTGCGCGAGCATGCGGTGGTAGCCGACGGTGATGCCGACGGCGGTGAAGAAGTACAGGCCGATGAAGAGCCCCAGTTCGGTCCAGCCGACGAGCAGGTTCCACAGCAGCACGATCGCCGCCAACACCCCCAGCGGTGGAACGATCGCGGCCGCCAACATGAAGTTTCGATGCGAGTGTCCAGTCATGACGTTCTCCTTCGGGCAAGATTGGGTGGGAGGGTGGCTCAGGTCCGTTCGTAGACGATGCGCAGCAGGGCCAGGTGCCGCCGGTGGAAGTGCTCGACGGTCACCTCGAGGTAGCGGCGGTAGTCCTCCACGACCGAGCCACCGACGAGCTCCCGCGCGCGATCGAGGTTCGCCTCGAGCCCCGCGCGCCACGCCGCGCAGGTCCGCGCGTAGTGGTCGGGGTCGTTACGGAGGCTCACGACCTCGAAGCGCCGCTCGCTGGCCTCCAGGATCTCCGAGGCCCACGGCAGCTCCGACTCGGGGAAGATCCGCTCCGCGACGAACCTCAGCTCGGCGGCGGCCCGACGGTCGAGGCGCACGTTGGAGCCCTTCGCGTTGGTCTGCAGCACGAGGCGCCCCCCCGGCGCCAACAGCTCGCGGCAGAACGCGAAGAACTTGCGGTATGCCGCCACGCGCTCGCGCCGCGTCATCCCGAAGCGGGCGAAGTGCTCGAACGCCCCGATCGAGACGATCGCGTCGTAGCGCTCCCCCGGCTCGTGCTCGGCCCAGTTCTCGACGTGCACCTCGATGCGCCGATCCCCGAGCGCCGCGACCGCCTCGGCCTGGGCGCGACTCAACGTCAGGCCGGTGGCGTGCCCGACCCCGTGCAGCTGCACGAGTCGCTGCAGCAGGCTGCCCCACCCGCAGCCGACGTCCAGGACCCGCTGCGCACCGGCCGCCCGCGCACCCTCGATCAGATGGTCGAGCTTGCGCAGCTGGGCTCGCTCCAGGCTGTCGCCCTCGGCCCACAGCGCACACGAGTAGGTCATCGTCGGGTCGAGCCAGAGCCGGTAGAACTCGTTGCCGACGTCGTAGTGGTGCTCGATCGCCTCCGCGGAGGCGCCGGCGTATGCGTCGATCGTCGCCTCCATCGTCTGCTCTAGGCCACGGATGCGGCGAGCACGCCCAGCTGGACGTTGACCACGCCGAGGAGCTCGCCCAGCGTGCGAGCATCGGCCGCCGGAACCGGGTCGAGCTCGTGACCGACCAGCTCCTCGATGGCGAAGAACATCTCGGTGACGTCGAGGCTCGAGAGGCCGAGACCATCGAGCGTGGTACCGGGTTCGAGCACCGTCTCGGCGGGCAGCTTTTTGCCCAGCTGGGCGCGGACCACCGCTGCCGCTTCATCGATGGAAATCGAACTTTTTGGCATCATGGCTCCTGTCGGTCCCAGCGCTTGCGATCAGATGGAGACACAAGTTCTAGGCCATCGAACTATGCTTCGCGTCAGGGAGGCCCCCTGAACTTTCGGATGGATCCTAAGTTTTCGTTCCAGCTCTTTCCCCAGCGACGAGCCGGCTCAGGGTCGCGCGCACCCCTCCGGGGCCGGCGCGCTCACCGCTTGCGCCCTCCCGGGACATGACGTAGGTTGCGGACGTGTCCGCTCCGAGTGCACTCCAGTCCACAGTCCTGCTCGAGCGGGAGGCCGACCTGGAGGCGCTCGGGGCCCGGCTCGAGGAGGCGCGCGCGGGCGCCGGGGGAATCACCCTCGTGGAGGGTCCGGCCGGCATCGGCAAGACGCGGCTGCTGGAGATGGCGCGCGGCCTGGCAGCCGCCCAGGGCATGCAGGTGCTCAGCGCCCGGGGCGCCGAGCTCGAGCAGGCGTTTGCCTACGGGGTCGTGCGCCAGCTCTTCGAGCCCCTGCTGCGGACCATGCCGGTCGCGGAGCGCGAAGCGCTGCTGGCCGGCGCGGCAGGGTTGACACGCCCGCTGCTGGACGGTGCCAGCCCGGGCTTCGCACCCCTCAGCGCGGATCCCGTGCTCGCGATGCTGCACGGCCTGTTCTGGCTGTGCGTGAACGTCGCCGAGCGTGCGCCCGTGTCGATCGTGCTGGACGACCTGCAGTGGGCCGACGCGGCGTCGCTGCGCTTCCTGAACTACCTGGCCGGCCGTCTGGATGGGCTGGCGATCACCGTCGTGGCGGCGCTGCGCGCGGGGGAGCCGATGCCCGAGGAGGAGCTGGTTTCCGCGCTGCGCGACGACGCACGCGCCGAGGTGATGCGGCTCGCGCCGCTGAGCAGCGACGCCGTCTTCGAGCTGGTGCACACCGAGCTCCTCGGCACGCCCGACGCGGAGTTCTCCGGCGCGTGCCACTTCGCGACCGGGGGCAACCCCTTTCTGCTGCGCGAGCTGCTGCACGCACTGCGAGACGCGGGGGTCGCCCCGAGCCACCGGGCCACGGTGCTGGTCGGGGAATACGGGCCGGCAGCCGTCTCGCGCGCGGTGCTCGCGCGGATCTCGCGCCTCTCCGAGGCCGCCGCCGCGCTGGCGTGCGCGCTCGCGGTGCTCGGCGATGGGGCCGAGCTGGCAGCGGTCGCGCAGCTCGCCGCCCTCGACATCGCCGCGGGCGCGGAGGCCGCCGACCTGCTGCAGCGCGCCGACGTGCTGCAGCCGGGCCGCGAGCTGGCGTTCGTGCACCCGATCGTGCGCTCAGCGATCAACGCCCACCTCCCGCGGGCCGAGCGGATGCGCCTGCACGTCGAGGCGGCAAGGCGGCTCACGGATGCGGGCGCGGCGTCAGAGCGGGTCGCGGCGCACCTCCTCGTCGCCGACCCCACAGGGCAGCCCTGGGCGGTGCAGGCGCTGCGCGATGCGGCGCGTCGCGCGCTCGGGCGCGCCGCGCCCGACAGCGCGGTCGCCTATCTCATGCGGGCGCTGAACGAGCCCCCTCCGACCCAGGAGCGGGGGCACGTCCTGGGCGAACTCGGGGTGGCCGAGTTCCTCAGCAACCGGCCCGCCGCCGCCGAACACCTGGGGCAGGTGCTCGAGTGCACCGCCGATCCGATCCTGCGGGCGTTCGCCGCGCGCGGCCTGGCCCTCACCATGCACCTGCGCGACGAACACAGCGCGGCGATCGCGGTGCTCGAGCAGGCGCTGAGCGATCTCGGCGACACCGACCCCGATCTCTCGACGCAGATCGAAGCGCAGCTGATCTTCGTGACCGGACAGTCGATCTCCACCCGCGCCGCGCACGCCGAGCACATGCGGCGCACGCGCGGACGGTCGCTCGGCGCTCGTCCCGCCGAGCGGCTGCTCCTGGCCCAGCTGGCCGGATTCGGCAACCTCGAAGGCATCGTCGCGGAGGAGGCGCGGGCCCTCTCCGAGCGGGCGCTCGGCAACGGCGAGCTCCTCGACGACGTCATCGCCGGCTCGGACATATTCTACTCGGCGGTGGGCGCCCTCATGTGTTCGGACCACCTGGATCTGGCCGACCTGTGGCTCGACCGCGCGCTCGCCAACGCCCGGGCGCGGGGGTCGCTGATCAGCTACGCGGGGACGTCGGCTTTCCGGGCCCACGTGGCCTATCGCAGAGGCAATCTCGCCCAGGCCGATGCCGAGGCCCGCGCGGCCCTCGAGGTGGCCGGATCGGAGTGGGCCACCGTCGTGATGATCGCGCTCGCCCCGCTGATCGACACGATGGTCGATCGTGGCGCCATCGCGGAGGGCGAGCGGCTCGTGGCGGAGATCGCGACGGAGTGGTTCACGCGCGACCGCATCCCCCATCAGCTCGCGCTCGCGGCGCGCGGGCGCCTCAGGGTCGCGGGGGGCCGCATCGGCGAGGGGCTCGCCGACCTGCTGGCGGTCGGCCGCTGGTGCGAGGAGTGGGGGGCCCGCAACCCCGGCGCGTTCGCCTGGCGCTCGAGCGCCGCGCACGCCCACCTCGCGGCGGAGGAGATCGATCGCGCCCGCGCGCTCGCGGCCGAGGAGGTCGAGCTCGCCCGCCCCCTCGGACAGCCCCGCGCGCTTGGGATCGCGTTGCGCGCCGCCGGCCTCGCGGAGGGCGGAGCGCGCGGCATCGAGCTGCTGCGGGAGGCGGTTGGGATCCTCGAGCGCTCCCCGGCCCGGCTCGAGCACGCCCGCGCCCTGACCGACCTCGGCGCCGCGCTGCGCCGCGGGGGGCAGCGGGTCAACGCGCGTCCCGTGCTCCGCCAGGCACTCGACGTCTCCTACCGCTGCGGCGCCACGGGACTCCTGGAGCGCGCGCGCGTGGAGCTCCTCGCCACTGGCGCGCGACCGCGGCGGCTGATGGTCACGGGCCGCGACTCGCTGACCCCGACGGAGGTTCGCATCGCCCGCATGGCCGCCGAGGGCAGGAGCAACAGGGCGATCGCCCAGGCCCTGTTCGTCACCCCCAAGACCGTGGAAACGCACCTCGGGCATGTCTACCGCAAGCTCGAGATCAACTCCCGCGAGCGGCTGCGCGAGGCGCTCCGATGAGCGGCTCCACACCCGAGGGTGCAGGGGATGCCGGCGAGGATGGAGCGCCGCAGGACACGGCTGCTCAACCGCAGGGGATCCAGGGCCCCGGGGTGGCCAACCGGGAAGACAGGGGCATCCTTCGGCTCGACGCGACCGAGCGGCGGGAAACGTCGCGTCAGCGGGGCAACCAGCGGCGGGAATACACGCTCTGGCGCCGGCGCACCCCGCCGATCCCCTCCTTCACCGGCCTCGTGGAGCCGGCCGAAGCCGGGAAGATCGGGATCGCCTGCTCCGGCGGGGGGATCCGCTCGGCGGCCTTCTGCCTCGGGGCCCTGCAGGTGCTCCAGGAGCAGGGCAAGCTGCAGCAGGCCAGCTACCTGGCGGGGGTCTCGGGCGGCTCCTACATCGCAGCCGCCTTCAGCATGGTCAGGAAGACGTGGCCGCGGGCGGGGAAGCCCGAGGGCGGCTGCGAGGACTCCGACCCGCTGAAGGTGAGCTCCGCTCACCCACCGTTCTTTCCGGGCTCCCCCGAGGAGCAGTACCTGCGCAACCGCAGCTCCTACATGGCTCCGGGCGCCTTCGGCAAGATCCAGTTCGGCTACCGACTGCTGCTGGGGATGGGCGTCAACCTGCTGTTCATAGCGCTCGCCGTCATCACCCTCGCCCTGCCCCTGGGCCTGCTCTACGGCGCGATCTACCCGAGCCTGACCGCTCACGTGGGTGCCAACGGGCTGTGCTATCCGCCTGCGCTGGGCAGCGCGCCGACGAGCGCCGCCCTCTGCCACTTCGTCCCGCTGCACATCCCCCTCCTGCTCTGGCTCCTCCCGACAGCGCTCGCCGGTGCGGCAATCCTGGCCACGGCAGCCTCGATGGTCGCCTACCGCTGGCGGGGCTGGATCGCGGAAGCGGTCCAGATCTGGTCGCTGCGGCTGCTGCTGCTCAGCGGGATCTTCGCCTTTCTGCTGATCGGCATGCCGGTGCTGCTCTCCCTGGTGCGCGACCTCGGGGCGGCCACCAGCCTGCCGGCCGCTAAGCCGCCCGCGGGCGCCCACCAGGCGGCTCCCGTCGCGGTGGCGGTGAGCGCGGGGGGCGCGGCGACGCTCGCGGGTGCCGTCCTGCTCCAGCTGCGCGCCGACTGGAGCCAGGCGAAGGTGCTGGCGAGCGACGCCGGCAAAGCGCGGGAATGGCTGAGCAAGCTGAGCGGGCGGCTGCGTCTGCTGCTGGCGTACGCGATCGCGGCGATCCTGGGACCAGCGTTGACGCTCCTCCTCGCGCTGGCCGCGATGACGATCGTCCTGAACTTGCAGCACGCCTGGGAGTCGTGGGCGGTCGTGGCGGTGTTCACGCTGGGGTTCTCGCTCGCCTACTACTTCGCCGACATGACCACCTGGTCCCTGCATGGCTTCTACCGCCGGCGGCTGTGCTCGGCGTTCGCGCTCAAGCGCGTGGCGCGCCCGGAGGGCTATCCCGCGATCGCGTCGGAGGACGCGGGCATGGCCGTGGAACGCGACTACCACCACCTGGTGCAGCTCTCGCAGACCGCCATCCCCGCGGAAGCGGGCTGCGAGCGATGGCCCACGCTGCTGGTGTGCGCCTCGGCGAACATCTCCGACAACGCCGCCACCCCCCCGGGCCGCGCGGTGACGAGCTTCACCTTCAGCGCGACCGCGATCGGCGGCCCGCTCGTGGGCGCCGTGCCAACGGAAGCGCTCGAGGACTCATGCGACGAGATCCGCAGGTCCTACTTCACCCTGCCAGCCGCCGTGGCGATGTCGGGTGCCGCGATCTCGCCGTCGATGGGCAAGATGACGCGCTGGCCGCTGCGCTTCCTGATGGGGCTCGCCAACATCCGCCTGGGGGTGTGGGTGCCCAACCCGCGCCGCATGGAGCTGTTCCAGCAGAGCGGAAGAGAAGCAGGGCAGCGCGCACGGCGCCGCACGAAGGCCTCACCGTATCCGCTGCCGCGAGCCTCCTACCTGCTCAGGGAGCTGCTCGGGTTGAACTCGATCGACTCGCCCTATCTGTACGTGACCGACGGCGGACACTACGAGAACCTCGGCCTGGTCGAGCTGCTGCGGCGGGGGTGCACGGAGATCTACGTCTTCGATGCCAGCAACGACGACTTCGGAGCGGTGGGCGACGCGGTGGCGCTGGCCCGCAGCGAGCTCGACGTGGAGGTCGCCGTCAACTACGACGCCCTGAAACCGAACGCGACGACCGGGCGCTCGGCGACCGACTGCGTCGCGGGAGCGATCGAATTCCCCACCGCCCCCGGCGGCGAGGCCGTCGCGGGCACGCTCTACTACGCCCGTCTGACGATGACCTCCACCTCCCCCGCGGACACCCAGGCCTACGCGGCCCAGGACCCCCACTTCCCGCACGACCCGACCACCGACCAGCTCTACACCGACCAGCGCTTCGAGTCCTACCGCAGCCTGGGAGCAGAGGCGGCGCGCACCGCGCTCGGGCTCCGAGAGCGCAGCGCAGCGGCGCAGTAGGCGCTCACGCTTCCAGCTCGGCCTCCACCCGCTCCAGCCACTGCTCGATGTAGGCGTGTGTGTCGGCGCGCAGCCGCGCGACGAGCGCCGGGTAGCGCGTGCCGCTCTGCTCGAGTGCCTCGGCGAGCGGGACGATCTCCTCGCGCATGTAGTCGCTCACGCCGCGCACTCGCTCGCGCATGCGCCCCACCAGCGCCAGCTGGTCCTCCTCGGCGAGGGCGTCGGCGAAGAAGAGCCGCAACACGCCCTCATCGCGGAGCTGGGTGGGGGTCTCGCGTGTGGAGCGCAGCCAGGTCTCCAGCGCCGCCTCGCCCTGCTTGGTGAGCTCATATGCGTATCGCTCGCGCGCGCCCTGGGGGTCCTCGCGGCGGGTCAGCAGCCCGGCCTGCACGAGCCGCGCCAGCTCCGGATAGACCTGCGCGAGCGAGGTCGGCCAGAAGTGGCGAGTCGAGACATCCGCGAGCTGCTTGATCGCGTACCCGGAGCTCGCGCCGAGGCGCACCATGCCGAGCATCAGGTAGCCCGAGGGGGTGAGCTTCATGGCGAGGAGGCGGGCCTCGTCGCGAGGGCATGTGCTTCAGCCGGGGACGTGGGCCTCATGCCGAGGACGTGGACGTGATGCAGAGGACGTGGACCTCGTGGACCCCGCTCAGACCGGGTCCCCGGGACCGGTCCCGCGAAACCTCTTGCGACGTGGCGACGTATCTGTTCGGATACATAGGTCATGTCATATCGCACGGCAACCAGGAGCACAAGCCCACCGGGGCCGCGCGGACCCGGGCTCCTCCTGGGCCTCGGCTGGGTGCTGGCCGAGCCGAGGCTCTTCCCCCGCTGGCGCGAGCGCTACGGCGAGGTGTTCATGCTCCATTCGACCGGCTTCGCCCCACCACTGGTCGTGATCGCCGACCCCGCGGAGGCCAAGCGGATCTTCGCCGGCGACCCCGTGACCCTGCGCGCGGGGGACGCCAACGGCGGACCGCTGCGACAGCTGGTCGGTGAGCGCTCCCTGCTGCTCCTCGACGAGCAGCGCCACCTGCACAGGCGCAAGCTGATGCTCCCGCCCTTCCACGGCGAGCGGATGCGCGTCTACGGCGAGCTGATGCGGGAGACCGCCGACGCCGAGATCGACCGCTGGCCGCTGCATCGGGCCTTCCCCCTCCATCCCCCGATGCAGAGGATCACGCTGCGCATCGTCCTGCGCGCCGTCTTTGGGATCGACCGAGACGAGCAGGCGCTGGCTCGCCTGGAGCGGCTCTTCGTCCGCTACAGCAACCAGGGGATGCGGCCGTGGATGCTGCTGATGGCCCAGCGCGAGCTGCCCCCCTACGGCCCCTGGCGGTCCTTCCTGCGCACGCGGGCTCTGGTTGACGAGCTCCTGCTCGAGGAGATCGACAGGAGGACCCACGACCCGGGGCTCAAAACACGGGAGGACATCCTCTCGCTGCTCATCCAGGCCCGCGATGAGGACGGCCGGGGTCTCGGCCCCGCGGAGCTGCGCGATCAGCTGATGACCCTCCTGATCGCCGGGCACGAGACCACCGCCACCGCCCTGGCGTGGTCGATCGAGCGCCTGCTGCGCAACCCCCAGGCGATGCGGCGCCTGCGAATGGAGCTCGCCGAGGGCCGCGAGGAGTACCTGGGACACGTGGTCCAGGAGTCGCTGCGCAGCCGGCCGGTGCTCCCCTTCGCGCTTCGCTATGCGACCGAGCCGCTCGCCGTGGGCGGCTACACCGCCCCCGCCGGCTCGCTGATCGCGGTCTCCATCAGCCTGATCCACCAGCGGCCCGATCTCTATCCCCAACCGGGCGCGTTCCGCCCTGAGCGCTTCGAGGACTCTCAGACCGAGGGTTTTGCGTGGCTTCCCTTCGGCGGTGGCCTGCGGCGCTGTATCGGGGCGGCGTTTGCCACCTATGAGATGCGGATCGTCCTGCGCCGCCTGCTCGAGCGCTGCGAGCTGCACGCTCCCGATCCGCGGCCCGAGAGGCCCCGCCGGCGTGGGGTGACCTTCGTTCCCAGCCGCGGGACCCGTGTGGTGCTCGACGGGCGAGCACCGGCGCCTACTCGAGCTCCAGCTCGGCCTCCAGCACGGACCCGAGATGGGGATGGGGCAGGGGATGTGGATGGGGTGCGATGAGCTCGCCCGGCGCGGGGGCGCCCTGGACGTCGGGCTTGGTGACGGTCACGTAGGCGACGAGCGCGACGAACACGATGAGCGCCAGGCCGCTGACCGTGCCGTCCCCGAGGCCGAGGCCGGTGATCGAGGGAGGCTTGCTGAACCAGTCGGCGAAGGAGGCGCCGAGCGGGCGTGTCACGATGTAGGCGAACCAGAACGCGACGATCGGGTTCAGGGTGAAGCGCCACCAGCCGACCGCGGGGATCGCGATGATCGCGGTGAACAGCAGCACCGATCCGAAGAAGCCGAGGCTCAGCGAGGTCGCGGTCAGATCGCCGGCGGCGGTGCCGAGCGCGAACGTCGCCAGGACGGCCGCCCAGTAGAAGCCCTCGCGCCGGCGGGTGGTGATGCTGTGAATCGAGAGGGTGCCCTCGCTGCGGTGCCAGAGGAAGAACACGCCAGCCACCACGCACGCGAACAGGGGCGTGGTCACCGCGTAGGGAATGCTCGCCCCGTCGTGGATGCCGTCGGCGGCCATCGTCCCGAAGATCGCGACCATCATCACGGCGAACCAGTAGATGGGGGCGCGGTATTCGCGCTGGCGCAGCTGCAGCCACAGCGCGAACCACAGGCCGAAGATGCCGATCGCCCCCGCGATCGGAACGCTGTGCTGGCCGAGGAAGTCGGACATCGACTCGCCCATGCCCGTGGTCAGGAGCTTCAGGACCCAGAAGATCAGGGTGATCTCGGGCACCTTTGCCAGGGCGTGGCGGCCTTGGTGTCGCGAGGAGGGTGCGGGCGCGCTCATGTGTAGGTGTCCTCCTTGACGGGACCCGGCGTGGCCTCGATTGGAGCCGGCCAGATTGCCAGCCCTGTCTTTGGCCTCGCTAAAGATGCGCGTGATTCACACCCACCATGAGAGGACTCTCATTCGGCCCCGAGCGGAGCCATCCCCCGGGCTCGGCGCGCTTCGATGCCAGGGTCGGGGCGGCCTGGGATTGCCCCTATGGGTTTCTGGCGCTGGCACCGTCGCGTAGCGCCGCGACCACGCGGGCGGGCGCTTCGAGGGCGGGCCAGTGCCCGACGTCCGCCAGCGAGGTGAACGGCGCCTTGGGCAGCCGTTCGCGGATGCGCTCGGCCATGTGGGCGCCGGAGATCGGGTCGAGCATCCCCCACACGAAGGCAAGCGGCACGTCGGTCTGCTCGAGCGCGGCCACCCAGCGGTCGGCGTGGAGGGTGCGGTCATTCATGTAGCGGATCACGCGGTGGATGACCAGCTGACCGTCCTCCCGGGCCATCGCCCGCCAGATGTCGGCCCCGGCGCCGGCCACGTCGAAGCCCTCGGCGAAGGTGGGCCTAGCCCCTCGATCCACAGCTCCTCGGTGATCTGCGCGCCGATCTGCGGCCCGAGCTCCGGGTCCAGCAGCGCCAGCTGACCGGGCTGGGGACGGTAGACGTCGGGATAGAGGCCGCCGTTGAGCAGATCCACCTCGATCAACTCGACTCCCAGCACCCCCTCGGCGCGCCTTGCGAGCAGCTCCTGCGCGACCGACACGGCGTAGTCGTGGGCCACGAGCACCGTCGCGGTGACCTGCTCGCGCGCCCACACCGCTTCGACGAGATCGGCCTGCTCATGGATCGAGTAGTCGTGGTCGGCCGGCTTCTGCGAGGCGCCGAACCCGAGAAAGTCGAACAGCACCAGCGAGTTGCGCTCGGCCAGCGCGGGGAGCACCGCGGCCCAGTCGTGCGAGGAGCTCGGGAACCCGTGCAGCAGAGTCATCGTCGGGCCGGTACCGGCCCGACGCAGAAAGATCTGCCGGGCGATCCCGCCAAGGTCGATGTCCACGCGTTTCCCCGCCGACCACCAAGCATCGATCCCTTCCACCGGCCGGATTATCACAGCCCCACGCCGGCGGAGGCTGCCGGCAGACCCCGATCGCACCCCAGCCCGCCCTTCGTCTTCGGGGCCTTTCGCCCATGTTCCCGGCTATGCGGATAGCTACGGAATATCGGGGCGATTGGTGCTGCTTGGCCCGGCTGCCGTGGATTCTCCAGGTCGCGGGCGACCTCGTGGCAGCGCAGCAGCAGGAGCTTCTCAGGCTGCGCGTTCGACGTATTCGCGTAGCGCCGTGCGGGCGATCTCGCTGACGGAGCGATGCTCCTCATGCGCGCGAGCCTTGAGCGCGTCGGCCAAGTCTGGGTCCACTCGGACCTGCACGCGCGGAGAGACGCCGGCGGCTCCGAGCGATGGCCTGCCGTAGGTGACCTTCGTGGCCTTCGATAGGTCATAGCCGCGCTCTGCCTCATCGGCGAGTTCCTCAACGATCTCGTCGGTGAGCACATCGCCACCGGCCGTCCGGAACGCGGTCATCCTCTCACCTCCTCATAGCGTTTCCGATACCTCTCGCGTAGTGACATGGCGTGGATCACAAGTTGCCCTTGGGCTCCCTCGACTGCCATGACCTCAAGCGCTTGGCCGTGTGCATCCTCACCGAGATAGACGATGCGGGTCGACCGCAACGCCGGGCTCCCGACGGGTGGAGGCTCCTCGAAGCGAACGCGGTAGTGGGCGAGGACATGACGAATGCTCTCCTTGGAGACGCGGTGCTTGGTCGCCGAGCGTGCGAACCGCACGCTCGTGCTCGAGACATTAGCACTTTTGTCAGACATAAGCCCCCAGAACAAGCCCTCTTGTGGCGACGATGCAGGCATCGATGATCCCTGACGCTTGGGACGGTTCTCTGCGACAAGGCGGCGTAAGCGCCCGACGATGCGGGCGAGCTTTGTCGGGGACCCGCATGAGGATGCACTGGCGATCTTCGATAGATTCGTTGAGATCGCAGACGAGCACGCCAAGCGCATGGTTGACGAAGGGCTGCTGAGCAAAGACGTCGACCTGCGGTGGGCCGTTCTGCAGATGCTCGTGCTGAACCTCGGCGTGGTTCTGCTGGAGCCGGCGGTCAACCGCCACTTGCCGGCACCATATTTCACCGAGGAGCAGCTGCAGCGCTATCACCAAGCCGCCGTCGGGCTGTTCTTCCACGGCATATTCAAGCCACACCAAAAGGAGGACGCGCCAGCACCCGACGCAACTTGACGACGCGCCAACGCTCCAGGTCGCACTAACCGACCGCGCGCATTGGCAGGACGCTCGGCTCGGAGAGACAAACCCCACCCACAAGGAGGCTCGACCATGAGTACCGACAACAGCACCAGCCGCGTCGCCGTCATCACCGGCGCGTCCTCGGGAATCGGCGAGGCGACCGCTCGGACGCTGGTCGCCGACGGGCACCGTGTCGCCCTGCTCGCGCGCCGCGCCGCGCGCATCCAGGCGCTGGCGAGCGAGCTCGGGGAGGGTGCACTGGCGATCGAGGCCGACGTCACCGACCGCGGCTCGCTCCTCGCGGCAGCCGAGCGGGTGCGCAGCGAGCTTGGTCGCGCGGACATCCTCATCAACAACGCGGGTGTGATGCTGCTCGCGCCGTTCACCTCCGAGCAGCGGGCCGAGCACCGGCAGATGCTGGAGGTCAACCTGCTCGGCGCGATCGCCGCGACCGAGGTGTTCCTCGAGCAGCTGCGCGACGGTGGCGGCGACCTCATCAACATCTCCTCGGTGGCGGGACGCACCGCAAGGTCGGGCAACGCCGTCTACGCCGCCACCAAGTGGGGACTCAACGGGTTCTCCGAGGGTCTGCGCCAGGAGCTTCAGCCCGACATCCGCGTGACAGTGATCGAGCCCGGCGCGGTGGCGACCGAGCTGACCGACCACATCACCGATGCTCAGACCAAGCGGGCGACACAAGAGTTCGTGCGCGACCTGGCGATCACCCCGCAGGACATCGCGGAGGTGATCGCGTTCGCTCTCTCCCGCCCGAGGCGCATGACGCTGAACGAGATCCTGGTCCGGCCGACAGCGCAGGTCGGCTGATGCAGCGTGCGACTCGCGGAACGCGCTGTCGCCGGCCCATTCATGCTCCACGCACCGAGCGGCCGCGGTAGTCCTTCGCGACGGCCTTCAGATTCAGGAGGTTGCGCGGGGTCGGCATCGACGCTCACCCTCGCGGATGGCGCCGCGATAATTCGCGCCATGGCCTTCGCTCCGCCCGCACGCCACCTGCTGCGCGCCAAGGACCTCGCCGACGCGCGCTACTTCGAGCCGTTGGGCGTCACGGAGATGGCGCACGCGGCGGGTCTCTCACGTGCGCACTTCAGCCGCGAGTTCCGCCGCGCGTTCGGCGAGTCGCCGCACGCGTACCTGCTCACGCGGCGCCTCGAGCGCGCAGCGGCGCTGCTGCGCGACACCGATCGCTCGGTTGCCGACATCTGCTTCTCGGTGGGGCTGCGGAGCGTGGGCTCGTTCACGACGAGCTTCACGCGCACGTTCGGTCGCTCGCCGACGGCGTACCGTGCGGCGTATCCGCCGGCGGCGACGCGTGCGCTCGTGCCGGAGTGCGTGCTGCGTTTCTACGGGCGCCCCCAACACAGCACATTTCGAGAAGACAGCGGCGCGGCGCGCGCCTAGCATCGCTCGCAGATGAAGGCGACCCGCTGCGTGTCATGCGCGGTCGGTCGCTTCCCCCCACCACGACCCAAGGAGGACCCGATGCTCAAAATCGCCAACGCCCATCTGTGGGTACACGACCAGGACGAGGCGCTCGCGTTCTACACCCAGAAGCTCGGCATGGAGGTGCGGATCGACGTGACGATGCCCGAGATGGGCGGCTTCCGCTGGCTCACGGTCGGGCCCGTCGGCCAGCCGGACGTCGCGATCGTGCTGATGGCGATCCCCGGCCCGCCGATCATGGACCCCGACACCGCCGCGCAGGTGCGTGAGCTGATGGCGAAGGGCTTCGCGGGCACCGTCTTTCTCACGACCGAGGACTGCCACGCGGACTACGAGCAGCTCAAGGCGCGCGGTGTCGAGTTCACCGAAGCGCCCTCCGAGCGCCCCTACGGGATCGACTCCGGCTTGCGCGACCCCTCCGGCAACTCGATCCGGCTCACCCAGGTGCGGGAGCTGGCTGCGGTCTGACCCGCGGTCGGGCGCGAGCGGTCGGTAGGCTGCGGGGCATGGCTCCCGAGCTCGTCCTGCACGTCCTACCGCCGTCGCACCCCTGCATGACGGCGACCGCGGCGCTGAACCTGAAGGGCCTGGAATACGAGCGCGTCGAGTTCGCGCCGGGCCCCCACGTCGAGCAGATGCGCGCGATCTACGGCGAGGAGCGCCACACGGTCCCTGGCATGCTGGTTGACGGCGAGCCGGTGCACGGCTCGCGGGCGATCCTGGCGCGGCTGGAGGAACTGGTGCCCGAGCCCGTGCTCTACCCCAGCGACGCGGTTCGCGAGGCGGAGCGCTGGGGCGACGTGGCGCTGCAGGACCTCGGCCGGCGGCTGCCATGGGGGGCGCTGCACTTCCGCCCGGAGGCGGTGGGCACCTTCGGTGGCGTCGGCCCGCTGGACGGCGCGGGCACCGATTTCGCGATCCGCCTGGTCCACGGAACGTGGAAGTACCACGGCATCTCCGCGGCGCGGCTGCAGGAGGACCTCGCGGGCCTTCCGGAGAAGCTCGCGCACGTCGAGACGCTCGCCGCCGACGGCACGATCGGCGGCGCGCAGCCCAACGCGGCAGACCTGCAGATCGGCGCGACGTTGCGCGTGCTGCTGACGCTCGGCGATCTACGCCCGCTGCTGAGGGGCAGCGCCGGCGAGCGAATCGCGCTGGAGTGCTTCCCGGAGTACCACGGGGAGGTGCCGGCCGGCGCCCTCCCGGCCGGCTGGACGCCGGCGGCCTGAGCGCCGGCGCGGTCTCGGCGGCGACATTCGAGGGTGCTCCCGCGGTACTCTCGACATCAGACTATGAGCGAAAATTCGCAGCGGATGGCTTCGGCACAGCGCCTCCGAGGCGGTTGGAGGCGCTCGCAGTGGCCCGTGGGCTATCGCTGAGCCTGCCGTTGAGCGTGCTTGCGGCAAGCGCGGCACTCGCTGGATGCGGCGCAGGCTCTAGGTCCGCAACCGAGAGCACGCACGGTCTCACCGTCGGCGCCACCAGCACTAGCGTCAGTCGCGGCGCGCGCGCGCCGATCGGACGGCGTCAACCCGGCGCGCAGCCATTGACTCCTGAAGAGATGCGCGAATACGACGCCAACGAAGGTCGCTGCGACGACGATGGCGGAAGTGTCCGCGATGTCGGGACGCTGGAGGCCTACTGCTCCTTCCCCACTCGCTCGAATGACTTCCACCTCATCGAATCCTCGCACGAGAAGGAACCTGCCGGCGAAGAAGAATGAATGGTCAATCCTCGAGCGCGTAGCTTTCGATGTCGTGATCGAGCGTCCCCTGCGCCTCGTACTGGCCGGAGTGCACGTGGACGAGCTTTCCTTCGCGATCGAAGAACATCGTGGTGGGGACGCCCTCGAACGCGGCGAGCGAGCTGAGCGCTTCCGTGCTGGCTTCGTAGCTGGGATATGCGACGTGGTGGTCGGCTAGGAACGAGCGGGCGTTCGCCGCCTGGTCTTCGGTGTCTGCGCCGAGGAACGCGACCCTCCGTCCGTACGTCACGGATGCGTTCGCGAGCAGCGGGAACTCCGAGCGGCAGGGGCCGCACCACGACGCCCACACGTTGAGCACCACTGGATAACCGAGCAGGCCACGCAGGCGAGCCGCAAGCGCCCACCCGGAGCCGATGAGCCGACCGGCCTGGCGGTGTAGCTCTGCAAGCGCGGGGGGCGAGCTCGCCAGTTGCTGACGCGCATCGGCGCCCATCTCCGTGGAACTTGGGGCGGGGGCGAGCGCGGCATGTATCTGGCTGACCAGCGCGGCGCGCGTGAGCCACCCTCCCGTGCTCACATCGTGGTACCAGAGGAAGCCGCCCGACGGCGATATCAGCTCCAGGTACGGCTCGTCCTGAACCCGGTAGCCGTCCGCGAGACGACCGCTCGAGTCGATCGCGATCGGATAGGAGAGCGGGTGGGGTAGTGATCTGAGGAAGCGCGGGAGTGCGGCGGGCGATGGCTCGACGCTCGCCTCGTCGACCGCCATGAGCGCCGGCAGCCCCTCACGGCCCGCGGACTCGGCATAGGCGTCGAGTGCCTCAAGTTCCCGCGCTAGGCCCGTCACCTCGGAGTCCCACGTGTCGAAGAACAGGATCAGCCGCGGTTTGGCGCCCGGGCCGAGCTGCACGCTGCCACCGCCGACCCGCGGCAACGTGACTTTGGTCGTCGGTTCGATCAAGGGGACCTGGGCGTAGGAGACCGCAGAACGCACCGGCGGATGCCCCGGCAGCAAGCTCGCGGCCGCCCGTGCGAAGAGCGATGCGAGCTGTCCCACGCTCGCGTAGGACATCTGGGTCATGAACAGGCGTGAGAGCTTCCCTTGCGTGTCGATCACGTATACGGCGGGGGTATGGTCGACTTGACCAGCCACGATCTGCGCTTCGATCCCGTACGCGTGCCAAACGCGCTCCAGGCGTGCGAGCGGACCGTTGAGGAAGTGCCAGGCGTGCATCATCCCGTGCGCTTGCGAGTACGCGCGCACCCAGCGTGTTTCGGTCGCGGCGGGATTTGCGCCGACGCCCAGCAGTTCCACCTGAGCGCCCGCCGGTCCGAGGAGCCGCTTGGCCTTGACCATCGCGGTGGTGGTGAGCGGGCAGATCGTCGTGCACTGCGGGTCGTTGAAGGCGAGGATCACGACCTTGCCGCGGAAGGCGGACAGCGACACGGCTCGCCCGAACTGATCGGTCAGCGTGAAGTCGGGGGCGGCCCCGTGGATCGGCGTGCCGGGGTCGAGCGTAGGGTTGCTCGCGAGCGCCCCGGTCTGTGACGGTGGCGACGGTGAGGGCCGGGTGAACGCGAGGGCGCCCACCACGAGCGCCGAGATGCCGGCGCCGACGAGGACACCTAGCCCGAGTGCCCGCCGCGTGTCCGAGCCGAGAGCCCGCGGCACGATCGCCCCTACGCCACCGCCGCGGCGGCGAGACAGGGCCCGCCGCGGACGCTTCGAGACAGCCGTGCTCCCAGCGGCGTCGCCGGCGCGGACGTGGTGTCCATCAGCCCTCCTGGGGCGAGCGCGGACCCTGGGGCGCGTCCGCACCTGCTGGCGGTCGGTTGCGCGAATCGACGTGCTCGCGGTGACGCTCGTGACGCCTGATCAGGAACACGCCCCAGGCGACCATGGCGACTACCGCGGCGATCGGGACAAGTATCGTCAGCAGCGACGCCGACAGGAACGACGAGCCCAGCACCACCGTTGTCATCCGCTCAGCCTCCTCATCTCGCTTGCGTGTCCTGCACCAGTGCCGGGATGGGGGAGCCGTTCGGGGCCAGCGAAGGGCCGTTGGGGGGACCCGGAAAGCCGACCGCGTCGCGTACCGGCGCGCGCGGCGGCGGCTCCGGGGCGACCCACTGATACAGCCCGATCAGCAGCGCAATCGTGTATGCGATCGATCCCCCGACCCACATCATCCCGCCCGCGAGCTGCTGGTCGGTGAGCGCACTGATCCCGCCGGGACGAGTCCGAAGGTCCGCGTAGTGCTGGTAGATCGGTTCGGGCGCCACGACGAAGATGATCGCGAGGACCCAGCCGACGATCATCGCACCCACGATGTAGGCGATCCGCGCCGGCCACGCGAGATGCGGCCGCAGCGGGCCGGTGTCGATGACCCGCGCCCAGAACAGCAGGCCAAAGAAGAAGAACATCGCGTGCTCGACAGCGTGCACCGCGCCGTTGCGCTCTGTGAGGTCATACGCGGAGGGAATGTGCCAGACGACGATCGCCCCGTTGAAGAGTATCCACGCCGCGAGCGGCCCCGCGAGGGCACGCAGCGGGGCGGCGAGGTGCGATTTGGCGACTCCGCGCGCGAGCACGGTACGCGAGTGCAGCGGCAGCGCGCGCCACATCGTCGGCCACGGGCGCCCGAGCAGGATCAGCGGCGGCGCAACGGTGAGCAGGATGATGTGCTGGAGCATGTGCACCCACAGCAGTTCGTCCGCATAGGCATCGATCGGAGAGGCGACCGCGATCACGATCGACAGCAGCCCTGTGTAGAAGGCAGCGGCCTGAAGCACGTTCGGCCGCCCCGCCGTCGGCCGGCTCCCCAGCGCGTAGAGGACCGCCGCCGGCACCACGTACACGAGCGAGGGATCCCACGACCAGCGGCTCAGGCTCACCGCACTCATACCAGGTACAGGACGATGAACGCGATCACGCCGATCGCCGCGAAGTAGGCCCAGTAGAAGGAGGACGCCTCGATGCCCGCGCGCAGCAGCTCGTCGTCATCGGAGGGCACGCCCTCGCGCCGCGAGCGTCGCTCGCTCCCACCGGCTCGCCAGCGCACGAGGCTCGCGACCTGGATCTCGATCCAGCAGGCACCGATCAGCGCGAGCACCGCATACCACGCGGTCCAGCCGAAGAAGACCGCTGCATATCCCCCACTCGCGGCACCGAAGCTGAGCGTCGTGTACTCGTAGAACTGCAGCGCCACCGCGGCGAGCGTGCACACCAGCGCGACAATCCCGGCTCCCAACACGTCCGCAAACCGGCGACGCGCGGCCAGGCGATAGACGATCGCACCGATCAGCATCAGCCCGGCGATCGGCGTACCCAGCCCCACCGGCGGCTGCGTGCTCCCGATCCTGAAGTGGCCATTGGTGTTGAGAGCGAGCAGGTAGAAGTACGCGAACAGAAACGCAAGGAAGAAGAACGTGATCGAGCCGCACAACAGCCTTCCGCCGAGGCGAAGCGCATGCGGCTGCCAGTCGGGCGGCTCGGCCTGCAAGCGCTCGTCGAGTGGAGCCGAGGCCTCCATCGCCTACGCTCCTTCCCCGGCCGGCGCCACCGCGGGTACCGGCGCACGTTCCTCGCCGTAGGGATAGGGATCGCCGTCGAACACGGGCAGATGCTCGAAGTCGTGCAGCGGAACCGGCGTCGGGAGCTGCCACTCGATCGACTTCGACTGCCACGGATTGCGCTCCGCTGGCTCGCGCTTGAAGAGGAGCGAGGAGACCGCGTTCACGAGGAACAGCAGCATTGAAAGCCCGAGCACGTAAGCCGAGGCGCTCACCCAGTCGTTCAAGCCCTGCAGGTTCGTCGCGTAGGTGACCACACGCCGCGGCATGCCCATGAAGCCGAGCGCGAAGAGCGGCGCGAAGGTCGAGTTGAAAGCCAGGAACATGATCCAGAAGTGCCACTTGCCGAGGCGTTCGGAGAGCTTGTAGCCGTACATCTTTGGCACCCAGTAGTAGATCGCCGCGAAGAACGCGAAGATCAGCCCGCCCATGATCGTGTAGTGGAAGTGGGCCATCACGAAGAAGCTGCCGTGTGTCGTCACGTCGCTCGGCACGTCCGAGAGAAAGATGCCCGAGACACCGCCCCAGAGGAAGTTGAACGCCCACCCGAGGCAGAAGAGCATCGGCACCGTGAAGCGGATGCGACCTCGCCAGAGCGTGCCGAGCGCACACAGGAAGATAAACCCGGTGGGAATCGAGATGAGCTCGGTGGAGAACGAGAAGAACGGCCGCAGGTCGGCGTTCAGGCCGGAGACGAACAGGTGGTGCTGCCAGACAAAGAAGCTCAGGATCCCGACGCCAAGCATCCCCGCGACCGCGAGCCGATAGCCCCACAGCGGCTTGCGCGTGAACACGGGCAGCAACTCGAGCACGATCCCGAAGCCCGGGAGCGCCAGCACATAGACCTCCGGATGGCCGAACACCCAGAAGAGGTTCTGGAAGAGGTAGGGGCTCCCGCCCTGGCCGGGGATGAAGAACGCCGTCTGCACGGTGCGGTCCATCGCCGCCATCAGCAGCGTCGCGATCAGCGTCGGCGCCGCGAGCAACATGAGCCCGGACGTCGCGAGCACCGACCAGACGAAGATCGGCAGGCGCGACCAGGTCATGCCCGGAGCGCGCATCGTGACGATCGTCGCGATCAGATTGAAGCCCAGCAGCGTCATCGAGACACCGACGAGCGCGAAGAAGCCGATGTAGGCGTCGTAGCCCGCCGTGCCCTGGCCGCCGAGTGGCTGGTAGCCCGTCCAGCCCGTCTGGAAGCCGCCGAAGAAGATCGTCGTGATCAAGACCACGCCGGCGGCCATCAGCAGCCAGAAGGTGAGCGACTCGATGCGCGGGAAGGCCATTCGCCGCGAGCCGATCATGATCGGGACGAGCCAGTTGGCGAAGGGCCCGAGCACACCCGAGGTGAATATGCCCATCATCATCGAGCCGTGCATCCCGACGAGCGTGAGGTACTGGTTCGCGCCGAAGACATGGGTGTTGGGCTGCAGCAGCTCGGTGCGTATCAGCATCGCGTTCAGCCCGCCGATGAAGAAGAAGAACCCGATGCCGACCATGTACTGCTTCGCGACCACCTTGTGGTCGGTCGAGAGACTGAAGTAGCGCAGCAGCCCGTGTTCGTGGGACTCCCGCTCGGCGAGTGTGGGTTGATGGCCAAGCAGCCGCTGGACCGGGTAAACGGCGAAGCCGAGGCCGATCAGGAAGCCGAGCACGCCGAACAGGTAGCCGAGCATGATCGCGATGTCGTTTTCGCCCGCCTCCGTGGAGTAGTAGACGAGGTTCTGGCCATGCACCTTGGTGCCAATCCAATAGCCGAGGAACCAGCCGCCCGTGCCGAGCACGATCCCCGTCAGGAGGTTGAAGCCGATCAGCCGTCGCCACAGCGGCGGGGTGGGGGACATCGATCCGGGGGACGTCCCAGGGGCTCGGTGGTGCTCATCCGCCCCTCCTCTGCGGTTCGGGGAAGTAGGTCTTCGAGTACGGCGAGAGGTTGCGCGTCGCCGGCGCGTACTGGAGCCGCTGTCGCGCGATCCAGGAGGCGAACGTCGCCCGCGGCACCACGCGCCCGCCGTTGTACATGTACCCGTGCCACACCCCGCAGAGCTCGGCGCAGCGGACCTCGAACGCCAGCGGTCCCCTGGTGGTGACATAGGCGATGTTGTTGACGCCCGGGTTGGCGTCGGCCTTGACTCCGAGCTGATACGCCCAGAAGGAGTGGATCACGTCGAGCGAGGTGACGTTGAACTCGATCAGCGTGTGGGCCGGAAGCTCGATTTCGCGTGTCTCGACGCCGCCGAAGGAGGGCCAGCGGTACGTGAACTGCCACTGCTGGGCGATCACCTGCACCTGCAGCGCGCGCGAGGCGTGCGGCGGAAGCGCGATCGGTTCCGGTCCCTGGCCGCCGCCGGCGCCGGTTTCGAGCAACCGGATGGTCCCGTACCCGGTGAGCGAGAGCGCCACGGTGGTCGTCGCGACGATCCACCAGAATTGCACGCTCGAGTTACCGCGAAGCGGGACGCCGTCCGCTTGCAGCTGCGGTTCGCGCTCGCGGAAGGCCCACAATGAATAGCCGATGAACACGAGCACGCCCAGCGCGATCGGCGTCGCGGTGGCGAGCAGCACCGTGTTGTCCACGACCTGACCCGCGGCTTCATTGGACCCGTGCCCCGGCGGCAGGTGGGGCCCGAAGACGAAGACGACGATCGGCGTCATGATCGCGCTCGCGAGCAGCCACACCAGAGTGACGTTGCGCGCGTCGTGACGCGCGCCATCCTCCCGCATGCGGCCGTACCCGCTCATACGACCTTGAGGAAGCCGCCCATATAGCCGACCGTCTGCATCGGGCCGCCGAAGCCCTGGATGAACCCCGCCGCGCACGGAACGAAGCACTGCCAGCGGTAGAGGCCCTTGCCCGGCGTGTGGATCACGAAGGAGATCGTGTGGTGGGCGTTGGAAAGCGAGCAGGGCGCGTATTCGCACGGGTTCTTGGCTTCTTCTTCCACGCCCTGGAGCGGGACGGAGATGCCCAGCTGCGGGATCGCGAACGCGTGCGAAGCTTCTTCGGGGGGGATCGTCCGCGTGAGCTTCCCGTCGAGGGTCATCACGCCCCCGACGGTGCCGGCGACCTGGCTGATGAACGGGTTGCGCAGACCCGAGGGACCGTCGAACTGGTAGATCGTTATGCGCACCAGCGAATTGGCCGGGACTTCGTAAGTCGTGACGTGACGCCAGTCGCCAGCGGTTGCGTTGACCCCGTAGAAGGAAACCCACGTGGGGTGGGGATCGCTCCTCTCGGCTTCCGGCACGGTGGCGAGGTAGAGCTGGGCGCCGGCGTTCGTGCTCGTCGCCGCGACCGATCCGGGTACGTTCGTCAGATAGAGCGCGATGTAGAGCACTGTTGCGGCCGCTACTGCGGCCGTAACGATTGTCGTACCGACAACTCGCTTAGCGTACCCACTCATGCGTGGCTCACTGGACCAATGGACGATCGAATCGCCCTAGTACACGTCAACCCAAAAGGCTACCACCATCCAGCTCGTCCGTGATGGAACCTCGAGCGGCGCGCCAGCGAACGTTCAGATTGGCTTGCTGATGCGGGTTTTCGTGGGTCTGCATTGGCGCGACGTTCAGCGGCGCGCCGTGATTCCGTAGCCCGCGCGGCGCGCCATGAACGCCTACCAGCAACGTCTACAAACCCCGCCACACCAGCCACCAGGACCGGCCAGCGTGGCGTAACCGCCCTGCAAAAGCATCGAGCCACAGCTGCAATAGAACTGCAAGCCCACCGACAGGCCCCTACAGGCCCCTACAGGCCCACAAACGTCCGCAATGAGGGCTTTCGGACCCCAACGGGCACCCCTCCCCAGCAAATCTCCATCAAAAAACCCCCGCAAAACGGGGGTTTCTGGGTGGAGCAAAGAAGAGCGAAAATCGGGGCGCCCATATAAATTTGGCTTAGATACTAGGCTTTCGGCGGATCTTGCAGCCGATTTGCAGCCGGTATGTACGCCGCATGCACATCCCGAGGGCTCTCGATGCACGCTCGATGTACATCGTAGCGCGCGGACCTGTCGTGGCCTGCAGCGGCCGGGACCTTGAGCCGAGACTGCCGCGCTCGTCGCACCACCCAGGATAAGCCCCGAGCCGACCAAACGGCCTAGTAACTGGCTCTGACTTGTACGTTTAGAGAGCGAGCTAGGGTGTTTAGCGCGTCATGCCTGCCTGCGTAGCCGCTTCCAGCGGGCGCTGCGGCCGGTCCCGAGAGATTCCACGACGCCTTCTCGCTTCAGTTCGCCGAGGACCTGGCTGATCCAGCCGTCGCTGACACCGGGCGCGTGCTCACGAATCGCTGCGACCGTGAACTCGTCGCTCAGCAGGGAGTCAATGAAGGTCACGATCAGCGCCCGCTTCGAGCCCCGGCCCCCGAGCGCGCCCGCACGGCTCTCGAAGTCCTTGTAGGCGGCGAGAAGTATCCCGAGGAAGTACTCGGTCCACGGCGCGAGATTGTGTTCGGCCTCGTGCCATCCCTCGGTTGACCGGCGCAGCGCTTCGTAGTAGGTCTCCCGGCTCGCGTCGATCAGCTTCTCGAGGCTGATGTAGCGCCCGACGTCATGCCCGATGATGTAGAGCAGCCAGAGCGTGATCAGCCGCGACATGCGACCGTTGCCGTCGCGGAACGGGTGGATCACGGTGAAGTCCAGCACGTAGGCCGCGCACAGCAGCAGCGGCGCGTAGGTCCCGGCGTCCAACGCGCGCTGGAACTCCGTGTGGAGATCCTGCATGGCCCGCGGGGTCAGCGCGGCCGAGACGGGCGTAAAGCGCACGACTTTGGTGCCGTCGGGTCGTTCTTCCTCGACCTCGTTGTCGAGCTTCTTCCAGTGCCCAGCGTCACGGTCACCGACATATCGATGCAGCGTGCCGTGAAGCTGCTCGACGTACCGCGCCTGGAATGGGATATCAGCCCGGTTGGCGTGGATCAGCGCGAGCACATCGCGGTAGCCCGCGATCTCCTGCTCGGAGCGATTCTCCGGCGTCGTCTTCTCGGCCACGAGCGCCTCGATCCGGGCGCGAGGCGCATGGATGTTCTCGATCGCATTGGACGCCTCCGTACTCTGGATCAACGCGACCCGGCGCAACGTCTCCAGACCCGCCGGGCTCTGGTAGCGGAAGACTTCCGCCCTGCCACGAGCCTCCGCGATACTCGTCAGCGACGCGACGGTGCCCGCAGGCAACGCCCCGAAATGGCGCGCCAGATCACGAAAGCTACTACTCACCCCGCTAAACGTACTAGCAACGCCAGTCGACTTGCACGTTTAGCGACGAGCCTGCGCGCCATGCCGACCGCGTCGGCGATGCACGAGCCAGCCGCCCCAGGACTGCCGCTTCTCCATCGCGGCAGTCAGGTCGGACGACCCGCAGAAAGCGCTCGCTCGTCGTCCAGAGCGACAGCACTGAGCCAGGCGCCTCGCGCGCTCGCTTAGCTGCCGAAAGCAGCGGTCGGGGAAAATGCAGGATGCCCGATGAGTCCACGACCTCCGACCTGGTGGAGAGGACGCGCGTCGCGCGAGGCCGCTACCAGCTGCCGCCGCTGAGTCGGGCGACCAGCTCGATCATTGCGTCAAGCGCGGCCTCCAGCGGCTTGGTGTCGCGTTTGACCTGAGTGAGGAGCAGGCCGCCCTGCAGGGCGGCTAGCAGCGCGAGGGCGAGGGTGTCGGGGTCGGTGTCGGGCGTGAGCTCGCCTCGTGCTTGCATCTCTCGTAGACCGCTCTGGATCTCGGCTTCCCAGCGTTTGAAGCCCTCGGCGACGTGGGCTCTCCCTTCGGGATCGGTCTCGGCTAGCTGGCCTCCGAGAGAGCCGATTGGGCAGCCGCCGCTGCAGTCGTGCTCGCGCTGGGACGCGACCAGGAAGTCGCGCCAGGCTCGCAGGCCCTCCAGCGTGCTGAAATCGAACGTCTCCTGCCCGCCGATCATCGTGTCGGCCTGGTGGTCAACGACTGCCCGGACCAGGGCCGGCTTGTCGTCGAAGTAGTGGTAGAGCTGCGAGCTTGAGACGTCCGCCGCCGCGCGTACGTCCTCGATCGTCGTGTGGGCGACGCCCTGCCGGAAGATCAGGCCAGCAGCCGCGTCGACTATGCGCTGACGGGTCTCCTGGCCCTTGCGCGTCAACGGGCGAGGCGAGGGGCTAGTCGTGGTCATGCCGCAGATTCTACCAACGGAATGGATTGCCCTATCCATTCTGTGTTAGAGTGGAACGCCCGATCCATTGTGGGTCGCGACAACCACTCAAAGGGAGAACGCGATACATGTCACTTCAAGGCAAGACCGCCCTTGTCACCGGCGGCACATCCGGGATGGGTTCCGCCACCGCACTGGCGATGGCCGAGAAGGGCGCGTCGGTGATCATCACCGGCCGCGATGAGACCCGCGGCGCGAGCACCGTGGAGAAGATCCGGGCGGGTGGGCAGGTTGCGCAGTTCATCGCCGCTGACTTCTCGGAGATGTCCGAGGTGGGGCGCGTTGCCGACGCGGCAGGCGAGATCGATGTTCTGGTCAACCTTGCCGGCTTTGCCGCCCTCGCACCGACGGCTGACACCGACGAGGCGGCGTTCGACGGGCTGTTCCAGATCAACGTCAAGGCGCCGTTCTTCCTCGTCGCCGCGCTCGCCCCGAAGATCGCCGCCCGCGGCGGCGGATCGATCATCAACGTCTCAACGATGGTCGCGAGCTACGGCCAGCCAGGCATGGCTGCCTACGGCGCCTCGCGCGCCGCGATCGAGCTGCTCACCAAGGCGTGGGCCGCCGAATACGGGCCGCAGAACGTCCGGGTCAACGCGGTCGCCCCCGGTCCGACGTTGACCCCGGCGCTGGAGCCGAGGTTGGAGATGGCCAAGGAGTTTGCCAAGCAGATTCCGCTCCGCCGCGTCGCTGAAGTGCACGAGCTATCCGACGTCATCACGTTCCTCGCGACCCCCGCGGCCGGCTACATCAACGGGGCGATCATCCCCGTCGACGGCGGCCGCA